>AP038806.1:0-3060000 GCA_047150005.1 Nitrospira sp. | reverse complement strand
ACCAATTGGACTGACCGTCCCCACAGACAATCGCACCGACAAGCACTCCGAGAAACAGCGCCCAAATTTCCACTTGAGTGAACGACAAGTCGAGCGGATGCGGCGCAATGAGGTGACTCGCGAGCACCAAGACCGGCGCGACAAACAGCGCGATCTGCATGGAACTGCCCATGGAAATCCCAACAGACAAGTCCATGCGGTTCTTCCGCGCCATGGCTATGGCCGCGCCGATCTCCGCAGCACCGCCGACGACGGCGATGAAAATAATACCAATGAACATTTGCGACATGCCGAGGGCTTTTCCCGTACCCTCCGCGGCCCCGACAAGAATCTCGCTCATCCAGGCGGCCAGAACCGAGGTCCCAATCAAGCTGGCAATCGCACGCGGGACACTCCAGGCTCGTCCTTCATCCTCCGCCTCCTTCCCTGCCTCCACGCTGGCGAATGAACCAGGGTGCGTTTTCAACGAGAACACGAGATACAGGACGTACGCCAGCAACAAGACGCAGGCGATCCCGATGTTCAGAAGGTGCTCGTTGCCCACCCCGCTCTCCTCTGCGAAATGGCGACTGAACGCGCTCGGCACCATCATGCTGACGGCTGCCATCAACATCATCGTGCCGTTCATTCGGGCTGCGACGGGATTGTATTTCTGCTCGTGATGTCGGGCGCCGCCCAGGAGAAAGGCCGCGCCCATGGCGAGGAGAAGATTTGCGAGAATCCCTCCGACAATGGAAGCCCGCACCATATCCCCATAGCCTGCTCTGAGAGCCGCGAACGAGATGATCAGTTCCGGCGTGTTGCCGAACGTCGCGTTGAGCAAGCCACCGATCGCGTCGCCCGTGCGCGCAGCCAGATGTTCGGTCGAATGCACGATCAACGCCGCAAGGGGGACGATCGCCAGCGCGGCACACGCGAAGACGACCGGCATCGGCGCCGAGCCCGCGCGCTCCAGAACGATCGTCACCGGGAGAAAGATCAGCAACCCACGTATCAAAGGTGTCATCGGATGAGCCTATTCTTGAACGTGGCTGCCCGTTCCATAGACCCCAAGAGAACCGCTGCGAGGAGATGACGGCTCTTGTTCACGGAATCGTTTTCGTGGTGGCCTGCGATTCCGTACGTTTCAGTGCCTTACGCTCGGCCATCTTCTTGAAGACCTCTTCGTACGACTGAACCATGGTCTTCCCTGCTTCGAGAACAAAGAGGAGGAAGATCCCAACGCTAAAGAAGAGATAGACGATGTTAAAGAGAGTGCCGCCGGTCGTCTGGGGACCCCAACCGATTCCATAGGGAGAATTCATCGCCATCGTCGCCGCCGAATAGGCCAGGGCATGCAGCAAGGTTTGTCCTTCGGCCAACCAGAAGAACAGTGTGCCGACCACAAGCATCGTGAGGAGGGCGCTGCCTAGAGCCCTGAAATAGGCATCATGGACCAACCGCTTGATGAGATCGTATCCAAACTTGAACAGAAGCAAGAGCGACGTCACCATACATCACCTCATGACTCGGTACGTCTGGCCGCCCCTTGGCTTTCAGTCGACTCTTTCACATCATTCAATGCGTGGTTTGCGAGACGCGTTGACTCACGCGCGGATCGGGCAGATTGTGCTCAGGATGCTCCGTCACCGACCAGCCTCCACCGAGCGCCGCGTAGAGTTGCACGACGGACACCAGTTGTGTTTGCAACGTGCGCGCGAGCGCCAATTCCGCATCGAACAGACTTCGTTGGCTTGTGAGCACGTCGAGGTAGCTGGCGCGTCCGCCTTGATAGCGCTGATCGGCGAACTTGAGCGCGGATTGCAGTGCAGCGACTTGCTGCTCTTGCGCCTCTCGTTGCTCCCGCGTTTTTTGCACGGCGATCAGCGCGTCCTCGACTTCCTTGAACGCGTTCACGACGGCCTTCTCGTATTGCAGCGCCGCTTGCCGCGCCTTCATTTCGTTGACGCTCACCTGATAACCCAACGCGCTCGCGTTGAGCAGCGGACCGGTCAGCGACGCCGCGACGTTTTGAATGAACAACGGCCCGATCGACGTCCCGCTGAGATTCGCGTTCGCGCCTCCGACGGCGCCGGTCAACGCGAACTGCGGAAACCGCTGCGCCTGCGCGACGCCGATGTTGGCGGTCGCGGCGGCGAGCGTCTGTTCGGCCTGCTGCAGATCCGGCCGCCGCTGCAACAATTCCGACGGCAGACCGGCCGGCACGGCCGGCGGCATGGGCTGCTCCGTCAACGGCAAGCCGCGTGTGATGGCCGCCGGCTTGCGGCCCATGAGCGCGTTGAGCTGGTTTTCTTTCTGCACGACCTGTTTTTCGAGGTCGGCAAGTTTCGCCGCGGTGCCTGCCCGTTCCGCTTCGAACCGATCGAGATCCAATTTGGGAATGTAGCCCTGCTTGTAGCGAAGCTGTGAAAGCCGAACGGATTCTTCCCACGACTTGAGCGTACGCTTCGTGATATCGACTTGGAGATCCAATGACCGCAGCCCGAAATAGGCCTCGCCCACGCTGCCGACGAGATTCAAAATCACCGCCCGCTGGTTCTCCTCCTGGGAGAACATCTGCGCCTCCGATGCCTCGACGGCGCGCCGCAGCCGCCCCCACAGGTCCAGTTCCCATTTCAAATTCCCGAACCCGACCGTATTGGAAAAGGTCGTGCTGTCCTGTCCTCCCTGACTCGGCAGGACGATCGCGCCGCCGCCGCCTGGAATCGTCGTCGCGTCTCCTCCGGACGTGTGATACATGAAGGCCGACGCCCCGTAGGACAGCGACGGAGCCAGGTCCCATTTGGTCATGACGAGCTGGGCGCGATATTGATCGACGGAAGCCATCGCGGTCCGGACGTCCTGATTTTCCGTGAGCGCGATTTGCATCACATTCTGCAACTCTTTGTCCTTGAGGAGATCCCACCAAGATAAATTGGCGATCGATTCGGAAGCGGCTGGCGCCACTCTCCAGGACTCCGCGGACGGCATGTCGGGGCGCGCATAGTTCGGCCCCATCTTGCATCCGGCCGACACGGTCACCAGCAACAGGAGTATGCTCCAGCGATACATCGTTTTCCCCCCTTCTCCTGCCGGCTAAGGCGCCGTGACAGGCGCCGCAGTCCTTCCGCCGGCCTTTCGTTCCATGACCCACCGTTCGACAAGGTAATACAGGACTGGAATGACCAGGATTGCGAGCAGACTGGCGGCGAGCATGCCGCCCAATACGGTAAAGCCCAGGATCACCCTGGCATGGGCGCCGGCGCCGGACGCCAGCGCGAGCGGCAGAACACCGAGGATGAACGCGAAGGCCGTCATGAGGATCGGCCGCAGCCTCAGGCGGGCGCCGGCCAGTGCCGCCTCGATAATGGGACGGCCTTTCTCGACTTCCATCTTGGCAAACTCGACGATCAGGATCGCGTTCTTCGCGCTCAATCCGATCAACATGACCAATCCGATCTGGCTGTACACGTCGTTTTCCAGGCCGATCGCCCACAGAGCCCCGAAGGCGCCGAAGACGGAGATCGGAGTCGCCAGCAGCACGCTGACCGGTAGCGCCCAACTCTCGTATTGCGCCGCGAGGATGAGAAAGACGAACAGCAGCGAGAATCCGAAAATCACCGCCGGCGGGACCCCTTCAGCCGCGACCTTTTCCTGGTAGGACATGCCCATGTAGTCGAAACCCATCTCCTTGGGCATGGTTTCGTGGAAGATCGCTTCAAGAGCGGCCATCACTTCGCTCGTGCTGTAGCCCGGCGCCGGCATCGCATTGATCTGCGCCGATCGATATTCGTTGTACCGCATGGTGAACTCCGGGCCGTTGATCGGCTTCATTGTGACCAACGTGGAAAGCGGCACCATCTGTTTCGCATTGTTCTGCACGTAGAACTGGCCGACCTGCTCGGCCTTGGTCCGGTATTCCGGCTCCGCTTCCACATACACCTGCCAGAGACGCCCGAACCGGTTGAAGTAGTTCACCAGCGCGCCGCCCATGAAGGTCTGCAGCGTTTGATAGACATCTTGGAGCGCCACGCCCTGTTTAAGCGCCTTGTCGCGATCCACCTCGGCGAACCATTGCGGCGTGCCGGCGATCAGCGTCGTCACCACCCGAGCCATTTCGGGCCGCTTCGACGCCACGTCCAGAAACCGTTCGGTTTGAGCGGCAAGAAACTCGAACGTTCCGCCTGAGCGATCCTCCAAGATAAACGTCACACCCCCGGAGTTTCCCACGCCTGGGATGGCCGGCGGAGGAAAGGCGAAGGCAATGGCCTCGGGCATCTGACTCAATCGCTTGTTCAATCCGACGAGGATCGCCCGGTAGCGTTGCTCGGCGCTTTTCCGGTCTTCCCATGGTTTCAGCGCCACGAACACGACGGCATTGTAGGTGGTGAAGGTCTGGCTCAGCACGCCGTAGCCCGACACTGTCGTGTAGAATTCGACGCCGGGCGTCTCGGCCAACACGGCATCGACCTTTTTCATCACGGCATCCGTCCGTTGAAGAGACGCGGCGGCGGGCAATTGGACATTGAGCAGGAAGTAGCCGGTATCTTCCAATGGAATGAACCCGCCGGGCAGGCGGGCGCCCAGGAGGCCGGCCAATACCGTGACCACCGCCAGCCCCACCAGCGTCCGCCCCGCCTTCTGCATCAAGCCCCCGCACAGCCCCACGTACCGATCCGTCAGCCGCGCAAACGCCCCGTTGAACCACCCAAAGAACCGGCCCACGATCCCCCGCATCGGCTCTTTCGGCTTCAATAGCAACGCCGCCAGCGCCGGACTCAACGTCAACGCGTTCACCGCCGACAACAGCACCGACACCGCAATCGTCACCGCAAACTGCTGGTATAACCGCCCCGTAATCCCCGGAATAAACGCCGTCGGCACGAACACTGCCGCCAGGATCAATGCAATCGCCACCACCGGCCCCGCCACCTCCTCCATCGCCTTCAGCGTCGCCTCCCGCGGCCCCATCCCCTTTTCAATATGGTGCTCCACCGCCTCCACCACCACGATCGCGTCGTCCACCACCAAGCCGATCGCCAGCACCAGCCCGAACAGCGATAGCGTGTTGATGGAGAACCCCAGCAGCGGAAAGATCGCAAACGTGCCGATCAGGGAGACCGGCACCGCCAAGAGCGGAATCAACGTCGCCCGCCAGCTCTGCAGAAACAGAAACACCACCAGGATCACCAAGACAATGGCTTCCCACAAGGTCGTGAAGATCTCGTGCAGCCCTTCCGTCACCGCCAGCGTCGTGTCCAGCGACACCACGTAGTCCAGATCGTCCGGAAACCGCGCCTTCATCTCGTCCATCTTCTGCTTCAGCCGGCTCACCGTGTCGATCGCATTGGACCCGGGCAGCTGATAGACGGCGATCACGGCCGTCGGTTTTCCATTTAAGCGGGACACGAAGTTATAGAGCTGCGCGCCGAGTTCCGCCCGGCCGACGTCGCGCAGCCGGACGAACGACCCGTCCTTGTTGGCCCTGATGATGATGCCCGCAAACTCCTCCTCGGTCACCAGGCGGCCTTCGGTACGAACCGTATAGGTGAATTCCTGTCCCCCGGGAACCGGCTCCGCCCCGACCTGGCCGACCGGCGTCACGACATTTTGCTGCTTCAACGCCTGCAAGATGTCTTTGACCGTCACCCCCAGTTTGGCCAGTTGGTCCGGATGCACCCAGAGCCGCATCGCATACTGGCCCGCACCAAAGATCGTGATCTGCCCGACGCCGGGATCGCGCGCCAGCGGATCGGACAGATTGATATAGGCGTAGTTGGCCAGAAACCGGGCGTCATAGGTGCCGTTAGGAGACTGGAGCGCGAACAACACGAGCGGAATGCCGAACGATTTGCGGATCGTGACGCCGTACTTGCGGACTTCCTGCGGCAACTGTGGTTCCGCCTGCGCGTAACGCATGTGGGCCAGCAACTGGTCGACGTTGGGTTCCGTCGCGACGTCGAAATTCACCCGGAGGGTCGTCTGGCCGTTACTGCCGTTGATCGAATACATGTAGAGCATGCGATCAACCCCACTCATCTGCTGCTCGAGCGGCGTGGCCACCGATTGTTCGACCGTGATGGCATCGGCGCCGACGTAGGTGCCCTGCAACATCACTTCAGGCGGCGCGATTTTCGGGAACTGCGCCACCGGAAGCCGGAGGATCGAGACCCCGCCCAGCAAAACCAGCAGGATCGAGATCACGATCGCCACGATCGGACGATTGATGAAGAATCTCGTCATCATCGAGCTCGGTCTATGAGATGCTCACGTCTGCTCCGGCACATGGCCGATCGGCACCGGCTGGACGGAGGACGGTGTCGTGAGCTGCCGGCTCCCACCGGCCAACCGTTCGACCACGTAGAACGAGACGGGGATCAAGAAGATCGCCAGCACGCTCGCCGCCAACATGCCGCCGATCACGGCGCTGCCCAGGACGATTCTGGAATGCGCTCCCGCGCCCGATGCGAGGGCCAGCGGCATCACGCCGAGAATGAACGCGAAGGCGGTCATCAGAATCGGCCGCAGGCGCAACCGGGCTCCGGCCAGCGCCGCATCCCAGGGAGACCGTCCGTTTTCGACCTCCATTTTGGCGAACTCGACGATCAAGATCGCGTTCTTGGCGCCCAATCCGATCAGCATGACCAGTCCGATCTGCGAATACACGTCGTTTTCGATGCCCCGGATCCACAGCGCGGCAAAGGCGCCGAAGACCGAGATCGGCGTGGCCAACAACACGCTGAACGGCAAGGCCCAGCTTTCGTACTGCGCCGCGAGAATGAGAAAGACGAACAGCAGTGAGAACCCGAAGATGACACCCGGCGGGACGCCTTGGGCCGCCGTCTTCTCCTGATAGGACATCCCCATGTAGTCGAAGCCCATCTCGCTCGGCATCGTCGCGGCAAACACCTCCTCCAACGCCCGCATGGCCTGCCCGGAACTGTAGCCGGGCGCCGGAACGGCGTTGATCTGCGCCGCCCGATATTCGTTGAACCGGATCGTGAACTCCGGCCCGGCGGTCGGCTGGATATTCACCAGCGTCGAGAGCGGCACCATCTGGCCTTCATTGTTGCGAACGTAGAACTGGCCGATGTTTTCGGCGCGAGCCCGATATTCCCCCTCCGCCATCAGATAGACCTGCCATTGCCGCCCAAACCGGTTGAAGTAGTTGATGAAGGGCCCACCCA
The DNA here is from genome assembly GCA_047150005.1 of Nitrospira sp. Taxonomy (GTDB): domain Bacteria; phylum Nitrospirota; class Nitrospiria; order Nitrospirales; family Nitrospiraceae; genus Nitrospira_C. The sequence continues at coordinate 3,052,834 of AP038806.1, read as the reverse complement.
TGAACGCCTGAAGGGTCTGATAGATGTCGGCGAGCGGCACCCCCTGCTTCAACGCCTTGGCCTGGTCGATCCGCGCAAAGAGTTGCGGCACGTTCGGGAGCAAGGTCGTGGTCACGCTCGCGAATTCGGGACGCTGCCTCGCCGCAGCGATGAACCGCTGCGTCTGCTCGGCCAGGAACTCGACACCGCGGCCGACACGATCTTCGAGCATCATCGTCGTGCCGCCGGCTGTGCCGATGCCTGGGATCGGCGGCGGGGAAAACGCGAAGGCTTCCGCCTCGGGAAGTTTGGCCAACTCCCCGTTCACATGCGCCAGGATGGCTTCATATTGCTCTTCACGGCTTTTTCGTTCGTGCCATGGCTTCAGATTGACTGAGAAGTAGGCGTTGTAAGTCGTGCTGACTTGGCTCAAGAAGCTGTAGCCGACCGTCACGGTAAAGGAGGCCACGCCCGGCGCATCATGGAGAATCTGCTCGATCTTTCGTGAGACCCGATCCGTCCGCTGCAACGAGGCCGCTTCCGGCAACTGTACGTTCACGTAAAAAAACCCTTGATCTTCGGAAGGGACAAATCCGCCGGGCAGGCGGGCGCCCAGGAGGCCGGCCAATACCGTGACCACCGCCAGCCCCACCAGCGTCCGCCCCGCCTTCTGCATCAAGCCCCCGCACAGCCCCACGTACCGATCCGTCAGCCGCGCAAACGCCCCGTTGAACCACCCAAAGAACCGGCCCACGATCCCCCGCATCGGCTCTTTCGGCTTCAATAGCAACGCCGCCAGCGCCGGACTCAACGTCAACGCGTTCACCGCCGACAACAGCACCGACACCGCAATCGTCACCGCAAACTGCTGGTATAACCGCCCCGTAATCCCCGGAATAAACGCCGTCGGCACGAACACTGCCGCCAGGATCAATGCAATCGCCACCACCGGCCCCGCCACCTCCTCCATCGCCTTCAGCGTCGCCTCCCGCGGCCCCATCCCCTTTTCAATATGGTGCTCCACCGCCTCCACCACCACGATCGCGTCGTCCACCACCAAGCCGATCGCCAGCACCAGCCCGAACAGCGATAGCGTGTTGATGGAGAACCCCAGCAGCGGAAAGATCGCAAACGTGCCGATCAGGGAGACCGGCACCGCCAAGAGCGGAATCAACGTCGCCCGCCAGCTCTGCAGAAACAGAAACACCACCAGGATCACCAAGACAATGGCTTCCCACAAGGTCGTGAAGATCTCGTGCAGCCCTTCCGTCACCGCCAGCGTCGTGTCCAGCGACACCACGTAGTCCAGATCGTCCGGAAACCGCGCCTTCATCTCGTCCATGAGCGACCGTAGCTGCTTGACCGTGTCGATCGCGTTGGAGCCCGGTAGCTGGTACACGGCAATGACGGCGGCGGGAGCTCCGTCCAATCGGCCCAGCACGTTGTACATCTGGGCGCCCAGCTCGGCCCGCGCCACGTCGCGCAACCGGACGAACGACCCGTCCTCATTGGCGCGGACCACGATGTTGCCGAACTCTTCTTCGGTGACGAGACGGCCCTGGGCGCGAACGGTGTAGGTAAACTCCTGCCCGGCCGGAACCGGCTCCGCTCCGACTTGGCCCGCCGGATTGACCGTATTCTGCTGGTTGATGGCGTTGACCAGATCCGTCACGGTCAGTTCGAGCTTGGCCAGCTGGTCGGGCTTCAACCAGAGGCGCATCGCATACTGGCCCGCGCCGAACAATTGGACCTGGCCGACCCCCGGCACGCGCGTCAGGGGATCGTTGATGTTGATGAAGGCGTAATTGGCGAGAAACGTCGCGTCGTAGGTGCCCTTCGGGGAATAGAGCGAGAGCAGCATCAAGGGGCTGCTGAGCGCTTTCGGATTGGTGATGCCGTACTGCTGAACGGCGTCCGGCAACTGCGGCACGGCGATCGTCTGCCGCATCTGTGTGAGCACCTGGTCGGTGTTCGGATCCGTATCGAGGTCGAAGGCCACGCGGAGGGTCATCTGCCCGCTGCCGGCGCTCGTCGAGTACATGTAGAGCATGTGGTCCACGCCGTTGATCTGCTGTTCCAGCGGTGTGGCGACCGCCTGCTCGACCGACAGCGCATCGGCGCCCAGATAGGTCGTCTGGACTTGAATTTCCGGCGGGACCAGGTTGGGAAACTGGGCGACGGGAAGGCGGAAGACGGAGACAATCCCCACGAGCACGGTGAGGATCGCGATCACCATGGCCACGATGGGCCGATGGATGAAGAACCTGACCATTTAGGTACCGGCGGCCGGCGGCGCGGGCTGCCGGTCCGGATCGGTGGAAGCCGGTTCAGGCGGGACGGGTTTCGGGGAGACCACGAGGCCACTGCGGACTTTCTGGAGTCCTTCGACCACCACCTGCTCTCCCTGGTTCAGACCGGACGTGATCACCCACTGGCTCCCGATCCTGGCTCCCGCTTTGACGGTCCGGACGGCAATCTTGTTTTCCGCGTCGACGACCGCCACTTGGTAGATGCCCTGGAGTTCCTGAACCGCGCGCTGCGGCACCAGTAACGCGTCCCGGACCGTTTCCACGACCGCGCGAACCTTCGCATACTGGCCGGGGCGGAGCACGTTGCCGGGATTCGGGAAATAGCTGACGATCGTGATGGTTCCGGTCTTGACGTCGACCTGCCGATCTGGAAGGGCCGCCTTGCCCTTGTGGGCATAGACGGTTCCGTCCGCGAGGATGAGTTCCAGCGGCGCGGGAGACCGCTGATCTCCGGTCGGATTGGCAACCGCCTTCTGGATGCGTTCCGCAAAGCGGAGGTACATTTTTTCGCTGATGGGGAAGAGCACCTTGATCGGATCCACCTGAGACACCGTGGTCAAGACGGTGTTCTCCATGATCAGGTCGCCGATTTGCGCACTCGCGACGCCGGCCACACCGTCGACCGGCGAGGCGATGCTGGTCCAATCCAGGTTCAGCTTGGCTTTTTCGAGGTTGGCTTTGGCGGCGAACACGGTGGCCTTGTTGGCCTCGTTGGCTTGAATGGAATCGTCCAATTCCTTCTGGCTGACCGCCCCTTGCTTGGCAAGGGGGGTGTCCCGCGCCACGTCCATTTGCGTCTTTTTGTAGGCTGCTTCCGCCCTGGCGAGTTCGCCCCGCTGCTGATCGAAGGTTGCCTGGTAGGGCCGCGCGTCGATCTTGAACAACAGCTCTCCGGCTCTGACGAAGGAGCCTTCGACGTAATTGCGCGTAAGCAGATAGCCCTGAACCTTGGCCCGGATCTGCGCGTCGATCGTGCCGGCTGTCGTACCGACTCCTTCCGCGTAAATCGGCACGTCCCGCCGGACCACCTCAGTCACCAGGACGTCGGGAGCGAGCGCCGACACCGCATCCTTGCGCTCGCAGCCCGAGGCTGCCCACGCGGCAAGGCAAACGATCGTCATGAAGCAGGCACCGGAAGGAAGGAATTCTAAGAAGCGTGAACGCGCCAAGACGGCAGGTCCTTCTCTCGTTTTTGGGAAGGGCTTTACTTATACAATTGCCCTAATCACACCGTCAAGATCGGGGCTTGCTATCGCGGGTGTCCTGCCGTAGGCTTCCCTCCCACCGTCTGCTCCGCACCACAACCCGGAGGCCTCGATGCTCAGATTCTCTTCGATCCTGTTCTTGGTGTTTGCGGCGCTGCTGGCCGCCTGCTCACCGACGAAGCAAGCGCGTTCCGTTGAGACCTCCGGCTTTCTCGGCACGATCTACCCGTTGATGCACAAGGGTGAGGACGGAGAGGCATTGTTGCTCTATAAGAATCCCAAGGTCGCGACAATCCCGCGCGGCACGTACAAAAAGATGCTGCTGGATCACGTGCAGGTCTGGGGTCCCCCGACGACGGATCCGGATCGCCAAGCCCGTGCACAAAAAATCGCCGATCTGCTCTACACCCTGGCCTATGACAGCATGTCTCAAGATTATGAGATGGCCTCGGAGCCGGGACCGGGCACGTTGCACGCGCAGGTCGCGATCACCAGGGCCGATCCGGCCTACGTCGTCCTTCGGGCGGTCTCGACGGTTCCCGCACCGATGAACGCCTTTGCGGTGGCGTCGATGCTGAAAAACATTGGAACCGGCAAACCGCTGTTCGTCGGCGACGCAAGCCTTGAACTGAAGCTCTCGGACTCTCAGACGGGCGAGGTGCTGGGTGCATCCGCCGATCGACGCGTGGGGAAAAAACGTCTCGACGCCGATTCCTTCGACTCCTGGGACGACGTCCACAAGGCGCTCGCCTATTGGGTGAAGAAGGCCAGATATCGCCTGTGCCAAGAGCGTCAGGCGCAGAATTGTGCGTCGCCGGACTAGCCCGTGGCCTTACGGTTTCGCAGGTGCGGGCTGCATCGCTTCGCGACAGCCGGATGTCAGTTCCGATTCATGCTCCCGCAGACACTTGATGATCCGCCCGCCTCCCGGCAGGACGCCTTTGCAGTGATGTTTGGCGTCCTCTCCACAGGCGCCTCTCAATCGATTGAGATGCTCCCGACCGCCGGCCGCTTGTTCCGGCGACTGTTCGCCGGCTGGCTTGGACGCGGGCGCGGCGGGATCCGCCGCCGCACCGACGGCGGCCGGGAGCGCGAGCGCGCACCATAACACGCCTGCTATGCGCACGGGGCCCTGGGGTGCTCTTGATCCTCCTCGCTTGAACATGTGATCCCCCTCTTCATCGTGTCATCCGGCGCGGTCATGATGGTCTCCTGATCCACAAGATCCAGGTCGTATGGCATCGCACACTCCTGTATTGGGCAAGCTCCGCATTCTCCATTCGGACTGGTGACTTCAGAACACGGCGTTGAGATCGTTACGCCGTCTTCCTGAGACTCAGCATGTAACTGGTGAGATCGTGAAGTTCCTGCTCCGTCAGCGGGAACTTCGGCATGATCGATCCCGGCGATACGGATTGAGGGTCGCGGAAGTGTTTCAGGTGCCAGGCTCGGTCGGGACGCTCGTCGCCGACGTACGACAGGTCCGGACCGATGGCTCCGCCTGTTCCATGAATTCGGTGACAGCCGGCGCAGCCGAAGTTTGCAAACAGCGCTTGGCCGTGCGCGACCGACGGGTCGGCCTTTTTGACTCCATAGAGATTTTTCAACGACACACCGAGGAGCGAAAAGACCACCAGCAAAAACAGGGCGCCGAGCGCCATTCCGACCGGTCGTGACGCCGGAGCCCGCACGGTCTTTTGCCAATCCAGAAACGGCCAGAGCAGCAGGACGAGCACGAACAAGGCGGGCAAGACCCAGGTGGCAAACGGCTCCAGCGGTCCGTGCACGTGTTTCAGCAATTCGTAATAAAACAGGAAATACCATTCGGGCACCGGAACGAAGCTCGTATCGGACGGATTGGCCTTGTCGGCCAAGGGAAAAGGAACCAGGTAGGCCAGCAGCACCAAGACCGTGAAGACGCCGACCATCACCACCGCATCCATGTAGACTTGCCTGGGATAGAACGTTTCGCTACCCAATGCGGCTTTCTTCTCGTCCCAGGGACCGGCCGGACCGACCCGCCGGAGAATGAAGAGGTGCAGCATGATGCCGGTCACGATGACTGCCGGCAGAAACAGCACGTGAACGGCGAAGAATCGAGAAAGAGTCAGGGCTCCCAGCTGCTCTCCCCCTCGCATGACCTTCACGAGGAAGTCGCCGACCAATGGAACCGTACCGACCATGTTGATGCCCACCTGCGTCGCCCAGTAGGCCGTCTGATCCCACGGAAGGAGATAGCCGGTGAAGGCGAACCCCAGCACGAGGAGCAGGAGCACCACCCCGACCATCCACATCATTTCCCGGGGAGGCTTGAACGCTCCGTAGAGGAACACCTGGAGCATGTGGAGCCCGACCGCCATCACCATGCCGGATGCGCCCCAGTGATGCAGTCCGCGGACGAACCAGCCGAAGGTCACCTGATTTTCGATGAACTGCACGCTGTCGTAGGCATGGTCGGGGGTCGGGGCGTAGTAGATCGCCAGAAACATCCCGGTGACTGCTTGGAGGACGAAGAGAAACAGCGTGGCCGAGCCGAAGACGTAAATCCAGCTGGCTCCGCCCGGAATCGGTTCGTTCAGGAGCGAGTGTTCAACCGCCTGTAAGTTGAGCCGGCTGTCCAACCAGGCGTAGATGCGGGAGGCCATCGGTTCCCCCAAAAATCCGGGACTATTTTCTCAGCGCCATCACGTACGCCAGCACGTCCCTTAGGTCGGATGGGGAGAGCAGACCCTTCCACGGCCCCATGGCGGTGCCCGGCCTTCCGTTCTCCATCGTGCCCAGCAATTCGGCCTCGGTCTTTTTCTTACTGGCCTCGCTGGTAAAGTTCGCGGCAGGCGGCTTGATCAGCGTGCCCGTCGGTCCGTCACCCTTTCCCTGCAGCCCATGACAGACCAGGCAATGCTTCTCGTAGAGGGGTTTTCCCTTCGACGCGTCTCCAGCGGCGTCGACTGGTCGCACCTGCACCAACAACGGAACCCACACCACGCACACGAACAGGATCGCGACAGAGGACGCTCGTTTCATCTGGGCATATCTCCTCAGTGAGTGGGCTTCGTGCGGCAGCGTACTACAATTCAATTTTTCCCGTGATCCCGGACTTGAATTCCTTGTACATGACAAGGAGTCGTCCGTTCTCCGTCTTGACAGGCAAGGTATCCAGTGGTCGCGGGGCCGGTCCCGCGACCACCTGGCCGGTCACATCGTAGACACTTCCGTGACAGGGGCATTTGAACTTCTGTTCGCCCTCGGCCCAGTGATACCCGCACCCCAGATGGGTACACATGGGAGAAAACACCGTCACGTGACCATCCCCTTGTTTGACGGCCCAGACCGCCTTTTGAGTCTTCGTTTCCAAGTAGCCGTCCTGCACGGTCGCCACGTAGTCTACTTGCTTGGGTTTCCCGACGGAGAGGTCATCGAGCGCCGCGACATCAACCCACGACTGAGCGCGCCGCTTGAATGCGGGAGAAATCACGTAGCCGACGAGAGGAACGGCAAGACTCAGACCGATCAGTCCGGCCGCAGCTCGGGTGACCCACTGAAAGAATCGCCGCCGTGTCCCGGCGGGAGTGGATAATCCTGATGTATCGGACGGATGTGGCTCGAGAGCAGGCATCGCGTGATCGGCACCGACGGTACTCTAGTGAGTCCTCCGAGATGAGTCAAGCGACTTCGACAGGCACGGTCGCATTGCGTCGCTCTTCTTCCTGTACGATAATACGGTATTGAGGTCAGCGTTCTCTGGAAACAGCATGCCGTTTTCTCGTCGAACCATACTCAAGGCAGCGGGACTGGGAGCCCTCGCCGGCATGACCGGCGGCTGCAACGAAGTCGGCGGCATTTTCGGCCGCATGTTCGCGATCCCGCCGCGCGAGACGACTTATTTCACCCCGAACGGCAAGTTCTACGTCGTCAACTACGCCGACTCCGCAGTGTCGATGTCGAGAGAAGTTAACATCGAGCAGTGGAAACTGACCGTCAAGGGCCAGGTCAAGACACCCCTGTCGCTCGGCTGGCGCGACATCCTGAATCGCGACTCCTACGATCAGATCTCCACGCTGATGTGCATCGACACGCTGCCGGGGGGCGACAGCATGGGCAATGCGACGTGGAGAGGGATCTCGCTCAAGAAGCTGCTGCAAGAGGCCGGTGCGGACGAAGAGACCGCGCGGGACGTCATTTTTCGCGGCATCGACGGGTACGACGACAGCATCCCGTTCACGCGGGCGATGCAGGACGACACCATGCTCGCCTTTCTGATGAACGGTGAAAAGCTGCCGAAAGAGCACGGCTTTCCCCTCCGCCTGCTCGTGCCCGGTCTCTATGGGATCAAGAACGTCAAATGGATCGTCGAAATCGAAGTCTATCCGGGTGACCACCTAGGCTACTGGCAGCGGAAAGGCTGGACCGACGACGGCACGATCAAGATTTTTTCCCGGATCGATTCACCGGGACACTACCAGACGCTTCGAGGGCCGGAGCAGAAATTCCGCGGCATTGCCTTCGGAGGGCCGAATTCCATCGGCAAAGTCGAAATCAGCTTCGACGCCGCTCGCACGTGGAATGAATGTCAGATCGAACCGCCGATGTCGCCCTACTCCTGGGTCATCTGGAACTACACATGGAAGCCGACCAAGCAGGGCAAATTTCAAACGGTGGTCCGGGCGACGGACACGAAGGGTCAATTGCAGATTGCGGAAATCGTACGCCCGCAACCGGCGGGAGCGAGTGGATTGCATACGATTATCGCCGAGGTAGAAACGGTGGAAGTCCGGCGAATTTGACACACGACCTCAGGACGGCAAGCCCTACCTGTGCTCTGCCTCGGCGTCAGGTTACACTCCTGCCACGATGAAATATCCACTGTTGTAGAAACTATGGAGCACGACGGAGGGATAGGTGCTCTGGAAACGATCCCGCAAGAATCCGAACATCAAAGACGGAATCAGGATAGACAATGCCCAGAGGGGCGGATGGGTGAACCAATGGCCGGCCACGAACAGTACTGACGTGACACCGTTTGCCAACGTCACTTCATGCATGGCACGCCGCCCCCATGAACATTGAATGAGTCGCCCCTGAATCAACCCCCGGAAGAGAAGTTCTTCGACTATCGGCAGCCAGACACCGACCGTCAGAAACGGCAAAGACCAGAGACGAGACCAGTGGAGGGGCTGAATAGGCGCTGTGAGCGCCAAGGCCGCCCAAAATACCGGCCCTCCAGCCGCCGCCAGCAGAAAGACAGCGTCCCGATAAAAAGTGGGACAACGATCAAGTCCGAGCAGATTGAGCACAACTCTCGGGGTCCTGTGTGGCGAACGGCGCCGGAGGTTCCTTCGGCTTGGCCGAAGGAACCTCCGGGCACTCGGACACTTACTTCCTGCCGATTCTGTTCTTGAACCGCTGAGCCCAGAGACCAACAGCGAGAAGGACCAACATCGGCAACATCATGTCCATGCTGCCGTTTGCGCTCAAGGTGCACCCGCCGCCCCCGCCATCACTGGCAGGAGCCGGAGACGCTGCAGGCACGGGAGGGACAGGAGGACCGGAAGAACCGGCTTGAACAGTAATGTTGACCGTGCCCTGAGCGCTGTTGGCATCGTTGTCTCGCGCAAAATAGGTCAGGGTGTAATTGCCGGCCGGAGTGGCTGAAGGCCAACTGAATTGCCCTGCGGCACTCAACGTTGACCCCGGGGGCAGCGGCGGCACCGCAACGAAAGTCGGCGCATCACCGTCGGCGTCTGTGGCACCTACAGTAAAGTTTAGGGCATTTCCTTCGGCGACGGTCTTGGATCCAACCGGTGTGAGCACGGGCGGAGAGTTCACCCTAACCGCCGCGGTCGCCTGCCCGGTCAACCCGCTGCTGTCCGTTGCGGTCAGCTGAAAGGTGACGGTGCCGGTTGTCGGCGCCGTAAAGGAGGCATTGGCGGTATTGCTGTTGGCAATGGTGCCGACCGGGGCGCCGGTCACTTGAGTCCATTGGTAAGAGGTGATGCTTTTTCCGGCAGCCGCCGTCGCCGTCCCCGCCAGCGAAACCGAGCTGGCCGGTGTCACAACTTGCGACGGGGTCGTGATCGTCACCGTCGGGGGCAACGCACTAGCATTCAACTTATCTAGAGCCGCGCGCGCATCGAGGAGCCCCGCGCCGCACTTTCCGAAGACGCTACCGCCTGACGCGCATGACGAGCCGGGCGGAAACGCCCGAGCGGACGATTGCAAGACCGAGCGGAGTTGCGCCGGGGTCAGCAAGGGGTTGACGGACAGGAGGAGGGCCGCCACTCCCGAGACATGGGGGGTCGCGCTACTGGTGCCGGAGCCGTCAATCGACGTATCCCCCCCTGGGCTGGCCACCGGACTCGTGGTGCCGGTGTTGTAGATGGTATAGGTGCCCAGCCCGTTGGACGTGACGAAATCCGTACAGTTGTTCCCCGCCGTGAGCTTTCCGCACAATCCGCCCGGGGCGGTGATGGCTACCAGTCCGCTGACATTGGAGTAATAGGCCAGATCGCCGTCGATCGCGTTCGCCGCCACGCCGATCACCCCGGCACAGTTCGCCGGCTCATCGATCGCGGTCGTGTCTCCAGTTGGATTGCTATTGCCGGTCGCGGCCACGATGATGGCCCCGGCATTGATCACGTCCGTCACGGCGTCCTGAAGAGTCTGGCTGCACGCATTGTGGTCGCTGATGCTAAGATTGAGAATCTTTGCGGGGTTCGCATTGGCTGGCACCCCAGCCATCGCCAGCCCCGCGGCCCAACGCATCCCGTCCGCCATGTCGGACGTGACGGCCCCGCATTTCCCGCTCACCCGCACCGGCAGAATCGTCACATTGGGCGCCACCCCGGTGCCGAAGAGGCCATTATTCATTTTTGCCGCGATGATCCCGATCACTCCCGTGCCGTGCCACACCGAGTCCCTGGCGAGTGATCCCGGTCCGCATTCGTTCGCCGCGACCCAGTTCCCAGCGTCTTGCGGATTGTTATCGCGGCCGTCCCCATCGTTGGCGCGCGCGGGATCGGTGATGAAATCATAGCCCTGGAGCAACGACGCCGGCTGATCGGCGTGCGGCACATACCCCGTATCCACCACCGCGACAACGACGGAACTGCTGCCCTTGGTAACGTCCCACGCCGTCGGCAAGTTGACGCCGCCGGTGGCGTCAGCAGGCGCAAAATAATGCCACTGCTTGACATAACCGGGATCGGTCGGCGTCGTCTGCGGATGCATGGACCGGTCCGGCTCGACATATTGCAGGCTTGGATCGTCGTGCATCAGTCGCGCGGCAATGGCCCGCGCTTCGGACAGGGTCATCGGCTTATGCAGTTTGAGCACGTATGCCCCTCCGGACATGCGACGGACCACAGAGAGTGGCACATCCGCCGTTTTGGAGAGCCCGCCGGCATCGAACGCTTCCAACTCGCTCGCCACCTTCGAGCCGGCTTGTGGTTTCACGATCAGACTCGAAATCATCGTCTCGTCCGGAGGATTCGTCGCTTGAGTCAAGACAACGCTCGACGGAGATTTCGTAGGCTCGGCCGTCGCGACGGAAGCTACCACCGCGATAACCATCATACAGGCGGTCATTGCCAGACCCACTCGCACCGTCCGACGCCTCAACGTAGCCAACATGAATACCCCCTGTGCCAAAATGATCGGCCTACATAAATCACATCGTTCCCCATTCGATTACAAGAGCTTGATGAGCCTGTCTTCCTCAACCCATTCGATCGCCGGATGCTGCCTCAGCGTTTCCTGGCCTCGCGCTAGGCCGACAGCGTCTGCGGCACGCTCCTTGATCACGCAGGCATTTCCCGACGCCGAATCTAGAGGGTCAGGAGCAGCAACCGCAACCCCTCTTCCGGAGGGAGAACCCAATGTCGATGCTCACCGCCAATGATCCCGATCTCCTCCATGAACCAGTCCGGAAGGCATGTCCGCCCTTCCTGTAGCAGAATCCGGAGCGCCTCCGCAATTCCGCGGACGAGGGTTCTTCGCTCTTGGAATTTCTCTATGCCGGGGGTACACTTCCGCTCGGCGGACAGCCTGGAGGCCTCATTCATGTCACGTCGCACAAGAGAATTCGTCGGATTGGTGTTGGCGTTCGCGCTGGCGGCCTGCGCGCCGCAAGTGACGATCGACTTCGACAGAGACGCCGAGTTCACGCATTATCGGACCTATGCCTGGGAAAAGGGCACGCCGGTGAATAATGATCTCGTGGACCGGCGCATCATCAAGGCGATCGACGACCAGCTGGCCACCAAGGGTTATCAAAAAACAGAAACGAACCCCGACATGTACGTCGCCTACCATGCGGCGCTCAGCGAGGAGATCTACTACAACACGACATCCATGGGAGTGGGCTATGGTCCCGGTTGGGGACCCGGATACGGATGGTATGGACGAGGCGGAGGCTGGGGAATGGCCTCGGGGACGTCTGTGACGACCCCGAACAAGGTTGTCACCGGAACGCTCAATGTCGATATCTTCGACGCCAAGAACAAACAGATGATCTGGCGAGGCACCGGAAGCGACACGGTCAGTCAGAATCCGGAAGAAAACACCGAAAAGATCCGCGAAGCCACGTCGGCGATGTTCGAGAAATTTCCACCGAAGTAGGACAATCCGGCTTCGAATCTCTTAGGCCGGAGGCTTGAACCCGCCTTTCACACAGTACGTCGGCATGGTCTCACCTCCGTGCCCCTCCGACTTGTGCGTCCAATCTCTCAGAATCCCCTGTTTGTCGAAGGTCAGTACGTACTCGTCGCACCAAGCGCCCGGTGTACCCCACTGATTGTTGACGCCGGTATCGACCCACATCACTTGATAGACCCAAATGGGTTCGCCGTCTTCCGTTGTAGCCGTGAATTTCGGCTCACCGAGGCGCGTGTGCACTTGTTCTTGAGTGGCGTGGTCTTTCGCGGCTTTGAGATATCGGGTCTCCTTGGAGACCAAGATCGTACAGGCGGTCCCCAACAACATCAGTCCCGCGAGTGCGGCAACGATCGTGGTCTTCATGGCAGTCACCTCGCGCCACAAACCTCTCCGCCGCGACTGGATCGAACGCGGCGGCTCATGCGAAGCTTGGTGTGGCCGGCGGGCTCGCCGTTCGGTTCGGTCAACAGGCTGTTTCAAGTATGCCTCCCTCCCTCACGGCCCACGCGCCCGTCTCGCAACGGGACTCCGAAATTTCGCGACGAACCGTCATGAATACTGTGCGCCGGGTCGTACGACCTGAAACCTCGGGCGGTAGTGTAGTCCAGGATTCGGTACACCTTCAAGCGACAGCCCAAAGCGGTAGGGGGTCAAACACGCGTTGCTGTAAGACGAACCGGCATACGGCCCTTTCCCTGTTACCCGACAGTGCGGTACGATAGCGCGCCGCCGGAGACTCCTCATGAGCCAGGTCACATTCACCGATCCCGCTGCACAGGAATTTTACAGACGGGGCGAGCTTGAGCTCGAAGCCGCTCAGTCGGCCGATGCCGTGCTGCGGAAAGCGGAAGACTTCGGCAGGAAGGATGGGCGGGCCGAGGTGATGCAATCGGCCTTTTATTTCCTGGCAGCCGCGCACTTTCTGGAAGGCCGGGATCCGGCAAAGGCAGCCCAGGCCTATCATCAGGCCGGCGGGCAATTACACCGGCTCGAACAATTCTCCCAGGCGGGGCGTGCCTACTCCAATGCCGGACGATTGGGCGAACGGGCCGCGCAAACCGCGGACAGTGGTCCGGCCACACACGACTTGCAGCATTTCGCCGTGCGGTCCTATTCGCGCGCGAACCACTGTTTCGCGGAAGTCGGCGAATTGGAATGGTCGGAAGCGGAATACCTGAACGAACGCAACGCCCGCGTCGCCTGGGCCAAGATGCAGGGGAAGCACCCCTGGGCTCAACTGGCCTGGAAGGCCACAAGCAACTACGGCACCAGCTTTTCCCGCTGGGGCCTGTGGGTGACCGGCACGCTCGGTGTGTTCGGGCTGCTTTATGAACTCTTTTACCAGATCCGCTGGCTCCAGCCGATGGACAACATGATGACCGCCCCATGGATTCCCTTCTGGTCCGGCTTCTACTATTCCGTCAACGTCACCGCCGCCTTGGGCCTCGTCGACTACCAACCGTCGAACGTCATCAGCCAAGGTGTGGTCATCGTGAACGTGTTGATCGGCTACATCCTGCTCGGCATCGGCATCGGCATCATCGGCCGCATGATCAAGCATCGATAGGCCCGTTCTCTCTCTCCATCAATCGGACGCGGTTCCCGCCATACGCCGAAGCAGGGGCTGCAGTGTGTTCAGCACCGTGCCGGCGGCCAGCGCATTCCCGGCAGCGTTCCAATGGATGTCGTTGTCAACATAGAGGCGGCGGTCGGTTGCTTCCACAACGAAAGAACTGGTGAGGTCGATGACCGCGAGCCCTCGTTCTCCGGCCCATGCGGACAGCAGGCGTTGCGGCTTCATGAATTCGTACTCATCCGCCACGCCGCCGCTCATGTCGATGTACAGTCGCTGCAACCGGGGATCGACCTGTTCTTCGGCGGGAAGGAGCACCAATACCCAGGGAACCGCGCGCGCGCGAAGCAGTTCATCGATCTGCTCGAGCACCGCCTTCGTCTCGTTCCAGCGCGCGAGAAAGACAGGACTGTCGGCTCTGAGATACTGGTCCCGCATGCCCTGAATCATGCGGACGTACCGAGGGCTCCAGCCGGCAAAGGCCTGGGGCTCGTCAGACGCTGCAGGAGCGGGATCGGACGCGAACATGCCCAGATCGGGTTTGCCCAGCATCCGCCGGAACCACGCCTCGCCCAAGACTCGTACGTAGGCCAGGTCGTGCGACAGATACCAGTGGTCCCAGGAGAGTCGGTCATGAAACCAGTTGCCATTGACGTGCACCCGGTGTCGAAGACCGGCGACGACCATGTGCGCGCCTTGCGCCGGCATAAAGTCATTGCCGATGAAAAAGTTCACGAGCACGAGGTCCGGTTGGTACGACAGCCCGTGGTCCTTGAGCAGCGCAAGATATTCTTCCGGCTGATAGCCCACCATGCCGAGATTGATCACTTCCGCGCCGGGCCGTTCACCGGCCAGCGTCCGTTCCACCAAAGTCAGGTACGCCTCGTCGTACCGCGCGCCGGCCCCCCACGTGAATGAGTCCCCCAGCGCGACGACGCGCCAGGTAGAAGACTTCCGCTCGATCGTTCGCTCCCGGTCGCGGAATCCCAGAGCATTCGTTGTCATGCCGGACTGGTCGGTGACTTGATGAGGAATCCCTCCTCCAGGCGTGTCTCGGGCGGAGCCGAACAGGCCGCTCCGCGCCAACAATGGATCGGCCGCCCGGAGGGTAAATTCCGCGATCAGCAAGAACACCACCACGTTGATCAGGGCGATCCGTAACCAGCCGTACGCGCGTGTCTCGAGCATCCGGGCGAGGCTGCTCGGATGGACGAAGAACCAGGCGGCCCACGCGAGGAGGAGACCAATGGCCAGCACGAACTTGTCGATATGGTGGTTGAAGTACGGAATCGGGTAATAGACGAGACCGCTCAGAAGGGTCGGGATCAACCAGAGCAACCCGGCCGGCAGGGACCAGTCCTCGACCATCGTCCGCCGGCGAGAGTGGGGGCGCAACAGGCTCCGCGCGTTGGCGGCCCAGAGGCCGGAGGCCAGAACGCAGAGGCCTGCGATCCATCCCAATTTCGCCGGCTCCCATGTGCCGGACATGCCCGTACGTGGAGAGGACGGCAGCACGAAGGTAAGCAGGTCGAGCCCTATGGCGAGAAGGCCTCCGGCGACGACGAAGCACAGAATGCCGAACGCCACTCCCCAACGATCAGACGTGCGGATGTGTTCGTCCATTGAATCGACCGAGCCATACGGACCTGGTACTCCGGCAGGACGACCGCATGACGCCGTCAGTGGTGGTGAATGAAATCGCCGCAGTGTATCGGAGCTGCCGGAACGGAATCCAGCCAGGTGGGGGGTCGTGGGTCAGTGGGCAGGTAATTCAGCCTTGTGGGCAGTCGACACGTGGGCTACTCGCCTGCGGGATTCAGCGGCAAATCGCCGGGGCGAAGCTCGTCGAAGACCGGCTGCCGGAGCGCCGCCAATTCCTCCGGCGAGAGCTTCCGCCATTGCCCTGGCTGCAGGCCGTCGAGCATGATCGGGCCGATCGCGATCCGTACCAGCCTCAAGGTCGGATGCCCGACCGCGGCGGTCATGCGCCGGA
Organism: Nitrospira sp.; assembly: GCA_047150005.1. GTDB lineage: Bacteria > Nitrospirota > Nitrospiria > Nitrospirales > Nitrospiraceae > Nitrospira_C. Next base: position 3,037,123 of record AP038806.1, on the reverse strand, counting down.
CCTGTCGATTCATCCCTTCCCGAAGCGTCAGTTCCAGCCATGCGGTAGGGACGTTCTTCCTGTAGCGGATCGGCACAGGCCGTTCCGGCAACGCCGGCGCCTGAGGCAGGAGACGGACCAAGGCAGGTCTGGTCCGCTTGTCACCGAGCCGTACCCCTCGTCGCAGCCTCTCCAATGCCGCCTCCTCGGGAATCCGTTCGACCTGAGCCAAGTACACCTTTGGCAGTTTCTCTGTAGGATCGGTAATGCGATGGGCAAGTCCACCGTCCGACGTCAGGATCATGAGGCCTTCACTGTCCTTGTCCAGCCGACCCGCGGCGTACACTCCGGGAATCCGAATGAACTCTCTCAGCCTAGCTCTGCGTTCCGGATCGGTGAAACAGGGCAGCACGTCGTACGGTTTGTGGAAAGCGAGCGTGAGCGGCTTACGGGGAGGGAAACCTTGCCTAGGCATGCTCAGCCGGAAGGGAATGAAAGATCGTCCAGGCAGACTGATCGAGGCTACGTCCAGACGAGAGCCGCGCTACCTCGCGTCGGCCACCAGGACCAACTCCGGATGGTCGCGCACGATCGCCTTCATGGACGTCAACATCTCCTCGGGCGAAGTCTTGGGCGACTCGATCTCCGTATAGCGAGCCTGCGCAAGAAGCCCGAATTCCTGACTCCGGCTCTCGGCAACTCCCAGCAACGTGGCGAGGGACGCGAGATGCTCGCCCTCTCCCCTGGCGATATCCCGTTTCACGTTTTCATAGTTGTAGGTGGCAAAAATGATCTGGCGATGTTCGGCTCGCAGCAATCCATCTTTGGACCAGGCGCCAGGCGTGGTGCTGGAAGTAAAGTCGGATATATCGTTGAGTGTTCCCTTCACCGACTCTGTCACGGTACAGGCGCCGGCGACGAGCGCGCAGGCGACGACGGCGATGCCCAACAGTCCCGTTCTACGCACAGCCATGTTCCCCCTCCTTGATCCAAGCGCCTCGGATCCCCTCGCAACGTGGGCAGTATAGTCGCTGCCTTATGCCTTAGCAATATCACGATGCTTGAGGCTTCCGGGCAGGTGTTGATCCTTTCCTACAGATATGCTTCCATGACAGACTAGCGTGCATCGGAGAGATCATGCGCTGGGAAGGGCAACAGGAGAGCCAGAACGTCGAAGACCGTCGCGGGATGGGACCGGCGCGCGTCGGCGGCGTCGGAGGTCTCGGATTGGGCGGGATTGTCCTCGTGTTGGCGGTCAGTTATTTTACCGGCACGAATCCTCTCGCCCTCCTGGAAATGCTCGGCGGGGTCCAGAGCCTGCCGCCGGAGTCCTCCCAAGAAACAGGACCAACCGGACCTCCGTCAGATGAATTGGGGAAATTTGCATCCGTCGTGCTGGCGGACACCGAACGGACCTGGGGGCAACTCCTGCCGGCACTCGGGCGTCCCTACGAAGACCCGCGGCTGGTGTTGTTCACCGGCGCGGTGCAATCCGCTTGCGGCACGGCCTCATCCGCCGTCGGCCCCTTCTATTGCCCCGGCGATCACAAGGTCTACCTCGACTTGTCGTTCTTCAACGAACTGTCTCACCGGCTCGGTGCGCCGGGCGATTTTGCCCAGGCCTACGTGATCGCCCATGAGGTCGGCCACCACGTCCAAAATCTTGTCGGCACGGCCGAGCGGGTCAGCAGGCTGCAGCGCAGGGGGTCGGAACCCGAGGGCAACGCCCTGTCCGTGCGGATGGAACTCCAGGCCGACTGTTTCGCCGGTGTCTGGGGCCACCACGCCAAGCGGGAGCGTAATCTCATCGAGCCGGGAGACTTCGAAGAAGGTCTGCGCGCCGCGCGAGCGATCGGCGACGATCAACTGCAGAGAAAGTCCCAAGGCCACGTCCGTCCGGAGAGCTGGACCCACGGCTCATCGGAACAGCGGATGACCTGGCTCCGCCGAGGGTTGGAGTCGGGAGATCCGCGGGCGTGCGACACGTTTGCCGGTAAGAGCCTGTGAAGGAGCCGATCGACGACGACGCGGAAGGAGCCTCACCTGCGCCGCGGGGATTCTTCGAGACACTGGTCGCGGATGGACCCTGGACGGCCAAGTCGTTCGTGGCGGTGTCCGCCGCCACCGTCGCCGGCCTGATCGCCTGGATCACGAACTTCTCCTCCCCCGACGTCGCCCGCTTCGGAGGCAGCTATTTAGGCGGCTACTTCATCGGCTGGGCCTTCCGACGGTTCCTGAGGATCGCGGCGCTGATTGCCGGCGGCATCCTGGCCTCCATCGCCCTCTTGAAAAACACGGGCTGGATCGATTTGGACTGGGGTTCCGTGGAAACCCAGGTCAGCCAGGCGGCCGCCTCCATCCAACAAGGGGCTCAAGGATTAAGACAGACCCTGTCCGGGTACCTGCCGTCGGCCGGAGCCGGCGCCGCCGGGGTCTTTTTCGGATTCCGGAAAAAATAGCGATGTCATCGGGTATGCGCGCGATGCGCACACGTTCAAGGAGGGAGATTCACGTGAAGTGGTGGCGGCTTCAAGCAGCGGCAGTCTGTCTCATGCTGACCGGGTCGATCGGATTGCCCGCTCCATCGTCGGCCGGCTCATCGGACCAGGCTGCCATCCTGGAGCAGGCCAAGCGCGCCACTGTCGGCGTGTTGGAAGATACACAAGACCCCCGCACGCCGGACAAACCCGGTCGGATCGCCGTCCGTGGCACCGGGTTCCATCTGCGCGACGGCTATATCGTCACCGCGCGCCATGCAGTCGAAAAGAACAGTCCCTCAGGGCCGACCATTGCCAGGATCATCCATGTCCTGACGACCGACCTCCACGAGCTTGTCGCGCAATTGGTCGGCGACAGCGCCTATCTGGACGTCGTCGTCTATCGGCTGAACGAGAAGGACCGGCCCACGATCGCTGCGGCAGCTCCCTTCGCCGCGAGCGAGGCCGGACCAGGCACGGAGGTGTTTACCGTCGGCTATCCGCTGGGCTGGGGACCGACGATGGCGTTCGGGCGGATCGGCAACGCCAATACCTTCCTCCAGACGGTCGATACACGCCTCCTGCAGACCGACCTGTCTGTCTGCAGCGGCAACTCCGGTGGAGCACTCTTCAACGCCGTAGGCGAAGTCGTCGGGGTCATGCACGCCATCATCCAGACGGAGAAAGACGAGCTGCAGGGTCATTGCAGCCGCCTCGCGTTCGCCATTCCGACGACGCTGGCGGAGCGCATGGTCAATGCCGCGCTGAGCGGCAAGCCCTTGGCCTTCTCGAAGCTCGGCATTCACATGACAACCGTGAAAGACGGCACCAAATGGCGGATCGCCGTCAAGGACGTGGGCGAGCCGGCCAAATCAGCCGGCATCCAGAAACATGATCTATTGCTCGCAATCGAGGACACGGAAATTCTGGATGCGGCCCAGCTGAAGAACTATCTGATCGAACGGACCGTCCCAGGCCAGCGGGTAGCGGTCAAAGTCCGCCGCATCGATGCGGACCTCACCTTCCACGTCGTGTTGGGCGGCGGCTAAGGGACTGCCACCCTTCCGACCGGTGGCTGTCCCTTAGCCGCCGCCTGCGCCGGAGCCAGTCCCTTATCCCTGCAGTGCCTGATACCAGCCATTGGCCTGGGCCAGCGTGACAGGGCAGTCGAATAGCTCTGATAAGCTCCTGTCCGTCAATACCTCTCGCTTCTCCCCATCGTGAAGAATCTTGCCGCGCTTGAGGAGCACGACCCGCTTGATCTCCGGCGGGATCTCATGGATATGGTGGGTGACGAGCAGCACGGTTTTTCCCTGCCGCATGTGCCGCCGGACCAGATCCAAATAGTGAAACGTGGCCGTCAAATCGAGACCGCTGGTCGGCTCGTCCAGCACGAGTGCGGGCGGATCATGCACTAACGCCCGGCCGAGCAGACAACGGCGCTGCTCTCCCGTGGACATCTCGCCGAACGGCTTGTCCCTGAGTCCGTGCGCGCCCAGATCGACCAGAACCTCGTCGGCCCGCGCAAGCTGGCCGTAGTTGAAATCCTGCCGCTCGTAGATGCCGATGCTGGCATAAAAACCGGACAGGACGACTTTCAGTCCGGTGACATCGTCCAAGTACCGGTGCTGAAGATCGTGTGACACCATCCCGAGCCGTTTGCGCACGTCCCATACGCTCCACTGAGCCTGTCCGAACACGCGGATCGACATGCGATCGTCCGCGACCGGATGCACTTCACCGGCCAGGAGTTTGAGGATAGTGGACTTGCCGGCTCCGTTCGGCCCGAGAATGGCCGTGTGCCGGTCCTCTTCCAGTGCGAAGGAGAGATCGTCGAAGACGCAGGTATCGCCGCGATAGACGGTAGCGTTGCGGATGTCGAGGATGTTCCCATCGTCGGCGAAGGACATTGATGACCGGGCTGCTACGCTTCGTGGGGTTCCGGATCGACTTTCGCTGCAGACGGCGTGCGGACCGGTGAGCGAGGACCGGCGAGCGATCCCGCGATTTTCGGAGTGGACGTGCGGACGTCGGCGTTCTGCGCCCGGTGCAGCAACGCATGATCCATCAAGACCAGCGCCAACATCGCTTCAGCGACCGGCGTCGCGCGAAGGCCGACGCAGGGATCGTGGCGTCCGTTGGTTTCGATCGTTGTGGGTCGGCCGGCCTTATCGATGGAACGGCGAGGGATGCGAATGCTCGACGTGGGCTTAATCCCGATCGAGACGACGATGTCTTGGCCGGTCGAAATGCCCCCAAGGATCCCCCCGGCATGGTTGGTGGCGAATCCTTCCGGAGTCAATTCGTCGCCGTGTTCGGATCCCCGTTGGGCCACGGAGGCAAACCCCGCTCCAATCTCCACGGCTTTGACCGCGTTGATGCTCATCATCGCCGCGGCCAGATCGGCATCCAATTTCGCGTAGACCGGCGCGCCCCATCCGACCGGCACGTGCTCGGCCACGGCCGTAATTCTGGCCCCGACGGAATCGCCGGACTTGCGCAGGTCGTCCATGAAGGATTCGAGCTTGTCCACCATGCCGGGATCCGCCGCGAAGAATGCATTGGTTCCCACCGCGTCCCAACTCCTGAACGGAATGGATAATGGCCCGAGCTGGCTCAGATACCCTCGGATGACGACGCCGTAGTGCTCATGAAGCCATTTTCTCGCAATCGCAGCGGCCGCGACCCGAACCGCCGTTTCCCTGGCCGACGCGCGCCCCCCGCCCCGATGATCGCGGATGCCGTACTTCTGCCAATAGGTATAGTCGGCATGGCCGGGGCGGAAGGTGTCGATGAGGTTGCCGTAGTCCCTGCTGCGGGCGTCCTGGTTTCGGATCAACAGGGCGATCGGCGTGCCGGTCGTCTTTCCTTCGAAGACGCCCGAGAGAATCTCGACTGTGTCGCTCTCCTGCCGCTGCGTCACGTGGCGGGACGTGCCCGGCTTGCGCCGGTCGAGATCCTTCTGGATGTCTTCGGGAGCAAGGACCAGGCCCGGAGGACAGCCGTCGACGACGCAGCCGATCGCAGGGCCGTGACTTTCGCCGAACGATGTTACGGTAAAGACCCGACCGAACGTGTTGGCGGCCATCGGTTGAGGCGCTCCTCGCTAACAGGGCGACAGGGCTACTCGACGAGATCGAGCTTGATCCGCAACTCTTTCAACTGCTCGGCGCTGACCGGCGACGGCGCGTCGGTCAACGGACATTGCGCACGCTGCGTCTTGGGAAACGCGATCACGTCGCGGATCGAATCGGCTCCGCCCAGCAACATGATGAGCCGGTCCAGGCCGAAGGCGATGCCACCGTGTGGCGGGGCGCCGTAGTCGAGCGCTTCGAGCAGAAATCCGAACTTCGCCTGAGCCTGTTCTTTGCCGATGCCCAGCAGATCCAGAATCCGTAGCTGCACTTCGCTGCGGTGGTTGCGGATGCTGCCGCCGCCGATCTCGTTGCCGTTGAGCACCATGTCGTAGGCCTTGGCCCGGACTTTCAGCGGCTCGGTATCCAACAGCGGTACGTCCTCGTCCATCGGCGCCGCGAAGGGATTGTGCATGAAGATGTACCGCTTCTCTTCCGGCGAATAGTCGAGCAAGGGAAATTCCGTTACCCACAGGGGTTTCCAGGCGGTCTTGTCGATCAAGCCCAATTCTTCGCCCAACACGAGCCGGATTCGCCCGAGCACGTCGTGGACGATCGCAGGCTTGTCGGCGCCGAACAGCACCAGATCGCCCGGCTTGGCATCCGGCAGCGCGGTGCCGAAGGCTTTGGCGTCGAGAAATTTGGCGATGACGGATTCCAGCTGGCCCTCGGCGGTGATTTTCAGCCAGGCCAGTCCTTTGGCTCCGAAGCTCTTGGCCGTTTCGCCGAGCGCATCGATCCGGCTGCGCGCCATGGTCGCCGCGCCCTTGACGATCAACGCCTTCACGATTCCGCCCTTCGTTGCGGCGTCCTTGAACACTTTGAATTCGCTGGCCGCGGCGAACTGCGTGACGTCGTGGAGCGGCATCTCGAACCGGAGATCGGGCTTGTCGGATCCGTAGCGGCCTATGACTTCGGCATAGGTCATGCGCGGAAAGGGTGCCGGCAGCCGCACGCCGCCTGCCTCCTCGAACACCGAGACGATCATACGCTCCATCAGACTCATGACCTGCTCGCGATCGACGAACGACATTTCCACGTCGATCTGCGTGAATTCGGGCTGGCGATCGTTGCGGAGATCCTCGTCCCGGAAACAGCGGGCAATCTGGTAGTAGCGGTCCACGCCGCTGACCATCAACACCTGCTTGAACAGCTGTGGAGACTGGGGCAGGGCGAAGAACTGTCCCGCATTGACCCGGCTGGGAACCAGGTAGTCCCGCGCCCCTTCCGGCGTGCTCTTGGTAAGAACGGGCGTCTCGACCTCGAGAAACGCCTCGCTGTTCAGGAACGTCCTCACCGCCTGGGCGATGCCATGACGGAGGCTTAGCAGCCGTTGCATCTTTGGACGCCGCAAATCCAGATAGCGGTATTTGAGCCGGATCGCTTCCGTAACGTCGGCTTCGTCTTCGATGAGGAACGGCGGCGTCTTGGCCTCGTTCAGGATCTCGACCGCATCGACGAATACCTCCACGTCGCCGGTCGGCAAGTTGGGATTCTTTGATTCCGCCGGCCTGGCCATAACCTGACCGGTCACCGAGACCACGCATTCGCTGCGCAACGTATGGGCGGCTTTGTGCACCGCTTCGTTGCGCTCGGCGTTGAACACGACCTGCGTGATGCCGGTACGGTCGCGCAAGTCGATGAACATCACGGTTCCATGGTCCCGGCGCCGCTGGACCCAGCCGTTCAATACGACCGACTGGCCCACGTGGGAACCGTTCAACTCACCGCAACGATGTGTCCGGATTTTCATGCCACTCTCGCCTTCCTCATCGCACGATGAAAAAGCTCGATCACGCGGCCCGGCCGCGACTCTTCTTCGCTCTGCTCGGACGGGCCCATCCTTCACGTTTGGCCGGCCTCTGCCGGCGCGGCGCAACAGGCGCCGGCCCTTCTGCCGACGTCGCGCGACGTTCGATGAGCTCGCGCAGCGCGTTCGCTTCACGGTCGGTCAGGAACCGAAACTCGCCCGGAGCGAGATCGCCGAGCGTCAGAGGTCCCATTTTCACGCGCACGAGCTTGATCACCGGATGACCCACGGCCTCCAACATTCGTCTCACTTGGTGCTTGCGTCCTTCCCGGATGGTGATCTCCAGCCAGGAATTCTGCTCGGCTTTTTTGATCTTTTTGACCGTCGCCGGACCGGTCATGCCGTCCTCGAGCTTCACGCCTCGCTCCAACTGGCTGATCTCTTCATCCGTCGCCACGCCCTTTACCTTGATGAGATAGGTCTTGGGCACGTGGTAACGGGGGTGCAACAACGCTTGGGCGAGATCGCCGTGGTTCGTCAGCAGCATCAACCCTTCGCTGTCGAAATCCAAACGTCCGACCGGAAACACCCGAACCGAGACTCCATGCAGGTAATCCTTCACCGTCGTCCGGCCGCCCGGATCGTCCAGGGTGGACATGACGTTCTTGGGCTTGTGCAGCATGAGATAGACGAACGGTTGCGCCGCGCTGAGATGCTTGCCGTCCACCTTGACGTGGTCGCGGCCGGGATCAACTTTCGTGCCGAGCTCCGTGACGACCTCGCCGTTGACGGTCACCCGGCCGGCCGAAATCAGCGTCTCCGCCTTCCTGCGGGACGCGAGACCTGTTCCGGCAATCAATTTTTGAAGACGAACTTCCATTTTATTACTTCTCCGTGAAGCGTATCTCGTATCTCGTCGTTCGCAGGATCGAAGCCGATTGCGCTTCACGCTTCACGAGCGACGCTTCACGCACCGCTACTCCCATTCTATGGTGCTGGGCGGCTTCGAGCTGATGTCGTACACGACCCGATTCACGCCCTTCACTTCATTGATGATGCGGTTCGACATCCGACCCAACACATCATTGGGAATTTTCGCCCAATCGGCCGTCATCCCGTCCAGACTGGTGACCGCGCGAATCGCCACGACGTTTTCGTAGGTCCGCTGATCGCCCATGACGCCGACCGTGCGGATCGGCAGCAGTACGGCAAACGCCTGCCAAATCTCGCGATAGAGCCCCGCGCCTCTGATTTCCTGATCGACGATGGTTTCCGCCGCCCGTAGAATCATCAACCGCTCTTTCGTGACCGATCCAAGGACCCGAATCGCGAGGCCGGGACCGGGGAACGGCTGCCGCCAGATAATCTCGTCCGGCAGGCCCAGTTCTTTTCCCAGCACCCGCACTTCGTCCTTGAAGAGCTCGCGCAACGGTTCGATCAACTTGAGTCTCATCCTGGCCGGCAGACCGCCGACGTTGTGGTGGGTCTTGATCGTGGCCGAGGGTCCCTTGAAGCTGACGCTCTCGATCACGTCCGGGTAGAGCGTCCCCTGCACCAGGTATTTGATGTCCTTCAGTTTCTTGGCTTCCGCCTCGAAATTCTTGATGAACAGCCGGCCGATGATCTTCCGTTTTCTCTCGGGATCGGTCACGTTCTTCAAACCGGCCAGAAATTGCTCGGTCCGATCGAGGATCCGAAGATCCAGGTGCAACTGCGAGGCAAAGGTCTTCTGGACTTGGTCCCGTTCACCTGTTCTCAGCACTCCGTTGTCCACGAAGATACAGGTCAACTGATCGCCGATCGCCCGATGCGTCAGAGCAGCCGCCACCGACGAATCGACGCCGCCGCTCAACGCGCAGATGACGCGGGACTTGCCGACTTGCCGGCGGATCTCTTCCACGGCACTGTCCGCGTAGGACCGCATCGTCCAGGTCGGCTTGCAGCCGCAGATGTCGTAGACGAAGTTGCGGAGGAGTTTCGCCCCTTCGGGCGTATGCGCGACTTCGGGATGAAACTGCAAGCAATAGATCCGACGCTTGGCATCTTCCCGCTTCATCGCCGCAATGGGGGAATTGTCCGTATGGGCGATGGATCGGAAGCCGGGCGGCATTCGCTCGATGCGGTCGCCGTGGGACATCCAGACCGTCGTCGCCCCGCCCTCGCCGATGCCGCGAAACAGTCCGCTCGCGTCATCGATGTGCAGCTCGGCGCGGCCGAACTCCCGGTGCTTGGATCGGGCGACTTCGCCGCCGGATAAGTGCGTCACCAGCTGCATGCCGTAACAGATGCCGAGAATGGGGATGCCCTGGTCGAACAGTTCTTTCGGGACGGTCGGCGCCTTTTTCTCATAGACGCTCGACGGCCCTCCGGACAACACGATGCCCTGAGGGCGATAGGCGAGAATCGTCGCGAGCGGCACCGTGCAGGGAAGAATTTGGGAGAAGACCTCGGCCTCGCGAATACGCCGCGCGATCAGTTGGGTATACTGCGAGCCGAAGTCGAGGACGAGGATCCTATTGTGCCAATGTTCCATGGGGCATCATTCGTGAAGCGTGAAGCGTCGGTCGTCTAGTAAGGGAAGCTGAATCTTGATTGCGAGATACGCTTCACGAGGGACGATTCACGCGGGGCTATTCCCAATCCATCCGGTAGTTCGGCGCTTCCTTCGTGATGATCACGTCGTGCACATGGCTCTCGCGCAGCCCGGCCACCGTCTGCCTGATGAACGTCGCCTTCTGCTGAAGCTCCGGAATCGTCTTGCATCCGCAGTAGCCCATGCCGGATTTCACGCCTCCGACCAACTGATACATCACGGCGGAGATGGGCCCTTTGTAGGGCACCCGCCCTTCGATGCCTTCCGGCACCAGTTTCGGCGCCGGACGCCCGCCTTGACCGTAGCGGTCTCCGCCGCCGCGCTCCATCGCTCCGATCGAACCCATGCCACGATAGACCTTGTAGGTCCTCGCCTGGTACAGCACCGTTTCGCCTGGCGATTCCTCCGTGCCGGCCAACAACCCGCCGAGCATGACGCTTGAAGCCCCCGCCGCCAGCGCCTTGGAGATGTCGCCGGAAAACTTGATGCCCCCGTCGGCGACGATCGGCACGCCGCTGCCGGCGAGCGCCTTGGCGCAATCGGCGATCGCGGTCAATTGAGGCATACCGGAGCCGGACACGATCCGGGTGGTGCAGATGGAACCGGGGCCCACTCCGACCTTGACGGCATCGACACCGGCCTTGAGGAGGTCCTTGGCGGCCTCTGCGGTCGCGATATTGCCGGCGACGACTTCCAAGGCCGGGTGCTGCTTCTTGATCAGCCTCACCATATCCAGCACGGCCTGGGAATGGCCGTGCGCCGTATCGACGACTACCAGGTCCACTCCGGCTCGCTTCAACTGGGCGACACGATCCTCCGTGTCCGGTCCGACGCCCACAGCCGCGCCGACGCGAAGCCGTCCGTGTGTGTCCTTGCACGCGTTGGGATACTTGATGCGTTTTTCGATGTCTTTGATCGTGATCAGGCCCTTCAGCTCTCCCTGCTTGTTTACGACCGGGAGTTTTTCGATGCGATGCTCGTGGAGGATTTCGCGCGCCTTCTCCAGGCTGGTCCCCTCCGGGGCGGTGACGAGCTTGTCCCGCTTCATGACCTGGGCCACCTTGAGATCCATCCGGGTTTCGAACCGGAGATCACGGTTGGTCAGGATGCCGACGAGCTTCTTGTTCTTGGTCACGGGAATGCCGGAAATGCGATATTTCGCCATGAGCTGGTGGGCATCGCGGATCGTTTCGTCCGGAGAAATGGTGACGGGATCGAGGATCATGCCGCTTTCGGACTTCTTCACCCGATCGACTTCGGCGGCTTGATCGGCGGGAGACAGCACGCGATGAATGACCCCGAGCCCTCCCTCGCGAGCCATGGCAATCGCCATGCGGGATTCCGTCACGGTGTCCATCGCCGAACTGATGATGGGCACATTGATCTGGATACTCCGGGTCAGCTGCGTCCGAACGTCGACCTCGCTCGGTAGCACCGCCGACCTGGCGGGCACAAGAATCACGTCATCGTAGGTCAAGCCCAGACGCGGTTCCTTTTCCAGCATAAATCCCCTCGACTGCTCCCCTCATGGTTTCGGCCTAGGCGCTCGTGGCGCCCTGCGCCTTTGCAATTTCAGCCGCCGCCTCGGATTCCTCCTGCAGCCGCTCGCTGCCTTCGTCGGAGGGCATGAACTGCTGCACACGTGTGTTGCCGCTGTCGACCACGAACACGCTGCCTTTCGCGTCGACCGCAATCCCGTACGGGAAATTGAACTGCCCGTCCCCGTTGCCGTACCCGCCCCACTGGGTGATGAAATTGCCTTCCTTGTCGAACTTTTCCACCCGATGGTTGCCCGTATCGGTGACGTACACGTCGCCTGTTCCGTCGACGGCCACGCCCCACGGCGAACGCAACTGTCCCGCTTCCTGGGCCAGCTGGCTGCTGGCATGACCGGGCTCCGAGCTGCCCCCCCACCTGGTCAGCAATTGCGGCAGGACGTTGGTGCTGGTGTCGAACTTCTGCACCCGGTGGTTGCCCATATCGACCACGTAGACCGAGCCGTCCGACTGATCGACCGCCACGCCTCTCGGGAAGTAGAACTGGCCGTCGCCGTTGCCGAAGCTTCCCCACGACATGACGAACTCGCCCGCCAGATCGAACTTCTGCACGCGGAAGTTGGCGCTGTCCACGACATAGACATAGCCTCGCACCCGGTCGACCGCGATCCCCCAGGGCGAATTGAACTGACCTTCGCCGTTCCCCCTAGAGCCGAACTTCATGATGTAGCCGCCGAGCTTGCCGTCGAACTTCTGCACCCGATGATTGTTGGTGTCCACGGCCCAGACATCGCCCTTGCCGTCGCAGGCGATGCCGGTGGGATTGTGGAAATTCGCGTTAGCCGCGCCGAAATTTCCCCAGAGGATGATGAAGTTGCCGGTGTTGTCGAATTTCTGAATGCGGTTGTTTCCGTTGTCGACCACGAACAGGGAGCCTTGCTGGTCCACAGACAGACCGTACATCGGAGCCATGAACTCGCCGCCGTGGAGCAGCGAGGCGCCGCGGCCCGGCCGGCCCCACTTGGCGACACAGAGGTAGCCCGATGTATTGACCAGGATGCTGGCCGCAGCCGGCGTGGACACGTTGCCGCCGATATCCTTGAACCAGACGTAGACCGTCTTGGGACCGTCGCCCAACGAGAGAATGAAGGGAATCGTCGCACCGAACTTGAGCGCCGGCGTGACGTCGACCCAGCCGGGCGTGCCCGCCATGGGGGTCAGCGGGGCTTCGGAAATGAAATACGCGCCGACGCCCGTGTCGACGTCGTTGGCAGAAATCGTCACCACCACTTCCGGCGAATTCGTCATGAATGCGCCGTGGTTGATGACGGCGTAGGCGTTCTGCGGGGCCGTCACGTCGATGAGCACCGGCATCGCGGTGACCTCGGCCGACAATTCGCTCTCCGTTCCGCTCTCGAAGACAGCCGCAACCGCATAAAAGTACGGGGTGTCGTTGGTCAATCCCGTGTGGGTGAACGGATTGGTCACGCCTTCGATCTTCGTGCCGGTCTGTTTGGTCAAGCCTTGAGAGGTATTGAAGTAGAGGTTGTAGGACACGGCCCCCGGCACCTCCATCCAGCTGACGAAGACCTCCGTGTCACCGGCCTTGACCACGACACTGTGCGGCGCCGGAGCCTCGGTCGGCTCCTGCGCGGCGGCGGCCTCGTGGCCCCGGCTCAGTTCCTCCTCGGTCGGGACATACTTGAGCACCCGGTTGTTCCCGCTGTCGACAACGTAGACGCACCCTTCCTTGTCAACGGCAATCCCATAGGGGAAATTCAGCTGCCCCTCCGTCTTCCCTCGGTTACCCCACGCGCACAAAAACGTCCCGTTGCCGTCGAACTTTTGGATCCGATGGTTCCCCGTGTCGACGACGTAGACGTTGCCGACCGCGTCACAGGCGACGCCCCACGGTGCCTTGAATTGTCCCGGCCCGGAGCCCTCGCGGCCCCACTTGGACAGGAAGCTGCCCCGAGCATCGAACTTCTGGATACGGTTGTTGCTCTCGTCGGCGACGAAGATGTTGCCGACGAAATCGACCGCAACCCCGCGGGGGAAGAAGAACGCTCCGTCGAAGCTGCCGTCCCGTCCCCATTTCAGCAAGGGCGATCCGTCGGCCTTGAACTTCTGAATTCTGGAATTGCTCGTGTCCGACACGTAGAGGTTGCCCTCCTGATCCGTCGCCACGCCCCAGGGCACGTCGAAGACGCCCATCTCAGCACCACGCCAGGCGAAGCCGAACTTGCCCCAGGCCTGCATGACGTTGCCTTCGAGATCGAACTTCTGCACCCGGTTATTGCCGCTGTCGGACACATACAGGGTGTCGTTCGCGCCGACCGCGAGACCGCGCGGATAGTAAAAACTCCCCTCCTGGGACGACGGATCTCCGCCCCAGCGCGCGAGGAACTTTCCGGATTTGTCGAATTTCTGGATCGAGTGGTTATCGGTATCAGCAACGTAGATGTTGCCCTCTTTGTCCAGCGCAATCCCGGTGGGCGAGCTGAATTCTCCGTCATCCACCCCTTCCGACCCGATATTCATGGCCAGCAGGTAAGGCGAGGGGATCGCCATGACCTCCTGCGACTCGGGACTTTCTCCCTTCGGCGTCACCACGGTCACGACGTAATGGTAGCAGGTGCCGTTGGCCAGGTCGTCGTGCACGAACGGTGACTGCGCACCTTCAAGACAGGTCCCCTTGTCCTTCTTCACGCCGATGACGGCCTTGAAATCGGCCGCCCCTGCAATCGGCCTGGTCAGTTCCGAAAACTTGATCTGGACGCCTTTGGTCGTCTGAAAATAGAGGTTGTAGTACATGGCATCCGGCACAGCATCCCATGTAATCGTGATACGGCCGTTTCCGCACTTGGCCGCTACATTGGCCGGCGCCGGAGGCAGCTCTTCTTCTTCGGCGATCGAATCACCGGCACCCCATTCGCCCGGGTTTCCCTCCGCCGACAGCGGTGCGCGATCGAACCGAAACATCTCACCAATGAGCCATGCTTTGATCATAAATGTTGCCTCGTGTGACAGACGTCGATGAAGCGAAGAACCAGCCTCTTTCAATAACTTAGAACAAGATTGTGGAGTCTAACAAAGCCGCGGAAAGAGAGTCAAGGCGAGGAATGCCTACTCGCAGGTCCCGTTGCAATCTCCTGTCCGTCGGACGGCTATGCGTGATCGACCGATTCGCCAACGAAAGCGGGGTCACTCCCGGCAACCAACGCCATCTCCCCTTCTTCAGCTTGAAACGGTGGCTCCGCGGAAGCGGAAGAAGAGTCGGCCCCATCGACCGTTTCCGGTTGCTGCTCGCCGACTATCGTGACCTCTTCGATGGGTAACATCGCCTGTTCCGCCTCACCCAGCTCCTTGAATTCGCGAAGCGGCGGGAGCTGACTGAGGTCCTGCAAACCGAAATGCTCCAGGAAATATTTGGTGGTGCCGTACATGATCGGTCGGCCCGGCACCTCCTTCCGTCCGACGATGCGAACGAGCTTCCGTTCCAGCAGCGTCCGAATGACCCCGGAGGTTTCCACCCCCCGGATCTCTTCGACCTCCGCGCGGACCAGCGGCTGCTTGTACGCGATGATCGCCAGCGATTCGAGCGCGGATCGCGAGAGCCGCTGCGCCGCTTTGGCTTTCTCCAACCGTTTGAGCCAGGGGGCACAGTCCGCTTTCGTCGCGAGCCGGTAGCCTCCGGCGACCTGGACCAGTTGGATCCCCCGGCCGTCGTGCGCCAACTGCTCCCGCAGGTTGTTGAGCGCCTGTTGCACTTCCGCTTTGGATACGGTTCCGATGGTCGAAGCCAGTCGCGCGAGCGGAAGCGGTTCGCCGGACACGAACAGCAGGGCCTCGAGAATGGCGGTGAGTTCCATCTGCCCCGCTGCATCGCTCTCGCTCGGCCCCGTCGCACCGGCAGCATCGTCCGAGTTCTGACCGGTCTGCCCGGAAGAGTCCGGTTCCACCTGATCCACGCACCCGCTCTCCTGCAGCTCGGTCGAACTCATGCTTACCTCCATTCCGAATCGTCCAGTTCCGCCGGTTCCGGCACCAATGAAAAATTGCGCGAGACCAGGATCGGCCCGAAATTTTCCGACTGGAACACCCGGGCCGTCCGCAATCGGATCAGTTCCAACAGCGCGAGAAACGTGACGATGACGACCAGCCGATGCGACGATGACTCGAACAGGGCGGCGAAACTGACCGACTCTCGTCCCTCCAGCGCTTCAAGAATCGTGTTCATGCGATCGCGAACCGTGAGGTTGTCGGGGATGATTTCCATGAGCGACTTGCCGGGATTCCGATTGAGAATTCCCTGCAGTGCGTCCACCAGATCGAACAGGCTCACGTCGTCCAGCGTCTCCTCGTCCGCAGCCGCCTCTTCGCGTGGCGCCGGCGCCCTGGTATAGATTTCCCGCCACATGCGCTCCTGAGAGTCCAGTTGGCGGGCGGCGTCCTTGTATGTCTTGTATTCGAGCAATCGACGGACGAGTTCCTCACGCGGGTCCGGTCCGTCTTCCTCATCGTCCGCCGCTTCATCGACGGGAAGCAGCATTTTCGATTTGATCTGCAGCAGCGTGGACGCCATGACCAAAAACTCCCCCGCCACCGAGAGGTTCAACTCGGTCATCGTTTCGAGGTAGTCGAGATATTGGCCGGTGATCAGGGCGATCGGAATGTCGTAGATGTTGATCTCGCTCTTCTTGATGAGATGCAGCAGAAGATCGAGCGGTCCCTCGAAGTTCTCGATGCGAACTTGGTAGGGTAGTTCGGTCTGACCGACTCCGTCGAGCTGGTTATCCACAAGGCGCCTTATACCAGCTTTGGGAGTCCGGAGCAAGCCTCTGCCTATTAGTTGTGGTCGATGGAGAGGCGTCCCTCAGCGGGATCGGACCAGATAGGCGATCAACAAGGCACTCAGGACGAGCAGCGCGAGGGTCACGACGTACTGCATCGGCCCGTCTTGACCCTCCAATGCCGGCGGCGGCTGGTCTCGTCGCGTGACTCTGCCAAATCTCGAGTCTCGTTCGAATACCGCGTCGGAGAAATCATCGTGCGCGGCGAATCGGGCGTCGTCGAAATCCGCAGTCGCGCGGAAGATCGTGCGACGGAACCGGGCCTCTCCCTCGAATCGCGTAAAGGTGAAGAACGCCCCGCGTTCGAAGCTCGCGCCGGAAAAATCCGCGACGCCGTGAAAGACACCCCCGGAAAACCCGGTACCGGATGCGAATCCTGCCCCGGAGAAGTCGGCGTCCGGATAGAACTCGACCTCCAGGAACTCCGCGAGCCCGTTGAACCGCGCGTTCCGGAACGACGCGCGATCGTGAAATCGCGCGCGATGAAATCTGCTGTGGGGACCGAAGGCCGTACCATCGGCTGTCAGGCCGTGGAGAAACCCGGCACGGACGAAGTAGCTCTCCCGGAGAAACACGGCGCCCGAAAGCGTCACCGGTTGCAGGAACTCCGCGTGAGAAAGGTCGACCGGTTGTTCGAATCGCGTGCCGGTCAGGTCGACGGCTCCCTTGACGATCAGCGCATCACGCTCCGCTCCATGCCGCACCGACCCGCGGACGATCGAATGCGTCACGGAAAAAGAGCCGGAAATGACCCGAGCGACGCTTGCCGGAACGATCGGCTGACGTTCACTCTCGCGAGGAAGGGCCCCGAGATGGAGTTCGTCCAAGCGCAGATCGCCCTCGATCACGACCCCGGAGAGGTCCAGCGATTTCCCCTGTTTGATGGCGGCCAGCACTTCGACGGCTTGGATCTTGTACCGTTCACGGTCTTGCTCGGTACAATCGGCGCCCAGCCGCTTCTTCAAGGCGGACGCGGCGCGGCCTGAGTCTGTCTCGATCCGGCACGGTGCCGCCGATACGGAGAGCGGCAGACCCGCCCACAGCAGCCAGCCGGCCAGAACACCGATGTACGTACGCACCAACATGCCGCCCTTATACGAGATGCTCGTGGTCAAGGCAAGGCGACGATCCTCTGTCTTTACTCCGAGCGAGAAATTGCTACACTTTCGTGCATGGGACGCTGGAGCATGTTCCTGGACGACTCAGGATTCCCGAGCCTGCCGTTTCCGGTCTCCCGACTCGGCATCCAGCTCACAGCCTGCCTCGGCATCGTGCTGACCGCACTTCCGTTTTCGTTCGCGGCCGAGCGCGTGGTCGAGCTGCCGGTACTGGGAGCAATCCATACCAGCGACCAGGGCGTTTTCGAAGTGCTGCTCATGACGTGGGACGGCAAGAGCGAGCCCACCCCACCGCAATTGCAATGTGTGATGGGTGGCGTACGCTTCGGAGAGACTCAACTCGGAGCGATGGCGCAGGCATTCGCCCATGCGATCCAACGGACTCCCGGTCTCTCGCACGGGGGCACGGTGACGGTCCGGGGAGCAGCATACCGGCCCGTGGGGAACGACGGGCCGAGCGGCGGGGCAGCCATGGCCGTCGGATTCATCGCCCTCTTCAAGGGAGATCGCGTTCAGCGGGGCATCGCCATCACAGGTACGCTGGAGAGCGACGGGCGGATCGGCGCTGTCGGCGGGATTCCAGACAAGATCCGCGCCGCAAAGCGGGAGGGGTATCACACGGTGTTAATTCCAGGCGGACAGATTCACGATGCCGGCTGGAATCTCAACGAATTGGCACTCCGGCTCAACATCGCCGTGAAGGAAGTCGGCACGGTGGATGAGGCCTACCACCTCATGACCGGCAACCATCTCTAGCCCACATTATTCATGACGGTTCGTGACGAAACCGCCGAGACGCCAGGCGAGACGGGCACGCGGAGTCCCGCGCAGCCGAGGCGTACTCGTGCAGTACGTTGAGGCCGCGTGGGGCGAGCCTGCCCGCTGGCCGCGCGAAGCTCGCGGCCAGGCTTGTCGTAGCGGCGTGTCGGCGGTTGCAGTAGAAGCGCTCATGAATAATGTGGGCTAGCAGGCTGTTGAAAAAGCCTGTGGAATGGCGCGTTCTTCAACAATCTGCTAGGCGATCCCCAAACCCATGGGTGAGCCGGAGAGCCGTTACGCACCGAGACCTGCGGGCAGCTTCGCGGCGATCGCGTCGAATTCCGATTGGGTCACGCGATGCATTCCGAGACTGAGCCGGCGCGCCAGTTCCGCCTGATCCGGAATCTGCAGCACCTCCAGGAGGACGGCCTGGCTCGCCGTCGAAGGCAAGGCACGCCGGCGAATCTCTTCGATCCGCACGTAGCCGAACCGCGCTTCCGTCCGCAACTCATCCTTGAGAAAGTCGTCCAGTTCGGCGAAGTCTCGCACCGGCGGCACGATCTTGAACTCGGCGCATAAGCCGATCTTCAGTGCGTAAACCAGCCCCCGAGAGTGCGGCTCGAGATAGGTTTGAAGGTTCGTCCGGATCAGCGAACTGCAGAGGCCCCAGACCCCTTTCGAAAGCTGGATCTCCGCGCTTTCCTGGGATGTTCGTTCGCGCAAGGCTGCTGCGATGAACAGAAAATGACTCACCTCGCGTATCCTCGTCTGGTGACCGCCTGAAGGGGGAGACCGGGCGGGTGGAGATTAGGGACAGCGGGATGCGGCGATACCCCGAAGTGATCGCTCAGGCCGACATGATCCGGCACCAAATCAATGGGTGCGGTAATCGTCGGAATCGTCCAACAGGTCTTCCGACTTCTCGAGATAGTCGACGTCCTCTTCGTCATCGTCGAGCGTGAGGTCTTCTTCCATGTCCTCTTCCATCTCGCCGTCGCCGCCCATTTCCAACTCGTCGTCGCCCATGTCGTCATCGTCGAGTTCCGGTTCTTTTGGCTCTACGGCCGGCGGCAGCTTCGACGACACCGGTTTTTTGATCTCCTCATCCACGCCGGGCTTGACCGGCTTCTTTGCGGGGGGCGTTGCCGGTTTGGGAGCGGGAACCGCCTTCCGTGCAGGCTTTTTGCCGGACGGCTTGACTTTGGCAGGGGGCGTCTTCACGGACGATTTCTTCGCGGGTTTTCTTGCCGCGCTTTTGCCGCTTGCTTTCATTTTCTTCTTTGCCGGTTGTTTTTTCGCTTTTGCCATTGAATGACTCCTCCAGCCACCGCGAATGCTGACCTGGGTTCCATCTAGCATGAACGCTCTGCGTCTTGCAACGGCCTGCTGCAGTCGTCGAGCCGGGATGAAATATCACCCCTCAGGTACCGCCGGAGCCATGGGAGATTCACCCTTCTGAGCCGCTCACGGACCGACCCAGACGGAAATAACGGCTGGTGCGCTTTCGGCGCCCTTGACGCGGTCGGGCCCGGCCATGTCGATCACGGTCAATGAAAATTGAAACAGCTTGCGCTCGGAAACCTTCGGCGCCACAAAGGTCGCCTTGACCTCGTCCACGCTCGACAAGGCCACGCGCGGCCCCCTGAGCTGCCGCCATTCATATCGCAATGGATCTCCATCGGGGTCACGACTCCGTAGGCCGTCCAAGACCACCAGTTGACCGGACCGGACCTGCAATTCCCGCTCAAGCGCCGCGACCGGCGGACGATTCGGACTGGGATCTGCGGCCACCACGACCTGGATCGTCCCTACTGTCCCTTGATTCTCGACCGTGACCTGGGCGCGGCCATTGCCCGTCACCCGCAGAATCCCCGCCTCGTCCACGGAGACCACTTCTTCGTTCGATGACTGGAATCGACTCTCGGACGACGGGCCTGTGAGCGGGCGCGCGATCCCGTCGTCGAATTGGCCGACGGCCGGCACGGGAATCCGCTTCCCGATCGTGTCGAGTCGCCACGGCCGCTGGACGGAAAACTCGATCGACGTCAACGGAACGTCGGGCTTGACCTGCACGATCACCTCGTCGAAGTCCTCAGTCGTCCCCAACCGCCCTCTGGTCACTTCGCCGATGGCCAGCAGGCGCATGGCCCCGATTGCTTCGCTCGGGATTTCAACCCGGCCGGAAAACGGCGCACCGCCGTCCGTAGCCGTGAACCGGGCCGGAGACGCCTGGTGAGAAGCCACGGGCTCCTCGTCGAACCGATACCAGTAATAGCGGATGGCCCGGATATTGACGTCATTATTATTGCCGCCTCGTACGGTCACCGCCACGCTGCCGCCGGAACGAAGCACCGTATCTTCCGCCGGCTCGGTAAGGGTAAACGCATCGGCAATTCCGGAGGCGGCGCCGAAGATCAACACGCCCGCGAACAACCTCATTCTCCCTGCACGCGGTACCACCGGCTGAGTCATATTGGTTCTCATACTTGTGTGTAGCCCTCAGGAGAATCGTATAATTGCCCGTACGGGTCAAGACAAGGGGTTCGGGCAGGATAGGCCCCCCTTGATCGGCATGGTACAATGGTTAAGCTTTAGGAGAGGTCGAGGCTACCGTATGAGACTGCGCATCTTTACCAGTTTGGTTGTGTGTGCCCTCGTGGGAGCCGGTCCGACAACGGCCACCGCCCCTTACACGTCCATCATCATCGACAGCGGTTCGCCATATTTTGTACCGAAATCCGCCACCGTCTCCAGCGGGGCCTCCATCAGATGGGACAATCCGACCCCCACGGAACATACGATCACCCATATCGGATGCATGGAGGACGGTGCGTCCTGTGCCTTCGACTCCGGTCTGGTACTCCCCAACGACAGCTTCACGATCTCAGGCCTTGCCCCGGGAAAATATCCCTACATCTGCCGCGTGCACCCGATTATGTACGGGATCCTGACCGTCACCGACTCACAACAGCCCTCCCAACTGTGAACGACTGACCGATTTCGGTCCTCCAGCCGACACTCACATCCTCCGCGCTCGCCATCGGCAGGAGAACCGCGTCGTTTCGCATCTTGCGGGATGCGCGCATCCTCATGTAGGCTGCGACGCTCGAACTGGAATCCTCATCCATGAAACCCGCGATCGCCCTTCACGATCCACGCTCCCTTGAGGGAGAGACCCTCGCACTCTTGTCCTGGCACGTTCCCGATCTGGTCGCCTATCAGCACGGCGAAGACGAATGGTGGTTCGCCCCGCTCGACGACAATCTGCCGATTGTCCGGCTCAATCGGACCGGCCTTGAAATGCTCAAGGCGATGAACGGGCATACCACTGTGGGCGCGCTGCTGGAGAAGTACGGCGAGAAAGTCTGCGGCCCCGATGGGGAGCCGGGCCGGTGGCACCTGGAACGCTGGTCTCTGCCCACCTATTCTCTATGCTTCTACGGGGCCGAACCTCCGGGCGGACATCGGCACAAAGCCAAGTGGGATGTGCTGCTCCAGCAAATCCGAGAGGGGTGGTCCGGTCAGGACGGGTTTGAAGGCGAGGAGCATCTCGAGGACTTTCACGTGCATGGGCTCAACGACGACCGAGAGGACGACGGGCACTTCGATGTGATCGAAACGACTGTCTCCCACCTCTTCCGGGAGCCGAACGAGACGCTCAACGGCCTTTCATATGGGCGGCTGCTTATGCAGAAGCTGCGCCGGCTCGGCTGGTTCAGTCCCAAACCCAAGGTGCTGGTGGAGATCGGCGGCGGACTGGGCTATGTGGCGCGAGAGCTGGGTAAAGAGCTCCTGCCCTTTGAGAAGCAGGGCGTGACATATCTGTCCGTCGACATCACCAGGCCCTTTCTGAAACGACAGTTGGTCCGTGCATCGGAAGGAGGCTGGTCCTGCACCGGCGCCCGGGCGAACGGAGAATTCCTTCCTTTCAAGGATAATTCCGTCGACCTTGTCATCGACAACGAAAACATGGCCGACATGACGCCGGTGAAGCTGTCTAGACGGGAACTGACCTCCGGCAGCGGCGACACGCCGCAGCATCAGGAAGCGCTAGATTGGATCAGACGGGTGCGCCTCCCGATCGGAGATGAGGTTCCGGATGACGCGATCTTCAACCTCGGTCCGTTTCGTTTCGTGGCAGAGTTATGGCGCGTGCTCAAGCCGGGAGGAAAGGCGTTCCTGACGGAGTTCGGAATCGAGGACGGCTGGCCCGCACCGGTGAAGCTCCCGGGACATACAGAATACGAAGTGCAGTACAGTCACCTGCGACAGGCCGTGCGCTGGCTCGGCTTCCAGGAACAGTACCTTCCACTTCCTCATTTCCTGGCAATCAAGCCTGATACCAAAGTCCTCTGTACCGGCGCTGCCTATACGATTCAACGCTTTTGCCAGGCAATACATAAACCATTTGTGGTGCGAGCCTATACGGAGAAGGAGCTCAAGCAGACCCTGGGCGACATGCTCCCAAAGCTGCAGGGCACCCATTACCACGACGTGGCGGACCCGGCCTGGTTCGGCCTCATCGATTTTAAGGTGTTGCTGCTCGAAAAACCCGGCGGGACGCCGAAAACGACGTTCACGGAGAACAAAGGGTTTCGGTGGTACTCACAGAGATAATACTCGCGACGATCAGGCAAGACCCAATTTGCCCTTCCATTTCTCGACATAATCCCAGTCCACACCAAGTTCCTCGTGGCGAGCCCTCATTATGAGAGCACCAGCTATAGCGCCAGCGTGGCAGGCCTTCCCAATACTTATACTTTTCACAATCTCTAGGCCATTCGCTGGACGAGTAGTACTCTTTGGCCTTGAGAAGGTAGTAGTTCTTCAAGGTTGGAGCAATTTCGTCTGGTCCCAAAAGCACCTAGCCAGGCTCCAGCGCACAAAATTATCATCACCTGGCACAATCGTATAAAGAATGTAAAACCAGACCATATGTTATTTGGATCAAGCTCCTTCATGGCAGAGTATTGGATCTTCGCATTTATCGTGTCCGCATCGCCAGTTCAATCAGCACCCCTTCTCGCAAGCCCAAATCACTCACGAGACATTCATTCTCTCCGAGCGTTTCCATGATGGTGCGAATAATGATCGCGCCGGCGGCGATGACGTCTTCGCGGTTCTTTTCGAGACCGGGCATGCCGATCCGCTCCGCTTTCGTCCGACTGAGCAATTGCCGCTCAAGATCACGAATGATTTCGAGTGTCAGCCTGTAGTTATGGATGCGGGCCGGTTCGTAGGCAGGGAGTTTCTGCGCCATGGCGGCCAGGGACGTGATCGTGCCGGCCGTGCCGACGAACGTGAGGTCGCATCGCGGCGGCATGCTGGCGACGGCCCGTTCTGTTTCTTGCCCGACCCATTCGCAAGCCCGCTGAATTTCCGCTGTCGTCGGCGGATCGTGGTGCAGGATTCGCTCGCTGAGCCTGACGACGCCGACGTCGATCGATTTCACAACCGGCTGTTGACCCGGAAGATCAAGAATGAATTCCGTGCTCCCCCCGCCGATGTCGAGCGCCAGAACCCCGTTCACGCCGGCGTGCAGGCCGGAACGAATGCCGCGCATCGTACGGCGGGCTTCTTCGTCACCGGAAATGACTTCGACGGTGAACCCGGTCTCACGCGTGACGAGCGCGAGAAACTCGCTCCGATTCGCTGCGTCGCGCACGGCGCTCGTCGCCACCACGGCGCAGCCGTCGACCCGATGCTCGCCGACGGCCCCATGCCATTCCTTGAGACAGTGAACGACGCGCTCCATCGCGGCCGCACTCAATCGTTTCGATCGATCGACCCCTTCGCCCAGCCTGAGGATCCGGCGCTCGGCATGGACTTCCCTGAGACGGCCGTCGGGGAGGAGATCGGCGATCAGCAATCGGCAGGTCAACGTACCGATATCGATTCCGGCAAGACGCACCGGGCTCATTCGGGATTTCTGATTTCATGCATTTCGGCTTCGATCTTCCGAACGGCATGCTTGAGTTGATGGATCTCGGCCACGAGCCTGCCGACCTCCGCATCGTACAGCACGCGCTCAGCCGGCTCGCCCGCTTCACGGAGATCCACCGCCCGCTCGCCCAGGTCGCGATAGAACTCGATGAGACGTTGATCGATTTTGCGCGCTTCTAGACGCAGCCGCAGAAGTTCGGTTTCCTCCAGCGCGCGATTGGCGGCCTGGGCCGTTCCAAGACGGATGGTCGCGAGACCGGCCTTCAGATCATGCTTCAACCGTTGCAATAACCCCATTCTTTTTCCTCTGTCTACTTCTCTCTTTGGGATCAATCTTCCGCTCAAGCGGGTGACCTCGACCGGATACCTATTAGCCCGCAGCGTAAGGGACCCACTGGGGAATGGGTGGAGCGAGGATAACTAGGCATCTGGTCGAGGTCAGGATCCGCATCTTTCAACTGACTGATCCCAAGTCCAACTTTTTTTCCCACCTCCGCATCATCGCGTCGCGTAATGCGCGATGGGCAGGAGCGGCCAATGTTCCATCGTTCTTCAACAGGGCGAATGCCTCCTGCCGAGCTTGCTGGAGCAGGTCGGCATCACGGATCAAATCAGCCACGCGAAATTCCGGCAGTCCCCACTGACGATAACCGAAGAATTCTCCGGGTCCGCGAATCCGCAGGTCTTCTTCGGCAATGACGAACCCGTCGGTCGACCGGACCAATGCTTCCAACCGCTCACGGGCCACCGTTAGCTGTGTAGGGGGATATCGGGGTAGAGCGGTATCAGTACTCCCTTGGCCCACTACCCCTTTACCCCTCTCCTGCCCTGATGTCATCAACAAGCAATAGGACTGGTGTTCACCGCGCCCCACCCGTCCCCGTAACTGATGAAGCTGCGCCAGCCCGAAACGCTCGGCATGCTCGATCAGCATGACCGTGGCATTGGGGACGTCGACCCCGACTTCGACGACGGTGGTCGAGACCAGGACCTGAATTTTGCCCTTCTTGAAGTCCTCCATCGTCCGGTCCTTGTCCGCCGATTTCATCCGCCCATGGAGGACCTCCACATGGAATTCGGACAACTCCTCCGTGCGAAGCCGATCGGCGCCTTGGATGGCCGCCTGCAGGTCGACCTTCTCCGATTCCTCGACCAGCGGGTAGACCACATAGGCCTGGCGGCCCGAACGCACTTCGTCTTTCAGGATCTGATAGGCGCGCCTTCGTTGCGACTCCTGATAGAGGAATGTGCGGACCGGCCTTCGGCCCGGGGGCAATTGATCGATGACCGAGACGTCGAGATCTCCATAGACGGTCATGGCCAACGTTCTCGGGATGGGAGTGGCCGTCAGGACCAGCACATCCGAGGCATATCCCTTCTCGGCCAGGGTCTTCCGCTGCAGCACACCGAATCGGTGCTGTTCATCAATCACCACCAACGCCAGCTTGGCGAACGTGACACCTTGCTGAATCAATGCGTGCGTTCCGATCGCCACCTGCACCGAACCCGACGCGACTCGTTCACGCGCAGCCTTTCGTTCGCTCACTCGCCCGCCTCCGCTGATCAGCACCACCGACAACCCGACCGATTCCAGCAGGTCCTTCAGCGCCCGATAGTGTTGCTCCGCCAGTATTTCCGTGGGGGCCATCAGCGCGGCCTGATATCCGGACCCGCAGGCAAGGACCATTGCGTGAAGCGCCACCATCGTCTTCCCGCATCCCACATCTCCCTGGACCAATCGGTTCATCGGCTTCGGCGATGTCATATCCGCCACAATGTCGCCGATGACCCGCTGTTGCGCCGCCGTCAGCTTGAAGGGAATGCGTCGCGACAACTTGCCGAGGAGCGCCGTCTTGGGATCACAACGCATGGGCTTGCGCTCTTCCTTGAGAGCACCCTGTCGCGCCGCAAGCGCCAACTGCAGAAGGAGCAGTTCCTCGAACGCGAGACGGCGATGCGCGGGCGTCCGCCCGCGCTCGAGCGCGGGCATCGGCGTACCCGGCCGCGGGAAGTGAACCTCTTCGATCGCCTGGTCGATCGGCGGCAATCGATAGCGGGCTCGCATCGCGGTCGGAAGAATTTCCTGCATCCCGGCCGCATAGGCGTCGAGCAATCCTTTCGTCAGCAGCCGCATTTGCCTCGACGTCCAGCCCTTCGTTTCATGGTAGATCGGCACAATCCGCCCGACATGCACCGGCGCTTCCGCGTCGGACCCGACGACTTCGTATTGGGACACGTCCATTCTGGTGTCCACCCAACCCCGCGCCCCGGCAACGACGCGACCTGTCAGCAGCACCGTGACGCCCACGACAAGAATCGGCTCCAGGAAGGGCTGGTTAAAGAACACCGCCTGCATGCGACCGGTCCGGTCTTCCACGAAAATGTCCAAAATACTGAGCCGGCGATGCCGGGCGCGTCTGGCCTCGCTGCGCACGATAATGCCGCAAATCGACGCGTCCATCCCGGGCGCGAGTTGCCCGATCGGCGTGATGACGGATCGATCCTCGTACCGCCAAGGGATGGTCCACAGAGCCTGCTCGACCGTTTCGATTCCAAACCGCTGGAGCAACGCGGTGCGTTTGGGACCGACCCCCTTCACGAACCGGATGGGGACAGACCACAGGGCACCGCGTAGTCCGCCTCCACCACTGGAAGGGGCCGTCGGCGTAACAGGCGCCTCCGCGGCGGGAGGCCGGTGATGCATCGCGCGCAAGGTCTGCACGATTGAGGCGGCCTCACACAGCCGTCGTTGCTGGTCGGCGGGCGAAAGCTTCCCACGTTCCGTGCCGAACAGCGCCCGCAACTTCAGAAGAGAGGCTTCGACCGCTCGCGGATACGACTGCCGGGACAAGGTCCGCGAGACCTGGTCGGTCACGAAGCTGTCGAGATTCTTGATTATGGGGAGACGGGCGTCGGCATCGCGGGTGGCGAACTCAATCGGTCGCGCCAGACGGTCCAGCCATCGCTGGAAGGACTCGGAAGGTTCGGCCTCGGCAGAGCGCCACATGTCGGCGGGATCGTATCACAGGCCCAGGGTGGGCTCAACGACGGCGGCTTGAGGATTTGCCGACAGTTCTTTGCCGCAAGATTGTTGGGTGTTAGACTCAGGGCACATCGAGAACACCGTCAACTCATGTATCGCCGAAACATCTCGCATCTTCTCTACAAGGTCGCGCTCGTCGTGGTCTTGATCATCCTCTACGGAGCATGGTTCAAGCCCACCTACCTGCAGCGACCGCCCGGTCAAACTCCGGACATGCAAAACGCGGAGGCGAATTCCTCGCCGAAGACCGCGCCTCCCGTCGAGGCGGTCGAACCGGCCCCCAAACAGACGCGGCTCATCGATCACAGCGTGGTTCCGCGCACGAAACACCAGGATCTCTTGGCCGCCATCCGCGACGACCTGGAGAAGGGAGATTTCCCCGCAGCCATGTCGAAGCTGGAGAATCTTTCCTCCTCAACCATCAATGACCCCGGCGTCCGACCGTACGTCGCCGTCCTCTGGAACAACGTCGGGATCGAACAGGAAAAGACCGGTGGAACCAAGGAGTCCGTTCAGACGTTCAAGAAGGCCGCTTCCCTCGATCCCAAAAATCCGGTGATCCAACTGAATCTGGCCCACGCCTATTGGGAGCTGCGGGACCCGGCCATGACGATGGAGTTTCTCGACAAGCTGATCGCCCTGGCCCCGGACGAACCTTTTCCCCACCTGGCCATGGCGGAACTCCTCCAGGAACGGGACCGCCTGAAGGAAGCGGCCAGGCACCTCGACCAGGCGACGGAACGCGCCGCAAAAGATCCGGCTGTACAATCCTATCTGCGGACCGTGGCCGCCAAACTGCGCAAGACGGATCACGCGGAGGAGCCATTGGCCAGCCGCGAGAGCACGCACTTCATCGTCAAGTTCGACGGGCAGGCGGATCAGACCACGTGGACAACGGTGCAGGACATTCTCGAAGAGGCCTACCGGGAGATCGGTCAACGGCTCGGACATTTCCCGTCGAAGCCGATCGTCGTCGTGCTGCAGGCAGAGGCGGCCTTTCAAAGCGCGACCGGCAGTCCGGTATGGGCGGACGGACTGTTCGATCCGGTCCTGGGCCGGATTCAAATCCCCTCTCAAGGAGCCCTAACGGATCGGGTCTGGCTCACCAGGGTTCTCCGGCATGAGTTCGCCCACGCGGTCCTTCACGACTTGCAGGGGCGCAGCGGCAGCGCCATTCCCACATGGCTGAACGAAGGACTCGCCATGCAGCTTGCCGGCGAGCAGTGGTCGGAGATTCAACCGGTGAAACACCAGGAGATCGCCCTTATTCCGTTGACCGCGCTGGAAGGAGGCTGGGGCAATCTGCCGACCGAAACGGCGTCGGTCGCTTACCTGGAAGCGAACTCCGCTGTCCACTACATGATCGATCGTTACGGCCTGCACGGAGTCAATCAGCTGCTGGCCCATCTCAAGGCCAGACAGACACTCAGCGCGGCCATGCAATCGCAACTGTCCCTGTCCTACGAACAGTTCCAATCCCGCTGGGCCGACCAGTTCAAAGGGGAACTCGCCAAGGGGTAGGATCACATCTCTTCTCGACTCCCGGAATCCGTCGGGCCGACAAACCACTGGGGGATGACTCCGGCGCCGTCCTCCATCAGTTCGGACGAGGGGCTTCCTTCAGACGCTTCGGCGACCCGATCTTCCCAGAGCAATCGCCGCCCCGCTCCGTCGAACATCCGGATACGAAAATCGACATCGTGACTATCGATCTGCCGTAGGCTTGAGGCGGCCCGATTGACACGCTCTGCACGGACACGCGCGCCCTCCGTCGAGAATTGATCGAACCACATCAGCTGTCCGGTGTCCCGGTCGAGCACCCGGAGCAGGAAGAACGGCTGACCCGCGGGATCGCTCTTTTGAGCAACCTGAGTCACCGTCGCATGGGGTCGAACCGCGACCGCGACCGGAACAGCTTCTCCTGCCGTTCCGCTCACATTCAAATTCAGGCGGCCTTCCCACAGAAACTTCCCGTCCGCGGCGTCATAGACACGAAGCATGAATTCCGAAAGCCCATCGGCCCCGATCCCGACCCCTCCGGCAACGATGCGTTCCTGCGACTGTGGAGAGGTGGTCGGTCGATCTTCCTTGATGTCGAGCTCATAGGATTCATCGGAGAGGATTTCGCCGGACTCCGCATCATACGTCTTGACGGTAATCATCGACGATTCGGCCGTTTGCACCCCGAACCCTGCCGCGACCGTCTTTCTGAGTTTCGACGAATTAGGCTCGGAACGATCCGCACCCTCAGCCTGGAACGGCAGCCCCACCAAGAACAGAGGAAGCAGCAGAGACAGCGCGACCAGCGTCGTCGAACCCGCGTCTCGAATTCGCGCAAGCCTGCGTCCCGTCCGCCGACAAGAAACCGGTGCCGGCACTGCCAACCTGGGCTCTGATTCCAAGAGCGACCGCACTGCGAACGACAACCGTGTGAAGAGCATGAGCTTCGTTCCTCCTTGCCCGGCAGTGTCCCAGCAAGAGGCCCAAGGGTAAATTCCCCGGTATAGGCAAGCAACCCCCGAAAAGAGGGGGTATGATTTGAACAGATTTGTACCGGTTGTTGAGACGATGTCGGGCCGGGAGCCGTCAAGTATGGTGGGAGGAACCCCTACGCGGCGGGTGAACCTCGCCGAAGAGTCTGTATCGGTGCT
The DNA here is from genome assembly GCA_047150005.1 of Nitrospira sp. GTDB lineage: Bacteria > Nitrospirota > Nitrospiria > Nitrospirales > Nitrospiraceae > Nitrospira_C. The sequence continues at coordinate 3,007,327 of AP038806.1, read as the reverse complement.
TGGCGACGACGGCATACAGCAGACGGGCGAACGGTTTGACCAGCGGCAGACGGAAGAATCCGGCCAGGAAAGGCCCACCCCTCATAGCGGGAAGGAACGGCAGGAAGGCATCGAGCCCTCTGGTGATCTTGCCAGTCGAATCAATAAGAAAGGCGACCTCCGGACGCCCAGGCCGATAGGCCTCACGCAGCAACCCTCTGGCCTCCTCGTCGTCATAGGGGACCATCCGAAGGGGCGATTCTGACCCTCCGGCCTCCAACCGCTCGAGTTGATTCTTGGCGGCCACGCAGAAACGGCAACGGCCGTCATACACCAGGGTGCAGCCAGCCAATCCGTTGTCGGTCGGTTGCTTCATACCTTCCTCCTCACACCACCCTAGCAGCGGGCGCACACGAGAACAAGCGCCTGTTGCCCCTGCAACAGGCGGTGCGTATGATCGGCTTATGCGTGCGGCACTGACAGCCGTCTTGGCGGGTCTGCTCCTGATCGGAATTGAAACCCGCCGTGCGATGACGGGCTCGAACCTACTCGATTGGAGTTTCTTGCCCTGGGATCTGTTCTTGATTGTGAGCCCGTTGGCCCTGATCGGCTTGGTCTGGACCAAATGGAATTGGCCTGGAATGGCTTGCGTGATCTATGGAACGGTCGGGCTTGCCCTGGACCTGGCCACCCTGACAGGATCGGCGGATTCCCAGGCTCGCTTCGCTTCATTGAACTGGTTGAGCGGTTGCTTCAACTTCTTATTGATCGTCGCCGGCTGGCACGCGTTTGTACGGGCGATCTGGGAACACGGGCCTCCAAAACCCCTCCCTCCCAATCCTCCTGTGTCTTCTTCATCTTCAACAACCTGACGTCCTCGAAGCCGGCTGCTTTCAACCAGGCCGTGACTTCGGTCGCATGATAGGTGTCCCCGGTTTCGGTAAACAAGAGCATGGACAGGGCGAACAGGCTGGCATCATCGGGACGAAGCCCTTCCCGATCATGAAGGAAGGCGTCCTGGATGAGGAGGCGACCGCCGGGATTCAACGCCGCCTTGATCCGCCGAAGGACAGCCCGGTTCTGTTCCGGAGAATAGATGTGCAAGACGTTCGAAAACCACACGACGTCGTAAGTACCGGGAATCGGATCAACCAACAGATCCAGCGGCAGGCATGACAGTCTTGCACCAGCCTTGTGGCTTCGGGCGATAGTCTTCGCCACTTCGAGCGCGGCGGGACGATCACAGACCGTCCCCCGCAGCTTTCGGTTTCTGGCCAGGAACGCCAGCGCATACGTCCCCGGTCCCCCACCGAGATCCAGCAGCGATTTCGCTCCCTTGAGCGAAATGCCGGCGGCTAACCGTGGTGCGAGATCCATCGTGCGTTGATGCATGGCCCAGGTGAATCTTGAGCGATAGTCCGGCTGCTCGGGCTCGCCGTGGTCGACCGGCTTCCCGGTTCGCACCGACTCGGTCAAGGCCGCCCAATCGTTCCACTGACCGGCGAGCAGATCGATATAACTGCCTCGATAAGCGGGATGGTCGCCGTTCAACAGAGTCGAGCCCAACCGGCCGGTTCGATACCGCTCTCCCTTTTTTATGAGCAGCCCGGCCATGGCCAAATTCCGGCAGAGCATTGTCACTCCCCGTTCGCTGACCTTGAGCGAGCGGGCCAATTGGGGCGGAGTCCAGGCCAAGGAGCCCATGACCGTGAAGAGTTTCAGTTCGAGAGCGGTGAGAATGATCCTCGGAAGGCGATACGCAGCAAAAAGATCGCGAAACTCGGAAAAGGTCACCGGCGGCCTCGTCATGTCGCTCCGCCGATTTGCCGCCGGCACCAGCGGATCAGATCCTCCACTTTGGAGAGATGATGAAAGTCCACCGGTCGTTCGAACGTCACCGCCACATATTCATCGTTCATTTCGGATTGCTCCGAGAATCCGGACTGCAACAGCAGGCCCCTGAATTTCGACACCGCCGGCTGAATGAAGTATTTCGCCTGCTTGGCAATCTCGTCCGTGCCCAGATCCTCCGGAGTGCCGTCGGACATGAGACTCATCACGTCATCCATCGCCACTCCGTACTGACAAAGCACTTTCCCTTCCGGCTTGAGTTCCAACAGCCAGCCGTCCTCTCCCAGATCCAGCGCCAACGAACCGCCCGGCTCAAGCTCGTAGAACTGGGGAAACGTCGCGTTCAACTTGGTCCGAGCTTCAACCCAACCCGGTGATATCGGTTCACTCATGCGATCCCCCGACAGTTTCCCGTTCTTTTCGCTCACGAAGATCCCGCAGCCGCTTGGTGTTCTCGTCCAATTTCGGCAACTGATATTTCCGGTCCATTTCCACCACCCGCTCGAGCAAGGCGACCGCCTCGCCGAGACGGCCGAGTTCTTCGTAGCACTGAGCCAGCACGTAGCGAGCGCCGCCCGTACGGAGTTCGTCATGTGCCCGCTCCGCAATGGATTGGCTGGTTTGACAGCAGGCAATCGCGTCGTCATGACGGCGCTGCATCAAAAAGGTCCGCCCCATCATGCGCCAGGCGTCGGCCGCACCGCCCGGATTCCCCAATCGACGCATCAGCACGAGCGAACGTTCATACCATCGAATCGCCTCATCGAATTGGCCGGTCTCTCTCGCGATCAGGCCGAGATCGGAATACAGAACCGCCTTGGCCGCCTCGTCGCGTGTCTTGGTCATCAAGTCCAATGCTTCCAGATAGTAGGCTCTCGCCCGCTCCCATTCTCCCGCGTCCGCGCGCAGGTTACCCAGATTGGCCAATGTCGTCCCGATCCCCTTCTCGTCGCCGAACACCTTCTGCAGTTCCAATACCTCCTGATAATAGTCCTGCGCCGCCTCTCGTCGGCCGCTGACCGCACAGATGTTGCCGAGATTGCCAAGCGTGGTCACCAATGCCCGCTGGTCGCGGGTCATCCGATCGCATTCGAGTGCCTTGGCATAGCAGGTGTACGCCTCGGTATAGTGCCCGCGCGAGAAGTGTTCGTTCCCGTGTCGATTGAGCTCCTCCGACAGGCCGTTCTTGACCATCATGGCGGCGAGTCCTTCAACGCCAACTCCACCGCCTGCTTCGCGCCGGTAAGAATCGAGACCCCGTCGCCGACCAAGAGTGCATCGAAGGTGTACTTCAACAGGCGGCGCAGCCCTTCTCGCGCCTTGTGGACGTCGGCGTACTTCTCCGCAGCCAACAGACTCAGGACCCCCGCGGGCTTTCCGATCAACGCATCGCCGACGATGATGGTGCCCTTGCCCTGCGGAATGAACAGCGCCGACTCTCCGGGAGACTTTTGATCACTCAGCTGAACCGTCCACATTCCACCTGGCAGCAATTCTCCGTCCTTGAACGTTCTGGCGGGCTGGAGATCCATCTGTCCGGCATCCGCATCAGGCACCCACAACTGACATCGGAATTCATCCCGGCACATCTCGGCCTCCCGCCGGTGGTCACGATTCGTGACGACGATGTAATCGACGCCTCCCTGGCGGCGGATCAGCGTGGTCGCCTCCGCCGTCAGGGGAGGCGGATCCACGAGGATCTTGTGCTCGCCGATTGCCAGAAACAGTCCGTTAAAGTCGATCTGTTTCTCTTGGGAAAACCACGACCATTGCCAGATGCCGTGAAACAGTTGTTTCATGAATTACCCGGGGTCATGCGCTCAGGAGATCTCTTGCGCGGGAACCGGCGGCGAACTGACCGCGTCCGAAATGGAAAGGAGGGGCCTCACCGGCTCACAGCGCCGCAACCGCATCCTTCAAGACCTTCGTGACTTTGGTTTCAATGCTCGGTTCGTTGGGCAGATCAATGATGTCGTCCTCCGGCAACGTGATGAACTTCCGGTTCGACCCCTTCGTGAGGGAAATCAGAAACATGCTGTTGGAAGGCGAGACAGGTATGACCACTTGCACGGCGGCATCAATGGCCTTGACCACCTCCAAAAACCTCTGTTTCCCTGCTTCGATCTCATCCATGGGGAATTCCGCCTTCCGTCGAGCGTGTTGTTACATCTTCTGTCCCGACGCGGCCAGCAGTTTTTCCACTTCTGCCACGATCACGTCGGCACCGGCGAGGTCCATGTTCCCCACACGCTGCCAGCGAATCACTCCGTCCTGGTCGATGACGTACACATTGGGGATGAATTTCCCCCCTCCGTAGAGCTTATCCGTCACTTTCCCTGGGTCCAACAGATACGGGTACGTGACCTTGACCGGAAAGGCCGAGAGAAACTCCCCGACATCCTTTTTCGCATTGCCGGCGGAGTTCACGCCGATCACCGCCACATTCTTCCCGTACGTCGATTCGTAGACCTTTTGAAGATTGGACCCCTGCATCATGCAGGGGTCGCAGATATGAAACAGTCCCAGTACGACGACCTTTCCCTTTTGCGACGCAAGGTTCACCGTTTCGCCCGTCAGGGCGTTCAACGTAAAATCAGGCGCTTTCTCCCCGACCTTGAAGAATCCAGCCGCCAGGACCAGATTGACGCCCACCAGCAGGGCGACTACGGAACATAGTAAGAGGGCAACACGCTTCATGACGGCCTCCTTCCTAGAACCTAAGAGAGCGATGGCGCTATCCTACCATGCAGATTTTTTCAGGGGCAACGGCCAGAAATGTCGCCGCAAGTCCGCGGCGCCTTAGGCAGGAAGTTCTGTGATCCGGACGAAAACACGCCGAATTCGCTTGGCCAGAGGCACTTTCGCAGTCCATGCGCGGAGCGGTTGAAGAATGCGGGCAAGTCTCGCGAGCGACCGCTTCCATTGAAACCATGAGGGAGGCTGGTGAATGACGGGATGATTCTCACGACATAGTGTCATGCCGTAACGCCAACGTTCCAGCCAGCTATCCTTCAGCGTAAAATACAGCGCCGGTCCGTCGTGCTCGTCGATCCCATTTTGAGATTGGATCAGCATGCTTTTCGGCATGCACGCCGCTAGTGCGGAAATTTGAGGGTCAGAATAGATCTCGCCTCGGATCCCGGGAGGAAGGGGGGTGTCCATCAACCGATGAGCAAGGCTGAGACCGATCAAGAGCATGCGGCGGCAGTGCCACTTCTCGGCCGTCGCAAAGGCGCGGTTCCAGTCAAGTTTTCTCGCTCGAAGCAGCTCAGCCACGTCAGTCACCCACTTCAATCGCTCCCAGGCATGCTTCGAACCATGTACACATAATATGATCAACAATTCCTCCGGGGCTAGCGTGCTGACCTGTGCGCCGCCGATCCGGACAGAGATGCGCCGATCCCAGAGCTCGACTCGGTCGAGGCGAAAAGAAAACAGTTCGTGCGCCATGACCCATTGCAAATCGACGACTGCCCGACGGCTCTCGTTGATGTACAAATGGTATGGTTCATCAGAATGCGAAGCTTGAAATTCTTCGCGCGAACGAATCCAACAGCGATACCCCTGGGACTGCAAGACCTCCTGCGCATCTGCCAATTGAGGCTGCGGCACAATGAAATCGAGATCGTCGAAGTCCCGCAAGTTCATGTCTTCATAAGCCAGCGCTGCCAAGGTGGCGCCTTTGAACGGGATGATTGGCACGCCCTTCTCGTTGAAAGCCTGACAAAGTCGAACCACTTCCTTGGCCAACACACCATTCAGCAACGTTCCGACCTGACTCACCCGGCGAAGTTTCACGAGCGGCTCGTGCGGCACCAAATCTTGGCAGACGGCGCTGATCGTCCGGTATAGCAGCGGACCCACGCCGTGGTAGTGCGCAAGATCCAATACTCGTTGCCAATCCATTGGGAGCTGAGCCGTCTCTCTGATACGACGACGTTCGGCATCGCTGACGGAGGTGCGGGCGCAGAGCCTTAGGAACCTGGCCTCAGGAAACCAGGTCGCGGACGTCTGGTCCGCTGCGTGAAATTCCAGAGACGCAGGCCGCGTGGTGGCTGCAGTAGGAATACGCATCATCTATCTGCTCCTCTCGACATGGAGTAACAGGGACAGCATGTGGATCACTCGAGTAAATGGCAGGAAATACAACCTCGGCACCGAGGTGAATTCAGGTGGCCCCGCGTCAGGCAAACCCACCTTCAGCGCTTCGGGCTTTTCCGGCGCATAGAGGGTGCCGAAGAGCTGGTCCCAGATCGTAAACTTCACCCCGAAGTTCTTGTTCCAATGCCGCGACTCGATGCTGTGGTGGATCTGATGGTGGGCTGGGCTCATCACCACCCGATTCAACCAGGGCCCATACGAAAACCAGATGTGGGAGTGCCGCAGATGTGTGCCCATCAAGGCTAGAATGAACCCGATCACGCTGACGCCGAAAATCATCGTGATCTGCCGGTCGGGTCCGAGGATGTTCTGATAGAACACCGCCGACAGACCGACGATTGGTGCCTGCAGCATCACGACCACGGCATTTTCGACCGGATGCACGCGGTACGCCGCAGCCGGAGTGAGCACCTCGGCCGAATGATGGACCCGGTGGAATGACCAGAGCAGGGGACTCCTATGGAACCACACGTGCGACCAGTAGTTCACGCAATCGGACAACAGGAGGAATCCGACGGCGGCAAGCACGAGCGCGGCCACGGACAAGGCCCGCGGGGGATCCCATCCGAGCCGGTCGACGAGGACCGCGGAGATGATCTTCGTCCCGAGTAGGCCGACTCCCGTGAACATCGGCGCGTACAGCAACATCGTCACGAACACGTCGACGGCCATGAATCGAAAATCCAATGCCGTGGAGGGATGTCGATAGAGCCGCGACGGAAAGGCGAACTCGAGAAATGACGCAACGGTCGTGGTCCGGCTCCGCCTGGCGAAGACGTAAATTACCCAGGCCAGCAAAACACTCGACAGCAAATAGGGCCAGGCCAGGCCGTTGGAGAAATTCACGAAGACCGTCGGTACGTGGCCGAGGGCTTCCGCAAAACTCTCCCTGGAGCGGAACGATGAGAAGGCCGTTTCCACGGTCCGCTCAAGAAACCACCTGAGGCCGTCGACGATCATGCGTCCCCCTGGACAAGAACGATTCGGCGAACACTGGCTGGAGAGATAGGCTGCCCGGCGACCTTCCTCCGGCCAGCCTATCGACTCACTGATCCCGCGAACACTTCGGACAGGATCAGACGTGATTACTCGGGACAGCCGCTATCGATCGCCTTCTGACAATCCCGATACTTCACCGCCGTGATGTCGCGCAGCAGTTCGTGCGCCGTCAACACCGGCTCGGTATAGGACTCCTTCTTCTGATTCTCCATTCGCCGTCACCTCCTTCCGCCTTCAAAGTCCCCCGTGACGCGGACGCCTCACGGGAGCGAACACTGACGGTTCAGCCTTCGTGTCCTCCTCGCTTCACGCGAACTTCCGCAATTCCAGCAACGGCGCGATGAGCTTCGGAAGATCGAGGATATCTCGCCCAAAGTGGAGGCGATAACAGTCGACCTGCTGGACCAGCTTGGAAAGCGCCTGAAACTCGCGGCGCGCGACGTCGGGATCGTACACCCGCAGCGCCTGAGGCATGACCGCCTCGAGCGCGCGGCTCCTGGACAAGGGCTCGAGACAGCTGTGTGCCATGTCCACGACGCGCGGGAACAGAATCATGGCCGGCCGGCAGGACGTTCCGACGGAGTTCGGATAGACGTCTTCCGGCTGGAACCACTTTTTCCACACGCCCTGTTTCAAGATTCCGGAAGGCGCGTCCCGCAATTCGGGGAAGAATTCGATCGTCCGGTCCGTGACATCGACCTTCATCGGAAAAGAGAGGAGTTCCATGTGGGTACCGCGGTCCCTCAGAAGTGGATAATCGTCGGACAGATACCGAAAACCTGATCGCAGAAGCGAAAGGAATGACGTCGTTTTCCCCTGGCCGCTGTAACCCGGGATCAGCACGCCCTGCCCTTGATACTCGAGCGCCGTCGCATGCACGGTGAACAGCCCTCTTCGCTTGAGGAGTTCAATCAAGGCATAGTGAAAAAAACTCTCGCGGACATCCTCGTGCATCGCCTCTGGGCTGATGAAATACCCTTCGACGAGCCCGCGGGGCCCGTCGATGATCAACACGCCCTGATCGTGGAAGTCGGTGACGAGACGGTCGCCGTCCTGCACGACGTCGCAGCGCCAGATCGAGCGGAGCGAGTCTCCCCGCGATGGACAGGTTCCCGAGAACAACGTTCTGGCCTGTTTGGACAACGTGACCGGTATCTCCGCTCGACCGCCGACCTGTTCGAAACGAATGGTGAGCACCGTTCCGCCCTGTCCGCTGTCGGCACAAAAATGGCGCAGGAAGGAGAGAATCGGCGCCACCAGAGCCGAAGACGACGTGTGGTAGTGCAGATCTACGCCGTGCAAAGAGAAATGGTACTCGCGCGTTGCTGTCGCTGTGGTCATGCATCCCTCATCCCGTTAAGTTTCGAGATCCGACCGTCCGTTACTATGGGCCAGTCTGTCCGGAGAACGACCAGCCCACAGACGGAGGGTCAGCCTCCAACAAGAGACCGACTAAACCTTCCTGCTACGGCTCGTCGCTGACCTTGTCGCTTGTCTTTTCCCGATACTTCTGCCCAGTGATATCGCGCAGCAAATCGTGCGTCGTCAACACAGGTTCCGTATAGGATTCCTTTTTCTGGAGCTCCATTCTTGATCACCCCCTCTAGATCATGGGGCTGGCCGATCCGATGGGATCGGCCAGACCAGAGTGAGAACAAGCCGTTTACAAGGAGAGAGCCTAGGATTCGACCCCAACCTTGTCGTTCAGCTTGTCGCTTGTCTTTTCCCGATACTTTATCCCGGTGATGTCGCGCAGCAGTTCGTGCGTCGTCAACACAGGCTCCGTATAGGATTCCTTCTTCCGCAACTCCATTCGTTCTCACCCCCCTTCCAGTGTCAGGAGTCCCTCATGACACAGGTGGGTCACGAGAGCCAGGAGGTCGTCGGCAATACGCTCCGACGACGCATCAAATCTGGCGCAGAGCGCTTCATGAATCTCCAGGAGCGACTGACGACCTATGCAATGCTCCCAGACAGCTGTTCCAACACGGTTGAGCGTGTAGTAGCGACCGGTCTTCAAGTCGAGCAGGACCGTTTCTCCATCCAGCGTCGATCCCTGGACATTAGGGTTTGTGCGCGGCACGGATTGCAGCAACTGCCGATGTCTCTTCTGATTCCCTCGTTCGACCTGCAAGCACTCCTCTCCCGATAGAATGGCGCGAGCAGCGTCGGCGAGTTGCTCCGTTGTGGCGCCTCCGTCGTGCAACGGCTGCATCGCAGCAGCCTGAACGGTTAGGTCCGGCCTCAAGTCTGTCGTAATGAACGGTTCTCGGCTCATCGTGGCAGTTCCTCCTTTTCCTCCTCGTGCGCATCCCACGGCTATGCCCTCCCTGCACAAAGCAGATCGGCCACGGCATCTCCGATGCGCTGGCCTGTCTGATTTTCGAAGAACGGGAACCCCGGGCTTGTGTTGACTTCGAAACAGTAATAGGCTCCGCCGGGCGTCCGCCGCAGATCAATGCCGCTGAGGGTCAATCCGAGGGCCTTGGCCAGTTCGAGACAGCGGCCGTGCAGCGCAGGGTCCAATTCAACGGCCCGCATCGACCGCTGTCCGCTCTCGCGTTCAACGTAACGATAATCAGCCCCATCGGACAGGATCTCGGTGGCGAATAGCCGGTCACCAACCGTGTGAATACGGAGGTCCACCCCGGGCACCATCTCTTGAAGTTGGATCGGGCAGAATCGGATCTGCTCCAGGCGGCCGAAATCCCCAGGTGTCAGCCTCCTCACAATCGAACGATCCGCGCTGATAGACTTGTAAATCACCCGTCCCTGACACTCCTCGTAGAACGCGCGCGCTTCCTCCGGCAGCATGGTCACCAACGTCTTCGGAACCAGGAATGCGTGGTCGGCGATCAGTCGCTGCTGGTACGGCTTTGACATATTCGTGTGCGAGGCCTGCCTTCGATTCACAATCAGACCCGGGAGGCTGTCGACAAACTCCCACATGGACGTCAACAGCGACCGGTGCCGGAGAGTCGTCGCTCCCTGGGTCCCAAATCCCCTGAGGTACACCGCGCTGATTTCAGACGAATGGACAATCCGATGACCCACTCGAAGGCAATCGCCGACCTGGCCCTGTTCAGTTGACCAGGCGAGATTCCAGGTTTCTCCATCCGATTCCGGATGGACGAGCATCAGGTCAGCGTTCCGGACTGCCAGTCTGGCACACACGTTCGCCAGCACAGGATCCGCCATCGGCCCCGTCAAAAGAATCATGAATCGGGATACTCCTCGGTTCGGACAAGAGATCGGCCAGACGACCTACGAGTTGTCGCTGAACCGCTTGCGGGCAGCGCCAATAGCTCGGTGCGCCGCTCACATCGAGACAGCACATCGTGCGGTCTGATGTTACGACCAGCTGGCATTCGGCGAATGCCAGGCCCAGGGCCCGGACAAGGTCCACACATTGACGAGTCGCCAGCGAGGCCATGCTTGGGTTCGCTCCTGGCGATTGGTCGGCCTGGACGATCGTCGCCACCGCTTTTTCGCCGACGACATAGACCGTCATCCGTTGTCCGTGCGGAATGGCTTGAAGGGACACCGCCTGGCGCTCCATCGCCTTGTAGATCTGCTCAACACCGTCCTGCGCTTGCAGGGTGATACCGGGTTCTTGGGAAGCGAGAGGCTTCAAGAAGACTTGCTCGCTCCAGGCCGCAAATTGCATGATCGCGTCCGTCCGATTCGAAGTGGTGCGTGACGGCGGCAAGGTGAAACCGCATTCCGTTGCCAGGCGGGAAAGGCAAGGACTGCCGGCAAGCAGCGTGGGCCGGCCACCCGGAACAGGTCGATTGACCACGGAACAGGGGATGGCGTTCAACAGCCCAAGCCACGCCGCGGACGTCTCTTTGGCGACATAGCCCCGATCTTGAAGCGACAGCCCGTCAAGCTCGAGCGGTGGAGGGAGGGCGAATCGAATAAACATCCCGGTGAGATCGGCAAGCGCGACCGGTACGCCATCGATCACCAGCCTGCCCTTGGGAATCGGAGATCCGGATGTCACAGGCCAGTTCAGCAGAATTCTATCAAGGAGTTGCTCGGGGCGGATCCAGGAGACCTCTTGGCCCCGGCCGAACAATTCTCTGTGCAACAGCGTGGACCAGGGATCGGCAGTGTCGGCAAGGATCAGAATCACCTCGAATGACTCCTCTCTGGCTCCGATCGCTTCTGTCCGTTTACAACCTGCTGTCGTAGGAGATGCGCGAAGTCTTCGAGGAGAATATGTCACCGCCAGGCCGATGCCTAGCTCCCTGGAAGCAGGAGATTGCCCTACTTTGGTTGGTCAGTAGCACTGTGCGGCGGACAAAGATGACCGCTCGCGAGGCGACACAGGGGAACAGACTGGGCGTGAAGGAGCGCGGCGTTACTGGTAGTGTTGAGCTTGGGTGAGGAACAACGTAGCGTAAAGACCGTGCTGACGCATGAGAGTATCGTGGGTTCCCTGTTCGACAACCTGACCGTCGTCAATAACATAAATCCGATCCGCCATTTTCACGGTGGAGAGCCTATGGCTGATCAAAACAGCCATGCGGCCCTGGGCCAGCTCATGAAACCGCTCAAACAGCTCGGATTCCGCCTTGGCATCCATGGAACTGGTGGGCTCATCAAGAATCAAAATCTGAGAATCGCGCAGCACAGCCCGCGCCAGGGCTACTTTCTGCCATTCGCCGATACTGAGTTCATGTCCGCCTTCGAACAGCTTCCCCAGGAGAGACTCGTATTTGCGCGGCAGTCGTTCAATGGCGTCATGGACTCCCGCCCGCTTTGCGGCTCCCGTGATCGCAGTCAGATGAGCACTTCCCGTTTGCGTACCCAGAGCAATGTTGTCTCCTGCAGACAATTGATACTTCACGAAGTCCTGAAAGATCCCGCTGATCGCGGCGCGCACGTCCGCAATCCGGTAGTCCCGAAGATCCACTCCATCGATCGTGATCCTGCCCTCGGTCGGATCGTACAGGCGGCAGAGCAGCTTGACCAGAGTGGTTTTTCCCGCGCCGTTGGCCCCGACAAATGCGACATGTTCCCCGGGGGCGATCGCAAACGTGAATTCCCTCACCGCAACTCGACCTTCTTCGGGGTATCGAAAAGACACGTGGTCGAACCTAATCCCCTGACGGATCGTAGTCGGAAAGGGCTGAGGATGGGCGGATTCCGGCACATGAGAATGTACGCTCAGGAATTCGTTGAGCGTCGTCAGAAAGAGATTGTTTTCGTAGAGACTCGAGAGGCTCCATCCGAGCCCTTCCAGGAAACCTGATGCCCGCTGCACTGCTTGAAAGTACATCACCAGATCCCCGACGGTCAGCATGCCATAAAACGCCCGGAACGCCACGGCCGTGTAGACCCCGAATACGCCGGCCACTCCAACGAGTTGAGCCGCCAGTCCCGCCATGGCCCAGCGCCGCTCCATGGTGATGCGTTCGTTGCGCAGGACCGACCGTGCCTCTTGGAACCCTTGGCGCAGGCGAGGTCCCAGATTGAACAACCGCACTTCCTTCGCCGCCATCGCCTGTGTCAATAGCCAATTGAAATACCAGGCTCTCCGCTCGAGAGGCGTTCTCTCCCGTTCCCACGCAAACAGTCTGTTGGATTGCTGCAGGCGCACCAGAAAATACGGCAGGGCGGTCAGCACCAGGACCGGAATCACCGCCCAGTGCAACCACCAGAGAATACCGGCCATGGCCAGAAGCGAGATGCCGTCCTGTACTAATTGCAGCAATGCGTTGAGGACAGCGGTCGGGCGATAGGGAGCTTCCTGTTGAGCGCGGTGAAGCGTATCCTGATACCGAGGGTTCTCATAATATTCGAGATCGACTTCCACCGACTTTTTCTGCAGCAGGCCGTGCATATAGTCCGTCACCACCTGCGCATGCACTCGCGAGACAACCGACGCTACGACCGTGAGCAGCGCGCTCCCCACCGCGACTGCTGCCAGTCCTATGAGGATCGTCGTAACGGTGGCCGGTGAGGCCTCAACCGCTGGAGCCTTAAACCCTTCGGTGACGGCATCGATCAACAGTTTGGTCAGGTACAGCAAGACAAGTGGGAGGATGCCTTGTAGGAGACGCACGCCGACGCTGGCGAGGGCCATCCCCGGGCTGCTCTGCCACACAAAGGAGAGAGCCTGGCGGAGGGTCAGCAGGACTGGTTGGAGTCGTTCCAGAGACTTTTTCATCGACGTTGAAATGACTCGTCCGTCAAACACTATGACGGCATGATGCGGGCTTCCCGGCCATGAGCCGTTTGCCGCTGCCCGTTGGCCACAGGCGCATCGGAGGGATAGGAAAACGTCACCACGTACTCCCGCCACTGCCGGCTTGTTTCATGAAACGGCTCTCCATCAAGGGTGAGCCAGGCATGGCCGTCCAATCTGGAGCCTTCTTTCCTGACTCCACAATGGAAACGGACCGGATACCCGGAGCGTCTGGCGAACCAATAGCCTGCCAGAGCCCTGGGGAAACAATTCCCCTTCTTGTTATAAGGGAACAGGCGGAGCCATCGATCCACATAGTAGATGTGATCATTCATCGTTGAATCATCTCGTCTTTCTCCAACAGTGCCGGGGCTAAGCGTCTCGACGACTTCGAGCAGATCTTTTGTCATCAGCAGAACGCGGACCCGAAGGACCAACAGGCCGGTCCGCACGATCATCGCGTATTTCACCCACAAGCGGAGCATGGCCGGTTCAGTGTAGCAAGGCCGCGCGGGAAATCCAGTTTTCCCCGATTCCAACGAGAGAAGGGAACCAACCGAAGGCTAGGAAGAAGGTTCGAAGAGGCCAAGCTGCAGTTCTTCCGCCCGCGTAAACGAGATGGGATATTTCTCCGTGAAGCAGGCGCTGCAGTATTGGGTGGGCGAACCGGGAGCGGACTTCAACATGCCCTCCAAGCTCAGATACGCGAGGCTATCGGCCGTAATGTATTTTCTGATTTCCTCGATCGAGTGGCTCGAGGCGATCAGTTCCTTCTTGGTCGGCGTATCAATGCCGTAAAAGCAGGGGGAAATGATCGGCGGGGAACTGATCCGCACGTGGACTTCCTTCGCGCCGGCCTGACGGATCATTTTCACAATCTTGCGGCTGGTCGTGCCCCGCACGAGCGAATCATCGACAACCACGACGCGCTTGCCCGCCAGAATTTCCGGCACGGCATTCAGCTTCACCTTCACGCCGAAATGCCGGATGGACTGTTCCGGCTCGATGAATGTCCGACCGACGTAGTGGTTTCGGATCAGGCCTGTCTCAAACCGGATACCCCCGCCTTCGGCATATCCCAAGGCAGCCGGCACGCCAGAATCCGGCACCGGAATCACGATGTCGGCCGGCACCCAGGACTCCTGAGCCAGCTGCCGGCCCAGCGCCTTTCTGGTGCCGTAGACCGCATTAGCGCCGTAGATCCTGCTGTCCGGCCTGGCAAAATACACGTACTCGAAGACGCACATGGCCGGATCCACATGAGTGAAGGGGTGATGGCTCTCCAAGCCCTGATCATTGAGCACCACCAGTTCGCCCGGCTCGACTTCTCTGACGTATTCCGCATCGAGTAAGTCGAAGGCGCAGGTCTCCGACGCCACGATCCAGCTGCTTCTGAGCCTTCCGATGCACAGCGGCCGCAACCCGTGCGGGTCCCGCGCAGCGATCAGACCGTTGTCCGTCATCAGCACCACGGAAAAGGCGCCGCGGATCTGGCTCAAGGCATCGATCACGCGCGCGAGAAAGGTGCTGGCCCGCGAATGGGCAATCAGATGGATGATGACCTCGCTGTCGGAGGTCGATTGGAAAATCCCGCCGTAGGCTTCCAGTTCGTGCCGCAGGACTTGGGCGTTGATCAAATTCCCATTGTGTGCCAGCGCCAGATTTCCGAACGCGAAGTTCACGATCAGCGGTTGCACGTTCTTCAGATCTTGTCCCCCGGCGGTCGAATACCGGTTATGTCCGATGGCCATGTGTCCCGACAACGCTTCGAGGATCGACTTATTGTAGATGTCGGCGACCAGCCCCATCCCCTTTTGCACGAAGAACTGGTCGCCGTCCCCTGAGACGATGCCGGAGGCTTCCTGTCCGCGATGCTGGAGCGCATAGAGGCCGAGATAGGTGAGATTGGCGGCTTCCTCATGGCCATAGACGCCGAACACGGCGCACTCGTCGTGGAATTTATCGGAAGTGATCAATGGAAGTTCTTTCATCATGATGAATGCCGTCGGTTCGGATCTCGACTATTCCTGCGCCAACGTCCGTTCCAAAGAGTTCGCCCACGATTCGTACAACGTGGAAACCGCCACATCGATCGTCTTTGTCGTCGAATGGGCGTCTCTCATGTAGGCAACAACCCGTGCGCCTCCGACGCTCCCGATGACTTCGGCCGGCACGCCGCGCTGCCGCGCCTGCTCCAGAACGGCCTCCCGATTTCCGACCTTGGCCGACAGCACGACTCTCGACTGGCTTTCTCCGAACAGCACCGCATCGCGCCTCAACCGCCCGACCGGTAATGTTACCACAGCGCCAAGTCTCCGGTCTTCGGTGGAGATACACGACTCGGCCAGCGCGACCGCCAGGCCGCCGTCGGAACAATCATGAGCCGACTGCACCAGGCCCGAACGGATCAGGCTCAAGACACAATCCTGCAACCGTTGTTCGGTCTCCATGTTCAAAAAGGGCGGAGAGCCCTGCTCGCGAGAGTGGACGATCTTCAGATACTCCGATCCGCCGAGATCGTCCCTCGACGAACCAAGCAGGAGGATGTCGTCGCCCTCCTGCTTGAACCACTGAGTCATGGAGCAGTCGGCCTCCTCGATCAACCCCACCATGCCCAGCATGGGCGTCGGATAAATGGAGAGCCCGTTCGTCTCATTGTAGAAACTCACGTTGCCGCTCACGATGGGGATCTGGAGGGACTCGCAGGCGTCCTTCAGGCCCTCGATCGCCAGCACGAACTGCCACATGATTTCCGGCCGCTCGGGGTTGCCGAAGTTCAAGCAGTCCGTCAGTCCGATCGGCTCCGCGCCCGCACAGACGAGATTTCGCGCCGCTTCCGCGACCGCCAACCTGGCTCCTTCATAAGGATGGAGCAGGCAATAGCGCCCGTTGCAGTCCACGGTCATCGCCACGGCCTTGTTGGTCCCCTTTATCCGAACCACGGCGGCGTCCGAGCCGGGACGAACGACGGAGTTGGTGCGGACCATGTGATCGTATTGCTCGTAGACCCACCGCTTGCTGGCGATCGTCGGCGATTCCAGCAATGCCAGCAACGCGGCGTTCGCATCCTTCACGTCAGGCACCGCATCGTAGTTCAGGTTGGCCAGCATATCCTGGTAGGCCGGCGGCTGATGGGGTCGTTCATAGCGAGGTCCCTCGTCGGCCAGCGCCTTGGCGGGAACCTCCGCCACCAGCTGTCCTTGATCCTTCACCCGTAGCATGCCGTCGCCGGTCACCCGTCCTACCACCGCAACGTCCAGGTCCCATTTCTTGCAGATTCTGATGCAGTCCTCTTCCTTGCCGGCTTTCGCCACCATCAGCATGCGTTCCTGAGATTCGGAGAGCATCAATTCATAGGGAGTCATGCCCGGCTCCCGCCGGGGAACGTTCGTCAGGTCGAGTTCGATCCCGTTGCCGGCCCGCGACGCCATCTCGCACGAGGAACTGGTCAGACCGGCCGCTCCCATGTCCTGGATGCCCACCAGCAGATCTTCCGCCATCAACTCGAGGCAGGCTTCCAACAGCAGCTTCTCCTGGAACGGATCCCCGACCTGGACGGTGGGACGCTTTTGCTCCGATTGATCGTCGAACGAATCGGACGCCATCGTAGCGCCGTGAATACCGTCACGGCCGGTTTTCGAACCGAAGTAGATCACCGGGTTGCCAACGCCCGCCGCCGTCCCTCTGAAGATCTTGTCCTTGTGCGCTACACCGAGGCAAAACACGTTGACCAGCGGATTCATGGAGTAGATGTCGTCGAAGCGCACCTCGCCGCCGACTGTGGGCACACCCATGCAGTTCCCGTATCCGGCAATTCCGGCCACCACGCCTCTCATCAGATGACGGTTCTTGGTCGAGGTCAGCTCGCCGAAACGCAGTGAGTCGAGCAGCGCGATAGGCCTGGCGCCCATCGTGAACACGTCGCGCAGGATCCCTCCTACGCCGGTCGCCGCTCCCTGATACGGTTCGATGAACGAGGGGTGGTTGTGCGACTCCATCTTGAACACGACGCAGAGTCCGTCGCCGATGTCGACGGCGCCGGCATTTTCACCTGGGCCTTGCACGACGCGGGGACCCGTGGTCGGCAGCTTCTTCAAATGCACGCGCGAGCTCTTGTAAGAGCAATGTTCCGACCACATCACGGAAAACATGCCCAATTCCGTGAGATTCGGCTCGCGTCCGAGAATCTCAATGATCTTCTTGTACTCGTCCTCCGTAAGATTGTGCTGCGCGATGAGCTCTTTGGTCATGGGAACGCTCGTGCTATTCATGAATTCCTATACGTCGCAGTGACAACGGTATGTTCTTCAAAATACGGACTTGCTGCCGCTTTGCTAGGGAAGGTCTGATTTATTCACATTTCCACTCAGAAATTTGTTCCTGGGCTGATCAGCAGGACGAATCCGGTAGGCATCCGCTGGTCCGGGAGCCTGTTCATGGGGCGCACCCACCGTCCGATGGCTCGTTGCCAGTCTCCGGACCCCCGTTCCCTACGTCTCCGCCAAAAGCCGTCGCCGCACCATGTACAGATTGGCCAAGCCGCAGCTGATCTGGAGCCAGTGGGTGTTCTTCGCCAACCCACGGTACCGGACTTTGGCCCAGCCGAAGATCCGCTTCATCACCAAGAACACATGTTCGACCTTCGCACGGACCTTCGACTTCGTCCGGTTCCTGGCCCGCTCCGGTTCACTCAGCGGCTGATGGCGATGGGCTTTCGTCTGCACGAAGCTCTTGGCCCTGGGGGCGTGGCGCTGCATCACGTCACGTTGCCCGCTATAAGCTGAGTCGCCCCACACCCGGGTCTCCTGCCCATGCAGCAGTTTGGGCAACACCTGACTGTCATGGATATTCGCCGCCGTGGCCGCGACCGAATGAATCAGCTTGGTGCGGCTGTCCACGCCAATATGGGCCTTCATGCCGAAGTACCACTGGTTTCCCTTCTTTGTCTGATGCATCTCCGGATCCCGCTCCTTCGTACGATTCTTCGTCGAACTGGGGGCACTGATAATGGTGGCATCCACGATGGTGCCCCGGCTCACGGTCAAGCCCTGCGCCGCCAGATACGTGCCGATCCGCGCAAAGAGCTGTTTCCCCAACTCGTGGGCCTCCAAGAGATGCCGAAACTTGCAGATGGTCGTCTCGTCGGGCACGGGCTCACGGCCCAGATCAATGCCCACGAACTGCCGCATGGCCCGCGAGTCGTACAACGCTTCCTCCACGGCGGGGTCCGACAGGTTGAACCATTGTTGCAGACAATGGAGGCGCAGCATGCGTTCGATCCCGATCGGTGGACGCCCCGGGCCCTCGGCCTTGGGATAGACCGGCTCGATCACGGCCACCAACTCCGCCCACGGCACCACGCGATCCATCTCGTCGAGGAACCGCTCGCGGCGGGTGGGTTTGCGATACTGTTCGAACGTGCCCTCGGCAAAGGTCTGTTGCGGCATGGGGGTGCCTCCTCAGAAGTGAGGCGCCATCCTTAGCATATCTCGGAAGAGGAATAAATCAGACCTTCCCTAGTTATCAATTACAGACCGCGGGTGAAGCTGACTCGGGGCCCATTTGCCCGCAGCGGAAGGGACCCACTGGGGATGCATGGACCGAGGACGAATGGGCTGGGTCAGCGGCAGGACCCGCGTCATACTCCTACCATCTTGGGCTGCCTTTTCTTTAACGCCTCCAACATCGACGCAAAGATCATGCGTCCGTCTTCATTTCCCAACAACGCTTCCGTGCAGCGCTCGGGATGGGGCATCATGCCCAACACGTTGCCTTCGGCGTTGCGGATGCCGGCGATGTCATCCAGCGAGCCGTTCGGATTCGACTCCGGCGTTACCCTGCCGTCCTCGGTGCAATACCGGAATACCACCTGCGCATTCGCCTGAAGCCCAGCCAGCGTCACAGGATCGGTGTAGTAGCTCCCTTCCGCGTGGGCGATCGGAATCCTGAGCACCTGGCCGGGAGTGCATGCGCTCGTGAACGGAGTAGCCGCATTTTCGACCCGCACGAAGACGTCCCGGCAGACGAAATGCAGCCCGCGATTCCGCAGCATGGCGCCGGGCAGCAATCCGGCTTCGAGCAGGATCTGGAAGCCGTTGCAAATCCCCAGGACCAGCCCACCCTTCGCGGCAAACTCCTTGACCGCCGTCATGACCGGCGAGAACCGCGCGATCGCCCCGGTGCGCAAATAGTCGCCGTACGAGAACCCTCCGGGGATCACGACCGCGTCCAATCCGACCGGCAACGCATCCTTGTGCCAGACCATCGCCACCGACTGGCCGAGCACATCCTCGAGGACATGGCGGCAATCGTGATCGCAATTACTCCCTGGGAAAACGAGAACTCCGATTTTCATAAGTCAGTCCTCAGTCCTGGGTGGTGAGTGCTGAGCCAGGAAACCAAATGCCAAGAAATCCTTCACAATTTGACTCAGCACTCAAATCTCAGCACCCAGCACTACCCAAGTTCGTACCGATATTCTTCAATGACCGTATTGGCCAGCAGCTTCTCACACATCTGCTTCAGCAGCGTTTCCGCCTTGGCCCTGTCCGTTTCGTTCAGATCCAGTTCCATATACTTGCCCACCCGCACATTCGCCACTCCCTTGAACCCCAACGAGTCGAGCGCATGTTCGATCGCCTTTCCCTGCGGATCGAGAATCCCCTGCTTCAACGTCACATGAACTTTTGCCTTCACGATTGGCTCCCCCGCTCTTCCTCGGCCTTGTTCAAGCTGTCGATATATCGTCTGATCCGGAAAATGGCGACGATCGTCAGAATCCCTCCGAAGGCCAAGGCAATAAAGGCCCACCGCCACGGTGAATCCTCCAGCCGATAGGCCATGAGACCGACCACAGCGGCCCAGACCAAAACCGCCGCCACCAGCCCATAATTCAAAAACCCCTTCAGCATCTCATCTACTCTTTTTCTTACTTCCTCTCCCGGTGCATCTCGCGGGTGGTGGCGAACGGGCGCCGTTCTCACCCACCCAAGCCCTGACCCGCGCCGAGACGCGGCTCTTCCCCATGCGCGCACAGCGGGGGTCCCTACACCGGGCGGGGGTGCGAGCACGCTGGGGCTGTTCGCCGACAGGACCCGCGACTCATCCGCAAACCCGTTTCAACACCTCCCGATACGCCTCCTCAATCTTACCCAAGTCTTTCCTGAACCGATCCTTGTCCATCGATTCCCTGGTGGTCGCATCCCAGAATCGGCAGGTATCCGGAGAGATCTCATCCGCAAGAATCAGCCTGTCCTTGTGCCATCCGAACTCCAGCTTGAAATCGACGAGGATCATGCGGCGTTCCAGAAAGAACGGCTGCAGCAGGCTGTTTACTTTCAGCGCCAACCTCTTGATTTCCGCCATCTGCTCCGGCGTCGCAAGCTTGAGGAGGCGCACATGGTCGTCGGTAATCAGGGGATCACCCAGCGCGTCGTTCTTGTAATACCACTCGACGATCGCAGGCTGGATCGGTTCGCCTTCCTTCAATCCCATCCGCTTGGCCAGACTGCCCGCGACGACGTTCCGCACGACCACTTCAACCGGCACGATCGCGACCTTCTTGGTCAGCATTTCACGGTCGCTCTTGCGCTCGACGAAATGCGTCGGCACCCCGTTCTGTTCCAACAACCGAAACAGCCGCTCCGACACTTTGTTGTTGATGACCCCTTTCTCAAGGATGGTCCCACGCTTTTGCGCATTGAAGGCCGTCGCGTCGTCCTTGAAGTATTGGACGACCTGATCAGGGTCCGGCGTCGAGAAGATCTTTTTCGCCTTACCCTCGTAGATCATGGTGTCGCTGGTCATGCCGCCTCGCAATCGGCCTCTGTTACTGGGCCAAGGTCTCGATAATTTCGTCGAGGGACTTCATCGTGCCGAGCAGAGTGGGATGTCCGAATCGGCGCGTATACTGAAATTCCTTCACGCTTTCCAACGACAGAATGAGGCCGTGAAAATCCTCCAGCTTCGAGGTTTCGAAATAGGTGATGAAGTCCAGATCGTCCAGCCCGCTGGAGTGATACAGCTTCCGCTTCACGGTCTTGTGATAGGGCAACGCCGCTTCGGTGTGTTCCTTCATCATGGCCGCGCGCTTCTCCTGGTCGAGCGCCCACCATTCGGCGCTTTTTCTGATCGGAATCACGATGGCATAGGGCGAAGCCCCCGGCTCACTGGAAGCCTTAAGATCCGCCTTCATCTGGTCGGAAAATCCCGGGACATAATTCGCCTTCTTGCTCATACCGTTCAGGATCCCGGCCTTTTTCAGATACCGGCCCATAGGACTCGCATGGAGATCGATCAGGAACTTCTGCGAATCGCGGAGTTCCGTCGCATGAATTCGGAAGAGAACGTCTGCATAGTCGGACAGCCCGCGGAGAAGATACAGGTCAATCGCAACTTTTTCACGATGCTGTTCGACCACGCCCTTCAAGGCGGTCAGATGGGCGATCTTGGTCGGCGCGTCCAGCTTGCCCCATTCCTCAGTCAAGCCGAACGCGGCGAACGTCCCGTAGATGCCGGGCTCACTGAGTAACTTGTCGCGATCGGCGGCGGCATGAGAGGCCGAAGCCCACCATCCCAGCACGACACACAGCGCGACGGCGCACACACCGCCATAGCGTGATCGAATCATCGGCCTCCTCGCTTTGTATGGCTGCGCCTTCCTGATCCCTGTCCTCGGAACACCCGTCGAAATACCTCGTCGAGGTGCCGCAGATAATAGTGCGGATCAAAACAAGCCGCAATCTCGCTCTTCTTCAGATGTCGAGCGATGAAGGGGTCTTTGACGGCGAGATCCTGCAGCATCCCCGCGCCTTGCCACGACGCCATGGCACTGCGTTGGACCGCCTCATACGATTCCTTGCGCTGAGCTCCTTTGGCCACCAGCGCCAGCAGCAGGCGTTGCGAATAGACCAGTCCGCCGGTCAGCTCGAGATTGCGCTTCATTCGTTCCGGATACACAACCAGACGGGCGATCAGATCGGTGACCTTCGCCAGCATGTAATCCACCAGAATCGTGCTGTCCGGCATGATCACCCGTTCGACCGACGAATGGCTGATGTCCCGCTCGTGCCACAGCGCGACGTTTTCCATCGCCGCCAGGCTGTTCGCCCGCACGAGGCGGGCGAGGCCGCACAGGTTTTCCGAGACGATGGGATTCCGCTTGTGCGGCATCGCGGACGATCCCTTTTGGCCCTGGGAAAAGTATTCCTCAGCCTCCAGCACTTCCGTCCGCTGGAGATGACGGATCTCCGTCGCAATCTTCTCGATGCTGGCGGCCAGCAGCGCCAGCGCGGTGGCATAGGCCGCGTGCCGGTCCCGCTGGACCACCTGGTTGGAGGCCGGATCGATTGAGAGTCCCAGTTTCGAGCAGACGTAGGCCTCGATCTCCGGGCCCTGGTGAGCAAACGTCCCCATCGCTCCCGACAGCTTCCCTACCGCGATGGTGCTGCGCACCTGGCGCAGCCGCTCCAGATGCCGACCAATCTCCTCGTACCAGATGGCCAGCTTGAACCCGAATGAGATGGGCTCCCCATGGATGCCGTGCGACCGGCCGACCATCACAGTCTGCTTGTGCTGCAGGGCCTGGCGTTTCAAAACATCCAGAAACCCTTCGACTCCGTCGAGAATCAGATCCAGCGCCTCGGTCATTTGCACGGCGAGCGACGTATCCACGATATCGGAGGAGGTCAATCCCATGTGCAGGAACCGGTGCTCCGGTCCGACGTCGTCCGCCAACGATTCCAGAAATGCAATCACGTCGTGCTTCGTCACCAGCTCGATTTCTGCGATGCGCCCCACATGGATTCTGGCCTTTCGGCGGATCCTGGCGGCGGTCCCGCGCGGCGCCTGGCCCGAGCGCTCGAAGGCGGCGCAGGCCTGCAATTCCACTTCAAGCCAGACCTCGTACTTGTGCTTGAGATCCCAGATGGCCTTCATCTGGGGTCGACTGTAGCGGTCAATCATGAGAGTGCTGAGTCCTGGGCGCTGAGTGATGGGTGAATGATCTTCGCCTCATTTTGACTTGCCTCTTGCTTCGGAGGTTTCCTTCCGCTTGGCTTCAAGACTTGATTCAGTAGCGAGGACTTTGTCCAAGACGCCGTTGACGAACTTGGCCGCCTCGTCGTCGCCGAAATCCTTGGCCAGCTCGATCGCCTCATTCATCGTCACCTTCGCCGGCACATCGTCGCGCCACAGCAGCTCGTAGACCCCCAGACGCAGAATATTGCGGTCGACGACCTGCATGCGGCTGACTTTCCAATTCGTCGCATAGCGGCCGAGCAGCGCGTCCAGTTCGGCTTGATGCTTCAACACCCCGCGCACTAATTCTTCCGCGAAAGTCCTGACGTCTTCCGTCGCCTCGCATTGGTTCCAGAACTCGTCGAGCCAGACGCCGGGCTGGCCGTGGATGTCGTATTGGAACAGGATCTGGAGCGCCCGTTCACGGGATTGATGGCGGGAACCCATGACTAAGCGGAGCGCTTTCGTGTCGGCCGCCGGGCGCCGTTGTGCTTGAGTTTTCCCTCGGACGGTGTGTTTCCACCTCGCAGCGCCCGCATGACCGTCGCCATCTCGATGGCCGATTTGGCAGCCTCTCCCCCGCGATTGAACTTCGCCGGGTCCGCCCGCTCGATCGCCTGCGCGACCGTGTCGGTCGTCAGCACCCCGAAAATGATGGGCACATCCGCATCCAGCGCCGCCTGGCCGATTCCCGGGCTCGCCTCACCGCTGATGTAGTCGAAATGCGGCGTATCACCGCGAATCACCGCTCCCAGACAGATCACGGCATCGAATCGCTTGGTCGCCGCGAGCGTCCGCGCAATGAGCGGAATTTCAAACGCGCCGGGCACACGCACCACCTCGACATCCTGCTCCATCACCCCGTGTTTCATCAGACCATCCAGACAGGACGACAGAAGCTTGCTCGTCACGAACTTGTTGAACTTCGCGACGACGACCCCGAACTTCAGCCCCGTCGCGTTATGGGAACCTTTACGAAGCTTCATACCACAACACCGTTTTGGACACTAATGGCATCCAGCAGGCTGATGGCGTCCGCGACCTGATCACGCCGGATTCACCTGTTTTCAGCAACCGTTACACCTTCTTGAGGATGTGCCCTAACTTCTTCTTCTTCGTCCGCAGATATTTCACATTGGCGTCGTGCGGCGGAATTTCAATCGGCACACGCTCCACGACTTTCAAACCGTAGCCTTCGATGCCGACGATCTTGCGCGGGTTGTTCGTGATGAGCTTGATCGGATGAAGTCCGAGATTCACCAATATTTGCGCGCCGACCCCATAGTCGCGCAGATCGGCCTTGAACCCGAGTTTCAGATTCGCTTCGACCGTATCGCTGCCCTGATCTTGAAGCCCGTAGGCCTTGATCTTGTTGAGGAGACCGATGCCGCGGCCCTCCTGATTGAGATAGAGCAGCACGCCCCGGCCTTCCTTCTGAATAATCTCCATCGCCTTGTGGAGCTGATCGCGGCAATCGCAGCGCAACGACCCGAGCGCGTCGGCGGTCAGACAGCCCGAGTGTACACGCACCAACGTCGGCTCACCGCTGTCCACTCGACCCTTCACAAGAGCGATATGCGTCACGTTGTCGACTTGGTTCTCAAACGCCACCGCCTCGAACTCGCCGAACGTCGTGGGCAGACTCGCGCTCGCCACCCGTTTGACGAATGTCTCGCGGCGCATGCGGTATTCGATCAGTGCCTTGATCGTCACCATGCGGAGCTTGTGCGTCTTGGCGAACTTCGTCAGCTCCGGCACGCGGGCCATCGTGCCGTCCTCGTTCATGATTTCGCAGATCACGCCGGCCGGAGTCAGCCCGGCCAGCCTCGCCAGATCGACCGATCCCTCCGTCTGGCCTGCCCGCTTCAACACGCCTCCTTGCTGCGCTTTCAACGGAAAGATGTGGCCGGGCCTTGCGAGGTCGGTCGGCTTGGATTTGGGATCGATCGCCACATGGATCGTGGTCGCGCGATCCGCCGCGGAAATGCCGGTGGTGATGTCTTTGCGCGCGTCGATGGAGACCGTGAAGGCGGTGCCGAACGTGGCCGTGTTCTCGACCGCCTGCTGAGGCAACTGCAGTTCTTCCACCCGCTCCGGCGTCAAGGCAAGACAGATCAGCCCGCGGGCATGCTTGGCCATAAAATTGATGCCCTGCGGAGTCACCTTCTCCGCCGCAATGACCAGGTCCCCTTCGTTTTCCCGGTCTTCGTCGTCCACAAGGATGACGAACCGGCCCTTTTTGATGTCACGAAGCGCGTCTTCGATGGAGTCAAATGGAGTGGCCATAGACGGCAATGTTGAATGTTTGATGCTGATGTTCAATGAGCGAACAATTTATCATTGAACATCGAACATTTAACATCGGTTTTTTAGCCCACGACTGTCAACGGGAAAAAGGACCTAGGCTCATCCGCTTCGCTGTTGCAGCATCGTCCGGCGATTATACAGGCGTACGCTGACCCACGCGCAGCCGGTTGCAGCCGCAAATACCCACCAACCGGCGGCATAGGTGCCAGTCAGATCTTTCAAGCTTCCCAAGCCGAAGGGAAACAGAAAACCGCCGACCCCTCCTGCCGCTCCGATCAGTCCGGACGCCATGCCGATTTCCTTCGGAAACTTGTCCGAGACGACCTGAAAGAGCACGCCATTCCCAAACCCCATGGCGGTAATGGCCGCCATCACACAGAATACCGCCGGAGTGAGGGGCGGAAGCGACCCCACGGCCAACATACAGACTGCGATCGCCACAAAGACCGCCGGGAGCACCCGCGCGCCGCCGACTCGATCCGCGACATATCCGCCCAGCGGTCGGATCAGGCTGCCGAGCAATCCGCCGAGCGCCGTGACGGATCCCGCCGTGACGAGGTCCAACCGATACTGATCGTGCAGGAAGATGGGCAGCGCGCTGCAGACGCCGACGAACCCGCCGAATGTGACACTGTACAGCAGGCAGAGCCAGTACATGGCCGGCCGAGCCAGACTTTCTTCGAACCTCCGCCGCCAATTCGGAAACACCTCGCGCGCCGACACCGCGTCGTCGCGGCGTACGAGCAACGCGAACAGTACGGCCGTCGTCAGAACGGGCGCCAACATCACGCCGAAGACCCCGCGCCATCCGACCCATTCGGCCAGGCGCGGCGCAAAAAACATGGCCAGCACCGTCCCGCTGTTGGCCGAGGCGGCGAGGCCCATCACCAGTCCCTGGTGGGCCGGCGGATAGGCCCGACTGGCCAGGGGCAGGGCGACGGCAAAGCTGGCTCCTGCCACGCCGAGCACGAAACCCATGCCCAGCATCTGTGGAAACGTCCCTCCGCCCCCCCACCCCCAGAGCAACGCCCCCATTTCGCAAACCAGCACGTACAGGCCGGTCGTCTTGGCTCCTAAATAGTCACTACTCAGCCCGACGACGATACGGAACAGCGCTCCGCTCAGCAGCGGGCAAGCCACGAGGAGCCCCTTCTGAGTCGCTGACAGCGCCAACTCCTCAGCAATGGCCACTCCAAGTGAACCGATCAGCAGCCAGGTCATGAAACTGACTTCGAAATGCAGCCACGCCCCGACCAAGGAGGGCCAATGTCCGCGTCTGAGCGCCCACAGTATATTCGTTGCCATGCTGTCTCCCGCAGATCGAACGAATCACTATAGGGGACGCGGTTTCACCGGTGCAAGCGAGGGCACAACGGACGCCGACCGTCCTTCCACGCTTGGTCCCCCATCAGGCAGTGTGATAGTCTCGACCGTTATGAAGCGGCGAACAAAATCCACGGCCGAAACCCCGTTGGAGCCCGAAATCCTCGGACCTTCCGAGGAAGACTCGGCCGAGGGACCAACCACAGCGGAGGCCGAGGCGGCCGACAGACCAGCACCGCAAGCGGGCGTCGATACGACGGCAGTCGTGCCGGTTACAGCGCTTCAGCAATACCTGGCCGAAGTCCGCCGGCACCCCTACTTGACCAAAGAGGAAGAACTGCGTCTGTTCGACGAATACCGCACGCACGGCAATCGCGAGGCTGCGGTCAAGCTCATCATGGCCAACCTCCGGGTCTCGGTGGCGATCGCATCCGAGTACCTGCACACCGGCGCCGACCACATGGACTTGATCCAGGAAGGCAATGTGGGCCTGATGCAGGCCATCAAGAAGTTTGACCCGTCGAGGAACGTGCGCTTCTATGCCTATGCCGCCTGGTGGTCACGGGCCTACATCCTGCGCTACCTGCTCAACACCTATCGACTCGTCAAGATCGGCACCACGCAGGATCAGCGCAAGCTCTTCTACAATCTAAAGAAAGAGAAGGCGAAGCTCGAACGGCAGGGATTTGCGCCGGACACCAAACTCCTCGCCGACCGATTGAACGTACGGGAACGCGACGTGGTTGAAATGGACCAGCGTCTAGGGAACTGGGAGCTCTCCCTCGACCAGCCGATCGGCGAAGAACAGGATGGCACCCTGCTCGATGTGCTGCCGTCCCAACAGGTCGGGGCGGACGAACAGCTCGCCCAGCATCAACTGCAGACGCTGTTCCGGGCGAAGCTGGCGGAGTTCGTCAAGACGCTGGACGAGCGGGACGAGGATATCCTGCGTAACCGCATCCTGTCCGAAACGCCCCTCACGCTCGACGATCTGGGCGAGAAGTACGGCATTACAAAGGAGCGAACCAGGCAGCTGGAAGCACGCATTATCAAGCGGATTCGTGACTACATCAAAAAAGACGTCAAGGATTTCGACCGCTTGCGCGTCTGATCCCGACCGAAGCCCCCGGCCGCTAGCGAAAATCACCCCTGGCATATTGCAATGTCAATGGGTTATGATGGTTTCCTGACGACGAATGTGGGGCTGGAAAGAAATTCTGAATTCCCCCTTGACTTGGTCTGACCTGAGGCTATCTCAACCCCCGAGTTTGCGGATCAGGGCTTCTGCTCGTTAAGGCGTGCCATCGTGCGCCGTCGAGTTTGAACCAGTACCAAAATCGTCACTATATCAACCGGGTTCACTAATCAGCACGAGGAGGGTGTTGCATATGAGCACAGCAGCGAAAGAGAAGAAGAACGTCGCCAAGGGTTTTCAGCCACTGGGTGATCGGGTGTTCATCACCTACACCGAGGAACTGGAACGGACCGCCGGCGGGATTTACGTGCCGGATTCTGCCAAGGAAAAGCCGCAGCGGGGCGTGGTACAGGCCGTGGGCAAGAAGGTCGAAAACGTCAAGGTCGGCGACCAGGTGCTCTTCGACAAGTACTCGGGCAGCAAGCTCCGGATCGAGGACGAGGAGTGTTTGATCCTGAAGGAAGAGGACATCCTCGGCATTTTCGCCGACTGACGATCATCCGTCACGCGTCCATAATTGATTGAACATACGACACTAAAGGGAGGAATCACATGGCAAAGCAACTGTTGTACAGCGAGGCAGCTCGGGCCTCCATTCTCAGGGGGGTCAACCAGCTCGCCGACGCCGTCAAGGCGACTCTCGGGCCGAAGGGCCGGAACGCCATTCTCGACAAGAAGTTCGGCGCTCCGACCATCACCAAGGACGGCGTGACCGTCGCGAAGGAAGTCGAACTCAAGAACCCGTACGAGAACATGGGTGCCCAACTCGTCCGCGAAGTCGCGAGCAAGACCAGCGACACGGCCGGAGACGGCACCACCACTGCCACCGTGTTGGCCCAGGCCATCTATCGCGAAGGCGCCAAGAACATCACCGCCGGCGCCAATCCCATGGAAATCAAGCGCGGCATCGACAAGGCCGTCGAGGCCGTCGTCGCCGAGTTGAAGAAGCTCAGCAAGCCCTGCCAGAGCAAGACCGAGATTTCCCAGGTCGGGACCATTTCAGCCAACAACGACAAGACCATCGGCGATCTGATCGCCGAGGCCATGGAGAAGGTCGGCAAGGACGGCGTCATCACGGTCGAAGAGGCCAAGTCGATGACCACCTCGCTGGACGTGGTCGAGGGCATGCAGTTCGATCGCGGATACATCTCCCCCTACTTCGTCACCAACGCTGAGCGGATGGAGTGCTCGGTCGAAGAGCCGCTTATCCTCATCAACGAAAAGAAAGTCAGCAGCATGAAGGACCTCCTTCCGATCCTCGAGCAGGTCGCCAAGATGGGCAAGCCGCTCGTGATCATCGCGGAAGAGGTCGAAGGCGAAGCCCTGGCGACCCTCGTCGTCAACAAGCTGCGCGGCACCTTGAACGTGGCGGCCGTGAAGGCTCCCGGCTTCGGTGATCGCCGCAAGGCCATGCTGGAGGACATTGCGATCCTGACCGGCGGACAGGTGATTTCCGAAGACCTCGGCATCAAACTCGAGAACGTGAAGCTGACCGATCTCGGCCGCGCCAAGCGCGTGACGATCGACAAGGACAACAGCACGATCGTCGAAGGCTATGGGGACCCGAAGAAGATCGAAGCCCGCGTCAAGCAGATCAAGGCTCAGATCGACGAGACGACCTCCGACTACGATCGCGAGAAGCTCCAGGAGCGCCTCGCCAAGATCGTGGGCGGCGTCGCCGTCATCAACGTGGGCGCCGCGACCGAGACCGAGATGAAGGAAAAGAAGGCGCGCGTCGAGGACGCTCTCCACGCGACGAAGGCCGCGGTGGAAGAAGGCATCGTTCCGGGCGGCGGAACGGCCTATCTCCGCTGCATCAAGGCACTGGACACCCTGAAAGATATTCCGGCCGAGCAGAAAGTCGGTTTGGATATTGTGCGCCGGTCCTTGGAAGAGCCGATTCGCCAGATCGTCGCCAATGCCGGAGGCGAGGCTTCTGTTGTCGTCGGCAAGGTGCGCGAGGATAAGAACACCAGCGCCGGCTACAACGCGGCGACGGATGAATACGTGGACATGATCAAGGCCGGTATCATCGACCCGACCAAGGTGTCGCGCTGCGCATTGCAGAACGCCGCCAGCGTCGCGGGCCTGATGCTGACAACCGAAGTCATGATCACCGACATCCCCGAAGAGAAGAAGGAACCGATGGGTGGTGGCCACGGCCACAACCACGGCATGGAAGGGATGTACTAAATTCAGTGCTGAGTCCTGAGGACTGAGTGCCGAGATAGCCGATCGCTCAAAGCGACGCAGGAAGGGCCCGGCGGGAAACCGCCGGGCCCTTCCTGTTTTTTGACATGGATTGATTCGGATCTGATCCTTGAACGCGTCACCCTTCACGAGGTACGCTTCACGATCATATGATCGTCGACGTCGAATCTAACGAGAACTGCGAAAGCAGCTTCTTTGCCCGCTTCAAGGAAACCGGCCCGGCCAGACCGGTCGTTCAGGTCCGGCTCTTCGAACGGAACCCGGCCGGAGAATGGTATGACGTCACGGGGTGGAGCGAGCATCCCGCCGCGCCCCCCTGTCAGGCCTTCGCCCAACCGGTCGAAGACTCCGGATCAGGTCTGGCCTACTTGGTCTACGGCGGGCTCTACGGCCTTCGTTTCAAGCCGGCCGGCAGCGATGAGCCCTGGAGTCTCATCAGCCCACAGCAGTGGGGCGAGGCCTACCTTTCGCTGGCCAGCGACCGCGACCTCCGCTACGCATCATCGCCCCAGCCCTGATCAGTCAAGAACGTGAAAAGCGTTTGCGACTCCGCAGGTCCTGCCTATACTGAACGATATGACGGATGCAGGGACGCTACCGGCGCCGAGTCCCAATTCACCCTCCCAGACCCTTTGCGCCTGCATGCGGCCGTTGACTCCATTCCTGATCGCCTTGGCGACCAGCCTTATCTTCGTGATCGATCTGCATTTTCCCATCGGCTTTGCTCCGTGGTTGCCCTATTTCCTGCTCGCCTTGCCCATCGCGCGGCTCTATCACCCACGGACACTCCTGTTTGCTACGGCGTTCTGGTCCGTCGCGATCATGGGAGAGCCGTTTTTGCCCTCGCATTCCGGAGAGTCGCTGCCATTGGCCGTCTTCAACCGATCCGTCGGGAGCGCCACCCTGTGGATTCTGACCGCGTTCCTGTATTTCGACAGCCAGAGCCGCCGCGCGCGGCAACGTAGCGAGGCCAAGCTCCAGGCCATCGTGCAGGGAGCCCTCGATGCCGTTGTCGCGATGGACCGGCGCGGAGTGGTGGTCGAATGGAACCCGCAGGCCGAAACGATTTTCGGATTTTCCTGCGAGGAAGCCGTGGGTCAGCCGCTTGTCGAGCTGATCATCCCGGACGACCAGCGGGCCGCTCACATCGAGGGGTTGAAGCACTCCCTCACGACCGGCTCCGAACAGTTGCTTCGGCAGCGCGTCGAAGTGACCGCGATCCGAAAGAACGGAGAGCGCTTTCCTGCGGAGTTGACCATGATCCCCCTGATGCTCGACAAGGACGTGTTGTTTTCATCCTTCATCCGCGACATCAGCGGGCGAAAGCGGGCCGAGGACACGCTCAGGCAGACGACGGCCTTTATCGAATCCCTGTTCGAACACCTGCCGGATATGGTGTTCGTCAAGGACGCCCAAGACCTGCGGTTCGTCCGGTTCAACAAAGCGGGAGAAGCCCTGCTTGGCTATCCCCGATCCGACCTCCTGGGAAAGAACGACTACGATTTTTTCCCCAAGCAGGAGGCCGACTTTTTCACCGCCAAGGACCGTGAAACCCTGGCCGGCGGGCGCCTGGTCGACGTTCCCGAAGAACCGGTGCAGACCAAGGGCATGGGCGTCCGGCTGTTGCACACGAAAAAGATCCCGATTTGCGGCGGCGACGGAACACCCCGCTATCTGCTGGGTATCTCGGAGGACGTGACGGAACGCAAGGAGGCGGAAGCGACACTGGTACGGGCCCGGCTGGCGGCCGAGGCGGCCAGCAAGGCCAAGAGTGATTTCCTGGCCAACATGAGCCACGAAATGCGCACGCCGCTGAACGCCATCATGGGAATGGCGGATTACCTGGCCAGAACCCCGCTCACTCCCCAGCAGCTGGCGCTGGTCGAGCGATGCACCAAGGCCAGCGACACGCTGCTGCGGATGATCGAAGATCTGCTGCTGACCGCCAAGGCGGAATCCGGCACCCTGACGCTGACCTCGGAACCGTTCGTCCTGCGGGAAATCACGCTGGAATGTACGAATCTCCTCGCCCCCGAGGCACAGGAGAAGGGCTTGACGGTGACGACCCATCTCGACCCGGCAATCCCGGCGCGCCTGAGAGGAGACGCGCATCGCTTCCAACAGGTACTGCTCAACCTGGTCAGAAATGCCATCAAGTTCACCGCGGCAGGATCGGTCACCGTGCGGGCCAAACTGCGCGCGGTCGACGACGCGCAGTGCAAGGTGCAGTTCGCCGTCTCGGATACGGGGATCGGCATCACCGACGAACTGCGGGACCGGCTGTTCGAGCGGTTTTCCCAGGCGGATTCGCGAGCCAACCGACACTACGGCGGAGTCGGATTAGGGCTCTCCATCTGCAGGCAACTCGTCCAACTCATGGGTGGACGCATCTGGGTCGAAAGCATGCCGGGGCAAGGCAGCACCTTCTCGTTCACCGTTCCATTTGCGATGATCCAAACCGAAACGGACGTGCAGGAGCCGGTGACCTCGACGTCGCGAAGCCGCTTGTGTCAACCAACGCTGCGTGCCGTCTCAACCAGGGAATGGAAAATTCTGCTGGCGGAGGATTCCATCGAATCCCAGCACGTCATGCGCCTCTATCTGAGCAAATCTCCCTATCGGTTGGATTGCGCCGACAGCGGCACGAGCGTCGTCGAGACGTTCAAGTCCGACCGCTACGATCTGGTGCTCATGGACCTGCACATGCCCGACATGGACGGCTGCGAAGCCGCCAGGCGCATCCGTGCCTGGGAGACGGAACAGGACCGCCCCCGGACCCCGATCGTCGCTCTCACCGCCGACGGTTTCGCCGAATCCAGACAGCGGAGCGCGGAGGCCGGCTGCGACGATTTCCTCACCAAGCCGGTCAAAATGGACACCGTGCTCAGCACCATCCGTCGATTCGTCGCGGAGACGAAGCCGGTCGTCCCGCCGGCCCGCCTGAGATCGGACCAGGCCGGACTGCTAGACGCCGAATTGAACCGGATGAGGCCGAAATTTATTCAGAACCGACGACGCGACGTGCAGGAACTGCAGCGGGCCGTCGACGCCCGCAACTTCGAGCAGATCAGGCTCATCGGCCACCGCATTAAGGGGCTCGCCGGCACCTACGGCCTGCATGCCATCGGAGCCGTCGGCGGCGTCCTGGAAGACGCGGCCGACCGGCGCCACCTCGAACGGATCACGACCGGCATCGCAGACCTGTGCGCCGTGATCGACGCAGCGGAGCAGGCCCTCTCCCCGTCCGGTCACGACCCTTCACCATCGCCCACACCCCAGTAAAGGAGCCGTGCCATGAGCATTCTCATCGTCGACGATTTCGAGGAGCAACGGGAACTGCTGGCGCTCACGCTTCAGCAGGCCGGCTACCGGTCGCTGTTATTCGCCGACTCCGCGTCCGACGCCTTGCAGCGGCTGGGTGTCGGATCCTCGGCACCGCCGCCGGATCGCGTGGACATCGTCCTGATGGACATCATCATGCCCGACATGGACGGTTTGGAGGCTTGCCGACGCATCCGCGAAGACGAGCGGCTGGAGCATCTTCCCGTGATCGTGGTGACGGCCAGAACCGACTCGTCCGACCTGACCGCGGCTTACACCGCCGGAGCCACGGACTACATCCGCAAGCCGGTGATTCCCGCGGAACTGGTGGCGCGTGTCTCTATGGCCATGAGCCTCAAGGAGGAACTGGACAATCGCACGGAGCGCGAGCGGGAACTCGACGAGCAGGCCAAGCAGCTCGGCAAGACGGTCCAGGAGCTCAAGTCGCTTCGAGGTGCGCTGTGCCTGTGCGCCAAGTGCAAGCGGGTCAAAACCAGCGGCGGGCTGTGGCAACGGCTCGAAGACTATCTCGAAGAAAAGCTCAACGCCAAGATCAGCTCCGGCGTCTGCAACAAATGCACGGTCCCCGGCACACCGAACACGGTGCGAGCCTCGTTCTAGCGGCTTACCTGACGGGGGTCGGGGTCAGGAACCATTTGCGCGCAGCGCCCTGCGGGTCGTTCCGCCAAACGGTTCCTGACCCCTTTAGCTCACCCGCAGAGCCGCCCTCAACAGCGCCGACGTGTTCGGCTCGTTGAAGAAGGAGCGGAAGACCCGATTGACCACTGTCGTATGCCGCCGATGGTCGGCGCTGAAAGCCCGGCTGGCGGCCGATCGACTGACTCCCTCGTATCCCATCCTGATCGCGCACCGTTCCAGCTCATCCTCTTCCTGCGGCAACGCATGGGTCTGAAGGTCGTGCACCATCTGGAGCTTGTGCTCCACGTCCCGGAGAAACACATAGGCCTGAACGAGCGCATCGCGTTCCTGCGCCGCCATCACCCTTCGGGCAACCAGTCGATCCAGCGCCCCAAGCGTACCTCGGTCCAGCAACCCCGGAACCTTACCCCCGGCCAAGACCTGAATAGTCTGGACCAGGAACTCGATCTCCCTGATGCCGCCGGTGCCGAGCTTCACGTTTCGGCTTTCGTGACCTCGTTCCGCAATCTTGTCGTCGATCATGTCCTTCACCGCCCGCACGTCGTCCACCACCGCGAGTACGTCGGAGCGGCGCAGCTTCGCGGCGGCGCCGAAAACGAACGGCTTCACCAGCCGCAAGAATGATTTGCCCACCGCGACGGATCCGGCGACGGGCCAGGCCTTGAGCAACGCCAGCCGCTCCCATATCTGCCCTCTCGTTCGATAATAGGAACGGTATTCGTCCAGCGAACGAGCCAGTTGCCCGACCGATCCTTCGGCCCTCAAGCGCAAATCGACTCGGAAGATGCGTCCTTCCTTGCTCGGCTCCACCAAGGCTTTGGTCAGTTCCCGCGCCAAGATCTCGAAATACTCTTCATTGGAAATGCCGGCGGCAGCCGCGCGACCGGCGGTCCGGCCGCGCGGTACCCTGGTCTCGCCCGCATGTGATTCGTAGATGTAGATCAAATCCACGTCGGAGCTGTAGTTGAGTTCGTGGCCGCCGAGCTTCCCCATGCCCATGACGGCAAAGCCCGTCTCGACCCATTGCCTGCGCCGGTTCTTGTGCATGGGCACGCCGTACTGCCGGCGCAGATCGGCATCGACGATCTCGTAGACGGCATGGATCAGCAGACCGGCCAGATCGGACAGCGATCCGGTCGTCTCCCGCACATCCGCCAACCGCAACAGGTCGCGCACGCCGATCCGGAGCATTTCCCGCCTCCGGAACCGGCGCACCGCCTCGAGCTTCAATTCCTTCACCGTGAGCTGGCCGAGTTGCTCCCGAAGTCCCTTTTGCATGCCGGTACAGGTCGGCGGGCGCGACAACACATCCTGCTCCGCAAGCCAATAGATCAACATCGGATCCCGGATGAGGGTGAACGACAACGAGTCGCTGTTGCCGAAAATCGTGCAGAGCAGATCGAGCATACGGGGAGAGCTGCGCAAGTAGACCAGAAAGGACGAGCGGGTCACATTGCCGAGCAGCCGCTCCCAGTGATTGAGCGCCTGATCCGGATCGGCAGTGCGTCCGACGGACTCCAAGAGAGTGGGCAACAGCTCGGCCAGTTGGCGGCGCTGGTGCGGATCTCCGGCCATCGCCTGCAGATTGCGATCGGCTTGATCTGGAGCGACCAGCCCATAGGCGGACAGAATCGCCCGCACCTCCTGGACGTTGCGCTCCTTTGCCAGCAAGACCGGCGTGGGGTCAGGCCGGGCCGGCACCCTCGGAGACTCCGGAGCGTCGGCGCCTGAAGGCGATGGGGAAGGCCGCTGCGTCATGGCGCGGCATTATACTGGTCGCCTCGCACGCGCACAACGAACCGTCGCTTCGGGTATACTGCCATTGCATGAACGCAACGGAGCGCGAAACCCTTCTACAAGACCTGTCGCCGTTCATTCGGGATGTCCCATCGGACGTCCTCGACGACTTCGTCGACCGCATGGATCCGGAATATTTCCACCGTTTCGAGGCTGAGACGGTCGCGCGCCACTTGCGCATGGCGGCGGCGCTGACGCCCGATCACCTCTGCGAGCTGTTCGCGGGCGAGCCGCACTATGGCCGGATGGAACTGGCCATCGTGGCGTACGACTACTTCGCCTTGTTCGCCACGATCTGTGGCCTGCTGTCGGCGTTCGGGCTCAACATCGAGGAAGGACGAATCTATACCTTTGCAGGCCACGTTCCCGGCACGGCGAAGGGGTCGATGGGACACAGCCCTCGTGGGCGCAGCAAACCCAGGCCCGGTCTCGGCAGAAAGAAGATCGTCGACGTGTTCAGGGTGCAGCCGGCTCAGGGAGTGCCGTTCGACTCCGAGGAACACCGCCGTCTCGCCGATGAACTTCGCTCGGTCATCGGCCTTCTCGACGGCGGACAGGTCGAGGAGGCGCGGCATGCGGTCAACCGCCATCTCGTGGAGCAGCTCGCCCGGCGGCGCGGATCCTTCAGCGGCCTCCTACATCCCGTCCAGATCAGCTTCGACAACGGCCAGTCGCCGACGGATACCATTATGGACATCCGATCGGACGACACACCCGCCTTTCTCTATGCCTTCGCCAACGCGCTGGCGATGCGCAACGTCTACATCGTCAAGGCGAGCATCGCCCTTGAGGGCGAGAAACTCCACGACCGGTTCTACGTCCGTAACCGCCACGGGCAGAAGCTCACGGATGCCGAGGAGCAACAACAGCTCCGGCTGACGGCCGTCCTGATTAAACAGTTCACCCATGCCCTCACTTGGGCGCCCGATCCCACGAAAGCGCTGGAGGCCTTCGACCAATTTCTCGACCTGACCGTGCAGGACCGCACGGGCAAGGCCCGGCAGGAGGCGCTGGCGTTTCTGGCGGATAAGAAGACCTTTCCGCTCCTCGCCCGCTTGCTCGGAGCCAGCGACTTTCTCTGGGAGGATTTCCTCCGCCGCCAACACGATAACTTGTTGCCGTTGCTTCAGGATTATCGCGACTCTCCGCTCATCAAGCCCAAGCCTTCGCTGCGCAAGGAGCTCGACCGATCGGTTGCGCGCGCCAAGACCGAAGAGGAGCGGAAGGCCGCTCTCAACGGTTTCAAGGACCGCGAGCTGTTCCGCATCGACATGAAGCACATCGTCGAACCGATGACCGGCCTCGCAGATTTTTCCCTCGCGCTGACGGAGCTCGCGGAAGTGATCCTGGACCGGGCGGTGGTCGACTGCCGAGCCAAGCTGACGAAAGATTATGGAGAGCCGCGTCTGGCGGGAAAGAAAACCTGTCCCTTCACCGTGTTAGGCATGGGCAAGTTCGGCGGGAGAGAGCTGGGCTACGCCTCCGACATCGAAGTCCTGTTCGTCTACGGCGGAACAGGACGGACCGGCGGCAAACACGGGATCGACAACGGTGAGTATTTCGAGCGGCTCGCGCAGGAAGTCCTGCAATGGATCGAAGCCAAACAGGAAGGCATCTTCCACCTCGACGTGCGCCTGCGCCCGCATGGAGGAAAGGGCTCGCTTGCCAACCCGCTCGACGAGGTCGTGAAATACTACAGCAAGGACGGCTTGGCCGCGCCGTTCGAGCGTCAGGCCTTGGTCAAGTTGCGCCACGTGGCCGGCGATGCGACGCTTGGCAAGCACGTCGAAGCCCATCGCGACCGTTACGTGTACAGCGACGAGCCATGGGATCTCCCCACCGCGCTCGATTTGCGACGGCAGCAGCTCAAGCAACTGGTCGAACGTGGCACGGTGAACGTCAAGCTCAGTCCCGGCGGCGTCATCGACATCGAGTATGCCGTGCAATATCTCCAGGTGATGCACGGCCACCGTCATGCGATCCTGCGCACACCCAACACAATGCTGGCGTTACATGGCCTCGTGGAATCCGGCATCGTCGCGCGTCAGGACGGCGACCATCTCCGCAAGGCCTATCTGTTCATCCGCATGCTCATCGACGGTCTCCGCATGGTCAGAGGCCATGCCAAGGATCTCGTGCTGCCTCCGAGCGACTCCGACGAATTCATTTTCCTGGCCAGGCGCGTCGGATATACGACGGATGATTGGCAGGCGGGGGCGAGGCATTTGAAGACGGATATTGAGGAGCATATGGGGAGAGTGAGGGAGTTTTGGGAGAGGATGTTTGGGAAGTTGTGAGATGCGGGAGGATACGGGTCGCCGGCTCCACGACGATTGAAACCGCATGGCGCAGCATCCCTCGGCCACGCAAACTCGGTCCGTTGTTCCTCTGGTCAACGGACCTTCGGACATGCATGGCCGTCGCTAACGCGACCGAGATCCTGCGCCATGCCAATCGTCAACGTCGCCGGCCGACCCGCATCCTCCCACCTGCCGAGGAGAGGGAGACCATCAAGCTCGGGAGGACATCGTATTGCTGACCTGTCGCATGTCGCAGGGAAGTCTGTCCATCCTCCTCATGCCGGAAGGGAGGAAACGAGCAAGCTTAAAAGGATCGCCGCAGAACAGTCGGCGGGTCCTGATATTTAGCCAATCGCAAAGTGATGGCTCTAGGGGAAAGAGGAGATAGGCAAACGCAGTTCCGACTTCTTGAACAGATTCCTGGGACGGGCTAGTATGCGACGACTCCTGTGAATCTCGCAGTGTGACTTTGAGGCCTTAGTGACCAATCGTCGGATCCTCCCATCAACCCAGGGCATTCAACTTCAGCTTATCGCGCCTTCAGATCCGTCTCTCTCTGTCAGCTTGGCTGAACCAAAGGGAGTCGTGTACACCAAGCGCTGGGTGGTCGAATTAATGCTCGATCTAAGCGGCTATTCTCCGCAGAATGACCTGGCAAACATGCTAGCCGTCGAGCCTTCCGCGGGCGAAGGCGCCTTTCTAGAATTAATGATCGAGCGCCTTTTACAATCTTGCCAGAAATTCAGCCGGCGGCTTACCGATTGCCACGAATCCTTGCTCGCGTATGAGTTGAATGAATCAAGCGCCATCCATACGCGTTTACTGGCCAAGACAATCCTCATAGACCACGGAGTGGATCAAGTTTTGGCCGAAGAACTATCAAAAGAATGGGTGATCACGAACAATTACCTGCTCGATGCGATCAATCAATCAGCTGACTTTGTTATCGGCAATCCTCCGTATGTGCGGCTCGAAGACATCCCCGAGGACACCGCGACCCTCTACCGAAACATGTACCCTACGATGCGAGGGCGGGCTGATCTCTATGTGGCATTTTTTGAAGCTGCGCTTCGGCAGCTTAAGCCTGGAGGGGTCTGCGCCTTTATCTG
The DNA here is from genome assembly GCA_047150005.1 of Nitrospira sp. Classification (GTDB taxonomy): domain Bacteria; phylum Nitrospirota; class Nitrospiria; order Nitrospirales; family Nitrospiraceae; genus Nitrospira_C. Next base: position 2,967,904 of record AP038806.1, on the reverse strand, counting down.
CGCCGATCGATGGATGAAGAACCAATACGGTGCAGAACTTCGACAGCTTATTACATCTGAGTATGACGTCGAGGTCATCCTGAGCATGCATGATGCTGATGCATTTCACGACGAAGTCAGTGCCTATCCCGCCATCACAATTATAAGACGCACGAACCAAAGAACGGCCATCGTAGCAAGCGCTGGTCCAGAGATTGAGACCCTCCCGGCATATCAGCTGGCGGCAATCCTACAAGGGACCGCGCAGAACGCTTTACCCCCTTCAACCTTTCTCCGATTGGCCCAAGTGCCACACTGGTTCAAGGGAACTAGCCCTTGGCCCTGTCACTCGCCCGAACAGCTCGCATTACTTCGAACCCTTGAGGATCAATTCTCCCCTTTGGAGGCCAGCGCGAGAGTTGGAATTGGTGTAGCCACCGGGAATGATCGCGTGTATCTCACAACCGATTCAGAGATCGTCGAGTCTACCCGACTTTTGAAACTCGCCCTCGCGAAGGATTTGTCAGGTGGCACGTTGCAATGGTCTGGGCATTACCTGATCAATCCTTGGGGAAGCGACGGTTTGGTGGACCTAGATTGCTTTCCTAAGCTGAAGACCTACTATCAAAGCCATGCGGCAGCTCTGAAGAAGCGTCACACTGTCGAAAAGAACACGATCGGATGGTATAAGACCATCGACCGTGTGAATCACGCACTCCTCAAGAAGCAGAAGCTGTATATCCCCGACATTAAGAACGTATTGGAACCAGTCTTGGATCGAGGAGAAACCTACCCACATCACAATCTGTATTTCATCCAATCAGACGAATGGGACTTGGAAGTACTCGGAGGACTTCTCATGTCCGCTGTCGGACAGTTCTTCGTAGAATCATACGGTGTCCGGATACGAGGCGGCTACTTGCGATTTCAGGCTCAGTATCTGCGCCGTATTCGAGTGCCCTCGCCGAACGCGCTAACAGTTGAGCATGCTCATAAATTACGCAACGCTTTCCGCTGTCGTAATCGTCCCCTCGCCACGGAAGTAGCGCTAGAGGTGTATGGCATCGATAGGATTCTGATGGAGGCTGCGCTTGAATATTGAGAAAAGGCTGCAAGCAGCCGTCCAGAGCTACTGGGATGCCAGACGGAACAACAAGGAGAAGCAGGTCCAGTCAGGAAAAATCGACGCAGGGTCCAGAGGCGAGGTAACAGGCGGCACCCAGATGGGTGCATTGGAAATCTTGATCTCTGACATTCTTTGTGACGCAGGCCTGAAGAAACTCGATGTTCGGACGCGAACGGCTCTTGAACTACCCGGATACTTTAGGGAAGGTCTGATTTATTCACATTTCCACTCAGAAATTTGTTCCTGGGCTGATCAGCAGGACGAATCCGGTAGGCATCCGCTGGTCCGGGAGCCTGTTCATGGGGCGCACCCACCGTCCGATGGCTCGTTGCCAGTCTCCGGACCCCCGTTCCCTACGTCTCCGCCAAAAGCCGTCGCCGCACCATGTACAGATTGGCCAAGCCGCAGCTGATCTGGAGCCAGTGGGTGTTCTTCGCCAACCCACGGTACCGGACTTTGGCCCAGCCGAAGATCCGCTTCATCACCAAGAACACATGTTCGACCTTCGCACGGACCTTCGACTTCGTCCGGTTCCTGGCCCGCTCCGGTTCACTCAGCGGCTGATGGCGATGGGCTTTCGTCTGCACGAAGCTCTTGGCCCTGGGGGCGTGGCGCTGCATCACGTCACGTTGCCCGCTATAAGCTGAGTCGCCCCACACCCGGGTCTCCTGCCCATGCAGCAGTTTGGGCAACACCTGACTGTCATGGATATTCGCCGCCGTGGCCGCGACCGAATGAATCAGCTTGGTGCGGCTGTCCACGCCAATATGGGCCTTCATGCCGAAGTACCACTGGTTTCCCTTCTTTGTCTGATGCATCTCCGGATCCCGCTCCTTCGTACGATTCTTCGTCGAACTGGGGGCACTGATAATGGTGGCATCCACGATGGTGCCCCGGCTCACGGTCAAGCCCTGCGCCGCCAGATACGTGCCGATCCGCGCAAAGAGCTGTTTCCCCAACTCGTGGGCCTCCAAGAGATGCCGAAACTTGCAGATGGTCGTCTCGTCGGGCACGGGCTCACGGCCCAGATCAATGCCCACGAACTGCCGCATGGCCCGCGAGTCGTACAACGCTTCCTCCACGGCGGGGTCCGACAGGTTGAACCATTGTTGCAGACAATGGAGGCGCAGCATGCGTTCGATCCCGATCGGTGGACGCCCCGGGCCCTCGGCCTTGGGATAGACCGGCTCGATCACGGCCACCAACTCCGCCCACGGCACCACGCGATCCATCTCGTCGAGGAACCGCTCGCGGCGGGTGGGTTTGCGATACTGTTCGAACGTGCCCTCGGCAAAGGTCTGTTGCGGCATGGGGGTGCCTCCTCAGAAGTGAGGCGCCATCCTTAGCATATCTCGGAAGAGGAATAAATCAGACCTTCCTTAGAGCTACAAAGAAATGGGATTTGATCGTGGTATCCGATGGAGCACTCATCCTCGCCATGGAGTTTAAGTCTCAGGCCGGCAAGTCGATCGGTAACAACGTGAATAACCGGTCCGAAGAAGCGGTGGGCAGCGCCAAAGACATCTGGACTGCGTTTCGGGAAGGTCGCTTCGGAAAGTTTCCACCTCCGTTTCTTGGTTACTTGTTCTTGCTTGAGGACCGCGACAACGTGAAAATCCCCGTCGGCAATAAGGAGCCCTACTTTCAAGTCGATCCTGAGTTTCGTGGGAGAACGATGAAGAACAAAGGGCAGTTGCGGCATGAAGGAGTGTCATACAGCAGAAGATATGAATTGCTTTGTCGCCGTTTAGTTCTAGAACGACTCTATACTTCAGCCTGTTTTCTCATGGCAACCAACTCGTCAAGAACGAAGATAACGCAACCCGCTCCCGATTTGACTTTCCAACGTCTGGTAGCAGCACTTCGAGGTCACGTTGTCACATTCCTTGGCAGCCAAGGCACGTAAGATATGGCGGCTCCTGGCGCGACTTTCACCACGCACGGGATGAGATCCAAGAACAGGGACATTCTCTGTATAACTCACGACTTCATCTGACAGACAGCGAGTCCTCACCGGGTTTAGGCCGCTAACATTTTCTCCTTGGCCAGTGGCACACTATCGAGAAACGTCTGCATCGGTGTCTTGCCATAGCACCAGCGCCCTTGGTGGGGGCGCTGCTCGTTGTACTCCTGGATCCACGCATCCAAGTCAGCCTGGAGGTCCTCCAGCGTTCGATAGATCTTCTTGCGGAGCGCCACGCGGTAAAACTCGTTCAACATGGTCTTGTGGAACCGTTCACAGATCCCGTTGGTCTGGGGATGCCGCGTCTTGGTGCGCGTATGATCGATGTTCTCCACGGCCAGATAGAGTTCGTACTCATGGCGCTCCGGAGTTCCACAGTATTCCGTGCCGCGATCCGTGAGCACACGGTTCAGCGGAATGGCATGCTGCTCGAAGAACGGCAAGACCCGATCATTGAGCAATTCCGCGGCCGTCACCGGCGTCTTGCGGTCGTACAGCTTCGCAAATCCCACCTTGCTGTAGGTATCGATGAAGGTTTGCTGGTAGATGCGGCCGACGCCCTTCAAGGTGCCGACGTAGAACGTATCCTGCGCGCCGCAGTAGCCGGGACATTCGCTCTCAAATTCGCCGTGGGCCTCTTTGTCCGCCGTCGCCTTCTCCAGCGCCACGACTTGGGCCTCGGTAAGCACCAGTCCCGCTTGGGCTACCTTCGCTTCCAGTGCCTTTAAGCGTTTCCGCATCGTTGCGAGATCATGGCGGAGCCAGATACAGCGCACGCCCGCTGGGGAGATGGACAGCGCCTGCTTGCGCAGTTCATTCGCCACGCGGGCTTGTCCCCACGCGGGTTGCTCAATAGCGATCTGCACGATGGCCTGTTCCACCTCGGGTGCCACCCGATTCTTGAGGAGCGGCTTCTGCCGCGAAATCTCTTGAAGCGCGGCCTCGCCGCCGGTCTCGTAGAGTTCCTTGAATCGATAGAAACTATCGCGGCTATACCCCATCAGCTGGCAGGCTTTGGAGACATTGCCGAGCTGCTTCGCCAGTTCCAGCACGCCGACTTTCGTCTTAATGATCTTTTGTTCCGTCGTCATGGTCCTCGCTCCTTTCGTGAAGAGGGAGGACTCTAGCTGACTGTCAGATTAAGTTCTAGCTTCCACACATCTCCGATTCCGGAGCGTGGGGCTGTGTAGCTGGAGTTACTTGCGGCGGAGGCGTTCGCGGACTTGCTCCAGGGAGCGGGTCGGTTGCTTGCGGCGGGCATGAATCAATTTCCAGAATTTGGGGTCGGTTTGGAGGACGACGGCCTCCCAATCCTGCTTGGTGACTCCGACAAGGACTGCCGCAGGTTGGCCACGTCGCGTGATGACGACACGCTCTGTTTGAGCCCTGGCCACAAATTCATCGGCCCGTTTCTTGAGATCTTGGACGGTCGCTCGCTTCATAGAATCTCTTCTGTCGTTCGTCCCGCCGATTTCTTCCGGACAGCTCGAATATACACGACCTGCTCGTCATCCGCTACATCGTAGAAAACTCGATAATCTCCCACGCGAAGCTCCCAAACAGGTGACTCCGCCGGCCACGGTGGAACTAATCCAATGAGCAGTTTCCGGCTTCGAGATAGTTTTGCAGGTTCAGCAGTGAGTTGACGTTCGATTGCGTCAAGAATTGCACCACGATGAAACGGCGAGAGCTTCTTAAGGTCATGTTCCGCACCCCTCGCAATTTGAATATCGTACACGGTCGCATCCTGTCATGGCCCTTTCAGCCTGTCAATTTGGTTGCATAACTGGGCCCCAGCCCGCGTTCGTCGGAATCAAAGGAGTCGGAGGCATTTCTGGCTGGGATCGTTTCCCGATGCGCGGCGGCTCTTTCCCCTCTAGCCCCAAGAGGCTGGTGGGCGCTACCTCCGACTTCACCCATCGCCGGAGCAAGCAGCGCCCGCCATCCGAACGGTTTCGCGGCTCGCAGCGCAACATTCCTCTTGGCTGATTGACTGCCCCCTGTTCCGCGCGATATTCTAATGTCCAGAATTATGGTCATGTCTGGCTTGGAGGATGTGATGGCTAAAACTTTACCGTTATCTGAGGTCAAGACCCGGTTGCCGGAGTTGATCGCTAGTGTGGAGGAGCGTGAGGAGGAGGTCGTGGTAACAAAGAACGGCCGGCCGGCCGCTGTGCTCGTCAACGTCCGGGAATACGCGCGCCTTAAGGAGACGCTCGACGTCCTGAGTGATCCTGATCTGATGCAGCAGATTGCCGAGAGCCGAGCCTTCTATAAAACAAGCAAGAAAGGGCTCTCTTTCGAGGACGTGTTCGGTGAGCCGATCGCCCCTACCAAGAAACGTCGATCCGCGTGACACCCTTCCGTCCCGTTATCCCTCCGCACATCGCTGACGCTATTCGCTCACTCCATCCAGATCTGAAGCGCTCTATCAAATCGGCCATTCGTGCGATTGCTGTGGAGCCTGAGTATGGAGAGCTGCTGCTGCGCGAACTGTACGGTCTCTGGAAATTTCGAGTCCGCCGCTTCCGGATCATCTATGCCATCGACCGCAAAGCCCGTACCATTCGCCTCATGGCGGTCGGTCATCGCCAATCTGTCTATGAGGAACTGACCGTCAGATTGGGGAAGAAACGCTAAGCGAAGGCTCCCATCCCGTGACGAGCCGCCCTGCAGCTTCACCCATCACGGAGCCAGGGCACACCTACCATCCGATTTTTTTACGCCGCGTTGGCCTCACCTGCTTGATTTCCGGCCTGTCAGAGCTTAGCCTATCGATCATCAGGACTCGCTGAGGGGTGCTCATGGCAAAGGTTACTCAACTCAAGATCGAATTGGAGCAGGAAGAAGACGGCCGATGGATCGGTGAGGTCCCCGCCTTGCCCGGTGTGATGGCCTATGGTCAAACCAAGTCAGCAGCACTGGCCGCTGTCCAAGCACTGGCCTTGCGCGCAATGGCAGACCGTCTTGAACATAATGAAGCAGTTCCAGAAGAGTTGCTGAACGTTTCCTTCATTGCCGCATGAGTCACTGACCTTCGACCCAGGCCTCCCGCGTACTTTTCGCTCTTCTTCGCATCGGCGGCAGATCAAACGCACAACTGGCTCTTATCGAATCCTACAGCGAGCAGGCCGGCCTGATGTCGTCTTCGCCTTTCCTGATCACGATGAAATAGGACCTCGCATGTTGGCTCGACTGGCCAAAGTGACCGGCCTGACTCGTGAAGACTTGTAAGTGTCAGCTGCTATACAAGCAACATAATCGGACAGACTATTCAGTCGTACAGCAATTTACCTCCATGACCGCATTTTCTGTGCGTGAGAGGAGCAGCTGGAACATTCCGCTTTCTCAGATGCGTGACTGATTGCCTCCTGCGTTCCTGACTCCTTGCCTCATGGCAATTGTAAAGAGAAAGCCGTCCGCATACCGGTAGTCGCGTACCCGCTCATCCACAGGGTTTCCGCCCCTGCCGTAGCCCTTCTGATCATTCGCGCAGCCAGGCGAGAGCGGCTTCGCGGTCGTTCGCGTCAAAGTGACGAACCTCGGCCTGGACAAAGTGTTTGGCGATTTGCGGCGCGATCGAAAGAATGGCGCTGTCAGAAACAGCCGCTACCTTCGTGACGAATCGGTGATGATCGCGAACGAAGCGCCCCCTTTTTCTCGATGTAAGGATCGACCGCTAATAGGCCCAATAGGGTCCGATCCCCAGCACGGAATCCCGTCCGGAGATCCCCGTATAGACAGTTCGTCCCAGATAAAATGGAAAGCCCCAGTCAAATTCGCCCGATAGAGCCGTATCTGTCCCACCCAAATTGTTATAGGCGGCGTTGCCTGTCTTTGTCAGACCTTCGGCATTGGCAACCTCGAAATGGACCAACTGAGACACCTGATTCGCACCGGTATGTGTTGCCGAGAGACTCAGCGTCGATGAAGGGCAATAGGCTCCGCCGATACTAGCGCAAAGTGGAATCGTCGTATCGTGAAAGAACAAGAATGTCGAACCAGTGTCCAAAAAACTCGCATAGGTCGTTCCCTTATATACGGTAGTGATGGTGCCGGTGCTCGGGTTTCTCTCAAATACAGACGCTCCGTTGGGCGTATTGTTGCCTTGTGTGCCAATCCCGAAAACCAAGGCACCCACAACCGTTGGCGCACCCGTATTCCCGACGGAAGGAAATACCAAGACATGGCCGTTATTATCGTCTTGAAGCAATGCGACAGGATTCTGGACGAAGTTTGGCGGCCGGCCGATCGGCGCGCATCCTTGACCTCCGCATGAAAAATATCCACCAGCGACACTGTCCGAACCGAAGGCGTCGATACCAAGCAGTCCGTTCATCAAGCTGTTGGCGGGACTCGTATCCACGGGCTGCCCGCAGGGATTGCTTGAGGCGGAGTGGCCTGCAAAGGTTGCATCGATCAATTGAATGGGCACGACCGTTCCCGGCTCCCCTGCCATAATCACGCCGGCCGTTGCCACCGGTCCCCAGGTTGCGCCGGTCCCGAAGATCACGCATTCGCCGATCTGATTCCCCTGTGCATCCGTCTCGATATGCTGCGCAAAATCCACCGTGAGGACCGATTTAAAAACCCGAAGGCCCACCGAGCCCGTATCGAGGATGATATCGCTGATCGTTTGGCAAGCGGAGGTCCCGGGTACGCACAACGTCACACTCACGCAAGGTTGATTCACGACAGACGTGCAGAGGCTGGCTCCGCCGACTGTCACGGGCAAGACGTTCGTGCCTTGAGGGAGTCCGTTCTGCTCTCTTCCCGATGTGTCACTATCGGTGGAACTCCCGCAAGCCATTGTGAAAAGGGCCAAGATGAGCACTACTATTCCCGAACAAATCCGTATCAAGATGATCACTTGATGACGTCCGGTGAGATTCCGCCTGGGAGAAGGGACAGCACCCAGGCTCGCCCCCAAACGGCTCCCATACGCCCACCGGTCTCGATGACAGCATGCTCTGTTTCGACCCGACGAAATCGCTGGGACTGTCGAGGCTGTGTCAGTGTCGCGCGGCTATATTCAACATAATAAGATCCAAGCAGTTGCTCCAAATTCACGATTCCCTTTTGCTGTGTCCAGCCCACTGCGAACACGAGGCCGTCCAGAGACACATACTCTCTGATGACCATGCCCGGAGAGTTAATGGTCTCAACTGAATAGTTGGATTCCGTCGCGCTCTGTCTCTGACCATTCAGGATTTCCCGATCGCGTTCTACCGTTGAGGCAGACTCCCCAAGAACGGCAAGCACGGAACCTTCATTGATGATGCCTGGCAAAACCGCCAGGCACATCACAAGTATCATCCTGGTCAATGTACTCGGCCGGCCAGAAAGCAATGAAGTCCGTCTCCACATGCCGCTGTTCCAAGAACGAAAGCCGCTCGGTCCCGACGCGTAAACGTCGCTGGTCGAATACACACCTATGAACCCTATCCCAGCAAGCCGTTGAAGATCAATCCGTCCCAAACGAACGGAACCAAGAAGGGGGCCGGGCTATGTGGGTGCCGTCTCCGATCTAAAACTGTGAATAGGGAAGCGCCTGTGGGATCAGCGGCGGCACATCGGTCTTTGGCCGCTGCTGCGGAAGCGGAGGCATCGGCCGTTCGCCGAGGGTGACACTGAGGTTCCGATAGTCGCCGTCTCTGAACACGCGCAATTCGACCGTTTGGTCGGCCTTGAGCCCCTGAAGCGTCTTAGTATAGTGGCTGGGGGTTCGCAGATCTTGACCGTTGATGGACACAAGGATATCCCCTCCCAGCACCCAGGGTTCGCCTTCGACTGTCACGTCCAATTCACCTGCTTCCAGGCCAATCTTTGCGGCCGGACTGCCTTCGTCGATATCTTGAACGAGGAGGCCGTCCACCATGGGGAGGGCGATCAGCGTCCGCAGTTCTTCGGTCACGAACTTCCCTTTGACCCCGAGCCAGGGCCGGATGACGCGGCCGTACGTCTGCAAGTCGCCCATGACGGATTTGACGGTGTTGATGGGAATGGCAAATCCGATATTCTGCGCTCCCAGCAGGATCGCCGTGTTGATTCCGATCACACGGTCATCCGAGTCCACCAGCGGACCGCCGCTGTTGCCCGGGTTGATCGGCGTCGTGGTTTGAATGATACGGTCTTGAAACACCTCCTGCTTGGTCTCCAACAGCTTCCCGAAACCGCTGATGATCCCGGTCGACATCGCGTAGCCCAGGCCAAACGGATGACCGATGGCGATCACTTTCTGCCCGACTTCCAGCCTATCGGAATTGCCGAGTTGCGCATGGGGATATTTGCCCTTTGGGATCGCCACGCGCAGCAAGGCTACGTCATACACCATGTCGCTCCCGATGAGCTGGGCCGGAAGACGGGTCCCGTCGTGAAGCATGACGGTCAGTTTGGCCGCTCCTTGAACCACATGGGCGTTCGTCACGATTAGGCCCTGGTCGTCGATCAGCACGCCGGAACCGATGCCCTTTCCCAATTCCTGATTGACATGATGGGAGCTGGCGTAGGCGGAGGTGATGAGCACGGTCGCCACGGACATCTTCTTGTAGACTCGAACAGTGTTGATCTCCTCGGGCGTGTTCAAGGCTGAAGCCGGGGATGGCGAGCAGACGAGAGTGAAGACCGACCACAGGAGCGTCATGAGAACGGAGGGACGGAGATCGGAGCCAGCACTATCGGTGATTGCATCGCAGCGATTCATGGAGATCCTCTCTTTCATGTCGACATGATCCACACATGCCCAGGCCAAGGCGGGACTGTCCTTCGTTCACGCTCTGACTCTGAGTCGTTCCAACCATGAAAACGGTTACAACGACCACCGAATCCTCGGACCAGCCGGCCGCAACAATATTACCAAGCCCACGTTGCGGATGACGCAGCGCGGCGAGGGGCTTGCCTATCACGTCATCACGGCGCGGCCCATGCCCCCGACAGATTCCACGAGGGTCCCGAAACCGCACCAGCCGGTCAAGCAGGCCGTGACGCATCCGTCGCGGAAACGGCTGTTGGCTCCACGAGACACAGCGGCAGCGGCGACGATCACATAAACCGGACATTTCTAAATTGGGTTGACACGTAACTCCATCCCCATTGACAGATTTCCCTCTGACACGTAGCCTGGGCTGCCTTTAAGCATCCTGTTCGGCGAACGAGCCCACCTATGTCCGGCATCGTCACCATCGTTGTGCACGGCACCTTTGCCACTCAAGAGAAGTGGTGGCGGCTTGGGACGGGAGAGACCTTTGCCGATCGCCTCGAACAGGGGCTGGCCCAACAAGGAATGCCCAATACGGTCTGGCATCCCATCCTGCGCGCGGGCTTGTCATACGACCACTTCGCTTGGTCGGGTGAGAACACCCATCATGCCAGAATGGTCGCCGGCCGGAAGTTGGCCCAGTCGCTCGATGATCTCGCGCAACGCCTCTCAGCCTCTCCGGACTCACCGCTGTCCGTCAACGTGGTCGCCCATTCCCACGGCGGGAATGTCGCGCTGGAAGCCATCCGCCACCTGGGGAAGGCCGTGCATATTCGGCGATTCGTCTGCATGGGCACACCGCTCCTGTCGTTCCGCCCAGCGTTGCGCCTCGTGCGTCCCTTTACGGTGTCCTTCCTGACTTTGTTCGCTTCCATGTTCGCCTTTCTGCCCTTCCTGGTGATTCCGATCTTGTTGCGCTATGCGCAGGGAATGCCGCCGGGTTCGCAGGAACGAGAACAACTCCTCGGCGCGCTGTTTTTGCCCGTGTTCATCCCAATGTTCGGCTGGATGCTGTTGGGGCTGAACAAGCTGGTTGACCTAGCCTGGAGCCTCGTCTGCTGGAGTTGGTTGTGGCTGGTTGGAAAAACCAACGGGCAGGTATACGGACCGTCTCCCCAGACCCTGGCCGCAAGTTTCGGGAAGCAGCGTGTCCTCTTCCTGACCAGCCACTTCGATGAAGCCGATCTGTTCTTGGAACTTTCCGCGGCGCCGGCAACCCTCTACAACGAATTCGCGGAGTCGAGATACACCGGATGGCGCTCGCTGGTGGAGCGGTTCATCTTCCGGCCGGCCGTGGTCGGCCTGCTTCTCCACCCCGCCGAACTAGTGCTGGAGCGTTTCGTCCTGGGGCTCAGTTGGTTCCGGCTGCTCTTCTTCGACTACAATACCACCTCAGTGCGAGAGCGTGGCGCATATCCCCGCACGGTCTTCGACCAGGTGGATCTGACCCAGGAGCTGCAGTTGGAACAGCAACTAATCCAGCAACAGTCGCCTCCGACGTTGACCTTCAGTCCATTTGGTCATACGTGTTCGTTGAGACATCGGGTGACTGCGGTCGGCCAAGCGCTGGCCGAACAGGTTCGCCTCCGCCACGCGATGTATTATCAGAACACTCATGTGCTTGGACTCGTGACAACCTTCATCACACGGTCCTAGTCCGCATTATTCATGACGGTTCGTGATGAAACCGGCAAGACGCCAGGCCCGGTAGCTCTTGAGCATTTCGGCCACTTCGGTGCGGTAGGCGGTTTCAGCCTGAAGCCTTCGGTACTCCTGGCATTGGAGCGCGATATTGCCGGACCAGAAGGTGTCGCTGGGCAGCGTGCCGCAATCCGTCTGGTTGTGTTGCACGCTGGTGCAGGCTGGGAAGATTGAACACACGAAGAGAGCCGTGACAAGCCGATACATGAGACCTCCTCCGTTCAGGTAGGTTTCATTCACCGCTTCAGTGTTCCCCAGGAGATTGGCGCAGCGATATTTGGCCTATGGTAGCGGCTGCTGAAGAAATTTCTGGACATCGTCTTTGTGTTCTTCGACCAATTTCGCCGCCGCAGTAGCCACCAAATCACGATCGCAATCTGACTTCAGCCATAGCCTCGTGACGACGCTCGCAAGACGCTTCTTGACCATCGGAGGATTGGTCATCTTCACTTCCTCGTTCTTGCATGATTCGGGGAGATCGCTCATATCGTCTTTCCAATCTGCATCAATGTGCCTGAGCTGAACGAATTTAAATCGGCTTTCGTCCGGCAAAATTCCCTGCTCCGCCATCGTGCGGAAATAGAGTGTCCGGTAGGCCAAGGCTCGCTCCTCCATGATTCCGGGTATTCGGGAAAAGTCATAGTTGAACAGCGTAAAACCTTCGGGAAAGTGATCCAGTCGATCCGATCCCACCGCGAAAGGAAATGAACTGTCGAAGGCGATGAGGAGCACCCGACGGGCCGCATTTTGCTGCAGTGCATTCAACGCCACCGTCGCCAACGATTCGAGCCCCATATTGTCGGATAACCCACCGTCCCCCGCATGCCAGTATCGGTCCTCTCCCTCAACCTTGAAGGTAATGGGGCCGACCACTGGAGGGAACGACATAGACCCTGCCACGGCAGCGGCTAATCGGATGGGGCACAGATCCATGTTCAGCGCCTGGGGAGTCACGGACTGGAGGGAGGCCCACTTCACTTTCATCAACTCAAGGGATTGCTTCGAGAGTGACCGTGTACCGACCGAGCGGCTCACATCCTTCAATAAATCGTATTGTGTCTGCTCATGTGGCAACGTTGTGATGACGAACCGACGTCCGTCGTTATATAAAGTGGTGTTGATGAGCAGTCGGGGAATATCCCCATTCAATTCCCGCTCACGTATGTTCTGAAAGATTGTGTCCTTCAAAAATTGACTATCGAGATGCTCGGCAAGTGACTTGGCAGTCCAGGCCGGATTAAACCACCGCAATCGCACGAGATTGTGCCACACAAGGGGCTTTTCGTAATCCCGGTTCACGGTTTCTTTGTAGTGTGCAAAGAACGTCTGGTACTCTGCGCTTAATTCGCCTGACGCGGTCAGCATCGGCACGTCCCTTTTCGGTTTCACAGCAGCAAAATAGGACGTCGCCATGCTGCCACCGGACACACTGGAAATCATTGAGACGTCTTCAAGCAGTGAATGTCCGGGTGGCCCGACTTGCACCTTCGCGAGTGCTTCTAAGCCAGCCGCCCCAAACAATGCGGCTCGACTTCCACCGCCCGAAATCGCGACCCCGATCAGCGTCTCATTCGGCTTCATCGGATGGGTGCAGGTCGGCTGGTCCGTTTTGGGGATGTGAAGGGTATAGACTGGAGAAGTCACACATCCAGACAGTAGAGCCAGAATGCTCCCTGCTGCGAGCCAAGCTTGATACCTGCACGATCCAACAACCTTGACCAAGAATCCATTTGGCTTCGCCATACGTTCCTATCCTTTCCGTCACTAACCAGCTATTAATGCTGGATTCCACCACGCCAGGAGATATACGCAGATAGCATTTCTTGGTCAAGTTTTTCCCCATCTATCCTATTTACTCCCACAGAGCAAACGCTCAGGCTCCCCCCACGTTGACCTTCACAAAAGGAGTGATTCATGACACGACGCAACTTTGATTTGGTACAGGGCTTGGGTTTGGTAGCCACAGTGTTTGCTATGTCTGTTCTGGTGATCACGGATGGCCTGCAGTGGACATTGGTACCGGCCTATGCCACCGAGCGTGGTGAGGAACGGAGAGATGATCGGGATGACCGGCAAGATGACCGGAGAGATGCGCGGGATACGCGCCAAGAGGGCCGTGAGGAAGCCCGGGAGGCGAAGGAAGAATGCAAGAAAGCAGACGATAAAAGTCGTGCGGAATGTCGGCGGGAAAAGCGAGATGGCAAGGATGATGCACGCGACGCTGCCAGGGACATACGGCGAGACTAACAGTGTGTTGACAAACTCTGCGATGACCTCGGAAATGGAGTCGTCTCTGAGGTCACGGACGCCATCAGCATGCCCTGCAGGCTGTTCAGAAAGGCCGTCCAGCAAGGCGCAGCGAGGTCTGCGACGCGACGAATAAGGAGCGTCACGTCTGTGGACGGCGCGAGTCGGTGAGCGCCCAGTGTCTTCAAGGCGAAGCGTATACCGTCCTCACCCGCCCACCCATCGCCTGTCGGAACAGGCGTGTTCCCGGGCCGTACGGTGAGCCTCTGAGAGATGGGAGCACGCCGCTGGCGGACTTTGTCAACAGCCTGCTAATCACTATAGCTGGATCTGGGGCGTAGGGTTCTACGCATTTCCTACGCCCCACCACTCGACTGGACAGAACCATCGTCCTCGATCGGACTTTATCGGTTTCTCCTCAGCCTCTCGCTTGGTGCCAATGTGGTGCCAAGACACCCTGACACACCATGATCGAGGATGACCTGAGTCATTCCGAAATCTCCCCTTTGGCTGGTGATTGCTCTTGTTCGGTCTCCTGAGGAAGGGTTTCGAGTGGTTACGCTGAACGAGTTTGTCAAGAAAGGGACGCCCAGAGGAAGGTAATACGACTTGTCACGGTCACACCTATCACAACTCAAAACGAGGTTCCATGCTCTATCTTCCAGAAATAAGGACTGTCCCTTTACGGCCCGGCGCCGGAGTGTATGTGGCGGGACAACTCTTCAGCGAGATCGCACGGCTTGGATCGTCAGCCTCTGGTCCGGCCATCTAGCGGATGGTCGCTTTGGCCATGCGGGAGCCAACCTCCCAGATCGGTCCGGGAAAACGATGGGCTGCTGAGACTACCTGATCAAAGGCCGAAATGAACCTGTCCGCATCGGCCTTGCTGAAAACTAGCGGTGGGATGAGCTTTATGATGTCCTTGCCATGGCCGCAGACCTGGGCCAGAACATGATGATCTATCATCAGAGGCATCAGAATGGACTGGCAGAAAAGATCCTTGTTGATCCTGTGAATCATATGCCAGGCCATCTTCAATGCTGCCGAACGCGGAGGCCCAAATTCGATAGCTATCATCAGGCCCTGACCCCGGACCTCCCGAATAAGCTCATACCGCGTCGCCAGGTCTCTGAGATGGCTTAGAAGATAGGCCCCCATGTGGGCGCTGTTCTGAACGAGATCTTCATCATGGATCACTTCCAAAGTCACCAAGCCGCAGACTGCAGCCAGGTCGTTCTGTCCAAAGGTGGTGGAGTGGACCATGCACCGATCCATTGAACTGAAGACCCGGTCATAGACTCTGTGGGGGTACAAAATGGCCCCGACCGGGCAATATCCTCCCGAGAGAGACTTTGACAAGGTTATGATGTCGGGCACTATGCCCCAGTGTTGGTAGCCAAAGAGCTTTCCCGTGCGGCCCAGGCCTGTCTGAACCTCATCGGCAATGAGAAGAGTGCCATGGCGGGTGCAGGCTTCGCGTGCCCGGGGCAGAAAATCATCGGGCGGCATGAAGACGCCGTGGCCGATTATCGGTTCAACCACAAGCGCAGCGACATCACCACGGGCAATCTCAGCCTCCATGCGCGCCGCGTCACCAAAGGGAATTTCGGTCCCGCCGGACAAGATGGCTTCGTAATCGGAGCGGAATTCTTTGCACCCGTTCACTGCAAGAGTCCCAAGAGTTAGACCGTGGTAGCCATGGTCGCAGTAGAGAAACCTCTTTCTGCGGGTAAAGACATGAGCAAACTTCAGAGCCCCGTCCACCGCCTCGGCGCCCGAGTTGCAGAAGAAGACCGTGTCGAGACCTTGTGGGGCGAAATCTCTGATCAGTTTTTCGGCGAGAAGCCCCGCCAAAAGCTGGGTTCCCATCTTCACGAGATTCGGGCTGTCCAGATCCAGATACTGTCTGATGGCTTCCTTTACCTTGGGGTGGGACCGACCGACGGCAAATACGCCGAATCCGGCGAGCATGTCGAGGTAGTCGTTGCCGCGATCGTCCCAGAGGTGAGCTCCCTGTCCGCGGACGTACACAGGGTCAAACCCAATGGTCTTGAGAACTCTGGCCATCTGGGGATTGATGTACTCCGAAAGCAGGGAATGTTGCCGGCCCTGATTTCGTTCAATCAATTCTCGCAGATCAAAGGGCATGAGAATCTCCTAGGTGGTCAGCAAAAGCGAAGGGCCTCCCAGACACGCGTGCCGATATCACAAGCGAAAACGTTCCCGGTAGGCGGCATACTTCTTCTGTTCCTCCTGAAGATCCAAACCAAAGTCATGGAGGTTGTATCGGTGTTTCCCAAAACGGTTCTGCGGGTTCCTGTTGACGAATTCCTTAACCTTTTCCCGAAGTCCGTCGGGCAAGGGCAGGTCAAAATGTCTATAGACTCTTTCCACAGCTGCCACCGGGTCAGCGACCAGGTCAGTGTAGTAGAGATCGAGGAAGCGCTCCGAGGGAGCACAACCGCGGTCGCGCGAACACAGAGCCCTGCTGAGCGCTTCGGCCCATCTTCGACTGCACTCGCGCCCCACTTCAACAGGATCAACATCGTCGCTGAAGGCACTTCTGAGGGTTGCCGTTAGACTGGCGTTGGAGGCGGTCACCTCTATTGGGTTGCGGTGTGTCATCACGACACAGGCGTCAGGGTAGGCCTCGAACATCGCCTCGAAATCGAACATGTGAGCCGGCGCCTTCAAGACCCAACGCTCCCCCGGACACCGCCACTGCAAGTGCTGCAGGAACCTGCGGTGCATTTCGTATGAGAGGCGGAGGTTCTGAGATTCAAGCCAGTCGAGATAGGACGGCAGACGGTGGGTCGTCTCGAACTGGTAGCTCATGAAAGAATGGCTGAAGATCACGAGGCATTCCTCGGGAAGCCTTGCACCGACGGGGTGAATACGGTTGAAGTCCTGAACCATTCGATGGAACCAGCGGATCTGACGATCAACCAGGTCAATGCGCCGGTCAACATGGTACGTTTCTGCCGCTGGCGGCGGGCTGGGGTACATGGTTTCCCAGGTGCGTGGAATCCGGTTGGCTGGGTCAAGACCCAGCAGGGCATGGAGAAGCGTCGTCCCGGTGCGGGGCAGGCCCGTTATGATGATCGGTTGTCGAATTTGCTGTTCAACGATACCGGGATGACGCTTCCGATCTTCCTGCAGCCGCAAGCGGTTGATTAGGAGCCTGATCAGGTCGTGACGAGTGGCGAGTCGCCCTAAAGGGTGAAGATGGGCTTCCGTCTGAAGAGCCGAAACGAGGCGGCGGAGGGGTTCTCGAAAGGATGTCTCACCAAAGTCGTCATGGCCGGCCCGGCGGCATGCCGCCTTTAGGAGTTCGCCTTCCTCGAGGCTTGCCAATGCTGCCTGACTGACCATGCCGCCTAGCGCGTTGATTGTGTGGACGAGGAAGGAGCGTCTCACCATCCAGCGCTCTCGGGCGGGTGTTGACCGACCGCCGCCTGCAGGAGGGAGGACGGTGGGTCCCGCAGGCTGAACGGCGAGTTCTTTTCCCTGCGCTTCAGCCATTAATGAAACCCGTTGACCCACCAGACACGCAAGCAGACTCCTTTTCCAGGCGCGGCGGACAAATGAGCCCACATACCCATTCGATGAGAGACGGAATCATACCTGCCCGCGATTGAGGTTCTCCATATATCCTTTTTCCGTGAGATAGTTCAAGAGAATGGACAGACATTCATCAGGGGTCTTCACGTCTGTTTCGAGAAGGACGTCAGGAGTCAAAGGTTTTTCGTAAGGTGCCGAGATGCCGGTGAAGTTCGTGACCCTGCCGGATCTGGCCAGCCGATAGATTCCCTTCGGATCCCGCCGTTCACACTCCGTGAGAGAGCATTTGACATACACTTCAATGAACTCACCATCTCCGAGAAGCCGCCTGACGTTCTCGCGATCTTCCCTGCAGGGTGATATGACGGCGGTCATGACAATCAGGCCCGCGTCGACAAACAGCTTTGCCACTTCTCCGATCCGGCGGATGTTCTCCGTTCGGTCTTCCGGGCTGAAGCCAAGATCTTTGTTCAGACCGTGGCGCATGTTGTCACCGTCCAGCACATAAGTGATGATCCCAGCCCCGTGCAATACGTTCGCTAAGGAGTTCGCCAGAGTGGATTTCCCCGCAGCGGACAGGCCGGTGAACCAGATCACACAGCTTTTGTACCCGTTCCTAACCTGCCGGTCTTCGGCTAATACGGATGGCTTATGCCAGTAGAGGTTTCTTTCTCCGTGTTTCATCACAGTCTCGGCCCCGGTGGTGCGGTGCATTTTACAAGAGGATGACGCTCATCAACCCGGACGACAGTCGATGTAATAATGAAGGCGAAGCATTATAAGCGAAGCAAGACAGACAATTCACCAACAATATCCGGTGGTTTCGGAGACCCCGTTACCCAAGCCGCACTGTGAGCAGCACTATCAAGGACGGCAGGAAGAGAAGTGTCGAAAGAATGAGGAAAGCGAGACAGATGCTCAGTCAGGATGTCTTGACACCAAGTTGGCACCAAAGTCTTGCGCGTCGTCGCTATTCGACGTACAGGACTAATTGGATGCCGAGGACTAGGATGCCGAGCGGGACGATAAATCGCTTGGCCTTCCAGGTGATGGTGCCAGATCGTTCCACGAACAACCCGCCTGCCACACACATGGCGGAGAGCGCAAAGAGTCGGTGTTGGAAGTTCACCATATCGAAGTCTGGATGCTCGAAATGCTGGTGGATCAGCAGCCCGATCCCACCAAGAAATGTGGCGCCTGCCGCCACATATGTCCAGGTCATCGCCTCGCCACCGCGCTTGGCCAACAGTGTGTACGCGCCAAGGAGCACGGGAATGAGCGACAAGAGCTTATGCTGGATCCATTCACTTCTGGTCGGCTTGTTGAAACTTTCCATAAAGCTGAGGCTGGTCGGCCACTCGTCCGGTTCTGTCTTGATCAAGAGAAAGGCGCCGAACAACAGCCAGGTACAGCCGATGAGGATGGTGGTAACGGCATGGGAGCAGAGCTGTAGTCGATCTACGATCAGGAGCAGCCCTATCGTCAACAGCGCGAGGCCCGAACTATGATGCATAAACAGAGAGTGCTCAATATCCAGATTTGTTGCCTGAGAGTCGACCAAGGTGTCTCGATGGACTGCCGGGTCATGGTCAGTCTGGCTGAGGACGTCATCTGGCTTGGGATCCGAGGCACGTGAGAAAGACCACGTGAAGAACAAGGTTGTCAGCAGGATGATGCCGAGGCATGACCATCGGACACTACCATTCGTCGCTCTCACCGCTGATGCCGGAAGCAAGGGCATACGACCCAGGATACAAGGGTCGGGGAAAAGAGCACAACTCTGCCGGAGACCGCCCTCTCACGCGTGCGCACCGGTGGTGCGGTGCCTCTTACAAGAGGAATGAAGCTGACCAACACGGACAGCATTCAATGTGAAGACGAAGGCTCGCCTAGTCTAATTGAAGAAAGACAGAAAATCGACTGACACTTTCCGACGGTTTCCGAGCCCCCGTTACCCAAGCCGCACTTTGAGCAGCACTATCAAGGACGGCAGGAAGAGAAGCGTCGAAAGAATGAGGAAAGCGAGACAGATGCTCAGGAGTATACCGATACTCGCAATCCCCAGGTGTGGAGAAAAGGCTAGGCTTGCAGTACTGATCATCGTGGCTAGATTGCTGAACAGCGTGGCGCGGGCCATACTGGATTTCAGAAGGTTGTCCTCCCGTCTCGGGTCTTTCCAGTCGCGGACAATAAATATGACGCCGCTGTGGACCCCGATCCCGAGAATCAGAGGCACAACGATGACGTTGGCGAAATTGAGAGGGACGCCGAGCAACACCGATGCGGCGGCCGTGAGAAGGAAGGCGAGCGCCATGGGGATGAGTATCAGAAGGGTCTTGGACGTGCTTCTGAGACCGGCGAGCACAAAAGCGCAGATTATGATCACCGCGTAAAGCGAGGCCTCCCTGAAAGACGCCGCTATAACCCTGCCTGATTCGTAAACCATCACAGGTGTGTCGGTAGCGTTTGGCGCCACTGACCTGACCGCACGGACAAATCCTTCCAGACTTGCCAGGTTTGTGATGTCGTCCCGCGGGAACACCTGAACACGGAAGTGGCCGTCTGCGGATACGTACTGGCTCCGCAATTCTCGAGGAAGGGAGGATGGTTCCTCTACCGGGCTTGGCTGCAGCAATGTCCCAAGTCTCTCGAGGAGCATGGGAAGCCCGGGCGTCAAACTCTCATCGACCAGGGCAAGGGCGGACATGCCGCGCTGGCTGTCTTCAAGAAGGGGCCTGAATCTTCGGATGCCGTCAAAAAGCTTCTGCGCCGACTCTCTGGTGGAATGCCGAAGTCCATTGAGATGGCTCTCGAGAGACCGCTCAAGGCGTGCAAGCGCTTGAGTGTTCTGCTCATAGGTGGGGCGCGTGGCGTGAGGCCGCTCGAGCTCGGGTGACATGAAAAGCGCGATGTCGGAAATAAGGTTGATCTTGTCCTGCTGATCGCCCGGGATGAAATCATGTATCGTTACGGCCGTTCTGACTTCTTTAAGGCTTTTCAGCCGCCCGGCGAGACGAAGGGCTTCGTCCTCACCGTCCGCAAGCACCGAAGCGGTCCATGGCTGGCCCTCAGGGTCATTAAAGAGTTCCTTCATGGTTATCACAGACTCTGATGACTTGTCGTAGAGGTTGAGCGTGTTGTAGTCGAAGAGGACTCGTGGAACGGCCAAGAGAGAGGCCAACGCCCATAGTGCACCGACGGCGACGACGCCGCGCGGATACCTGTAAGGCAGGTTGACGAGCCACGGCCAGGAGGGTTTCCACCGCCGGCACTCCTTCACGGGGAAGATGGTCAGCAAAGCGGGCAAAACGGTTATGTTTCCGAAAAAGCTGATGAACATACTCGACCCCGAGATGAAGCCCAGTTCAGCCACTCCTGCATAGGCAGTGGGAACAAAGGAGTAGAAGCCGAGTGCCGTGGTTGCAGCGCTGAAGAAGAGACTTCTGCCGACACTGGTGGCTGTCGAAGTGATGCTATTCTGCTGATGGCCGCTTTGCATAAGCAGCTCCCGATATCTGAGGCAGAACTGTATGCTGTAGTCGATGCCCAGTCCGATGAAAAGTACGGCGAATGTGACGGAGATCATGTTGAGACTGCCCACGGTGGCAAGAGCGAATGCGGTGGACCAGATGAGTCCCGTGATCAATGTGACAAGGCTGCAAAAGATGAGGCGCCATGAGAAGTAGAGACCCACAGAAAGGACCAGCGCCACCAAAAGGAGGGACGCCACGGTCGCAACTCCTGTGCTGTTGCGGACTTCTACGAGGTTCTCGTAAGCAAGTGCGAACTCTCCCGTGATCCGCACTCGAGCGGTTCCGAGCTGATTGTAGCCGAACTGCCTGGCAACCCGACGAATGGTCTCGAGGTGGACGCTTTCCGCAGACAGGGATGCATCCGCAACTCGTGGCTCCAGTATGATGAACTGGCGGCATTGCCTCGCTGTCTGCACTGCGCCGAGCGCCAGGGCCTCCCATGACATCTGGGAGACCGTTCCCTGAACCGCGCTACCGAAGGCGTTGCTCATCCCGTCGAGCAGGAGGGCAAGAGTGCGGTCTTGGGCCTCACTGAGATCTTCTTGCTCCAAGGCCTTTTCAACGACTCTGAAAAGCCCGCGGATGCTGAGGTCGTGGGAGAGAAGCGCCAGAAAGGGTTGGGCTGCCGAGAGTCGGTCTCCGAGTCTCTCCAGTTCTTCGGTGTTCAGGTACAGGAGGCCGTTCTGTTGAAAGAACGCTCCGGCCCCTGGTTCATACACGTCTGCAAAGATCGCCTTTTCTTTCCTCAGTTGCTCGGCTATGGCTTTGCGTGCGGCCCCTGCCTGTTCCGCGGTGATGCCATCGATGACAACGACGACGGTGTCGCCCTGTTGTGGAAAGGCCCTGGAGAACTCCTTGTACAATTCCCGGAAGCGCAGCTTGTCAGACATCATGCCATGGATGTCGGTGTTGATCTTGAAATTGGCGGCGGAGTAGTAGAGGGCCCCAAGCGTCAGCAGGACACCGACCACGAGGACGGCAACTGCATTATGCTGAATGAGGAGAACCCATCCACTCAGCAGGCGCTGTGTGCGGCTAAGGGTAGCCTCGGTGAACATGGTTGGTTCAGATCGGTGTGAGTTTTGGCCCTTGAGACTATCTCAGTCGTTCAGCCGGGTTTCTCTCCCCTATTTCATTTCAGGCTAGAGAACCAGATCTGATCGACGTTCCGCACATCGGCATCCGATGGAGGTAAGGGCAAGAATCTTTCTAACAATGGGCGCGCCGAGTCGCTGTCCTCTGTGCTCTCTCCTGAGCGTACAGCCAGCCTGCACCGGCCAATGCTCGCTTGTACTTGGAAATCAAAATCTACCACGACCGATAATCTGATCTGTGGTTAAAGATAGTTCGCCCCGCTTCTCAACTGATACCCACGAGTACGGTGCCGAGCGCAATAAGGCCGACTCCAACCCATGATCTCGAACTTTGTCGCTCCCCCAGAATCACCGTTGCGGCAACCACCAGCAACACAGGGCTTATTCCCTCAAAGGGGTACACATGGCTGAGATCGAGCTGTTGCAGCAAACCCATCCACGTGAAGAACCACAAGGTGAGCATGGAGACCCCTGCCAGAACACCGCACACAACCCGCCCGAAAAGCACGGTCGCTCCCTTTGTGTAACTCATGCCATGTTTCAACAGAAGCTGTCCTGCCACCAGAAAGATCTGGGATAACAGAGCGAGCAGAAGGAGATGAATCGTCACAGCACCTCTTCCGCCCGCATCAGCGGGTTGGCAAGATACCAAATCCCTATTACGATTAGTGCAATCCCACACCACCTCAGCGGACTCATTGTTTCTCCCAGGAAGAACCAGGATCCCAAGGGAATCAACACGTGAACCACGCTGGCCAGGGGGAAAGCTATGCTGAGAGGAACCCATCGCAGCACGTACAGCCAGCTCACGAAGCCCGCAATTCCGCTGGCAATGCCGGCCCATACCCACCCAGACCCCAGCGTTGTAAAACCAAGGCTGTCAAGCCAAGGCGATCCTGAAACCTCCGTGGTCGCTATCGCCCCGCGCTTCAGCAGCAACTCGCTCGCGGAGACCAACAGGCCGTTCACGGCAAGCTGGAGATATGGATTCAGCAAGCCTTGTGGGTGAACCCCGCGCGCCGGCGTCTCTGACATGTCGGTCTCTTTAGGGTCCATTAGACTCTGTCCCCATCGGACGGACGGTTCGTGTTGCAGACCGTATCACTCGATCCCTTCAATCTCGCATAACGTGACCGCTTCGCGAAGAGCTGGGGAGCACATATTTCAATCGTGACGTGGGCCTTGGCTCATTGGCCATCGCTTTGGGAGAATTCCCGAATCTTTCGCTTGATCGATGCAAGGAGTTCGTCAAAACCCTTCTTGTCAAGAATGCTCACAAATTGAGCCCGCGTATTGGCAAGCTGACTCACGCCCGAAATGCGCACGTCCACAATGCGCCAGGCGCCCTCCGTCAGTCGCAGACGGTACTCGAACTCCGTTTCATTGTCTTTGGAGCTCAGAAGTTTGCTCAGGACTGCAGCGCCGCCTGCCGTCTGGGCCTGTTTCGTTATCTCGAATCGCTCTCCTGCATATTCGTCAAAATGCTTCGCATAGCTCGCAATCGACCATGCGGCATAGATTTCTTCAAACTGCCCCTGCTGCTCCTCTGTGAGAGTCTTCCAGTGTCTGCCTACAGAGACACTCGCCATGTAAGGGAGCAAGAAGGTCTCTGTCACGACTGGCTCAAGCAGTCGGTAACGGCCGCTGAACCCCAATTCCTTGCCACCTCTCATTGTTTCGATCAGTGCCACGTTGAGGCGTGATATGACTTGGTCGGGCCCTGGCGTCTCACCTCTGATGTGCATAGGCAGAACCATGACAGTGCAGAGCACCAGAAGAGAGAAGCCGGCGAAGGCAGGCTTCTTGAGACACATAGACAGTCCTCCTTGCCAGGCGGTACAACCATGACCGCATATCTAGTTCATCTGCTCCCTTTGCGCTGACATAGATGCAGCGTCGTATAATCCAAACAAGCCTCGATATCTGGAGCGTGGCTTACTCACCTTGTCTACAGCAAAGGCAGGGAGCACGCAACACGTACATTTGAACGAAAAGCCAAAAGTATCCTTAGAGAATGGTGCGGAAAACTAGGACTACGCCTTACAGATGTCAAGTCGATCTTTTGGTGCCACGCTGGTGCCAAGACACCCTGACACACCATGATCGAGGATGACCTGAGTCATTCCGAAATCTCCCATTTGGCTGGTGATTGCTCTTGTTGGGTCTCCTGAGGAAGGGTTTCGACTGGACTCCTCATCAGCGGGTTAGCCACTATTAGATCCCTATCTTGACTCGATCGACACACCTTGGTTAGCATTTGCTATGAGTCGGATGGCTTCCTCTCTGGTACTTTTGCTATTGGTTCTCACCTTTAATGCTTACGCTTGTGTGCTCCCCATCCAGTCACAGTCTGCAATGGACTGCTCCTCTGCCACTGAGCAGCCGGTGCGGCAGCCGTGTGATGCCTTCCTCCAGTTGGGACCACAATCCCTCGTTTCGTTTACCCAGGAACTGCCTACTCTCAACGCGGAATTTACAGCCGCTCCTCAACTGCCTAGTTCGGCATTCGTTACTTTCCGACCAGAACATCCTCCGCGCGGTGCGGACGCACCAATTCATCTCTCGATCCCAACCACAGTTCTGAGGATTTGATACCTCCTTCGGGTTTCGTATCTGCACTTGGGCTGAACTGAGCTCGAGGGGAAGACGAAACTCGCTGCTCCATTTGTCCCAATCTCAGATTCTTAACTCAAGGTCGACGCCAAGGCTGTCCAAGTGGGCCGTGTGGCGAAGGCGAAACGATGCTCCGAGCGTGGTTCGGTGCACTGCTTGTCCCGTTACTGCTGGTAGCGCCCGGCTGTAAGTCCGGTCCACCTCCTCATCTCATCATCCGCAATGATCATCGTGGACTTGCGGAATGGTATGAAGAGGAAGCAACTCAACTCCGCAGCAAGGCAGAGCATTGCCGACACCTGATTCAGCAGTATGAAGATCCGCTGTTTCAGCCTTCGCCAAAGGAAACCAAGCAGGATCTCATCGCTTCCTGTGACACCTTCGTCAAATACTATACGCACGCTGCCGACGAGGCAGAGACTTTGGCAAAGTATCACCGTCACAACGAACGTGGCCGCGAACAATACGCCACTTAAGGAGGAGTTATGCCAGCCATCAACACGATAAACAGAAGAACCTTTCTTTCCACCGGCGCGTCTCTGGTCGTCACCGGTGCTTCGTTCATGATGTCGCCGAGCCTGTATGCCGCGACCCGTGGCGACAGCGATGATCCGATGCATGAGCCCTGCTCCGAAGGGCATGCCTTACCGGTCCAAGGGGGGCATCACACGGACGACGAGATGGGAAAATGCATCGAGCTGTGCCAAGACTGCTATGCGCTCTGCACGCAAACGGTTGGGCATTGTCTGAACCTCGGCGGGCGTCATGTCGCCCCCGACCACATCCGCTTATTGCTGGATTGCGCTCAACTTTGCGAAACCACTGCCGAATACCTGCTACGAGGGTCATCGCTTCACGAACGAATGTGTGGTCTTTGTGCAGAGGTTTGCCGGCAATGCGCCGAGAACTGTGTGAAGGTGGCAGCGGACGATCAGATCGTGAAGAGGTGCGCTGAGATGTGTCGACAGTGTGCGGGATCTTGTGAGCGCATGGCGTCCAAAGTGGCGGCATAGCATCTCTCGATGCCTGCAGTTGGGCTGAGTTGAGTTCGGTAGGGGCAGTCACACAAGTCTGTGGCTGCCCCCTACCTTCTCAGCTTCTTAGGGAAGGTCTGATTTATTCACATTTCCACTCAGAAATTTGTTCCTGGGCTGATCAGCAGGACGAATCCGGTAGGCATCCGCTGGTCCGGGAGCCTGTTCATGGGGCGCACCCACCGTCCGATGGCTCGTTGCCAGTCTCCGGACCCCCGTTCCCTACGTCTCCGCCAAAAGCCGTCGCCGCACCATGTACAGATTGGCCAAGCCGCAGCTGATCTGGAGCCAGTGGGTGTTCTTCGCCAACCCACGGTACCGGACTTTGGCCCAGCCGAAGATCCGCTTCATCACCAAGAACACATGTTCGACCTTCGCACGGACCTTCGACTTCGTCCGGTTCCTGGCCCGCTCCGGTTCACTCAGCGGCTGATGGCGATGGGCTTTCGTCTGCACGAAGCTCTTGGCCCTGGGGGCGTGGCGCTGCATCACGTCACGTTGCCCGCTATAAGCTGAGTCGCCCCACACCCGGGTCTCCTGCCCATGCAGCAGTTTGGGCAACACCTGACTGTCATGGATATTCGCCGCCGTGGCCGCGACCGAATGAATCAGCTTGGTGCGGCTGTCCACGCCAATATGGGCCTTCATGCCGAAGTACCACTGGTTTCCCTTCTTTGTCTGATGCATCTCCGGATCCCGCTCCTTCGTACGATTCTTCGTCGAACTGGGGGCACTGATAATGGTGGCATCCACGATGGTGCCCCGGCTCACGGTCAAGCCCTGCGCCGCCAGATACGTGCCGATCCGCGCAAAGAGCTGTTTCCCCAACTCGTGGGCCTCCAAGAGATGCCGAAACTTGCAGATGGTCGTCTCGTCGGGCACGGGCTCACGGCCCAGATCAATGCCCACGAACTGCCGCATGGCCCGCGAGTCGTACAACGCTTCCTCCACGGCGGGGTCCGACAGGTTGAACCATTGTTGCAGACAATGGAGGCGCAGCATGCGTTCGATCCCGATCGGTGGACGCCCCGGGCCCTCGGCCTTGGGATAGACCGGCTCGATCACGGCCACCAACTCCGCCCACGGCACCACGCGATCCATCTCGTCGAGGAACCGCTCGCGGCGGGTGGGTTTGCGATACTGTTCGAACGTGCCCTCGGCAAAGGTCTGTTGCGGCATGGGGGTGCCTCCTCAGAAGTGAGGCGCCATCCTTAGCATATCTCGGAAGAGGAATAAATCAGACCTTCCTTAGCTCAGGTTCTGACTATGAGCTGTATAACTCACGACTTCATCTGACAGACAGCGAGTCCTCACCGGGTTTAGGCCGCTAACATTTTCTCCTTGGCCAGTGGCACACTATCGAGAAACGTCTGCATCGGTGTCTTGCCATAGCACCAGCGCCCTTGGTGGGGGCGCTGCTCGTTGTACTCCTGGATCCACGCATCCAAGTCAGCCTGGAGGTCCTCCAGCGTTCGATAGATCTTCTTGCGGAGCGCCACGCGGTAAAACTCGTTCAACATGGTCTTGTGGAACCGTTCACAGATCCCGTTGGTCTGGGGATGCCGCGTCTTGGTGCGCGTATGATCGATGTTCTCCACGGCCAGATAGAGTTCGTACTCATGGCGCTCCGGAGTTCCACAGTATTCCGTGCCGCGATCCGTGAGCACACGGTTCAGCGGAATGGCATGCTGCTCGAAGAACGGCAAGACCCGATCATTGAGCAATTCCGCGGCCGTCACCGGCGTCTTGCGGTCGTACAGCTTCGCAAATCCCACCTTGCTGTAGGTATCGATGAAGGTTTGCTGGTAGATGCGGCCGACGCCCTTCAAGGTGCCGACGTAGAACGTATCCTGCGCGCCGCAGTAGCCGGGACATTCGCTCTCAAATTCGCCGTGGGCCTCTTTGTCCGCCGTCGCCTTCTCCAGCGCCACGACTTGGGCCTCGGTAAGCACCAGTCCCGCTTGGGCTACCTTCGCTTCCAGTGCCTTTAAGCGTTTCCGCATCGTTGCGAGATCATGGCGGAGCCAGATACAGCGCACGCCCGCTGGGGAGATGGACAGCGCCTGCTTGCGCAGTTCATTCGCCACGCGGGCTTGTCCCCACGCGGGTTGCTCAATAGCGATCTGCACGATGGCCTGTTCCACCTCGGGTGCCACCCGATTCTTGAGGAGCGGCTTCTGCCGCGAAATCTCTTGAAGCGCGGCCTCGCCGCCGGTCTCGTAGAGTTCCTTGAATCGATAGAAACTATCGCGGCTATACCCCATCAGCTGGCAGGCTTTGGAGACATTGCCGAGCTGCTTCGCCAGTTCCAGCACGCCGACTTTCGTCTTAATGATCTTTTGTTCCGTCGTCATGGTCCTCGCTCCTTTCGTGAAGAGGGAGGACTCTAGCTGACTGTCAGATTAAGTTCTAGCTTCCACATATGAGCCGAGCTGTTTTTCTCGGTGCGGTCTTTATCCCGATACTGGTGATCATGTCCGGCTGTAAATCAGGCCCTCCGACTGATCTGGTAATCCGCAATGGCCACCGCGGACATACGTGTCCGTGCCCGTATCTCTTCCCAACCGTACAGCAGATATATATGCGTGTACTCCACATGGGCTACTTCCGGTGATGAAGCTCCCCGCTGGTGTCACCAAGTTGAGTCGTCTCGTTGCTTTCGAGGGAACCCTCCGAGTTGATCTCCATAATCTCCTTGGCACCGATTGAACGACAACGCCCATGGACAACCGATCGGCCAGCCTGGCGATGTCTCAGGAATTGCTTTCCAAGGCTGATGCTGGGGATTTCGACGAATCTGTACAGGAGCCACGCAAGAGATAGTATCGGCAACCACGCACCCATACAAAACAGAACAATCATGAACGGGTGCACGTCGCCCGAAATGACCGCAGGGAAAGCCTGTCTCCGGAGCCATGACAAGATCGGTTGATGAGCGAGGTACATGCTATAGCTCGCAAGACCGACTGTTCGCATATGTCGTACTAAGAAGTGAGAAAGGAAGGTCTGAGAAAGCGGACGCACGAGGAGATGGGCTATTACAGTCCCCGTCGCGAGTGCGGCGAACTCCCACATAAATGGTGCAATGGGCTTCAGAATGCCGCTGAGGATGGTGAGAGATGGCCAAACCCAGATGGGAACTTTTGAGAGCACGCTTCTCTGACGGTGCAGGAAATCATCGGCGAGTTTTGCACCAAGCGCCCATGCAAACCAGTATCTGAACGGACTGTGCCAGAGCCAGGAAGGGAGCGGGATCATGGTGCCTTCATAAAACACTTGCAGAATGGAATAGGCCTTGATCGATAATGCGACAGAACCGGCCAACCAGAGGCTAGCTCCCCACCCAAACCTTTGTGCCGCGAGAACCAGGAGAGGGTAGAGAGCGTAGAGCTGAGCTTCAACGGCGATAGTCCAGAACGAAGGATTGAGTGAAAAGAATGACTGCTCGTCGAGGTTATTAATAAGTAATGCATGGGTCACCCAATCCCTCGTTGTCGTCGGGGCCGGGTAGGGAGTGATGACGAAAGCAAAGAGTATAACGGCGATTAAGTAGGGCGGGTAGATGCGGAAAAATCGGCGGACGAAGAATCTGCTGAACTCTCTTGTGTGGTCCCGTTCATAGCTCAAATGGATGCAGAATCCGCTTATGACGAAGAATATGGCGACGCCCAACCAGCCATACGTAAAGGGAAACAGCAGAACGTACGACAGGCCGTTGGGAACGATATCCACAAACCATCGGCCCCATTGCGGAGAGTCGCTCGCGAATGTTTCTCCAAAGACATGGAAACAAAAAACCATCGCGATCGCCACGCCTCGCAAGTGATCGAGAAACTCGATGCGTCGATGCTCTTCGTTCATCGTTGAGCGTTTCCGGTTTGTCGCGCTTCCTGACAAGGTAGCGCCTACCTGCCTCGTCTTTCGAATGAGAACTATGGGTCTGGTACTTTGGCTTCATTCGCCAAGCAGCGTCTTGACCATGGTCTCCATGCCGTCGGCCCACACATCGTACCCGCTCTCGCTGAGGTGCAGGTAATCGGGCAAGAGCTCTTGAGAGAGATGTTCCTGGTCATCCAGAAAGCGCTGGCTGAGGTCCAAGAAAAAGACTTGCTGGTTGTCGGCGAAGTGACGGATGTGCTCATTGGTGGCCGCGTTCAACTGACGGAGTTGGTCATCTGCCGAAGCACCACGGGGGAATATGGCTAACAGTAGAATTTTTGTGCCTGGGAGGCCCATTTGTATGGTTCTAAGTATCGCCTCTATGCCTGCGGCAGTCTCCGCCGGTGGATCCTGACGATGACCCGAGTTGTTGGTTCCAATCATCAGCACAATCAGTTTGGGAGTAATCCCGTCCATTTCCCCATGGTCCAAGCGCCACAACACATGTTCGGTGCGATCCCCTGCGAATCCCAAATTCACGGCACGGCGGCGCTCATAATACTTGTCCCACACGCGCAGACCCTTAGTTGCCCATCCTTGTGTAATGGAATCTCCAATGAACAGGAGACCAACATTGCCTTGGCGAAGGCGTGCGAGTAGATGCTCGTGTCTGGTTGTCCACCAGGACTCGGCCTGGGGAGCAGGTACGACCGCCGCCGGTTTGCCATCAAGAATCGGTGCGTGGCCAAGCGGAGCAAGAGCCGTGTCCGCTTGAACGATGCCACAAACCAGCGCCAATTCTGCGTGTGCTGGAGCAATACCTAACACCAGAAGCGTGATCACGAGCTGCCGTTTCGTTGGAGACAACCAACGATTCCAGGACCGCTTTTCGGCGCCGGGGACGGTTTTCGCCTTGCAGTAGGGAATGGGGCTTCCAAATTCGGGAGGACTTTTTGGTCTCTCCGGTTCAACCGACAAGGATGACACGATACACCTCCGCCACAGATTGACGGTCTGCAATTTATCCCAGGGGACGGCGTCGCTACAACACTCCGCCGCGTGTAATCGGTCGTTGCCGAAACCCCGTTCTAGTTGCGGTCTTTCGCATCACTCCCGCAGCCAGGCAAGCGCGACGTCGCGATCCTCCGCGCTAAAGTGACGAATCTCGGCTTGGACAAAATGTTTGGCGATTTGCGGAGCGATCGAAAGAATGGCGCTGTCGGAGACGGCAGCCACTTTCCCGATGGATCGGTGATGGTCGCGAACGAAGCGCATATGCGACATGAGCGCAGCAAAGCTCTCCCAGCCTGGAAACGACTGGGCCTGGATCATGACACCTCGCAAGGTTCCTTTTTGTTCGATGTAAGGATCAACTGATCTGGCCACTGCTTCGAAATCCCCAACCGCAATCGGTCCGTCCGGATGGATCAACAAGATACCTTCGTTGCCAAGAAGTTGATGGACGAGCATGATCGCCTCCTTATGGCTCGGATACGAAGGACGCACATTCTAGGACTGTGGTCTCTCCGCCGCAAGCTCCCGACCTCGAACCAAGAAAAGGGTCAGGGACAGGAAACCGTGGCAGGAACCGTTTCACAGCCCTCAATGCGTAGCGTCGAGGTCTTGGATGAGTTCATCGATCAGCGTGAACACCAGGAGTTCGACTTCGTAGACATTTTCGATGTTTGAGAGCACGGCAACCGTCACCGGTTGCCCGGCAGGAGTGAGAACGTGCAATGCTATTGACGTATAGCCCGGCCCGGCACCGTTGTGACCATAGAGGACGCCATAGGGACACTGGGGATCAGCAATAAGCCCAAGCCCATAGCTCGGCGCAACGCATCGTTGAGTAGGTGGGACCCCGGTACGCACGACCGAACACATCTCATCCAGCAGAGAGGGAGGAATCAACAGTCCCGCAAACAACCGCTCATAGAAGAGGACGAGATCGGAGGCCGTGGACGCGGTGACGCCGGTCGCTACCCAGCCTGGGTCATACCTTGGTCGAACGTCGACCGGGAGCCCATCCGACGAGATCGAGAAACTGTACGCTGGCACCAACGTCTGGAAGTCATCTCGATTCTGTATCACGAAGGTGTGGGACAGACCGAGAGGCTGGCAGACTTCTCCGGAGATAATCTCGGTGAAGCTTTTCCCGCACACGGTTTCGATTAACCGGCGCACAATCATGTAGCCGATGTTGGAGTATCGCCACCCCTGTCCCGGCTCGAAAAGCAATTGCTTCGCATGGGTCCGTTCCAGAAATTCGGCGAACGTCCAAGGGGGTGCCTGTTGCTTGACTGCTTCGTAGTACGCCGGCACCGCACCATATTCGGGCAACCCGCTGGTGTGCTGAAGACATTGCCGTAGAGTGATACGGGAGGCATTGGGAACATCCGGCAGCCACTGGGCTAGCGGATTGTCCAACGCCAACTTACCCATGGCTACGAGCCGAAGAACGGCCGCCGCTGTCAGGCTTTTTGAAATGCTTTGAATCGAATACGGGGAATCGACGCGGATCGAGTCAGGCGAAAATCGACCAGCCTGCGTCAGAATGCCCGTGTGGACTTCCTTGTCCCCGCCCTTCAGATATGCAATCGACACCGCAACGTCCCGGACTCGACAGGCCGGAGGCTCAATATAGATCTGCAGGCGTTGAGCTAGCCTCGTACTAATTGACATGGCTCACGCGTCGTGAACGCAGAGGACATCCAACAAGTATTGGTTGAAGAGAAAGTAGGGGCGCCTCCCGAAACGGACAGCAGGCCGCTGAATCTTTCCTGGAATCCGTCGGATTGGATTGGATTCAGGGGTCCACACCCTCATGTCCGTCTATCCCAGATGATTCGTTGTACCGCAAGCACTTTGGTGAACGAACAATGGTACGAGCACTTCGTGCGGCCCTTGGCACTCGTCTTGCTCAATCACTGTGGGTAAGAGGACTCACCATGATCCCACGAGCCACCGCCAGGGCACAGGATTCGGAATCGAGTCTTTTCATACGCGTGTGGAGATGGTTCGTGTATGACGCAGTGGAAGCAGAGGCGATTTGCTCGTGTCTGTGCCACTTAGGGGCAGCCATCCATTGTGTCGCTTGTCCTTGTCAGATCTGCCCTGTTTGTTGGCGTTGCATCAAACAAGGAATGATGGCGCAACACAGCCAGCAGTGTGGGTGACCAAGAAAAGGAGGCAGCGAAGGACAACGGTGTCAGAAACCGTTCGGCGCGCGGCAGGCATTGGATGGCCGCTTGATTTTCGACCTGCCAGGGCTTAGCCCGCTGCCTGGCGTTCCTGAGGACACCACCCGGTTCAGGACCCATCCTGCGCACAGCGGAAGCCGAGCGAAGGGCCCCAATACGTCATGTCATCCCAACCCCGATAGCTGGCACGTAACTCAAGCGGACGGTCGCTGGGTTCGCCCCCGCGCAGCACGCGGAACGTCCCCCGGGCGGGACCTTGCGGGTCGCGACTGGGGGAGGATCGATAAAAGTCCTCTGCGTACCAGTCATTCACCCATTCGGAAACATTCATGACGAGATCGGCCACGCCATAAGGAGAACGTGCAAAATCCATGGTGCCGACCGGAGCCGTCCCGTTCTTCGTCCGCTCAGCGAGGCGCGGCCTTGCCTTTGCCGCCTCATCGGTATTGCCCCAGGGGTACAGTCGGCCGTCGATCCCGCGGGCCGCCTTTTCCCATTCGGCCTCCGTCGGCAGTCGCTTCCCGAGCCATCCGCAATAATGACGGGCCTGCGCCCACGTCACATTGGTCACCGGATGATCGGCCAGATCCGGATCCTCATAGGCGGATTGATCTTTAGGAGGAGCGCAGCCTCCGCTCTCCACGCATCGGCGATACTGCCGATTGGTCGCTTCGTGGCGGTCGAGCCAATAGGTGCTCACGTACACGCGATGCATGGGGCGCGCATCCGGCAAGCCGTCCTCGGCGCCCATCTGGAATTCTCCCGAGGGAATCAGCACCATCCCTTCCGGGACGCCGCCCCCTTGCTGAGTCAATCGCTGCAGGTGTTCCTGCTGTTCCAGTCTGAGCTGCTCGTTGACTTGCTGAATCGACGCCTGGTCCGGAGCGGAGTACCGGGGACCGCGGCTTTGTCCCGGCGGCTGACCGACGGGTGACGAGGCAGTCTCGGGCCGTTTGACGGCATCGACCGGAGCCGGTATGACGGACGGGGGAGCCTCTACACCACGGACAGTCTCGATTCTGACTGTCGTCCGTACGACCATGTCGGCAAGACGATCCTGCTCCGTGGCCCTCCCCTTCTTTGCTTTCCTGCCAATGCGGCCCTTCCCGACCATGCTGAAGTCGAATCCCTCGATGTTGGCGAGAAGCGGCGTGGCATAACTGACCGGAACGGCAAAGGCCATGCCCTCGGGAACAATCCCGGAGGGATGTGAGAATTTGGTCGTCAGGATGCCGATCAGCTCGCCCTGTGTGTTATACAACGGACCGCCGCTGTTTCCCGGATTGATCGCCGCATCGACCTGAAACACGCGCTGCACCCCTTTGGTCCGCACAGCCGCAATCCGCCCTCGCGTCACCGAGACCTCCCGCAATCCGAAGGGAAAGCCGACGGCTACCACTTCCTGATCCAGCCGCACTCCGCCCGCATGACCAAGAGAGGCTTCGGTCAGGCCCACCGTTTCCGCTTTGAGCAGCGCCAGGTCGTGTTCAGGATCGATGCTGACTACAATCGCCGCGGCGCGAACTTCGCCCGAGGTGACCACAACCACCCTGCGGGCGTTGGCAATGACATGTTGCGCAGTGAGAATGTAGCCATCGGAATGCACGATGACTCCGCTGCCGGCCGGCCGTTCGGGCGGTCCCGCGAAACGGTCCGCCGCAATAGCGGCGGCCGTCCAGACCAACATCAATCCAAGAGAAAGCGCAACGCGTGTCATGGTGTAATAGGGATCATCACACTGATGGCACCGGCATTCTGCCCGAGTTTCAATCCTTCCCGTGCATAGCCCGTCTTGTCGAGCGAGCCCTTCGGTTCTCCATGGCATTCCAGGCACTGACGGGTCATGTACAGCGGAAACATGAGTCTGAACACCCCGCTCTTGGCCGTGGCTTCGCTCATCGCCTTTTCACGCGGATAATCGGGAGCGGCAAAGAGTTCCAGAGATGATCGTTCGACCGCATCCGGCGCATTGGCTGGATTTCTCGGAACCAGGGTCGTTTGCTTCATCCGGATCCCCGTCCGCTCGGCAAAGTGCCCGCCCACGCGCAACCCAAATACCGCAGGAATCAACTTCGATTGCGCGGCCGGGCGGTTGATGTCCGGTTGAGCCTCTCTGACGACCTGCTTACTCGCGGCGAGCAGATCTTTGAGCCATTTTTTGCCGGCGAGTGGCACACGAGCCGAGTCCAAATCGGCAAGATCAAGGCCCGACCTCGTACGGAAGATATCGACGAGCTGTCGCTCGAAGGCCTCGGGCGTAAAGCCTTTGTCCACTTTCACCGGATCATCGAACAGGGGTTGGTTTTCGTTGATGACGGAACGCCCCGAATCGAGCAGGATGGCCAGCAGGCGGGCACTCTGTTCCAAATCAAGGATCGTCTGGAAGGGAAGGCCGTCGTCCGCACGATTCCGTTCAGCGACGGCCGCGTCGCACACCGATACATGAGCGGCAGCCAGCACGACTGCTGCGGCGACCCACCGCAGATGGCTCGCCATACGGTCATCCTTGCTTTAAGAAGACGCCCGCTTCCCGTCTCCGCCGGCCCTGCGACAGGACCGGCGGAGACGAACAAGGAAATCGTACGGATACCCTTCCATCAAGTCAAGCGACAATCCGGCCCGTGTGACGATCAGCGTGACCGGTCACGATAGATATCGATCATCACATTGTCCGCATCCAGCTCGAGCGTGACCGGAGCCCCTTCCGGAAGCGTGGACAGCTTGGTTCCGACTAACGCATCCACCTCAAATGTGGCCGTCCCCTCCGGGGTGGAGAGCTGGATCTCGTGCCAGTACGGATCGGCATACCGAACGGTGCCGACTAGAAACCGGTGATCGGGGAAGTACCGATCCGTGCGGGAGACATCGATCAGGACATTGCCTGAGTCAACCAACAGGTTCACGGCGTCGCCCACCTTGGCATCATGGAGGCCGACCCGGTCGGCTTTCATGGGACTGACGACCCTGGGCTGCAGATTGACGTCGCTTCGGACGAACAACATTCCCGACTCGATCTTGGAGATCACCCCGCTGAATCCATAGTGCGCACTGAGAATGATGTCCTGGGATTGTTCCGCTCCAACCGGCGCGGCAAGACACACCGCCATCAGCCCCAGGAGCACGGTTCGACGATAACGTTGCATGGGACACCTCCTCTGTGTCCGCACCATTCCTCCGGCGACAGGAATGATGCTAGTAGCTCGTATCCCCCAGACCGGCCGGACCGGCAGGAACGGCAATACCGTATTCCTGAATCGGCGTCACCATCAGGGAGAAGTTGTACAGCTCGTCGGCCGCCACGTCACTGATGCCGAAGTCGCGGTGCCGGAGCATCTTGAACCACTTGCCCATTTCCATCCTGACCGCCTGATTGTCGCCACGGCTGACTGCGTCATGCACCTTATGCAGTTTCTGCTGATAGGGTTCCCAGTTCGAATTGGGATAATTCGCCATGGTGAACGACAGTGAATTGTTGATCTCGTCAACCCAGGCCTTCTCCGCCCAGGCCGTGCCGACGGTCAGACAGAGAAGCGCACCGACCATGAGGACCGCAGCAATCACAGCTTTCATGACACCCTCCTTTCTGAGTTGCCCGGCGGGGCGGACCAATCGTGCGCTGCGCCGCAGGGCACGGATGTTTGACGAAACCGACCACAGAAGAATCGGTAGAGTCACGGCTGAAACTGAAACAGGGGAAGAAGGACGGAGAATCCGTTAACGGGGCTATCTGGTGAAGGAAATGTCGGGGTGAGAAGAGACCGCACTTGCCATGCTCATCATAATGGATCACTGCTCCATCGATGTTCATGGCCCCCACCTCGCGGATGAGGCGGCCGAATCAGCGATCACTCTACGCCTGGGCTCTGGACGCGTCAAGCACCAGAAAACCCGCTCTCCTAGCGGAACGGCAGAGATCGACATTTCGACGAGAGACGTCGCCTTAGCTGAGACTTACGGGCCGACGCAGTGGGATCGTAACGAGGCAGCGCGCGAGGCGCGGAGCCGCTCGACCGGCCGCATTAAGACGGCTTGACTCCGGCCCTGAGCGGGAGGCAGTCTGAAAAGAAGCCTTGGAGGTCTCCGTGAATCCGGGGTAGGACGATCGTCGCCGTTCACATCTCTACGTCACCTTGCTGCTGCCCCAGACCTCCGAGTCGTTGTCATGGTTTCCAGCTACAAAGGAGGTTCCACCATGAAAATCATTCTTGTCCTGCTCACCATTGTGGCAGTCGTATGTGTGACGAGCGCTCCGGCCTCTGCCAACCCGGCGACGTTGCCGAAACATCCGGGCTATCCGATGGGCAAAGCCCTCGATCCCGTCAGCGGTCAATCGCTCGCGAACGATCCGGGTCGGGCCAACGCCATCGGCGACAAGGCCCTGATGGAAGCGGCGGCCTTCGATGACGTCCATGTGATGCAGAGTCCGTCTTTCCAATCCGGCGAACAACTGGCCAAAGACCAGATCGATGTCTCGGCCGATTCGACAAGCCAGGAGTCAAAGAATAAGAAAGACCAGAAGTGACTGGCGGCAACGGACCTGAGCAGCGATTCCTTATGAGGCAGCGGTGACCGGGCGGTCCGGCCCCCGATGCGGAAGCATCGGGGGCCGAGCCTCTCAGAAGACATCATCGCGACTTTGCTCCCTGAGCACTTCTCGTAGAGACATCGGATTCTGCATTCCTTATAGTACAATGCCGTCATGTTCGGCTCGCGAATCAGGCTGCTGGTCTCCGTAGCGTTTTCCACCACCCTCCTGAGTTGCGAATCGACCGACCGCATGATCGCCGCGACGGAGCAGGCGCTCGCCAGCCGCACCGGGAGAACCGTCCTCGACGTCGTGCAAAGCAAAGAGCCCTCCAAAGCCGTCCAGCGTCGTGTTGACCAATATGCCCAAGATCCCGATCGGCTGCTCAGCGACCTGCGCGCAGCGCAACGCGACTTCCAGACGCTCTACAAGGCGCTCAACGGGAAGGTCGCCGAGAAGTGGGGGCAGAAAGAAGTGAAGCTCCCGGAGAAAAAGAAGTACGTGAAGTACACGCACAGCTATAAGAGCCGCGCTATCGTGGACTTCGACAAGGCGGAAATCACCGTGGAGACACTGGATACGAGCGACTCGCGCAAGAGCCTCAACCGGGCGATCGCGACCACGCTGTTGACGCCGCAAGACCCGCGAACGGTCGATCTCTTTTCAGACAAGGAGATCCCGGTCACCGCCGAGGAAGAACCCTATCTGCTCGGCCTCGTGCTGGATCAACAGAACAAGCCGATCAGGACGCCGGAGGCGGCGGACTCCTTCGCGGACTATCTGGTCGAGAAGAAAGCCGCCACGAGAACGATCGATCAGAACGGCTCGAAGAAGCAGGCCACCTATGTCACGATGAAGATGGTGGCCAATCTCTCGCAGAAGCAGGCGGAGAAATACCGCCCCTACGTCATGCGATTCGCCGAACAGTACAAGATGAGCCCGAGCCTCGTCTTCGCGATCATGCGGACGGAAAGCAACTTCAATCCCTACGCCGTCAGTCCGGTTCCGGCCTACGGCCTCATGCAACTGGTTCCGACCAGCGGCGGACGCGAGGCCTATCGGCGCGCCAAGCGGCAGGATGTGACGCCGACGCGCGACTACCTGTTCGACCCGGAGCACAACGTCGAACTGGGGACGGCCTTTCTGAACGTGCTGATGTTCAGCCAACTGGACGACGTCGCCAACCAGGTGTCGCGGGAATACTGCGTCATCGCCGCCTACAATACGGGCGCCGGGAACGTCTTCCGCACGTTCTCAAAAAACCGGACGACCGCGCTCCAGCAGATCAACGAACT
The DNA here is from genome assembly GCA_047150005.1 of Nitrospira sp. Taxonomy (GTDB): domain Bacteria; phylum Nitrospirota; class Nitrospiria; order Nitrospirales; family Nitrospiraceae; genus Nitrospira_C. The sequence continues at coordinate 2,929,397 of AP038806.1, read as the reverse complement.
CCCACCGGCCTCGCTCTACGACAAGCTGCGAACCAAGCTCCCCTATCAGGAAACGAGGAACTATCTGGAGAAAGTCACGACCTACCGAAAAACCTACGTGAACGCGGCCAATTCGTCCAACTAGCAGCGCACAAGAAGAGAGATTGCCGCATTCGAACGAATCGGCCGTGAGGCGCGGCAACGATGCACCGTTGCCGCGCCTCGATCGACTGACACCGCTTCACATCTTGACGTGTTTCTTTAGAATTTCGGAGTTCTGGATATCTGGATTGTCCTTCCCCAGCTCTTGCGCCTTTTTGAAATGCTCGATCGCTCCCTTATGGTCGCCCGTCTTATCCAACACCAAGGCGACGTCATAATGGGCCTCGGCCGATTGCGGATCGGCTTGGGCCGCTGCCGTGAAATGCTTCTTGGCCTCGTCCATATGCCCCTTCTCGTAATGCATGATCCCTTCAGCAACATGCGTTTCGGCCTTCGACCCGGCCGTAGCCTTGAGCGGCACCGCCACATGCCCGTGCCCCATGTCGGCATAGGCCGCCGTGACGCCCAGGAACGCCATGCAGAGCATCGCTGCCAATCCCCGTCGCAGTATCATGAGAGACCTCCTTAGGGTGAAAATGAGAAGTGCGTGCTACCTCTTTCCTACGGAACACGCGTCCGTTTGGATGGGTAGAGTACCACAGTCCTTCAGCGACCATTCCGCCGCGTGTTTGGCGATGGAATTGATCTTTGCGCGCCGGACACGTACTCTCTCCCACGCCGCGATCTACCATCATAACCAAGGCTGGACGATGATTGAAATTTATGCGGACGGAGCCTGCAGCGGAAACCCCGGCCCCGGCGGTTGGGGCGTGCTACTGCGCATCGGAGCCATCGAGACGGAGCTGTGCGGCGGTGAGCCGGCCACGACGAACAATCGCATGGAACTGCGTGCGGTGATCGAAGCCCTGCAATCGTTTCCCGAACCGATGGAGGCGCGTGTCTATACGGACTCGCAGTACGTGCAAAAAGGCATCAGCGAGTGGATCCACAGTTGGAAGCGCCGCGGCTGGAAGACGGCCGGGAAGGATCCGGTGAAGAACGAAGACCTCTGGCGATGCCTCGATGCGCTGGCCGCCCGCCATATTCTCGAATGGCACTGGGTTAAGGGTCACGCCGGCCACCCGGAGAACGAACGGGCGGACGCCTTGGCCCGTGCCGGTCTTGAACAGGCGCGTCGCACCGGGGATCGATCCGACACGTCGGACTCACCGCCGTCGTGCGGCCGGCTGTTTTAGAGGGCCGTTCGCCTTCAGCCGCCGCCGGCTCCCTGCGCCCGCTTCTCTTCCAGTTCGGCCCACCGGACATAGAGTCGCTCGACATCGGCCTGAGCCGCATGCAGCGCCGCGAATCGTTCTTGTAGCTGCTCGGCGGACGAGGCGATCGCCGGGTCGTTGGCCGCCGCCTCGCGAACCGACAGGGTGCGCTCCGCTTCCAGAATCACGGCCTCCATCTTCTCCCATTCCTGGCGCTCGCGGTAGGACAATCCCTTCCGTTTCTGAGAGCCGGCCGGTGCGGCCGTGACGGCAGCCTCCGATTGCGCCCTCGTCTCCTCATCCGGCGCTCGCTCTCGTCGCAGCTTGGCTGTTTCCCACTGAGCATAGTCGGCGAACCAGTCCGCGCGCCCCGCACCGTCCAGCGCCAGCAGCCTAGTCGAGACACGATCCAGCAGCCAGCGGTCGTGCGTGACCAAGACGAGGGCCCCGGCAAACTCCAGTAGACTGTCTTCCAGCACATCGAGCGTGGGAATGTCCAGATCGTTGGTCGGCTCGTCGAGGATCAGCACATCGGCAGGCTCCAGCATCAGGCGGGCGATCAGTAGGCGCGCCTGTTCGCCTCCCGAGAGGCGCGAGACCGGCAGATCGAGTTGCTCCGGCCTGAACAGGAACCGTTTGGCCCAGGACATCACGTGAACCGAGCGCTCTTGATACATGACCGCATCGCCGGCCGGCGCCAGCGCCCGCCTCAATGTTTCATCCTGATTCAAGGAGTCCCGGTGCTGCTCGAACGTAACCACGCGGAGCCGGTCGGCGCGGATGAGGGTTCCTCGATCCGGTTCCAGCGTGCCCGCCAACATCCGCAAGAGCGTCGTCTTGCCGCTTCCGTTCGGACCGAGCAGGCCGATTCGTTCTCCCGGTCCGAGCAGCAGATCCAGATCCGACACGATCGGCCGGCCGCCTAACGACTTACCGAGACCCGACGCCACGAGCAGTTGTTTCGATTTTCGCCCGGACGCGGAGAAGTCGATCGCCGCCGCGGCCTGCCGGCGGCGATCTTCGATGGTTTCCAGCTCGTCGATCATCCGACCCGCCGCATCCACCCTGGCCTTGGCCTTCGTCGTTCTCGCTTTCGGCCCACGCCGCAGCCATTCCACCTCACGCCGAACGCGATTGGCGAGCGACGCCTGATACTCGGCCTGCGATCGGAGCACGGCATCGCGCCGCTCCAGAAAATCACTGTACCGGCCTTGAGCCTCGAAGAGGCCGCCCGGATAGACGCGATTAAGTTCCCAGATCCGCGAGGCGACGGATTCTAGAAACCGCCGGTCATGACTGACGAAGAGACAGGCGCGGGCCTCGTCCCGGAGCATGGCTTCCAGCCAGAGAATCCCCTCGAGATCGAGATGATTCGTGGGCTCGTCCATGAGGAGGATGTCCGGCTCCGTGAGCAAGGCCAGTGCGATCGCCAGTCGCTTCTTCCACCCTCCCGACAGTTCGGCAACCGGCTGATCGGCGCGCGCGAACCGTCCCAGGCCGATGGTCCTGGCGATCCGATCGCTCTGTTCGTGGGGATCCAGTCCGTCGGCGATCAGCGCCGTCGCCAGAGTCTCCTCCACCGTGTGTCCGTCGAGAAACGCCGGCTCCTGAGCCACATACCCGATATGGGTGTGACGCCGAAGCGACCGCGATCCGTCATCCGGCTCAGTCAAGCCGGCCAGGATCTTGAGCAGGGTGGATTTGCCGGACCCGTTGGGACCGATGAGCCCGACGCGATCACCCTCGTTGAGCGTGAGCGACAAGTCGGAGAAGAGGGCCTTGACGCCGTAGCGCTTGCCGAGAGATTCGCAGCTTAACAGCAAAGTCGGCGGCATGGTCTGTGCTCGGTTCCGGGGGTAGTGGATTCGGCGGGCGGACGATCCGTCCGCCCGCCATGCGGCAATGAAGGTATCAGCTGGTGGGAGAACCCGTCACATCTTCGTAAGCCCGCAACACGTCGGAAATCGACAGCACCCCGATGATCGTCCGATCGGCCGTCACGGCGAGGTGGCGGATCTTTTCCTGTTTCATCAACTCGATGGCGTCCGAGATCGGCTCGGTCTCCTCGATCGAGACGACCGGTTTGCTCATGCATGCCAGGACCGCGGTCGTATTCGGATCAAGCCCCTTGGCGACCGCTTTTCGGCTCAAGTCGGAATCCGTCACGATCCCGATGTATCGCGAGCCGTCGTCCACGATGAGGGAGCCCACTTTGTATTTCTGCAGCAGTCGTCCCGCTTCCTTGATGGTCGCGGCGCGATGAATGCTGTGGACTTCGTGGGACATATAATCCTCCACGGTCCGCTTCCCCATGACACGGCCGTTGGCGCCGGGCCGCCGTTTGGTCTGCACACGATAGCGCATCTCCAGGTCGGCCAGGCAGCTTTCGAGCACCTGCCGGCGCTGCTGCAGGCTTTCCCGTTCGACGTCGTGCGTCCCGCTTTCCTGGGCTTCCTCCGGCAGAATCGCGGCTTCGCCGTTCTTGGCATAGAAGTAGGCTTCCAGTTCGTCGGACGCTTGGCCATAGACCTGGGCGATCAACTCTTCGGCAGCCTCATCGAAATCCTCCAGCGACATCGAGGGACGTTTGCGCGACAGAAACGTTTGAAACATCCCCAGGTGCTTGCGAAACCGCGCCAGATACCGTTCCAGAATGTCCGCCCGCTGCAACCCGGTCCTGCTTCGTCGTGGCATAGTGTCGTCGCCTCCAGTGTGGGTTAGCAGAATAACGCATTGGCCCGGTCTGCTCAAGAGGACGAATTGAGTCGCGTATAATCTTACCGACGCGAGCTTCGTTGCGACATCGCGGGATGTTATGAGGGGACATTCCGATTTTCTTGCCACGAGCATCGGGCGGTCACCGTAGAACTTCAGAATGTCCGCTTAAATCCCGCGCAGAAGTATGGGCGTTCGCCGTCGGAAGGTGCTCAAGCGTCTACATGTCTCCGAACCAACCGCAGCATCTGGTTGCTCCCGCGTTGGAACTCAAAGGGCACGGGACAGATCTGGGCCCGGATGCCTTTGTGCTTCAGAGCCGAGAGCAAATGCTCCATATGGGGATATGTTTGCGAATCGGGACCCTGGAGCGGATAGATCCTGACCTCTCGGGCGCTGACCCGAAATAGTTCAAGGAGCGCGGTGAGATGGAATGCATAATCGAACCGATCGCTGTAGGTGAAGAGAAAGTGCCCGCTGAGCACGAGATCGAAGCGATGGTCCTCGAAGGGCAGCCGCGGGAGTTCCCCTTTGACGTATCGCTGTTCTTCAAGCCCGCGCTGGTAGTCATATTGGAACCAGCGCAACGCCAACAGCCGGTTCGCTTGCAGATCGTCGAGAGAAGAATAGCAATTCCACAGGAAGAGATGAGGCACGCGGGCCACACGGTCGATCACGTGTTGAATGTCCGCTTCACCCCTCTCAATCAAACTTGAGACGTCGGCCCCATACAACGGATCGCACGCAAACATCTGCACGCCCTCTCGACGAGCCTCCGCGACAAACGAGGATGCACCTCCCGGACAGTCGAGAATGGTGCAGTCTCGCCAGGACAGAAGATCCACATCACAAATCCTCAAGTACTCGGCAAGCGTGCGCCCATAAAAGGCGATGTGGCACAATTCAATGCGATGAGCGCCGTCCTGTGTCAGGGGAGGTGATCCTTTTCCCCTGCTCCCCATCCCGGAGTACGTGACAACGTTCTTGATCGCTTACGTACGCCGCCAAGCAAACATCGGGTAAAACGAATCTCATGAGCCACACATCTTCTCCACGAACGCATGACCCCGTCGCCGTTATGTTTCTGCAATGACGGCATCGACCTCTATCTCCACCAGGATTTCCGGCAGCATGAAACGGCGGACCTCTATTCGGGCGGCCGAAAAGAACCGTCGAAAGACAGCGTCGTAGGCTCTGTTAATCTTGACTCCATGATCGGAATCGGCGACACACACCCGCGTCTTCACGACATCGGCCAAGGAAGCGCCTTCCTCCGCCAACGCAGCCTCAATGTTTCGCAAACATTGCGCCGTCTGGATGTAGGGATCGTTCGGTCCGACAATGTCGCCGTTACCATCCATCGCCATAGCCGAAACAGTGATATGGGAACCGATCCGCATCACCCGGCAATAGGCAAGGATCGATGCTCGTTCCCCGTTCAGCGTTCTGCTCTTTCTCAACATGCCGCGCCGTACCAGAGTCTCAGTTCAAGGCACACCGCACCTTCTATGCTCTCGCCCACCAGAGTCCTTCTACTGAGTCTTACCGAGATGGTTTTTGGCAAGCGCGAGTAGCATGTCACGCGAGGCGTGCCCATCGGCAGTCACCGTCGCCGTTCCGAGGGCGAGAGTGAGTCCCAGGTCGAGATCTTCGATGGCCTCCCTGAGTCGGTCCGCCATAGTTTTGGCAGCCTCTTCTTCCGTACCGACCAGGATGACGACAAACTCGGCTCCTCGATAGCGTGCCACGAACTGCCCGGACTGCGTGAACATCCCTTGGGCAGTCTGAGCCATCATCCGCAAACAGTCGTCGCCTGTCTGATACCCATATTTGTCGTTGAACACTTTAAAGTCGTCGGGCCTGAAGACAATCAGGGACATGGGAAGCCGTTCTCGGATGGCGATCTCCCATTCTCGCTGGAAGATTTTGTCCATTTCCCCCCAGGTCATGATTCCCGTTACGGGATCACGCTGGATGCGTTCGCCCTGTTGGGCATGGAATGGCTCCGTTCGGTGCGGGGCGTCTTCTTGGACTTTGAGCACCATGGCCACCTTGGCTAATAATTCCGCCTTGATCACGGGCTTGCGAATATAGTCGACCGCACCTCGTCGAAAGGCTAATTGGATCGTGCCCGGCATCGTATCAATCGAGACCATGACGATCGGGATCTCCTTCAGCCGGCCCGTCGCTTTGATCCGCCTGCACGCATCGAGTCCATCGAGACCGTCCATCATGATATCGAGCAAGATCAGATCGATGGGGACCGACCGCTTTCCTTCGCCGACTTCCAGAAGATATCGCATTCCCTCCTCTGCCGAGTTTGCTGTGACGACCTGATAGCCTGCCCCCTTCAGGCAGTATTCGACGAGGGTCAGATCATCCGGGGAGTCATCGATGACTAAGATGGCCACATGTCTCCTCCGCCCACAGAGCGCAGTGCCTTATCTCGGAATCGTTGCTCCATGGTCTCACTCGTGCCGGTCAACTTGTCCTCCCAAAGCATCCAGTCTCGGACGCACACAAGCATGACGCGCCGGCTTGGCAGCGACTACTTCTGTGTACCCCTATCTTTCAGGATACGGTGGATGCCGACGCGTTCGGCGGAAGCATCGTCGACGATCGGCATGCGTGATCCTCGGTGCGTTTCTGGCTGGTTCCTCATCGGGCGTTTGTCTTATTCAACGAGACCAATAAGATGCTTCCATGCAACGCCTTTCGATGCAGCCGCTGAATGGCAGTGTTCGCATCGTGCGGCGTGGCCATCTCCACATAACCGAATGCCAGGGAGCGACCGCGAGGGTCTCTGACCACTTTGGCGGATACCACGACCCCATGATTGATGAATAACTCTCTCAGATCCTGATCGGTAAACGAAGAAGGAAACCCATCAACAAAAAGACCGGTGTCCATGCGATGTCCTCCCCTCTTCACGGTTGCATTCAGTGAGCGTGACGTTCCGCACGCCATCGAATGCCGTCGCTGTTGAGATCACATGGCCGGGAAACACCGTTGCCCCCTCGCAGTACGAGAAGGCGGTCGTTCCACTCATCTGTCATGGAGCCGTTCAATATGGCGTGGCCATCATCGGCAGAAGCGGTTGAAGACGGAAGAGGGCAAATCCGTAATAAACCTCACCGGTGCCAGGAAAATCCGTGCAGGAGGAGGAGACCCGCAGCGCGTCAGGCAGGTTAGCTCTTCGCTGGAGAATCAGGTTCCCGCAGACCATCCGAGCACAGAAGCCCCCTCGCCAGCGCGTACCGGTGTAACTCGACGCGGGTCTGGAGTCCGAGCTTTTCTTGGACGCGAGTCCGATAGCTTTCCACGGACTTGATGCTGACTCCGAGTCGTTCTGCGATCTGTCGGTGCGTATACCCCTCAACCACCATGGTCAAGACCTCTCGCTCTCGTTTGCTGAGGGTGCTTGCGTCGACGTCGCGCGCGTCAACGCCGGAGAGATCGAGCCTCGACGAAGCTTGAACCAGGAGTTCCAGACTGCATGAGCAGAAGTACTTTCTCCCGCCCGCCACGGCGCGGATCGCTGCGAGGAGTTCCGTGTCGGCGACCTTTTTCGACACATAGCCCGCCGCACCGGAATCGAGTGCGGCGCGAAGACAGGCGATATCCTCATACATCGACAGCACAAGCACGCGCGCGCCGGGGGATTGCTGTCGGATTGACGGGATTGCGCGCAGTCCGCTGTGCTCCGGCATGGAAAGGTCGAGCAGGATGACATCCGGCTTGGTCGCGATCGTCTTGGCCACCGCCTCATGTCCATCCCCGGCCTCGCCGACGACCTGCATATCCCGCTGGGCATCGATGAGGACGCGAAGACCGGCTCGGAGCACGGCGTGATCATCGGTGATGAGCACGCGAATCGTCATAGCGAAGCGACGGGTGAAAGAGGAATTTCCATATGGATCATCGTCCCGCGCCCTCGGGTGGATTCAACCGTACAGACACCGCCGGCGATCTTGGCTCGCTCTTCCATGCCGTACAGTCCGAGACGGCCTTGCGACACCGCGGTCCGGCGGATGGCATCCGGCTCAAACCCGACGCCGTCGTCTTCCACTACCAACCGGACCGACGAGGGAGTCGGCTGGATCAGGACGCTCACGGTCGTCGCGCCGGCATGCTTGGCGATGTTGGTGAGGGCTTCTTGGACAATCCGGTACAACGCGATTTCGATTGGAAACGGCAAGGAAAGCTCCGCCACATGCTCACCGACATGGAAGTCCACCCGAATCCCATAGGTTTGTACAAAATCGGTGCAGAGGCGTTGTAACGCCGCCGCCAACCCCATCTCATCCAACAACGCCGGGCGGAGACCCTGGACGAGGCGTTGCAGTTCTTCCAGCGCTCGCGCCGTGACGTGGCGGAGCTTGCCCGCCTGGTGGTGAAGGCCTTTCACCGTCGAGACGTCCTCCATCGCGCGGAGACCCACCAACACGGACGTGAGGGCCTGTTCCGTCTCATCGTGCAGCTCACGCGCAATCCGCCGCCGCTCCTCTTCCTGAGCGCGCATCAGACGGTCTAACAAATAGGCGCGCATCGCCTCGGCATTCTTCCGCTCCGCGATGTTTCGAAAGGTGACGACCGCGCCGGTGAGCATACCACCCTGATACAGAGGAGATGAGGAGAAGTCGGCAGGGAAACAACTCCCATCCCGCCTCCAGAGGACTTCGTCGTCCGCCCGAAAGGACCGTCCTGTCCGATAGGCACGATAGATAGAACAGGCCTCAGCCGGGTAGGGCGAACCATCCACACGGGTGTGGTGAATCAAGGTGTGCATGGACCGGCCGATCAGCTCCTCAGGCTGGTATCCCAACAGGTCGGCGCCGGCCCTGTTGATAAACACACACCGCCCGTCGAGATCGACTCCGTAGACACCTTCACTGGTGGATTCCAACAAGGCGATGTGCCGCGAACGAGCGGTCGTGCCATTATGAACCAGGAACGCCGTGTGGATTCCCAACCCCGCATGCACCGCCAACGTGCCGATGATCAGAGCATCCAGTGCGGTGAACTCACGATGTGTCTTTCGCTCCTTGCAAAGATAGAGTCGTCCGAAGAGCCTGTCGTGCGCCTGGATCGCGGTCCCACAGAAGGGCCCTGCGGGCAGCCGGCCTGAAGACGAGCCGGCGCGATCCGGCTGCAGCGCGAGATCATTCAGCCGGAGCACCTGGTATCCCTGATCCATCTTGCTGAGGAGTCCTCGTTCGATCAGCACGGTCTCGATCGCCCGACGTCCTTCCTCATCCATGTTCACCCAACAGGACAGGATAGGCGGATGCCCGTCCTGGTCGAACATCACCAGGGCGCCACAGTCCGCGTCGGAGAGGTCCACGGCTGCGTCCAGGACCATGTGCGCAAGAAAGCGCAGCGACCAGCCTTTGTGTTGCAACGCCTTGCTGACCGCATAGAGCTTCGCCATCCGTCGTTCGTAGGCTTCATCGTGTTGCCGTGCCCCATCGGCTCCGCTCGGATTCGATCTCTCGTCTTGCAAAGGGTTCGTCATGTCTACGAATCGGCCCTTGGCCCCTCACCCTCCACCGCGCTTGCCCTGCATCTCCTTGTCGTAAAACTCCAGCATCTGAGCAATCTCCTCCTTGGTCATGCCCTTCTCGATCCATTTGTGGCCGTCGCTGCGCAGCATCTCCGCCGCCACGTCCGGCGACAGCTCACGCACCATCGGCAGAAACTTGGTGTAGAAGCTCTTGGCGACTTCATAGAAGCCCTGCCAGTGCACGTAGTCAGGCGCCACCTTGGAGAGCCCGTGCCTGGCTCGCCGCCCCTCGTGGTGCCAGAGTTCGTAGAAGACCCACTCGATCTTCTCGTCATAGGGGGTCGGCGTGATCTTCTTCAACTGCAACAGCCTGTCCATGGCTCCCTTGGCCGGTTTGCCGAACTTGTCGTTATAGAGATTGATCCCTTGATCCATCGTCGTGAAGAACCGGTCCACAATCTGCTCGCTATGACAGGATGAACAGACCTGCTTCATGGCCTTCCGCCTGTCTTCGTAATTCTCCAGCCTGGTCGAGATGACCGGCCGGAGAGTCCAGCTGATGCGGTCGCCGACGTCGTGCGTCACTTCCTGAGTTCCGGTCGCGCTCATGTGGCACGTCGCGCAGGTCGGATAGAGATAGTCTTTTCCCGGATGCCACTTCTCCGACGGATTGGCAAGCTTCATTTTTTCTTTATTCGCCGTGAACATGACCCCGTGCTTGCTCTCCAAGTATGCTTCGATCTGGGGATGGTCAGGACCCATGTGGCAGCGCCCGCAGCTCTCCGGTTGCCTCGCCTGTTCTATGGAGAAACTGTGACGCGCGTGACAGGCCGAGCAGGTCCCTTTGGATCCGTCCGGGTTGACCCGCCCTATCCCGGAATTCGGCCAGGTCGCCGGATGGAGCTTTCCTTTTTCCATCACCTTCACCACGCTCCCGTGACAACCGGCGCATCCGGTGGTCACGACCTCCGGCCCCTCGACGACGTTGCCGAGGAAATTGTCGAGGGAGCCGGTGAACTGCGCCGCCTTCGCATGATGAGACTTGCCGAACTGTTGCGCTTCCTTGTCATGACAACGCATGCAATCTTTCGGCGTGACGAGTGTGGACACTAGAAATCCCTCATGGTCGTAGGCGTCCGCATCTCCCTTCTCCGCACGGTGGCATTCGACACAGCCGATGCCTTTCGGAGCGTGGCGACTCACTTTCCAATCGTTGATCCCGCCGACTCCTACGTCCTTGGCCATATGGCAGTCGATGCATTTTTTGTTCTCCGCCGAGACGAACGGCCGCAGGCCTCCGCCGCGCCGTTCTTCGACCTGGACGTATCCCACTCCCGTCAAGGCGAGGAAGAGAATCAGGCAGAGCCCGCCGATCATGTAGCGGGTGAAATTCTTTTTGCCGTTGCTCGAGCGAGCATCTTCCTCATGATCCGATCGTTCTGTATTGGGTTCGTCCATTATTGCTTCCTCCCTACGAAACTGCGGCCTCTAGCCGCTCGCCCATTGCCCCACTCCCGCTACATTTGTGTATCCAGATACATCAAGACGGCCACCGCGCCGACGACAATGGCGCCAACAATGGCGTTGATCGGTTCCATCGGCCATCCGCGCTCCGTCAACGCCCGGTCGATGAAGGGATACGCGACAAAGAGACCGGCGAATCCCATCAAGCTCCAGATCGCCACGGGACCAGGCAACAACGTGATCCACATGAACGGAGCGGAAAAATACCAGGGAGGTGAGACGTCGGATGCCACCTCCTGGAAATCAGCCGGCGGGCCGAGCACCGGAGGAAAGATCATGACCAGATCCACCATGAACAGGAACAGCCCCACGGCGACGGCCCCCATCTTCATCGTATGCTCGGGATAGAACTGGTGATACTCCCGGCTTCCCGCCACCGTCGTGAAGCCCAGCAGTCGCACCGTCACCACGTGTCCGAGCGCCAGTCCTCCGAGCAACACCGGCAGCAATTTGGTATGCAGATCGTACAGCCGGAGAAGCGTCACCCCGGATACTTCCTCGCCGCCGCGCAGCAGATGCAGCAGAGGTCTGCCGATGATCGGCAGCGTCCCGACCATGTTGGTCACGACCGTCATCCCCCAATAGGACACGTTGTCGTAGACCAGTGAATAGCCGGTGAAGCCCATCGCGAAGGTGACGAACAACACGATCGAGCCGCTCACCCACTTCAGCTCTCCACCGGCCTGATAGGCCCTGGTCATGAACACTCGAATCACGTGGAAGAGCAAAAACAGAATCATGAGGTCCACGGACGTCTTGTGGAGGCCTCGGACGAACCAACCCAGATAGATCTCATGGGTAATCTGATCGACGCTCTCGTATGCTTGGTCGGAAGCCGGCACATAGTAGAACGTCAGTAACAGTCCGGTGGTCACCAGAATCCCGAACAGCGTCAGCGGAATCGCACCCAAGGTATACGGCCACCATTCCAGATGTTCCGGCAGATCCTTCTGGATGTAGTCCACCAACGATTTCTGCTTCGCTGCCCCTGTACTCGACAATGCGTCAGTTTCCATTTGTCTCCTGCTTTTCTGGAGTGCTGAGTGCTGTGTGCTGGGTCCTGAGTGGCGGGGTGACCGCGCCCCCTCAACGTCAAACTCAGCACTCAGCACACAGTACTCAACGCTCTCATTTCATACGCTCTTCACATTCACGTACAGTTGGTCGCCGCGCTTGACGATGTCGAGCCGATCAAGCGGACGCGGCGGGGGTCCGCTGACGTTGAGTCCGGTCTTGTCGAAGGTCCCTTGATGACACGGGCAGATGAACTGTCCCCGCTCGCGGTTCCAGGACACGAGACAGCCCAGATCGGTGCAGCGTCGGGAAAAGGCGGCGACGCCGTCTTCCGTCCGAAGCACCAGGATCTTCTGGCCGCCGAGGTCCATGGGGACCGCTTCGCCCAATGGGATGCGGGACTCCGCCCCGATCAGCACCGTCTCCGGTTGCCGCGGGGCTCCGTTCGGCAACAGAAACTGGAGAAACCGCAGACCGAGCGTGCCCATCCCGAACAAGATCCCGAATCCCATCACCGCCTGGCTGAGAAACCGGCGGCGGCCGACGTCGTCGTGAATGATCGCCATCGCTTACCCTGTATAGCCTTTCTCTCCATGTTGGTGGAGGTCCAATCCCATCGTCTCCGCCTCGTCGTCCACGCGGGGCGCAACGAGCAGCATGAGTCCCTTCAACAAGAGCCAGCTCCCGCCGCCGGCCAGCGTCCAGGTGGCACAGATTGCAACGACCTGGACGAAGAATTGATAGGGGTAGCCGAAGAATAGCCCGTCGCTTCCGGCGGCGTTGACCTCGGTCGAGGCAAACAGCCCGGTCGCGATCATGCCCCAGGTTCCCGCAACGCCGTGCATCCCGAAGACGTCCAGCGAGTCGTCATAACCCAAAATGAGCTTCACGTAATTCACGACCATGTAGCAGAGACTCCCGGCCCCGACGCCGATCACCAACGCGGACGCCGGGCTGACGTAGGCGGCCGCCGGCGCGATCGCGACCAATCCGGCCACGGCCCCGCTGACAGCCCCCAAGGCCGTGGGCTTGTCGCGTTGGAGCCACTCCGCCGAGGCCCACGAGAGGGCCGCGGCGACGGCCGAGAGATGAATGGCCACGAAGGCCCCCGTCACCGTGGTCATCGACGCCGACACCGACGCGCCGGTGAAGCCGAACCAGCCGACCCACATGAGCCCCGCGCCGCAGAGGGAAAGGGGCAAGTGATTGGGCATGATGTCGACTCGTCCGTATCCCTTGCGCGGCCCGATCACCACGGCCAGGACGAGCGCGCTGACGCCCGCGCTGATGTGAATGACGGCCCCGCCGGCGAAATCGAGGCAGCCCAACGCGGCCAACCAGCCGTTTCCCCAAATCCAGCGCGCCAAGGGCACATAGACCACCCCGATCCAACAGAGTCCGAAGAGGAGAAAGAAGGAGAAGCGGAGCCGCTCGACGATGCCGCCGGCGACCAACGCCAAGGCAATCGCCGCCATGATCCCGTGGTAGGACGACCACAACGGACCGATCGCAGCCTGGCCAATCGGCGCTTCCATCTCCCGTCCCAACCCTGTGACGTTCGTCACCAGCGCCCATTCGATCGAGGCGAGCGCGAGCGCGGCAAACGGCAGGGCAATGGTATTCATCACGTTCTTCTTCCGCACCATGCCCCCATAGAACAGGGCGATGCCGGTAACGGTCAGAATCAGCAGCGTCGCCGAGATCAACAGCCACAAGGTGTGCACGGCCTGTGACATCACTGCGGCCGCTCCGCCAGCGAAACCAGATACTCGCGCGTGGCCATCAACTCCAGATTCACCTCGCAGGTCCGGCTCAGATGATCGACGGCTAGGAGCACCTGCGACCAGCTCAGATCCGGAAGGGAGCACAGACGGTCGAGCGTCTGCGGACCCTTCTCACACAGTATGTCCATGAGACGTTTTTCACAGATGGTCGCGTCGAGTCTTTCTTCGTGCATGACGGTCATGGCCCCTCCTTTCTCAGCCTCATGAATAGGCCCGTTCGTTGTGTTGACTCAGATCCAACCCCATGCGTTCCTCGTCCGGTTGGACGCGCAGCCCGACGACTCGATCCACCGCCTTCAGCACGGCCCACGTGCCGGCCGCAGAGAACAGCCCCACGACCGCCGCCGTCAATGTTTGAGCGGCAAAGAACGCCGCGTTGCCGACTACCAGCCCGTCGGGCCCGGCCGGATTCACGGCCTTGGAAGCCAACAGGCCCGTCAGGAGTATGCCGACCACGCCGGAGACGCCGTGAATGCCCACCACGTCCAGCGAGTCGTCATAGCCCCACCGTCCCTTCGTCATGATCGCGAGGTAGGACAAGCTCCCGGCCGCCAGGCCCATCAGCAGGGCAGACAACGGGCTCACGTATCCCGCGCCCGGCGTCACCATCGCCAAGCCGGCAATCGCCCCGCTCGCGAGGCCAAGCACGGTCGGCGTGCCGCGGTGCCACCATTCGACCGCCGTCCAGGTCAGCGCCCCCGTCACGGCCGCCGTGTGGGTCGCCACGAACGCCACCACGGCCGTGTCATTCGCCCCCAAGGCACTCCCGGCATTGAATCCAAACCAGCCGAACCATAAGAAACCGGTCCCCAGCAGCACCAGCGGCAGGTTATGCGGCGCCATGTAATCCGTACCGTACCCGTGGCGGGCTCCCAGCACCAGGGCGCAGACCAGCGCGCTGACGCCCGAGCTGATGTGCACCACCGCGCCGCCGGCGAAATCCAATGCGCCCAACTGCGCCAACCAACCGCCGCCCCACAACCAATGGGCGATCGGACAATAGACGCCCAGGGACCAGAACAGGGAGAAGAGCAGGACTGCGCTGAACTTCATCCGTTCGGCAAACGCACCGGTGATCAGGGCCGGGGTGATCGCCGCAAACATCAGTTGAAAGACCATGAACGCCTGATGCGGGACCGTGGGACCGTAGACGGCGTGGGGAGTCAGTCCGACCCCGGCCAGACCGAGCCAGTCGAACCCGCCGATCACGCCCTTCACATCGGGGCCGAACGCCAGACTGTATCCGACGATGACCCACAACAGGCTGACCGCGCACAGGATGGCGAAGCTTTGCATGATCGTGCCCAGCACGTTCTTGCTGCGAACCAACCCGCCGTAGAACAACGCCAGACCCGGCACGATCATCGCCAGGACCAGCGCGGCTGAGATCAGGACCCACGCCGTATCCGCTCCGCTGATCGTCGTGGCCGTCGTCGAAACGGTTTGCGCTTCGCTCCATTCCGGCGCGATGAGAAGCAGGAACGCTGCGCCAAGCGCTGTTCCACATGGCATTCGTGATTCCGCATCGATTGGTTCCCCCATCGATCTCTCCCTTCCCTCGATGACCGGTGCACCGGGTCCACCAAACACAAAAGGCGTCCGTCATTCCGGATGAAATGACGGACGCCTTTGTCCATCGACCGACTCACCCTCGCGCTGAAGGGAACACGCCGTTGTGTCCCACCATACGCAATTTGGGTGACTTAAACTTGGTCTCCGTTACAGATCTCGCTCTCCGCGGTAGTCACTCCTTCTAGCAAGAATCGCAACAATGCACCAGCCGGAAACTCCCTACAATTCCATCGTCATGCCAGGCTTCCTGTCCAAGACGGCCGAGCGACTTCACTGATCGATTGCTCACCATCTACATCCTTCGCACTCCCGCACTCCAGTCCTTCGAACTAGAACGTCTTATACTCCAGCCACTTGCCGTTCAACGTGATCTTGCAACGGGCTTCACCCTGACTGCCGGTCACTTTTTCCATATCGAGCGTGAAATCGATGGCGCTCATGATGCCGTCACCGAACATCTCGTTGGCCTGCTCCCGCATCGAATCGCCGTAGACGCCGATGATTTCCATCAAGCGATACTTAAACGGATCGCTCGCGTTCGGATAATCCGTACGAACGGGAAACTTGCTCAACGAAGCGGTCAGATCTGCGTCGAGCCCCAACAATTCTCCGACCTTCTTTCCCTCATCGGCCGGCAGCTTGTGATTGCCCTGCAGCACGGCTGCGACGAACGTGGGATTCCTACCGATCGTGTTCGCGATGTCGGCAATCGTGAGTTTCTTGGCCAGTCGTTTGGCCTTAATCGCCTTGCGCACGGATTCCTTTTCCATGTGACACTCCTCCTTGAGCGATGTGATGCCCCTCTCCTGGTTCCGAGGCTTCAACCGGCCGCCATCGTTTCTCCTTCAAAGTTCACGACCACGGGATCTCCCGACTCGGGACGCTGCTCCCCCGCACCGTCGTGACCTCCGTGCTTCGCATGGCGCACCAAGAAGTGGATGATATGGTTTCTGATCTTGTAATAGTGGGGATGGTCGATGATCGTTTCCCGCGACCGGGGCCGCGGGATTGATACATGCACCATTTCGGCGATTCGCGCCTCCGGCCCGTTCGTCATCAGGAGAATCCGGTCGGACAACAGAATGGCCTCATCGACGTCATGGGTCACCATGAACACCGTATTGCGCGAAGTGTTCCACATCTGGATCAGCTCTTCTTGTATGACGCCTCTTGTGAGAGCGTCGATTTGCGCAAACGGTTCGTCGAGGAGCAATACCTTCGGTTCAATGGAAAAAGCCCGGGCAAGGCCGACTCGCTGCTTCATGCCCCCCGATAATGCGACAGGCCGTTTGCTCTCCGCCCCCTTGAGGCCGACCAAGGCAATATACTTGTTGACATGGGCCGTCACCTGCCCGTGGTTCCAATCCGGATAGGCGGACCGAACCGCCAGGGCGATGTTCTCAAACACCGTCATCCAGGGCATGAGGGCGAAGTTCTGGAACACCACCATTCGGTCTAGGCCGGGGCCGCTCGTCTCCCGACCGTTGAGGGTGATGCCTCCCTCCGACGGAGTTTCCAGCCCGGCGATGATGTTCAACAGAGTGCTCTTTCCACATCCGGAATGCCCGATGACCGTGACGAATTCCCCCTTGTCGATCTTGATCGTGGCGTCTCTGAAGATGCAGACTTCGCCGTTGCCCGACGGGTCCGGGAAAAATTTACTGACATGGTCGACCTGCAGAAATGACATGGCTTACTCCTGATAGGTGACCAGCCCGGCCAGCTTGTTGAAGCCGGAATCGAGAACGACGCCGACCACACCGACCACGAGAATGGCGAAGATGACGCCGGCGATATCGAGGTTGTTCCACTCGATCCAGCTCAAATAGCCGACGCCCAGTTCTCCGAGCAGCATCTCCGCCGGCACGACCGCAACCAGCGCGCTTCCGAACGAAATACGCAATCCGTTGACAATGGTGGGTGCGGCACCAGGCAAAATCACCTTGAACAAGCGTTTGAACCACGACAGCTGCACGATCGACGCGACGTGAAGGTATTCCTTCTTCAACGAGCTGACCCCGAAGGCCGTCGTCGCGAGCGTGGGCCACACGGCGGCCATGAAGACGACCAGCATGGCGGTCCATTTCGGATCTTTGACGGTGTAGAGCAAGAGCGGCATCCAAGCCAGGGGGGAGATCGGCTTCAGAATTTGAATGAATGGATTCGCCGCCCTGAAGAGGACCCTGTTGAGTCCCAGAATGACGCCGAGCATGATGGCGACCACAGAAGCGGCCAGAAATCCTGCCGCAAAACGCGAGACGGTATACAGCACCAGATAGGCGATTCCGTGATCGTTCGTGCCCTTCTTCACAAAGGCTTCGGCCAGCTCGGTGCGCGCCTTTTCAAGAACCGCCAAGGGGCCGGGAATGCCCTTCACCTTTTCCTTCTCCGGATTCCAGGAATAGGCTCCGTCCGGTAATCGCACGATGTCGCCGTTGAACTCCATGAGCTGGAGTTGTGCTTCCGTCATCCCTCTGGAGTCAAACGTCGCCCGCAGTGTGAAGAAATGCCAGGCCAGCAGGAAAATGACCAATGCAAATCCCGAAATCAACCACGGATTTCCTTTCGCCTGGCCTGCCATGGCTCCTCCTCGCTGAGTCTGGGAACCACGGTCTGCCCGCGACCCCCACGTCCATAACTTTATCATTAACGGAGAGGGCCGATTCAGGGCACGTTGGAAGGAGACGAATGGAGCATCGACCTGCTCCGGCCTCGTCGCTTCAGGCAACAGGGTGTCGTTCGTCGATTCCATTGGTCTCCTCACGCCATGCTGTGAATCTTGAAACCTTTTACGTAGGCTTCCGCATTGTTCGGATCGAATTCTTTGCCCATGATCACGTGGTTCATCGTGGTCGATTGATGGGTCGGATAGCCGAGATCCTTTGCGATGCGGTCGCAGTCCGCCGCCCGATACACCTGCTCGGCCACCGCCTTGTAGTTCACGTCCCCTTTCAGGTGCCCCCAGCGTTTCATCTGCGTGAGAATCCAGATCGCCATCGAGTGCCAGGGATAGGGATCGAAATCGATGCGGTTCGGCTCCTTCTTGATGCTGCCTAACCCGTCCGCATACGTGCCGGTCAGCACCTGCTCCAGGACGGTCACGGGCTGGTTCAAGTAGTTGGTCGGGGCGATCGCCGCTGCAATCTCCTTGCGGTGAGCCGGATCGGACGCATAATGAGTGGCGTCCACGATCGCGCGCCACATGGCGAGAAACGTGTTCGGATAGGTCGTTGCGTATTCTTTGGTGACGGTAAAGGCACAGCAGGGATGCCGGTCCCAGATGTCTCTGGACAGTTTGAAGATGAACCCGGCATTCTCATATACGGCGCGCTGATTGAACGGGTCTGGTCCCAGATAGCCGTCCACATTGCCGGCCTTGAGATTTGCGACCATCTCCGCCGGGGGAACCACTCTGATCTGAACGTCCTTATCCGGATGTACCCCTCCTTCCGCCAGGAAGTAGCGCAGCAGATAGTTATGCATCGAATAGTCGAACGGTACACAGAAGCGAAAACCCTTCATATCAGACGCAGTCTTCACGTCCTTGTGTTTGATGTGCAGCGTGATGGCCTGGCCGTTGATGTTCTCCACCGCCGGCATGTAGATCGGCGTCGGCACCGACCCGGCGCCCAATGTGATCGCCAATGGCATAGGCGTGAGCATGTGGGCCGCGTCCACCTCTTTGTTCACCGCCCAGTCGCGAATCATCGCCCATCCGGCCGCCCGTTTCACCGAGGCATTCAGCCCGTGTTTCTTATAGAAGCCCAATGGCTCCGCCATGATGATCGGCGTGCCGCACGTAATCGGGATGAACGCAATACTGACGTCCGTCTTTTCCGGTTTCCCTACCGGATCTGCGGCAAAGGCCTTGAGCTTGGCCAACGGGAACACCTCGGACACCAAAGCCGTGATGGCCGCCGCCCCGAGTCCTGCAAGGAGCTGCCGGCGGGTCGGTCCCGCCGCCTCTAGCACGGCGGCGGCGACCGCCTGGTCCAGCGTCCGCTCCAAATATTGCTCGGAAGAAGATGGTTCCTTCATATCCCCGAGACCCGCGCCGTTCGACCGGGAAGTCATTCGCTCCGTCATGCTGCGCTCCTTTCCGCCCGTCAGCTCATGCCCGCGTTGACCACAAACAAAAAAGCGCCCCTCCCTCTGTTGAGAGAAGGACGCCCTTGTCCACTCATCGCGGGTCTCCAGCGATCCGCCCGACCTATATCTCATGCCGAGGCCGCTGCGCGATTGGCCGGCCTCTGAAAACCAAAAGGCGTCCGTCATTCATTCTGAGAATGACGGACGCCCTTGTCCGTGTGCTGATCTACGAAGCCTCGCTCAGGCGCCGTTGCCTGATTGAAATGTCAGCGTCCTTATAGCACGGCTCTTCCGATTTCGTCAACCCAGGCTGGTGAAAACAGCGCCCTTCCCCCGGTCCCTCAAGCCATGACTTGCTAGACATCGTAGTAGAGGAAGAATTCATACGGGTGCGGCCGCAGCCGCATCGGATCGACTTCCTTCGTCCGCTTGTAGCTGATCCATGCTTCGACGAGATCTTCGCTGAACACCCCGCCCTTCAGCAGGAACTTATGATCCTTTTCCAGGTTGCTCAGCGCTTCGTCCAGGCTGCCCGGCATGGTTCGGATCTTTGCCGCTTCCTTCGCCTCCAAGTCGTAGAGGTCCTTCTCCGCCGGTTCGCCAGGATTGATCTTGTTTTCGATGCCGTCGATCCCCGCCATGAGCATGGCCGAGAATGCCAGGTACGGGTTGCATCCCGGATCCGGGAACCGCACTTCGATCCGTTTGGCTTTGGGGCTCGGTGAATACATCGGGATGCGGATGCCAGCCGACCGGTTCCGGCTCGAATAGGCCAGAAGCACCGGCGCTTCGAATCCAGGCGTCAGGCGTTTATAAGAATTCGTCGTCGGGTTCGTGATCGCCGCCAGAGCCGGCGCGTGCTTCAAAATGCCGCCGATGTAGTAGAGACAGGTTTGGGAGACTCCGGCATAGTCCTTTCCGGCAAAGAGCGGCTTGCCGTCTTTCCAAATGCTCTGATGGGTGTGCATACCGGAGCCGTTGTCTCCGAAAATCGGCTTGGGCATGAAGGTCACTGTCTTGCCGTGCCGACGCGCCACGTTCTTGACGATGTACTTGTACATCATCATCTTGTCGGCCATCTTGAGCAGGGAATCGAACCGCACGTCGATTTCGGCCTGGCCGGCCGTCGCGACCTCATGATGATGTTTCTCCACCGCAATGCCGACCTTCTCCATTTCGAGGATCATCTCGCTACGGATGTCCTGCTGCGTGTCGGTCGGAGGCACCGGGAAGTAGCCTTCCTTGTGGCGGATCTTGCCGCCCAGGTTGACCCCCTCCTGGCCCATGTTCCACACGCCCTCTTCGGAGTCGATGTGGTAATAGCCGCTGTGGCTCGTTTGATCGTACCTCGCCTGGTCAAAGATGAAAAATTCCGCTTCCGGTCCCCAGAAGGAAATGTCGCCGATCTTCGTGCTCTGAAGATACCTTTCGGCTTTCTGGGCGATGAAGCGAGGGTCGCGATCGTAGTTCTCGCGGGAGATCGGATCGATGATGTTTCCTGTCAGGCTCAAGGTCGGCACCGCGGTGAACGGGTCCATGCAGGCGGTCGCGGGATCAGGCACGACCAGCATGTCACTGTTGTTGATGGCCTTCCACCCGCGGATGGATGAGCCGTCCAGACCGGACCCGTCCTTGAACAGGTCCTCGGTCAACTCGCTGGTCGGAATCGTGAAATGCTGCCACGTCCCCACCAAATCGATGAATTTCAGATCCACGACCTGGACCTTGTTCTTCTTGGCAAATTCCAACACCTCGCGAACGTTCATTCCCTCCTCCTTTCAGACAGCCCTGACATTGCCCAACGCCCCCCGCTATGCCGCCTTCACGGCGAGAAACTTTTCGATGGCTTGTTCGACGCCGGCCCGCACCCGCTCCAGTTGAGCCGGATCGAACAATTTTCCTCCCGAGAGATCCGTCACATAGAACACGTCCGCGACCTGATCCAGCCTGGTGGAGATGCGGGCCGCATGGATCGACAACCCGAGCTGGAAGATGGCGTTGGTGATCACGTGCAACAAGCCCTGCCGATCATCGGCGAAGACATCGATGATCGTGCAGCGGTCCGACGTTTCGTTGTCGAGCCGCACCTCGGTGGCCTCACGCGCCTTCGGCAGAGGGCGCGTCAGTTTCAAGCGGGCGCCGCGCCTCAAGACATCGTCGACATGCTCCCATCCCTTCAAGACCGCGGCGATGCGCTCTCCCACCGCGTGCCGGCGTTCCGCCGGCGGCTCCCCGTGATAATCCGGATCCGTCACCTGGAAGGTGTCGACGACGACGCTGTCCTCTCTGGTGAGAATTTGCGCGTCCAGAATTTGCAATCCGCTGCCCGCCATGACACCCGCGATTTTCGAGAAGATTCCCGGGGTCAGATCATTGTGCGCGACCACCGTGTATTCGCAGGTCCCCAGCTCATGGTTGAAATCAGACTCGACGGCGACTTCTCCCGGGCGAAGCCGGCGAACAGCCGAGAGGTGCGCCGCGATGCGGGCCGTCGTCGCGCCGTTCACATACCGCTCCGGAAACAGATTCAGTTGCGTCTCGACCCAGGCTTGGTCGATGTCCTCCAGGCCCGCGAGCGTCGGATGGCGCCTGACTTCCTCCGCCACTTGCGCGAATCGCTCCGGAGCGCAGAGAGTTTCCCGATCGCCCGACAGTTCCGGCATCGTTCTCCCGTACAACTCGATCAGGAGCGACTCTTTCCACTTGGTCAGCACCCCGGGGCCGACCGCGGCGATATCCGCAGCGGTGAGCGCGACCAATTTCTTCAACACCTCCGGGGTGCCGACTTCCCGAGCGAACGGCAACACGACCTTTTCATCTCCCGGATCCCGGCGAAAGGCGGTATGCGCCATCACAAGATGCCGGTGGACGAGGAACGACAGCGTTCGCAAGTCTTGTTCGTCCAACCCGAGACGAGCGCCGACTTCCTCCGCAAGTATCCGGCCGACATCGCTGTGATCCTGCTCCTGGCCCTTTCCGAGATCGTGCATGAGCACGGCAAGGTGCAGAATATCTTTCCGTTTGATGCTGCGATAGATCTCCCCAAGCAATCCGGGATCCAGCGACAGGGCTTCGGCCCGCCCCACGGCCAGCAGACTGTGCTCATCGACGGTGTACTTGTGGTACTGATTGAATTGCATCAGGCCACGGACCGTTCCCATGGCCGGCACCAGTTTTTCCAGTAAGTGGGCTCGGTGCATCGCGTCCAGCGTGGGCGTGGTCCTCGGACCGGCCATGATCCGCAGAAAGATGCGGCTGACCTCCGGCGCGCGGTAGGCGTCCTCCGACACATGATCGACGTGCCGGTGAATATCTTCCAGCAACGGCGGCGCGATGATCAGATGCCGCTCTCGCGCCAAATCGAAGAGCCGGAGCAGGACCTCCGGGCTTTCGAGGACCTTCGCTCGGTGCTCGTCGGCGACCGTCAAGACCCCGCTTCGGATGACGAAATACTCGTCCACCCGCGGAGCCGGCAGGAATTGCGCGACTCGGCGCCAGAACGGCACAGTCCGACAACGCTCCACAAACCGCATGCAGCGCTCGTGCAGCCCCATGGTGTGTTTGTAGTATTGCTGCATGAACTGTTCGACCGCCAGCAAGTGCGGCCGATCGGTGAAGCCGAAAAGTTGCGCCAGCCAGACCTGCTCGTCGAATGTCAGAATCTCCTGTGCCGTCCCGGCATGCACATGGAGTAACGACCGCACCCGCCAGAGAAAATCCCGCGCTTCGCTCAGCGCCAGCGTATCGCTCCGCGACAGAATGCCTCGGTCGGACAACTCTCGAATCGTGGGGGCCTGGTACCGCACCATACCCGCCCACTGGAGCAGATGCAGGTCCCGCAATCCTCCCTTGCTCTTCTTGACGTTCGGTTCGAGCAAATAGACGGTCTCGCCGAATCTTTCGTACTCGCGCCGGCGCTCCTCGAGTTTCTGATCGAGGAACGCGTCGGCATTTTTGGTGACGACTTTGCGCAGGTATCGGCGATGAAAGTCTTGGAAGAGCTCGGAACTGCCGGCCAAAAAGCGCGCTTCCATCATCGAGGTCTTGACGGTGGTATCCGTCTCGGCCAATTGGATGCTGTCGGAGATGGTTCGCACGCTCTGCCCGACTTGGAACCCGCAGTCCCACAACGGATGCAGGACGGCCCGGACCAGCGACTCGATCCCCTTGTCCGACCCCGGCTGAAATAGAACCATGAGGTCGATGTCCGAGTAGGGAGCCAGTTCGCGTCGGCCATAGCCCCCCAGGGCCACCACACAGCATTGCCGGAACCCGACGTCCGCCAACTCGTCGCCGCCCCGGCGCACCGCGTCGCGATAGTGCCCGACGACCAGGCCGTCGACAAACTCCGTCATCGCGGCGAGCGTTTCCCCTCCGGACGCTCCGCCCATCACCCGCTGCGCAATCGTTCGACGATGCTCCTCCAGCAACGCACCGAGGCCGGGCGTTTCTGTTTCCGGGACGGGCATCGCCGATACGTCGCGTTCCACGGGCGACATTATAAAGCCGTCTCCCCCGTCTCTCCAGTCCTGATGCGGATCACCGCGCTGACATCGCGCACGAAGATTTTTCCGTCCCCGATGCTGCCGGTTTTCGCGGCCCGCGAAATCGTTTCCAGGACACGAGGAACCTGGCCGTCCTGCACCGCCACCTCGATCTTCACTTTCGGGACGAACTCGATCGTGTATTCCTGCCCTCGATAGGTTTCCTTGTGGCCCTTTTGGCGACCGAACCCTTTGACTTCCGTCACCGTCATGCCCTGGACACCCACTTCCAGCAGCGCGTCCTTGACCTCATCGAGTTTGAACGGTTTGATGATGGCTTCGATAAGTTTCATGCGTCCTCCGCAACGAAGGGCTGTGAGCTAATCGCGTGGAGCATATAGCTCAGTGCAACCCGTTTGAGTCCATTTTCATCTTCCCTGGCCAGCCGCGATCCCACCCACGAATGCCCAGGACATGAAAGGCGTCATCATAGCCGATCCGCCCTTTCGAGACAATTGCCGGGGCGCAGCTCATGCCGGGGAGTGATCAAGAATAGGCCGCCTCATTGTGTTGAGTGAGGTCCAGCCCGTTGACCTCGTGCTCCTTTGATACTCTGAGCCCCATGACTGCGTCGATTATTTTGAGCATAATATAGGTTCCTCCAAACGCGAATATCCAAGTGACCACGACGGCTTCAAACTGGATGATCAGTTGACCAGGATTCCCGAAAAAGAGTCCGTCAGCCCCGGCCGGATTGATTGCTTTGGAGGCGAACAACCCGGTGGCGATGGCTCCCCACGAGCCTCCCACGCCATGAATCCCAAACGCATCTAGCGCGTCGTCATAGCCGAGTCTCCCTTTTAGCACTACGGCCATATAACAGAGGACGCCGGCGCCGAGCCCGATGAGGATCGAGGGGAGCGGCCCGACAAATCCGGACGCCGGAGTAATGGCGACCAGTCCGGCGACGGCTCCGCTGGCAGCGCCCAACGCAGTTGGGACTCCGCGATGGATCCACTCCGACATCATCCAAGCCAACGCCGCGGCAGCCGTGGCGGTGTTGGTGACGACAAACGCGCTCGTGGCGAGCGCCCCGGAAGCCACTGCGCTTCCCGCATTGAATCCGAACCATCCGAACCAAAGCAGCGAGGCGCCGATGATCGTGAGGGGGAGATTATGCGGGGGCATGGGTTCGGTGTTAAGACCATGCCGCTTTCCCAAGACCAGCGCGCAGGCCAACCCGGCGAATCCTGAACTGATATGCACCACTGTGCCCCCCGCAAAATCCAGCGCACCGAAATTTCTCAGCCAACCTCCGACGGCCCACACCCAGTGCGCGAGGGGATCGTAGATGAAGGTGGCCCACAGCAGGACGAATACCAGAAAAGAGCTGAACTTCATTCGCTCCGCGCTGGCTCCGGTGATCAACGCCGGCGTAATCACGGCAAACATCAACTGGAAGACCATGAAGGCCTGGTGCGGAATCGTCGCGGCGTAGTCGGCATTGGGCTCCAGCCCCACACCGTTCAAGCCCAGCCACTCGAGACCGCCGATCAGGTGTCCCTTGTCCGGGCCGAAGGCGAGACTGTATCCCCACAGAACCCATTGGACGCTGATCACACACAGAATGATGAACGACTGGAGAATGATGTTCAGGACGTTTTTCCTCCGCACCATTCCACCATAAAAAATGGCCAACCCCGGCGCCGTCATGGCCAACACGAGGGCCGAAGAGGTCAGCACCCAGGCCGTATCTCCCGTATCAATTTTGGGGGGTGCCTGCGTCGGGCCCGAAGCTGCAGGCGGGACCGCAGGCGCCTCAGAGGGCGTTGGTGTCACTGCCGACGGGAATTGGCTCTGAGCCGGTGACTCTTGGGCCCAACAGCTGGACACCGGCGTCAGGATACCAAGAGCGGCAACCATGAACATTGTGATAATCACCTGTCCCGTTACTCTCATAGACTCCTCCTTAATTTGCCGTTCATCAGAACAGGTACATGACCTCGAACGAGAGCGTCTCCTGGTTATTCACCGGTTTGGTGCCTTGGAGGAAGATGTTCTTGTCCGACTTGTCATACCGGAACTCCAGGCGCGTGATGAGCGAGGGCACCGGTTTGAATTGGATCGTCGGCGTGAATTCCCAGACCGTTCGGCTGTCCGGCGGGGCCGGCGTGGTGTTGGTCGCGCCGGCGCACGTGTTGGTGCCGCCCCCAGTGTTCAGGGTGCCACTACACAACCGAGTGCCGCTCTGGTCTTCGAAAATCTCGCCGCGGAGACGGAAACTCCACTGGTCGTCGAAATCGTGAATCAGATAGCCAGCCAACCCGTTCCACCGCGCATTGGCCGGGAGGGCGGGATTCACCGCCCGGGCCGGGTTGTTGGCTTCATTGACGTAGTAGGGCTCCAGCACCACCGTGTCCTTGGCGGTGGGCTTCATCGTAATGATGAGCCCGTTGGCAAAGCGTTTGGCAGAGGGATCCCCCGCCGCGCCGCCGGTCGGCGTAGGGCCCGTTGTCGTGGTGGTGCCAGGCAACGGCGGACTGAAGGTATCCCCGAAGCTCCTGTTCGCCTGTTCGGGCCCATAGGAGCCGTACCAACTCACGCCGAACTTCTCGTGCGGAGTCAGGGCTACGAGGTACTCGATCGTCTTGCCTCGGTTATTGTCGTCGACGTTGTCCCATCCATTGGTGATGCCGAACGCCGCCGTGACCATCGGATTGAACGTATAGGTGAACCGAAGACCGGTCGTCGTGAAGGCCTGGCCCGTACCGAACATGAAGGAGCGGGCAAAATTGACGTTCTCCCAACTGTTGATGACCTCATACCCGATCAGCGTGTTCATCTTGCCGAACTGAACTTTGAGTCCATTGCCGACCGGCAGGATGTACTCGGCATAGACTTCCTGGAAATCGATTTCGTCGTTGCTGGTGCCCACCTGATAGTTCGTGCGCGCCCGAGTCACACGCGCGTCCTGTCCGAAATTCAGCCTAGCGCGGAATCCGGCTCGATCGAGGAGGCTCCCGCCTGCATCCGCCGGCCGCTCCAACATGATCTGCGCCAAGTGCACCATGAAGGCATTCGCATTCGTGTCGAAGATGTGCCCCTGGTTGAGATCGGTGCTGGGATTATTGAAATTCTGCGTATACGCCATATCCACGAACCCTGAGAGCTTGAACCCCAAGGTCTTCCAGAGGGAAGGGGCATCCACTTTCTTCTCTAGGGAATCCAGCCGTTCCTCCACACTCGCAGTGCTCGCAGCCGAAGCCGAAACCGGCGCTGATCCTTGACCGAAAGCCTGTTCGCCACCGAACAGGACGAGTCCCATCAACAAAACAAGCAGGCACACACACTGGTACTTTCTGTGGCCCACGTGCATGACAACCTCCTCCGTTTTTCTTCCTGTCGATGATGCTGCGCTGTCGATTGGCGGTTCTCTCGACACCATCGTCGTCATGCACGTCATTGTGCGCCTTATGTACCGTCACGTTGCCGTCCGTGGCCTGTTTGACGACACGTGCACGGCCAAGGCCGCTGAACGAATGTTCGGACGCGGATCATTTGTGTGGTCTCGGCATCCCTCCCTTCTGAATCGTGATATCCCTCCCGGTAATCTGGAATCTGCCCGGGAGGCAAAAAAAAACGCCCTCGGGCCCCAATGGCCGGAGGACGTCATTGTCCGCGTCGCCGTATTTTCAGACCGGCAGAGAAACGCCGTTGTTTCTCCACCTCGGATTGTCGGAGGCGCTTGTAACACCCCGGCATTGAAACTGTCAACTGGTTTTTGGCTCGGACCGCACCCTGCAGTTCTGCCTTCTCTCTACCCGGAGGCGGCGCCGAAGGCGTTGCCTTTAGCAGCTCATTCAGACAAACTACTATTCCTGAGATCGGCGAGAGAGACCTTGCCCGGGCGGTGAGGGGATGGATCGATTAAGCTTTGTGGTGTTGGCCGGAATGACCGGCACGATCTTTTTTCTCGATGTCTTTCTGCCGCCCGGCTTGGCGTGGTGGATACTTTACGTCTTTCCGCTCCTCTTGGTTTTCTCCCTTCCGAACCGGCCGGTACCCGCCCTGGTTGCCGCGATCATCACGACCCTGATTTTGATCGGCGCATTCCACCCCGGCTCTCCCTCTCCCGCTTGGCCGGCGGTAGGTAATCGCGCCCTCGCGATCGCGGTGTTGTGGGGGAGCATCGCCCTGCTCAGACAGCTTCAAGCCGGGCACGTCGCTCCATCGGGTCCGGCGGACGCCCTGCATCACAAAGAACAAAGACGGCTTCGCCATCTGTTCGGCGAACGGGTGAAGGAACTGACCGCGCTGCATCGAACGGCGCACCTCCTGCAAGACAGCGCCAGACCGATCGAAGAGGTCTTAAAGCAGATCGTCGCGTTGCTGCCTCCCGCCTGGCAGTATCCGGAGATCACCCTCGCCCGCATTACCTTTGACAACATGGTCTTCACCACGCCCGCCTTTCGTGAATCCCCGTGGAAGCAGACCGCCTCGTGGGTCACGCTGGACGGCGCCGAAGGAACGATCGAGGTCATCTACCGTGAAGCGAGACCACCGGAAGCCGAAGGTCCCTTTCTCGCCGAGGAGCGCGACCTCATTAATTCGCTGGCCGATAGCTTGTCCTCGTATCTGAATCGCCGGCGCGCGGAACTGGCCCTTCGCGAAGCCCATGAGCGCATGCAGGCCCTCTCCCAGCAACTGATGGAAGTTCAGGAGAGCGAGCGGCGCCGCCTGGCGCTCGATCTGCACGACGAGATCGGCCAAGCCCTCACGGTCGTGAAAATGAACCTACAAACCATCCAGCGCTCCGGCGACACCTCGGACATCGCGACGCTCCTGAAGGACAGCTCGACCGTCATCGACCAAACCTTGCAATATGTCCGCGATCTCTCGCTCGACTTGCGCCCCTCCTTGCTGGATGATCTCGGGCTCGCGCCTGCCGTGCGCTGGTATCTGAGTCGCCAAGCCGAGCGGGCCGGCTGGAAGGTGGACGTACAGGTGGACGAGCGTCTGTCGCCGCCGCAAAGCGTGGCCATCGCCTGCTTCCGCGTCATCCAGGAGGCGGTGACGAACATCATCCGCCATTCACACGCCACTACCGTGACCGTGTCCTTGCGCCAAGAGGAAGGCGGCCTCCTCTTATCGATCCGTGACAATGGGAGAGGGTTCGAGGTCCGGAAAGCCTTGGCCGACGCGACCAGGGGGCAGAGCATGGGCTTGCTCGGGATGCAAGAACGCATTCGCTTCCTGAACGGCTCCTTCTCCATCGACTCAACCCTCGGGCAAGGGACCGAAATTCGGGTCCGCGTTCCGTTGTCCTCCCGTTCATCACCACTTCGGACCGAAGTCTCAACGTAACGATGCCTATGATTCGGGTTCTCCTCGCCGATGATCATCGCCTCATGAGGGCCGGCCTTCGCGCCCTCTTGAAAAGTCTTGAGCTGGTCCAGGTGGTCGCGGAGGCGGGCAACGGGCATGAGGCCCTCCAGCTCGCCGAACAACACCGACCCGATATTGTGATCATGGATATCGGCATGCCGGAACTCAACGGTCTGGAAGCGGCGGCCAGAATGGTGAAACTTGCTCCCGCGCCTCGCATCATCATTCTCTCGATGCATGCCAATGAAGAATATGTCCGGCGGGCGCTGCAGGCCGGCGCGGCAGGCTACCTGCTCAAGGGCGCGGACCCCGCAGAGCTGGAACTGGCGATCAAGGCGGTCATGCGGGGCGAGACCTATCTCGCCCCTGCCGTCTCAAAGCAGGTGGTGCAGAATTACTTGCACCCGGAGGGAGTCACGACCAGTCCCGTTCAAGAACTGACTCCGCGCCAACGTGAAGTCCTCCAATTGGTCGCGGAAGGGCATTCCACCAAGGACATCGCGCAAAAACTCAACCTCAGCGTCAAGACCGTCGATACCCATCGAACCGAGCTGATGCAGCGCTTGGATATTCATGATATTGCCGGCCTCGTCCGGTATGCGATCCGCATCGGGCTCATCACCGCAGACTCCTGACCCCCCGGGTGCCCGCATAGCCCACATTATTCATGACGGTTCGCCGCGAAGTCGCGCAGTCGGCACGCGAGACGGACGCGTGGACCCGCCGCGTTCGATCGTCTTGCAGCAGAGAGGTCCTTCCCGTTCGACTTCACGACCAGGTGCGTCCCCCCGGGCTTCTTACAGTAGCAGCGGTCATAGATCATATGGGCTAAACGCTCAATTCGGTTGAATTTCCCGCCCTTGTCAGTAGATTCCGCGACACTTCCCAGGTGATTACCTGATACAGAGGATTCCACCTGTTGGGTAGGATGGGCACATCAAAAGGGAGGTACACAATGACCAGCAGAGACGAGAAACGGACCATGGTGCAGATGCTCTGGGCGATCCCGGCGCTTCTTTCGTTCACCCTGATCGGAAACGTGGGCTGCTCGTTCGCCAAGGATCAGGTCCTCCCGCAAGACCTTCAAACCCGCGTCGCATCCCAGGGCACGGCCGATGACCATCTTGCTGCAGCTCTTGTGTACCAGAAAGAAGCCGAGCGGGCCCACACCAAGGCAGACACGTTTGAGAAGGCTGCGGCGTCGATCAGGCCGCTTGAGGATACCAAGGGATTCCGGCGCAGCGCACTCATGACGGCGGCGCAGACCTACCAGCAATACGCAGGCGAGATGCAGCAGCTCTACGCCGCGCATCAGGCCAAGGCCGAAACTATGCTGGGCCATCAGCGGCCGCAGTAAATACCCGGAAAATGATTGGAGGAGGTGCACAATGACCAGCAGAGATGAGAAACGGACCATGGTGCAGATGCTCTGGGCGATCCCGGCGCTTCTTTCGTTCACCCTGATCGGAAACGTGGGCTGCTCGTTCGCCAAGGATCAGGTCCTCCCGCAAGACCTTCAAACCCGCGTCGCATCCCAGGGCACGGCCGATGACCATCTTGCTGCAGCTCTTGTGTACCAGAAAGAAGCCGAG
Source organism: Nitrospira sp. (assembly GCA_047150005.1). Taxonomy (GTDB): domain Bacteria; phylum Nitrospirota; class Nitrospiria; order Nitrospirales; family Nitrospiraceae; genus Nitrospira_C. The sequence continues at coordinate 2,898,440 of AP038806.1, read as the reverse complement.
CGGGCCCACACCAAAGCAGACACGTTTGAGAAGGCTGCGGCGTCGATCAGGCCGCTTGAGGATACCAAGGGATTCCGGCGCAGCGCACTCATGACGGCGGCGCAGACCTACCAGCTATACGCAGGCGAGATGCAGCAGCTCTATGCCGCGCATGAGACCAAGGCGAACGCGATGTTCGGCAAGCAGCAACCCCAGTAGGCGCACCAGCGGCGGGGCCAAGATCCGAGTCGGACGCCCGAATGGCCTTGACCCCGCAACGTTCTTTCTTCCACCTCCCTATCTCCGCCATCAACTCCTTCTCGATTCGGATGGGCTTCTAAGGGCTTTCTCCGTTGATGGGTCCGGGTATTGACAGAGTCGGTGGTTCTCTGCTAAACACAATCGCGTGGCAGGAGACAAAGGCGTTTCTTGTCGCGGTGTGTGGACAGTGAGGTCCTCCGGTCTCGTTGACCAGAGGTCCTTTTTTTTGTTTTGAAACAGTGAATGTGGAGGCGATGACGCCTCCGGCCGGGCTGATCCCCGGCAAACGGACGATGACGTCTTCCGGTCCCGTGGGACCAGAAGGCGTTTTTTTTTGGGTTGACTCGACTGCGTTGAATCAAAGCAAGGACACATTGAGGAGACACCCATGCGTGCCCGGCACATGATGATCAATTACGCTGCGCTGCTTCTCGGATTCGCCACCCTCGTTGCGGGATGCGCGTCCTGGAGATCTCCGGTGGAGTCGGATGTTCCGCCCGCTGCCTTGAAGGCCTACGATCTTCCCGGCGACGTGGACCCGAATGCCATGATCCGCGTGCTGCAGGATTCCTTTCTGCGTGTCCTGAAGGCACCACCGACCGTGACCGAGGGGGCCATGCCCACCCCGGTGCCCCTTGTCCCTTCAGGAGTACTTGTCGAGAGCAGGGTGTTGACCCTGCACCGCTTGGGCGCCGTGAATTTCCCTCATGTAATCTGTCCTCACTCGTTAGCGATGATCGAGGGACTCCGCGGGGTGTCCCAGACGGTCTATCGGTTCACGGCCTGCATTCAACCCTACCGTGACGGATATCGCGTTCACCTGATTGAAACACGGGCAGCTCTGGCCGATGAGGGTCTCACTCAATCTCGTACCGTTCCGGCTTCGGATCTTTTGGTGGATCTCGCAGAGTCTGTGATGAAGGCGCTTCCCCTTACGCAGGCTGCGTTGTCCCTTCACGGAGAGGCAACGGCTGAATCAGCGCGACCGCTTCGCGCGATACGGGATGCGGACCGGGACTCGATCGACCCGGCAAAACAAACCCCAACCCGCGAAACCTTTGAATCTCATGAGATCGGATACCATGTCGAGGCAATCTCGCCGCTGGTCTGCCATGTGCCGGAGCGAAGCGGGGTCGTCATACGGTCTTCACCGGGGGAGGGACCCGTCGTTGGAACGTTGGGGTCGGAATTCGCCCTCGGAGAACACACGCCGTTGGATGGTGCGTTTCTTCGTATTCATACCGAACAGGGACTGGCTGGATGGGTGCAGAAGAGCGACCTACGTTGGAGCCCTTGCCCGGTCGGTTGAAGAGCGCTCGACCACGCCTCATCCTGACAATCATGATCAAGTATGGTAGAAGCTCTCGGAAGAAAGGGAGTTTGACGATTAGAGGATGAGGAATCGGAAATGGCGGCGCCGAATCACGACGCCGATTCCACCTCACCATGACAGCAATAGGAGGTCGACTCATGCGAACGGCGTTGTCGGTTTGTATCGGCCTTGTGCTGGGGATCACAGGGACGTGGTATTTGACATCGGGAAAGGATCTGAGGAGCGAGTCCGTACCTCAAGCATGGGCCGAGACAACCGACAAGGGAACTCAGGACAAGCCCTGGACGGCGGCGGAGCTGGAGGAGATCGCCAAGTTCTATGAGAGCACCGCGGATTCGGTAGAAGACGAAGCGCTCAAGTACGAACGGACGGCGGCATCGATTACACCGCTCACGGATACAAAGGGATTTCGACGCGCCAGCTTGACCATCGCGGCCCAGTCCAAGTGGAAGCAGTCCACTGAATTGCGGCAACTCGCAGCTGAACACAGAGAGAAGGCGCAACGGATGTATGCAAGAGAGCGGGCGAACTGACCGTCGCGGCCCGACGACGTTTCGGCTGGAGCGCGCGTCGGAGAAGCGGTCATCACCGCTTCTCCGCAACCGTAGATTTGAACCGGTCAGCCGGGACGAACCCGGTCAAGGAATCTCCTCTCGCTCAGGGTCTGTCAGATCACGTCGACATCGCAAGCACGGAGGCGACTCGCCCGGCTACACGTGTCCGCATCCACGCGGACAACCACCCGGACCCCGGTCCCACCTATGGCCATCTCACACGATCATTCGGCAAGAGGCAGCAAATCTCACACCCACTCGCTTCTCCTCGCCTTGCTTTGTCTGGCGGTTCCCGCATGCAGCACGACACCACCGGCAGGCGAGGCGCGCCCGGAAGATCCACGAGGAACCGTATCGCTTCAGGCGATCTCCGACCGATCGATCCAGGCCAGCCACCCGATCATTCTGAATCAACCTCTTATTGCTCTCGTCCTGAGCGGGCTCCGCGTCCACGAGCATCAGCGCGCCCTTCAGGAAATGCTGGAGGGATCATCTTCAGACATCTCTGTTTTTTCGGATGAAGAAGTCCAGTTCCTGACCCCCAGGATTGCCAAGGCCCTGTCGACCGCGACGGCGGGAGAGGCCGTGGCCTTCGTCGTCAGAAGCCCTCGGCGACATTCCGGGCGATTCGAGAATGCCCTCGCGGAAACCACCGCTGGCTCTCTCTACGCCTATGACCTGTCTCTGTATGTCACACTTTCCCAATTTCACTATGCCCCGGGTCAGACCCAGCCCAAGCCGGACGGTACCCCCCGCCTTCGTCTCCTTGATACGTCAGGCCTCTCCGATCGCTCTTTGCAGTTCACGCCGAGCGCCGCTCAACGCCCGGAGAGTGTTCATCGACAGACTGGAGAAACCTCGCCCGGTAGGACGGTCGCGATTGATTACCAACTGCTGCAACGTGCATCGCCTTCCGAGGCAGTCGGCGAACAGTTCCCCTCTCCAGCAAAACACGTGATCGCGCCGACTCACGGGGCTCTGCCGGAATCCGGGAGAGCCGAAACCCCTTCTCAGACCGCTGAGACCCTCGCACAGCGCGAGGCGGAAATTCACACGCTCAAAGACTTGGTCATCAAGAAGGATCTGGAATTGGAAACCCTCAGGAAGGAATTGCAATCTATCAAAAAACAACTCGAAGAACAAACCGCGCGGCCGGACGGCCGCAAGGGGAAGCCCAAACCGCCTTCCAATCTCCAGCACACAGCGCCATGACAGCGCGGACCAGGTCAGCCGAAACGCAGTGGAGGAGGGCCTCCGCACACCGATGTGGTCAGGCTCCGCTGTACCTCACTTCCCGAGTGAGTACCGCGGGAGAGAGCAAAGGTACCGGGAGTCTTTTCCCTCAGCTCCGACAGGACTTGCGCCTGCCGGACACACATCACCTTTTCACGGCATACTGGATAATGCGGGCTAACAGTTGCGATAGCTGCTCGTAATGGGCATCCGGCGATCCTTGCCGAGCCCCCGATGGGTGATCTTGATGCCGACCGGGGCCTGACGGCGTTTGTACTCGCTGCGGTCCACCAACGCCACGATCCGCAATACGGTCCTGCGATCGAAACCCATGTCCACCATTTCTTCCACCGACCGGTCGTCCTCGACGTAGGCCTTGAGAATGGGGTCCAGCACGGCATAGGGGGGCAGATTGTCTTCGTCCTTCTGGTTGGCTCTCAATTCCGCCGTCGGCGCACGATCGAGGATCCGTTTGGGAATCACCGGACGTCCCCCGCGACGATTCCGGCGATGCGCCAGTTCATAGACCATCGTCTTGGGGACGTCCTTGATGACCGCGAACCCGCCGGCCATGTCGCCGTACAATGTGGCATAGCCCACGCTCATCTCGCTTTTGTTGCCCGTCGTCAGCACCAAATGACCGAACTTGTTGGACAGCGCCATGAGCAGATTTCCGCGGATGCGGGCCTGGAGGTTTTCCTCCGTCGTATCCACCTTCGTCTCGGCGAACGCCCCGTCCAATGTTCGGAGGTAGGCCTTGAACGTCGGAGTGATCGACAGGGTCTTCATCCGAATGGCCAGCCTCCGGACCAGTTCGATCGTGTCCTCGCGGCTCTCGCGCGACGTATAGGGGGACGGCATGAACACTCCCAGCACGTGGTCGGCTCCCAAGGCATCGACGGCGACCACGGCCGTCAAGGCGGAGTCGATGCCGCCGCTGAGTCCGATGAGCACGTGCCTGAACCCGTTCTTCTTCACGTAATCACGCACGCCCACCGTCAACGCTTCGTACACTTCGTCCAACGGATCGGCGAGCGGCTCGACCGGCGCAATGACTCGGGCCCGCTTCATCCGGGGCTTGGTACGAAGAACGACTCTCTCGACGGACATCGCGGCCGACGGCTCCGCGCGAGGCGTTCTGCCTCTAGCGGCCCTGGACCTGGCCACCGTTTCCACGTTCAGATCGACCACCAGCAGATCTTCCTCGAAACCCTTGGCCCTCGCGACGAGATCGCCTGTATGGTCGAGGACCACGCTGTGACCGTCGAACACCAGCTCATCCTGCCCTCCGACCATGTTCGTATAGGTCACGATCACCCCGTTGTCCCGGGCACGGGTGGCCAACATCTGCTCGCGCGAGCGGCTCTTGCCCAGGTGAAACGGCGAGGCATTGATGTTGACGATGATTTCCGCCCCGGCCGCCGCCTGTCGTCGCGTCGGGCCGTTGGGCAGCCAGATATCCTCGCAAATGTTGACCGCGACGACGGTGCCGTTGATCGTGACCAGCGGCAGCCGGCGCCCGGGCGTGAAATACCGGCTCTCGTCAAACACCCCGTAGTTGGGCAAGTGCCGCTTGGCATAGGTCGTCACCAGCCGTCCTTCCGCCAACAGCGCTGCGGCGTTGTAGATTTCGTGCCGGCCCGCCGCCACGACGGGGGAGGACGGCGCATGACGACCGGCCGATTCTTCCTGGCCGACGTATCCCACGATAGCGACGACGTCCCTCACCCCGCGCGCGACCTCGCTCAAGACGCGGCGATTGTCCTCGACGAACTTCGGCTTCAACAGAAGGTCTTCGGGCGGGTATCCCGTGACGGCCAATTCCGGAAACGCGACAAGGTCTGGCTTCGCTTTGCGCGCTTCGCGAAGCCAACGAAGGATGCGGCGCGCGTTGCCGTCCAAGTCGCCGACCGTCGGGTTCATCTGCACCATGGCGATGCGAAATGTGCGCATCCGGTCAACCCAAATTCAAACAACCAAAAAAAACGCCCTCGACCCCAGGGGGCGGGATCGAGGACGTCATTGTCCTGTATTCGACAAGGTACCGATTTTGGAGACGCCGTTGTCTCCGGAAAACTGGCGTCACGGTAACATTCGGCCCTTCGGCCTGTCAAAGGGTATCCTCGCCCCAAATCCCTCGGTCCCTCGCCGACCGAAATGCCTGTCAAAATTGACAGTTACTGCGGCAGTACCGATTGATTAGAATCGCGCCGGCGAGGAGAATATGCGCTTCAAAAGGACATAGAGGAGGCCTCCGTGGCATCGACCGTATTCCAAGACCAGTTCCGAGACCATCCTTCGTTCGGATTCGTTGACTGGGTCTTGCGGGGAATCGGCCAAGTTGTGTTCCAGAACAATCCGATCTCCGGAGCCGTGATCCTGGCGGGGATTTTCTATAATTCTTGGATTTACGGCGTCGTGTGTCTCTTCGGGACCATTGTCAGCACTGCAACAGCCCTATGTTTCAAAGCGGACAAGGGCATGATCAAGGATGGCCTATTCGGTTTCAACGGAGCATTGATCGCCATCGCCCTCGTCGCTTACACGAGTCCTAATTTCACGACAGGCGAGCTACCCAATCTCTATCTGTGGCTCTACATCGTGCTCTGTGCCGCGTTCACGACGGTGATTACCCCTGCCGTTGGAGCCCTGCTCGGTCCCCACAAGGTACCCGGACTGACAATGCCGTTCGTACTGGCAACCTGGTTCTTTCTCGGCGCCTTGCTCACGTTCACCACGATCGACGTGTCCAACGCGCTCAAGCCGACCTCACCATCCGACTTTACGGGTCCGCGACCGGACTATACCGGGATCACCTGGTTTCACGGCATCACGATGGGGATTGCCGAGATCTTTTTCCAGGACAATTGGGTGACTGGCATCGTCATCCTGATCGGAATCGCGATCAACACCCGAATCGGCGCCGCCATGGCGCTCATGGGATCGACGTTGGCCGCTGCCAGTGCGGTACTCTACGGAGCCCATGACGAAGCGATCCGCGACGGCCTGTTCGGCTATAATGCTGCGCTGACGGCCATGGCTCTCGGCGGCATGTTTCTCGTGTTGAACTGGTCTGGAATCGTCTATACGGTCATCGGCGTATTGGTCACGGCCCGCGTATGGGCTTCACTCGGGGTCTTTTTGGAACCGTCCGGTATGCCGGTGTTGACCTCCGCATTCGTCTTCGTCACCTGGCTCATGCTCCTGGCTAAAAATGGATTCCCCGGATTTATTCCGGTCGCACCCGCCGACGCGACAACACCGGAAGGCAACTTATGCCGATACCGGGAGCGTCAACGTACGTAACTGACCAGGAGTCCGTTTCTCAGATCGTTGTCCGTCCCGCCGCGGGACACCATAAGTAAAGGAGTACGCCATGCATCTCACGCCGAGAGAAATGGACAAATTGCTGATCTATATGATGGCCGAGGTGGCGTTGAAACGCAAAGCGAAAGGCTTGAAGCTGAATCACCCCGAAGCGGTGGCGGTGATTACGGCCTCCGCGCTGGACGGCGCGAGAGAGGGCAAATCCCTCGAGCAGGTGATGAAAGAAGCCCGGTCGACATTGACACGGGATGACGTCATGGAGGGCGTGGCCGAAATGATCCCACTGGTTCAGTTAGAAGCGGTCTTCACGGACGGTAGCCGCCTGGTGACCGTTCATGGACCAATTCAGTAGTCGATAGGGCTTGCGTAACAGGATTCGAACCCGCTCAGAGGGAGCAAACAATGGCAACTCAAAAACCAAATGCGCCCGTGAAGACACCCGTCGGCGGCTACGTTCTTTCTGATAAACCTATTGAAATCAATGCGGGACGACCGACTGTCAAGATCAAGGTGCGCAATACGGGCGATCGCCCCATCCAAGTGGGCTCTCATTTTCATTTCTTCGAGGTCAATCGCGCCCTGGAATTTGACCGGAAAGCCGCGTTCGGGCAGCGATTGGACATTCCAGCCTCGACAGGCTTGCGCTTCGAACCAGGCGACGAGAAGGAAGTGACGCTTGTCCCATTCGGAGGCAAGCAGCGGATCCACGGATTCAACAATCTCGTAGACGGCTGGACCGGGGCCGGTCCCACCCCCGGCTACAGGCCGAATCTCGACAAAGGATTGGAACGCGCCAACGAACGCGGCTTCAAATCGAAGAACAAGAAGCCCTGATGAGATACACCGGCACGGCACACTAATTGGCCACGAAGGCCAAGAAAGAGGATACAGGCATGTCACAGATATCTCGGAAGGAGAACGCGAGCCTGTTCGGACCGACCGTCGGAGACAAGATCCGCCTGGGTGATACCGACCTTTATATCGAGATCGAGAAGGATCTGCGCGTGTACGGGGATGAGGCCATCTACGGCGGCGGCAAGACACTGCGCGACGGAATGGGGATGGACAATCAACTCACGAGCGAAGGCGGCGCGCTCGACCTGGTGATCACCAACGTGACGGTGGTGGATGCGTTGCTGGGAATCGTCAAGGCCGATGTCGGCATCAAGGATGGCAAGATCGTCGGCGTGGGCAAGGCCGGCAATCCCGGCACCATGGACGGCGTGACTCCCGGACTCACGGTCGGGCCGGCTACGGATGCCATCACAGCCGAGCACTTGATTCTGACCGCAGGCGGAAACGACGGACACATCCATATGATCTCTCCGCAGCAGGTCTATGCCGCTTTGAGCAACGGCGTGACCACCTTCTTCGGCGGAGGCATCGGGCCGACCGACGGCACGAACGGCACGACCATCACCTCCGGACGATGGAACATTGAAATGATGCTTCGGGCAGTCGAAGGGCTGCCGATCAACTTCGGATTTCTCGGCAAAGGCAACTGTTCGGGCAAGGCGCCGTTGGTGGAGCAGGTGCTGGCAGGCGCCGCGGGCTTCAAGATCCACGAAGATTGGGGGACCACCCCTTCAACGATTCGAGCCAGCCTCTCGGTCGCCGACGACATGGACGTGCAGGTCTGCATCCACACCGACACGCTTAACGAAGGCGGTTTTGTCGAGGACACCATCGCGGCATTCGAAGGCCGCACGATTCACACCTACCACACGGAAGGCGCCGGAGGCGGTCACGCGCCCGACATCATCAAGGTAGCGGGCGAACTCAACGTGTTGCCCAGTTCCACGAATCCGACGTTGCCCTACGGGATCAACACGATGGCGGAATTGTTCGACATGATCATGGTCTGCCACAATCTCAATCCCAAGGTGCCGTCGGACGTGGCGTTCGCCGAGAGCCGGGTCAGACCCGAAACGATCGCCGCCGAGAACGTCCTCCACGACATGGGTGTGATCTCCATGTTTTCGAGCGACTCACAAGCCATGGGTCGCGTTGGTGAGAATTGGTTGCGCGCGATCCAGACGGCGGATGCGATGAAAAAGGGCCGCGGTAAGCTGCCGGAGGATTCACCGAATAACGACAACTACCGAGTCCTGCGTTACGTCGCGAAGGTGACGATTAATCCGGCCATCACCCAGGGCATTTCCCATGTCGTGGGCTCAATTGCTCCGGGGAGAATGGCCGACCTCGTCCTGTGGGAACCGGCCATGTTCGGCGCCAAACCCAAGATGGTGATCAAAGGCGGCTTGATCAACTGGTCGATTATGGGGGATCCGAACGCATCCCTGCCGACGCCTCAGCCCGTGACGTATCGCCCGATGTTCGGCGCATTCGGCCGGGCATTGCCCGAGACCTGCATCAGCTTTGTTTCGCGCGCGGCTTATGACAACGGTATCGCGAACAAGCTGGACCTGAAACGCAAAGTCATGCCGGTGTATGGCACGCGCACGCTGACAAAACGAGACATGGTGCGTAATGGGCTGACGCCAAAAATCGAAGTGAATCCCGAAACGTTCGCGGTCAAGGTGGACGGGGTCCATGCCACAGTCAAACCGGCTCAATCCATCGCTTTGAACCAGCTCTACTTTTTTAGCTGAGCCGCTCGGCGCGGGATGAACAGGAAAGCCAGTGGGGAGCGGAGTCACGGCCGGTTGGTGCCGTGGCTCCGCTCTATGCTGCCCTGGTCGGCCCCGCGAAGTTGCTTTACGGAATAGGAGCATTTCATAATATCGCTCCTATGCTTGTCATCGAAGCCATCATCGGCAACATTCACGAAACCGTCTGGAACGCACGCCTGGAACAGGCGACGCTGGATTGGCTGGCGCTTGACCAGTGGGAAGCGCAAAAGAGTCGCCTGCGGAAGCCGAGTCAGAACGGTGTCGACGTGGCCGTCTCGTTGCCACGCGGCGTCCTCCTGCGCGATGGCGACGTGCTGGTATGGGACGAGGAGCGACAGGCCGCGATCGTCGCCCGAGTGACCTTGAAGGAAGTGATGGTCGTCGAATTGACCGCGCTGCAGACGCATACATCGGATACATTGATTCGTACCTGCGTGGAATTGGGTCATGCCTTGGGAAATCAGCACTGGCCTGCGGTCGTCAAAAGCAATCGAGTCTATATTCCGCTGACTGTTGATAAACAAGTCATGGCTTCTGTCATGAAGACGCACGCCTTTCGCGGGATCACCTACGACTTTGTTCCCGGGTCTGAGGTCATTCCCTATCTCGCCCCCCATGAATCCCGTCGCCTCTTCGGAGGAGCAGAAGGTCCCGTTCATTCTCATGTCGAGGGGCACGATCATTCGCATGACCATACTCACCCACATGGCCACGGTCATCCAGACGATCATGCCCACTAAGCACACGACGATCCCCGATTCGTCCGAGCATGCGTCGACCAACTCTCCATCTTCGACCGTGTCGTCCCGAGATCCTCGGCTCACGATTACCGAACTGATGCGCGTCCTGCAATTTGGGGACTCGGTCGTACCGGTCGGCGCGTTTTCCTTTTCAAACGGACTGGAATCCGCGATTCACCTCCACTTTGTTCACGACCTTGAGACCCTGCGCCAATTCGTCATGACCGCCACCCACCAATCGGCCTCCGCTGATGCCATCGCCTTGCTGGCGGCGCACCGTGCGGCCTGCGCACACAATCTGCCCGATGCGCTACGGGCCGATACCGCCCTCTTCAACCGCAAGATCAACGAAGAGATGCGGACCATGAGCGTGCGAATGGGAAAGAAGCTCGCGGAAATGGCGATCCATTTGATCCAGACCCCGCTCTTGACGAACTGGTTGAGACACATCGAACGCAAGGAAACACCCGGCACCTATCCGGTCTGTCTCGGGCTTCTGTTCGCCGAACTGAGCCTACCCGAGCACGATGCCTTCGCCGCGCACCAGTACGGCGCGGCAAGCATGATTTTGAGCGCGTCATTGCGGCTGATGAAGATTCATCATCTGGATGCGCAATCCATTCTTTTTGAGGTGAACACGACAACGGAAGCGGCGTATACGCGCGTCTCCGGGGCCACGCTCGACGACATGGCAACATTTTCGCCTTCGCTCGACATCATGGCGGCGGCGCACGTGAAGGCGCATGTACGAATGTTCATGAACTAACTGAATACGGCGCATCATGAAGAAAATCACACGAATCGGCGTAGGCGGCCCGGTGGGCTCCGGCAAGACCGCTATTATCGAAGCCATGACGCCTATCTTCGTCAAAATGGGGGTGAAGGTCCTCATCATTACGAATGACATCGTCACCACGGAAGATGCCAAACACGTCCAGCGCACCTTGAAAGGCATCCTACTCGAAGAGCGGATTATCGGAGTGGAAACAGGAGCCTGCCCGCATACAGCCGTGCGCGAAGACCCCAGCATGAATCTCGCGGCAGTGGAAGACATGGAATCCCGTTTCCCTGACAGCGATTTTGTGCTCATCGAGAGCGGCGGCGATAACCTCACCCTCACCTTCAGCCCCGCGTTGGTCGATTTCTTCATTTACGTGATCGATGTCGCCGCAGGCGACAAGATTCCACGGAAGAATGGCCCAGGCATTTCCCAATCCGATATTCTGGTCATCAACAAGACCGACCTTGCTCCGTACGTGGGCGCGAGTCTGCAGGTGATGGAAAAGGACTCCACAATGATGCGGGGGGATAAGCCTTTCGTCTTCACCAATTGCAAGACCGGAGAAGGCATTATGGACCTGGTCGCGCTCATCCAGCAGAATGTGTTGTTCGACATGACCTTCAGCAAGATGCACACATGACTGCGTTTCATCACCTGCCTGAATTGACTTCATTTCAGGATGAGCCCTCGCATATGCCTAGCGGCGCTGTGGGCAAGAATGCGTTCCTGCGTCTCGGTTTCGAACGTCGCGGAGAGCGCACCGTCCTGGCGCATCTTGATCGACGCGCTCCGCTCCTCGTGCAGCAGGCCCTATATTGGGACGAGGCTCTGCCCGACCTGCCATGCGTGTTCATGATCACGACCACTGGCAGTATCCTGCAGGGCGACCGATTCAACATTGAAATCGACCTCGCACCCGACGCGCGCGCTCACATCACGACGCAGGCCGCCACCAAGATCCATTCGATGGATGCCAACTATGCCGCCCAAACCCAGAACATCGTGGTGGGCGAGAACGCCTATTTGGAGTACCTCCCTGACCCAATCATCCCCCATGCGCATGCCCGCTTCGCGACCTTCACGCGCATGAGTGTGCACCCTACCGCCACGCTGCTCTACTCGGAGATTTTGCTGGGAGGGCGCAAGCATCACCATGAAGGAGAGCTGTTTCAGTACGACGTGCTCTCTTCCACCGTCCGAGGACAACGACTCGATGGCACCGAGTTGTTCACCGAAAAGTTCGTCATCGAACCCCACGTGCACAACGTACGGCAGGTGGGAGTCATGGGTGCGTACGACGTGTTTGCCAACGTCCTTTTGCTGACGCCTCGACACCATGCGGACGTAGTCTTCAGTCAAGTACCCGCGGTCGTGAACCGGGACGAACACTGGGCCGCCGGTGCATCGCGGCTACCCAACGACGCCGGGTTGGTCTTTAAGGTTCTCGGCCGGGAATCTGAACCGGTTCAGTCCAGGGTCAGAGAGTTTTGGTCCATTGTCCGCCAAACGGTCACGGGAGCACCTGTCCTCCCAAAATCTGCCTGGCGATGATTGATCACTTGCTGCCTGAAGCAAAGACTTCGGGCCGGGAACAGGGTTTCGCTAATCACGCGCCGGATCCGACGGCTCAGAAGAGATAGATCACGTCCAGCGAAAGAGTCGGTTGGTAGCTGGTCGCACGGCCACCAACCTGGAAGACGTTCTGGTTGGACTTGTCGTACCGGTACTCCAGTCTGGTCGTCAACGACCGGAATGGTTTGTATTGGAGCGTCGTCGTGACCTCCCACAAGGTCTGCCCGATCGGAGGCGCCGGCGTGGTGGTCGTTGCACCGAAGCAGACGTTCGCCCGCGGCTGGTAGGCCGTCGTACCCTCGCAAGTCGTGTAGCCTCCCGCATCCTCATATAATTCACCCCGCAGGCGAATGCCCCACTGCCGGGTGAAATCGTGTATCACATAGGCAGCGACGCCGTTCCATCGCGCGTTTTTTCCCGAACTGATCGTGCTGCTGTTTGCCTGATTGGAGTAATACGCTTCGATGACGGTCGACGTCTGCTCGTTGATTTGCCAACTGAAATAGCCGCCCGCCAACGTCTGGAACCCTCCCGGTGTTCCCGTCGGTCCTGACCGGTTGCCGGCCAGACTATACAGCGTCAGCTTCATCGTCTCCGATGCATTGATCCTCAGCGCGGATTCCACCAGCGGATCACTCTGCGAATCGGCCCGCGCCGAGTTGACGTAGCCGATCACCCCCACCGCCCACGTGATCTGCTTATTAAAGTCATAGGTGGCGCGCAGGCCGCGTGTTGTGAACGGTTGCCCCAATCCGAACAGCCAGGATCTGGAATAGTTCGCATTGTGCGGGCTCTCGAGCACCTCGTAGCCGATCAAACTGTTGATTTGCCCCGCCTGGATGTTCAGCCCATTCCCCACCGGCGCGAGATACTGGACGTAGAATTCCTGAAAATCCGCCCACTGGCTTAGATTGGTTCCACCAATGAAATCCGAGTCGCGGCCGGCATTGAACTTCACTTTGAACCCGAAACGATCGCGACAGGATTCGCCGGCTTCCGCGTCTTTCCCAAGCACGATTTGCGCCAGATTCGGTCTGAATTGATTGGACTGCACGTCGAAGATGCGGAGTTGGTTGATGCGGTTGGACGGATTGTTGAAATTCTGCGTATAGGATCCTTCGAGATAGCCGTAGATATGGAGATTCCACTTTCGCCAGAGCGGCCGCTTCTCGATCCGATCTTCAGCAGCGCCTTTCAGCCGGAGAGTGGCGTTCTGCAGACGGTCCTTAACCGACGACGGCTCCGCTTCTTCCGCGGCAGAGGTGTCGAGGGAAACACCCCAGGCAGGAAAGTGCAGAAGGATGAACAAGAGGAGGGTTCGAAAGCGGGCCGGCCTCATTCAACGCCACAGTGCATTATGACTCCGCCGATTGGGCGTCTTGCGCCCTGGCCATGCTATGGCACCTGCTTCAAGACGGTCCTTGCATCGTACAAATCCGGGGCTGGCACGGGCGGCTCGCCTTTGAACATCGTGACCGTCATGGACGTCCGACGAGAGAGCATGAGCACATCGAACCGTCGGCCGAGATGAAAGTAGTCATAGCCTTCGCGAAGCGTCAGTTCCGCACAGCGACGTTTGAGATAGCGATCGAGCTGCTCCTGTGAAGTGAATGCGCTGACCCGGTATTCCACGCGATAAACATCCTCCCTTAGCTGCTCAACCTGATCATGGTCTGTCTCAGCTAGCGGCGTATACTGTCTTGTCGCGCAGGCCGGCAAGGAAAGCAGCATGAGGAGCGCGCACAAACACTTCAGTCTGACCCGGGCCTCGCTGTCCATCGCACAGAGTCTCATGACGTTTACTTCAAGATGTTATTCGAGTTTTCCTGACAGGCGTTCGTCGAAGAATAGTAGCGTTCGCGCCAGGGGAGATCAACCAGACCAGAGATGGAAGGTCGCCTTCGGGATGCGTCGATACCAGGACCCGCCGCTTACACCGTCAGATGCTGCCTGACCATGTCCGCGTTCAACTCGTCGCTCTTGCCGCATGCCATGACCGCGCCCTTGGCCATGACCACGTACGTCTCCGCCAATCGCGCGGCAAAATGCAGCCCCTGTTCCACCAGAAGAATGGCGAACCGTCGCGAATTCTTGAATCGGATGATCACGTCTTCGATCTGATCGACGACGGACGGCTGAATGCCTTCGGTCGGCTCGTCGAGGAGAAGGAGCTTCGGGCACGAGAGCAGGGCCCGCCCGATTGCAAGCTGCTGCTGCTCTCCTCCGCTCAGGACTCCGCCAGGACGGTGGAGAATATCCGTGAGCTTGGGAAAGAGCTGATACACCTCCTCGAACGCGTCCCGTTCGACCGCACGGTCCGGCGCATCGGCCCTCGCCCAGAATCCCAGTTGCAGATTTTCCCGCACTGTCAGATGGGGGATGATCTCACGGCCTTGAGGTACGTAGGCCAGCCCCCGGCGCGCCCTCCGGTCGGTCGGCAGCTTCGTGATGTCCATCCCATCGAATTTCAGCGTTCCGGACCGGACCGCCAGCAACCCCGTGATGACCTTGAGGGTGGTCGTCTTGCCCACCCCGTTTCGTCCCATTAGGCAGACCACTTCTCCGGAAGAGACGGCGAAGGACACGTTCCGAAGAATATGGCTCTCCCCGTAGTAGGCGTTGATGTTCTTCAGTTCCAACATGAAGTTACCGCATCTCGTCGCTCGCATCTCGTTTCTTGCCGCTACGCCCCCCCAGTCTTGACTTGCCTCCCTCAGTTCGCGCTTGACGCTTCACGAGATACTTTCCACTACCTTTACACATGGGCGACTTTCTGCCGCCCCAGATAGATTTCCCGCACGCGCGCGTCGGCCTGGACCTTTTCAACCGTCCCCTCGCAGATCACCGTACCCTCGTGCAACACGGTGACGACCCGCGCGATCTGGCGGACGAATTCCATGTCGTGCTCGATCACGATGATGGCATGGCGTGCCGCGAGAGATTGCAAGAGAACCCCAGTCTGCTCGGTTTCCTTGTCCGTCATGCCGGCGACCGGCTCATCCACCAGAAGGAGCGAGGGATCCTGCAGAATGACCATGCCGATCTCCAGCCATTGCTTCTGTCCGTGCGACAAGGAGCCTGCCCGCGTCTTTGCATAGCCCTCCAGACCGATCGTCGCCAGCGCCTCGTGGATTCGCGCCCGTTCTTCATCGGTACACCGGCTCATGATCGTATGGAAGACACCCTTGCTGGACCGCTTTAACGAGAGGTCGAGATTTTCCCATACGGTCAGGTTGGTGTAGATGGACGGAGCCTGAAACTTCCGCCCAATGCCGAGTTTGACAATGTCGTCCTCCCGCTTGCCGATCAGATCCGTATCCTTGCCGAAGATCACGCGGCCGGCCGCCGGCTTGACCTTGCCGCAAATGACGTCGAGGAGGGTGGTCTTTCCGGCGCCGTTGGGTCCGATGACGACGCGCAGTTCATTGTAGTTCACGATGAAGTTCAGATTGTTGAGCGCCTTGAAGCCGTCATAGTCGACGGTGACCCCTTCGAGATAGACGATCGAGCCTCGTTCACTCATGTCTGCGCTTCTCCTTCGGCCAGCGGAGCGGGCTTTCGTGCGCCGATCCGATCCCTCAGCAGATGGAGGATACCGACCAGTCCGTTGGGAAACAGCAGCACCACCGAGACGAACAATCCCCCCAACATGAACGGCCATAGCTCGGGGAAATAGTTCGTCAGCACGCTACGCCCCAAGTTCACGCTGACCGCGCCGAGCACGGCGCCGGCCAGCGTCCCACGTCCCCCAACCGCCACCCACATCACCATCTCAAGCGAGGGCAGGACGCCGATCTGCGCCGGCGTGATGATACCGACCTGAGGCACGTAGAGCAGCCCAGCCAGCCCGGCCAGGGCCGCGGCCACGACGAACACGAACAGCTTATAGTTGGCCGGTGCGTAGCCCGAGAAGACGACGCGCTGCTCGCTATCACGTACGGCGATGAGGACTCTCCCGGCCCGCGACCGGATGATCCACTGGCACAGCAAATAGGCGCCTCCGAGACAGAGCACCGTGATCACGTACAACGCCCGTTGCGTTCCCGGTTCGGAGAGACGGAATCCAAGCAGTTGTTTGAAATCGGTGAGGCCGTTGGTGCCGCCGAGATTCGTCTCGTTCCGATTGAAAACGAGCCAGGCGACCAATGCCAGCGCCTGGGTAATGATGGCGAAGTACACGCCTTTGATCCGGCTGCGGAACGCCAGAAATCCGAACACGAGGGCAACGATGGTCGGGACTAGGACGGCTCCGATGACCGCGACGGGGAAACTGTAGAACGGCTTCCAAAACAGCGGGAGTTCCTTGACTTGATTCCAGACCATGAAGTCGGGCAAGTCGCTGCCGTAGACGCTCTCCTTGCCGATCGTGAGCATGAGATGCATGCCCATGCAATAGGCGCCGAGTCCGAAGAACACTCCCTGCCCCAGGCTCAGGATGCCGGTGTATCCCCAGATCAAATCGAGCCCCAGCGCCAAGATCGCAAAGGCGAGAAACTTTCCGAACCGATTCAGCGAAAAATCCGACAGATGCAGCCAGGAATCTTCGGCCGGCAGGACGTTCAGCAACGGCATCAGCACCAGCAACACAAACCCCGTGATCCAGAAAGCCAGGCTCGTCTCACGCGGCGTGGAAGGATGGATATCGCGGTCTTCGGCCATGGGCGTGATGCGTTCAGCCGGTTAGGAGTCGGCGTGGCGTCCTTTCACAGCGAACAGACCCGAGGGTCGCCATTGTAAGAACAGAATGACCAGCACGAGGATGCACACCTTGCCGTACACGGCTCCCAGGCCTGGTTCGAGCAGCTTGTTGAGCCCGCCGATGCCCAGCGATGCCACGATCGTTCCGGCGAGCTTGCCCACTCCGCCCGTCACCACGACCATGAAGGAGTCGACGATGTAGTTCTGACCGAGACCCGGCTCCACATTCCCGATCAAGGTCAAGGCCCAGCCGGCGATGCCCGCAAGCCCGGATCCGAACGCGAACGTGTAGGCATCGACTTTCCTGGTCGGAATACCCAGACACGCGCTCATGTTGCGATTCTGCGTCACGGCGCGAACGCGCAATCCGAGAGCGGACCGGAACAACACCGCGTAGATGATCATCACACAGATCACCGACAGCGCGATCACGAACAAGCGGTTGTTGGGAAGAAACACGCCGACCATCATTTGCTGGCCGCCGTTGAGCCAGGCCGGCGCCACCACCGCCGTCAGGTCTCCGAAATACACCCGGGCCGCCTGCATGAGAATCAGGCTGACTCCCCACGTCGCCAGCATGGTCTCCAGCGGCCGGCCGTACAGAAAGCGAATCACCGTCGCTTCGAGCAGCAATCCGCAGCTCGCGGCCAGCAGAAACGCAACCGGCATGGCCAGCAGAAAATAATGGTCAAAGAGGCCGGGCGACACAAACGCCTTGAAGAATTCCTGGGTCAGAAAGGTCCCATAGGCCCCCACCATCATCAACTCCCCATGAGCCATGTTGATCACCCCCATCACCCCGAACACGATGGCGAGGCCGACGGACATGATGAGGAGGATGGAACTCAGACTGATCCCGCGAAAGATTGTTTCAATGGCATTGGACCAGGCGGCCCAGGTTTCGATCCGATCGATAGCCGCGGCAGCCGCTTGCGACAATTCTTGCTGAGGCCCGGTCGCTTCCGCCGCACGCCCCGCATCGGCCAGTTCCTTGAGGCTTGGGACGGCGTTCTGACTCGACAAGACGGCCAACTTGTCGATCGCCGCGAGTTTCGTCGTCTGATCGTCCGCAGCCAGCCGAAGCAGGGCGGCCGATTCCACCATCGTGTAGTGAACCCATTTGTGCGCTTCCTTAGCCGCGGCCCGCTCCAGCCAGGGAATCGCGACCGCGCGCCTGGACAGGCCGAGATCCGTGGCGGCGGACCGCCGGACGTCCTGATCGGGATTTTCGAGATTGGCGCGATTCTTCAGCAAGTCCATGACCGGCTTGATGGCCTGCCGGACCGAACGGTCTGCGTTGGCACGAATCTCATCGAGACGCGGGATGAGGCCGACATCCCCCTGCTCGATCACCGTCTGGAGCGCCGTCTCGCGGACGGTCTCATCGTCGCTGGTGAGCTGCGTCAAAGCCTGATCGAGCGACGAACTGGGAGCGGGAGTAGGCTGAGGTTCAATCGCCGCAGCGCGATCATGAACGAAGCACAGCAGCAGGAGCACGGCACAGAGTGGCGAGGACCGGCCCGATCGTATCACAATTCAGAGAACTCCCGAACATAACAAGCGGGTGACGCACTGGTTGCCCGCGTCACCCGCCGTAACCCCACCCGCTACTTTTTCTGGTAGGTGCCCTGATGACTGATCCAGTCGCAGCCCTTCTCCGGGTTCGTGTATTCACTCCAGGGCTCAGGCTTAACCAGCCCCTTTGAGCGGGAGACGACCTTGAACTGCCCGTCTTTCAAGATCTCCCCGATGAGCACCGGCTTGTGAGTATGGTGGTTGCCGGCATCCATCATGATCTCGCCGCCCGGCGCGAGGAATTTCTGACCGTAGGCGGCCTTGCGAACCGCATCGACCTCGATGGCGCCGGCCTTCTCGACCGCCTGCTTCCACACGTGCACGCCGAAGTACGCAGCCTCGATCGGATCGTCCGTCACCCGTTTGTCACCGTCCGGCAAACCGTTCTTTTTGCAATAGGCCTTAAAGTTCGCGACGAACTGCTTGTTTTGCGGGGTATCGACGCTCTGATAGTAATTCCAGGCCGCCAAGTGCCCGACCAGCGCGGTCGTGTCCATCCCGCGCAATTCGTCTTCCGCCACGCTGAACGCCATGATCGGCGCATCCTCGGCGCGCAAACCATGATTGGCAAACTCCTTGTAAAACGGGACGTTGCTGTCGCCGTTGATGGTGCTGATCACCGCCGCGCCGCCCCCCGCGGCGAACTTCTTGATCTTGCCGACGATGGTCTGATAGTCCTGGTGATGGAACGGAGTGTACTCTTCCCTAATGTTGCTTTCCGGAACATGCTTCGCCAGCATCATGGCGCGGAGGATTTTGTTCGTCGTGCGCGGATACACGTAATCCGTCCCCAACAAGTAGAATTTCTTGTAGCCGCCCCCCTCCTTGCTCATGAGATAGTCCACGGCCGGCACCGCCTGTTGATTCACCGCCGCACCGGTGTAGAACACGTTCCGGGAACATTCTTCACCCTCATATTGAACCGGATAGAACAGCAATCCGTTGTTCTTCTCGAACACAGGCAGCACGGACTTGCGGCTCACCGAGGTCCAGCACCCAAACACGACCGACACCTTGTCCTGAAGCAGGAGTTGTTTGGCCTTTTCGGCAAACAGATCCCAGTTGGAAGCCGGATCCACCACGACCGGCTTCACCTGCCGCCCCAACACGCCGCCTTTGGCGTTGATTTCGTCCACCGCCATGAGCACGACGTCACGCAGCGAGACTTCGCTGATCGCCATCGTTCCGCTCAGGGAATGAAGCACGCCGATCTTGATCGGCTCCTTGTCCGCCGCATAGGAGAGTGCCCAGTGACCCAGATTCCCAAGCAAAGCCGCCACACCGACACCGGCCGTGACCCGGGCACCCTGCACCAAAAAGTCCCGCCGCGACGGACAGACGTCCGTGGATGATTCGGTTGGCGCGATGTTGATCTGCTCCTTCTTCTTGTCCATTGTCAGATTCCTTTCGCCAGATGAACGTGAACGCCGGGGCATGGGCGACGAGCGCCGTCATGCGCGGCGCGTGACTTAGAAGTTGTACCAGGTCGACAGCATGAAGTTGTCTCCGGCGAAGCGTTCATTGGTCGACCATTCGGTCATCAGATGGTTCCATTCGAACGACACATAGAAATCGCTCCAGATATGACGGACGGCCGTCACATAGGTGCGATGGTTGAGAAGGTACTGCGTGTCGGGGCCCGCCACATCCCCCTTCAAGTCGGAATTGAGCGGATTGTCGAATCCGTATCCGGCAATAAAGGTCGTATCCTTGTCATGCGCATAGTCGAGTTCACCCCACCCCACGGTCGTCCGTATCGGTTTGCCGGTCCCGAGGTTACGATCCTGGCCATACCTGAAGAATTCGACGCCGAGCGCCTGACCGTAGGCAATCTCTCCGGAAAACTTCAGCTGCTTGGTAATCGGCACCACCAATTCCCCACCGATCAAATAGGAGTTGATGTCTTGCCCGGATGGGATGCCGCCCACCGACGCGGTCGGAGCCGAGCGGTACCACCGATAGGCGCCGCTCACCGCCACCATCACCCCTTGGAGCTTGCCTGTGCCCGTGTACCCGAACCTGGTTCCCATGTACGGCATCTGGACGGGATCGTTGAACGCGTTTTCAGAACAGGCGAAATTTCCCGACGGATTAGTACAGTCTGCGGGAGGAGAGCCGCCGACGGCGTTGCCTGTGAATGGACGCCGCTGGGTCTGGGGTTGAATCGCTGACAATCCTCTTTCAAACCGGAATGCTGTCACGAGCGCGTCGATGTGCTCGCTGAACTGATGCCGAATCGTGACCTGCGGAAGACGTTGCCAGAGGTTGCCGTTGTAACCCATGATCGAGAAGTCGATGAGATTCGGGTGCAGACCCATGACCGGCGTCCAGTCCATGCCGGCCGTGATACTTGTTCTGCTGTTGTTCGGAGAGTACCGCGCGAAGGCGAGGCGGAGGCGCGGGGAAATGTTCCCCGCGTTGTCCGTCTGCGAATAGAAATCCGTCTCCACCACGCCGGTGATCACATTGGCTCCGTCGGTGCGATCGGCGCGGAGGCCGAAAACACTGTAGCGTGGGTTGAACGTCGAGGACGAATTGCTGCTCTTGCCTGCCGCCGTCGCGTATCCATTGAATTGACCGGGATCAAGCGGATTGGTATTGCGGGTACTGTAGATCCCGTCCAATTCGATACGGCCGTACGGCACGATGCTGCCCTTCGCTTGGGAGTCATGGGTGTGGGTCACGCATCCTCCGCAGATCACCGCGGGAGGGGTCTGCGTTTCCCGGGAGAGACGACCGGCTCCGGCCGCCTCTCCCGCACTCTGTCCTTCTTCGCTTCCTGAGGAAGACGGCGACGGGGGTGGCTCATGCATCTCCCGAGACTTCCGGCCCGCCCCTGTTGATTCTCCCGGACTCGGGGCATCCGCGGCAAACGCAACGGTCCCGAACAGTCCCAGTATGAACGCGGCGACGACAATGCTTCCGAGTATTTGGAGAAGTTTTCTTCCGCCCTTCATAACAGTGGATCTCCCTCTTGGTTGACTCAATGCCATAGCCAGAAGTTTGGGATTGAACTTCACCAAAAATAAAAAAAGCGTCCTTCCGGCCCACTTGATGGACCAAAAGGACGCCATTGTCCTTTTCTCATGTCCTCATCTGCGGCGGTCCAAATTCCGACTCCCTTGTCCGCACTGAGACCGTCAGACGGGCGTACTTATAAAAGCGGACGGCCCTGTCTGTCAAGCGAATACTTCCGAAATCCGAACGCTGAGGCTCTCCGTATCGTCCGCCGCAGTCGTATGCTAGACTGCATCGGACGTTTGTTTGAGCGAGGTCCTCGAATGGGATTGCGTTCCGGTTTCCTGCATGTCGTGGCAGTCGCCCCTGTGCTTGGCCTGGTCGCGTGCGCGGCTTCTCCGGAACTGGACCTGACGCTGAACGAGTCCGATCGCGGCAAAGTCGTTCTGGAACGCATCGCTGATCGGTCTTTTCAGGCCGCTCACCCCATCAAGCTGCCGGCAGGCACGGTATCACGCGTCCTGCGCGGCGTACTGGTCAGAGACAATCAGGGATTTCTGCAAGATATCGGCGTCCGCAAGTCGGAGGCTCTGCCGGCCTTCTCGGAAGACGATGTGGCGTACCTGGCTCCGTTGATCACGGACGGCCTGAGCCGCGCTTCGTCGGATCAGCAGGTAGGATTCACGGTCAACCAGCGAGGTGCACCCGTCTATTCTCAACGGGTCGGCGCGGCTGTCGGTTCCTCCGAGCCTCCGTTGCGGCTTGCACCACCGGAAACCACTGCGGGGTCGATCTACGCGTACGGACGATCGCTCTATGTGACCTTGACTCACTATCGATACCGAGTTGAGCGACCCGATACCATCAATATGCCAAATCGACGCATCCCTGACCGTACCGGACTGCTGAATCACACCGTCATGTTTGTCCCGGAATCGGCCAAGCGCGACGACAAGTATCGCGACTCCCTCTCGACCGATACCACGCTGGTTATCGATTACGAGTTGCTGGCCGGCCTTCCGTTTGACACCGGCCCGGAGGTCGTGAGCCAGCCGGTACCGCCGGCTCCTGCGGCCGCGTCGGCTCCGGACTCACGAGCCAAGACAGGAGAGGTGAGCAAGAAGGATCCGGAGCTGGAAGCACTGAGAAAGGAGCTGGAAGACATCAAGCGTCAACTAGCAGATCAAGAGGCGCGACGGCAGTCGACTCCGTCCAAACCCTCCGGCGCTCCAAAGTCCCCGTAGCGTCATACGTGCAGCAATGGAAAAATGCGGGCGGCATCATCCTCGTTGTTTGTCGGCACGCTCTTCCAGTTCTCCCGCCAGTAGCACGGCTTCAGCGATCTCTCGCATTGACTTCCTCAGATCCATGCTCTGCCGCTGAATAAGCCGGAAGGCTTCCTGTTCGGACAGTTTCTTAGAGCGCATCAGATAGCCTTTGGCACGATCGAGGAGCTTTCTCACGGCCAATGCTTCCTGCATTTCAAATGACTTCTCAAGCAAGGTCGTATGTTCGATCGCGATCGCCGCTTGGTTGGCGATGGCCTGCAGCAGCTTGACCTCCTCGGTCGTAAACGAATAGGGCGCAGACGTATAACTGTTGATGACACCGACCGCCTTTTCTCGCACGAGCATCGGAACGCACAAGAGCGAGCACAACCCTTCCTTCCTTGCCATGTCCGGATACATGTAGTCCGGCTCCTTTGTCACATCTGCAACAATGATCGGCCGGCGCTCCTGAACCGCACGCCCGCTAATGCTTTGACCGATCTTCAAGTTGGGCTTGCGACGGTACAGTTCACTCAAACTCTGCGTCGCCTCGATGCGCAGATCTCCGCTGGTCCCGTCGAGCAGCATGATGGAGCAAATTTTCGAGTTCATCATCTGGGCGGTCATGGTCACCAGCAGCTGGAGGACGTCCTCGATGAGACGATTCGACGCGACGGTTTCGGACACTTGGGAGAGGGTTTCCACCTGCAACGCTTTGCGTCGCATTTGCTCGTATAAGCGGGCATTCTCAATGGCGCCACCCACTTGGTTGGCGATTGTCGACAATAATGCCAGTTCATCGGGGCGATATCGCTTGGGCCGCCGATGCTGCACGTTGATGACGCCGACCACTTCCTTCTTTGCCATGATGGGAACGGAGACGAAGGCCTGGTGTCGATCTTCCGGCAGATTGTGAAAAAACTTAAACCGCGGATCGTCGCTCGCATTGCTCGGAATCACCACCCTGGTGCGCTCCTGCGCCACCCAGCCCGTGATGCCTTCGCCCATTCCGATGGTGATCCGCCCGATCAGCTTGGGATGAGGGTTTTTCGACGCTCGAAGAATCAATTCATCACCCTTGTCGGACAGCAAATAAAGCAGACAAGCATCGGCCTTGGTGACTTCCACCACAACCTCGACGATGTGCTTGAGCACCGCTTCGAGATCCAATGTATTGCTGATGGAATCGGTGATCCGATGCAAGATATCGACTTCACGGGACTTTTCCCGGAATGCTTGCTCAAGCTGCGCGAATGACAACTGACGTGTCGAGGCCATGAGTAAGTGCTTTCGTTGGTGTCTACTTAGAGAGAAACCTGCTGATTCCGAGCACCGGGGTTCTTCGTATTCTTGACTCGCTTCTTGTACCAATCCGCGAAGACTTCTTTGCTGACCGGCTTGATCACGGTCTCACCGATTCGCACGGGCCACACTCCAATGACTTGGCCTGCCACAGCCTTCTTGTCATGAAGCATGGCTGCCCATAGCCTCGGCAGGGAAACATTCTCCATGCGATCGGCAAGCCCAGCAAGCCGCACGAGAGACGTGATGCGGTCCACGACATCCTCACTGCACAATCCCATGAACGAGGCCACACTTGCCTCCTGGACCAATCCGATACCGACCGCTTCACCGTGGATCAATCCTCGATAGCCCCCCAACGACTCCAAGGCATGTCCGATGGTATGGCCGTAATTCAGGGTTCTTCGTCGGTCCGTCTCCCTCTCATCCTCGACGACGACTTTCGCTTTGATTTCGCACGACCGAACAATCACCGGCATGACGGCCGATGGGTCCACCTTCAACAATGCGGGCATGGTTCGTTCCAGGCGGGAAAACATCGCCTCATCCGCGATGACACCGTACTTGATGACCTCCGCTAATCCGGCAACCCATTCTCGCCGCGGCAGCGTGCGCAGCGTGTCGGGGTCGATGAAAACCGCGCGTGGTTGATGAAAGGCCCCGATCAGGTTCTTCCCCAATCGGTGATCCACCCCGGTCTTACCGCCTACGCTGGAATCCACTTGCGCGACTAGCGTGGTGGGAACTTGCACAAAGGGGATTCCCCTCAGATAGATCGCTGCGGCAAAACCCGTAAGGTCGCCAATGACTCCTCCGCCGAGCGCGACCAACATCGAGTGACGGTCGAATTTGCGGCGAGCGAGCACGTCGAGCACCGTGCCGACTATTTTCATGGTCTTCGTCCGCTCTCCTGGAGGGAGAACGATCGATACCGGCTCCAGTCCTTCTCTTGAGAGAGAACGGCGCAGTCCGGCAAGATAGCGTGAAGCCACATGGGTGTCAGTGACAATGCCCATTTTTCGGCCATGCGTGAGCCGCGCAAGACGAGTCCCAACGCTGGACAACAGCCCTGGCTCGACTGCGATCTCATAGCTTCGCTCTCCTAAATCGACTCGGATGGTCTTTTCAGTTGAGGACGTTGACCCAGCAGATTTGTCGGAGCCCTTCAGCTGCATTTTCTCCGCAAAAGTCATGGATGAGGACACGGAATGACTCAAAAGACAGACCAAATCTTAGACGATATATCAATGGCTTATGAGAGAGGAGATAGTAACACAACCGGTGTGCGGGTAAAAGGTCGGATCTCTCCAAAGGAATCAAATGCTGACACAGCGATGGGCTTGTTGGAGAGAACGCGGGGATGCCGAGGAGGCCGGCTGCTCTCAGCTCAGCCTCCGCAAGAATGAAGGTGAAGACGGGCAATGAGCGTGTTACGTCTTGACGATGGACGGAGTCAGGAAGATCAGCAATTCTTGTTTGGCCACAGACTCCGTCTTCTGTTTGAAGAGCCAGCCGAGCACGGGAATGCGTGAAAGGTACGGAACTCCCGCCACGGTGTTGTTCTGGGTGTCGATGAACACTCCCCCGATAACCATCGTCTCTCCGTCCCGTATGATCACCTGAGTATTCGCTTCGCGCCGATCAATGCTGGGACCAGCGGGATTGCTTCGCGCACCCACGGCATTTCTCGTTGCACGCACCCGCATCAGAATTTGCTTGCCGATCTCCTTCGGATCACGCGAAGTGATCTGCGGTGTGACGTTCAACTCAAGATTTGCGTCTACGAATGTCGTCTGCGTTCCTTGCAGCGATGTCGTTTGGAACGGAATCGATTCGCCTTGAGAGATCTTGGCCTCACGTTTGTCGAGTGTCGTCACCTTCGGCGCGGCGATGACCTTGCTCAACCCCAACAGTTCTCCCGCGGAAAGCCTCACATCGAGCATCGCGCCATCCGCTTTTCCGAACGTGAATCCGGCACCAGGTGTCGCAACCAAACCTCCGACAGTCGCGGGAAGATTGACGAGAAAGTCCGACGCCTGAGCTCCAAACGGACCAGTTGTCCCTGATTTGAAGTTGGCCACTCCGAACGATTGCCCAGAATTGAGATTTTGAACGCCCCACTGAACGCCGAGAGACCGCGAATACGTGGTGTCGGCCTGGACGATGCGTGCCTCGATCTGAACTTGAGGAACTGCGAGATCCAGTCCGTCGATCAGCTGCTTGAGCACGTTCATCTTGCTCTCGGTGTCCCTGACGACCAAGGCATTCGTGCCCTGGCTGATCTGCATCACACCTCTCGCACTCAAGTTCTGGCGAAGCGCCGTCATGAGTTCCTGTGCCTGAAGATTCCGGACATAGAACACACGATCCACAAGCTCTTCGGCCTTGATTTTTGCATCTTTCGCCCGAGCCTCTTCATCCTCCTGTCTGGCGATGTTCGATAAGGAGTCGACCCAGAGAATGTTTCCTTGTCGGATCTTTCCCAAGCCGTTCATCTTCAGAATCATGTCGAGCGCTTGATCCCAAGGCACGCTGACCAACTTCATGGTGACTTTGCTCTTGACGCCCTCGCCCACGACGATGTTAAACCCGCTCACTTCGGCGATCAACCGAAGGACATTGCTGATGTCGGCCTGCTGAAAGTCCAGTGAGATTCGTCGACCGACATATCGCGTTTCCCCAAGAACCAGGTCGTCTTTAGGTGTCTGTTTTTCAGCGGTCTCTCCGCCGATCATCATTTGAGCAGGCCGAACACGAAACACCGCAGGGATCCGCTCAAGATTGGAGGTCCGTATCCTCCGGAAGTCTCCCTGCTCGGCGATGGGTTCCGCGGTTGCATCCAACGCCTCGACACGGCTGACTGGAGCAATCACAGGACGATCTCCACGATCGGCTGCCTCATTCTGACTACCAGTGCTGTGCGTCAAACTCACGACCAAACTGGTGCCACGAGGTTGCACGGAATATTTCGCATCAGCGTTCATGTCGAGAACGATTCTGACCTTCTCAGCGTAGGTTCCTACACGCACTCGGCGAAGCAAGGAATGATTGACGGTCCAGACCGGCTTTCGAATCGCCGATGTCACGTTCGGCACGTCGATGACAAGCCGACGGCCGCTCACGAGATTGGCTTCATGGAACAGCAGTCCATCGCCGGTAATTGTGACGGCGACATCTTTGAGATCACGCTGAATGTCGATGGCCGTCAAGTTGTGCGCGGGAACCTCAATGGAATGCGTCAGAGCATCGACCGACGAGGCGGATTCCGCTGACAGACTGGGACTGGTTTGACTGTTGCCGAGATCGGCCGGGATGCCCAGCGACGGAATCGCCAGCTGGAGGCCGACCGCCCCCACCGCAGAAAGAATGCGAACGACCGTGGTTGTGTGGATCGCATTAGTTGTCATTCTGAACCCTCTTTCGGATGGAGGAGCTTGACATACTCCCGCTCTTGCTTGCGCCCATAGACATCGGTGAACCGTTCCTGAACCACTATCCCCTTTTCAGTGATGGCACTGACCACACCGTTGTTTGGCCCGATCCTCGTTCCCTTCCTCACGGCATAGCCGTTGCCGTCAGGCATTTGGACCATTGCCGTATACCCATAAGCTCCCCAAACTACGGCAATCAGATTCATGTCCGTCAATCCCACTCGCTGCAGAGGAGGAAGTGTAAGGTCAATCTGGCCTGGCGCGAGCTGCTGAAGCACCGGAGCGAACGGGTCGCGACGACCGGAAGGATCATACCCGTTGGATGACAACGGCACGGAGGCTTGCTGGGCATCGGCCTGGGGCATAATACCTTCTGAGACAGGAGGTACGTTATCCACAGTTGACCGGCGCGCCATATCGGCGGAAGACGGGACCTTTAGAGAATCCTGCCGCATCGGCGCCACCTGCTTCGTATTGAGCATCAGTCCAGGTTGACTCAGCGCGGTCTCCGCGGACACAACCGCAATGCAACAGCCTGCCAACAGCGCAGTCGCCTTAGATACGTGCCACACGAGCATCACCTTCCCGTGGTTATAACCGCCATCACTTACTCTGGGCTGCCGGCACGACCACAGCCGCCTTGGGTTCCTGAGGCGCGGCGTACGCGATCAAATCAAATACCGTCTGTGTGACAATACGGCCCTTGTCGCTCTTGGGGCTACCCATCTTCACCCCCGATACAGTCACAATTCTGGGCAAACTGTTGATCCGGTCAAAGAAAAGAGCCGCCGTGTGATACCCTCCAGCCACCTCTACGTTCACCGGCATCCGCACAAACAGTTTCGAAGGATCTTCTGATTTCGCACTCGGCTTCCAAAGCTTGACGTCAAGTCCGAGTCTGATTGCGAGATCGGAAACCTGTTTGAGCAGCATGACCGCTTCCTCTTCGGGCGGGAGCCGCTCTTTCTTCTTGGCCAGTTCGATTTCCAACTGCTTGTTGGCGGCGATCAATTCGTCGAGGTGTTTAACCTTGATTGAAAGAGTTTGGATGTCTCCGTCGAGCTTGCTGATTTCCGCTTGGAGTCCTACGATCTCGGTCGTCTTCGGCTCCACGATGTAGTAGTAGAATCCCACCACGATTCCAGCCAGCGTCAACACCAGCAATCCGATTTTCTGAGCCAGCGGAACCGTGCGCAGCACTTCCAGGTTGATCGCGGGCAAGGTCATCAGCTTATCCCTTCAGCCGAAACGCAAGTTTGAACTGATAGACGCTCAGCTGACTTTCCGTAGCGGAACGACTCTCCTGAAGATCAATGTTGGTAAAATAATCCGTGCGCCGTAGGTTGTTGACGAACTCCACCACATCGTCATTGGACAGAGCCCGTCCCTCCAAGTCGATGTTCTGTCCGTTGACGCCGACACGGACCAGCCAGAGCTTGAGCGGGTCGAGACTCTGACTGACATGGTCCAACACCTTCACCGGGCCGACACGGGATTTTTCCAACTGGTCAATAATACGGTTCTTGTCTTCCAGATGCCGCTTGCGCTGTTCGAAATCAGCAACCTGCTTGACCTGCTCGTTCAGTGATGCGACCTGTTTGGTTTTGTCGCTCTTTTCGGTCTGTCTGGCTTCCAATTCTTCATCCAAGGCCGCAGAGTACCACCAGCAACCTGCAATCGTGATCATAAGAAGGCCAACCCCAAGCATGGCTTGGGCACGAACATCATGTTGCGGCTTTGCCTTTCGTCCTTTCGGACCTGGCAATAAGTTGATACGAATCATCGATCCCCTGCCGATCTCAAAGCCAAACCGACCCCGACCGCGGCAATCGGAGCCATCTCTGCGAGAGTGGTTTGATCCATGTCGCATCCTGACGTATCGATTTCACTGAACGGATTGGCGATCTCCACCATTGCGTTCATACGGTCTCGCAACTGTTGCTCGAGACCTGCCACCTGAGCGCCTCCTCCGCACAACAGAACATGTTGGACTTCGACGTCAGACATCGTGGACTTGAAATAGTCCACCGTGCGTGCGATTTCTGAAGCTACCTCGGCATTGACGCTGTCGATCACCCCCGTCACGGCCGATTGATTGGAGCCGGCAGAACGGCCTCCTTTTTTCGTTTCCTCCGCATCTTCATACGAAAGGCCTAGTTCCCGTTGCATTGCCTCGGTATAGCGATTCCCCCCGATCGGAATATCGCGAGTAAACACCGAGACGCCGCCACGGACGATGTTGATATTCATCACGCTGGCTCCGATGTTCACCAGAGCCGTCGTGTCTTCTTGGGACACGGGATAGTTGATCGCATGCATGTTTTCGATGGCGAACGCATCGACGTCCATGACCGTGGGAAACAAGCCCGCTCCCTTGACCAATTCCGTCAGCTCGTTGATCTTGTCCTTCTTTGCCGCCACGAGAATAACGGACATCTCGCCTTCATCCGCTTCGCCTTCCGAGGCGGGAAGCACGTGAAAATCGATGTTCACCTCGTTGATATCGAACGGAATATATTGCTCCGCCGCAAGTCTGACCTGGCCCTCGAGCTCGTCGTCCGGCATCGGGGGAAGACTGATTTTTTTCACGATAACGGCATGGCCGGAAATGGAAACGGCCACCTGCTTGACCTTAACCTTCAACTCCTCAAACAGTTCTTTGATCGCCGAGACGACGCGTCCCTCGTCCATAACCGTCCCGTCGACGATGACCTCAGGCTCAAGCGGCTTGATGCCGAATTTTTGCAACAGATAACGCCCGCGGTGCTCTTTGAGCTGGACAAGCTTGATGCCGCTTGACCCGATATCCAAGCCCACGAGCTGACGCTTCGGCGTGAGCATCGAAAAGATATCGGTTTCTACCAGACTTTTAAGGGACTTCAGCATACGCGCCTCAGACTGTATCTCACTTCACACGGCCGACAAAATCATTTCTCGATTTCTTGCACCGCTGGATCATCGGCGACCGCTCAGCACCAAAACCGCGCCGCCACAGCGGAAATTATTACGATGCACAGGCCAAGTATAGTTCATGCCTCTTGCCTGTCAAGAACTCGACAGAAATGATAACCCGGTTTTTCGAGGAAATGGACGCAATTAATCGGGGAGGGGACTAACGCGGGGGTTGCTACTTACCCAAATCTCGATGGACAACGGTGGTCGGATAGCCTGACCCTGCAAAGCTCTCCTGCAGCCGCTTGGCCACGGACACGGAGCGATGCCTGCCACCGGTGCAACCGATCGCAACGTTGAGGTAACTGCGACGTTCGCGCTCGAAAAGTGGGATGAGAAATTTGAACAGTTGGTCCAAATGGCTGATAAAGGCAACCGCGTCGGGATCCGCTAGAACGAATGCCCTGACCCTCGGATCCTCTCCGGTCAATGGCTTAAGTTCGGGAATAAAAAACGGATTGCGCAAGAATCTGACATCGAACAACAGATCGATATCATAGGGAACGCCGAACTTATAGCCGAAGGAGATGATGGAGATGGTTAAACGGCGTGGAGCTCGGTCCTGGCTAAACTGTCTCGCGAGCAGATCTCGCAACTCGTGGACCGTCAAATCGGACGTGTCGATGATACGATCCGCATGACTCCGCAACTCGGCGAGACGCTCTTTTTCGAATCTGACCCCCTCAAGCACCGGCAGATCGGGAAGTAGCGGATGCGGCCTTCGAGATTCGGAAAACCTTCTGACCAAGACTTCTTCCCGAGCTTCGAGAAACAGGAGCTCAACGGAATGTCCCAAGGCTCGCACCCGATCCAGCACTCCCACCAGGTCGGTGAAGAACACGCGCTCGCGAACATCAATGCCCAGAGCGACGTTTCTGATTTCCCCGCCTTGCTGATGGCATAACTCGACGAACGGCGGAAGAAGAGCGGGAGGCAAATTGTCGATGCAAAAGTACCCGACGTCCTCGAACGACTTCAGTGCATGAGATTTTCCCGCGCCCGAAAGACCGCTGATCACCACGAGCTTCAATCCAGCCATTACCGACACTCTTATGGATCGATGAGCACGATCTTGCCGCTCGCAGCTCTTCTCAGTATCTGCAGCTTCCCGGAATCAGCACATGTGAACACCATGATTGAACCCGGCAGCTCGTCCAGGCGCCTTGATGCCGCGGCGCGAGACAGCACCGAGACCTTTGGCCGCACCACCTCGATCGCATGTTCATCGGAATCTGGCGTCACGAATGGTGACCGTTTCGCAGAAAACGTTCTCCCTTTGTGCTCGGTCCGCCGTTCTTTGTACTTGCGAATCTGTGTTTCAAGCCGATCAGCCAATTGGTCGATTGTCATGTACATTTCTCTGGTCGACGTTTTGGCTTGAAATCGCTTTCTATCTACCGAACAGAGCGCCTCCGCCGTATGCTGCAGCTTGTTCACGCCGAGCGTGATCTCCACTCGATCGAGCAGTACTCCGTACCGATCCAATCGTTCGAACTTGTCGCGAATGTGACGTCTGAGCGCGGGAGTGATGGCCAAATGCCTGCCTGTAATCTTCATGCATCTGCTCCTAGTGAGTGATTCATCTTAACCGATTATGGCGAGTGCCGGGTGGGTGGTCACGAGGCGCCACATAACGAAAGGCGGCATGATGTTCGTCGGCCTGCCGGAATGGGGACATCGGACATCCGCACAGGATGTCCGATGTCCCACCGCCTAGAAAAACTGCTTGCGTTGTGTCGCGGGAGGAATGTTCTCCTCGGCCCGGTACTTCGCAACCGTTCGTCGCGCGATCAGCACCTGCTGTTCGCGGAGGCGCGCGGCGATCTCCTCATCTTTCAACGGATGACGAGCATCCTCGGCTGCGACCATTTTGCGGATCATTTCCCGCACGGTCACAGACGACAACATGTCGCTTGGTTGATCCGCACGCTGCAGCCCTGCATTGAAAAAAAACTTAAGCTCCAGCATGCCTTGCGGACAATACATGTACTTATTCGCCGTTACCCTACTGATGGTCGATTCGTGCATCCCGATGTCCTCGGCAACCTGCTTGAGCACCAGCGGCTTCAGGTACTGCACCCCATGCTCAAAGAACTGCTCCTGGAACTTGACGATGCTGGAAACCACCTTCACGATGGTCTTGTTACGCTGCTCGATACTGCGAATCACCCATTGTGCGGCACGGAGGCGTTCGTCCAGATAAGCTTTGGTTTCCGACGAGCCGCTTTGTCCCGAAGCCATGAGCTGTTTGTAATAGGGGCTAATCCGCATTCGCGGCAGTCCGTCGTCATTCAGCAACACAACCCATTCCCCTTCGTTCTTCACCACGAACACATCCGGAACGATGACATAATTCTGGGTATTGTCGAAGGGACGGCCGGGTTTCGGCTCAAGCCCTTCAATCACTTTGGTGGCCTGTAACACCTCTTCCACCGTCACATCCAGAGCCTTGGCCACCCGCGCATACTGTTTCTTCTCGAGATCCTTGAGATGGTGGAGGATGATGGCCTCGACGATCGATCCCTTTAGTGCCCCGGGACGGGCTCCCAACGATCCAATGGGACTCCGTCCAAGATGCCCCAATTGTAAGAGAAGACATTCGGAAAGGTCACGAGCGCCCACCCCTGTCGGATCAAACGTCTGGATGTCCTTCAGAACCGATTCCACCTCCGCTTCGGTAAACTCGGTTCCGCCGGCAACTTCCGACAGCGGCATGCGCAGATAGCCATCATCATCCAGATTGCCGATCAGCAATCGTCCGATGGCCTTCTGCCGTTCGGACAAGCCGGACAAGGACAACTGCCAAAGCAAATGGTCCTCCAGGGAGGTTGCCTTCCGCATGTTTTGTTCATAGGAAGGAAAGTCATCGGACGATGAGGACTGCCGCTCGCCGCTTCCTGTCCGCCGGTCTGTCTGGAAGTATTCCTCCCAGCCTGCCGCGGACACCTCATCAGGCGTGTCACGCTCTTCGGGGGTCGATTCCTCGGACTCGCTCGTGTCGGAGCTGCTCGACGCGGCGGGGGAATCCTCCACCTGTTCATTGGCAGAGCTTCCTTCACTCTCCTCGGCCTCAGCCGGCAACTCGTCCAGCAGCGGATTGTCCATCAAATGCTGAGCGAGACTCTGTTGCAGCTCCAGCCGTGACAATTGCAGCAGCTTGATTGCCTGCTGCAATTGCGGCGTCATGATGAGCTTTTGGCTGAGCTTCAGGTCAAGTCGCAGTTTCATCGACACCGTATTCGTTCCTTATAACCTGAACCGATCGCCGAGATAGACAGCCCGAGCCGTTTCGCTTTTCACGATGGCCTCGGGCGAACCCGCTTCCAGAATCAAGCCTTCATTGATGATGTAGGCACGATCCGTAATGGAAAGCGTCTCTTGAACATTGTGATCGGTGATAAGAATCCCGATACCTTTTTCCTTTAGTCGGGTGATGATCTGCTGAATGTCCGCCACGGCAATGGGATCGATCCCTGCAAACGGCTCGTCCAACAGCATGAACGAGGGATTGGTCGCCAATGCCCTGGTAATCTCCAGTCTTCGACGTTCACCGCCGGACAACGCGTATGCCATGCTTGTCCGAATATGTCCGAGATCCAACTCTTTTAGCAAGAACTCCACGCGCTCGGCTCGCTCTGACCGAGAGTAATCCAGCATTTCGAGAATTGCCAGAATATTGTCCTCGACGGACAAGCGCCGAAAAATCGACGATTCCTGAGGAAGATAGCCGATTCCTTTACGTGCGCGTTTATACATGGGCAAGGTCGTCAACGGTTGGTCGTCCAGCGTGATCGTACCTTCATCGGGTTGGGTGAGACCGACCATCATGTCGAAAATCGTCGTCTTTCCCGCCCCGTTCGGCCCGAGCAAACCGACGACTTCTCCGGCATGCACTTCCACGGACACGCCCTTGACGACTTTCCGTGAGCGAAAGCTTTTGACCAATCCGGTCGCCCGAAGAGCGGTTTTCCGAGGGCCGGACCCCGCAGGGGTGGAGGTTATTGCAGAGGCTTGCGCCGCTTCGATCACTTGGCTCCTCCCTCCGACTCAATTCGCACGTGAGATCCCCCTTCGACGACACTTCGATCCTCCGCCAGAAACATGGTAATTTGTTTGCCGCTCACTCTGGTCCCCTTCTCCCAGGCCACAGGCGATCCGGTCAGGACGATCTTATCCTCCTCTCGATAATACACCGCCTTTTCGCACGTCGCGTTTCCGCTGTCGCGCTCGATTTTCACCCGGCCGATCGCTTCGATCTTGTTCACCGCCCGGTTCGAAACGGTATCCGGCCCCTTTCGCTCCGTCGTATCCCTCCCCTTTCGATCCTCGACTCCGTTGGATTGCGCGGAGCCGAACGAGACGATCATCCGATCGGAATAGACCACCAAGGTTCCGCGCGTCAACACGACCGCACCCTCGAAAATAGCCTGGCTGTCATGATTCTTCACGGTCATCTTCTTTGAAGTGATGGTCGTACTGACGGACTGATCGGCACCGGCAGTCACCGGGGCAGCCGGCGACGGATGGG
This sequence comes from Nitrospira sp., assembly GCA_047150005.1. Lineage (GTDB taxonomy): Bacteria > Nitrospirota > Nitrospiria > Nitrospirales > Nitrospiraceae > Nitrospira_C. Next base: position 2,863,315 of record AP038806.1, on the reverse strand, counting down.
CGGTGAAAGACACAACAGCGAGCACCGCGCTAAGAGACAGGAGACACTTCAACATGCACGTCCTCGAGGACTTCGAATTCTTCCCGGTCCATATGACCCAACAGTCCGACGCCGGTCACTTCCAATCCGTGTCCGACGATACGGACAGGGTCGCTTGTTCGAATTTCTCTCGTTTCATCGGTCCAGGTCAAATGATTCGTATAGATGGTATAGCCGCTCTGTGTCCGGATGACGAGCGGCTCAACCCGGTTGGCCAAAACAAAATTCTTCGTGTCCGTATTGAGCGTGCCTTCATCTCCCTCCACAGTCAGCTCCTTGCCTGCCTGCCCGAAGAGTGTGACGGCGACCGTATCGAGGTTGGCCTGTTTTTTCTGTTCGAAGAGTTTGGCCTGCTTGGCGTCGACCTGCCACTGCACCTTGTCCCCTTTGGTTTGGGTGAAGGTAAAGCGGGAGATGGTCGCGTCCGCCTGATCCATCGCACCGGTCTGTCTCGTCGGAGGGGGTGCGGACGTCGAATTCGTCATGAGCAGGTACACAAGATAGCCGGCAAGCACAACGCTCAACCCAAGAAGGCCTCGCTGTGCCAGCGTTCTCCACACTTTATATATCTTGCTCCAAGCCAGCCGTAGCTACTGGCACGATAGTAGCATGCGCGCCCGAGCAAGTAAACTTCACACCTTGGCGGATAACATATTTCGTCGGGAAAACACGGAACTCAGGAATGTTTTTGAAGGGAGCGGGCCGGCAGGACTCAGCGGAGTCCCATCGGCCCGTCAATGAACTAGGATTTCGCGGCTTCGGCGGCTGGAGATGACTGTTTCGTGGCCGTCACATCTGGGCGGGAGACCAGTTCGATCGAAACCAATTCGGCAGCATCACCGATTCGCCGTCTGGTCTTTACGATCCTGGTATAACCGCCCGGCCGATCCTTGAATCGCGCCGCCACGTCACCGAAGAGCTTAGTCACGACCAGCTTGCTTCGAAGAAAGCTGAGCGCCCGCCGACGAGCCGGCAATGAACCGTCCTTGCCAAGCGTGATCATGCGATCAGTAAAGCCTCTGATTTCCTTGGCCTTGGCTTCTGTTGTCTCAATCCGTTCGTGTTCGAGCAGCGAAGTCACAAGACTTCTGAACAACGCCCAGCGATGCTTGGTCTGTCGGCCGAGTTGTCTGCCTTTTTTTCTGTGACGCACGGTTCCCTCTTGTTCGTTATTCAATCGGCTTGGGATTGCCGTTTGAAGGCAACGCGTCCAACTTCACCCCCAGGCCCAATCCCATTTCGGTCAAGATTTCTTTGATTTCATTGAGAGACTTCTTGCCGAAATTCTTTGTCTTCAGCATCTCCGCTTCAGTCTTCTGCACCAAGTCGGCAATCGTCTTGATGTTGGCATTCTTCAGGCAGTTGGCTGCCCGGACGGACAGTTCCAGTTCGTTGACGCTGCGGAACAGGTTCTTGTTGATCTCGCGTTGAGCGTCTTCACCGGCCAGCTCCCCGCGACCTTCCACTCGTGCTTCCGGATTGATGAAAATATCCACATGATCCCGCAAAATGCCGGCGGCGGTCGACAGTGCATCCCGTGGCGAGATCGTTCCGTCGGTCCAAATCTCCAAGGTCAGCTTGTCATAATCGGTTATGCGGCCCACACGGGCGTTTTCAACCTGAAAGTTGACCCGCTTGATGGGCGAAAAGATCGAATCAATCGCAATCACTCCAATGGGCAGGCCTTCTTCCTTGTTCCGCTCAGCCGGCACATAGCCGCGGCCGTGTTTCACGGTCATCTCCATATCCAACGTCGCATCCTTATCCAATGTGGCGATATGGAGATTCGGGGTCAGAATCGTCATGTCGGCGTCATGAACGATATCCGAACCTTTCGCTTCGCCCGGCCCTTTCTTCTTGAGACGGATGGTCTTGGGCTTGTCGGTATGGAGCGCCAACCGAAGTCCCTTCACGTTCAAGATGATCGACGTGACATCTTCGGTCACTCCGGGAATCGTCGAAAACTCGTGCAACACCCCTTCGATCTTCACCGTCGTCACCGCGGCACCCGTCAACGAGGAGAGCAGTACCCGACGCAACGCATTGCCCACCGTCGTCCCAAATCCCCGTTCAAAGGCCTCGGTCGAAAACCGGCCGAACGTCGGAGAGAGGGTTTCTTTATCGACCTCGACCCGCAGCGGGATCTGGAAGTCCTTCATCGCTTTGATCATGAGTCCCCCTTCATCGTGTCAGCACCTACACAACCCCGGCGAGGCATTCTGCAGAGGAGCGGCGCTGTATGAAGTCACCGTTACCTTGAATAGAGTTCGACAACCATCTGCTCATTGACCGGCAGCGTAATCTGGTCTTTCGTCGGAAGCGCGCGGACAGTGCCTTTGAATCCCGCCTTGTCCAACTCCAACCACTCCGGCACACCCCGCCCTTCGACCGACTCCAGAGCCGTTTGAATGGTCACCAAATTCCGACTTCGTTCACGCACGGCCACCACATCTCCTGCCCGTACCAACGCGCCGGGAACATTGACTTTCCGGCCATTGACCGTCACATGACCGTGGCTTACCAGCTGGCGGGCTTCGCGCCGCGACGCGCCAAACCCGAGTCGGTAGGTCACGTTGTCAAGCCGCGATTCGAGCAGGCGCAGCAGCGCTTCGCCCGTGACCCCCGTCTGGCGCTCCGCCCGTTCAAAGACGCCGCGGAACTGCCGTTCCTGCAACCCATAGATCCGCCGCAACTTCTGCTTCTCTCGGAGCTGGAGGCTGTAATCCGACGTTCGCTGCCGCCCCTGCCCGTGTTGGCCAGGCGGATAGCTGCGCCGCTCGATGGCACACTTCTCCGTCATGCAGCGGGAGCCTTTCAGAAACAGCTTCTCCCCCTCACGCCGGCACAACCGACAGACAGGACCTCGATACTTTGCCACTTCTCTACCTCCGGTTACCGGACACCGTTACCTGTCGGTGTCCTCAGATTCTTTGTCGTATTCCACAACCGAGTAAGTCCAGTTACACACGCCGTCGCTTCGGCGGCCGACATCCGTTGTGCGGAATAGGCGTCACATCCCGAATGAGATTGATCCGAAGCCCAGCTCCTTGGAGCGAACGGATCGCCGATTCGCGGCCTGACCCGGGACCGTTCACATAGACATCGACTTGGCGCATCCCGCTTTCCATCGCTTTTCGAGCCGCGGCTTCACCGGCCCGCTGTGCGGCAAACGGCGTGCTCTTACGGGAGCCTTTGAATCCTTGATTGCCGGCGCTCGCCCAGACGACGGTATTGCCGCTCATGTCCGTAATCGTCACGATGGTGTTATTGAACGAGGCCTGCACATGGGCGATCCCGCTCTGGACGATCCGTCGCTCCTTTTTTTTCCCTTTTTTTACGCTCATGAGAGTCCCTTTGCCGCGAATGGGTTAGGTGGTGGAGGCCGGACGAGCTGCCGGTCTCGGCTTGCTTCCGACTCCCGCGCGACGCCCCTTGCGGGTCCTCGCATTGGTCTTCGACCGCTGACCGCGAACGGGCAATCCCTTGCGATGACGCAATCCGCGGTAGGCGCCGGTGTCGATCAAGCGCTTGATGTTCATCGAGAAGGTCTTCCGAAGATCGCCCTCGACCTGATACTCCTGATCGATGATCTCACGGATCTTCACGATTTGGTCTTCACTGAGATCTTTCACACGGATCGCTCCGTCGATTCCGGCCTTATCGAGGATATTTCGCGCAGCGGCCCGGCCGATGCCGAATACATAGGTCAGGCCGATATCCGACCGTTTCTCTCTTGGCAAATCCACTCCGGCAATACGTGCCATGTTTCCTCCAGTGCTGAGTACTAAGTTCTGAGTGCTGAGATGCCTTCGGTGCCAGGTTGCGCTGCTTCGACTGCCAGCTCAGGACTCAGCACTCGTCGCTCAGCACGTTACTTCATCCCTGCCGTTGTTTATGCCGCGGATTCTCGCACAGGATCCGCACGACGCCTCGACGTCTCACCACCTTGCACTTGGCACAGATCGGCTTGACGGATGATTTCACTTTCATAGCTCTTTCGCTGCTCCTACTTGAACCGATACGTGATCCGCCCGCGCGTCAAATCGTACGGAGACATTTCAACCGTCACCTTATCGCCCGGAAGGATGCGAATGAAATGCATGCGCATCTTTCCGGAAATATGCGCCAGAATCTTATGACCGTTCTCGAGTTGTACGCGAAACATCGCGTTCGGTAAGGTTTCGGCCACGGTGCCTTGAATCTCGATGATGTCTTCCTTGGGCACGAACCCTTATCCTTTCTTCTGACGACTCTTCATAATCGACTGAGGACCCTCGCCGGTCCCTCGGGCTGAACGGCGATCGTATGCTCGAAATGCGCCGATAAACTTCCGTCCACCGTCACCGCGGTCCACCGATCGTCGAGGACTCTGACCGCCGCGCCTCCCATATTGACCATGGGCTCGATGGCGAGGACCATGCCGTGTTGTAACCGCGGTCCCTGTCCTGGTCTCCCGTAATTCGGAACCTGCGGTTCTTCATGCAGCTGCCGGCCGATGCCGTGACCCACAAATTCCGTAACGACGGAATATCCCGCAGCTTCGACATGACGCTGAACCGCGTGGGAAATGTCAGACAACCGGTTTCCCACTACCGCCTGCTCAATACCGAGCGCGAGAGCTTCTTCCGTCACCCGAACCAACCTCGCCGTCTTGTCATCCACCTGTCCGACTCCGACGGTCACCGCCGAGTCTCCGTAGAACCCTTCGACGATCGCGCCCAGATCCAGTCCGACGATGTCTCCCTCTTTCAGCGCGCGCTGGGAGGGAATGCCGTGCACAACCTGTTCGTTGACCGAAGCACACAACGTCTTGGGATAATTTCGATACCCCTTGAACGCCGGCTGGGCGCCCCGAGCACGAATTTCCGATTCAGCCAGTCGGTCCAACTCGCCCGTGGTGACCCCGGGCTTGACCGCTTGCTTCAGGACCTCCAGCGCTTCCGCCACCACTCTCGACGCCTTTGCCATCAGGGCAACCTCCTCTGGCGTCTTCAGAATGATCATGTCGGCCTGTAAGAAGCCAGCACCCGAGATAACCCTTCAAATACCGTGTCCACTGTACCGGATCCGTCGAGTTCCGACAGGAGTTGTCGCTCGCGATAATACCGAATCAGTGGAGCCGTTTGTTCCTCATACACCTTAAGCCGCGTCTCGATCGCTTCCGGCCGGTCATCGCTACGCTGTACCAGCGTCTCACCGCACCGGTCACAGACGCTCCCCTTTTTCGACGGAGCAAAATCTACATGGAATGTCGCTTGGCACTTGGGGCAACTTCGCCGCCCGCTCAAGCGCCGAATAACATCCTCCCTGGAGACCTGAAAATTGACGACGCGATCGAGCGGCGTATTCCCAGACACCAGCACGCGATCCAACTCCTCGGCCTGCACTACCGTCCGCGGAAACCCGTCGAGTATGAAACCGTCCGTGCCGCTGAAACCGGCGAGCTTTTCCCGGACCAACCCGATGACGACACTATCAGGAACCAGCTTACCTTGGTCCATGTAGCCCTTGGCCTCACGGCCCAGCGTCGTTTGATTTCTCACCGCCTCGCGCAGCAGGTCACCGGTGGAGATCTTCACGCTCTTGGACGCTGCAGCGATTCGATCCGCTTGAGTCCCCTTGCCGACACCCGGCGCTCCAAGAAATACCACGCGCATGAGGTCAGCCGCTCCGGCCGCGTAACGGTCCCATGCCCTTTCCCAAAAACCCTTCGTAGTTGCGCATCAACATATGGGACTCGATTTGCTGCGCCGTATCCAGTCCGACGCCGATGACGATCAGCAGCGACGTACCGCCGAAATAAAAGGGCACGTTCAGCTTGTAGATCAGAAACTCCGGAATCACGCAGACGACGGCGAGGTAGATCGCCCCCGCGAACGTGATATGCGTCAGGACCTTATAGATATAATCCGAGGTCCGCTGGCCTGGCCGAATCCCGGGGATGAAGCCGCCGTACTTTTTCATGTTGTCGGCCATATCCACCGGATTGAGCACCACCGCCGTATAGAAAAAGCAGAAAAACAGAATCAAACCGACGTACATGAGCGTATACAACAGCGACCCCGGCGCCAGCTGCGCCCCGATGGCCTTCACCCATGGCGTCTCGAAAAAGCCGGCAATGGTGGCAGGGAACGCAATGATCGATGACGCGAAAATCGGCGGAATCACCCCGGCCGTATTGATCTTCAGCGGAATATGCGTACTCTGCCCTCCGTAGACCCGCCGCCCCACCACCCGCTTCGCATACTGCACGGGCACCTTGCGGCGGCCGCTTTCCAGGAACACGATGGCGGCCACGACCGCGACCATCAACACGGCGAGCGCGGCCAACAACAGAAAGCTCAACTGGCCGACCTTGTACAGATCGAAGGTCTGCGCCACCGCCGCGGGAAGACGAGCCACGATCCCGGCGAAAATGATCAGCGAGATCCCGTTGCCGATCCCGCGCTCAGTGATCTGCTCCCCGAGCCACATCAGAAACGCCGTGCCGGCGGTGAGGGTGATCACCGTCATCAGACGGAATCCCCAACCTTTGTCCAAGACGAACGCTCCGCTGTTCATCTGTTCCAGACCGACAGCGATGCCGAACCCTTGAATCAGGGCGATGCCGATCGTCCCGAAGCGCGTATACTGAATGATCTTCTTCCGACCGCGCTCCCCTTCCTTCGCCAGTTTCGTCAGGTGAGGAATGACCACTGTCAGGAGCTGAAGAATAATCGATGCGCTGATGTACGGCATGATGCCCAGCGCAAAGATCGTCAGCCTCGACAGCGAACCGCCGGAAAAAATATCCAAGAAACCGAGCAGCGCCCCGCCCTGCTTTTGCAAAAAGTCCTGGAGCGCTTCCCCGTTGATTCCCGGCGTAGGGATATGCGCCCCAACTCGATAGACGACCAGCATTCCCAGCGTGAACAGAATCCTGGTCCGCAACTCGGGAATCTTGAAAATATTCTGAAAACTCGTCAGGAGCCGCTCAAACACCGGGAATGACCTCGACTTTGCCTCCTGCTGCTTGGATCTTGGCTTCGGCCGACTTGCTGAATTTATGCGCCTGCACCACCAGCGGCTTCTTGAGTTCGCCGTTTCCAAGGATTTTGATCGGCAACGTCACGCGTCTGACGAGTCCGGCATCGACCAATGTCTGAGGGGTGATCGTTCCCTGCTCGGCCAATTCGGCGAGACTCTTGAGGTTGACGATGGCAAATTCCTTCCTGAACGGATTGGTAAATCCGTACTTGGGCACGCGCCGAATGAGCGGCATCTGTCCGCCCTCGAAGCCGGCTCCCTTGCCGCCGCCGGAGCGGGCCAACAGGCCCTTATGTCCCTTCGTGGCGGTCTTGCCGTGCCCGGACCCCGGACCTCGACCGATCCTCTTGCGCTTTTTCTTTGCTCCTTTCGCGGGAGCCAGTTCGTGTAAGTTCATTGTGATTGCACTTCCAACAAGTAGCCGACCTGATGAATAAGACCTCTGACTTGCGGCGTATCCGGACGCACGACCGCCTGACGAATTTTTCGCAGTCCGAGGCCGCGCAAGACGAGCCGGTGACGCTCCGGTGTTCCGATGGGACTTCGCTTCAGGGTAATGCGTATGCTCGCTGTGCCTGTTTTCGTCGTTGCCATCATGCCCCCACTCCGGCCGAACGGACCTCGGAGAGACCGCGCCGCAACTGCATCACTTCTTCCGGATTTCGCAGCTGGGTCAGGCCGTCCAGCGTCGCCCGCACGGTGTTGAATGGGTTGCCTCTTCCCAGCGTCTTGGAGATGACGTTATGGGCGCCGACCAACTCGACGACGGCTCGCACCGCACCACCAGCTATGATTCCAGTCCCTTCTGCGGCAGGCTTTAAGAGCACATGCTCGCCCCCGAACAGCCCGTGGACCTCGTGTGGAATCGTTCCGGACTTGAGCGGCACGTGCACCAAGTTCTTCTTGGCCTGCTGCACGGCCTTGGAAATGGCCACCGGGACTTCGGCCGCCTTCCCTTTGCCGATGCCGACCCAACCCTGCCCGTCTCCGACCACCACGAGCGCGCAAAAGTTGAACCGCTTGCCGCCCTTGACCACTTTGGCCACACGGTTAATGAAGACCACTTTGTCCTTCAAACTGAGTTCATCGGGATTAACTCGCACGCGTCTACTCCCCCTCTCCTGTGTGAAGATTCGACGGTCGCTGCACTAGAACTGCAACCCTCCCTCACGGGAGGCATCCGCCAACGCTTTGATTCGGCCGTGGTAGAGACGGCCGCCGCGATCAAACACGACCGCGTGAACCTTGGCGGCTTTAGCCCGTTCCGCCAGCAGCTTCCCGACCGCTTTCGCCGCCACGATGCTGCTTGTGGACTTGAGCGTGGTGCGCAGCGATTTATCAAGGGACGACGCCGACACCAACGTCAGACCCTTCAGATCATCGATGATCTGCGCATAAATGTGGCTGCTGCTGCGAAACACGTTGAGCCGCGGTCGCTCGTCGGTTCCGAAAATCCGTTGGCGAACACGCCGTTGGCGACGCGCGAGCTGCCGGTTTTTCTCCATACTGTTCATGGCATCCTACTTCCCTGTTTTGCCTTCCTTCTTACGCAAGACTTCACCGACGTACCGCACACCCTTTTGCTTATAGACGTCGGGCGGCTTGATGGCCCGAAGGTTGGCCGCCACCTGCCCCACAAGCCGCTTATCAACGCCCTTCACATTGATCATGGTCTGCTTGTCGATTTTCACCTCGATCCCGGCGGGGATCGGATACACGACCGGATTGATGTAGCCCACATTGAAACTCATCGTGCGCCCCTGCACTGCGGCCTTGTAGCCGACGCCGGTGATTTCCAGATTCCGCTCATACCCCTTGGTGACGCCGTGGACCATGTTACTCAATTCCGCGCGGACCAAACCGTGTAAGGCCCGGACATTGCGCGCATCGCCTGATCGAGTGACCAGGACTTGCCCTTTGTCCACGGTGACACCGATACCGGGCGCAAGCGCCCAATCCAGCTTACCAAGCGGACCTTTCACGGACACTACAGACCCCGCCACTTTCACGTCGACACCGGCCGGGACCGGAACCGGTTTTTTTCCTATGCGTGACATCGCTACGCCATCCTTCTTGCCGATGCAGTCAACCGCCCGCTACCAGATCGAACAGAGTACTTCACCGCCGAGCCCCGCCTTGCGGGACGCCTGATCGGTCATGATCCCTTTGGACGTCGAGAGGATCGCCATGCCGATACCGTTGCGCACCCGCGGAATATTCTTATTTCCGACGTAGACCCGTCGACCCGGCTTGCTCACACGCTCCATCCCGGTGATCATCGGTTGCCCCTCACCCACATACCGGAGACGAACCTTGAGAACCGGATGGCCTTCCTCCTCCGCCGCCTCGACGCCGTGAATGAAGCCCTCCGCCTGCAGAACACGCAGGACCTCGCGTTTCAATTTGGACGCCGGAATGGTGACCACTTCATGTTGCCGCCGAAATCCGTTTCGCAATCTCACCAGCATGTCACTGATCGGATCCGTAACCATAGACTCCCTTCAGACTCCCTTCACACCCGTCGTTGTATTGCCTTGCACTGCTCGGCCAATGCGGCCGATTACGTCATATGCCGCGGCCGCCGCATCACCAACTGGCCTTCCTGACTCCAGGAATTTCCCCTTTCAGGCTCAGCAGGCGGAAACAGATTCTGCACATTCTAAAGCGACGCAAAAATCCGTGCACGCGCCCGCAGATCCCGCAACGATGATACGCGCGCGTGGAAAACTTCGGCTTCTTCGCACATTTGTTCCGCAGGGCTAATCTCGACACAATCGGCTCCTTCGTTACACGTTAGGTCCGGAAGGGCATCCCCAACTGCCGCAGCAAGGCCTTACCTTCGTCGTTGGTGCGGGCCGTCGTCACGATGGTGATGTCCATGCCGTGGATCGAGGCCACCTCGTCATACTTGATCTCGGGGAAAATCAACTGTTCCTTGAGACCGAGCGTGTAGTTGCCGCGTCCGTCGAACGCCTTGGGCGATACGCCCCGAAAGTCTCGGATCCGGGGCAGCGCCAAGGTCACCAGTCGATCGAAAAATTCGTACATCCGGCGGTTCCGCAGCGTCACTTTGGTTCCGATCGGCATTCCTTGCCGCAACTTGAAGCCAGCAATCGCCTTCTTGGCTTTGGTGATGATCGGTTTCTGCCCGGTAATCATCCCCAGCTCGGTCGCCGCGCTCTCGAGCAGCTTCACATTCTGGGTGGCCTCACTCATCCCGACGTTCAGCACGATCCGCTCGAGCTTCGGCACCTGCATCAGGTTCTTGTATCCGAACTCCTTCATGAGGGCTGGAATGACCTGTTCGCGATACATGTCGCGCAGGCGGGGACTGAATTTGAATTCTTCACTCCCATCGTCAAGCGCTTGAGGAGCCGCCGCACCGTCCTTCTTCGATGCGCGCCCAGCCGGTTTCGCGCCTTTTGCCTTCTTTGGATCTTTCGCGTCCGCCATGTGCCTTCCCTTTGCCTTTATTCCACTACGTCCTTGGATTTCTTGCTGAAGCGGACACGTTTGCCGTCGGCCTGCACCCGCACGCCGAGCCGCGTCGGCTTCTGGGTGACCGGGCACAAAAACATCACGTTGGAAACCGCCAGCGGCGCTTCCCGTTCGAGAATACCGCCCTGCTTCACCTTCTGATTCGGTTTGGTGTGGCGCTTGATCATGTTGATCTTCTCGACCACGAGCTTGCCCTTCGACCGGTCGACCGACAACACCTTCCCTGATTTCCCCCGGTCGCGACCTGCGATGATCACCACGGTGTCGCCCTTGCGGATTCGAACTTTCTGTAACGCTTCCACGTCTACTCCTATGTCGCGATCCGGCTTACAGGACTTCCGGAGCAAGAGAAATAATCTTCATGAACTTTTTCCATCGGAGTTCGCGGGCGACCGGTCCGAAGATGCGAGTGCCGACGGGCTCTCCTTCTTTGTTGATCAGTACGCACGCATTCCGGTCGAACTTGATGTAGGACCCGTCTTCACGCCGGACTTCTTTCGTCGTGCGCACGATCACAGCGCGACTGACGTCCCCTTTCTTGACGGTCGCCTGAGGAATCGCTTCCTTGACGGCCACGACGACGATGTCTCCCAGGGAGGCGTATCGGCGTTTCGAGCCGCCGAGAACATGGAAGCACATGGCCTGCTTCGCCCCCGAGTTGTCGGCCACATCCATGTAGGTATAGTTCTGAATCATGTCTGACTCGTTCCTTGTCGTCGTGCACGAGCGAGTTACTCGCCGCGCCCTTTTTCCAACACCTCAACCACACGCCAATGCTTCTCTTTACTGATGGGTCGGGTTTCGATCATCCGGACCCGGTCGCCAACCCCGCACGCATTCTGCTCGTCGTGGGCCTTCAACTTGGTGATCCGCCGCAAGACTTTTCGATAGATGGGGTGGACGACCGACCGTTCCACCGCCACGACGACGGTCTTGTTCATCTTGTTGCTGAGAACCCGTCCGATCCATTCACGCCTCTTGACGCCCGTCTCTGCCATAGTGCGTACCTATTTCCCCTTTACGAGCCTGCCTTTTGGCTCACTCGCTCCGTCTCACGCAGGAGGGTCTTCACCTGCGCGATCGTTCGCTTCGTTTTCCGGATCTGCATCGGGTTTTCCAGCCGTCCGGTCCCCAGCTGAAAGCGCAGGTTGAACAGCTCTTGCGTCAATTCCTTGGCCTTCTCCGACAGCTCAGGCGCAGTCAATTGCTTCAATTCTTTGAGATCCATCACGCTCCCGCCCTTCTCCTGAACTCAACGCTCCCTAAAACTCTCCGCGTGCCACACACTTGGTCGCGATCGGCAGCTTGTGCGCGGCCAAACGAAATGCTTCATTGGCGATCTCCGGTGTGACCCCGCCCATCTCATAGAGAATCCGGCCGGGCTTGACCACCGCCACCCAATATTCCGGATTGCCCTTGCCCTTGCCCATACGGGTTTCGGCCGGCTTCTTCGTGATCGGCTTGTCGGGGAAAATCCTGGTCCACACCTGCCCGCCCCGCTTCACATACCGGGTGATGGCGATGCGAGCCGCCTCGATCTGCCGGCTGGTCACCCAACCCGGCTCCAGCGCTTTCAACCCGAACTCCCCGAGTGTGACATTCCCGCCTCGGTAGGCCTTGCCTCGCATACGGCCTTTCATCATCTTTCGAAACTTGACTTTTTTCGGTGCCAGCACGTTCGCCTCTTAACTTATGCCAGTCGACGCTCAAAGGCCGATTCCGGCTTGAGCGGCTGCGCGGGAAGAATTTCCCCTTTGTAGATCCACGTTTTCACGCCGATCTGTCCCATCGTCGTGTGGGCTTCCGCAAATCCATAATCGACCTCCGCCCGCAGCGTATGCAGAGGTACACGCCCTTCGCGGTACCACTCAGTCCGCGCAATTTCAGCGCCGCCCAAGCGGCCGGCGATCATGATCTTGATTCCCTGCGCACCGAGGCGCAGCGCCGACTGCACGCTTCGCTTCATCGCGCGGCGAAACGCGACGCGTTTTTCCAACTGGGTCGCCACGTTTTCACTGACCAGTTGCGCATCCAGCTCGGGCTTCTTAATTTCCTTGACCGTGATATACACTTGCCCACCATACTGCTTCTCCAGCTCAGCCTTCAGCTTGTCGACCTCGGCGCCCTTGCGACCGATGATGATTCCGGGACGGGCCGTATGGATGATGACCCGCGTCTGATCGCCCGACCGCTCAATCTCCACCTTGGCCACGCCGGCGTGGAAGAGTTTCTGCTTCACGATCTTGCGGATCTTGATGTCCTGATGCAGCAGCTTGGCGTAGTCTTTCTCGGCATACCATCGCGAACTCCACGTGTAGTTGTATCCGAGTCGGTAGCCGATTGGATGCGTTTTTTGCCCCATACGATCTGTCCCCCGATTCTGCCGCGGCCGATCGGCCGCGATGCGCGTTACTTCCCCGTGAGGCCCGACGCCTCCACGACGACCGTGATATGACTCGTCCGCTTTTGAATGGCATTCGCCCGCCCCATCGATCGGGCGCGGAACCGCTTATAGGTCGGCCCGCAATTCACGAATGCCTTAGAGACACGCATGGAGTCGCTGTCCCCCAATTCCTTTTGCTCGGCGTTGGCGACGGCGGAACGGAGCACCTTCTCGATGACGCGCGCCGCATGACGGGGCAGATGCTTGAGCATCGCCAAGGCCATGGGCACTTGCTGCCCGCGAATCATGTCGACGACGGGACGGGCCTTCCGTGGAGCCACGCGAACAAATCTCAGTACCGCTCGTGCTTCTGCCATGTCTAATCCTTACCTGATCATGCCCTATTTCAAGGCGACCGCTTTTTCCGTCTTAGCCTGTCCGTGTCCTTTGAAGAAACGGGTGGGGGCGAACTCACCGAGTTTGTGGCCCACCATATTTTCAGTGACAAAGACGGGAATGAACTTCTTGCCGTTATGCACCGCAAAAGTGTGCCCGATCATGTCCGGAACGACGGTGGAGCGGCGCGACCACGTCTTGATGATTTTCCGGTCCTTGGTCTGATTCATCTGCTCCACTTTCTTGAGCAGATGCTCGTCAACAAACGGCCCCTTGCTAACCGATCTAGGCATTGCGCACTCCTGACTTGCGTCGGGCGATGATGTACTTGTCCGTCGCCTTGTTGTTCCGGGTCTTGTACCCCTTCGTCGGCAGACCCCACGGTGAGACCGGATGCGGATTTCCTTGACCGGACTTGCCTTCACCGCCGCCGTGCGGATGATCGACCGGATTCATGACGACGCCACGCACGTGCGGGCGACGTCCCATCCAGCGAGAGCGGCCGGCTTTCCCCACATTGATATTTTCGTGATCCAGATTTCCTACCTGTCCGACGGTGGCCATGCAGGACGCAAGAATTCTTCGCATCTCGCCCGACTTCAGTCGCACCTGCACGTAGTCGCCGTCCCGGCCCATCACTTGCGCGAATCCACCGGCGCTGCGGATCAGTTGTCCGCCCTTGCCCGGCTTAAGCTCGATATTGTGGATCGTGGTCCCCAGCGGCATGTTCGCCAAAGGGAGCGCATTCCCCGTACGCACCTCAGCATCGGCACCTGATTGCAACACATCGCCAACCTGCAGGCCGACCGGAGCGAGAATGTAGCGCTTCTCCCCGTCGCGATAATTGAGCAGGGCGATGCGGGCCGAACGGTTGGGATCATACTCCAACGCCGCAACCTTGGCGGCGATGCCCACCTTGTCCCGGCGAAAATCGATTTTCCGATACAGCCGCCGATGCCCGGCGCCGCGAAAGCGGACGGTCGTTCGCCCGTCGTTGTTGCGCCCACCGCTCCGGTGGTGAAACGACGTCAGCGACTTTTCAGGTCTCTTGCCGGCTAATTCTTCGGTGGTCACCACGGACATCCCGCGGCGCCCTGATGTTGTCGGTTTATAGGCTTTCAACCCCATGGACGTGTCTTTCCTCTTCTATGCACTCTCGTACAGCTCGAGCTTTTCGCCTTGCTTCAGTTTGACGAAAGCCTTCTTCCAGTCCGAACGCTTTCCGGAGAACCGCCCCAGGCGCTTGATCTTGCCCTGCACGTTGAGCACATTCACCCGCTCGACCTTCACCTTGAGCAAAGTCTCAACCGCCTGCTTGATTTGCACCCGATTGGCTCCCGGATGTACGAGGAAGCTGACCGTATTGTTCGATTCACGCATCGCCGTCACCTTTTCCGTCAGGAGCGGCTGAATCAGCACGTGATGAAGATCCAATCTCATGCCCAGACCTCCTTCACACGAGCCAGCTCCCGTTCGGGAATGACGATGGTCCCGGCACGCACTACGTCGTAGACATTCAACCGATCAGGCGCCACGACTGCGACGGTCGGAAGGTTTCGAGCAGCCTGAACGAGCCCTGTGTGGCCTTCTCCCGCAACGATGAGGATATGGACGCCGTTCCCGAACTGGCCCAAGGTTTTGGCCAACAATTTCGTCTTGGGCTGTGCCAGAGAAAGATCGGACATGACCACGACCTGCCCGCCCGCCACCTTCGCCGACAGCGCACTCTGCAACGCCGCACGGTATTTTTTCTTCGGCATGCTGAACGCGTAGCTCCTCGGCTTGGGACCGAACACCGATCCCCCGTGTCTCCACACCGGAGACCGCAAGGACCCGGCGCGGGCCCTGCCGGTATGCTTCTGCTTCCACGGCTTCTTGCCCGATCCGCTGACCTCTCCGCGCCGAAGCGTGGAGGCCGTACCCTGCCGCTCACAGGCACGCTGCATCACGACCGCTTCATGTACCAGCGCTGCATGCGGCTGGCAGCCGAACACTTCGGCGGGAAGCTCGGCGGAACCTACTTTGCGCCTGTTCACATCAATGACGTCGACCGTCGGCATGTCCTATCCCTTCTTCGACTTTCTGACCACGAGCAACCCATTTGCGGCGCCGGGAACAGCCCCGCGCACAAACAGGAGATTCTCTTCCGGTCGCGACTCGACGACCTTCAGCCGCTGCGTGGTCACTCGCTCCGCGCCCATGTGTCCAGGTAACGTCTTCCCTTTCCACACGCGGGAAGGAAATGAGCTGGCGCCGATCGACCCCGGGGCCCGATGGAACATGGACCCGTGCGACTCCGGTCCTCCGGAGTAATGATGACGGCGCACGACTCCCTGAAAGCCCTTTCCTTTGGACACGCCGATCACGTCGACCCAGTCACCCTTCTTGAAAATATCCACCTTGATCGTCTGACCGATCGCCACATCGCCGGTCTTCTTGAATTCTTTGAGCGTCCGGCTGGCGGGCGCCTCATGCTTCTTGAGATGACCCAGCTCCGCCTTGGACATGAGGCGCTCTTTCGCATCGCCATAAGACAGCTGCACCGCCTCGTATCCGTCTCGCTCTTTCGTCTTCACCGTCACGACCCGACAAGGCCCCGCGCTGATCACCGTCACCGGAACCAGCTGACTCTCATCGAAGACCTGTGTCATTCCGAGTTTTTTTCCGAGCAATCCGTTCGTCATATTTCATCCAGTCCTGAGTGCCGAGTTCTGAGTGCTGAGACTTGCATCATCCTGAACTCAGCACTGAGCGCTCAGAACTCATAACTTTATTTCTACGTCCACGCCGGCAGCCAAATTCAGCTTCATCAAGGAATCCATGGTTTCCGGCGTCGGCTCCATAATATCCATGAGACGCTTGTGCGTGCGAATTTCAAATTGCTCGCGCGCCTTCTTGTCGGCGTGGGTGGCGCGCTGCACCGTGAATTTCTCGATCCGCGTCGGCAACGGGATCGGGCCCACGATTTTTGCGCCGCTGCGACGAACCGTTTCGACGATTTCCGCCACAGATTGATCTAGCACGCGGTAGTCAAACCCGCGCAACCTGATTCTGATTCTTTGATCGACCTTCACCATGCCAACCCCTACCCTTCCCGCTCGTTACGCCAGGATTTCGGTGACGACACCGGAGCCGACGGTCTTGCCGCCCTCGCGCACGGCGAAGCGCAGGCCCTGATCCATCGCGATCGGGCTGATCAACTCGGCCGTCACACTCACGTTGTCGCCCGGCATCACCATCTCCACCCCCGGATTCAACGACACGATCCCCGTCACATCCGTCGTCCGGAAATAGAACTGCGGCCGATACCCGTTGAAGAACGGCGTATGCCGTCCCCCTTCTTCCTTCGTCAGCACATAAATCTCCGCCTTGAACTTCGTATGCGGCGTAATGGTCTTCGGCTTCGCCAGCACCATCCCCCGCTCCACGTCTTCTTTCTTCGTCCCCCGCAACAGCACCCCGATGTTGTCCCCCGCCTGCCCTTCATCCAGCACCTTGCGGAACATCTCCACCCCGGTCACCACCGTGCCTTGCGTCGGCCGCAACCCCACAATCTCGATTTCGTCCCCCACCTTCACGATCCCCCGCTCGCACCGGCCCGTCACCACCGTGCCCCGCCCGCTGATCGTGAACACGTCTTCGATCGGCATCAAAAACGGCTTGTCGATCGGCCGTTGTGGCGTCGGAATATAGGTATCCACCGAATCGAGCAACTTCATGATCGCCGGCACCCCCAGCGGCCCCTGATCCCCCTCCATCGCCTTCAAGGCACTGCCCTGAATAATGGGGGTCTTGTCCCCCGGGAAGTCATACTTCGAGAGCAGCTCCCGCACTTCCAATTCCACCAGATCCAGCAATTCCTTGTCGTCGACCTTGTCCGCCTTGTTCAGAAACACCACGATGTAGGGCACCCCCACCTGGCGCGCCAACAGAATATGTTCCCGCGTCTGCGGCATCGGGCCGTCCGCCGCGCTCACCACCAGGATCGCCCCGTCCATCTGGGCCGCCCCCGTGATCATGTTCTTCACGTAATCGGCATGCCCCGGGCAGTCCACATGGGCATAGTGCCGCTTGTCGGTTTCGTATTCGACGTGGCTGATCGCGATCGTCATGATCTTGGTCGCATCCCGCCGCCCCTGGCTCTCGCTTGCTTTCGCCACTTCGTCGTAGCTGATGAACTTCGCCATCCCCTTATCCGCACACACCTTCGTCAGCGCCGCCGTCAACGTCGTCTTCCCGTGGTCCACGTGCCCGATCGTCCCAATGTTCACGTGCGGCTTCTTCCGCTCAAATTTCGCCTTCGCCATACCGAATCCTCCCTACGACTTCTGTGACCGCCGAAATTACTCGCCGCGATACTTTGCGATGATTGCCTCTGAAATCTGCCGCGGCACCTGATCGTATCGATCGAATTCCATGCTGTACGTCGCCCTGCCCTGCGTGCGGGACCGGAGATCAGTGGCATACCCGAACATCTCCATGAGCGGGACCGAAGCGTCGATGGCCTGGGCGCCGGCACGCACCTTCATTCCCTGCACCTTGCCCCGACGGCCGTTCAGGTTCCCGATGACGTCCCCCATGAATTCTTGCGGCACGAGCACTTCCACTTTCATGATCGGCTCGAGCAGCACGGCATCCGCCTTCTTGCAGGCATCGGAAAATCCCATAGAGCCGGCGATCTTGAACGCCATTTCGTTGGAGTCCACCTCATGATACGATCCGTCAATCACGGTCACCTTAATATCTCGCAACGGATAGCCGGCGATCACGCCGTTTTCCATCCGCTCCTTCACGCCCTTCTCGATCGCGGGAATATATTCTTTCGGAATCGCACCGCCGACGATCTTGTTGACAAACTCCAATCCCTTGCCCGGCTCGGACGGCTCGACCGTGAGTACCACATGGCCGTATTGGCCTCGACCACCGGTCTGCTTGATGTACTTGGATTCCGATTCAGCCTTGCGCCTGATTGTTTCGCGGAAGGCGACTTCCGGCTTGCCGACGTTCGCCTCAACCTTGAACTCACGCAACAATCGATCAACGATGATTTCCAGATGCAATTCACCCATGCCAGCAATGATGGTCTGAGCCGTTTCTTCGTCGGTACGGACGCGGAACGA
Organism: Nitrospira sp.; assembly: GCA_047150005.1. Lineage (GTDB taxonomy): Bacteria > Nitrospirota > Nitrospiria > Nitrospirales > Nitrospiraceae > Nitrospira_C. The sequence goes on along the minus strand of AP038806.1, from coordinate 2,844,853 downwards.
CGGGTCCTCCTGCGCCAACTTCTGGAGCGCGAACCCCATCTTTTCCTGATCCTGCTTCGTCTTCGGCTCGATGGCCATCGCAATGACCGGCTCCGGAAACTTCATGACTTCCAGCAACACCGGCTGCTTCTCATCGGCCAATGTATCACCGGTCGTTGCACCCTTGAGTCCGACCGCGGCCACGATGTCGCCCGCATGAGCGGCGTCGATTTCCTCCCGCTTGTTCGCATGCATTTTCAACAGACGTCCGATGCGGTCCTTAGTGCCCTTAGTCACGTTGAGTACGGGCGTACCGGTCTTGAGCGTACCGGAATAGACACGAAAGTAGGTCAACTGACCGGCAAACGGATCGGACATGATCTTGAATGCCAGCGCGGCAAACGGTTCGGAGTCGGCCGCCTTACGCTCGACTTCTTTATTGGTATGCGGGTCGATGCCCTTGACGGACGGAATATCAAGTGGAGACGGCAGGAAATCCACGACCCCGTCGAGCAGCTGCTGCACCCCTTTGTTCTTGAACGCCGACCCGCAGAGCACCGGAGTCACTTTCATCGCGATGGCACTGGCGCGGACCGCACGTCGAATCTCTTCCTCGGTCAGCGGCTGTCCGTTGAGATATTTTTCTATCACCTGATCGTCGAACTCCGCCACCGCTTCGAGCATCTTCTCCCGATACTCCTTGGCCTTGTCCAACAAGTCGGCAGGAATCTCCTCGACCTTGTACTTGGCGCCCAGGGTTTCATCGTCGTACACATAGGCCTTCATCGTGATCAGATCGATCGAGCCGCGGTACTCCGACTCTTTTCCGATGGGAATCTGGATCGGAATGGGATTCGCGCCCAGCCGATCGATGATGGTCTGCACGCTGAAATAAAAATCGGCGCCGATCCGATCCATCTTGTTCATGAACGCGATGCGCGGCACCTGATACTTGTCGGCCTGCCGCCACACGGTTTCAGACTGCGGCTCAACACCCTGCACGGAATCGAAGACCGCGACGGCCCCGTCCAATACGCGCAAGGAACGCTCAACCTCGATCGTAAAATCCACGTGCCCAGGGGTATCGATGATGTTGATGCGGTGATCCTTCCAGAAACAGGTCGTGGCCGCAGCGGTGATGGTGATCCCGCGTTCCCGCTCCTGCTCCATCCAGTCCATCGTCGCGGCACCCTCATGCACCTCGCCCATCTTGTGCGTCATGCCGGTGTAATAGAGAATCCGCTCGGTGGTCGTGGTTTTCCCCGCGTCGATATGCGCCATGATCCCGATGTTACGCGTGCGTTCTAATGGTGCTTGCCTAGCCACGTTTAACCCCTAAAAATACACGTGCTGCAGATTGAGCCGGTGAAAGCTGCGATTCAGGGGCACCCCGCGTCTGCGGATCGCAGCACGGCCCAACTGCAGCACAGAATGACGTTACCAGCGATAGTGCGCGAAGGCCTTGTTGGCCTCCGCCATGCGATGCACGTCTTCCCGCTTCTTTACCGCGGCCCCTGTATTGTTGGATGCGTCCAGCAGTTCGGCCGCGAGCTTCTCCCGCATGCTCTTGCCGCCGCGCGTCCGCGCATACTCCGACAACCAACGTAGCGCCAACGACATCCGGCGAGCGGGGCGGATTTCGACCGGCACCTGATACGAGGCGCCACCGACCCGTCGAGACTTCACTTCGACGATCGGCTTCACGTTATCAATCGCCGCCTTGAACACCTTGAGGGGATCTCCGCTCGTTTTCTCCTGGATCACGTCGAACGCGCCGTAACAAATCCGTTCCGCCGTACTCTTCTTGCCGTTCTCCATCAGGATGTTGAGAAATTTCCCGACGATCTTGTCGCGATATCGAACGTCCGGGAGCGGCTCTCGCTGTCCCAAAAATCTGCTTCGTGGCATACGTTCCGTTCTCTCTGCTCAGATTCGGTGGATCAAATTACTTCGGACGCTTGGCTCCGTACTTGGAGCGGCCTTGCTTTCGGTCGGCAACGCCGACAGCGTCGAGCGCACCGCGCACGATGTGATACCGCACGCCCGGCAAATCCTTCACGCGACCGCCTCGCACGAGCACGATCGAATGTTCTTGAAGGTTATGACCGACTCCGGGAATGTACGTCGTCACTTCCATCCCGTTCGTCAGTCGAACACGGGCGACTTTCCGAAGCGCGGAATTCGGCTTCTTCGGCGTCGACGTGTAGACGCGGAGGCACACGCCGCGTTTCTGCGGACAGGCCTTGAGCGCGGGACTCTTGGTCTTGGCATGGGCCAGCTGCCGGCCCTTTCTCACGAGTTGATTGATCGTCGGCATTGCTCTCTCTCTTGATCTGAACTGCTGATTTTCCGCTCGACCCCGAACTTCAAGGGCAAAGCCGGAGGATTATAATGATCAACCCTTATGCTGTCAAGCCATGCTCGAACCGGACGTCAGGCGTCACGACCCGGTCGACTCCCCGGAGGCGGCGACTACCCCCTCGCGCGGCAGCGTGGGCACTTCGCCCGTGCCGACGGCCACTGGTTCAGGCTTGGGGCTGATCACGAATGTATCGCGATACTCCTCAAACCCGCTCCCGGCCGGGATCAATCGTCCCACGATGACATTTTCTTTCAGGCCTCTCAAGCTGTCTTCGCGACCGTTGATCGCTGCTTCCGTCAATACCCTCGTTGTTTCCTGGAACGATGCAGCGGAGATGAAGCTGTCCGTCGTCAACGCCGCCTTCGTGATCCCCAATAGCACCGGCTTGCCCAGCGCGGGCTTGCCGTCTTTTTTCAGCACCCGATCGTTTTCCTCTTCGAAAAGCATCTTGCTGACCTGACTGCCCGGAAGAAATTCCGTATCTCCGGGATCTTCGATGCGCACTTTGCGCAGCATCTGCCGCACGATAATCTCGATATGCTTGTCATTGATCGTCACACCTTGCAGGCGATACACGTCCTGCACCTCGTCGACCAGATACTTCTGCAATTCATTAGGACCCAACACGTCGAGAATGTCGTGCGGATTCGCCGACCCGTCCATCAACGGCTCTCCGGCGCGCACCCAATCCCCTTCGTGCACATTGACGTGCTTGCCTTTCGGGATGAAGTACTCTTTGGTGTCGCCCATCTTGTTATCGACCAACACCTTGCGCTGGCCCTTGACGAACCCGCCGTAGGACACCTCTCCGTCGATCTCGCTGATGACGGCCTGCTCCTTCGGCTTGCGGGCCTCAAACAGTTCCGCCACACGCGGCAATCCGCCGGTGATGTCTTTGGTCTTCGTCGTTTCACGCGGAATTTTGGCGAGGACGTCACCAGGATGCACCATCGCACCTTTCTCCACGAAAATGTGTGCGCCGACAGGCAACAGATAGCGCGCCACGGTATTCGCTCCGCCGGACACCTTGGCCGTCTTGCCGCCTTCGTCTTTGATCGAGATTCGAGGGCGCAACGTCGCGCCGGTATGCTCGATAATGACCTTGCGTGACAATCCGGTCACCTCGTCGAATTCTTCCTTCATCGTCACGCCTTCGACGATATCGCCGTACGCGACCTTCCCGCCGACCTCAGTCAGAATCGTCAGCGAGTACGGATCCCATTCCACCAGCTTTTGCGCCAGGGCGATGCGATCGCCGTCCTTGATCTTGATCTTGGCGCCGTAGACGACCGGGTATTTCTCGCGCTCCCGACCGTTTTCATCGACGATCGCGATCTTCGCGTTCCGGTTCATCACGACCCATTCGCCGTCCTTGTTGCGGACGGCGATGCCGGCGTTGTGCACATCGGCGTTCTTCTTGGCGTCAAAACTCATGAACTTCATGTAGCCGGCATGCTTCGCTTCGAGCACCGTTTGCTCCACCACCTTGCTGGCGGTGCCGCCGATATGGAACGTGCGCATCGTCAACTGGGTTCCCGGCTCTCCGATAGACTGCGCTGCGATCACACCGACTGGCTCTCCCTTTTCGACCAAACGGCCGCGCGCCAGATCCCGCCCGTAGCAGGCACGGCACACGCCGCGACGCGACTGGCAGGTCAGGACGGACCGGATCTTGACCCGGTCGACGGCCGCTTCCACAACATCCTTCGTTCGTTCTTCGGTGATCTCTTCGTTGAACGACACGATGATCTCGCCGGTCACGGGATCGCGGATGTCCTCGGCCGCCAGGCGTCCCAGGATACGCTCTTCGATCGGCTGAATGATTTCGCCGCCCTCGACCAGCGCGCTCACGAAGATCCCGTCGGTCGTGCCGCAATCGATTTCACTGATGATGACGTCCTGCGCGATGTCGACCAAGCGGCGAGTCAGGTATCCCGAGTTGGCGGTCTTCAACGCCGTATCCGCCAAGCCCTTGCGCGCACCATGCGTCGAGATGAAGTACTGCAGCACTGTCAGGCCTTCGCGGAAATTCGCCGTGATCGGCGTCTCAATGATTTCTCCGGACGGCTTCGCCATCAATCCGCGCATGCCGCCCAACTGACGGATCTGCTGCGAACTGCCTCGGGCTCCCGAGTCGGCCATCATGAAGATCGGGTTGAAGGCTTCCTGTTTGGCCGCGTCGCCGCCGGCACCCAGCTCCTTCATCATTTCACCCGCCACCTGCTCGGTGACATGGGCCCAAATGTCGATGACCTTGTTGTAGCGCTCGCCGTTCGTGATCAAGCCTTCGGCATACTGCCGCTCGATCTCGTTGACTTCGCGCTGCGCTTTTCCGATCAATTCTTCCTTCTTGCTGGGAATATGCATGTTGTCGATACAGATCGAGACCCCGGCTCTAGTCGCATATTGGAATCCGGCATCCTTGATCTTATCGAGGAACATGACGGTCTCACGGTGTCCCGACTGCCGATAGACGGAATCGATCAGCTTGGTCACCTCTTTCTTCGTCATCAGCTTGTTGGCATAGGCGAAGGGCATGCTGGCAGGCAGTACCTCGGAGAGGATCACGCGGCCGACCGTGGTTTGCACCAGGTTGCCCTCGATGCGTACCTTGACCCGCGCGTGCTCTTCCACTTCACGCGCGTCGAACGCGATGCGCACTTCTTCTGGTGAGCCGAAGACTTTTCCCTCACCTTTCGCGCCGACCCGCTCCTTCGTCAGCCAATAACATCCCAGCACCATGTCTTGCGAAGGCACGGCGATCGGCTTGCCGTTGGCGGGCGAGAGAATGTTGTTAATGGACATCATCAGCACGCGCGCTTCCACTTGGGCTTCGACGGATAACGGCACGTGGACGGCCATCTGGTCGCCGTCGAAGTCCGCATTGAACGCGGCGCAGACGAGCGGATGCAGCCGGATCGCTTTCCCTTCGACCAGGACCGGATCAAACGCTTGGATGCCCAGTCGATGGAGCGTCGGGGCTCGATTCAAGAGCACCGGGTGCTCCCTGATGACCTCATCGAGCACGTCCCACACTTCGGGCCGCTCCTTTTCCACCAGGCGCTTGGCGCTCTTGATGGTCGTGGCAGCGCCCCGCTCTTCCAGCTTGTGAAAGATAAACGGCTTGAAGAGCTCTAGAGCCATTTTCTTCGGGAGGCCGCACTGATGCAGCCGCAGTTCCGGACCGACGACGATGACCGTCCGGCCCGAATAGTCCACACGTTTGCCGAGCAGATTCTGCCGGAAACGCCCTTGCTTGCCCTTCAGCATGTCGCTCAGCGACTTGAGCGGGCGCTTGTTGGGTCCGCGGATCGCGCGCCCCCGTCGGCCGTTATCGAACAAGGCATCCACCGCCTCTTGCAGCATGCGCATTTCGTTGCGAATGATGACCCCGGGCGCCTTCAATTCCATCAATCGCTTCAGTCGGTTGTTCCGGTTGATCACGCGGCGATAGAGATCGTTCAGATCCGACGTAGCAAAACGTCCGCCGTCCAGCGGCACGAGCGGGCGCAACTCGGGGGGCAACACGGGGATCACGTCCATGATCATCCATTCGGGCTTGTTCCCTGACTTGCGGAACGCCTCGATGACCTTGAGCTGCTTCGCATGCTTCTTTTTCAGCGCCGCCGACGTGGATGTTTTGGACTTCGCCTTGATCTCGTCCCACTTGGCGTTGATGTCGATCTTCCGCAACAGGTCCCGAATCGCCTCGGCGCCGATGCCGACCTTATAGGAATTGGACGCGAATTCCGACTGCAACTGTCGGAGCTTCTCTTCCGTCACAAGCTCTTTCTCCGCCAAGTCCGTCTGTCCAGGATCGACACAGACGTAGCTTTCGAAGTAGAGAATCTTTTCCAGCTGCTTGAGGCTCATGTCCAGCAGGGTGCCGATGCGGCTTGGCACGCCTTTCAAGAACCAGATGTGCGCCACCGGCGCCGCCAGCTCGATGTGCCCCATGCGTTCCCGGCGCACCTTGCTCTGAATCACCTCGACTCCGCATTTGTCGCAGACGATGCCGCGGTGCTTCATGCGCTTGTACTTGCCGCAATTGCACTCCCAATCCTTGATCGGGCCGAAAATCTTCGCGCAGAACAAGCCGTCTTTTTCCGGCTTGAACGACCGGTAATTGATCGTCTCGGGCTTCTTCACTTCGCCGTACGACCAGGACCGGATCTTTTCGGGCGAGGCGATGCGGATCCGCATCGAGTCGAACGACACCGCGTCCCTCGGCTTTTCGAATAATGTGTATACGCCTTCCAAGGTAGTGACCTCCTCTGATGCCGGGACATGCCCGGCACACAAGTGGTTAGTCTTGAGTCTTGACCAACTCGACGTCCAGCCCGAGGCTTTGCAGCTCCTTGACCAGCACGTTGAACGACTCGGGCAAGCCCGGCTCCAGGAACGGCTCCCCTTTGACGACAGCTTCATACATCCGCGACCTGCCCGGCACGTCATCGGACTTGACGGTCAGGAATTCCTGCAGCGTGGAGGCCGCGCCATAGGCCTGCAGCGCCCAAACCTCCATCTCGCCCAACCGCTGTCCGCCGAACTGAGCCTTGCCGCCCAACGGCTGCTGTGTCACGAGCGAGTAGGGTCCGATCGACCGTGCGTGAATCTTGTCGTCGACCAGATGGTGCAGCTTCAATACATACATGTAGCCCACTGTGACCGGACTGCCGAATGGCTCGCCGCTCCGACCGTCCATGAGCACGGTCTGTCCGCTCGGCGGCAGCTTGGCCTTCTTCAGCAAGTCTTTGATTTCCTTCTCCGACGCACCATCGAATACGGGGCTCGCCACCTTGATACCCAAGGCCCTCGCGGCCCAGCCCAGGTGAGTCTCCAAAATCTGTCCCACATTCATACGAGAAGGCACACCGAGCGGATTCAAGACGATTTCCACCGGCGTCCCATCCGGCAAATAGGGCATGTCCTCTTCGGGAAGGACCCGTGACACGACACCCTTATTGCCGTGCCGGCCGGCCATCTTGTCTCCGACTTGTATCTTGCGCTTCATCGAAATGTAGACTTTGACGAGCTTGATGACGCCCGGCGGCAGCTCGTCGCCCCGCTTCAGGCGCCCAACCTTCTCGTCGTATAGCGTCTGCAGAATCTCGATCTGCTCTTTGGCCCGGCGCTCGACGTCCTCGAGCTCCTTTTGCTCATCCGGATCACTCAGGATGATGTACCGGACCGTGTCGTCGGGCAGCCGCTTGAGGATCTCCGCGGTCAGCTTGCCTTTTTTCTTCAAAATGACGTCACCGCTCTCGGGATCCATCAGGTCGCGACCGACCACTTTACCCAACAGCAGCTTCCTGACTTTCTTGGTCTTTTCCTCGTCGATGATGCGCAGCTCCTCGTGATGATCACGCTGGAGCTTCATCGCATCTTCACTCTCGATGCTCTTGGAGCGCTCGTCTTTGTCGAGCCCCTTGCGTGAAAAAATCTTCACGTCGACGATGATGCCCTCGACACCCGGAGGCACGGTCAACGACGTGTCCTTCACATCTCCGGCCTTCTCGCCGAAGATGGCACGGAGGAGCTTCTCTTCCGGAGTCAGCTGCGTCTCGCCTTTCGGCGTCACCTTGCCGACCAGAATGTCGCCAGGCTTCACTTCCGCGCCGATCCGGATAATGCCGCTCTCGTCGAGATTGCGCAGCGCCTCTTCGCCGACGTTCGGAATGTCGCGCGTGATATCTTCCTTCCCCAGCTTGGTGTCGCGGGCCTCTACCTCGAACTCCTCGATGTGAATCGAGGTGAACGCATCCTCGCGCACCAGCTTCTCACTCAGGAGGATGGCGTCTTCGAAGTTGTAGCCGCCCCAGGGCATGAACGCGACCAGCACGTTCTTGCCGAGCGCCAGTTCCCCCTGGTCGATGGCCGGGCCGTCGGCCAGCACCTGGCCCTTCTTCACGGGCTGCCCGATCCGCACCACCGGAGTCTGGGTGATGCAGGTGTTTTGATTCGACCGCTGAAACTTGATCATATCGTAAACGTCAAGTCCTGAATCGTTCCGCTTCCGCCCCTCTTTGGCATCGGCGCGCACGACGACTCGGGTGGCATCGACGCTTTCGACGACGCCGGACCGTCTGGCTTGGACCACGTAGCCGGAATCCCGAGCCACCACCGCTTCCATGCCGGTCCCCACCAATGGGGCTTCCGCCTTCAACAACGGTACCGCTTGGCGCTGCATGTTGGACCCCATCAACGCGCGGTTCGCGTCATCGTGCTCCAGGAACGGCACAAGGGCAGTCGCCACGCTGACGACCTGCTTGGGAGAAACGTCCATGTATTCGATCTTGTCGGGGGTCGCCGTGACGAAATCTCCCGCAGACCGGGCGGATACCGTTTCGGACACCAGCCGCCCCCCGCCATCCACCTTCGAGTTGGCCTGAGCGATGACGTATTTGTCGCCCTCGATGGCCGATAAGAACTCGATCTGGTCGGTAACGCGACCTTTCTCGACCCTCCGATACGGAGCTTCGATGAACCCGAATTGGTTGATCCTGGCATAGGTGGCCAGGGAGGTGATCAAGCCGATGTTCGGTCCTTCCGGGGTTTCGATCGGACAGATGCGGCTGTAGTGCGAGGGATGCACGTCGCGGACCTCGAACCCAGCCCGCTCCCGCGTCAAACCGCCGGGACCCAGCGCCGACAGACGGCGCTTGTGAGTGATCTCCGCCAGCGGATTCGTCTGATCCATGAACTGCGACAGCTGGCTGCTGCTGAAAAATTCCTTGACGGCGGCCACGACCGGCTTGGCGTTGATCAGGTCATGGGGCAGAACGGTCTCCATATCCAGGAGGTTCATGCGCTCCTTGATGCTGCGCTCCATGCGGACCAGCCCGAGCCTGAACTGATTTTCCAGCAATTCGCCGACCGACCGAACCCGCCGATTGCCCAAATGGTCGATATCGTCGATCTCGCCCTTGCCCATCTTGAGATTGACCAGGTAGCGGATGACCTCGACGATGTCCTGGGCCGTCAGCGTGCGCTGCTCCAGCGGCAGATCGAGCCCTAGCTTCTTGTTGAGCTTCAATCGGCCGACCGGCGAGAGATCGTACCGTTTCGAATTGAGGAACAGATTGTCGAACAGGGCGCGGGCCGTCTCGACGGACGGAGTCTCACCAGGACGGAGCCGGCGATAGATTTCGACCATCGCCTCCTCCTTGGAACCCGTGCGCTCCATTTCCAACGTGTCGAGAATGACCGGGGTCGTGGTGGCCGTGTCGAAGTAGATGACCTTGAACTCCTCGATCTCGGCCTCCAGGATCCGCTCGACGACTTCGGCGGTCAGCCGCTGATTCTTCTCCGCAAGCTTGTTCTTCTTGCTGTCCAGCAGCTCCGTAAGCACCGCGCGTCCCACCAGCTCAGAAGGCGAGAGCGGGATTTCCTTTACCCCGGCGGCCTTGAGCTTGGCGATCACACCCTTGGTCAACTTGGTGCCTTCCCGAACCAGCGGCTCCTTTCCGCTCTTGTCGGACAACTCCACTGAACAGCGAAGCCCCTGATGGATCTCGGGATCCAGCTTCCGCATCAGCTTGCCCTTCACCACCCGAATCTCTTCCACGGGATAGTACATTTTCAGCAGATCGTCGCCGGAGTAGCCGAACGCCTTCAGAAGAATGGTGGCCGGCATCTTGCGGCGGCGATCGATACGCACGTAGAGAATGTCACGCGCGTCAAACTCGAAGTCGAGCCAGGAGCCCCGATAGGGAATGATCCTTGCCGAGTAGAGCACTTTCCCGCTGGCGTGAGTCCGGCCCTTGTCGTGGGTAAACGAGGCGCCCGGCGACCGGTGCAACTGGCTGACGACAACCCGCTCGGTCCCGTTGACGATGAACGTGCCCCGCTCCGTCATGAGCGGAAGCTCGCCCACGTAGACCTCCTGCTCGCGCACATCCAGCACCTTCTTCTTGGGTCCCTTGTCTTCCTTGTCGAAAACCACGAGTCGCACGCGCAGCTTCAGCGGCACGGCGAAGGTCATACCCTGCTCCAGGCACTCCCGTTCGTCATACTTGGGTATTCCGAGCGTGTAGCTGGTGAACTCCAGGACGGCCGTGTTGTTGTAATCCGGGATCGGAAACACGCTGGCCAGGGCGGCCTGGAGTCCATGATCTTTTCGCCGTTCAGCCTCCGCTTCGAATTGCAGAAACTCTTCGTAGGATCGTTTCTGGATCTCGATGAGATCCGGAATATCGATGCTCGTACGGATGCGGGAAAAGTCTTTCCGCTCGACGAACTCTTGTAGAGTCGTTTCGGACATTCGCCAGTCCTCCACTACAATGGTTGGGCTTGGGTACCCGCACATGCGGGTACCCACAGATGCTGATCGAACGACAGGCTACTTGATCTCGACCTTCGCGCCGCTCTCTTCCAGCTTCTTCTTCATCGTGTCGGCTTCTTCCTTGGCCACGCCATTCTTGACCGGCTTGGGAGCCCCTTCCACGAGGTCCTTGGCTTCCTTGAGTCCCAGGCTGGTGAGCTCGCGCACGACCTTGATGACCTGAATCTTCTTGTCCGCCGGCGCGGAGGCCAAAATGACGTCGAACGCCGTCTTCTCCTCCGCGGGAGCGGCAGCGGCACCACCCGCGGCGGGGGCCGCAGCCACGGCGACCGGAGCTGCGGCGGTGACGCCGAAGCGGTTCTCGAGCCCCTTCACCAATTCAGCCAGATCGAGCACACTCATGCTCTCGATGGCCTTGATCAATTCCTCCTGCGACAACTTTCCCTCTGTAGCTGGCATGTCTCCTTCTCCTTTCCGTTTATCCTGAATGGCGGCAATGACTCTCACAAACTTGGACAGCACTGCATTGAGCGTATAGACGACGCCGCGAATCGGCCCCTGCATCGCCGACAACAGCATCGCAATCAACACTTCCTTTTTCGGAAGCTTTGCCACGGCCGCCAATTCGGCGGCCTGAACGACTTTCCCTTCCAGCACGCCGAGCGTGATACGGATTTTCTCTTCCCGTTTCTCGGCCGCGATGAAGTCCCGGAGGATCTTGGTTGGGAGCACCGGATCGTCGTAGCCGATCACCATGCCCGTCGGCCCCTTCAAATAGGTCTTCAACCCCGACAGGGAAGTCCCTTCGGAAGCCCGCGCCGCCAACGTATTCTTGACGATCTTGTATTCCGCCTTGGCGCCTCGCAGCTGTTTCCGAAGCTCGGTCACCTGGTTGACCGGCAGCCCGCTGCACTCGGTCAGAATGGCCAACCGCGCCCGGCCGAACTTTTCCGTCAACTCCGCCACTGCTGTGGCCTTCTCTTCCTTCTTCATCTCACTCCCCCTCTTCCTTCGCGACGACTGCGGACCACCGTCGATGACCCTCGCAACTCTTAGGAACAAGCTCCGAGCCGGAACAGAACTCCCCGAGCGGTCGAACTGGCACGCAGATCCTTGCTGCCCCGCCTCAGCTCCACTCCTTGGCAATCGCCGCGGCATCGAGCTTGACTCCCGGACCCATCGTGCTTGAGATGGTCACGCTCTTCAAGTAGCGGCCTTTGCACGAAGCCGGTCGCGCCTTCACCACCGCCTCCAGCACGGCTGAGGCATTCTCATACAACTGATCGGCGTTAAAAGAGACTTTGCCCACGGGGACCTGCACGATACCGGCCTTCTCAACTTTGTACTCGACCCGTCCCTTTCGGATTTCTCCGACTGCCTTGCCGACTTCGAAGGTCACCGTCCCGGTCTTGGGATTGGGCATGAGTCCGCGAGGTCCGAGAACTTTGCCCAGTTTTCCTACCGCGGCCATGAGGTCCGGCGTTGCAATGGCGGAATCGAACTCCATCCACCCGCCCTTGATCTTCTCCATCAGATCATCGGACCCGACGTAGTCCGCACCGGCCTGGCGCGCCTCCTGCTCCTTCTCTCCCTTGGCAAACACCAGAACACGCATTTTCTTTCCGGTGCCGTGAGGCAGCGACGTGGTACCCCGTACCATCTGGTCGGAACGCTTCGGGTCAACGCCAAGACGGATGGCCAGATCGACCGATTCGTCGAACTTGGCATACGCGGCGCTCTTCACCACACCTACGGCCTCGCGCAGGGGATACTGGCGGGGCTCAACCTTGTCGAGCGCGGCTTTCATTTTCTTTCTCATACCAGGCACTCCTTCTGTCTCGTCGTTAGCCTTGGATGACCACGCCCATACTGCGGGCCGTGCCTTCGATGATCTTGACGGCTCCCTCCAAGTCGGCGGCGTTCAAATCCGCCAGCTTCTTCTGGGCGATCTCGTTCAGCTGCTTCCTGGTGATCTTTCCCACCTTGTCCTTCTGCGGCACGCCCGACCCTTTGATGATGCCGGCGGCCTTCTTCAGCAGATCCGAAGCCGGCGGCGTCTTCATGACGAAGGTGAAGGTTCGGTCCTTGTACACGGTGATCACCACCGGAATGATGCTGTCACCTTCCTTCTGCGTCTTTGCATTGAATTGCTTGCAGAATTCCATGATGTTGACGCCGTGCTGACCGAGCGACGGCCCGACCGGAGGCGCCGGGTTGGCTTTACCAGCCGGGATCTGCAACTTGATTTGCGCGGAAACTTCCTTCGCCATTGTCCTTCCCCTTCGAATGTCGAATGGTGAATGTTACGTGTTGAACTGGCCGGTACAAGCTTGATCCCGCCCGGCATTCAACATGGAACATTCCACATTGCACATTTCAGATTCGTTCTACCTGCAAGAACCCCAGCTCCACCGGCGTCGATCGCCCGAAAATACTCACCATCACCTTGAGCCGGTTATGGTCCTGATCAACCTCGTCGACCATGCCGTTGAATCCCATGAAGGGACCGTCGACGATCCGAACGTTGTCGCTCTTGATGAACTTCACCTGTTCGCGCGGCCCGGCACTTCCCGCATCCACCTGCTTGAGCAATTCCGCCACTTCTTCGCCGGTCAACGGCGTCGGCTGCGCGCCGCCCCCGACGAAACCGGTGACCTTCGGCGTCTCCTTGATCATCTGAAGCGTCTCATCCGTCAACGGGGTTTCGAGCTCGACGAGCACGTAGCCGGGAAAAAATTTTCGTCGAGAGGTCCGGCGCTTCCCATCCTTGATTTCAATCACATCCTCGGTGGGCACCAACACCTGCCCCAGTTGCTCGACGAGGCTCATTTGGTTGGCTCGCTCATGCAAGCTGGTCTTAACCCGCTGCTCAAAGCCTGCATAGGTGTGGATGACGTACCAGTTTTTTCCCATGCCCTATCCTCGAATCGCTGGTTCAAGCCACAATGGCGCAGATGTCATGATCGTTCCGACACTTCCCGTCCACCGCCTCGCGGAGCGACGGCTATCCGAGGTCTCCCCCGAAAGGAGACCACTATGAATCTCCAAATCCCCCACTAGAGAATTTTTCCGACTAACCACACCAGGAACGAATCGATGACCGAGAGATACAGAGACATCAACACACAAAAGACGATCACCACGGTAGTCGACCCGATCGTTTCCGCACGGGTGGGAAAAGACACCTTTTTGAGTTCAGTGCGCACATCGGTCAAGAATGTCTTGACCGAATCGATCATCCGTTTAAACATCGCACTCCTGTTCCCTGAGCCTCTCTCCGCTAGCAAGAGCCATCGAAAGTTTCGCGCTCGTGCAAACACTTCTTCGAAACAACAACCTCACTTGAGGTGCTTATCCCGTCGCGCCCATCATGAGCGCTCCGGGTCGAGCAAGCTCTGTATGGCAGGGGCACTAGGATTTGAACCCAGACTTTCGGTTTTGGAGACCGACGTGCTGCCATTAACACTATGCCCCTTCGCTCGGCGGTACTGAGTGCTGGGTGGTGAGTCCTGAGTTTCCGACCTTGAACGCCACAACTCAACACTCACCACCCAGCACTCAGCGCTTATTTCACTTCCTTGTGGGGCGTATGTTTCCGGCAGAACTTGCAGAACTTATTTCGCTCCAACCGGTCCGGATCGTTCTTTTTGTTCTTGTTGGTCGAATAGTTCCGCTGTTTGCAGGCGGTACAAGCCAAATCGATAATCTCTCGCATCGCTTTACTCCCATGCGGTCAGAGGACCACAGTCCCTTACCTTACGCCAGGATTTCGGTGACGACACCGGAGCCGACGGTCTTGCCGCCCTCGCGCACGGCGAAGCGCAGGCCCTGATCCATCGCGATCGGGCTGATCAACTCGGCCGTCACACTCACGTTGTCGCCCGGCATCACCATCTCCACCCCCGGATTCAACGACACGATCCCCGTCACATCCGTCGTCCGGAAATAGAACTGCGGCCGATACCCGTTGAAGAACGGCGTATGCCGTCCCCCTTCTTCCTTCGTCAGCACATAAATCTCCGCCTTGAACTTCGTATGCGGCGTAATGGTCTTCGGCTTCGCCAGCACCATCCCCCGCTCCACGTCTTCTTTCTTCGTCCCCCGCAACAGCACCCCGATGTTGTCCCCCGCCTGCCCTTCATCCAGCACCTTGCGGAACATCTCCACCCCGGTCACCACCGTGCCTTGCGTCGGCCGCAACCCCACAATCTCGATTTCGTCCCCCACCTTCACGATCCCCCGCTCGCACCGGCCCGTCACCACCGTGCCCCGCCCGCTGATCGTGAACACGTCTTCGATCGGCATCAAAAACGGCTTGTCGATCGGCCGTTGTGGCGTCGGAATATAGGTATCCACCGAATCGAGCAACTTCGTGATCGCCGGCACCCCCAGCGGCCCCTGATCCCCCTCCATCGCCTTCAAGGCACTGCCCTGAATAATGGGGGTCTTGTCCCCCGGGAAGTCATACTTCGAGAGCAGCTCCCGCACTTCCAATTCCACCAGATCCAGCAATTCCTTGTCGTCGACCTTGTCCGCCTTGTTCAGAAACACCACGATGTAGGGCACCCCCACCTGGCGCGCCAACAGAATATGTTCCCGCGTCTGCGGCATCGGGCCGTCCGCCGCGCTCACCACCAGGATCGCCCCGTCCATCTGGGCCGCCCCCGTGATCATGTTCTTCACGTAATCGGCATGCCCCGGGCAGTCCACATGCGCATAGTGCCGCTTGTCGGTTTCGTATTCGACGTGGCTGATCGCGATCGTCATGATCTTGGTCGCATCCCGCCGCCCCTGGCTCTCGCTTGCTTTCGCCACTTCGTCGTAGCTGATGAACTTCGCCATCCCCTTATCCGCACACACCTTCGTCAGCGCCGCCGTCAACGTCGTCTTCCCGTGGTCCACGTGCCCGATCGTCCCAATGTTCACGTGCGGCTTCTTCCGCTCAAATTTCGCCTTCGCCATACATCACTCCTTTTCTCGGAAAAGCACTCAAGAATTCATCCGGTCACCAGGAATCATTCAATAGGCAACCGGCCTGATCGAGATCCTGAATATTCCAGACCCTTGAGACGTCCATCCCGTCGCGCATTACGAGAAGCGCTCCGGGTCGAGCAAGCTCTGTGTGGAGCCCACGACGCGGATCGAACGCGTGACCTCGTCCTTACCAAGGACGTGCTCTACCAACTGAGCTACGTGGGCGTTCCTCGTCACTCGTGAACTGATGTGTATCAATCGGACAATCCTTCAGGACGATTCCGCTCGCCCCGCTTCACATTCGGTCAAAAACGTCTCCCGTCCCATTTGGAGCGGGCGGTGGGAGTTGAACCCACGACAGCCAGCTTGGAAGGCTGGGACTCTACCGCTGAGCTACGCCCGCCCTATTTTCAGTGCTGAGCCTTTAGTCCTGAGTACCCTTCATTCCTGCATCTCCTCAGGACTCAGCACTTCTCTCTCAGCACCTGCCCGCTTTGGTGGGCAGGCAAGGATTCGAACCTTGGAAGCCGATGGCAACAGATTTACAGTCTGCCCCCTTTGGCCACTTGGGTACCTGCCCGAACAGGTAACGACAGATGCTCAATAGAAAACCTCGTCCTCTTTCATCTTTCATCGTCGCGGACGAGAAAAGCAGAGCAGGCTCGTCCATGTACAGCACCTAATTCCCTTTTGAAGAAGGATAAAGTACTGAACTGGGGACAGAGCCTTGTTCAAGAAACGCTCGATTCTATTGATGAAGTCTTTTGAAGTCAAGGGGGAGAAGGCCGGCGGCACAACTTTTTCTTTTCGGCGGCCGCTCTGCGGTCTGAGACGTTACCCTGAACCGCTCAAACTCCGTGATTCATGTCCAAGAGGAGAGTCGTTTCATCCGGAGGCCCATCGACCCGCTAATGGCTTGTCCGGAATCACCACACCATAAGCGGGCAATTTTTATGAAATTCCCTGACCAGACACGGCTAACACAAGTGAGAATGCCGAGGGGGCCTGCCGGAACGGAGTACCTGGTCTGCCTGCTTGATCAGATCGTCGGGAAATCCCAGCGCCTCCTTCATAAGATGGCGGACTTCCTCCGGTGAGATCCGGGAAGCCGGAGCCAGAAACCGCTTCCGCGCCATGGCCCGCTCCTCGGGATTCTCCGGTTCATAGTAGCCGCGAAGTTTTCCCTCGCGGTCTGCGTCCTCCAGGCGGCGAAGCCAAGCCGCCCGTGGTTTTCCCGACTTCTGAAGCGACAGGGCAGTCCGGCCGGCTGATTCCAACTGACTCCACACTGCCCACCCGATGAAAACCGCCCACGCCTCGTTCAACGCTTCCCACGATTCGACTTCGCTCAGAAACCGTTCCTCCGTCTCGGTCCTGCGTTGCACGACCGGATTGATCAAGACCGCACCGTACCGGCATTGTTGCTGCCTGCGCGCGAATGCCAGAGTGTCCCCCCGACCGTCAGTCGCCAGGTAGTCCATGTACGCGTGAAAGAGCTCATGGTACAGCGTTTCCATTTCACCGTTGGTCAGGCGACTCAGCGGCCGAAGGGTGCCTCCGGCGACGTTAAACGAAAGCGTACGATTCAAGACCATTCGATGCTCGCCGAGATGATACTCCGCAGCAAACGCCTGGAGATCGTCGAATTCGAACGTGACGAAGTCGGGTGGCACGGCCTTGAGAAACTTCACGGGCAATCCAAGCCGTTCCGCCTCGGCCACAATCTGCCTCCACATGTGGTTGGACGTCTTTTCCGCTCCGACCGGTGAAATCAAGGCAAGGCACCAGCAGCACAGCAAGCATAGAACGGGGCTCCGGTCACGGAACGGTCGCATCATGTGGACAAGCGATTGCGGCACGGATCAGTACGAATCGTCCCGATAGCGGCGCCAGTCGGCCTGTTCCCCCTCTTCTTCAATGAGGGCCAACTGCTCGAACAGGGCCGGAGAGACATGATCGAGAAACCGAGTGGGTTTTGAAAGCAGCATCCCGCTGCTCTTATCGAACACATTGATCGGATAGGTGAGATAGAGATGACGCTTCGCGCGGGTGACCGCGACATAGAACAGGCGGCGTTCTTCTTCCAAGTCCTCATCCGTGACGAACGAATAGAGAGACGGAAATTTTCCGTCGACGATCCAGATCACGAATACGCATTGCCACTCCAATCCCTTGGCCGAATGGATCGTGGACAGGACCATCCGTTCATCGTCGCGGTCTGGCGCTTCCACGTCCACCGCGCTCCCGTCCGGAGGCTCCAGTGCAAGATCGGCGAGAAACTGCCCGACATCGGGATACCCCTCCGCAATGGTATGCAGGTGATCCAAATCCCTGGTTCGCTTGGGATAGTCGTCGTACTGCTCCTTGAGAATCGGGAGGTAATATTCATAGACGTGATTCACCTGCTCTGCCGTCCCCAGAACGGTCGAGGCGGCCAGACTCTCGAGCGTGTGGGCCAGATTTTTCAACCCTTGGCCCGATCGTCCGCCCTGGTCCCGCAAGACCCGATACGGTGTATCCGATTTGACCAACGACGCCAGCAGATCCTGCGCCTTCTTCGGACCGATGCCTTCGACCAACATCAGCACCCTGTGCCAACTGACTGCGTCGAGCGGATTGGCGACCACGCGCAGGTGCGCCAGCAGATCCTTCACATGCGCCGTTTCGATGAATTTGACGCCGCCGCGCTTGACGAACGGCAGACCGCGACGGGAGAGCTCGATCTCCAGATCGAACGAATGGAAGCTCGAGCGGAACAGCACGGCCACTTCGCCCAGCGGCACGCCTTCCTCGCGGAGTTCGAGGATCTTTTGTGCGATGAAGCGGGATTGGGCATTCTCACCCGCCGCCTCTGCTAACGTCGGCAGCGGCCCGTCCAGTTTGCGCGTGAACAGGTGCTTGCTGTACTTCTCCGCCGCCTCTTCGATGATGCAATTGGCGAGATTCAAGATCGGCTGCGTACTGCGATAGTTTTCTTCCAACTTGTAGATCGTCGCGCCGGGAAAGAGCGTCGGGAACTCCATGATATTCCTGAACGTCGCGCCGCGAAATGCATAGATCGACTGGCTGTCGTCCCCCACCACCATCACGTTCTGATGCGTCGAAGCGAGCTTGCGGATCACGTCGGCCTGCAGACGATTGGTGTCCTGATACTCATCGACCAGGATGTACCGATACAGCTGGGAAATCGCCTCCCGGGCATGCAGGTCTTCCGTCAGCAATCGCCGGAGCAGGACCAGCAGATCGTCGTAATCCGCCAGCTGCCGTTGCCGCTTCGCGGCCTGATAGCCCTTCTGCAGTTGCCCCAGCGCATCCAGATGGTCGGCGAAATGGCTGAATTCCTCCAGGACGATGTCGTCCAGGCTTCGCAACGTGTTCTCGGCTTTGCTGAAGATCTCGGCGATCGTCCCCTTCCGGGGGAATCGCCTGTCCTTCTCGTTGAGTCCCGACTGAGACCGCACAAGTGCGATGAGATCTTCCGCATCCCCGCGATCCAAGATCGTGAACCCCGGTTCCACCCCGATGGCTCGCCCGTAGCGGCGCAACAGCATGTTCGCGACCGAGTGGAACGTGCCGCCGCACACGCGGCCGCTGCGCGAGCCGATCAGCTCGCCGGCTCGCTCGAGCATTTCTTGCGCCGATTTTCTTGTAAATGTGAGCAGCAAGATGTTGGAGGGATCGACACCCGAATCGATGAGATATGCAACGCGATAGACCAGCGTGCGGGTTTTCCCGCTCCCCGCCCCTGCAATCACGAGCGACGGACCGTCGCCGGCCGTCACCGCGGCCAATTGCTGCGGATTCAACGCCGCCGCGTAGTCGATCGACAGCTTGCGCGGCACGGCTTCGTCCGCAGTCCGCTTCAGAATGTACGGCGTGATGTTTCGATTCATGAAAGAGAGTACGGAATATCTGCGCTGTATAACATTATGGTCGAGACCGTTTCAACGCGGGTGGGATCCCTCACAAACGGCTCTCGGCAGGAGCCCCCTGGAGTCCGGAGGGAACTCTCGGCTATAATGCGCTTTCTGACGACAGCTGAACCTTAACCGGCCGACGATACTATTTTCTCTATGGGAAAGACGCCATACGGAGCCCAGCAACGGTCGCTCGCCGAATTGATGCTTGCCGTCGCGGGCGAATCAGTCACCGTCATGAAAAAGAATGCGCCCGACCAGGCGCTGAAACTCAAGCGTCAGGACGAGTGGGGCCTCTATCTCGAGTTCCTCAAAGTCATGTTCAACCTGACGGACAGGATTTCGGCCTTCCATATTCCGATCAAGGATCAGCCGGAATTCATGAACGGGTTGGAGGACGCGGTGACCACCCAGCTCAAGACGGTCTTGGAACCGGCGTTCGGCTCCAACGTGGACCAGTCGGAGATCATGATGACGATCGGAGGCACCGTGGCGGAAAGCCGTCAACTCTATGAGCGATATCGCTTTTCCATCACGGAGGACAGCAAGGCCAAGAACGAGATGTTCGATGTCTTCGGAGGGCGAGTGGCGGAGGCGCTCGGCGTAAGCGGTCATCCACAGATTACGTCGGCCGCCACGCTCTGTGCCAGTGCGGCTGTCCCGGCGATCACCGCCATCCTGCAAGGAGATGCTCCTCCGACGGCCGGTGTCGCCGCGCAGCCGGCGTCAGCCTCGGCGATCCAGACGGACGCGGCGTCTGTATCGAGGAATCCCACCGGGAACGAAATCAAGCTCATCAGCGTCATGTCCACCGTCACCGGCGAGGAAGTGGAAACCCGCTGGGGACTGCATCCACGCTTCCGCCAGGATCTGACCCAGGAAGAAGTGCAGCAGTTGACCAAGCTGATGAATCGAGTTGCAAAAATTCTTGGCGAACGCTACGCATCCGTGGCATTCTCGGACGAGTGGACCTCCTGGCACAAGGCCGGCCACGCCTGACCCCACTCGGCGCGGGGTGCTCCGCTATCCCCCTCACGACCGCCTTGGCCTCACATTCATAAGGAGTCGCAGTGGAGACTACGAACATCCCTCAGAATGCACGTGTCGGCCTGCCCCTCAGCTTGGCCCGCCTCGAGGAGCTCTCCCAGAATTTGTGGTGGAGTTGGACGTTGGAGGCGCGACAGCTGTTCGAAACGATTGATCCCACGCTGTGGTTTCTGACCCAGCACAATCCCGTCAAGCTGCTCGCGGACGTGAAACCGGAGCGGCTGGCGCGCCTGGCGGAAGATCCGTCCTATCTCCGGCAGTACTCCGCGGTGATCAAACTGTTCGATCAGTACCGGGCCAACGGGCGTAGCTGGTTCAGCACACAGCATGCCGCTTCGCTCAAGGAAACCATCGCGTATTTCTCCGCGGAGTTCGGCCTCCACACCTCGATCCCCATTTACAGCGGCGGCCTGGGCATTCTGGCCGGCGACCACTGCAAGGAGGCGAGCGATCTCGGTGTGCCGCTGGTCGGCATCGGCTTCATGTATCCCCAGGGGTACTTCCGCCAACGCATCACGACGGAAGGCTGGCAGGAAGCCGCCTACGCGGCGTTCAATCGCGAGGAGTCTCCCATCCACTCGGCGCTGACCCCATCAGGGGAACCTTGTCGGATTGCGGTGGAGATAGGCGGTCGGACCGTCGCCGCAGTCGTCTGGAAGGTGCAGGTCGGTCGGGTCCCGCTGTACCTGATCGACACGGACGTGCACGAGAACACGCCTGAGAACCGCGCCCTGTCCGCTCGATTGTACGGAGGCGACCAGGAGATGCGGTTATGCCAGGAAATCCTACTCGGCATCGGAGGCGTTCGCGTTCTGCGCAACCTGGGCATTGTTCCCTCGGTCTGGCATGCCAACGAAGGGCACTCCGCCTTTCTCACCTTGGAGCGACTGCGGGAACTCGTGCAAGCAGGCACATCTCACGCCGAGGCGAGTGAGATCGTCCGGCAGAGCACCGTGTTCACGACCCACACGCCTGTGCCCG
The DNA here is from genome assembly GCA_047150005.1 of Nitrospira sp. GTDB lineage: Bacteria > Nitrospirota > Nitrospiria > Nitrospirales > Nitrospiraceae > Nitrospira_C. The sequence continues at coordinate 2,823,309 of AP038806.1, read as the reverse complement.
CAGGTCATGACGTGTTTCCACATCACCTGATGGAGAAGTACTTTGCAGGCTTTTGGGATCAGATCGGTCTCTCGCGTGAGGAATTCCTCGGTCTTGGGGAAACGCCGGAATCTCGGGGGCGGGGGTTCAACATGACCGCGCTTGCGATGCGGTTGTCGGCACATCTCAACGGAGTCAGTCGCGAGCACGGACGGGTGAGTCGCCAGATGTGGCAACATTTTTGGCCCGGGCTCCCCGTTGAACAGGTGCCGATCCGGAGCATCACCAACGGCATCCACGCGCCGACCTGGATTTCTCCGGATCTTCACAGGCTGTACAGCAAATCCCTCAGCCCGATGTGGGCCGAGAGCTGCGACGATCCGGCCATGTGGCAGCGGGTCGTCGATATTCCCGATCATGAACTCTGGGTCGTTCGCCAGACGATGAAGCGCAAACTCATGCGCTTCATCCGAGGGCGGGTCCGCTCCGGCTGGATGCAGGGACAGCTCCACCCCTCGCAGGTGCTGGCCCGAGGCACGTTGCTCGACCCAGAGGCGCTCACGATCGGCTTTGCGCGACGGTTCGCCACGTACAAACGGGCCACATTGCTGTTTGCCGACCTTGAACGTTTGAAACGCCTTCTCCACGACCAATGGCGGCCCGTCCAGCTGATCTTCGCCGGCAAAGCTCATCCGGCCGACGAACCGGGGCGCTATTTCATTCACGAGGTCATGAGCTATTGCCAGGACCACAAGTTTGGAGGTCAGGTGGCCTTCCTGGAAGACTATGAGATGCACATGGCCAAGTACCTCGTACAGGGCGTGGACATCTGGCTGAACACTCCGCGCTTTCCAATGGAAGCCAGCGGCACAAGCGGCATGAAGGCAGCGCTCAACGGAGCGTTGCATTTTAGTGTGCTCGATGGGTGGTGGCAAGAAGGGTATAACGGGGCGAACGGCTGGGGCATTCAACCGCTGGGGGACGGCGACGTCGAGGCTCAGGACCGTCACGACGCCGAACAGCTCTATCGGCTGCTGGAGCAGGAAGTCGTTCCACTCTATTATCAGCGCGACATCGATGGCATCCCTCGCGGATGGCTCCAACTGGTCAAGGAAAGTATCAGAACGGTGGCACCGGTCTTCTGCACCAAGCGGATGGTAAAAGACTATGTGGAGATGCTGTATACGCCGGCGATGGCCAGAACCCCGACGATATGGTAAGAGCGTTTCCTCTGCTCCCATCCCGAGAAATCCTGCTGCCCGCCGTATGGTAACCCGCCTCTCGCTCCCCGCGGTGCTGTTCGCGGCGCTTCTGCTTGCCGCCGGCCCTGCCTCCGGCGCAACTGCTGCCACGTCGGAAACCGGCCGGGAACAGGAAGCGATGCAGGCCTATCGCGATGCGGAATACGACAAAGTTCTGAAATTGTGGAATTCACGGGCTTCGGACATCCCCCCATCGAAGGTTTTCCTTCGCGTGACGCTTCAAAGCCATCTGAAACTGGGTCATACCGAGGAGGCCGTGGCGCTTTACGACCGATTGGCCCCCGGCGATCAACCGGATGAGTACCCGCTCTTGCGTTCGCTGGCCCTGAGCACGTTGACCACTCACGTCCGGGATCCCAAAGAATACGTCAGGATTGCCGCCTACACGGCTCTGGCGGAGTTGGGGCTTGTCGAGACCCGATCCATTCTGGAGGACGGCTTGCTGGACCCCTCTCCATTGGTGCGGGCCCGCGCCGTCGAAGGTCTCGGTCATGCCGGGCTCGCCTCGAAGTCGGATGCGCTACGACGCGCGCTGCGGGACGACCTGCCGCCAGTGCGCATCGCGGCCATGAACGTGCTGAGTGAAGGGGGCGTCGGCGACATCGTGCCTCGTCTGATCGAGGTGGCGCGAACCGAAGACGGGCCCGAAGGCGTGTTCGCCTATGCAGCGCTCTATCGGCTGGGCAAACAGGACATGTTGCGCGATATCACGGGAGCCGCCACACTTCCGGACCCGGAAACCCGCATGGCCGCGTTGGGTGTGCTCGGAAAACTGAAGCGGCCGTCGAGCCTCGCGGTGCTCAGCCAAGGCGTCTACGATCCTGAGCCGTCGGTTCGTGCGTTTGCCGCCGGTGCCTTGGGCGAGTTCGGTCAGCCCGGAGCGGTTGCGCCGCTCACGCATGCGATCGGTGACGAGCACGCACGGGTCAGGGGTGTGGCTGCCGTCAGTTTGGGCCGTCTCGGCATCCGTGACACACGTCCGCTGTTGCTCCAATTGACGCGCGATGCCTCCATGCAGGTGCGCGCCAGCGCCGTGGAAGGGCTTCTCCGATTGGGTGATGCATCGGCCGTCCTGATTGCCACGGATCTGGCTCGTCACCCGGACCCGTCCGTTCGCGCCGCCACGGCACAGGCGCTCGGAATGGCCACCGACAAGCAAGGCATCACCATCCTTCAGGCGCTGTTGCAGGACCAGCAACCTCAGCCGAGGTTATTCGCCGCGAAAGCGTTGGGCAAGACGAACCCTCCTCCCTTTGCGCTCTTGAAAAAAGGCCTGCACGATTCGGACTCGGCGGTCCGTATCACCGCGGCCGGCAGCCTGATGCAACAAATCGACCGGCACAGCAAGTCCACGGCATCGAAGGGACGGAAAGGATAGGCATGTGGAAATTCATCGGGGTGCTCGTCCTGATTGTGGCATCGTTCGCGCTGGGGTTCTATTTCGGCCAACGACCGGTGGGAACACTCCAAGATACGGTGGGAGACCTGCGTCAATCGCTCAAGGACATGTCCCGCAACGTCATCGATACCACGATGGGAATCGAACAGGATCTCCGCAGGCGACAGGCCCTGCTCGAGACGAAATCAAAAATCGTCCAAACCCGTTCCGACGTACTGGATAAGAACTTCGGGGAAGCGGCAAAACAGCTGGCGGACGGCGTGGCCGGCCTGGAAACCGCCATCAAGGGGGCGCGACAAGACGCTTCGACTCAGGCCGTGCGGGCCGTTATCGGCACGTTGCAGGAATTGCGACTGGAATTGTCGATGGGAAAGCCGGTTCCGATGAAGAAACTCAACGAAGTTCAGAAGGAAATCGACCGGCAGCTCGACAAATAGACGGCTGCGCCGTGCGCGCGACTTCGGGCGGGAAACTGCTCAGGCGTTGGCCGGCTGCTTCTTCCACTTCACCAGAATTCGCTCGACCCGCATCCGCACCACCATATCCGAATCTTTCGTCAATGGCTTGATGGCCTCGCGTCCGCGATCGTCTCCGATCGCTTCCAAGGCGGCGGCTGCGGTCAGGCGGGTGAACCAGTCCTTGTCGGCCAACATTTCAATCAGTGGATCGATGGCGTCGGTATGCTTGATGCGACCGAGGGCCAGCACCGCTTGCTTTCTAACCAACTCGTCCTTGTCCTTCAGCGCGACGACCAGACGGGCCAGGGCCGGAGCGCCCAGCTCGACCAGGGCATTGGTCGCATCGTCCTTGAATTCGTCGTTCCGCAGTTGAAGCATGAGGGGATCGAGCACTCGCTCATCGCGGATCTTGCCCAGCGCGGCAATCGCGTACTTTCGAACGTCCCAATCACGAAGCAGCTTGAGCAGCATTTCTACGGCAGGAGAACCGATATGACCGAGGCCGTCGACGGCGACCTCCCGGACCTGCCAGTCTCCGTCCCGCAGCGCCTGGCACAACGGTTCCACGCATCGTTCATCCGCCATTTCCCCGAGGGTGATGGCCGCTTCGCGCCGTACGACCCAATCAGAATCCTTGAGCAGGTCGATTTGGATATCGATCTCGTCCTTCGGTTTCTCTTCTTCAAGCAGCGCAGCCTCTGGCTGCACGTCGGTGGTTTCGGCCGCCGGAGCCTCCCCAGTCAGCTCGGCCGCCACATGATCGGTGAGTTCGTCGGACGTGGTTTCAGGACCGGCCTCGTTGTGTTGATCTTGTTCGTGTGCTTCCGATTGTTCCATAAATCGCTTCCTTAGCGGCAGCTGAACGCCAGCTATCCTGCCGCCGGAGCCCCCTCGGCAGCCGGCTTATTCGCTCCCGCATGTTTTTTTCTTAGAGCCAACGCGCGCCGTTTCCGCTGCTCTCGCTTCAGTCGCTTCCGAAGCGCACGGATCGCCGCATCACCCTCGGGATTCTTGTGGCCAATCAACTTTGCGGCCACCTTCTTCTTGAGCCGCGCCTCGTCCGACTCGGACCCCTTTTTCGCCATTGCCAACCTCCGCCTTCCGTCAAGTCTTCATTTCTTTTTTATGAAATCGAGCACGGGCACCCGCAGCCCCCCAGGATCCCGTACCGACCCGCATGGTCCGCAGTCTAGTGGACCGCTTTATGCGCTGTCAACGGGAGCGCAGGAGGCAGGGAAAAGGTTAGTCAAGAACGAGCGCGGCAAGTTCGACATGCGCCGTATGGTCTGCCGCCAGTGTCGCCGGAACCCGCAGATCTCTTCGCCTGGTCCACAGATCGCCGGGACGTGGCCGGTGGGGAGCCCCCAGCGCAACGCCCTCCGGCTGCGTCGTCGAGTCGGCTCTCACAATCCTGGCAAGCGATAGCGCCTTGGCGGCGTCAGCGGACAGGAGCGCATCCGGCCGACGCTCTCCGACGATTTCAACCTGGACCAGCGATAGCCCCCCCTTTTTCATACCTAGACGTACTGCCGCGGCGTGAGAAAGATCGAGGATGCGACCGTTCACATAAGGACCACGATCCGTGATCCGAACATAAATGTACTTGCCGTTGACCAGGTTGACCACACGGACCATGCTCCCCAGCGGCATCGTGCGGTGAGCGGCAGTCAACCCTTCCATATCATAGATCGTCCCATCGGCAGCCTGCTTCCCATGGAAGGGTTCGCCATACCAGGAGGCTGTCCCGCGATCCTTAATACCGACGTCGAATTGGGAATCACCCTTCGGAATCCAGGAACAACCGCCCATGAGGCACCAGGTGCCGAGGACGACGCCCAGAGCGGCGGTATACGGTGATGTCATTGCATGAACGGTCATGTCGTCACCTCTATCCTGTTGAACCGACGGCTTGACTCTCACCGGTTCAACCTAAAGCCGGAGCTGCTGTTCAACAATACCGACAGCGTAGCCCCCGCCCCTACCTTCGGCTGGAGCACGGAATCAATCACATGTCATCACATGCACGGGGATGTGACCAAGACTCTCCGTCGTCGAAAATGCAACCCGATCGCCTTATTGGTCCGGCTCAGAAGGACATCAGCCTTTGGCTTGAATTGTTTGCGCGAGCAGGCCTTCAGGACTTTTGACATACGTGAGCCAAACGCTCTCGCCCACCCGTATATTATGGAGAGGGACCTTTTTCTGCCCCCGTAGAATCTTGGTCTGAGCCGTGACAGTGGCGCCGACAGTCATAAAATTCTTGGGTGTGATCGGGGTATTGACCACGATCAGTTGCGGCGACTGATTCGAGGTCACTCCGATTACAATCCCTTGTACCTTGTACGTCCGTCCTTGAGCGGCCTCACTGGCGGGGACGGACAGCAACCCGATCGCGATCGCCACCACCGCTATCGAAAACCAACGCCGAGTCGGCGTGACGATTCTGTCTCTCATTAGCCGGGAGCCGTTCGAAGTGTGCTGGACTCTAACAGGATGCTCGGCGCCTGTAAAGTTGCCGATTGGCGATCAGCTTCCTGCGCCGATCCTTTCGCCTCCCGCACCACCGATATTGACTGCCCTTCATCGAGTGAGTAAGATGCCCTGTCTCCAATGGACCGGACAGCGATGAGCAGCCCGCCTGTATAGTCCTCGACGACATCCGTTCAGCCGCCGGCACACCAGCGACGACAGATGATTGACGTTCAGCAAGTTACCAAGCGATACGGACAGCACACCGCCATCGATCGCGTGACCTTCTCCGTCGCCAAAGGAGAGGTGCTGGCCTTTCTTGGCCCGAACGGGGCCGGCAAGACGACGACCATGCGAATTCTCACCTGCTTCCTTCCAGCCACGGAAGGATCGGCGCGGGTCGCAGGATACGACTGCCTTGACCAACCGTTGGACGTGAAGCGACGGATCGGTTATCTGCCGGAGACGCCGCCGCTCTATCAAGAATTGACGGTCCACGAGTACCTTCGATTCGTCGGGCAGCTTCGCGGCTTGAAGAGCGATACGCTGACCGCGGCCATCGCTCGCGAAGTTGAACGGTTGGGACTGGGGTCGGTCCAGCAACGATTGATCGGCAATCTTTCTCGTGGCTATCGCCAGCGTGTGGGACTGGCTCAGGCCCTGCTTCATGATCCTCCCGTCTTGATACTCGACGAGCCGACCGTCGGGCTCGACCCGAAACAGATCATCGAAATTCGTGAATTGATCAGAAGTCTGGCAGGGTCGCATTCGGTGATTCTCAGCACACATATCCTTCCAGAAGCCACCGCCGTCTGCCAGCGCGTGGTGATTATCAGCGGCGGACGTATCGTTGCCGAAGACACTCCCGATCAACTCTCGGCCCGCTTGCGCAACTCGGAAAAAATCTCGGTAATCCTCAAGCGTCCGCCGGCGGATGCCGAAGCCCGGTTCAAGCAGATTCCCGGTGTGCAGCATGTGTTCGCCGACGGCGCAGCCGGCAGCTTCCTGCTGGAGTCCGGATTGGGTCAGGACATTCGCGAAGACGTCGGCCGTCTGGCAGTCAGCAACGGCTGGGGTCTGGTCGAACTCAAACCGATCTCCATGACGCTGGAAGACGTCTTTCTCCGTCTCACCCGGCACGAGGAAGGGATGGGCCAGCCGGAACAGGAATCCGAACTCGACCCCATGGGAAGCGCGGAGACCTCACCATGACACCGGTCGGCGCCATCGTCGCCAAAGAACTGCGCTCCTATTTTGTTTCCCCGGTCGTCTACGTCGTCGGGGCGGTGTTCCTGCTCATCGTTGGATTGCTGGCCTATCTGTACATCGTGTTCGCAGGCGCCCAGGCGATCCAGCTGATGCAGATCCAAGGCGGCCAGGCCCAGATCAACCTCAACGACCTCGTCTTCCGCAACCTCTTTGCAAGCGTCCGATTCGTCCTCCTCATCATTCTGCCGATCCTCACCATGCGGCTCTTCGCGGAGGAGCGAAAGCTTCGAACCTTTGAGTTCCTGATGACCTCGCCGGTCGGATTGAACGAGATCGTCGCCGGCAAGTTCATGAGCGTTTTCTTGGTTTTCTTGGGATTGCTCGCATGGACGGGCCTCATCCCGCTGACCCTGTCGCTGTTCAGCGATTTCGATTGGTATCCCGTGCTGACCGGCTATCTCGGCCTGGCGTTGCTCGGCGCGTTGTTTCTCGGTGTGGGACTTCTGTCGTCCGCGTTGACCGAGAATCAAATCGTCGCGGCGTTCGTCAGCTTCGGCCTGTTGCTGTTCCTGTGGCTCCTTGCAGGCCTCGGCTCTCTTCTAGGCGATACCGCGGCGGGGCAAGTCATCTCCTACATTTCCTTCATGGAACACTATGACCACCTGGTGCGCGGCCTAGTGGACACGAAGGATCTCGTATATTTTGCTACTGCGATCATCCTGTTGTTGTTTCTTGCGCACCGCGTCGTCGATTCCACCAGATGGAGATAAACTTCAGAACCCTGCCGCTGGGCGTGTTGGGAACGGCGCTGGCAATCGCCGGCATGGTCGCCTATAGCCTCGCGCCCGACAAAGTCTGGCTCGTGACGGTTGTAGAAGGACTGGCGCTGGTCTGCCTCATCGCGTTCTTTATCGTTCACTTCCAATCGCTGAAGAGCTTTTCATCTCGTCGCTCGACCCGTCTCGGGACCAATAGTTTGCTATTGAGCCTGTTGCTGATCGGCATTCTGGTGATCGTAAACTTTCTGTCCGCCCGTCACTCGGTGCGCTGGGATTTCTCTGAAAATCAACACTTCTCGCTCGCGCCTCAAACTCATCGGGTTCTACGCAGCCTGCCCCGCGACGTGAAGATCACCGTCTTCACCCGAGAAAAAGACCCTGGTTATCAGTCCTACAAGGAACGACTCGATAGTTATCGGCAGGCGAGTTCGAAGCTGACCGTCGAGTTCGTCGATCCGGAGCGACAACCGAAGGCGGCGCAATCCTACGGGATCACGAGAACCGACACGGCCATTTTCGAGAGCGGCACGCAGACGATCCGCGCAACCAATCCGTCCGAAGCGGAACTGACCGGCGCATTGATGCGCGTCTCACGCGACGAGAAAAAACGCATTCTATTCGTGGACGGACACGGGGAACACAGCCTCACGGACCGGGAACGGACGGGTTTCTCCTCCACCAAGGAGTTGCTGACCCGACAGGGATACCAAGTCGACTCGGTCAGCCTGCTGTCCCAATCTTCCGTTCCGGACGGCACAGCCATCCTCGTGCTGGCAGGGCCTCGCAAGCCGATCACTCCAGATGAACTTGACCGCATCCGGACGTACCTGGAGGCCGGAGGCCGACTCCTGCTCATGGTGGACCCGGATACGCAGACCGATCTTTCTCCCCTCCTGTCCCGCTGGGGGCTCGGACTCGGTCCCGGAGTGCTTGTCGATCTGCAAGACCGGTTGGCACAAGGTGATCTCACCGCATTGCTTGTCCGCACCTTCACCGAACATGAGATTACGCAGGACCTCACCGCGGCCGTACTTTTCCCACTCGCCAGGCATATCACGTTCGATGAACACATGGGAAAGGATTGGGACTTCGTGCCGCTCGCGCGCACCTCTCCCAATAGCTGGGCCGAGACGGATCTAAAGGGCCGTGTGGTGAGTCTCAACGAAAAGGAGGATATCAAGGGCCCGCTTCCAATGGCCGCGGCCTTGGCTCCAAAAGCACCGCCCATCGAAGGCAAACCCAGAGCCGGGGTTGTGATCATCGGCAACAGCACGTTCGCAACCAACGGCTTCGTCAATTTCCCAGGCAACAGCGATTTCCTGCTGCATGCCACCGGATGGCTGGCGGATGATCGCGAGCTGCTTGCCATCGGTCCCAGAGACCAGGCGCTGAAGCCGTTCATTCCCAATCCGGTTCAGGAACGAACGCTACTCTACGTGCAGGTCATACTCATTCCGGCTTTGCTGTGCATCGTCGGCCTGACGGTGTGGCGGAAGCGTCGCCGACTCTAATCCTCATGAAATACTGGCCCACGCTGCTCATGGCCCTCGTTCTTGGTGGTCTCGGTCTTTACCTATATCTCGTCGAGTTTCCGGCAAAAGAAACCGAAGAGCGCCACGCGGTTGAAAAGAAAAAGGTGTTGCTGCTGGATCAGCAGGCGTTGACGGGCTTAATCTTCAAGACCGATCAGGGCGAACTGGTGTTTGAACGGACTGCCGAGAAGGGCTGGGTGTTGACCGCTCCTCTTCAGACCGACGCGGACCAACGCGAAGTCCAAGGCCTGATCCGTGCCCTTGTGACGGGATCCGTGCATCGGGTGGTCGAGCAGAATCCGACTGCGCTTTCGCCATTCGGGCTCGACTCTCCAGTGACCACAATCACGATCACGAGCGGCGCCACGAAGGAAACATTCTCCATCGGCGACAGCGGCCCCCTGTCCTCGACCCTCTATGTCCTGCGGGAATCCGACCATGCCCTGCTGCTCACGGACATGGCGCCGAAGGACTTCGTCAATAAGAGCCTGATGACCTTCCGGCGCAAAGACATTTTGCGTGTGGCCAAGGGTGACGTCGACCGCATCCGCCTGACATACCCGACGACCGAAATCGTCCTGTACAACGTGAACGAAAAACCGAAACCGAAGTGGAAGATCCGCTATCCGATCGAGGCCGAAGCCGACTTGAACGAAGTCCGCATGCTGTTGTTCCGCCTTGAAGACCTGAAGGCACTCGGCATCGTCGATCCCGGGCCGGAGCGCGACACATTGGCCAAAACCCTTCACGCTCCGAAAGTGAAAGTCACCATCCATGCCACGGACGGCGACCAGACGGTCAAGCTGTATCAACCGGACCCGTCAAGCGGGGAGGCCATCGCCGAAACGACGACAGACGGTCCGCTCTATCGCATCAATCCCACGGCCATCAGGGATCTCACGAAGGAACTCTTCAATCTGCAGGACAAACGGCTGCTCGGCGTGGACGCGCCGGACATCGCCATGCTCTCGGTCAAGACGGCTGAGGAACACTATGTACTGATCAACCAGAGCGGCGAGTGGGTGTTGGAAGACCGCCCGACCGACAAGGTGAATCAACAGACCGCCGATCTCTTCGTGAGCCGGGTGGTGAATGCGCCGGCCGAAGAACGGGTGATGAAACAGTCCGGTCCCCTGGCTCCATATGGTCTTGTATCCCCTACCGCGGAATTCGTGGCCACCGGACAGGACGGCAAGCTCGCCGGCAAACTCTCCCTCGGCAGCCAATCCAACGGACTCGTCTACGCGATGGGGCACCGCTTGCAGGGCATCTATCAAATTCGTGCCGACCTGCTCAAGCAGATCCCGTCGAAAAAGGAACTCTTCGGCTCGGCGGGCGATGGCGATCGTTCGCCCCATTGACGGAGCGGACCGGTCCTCGCGGATTCCTTGCCTGGACTTTCTCGACCGCCTTCAGTATCGTACCCCTCACGCCCCCGTAGCTCAGTTGGATAGAGCAGCGGTTTCCTAAACCGCGGGTCGCACGTTCAATTCGTGTCGGGGGCACCAAACCTTCCCTTCTTGCATCAGGTGGTCACACAACCATCCTGAAAATCGTCAGTTCCTCCTCCTGCCAGCAAAACCCGGCTCACCGGCTCAGACGAAGATAGCGGCATAGTCCCCAGGTCACATTGACATCTGAGGCGATGTATCTAGAATGTGCGCAACGTTTAGGTGTGCCAGGTATTGATGCGACTGTGTATCATCGCGCTTCTCTTTCTAGTTCTGACCGGATGTACACCCTGGATATCGGCCTATCTGGAGGAAGCAAGAGGACACGCCCACCAGGATGCGGTGGCCCAAGAGCTCGGCCCTCCCAGTAGTACAGAACAGTTGAACGATGGCAGTGAAGTTTGGGTCTATCGAATCTGTCGGGGAAGCGTTGTTGCCAATCAATCTGGAATGGTGGGAAACTCTCGCTGCGAAGAATATGTTCTAACCTTCGACCAGCAACGTATTCTGCAAAGTTGGGAGCGGTCCAGGTGATTTCACTTGGACTCCGGTTCTGCATCAGCGACCAAGATGGGACAACCGCCTCCATCTAGCCCTAGCGCCCCTACCCTCCTGATCTGCTGCAAGCTTGCCCATATCCGCAGCAACTTCATCGACAGGTCATTTCCCCACGATGCTGGATGCCTCTATCAGCGTGGTTTCCGCGAGTTTAGCGTACAGCCCTTTACCATCCCCACTTCCGAGGTACTCCTTTCAGGTCTAACACCGCTCAAGGAAGTCGGATATTTTTTCACTATCGGATCGCGAAAACCTCGTCGAAGGGAGCCCCACATGAATTGTCATCGTTGCCACGGTTGCATGGTTCGCGACCATTTCGTGGATCTGTTGGAGAGTGGCGGGGAATGGTGGACTACCACATGGCGTTGCATCAATTGCGGTTATGTGCTCGACGCGGTCCTAGAACAGAATCGTCGGAAACAACATAGCGAGCGCATGGTCGTCGCAGCGCCGGTCGTCGTGACTCAGGCCTCGAGTCTTGACGAGGAATTGGCCGAACTCGACTCGGCAGCCTAGGAACCGCTCGCTCGCAATTCGTCGCGTAGAAGATGCGCATGACTGTCAGTTTTATGGTGTTTTCTTGTCAGAGACTGCGGCCTTCGCTACACTTTTTCCACGCATCATGGCACGAGTAAAAGCAGAGCGCGTGCGGTCGAAAACCGCGATGCTGGAAGACATCGCTCAAGGAGTCGAACGTCTTCAGAGCTTCATTCCGCAGATCGAAGACCTGGGACGCGACGGATTTCCTTATTTGGAAGGCGCCCGGGCTCGAACCGAACTACAACTCAAGGAATGCATCAAGAAGACGTTTGGAGACAAGTCGCCGGAATTTCAAACCTACCGACAACATCGCCTCTCCGTGGAGACACCGGCCGACACGAAGCAGACAGTCGCGCTCCTCAAAAGCCTCATCGGCGCCCTTGAGGACAAGAGGTTGGAACTCCAAGGCCTGAAGCCTCCGCCCCCTATCGCTGAGGCGTCAGCTCCAGCCCCAGTACCCCCTACTGCCCCGTCGCGACCCTCGTTGGCACTGGTGCCTCCGTCGACTCCGACAGCCCAGGTAACCATCACCCCTGCGGCTCCTATCGTACCTCCCCCGATTACGATGTCCGTGGCCCTTACCACGAATCTGGACATGACTCAGCCATCGGCTGTACCGCCGACGCCGCTAGCCGGCATTCAGCAGGCAGCATCTGATCCACCGAAACCAACGCCGAGACCACCGGTACCGCTTCCTCTTTCATCTATTCCCATTGAGGCCCCTCAGGCTCCGGCGAACCGGCAGACGGTCGCCGCCTCCACGGCAGTCCCTCGATCACCAGCTCCCGCCTCCTCGACGTCTGAGTCAATTCACCTCGCTACTCCCAACCCGGTTCCACCCAGTCCCCCGGTTCCCGCTGCACCTCTACAACCTTCATTGCAGGAATCCCAAACTATGACACCCACAGCTGCATCGCCTTCCCCACCGGCATCGATGCCGGTGTCGCCACCTGTCCCGATACCGGCGGCACCCGCTGTTGCCGAATCGAAGCTTGCCGCTCCGGAGCTCGAGCAGCCCGCGGCTGTACCCGTTTCTTCGATTCCAAAGACCCTGTCCACGGAGCCGTCGCCTTCGACGAAACCACAGTCCTCAGCTGGAACTGACCCAGGACCCGATCCCTCGGAGACGGTCAAATCCCTTTGCAAGCGGTTCCACACGATCGCCCGGCAGCTTCGCCTTCGAGGCGAGTACCGCGCCACGCTGAACGTCGAGGACGAACTCGATGCCCGGGATCTGTTACACGCCCTGCTGCGAGTTTCCTTCGACGACATCGAGACAAGCGAGTGGGTGCCGGGCTATGCCGACGGCACGCCACGCGCGATGTTCCTGCTCAACGACGGTTGCCTTGCCGTCATCGTGAAGAAGACCAGGTCCGGATTGAACACCAGAGACCTCACGGAGCAGTTGCGCGCCGACATCGAGCATTGCCGAACGCTGAAGCGATGCTCGACGCTGCTGTATTTTGTGTACGACCCCGAAGGACGGATCGGCAATCCTCGTGGGCTCGAGACCGATCTCATCAGTATCAGCGACCAATTGACCGTCGACGTCTACGTCGCACCGAAATGAGGCCATCGATGAAGAAAGCGAAGTCCGACCTCACCCCTCCACCCTCAGCGAAATCCACCACCGGCACATTGACAGGCGCACGGGGCATCCGCTACGTTGACGGGGAACCTGCCATTCCGGCGGTGCCTTGTACGATTCACGCGCCGGTTGACGGCGGGGTAGTTATGGCGGACCGTGCCTATGTGTTGATTCACGTACTTCCGGGGCAGACCAGCGGTGTCGTCCGGGCGCTACGCGACATCAAGCAGATCAAGACCGTAGATCCCTGTTGGGGCAAACCCGATATCATTGCCGTCGTGGAAGTAGCGGACCAAGACGCCTTAACGCAGTTGGTGCTCAGCCGAATTCATGCCATCGAAGGAGTGACTCAGACCGACACGCATTTGGTGTATCGATTGAAGGAAACCAAGGCCAAGTGATCACCATCCTTCCTCGAACCGTCCTCTGCCTCTGTCTCCTTGGAACCCTCGCGTGTGCCGGCCCCATTATCCCTCATGAACCAGACATCATTGACGTCATGTTACCGGCTCCGGCCGATCAGGTCAGAACCGCGGTCATTGAAGTATTGACCGACGGGGGCTACGACATCGACCACAAGGACGATGAACACCTGGCGACCGACTATCGTCAGGAGATACGGGGACCCTGGGACTGGATGCTGCATTGGCGATTCGGAACGGGAAAGAGCCGGGTGGAGGCTCGGGTGACTCCCTCCTCGGAGGCGAGCACCAGGCTGAGGCTCCACGTGCTTTATGAGGGAAAAGACGGACTGTTCACCAGGTGGGAGGACTCTCCGACGGCCTTGCCTCAAAGCGCTGAAAACCAACTCCGGCTGATCAAAAACGCCCTCCATTTCCTCTGAGGATCAGCCTAGAGATCCTCATCCGGCTGTCCGATGCAGGCCGCCCGATTCAGTTCGAGGTGGGTGCGGCATCGCCTCCATCTCCATCGTCGCCGAGATCCACTCCGAAACGGTCCGCCATCCGGTACAGCGTCCGCCGATCAATGCCGAGCACCTTCGCCGCCTTGACCTTGTTACCCTTCATTTCTTTCAAGACACGTATCAGGTGGCGTTTCTCCACTTCTTCCAGCGTGAGATAGGCCTCGCCAGGAGATTCCGCCGGCTCCACCCGTTGGCTCGGTTCCGTTCCTACCTGCCGAATGGCAGCAGGAAGATCGTCCGGCGTTAGGAGCGGGCCCCGGCTCAGCGACATGGCCCGTTCGATGGCGTTCTCCAGTTCACGCACGTTCCCCGGCCACCGATATTGTTGCAACAGCGTCAGTGTATCAGGGTGAAACCCCCTCACGGCTCGCGTTGCACCGACGCCCCACTTCTGCAGAAAGTGGTGGGCCAGCATGGGAATATCTTCCTGACGCTCCTTGAGCGACGGCAAGGTGATGCGGACGACATTCAGCCGATAGAACAGATCGTCACGAAACTTCGCCTCCTTGACGAGCTGTTCCAAGTCCCGATTCGTCGCTGCGATAATCCGCACATCGACCTTGATCGAGGCCGTCCCGCCGACCCGCCTCACTTCCTGCTCCTGCATGACGCGCAGGAGCTTCACTTGTAGCGCCTGCCCCAGCTCCCCGATCTCATCGAGAAACAGGGTGCCTCCACTGGCCGACTCGAAGAGGCCCGTTTTAGTGCCCACGGCTCCCGTAAAAGCGCCCTTCTCATGCCCGAACATCTCCGATTCGAGCAGCGCGTCGGGTAGTGCCCCGCAATTCACCGGCACGAACGTCTTCTCCCGCCTGGGGCCGTTGGCATGGATGGCGCGAGCGATCAGTTCTTTTCCAGTTCCGCTTTCGCCCTGCAACAACACCGTGCTCTTTCCTTCCGACACCCGGGCGACCAGCTTATAGACTTCAAGCATCGCGGGACTGCTGCCCACCAGCGGCGACCAGTCCTCTTTGCCCTTGAGCTCCTCTCGAAACCGGGTGTTTTCCCGTACCAGACGGCAGTGATCCAAGCTCCGTTCGACGACGAGCTTGATCTCTTCCCTTTTGAACGGCTTGGCCAAGTAGTCATATGCCCCCTGCTTGATGGCCTCGATCGCCCCTTCCAACGAGCCGAAGGCCGTCAGGACCACGACGGCGGTGTCCGGACTTGTCCGTTTGAACTCGCGCAGCACCGTGAGGCCGTCCACGGCTCCCATGCGGATATCCGTGAGCACCAGGTCCACCGAGCCTTCCCGTCCTCTCGCAATGGCTTCTTCGCCGCTCCCGAAGGCCTCGACGTTGTAGCCTTCCTTCTTCAACGCTTCAGCCAGCAGATCCCGGGCCACCGCGTCGTCGTCGACCACCAAAATCGTTGCAACATTCATGATCGTTTTCGTTTCTACACCGTTGCGCCCGGTTCCGGCATCTTCCCGGGCAATGTCACCATGACTACGGTCCCCCGACCGGCTTCGCTCTGGAGAGACAGGCCTCCCCCGTGCGCCGCCACCGTTTCACGGCTCAAGAATAGTCCCAATCCTGTCCCTTTGCCAACTTCCTTGGTCGTGAAAAATGGATGGAAAGCCCGCTGTACGTCCGCCGCCGGCATGCCAACCCCCGTGTCACGCACGGCGATGGTCACCATCATGGCCGTCATATCAGGAGCCATGCGGCGCGCCACCTCCACTTCCTCAGCCGTAGCGGCGCGACCGCCCGCCTGCACGATCACCGAGCCATGCTGGGCCGTGGCCGCCAAGGCATTCGTGAGCAGGTTGACCAATACCTGATGCACCTTCTCCGCATCGGCCCACACGTATGGAATCCCGATCGCCAACTCCACGCCCAACGACACGCCTTTTGCGTGGAACGCCGGCTCCAGCAGTGCCGTGGCCGGATTGATGACCTGCTCCGCGGACATCCACACCGGTTCGGGTTTGCGCTGTCTGGTCGAAGACAGCAGGTCTTGGATGATCCGGACCACACGGTTGAGCTGCTCGTCGATGACCGTGATGCGCTTCTTCATTTCCGGCGTGACACCCGGTTCCTCGGCCAGCGCCTGAACATGCCAGGCGATCGAATGCAGCGGCGTCCCGACCTCGTGGGCGACCGAAGCCACGAGCTGCCCGACGGCGGCTAGGCGTTCCGAGCGGTTCAGTTGATCCTTCGCATCGACCAACAGCGTGTTGGCGCGCAGCAGACTTTCGGTCTGTTGCGCCAGAGCCGCCTTCGCCGCCGCCTCCCTGGCTTTCCGCTCTTCCCACGTCATACCGACGTAGGCCACCACCATCAGCACCCCCGCCACGACGGAGCGGTTGATCACCGCGGCCTGAAACCGTCCGGGCTTCGTCGGCTGCATCAAGCCCAGATAGGTCGCCGCCACGCAGCACACGACTGCCAGCACCATGAGCGCCCGATTACGCAGCCGCGCGACCAGCAAAATGGGAAACACCAGCCCGTACGCGGCGACGATGTTCGCCGGCGCGACGGTCTCCAGAATCACGATGGCAAGAAAGACGACTCCCGCGACGGCCAGAAGAATGCGGTTCTGCTTGTTCATCGTGAACGTCCGTGGCGGAGGCTACCGGGATCCAGGCCGACGCGGCAAGCCGGCGCCGATGAAGCACGTCCACCGTCGATCGCACCGCTCTCCATCTGTAAAGGAGGCAGACAAGGCCACATCTCCGACGGAAGGTCTTAGCCTAGCGGGCGTGCGGAACGCAAGACGGCAGCCAGATCCCGCAACCGGTGGTCTGTAGGCAGGGTCTCGACCGGAACGGCGTACTTTCTGTTCCAATTGGGATGGGCATCGATGGTGCCCGGCAGGTTGGTCTGCGACAGCTCCTCCAAACCGTCCTCCAGATTGGCCAGCACGACGGCGGAGGTAGTGCGTGCCAGATAGATATGGATGGCCTGGCAGAGAGCCGGCGTCATCGAGGGTGCCGAATCCGGGTCGGTTGACAGACCTTCAGGCAACAAGCTTTCGCGGGCGAGTGCCTCCAGCATGCGCCCCTTGTCGCGGCGACGGTCCTCCCACGCTCGGCGCTTGGCGTCATCGTCTCCCAGCGCCCCCAATCCGGCCCTCACTTGCAGATCCTCACCAGACCAGAAGCCGGTCAATGTCGGCAGGTCGTGGGTCCCGACGACGGCGAGCGACTGTTCGGGATACTCATTTGGCGCCTTGCAGGTTCCGTCACCGTGGCGCTCGAAGTAGAAGACGCGATAGGACAGGACCCTGGCTTTGGCCAACTCCTCGCGTACCCAATCGGGGACGGTCCCGAGATCTTCACCGATCACCAGAGTTTTGGCCCGCACGCTTTCCAGCGCGACGATCGCAAGCAAATCTTCGAATGGATAGTGCACATAGGTGCCCTCCGCCGCCGGCTTTCCTCGCGGAATCCAGAAGAGCCGACAGAGCGCCATCACGTGGTCCAGCCTGATCGCGCCGCCGAATCGGAGGTTATTGCGCAACAGACGGATGATCAGTTCATAACCGCCGGCGCGCAGCGCCAACGGATTGACCGGCGGCAACCCCCAATTCTGTCCCTGCGGTCCCAATGAATCGGGCGGAGCGCCGCAGTCGGCATCGAGCGCCAGCACCGATTGATACATCCAGGATTCGGCTCCGAACCGCTCCGCCCCCAGCGCCAGATCATTGTACAGCCCGATCGTCATACCCGCCTGTTCGGATCTCCGGCGGTTTTCGCCCAACTGTTCCGACGCAACCCACTGGATATACTGGAAGAACCGCAGACGCTTCCGATGCCGCTTCCCATACTCGCGCACAGCCGGTCCGGGGGACTGAAACTGAGCAGGCCAATCGCGCCACGAGGACGCCTTGGGTTGAATCAGTCGGCGTTCCTCTTCCAGCGTCTGGAATGTGGCATACAGTTCCAGCGACTCCCCTTCGGCCCGAATAAACCGCTCGAGAAGCTTGGCGCGGGCGGTCTTCGGCTCCAAATCAGGCTCGTTCCCGACATAGTGCTCTTTCAAAAACTGCCGATAGGCCAGATCCAGGAAACCACGTTTCGCGGTGGCAATGACGTCATAGTCCACTCGGCGGCTTTCACGCAGGGCCTTGAGCTTGGCTTGAAATTCCGGCGCCTGAAACTGACGCTGCGCCTCCGGCGACGCCCAGAATTCCGGCAGCCGCTCGAGATCGATGTAGAGTTCGTTGAGAAAGAGCCGCGTGACGGGTGCATAGGGACTGGTATGGTGTGGAGCGCTGTTGCGCAGAGCGTGCAGCGGATTGAGCCCGACCAACCCAGCGCCGAGCGAGGCGCCGGCCCACTCGACCACCGTGCCCAGATCCGTAAAGTCTCCACAGCCCCAGTTCCGATTCGACGACAGCGCATAGAGTTGTAGTGCCATGCCCCAGATGCGCCGGTGATCCGCAAGCGCGGGCGGCAGATAGCACTGCTGAGGAGCCACGATCAGACGCATCGTCCCGGACGAGTCGCCCACCAGCCCGGAAGCCTGAACCGTCACTGTGTAGTAGCCGATCGGCAAGTCACCCGGCAATCGGCAATCCAGTCGTACTCGTCGTTGCCCTTCCACAAAGCGCACTTCAGCCGCCGAGAGACCGGGTCCTGCCTCGCCGGTGCGCACCGGTTGTCCATTTTCATCGGAGATCGTCCACTGCACCACGACGGACCGTTCCTTGCCGTCTTCAAGCATCAGACAGCAGAGGACGACCGCTTCGCCGGTGCCTTCGCGCACCACCAGCACCGGCTCACAGGGACGGCGCCAGGGAGCCTCTTCCCACTCCCGCAAGGCTTTGGTGAGTTCTTCGGTCGAATGGATATTGAACCCCATTGCCGAGAGGATCGCCCGCTTCGCGTCATCGGAGGCGACGTGCAGCGTCCCGCCGATGTCGTAATATTCCGAGGCGATGCCGACCCGTTCTGCCAGTGTCGCGAGGAGAGAAGATTCGTCGGAAGCGAACATAAGGGAAGAGTCTGAGTGAAGACGCCAATCAAGTCAAGCTATCCTATTGTTCTTGAACACGATTTCAGTACAATGCGGGCATATGATTTGCGCCTGTGATTTGGTGCGATTCGGCACGAGTTCCTGGGCCTACGAAGGCTGGCAAGGACTGGTCTACCATCGGGCCTATCCGAAGGGCCGTTTCAGCCAGGACACGCTTGCGGAGTACGCCGCGCACCGGTTCAGTGAGGAAGAGCCTCCGCTGTTCCGCACAGTCGGCATCGACCATTCGTTTTATCATCCGGCCGACGCCGCCCAGTTGGCGCACTACGCGGCACAGGTGCCGGCCGACTTCCGCTTCTGCCAGAAAGTGTGGGAAGACATTACCGTGCCCGTCTATGCCAACCTGCCGCGATACGGAGCAAAAGCGGGCAAATCCAATCCGCGTTTTCTCGACGCCGCGCTGTTTCGCGAATCGATGCTGAATCCGGCGGCAACAGGCCTGGGCGACAGGCTCGGCCCGTTCATCTTCGAGTTTCAGCGCTGGGGCGTCGAACCGCCGGTCTTTCTGGATCGACTCGATCGCTTCTTGGAACAGCTCCCATCGGGCCCGCTCTATGGCGTCGAAATCCGCAATCCAATCTTGCTCGGCCGTCGTTACGGCGACATCCTTCAGGCACACAACGTTACCCACGTATACAACCACTGGACCGCCATGCCGCCGCTGTCCTACCAGCATCAGGTGTTGGACCGACGCTTTCTCGCCTCGTTCGCGGTTGTGAGACTCCTGACCCCGCTTGGCCTCGCGTACGAAAAGGCCGTCGCGCGGTACAAACCCTATAACCGCATCGTGCAGGAACAGACGAGCATGAGACAGGACACAGTCGCCCTCATCAACCAGGCCGTCCAGGAAGGCACACCCATCTATGTTCTCGCGAACAATCGGGCGGAAGGCTGCAGTCCTCTCACTATCCAAGCCCTGAACGCAGCCTTATGACAAGGTGCGCACCGATCCGCAGGCTACGACCGGCCGCACGACCATACCAGACAAGCCCCGCGTCTCGCAGCGAATGCGATCTATCGGTCGCGCGCGGCCATCTGCCGGCGAAGCCCATCCCGGCTGCCTTTATGTCATACGATGCCCATGGTAGGATATCCGCGTCATTCCGCCAGCCGGGCTGAGGCTCGATCGTCCCGACGGCAGAGGAGGCGTCCCATGGCGATGGCATACAGACATACGACGTCAGGAGTCCTTGGTCTCTTACTTTTTGCTCCGTTGATCGCCATAGCTGCGGAGGCCGCCCCGGAGAAGACCGAAGTGACCGGCGAGTATCGGTATACCTTTCATGAGCCAGAGACACCGTCCGATGCCCTCACGCTGGCCTGCCGCGAAGCCTGGAGACTGGCCGTGATCGAATCGCCATTGTATCGCGACCAGACCGCCAACGTCGTCGACTCCGCATTGCTGCGCGAGATCGCCAACAACCTCGTGACGAAGTATGTCCGGGATCAAAAGATTCTCGAGCAATTCCAGCAGGGCAAGACCGTCACCTGTCGAGTCCGCGGCACACTCGTCGTGGACGAAAGCGTGAAGGCGATCCGGACTCAACTGGCGGGCGAACCGGCCGGTGGAGACGGCCTCGATCAAAATCGCTCGCTCAAGATCCTCGTGGTCCGCGATGAAGCCAACGGCACCATCTCGATCGAATACCAAGCGTTGCGGCGGCTCGATTGGTTGAACACGAACTACCAGGGTGGATTACGAGAAACCGCCGACATCATGGTGGACTTCTACAACGACCAAAAGTTCCTCATCCGCACCGAGCGCTACCCGGCGAGACGCAGCGCATCCGGGGACGACGTCATGAACCCGGGCGCCACGGGCGTGCTGAAAGTCGCCAAGCCGATGGCCACCAAGACCTATCGCGTCTGGCTCGTGAAATAGTCGTCTGCACGTCCGGCACAGTGACACCGGTACTCTTCGATCCCAACAATCGCCCTCGGATGCCCGTGCTTCCCGCCACCTTCCGAGCCGATTCATATGTTTACATGAACCCTTGGAATATGGGCCGCTGCCCCTGTAGTGCTCCCCTGAAATCAAGCCACCTGGGTTGACTGTTGCGCGCGGAATTGGACGGGACTCCGATACGCCAAGGCGCTGTGCGGTCGTCCCTCGTTGTACCAATGGAGCCAGTCCCGAATGATCCGTCGCGCCTCCTCAAACGTCTGGAACGTGTGTTGCCAGACGCACTCCTCCTTCAGACTCCGGAAGAACCGCTCGATGATCCCGTTCTGTTCCGGCGTATAGGGCGTAATGAATTCCTGTTGGAGCCGATAGTCCCGACAGGCTTGTCGAAACCGGCGACTCTGGAAGATCAGGCCGTTGTCACTGCGGAGGACCGGTGCGCCCGTAGGCCGCAACGTCCCGAACCGCTGCAGGCACGCCGCTTCGACGGCCCGCTCCGCCTCCTTGGCCCGACTGCGCAACGCGAACTCGTAGCCGATGACTTCCCGATCGTGACAGTCGATCACGGCCGCGAGATGGGCCCAGCCGTCCTGGCCACAGGGAATATGCGTCACGTCCATCGCCCACCGTTCATTGCTCTGCCCAGCCCGACTGCGCCAGCCTCGCACCCGAGGGCGCGGGGTCGCCACGCGTTGGTGGACGAACCAGCCCTGCTGCTTCAGCACGCGATACACGGCTTTGCGATTCACCAGGATCCCATCCTGATACCGCAACATCACCCAGAGTCGGCGATACCCAAACGTGGGATGCTGCTGAATCCAATACCGCATCCGCTCCAGCCACGGGGGTGCCGTGGGGCCTCGGCGTCGTCCCTCCGTTGCTCTCGTCCGATGCAGACCGGCTCGGTTCACGCGGAGCACCTGGCAACTCCGTCGCTCGGAGACACCCGACACGCGGGCTCTCACGCGTCGGATGTCTTCCGGTCCAAAGGGAAGGGTTTCAAGGCCTCCCGTAAGATGTCGTTGTCCACGACCAGATCCCCGATCTTCTGTTTCAGCTTCTTGATCTGCTCGTCCTTCACGGCCTCCTCGTCCTTGGGCCGAGTCCGGAGCGCGTTCTCGGCGCCGAGGAGAAACTTCTCACGCCACGCCTCCACCTCCGCCACGGTCAGGCCGTGCTGCCGGGCCGCCTCGGCCACCGAGGTCTCACCCTTCAGAATACTCACGACCAATGCCACGCGTCGCTTGGCCGTCCACCGTTCAATGGGTTCTGCTGCTTCTGCTGCCATCGCCACCTCC
This sequence comes from Nitrospira sp., assembly GCA_047150005.1. GTDB lineage: Bacteria > Nitrospirota > Nitrospiria > Nitrospirales > Nitrospiraceae > Nitrospira_C. Next base: position 2,800,977 of record AP038806.1, on the reverse strand, counting down.
TCGGTCCGTCGTAGGACCATGTCGTAGAGGTGGTCTCAATTTCAAGGGGAGCAGGATACCCCGGCCAAGACACCGGGAAAAGTAGGAATCAATAGCATGGTGGGAACCAATTGGAGTGCGTACCGGCTGGCTCGCCTGTACAGTCACCTCTTTAGAATGTGATTTGATCCCAGCTGAATCTCATTAGATGCATGAGATGGCTGAATCCATGATCCTGACTTGACAAGCCCTGCATAGCCTGCCGTACGTATAGTCCCCGCTTTGACTTGCCGATCCTTATCACTATAGGCTTACGCGCTTTTACTCCCTCAGGGGAACGGGGAAAAGTACCGGGTCTATGTCTTGCACTCTGCTCGCTTATCACGGGGGTAGAGAGATAATCAGCGCCCCGTCCACCCCTGCCACTTGTCTGATGCGGAATGGGCAAGTCATGAGGGCATAACGTGATATCACCAGGCCGTCCTGCCAGAGACATTGCTACAGGCGTCATTCTTTTCACCAGTTCCGAGCAACTCTTGTTCATGAATGAGGAGGCGCAGACGCTCCTGAGGAATATTCATTCTCCCGCAACTCAGGAATGTGGAAGCGACCTCATCCCACCGGAAGTTCATACGGTCGTGCGGGAGTTAGCCGGTCAGCTGGCCAAATGTTCCCACCCGAAGGACTGTGAGTCCATTCAAGTTGAACGGGTCCACCTGAACTCGACGCACCGCCTCCTCATTCGGGGCTTATGCGTCCCGGAAGAGCCGTTTCAGTCCAACAGCCGCTTCCTCATCATCATCGAACCATTTCCGCAGCAGGCCGAAGGCCTGAATTCCATCGTTCAGGAGCGGTATCACCTGACCGAGCGCGAGCAAATAGTGATTATCTACCTGATGCTGGGGTTTACCAACAAAGAAATCGCAAGCCGGATCAATCTCAGCGAATATACCGTGAAGGAACACCTCAAACGCATCATGCACAAAACCCATACGACGACCCGGACGGGTCTGCTCGCCCGCATGATCTTCTCGACACCGGACGGGGTAGGACAAATGCCGCCGGCCGACCAGCCCGACGGGGGCCTCCGATCGGGATCTTAGCCCCTTCGACACCATCCCCGCATGGCGCGACCTCAACCGGACGGGACCAGCCTGGCACAAGGAGCAGAATGGCGGAAACAACCTCTCAGCTTTGCTTATAGTACTACTCCTTCTTCGACGTACTCTCCACTGATCCGGCACGCGTAAGCTTGTCCTCGATCGCTCGCTTCAAGGCCTCTATGCCTTTCGGATCCGACAAGGGCACGGGATGAGGAGAGCGACTCATTTCGGAAGCTACCGCATCCCGCACCTGCTCTTGTTCCGATCTGGAACGCACCAGCCTCCAACCCTTCTTCTCGATGCACGTATTGATGTCCTCTACCGCCTCGACCGGATAGTCAGGATGGGCCGCAGGGTTTTGACGATACCTGAATGCCTCGGGACTTTGATCAATCTCCATGACACAGGCCTCGCGGTCCAGCGCCAGGCTGTTCGGACTGCCGGCGTTCTCAAACACCGGTTCCCCGCAGGCCGTCAGGAGACTGGCGGCAGCCAGCACACGGATGCTCTTGCTCAGATGCAGCATCATGTCAGGGCCGATCATCACGGAAACATTCAACTCTTCCCTCGTCCTCTGTACGGCAGGGACGGTCAGACCACAACCCCCACAGTTAGCTATCCCCTCAAGTGAGGGGATTCACAGGGGGTATCATTGGGCATATAAAATCTTCCGAGCTGACCGGGTCGTCGGAGGGGAAACTCCTCGCCGCACAAGCGATAACTCCCCCGAAAAAGACCTGCATCACCACTCACGACAATGCGAGTCACGGAACAGCTGCGAAGCCCATTTCAGGCTCCGACTCTCGATATCTACGTGAGCCAATCTGCGTATCTCGAATCACTTTCGATCCAGACTGAATGCGTTTTTTCGCATGAAGAACAAACCTGAATGAACCAAGTCCGACAGGTGGGGATCGTGGAGATCAAGGTCATCAAAAAGTGGCTGTACCGTCATAGAGTTTCAGCTTGGTGACCTTTACGTATTTTTATGAGGTGGGTTGGCCCGTCCCTTGCCTTGTATTCGGTATTTGGCACGGGCGAGGACCGGTCAAGATGACGCACCTGACAGATGACAGGAGGGCCTATCTATGAAACGACAAACGGTGACTGTGTGTGGTCTGGCCGCGAGTCTGCTTTTCGGCCTTCCCCTTGTGGCAATCTCGGAAGAACAAGCTGGCACGACAGTGCCGCCTGTGGCCCAGGCGAAGGATTCTCAGCCCCAGCCTAAGCAGGCTATCAAATATCAACCACCCCACAAGGGTGCTCCTGCGACGACGACACGCAGAGGCGGAGGGACTCGTGGTTTGAACAAGAGCGTGCCCGTCATCAGCCTGTTGGCTCCCGAGCATGTAGGCTGGACACTGTTGGAACAACCGGTTCTCTACTGGTTCACACCAACCAAACAGGACAAGGCGTTCTCGTTTGAATTCACCTTGATCGGTGACAATGCCGAGGCTCCGGTCGTGGACGCGAAGCTTCCGCCTCCGGCGCAGGCCGGCCTTCAGCAGATCAAGCTGGCGGATTATAACGTGAAGCTGTCGCCGGGAGAACGGTACCAATGGTCGGTGTCATTGATTGTGGACGCCGAGGAACGTTCCGCCAATGTCGTGGCAAAGGGAGCGATCGAACGTATCGATCGGGAGAAACTGCAGCCGCCAATGACGACTGTCATCACCGACGCGGAAGCTCCAGCGCGCTATGCAGAGGCGGGAATTTGGTATGACACGGTTATGGCGCTCACGGATCGCATTCAATCCAATCCGGCCAACAATGAGTGGCGTCAGCAACGCGCCTCGCTGCTTGAGCAGGTGGGACTGGCTGATGTCGCATCGAACGCGCTGATGGCTCAGTCGAATTGAGGGATGGGCGCGAACGTTATCTGGCTCCGACTTGCTCTCCGATGTGGCTGGTGACTCGATACGTGACAATGGGCTGGGCTTTGCCTTTGACACTCACTTCACCGAGGCGCTCGAGGTGAAAACGCTCGCCGAGTAATTGGGCCGTCGCCCCGCTGATCAAGATCCGACAGGGCCGCCGGCCCGGTGTTTCCGCCACGACCTCCCGATCCAAGCTTTCCAGCCTCGCCGCCGCATTGACCGTATCTCCCACCGTCGTATACTTCATGCGCTCGGCGCTTCCGACGCATCCGGCCAGCACCGGACCGGTGTGAATCCCGATGCGCATGCCGACGGTGGGAAGCCCGTTCCCCTCATGTCGTTCGTTCATCCTGTGCATCTCCCGCTCCATCGCCAAGGCACAGGTCACCGCGTTGATCGCGTCCGTGGCGACTTCCGAATTCGACGCTCGCTTCAACGGGACCCCGAAATTCGCTTTGATCGAGTCGCCCGCATAGTCATCGATGACTCCGTCGTGCCTCATGACGACCTGAGTCATGGCATCCAGGTAGGCATTGACCCAGGCCATCAAGGCCTGCGGGGTCATCTTTTCCGAAGCCGCTGTGTAGCCTTTGAAGTCCAAGAACAACACCGTCGCTGTGAGTTCCTGCGGCCGCGGGCGACCGTCCTCGAGGAACTGCTCTCGCTGGTGCCAGATGGCCTGGGCCACCTCCCGCGAGACATGCCGGGAGAACAACTGCATCAAGAGCGCCCGTTCTTTTCGTTCTCGACCCAGCGTCGAGGCGACCACGACTGAGGCCGTGACGAACCATGTAATCGCGGCCGGAGCTTCGGGCACCCACCATCCGGACCAGAATAGCCAAATCACCATCACGGTCAGCAGAAGCAGCCCTCCGACTGTGATCAGGGAGAAGCGCCACGGAGAACGAGCGAAGACACCCAGTGCGCCACCGAGCATTCCCCACAGCAGGGTCCAAGCAATTTCCGCAGTCTCGCTCAGGACGTGGATCGGTTTGCGGCCGTCCTTGGCTGCGGCCAGCAATTGCTCGATGACGATCCCGTGCAGAAAGACTCCGGGGAACAGGTCTCCAGCGTGAGAGCCGTATTGAACCGGAATATGAAAGAGATCCGGCACGCTTTCGGCCGTCACGCCCATCAACACGATACGATCGGTAATCTGCCGAGGTTCCACAAGGCCGGCCAGCAGATCACTCAGGGAAAACGTCCTCATCGGCGCCGCAGCGCCGCCGAAGTCCAGCACAATCTGGTAGCCGCCCGCATCCGCATTCACATACCCCCCGTCTGAAGAAGCAAACGGCCTGAGCGTGGTCGGGCCCAATCGAATCAGGTCAGGATTGGACGGATCCGGCTGCGGAACAATCCCGTCGCCCGCCAAGTAGAGCAGGGCGAGCCTGAGACCGAATGAATAGGCGACTTGATCTCCATCATCCTGGAACAGCAAGGCCCGACGGATGAGCCCATCGGAATCGATGAGGATGTCGTTGAATCCCACTTGCTCGCTCCCCTCCAACGCCGGAGGAGGAGGAATGCGGATCACGGTCCCGCCTCCGACCTGAGTCACCATGACGATCCGGGGTTGTTGCGTGAGAAGCGCCGTAAGGTCCTCATGCCCTGGCGGGACGTCGATGTCCCGGTAGAGGTCTATACCGATGGCGCGAGGCTTGTGCGCAAGCAGGAGGCGGAGAGCTTGCGCCAGGGTCTCGTCCGTGATAGGCCATCGGCCCTGTTGGCGGATGTCCTCCTCGGAAATCGTGATGAACGTGATCCGCGAATCGGATACGGCCGGCATCGGCCGCGACCGCAGCAGCCAGTCGTACAGAGAGAGCTCCAGCTGTTGGAGCTGGCCGGTGCTGCGCACGCCGAGAATGACAAGAGCACAGAGAAAGCCGATCACGACGCTCGCGACGAGCGGTGACTGAAAGACTTTCAGGGCGCTTCGCATGCGAGGAAGCACACCGGGGAAAGGGGACCTTTGTCTTTCTTGCGAGACGTGTTCAATTCCGGCTACAGCCAGTTGTTCAACATGAGAAACGGCGACCAAAAGATCGGATGCTGGAAATCCGGATTCTCCATCAACTTCAACTGAGCCTGTCGAAGCGCCATCGCTTTCGAGTTGGCCGGATTCTTCAAATGACGATAGAACTCCACCACCAACGCCGACGAGGCCTCGTCGTTCACGAACCACAGAGTGGCGAGAGCGCTTCGCGCGCCGGCTTTGATCGCGATTCCCGCCAACCCGAGCGCCGCGCGGTCGTCCCCCGCCGCGGTCTGGCAGGCGCTGAGGCTCAACAGTTCGAGCGGCTGGTCCCGGAACCGGAAATAGCCTACGACCTGATTCAGACGGTCCATCGTCAGCTTATCATCGTACGTCAGCAGAAAGCTCTTCTTTACGTCGCGTTCGAATTTGCCGTGCGACGCGATATGCACGATCGTGAACGGAGTTTCTTTCATCTCCCGCTCGAGTTGCGGCACGCGAAATTCTTCATTGAGCAGACGATGCGTCTTATACATCGCTCCGATGGCCTTCAGTTCTTCCGCGGTGTTCGGGAGGGGCGGAAATCCTTGCACGCCTTCAGTAAGCCCGGCTGAGAGCACTTCTATGCGGTCTCGCGCCAGGGGCTTGGGATCCGTCAGATTCAGCCCTGGCGTCGTCGCCACGGCGTACTTGGCGATCAGAAATTGCTTTCCATCGTGCAGCGCGGCAAACGGGATCATTCGAAGCGGACCATCTGGAACGATCACCAAGGTATCGAGATCAAATTTCGCGAACGTCGTCTCAAGTGGCCTCAAGAGCCAATCATAGAGCCGTTGTGCACGGCGGAGATATTCACGCGTCGTTTCCTTCTGCAACATCGTCCGAAAGGCGCGTGCCTCTGCCGTGATGTCCTCTTGTTTGACCGGGACGGTCAGTCGATGCATGCCATCGGGCAGACTCACCAGCAACTCGGTACGATCCGGAAGAATGATGGGATACAGAATGGCCGCTCGATGTGAAACATCTTCAAGTTTAGTCGAACGGGTTTGGTACGCGTCCACGCACTCGTCTCGGAAGTAATCCCGCAGCTCCGCCGACTTAAAGAGCTCCACGGCTTCCCGCGCCTTCATCAAATACGGTTGCGCTTCTTCTCTCCCCGAAGTGCCACTCGCCCGCTGCAGCAGGAGATCGGCCAATTCGAAGAACAGTCGGCCGCTGGATTCCCTGAACGAAGCTGAACCGGCCACCATTTCCGGCCGTAATGTCTGCACGAGATCTGCCGCTCGTTGGTAGGCCGGAATCGCGTGATCGAGGTGGTTTTGCGCCTTCAACGCTCGGCCTGTTTGCCATTCCCATTGATAGAGTGACTCCGGTGCATGCACCTGTTGGGCAAAGCCAATGGCAAGCCGGCTGAGGAGCAATGTCTCCTCGTAACGGCGTTCCTCTTCATAGAGATGGCCACGATACCCGAGAGCGTATGAGGCGGCACGGGCATCACCAAGCGTTTGAGCAATCTCACCGGCCTCTTCGAGCACTTCGGCAGCTATCGCGCGACGGTCCCCGTTTGGCGGGAGATGGCCATGGAGGGCGGCAAACCCGAGGCCGATCGAAATATGACCGTACGCCTTGTCATGTGAGTCAGGAAGCGATCGGCTCTGCGCCAACGCCTCGTTGAGCAGACCATCGGCTTCTTGCCATTGGTTTGCTCCGAGCGCCATCTTGGCCAGGTTGATTGTTGAAGTAGCAACGAGTGTATCCAGATGGGCAACCTGTGCCAAACGACGAGCCTCTTTAAATGAGGCCGCCGCCTCATCGTTCTGATTCAGTGCCGCTTGTGTGGTCCCGAGAGAGTGAAGAACCGTGGCCATGCGTACCTGGTCTTGCGCTTCTACGGCCAGCCGCCGGGCATCCTCGAGCGTTTCCAAGGCCGGCTCGGGTCGTCCGGCGGTCAGATAGGTTTGCCCGAGCAGATCGAGGGCAGCTGCCTGACGGGATGGATCACCAGCCGACCGGGCAATGGCAACAGCCAGCTCGAGTTGTTGGGCAGCACGAGTGTGAAATCCAAGCGCCATGTAGCTCTGCGCGAGTGCCACACGAGCATCGCATTCCTCGCGCAGATTACCGGCCTCGTGAGCCATGTGTGCAGATTGCTGCCACACCTGGACCGCTTGTTCGAACGCACCGCGTCGAAACGCCTCGTCCCCTTGCTGGAACAGTGACAAACCGGTGACCGGCGGGACGGCCTCCATGGATTGGGAGTATCCCCGTTGGCTTCCGACGGAAAAATGCCAGGTCATGCAGGCTGCGACGAGGAAACCCAGCACGATGCCGGTTCGTAGCCAATCGGAACCGCGAGAGGCCACCGATTCAGGGCGACATGGATATCGTGTCATGTGACGATCCTCCGGCTACAGTACCTGCAGCACGAGTTGCAAGTGCACGCCATGATCTTGCAGATTGCCGGTGACGTTATACGGAGGGTTGTTCGTGCCGGAGCCTCTGATTCGGTAGCCCCAATAGACTTCAAAGTATCCGCGATCGTTCGGCAGGAAGCCCGTTCGTAAACCCGCTCCAGCGCTCAACAGGCTCACCGGATCCGGGGTCTCGCCCTTGGCGGCCCATGCTCGCGCATAATCGATGAAGGGAGCCAGTTGCAACAAATCTTCGCGTTTATCCCATACCCAGCGAGAAATCGGTAGGCGCGACTCGATCGAAAACAAAAAGGCATCATCACGCAGCAAACTGATTTCACGATAACCTCGCACACTGTATCGACCACCCACGGGAACCTGCTCGAGCGGAAACAGCCGATCGTTGGCGAATTGCATATCGATGCGGCCAAGCAGTTGCGTTCCCGCCCATTCCTCGTAGCGGCGCAGCGCCTGAAATTGTCCCAGCCAAGAGAAGAATTGTCCATCGGGAACCGGACCAGAATTGATCGTGGCATCCAAGACATTCAATCCGACAGAAAAACGCGATCGAGCCCCGACCACAGTGTCCTGGGATCGATACGTCCAGTCCTGAAGGAAGCGCAACGCGGCGACGTTCGCCACACCGTTCTGATAGCCGGCGAAGAAATCGAACGGTTGGCCCAGCAGGGTATTCTTGTTATAGAGATATTCACCTTGCACGCCCACATTTACCTGATGGTTGAGCGTGCGATACACCGGTTGTTGCAGCGTGAAGGTAAAAATTTCGATGGCGCCCTCGATATCGAGCGGTTCAAACGGCTGCGTGACCACCTGAAAATTCGTGCGGCGGTAGCCTGCGGTAAACGTAGTGTCATAGGGTGTGAACGGCACAATGTAGGAGGTATTGATCAAGGGGAAGACACCGATCGGTTGATTGACTGCAAGTGACTGCCCGTACGTGAACTGAAACCGGTCACCGTTCCCCGTCAAACTATCGTGTGCTACCGTCGCCAAACCTCGTTCGCCCCGAACCGCCGGCGGCTGATAATTATTGAAGTCCAGCCAGGCCTTGAAGGGGCGATATTCGGATACGCGCACGTTCAGCTCGCTCTCGCCGGTCACCGCGCCACGACGCAGTTCCGCATTGATACGCTGGATCCGAGAGTCTTGTTGGAGGAGCTGCAGGCGTTCCTGCAAATTGTAAATGTTGACAGGTGGCCCGGCGCTGAGAGCAAGCCGGCGTTGATAATAGCTCGGCCACAACCACCGTGCCCCTTCAATGTTGATCTCACTCAATTTCCCTTCGATGATCTGAATCAGGATTACACCGTCCGTCACAGCCTGATCGGGGAGAATGGCCCCGGATGTGACATAGCCACGTTGGATGTAGAGCAACGTCACCGCATTGCGCAGACTTTCCAGATCTTCAGTCGTGACTTGCCGGTTCACATACGGAGCAGCCACAGATTGCAATTCATCGATCGTAAACACTGAGTGGCCGCTGAACTGGTATTCGCGGACGAATACGCGCACGGGCGGGAGGCGCCCTTGTGTTTCAGACGGCGGGGTGGGCTTCGTGGGCTCCAGGGGAGCAGGTTTTGGTTTCAGCGGCTCTTCACGTCTCAGAGGAAGGCCTTCTTTTGAACGGCCGCCGGGATCGAAGATCGGAGGCAATGGCACTTGCGCGTGAAGCGGCTCCGCCATGAGCGTCATGAGCACGAGTCCGCCTCCGATCCAAGTCAACGGCCACACAATCAAGGAAGCGGCCGGTAATTGCCGGAGACTCCTTGTTCTTCGCCAGTTCATGATTGACAGGCAGCATCACCCGACAACATGTGCACGCGAGGAGTGAGATCCTGCCCCATCCGACGACGTAGCTGGATTCCGGAAGTGTCTTCGAGCCGTAACGACGCAGCGCCCATCCGCATTGTTGGCTCGGAAGCAGCCGGCACATACGGCGTGGCGAGCAGGCCCTCGGGGCCTACAGGAATGTGATCTCGTCCCCGCTCGACGAAACTGCTCACCTTTGACTCGGCGAGTCTGGCTGCACAGGCAGCCCGCAGCAACGCCTGTGCCGCCAACACCGATTCAGGCAACCGCCCGATGACGCCGGAGATATTACTCACCGGCGAGCGGATATCCACGGTCCCGCTGATGCCGAGCGTGGATGATGCATCGACCACGCTGCTGGGGTCCGCAAGAAATACATTGGAGGTGATGCTGATGTTTCCGCCGGTGCCGGCGAAGGCCTGGGCGATGATTTGGCTGTTCTGCATAATTACATTTTGGGGATCGATCGTAATATTCCCGCCTATGGTATCGGTCTTCGTGGGATTGCCGACCGACGAGGTGACAATGCTATTTGTCATTTGAAACATGTTAGTGACATTGATCTCGATGTTTCCGCCGTCCGAGAAGGAGGCCGAAGTGTTGATCGTGCTGTTCTGCATCTCAAGACTGCTACCGGGCACATTGGGGTTGATCAGGACATCGCCGGCGTTGCGCAAACCAGACGACTGGGTTGTGATCGTACTGCCTGTCATAGTCATAGTGGAGGCGGTCAGGTTTATATTGGCGAGCCCAGTCGTGGCACTATCTGACGAGCCTGGCGAGTGATCAAAGTTGTTCACTGACGCCGACATCGTCGCGTTGTTCAGCGAGAGATTCGTGGCATCCACAGTAATGCTGCCGCCTTGCCCTGTATTCGAAGCACTGGTCAAAATCGAACTATCTGTCACCGTCACGGCATTGGCCGGCGAAGCCACCCCTTGAATCGTCACGCTGCCAGCGGCTCCAGTCGCTGTCCCCGTGCTGTTACTGGAAATCTCCGCCCCGTTCGTGAGCGCCAGCGAGCCCACGTTTGCTGTGATGCTGCCCGCATTGCCGCTGCCGCTTGTGTTGGTCGTGATGCTGCCGTGGTCCAGCGTCAAGGAGGGCGTCGTGACAATTACCTGACCGGCGTTGCCACCCGTTTGTGACGAACTCGCTATCGTTCCACCATTGGAAACGACAACCGAACCGCCGGTGGTCGTGATTTCAATACTCCCTGCATTACCGGTCAGATCGCTTGGTTGACCAGAGAAGCCTTCAGGGATGCTCGCGGATGTATTAATTTGGCTCCCGTTTGCCACCGTGACTGTTCCAGCATTTATCTGCACATTGCCTGCATTGCCTTGCCCTATCGTGTTTGCCGAAATGCTCGAACTGCTGTCTAAGGTAACCGACTGACCTGCAGTGATCAGAACATCGCCTGCTCGGCCCGTCCCAGTGGTGCTGCTATTAATCGTGGCTCCATTTGAGAGGCTCGCACTTCCTACCTGCAACACCACGTCACCGCCTTTTCCTTCGCTGGTACTCTGGGTCGTGATGGAAGCATTGTTTAGAGTAAGCGTTTTTGTCGTGATGGTTACCTTACCGGCATCTAATTGGCTTGACTGGCTTGAAAGGAGGCTTCCGCTGGAGATATCGACCGAGTTGGCATCGAGAGTCACATTTCCGCCGGCCGATGAGGTGCTCGGAGTTCCGGCTCGGATCACGGCCCCGTCAGTCAAGCTGATTGTCTTGGCATGGACCGCCACATCCCCAGCACGTGCCGTGATGGTGCCGAAGCTATCGGAGATGAGGCCGGAGCCGGATCCTGATAGGACCACAGACTCCGCCTTGCTTCCTGCCTGCACTCCATGGATTGTGAGCGTGGGGCCCGGTTGAGCATTGAGCTCCCCACTACCGGTAAAAGCTTGAATGGTCGCGCCGCCTGAGAGATTGGCGTGCTGGACGTTCAGTTCGATGTTTCCTCCACTACCCACATCATTTGCCGACGACTTAATGAGGGTAGAGGATCCATCCATCTTCAACGAGTTGGAAGTGATGGTCACTGCACCCCCACCACCGGTTAGCTGTGACTCACTCGACAAGAAGCTGTCGCCCGAGAATCCAACCGACTCCGCCGCGCTGCCCGATCCTTGCAACCCTCGGATAGTCACATTCCCGCCATGACCTGACGCCGTGGGACTCTGACTCTGGCTCAGGATTGAGGAACCACCCATGAAACTTGCCGTTCCCACGTTTAGAACTATATCTCCTCCAACACCGTCCCCATTTGCCGTCACGATCTGCGCGCCAGTGTCCATGGTCAGCTTGCCTGCGTTAAGCTCTAATTTCCCTCCACCGCCCAGCCCAAAGGCTGAGCTGAAAATGGTCCCTCCATTGGTAAGCGTTAGTGTCGTCGCATCGAGCGTGATATTCCCTCCATTGCCGTTTCCAGTAGTCCCACTGGTGATAAGAGCACCATCCATCTGGGCAGTCCCTGCAACGATTGCTATATCAGCGCTGCGGCCTGCCCCAGACGTGGAAGAGCTGATCATCGTGCCGTTAATGAGCGAGAGATTCTCTGAGACTTGAATATCGATCCCAGGATTCGCCGCATCTCCGTCCACAGTGTTCGCGATGATCGACGATTGATCGATTGTCAGTTGGCCACCGCGGATCACTACGACTCCCGAACCGACATTTTCACTACCGCTGACGTCAAGGATCGCTCCTTGTGAGATGGCAATATTTCCGCCGCTGACGTTCAGGCCAAACTGCAGGTTCGGGTAAAGGACCTCCCCGGCGGATGCCACACTGGCCAAGTTGATGCGCCCGCTGGGGGCCGAGAGTATTGCCGCCTGAGGAGTCCCATTGTCGAGTGAGCCGGCTTGAATCAAGATATCGCCACCAACGATAGAGATCGATTGACCTGAGGGAACGGACAAGGCGCTCCCCTGGACCGTGATCGTTGCATTCGGATCAGGCGCGCTCAAAAACCCATAGGCAGCCGGTGACGCCGAAAGAAATTCAAACGCCGAAGCGTTGATCGTGAGAATGCTGTTGGCCAAGCCGTCACTAGCTGGGTTGGCGTAAAAGTTTGCACTCGTCCCCAACGCGTCCATCAAACGAATGTACTGTGCGGTGGTGAAACTGACTGAACCACCGACATTCAGCGAGGCTGTCGGTCCAAAGACAAAGCCGGATGGATTCATCAGAAACAGATTGGCGTTTGGATAGCTGGCAGTTTGAATCGTGCCAAAGATGTTCGAGATGTTTCCGCCCGTCACCCGGCCAAGGATATTGGAGGTCGCTATATTGGGAGTGGTATTCAAGAAGTTGCCCACGTCACCAACTCCGACACTGAAGTTCGCGAAGCTATGAAATAAATTTGGTCCACCGCCCGGTCTCGTCCCTCCGGTAATGTTGAAGGAATTGCCGACCTGATTGACCGAGGTTCCGAGATTACCTGCGCCGGTTGTCGGAGTGATGTTTGTCGGAACCTGCGCATGGCCACTTGACGGCGCAATCAAGAACAGCGCGAGTATCGGGAGAAGGGCGAATCGAAAGGCCTGCCTTATAGAAACCGCCTGGCCCGTGGTGATGGCATCCATATCTCCTCCCGTTCATGAAAGAGCGGAGCAGTCCAAGAATCTGCCGTTCCTTCCCAACGGAACGCAAAACACTCGCCTTGAGATCGAACCGGACTCTTCGCCGAAAGCGAAGAGTCCGGTTGAGATGGCGGCCAGACGGTTTCACCAGGCAAGAGCATTCGGCAATACCAACTTAGCCTTCAGTCAACGCCAGCGACGCGGTTGCTGAAGGTACAACTCAAGGTGTCGTTATCATCCAGGTTGTTGATCGTAACACCGATCAGCGATTCTCCATCATCACGATTAAGGGTGTACATCGTAGAATTTTCTCCACCCGTGTTTGAGCATGAGATATCATATAGATCCCAGAAATCACCTGGATCGGGAAGCAGTGGCACAACGCTTTCAGTAATCGTCCGCGCACCAGCGAGCGGGCCTGTGGAGACCTTGAGGAAGGTCTGACTCCCTACCCCCCCACTGGTGGTGATATCGAAAGCGCCAGGTATATCGTCACCGTTTGCCGTGAAGCCGAACGTGCCGTCGGGGTCGCCCGAATCCACCTGCTTGATGATTACGACGGTGCCATTGCCGCACGCGCTCGTGCACTTTTCCGCCGGCGTCGCGCCAGCCGCCTTCGCGGCTTTCAATGCATCCTTCACGTCATTATTAAGTTCGGTGTTCACCTTACTCTCCATTCCCTTACAGACCGGACCAGGCGGAAGTGGGTCAGGAGGGCCGTTGGGGACGGTGGTAGGAGGAGACGTAGGATCGGTAGAATCGTTCGGGGGAGGATCGTCGTTCTCGCGACAGGTTCCAAACGCGGCGATGAAGCTGTCGTTCAGGACCAACGTGTCTCCACCGGTAATGCTGATTGAGTACTTTGCCGTGACACTTGGAATGCATCTTCCACTGGCGTTGGTATTGCAATCAACATAGCGTGTAGTAGCACTCAAGGTCGAAGTCACGGATTTATTGACATTGGTAAGGGCATTTGCGATTACCCCGGTATCTATCTTCCCCAAGTTCACAAACGGAGTGACAGTTGCATCGGCATTGTTTATCAGCCTATTACCGTTCGCGGAGTCAGTAGTAGAAAGAGGATCGAAATACCCGTTCTGTGACATGCCCCATACAAGATTACCCCTTGGAAGGCCTTGTGGAGTGGTAACATTGAAAGTATTGTTAATGACTATGCTCACACTCGTCGTGCCAGTGAGCACCGGGGTTATCTTAATACCGGTTAATTTCACGGAATCCACAGCGCCACTTGTGTTCTTATCGTTGATCAAAATTCTGGCCCTGTTTGTTGAAGAAACGTCGGCCAGCTTCCAGTCGTTGATGGTCCGGCCCGTACCGGCGGTACCGGTGATCGTGTAACAGTGAGTCACACCATCACCACCGAGGCAGTTCGCTCCGTTCAGTTCCAAGCCATTCCCTACTGTGAGAGTTGTACTACCGGTGCCGCCAGTGTTGTTTATCGTGAGTGAGGGGGCCGCCTCAGAAAGAATCGGCACCAACATCGTTCCAACGAGCAAGATGCTGCATAGACACACTAGCCCACCTAGCTTTTTCATCACGACCTCCTTATTGATCCACAATACGCAAAAGCAGCTTCCCGCGCCGTTTTATGCCCCTTATCTTATTCCCAGACAATCCCCACAGACGGGGCTCCCCACGAATGAGGGGAGTATCCGCACTCGCGAATCTGTTCCTGGTGCGCCGCCGCTTGCTGCCGACGGGGGATAGGCGGTCGAGCGGGTGGTCTTGACCGGGAAACCTCGAGTGGAAGCTTCGTCAAAGCCTCAAATCCCTACACTTGAGGCTCCCCACGAATGAGGGGACTGCTTTTGAGGCTGCATGTCCTTACAATGCGTCACTCCTATGCGCCACTCGACGAAGATGGGTTCGAGGCACGCATAAGGAGCTGTCTATGACACATCCGCCCGGATCCGACAGCGAGCAGCCTAGAGCACCCCACCAGGCCGGCCCACTTGGACCCGATCTTTCCGAACTCATCCACTACAAAACTGAATTGGCCGCGGTGCAACGGATCAGCCAAGCGCTCTTCCACACGATCGATCTGGATCAGCTGGTCGAAACCACGCTGCGCACCGCACTGGATGAAGTCGGGGCGGAAGCAGGCTCAATTCTTTTAGCCGACGCAGAAGCGCGGCAACTGGTGTTTCAGTATTCGATCGGCGCGAAACCGGTTCCGCGGGGGACGGCGATTGCGTGGGATCAGGGCATTTCGGGCGCCGTGTTCCAATCGGGCGAACCGCGCATTACACATGAGGTCGGTCACAACGCCGGCCACTATCGGCAGATCGATCAGGACACCGGGTTCGTCACGCGAGACATGATCACGGTTCCGCTTCGACGTTGGGGAGGAGCGCCGATCGGCGTCCTGAACGTGCTGAATAAACGGACAGGCCGGCCGAACGACCAGGATCTGGAACTCCTGACCATCGTGTCCGCCTTTGCCGCGCTGGCCATTCAGCAGGCGAAGCAATTCGAGGACGCGAGGAAGGCCGAGGTCGTCACGCTCCTCGGCGATATCGGCCACGATTTGAAGAATTTGCTGACGCCGGTTCAGACGGGCATGGAATTGCTGCGGGACGTCACGAAGGACCTGTTCGGCGCCATGAGCATGTCTGAGCTGACTCAGCACGAGACCGACAAGAAGATCTGTGACGAATCGGCGGAGATCGCTCAAAACGGAATTCGGCGGCTGCACGACCGCGTCAAGGAAATGGCCGACTGCGTGAAGGGCTTGAATTCGCCTCCCGACTTTGCGCCCTGCCGTTTGGATGCCGTTGTCCGAGAGGTATTCCAGACATTGCTGGTCTTGGCGAAGGAAAAACAGATTGTGTTACAGACCGATGGGCTCAAGTCCCTGCCTGTGATCCATGCGGACGAGCGCCGGCTCTATAACGCCTTCTACAATCTGGTGAACAATGCGATTCCTGAAACTCCGCCGGGCGGCTCGATCACAGTGCGTGGTTGTCTGACTCAGGACAAGGAAGGGATTGAAATCTCCGTTGCCGACACAGGGCGTGGCATGCTACCGGAGATCCGTGAGCGCCTGTTCTCTGCCCACGCGATCAGTACCAAGAAAGGCGGGACCGGTCTCGGCACGAAGATCGTCAAAGATGTCGTCAGTGCTCACAAGGGAAAGATCTGGGTGGAGAGTGAACCCAACGTGGGCACGACGTTCTATCTCCGGTTTCCCCTCGACCCCATGACCGCACACGCTCGCCCATGAGCGGACCGCAACCTATGTTCTCATGTATGCGACGTTCGCTTTCGGTCCTCCTCCTTCTGTGTTCTTCATCCCAGGGCCTGGCAATGGAGCCTCCTGTTGCTGAAGAAATGGGTGGCGCAGAGGAGGAGACGGCGGCGTTCCAGCACCCGCTCTTCGTTGACCCAGGCGGCACCCAGAAGCAGCGGGCGGAATTCATCCGGGCGCTCTCTCGGGTCGGGAAGAATAACAGGCAACTCGTCGAGATCTTCCTGCCGGTAATCGGCGCCAACGGAGCATTGGACAGCATCAAGAGCCTCTGGCCGAAGTGCCATTCCGAGGCGCATGACCTCGGGAAAGTCATCTTCGCGCGCGTCCGCGACGTTGGCATCGGCCTACGCGTCTGCGCGGATCGGTGTAACTCGGGATGCATGCACGGCGTCCTGATGGAAGCCTTCACGACCATCGGCAGAGCATCTCCCCATCACATGGATTCGGCCATCCTCGGACCGGCGATCAAGGACCTCTGTCAGGGCAATCTCGTGATGACCGCGTCTTATTCGCCCGGCGACTGCGCGCACGGCGTCGGCCACGCGCTCATGAACCTGGCGGGATACGAGATTCCGGAAGCCCTCAAGGCCTGCCAGGGGAACGACAATCAGGCCATGGCATACTACTGCGCGACCGGCGCCTACATGGAATACGTGACGGAGCGGGACCCACAGGACGCCACGACGAAAAGCCTCCTTTATCCCTGCGATCAATACATTTATCCGGCTGCATGCGCCCGCTACAAGATGGTGCATGTAGTCCGAAGGCACTACCAGGCGGGTAAGACGACGGAAGAACTCAGGGCGCTTTGCTCTTCCCTCACGGACCCGGTGCGGCGCGGCTGCTTTCACGGGCTCGGCAACGCTCACATGCTGATGCTCATAGGCGGAAGGATCAGCGTCCGCTCCGTCTGTCTGGGTCTGGGCACGCTGGAGGAGTTCGTCTGTATCGATGGCGCCATGGAGCGGATTGCGAAGTTTTTCCCGCACAGCGCGGTACGCGTCTGCGACCAGCTTGAGGGGAAGAACAACGCCATCTGTCTTGCCGCCGTGTCGCGGAAGATGTACGACATGAACAAAGATCTCAGTGTCTATCTAGCGAAGTGAGCGGAGAAACGCGAGTCATGCCCAGCGGTATATCGCAGTCGTGTCGGCATCCGCTCTCACCATCACACGGAGAAGGAATCTTTCCATCCTCCCATGTCGACCGCCTTCTTGACTGCCGACAATAATTTGTCTCGATCGATGGGCTTGCTCAGAAACTCGATGACGCCCTGTTTAAAGAGCGTGGTGGCCCGATCGACCGTGCCGGCTCCGGTCAACACAATCACGGGGCAGGAAGGAAACTGCGAGCGGAAATAGGGAATCGCTTCCATGCCGCCCATCTTGGGCATGTTCAGATCACAAATGATCGCGTTGAGCGAGAGAGGATTGTCGCCGGACTTCACGGTATTGACACCTGCTGCGCCGTCTTCAGCTTCGATGACGTCGTACCCTGCCTTCGACAAGATCAGACGCACCGACTTTCTGATATCGGCTTCGTCGTCCACAATCAGCACTCTGCCGACACTCATGATGCCTTCCTCCTTGTTCAGGTTTCTCAGCCGGTCTTCGCCCTCTGCCCGGAACGCGAAAGTCAGTACCACACGATTGAGACATGTCACTATCCCCTCAAATGAGGGGATACCTTGTTTGTGAGGGTTTACATGAACAGCCCACCCGGTGATAATGTCACCCCTATTGGACGGGTCGACTGCGAGACAGAATATCCGCGCCGATTTCGCGCTCTCATGTGATCTGCGCGGGATGCAGGTGACTCATTCGTCCCGACCCTCCCGACATCATGCCGGGATGCAAGGTCAGGTATGGACCCTTGGCCGAACCTGAAACAGCTCTTGGTCAAGACGGCCGTGATGCCGCGGCCTCTGTTCCCCAGGCTGCTCACCGGATTTCTGCTTGCAGGCATCGCCGTCATCGATCTCTTCCTGACCCCCCGACTTCACGTGGGAGTGTTGCTCTATCCTGTCGCGATCATTTCGGCGCTCTGGTGGGGAGGGGGCCGGGCCGTGCTGGTGGTCACGGGGCTCGTTCTCGGTCTTACGGCGCTCGAACAGTGGGCCCATCCCGTTGCCTTCTCCGGTCTCGATGATCCGTCTCCGTTCGTTGTGGCATCACAGTTTGTTTTCAATCTGATCCTGCTCGTGTTGTTTGGGACCGCGTGCCTGTACATTGCGCGCCAAGAGGTCAAGTACAAACACGCCCAGGAGAGCCTCACGGATATCGAGGCCCGGCTCACCTCAGTCGTGCAATCGACTCCCGATGCGCTGATCCTGGCTGATGCGGAAGGGAACATCGTCTACTGGAATGCCGGCGCCACGAAAACGTTCGGATACCGAGAGGAAGAAGCCCTCGGTCTTCCACTGACGACGATCATGCCTAAACGGTACCGGGATGCCCATGAACGGGGTCTGCGGCGGCTGTGCGAAACGGGCGAACCTCGAATACTTGGAACGACGATTGAGTTGCACGGGCTCCGCAAAACCAACAGAGAATTTCCGTTGGAGCTCTCACTCGCGTCGTGGCAAACGAAAGGCCGCCGGTTCTTCAGCGCATTCCTGCGGGATATCACGGACCGGAAACGGATGGAAACCCGGCAGGCTGTGCAATTGGCCATCAGTCAGGTCCTCATGGAAGCGGATACGATCGAACAAGCGGGAGCGCAACTCCTGCAGGCCATCGGCCATCTCACGGACTGGGAGGCCGGTCTCATCTGGGTGCCGACCAAACGAACCGGGACATTGCGCTGCGCGACGGTGTGGCAGGATTCGGCTCCGCCGCACATCGAGGAATTCCTCCAAGCAAGTCGCACGGCGATCTTCGAATCCGGAATCGGATTGCCGGGCCGCGTCTTTGCCAGCGGTGAACCGAATTGGATCATGAACTTGGAGAAGGACGAGAATTTTCCACGACTGGCGCTGGCGCAAACGGCCGGCTTGCACGCCGCATTCGGGTTCCCGATCAAAGGCGCCGAGGGTGTTCTGGGAGTGATTGAATTCTTCTCCCGTGAAATTCGGCCCCCCGATAACGGGCTGTTGCATACCTTTGCGGACATCGGCATCAAGGTGGGACATTTCGTCGAGCGCAAACAGCTCGCGGAGGAAACGGCGAGGCTCGTCGCGGAATTGCAATCCGCATCCGGGAGCAATCCCATCCGCGGGTTAGTGCCGATTTGCGCGTCCTGCAAGAAGATTCGAGACAGTCAGGGGGAATGGCATGAGCTCGAACAGTTATTTCAAGGGCATTCGGAAGCGCAGTTCTCCCATACCATTTGTACGACCTGCGCGAGAAAGGAACATCCGGATTGGGACAAGGTGTAATGTCCACTCAGGATCGGCGGGTCGTCGCATGCACGACACGGCGGGGCAGGGAGTCGATGAGCCAAGGGTTTGCACCACAAGGAGAAGATCACCATGACGCAACACAATGTCGCGAATCCTTCACCCATCCAGCCGCAGCAGTTGCCGAGTGAACAGGACCTTCAGCGGCTCCTCGGCCGTCGTGAGATCGAGTTCGGCGCCGTCCGACGGATGGCGGAGGTCTTTTCCAAAAAGATCAAGTTACAGGATTTGCTCGAGCACGCACTCACCATCGCGCTGGATGTGGTGAACGCAGAGAACGGGTCCATTCTGCTGGCTGACCCCGAGAAACAAGAGTTGGTCTTTTATCATTCGGTCGGCGAGAAGCCGGTGCCGCATGGAACAACCATCCCCTGGGACAAAGGCATCGCCGGAACGGTCTTTAAGACCGGACTGCCGGACATTGTGCCGGATGCTCAGACGGACGATCGCCATTTCCCCAAAATCGACCAAGCGACCGGCTCGGTCACGCACGACATGATTACGATTCCTCTCAAACGGTGGGAAGGCGATCCGATCGGCGTCATTCAGGTCATGAACAAGCGGGGCGGCACGTGCTTGAACCGAGACGATCTGGCCATTCTGATCGTCATTTCCGCGCTGTCAGCCGCAGCGATTGAACATACGTGGCTCTTCGAAGCGGCCAAACTCGCGGAAGTGGCGCAGATGATGGGGGACGTGAGCCATGACATCAAGAACCTGCTCATGCCGGTCGTCTGCGGGGCCGGCATCCTGCAGGCCGAAATCAATGATCTCCTCTCACGCATTCCTGAAATCGACACCGAACGGGCCGAGGCGAGCCGCGACTTGTGCAATGAGGTCATCCAAATGCTGAAGGATGACGCACACCGGATTCAGGATCGCGTACGAGAGATTGCCGATGCGGTCAAGGGACTCAGTTCCCCGCTCGAGTTTTCGGCTTGCGAGATTCAGGAAGTGATCAAGACCGTATTCAAGTCTTTGGGCGTCCTGGCACAAGAGAAGAAGGTGACGTTACGAACCGAGAATCTTGAACTGCTGCCGCTGATCATCGCGGATCAACGAAGGCTCTACAATGCCTTCTACAATCTGGTCAACAACGCCGTCCCCGAAGTCTCTGCCGGCGGCACCGTGACCGTTCGGGGAAGAGACGGCCGGGAGGACGGCGGCATTGTCGTCTCCGTCATGGACACCGGCCGCGGGATGCCTCCCGAAATCCGCGATCGACTATTCACGAAACGCGCGATGAGCACGAAGGTGGGAGGAACGGGGCTCGGCACGAAGATCGTCAAAGATGTCGTTGACGCCCACGGAGGAAAGGTGTGGGTCGAGAGCGAGATCGGGAGCGGAACGACGGTCCACATCGCGCTTCCACTCGCTCCCCAGGGACATGTGCATGCCGCACCGCGGTGAGCCATCGGCGAAGCGCATCACCTCTGGACCGGCCTCATCTGACGGAGGGTCGCCTATCCCAACATGGCCTGCTCACCCATCGCCCGCCTCACCGCCTCTAACAATGTTCCCGGCTCCACCGGCTTAATGAGGTAATCCACGACTCCTTGTTTAAAGAGCGCGGTCGCATTTTGCACATCAGGAAAGCCGGTCATGACGATGATGGGAATGGTCGGGAATTGGGACCTGAAGAAGGGAATCACGCTGTTGCCGCCCATCTTCGGCATTTCGAGATCGCAAAGGATCACGTCGATCATCTGTTCAGAAGACATCTGCTGAATCGCATCAATGGCCTGTTCGCCGTTTTGGGCCTCGCAGACATCATACCCTCCTTGTTGCAAGGCAAAGTGGATCGTCTTTCTCACATGCGGATCATCATCGACGACCAGGATACGACCTTGAACAATCTGCTTGTCCTCGCGCTTAGTCATAGCCAATGGAGAGGTCCCAAACGCCGACCATTCGCTCATAGAAGGAGGTCCCGCTCATTTTGTATCTTTTTAAGGTGATGTATAGGTCATTTCCCAGGTCGCCGCAATCCCCGCAAGCTAGGTATCCCCTCAAACGAGGGGAAGAGAGACCGGACGATCATTCGGGAGACAGCGAACCGGTTCCCCCCTCATTTGGGGATGTTCCATCTATGACAAACATGAGAGTACAGTGCGTCCGCACCGATGAACCATCCGGCGAGTAACACCCTTTTCCGCAGAGAGATCGATGAAGAGGAGAGGCATGACACCGTTTGATCAAGAGGAACCGACCAAACCGGCATTGCATGGCCCCCCCGTGCGAGGAAGAGTCCTAGTGGTCGATGACGATCCCCTCATTCGGGAGACCGTCCGTTTGGTGCTTAGCCGGGAAGGCTATGGTGTGCTCATGGCAGCGGATTCTCACAGCGCCATAGACATCATGAACACCCAGGCGAACGCCAACACGGTATGCGTCCTGTTGGTCGACCTCGAAATGCCAAAGACCAGCGGGAAAGAGCTCATCGCCCATTTCCGGACGCACTACTCGACCATTCCGATCATCGTGTTCAGCGGCGCTGCAGATGCAACGTTCCTCGAAGGGATTGTGCAGAATGGAGTCTGTGACTGGATACGCAAGCCTGCGGCACGCGAGATATTGCTTCAGAAAGTGGGTACAGCAGCCAACCTCTATGCGCTTCGACAATCACAGGGCGAGTGACCGGATATGATCGCAGGTGCCACCGGATCGTGACGGTCAAATGGCACCGGCGGCGGCGAACACCGGTGAGCACCGGCTAAACACTCGATGAGTCAGAAGGTCAGGCGGTGAATATACGAATCCTTGGCTGTCACGGGTCCGACAGTCTGCTGAAGACGGGTGGCCGTGGCCGGACAGAGTGCAACACTTGCGGCTTCCTGCTGAACGGCACCGTACTCCTCGATGCAGGGACAATCGCCGCAAAGCTTGTGTTCGAAGAGCAGAAGCAGATTCGTCATGTTCTCCTGTCACATTTGCATTTTGATCACATCAAGGGCCTGCCCACCTTCGCCGACAATCTCAGTGAGGGTGCCGCCTCACCCGTGACGATTGCCGCCCTGCCAGAAGTCATCTCAGGCTTGAAGCGGCACATCTTCAACACATCCGTCTATCCCGATTTCTTCAGGATTCCGACAGCGGAGAACCCCATCTTTGTGGCTCAGGCGATCGAGGCAGGAAAATGTTATTCCGTGGAAGGCTTCGAGATCAGTCCGGTGCTCGTGAACCACACGGTGCCGGCCGCGGGGTTCATTATTCGGAATCGGAGTGCCGCTCTGTTGTACAGCGGAGACACGTACGTGACCGAGGAATTGTGGTCGGTAGCCAAACGTATTCCGGACCTCAAGGCGGTGTTCATCGAATGTTCCTATCCGAATGCCAAGCATGATCTCGCGCGCATCAGCAAACACCTCACGCCCGCCTTGCTTGCAGAGGAGCTTCGCAAGCTGAGTCGTGCGGATATTGCCGTCTATGCCTATCATCTCAAGCCGGCGTACACGGATGAGATCGTGCGCGAACTCAATCAGTTGCGCCTCCCCTCGCTCACGGTTCTTCAAGAGGGCCAGACCATTTCGGTCTAGCTACCGACCGTTCCAACAGCCCGATTTACCCGCGCTCTTACGTCCTACCACCCAGCTTGACAGCCTTGCCGCCTGGATCAAATGCAATTCATGCTGAATCTGTTCGTACCTACTAAATGGGTCCATTCGTATCTACTAAATGGATCCAGCAGACATTATTTCCTCCGAAAAGTACGATGGGATCCAATGAACACAACTCTATGACTATACGTGTGATTTCCAGATGATGGCTGATCTATCGGCCAGTCTGCGACCTAGGGGGATCTCTAGGGGGGTCTCCATATTGCATAATGAGGCAGCTAGGCCGATCCGACCACGTGAACGGGGATAACCAGGAAAGCCCTTTGATGAACCTTGAACGAGAGGCACCGGCGCCGAATCAGCAGAGAAAACATGCGGCTGGTCCTTGGCGTCATGCCAGAATCGGCGTGATGCTGTTCAATAATTTTGGGCAGCTCCTTTTCATGAATGACCAGGTCCCGTTGTTCATTCAACGATTACAGCCCGCCGCCACGAGAGAGTTCGGCGCCTGCCTCATGCCCGAGGAGCTCGGCACGGTGCTACGCGAACTCAACCCTCCCGCATGGACGGGCGACGATTCCGAGGATTGCAGGCCGCAGTACATCGAGCGAGTCGTCGACCTATCCGAGGATCGGCTTCTCATCCGGGGATGGCGCATGTCCGATCAGGGCGACGAGACGAAGAGTCGCGTGCTCATTATGCTTGAAACGCTCCGGCAAGCCGCGACCTGTGCGGAAACCAGGATCCAAGACCGATACCACCTGACCGAGCGTGAACAGATGGTGATCATCTATCTGATGCTGGGATTTACGAACAAGGAGATCGCCAATCGTATCAATCTGAGCGAACACACGGTGAAGGAACACTTGAAGCGCCTAATGCAGAAGACACACACGACGACCAGGACGGGGCTGCTGTCCTGTATGATTTTCCCGCTGTCAGAACGAAGCGGGCGTCTCGGCGCCCTCCCGGTGGAGTTCCCTTCCTCAACAACAGCACGCCCTCGGGAGGCCCTCGAACCCAACTATGGGTAATGGGCAGTACGGCGCGGGCGCGGACAACCCCACCCTCCTTTCATCTCTCCCCTTTCGGCACGCCCGTTTCTTTTGACCGTTCCAAGAAACCAATGGCAACCGGTCATCCCATTCTTCGATGGAAAGGACTCACACGAATCGACTTGAAATGAAGAGAGGCTGTCTTTGGTAAAATGCGTTAGGAGCGCGAAAAAGCAAACGAAGCCTTACAATTCGAGTACAAAGCGGAGAGCGTTTTTGACCTGCGCGAAGGTGTCCGATGGAAGCTGGCCAAGCTTGCGTTCGAGGTGGGGTTCGACCAAGGGCCCTATGCCTTGGACATTCACCACGGAGACCTCATCAAGAAACGGCAGATGTCCGACGAGGACTTCATAGCGGCTTCCCCGATGCTGGGTTGTGAGAGGAACATACACAATAAGGGCGCGCGGCGCATCGGGATCATAGTGAGAGACGACAAGAACGGGACGCCGTTTGGCGGCCAAGCCGAGTTCGGCGAGCCAGATCTCCCCTGGCTTAGCTTTCATCGAGCGTGTCGAGGACTTTCTGTACCGCTGTCCGAGAGGGGAGGAGATCCAGAGCGTTGGCGTCGGCCATGGCGATCACGTCGCTGATCAGTTGCTCCACCTGCGCCGCGACGTCCGGGCTCCACGTGGCGAGTTTCTTGTCGAGTTGTTGTGCGAGCTGTGTCATGGAAACACGCTACCACCTTTGCTTTTGTGGCGCAAGATCGAAGTACGATCTGTCACGAGTGTCCCTTCCGGCGGTCCCGCGAGATGGTTGGCCTTCTCCTGATAGCCGTTGAGTTGATGCATGTTATCGTTCCCGCAAACTCTCTTTGACGGATTTGAGCAAGGGGCTCAAGAGATATTCGATGATCCGTCGCTTCCCGGTCTTGATCTCGACGGAGACGGCCATGCCGGGAGAGAGGTTCACCGTTTTCCCATTGACGAGGATAGTAGACCGTTCCAATCGCACGCGGGTGGCATAGACCAGTTGCTCCGCCACCTTGGCTTGAGTCGGCTGTTCTGCGTTCGTCCTTTCACGGTCGAGTAGGACTGCATCATCCGACACCGTGATCACCTGGCCCGGAATCGTGCCATAGAGCGTAAACGGGAAGGTTTCCACCTTGATCTCGACAGACTGGCCTTCTTTGACAAACCCCACATCCTTATTCTCGACCTGCGCCGCCACTTCCACGGGATGATCTTCCGGCACCACGACCAACAGCTGTTGCGCCGAGGTGACGACTCCTCCCACCGTGTGCACGGCCAGTTGCTGCACCACGCCATCGATCGGCGCCGTCAGCCACTGGAGCGTCGCTTTTTGTCCGGCCTTCGTCACCTCTTGGGCAAGGGAGGCGGCCTTGGTTTCAAGAGTCGCCAGCTCGGTCTGCTTGGTTTGCTGAAATTCCGACACGATCACTCGGTAGTTCTTCTCGCTTTCCGCCAAGGTCGCGCGGCCCTGAACCAGCTTCATGCGCTGTCCGGCCAATTCTTGGGTTCGGTCGATGCGCTGCTCTTCGGCCTGGATATACTCCATCTTCGTCGCAGCCTGATATTCCAGGAGCGACTTGAAGGTTTCGGCCCGTTCCGTTTCCATGGGTACGGTCGCTTCCAATCGATGAATCTCTTCTTTGGTTTGCCCGATGGCAGCCTTCCGTTGATCGATCACATGCTGCGCCGCCTGCATGCGGGATTGATGCTCGGCTCGCTCATCGAGGAGAAGTTGTTGTTGCAAGACAATGTAGGTTGCATCTCCGTCAGCCGGAGGGTCGAAAGTCGATTGGCCGGCGATCAGTGCCCGCAAGCGGGCCGCTTCGACCCTGGCTGCCCGGTATTCGTTCGAGGCACGGTCTCGATCGGCCCGGTTCAGCGTCGGATCGAGTTCGATCAGCACATCACCTCGTTTCACGACCTGACCATCTTGAACATGAATAGCGGCGATGACACCGGCTTCATAGGGCTGAATCACTTTGGAATAGCCGCTGGGAATGATCCTGCCTTGGGCGATGGCCACGATATCAATCCAGCCGAATGTCGCCCACAGCACGCCGGACGTGAAGACCATCATAATCACCCAGACAATCGCGCGACCAATCGGCGAAGGCGGCGCCTGCTGCATTTCCAGCACGGCGGGGAGAAATTCTGTCGCCTGTCTCTCTCCCACCTTCATTCTGTTAAATGCCCACCTCGAGCCGCCCGTCTTGAAGCCTGCATAGCCGCGCATAGGAACCGTTTCTCCCAAGCAAGTCATCATGGGTGCCGTCTTCGATGATTTCTCCCTTTTCCACGACGTAGATGCGATGGGCAGGCCGCACTGCGCTCAACCGATGGGCGATAATGAAGACCGTTCGTTTGTTGCAGATCTGTGCCATGTTTCGCTGAATGACAGCTTCCGATTCATAATCGAGAGCGCTGGTGGCTTCGTCAAAGATCAGGATCGGTGGATTGGCGATCAGGGCTCGCGCGATGGCGATCCGCTGGCGCTGTCCGCCTGATAACGAACAGCCCTGCTCGCCTACCGGCGTGTCATAGCCTGCAGGTAGTTCGAGAATGAAGTCATGGGCGCCGGCCAGCTTGGCCGCCTGCATCACCTGTTCGACCCCAATTCCTGGATCGGTCAAGGCAATGTTGTCGCGGACCGAGCGATTGAACAGGAAGTTGTCCTGGAGTACGACACCCACCTGCCGGCGTAATGAAGTGGGATCGACCTGTGCCACGTCCACACCATCGACGAGTATCCGTCCGCGCTCGGGAACATAGAGCCGCTGGATCAACCTCGCAATCGTGCTCTTGCCGGACCCGGATTTCCCGACGATCCCTATGATATGTCCCGGCATGACTGAGAACGAGACCTTGCGCAACACTTCGGATCCGTCCGGACGGTACCGGAAGCTGACCTCCTCAAAAGCCACTTGACCACGCGCCGGCTGAAGCGCGGTTCGACTGACGCTGTACGAAGGCTCCACCTGCGTATTCAGTACATCGCCCAGCCGTTGAACGGAAATGCCGACCTGCTGGAGCTCCTGCCAAAGGTTCACGATACGGAGCAGCGGGCCTGTGACCTGAGCGGACAACATATTAAAGGCGATCAATTGACCGATGGTCAGATCTCCGTCGATCACCCGATAGGCGCCGACCCAGAGCACGGCGACCACGGTGATCTTCTGAATGCACGAGGCAATCTGGCTCGCTCCTGTAATGAGGATGGTCGCCCGAAAACTGGCTCGCACATAGGCGGCGAGCTGCTCCTCCCATGCACGCACCAGCGGCGGCTCGACGGCGAGAGCTTTAATCGTCTGAATGCCGCTTACCGCTTCCACGAGAAACGATTGGTTGTCCGCGCCCCGATTACATTTCTCATGGAGCCTGGCGCGGATAGCCGGGGTGATCGTCATGGACAAGAGGGCATAGAGCGGCAGCGACGCCATGACGACTAGGCTCAGCGTGGGACTGTAAAGCCACATGACCACAAGGAACACAAACGTAAAGAACAGATCCAGAACCACGGTGACGGAATTGCTCGTGAGAAACTGCCTGATGTGTTCCAGCTCACGAACCCGCGCGACCGTATCCCCGACACGCCGCGCCTCGAAGTACGCCAACGGGAGCCCGAGGATGTGACGGAACAATTGCGCGCCGAGGCCGACATCGATGCGGTTAGTCGTATGCGAAAACAAATAGGTGCGCAGACCCCCGAGCGTCGCATCGAACAGCGCCAGGGCGATCATGCCGATCGCCATGACGTGCAGTGTCGTGAAGCCTTTGTGCACGAGCACCTTGTCGATGACCACTTGGGTAAAGAGCGGTGTGAGGAGAGCGAACAGTTGCAGAAAGAACGAGGCCAGGAACACCTCGCCCAGAAACTTGCGATATTTCACGATCGCCGGAATGAACCAGGTGAAATCGAACTTCAGATCCTGAGGCCTGAGACGGGCGCGTTTCGCAAACAGCAGCAGCTCGCCGGTCCAACCCGATTCGAACTCCTCGCGAAGCTGGACCAGCGGACGCCCGAGTACCGGGTCTTGAATCAACGCCCTGTCGCCTTCCATCTTGGCCAGGACCACATACCGTCCGTCGCGTCGCCTTGCCACAGCGGGCAACGGAGTCCCAGGCAAACGGCTCCATTGCGTGCGATGGACGCGCGCCTTGAGTCCGAGATGTTTGGCAGCGCGCAGGATATCGATATCGGAGAACAGAGACCCGGACCTGGCGAACTGATGGCGCAACTGCGCTGCATCGGCAGGCACATCATGGAAGCGGGCCATGATGAGAAGGCATACAAGCCCACTGTCCTCGAGAGGAAAAGACGAGGATTCGACTGGCTCTTGGAGGTGTGAATTCAGGGGTGATGCCGTCGCCATGGCCAGCTGCCTTGGGCTAGTGCCAATTTGCGGCGAGCACGGCCTGCACCTGCTGCGGTTGCTGATCGATGGCTTGATCCCACGTAAGGCCGGACTGTTGCGAGAAACCGGCCATCGCCTGGATGAGTTGATCCACTTGGGTGTTCAGGAGATGTTGTCCGTTGCCGGCCTGGATGTTCTCGATCTGATTAGTAGCGGGGCTCGTGTACCAATTTCGGATCGTGACGACATCGTTCGAACCATGCACGGCAAGACGCAGATTGTTGACTTGCCGTGAAAGCACGAGGTCCAACGGATTGATCCCTTGGCCAAAGAGCACATGATCCTGATTGCCGGATGCCGAATCGCTGTCGACGATCGCTTCCTGGCCGTCGCCTCGCACGAACGTGTAACTATCGTTTCCGGACCCGCCGGTCAACGTGTCGTTGCCGGTGCCTCCTGTAAACTGATCGGCTCCGCTGCCACCGGACAGGCTATCGTTTCCTGCGCCGCCTCGGAGAATATCGTTACCAGAGCCGCCATCAAGTGTATCGAAACCGTCTCCACCGTCGAGCACATCATTGTCGCTGCCACCTGTGAGCATATCATCGCCGAGACCGCCCGCGAGACTGTCCTCTCCGCTTCCGCCTTGCAGCAGATCGTTGCCGTGACCGCCGTCCACCTGATCGTTGCCGGAACCGCCCTCGAGTTGATTGTTGCCGCTGTTCCCAAGCAACACATTGTTGGCGGAGCTTCCGGTACCATTGATATCGGTCGTGCCGGTCAAAGTCAGGTTCTCGACGTTGGAACCCAGGTTGCAGGTCACAGCGCTTTCGACGGTATCGATCCCCTGGTTTGACGATTCCGTGACCACATCGCCGGCCTGGTTCACGACGAAGGTGTCGTTTCCGGTCCCGCCGATCATTGTGTCGTTACCGAGACCGCCGTCCAGCCGGTCATTGCCGGCCCCGCCGGCCAACGTATTGTTCCCGCTGTTGCCGACAAGAATGTTGTCCAGCGCATTGCCGGTGCCATTGATATTGGCGGCCCCGGTGAGCGTGAGATGTTCGACATTCGCTCCGATCGTGTAGGTGATCGAACTCTGCACGCTGTCGATACCCTCGTTGGTGTTTTCAGTGACGACGTCTCCGGCGTTGTCGACCACGTAGGTGTCGTTGCCAAGCCCGCCCCGCATATTGTCCACGCCGGCGCCGCCGTCAAGGAGATCGTTGCCAGCCCCGCCCACCAACGTATCATTGCCGGCCCGGCCGAAAAGTTGATCATTCCCGACACCACCCGTAAGAACGTCATTTCCGGCAGTGCCCGTCAGAGTCTGGTCGGCAGTGCTGACCGTGAGTGTAAAGTCATCGGCGACGCTCAAGCTCCCCGAATCCGTCGCCGTCA
The DNA here is from genome assembly GCA_047150005.1 of Nitrospira sp. Lineage (GTDB taxonomy): Bacteria > Nitrospirota > Nitrospiria > Nitrospirales > Nitrospiraceae > Nitrospira_C. The sequence goes on along the minus strand of AP038806.1, from coordinate 2,771,210 downwards.
CTTTCACTTCGAGGCTGCCCACGTCACCATTGGCCGGCGTCCCGCTGAAGGTCCGCGTAGCCGTGTTGAAGTTCAACCAGGCCGGCAAGGCACCGCCCTCTGCCAACGTGGCGGTATAGATCAAGGTATCGCCAACGTCGATATCCGAGAAAGTATTCGCAGGAAGGGTGAAGGAGAAGACTGCGCCGGTCTGCGCCGATTGGTCCACGATCGGATTCGCCACCGTCGGGGCATCATTCACATTCGTGGCTGTAAGATTGAACGTGTCGGAGACACTTAGAGTCCCCGAATCCGTCGCCGTCACTTTCACTTCAAGGCTGCCCACGTCACCATTGGCCGGCGTCCCGCTGAACGTGCGCGTGCTCGCATCGAAGCTCAGCCAAGTTGGAAGCGCGCCGCCATCTGCCAGACTCGCACTAAGCGTCAGGTGATCACCGGCATTTGGATCGGCAAATGTATTCGCCGGAACGACGAAACTAAACGGAATATCCTCAGGAACAGTCCAATCCGCCAACGGCTGCGCCACTGTGGGCGCCTGGTTGATCATCGAAGCCAGGAGGCTGTCAAGATTGATGGACGTTCCATCGGCGAAGGCCAATGTGTCGACCACCAGCGAGCCATGTGTGGCGGTGGGATCGAAATTCGTCAAGAGCAGCTGATCGATCCCGCTACCCCCCACCCGGATTGTCAATGTGTGGGCGACATCGTCCCGAGTGAAGGTCAGGTCGCTTTGCGTGATACCGGCGCCAAATCGAATCCGATTGCCCTCAGTCGTTGAGGCTGTATCCTCGATTGTGTCCGCGCCGTCACCAATGTTGAACACATACGTGTCATCGCCGCCATTGCCCAGGAGAACGTCATCGCTCAGACCGCCGGCCAGAACATTCACAGCGCCATTACCCGTCAAGCGGTTATCCAGGCCGTTGCCGGTCCCATCAATCGACTCATCCCCCGCCAATATGAGATGCTCAAGATGATCTCCGAGCTGATAAGAGGCACGACTTATTACCCTGTCGGCTCCCTCACCTGTCGATTCCACGATGATGTCGCCGACTCCGACCACATACACATCATCTCCAACACCACCGATCAATGTATCTATTGCCGTGTCGTTGATCGAATCGTCAAGCACCGTCGCCGAATCGACAAACTCGATTCCATTGGGTGAAAGAATTCGCCCATAACCTCCTATCAAGGTGTCGTTGCCGGTATGACCCTCAAGGATATTGGCACCGATGCCGCCGATCAGGACATTGTCCAGCTCATTCCCGATGCCATGAGTGCCGCCGAACAGAAACAAATTTTCCACATTGCTCGGAAGCGTCTGATCAGTAATAGCCACGAGCGTGTCGCTGCCCTCGCCAGGCAATTCCACGACTGTCGCATTGGGCAGATCGAAGAAGGGTCCGATGGTGGGTTCGAGCGGCGATTGAATGGTGTACCCGCCAATCAAGATATAGGTATCGTCGCCTGGACCGCCAAGTAAGAGATCGATCCCGTGGGACTCCAAACTATTAAAGAATGGTCCTCCCAGCATCAAGAAGAACGGTCTGAGCACATCATTTCCGGGTCCGCCAATAAGGAGATCGCTTCCGTCGCCAAGCTGTGTGAAGGAGGGAATCGAGGCCCCTCCGATGAGCACGTCATTCCCTGCGCCGCCGTCGAGGATATTGTCGCCGTCGCCGCCGTGATCAGGCGACCCCTCGATGACATTGTCGAGGTCGTTCCCGATACCAAGAACGGCGTGACTATTCAGGTTAAAAATCAGGTTTTCAACATTGTCAGGCAGAGCATACTCCAACAGCGTGGTAATGGTATCGTTGCCTTCATCCTGAAATTCGATGACGATGTCTCCGGCCTCTACACCGTAGAGATCGTCTCCTTTCCCCCCAACCAGAATATCCGCGCCACTCGCACCTCCCATGGTATCGTTCCCGTCCGTGCCCATGCCCTGCTGTTCATGGTTCATCAGGTAGGCCTGGTCCCACACCGTGCCGTCCGCAAAGACGACTTGACCAGGGAACGACGATCCCATCTGCAATTCGTCGAAAGATCCATGAATACCGAGTCGATGATTCCCCGACTCGATCGAGTAGAGCATGACATCGACCGGTAATACGTCCGAGGTCATCTGGACGATATCTTCAGAGCCGGGATTGGCGCTATCGTAGCCATATCCCCGACCAAAGACGAAGGTATCGGTGCCAAGACCGAACAGGTTATCGTTTCCGACCCCGCCATCAAGAAGATTGGTTAGCCCCTGCCCACTGACCGAGTCATTTCCCGCCCCTCCGCGCAGGACATTCTGCCCTCCGATTGCGGACAAGCTGTCGTCACCGGCTCCCCCATCGAGCTCGTTATCGCCTTCGCCTCCGGAGAGCGCATCACGCCCATCGCCGCCCAAGAGCACATCGTTGCCGCTTCCTCCATCAAGGATGTCGCTCCCTGCGCCTCCTTCGAGCCGGTCGTTTCCAGCAAAGCCATTCAACCGATCATTGGCCTCAGTTCCGATGAGCAGATCGTCGTCGATTCCACCGTCCAACGTAATGCCCGGACCCGGATCCGGTTCGCCCGCTGATTTTTCCAGGAGCGTTGCGCCGTCCCACACCGTCCCATCGGCAAAGCGCACTTGTTTGGTCGAGAAATCCGCAAGCGAGCTATAGACAATGTACATTTGATCGGCAGGGGCACCGGCATTGCGATCGGGGTTCGGAAGGGCAAGGCTGAGGGCAAAGGCAAACGGATAAAGACTGTATATCGGTGATTCGGTGAGTATTTGTTGCCGAGTCACCATTACTTGGTCCGGGCTGATTCCGGCTTCCAATTGAATCGTATCGATCTCGCCCGTGCTCACGTCGTCAATGACATCGATTCCCGATCCGAACCCAAACAGATAGGTGTCTTGGCCCGAACCGCCACGCAGAACGTCGAGCCCTCCATTCCCTGCCAATGTATCGTTCCCAACACCTGCCTCGAGCACGTTTCTCTGGCCGTTTCCCAACAACACATTGTCGAGCGCATTGCCGATACCCACTTGAAGACCGGCTCCTGTCCCACCGTAGATCGAAGTCGCGATCGCTTCATCCGCATTTGGTCCGAGCTGAAGAAACGGATCGATGTTCCGGGCGGTTTCCAGCAATGTCAGATTCTCGACGTTCGTTCCCAGTCGGTACGATCTGGTGGTCTGGATCGTGTCGATACCTTCGCCCACTTGCTCTACGACGATGTCGCCCGCGCTGACGACGTAGGTGTCGTTGCCTTTCCCTCCGGTGAGCACGTTCACTGCGCTGTTACCCGTCAACACATTGTCAAGATCGTTACCAGTGCCGTCGATCGGCGCCGAACCGGTGAGCGTGAGACTTTCGAGGTTCGCACCAAGCGCATAGCTATGGTCGATCTGTACGGTATCGACGCCTTCGTCCGGACGCTCCACCACCACATCGTCGCCGTCAATGGTGTAGGTATCGTTGCCTGCCCTACCTGTCAGCGCATTGGCCGCACTGTTACCGATGAGTATGTTGTCGAGAGCATTACCAGTCCCATCGATGGCTACAGCGCCGACAAGCGTCAGATTCTCCACTTGAGCGCTGAGCTGATGACTGACTGAGCTTTGTACGGTGTCCAGACCCTCCCCCGCTGCTTCCGTGACGATATCCGCACCATCATCAACCACATAGATATCGTCGCCCGGGCCTCCGGTCATGGTGTCGGCGCCGGTGCCACCATCCAACACGTCGTTCCCTGCCAGTCCAGACAGCTGATCATTCCCCGCTAATCCTTGAAATAGATCGTCACCGGCCGTCCCGGTCAAGATATCAGCGGCTGTCGTCCCCACGATCGGTCGTTGTGCAAACCCGGCGAGTGCGGCAGCATCCCAGACCGTGCCATCGGCAAAGCGGACGGTATCGACTTGCAACACAGCCGCCGTGAAAAATTGCGAGAGAATCACCCCATTACCGGTGCCATCGATGGTCAACACTACATCATTGCCATGCTTCGTAACCTGAACATCTCCCGGCGCTACATCCGCCGCATATTGAATCGTATCCTGCATCCCGCCCACATCGACCAGATGATCCTCTCCGCTTTCACGGCCAAGCACATACGTGTCGGCGCCCCGTCCGCCGTTCAACAGATCGTTTCCGGTCCCTCCGTCCAGCACATCGTCGCCGTCTCCGCCCTGCAGCCTGTCCTGGCCTGCCAGCCCCTTCAATCGGTCCGTGACGTTGGTACCCGCTACCACGTCATTCCCTTCAGCGCCGGTGAGGTCAAAGCCACGTGCGACCAGTTGGTGGTACATCAATGCACTGCCGTCGGAAAATCGATATGAATCCACCGCCCGAATTCCCAGCACGTCGTTGCGGTCAAACGAGTCGAGCAAGAGCGCATCACCGGAAGTCCCAACCCGGACGAGCAACTTGTTCGTTCCGTTGCCGAATGGCGGCGCTTGCCACCCGAGCGAGAGATCGGCAGAGGTGATTCCGGATCCAAATACCACGCCGTTGCCTTGACCGGTCCTAGTAAGATCTTCGATGGTATCTATCCCATCGCCGACGGCAAACGTATACTGATCGTCCCCGGCGGCGCCGTTCATCCGGTCGTTGCCTCGCCCGCCGGCGAATAGATCCCTCGCATTCGTTCCATCCAGGGAATCATTATCCTCAGTCCCAGGGACGTTGATCCCGCGGTCGACGAGCCGCGCATGGGTGAGCACCGTCCCATCGGCAAATTGAAACTGGTCGATCGCTCGTGAATTGTAGACATCGGAGAAATTAGGGGACCCTAGCGATAACCCATCCCCCTGCGTCCCTAGAGGAAGTTCGAGAGCATTACCAAGACGATATTGCACGCCGGCCGGCTCGATTCCCGTCCCGAACACGACCAGATTCGAGTCTCCCGTTCCCGACGACTCCACAATTTGATCGAATCCACTGCCGAGCGAGAACCGATAGGTGTCGTCGCCACTGCCTCCTTCAAGTCTGTCGTTGCCGAGGCCCCCGTCGAGCGTATCTGCCTCCTCACCGCCATCCAGCCAATCATTGCCGGTGCCGCCCAGCAGTCTGTCTGCACCGGCCCCGGCAAACAGGTGATCAGCCCCCGCCCCGCCGTCGAGCACATTGTCGCCGAGGCCGCCGATCAACTGATCGTTCCCGTCCAAACCGAAGATTTTTCGGTATGTCTCGCCGCCGTCCAGGAAATCATCGCCGTTGGTGCCGACCAGATCGAATCCGCGCGCAACTAACTCCCCATGGGTCAATATTGTTCCATCAGCAAACTCGAACTGGTCGATCCCGGCGGATTGCGTTGGATCCGCGGGATCGAAGCCTTGGATATGGATCGCATCGCCGTTTGCCCCTACACGTACCAAGAGCGATCCGATCCCAAGACTGATGTCATCTGCCGAGATCCCGGGCCCGAATACCACCCTGTTGCCTTCTCTTGGCCCATCGACAATCGTGTCTATTCCATCTCCGAGATTGAACACATAGGTGTCCGGACCTTCACCGCCTCGAAGCGTATCCGCTCCACCGGCACCGACCAAGAGATCTGCGCCTGCCTCGCCGAACAATCCATCATTCCCCTCACCACCAAAAAGTTGATCGTCGCCCTCTTCGCCGAACAGCCGATCGTCTTCTGTCCCGCCCCACAACACATCAGCCTCGATCCCGCCTTGCAATTCATCGTTGCCGCTGCCCCCGTCCAGCGCATCCTGACCTTCATTGCCAAAGAGCACATCCTGGTCGGGGCCACCAAATAGAACATCCTCGCCCTGTCCACCGATGAGCGTATCGTCACCGTCACCGCCATCAATCCAATCGGCGCCTCCGATCGGATCGTCGGTGAAATCACCGACGAGAAGATCATTGTCGGCCCCGCCGTCTAGCGTATCGTCGCCTCCACCTCCATAGAGGTTGTCATTACCAGAGCCACCATCCAGCCAATCGTTCCCTTGCTGAACCATCACTGTGGAATCATCGCCATAGAGGGTATCGTTCTCCGTACCGCCGAGCAGCACGTCGTTGCCCCCATCACCTTGGAGGTAATCGTCCCCTGCACCGCCATCCAGGTAATCAGTGCCACCGGCGAAACTGGTGAACACAACCTCGGTGAGAGACGTGACAAGACCTGGATAGGTTAAATCGAAGTTCGGTGCCTCGGCAGGTGCTTGATCGCCATACAGATGATCGTTTCCCGCCCCTCCTTGTAAGACGTCATTACCCAACAGGCCCATCAGCCAATCAGCCCCCGCCTCTCCATCAAGATAATCGTTGCCGGTGGTGCTGGCTCCTAGACCGATGGACTCTCCTGAAAGCACATCGTTATCATCTCCCCCAAAGAGCACATCGTCTCCCGACCCTCCATCAAGCCCATCGCTTCCCCCTTTACCGTACAGTGCATCGCGACCCGCGCCTCCCTTCAGGAGATCGATGTCACTGCCGCCGTCCATCACGTCGTCGCCAAATCCCCCGAACATGAGATCACGTCCATCCTCGCCAAAGAGCCGATTCGACCCAGCCCCTCCATGCAGCTCATCATGGCCATCGCCGCCGAATAGCTGGTGGTTGAACGCGGACCCACTGGGAGACAGATCCAGCACATCGTTTCCGCCGAACCCCCGAACGATATGATTGGCCGCGGCATTGAATATCGGCGTGTTGTCCGTCGCATCGCCATCATAGATGACGGTCGGTTGACCATTGTTGTAGTCGATCGCCAGCGACGTGCCGCTTGGCAGCAAGGACAGATCGCGCAACATGACTCCCAGAGTGCCTGCCTGCCAGTTCGAGATCGTGAGATGCCCATTGATGGTCAGATTTCCTCCGGTCTCCACGAACGAGAATTGCCCATCAGGGCTCGTATAAGTTCCGGCTGGATCGCCTCCACGATGGACACCTCCCAGGACCAATTGACCGCCAACTTGAATGACGCCGCACCGGTCGCTATCTTCTATTCTGTCCGTGCCGTCCAGTTGCAGCACGTACGTATCGAATCCAGCGCCGCCATTCAAAGTGTCGCTACCGATTGTCCCATCGAGTCGATCATTCCCTGTATCGCCCTGCAGGTAATCATTACCCCCGCTCCCAAACAACACATCCGAGCCTGCCCCGCCGAAGAGATGATCATCGGCGCTGTTGCCGACAAAGATATCCGTCTTATCGGCGCCGAATAGATATTCACGGTCGATCGACGCGATCGTTCCGGTCTTGATCTCGTATCCTGTGGCAACATCGACATAGTGAATCGTGTCGCCTGACGTCGTGTTGTTCAGAAGGTTGATCTCGATCTTCGCTTCAAGGAATCCCGCCCGATCGGCGAGATACTCCTCGGTCATTTCGCCGAAACCGATCGCAGGATCGAACAATGCCAAACGTCCGTCGAAGGTGTGGCCCAACCCCTGATAATCGGCTCCGACTACGGCGAAGGGGTTCAATTCGCGCAGCGCATATCGGAACGCCAGACCACGATCGGTATTGTGTTGAGCTTCAACAATCACTTCAACGGGGGTCAAACGAGGAAGCACCTTGGGTTGACCGTCTACCAGCCCCATTTCGACGAACGGTTCGATAGTAACGGTCGCACCGGCGAGTGCGGTTTTCACCGCACCGATGCCTTCATAGAATTTGTTCCGATTCGTAAGATCGCCAAACCCACCGGTTGCGGGATTGGCTGGCGTCTCAGTGATTACTCCGGTCAAGAACAGGCGTCTCAATGCATCGAGGGCATTCTCCAATGGTTTAGCTTCAGCTGATCCCGACAATCCGGCTGTGGTCCCAGTGGCCAGATCGTTGGACGACGCAGCAAAGATCGCTTCAATGTCCGATTGTGCGAGGGCAGGCGCAATCGTTTGAAACAGCTCTTGCGTGGCGAGCGAATCCACGATGAGCGTAATACTATGCGTCGTACCGAAACTGCCGTTTGTCTCAAAGAAGTTACCGAAGCCGTCGAAATTGGGCTGATCCTCGATATACACACGAACTTCCGGCGCATGATTGCCGGAATTAGCCACGTACTCCGTATCGTCTTGTGTGGCATGACCAACAATCTGCGTAATGAGGCCGAATGCACCATCAGTTCGTGGAATATCGGAAAGCGACCGTGAAACAGGTGAAAATTCCTCCTCGACGACCTGCTTAGCCCAAAGGTATCGGGAGTCTGTATACACACTGATTACAGATTCGCTCTCCCATGGGTCCCATGTAGGATTGAGCTGCCAGGCGACCAACGCCGCATTCAACCCTGACGGCCATAATTCTTCCGGAGTTCCCTGAGGAATACCTGCCATGGGATCGTTCATGACTTGCGTCAACCGCGCGACCATCTCACGAATTCGCTCAGCTTCAACCGTCTCGGCCTGCGGTCCACCTGAGAATTCCCCACGGCCTGGGCCATTGAACGTGTATGCGTGGCCGAACGAGAAGGAGGAGGTGATCTCCAACCCGTGCAGCTCGGTGAACACCGTGGCGAGGTGCGCCCCGAGGGAATACCCGGTCACATTGAGCACCGCCCCCACCGGCAACAAGCCTTTCACCGTCGTTTGATAGTACTGTTCCATCGCCGTCAGTTGGCCGAACGCAAAACCCTGGGTGAGAATCTCGCCATCTGCGCCCGTGAAAAGGGGGAGATTGACGCCGTCTCGTTCGTAGTCGCCGCCGTCTCTTTGATTTCTTGACTCCGTACTCCGGAATGACAGCGTGAAGTTATTCGTATCTCGCTCACGCATCAACGTGGCCGAGAATCCCGTCGCATCGTTGGCGTGATGATCGAGGATCTGGAAGTGCTCGACAAACGATTGGGCTTGAAGACCCTGCGTTATTGTCCCAGTGAAACGCGTCGTTCCAGTTTCAGGAAAACCCGAAGGGTTATTGCCAAGCCGAAGTTGGGTCTTAACCTGTTCTGCATTGTTCAGATCAATGCCGCCTAAATAGCTTTCCGCAGCCATCTGTTGGAGTGCGAACTGAAGCCATACGTTGATATCACTCTGTGGCATTGAAATCTCCCTTGCTTACCTCAACGAAAGTCGGCCTTATTACCTTGCTGACAAACTCATAGGTGTATGCATTGGCATGCTTGTACTTTGGACAAACGTGTCCACCTAGCCACCAAACTCCAGTCATGTTATTTCGTACATCACCACTCCGAATGAAACCGCGACGCACCGCGAGTACTTCATTGGACTGTAAGTCCATCACAATAAGCTCCCCTCCCACGATTCCAAGTTCTCGATCATGGGGTCGTTTAATACCTCGCCATGTGTAGCCGTAGCGGCTCCTAAGGCTAGACGACTCCTCTACACTCATAGGACTCTTGTCCTGCACATATCCAAAATAGCGAAGATAGTGTGTTCCAGAGTCTCGCTCCAAAGTCGAATCGGCCTTTCGAATCTCAAAGAATTGGTATCGCCACCAAGGAGGATTAATGAACAACCTTTGTGGTGCATCAGTTTCGATGTCAGAGTAGGCATATGGATCTTCAAGCGCATAGAGGTGCTGCAGTTTGTAATCATCGGCCTGCTCTCGTGGCCGCATCATATAGAGCCCTTCGACATTCTCCACAGTCTTGAAAATAGACTCTCCTGCTTCTGTCCGGCACAGATGGTCGAAGTATTGTTCGGGCGTCATCCCCGGCTTGTAGCCGCTATCCTCAGGGACAGGGTTGGGAATCTTGATACTGTGCGCAAACCGGCCCTCTTCCGTCGCCAAGGGATCGGCCGGTTTCAATTTTGGCAGGATGCAGCGAGAATCCGTTGCGATCAGTTTCTTACTAACGCATAGCTCCGCCATTTCTTTCATCACCTTCTGAAACCGCTCCCCCGGCGTCTCGGCCACCGACACGCAGGCTGTCAACATCCCTATGCAGACGCCCAGTAGCAGAATCCATCTCCCTTGTTTCATCATGCCGCCGTCCTTTCATTCACTTGCCTAATCCCCACTGTGATTTGCTGGAATAAAAGGTGTCCGGAATCAATCTGCACCAGTTCTTTCCGTGGACGTCCTCGTCCACGCATCGTCGCGCCGAGATTCCAGCGCGCCACGACCTGCTTAACCCACCAAGCACTCCCAACGGTTGGCTTTAGACGACACTTCGCCGCAGCGCGTCAATCTGCTCAGGCTCCTCATCCATATTGGCCCACTGCCCCCACTCAGCCGGCCGCTCGATCGCCCACGCGCTGAGCGACTCAGACGGCGGCAAGAGTTTGGATGATGTCGCCCAGCCGGGTGATGTTCAGGATAAGGGCTTGCTTAGCTACGTGTCGTCTTGCCATCGCTATTTATTTTCTTTTTTCGTCACGCGCGCATCTTTCACATTGACCAACACCTGTTGAATTTGCTGATGCAGCCCGACCAGTCGCTCGAGCGGCATCGCTACACGGGCGACGCGATGTCCGTCGACGATCTTGGAAGCCGGCTGCCCACCTTGGACCGGTCGCGAAATGACTCCGAGCAATGCCGGCTCGATGAATCCAAAATCCAGATACGCAATCCCCTGCGTCACAGCCACCGTCGAAAAGTTGGCCATCGCCGGCTGGTCCGTGCGTTCGACCAGACGCAGCCTCACCTGGCGCGGTGCAGACGGTTCAACTCGCTTGGCGTTGTTTTCCGGCGTAACTTCCTGCATGGCCTCTCCTTTCCGCTTCTATGATCACCTGCGAGACAATGAACTGCACCGCACGGTCACTCGACCGTCATATTGAGCCGTTGCTTCGTCACCCGACCTCTACCTAGAGACTGCGAGAGCCACACCGGTTCTGCTATATCCAGGTCTGACGATAACGGTGTTCTGATGACTTGAGTGGCGACAGAGGAACGAGCGAAGCCAGCTTCAGCGGATCTGAAGTCCCGGCGCATCAGACCGCGACTGACGTTCACATGGATGCTGTCGATTGAGTGTCGATGCGATGCTGGAGAAGAAGGATGAAATCGCATTGCTCACACGCCACGCACGATGGTTAGCATTGCGAACTGTGACGGTGCTTCTACATGAAGTCGCACAGCGATGCAAGAATATTTCTTGCGACGAATGGATACATTTTCAAATAAATACCAGCATTTAGAGGACTGCTACCGCTTACTCCGACCGTACAATGAGAGCAGCACCTGGGCGGGAACGGATGAAAGAATGAAGATGACAACTCACGCAAGACCATCCTGCTGATTTCCGTGCCGATTTCACACACATAGGGCCGGACGGCTCGGAGCCTTACGACTCTTTGTTTCCGCCAACGGCGCGTGTATACGAATGCCGGTCGCTCGCCGGAGCCCTTCTTTCCTTACTCCATGATTCTCCGGAGGGTGAACAGGCTTTACGCATCGAGACGATGAGCACGGTTCCTCACGAACAACGCCGTCACGTTCGGTACCCGGTCGAATATCCAGGATCCTTTTCCGCAAAGGACGTCCACACCAACGGCATCATCCTCAACCTCTCGATCGCCGGTTGCCGCGCGTTGAGCGACGTCCCCCTGTCGGCAAGCGAGGTGGGCGTGCGCATCGAGGTGCCTCGCCGTCAGAATCCCCTGGAGATCCTGCTCGCGACGGTGCGCTGGACGCGGGGCACGGAATTTGGCGTGGAATTTCTGCGGATGGAGCCCGATCAGGAACGGCGGCTCCGGGAATTGATTCAGGAGAACGAAGCGGATCTCGCACTCCGTATTTGGCAGCGAGGGTGACAGGGTGTCCGAGAGTGCCGGGCGATTCTTGACGATCGCCGGCGTCAGGCGGCCGGGAGTACCTTCCATCCCGCCTGGAGAAACTTGTCCTCGATGGCAAACCGCAGTTCGCTCGCCACTTCGTTCGGGTCGATATCGGGACGGATTTCCAGCCAATAGTTCAGCGCAAAGATCCTGGCCTGCGCGCCGAACTCTTCCAACAGTACCTGTGGCGCCGGCTCCTTCACGATCTGTTTGTGCTCGGCCGCAACCGAGGTCAGCAATGTAATCACCTCCGGCGTGGAGGAACCGTATGGCACGCCCAGACGGAGGGAAAACCGGCTCTGGCGGCTGGAATAGGTCCAGTTCGTGAGATGCCGTTCCAGAAAGCTGCTGTTCGGGATAAGCGTATCCATGCCCTTCGCATCACGCACCGTAGAGGAACGCAGTCCGATGGTGGTGACCCGACCCCGTACGTGGTCGACCTCGATCAAATCGCCCACTCGCAGCGGCCGCTCGATCAGCACGAGGATGCCGCTGATGACGTTCTTGAGCAGGTTTTGCGCGCCAAAGCCCACGCCGATCGCGAACGCTCCGCCCAGGAACGCGAAGATCGTCAGAGGAATCTTGACCGAGACCAGACTGATGACGATGACCATGGTGATGAGAAACGCCTGGCTCCACTGACGGATCAAATTGGCGACGCCGGCCGACAGGCCGAACCGTGTCACGGCCAGCCGGCCGAGGACCCGGGCCAGATAGAGACACAGCCAGTAGCCGACCAGGAGCAGCACGAGGGCGCTCACGATTTTGCCCAGCGTCACGCTTCGATGGCCGGTGATCCGCTTGCCGTCGACCTCGATGGTATCCTCGGCCGAGAACACCTCGACGCCCCACGCCGTCCGCAGGCCGCTCCAGGCATGATGCATCCAGTCCTCGATCCTGGCCGACAGCGGCAATTCATTGCGCTGATCCTTCACCTGCGACCGCCAACGCTCGAACAGGCTGGCCGTGTCGTCCATCCGCTGAAGGGAACGATTGTAGGCCGCTTCCCGCTGGCGATAGACCTGGAGCAGCTCCTGGATGTGCCGCCGGTCCTGCGCCTTCGACGCGTGGGCAAACCGATTGTCCAGCTCGCTGACCTGTCCCGAGGTCACGAGCAGCTGTTGCCGCAGATGGTCGCGTGACGCGCTGAAATTGGCAAACAGCGGGGCGAACCTGGCATAGCCTCGGCGCGCCAGACCCGGTTCCGGGTCCCGCGCGATGGCGAAGCGGCTTTCCCACAGCTGCCGTTCCCCCTCCACGACGTCCAACATCTGTTTGAGCAGATCCCCGCTGGCCACCAGATTGTCGAGACGCGCCCGCCTGAGTTCGACCCCCTGCCTGGCTTGCTCGACCCGCCGAACGGCCTGCGATTTCGGAGCACCGGAGGAGAGACGCGCGGAGAACTGTTCCTCCTGCCGTACATCGGTCTGCAGCGCCTGCGCCTGTACGGCCCGCTCTGCGACGGTCCGCTCCAATTCGTCTTCGAGCTGTTGTCGCTCCTGCTGGTTGCGCTTGCGGACCGTGTCGAGATCCTTTTCCTCGAAACTCACTCGCGGCTCGGCCACTCCGAGTTGCCGTTCGACGAACGCCAGTCGTGCCCTGGTTTCCGCCAACTCCTGTTCGACGCGCTGCTTCGAGGCCTCGGCCGCCGCGACCCTCACGGCCACGGCACGCTTGCGCAACTCGTCCAGTTCGCGTTGAGTGCGTAACCGGGCGGCTTGGGCGGAATCGACCGCCGCCTCCGATCGCTCTGAGGTCTTGCGAAGCTGCTCTTCCGCAGCCTGCAAGAACTCCCTGGCGCGATCGGCTCGCAACGCGATCAGGCTCAGTTGAGATTGGAGCCCTTCGACGGCCAGACGAAGCGCAAGGGTTGAACTCCAGAGTTGATCGACAAAGAGGATGGAATAGGGCGGCGGGTCCTGAAATCCCTCCCATTCGGCACTCGCTCGCTCAACCTCCACGAGCCGCTTGACCGATTCCTGCAACCGGTCGGCCTCGTCGAGCTGTTCGTCGTAGCCGCGAAGGATCTGCTGCAGGAGGGATCGACGTTCCTGGCGCGTCTCCGACGGGAGGTCGGTCGCACCCTTGGCTGTGCCGCCGTTGCTGGAAGATTGCGCAGCCTTAAGATCCTGCTCAGCCTTCCCACGCTTGGCCCGCAATTCATCCAAGGCGGCCGCATCGAGCACACCACCACCTGGGGATCCCTGCGGTGCGGGGGAAGCCGTGTTCCCTCCGGGAAGTTCCACGCCGGTCGCCACGGCGCAGCCGAACATGACGATCCACCAAACAACCAGCGCGTGCACCGTTCCGATACGAGGCATCATGTCGATAGCATTCACGCAGGACTCGGCCCGCTTCCTTCTCGGGCTAGCCTTACTCGATTGGCCGGTCCTCGTTGCCTGGGAATTTCCCCGGTATCGTCGCGATCAGACCCTAAGCCTGAGAACATCGGTTGGATATGCGTTACTTCTGACCTTGTGTCCATCCATGGCGCTTCAGGCATTTTTCAGTTTCAGTCTCCCAGACGGCTTTGGGATACATTTGCGCCTCGGTCTTGCACTGCACATCGTCCTGCTCGAATTGCCGATCGTTCTTGGCCGGGTGTATCCAACGCTCCTCTTGCGGGGGTGCCGGTTCGCGTTGCGGCTTGACGGAAGAGACCGACCCGACCACTGCATAATTGGTATCCGTGAACTCACCGAAGTAGCCGCGGTAACTCCATGAGGTGGCAAGATCGCCATTCCCATACGTGTAGGTTACAACATGTTCCTGGGAATCACTCAGCTGCTTCCACTCACATATCTCCTTAGCGGAGCTTTGGGTCGTACACTTGTCAGGTGGCCCGAACACCCGAATACGATCAGCCTTTGATTTTCCCAGATGATAATTCAGACTCTGGATGAAAAAGTCCCTCTGCTTGTCCCGAGACGTCTTCGGTGAATAGACTTGGCGAATCTCCTTGTCCCAAAACTGATCAAACATCCCGCACCCGTGCAGCGGTAGTGTCATGAACACCAGCGCTAACGATGAGAGCCAGGTGTTGTTGGTCCGAGCAAGGAAGGTCCGCTGGAGCGGAACGGAACTGTGTGTCATTCTATGTGTCAATTTGCCTCGAAAAAATATGAATGTCGCATATTCGCTGACTCGAAGCCAGGGCTTCTGTTGGACTCAACACATTCAAAGGTGCTGACCCACGTCTTGGTGATCGGCTGCCAGAGAAATGGGCAATGCGTTGACGGCTACTCGCAAGAAGAGGCTTGCCCATAAGGTGTCCAATTCGGAGTTTGATGGGTGAACAGAACAGGCCGCGCAGGGATCGCGGCACTGGGTCGGCAGAAACGGCAGCGGTAATGAGCGGACTAGTTGGCTCGCTGAGGACTGCGAACCAAAGCGGTCGGTCGATTGTGACGGTAATGCCGCATGGAGTAGTGAATGGTCTTATACAACGCTTCCACGGCGTCTTCCTTCCGAACGAATGCCACCGCGCCGGCCGTAATCATGGCGTTGTAGTCATGGGGTGTATAGAGACTGGACACCCCGATGATCATCACCTCGGGCAGGCGTCGGTTGATTTGGCGTGTCGCCTCGACGCCGGTGGTGCGCGGCAGACGGATGTCCATGAGGATCACGTCCGGTTGTTGCTGCTCTGCCATGGCTTGGGCTTCTTCACCGTTGGACGCCTCTCCCACGACCTCGATTCCCTCATGCTCTTCCAGCAAGACCTTCAGGAGGTGGCGATCCCGATCATTGTCGTCCACAAGCAGCACTCGTCGCCGCGGCCCCGGTATCGCCTGATGCGGGCCCGCGTCGCCCTCTGGGGTAGACGGTCCGATGGCGCCGGGTTCAGAACCGGTTCCCGACACAGTCCGTAGGGGCTCGGTGATGCTCTGCATGGCGGCCTCTTTTCGTGACGCGGCTGCTGCTCGTAGCTTTTGGTTCAGAAATGGCATCATACCGCATCGGCCGACCCACAATATAGTGGATACCGAAGATTTTTTTTCTCCGGCAACGGACAGAGCAGCCAGGGGCTCCCCTAACACCGCTACTTTTCGGCCGCGAGCGGCGGCATGTTGATGCCGAAGCGCTCGAGTCCCATGATGACGGTTAAGGACGACGGCGAATGCGCCACAATCTCTTTCTGCACCTCGATGCGGCGGAGGTCGACGAACTCCGGTGCGGTCAGGCCCAGGGATTCGCGGTAAGCCCGATCCGCGATGCCACGTTGTTTCTCTGCTTTTTCGCGGGCTTCTTCCGCTTTCTGAAATTCGACCATCGTGATCTTCCGCTGTTCCTGCACGATCGTCTGGGTGGTTTGTTCCACCACGCCCTTTGGGGGCAGGATGCTGCCGACGACAACCCGATTGAGCCGGATCGGGATGTTTTGCTTTTCAATGAGTTTGATTTGGACTTCACGGGCAATCGCTTCCTGTAACTTGGTGCGGGTGGTCGGATCCGTCGTCAATTGGAAGAGCGGGTATTTCTGTACTTCCTCCCGGACGAATGTGCGGAACGCTTCTTTCACGTTGTTCAGATACCAAGTCGGCCCGTACCGGGACATGAGCTCCGGTGAGCGGCCCTCGACGACGTTCGCGATCAGGAACGCATCGAACGACACCGGCGCGTTCTCGGCCGAAATAATGTCGAAGTGTTCCGAATACTGGACCGGACGAATGTCCACGTCGATGACTTTCGTCGTCGGAGCAATCCATACGCGCCCCGTTTTCGAGGGGACCGGATCGACGCCGCCGTGCCCGAAGAACCATGGTTGCTCGACAAACACACCCTCATGGCCCGCTTCGATCGCCGCACAACCGCTCGTCGCCAGCATGAGCCCCAGCACTATGCCCGCTCCCCACATACGACAGTCTGATTCCCTCATAGCTAGCCTCCTGTTGTTAGGACGGGCCGCATCGACAGTGCGGGCCGCACGCCGCCACGTTCGATCAGGTTGCGCGCATCAGAGGATACACCTTACGTAGCAGACTGAAACAAAGTCAAACGAGCGAGGAGGAGAGCCAACCGACCGTTGTCGGCCGAATCGATGGAGCGTTCGGATGGGCAGGGGTTAGAAGATGCCCGCTTGCTTCTGAAGCCAGCGAATGTATTGCGTGATGTGGTCTACATCTGCGGGAGTCACGCTTTCGATCTTCGGCATGTTGCCGAATTCCCAATGGTGGGCCCGCACCCCGTTGGCCGCAGCCCGCTGAAAGGCTGCATCGCCGTGGTGATTGGGTTCGTAAATCTTATGGACCAGCGGAGGACCTTGCGCGGTGCCGGTCCCCTGTTTTCCGTGGCAGACGGAACAATTGGCGTTGAACTTGGTCTCGCCCGGCTGCAGGTCCGCGGGGAGCGCCGAGCCTCCGGCTGCAGGAGTCGGCTGCGGCGGATCGCAGGCCGCCGCCGTGATGAGCAGGACGACGCCCAGCCTCCACGACCATAGGAAGCCGGATTCCCGATTCCGTCTCACCGGCCGGCACCGGGTCCGCGCTCAGCCGCGTCGCCGTGGCCGAACTGTTCGCGAAGCATGGCTTGCGTGCGGCGCAAGGTCATACGCCGATAGAGCCTGGCTCCGATGGGAGCGATGACGATCAGCCCGATCGTCAGATACATGAAGAATTCTTCCGGCGACATCGTGTTACGTTAGCGCATATCGTGTGGGATCTACAACCCCGGCCATCCGAAATCCATCGCGCCGGATGCGGCAACTGTCGCATCGTCCGCAGGCCAGTTCGCCCACCGGGTCATAGCAACTGTGCGTGAGCGCGAGCGGCACGCCCAGCGCCACGCCTTCCCGAATGATCTCGGCCTTCGACAGCGCAAGCAAGGGTGCCAGCACCCGCAAGGCCCGTCCCTCGACGCCGGCCTTGGTGCCTTCCTTTACCGCTCCTTCGAACGCACGGATGAACTCCGGGCGGCAGTCCGGATACCCCGAATAGTCGAGAACGTTGGCGCCGAAGTACACGGAGTCAGCCCCGATCGTTTCGGCGTAGGCCGCCGCCAGGGACAGAAAGATGAGGTTCCGCCCCGGCACATAGGTCACTGGAATCTCCGCGGTTCGTTCCGGCCTCTCACGATCTTTCGGCACCGCCAGATCACCGGTGAGGGCCGATCCGCCGATTGCACGAAGATCGACTGAACAGACCACATGATGCATCACCGCCATCGCCTCCGCCAGCCGCCGCGCTTGGCGAACCTCCACAGCGTGACGTTGGCCGTACTCGAACGTGAGAAAATGGAGATCCTGGCCGTCCCGACGCGCGATGGCCGCCGTCACGGCAGAATCGAGCCCTCCACTCACCAGCACGACGGCGCGAGGACCGTTCACTCCGGACATGGCGCCTCCTGACGGTCACCGCGGTCGAGGAGACCGGCATGCGCGCACGCCGTCGGACCGCTGGGGTTTCCGCGCGGAACATTGATCGGGTCGAGCTTCAGCGGAGCGTCCGACAGGGCAGGGCTGACGCGAGGGCGGCCGTCAGTCGCGTTCTTCTTCTTTTTCAATCTTCTCGAGCAGCTCTTCTCTCGATTGGCATTCGACGCAGAGCTTGGCGAAGGGCACGGCCTCCAGCCGGCGCTCGCTGATCTCGACGCCGCATTCGGCGCAGATGCCGTAGGTGCCCTCGGACAGGCGCACCAACGCTTCGTCGATAGCCTGGCGGCGGCGGTTACGCATTTCCATCAAAGAAATGCCCAGCTCGCGGTCCAGATCCATCAGCGCTTGATCGCCGACATCGCGGGCAGACTCCAGACGCCGCTGCTGATCTTCCGTCAGCGATTGGCCGATGCTGCCTTCGATTTCCTTGAGAATCTCCTGTCGTTTCCGCATGAGCATTTTCTGCAGCGCCTCGCGGCGACGCTCGCGCGCCTCCCGTTCCTTGGCGGATTCCTTCGGCTTGGCCGCGAGCGGAGAAATGGCGACGGTCAGAGGCCTTTCGGCGGCTACGGGCTTCTCAATGACGGCCGCTGGGGCTTCAACGTTCGGCTCTTTGACGACCGGCTTGGCTGTCGGTTTGCTTTTCATAGGCGGTTTCTTTTTCGCAGGGGTTTTGGTTGCCATGACGCCGTCCTCTCTTGATGCACGTCGATTGGCGGGAAAAAGTTCGGCATTCATAGCACGGGTGCCGGGACTTTGACAAGGGGTAGTGGTCGAAAAGAAACGCGTGCCCTAGGGATAGAGGATGGTGCTATGGACCGGATATCCGGTCAGCTTATCCCGCCCGTTCAAGCTCTTGAGCTCCACCAGAAAATCCAAACCGGCGATCTCCCCGCCCAACTGCCGGATCAGCTCGATCGTGGCGACCGCCGTGCCTCCGGTCGCCAACAAGTCATCCACGATGAGCACCCGCTCCCCTTTGGAAATGGCGTCACGATGAATCGCCAGGGAGTTGGACCCATATTCCAACTGATAGTTCACCTCATAGATCGCCGCCGGGAGCTTTCCGGGTTTACGGACCGGGACGAATCCCGCCTTGAGACGTTGGGCCAGGGTTCCACCATAGATGAACCCGCGCGACTCGATGCCGACGACTTTGGTGATGTTTTGACCTTCATAGTAGACGGTCAACTCGTCCGCGATCGCGGCGAACGCGGCCGGATCTTTGAGGAGGGTCGTGATGTCGTAAAAGAGAATGCCGGGACGGGGGAAATCGGGGACTTCGCGAATGAGCGAGCGATACTGATCGACGGTCATTGACTCAGAGCAGATCCGATTGTGTCAGCGTTTTTCGTTCGATGGTATGGCGCAGACGGCTCAACGCGGCCATTTCGATCTGCCGGACCCGCTCGCGGGTGAGACCCATCTCGGTGCCGATCTCTTCCAGCGTCTTGGCTTCGCTGCCGTCCAACCCGAACCGCGACACAATAACAGTTTGCTCCTTTTCAGGCAACTCCTTCACCCAAGCCATCATCTCCGCACGGCGCAGCACGCCTTCGGCGGTGTCCGCCGGCGAGGGGCACATCGGGTCCTCGATGACGTCGCGAAGGAAGGTGTCGGCCTGATCGTTGATGGGGCTGTCCAACGAGCAGGTCGTGCGAACGACCTGCTTGAGATCCAGCACCTCTTCTTCCGTCGTCTTCAGCTTGACCGCCACCTCGGCCGCGGTCGGTTCTCGCCCCAACGTCTGGACGAGGGACTCGCTGCGGTTGAGGTAGCGATTGAGTCGCTCGACCACATGAACCGGCAGCCGCACCAGCTTGCCTTGATTGATGATGGCGCGCTCGATGTACTGCCGGATCCACCAGGATGCGTAGGTGCTGAACCGGAAGCCGCGCTTGTAATTGAACTTCTCGACCGCTTTGATGAGCCCGATATTGCCCTCCTCCACGATGTCGGAGAAGGGAAAGCCGCGATGCATGTACCGCTTGCCGATGCTGATCACCAGACGGAGGTTGGATTCAATCATCTGCTGACGGGCCTGCTCGTCGCCGGCCATGACGCGCTTGCCCAGTTGCTGTTCCTGTTTAAACGTGAGCAGGCTGGAGCGACGGATTTCCCGGAGGTAGCTTTTCAGCGTATCCAGTCCTTCGGACCGGCGGCCGCGCTTCTCTTCGCCGTCTCCTCCCTCTTCGCGGTCGGCACATTCTTCGTCGCGCTCGACGTGATGCCGGCGCGCTTCGCTTCCATGCTCGAAATCGTCCTGTCCCCTGGCCATGCCGTCCTCTACGACCCGCCCTCGTAGCTGATCCGAAAATCCGAGAATCGTCCCGTCGCGCGCCCCCATTCGACTCTCACGGCGGTCACCCGCGCCGCGGGAGGCCCCGTGTGAAGATCGTTCATGAGGGATTCGATCCGGTCCTTCGGTCCTTCCACGTCCAGTTCGACGCGCCCGTCGTCGAGATTCCGCACCGTCCCCCGGAGTTCGTGAGCGGCGGCGACTCGAACGGCGAACGCCCGGTATCCCACACCTTGCACCCTACCCGCCACGGAGATCGTCGCTCGGACCGTTGCCGGCTCAGTTGGATCGGTCATGAAAGGTGTCACCTGAACAGGCGTCGGGATCGCTCGAACCGTCCCGACGATGGAATATTCTCACACCCGCCGGGACGCGTCACGTCTTTTGCGCTTCCACGCGTGCGACCGGCGCTCACTTCTTTCTGCGTATATTCCATTTTACATCGTCCACCCGAACGCCCACGTCCCTGCGCCGCGGGCCTCGCGAGGCAGTGTCAATTTCGGCAGCCTCTGAGTACAATGGAGAAGGAACGCATCGGCGCGTCAGCCCGTCGGATAGGTTCTCGCTCTGTATCTAGGATGGAGGAGATCATGATCGTCGGTGTGCCGAGGGAGATCAAGGATCACGAGTACCGGGTCGGCCTGACGCCGGACGGAGCGCGGACGTTGCGCCAGGCGGGGCACGAAGTCTGGGTCGAAACTTCCGCAGGCGACGGCAGCGGATATACCGATGAGGACTACCGGCAGGCCGGCGCTTCCGTCACGCGGTCGGCCGCGGAGGTCTTCGAACGCGCCGCGCTCATCATCAAGGTAAAGGAACCGCTCCTATCGGAGTGCCCTCAGGTGCGTGCCGGTCAAATTCTGTTCACCTATCTCCATCTTGCGTCCTCGGCCGAACTGACGAAGAAGCTGATGGAGAGTCGCGTCACGGCCATCGCCTACGAGACGGTCGAAGCCAAGGACGGTACGCTGCCCATGCTCAGGCCCATGAGCGATATCGCCGGTCGGATGTCCGTACAGATCGGCGCGCGCTACCTGGAAAAAACCCAAGGAGGCCGGGGCATCTTGCTGTCGGGGATGCCCGGCGTGGAGCCGGCGCACGTGGTCGTGCTCGGAGCGGGCGTGGTCGGCAGCGCGGCCGTCAGGATTGCGGTCGGCATGGGCGCCCGCGTCACCGTGATCAATCTCGACCTCGACCGCCTTCGCGCCCTCGACGAGCACTATCAGGGGCGCATCGTCACGAGAGCCGCCACCCAGGAAGCCATCGAAGAAACCGTACCGACAGCCGACTTGTTGATCGGCGCGGTGCTTGTGCCCGGCGCCCGCGCCCCGAAACTGGTCTCGCGCCGGTTGGTCGCGCGAATGAGGAAGGGCGCCGTGATTGTCGATGTCGCGGTCGATCAAGGAGGTTGCATCGAGACGACGAAGCCCACGACCCACTCGGATCCCGTGTATCTGGTGGATGGAGTACTTCATTATTGCGTCGCCAACATGCCGGGCATTGTCCCCCGAACATCGACCGGCGCGCTCACGAACGTCACGCTTCCCTACGTGCTCAGGCTGGCAACGGAGGGCGCCGAGACGGCGATACGATCCGACGCGGGATTCAGCAAGGGTGTGAACCTCTATAATGGTAGCGTGACCTGCCCGGCCGTGGCCGAAGCTCACGGCTTGCGTTTCACCCCCCTGATATAAGACAATCGCCCTTCGTTTCGCTGAGCCGTATGCATGACGAGGTCGGGGCGTAGCGCAGCCCGGTAGCGCACTGCGTTCGGGACGCAGGGGTCGGAGGTTCAAATCCTCTCGCCCCGACCAAAATGTGCAAATCGAATTGGGCCGTCGAGAGGGTTTGAAGCGGCTGGGCGCCGACCCTAGGAGGAAGAGGTCGCACCCATGTGCGACCGGCAGCAAAGCCGCCGGGCCGGAGGCCAAATCCTCTCGCCCCGACCAAACAGAGCTTGCTCGACCCGGAACCTAGATATTGTGGCGACGGGACAAGCACCTCCAGCGAGGTAGTCTTTTCTGGTCTTGCTTGCTCGTGCCGTGCGCTCATTATCGGTTTGTGTTGTCGATGCGCGCGGATAGACACCTTCAGTGCAGTGAGACGCCTTTCGTGAAAGAATTCTTTCTTCTCGTGCCGCCGGCGGTCCTGGTTTCCCGAGACACTCATGCCGGTAAAACGCAACCTGGAGGAGGCCGTTCATGACTGCCGCCGGTTCCTGCAGTGCCTGCCGCGCCAGCGGCATTCCCTTGATGAAGCTGTCGCTTGGAAAAGATTTCTTCGGCCGCACGTACGACCGCCTGTCGCCCTCGAGCGACCAGAGCCCAATGTGGTTTTGTGAAGGGTGCTCGATGCAGAAGAATCTCCAGCGAGACTTTCGGGACATCCGCGCCGAGCACGACAAGCTCGCGGCGGGGCAGCACTCCGAACTTTCCAATCAGGAGGCGTTCCAGCGCGCCACGCTTCGGCTCAGGGAGATTGTCGCCATTCTCGGAGGATCGTCCGGCCAATCGACGCTATTGAATGCGACGGACGTGAAGAGCCTGATCGACCGATTCCAAACGACGACCATGCGGGCCTGAACGCATAGAGATCGCCCTTGCCCTCCTTTGCCCGACATATTTTCGTCTGCACGAACCAGCGGAGCGCCGACGATCCCCGCGGCAGCTGTTCGTTGCTCGGCTCGGAAGCGCTGCACGCCAAGTTCAAGCAGGAAACCAAACGGCTGAATTTGAAGAACGTGGTGCGCGCCAACAAGGCGGGCTGTCTCGACCATTGCGCTCAGGGACCGAGCGTCGTCGTGTACCCGGAGGGTGTGTGGTACACCGTCAAGTCGGAAGCCGACGTTACCGAAATCATGGAATGTCATGTGATGCGGGGCGAGATCGTCACCCGCCTGCTCATGCCCGATCATCCGGTCCCATCCAAGCTCCCTCCGCTGCCCCTCTAGTGCGCAACGAGAGGACCTGATGGCCGTCGAAGAGAAATGGAAGGCCAACTTGGAGAAAGTGGTCTTCATGAAGCGGTTTCCCGGTCTGCTGACGGACTGGACGGCGATTGAGCGAAAGTCCGTCGAAGCGGTGATCCCGCTGACGGGCAAGCAGGGTGCCGCGGCGATCATTTTCGGTGACGGAACGTTTACCATTGCCCCGCCCATGTCGGCGGAGCCGTACGAACTCGGAGAAACGCTGCAGCGCGCCAGGACGTATCTGGAGCGACACCACCCGGAGGCTTTTAGGGAGTACGATCGGCTGGTGAAACAGGATCAGGATGCGCTCAAGGCAGCCAGGCTTGAAAAGATCGTCGGTGCGATCCGCAACAACCTTGAGCAGATTCCTGAGTTGAAAGATCGACTGAAACGCCTCGTGGAGGAATGGAAGTGAGCAGCCTCCCCAAAAAGAACATGTTCGAAATTTTTTCCCAGGGTCTCTTTGAAGGAGTCAAGCCTATGATGGTCATTCGCGATCACCTCGTCCGGCATCCCGACCGCTGCCTTCACCAGGCGATTTGCGTTCCCATCTGCCCGACGGCCGCATGGCTGTCGACGCCCCCCTACAAATTCGATCCGTCCCGCTGCCTGGAAAGCTGCCGCCTCTGTTTGGACGCCTGTCCATCGCAGGCCATCTACGCGGTGTTCAGGAAAGGCGACAAGCTCCTGGAGCCGCAGAAGAAGTAGGCGGCTGTTGACGAACGGCGCACGGTCTCGGCAGCACCATAATGCTTCGGGCCTGACCGACCTGCCGAATTTCCGCGCAATTTGCCGCAGGCTCCTTCCTGGCCCTTATCCCGTTTTCGGAGCGAACGACGCTTCGAGAAGACTCCGATCGAAACCGGGTGTGGCGACGCCGAATTTGGCATAGCGATACAGCACGACGTCGAAGATCGTCGAGAGGGTGGACAAGACGAGCCCCAAGACCGGGAAATAGCAGATCGCGAGCGCCATGATGAGGATCGCGGTCGCGAGATGCGTCGGGACCAGTCCGGCTCCGATCACGAACGCGAAGACGCCGGGCAGCGCCCAAAAACAATACAGCACGCCGAATCCCAATCCTGCCAGGATATTCTCTCCCCAAGTTCGCCGTAAGAGCTGAACCGATTCCTTGATCGCATCGAACGGACCCGTGCGTTGCGCTACGAGCACGGGCACGACCAGGAATGTGGCGACGCTCCATCCCAACCCGAGCATCCTGACGACAAGTCCGCCGATCATGCCGGATCGGCGTTCGATCCCCTTGAGAAGCACGCCCACTGTGGCGGACACGATCGCCCATCCGACGATCTGGGGCAACAACGACACGGCCTCGCTCAATGCCGTCGCGACGGATCCGGACTGTCCCTCGAATTTCCGAAGCACGGCGAGAGCCAATGCGGCATTGAAAAACACTCCGACGCCGTAGGTCGACACGTACAGGAAGAAGAGGCCGAGCACATCCGCCGACCCGACATGCGGCACATCGTCCGGCACCGGTATTCCGGTGAATCCTTCAATGATGGCCGGAGCCGCGACGACGCCGGTGAGCAGCAGCACACAGACCGAGGAGGCCAGAGGCAGCAGCAACAGCGTTTTCTCCTTCTTTGAGAATATGCCAGGCCGCCGCCAAGATCGCTTGCGTGGCGATGATCTTCTGTGTCCACGACGACATCCGCCGAATGCCCCGTTTCGTCAGGCCAGCTGCTTTCTCAATCGTCCCCAATAGGCCGTTCCGACATATCCGCAAGCGCCGGTGGCGGTCGTGAGAGCCAGGATCTGGTACACCTTACTCCGCGGGATCTTGACCTGGACGGCGGGGTTCAACAGATCGGGAGAGTTCAGAACGAGTTTCAGAGATTCGCCCGCCGATAGAATGGGCCACATGCAGGAAAGACGGAGGCGAGTCTCCTGACGAGGGATGGCCATGGTGTACAACCAGCCCTGATCGAGATGTTCCACAGCCGTCCGAACCAGTCGAGCCAGCACCGGGCGAAAGCGCGGGAGATTGTGGCCATCGAGGAGGTGCCTGGGAGTGAGCCCGGCCTCGGACAACAATACCTCCGGTACGTAACACCGACCTCGCTGCAAATCGTGAGCGATGTCCTTGACCACATTGGTCAGCTGAAGCCCTTTCCCGAAGCGCACCCCCACCTCCGACATCTCCCGTACGTCCCAGGAACCGAGCGCGCGACGATGGGCGCACATCAGGTCGGTCCAGAACTCTCCGACGCAGCCGGCGACGTAGTAGGTGTACCGGTCGAGATCGTCGAGGGTCTTGAACGAGGTCAGATCGGCGGAGCTGGTTCCGGGAAACGCCGTCAGATCCATTTCCATACCCTGGGTGAGCGTCGTCATGAGACGCTGCACGCGCCGGCGGTCGTCCAGCGCAAACGACTGGAACAGACGGAAGCAGTCCTCCAGCCGCTCTAGCAATACCCGTTCGGCGTCATGCCGCTGCAGCGGGCCGATCGCGTCCCGAATGTCTTTGACTTGGATCCAGGCGACGTGGTCGCTGATGAACTGCGCTTTGAGCTGGCCGAGATAATCGAGCCGACGAGGGCGGTCGATCAAGTCGGTATCGGCGATGGTATCGGCGGCGCGGGCGAATAAATAGGCGAGGCTGACTTGATCCCGCACGTCCCCGGGCACAACGGCCAGGGTCGTATAGAAGAGTCGCGAGACGCGTTTGAGCAGATCGCGGAGCAGTTCCTGCTTGGAGACCGTGGTATCCGTAGCCACTCCTATTTCACTTCCAACGTGCCTTCCATCCCTTTATCCCGATGACTCGGTAGCGGCCAGAGCCGCTTGTCGCAATAGATGGAAAAGACCCCGGGCTTGGACGGCGTGAATCTCACAACGGCCGTCTTGCCGGCGCCGACATCCTGCTCGACGGCAAGGCCTGAGGCAGGATCTTTGATGATGAAATTGTGCGGGATGATCGTGGTCACGCTGGTCAGGGTGAATTCGACCGCCTTGCCTGCTTCGACAATCAGATGGGTCGGCGCATAGGAATAGCTGTCGAGCGTGATCGTGGCACGCTGCACTCCGTCGGCTCCAAGAGGGACCGCAAAAGGCGCGGCGGGGGGTGGCACATCGGCGGCGGAGGCGAAAGCCCAACCGGACATCACGGTGGTCAATGCCGCCAGGATGGCGTATCGCAGGGGCGACGGCATCATGAGACGGTTCTAACAGGAAGGCGGAGAACAGGTCAACTTGACCTTTGTCGTTCCGGAGTTACTGTAGAAACCAGTGCCGGAAGGTTTGTATAATTGTGAGCGCTGTGCCGCCAGAACTGTGGCGGCGGAAACACCGCAGGCGCCAGGCGCGCGAAGGAGGACGCTCGATGAAGTGGTTGAAAGGTATCTCGCTGTTTCTGATTGCAAACATCCTGATCTATCTGACGCTGTCGGTAACCGCCAGCATCCTGATCAACGTAGTGTTGCCGGCGTTCGGCATCGACGTACGGGGAGCCTTCAGTCAGCAACTGTTGGTCTGGTCGCTCGTGATCGGTTTTGGGGGCGCCTTCATCAGTTTGCTATTTTCCAAACAGATGGCTCGGGCCATGCTGCACTGTCAGCGGATAACCGAACCACGCTCTCACGCCGAGCAGGTCATCTATGGCTCGGTGCGGGAAATCGCACAACGTCTGCATATCACCATGCCGGAGGTCTGGGTTTATGACGCGCCGGATCCCAACGCCTTCGCGACCGGTCCGAGCAAGAACAATTCGATGGTCGCGGTGTCCACGGGACTGCTCCAAAACCTGAAGGAGGATGAAGTCAAGGCCGTGCTGGCGCACGAAATGGGCCACGTGTACAACGGCGACATGTTCACGACAACGGTCCTGGCCGGACTGATGAATACCTTCGTCTACTACATCAGCAACCTGTTGGCCTCGATGGTCGGGCAGCCGAGCGGCGACCGAGAAGAGGGGGGCTCGGCGGGCAATCCGATTCTCGCCATGGTGGTCTACTTTTTCCTGCAGATCGTGCTGTCGTTCCTGGCCATGATCGTGGTGAGCTGGCATTCCCGGCGGCGCGAATACGAAGCGGACGCCTTTTCGGCCAAGGTCTATGGCAAACAGTCCATGATCGGTGCGTTGCAGGGAATCGACCGATGGGTCAACCGGACACAGTTCGAGTATTCAAACCAGGACGCGCTGGCCACCATGAAGATCTCCGGCACGTCGTCCGGCGTGATGCAACTGCTGGCAACGCATCCGCCCATCGAGGCTCGGATCGCCGCGCTCCAACAACTCTAACCGTCACGGAGGAGGTCCCATGCTCTCCCGTCTCATTGCGATCTCGACTCTCGTCGTGAGTTCCGGATTCATGCTCGGCCTCCCCGACGCGCGCGCCGCGCAGGAAGGGCCGCTCATGGCATCCAAGACCGCGAGTCTCTATGACTTTACAATGGACGATATCGACGGCAAGCCGGTCAATCTGAAGCAATACCAAGGCAAGGCGCTTCTGGTGGTGAATACGGCGAGCCTCTGCGGCAATACGCCGCAGTACACGGATCTGGAAACCTTGTACGAGCAGTACCACGAGCAGGGATTCGAGGTCCTGGCGTTTCCGGCCAACAACTTCGGGCAGCAGGAGCCGGGCACCAATGCCGAGATCAAAGGGTTTTGCCTGACGAAGTATAGCGTGAGCTTTCCTCTCTTCAGCAAGATCAGCGTCAAGGGATCGGACAAGCATCCGCTGTACCAATATCTGACGGAGCAAAGTCCTTTCCCCGGTGAGGTCGAATGGAACTTCCAGAAATACCTGATCGACCGATCAGGAAACGTGGTCGGGCGCTTTCATCATCGGACCAAGCCTCTGGCGCCTGACGTGGTGAAGGAAATCGAACGGGTACTGGCGCAGAAATAAGCGCCGGCCTGGCTTGTCCCGAACGCCGCGGCGCTAGCCGCAGCGGTAAAATCCGATGTGCTGCCGATACTCCTGAATCGCCGCGCCTAAGGCGGCGCCCCCGCGCTGGATATTGGCATCGAGCGTGTCCTCGACGGCAGGATCGTCGATCTCCACGTCGTAGCGGTCCTGAATGTTCGTCCGCACAGGTCCCTGCGATACCTCCCGCGGCATGAAGATTTCTTTCCACACTTCCTTTTCGACCAAGCACACATCGCGAAACCGCTCATACAGCAAAGCGAGTTTTTCCGGATCCGTCACCTTGACGCGGGTTCCCATCTGTAATTGTCGCTCCTGCTTGTTTGTGAATGAATATGGATGATTCGCGGCCGATAGGCGTGATGGCTACTTCGGGGGACCTGTCTGGCCGGACGATGCGGCCTCAGCGACTGTAAACCGCATCGTCCCGACTTGGTTGACGGCGTGAAACGGCTGTTGGCCGAGGGGAGTAATGAACAGCTTGGTCAGATACGTTCCTGTAGTCCACTTGGCTCCCGGACGCTTCAATTCCAGAAACCCGTAGCGCTCATGCCCCGGCACTTCCAAGGTGTCCTTTCCGATCGGGGAAGCGGGAATCGTTCGATCCGACCCTTCCAGAAACCACTGCGCGCTGAATTGAGCGGGATCTTCCAATGGCGCGACTTCGAATACGATATAGATAGCCGGCGTGTCCGGTGTGAAGACGGTGCCGGGCTCGATCGGCTTCAACCGGGGATCCTGCGTGTACCATCCCTTGCGTCCAAAACTATCCCACTCCACATCGTAACCCTTCGCCATCTTGATCCACACGAAGATCGACTGTGGGACGCCTTTTCTCTGATCATCGAACGAGGGCAGGATCGTCGGATCGACCTCGGTGTCCGATTGTTCCTTCGGCGCCACGAGATCCCTGGCCGCAGCGGTCGACCAGGAGCCCACGAGACTCAGTACAAGCAAGAGAGAGGACACCATCGGCTTCCAGTCAAGCTGCCATCGATTCGCCGGATCCGCCCGCTCGGGGCGTCGCTGTAAGTTCTCGTCCATAGCATTTATCGTATCCAGAGGAAGTCGGCGGGTCAACAACCTACCTCGCCCGATCGACCGACCGGCCGGCTCGGACCATGGCGCGCGATCGGCCCGTATGGTATGCTATCCGAAACCCTGAAAAACACGAGACATTTTCCTTGAGCGGTCTGCACGGGCTCGCCTCAACACCGCCCCATTCGTCCACGCGTCACACTCCGGAACATGATCGCCTGCACTGCCGGCGCTATGGCTTGTTCGACGGGGCCTCTCAGGCAGTCACGCAAGGCAGCGGCGAACATTACCTGTCAGCTTTCGCCTTGCTGCTGCAGGCCGGGCCGCTTCAGCTCGGAATCCTCTCGGCACTTCCGCAGCTGATCGGCACTACAGCACAGTTGGCCTCCGTCAAGCTGTTGCGCCGTTTCCCGGATCGCAAGTCCCTGGTACGGATCGGCACCCTCGGACAGGCGGTGTCCTGGATTCCCATCCTGCTCCTCCCGCTTGCGTATCCTGCCTGGGGCCCTTGGCTTCTCATCCTGGGAGTCGCCCTCTATTTTGCCTGCAACCATTTCACGGCTCCGACGTGGACCAGCTTCATCGCGGACCACCTCGATCAACACGAGCGGGGAGCCTATTTCGCCCGCCGCGCGGCGATCGTCGCCGCCGTCAGTTTCGGCGCATTGTGTGCGGCGGGCGGACTGCTCAGCCTATGGCCGCCCCGCACGGCATGGATCGGGTTCGTTCTGATTTTCTTGGCGGCGGGGACCGCGCGGCTGTTCTCCGCGTTTGCGCTACGGCCGGTCCCGGATCTTCCGCACCCGGAACCCCGCTCTGGTCATGAAGGATTCCGTGCCTTCTTGCGACAATCCAGTCGAAGTTTTCGCCGCTTCCTGCTGTTTTCAAGCTCGATGCATCTCGCGGTATTGATTGCCGGCCCCTATTTCGTGCTCTATATGCTCCGCGATCTCCATCTTTCCTATCTGGACTACGGCGGGTGGCTCGCGGCCGGCGTGCTCGGACAATTGTTGACCCTGCAGACGTGGGGCCGATTCGCCGATCGATTCGGCAATAAGGCGCTCCTGTCGATCACGGGCTTCATCGTGCCCGTTCTTCCGATGTGCTACCTGCTGACGACGAACGTGCTCTTCATGACGGGCGTAAACTTCTTTTCCGGCATGATTTGGGCAGGACTGGCTCTCGGGCTTCAAAACTACGTGTTCGACGCGGTGCAGGGAGAAGATCGCGCAAAAGCCGTCGCGGTGTACAGCACGGTCAACGCCGTCGGGTGGTGTTGCGGTGCGCTGCTGGGAAGCTGGCTCATCGCCGCCTTGCCTTCGCAGTTCGAATGGGCGAGCCTGTCCCTGGCATCGAACCTTCCGGTCGTGTTCTTCGTATCAGGCGTACTGCGGTTGGTGATTTCCGCGGGACTCATGGGAGGATTCCATGAGCCCCGCGCCGTCGAACAGGCACCGCTCCCGCGGCTGCTGCTGGAATTGCCGCTGCTGAAACCGATGCGGCAGTGGGTCGCAAGTCCCCTCTTTCGACTCGGCAAGTGAGGCTACCGAGGAGCCGAGGGTTGCGCGGCCCGCTCCTGTTCCTCTTGCTTGAGCTTATCGAACGTCCGATCGCCGTGGCTTCGAACCTGGTCCGGCATCGGCTGCGGCATCGGTTTTGGTTGCTCGCTGGAACAGCCGGCTGCTGCCAGTATCACCACCGAAACCACCAACACGACACCCACCGCGCGGCCCCTCTCTTGTTCAATTGTCCGACTCGCCATAGTTGTGCCCCTCCATAAGGCTCCGCCGATCCTGCCTGTCACACTCTCTCCGGCGAAGATCCCGCCAATCGGCTACCGGGTATCATACTCCGCCGCACAACCTCAACACTACCTCACCTCACTTTCCATGCGGTCCATCATGTTCTACAGCCGGATTGACTGGCCTCGGGTGTCGCGCTATCCTGAGGGAACCTTCATCCACGACACTGACTCGTCATGTCACTTCGCGACCGACTTTCCGAAGATCTCAAGCACGCCATGAAAGCGCGCGACCAGCTCCGCATGGATGTTATCCGAATGATCAAAGCGGCCGTCCTCAACAAGGAAGTCGAAATCAAGAAAGATCTCGACGACGCCGAGATGAGCCGGATCATGACCACCATGATCAAGCAACGCAAGGAATCGGTGGAGCAATACGAGAAGGGAAACCGGAGCGAGCTTGCCGCCAAAGAACGACTGGAAATTTCCATTATCGAATCGTATCTCCCCAAAGCCCTGACTCAGGATGAGCTGGCCGACGTCGTCGCGCACGTGATTCAAGAGACCGGCGCGACATCGCTGAAGGATATGGGCGCGGTCATGAAGGCCGTCATGAGCCGTCTGGGCGGCCGGCCTGTCGACGGCAAGCAAGTCAGCGATCTCGTCCGGACCAAACTGCAGTAGATCGAGCCTTCAGGACTTCACGTTTTTCTTCCCTCCCGGCTGCTCCCTGCTATACTTTTTCTGGCATTTCTCTCGGGCAACGGCGCCTTCGCGGTGACCGACCTGCAGTTCACGCGAGACGGTCATGACCATCCTCATCGTCGACGACTCTCCGGATCAGCGCGCGCTGCTTTCCTCCATTCTCGACAAAGCCGGTCATGCCGACATTTTGTGCGCCGACTCGGCGAGATCGGCGTGGAAACTTCTCACTCCTGACATCGGCGACGCGAACCGGCGGGTCGATCTCGTCCTCATGGACGTGTTGATGCCGGAACAGGACGGGGTCGAGGCCTGCAGGCAAATCAAGAGCTGCGCCGACCTTCGAGACGTTCCCGTCATCATGGTGACGGCGAATAACGATCCGTCGAACCTGCAGGCCGCCTTCGCCGCAGGCGCCAACGATTACATCAACAAGCCGGTGCAAAGCGTGGAGCTGCTGGCCCGAGTCTCGTCGGCGCTGGCGCTCAAGCAGGAAACCGATCGGCGGAAAGCCCACGAGTTGGAGTTACAACGGAGTAACGACGAACTCCAGCGCGCGCTTCGAGAGGTCAAGGTGCTCCGTGGATTGATACCTATTTGCGCATCCTGCAAAAAGATCCGGAATGACGGGGGCTTCTGGCAGCAGCTGGAGGAATATCTCAGCCAACATTCCGAGGCCGAGTTCAGTCACGGGCTCTGCCTCCCCTGTATCAAACGGCTTTATCCTGGTGTTTACCAGGATTAGCTGCTAGGATTTTGACAACCATTTCCCTCAATCTCTGAGGCGTTGATCCCATGAGCATTCTCATCATTGACGACTCTCCTGACGACCGCGCGCTGCTGCAATCAATTCTGTCCGCCGCCGGTTATGATCATATTCTCTCGGCCGAGTCCGCCGCCACGGCGTTCCGGCTGCTCGGGATGGAAGGGGGCAAGCAGAGCGCCGGCCGCGTCGATCTGATCCTCATGGACATCATCATGCCGGAAATGAACGGCATCGAAGCCTGCCGGCAGATCAAAGCCGTCGAACGGTACCGCGATACCCCGATCATCATGGTCACGGTCAAAACCGACCCGGTCGACCTGCAATTGGCCTTCGCAGCGGGCGCCCTGGATTACATTGCCAAACCGATCAACAAGATCGAATTGCTCACCCGCGTGCGGTCCGTGCTTCGTCTGGTCCATGAGATTGAACGGCGCCGGGCCCATGAGCAGGAGCTTTTGGAAGTCATGCGCCAGCTCCAAGAAGCCAATCAGATGCTGCTTCGGCTGTCCTGTCTCGACGGCCTCACCGGTATCACCAACCGACGACAGTTCGATGATTTTCTCGATCAGGAGTGGCGGCGAGCCGTTCGTGAATCCACCCCCTTGTCGTTGATCATGCTCGATATCGACCGGTTCAAATCGTACAACGACACCCAAGGGCACACGGTCGGCGACGAATGCCTGCGACAGGTCGCCAATGCGATATCTGGAGCGGTCAACAGGCCGGGCGACCTGGTCGCTCGCTACGGCGGGGACGAGTTTGTGGTGGTCCTTCCCGGGACGTCCACGGACGGCGCGGCTCAAGTAGCCGAAACACTCCGCCGCAGGATCGAATCGCTCGGTATCACCCATTCCGAGGGAGACGTCATGACCATCAGTGTCGGATACGCCAGCACCATCCCGAATCGAAGCGCCTCGCAGACCGACCTCATCAAGGCCGCCGACCAAGCGCTCTATCAGGCCAAGCAGGAAGGCCGCAATCGCGCCAAGCAGGCGGGGATACTGTCCCTCGTTCCCCATTCACACGAAAACTAGACTCGGCATCACCGGACCATTTCAGGAATGATTCCGGACGGACATGGCACGCCATCCACGCCCTTCGGCTCGGCAACGGAGCAAAACACCTCGACGCGGGTCGCGCTCCTCTCTCCCATTCCCCTCTCGACGGCCTAAGACCAACACGGTCTCCGCTTCCGCGAAGAAGCGGCGTCCCGCTGCCACGCCCGCTGATCCGACGATCCTGTTAAGTCGCTATCAGAACACCCTGCGCAAACTGACGCAAAGCGAGAGCCTCAACAGCGGAGATCTCACCCAGGCGTTTTGTGTGATTACTGAATCCTGCGCGCAACTTCTCGAGGCTGAACGGACGAGCATCTGGCTGATCGACGAGCGCCGCATCTCGATCACGCTGATGGATTTGTTTCAAGCGAGCACCCGGTGTCACAGCGCCGGTTCCATGCTCCTGACGTCGGACTATCCTGCCTACTTCCGCGCGCTGCTCACGGAAGAGTGGGCGATCGCCGCGCACGACGCCCATCGTGATCCCCGGACCAAGGAGTTCGTGACCGACTATCTCACTCCCCTCCATATCGGAGCCATGTTGGATGCTCCCATCAGGCAGAAGGGGCAAGTCGTGGGCGTCCTCTGCACCGAGCACGTCGGAGGTCCGCGCCAATGGACGGTCTACGAGCAGCAATTCACCAGTTCGCTGGCGACGATGGTCACGTTGGCGTTGGAAGCGGACGAACGACGGCAGGCAGAAACCGCCCTGCGCCTTGCCAAGGAAGCCGCAGAGGTCGCCAGCCGCGCAAAAAGCGAGTTCTTAGCCAGCGTGAGCCATGAAATTCGCACGCCCATGAACGCCATCATCGGCATGGCCGATCTCCTATGGGAAACCGAGCTCACGCCGGAACAGCGAAAATACCTTCGCAGCTTCCGACGGGCCGGCAGCAATCTCTTGACGCTTATCAATGACATTCTCGACCTTTCGAAGGTCGAGGCCGGCCACATTGAGCTCGAGTCGATCGATTTCGATCTCAACGATCTGGTTGAAAAGGCGATTGAAATTCTGGCGATGCGCGCCAATGAGAAAGGACTCGAACTGGCCTGTCACCTCTCCCCGGATGTCCCGCGCGCACTGATCGGCGACCCCAATCGGCTTCACCAGATCCTGATCAATCTCATCAGCAACGCCATCAAATTCACCGACGACGGATCCATCGTGGTAGAGGTCACGAATGACGGCGACAACGCTACGCACGGTGCAATTCGGTTTTCCGTGACCGACACCGGGATCGGTATTTCCGAAGACATGCTCGCGGCCATTTTTGAGAGTTTTACCCAGGCCAACGCGTCGACGAGTCGCACGTACGGAGGAACCGGCTTGGGCCTGACGATTTCCAAGCAACTCGCCGAGCTCATGCACGGCCGCATCTGGGTCGAGAGTACGGTCGGACAGGGGAGCACATTTCATTGCTCGGTACAGCTCGGGGTTCAACCCCAGGCCGCCCTGGTCTGCCCATCGATCCCGATCGATCTTTGCAACGTAAGAACCCTGGTCGTTGACGACCATCCAACCAACCGGATGATTCTCAGAGAAACACTCGCCTCGTGGAATGCTACCGTGACGGATGCAGGCAGCGGAACGGACGCTATCGATGAACTGCGCTTGGCCGCTCAAGAATCGCGTCCCTATCAACTGCTGCTGCTCGACTGCCGCATGCCGGACATGGACGGATTTGCCGTCGTCGAACAGATCCGACAAGCGAGCCTTGCGGAAAGGCTGACCATCGTCATGCTCGCCTCGCACCAATGGGCCGATGACATTGCCCGGACATACGACATGGGCCTGGGCGGCTATATGGTCAAGCCCATCCGGCGCTCGGATCTGTTGCAGACCA
This sequence comes from Nitrospira sp., assembly GCA_047150005.1. Taxonomy (GTDB): domain Bacteria; phylum Nitrospirota; class Nitrospiria; order Nitrospirales; family Nitrospiraceae; genus Nitrospira_C. Next base: position 2,735,837 of record AP038806.1, on the reverse strand, counting down.
TCAGCATTGCCCTCGATCGAAAAAAGAACCCGGGGGCCTCCCGGTCGGCCCCTCCGCAAGTCGCGGCATTGCCCACGCTGTCGCGCCCGCTCCAGATTTTGCTGGTCGAGGACTCCCCCGACAACCAGTTTCTGATCCGATCCTACCTCAAGCACACCGCCTATCACATAGATGTCGCGGGCGACGGCGCAGTCGGCGTCGACAAATTCAAGACCGGCCGCTATGACTTGATCCTTATGGATATGCAGATGCCCGTGATGGACGGATACGAAGCCACCAAGACGATTCGAGCCTGGGAAGCCGAACATGATTTGCCCCCCACCCAGATCGTCGCGTTGACGGCCTTGGCCCTGAAAGAGGAGAGCGAGAGAATTCTTCAGTCGGGCTGTAACGCCCATATGACCAAACCGGTCAAGAAGCAAACTCTCCTTGAGGTGCTTCAGGCGTGCAAGGGGCTTCGATCGTGACACAGCCTCCTCAGGGCCCCGTCCCCGACCTCATTACCGTCTCGGTCGATGCTGACCTTGCGGAGATCGTGCCGATCTTCATGAGAAATAGACGGCGCGACGTGGGGACGCTTCGGATCGCCGTTGACGAAAATGACTTCAAGACCGTACGGTTACTCGGTCATCGCATGAAGGGCGACGGCGGCGGGTACGGATTTGACGCCATCAGCGAGATTGGAGAGGCACTGGAGCAAGCCGCGACTCGCGAAGACCGCACAGTCATCGCGAAACAGACCGACAGACTCGAAGATTATCTCAACCGCGTACAGGTAGTGTACGGAAGATAGTGTGCGCTTCCGCCAGATGACCTCCACGATCGGCAGTTACCACACCTTCGCGAATCATGAGCCGACCACCCGTAGCCCGCTCGCCCGAGCTGCAGTCGCCAATGCCTCGTCGTGGGTGGCCATCACAAGATCCTCTTTGGTGCGATCTTTCCACAGCAGCGCCGTTGCCAAGTGAATTGCATCCAACGTACCAAGCGCAGTAGGCAAGGGGTGGGAGGCTCTCGAGAGGACGGGCTTCGTGAGTTCGACAATCTCAATGGACTCCATAAACCGAAATACCGCCTCTCGACGCGACGCGATTTCGGCATCCTCCAACCCCTCAGCCAACCGTAGTCGATCCAGCGTTCGTAAGCACTCGACTTCGACAAGCGCCGAGCCTACACCCCGGGTGATCGATCGCCATTCCTTCAGCGCATTCGCCTGACCGAGAAGAATCCGAAGCACCGCAGAAGAATCGAGGTAGGCTATCATCGTTCGCCCTGACGTTCTTCGAGAAGAAACGCCACGATGTCGCGCCGAAGTCGGAGAGGCGGGAGCAATGGCATCTGTTTCAGCGGCGGAGCATCCGGGAGAGGACTTCGCACCACCAACGATGAACCGGCATCCTCATACGGAATGATGCGCGCGATCGGCGTGTTCCGATCCAAGACCGTCACACTTCGACCGGACCGAACCTTTCTCAGATGTTCGCTCAAGCGGCTTTTCAACTCAGCAACCCGTACTCTACTCATGGCTATAATATAGTCATTTCTAGTCACGTTTGCAAGAGTAACCCCCTGGCACAAAGCAGCCCACCACCAGCACAGAATGCCCCCACACTCTCCCGTAGCAGCCAGGGGCCGGCTTGTGTATAATGCGTCGATGCGGAGATGCGAGCCTGATTCCTCCCCGTTCTCCTTACCGCAGCTAACGTCTGCGCGATGATGCGCAGCAAACCCTGCGGTCCTCATGCTCGTATCTCCGAGCCATTGTGTCGTGTGGGGGGCTAGCTCAGTTGGGAGAGCACTACGTTCGCAACGTAGGGGTCGGGGGTTCAACTCCCCTGCCCTCCACCAAACCGCACTTCGTGAGAGCCGCGGGCTATTCAGGCGTAGCCTCTCTTCTATTGACGCCCGCGGATAGATACCTTCAGTAAGTCCTTCTTCCAACTAATCGCTTGCTCGTGCCGGCGGCTCATCAGGCGTAGCCTCTCTTCAATTGAGGCCGCCGGATAAACACCTTTGATAGTGGGTCAGTTTCCTCTTGCGTCCTGCCCCGCGAAGGCGGGCATCCACTCCTCGATCAAGACTCAAGGCTGAGGAGCAGGCCTTGCCTGGGTTCCCGCTTCCGCGGGAATGACACGCTTCAGTGCTTCTGGTTGTCCATGGCGCTCCACTGGAAGTCACCGTCCACGGGCATATCGTCGGCGGTCGCCCATTACACAGCTTTAAATTTGAAGCGACAGAGATGGCCGCCCCGGACGATGCAGTCGTCGTGCACGACTGGGCGACCCACAAACGTCGAGAGCAGAGCCAGATCGAAATGACAGATCTCCGGGAAGCGGGTGGCGAGATGATGAAAGACGCAATTCGTGGCTTCAATCACGGGGAGCTGCCGGCCGGAGCCTTCGACCGCCGTTGCCTCATAACCGAGATCCTGCATGACCGCTGCAAGCTTTTTGACCTGTTCGGACGCGCTTCCCGGAAGCTGATGAGTGCTGCGGAGCTGTGTCCCGATCTGTTCGCCGAGCTTCTCAAACCGTTTAATGAGCGCGTCTTCTCCCCTTTCCGCCTTCAGGGATTCCAGTAATAGCTCAGAAAACCATGAATATCGCCGCGGGAAATGTTCATGGCCCGCCGTGCTCAACATATAGAGCTGCTCAGGCCTGCCCCCCGTCGCTTGTGTCGAGCCTTTCGTGACCAGCCCTTCTGCGACCAGGGATGTCAAATGCTGACGGACGGCGTTTCGTGAGACGTGCAGTCCCTGCGCAAGGTCCTCGACCGTGCGGCCGATCCTTCGTTCCAAGAGCAGGCGCAACAGCTGTTCGCGTCGATCCCCTTGAGGACGCATGCGGAGAATCTCCCTTTCCGATCATACAGAAAACCCATCGAAATAGCCATTGAGACACTTATAACATATATTACTTGACAAAGTATGTTAAAGGCCATTATCCTGCGCCTCGCTTGGACAGGCTGACCGGTTTTTAACCAAGGAGGTTTCTTATGATGCGTTCACTTCGGTCGATTTCTACGCTCGTCCTCGTTCTTGGGTCGATGGCTTGTACGCATGCGCCGCAACCGACGGCCACCGCGGCAACACCCGAAAAGGTGGCCGCGACCAATGCGGCACTCCGCGATCTCTGGGTTGGGCATATCTTCGGCATACGCAACGTGGCGGTCGCGACGATGGACAAGAATACGGCAGCCCGCGAGATTGCCGAGAAAGGGGTGGTGGCAAATGCCGAGCAGATTGCCGGATCAATCGAACCGTTCTACGGCAAGCCTGCGTCGGATAAACTGTTTGCCCTGTTGGCGGGACACTACGGTGCGATTCGCGATCATCTGGATGCCACGGCGGCCGGCAATACGGCTCAGCAGGCGGCGGCGGTCAAGGCGCTCAGCGCAAACGCCGGTGAGATTGCCGCATTCCTGAGCGGAGCAAACCCGTACTTGCCCAAGGACGCGGTCATGGGTCTGCTCATGACCCATGCGGCACACCACATCCAACAGTTTCAGCAATTGAAAGTCGGAGAATACGCTCACGAAGCCGAAACCTGGAAAGGCATGAAACAACACATGTACCTCGTCGCCGATACCTTGACCAGCGCATTGGCGAGACAGTTTCCCGAAAAATTCTGACGAAGGTCAGCCGGGCGACCGTGCCTTCCCCCTGGGGGAAGGCACGGTCGTCGCGAGGGAGCCTACGTGCTCCTCGGACTCATTCATCAAGTCCTCGGTGTCAGATACCGTGCGGCCGTGCGATGCTTGTGCCGTGCCCGGTCTGTTCAATATGTATCGCTGTTCATGGGGCCTCGGACCGCCCAGGCCAGGAAAGTTTGGCCGCCCCCTATGCCGTTGGGAAAGGCATCGCCACCGACAAAGGTGACCACCCATACGGCTTGTCCTGTCGGCGGGGGCGCCACCGCTGTTGCCGACCAGTACGTACCGGCCGTGACGGTAAAAATATTGGTTGGGACAAAAGGCGGGGGTAGTGAGCGATCATGCAGACTTTTTAATTCGACTACTGACGGCAGACGCCAACCAGAGGCGCCTCCCACCAGCGCATTGGTACATAAGACGCGTGAATCATGCCAGCCACGAAGCGTGGCATCCGGAGTCCGGTGCCATACTAATCCGGTATTGTTATCCCGCACGGCCTCATTGTTGAACTCGGGAAGGATTGTGAAGCGCGACGAACTCGGAATATTGCGATCCCAATTCATACGGCCCTCCTGTATGTACGCCGTGCTGGCCTCATTGAACGGCTTGATGACGGCGGGGAGTGTAGCACGATGAGATGGCCAAGGCCTAACTGTGCGATCCATACCTCGACTTCATCCGCCGCTCCTCCGGCGATGATCGTCCGAGATTCAGACGGCATGATTCGGTACTGGAGTCTGAAAGCCGAGCGCATTTACGGATGGACTGACACCCGCGCTCCTTCGCGGTCATCGAAGTCAACGAGAAAGTTTCCCCGTCTCACTAGCGTGCGGTCGATGACTGGGAAATGATCGGAGACTTTGCAGCCTCGACCTCAAGATCCCGCACGAGCCTCTGAAAATCCTTGTCGTTCCGGATGAGCTTGGATGCGGCCAGTAGCAGATCGTCGACTTGACCATCGTTCAGCGCAAGATTCGTGGGAATGCTCATGAGGCGAATCTTTTGCTCAGAGTCTTCCAATTCCGACAAACTCACATCGATGAAATAAATTTCCGCATCGGGCGCGAAGACACTCTTCTCGGTCCGTGCATGCTCGCGGAGTTGTACCTGCCATTGTGTGACGGCCTGATGCATCAGCTCCAAGGTGTCGTCGGAGTACCGATTGATCGGGATGTCCACCAACGCATTCAATACCCGCGTGAGGCTAGGAAGTTCATCCAGTTCGTAGTGGCTCAGATCCGGATCCGTCTCCGCGCTCACCATCAGGAACACGAGTTTCCGGACTGTCTTCACTCCGAGAATCTGGAACGTGGCTTCGAGATCTTCCACGAGGGCTGAGAGCTCCAACACGCTGCGCATGCCCATGTTATCAGCCAGCCCGCCGTCCAACAGATGGATGTAAGGGCGCTTGTTGGCATCGATATATGACCGCAGCTCACTGGCGCGCCTTCGACCCCACGAGGTCCGTTTGGTCTCGCTCAGGTATGCCGGCGGGTCAAGTCCACATTGTCCAGCGTAGTTCTTCAATGAAATGGGGCTGAGGACGAGTGGCAAGGCGCTCGAAGCGGCGGTGGCCACCGACAACGGCAGTTTGCTCAGGTCGGAACAGATCAGATCGAACTGCCGCTGATTGAACTCGAATCGCGAGACGGTCGCCATATCGGAGGCATGAATGAAAATGATCGGCCGCTGGCTGCTCGAGACGAGGTCATTGAACGTGGCCCCGGCGAACAGTTCTTCGTCAAGGAGTTCGGCAAAGATATGAGCTCGGCCGAAATAGGGGGATAAGAGCCGTAACCAATTGCTGGGAGACCGCAAAATTCTCGCGCGAAGTTCATGCTCCCAATCTTTCCGCAGGAAGCGCGATTCGAAGTCATGAAAAATGCGGTCATGATAGAGGGCATAATAGGCAGCCGTGAAGCTGCCGCCTGATAGGGCATTGATGACATTGAGTTCGTCGGCGAGACTCTTGCGATAGCCTTCCCAGACGATCGGCGTGCGCGCCAGTTCCCGCAGCACGCCGTAGGAAAGGGCGGAGGCCCGCGCGCCACCTCCGGAAAAGGAGGCCATAATAAAAAGACTGTCCGTGCTGCCGGCCACCGACGGGGGGAGATTGGCAAAGCGATACCCGTACTCCGGATTCCACATGGGAAGCGGCGCATTCATGGTAGGGCGCACGTACTCGCCACCGAACGTCAGGCTCAATAGAGCAATCAGAGCGATCAGCCCGATCAGTATCCATAGGCCAGCCTGTTTCATGGGATGAGGAAGGTACAGAGCAGTAGAATGGGTGTCAAGGTTGGATCGTCAAAACGGACAGAGGAGCGCCTCTCCCAGCGGCTTGCCTCCGTCGATGAAGACACGACGCCCCTCCACCCGCAGTCGGCCTTCGGCGAAGAGTTCCACCGCGCGCGGATAGATCCGATGCTCCTGTTCGAGAATGCGCGCGGCCAGCGTCTCCGGCGTGTCGCCGTCGAGGACCGGAACCGCCGCCTGCAGAATGATCGGCCCCTCGTCGACGCCTTCCGTCACGAAATGCACGGTGCACCCGGCAAGTTTACATCCCCAGTCGATAGCTTTCTTTTGCACATCCAGTCCGGGGAAAGAGGGTAAGAGGGATGGATGAATGTTCATCATCCGATCGGCATAGGCTTCGATCAGCAGGCTTGTGACGATCTTCATGTAGCCGGCCAACAAGACCAGCTCGGCTTCATGCCGGCGGAGTACTTCCAAGAGCGCGTGATCGTAGGCCTCTCGACTGTCCGGTCGGCCGGCAAAGGGTTTGGGATCGACGAATATATCCGAGAGTCCGTGTTTCCTAGCTCGCTCCAGGGCGACAGCGTCCTTTTTGTTGCTGATGACGGCCACGATCGTGGCATCGATCCGCCCCCCCTCGATCGCGTCGATGACGGCCTGCAGGTTGGAGCCGCGGCCGGATGCCAGCACGGCGACACGAAGCGGGGCGGCTCTCTTAGTCGGCATATTCGACCTGCGGCTCTCCCGGATTTGCGCCGACGATCTCGCCGATCACCCATCCCCGATCCCCCAGCACGGAGGCGCGTTTCACCAGGGCGGGTGCCGAAGAGGCCGGCGCCACCAGAATGAGTCCGATCCCCATGTTGAACACCCGATACATTTCTTCCCGATCCACCTGGCCGAGGCGCTTCAGGAGATCGAATACAGGCGGGACCGGCCAGCTCTTCCGATAAATCCGCGCTCGCATCCCGTCCGGCAGCACCCGCGGCAGGTTTTCCGTGATACCGCCGCCGGTGACATGCACGATCCCTTTCACCGGCTGTTCCGACGCGAGCGTCAGAACCTGCTTGGCATAAATCCTGGTCGGCGTCAGCAAAACCTCTCCAAGCGGATGATCCAACTCGGCCACTCGACTGTCGACGGTCAGCTTTGCCTTGTCGAAGAGGATTCGCCGCACCAGGGAATATCCGTTACTGTGCAGACCGGTGGACGCCAAGCCGATCACGACATCGCCGGGAAGGATGGACTTTCCGTCGATGAGCTTGGGTCTGTCGACCACCCCGACGGCGAATCCCGCCAAATCGTACTCCCCATCCGGATAAAACGACGGCATCTCCGCCGTTTCGCCGCCGATCAACGCGCACCCAGCCTGCCGACAGCCCTCCGCAATGCCTTCGATCACATGCTGAGCTTTGGCCAGAGCCAGTTTGCCGGAGGCGAAATAGTCAAGAAAGAACAGAGGCTCCGCGCCGCTGACCGCCACGTCGTTGACGCACATCGCGACCAAATCGATGCCGACCGTGTCATGCTTATCCATCAGGAACGCGATCTTGAGCTTGGTTCCGACCCCGTCGGTTCCGGACACCAGGACGGGATCCGTGTACTTATTGGCCTGGAACCGAAACAGGCCGCCGAAGCCTCCGAGATCCGTCAGCACTTCGGGACGGAAGGTCGAGCGAACCAGCGGCTTGATGCGGTCGACGAATTCGTCGCCTGCATCGATATCGACTCCGGCATCGCGGTAGGTGGTCATGGTAGGACGCGCATCTTAGAGTGGAGCAGCCTGATTGGTCAATCGCCTTTCGCCCATCGTGAAGAGAACGTCTCCTTGGCCCACAACTTAAACCTCAATCCGAAAATAATTCCTCAGCCGAGGTCCGTCTCAGCGGGTCCTGGCACGGCGACAGCCCCACCGTGCTCGCTCCACCCATCCCTCCGTGGGGAACCCCTTCCGCTGCGCGCGCCGGGGCGCCCGATCGCCGCACCACCCGAAAGAGAAAAGGTAACAGGGTCACAGAGTAAAGGGTTACTTCGGAACGTCCTGGGCACACCGGAACCCGCCGGCGAGGCTCCTGAGCATCGGGGTGTACCAGTCCCGGAACGTGGCACGCAACCCGCCTGCGACAAGGATCCCCCACGACCCACCGCGGAACACCTTTCTGCTCTGGTCATAATCCGAACTCGTCCACTCCCACACGTTCCCGGCCAGGTCATGAACCCCATACGGACTCATGCCCGCCTCATAGCTCCCGATCACCGCCAAGGTCCCATAGCCATTCCAGTGCGTGTCAAACAACGCATGCCGACTGGTGGGTTCCTCGTTACCCCAAGGGTACCTCCGGCCGTCGGTGCCGCGGGCCGCCTTCTCCCACTCCTGCTCGGTCGGCAACCGTTTGCCGTAACTCTTGCAGTAGTCATCCGCATCGTGCCAGCTCACTTGCACCACCGGGCGATCTCCACTCCCGACCAACGCCACCTGCTGAGACCAGTCATCGGGCTGCTTCCGGCTCGTCGTCTGCAGGAATTGGGAATAGAGTCTCGTGCTTACTTCGTATTTATCCATGTAAAAAGCATTGACATTGACGCGACGCTCCGGATTCTCGTCAGCATCGCCATCATTGCTTCCCATGAGGAACTCCCCTTCCGGTATCAGCACCATCGGCGCGCCGTCCTTGCCGGTGAAGGCTGACTCCAACCGTCCAGGCACCCCAGCACTTGGTAACCTGGCCTGCTGCATCCCACCCGCACCAGCCTCTTGGGTAGACTGGCCCGCATGTGCACCGAACGCCAGGCTTTTAGATGGATTCCATGCCGTCATGACCCCGGCCTCGACCGGCTTGAGCCGATTCAGAAAGAAAAAGCCTCCTAAACTGCCGTTCTTGGAGATATCCCCGAACTGGGGATTCTGGGTTTGATCGGTCGAGATGGTGACTTCATACTTCAGGTAGGTGGCAATCTCGTCCACAGTGACAACCCCATCGCGGGGCAATGTGTCTGCTCGCCCCTCCAATCCCGCAAAGAGCTTTTCAAAGAAAATACTGCCGTCCCCAATGGATGGATCATGCCAGGCTTGTTCTTTCGTTCCACCGGCGGTGATCGCATGGGCTCCGGCGTATTTCGGAACATAATGACTACCCTCGCCAAACCCGCGTTTGAGGAACGCACCGCTGTAGCAGGCATTCAAGAGCACCAACACATGGTGCCCGGCGTCTACCACCTCGTCGATCCATTCCTTCACATGCCCGAGGTTGATGCTGTGCTCGCGATCCCGCAGATTGCGCGCGTTGCTTTCGACCAGATAGCTCCTCTGACCTTCGTTGAACCCATGGCCGCTATAGACGAACAGGAATCTTGATTTCGGGAAGTTCTTGAGCCGTTGGGGAAAGTAGCTTTGCAGGAAATAGCGGAAGTTCTCCAGCGATACCTCCTGGTTGCGCAGGACGACAATCTCGTCGAAGAATTCGACATTCTTCAAGTAGTCTTCCACTTTCCGAAGATCTTCCGCCGCGGGCGCCAACTCTTTCTGCAGCGGGGGCATCCTCGGATAGTCGGACACGCCTGCGATCAGGGCAAAGCTCCTCCCTACATCGTCTTTGGTGAGACCGATGAGGTTCAGGACTTTTTCCTTGTATGACCGCTTATCGACAAAATGGGCAAAGAATTTTCGGTACTCCGGTTCTGCAGGTGGCGGCTCCGTGGCGTGAAGGACCGGGGGCATGGTCATGGCGAGGAGGAACGGGATGGCCGCAAGCGCGACCTCAAGTTTGGCTCTTCGCTTTTTCATGTTCGAGCACCATGGGCCAGAAGAAGCCGTTCTGGAAGGCCAAGAACGCGAATGAAATAAGCTGGATCGACTGAAGTTCCTGATTGGATTCGATTGAACCGATCAGTGGAAGCAACACAATCGGCGAGATGCAAAGCGGTTTGAGCAACGACAGCCACGAGAAGCCTTTCTTGAGGTAGAAGACATACCTGGCCATCATTCCAAACATCACGCAGACGAACATGATACCGATGGCCCCCAGCGGCGAGGTACCGCCGAAGGACTGGCGTCCCAATGGGTGAGGAAACCCCGTCGTGGCGTTGAGCACCAAGAACGCGGCCAGCAACACTCCACACTGAGCCAGCAAGGGTTTCAGTTGCCTGGACTGGGCGAATTCCATGAGGAAAGCCAAGAGCGCTCCTCCCATGCTTGCCAGAATGATGTAGGTGAAGATCGGCGACATGGTCGGCGGCACCTTGCGGTATGAGGGTACGGCCGGCGCTATTCTACTCAGTTTGCAAGTTTCGTCAAATTTCACTTCCTCTGTCCGGTGAAGGAGGTCCATGAAAATGCACGTATTTTCTTGTCCGCCTTAATCCGTCAGGGCGGTGTAGGAATGACTTTGTCGGTGATCCAGACTGATGTGCGTCGCGAAAGACCGAGCGTGGTCAACCAGTCCCCCAACCACCGATGGAAGACTGAGCGCCGGAGCGAGCATCAGAGCCTAGTTGTGCTCCGATGTTGCCGAGCCGGAGCGGCGGCCGAAGGCCGGCGCGAGGACTGTTCGAAGCTGTGTTCGCGTGCCGCGACCAACACAGCGAGTTCCACAGCGAATCGGAGGCGAGGCTTACAGCGGACCAACTAGGCTCTGGCTTAAGCGAGGCCGCTCAGCTTTCTGGTCGCATTTCCACGTCCAGCAGCTTGATCTTGCGATGCAGATGACTCCGTTCGATCTTCAGGTCTTCGGCCGTGCGCGAGATGTTCCAGTGATGCTCCCGCAGCTTACGCCCGATGTACTCCTTTTCAAACGCGTTGCGGGCGTCGCGGAGCGAATCGAACGGCTGCCCAAACAACACGCTCACGGCCGACGAGCCCGCAGCGACCGGAGCGGCCGGAACGGCGAGGCCTGAGGGACGCACCTGCAGGGCCATCGTGGCCTGCGCCGCATCGATCGTCGCTCCCGGCACGATGATCATCAACCGCTCGACCAGGTTGCCCAGCTCCCGAATGTTTCCCGGCCATTCGTACTGCTCAAACACCGCCATCGCGTCCGGGGTGATCTCTTTCATCCGCAGGCCCTGCTCCTCCCCGTGCAACTTGAGAAAATGCCGGATCAGCAACGGAATATCTTCTCGGCGCTCGCGCAGGGGCGGCACCACGATCGGCACCACGTTCAGCCGATAAAAGAGGTCTTCCCGAAAGGCCCCCTTCTCGATCTCTTTTAGGAGATCTTTGTTCGACGCGGCGAGGACGCGGACGTCGACCTTCATCAACTTCGTGCCGCCCACCCGGTTGAACTGCTGTTCCTGCAAGGCACGCAACACCTTGGCCTGCGTGCTCAGACTCATGTCGCCGATCTCGTCCAAGAACAGCGTTCCGCCGTCCGCCTGCTCGAACTGCCCCCGTTTCATCGAGGTCGCGCCGCTGAAGGAGCCTTTTTCGTGGCCGAACAGCTCGCTCTCGATCAGCGTTTCAGGAATGGCGGCGCAATTGACGGCGACGAAGGGTCGATCGGCGCGCGCGCTGTGTTGGTGGATTCCCCGCGCCACCAGTTCCTTGCCCGTTCCATTCTCCCCGCCGATCAAGACCCGGCTATTGGTCGGCCCGGCGGTCTCGATCAATTGATGAAGTTGTTTCATAGCCGGCGACTGTCCCACGAGCTCGAACCGCCGCTGCACTTTCGTGCGCAGGGATCGGTTCTCCTGCTCCAGCCGGTGCTGATCGAGCGCGTGTTTGACGCGAAGCGTGACGTTCTCGAGCGACAGCGGCTTCTCGATGTAGTCGTACGCTCCGAGCTTGATGGCTTTGACGGCCGTCTCGATCGACCCGTGGCCCGACATCATCATCACCTGGGCCGTGGGCACCAACTCACGCACGCGCTTCAAGGTTTCCAGCCCGTCCATTTCGGGCATCCAGATATCGAGCAGCATGAGGTCGGGCGGATCCGTCGTGAAGATCCTCAACGCCTCTCCGCCGCTTTTCACCGCCGCCACCTCGTAGCCTTCATCCAGCAGGATGCTGCTGAGGGATGACAGAATCGCTTCCTCGTCGTCCACCACTAAAATCGAAGCTGACATAACCTCCTACCCCCTCACTTCTACCCCTTACCCCTCACCGATCATACCGGCAATTCAAACGTAAAGATCGCGCCTTTGGGATGATTGTTGCCGGCCTGGATATGTCCTTCGTGGTCCGTGATGATGCGGCGGACGATGGCCAATCCCAGCCCGGTTCCGGTTTTCTTTCTCGTGAAATAGGGCACGAACAGCTTTTCCTGGTCTTCCAAGGCGATGCCGGTCCCCTCGTCGGCGATGCTGACCACGGCGCGACGCCGTTTCGTATCGTACTGGGTGGTGAGCCACACCCGACCTTTCTGACTCATCGCCTGGATGGAATTGTCGAGCAGATTCACCAGCACCCGTTTGATCTGTTCCCAATCGAACTTCAACGGAGGCAGATCCTCGTCCAGTGAGACGATCACGTCAACGTCCCTGTGGGCGCCTCGGTACAGGGCGACCACTTCGTTGATCACGTCGTGCAGCGACTGCTGCACCAGCTGCGGTGCGGGAAGTCTGGCGAACTTGGAAAACTCATCGACCATGTGCTTCAGGCTGGTGACCTCATTGACGATGACGTTCGTCGATTCATCGAACACGCGTTCGAAATCCGAGGCCTTCTCGAAAAACTTCTTCCGCATGCGTTGGGCCGACAGCTGGATCGGGGTCAGCGGATTCTTGATTTCATGGGCCACTCGTCGCGCGACCTCCTGCCACGCCGCCACCTTTTGCGCCTTCAGCAACTCCGTCAGATCCTCGAACACCAAGACGATGCCCAAGTCCTGATTCATTTCGTCCTTCATCCTGGAGCCGTGCAGCGCGATCGTCAGGAACTTGCCCTCGACCTCCACCGTCCCGTCCATCGTCAGGTCGTCCCGTTGATCCACCAGCATGCGGTCATAGAGGGTCTGAAACAGGGTGAGTCCGAACTCCTTGAACACGTCGTTCGCGGACCGGCCGTGGAACCGGTCGGCCGAGATCCCCAGGATCCTCTCGCCCGACGGGTTGAAATTCATGATGATCCCGTTCCTCCCGATCGACAGAAGTCCCGCCGCGATGGTCGCAACGATCGTTTCGATGTAGGCGCGACGCCGGTCCAGCTCGAGGTTGTTCTGTAGCAGCGAGACGTTGGCGGCTTCGATCGCGGATTTGCCGCTCTGGAGGTCCGTGGTCATACGGTTGAATGACTCGATGAGCGTGCCGATTTCATCCGTGGCCTTGGCGTCGATCCGCACCGACAGATCCCCTTGAGCGATGGCTTCCGTGGCCTCGGCTAACCGCTGGATCGGCACGGTGATGCTCCGCGCCACGTAAAAGCCGAACCAGGTCGCGCCGAAGAGAATCAGGACCGTGATCACCGCCACGAACAAATAGGCGCCGGCTTTGATCGGATTCTTCATCGCCTTGATCTGCTTGTATTCCTCGTACTGCCGCCCGATCCCGTCCATTTTCGCCAGCAGCGATTCGGGAACGTAGGCATCGACGAGCACGACGCCGCCGACCTCGCCGCCGCGGCCGCTGGCGGCGATGGGAGCCGCGGCCCGGACCAGCCGTCCCGTTTGCGCTTCCTGAACCGTATTGGTCTCCTGCTTGCCGTTGATCGCCTGGAGCACCAACTGGCCCACCGGAAGGTCCAGGACCCCGGCCGGCACCTCCGGATCCAGCGACTTTGTGAGGGTCTCCATCTTGGCCGAATAGACTTCGATGCCCGCCACGCCGAATTCCACCCGCTTGCGCGCCATGGCCGAGATCAGAATGTCCCGCTGCGTCGGCAACAGGAGGTCTTCGCGGAAGATTTCATGACTGATCGCCCTTGCGCTGTTGACCGCCAGCGTAATATGACCGGCGTGCTGCATGCGGGCCACTTCATACGAGTCGCGCATGACCCGGTCGATCTGGTCGCTGAACCACACGTCCACCGCCTTATTGACCAACCCGCTCGCGACGAGGGCGAGCAGCACCGTGGGAATCAACGAGAAGCCGATGAAGGCCGCCACGAGCTTGGTCCGAAACCCGGAGCCGATGAGCCGATGCCGCCGCTCGAAGTAGGCCTTGATCAGGTTGCGGGACAGGAGCAGGAGGAGAACGACCACCCCGATCAGATCGAGATTGATCAGGAGCAGAACCAGTGCGTAACTGGTCGTCGGAATGAACGAATCACTGTCCTCTCCTCCCGGAACGACGACTTGGGTGTAGTAGAAGGTCAGCGCGAGGCAGCACAGTAAGAGCAGGAAGACGACGCGGACCGGCCGAAAAAAACTGCGCTTGCGGCGTTCCGGCTCCAGCACCGCGTGCGTCACCCCCATCGGCCGAAGGGGAACATCCTCCCGGACCCTTAGCTCCGCCGCCTCAGGGCGCTCGGGAACAGGCCACATCGGAGATCCGGTTTGCTTTTGAAAGTCATTCATCGCCGACCTCCCAGGAGAGCGGTCCCTGGGACGAAGAGCCAAGACTGCTTACTATAGCGGATTTATTCGCTGGTCTCAAAACGTCGCGGGTACGGAAATAGGATGCTGGACGAAGATTATTTCCCGGCACTTAGACTGACGTACTTCATACGTAGGGCGTAGAGCATGTCGCGCAAGACCGCTTGCTCTTCGGTCGTGAGGTTCCCGGCGGTCTTTTCTTCCAGAATCGACAGGAGATCGATGATTTCCTTGGCCTGAGGCAGGTTGACGGGCATGGCCGGCTGTTGGGGATCGAACTTCTCCCCCATGAGCATCAACGAAGAGCTCCCGAGAGAAATGACGAAGGATGCGAACGTCACCGGGATGTTGGGCGATTGCTCCGGATCCGGTAAAACCTCGCCGGGCGATGCCGTCTGGGGAGACGGCGTGGCGGGAGCCTTCTCTGTCGATCCGCTCCCCCGGCGATCCCGAACGACGAATCCCTCTTCCTTCTCGGTGGCCATAGGCAAGTCTCGCACGCTTCACGCGCTCGCGCGCGGGAAGTTACCCTATCATAGGGTTCTGAAGGCGCGCAAGGCACGCCGCCTCATTGAAGCACCCGTGGAACCGGGTATAATGTCGCTCGCATTATCCTCACCGCGAAACCGAGTATGTCCGAACGGTTCGACAAATTGGCAGAGCTGATGGCGGCGCTGCGGGCGCCGGAGGGATGTCCGTGGGATCGCAAGCAGACCCACGAATCCCTCAAGCCCTACTTGCTCGAAGAAGCCTACGAAGTGCTGGACGCGATCGATCATCACGATCGCGCGAAGCTGCCCGAGGAATTGGGCGACGTGCTGCTCCAGATCCTCTTTCATGGCCAGATCGCGTCGGAGAACGGCACCTTCACACTGGACGACGTCATGGACCGGCTGGCGGACAAGTTGATTCGACGGCATCCGCACGTGTTCGCCGCAGGAACGAACGATACGACGCCCCTCAATGCCGACCAGGTCGTGACCCGCTGGGAGGACATCAAGAAGGCGGAACGGCAGGCGGCGGGACGTCCCGACTCTGTGCTGGACGGCGTGCCCGTCGCCCTGCCGGCGCTGCTGCGGGCCTATCAGATCCAAGCCCGAGCCTCCAGGGTGGGATTCGACTGGAGCCATGACCAGAGTGGATTCGATCAGGTCCTCGCTAAAGTCGAGGAAGAAATCCGGGAGCTGCGCGAGGCCCTGCGCCTGCCGCCTACGGACGGAGCGGCCTCTTCCCGACAGCGGGAGATCGTCGCGGAATTCGGCGACATCCTGTTCTCACTGGTGAACCTTGCCCGATTCGTGAGGGTCAACCCTGAAGACGCGCTTCGCCTCTCCGTCAACCGCTTCGTCGAGCGCTTCCGGTTCATCGAGCGCGAGGCGTCCCGCTCCGGACGAAGCGTGGGAGAGTTGTCGTTCGACGAAATGAACCGCTTGTGGGAGGCCGCCAAACGAAACGGCTCGACTCACGCCCAGGACGGTCCTGCATGAGCGATCAGCCGGAACCATACGAAGAAGGCAAGCGGGCGGGCGTCCATCCGCTCGTCGTGGTGTTCAGCGTCCTGCTCGGCTTGTGGCTGTTCGTGGCGCTGATTGTGCCGAGTTCCAAGAACAAGCAGGCAGCCGGCACCGAAGGACCGGCCATGCCGATGATCGAGGATCCGGAAGCCGCGGCGGTCATCTTCAAGGTCGAGGCTACGGTGCCCGACATGAACGCCGTCAGCCTGGTCGTCCCTGCACAGGCCACCGAAAGTCAGGTCGTGGGCTTGTTGAAGCGACTCAGAAAGGAACGTCTCGCGGGCTCATTGTCGGATCTGATCCCGGCCACGACGCCGGGCCACAAGCTGGGCGACCATGCCGTGGCCGACATTTACGTGACCTCCGACGCCAAGTACGCCAAAGCGGACGTCATCAAAACACTCACGCGCGGCGCGCATGCCCCGGGGGGACTCTATCCGGATGCGGTCCCGTTCGAGGTGGCCATGGAGGAGATCAGGGGTCACTACCGCATCGATCTCCACAATACGGGCGCCCCCGACAGCGGCTCCGTCGGCTTCTCCGACGAATCGGGCGTCCATTCTAAGCACTATCGAAAAATCTTCTGATCTCAGACGTTGGCACGCTTCTTCACTTCGGCCAACAAGGCCTGGCCTTCACGGTCGAGCCAGTCATCCAGCTTGGCGAAAAGATGCGCCTGCGGCCCGGTGAACGGCTCGATGATGACGTCGCGTCGATCCGACAAGGTGCCTTCGGCTTCCGCGATCTTGAGCTTTTCGTCGGCGATCCGCCGCGACAGCGCTCGTGTGATCAGAAGCTGCTGACCGGGCGTGCCGGTGACCTGGCCGAGCAATCGGCCCTTGATGACGTCCAACTCTTCGGCGATGGCGACCTTGACACGCACCGCATGCGGCATGCTCCATGATGCCCGCTGGACCGCATAGTCATACGAGAACACCGGCTCTCTCGGCTCACGAAACGGGCCGTTGACCTCGAGTACGGTCAATTTGTTATCCGTCGCCATGGTTTTCACGTCTCCCCACCTCTTACTCGCTCTCCTGACAGATATCGGACGACGCGATCGGCCGCCATCGACCCGTCGCGGATGCAGTCGGGAATACCAACCCCCCGGTACGCGGAGCCGGTCAGCACCAGCCCGCCGAACCGGCTGAGCGCCGCCTCGATCTGCTCGAGGCGCTCCAGATGTCCGAGCACATATTGCGGCATCGCCTTGGTCCAGCGATTGACCTCGACATAGGTCGGCTCGGCGGCGAGTCCGCAGATGTGCTGTAATTCGGCGCGAACCCGAGCGATCAGCGATTGATCGTCCAGCTCCAGTACCGCTTCCCGCCCCACGCCTCCGAGATAACAACGGACCAGCACCTGGTCGGCCGGGGCGCGCTGGGGCCATTTCAACGACGTCCATGTCGCCGCAATCAGATCACGCTGCTCGACGCGCGGCACGACGAAGCCGAAGCCCTGCACGTGCTGCCCCACCGCGGTCGCAGGATACGCCATCGCGACGGTCGCCGTCGAGGCGTAGGGAATCCTTTCCAGCAGGCCACCCGCGATCGGTGTCAACGGCCGGAGCAACTCCGCTGAAATGAACGCGGGAGTCGCTAAGATCAGCCCGTCGACCGACAGCGCCCCTCCTCCGCTCAACATCACATCGTAGGTCCACCGGCCCAGCTCATGGGATCGCACTCGAAGCGATTCCACGGACGTGCCGCTTCGCAATATCACGCCCCGATCCGTCAACGACCGGCGAAGCGCAGTGACGAGATCTTCCAATCCGTTCTTGAGGCTCACAAACATCGTCCGCTTCCGTCCGGCCGCCTGCGTGCCGGACGCGTCGGCCCTCGTCGCGAGCATGCCGCGGATGACGCTGCCGTGTGTCCGCTCGAGTTCAGGAAACCGCGGGAACGTGGCCTTGATGCTCAACTGTTCGGCGTCTCCGGCATAGATGCCGGCCATCAGCGGCTCCATCATCCGTTCGAACGCCTGACGGCCGAATCGACGACGGAAGAAAGAGGCGAGGGATTCGTCTTCCGGCACACGTCTGGCCGGCAGAATGATGTCCGTCCCCATGCGAAGCAGTCCGGCGGGGCTCAGCAGACCGCTTCGGAGAAACGGTCTGATTTGGCCGGGAGCGATGACCACCAGCCCCTCCGGCAGTTCGCGAAGGCGGCCGTGCGAATACACACAGGCTTTCGTCGCCGTCTTATTGGTGTCGATCAACTGATCGGTGAGACCGAGCTTGTCGATGAGCTGCAGACCGGCGGGTTTTTGAGACAGAAACGAGTCGGGGCCGGCTTCCGTGACCAAGTCACCGATCCGGTGAGTCACGATCTTCCCGCCCCAAGACGGGCTGCGCTCAAGGACCGTGCAGGCAATCGGCATGCTTCCCTGCGCCGAGCGCTCCAAGAGAGCAAACGCGGCGGCCAGCCCCGCGATACCTCCCCCGACGATGGCGACGGTCTTGGGCGCGGTCACGACGTGAGCGTCAGCGAAGATTCATGAGCCGCCAGCACGTCCATCAGCGTCTCTACCAGTGCCGGCGAGTCGTTGAGCATGGGTATGCGCTCGAGACGCAGGCCGAGACCGGCGGCCAACCGTCTCAGTTCGATGTCGATGTCGTACAGGGTTTCGACGTGGTCGCACAGGAAACCGATCGGCGCGACCAGCACCTGCCGATGGCCGGCCCCGCTCAAGTCATGGATCATGGATTCGACCGTCGGCCCCAACCATTTTTCTCCAGACCTGCCCTGGCTTTGATAGGCAAAGCAGGTCGGCTGACCACCCAGCCGCGCGGTTACGGCCTCCATGGTGCCCCGGACTTCCTCCGGGTACGGATCGTTCATCGCGACGATCCGTTCTGGCAGACTGTGCGCCGTGAACAGCACGGGAGTCGTGGACCTCGCTTCAGGGGGAAACAGCTGCAGAGCCTGCCGAATATGATCCGCGATGGCGTTGACGAGGCGGGGGTGCCGATGCCAGCTGCCCACATAGCTCACGGGACAGCTGCCTCCCAGAGTAACCCGGGCTTCCTCCACCTTCTTGCGATAGGCTCCGGTGCTCAGCAAAGATTGCTGCGGCGCCATGCAGAGACCGATGATGCGCTCCGGCTCCTCGCGCAGCAATTCCGCGTAGGTTTCTCGAATGAAGGGGTGCCAGTGGCGCAGCCCGACGTATACACGATAGGGACCGCGCGACTCGTTCAACCGCCGTTCGAGCTTGGCCGCCACTGCCTGCGTGATGCCGACCGCGGGAGATTTGCCGCCGGTGGCTCGATAGCGCTCGCGGATCTCTTCGACCAATTCTGGCGGCGTGGGACGCCCTCCGCGCACGTCAAGCAAGAACGGCTCTACGTGTTCCAGCTTGTCGGGTCCACCCATCGCCATCAACAACACGGCGATAGGACGTTGCGCGCCGCTCACGATCCCCTCTTCGTCTCGTTCTCTGGCGGAGCGGACCACCCGGCCGCTGTACCTCGCCGGTCATCCGTCTATCTCGGAATGCCGCGGGCCCTATCTCATACTCAGTTTGTGGACCATGTTGACGGCGGCTTCGACGTGTTCGACCGGCGTCGTCGGCAGGATACCGTGGCCCAAATTGAAAATATGGCCGTTGCGGCCTCCCGCACGGCGCAGGATATCCTCCACCCGCCGCTCGATCTCGCTGAGGGGACCGTACAAGGCGACAGGGTCCAGGTTCCCCTGCACGGCCCGGTCATGGCCGATCAGAGACCAGGCCTCGTCCAGCGGTATGCGCCAATCCACGCCGATGACATCGCCGCCCGCCTCCCGCATGTGCTTCAAAATAGCGGTCGTTCCAGTTCCGAAATGGATCATGGGAACGCCTTCGCGTTTCAGCCCCTCGAAAATCAGCTGCACATGGGGGAGCACGTACTCCGTATAATCACCGGCCGAGAGACAGCCCACCCAGCTGTCGAACAGCTGGACGGCCTGAGCACCCGCCTTGATCTGACGGCGAAGGTAGCCCGTCACCACACGGGCCAGCTTGTCCATCAGCTTGTGCCAGACATCCGGTTCCCGATACATGATCGACTTCGTCAGGACATAGTTGCGCGATCCCCCTCCCTCGATCGCATAGCTCGCCAAGGTGAACGGAGCTCCCGCAAATCCGATCAGCGGCACCCTGCCGCGCAAGGCTTGCCGCGCCTGCCGGATGGCTTCGGCCACGTATTCCAGCTCCTCGCCCTCGATGACCCGCAGGCGCTCGACATCCGCCCGTTCCCGCACCGGGTTATGGATGATCGGGCCTTCCCCTTCGGCAAATTCCAGGTGCAGCCCCATCGCTTCGAGCGGCAGCAGGATATCGGCGAAAATGATCGCGGCATCGAGAGGAAAGCGCTCGATCGGTTGCAGCGTCACCTGCGCCGCCAGCTCGGGGATCTTACAGAGCTCGAGCATGGAATGCTTCGCCCGAAGCGACCGATATTCGGCCATGTAGCGCCCCGCTTGCCGCATGAACCAGACGGGGGTGCAATCGACCGGCTCGCGCCGGCAGGCTTTGAGAAATCGATCGTTCATAGTCGTGTGCGGCATTCTAGGAGGGGCCTGCGGAACGTGTCAAATGGCATCGCGCCGGACCGGACACAAGACCGCCGCACTCCATCTCGGCACACGGCCCACGGCAAGCGGCGACGGTTCGGCGGATTAGTGGACAGGAAATCCCATTCAAGTAGAATGACTTACAGGTGTGGGTGAGGCACGAATTGCCAGGTACCATTTGCACTGCATTACATGTATAATGTGTTCCCGTCATTGAGAGGGTTCGAGAAAGCGGTATGTGGAGCTTCCTCGTGACCCGGTTTCTGCGGCCTGCCTTGTGATTCGCCAACAGCTGCCGCGGTTCAATTGAGCCATACGGGATGTTGTGTGTGTCCGGCAGATTCTCTGTCGGACTTAGCTGGAGGTACTCGAATGTCCGACGTTCGCATCTTGCGCCCGACCAAGGCCCAGCACCTCTGGTTGACGTTTCTTCGCTGGTTCGATTCGTGGGCCGGGCTTGAGTATATAAAGACGGACGGGACCCCGAAGATGGACTGGTTCCGTTGCATCCCTCTCATTGCCGTCCATCTGATGTGTCTGGGTGTGATCTGGGTGGGAGTCAGCTGGATCGCCGTGGCGGTCGCTGCCGCCTTTTATTTCGTCCGGATGTTCGCGATCACGGGCTGGTATCACCGGTACTTTTCCCACCGCTCGTTCAAGACGACCCGGGCTTGCCAGTTTGCCTTCGCGGTCTTGGGCGGATCCTGTGCCCAGCGCGGACCGCTCTGGTGGGCAGGGCACCATCGCCATCATCACATCGCCTCCGACACGAAAGACGACGTCCATTCTCCGCGTCACGGAGGCTTTCTGTGGTCGCACATGGGATGGTTCACTTCACAGACGCATTTTCCTCCGCGCCTGAAGGCGATCGCCGACTTTGCAAAGTTTCCCGAGCTGCGCTTCCTCGATCGATTCGACATTCTCGTGCCGACCATCGCGGGATTCGGGATGTTCGGCCTGGGCAAGTTGCTCGAAATCTACGCGCCGGAACTGGGAACGAACGGGCCCCAGATGTTGATCTGGGGGTTCTTCGTTTCGACGGTGGCGTTAGTCCACGGAACCTGTACGATCAACTCTCTGTCCCACGTCTACGGCTCGCAGCGCTACGAAACCGGTGACGACAGCCGCAACAACTTCATTCTGGCGCTGATCACGCTCGGCGAAGGATGGCACAACAACCATCACTACTATCCCGCTTCGACGAGGCAGGGATTCTACTGGTGGGAAATCGACATCACCTATTACGGCTTGAAGGTGATGGAATGGCTCGGGTTGGTCTGGGACATCAAGGAAGTCCCGATCTACGTGCGCGAGCAAAAGAGCAAGCAGGAAGCGCTCGCCGTTTGACCAGACTTCCTCTTCGCTAGATCCATTCGGACTCTTCGTGGGAGCGCGGCCGGTCGACGACACGATCGGCCAACGCTTCCCGGATCTCCCGGCTCTGCCCGTCGATCGCAGCGCGTCTCTCCTCCGCCACCACCCATGCGTCATCCGGATCCAGTTCGAAGCGGTAGTGATTCGACCGGCCCGAAAACCATTCGACGTACGGATGCGGGGCGAGGTTGGGATGCGGATCGAATGAAATCAGGTTGACCGTACCGATCTGCGGATTCTCCATGTCGCCGATGACCTGCGCAGCCGTGTCGTCCTCCTCGAAGCGCCGATTGCGGAACTCGATCATTTCCCCGGCGATATCGGCCTTGAAATTTCCTCTCAGAAACACGTCCACGGGTCCCACAGCGGCCAGCACGATCCGTCCGACGACGGTCCCTTCGATCCGGTTGTCGAGAAACCCTTCCCGTACCCAGCGCCCGTTGCCAAACTTCTGCGCCATCGTCCCTCCTTACGCAGCCGCGCCGGCCCGACCGCGCTCCGCGTCGGCGGTCGCCCCCGACGCCAGCGCCCCCACCACGACCGCCAGCAGGATCAGACCGCTGCCGAGCCATCCTCGAGCATCCAGCGTCTCTCCCAAAAAATACCAGGCGAGCCAGGCGGCATAGGCCGGCTCCGAAGCAAACACCAGCGCCACCTGTTGCGCGGGAATCAACTGTTGCGCCCACATCTGCACGGCAAAGGCACCGGTCGCCAATACACCGGTCACTCCCAGTCCAATCAGCAACACGGAGGTCGGTGCGAAGGCCTGGGGAGAAGCCCGCTCCCACCACATCGTGGGCAAGAGGAGCAGCGTCATCGCCGTCATCTGCCAGAACAGGAGCGACGGTGCATCGAACCGGCGGGTGAATCGTTCGAGGCACACAATATGGGCCGCGAAGGCCGCTGCGCAGGCCAGGGTCATGAGATCCCCCGGGCTCATCGTCGTGCTCGGTTTGACCAGAAGCCACAATCCGACGGTGGCGACGGAAGCGGCCAGGATCACCCGTCGATCGAATCGCCGGAGAATCAACGGCACCATGATCACATACAAGGCCGTCAGGAACGCGCTGTTGGACGCGCTGGTATACTGCAACCCGACGGTCTGGAAGACGTAGCCGAGGAACAGAAACAGGGTGGCGATGGCGGCGGCGCGCATGATGCCCCGTTCACGTCGCAGCCCATGGCCCACGGCCGCAAACCACACCGCGACCAGCAGCGTGCCCAGGAGAAATCGAAGGAAGAGAAACGACAACGGGGGAATCTGCTCCAGCGCCGCTTTCGTCGCCGGGAATGTCGCGCCCCATATCAGGGTCGTCAGCAGGAGCGCGAGTCGTGGCATGGATTTGAAGAAGTGCTGAGACTTGAGTGTTCAGCACACAGCACTTACCCTGCTTAGTTACGGTTTGCAGAGCGGGCACCGCCGCTGGTCGGTGGTGCCCGCCTGCTCCATCGCCGCCAGCGCGCGCTCCTTGTCCGGGTAGTCGAACCATCCACCGGCCCAATAGTCGGTGGACGATTGCGTCGACGGCACCTCGGAACAGCGCTCATTGTGCAACGTCACACGATCGATTGAGCGCGCGATGTGAATCCAATAGATCACGAGGGGTCAGAAGAGGGTGGGCCGTGCCTTACGGAAGGAGCTGCCACTCATCCTTTTCAATGAATACCTTCACCCCGGTTTCGAGTTTCTTGACGTCGTCTTTCTCGAACAGGCGAAAATAGCGCTCGATCCGATCGTCGTCGTCGATCCGCTCTTCCTGCATCATCCCGTTATGGCCCTTGTACCGCCGAATCAGCACCGCCATCGCACACCCTCCTCAAAACTCGCTCCGCATACCCCTAGTCTCCGAACCAGGCAGGTGTGGTACAATACGGCATCGTTCGACAGCCGGTCAAGAGTCGATACCGACGCGGATTCTCCAGCAGGAGCGAACACATGCCCATCTATGAATACCGTTGCGGCCAGTGCGAAAAAGTCTTTGAAGCGACTCAGTCGGTCCACGCACGGGCGGAGGACACCGTGTGTCCCTTCTGTCAGGCCCAGGATGCGACAAAATTGCTGTCGTCGTTTGCCTCCAAGGTCGTCGGGTCGCACAAGCCGGGGTTTGCCGAGATGAAAGCGTATAACATGCTGAACGAGCGCATGGACAAGTTCTCGAAGCTCCCCCCGGTGATGGGTACCAGAACGATGCCGCCTCCCGACCTGTTTTCCAGCCTCGAGCCCCCCCCGTCAACCCCCAAGCCTTCTCAAGAAAGCTGAGCATGCCCGGATCAGCGACGCGCAGGCTCCTCGACCCGATGTTCAGCCCTCGACCGGCGGCGGTCGCTTCCCGGGGCCTCCTTGTCGGTCTGGGGCTCGGTTTGCTCCTGACCTTCACCGGCATCCGCCTTTCGCCGGCCGAAGTCTCCGGCAACCTGATCATCGCAGGCAACGGCCCAGAGCAGTCCATCATCGAACTCCTGGTGCGTGCGTTCGAAAAGGCGAACCCGCGCGCGTATGTGGACATCGTCTGGGACGATCACTCGAAAGCCGTCGAAATGGTGCGAACGGGAGAAGCGCACCTGGCCGTCACGGGCGCCGAAGACGGCGCACTTGCCGCGACGCAGATCGCATGGGACGGCATCGGAATTCTGGTGCACTTGTCGAACTTCACGAAAGAGATCACC
The DNA here is from genome assembly GCA_047150005.1 of Nitrospira sp. GTDB lineage: Bacteria > Nitrospirota > Nitrospiria > Nitrospirales > Nitrospiraceae > Nitrospira_C. The sequence goes on along the minus strand of AP038806.1, from coordinate 2,711,357 downwards.
AAGCAGCAGGTCGCCGACATCTTTTCCGGGAAAGTCAAAGAATGGTCGGAACTCGGCGGTCCAGAAACCAAAATCCTGTTGATCAACCGGCCACGGAATCAAAATGTCCGCGACGCCTTTGAATCGCAGCTCGGCATTACAGGAAAGATCCCGGATACCGCCAAGGTCATCGCCAGGGACGACAAGGTCGTCAAGACGGTCGTCGGCACCTTACCTCCCTTGTCGGCCGTGGCTTATATCTCCCTGAGCCAAGGGCTGTCGGTGGTGTCCGGGGGCGTGGCGGTTCGCCTCCTCCCGATCGACAATGTGGAGCCTGAGATACCCACCGTCAAGGATGGCCGCTACCCCTTGCGCAGGCCGGTCTTATTGCTCTCGCGGAAGGAGCCGAACCCGCTGGTCGAGGCCTTCATCCAATTTGCCCTCTCGCCCCCCGGACAACAGATCGTTACGGAAGCGTACGTTCCTGTGATACGGAACTAATCTCGTTTTTTATAGCAAGGAGGGTCTTATGCAGACGTGGCGATCATCGGGCCTCATGATGATGACGCTGACCGGATTCATGCTGCTGGTCCCCGTCTCGACGCCTCGGGCGGACGAGAGCGGGAAAGGCGCGATTGTGGAAGGAGCGGGCTTTACGCTTTTCGACATGGAGTCGATCAAAGGATCCGACACGGAAAAGCTCGATAAGGATCCGGTCTGCGACCGCAGCAAACGGCCGCGCATTGCCAAAGTCGAACCGGACGAGGCCAAGCCCGGCGACAAGGTGGTGATCTCCGGAGAAAATTTCGGCACGAAGGAGTGCTTCCATACCGTCACCTTCAGCGCATCGCCCAAGGCGCCGGTCGACTACAAGTTCGTCAACGACTCGACGATTGAAGCGACCGTTCCGGAAGCCAAGGCCGGGATGTCGTTCCTGATTATCGTCGCCGGCGGCGGCAGCGCCCAGTCGAAACCCCTCCTCATCAAGTCGAAGTAGGTCGCGGGTCCGGAAAATCACCACGATTTTCCGGGCTCTTTTATCCCCGCCTTCCCTCGACTCCCTCGACAGACCTCTTCCACCTATGCTAGCGTATCCGCTCCTTTTGGGCCGACCAAGGAATTCTGCGGACACGGAATTCCGGGAAGCTGGATGAAGATGTTTCGAAAGATTCTGGTCGCCAATCGCGGTGAAATCGCCATGCGCATCATCCGCGGATGCCGCGAGCTGAATATCGCCACCGCCGCCATCTATTCCGAAGCCGATTCCACCGGAATCTACGTCAAGAAGGCCGACGAGGCTTACCTCGTGGGACCTGGTCCGGTCAAAGGCTTTCTCGACAGCCATCAGATCGTCGAGTTGGCCAAACGCATCGGCGCCGACGCCATCCACCCTGGCTACGGATTTCTCTCCGAAAACGCGCAGTTCGCCGAGCTGTGCGACGCCTCAGGCATTACGTTCATCGGTCCGTCTCCCCTGGCCATTACGACCATGGGCAGCAAGGTCAAAGCTCGTGAGCTGGCCCGCAAGATCGGCGTACCCATCGTCCCTGGAACCGACGGCGGGGTCACGGACGCCAGGGAGGGCCTCGCCTTCGCCAAACAAGCCGGATATCCGGTCATCATCAAGGCCAGTGCCGGCGGCGGCGGCCGGGGCCTCCGCGTCGTGCGCTCGGACGCCGAACTGCGTGAAAACATGGAAGTGGCGGCACGGGAAGCCCTGGCCTCATTCGGCGACGGCAGCCTGTTCATCGAAAAATACATCGAGCGGCCCCATCACATCGAGTTCCAGATCCTGGCCGACCGCCACGGCAACATCATTCACCTGGGCGAGCGGGATTGCTCGATTCAGCGCCGGCATCAGAAGTTGATCGAGATCGCGCCCTCCCTCGTCCTGACGCCCAAACTCCGGACCGAGATGGGGAAAGCCGCCACGGCGATCGCGCGCGCGGTCAACTACGACAACGCAGGGACGGTGGAGTTTCTCCTCGACCAGGATGGCCGCTTCTACTTCATCGAGATGAATCCCCGCCTTCAGGTCGAGCACACGGTGACGGAGCAGATCACCGCGATCGACATCGTCCGCAACCAGATTGCCATCGCCGCCGGCAAGCCGCTCGACATTCAACAGAAGGACGTCATCCTCCAGGGGCACGCCATCCAATGCCGGATCAACGCAGAGGATCCGAAGAACAATTTCATGCCCTGTACCGGAACCGTGACGGCCTATCTCTCGCCGGGAGGGATCGGCGTCCGGATCGACGGCGCCGTCTATAAGGACTACACCGTTCCGCCGTATTACGACGCCCTGCTCGCCAAACTCACCGTGCGAGGCCGCACCTGGGAAGAGACTGTGAGCCGGATGCGCCGGTCCCTCGAGGAATACGTGTTGCGGGGGGTCAAGACGACCATCCCCTTCATGAAGGCGATCATGCAGGATCAGGATTTTCTCGCCGGCCGGTTCGACACCTCCTATCTCGACACGCATCCGGACTTGTACACCTACGACGAAATCGAGCAGCCGGAGGATCTCGTCCTCGCGCTCGCCGCCGCCATTGCGGCCTATGAAGGGCTGTAACCCGTCAGCGCCTTCCGATTGTTCATGATCTAAGCGAGAGGCCATGGCTACGAAACGGTCATCCGGAAAGAAGCCGACGCACAAGAAACGTCCCCATGCCCCTACGGCCAGGACGCCGAAGAAACGGTCCCTTCTGAAACAGGATTGGCCGATTCAGCCGGCGGCGGGGAAGCAGGTGCGTGTGACCGAAGTGGCCTTGCGCGACGGACATCAATGCCTCCTCGCCACGCGCATGCGGACCGAGGACATGCTGCCGATCGCCCAAAAGCTGGATGCGGTCGGATTCTGGTCGTTGGAAGTCTGGGGCGGCGCCACCTTCGATACATGTCTGCGCTTCCTCAAGGAAGATCCCTGGGAACGGCTGCGGGCGTTGCGCGCCGCGATGCCGAACACCAAGCTGCAAATGCTCCTCCGCGGGCAAAACATCGTCGGATACCGGCACTATGCGGACGACGTGCTGGACCGGTTCATCGAGCGGTCCGCCGCCAACGGCATCGACGTCTTCCGCATCTTCGACGCGCTTAACGACATCCGCAATCTCGAACGGGCGATCCAGGAGGTCAAAGCCTGCGGGAAACACGTCGAGGCGGCCATCTCCTACACGGTGAGTCCCGTCCATCGGCTGGAAGGATTCGTCGAAATGGGCAAACGGTTGGAGGACCTCGGGTCCGACACGATCTGCATCAAGGACATGGCCGGACTGCTGGCTCCGATAGACGCCTATATGCTCGTCAAGAGCCTGAAGCAGGCGGTCGGTGTGCCTATCCATCTGCATTCCCACTACACCTCCGGCATGGGCACGATGTCCGCGCTCATGGCCGTTCTGGCAGGCCTCGATATGGTCGACACTGCCATTTCCCCCCTCGCCGGCGGGGCGTCCCATCCGCCGACCGAGTCGATCGTGGCCTCCCTGCGGCGCACGCCGTACGACACCAAACTCGATCTCACGGCCCTTCAACCGATCGCCGACCACTTCCGCACGGTGCGTCGGAAATATCGACAGTTCGAAAGTGACGTCACGGGCGTCGACGCCGAGATTCTTACCTCCCAGATTCCCGGGGGCATGCTGTCCAATCTCGCCGCGCAGCTCTCCGAGCAAAACGCACTCGACCGTATGAAGGAAGTGCTCGACGAGGTGCCCCGGGTCAGGAAAGACATGGGCTATCCGCCGCTCGTCACGCCGACCAGCCAGATCGTCGGCACCCAAGCGACCCTGAACGTGCTGACCGGCGAACGCTACAAGGTCATCACGAACGAGACAAAGAACTATTTTCTTGGTCTGTACGGTCGCGCGCCGGGGCAGGTGGCCCACGACGTCATGGCCCGCGCCATCGGCGACGAAGAACCGATCAAGACCAGACCCGCGGATCGACTGGAACCGGAAATGGAAGCGACCAGGAAGGATCTGCCCGCGTCCGCCGACACGGTCGAGGATCACCTGTCGTTCGTCCTCTTTCCCGCCATCGCCCGCGACTTCTTTGAGGCCCGCGAGAAGGGCGACCTGGTGCCTGAGCCGCTAGAGGGAAGTCTGCCGAAAGGTCCGGCCGTCGCGGGCGAGCTCCACTTGGCTCCGGTGGAATTCAATGTGACCGTCCATGGCGAAACCTATCACGTGAAGGTGTCCGGATCCGGACGCAAAGTCGACGGACGCAAGCCTTATTACATCCGAGTCAACGACAAGCTCGAAGAGGTGTCCCTCGAAGCGATCCAGGAGGTCCTGGCCGGCACTCCGGAGGCCGCGGAGACCGCGAGCGGCGCCAAACCCAAACGACCCAAACCGGCCAAACCCGGCGATGTCGCTCCGCCGATGCCGGGTCGTGTCGTCAAAATCCTGGTCGCCAAAGATGATCGCGTCGCGACCGGAGACCCTCTGCTCATCATCGAGGCCATGAAGATGGAGAGTCAGGTCCCTGCACCGATCGACGGGACGGTGACGGGGATTCTGGTCGAGGAAGGGGAAAACGTGCGGACCGACGAGACCCTCATTCAGCTGGAGTAGACCATTTCGCCGTTTGGTACCGCCAGCCCGGCCCCTGTCGGCCTCCTTCGGCTTCTGACCACGCTGCTGTTCTGGCTGCCGATGACCGCCTGTTCATCGCCCACTCCGATCCCGGCCCAGTTCGACGCCTTCGCACGCATTCCCGTCCACACCGTCGTGATCCACGGACACAGGATCGCCTATCTGGACATCGGACAGGGCGCCCCGGTGATCCTCATTCACGGCTTCGGCGGATCCATGTGGCAGTGGGAACATCAACAGCCTGTCCTGGGACGGCACGTGCGCCTGATCACCCCGGATCTGATCGGCTCCGGGCTCTCCGATAAGCCGGATATCGCTTATACGCCCGAACAGTTGCTCGACTACTTTGCGGGATTCATGGACGCCTTGCATCTATCTCGCGCCACCCTCGTCGGCAATTCGATGGGGGCCGGACTGGCCATCGGTATGGCCTTGACCCGTCCGGAGCGCGTCGACAAACTGATCCTCATCGACGGTCTACCGAACCAGGTGACGAACAAACTCACGAGTCCGACGATCAAACGGGCACTGGAATCCCGGGCACCGTCCTGGATGGTTTCCTTCGGCAATTGGCTCTTCGGCGGACTGATGGTCGAATCGGTCTTGAAGGAAATCGTCCACGATCCGGCCCTCCTGACACCCGCCGTGCTCGAACGGTCGAATCGGAACCGCCGGCGGTCGGGTATCATCCCGCCGTTGATGGCCTTGCGGGACAGTCTGCCGGTGTGGGAAGCCGATTTCGCACCGCGACTCGGAACCGTAACCCATCCGACCCTGATTCTCTGGGGCCAGGAAGATCGGGTCTTCCCCATTGCCGTCGGCGAAGATTTGCACCGGACCATTAAGGGATCGAAACTGGTCATCATCCCTCGGGCCGGACATATTCCACAATGGGAACAGCCGGAACAGGCGAATCAGGCTATAATGGAATTTCTCACATCGCCGACCACGGAGTCATAATCGAACGGAGGATCGTATGAGCGTCACGATTATTCGCCGACGGCTGCTTCTGCTGATGATCGTCGCGCTCGCCGTTTCGGGCTGTGCACGGTCCGGATCGGGCTCTGTCTTCATGTACAAGAACCTTCCCGTCGCGGACGGAACGGTACAGGCGGGGGAGGGCCACACGGTCCTCTACAAAGGCAGCCCGGTGGTCTTGACCGGCACCGGGATCAAGATCGGCGACCAGTTGCGTGACGTCAAGGTGGTCCAGACCGATCTCTCGCTCGTCAATATCGCGGAGACCAAAGGCAAGGGCAAGGTCCGCATCATCAGCGTCGTGCCGTCACTGGATACCAAGGTCTGCGAACAGCAGACACACATTCTCAGTGAGCAGAACAAGGGACTGGACCGGATGGTCGAACTGATCACCGTCAGCATCGACACGCCGTTTGCCCAGAAGCGATTTGCGACCGAAGCCAAGATCACCAACGTCACGTTTCTGTCGGACTATAGGAGCGCCGACTTCGGAAAGACTTACGGGCTGTTCCTGAAGGACCCCCACATCCTGGCCCGAGCCGTCATGGTGGTGGATTCGCACAATAAAGTCCGATATATCCAGGTCACCCCAGAACTGGGCCAGCTGCCGGACATGGAAGAATCTTTTAACGTGGCGCGGTCGCTGATTACGGCGAATTGACCACAGGGGTCCCCGGCCACACCAACCTTACATCCGAACACGAACCAAGGCATCCGATGAGTCGTTACGACCTCCTGGTGATCGGCACAGGCCCCGCGGGACAAAAAGCCGCCGTGCAGGCGGCCAAGCTCGGTAAGAAAGTCGGGATCGTGGAACGCAAGGAGGTCGTCGGCGGCGTCTGCATCAACACCGGAACCATTCCGAGTAAATCCCTCCGCGAAGCGGTCCTCTACCTGTCCGGCTTTCGTCAGCGGAGCATGTACGGAGCCGACTATCGGCTGAAGACGACCATCACCATCGAAGACCTTGCCTTTCGCACCAATCACGTCGTCAAGAACGAGATCGAGATCGTCGAGAACCAGATGGCGCGCAACCGCGTGGACATGATCTACGGAACCGCGAGCTTCGTCGATTCCCACCGGCTGCGCATCACCCAGACGGGCGGAGAGTGGGTCGAGCACGAGGCCGACTTCATCGTCATCGCCGTGGGATCGGAGCCGGCCAAGCCGGCCGAAGTTCCCTTCGATCACGAATCCATCATCGACACCGACGAGCTGTTGACACTCAAGCACATCCCCAAGTCCATCGTCATCGTGGGGGGAGGAGTCATCGGAACGGAGTACGCCTCGATGCTCGCGGCTCTAGGCGTGCCGGTTACCCTGATCGACAAACGTCCCAGACTCCTGGAGTTCGTGGACGCGGAAATCATCCAGGCGCTGCAACGGCAGATGAAGGAAATCGGTGTCACGCTCTGCCACAACGAGGAAGTCGTCTCGATCCACAAGCAGCAAGACGGTCTGATTCACGTCGAACTCCGGCATGCCGGCCCGATCGCGGCCACCACGCTCATGTACGCGATCGGCCGCGTGGGCGCGACCCAGGGTCTTAATCTCAGTGCGGTGGGGCTCAACCCGGACAGCCGCGGCCGCTTGAGCGTCAATGAACACTTTCAAACAACGATTCCCCATGTCTATGCGGTCGGGGACGTGATCGGTTTTCCCGCCCTGGCGTCCACGTCGATGCAACAGGGCCGTCACGCGTCCTGCCATGCCTTCGGGGCTCCGGACGGGACCGACACGGAACTGCTTCCCTACGGGATTTATTCCATCCCGGAAATCTCCATGGTGGGACGCAACGAGGAAGATCTCACGAAGGCGGACATCCCGTACGGCATCGGGATCGCGCGGTATCGTGAAATCGCGAGGGGCCAAATCATCGGCGACGAAACCGGGTTGCTCAAACTGCTGTTCCACCGGCAGACCCGCCAACTTCTCGGCGTCCATGCCATCGGAGAGGGATCCACCGAGCTGATTCACATCGGACAGGCCGTCATGGCCTACCGGGGGCAGATCAACTACTTCATCGATACGGTCTTCAACTACCCGACGCTCGCCGAATGTTACAAGGTCGCCGCGCTCGACGGCATCAATCGTTTGCCGAGACCGTGGGTACCTCGATAAAGGGCCAACGACGTATGACTTATGGCACTAAACCGGATCGATTCGAAGAAAGCACGTCGCTCTGATCCGATTACGTGCTATACGCCATAGGCCATACGCGCTTCGACTCAGTGAGCCACACCTTACCAGAGAGGATACTCGATGTCGTTCAGCGATCATCTCCGCAGGCTCGCCAAACCGATTTGGGACGCCCAACTCTCCCATCCTTTCGTCGTGGCGCTGGGCAACGGAACCTTGCCTCAGCGCAAATTCCGCTACTACATCCTGCAGGACGCGCGCTTCCTCGGCGATCTGTCCCGCGTGTTCGCCGCCGGCGCCTTGCGTGCGCCGGACTCGGAATCGGGGCTTCGGTTCGCCAAGCTCGCGGAAGACACCATCACCGTCGAACGCAGCCTGCATGAGAGCTACGGAACCGGCTGGAAGATGACCGCCCGCGCCATGGCCTCCGTGTCGATGGCTCCGACGAATTACGCCTATACCCGCCATATGCTCGCCGTCGCCGCCTCGGGATCGGCGGCGGAGATTGCGGTGGCGGCGCTGCCCTGTGCCTGGATCTATTGCGTCGTGGGGCGGCATCTCCTGCGACAGGGGCCGCCCCCCAAAACCCACCCCTACCGGAATTGGCTCCTGCTCTACGCATCCCCCGAATTCGCCGACGTGCAGCGGTGGATGAGACGCCAAGTCGATCACTGGGCGAAAACCGCGGGACAGCAAGAACGGCGCAGGATGGAAGAGGCCTTCGTGATCAGCTCGCGCTACGAATGGATGTTCTGGGAAATGGCCTGGACTGAGGAGCAGTGGCCGGTGTGAGTCGACGGGTCCTGTCGCCGAGCAGCCCAAGCATGCTCGCACCCCCGCCCGGTGTGGGGCCCCCGCTGCGCGTGCTTGGGCGCCCGCTCGACGCCACCCGTCGAACACCTTATTAAGAAGTGAAGAGACAGAAGAAAATCGGGAAATGCGTGGCCCGAGCCTCGGCACAAGTCGCGTGCTGGGTATTTCCATTCCTGAAGAGCGAAATCGAGAAACCAATGGGCTGGCTCAGCGCCACCCTCCTACCCCCAGCCGATTGTGATGGCGCAGGCACGGCCAAGAGCGGATGGGGATAGAGAAAGTGCGGAAGGTTGTGTGAACAAGGATCAGGCCGTTTCTCCTACCATTCTCACTCCGCGCCGAATCGCGAGGCAGGTCTTCGCCTTGGTCATCGGCGCCGGCTTGTTGGGGCTGACGTTCTGGCTGCACACCGGCCCTCGGGCCGCGCCCGGACTCATCGAGGATTTGCAGGGTCAGGACCTGCAGGCTCAGATGCTGGCGGCCCAACGGCTGTCGGAATTGGGCGAGGATGCGCGTCCGGCGGCGCCCCTGCTCGTCGATCTGGCCCTCCACCATACAAATTGGCATATGCGGATTTCGGCGACAGCGGCGCTCCGGTCTGTGGATCTTCAGGCGGCTCGCCGCGTGATGCAAGATTCCCTGCCGGGTCTGAGCGCCTCGGATGCGGACGTCAGGCGTCACACCTGCTCCCTGCTCGGCAGTCTGGGACTTCTCGCGAAGCCGGTCGTACCGGCGCTGATCAAGATGCTGGCGGACGAGGACGATCTTGCGCGGGAACGAGCGATCGAGGCACTCGCCGCGATCGGCGTCCCGCAGACCGAGGTGTCGACCGCACTGACGACGGCCCTTTTTGATCGGGCGCCCGGCGTGCGACATCGCGCCGTCTCGCTGTTCGCCTTTGCCGTTCCGATCCCGACCACGGCGCTCGCCCCGTTGGCCGGCCTGCAGAAAGACTCGGACAAGACCGTCGCCTCGCTGGCACGAATCGCGTTGGATCGCGGCGGCGGCGTCCATCGCACCGACGTCCAGATGCTCATGGCGCGACTGCAGCGGAAGGACGACCGAGAGGACGCGTTGCAGCGGCTCGCCAGACTGGGACCGCCGTCGGCGGACGCGGTGCCAGCGATCATCCCCTTCCTCAACGACCGCCTCCCCCTGCACCGGTATCTGGCCGTCGAAGCGCTCGGCGCCATCGGCCCTGCCGCCGCTCAGGCTCTGCCTGCCCTGCGACAGATACTTGCCGACCACGACCCTGTCGTCCGCGACGCGGTGGCGGACGCCTTGCGGTCGATCGAATCGGTGCCACTCACGAGCGGAGGAACACCGTGAGCCATACAGTCTCGCATTCTCGCCTCGAGCGGACTACCGTGATCCTGTACTGGACCTGCGTCGGGCTGGGCCTGACCATACCCTGGATCGCCGTGATCCTGGTGGACCTGTTCAAACATCACCAGTCCGTCGAACAGGCGCTACACCAGTGGCGGCTCCACCTGTTTGCGCCGGGCTACAATCTATTCCTGGTCGGGCTGCTGAATGCGATCCCCTTCGTCTTTCTCGCCCTCTTTCTGCTGCTCCATATGGGAATGACCTCGACCCGGTCTCTCTTGCTGGCCAAACGGCGGATGGCGGGTGTGGTGGCGGCCGTCCTTGGAGCGATCGGACTCAGTGCCTGGGTTCATATGGCCACCCTGTGGTTTCCCGACGCACAAGGCGCCCTCGTGTACATCTTTCTACCCATCGGACTGACCGGACTGCTGCCGGTCGGTTATGCCATCGGACGAGGCCTCGGTCGCCTGCTGGTACGCTGACCGACCGCGCCCATTGCTAGACAGACCCGATGCCCTGAGCTATAAAGGCATCCGGCTCCCTGAACTGAAATTCTCCATAATGAGCACCACACTCAAGCAAGTTCTGACGATTGCCGGGTCCGATTCCGGCGGAGGGGCCGGTATCCAGGCAGACATCAAGGCCATGTCGGCCAACGGTGTCTTTGCCATGTCCGTGATCACAGCCATTACCGCCCAGAACACTCAGGAAGTGACGGAAGTCTTCGAACTCCCCACATCGATCGTCGCCGCACAGATCGACGCCGTCTTCGACGACTTCGACGTGGCGGGGGTCAAGATCGGAATGTTGTCCTCGGCAGCCGTGGTCGAGGTCGTGGCGCAACTCCTGAAACCGCAGAACGTCGCCAATCTGGTGTTGGACCCGGTGATGATCTCGAAAACCGGCCATCCCCTGCTGAAGCCAGAGGCGATTGAAACCCTGAAAACGCGGCTGTTCCCGCTCGCTCTGCTTGTCACGCCGAACATCCATGAGGCGCAGCAGCTGTCCGGCATCGAAATCACCTCGCTGGCCGACGCGCGTCGGGCCGCCAAGGTGATTCACGGATTCGGCTGCCGGCACGTCCTGATCAAAGGCGGCCATCTGCTCGCCGAGCGAGGCACCGATCTGCTCTATGACGGACGGTTCTTCAACGTGTTTCGCAGCCCGTTCATCGAAACCCCGCACACCCACGGGACCGGCTGCACCTTCGCCTCCGCCATCACCGCCCAACTGGCCCGGGGCAAGGCCCTCAATGACGCGATCCACACCGCCAAGACCTATCTGACCGAAGCGATCCGGCACGGCTTGGCGATCGGCCACGGCAACGGCCCGACCAACCATTTCTATTTTCTGGATAATTAGCGATCGATGCCGCTTCCCATCTGCCGCCCCCTGACCTTCATCATGACCGGATTTGCCTGGCTCTTGCTCGCCTCGTTGCTGGGTCTGGCCCTGCTCATCGGATCGGTTCGCGGCACCCCGCTGCCGCCGGGATTGAGACTCGTGCATGTTCACGGCGCCTTAGTCGGCGGCGTCGCGCAGATGATCATGGGAGCCATGCTGACCTTTGTGTCCACTCTGCTCATGACCGGCCGTGACCGCCGGGATTCCCATCCCGTGCTCTTCGCGGCTATGAACGTCGGCGCCCTCGCGCTGGTCCTGGGATTCGGGTTCCGCAATCATCAGGTGGTGGCCGCCGCAGGCAGCATGGTGTTCGCGGCCTTCCTCTGGGTCGCCCGAGATACGTGGCGACAAGCCCGTCGCAGCGTCAACCGACCGCCGCTGAATGTCTGGTACTACGCCCTGGCCCTGGCGGCGCTGGCGGGCGGGCTCGCGCTGGGCATCGGCATGGCGGCGCAGCTCATTCAGCCGACCTGGATCGGTGCGGCGAGGCTGGTCCATCTGCATCTGAACCTGCTCGGATTCGTCACGGTGACGATCGTCGGAACCATGCACAACCTGCTTCCGACGGTTCTGCAACAGCCCCTTCACAACCCGCGCCTTGCCAGACTGGTGTTTATCCTGCTGCCGACAGGCATCGCGTTGCTGATCGGTGGGTTTACCATCTCGTCCCTATCCATCGAATTCATCGGCGGGGCCGTCCTGGCCGTGGGAGTGTGCCTTTATGCCTTCAACCTGTTTGCCACCTGGCGGACCTCCAGCCATGCGGGCAGCGCCGCATCGGATCATCTGTTGACCGCGACGTGCTTCTTGGTCTTGGCGGTATTCATGGGTCTGCTGGTGGCGGCCAATTATCTGGGCGAGCATCCCTTCCTGCCGTTCGGCACCTTGCACCTTGTGGCCTATACCCATACGGCGCTGGTCGGCTTCGTCATGCAGACCATCTTCGGGGCGCTCTCCCATTTGATACCGGTGACGCTCGCCGTACAGCGGATCGCCAGCAACAAGAAACGCGGGCCCTATCTCGACAGGCTGAACGGCATCGTGAATCGATGGCGCATCGCGCAAGTCGCCGGCTTGAGCATGGGAACGATGGGTCTTGGCCTGGTAGCCACCCTGACCTGGACCTCACCGCTCGGTTCGGTCGTCGTGCAGACGGCGGTCTGGCTTACTTTCATTCTGTTCCTGACTTCGCTCACCCTCTTCTCGGTCAAACTTGCTTGGGTGTTCGGTGACCTGCCGGCCAAAGACACGGCATGACCGAAGACCAGTCCGCTATGCCCAGTCATGGAACGGAAGAACCGGTCACGATCCAGGACGCACTGGGGCATCGCGTATCCGCCGTCCTCAGCTCGCCCGTGCAAGCCCGCGGAACTGTGGTGCTTTGTCACGGGTTTCTCTCCAACAAGCACAGCACGACTAATAAGACCTTGACCCGCCTGCTCAATGAACGAGGCTTCGCAGCCTTTCGATTCGATTTCTTCGGTCATGGTGAGAGCGAAGGCCGCTTTGAGGACATCACCGTGTCGCTGGCGCTCGGCCAAGCCAAAGCCGCCGTGGATTTCGTTGCCGCCCGCAGCCGGAGTCCGATCGGCCTGGTGGGATCAAGCTTCGGCGGGTTGGTCGGGGTCCTCACGGCCGCCGACCGTCCCATAATCGCCTGCTTGGGCCTCAAATGCCCGGTAGTGGATTTTGCCGAAGAGCTTCGCTTAGAATTTGGCCTAGATGAGCTGGCCCGCTGGAAGGACACGAACATGGTTCCGGACATTCACGGAGGTCCGAACCGCATACGGCTCAATTATGGCCTGTACGAGGACAGTCTCCGACAAGTGGCCTATGAACCGGCAACGCGCATCACCGCTCCGACCTTGATTGTGCAAGGCGACCGCGATGAGTTGGTTCCGCTCCATCAAAGCCGCCGATTGCTGGAGGCGCTCCGGGGACCCAAGCGGCTCGATGTGCTGCCGGGCGCGGATCATCAGTTCAGCAAGGGCGAGGATTTTCTGACCATGACGAACGCCATCGCCGATTGGCTGACCCTGCATCTCGGTCCATCGCGGGTTTAGGGAAGTCCGATGCTGACGGAAGGCGTGCACCAAGTTTTGACCGTCATCTATCCCCTGTACAAAGAGGAGGTGTATAAACGCCGAGAGCAGATGATGCGCCTCACGGCGCTGGGCTCGTTCGGGCTGATCGCGATGCTGTTCGCTCTCCTCCTCAGCCCCCAAAAGCACCGACTGTCCTCGCAGGAAACCTTCCTGTTGGGGGTCGTCGGCGTGACCTGGTGCGGTCTATTCTGCGCGTTGATCCTGCAGCAGCAGTACCGGCATCGGTTGGCCAAACAGGTCCTGATCCAGATCGAACAGGCGTTGGGTTTCTACGAAGAGGGCCTGATCGTCGAAAATCAGACCCTGTATCCGGATAGCTGGAGAACCGCGTGGCTCGGCGACCGCAGCAGAAGGTTCTATCTCTCCGTGCTCTGTCTTTTGACCCTCCTGCTCCTGATCGCTCTCCTACTGGAATAATCAACCGATCCGTTCGCATTGGTACCTCGCGCAGGGCTTTTCCTCCAGGGCAAAAATCTCCGCGGAAGCGGAAATCGAGTCCTCATGTGCAATCGGATGGGAATTATCGCATCAAATTGCAGACTTCCGTGTCAGAACGATGCCGTGCCCCTCCGCCACTCGTGAGACCGAGATTCGGCACGCTGATTGCGATGCGCGGCTGGAGCCACCTCTGGACAGCCCCGCGCATGATCATCGTTGGAATCCGAAAAATACCATCGATCAGAACACCGTTCCCGAGTCGTCTTGCCGCTTGTCTGGCAGTCTTTTCGATGACGGTGCAGGCATTCGGCGCGGATCAGGTGGACGGAAAGCGCCACAGCTTGATTCTCAGGCCGGCGGCCGAACACATGCGTGTCATCGCATCTGGTCTGTCCCTGGAAGCGCAGACCGGTATCCAGGCCGGTGTCTCACCGACCACGTCCTCAACGCCAGCTTCCTCGCCTCGCAGACTGGCTAAGCATCCTGATGTCGAGCGGATGTCGGGGATCGCCTCGGTCCAGGCCCCGATCCCCCCCTCGACCCGGCAGACCCAGCCTCCAGCCGGCTCAATCGAGGCTACGCGGTCCGTCCCAGCCCCGGCTGGACCAGGCCAGAAGCCCGCCACGGCCCTTCTCCTTTCCCATACCTCCCTGGGAACTCCTATTGCCGCCGTAGCTCCGGCCACGGCTGGCCACCAACCTGTAGTCAGTGCACTTCCGACTCAACCGATCGCGGCAAGCGGGACCGGCGCGAGCAGCCGGTATAGCGGCTCGCGCGCCGTGATGAATTTGATCAACATCCCGGGCCTCATGAATCTGATTCAGGCTCCGCTGCCCCCCGCGGTCACCCCGGCGAGCAACCCTCCGACGCATCCCAAGCCGATGCCCCAGACGACACCGAGCACATCTTCCACTCCTCAACCGACCTCTTCCTCCGGCAGCTCGGCTCCAAACACTCAGGCCGGCAACCCCTCTTCACGCCAGCCATCCGGCACACCGACCCCTGTTCAGAAAACTGGAAACGCTATACTGTCCTGGAATCTCGGTACGGAGAATGACCTGGCGGGCTATAAATTCTACGTCGGTACCGCGTCCGGAACCTATGGCTATCCCGGTTCTCCCTTTACGATCGGTCGGATCACGACCTACAAGATCGTTGACCTACCGGTAGGACAGACCTACTACTTCGCCCTGTCCGCCTACGACAAGGCGGGGAATACGAGTGCGCTCTCCGCCGAAGTTCATAAGAGCATCTACTGAACGACGCTCTTTCCCATGCCTGCCTGTGGTGTCCGCGGCGAGAGAGAACGACGCCTTTCCCCGGTCTGCGCGGTGTCTGTCTCCTTTGAGATAAGGGCGGAATGGAAAGGGGACAGGC
The DNA here is from genome assembly GCA_047150005.1 of Nitrospira sp. GTDB lineage: Bacteria > Nitrospirota > Nitrospiria > Nitrospirales > Nitrospiraceae > Nitrospira_C. Next base: position 2,696,203 of record AP038806.1, on the reverse strand, counting down.
GCCATGAAGAAGGGCGCCAGTCCCCTTACTTGGCGCAGCGGAAGCCTGTGTAGCTGTTTCTCGTCTCCGGAGGAAGCTTGAACCGACCGTACGTGAGGAGATACTTCGGGAGATCAGACCAGGAACCGCCACGCAACACCTTGAATTGGCCCTGCTCCGGACCTGCCGGGTTGTGATCGGGCGACACTTCATAGTAGTTCGCCCCGTACCAGTCCTGTACCCACTCATAGACGTTGCCGGCCATCTGCAAGAGGCCGAACGGACTCTTGCCGTTCTCGTACGAATGGACCGGCATAAGCACCTGGCTGTAACTAAATCGAGCCCCGAGGGCGAAATTGGCCAGATCCTGCGTTGGAGCTTGGTTACCCCACGGATAGAGGCGGCCGTCTGTCCCACGCGCCGCCTTTTCCCATTCCGCCTCGGTCGGCAGCCGTTTTCCCTTCCACCCGCAATACGCATCCGCATCGGTCCAATCCACGCCGATCACAGGGCGATCTCCGTGACGAGTGAGATCAACCGTCTCCCACTGCCAAGGCACCGAGCGGGCGGTTGCAGAAAGGAACCCCGCATACTGGGCGGTGGTCACTTCGTGGAGATCGATGGAGAAGGTTGCAAGCCAGGGCTTGTGGGCAGGCCGTTCGTCTTCAAGCGCCTGCGTGCCGTCGACACCCATCGTGAAACTCCCCTCAGGAATCACCACCATAGGTGTATCAGGTACAGCCACCGCCTCAGGATTCTTAGACTTCCGCAATCGGTCGAGTTGAGCATGGCTGGGAGCGGTGGGCATTAACAACAGGATGGTCAACACGACAACGGTTTTCACCATCCCAATCAATGGACGAGGCCCCCGACCACCCAATGACGATCATCGACGACGTCGATCAACAGACGAGTCAAGTTCATGCGGGCCAGCTGCGACGTGATTTCATCTTCGGTGAAGGCGGCGAGCAGCGAATTGTAGAAGTCCCTCCGCAAGATGTCCGGTTCACCGGCCGCATAGCGATCCACGATGGCTCGCGCCTCTTCCGAAGAATCCGGCCTGAGGAGATCCATGATGAGCACGGGGGAGCCGGGCTTCACGAGTTGCCGCAGCTTGTTCCAGAACTGAAGCGGGTTGGGCAGATGATGGAGCAGGCTGTTGGAGACCGCCGCATCGACGATGTTGGCCCCGGGCATGCGCTCGAACCGCTCGCATCGGAAGGCGATCCGATCCTGCAATCCCTCTGATTGCACTGCACGCTCCGCCAGCCGGATCATCGGCGCCGATGCATCGACACCGGTGACGCGGCAGCCCGTGAAGGCTTTCGCCAGCCTGATTGGAATGTCGCCTGGACCGCATCCGAGGTCGAGGATATGACCCGCCGAGAAATCGGGAAAGTATTCCCGGAACCGATCGACGAATCCCTGATTCTCTTCGGCGAAATCCGCATTGGCGTAGGCCTGGACCTGAGTTTCGTCCTCCATCAGCTCTGGTTCCAGGATACGATCCATCAAACGACCAAGTTTGTCGTTGTCAATGTTACGTTGTGAGTGATGCCTTGCAGCCAAATATTCAACACCAACAATTCAAAACTGCTTTACTTCGACTGCGTCGCCCGGCTTGACGATGCCGCCTTTCAGAACGCGGGCATAGAGACGGCTCCACCCAGGGTTGTTATCCTGATGAATCCGGCTGATGTCTCGATCGCGAAACCACCGGGCATTCAGGTCGCACGGCGCGCAATAGCTGGCGATTTCCAATTCCACCTCCGGTCCGACACTGAGCCTGACTCCCGGCACCAGGTCCGACCATTCAACTCCGGCCAACGTCAGATTCTCGCCCGATGACCCCGGATCGATGGGATGACCTTCATCCTGCAACCGCTCGATCAGATCGAGCGAATACAGACAGACGGCCCGCTCAGGTCCTCCATGAAGCTTTCGATTGCGTTGGGCATCGCCCGCGAGGCCTTCTTTTCCCACGACCGCCTCGAGCAGAGGATACTTGGGAATCCCTCCGTCCGACACATTGATCTGATGCACGTGCGGATAGGACGGTCGGCTCGATCCGGTCATGACTCCGACCCGTCGCAGGCATCTGCGCGAAGGAATTCCATCGCCGTCCAGCCGTCGAGCTCGCGCGCCTCGCCATCGTAGAGCCCGGCACGCGCGAACACCTCGGCGGTCTCACGGCGTTGATCAAGCAGCAGGCCCGAGACGAGCAGCCTCCGTCCGGTCGCCGCCGCCAGTTCCTCCGACAAGCCCGTCAAGGTCGCGCCGTCCAGATTCGCGAGGACCAGGTCGAACCGCTCTCCCCGCGCCAGGGTTCCGCAACTGAGCGTGAGCTCTTCACCGAACCGGTTCTCGCGTGCATAGCCCTGCGCGCATTCGACGGCGATCGGATCGTGATCGAGCCCGACTGCTCGGACGGCGCCCAGCCGCAGCGCCACCATGGCCAGAATTCCGCTGCCGGTCCCGACGTCGAGCACGGTCGCTCCGTTCAGCGCCAGCGTCTCGAGCCATTCCAGCAACATCCTGGTCGTCGCATGATGGCCGGTGCCGAACGCCTGCTTGGGATCAAGCACGATGTCGATTTGATCGGCTCGCACGTCCACCGCTTCCCAGCTCGGACGGATGACGATGCGCCGTCCGATCCTCAACGGTTTGACGGATTCGGCCCATTGACGGTTCCAGTCTTGATGAGACAGCGAGTCGATCCGAATCTCCGGCAGCGGTTGTCCTTCGCCTCGCAGCCGCCGCAGCGCAAGCCGCACCCGATCCAACCGGTCGGAGGACCAGCGGAGACTCGGCCAGTAGAGATGCACCGCCTCGCCGTCTTCCCAGACACCTCCGACGTCCGGATCGTCGAGCACCCCCAGGAGTTCGCCTGCGTCGGGACAGGAGAGGATGCGCACGTCGACCCAGTCGCAAGGCGTTGACGGCATGTCGGGCTTCCAGTAAGGTCCCATCACGTATGGCGGCATTCTCGCGCGCAGTCCAATTGCAGCGGCTTCTCGGCTCGGTCGAACGCTTGATTGCCCGCGGCACGAAAACCAGTTCAGCGTATACGACGTGGCGGTTGGCGATCTTCCTTACCGGCCTGATCTGCACGGTCGCGCTCTACAAAACCGAATGGTACCGGACCGGCAACCTGGCGTTGGGGGGATTCGTCGTACTCTTTGCGCTGATCGCGTCTTATCATAGCAGGCTTGAACACCGGATTCACAGGTTGCGCCTGTGGCATGCGCTCAAGTCGGTTCACCTGGCTCGGATCCGCTTGGATTGGGTCGCCATCCCGCCGCCGCCCGGGACCCGTCCGGAATCGCACGCCTATGCGAACGATCTCGATCTGGTCGGCCCACGTTCGTTGTTGCACCTGCTCGACACCACCGTCTCAGACCACGGCCGCGATCGTCTGACCTCCTGGCTGCTGACGCAGCCTCCGTCCGACGAGGAATGGGACACCCGCCGGCGCCTGATTCACGAATTGACCCCTCACTCGCTCTTTCGAGACCGCCTCGTGCTCGCCTCGCGCCTCACCGGTGAGCAGGAAATCAACGGCCGCCGCCTCGCCGCTGTACTCACCCACCCGATCGGATTTCCTCGGCTGTCTCTGATTCTCGCCATCCAGAGCGTGCTGGCTGCCTCCACCGTGCTGCTGGGCTTGGGCACATTGCTCGGTTGGCTTCCCGGCTATTGGATGTTCACCTTCGGCGCCTACGCCGTCATCTACCTGATGACGGACCAGGGAGAAGAACTGCTGGAACATGCGGTCGGCCTGCACGGCGAAATGGAACGTTTGGGAGTCGTGCTCGGCTATCTGGAACGTCGCGCGCGTGGCCGCCGGTCGGCGCTGGGAGAGGCCTGCGCACCGCTCCTGCACGACCGGCGCGGTCCCTCGGCCTCGGTGAAACGCGCCGCCAAGGCACTCCACGGCATCAGTGTCAAGGCACACCCCCTGATTCACCTGGCCGTGAACGCACTCTGCCCGTGGGATCTGTGGTTCACCAGGCAACTGCGCACCGTACAGAAAGACATCTCGCAGCAGCTTCCCGTCTGGCTCGATCGGCTGGCCGAAGTGGAAGCCGCATCGGCATTGGCAACCTTTGCCTTCCTGCACCCGACCTACGTCTGGCCGTCACGAACGACCGATACGGCCGTCCGTGCCTCCGCCCTGGCCCATCCGCTCATCTCAGCCGGGAATCGCGTCGCCAACGATCTCCAGTTGGCCGGCCTCGGCTCCATCCATCTGATCACCGGTTCCAACATGTCGGGCAAGAGCACGTTCTTGCGGACGATCGGCATCAATCTCTGCCTCGCCCAGGCAGGGGCGCCGGTCTGCGCGACGCGGCTCGACTGGTCGCCGTGCCGGCTCGCCTGCTGTATCCGCGTCGACGATTCCCTCGATGCGGGCCTCTCCTTTTTCTATGCCGAAGTCAAACGCCTCAAGACCATTCTCGACGCGATCGGCAACCGCACCGCGCCGCCCGTGCTGTTTCTCATCGACGAAATCTTCAAGGGCACGAACAACCGGGAACGCTTGATCGGCAGCCGGGCTTATATCACGGCGTTGTCGACGGGAAACGGCTTTGGGCTCGTGAGCACGCACGATCTGGAACTGACGGACCTCGAGAAGGACATTCCGTCTCTGATCAACGCCCATTTTCAGGAGACGGTGACCGGCGGCGCGCTGTCGTTCGATTACAAGCTTCGCCCCGGTCCCTGCCCGACGACCAACGCGCTGAAGATTATGGAGTTGGAAGGATTGCCTGTGCCGAAAACCGGAAGCGAAGAAGGTTGAAGATTATCAGACGGTGATTTAGGTTTTGCTGCTACCTACCAACCACCTTTCATCACGTCTCGATTCCTGGCAGAGCGCAGTTCTTCGTTTTCCCCACACCACGAATCCGCGCATACGTAACGGTCTCTTCGCCGGCACTCCCTCCCTCGGTTTCCTTTGACGTTTTGCTCTGCTTCCTCCATATTTGTCCGACCGTATGCGGATTACTTTGATCTGATCGATGACGCCGACCTCTCACCACTCCCTCCGCGGACTCCTGATCGCCCAATTCTGCGGGGCATTCAACGACAACGCCTGGAAGCTGATGGTCGCCCTGCTGAGCATCCGCCAGCTCTCGGCGGTTATTGCACCGGGTCCTGAGCTTGAGGCGGCTTCTCAGGCGCAAACGACGCTCGCGTTCGTCGTCTTCACCCTTCCCCTCGCCCTTGTCTCGCTTGTCGCCGGACTCCTGGCCGACCGGGTCAGCAAACGCACCGTCATCATCGTCATGAAAGGGGTGGAAATCCTTTTGATGGCGATCGCCACGCTGGCCCTCTGGCTCAATCCGGCCGGTGGGATCCTGCCGCTGATCGTGCTCGGAGGGATGGGGGTGCACAGCGCCCTCTTCAGCCCGGCCAAGTACGGCATCCTTGCCGAGCTGGTGCCGCACGAGCGGCTGGCAGCCGGCAACGGGCGATTGGAGATGTGGACGTTCTTCGCAATCCTCACCGGCACCGCGGCCCCGGGAATCTTGATGTCGCTGACCGGCGAGGCCATCTGGGTCGCCCCACTGACCTTATGGGGGCTGTCGCTCGTCGGCTTCACCGCAGCCTGGACGATTCCCCGCGTCCCTCCGGCGCGAGCGGAGGGAGGTCTGGCGAATACATTGCGCGGCGCTTGGTCCGCGCTTTCCAGGGACCGCATGCTCCGCTTGGCAGTCATGGGGGCCGTGTTCTTCTGGACCATCGCCAGCCTGTTTGCCCAGGACATCCTCGTTTACGCCAAGGCGGTGCTGGGCGTCTCCGATTGGCAATCCGGATTGCCCCTGATGCTGCTCTCGATCGGGATCGGAATCGGGGCGCGATTGGCCGGCCGGCTCTCGCAGGGCCGCGTGGAGTACGGATTGATCCCGCTGGGCGCGCTCGGCGTCGCGGTCATATTGTCCGCGCTCGGCCTGTTCGCGCCGGGCCTCGGGGCCACGCTCGCCATGATGGTGCCCTTGGGCATGTCCAGCGCGCTGATCTTCGTACCGCTGAACGCCTTGATCCAGTGGCGGGCCCCGGCGGATCGCCGAGGATCGGTCATCGCGTTTGAAAATACCTGCGTCTTTACCGGCATCCTCTTGGGATCGCTCGGCGCCGGAGCGCTGGCCGCCGGCGGTGTGTCCACGACCGGAATCTTCCTCGCCACGGCCGCCTTGACCGTCGCCGGAACCGGATGGGCGCTCCGGCTGCTGCCCGAGGCACTGCTGCGCGTCATCCTGGTGATCGCGACGAACACCCTCTATCGGCTCCGGATCCGCGGACATGAGCAGATCCCGGCAACGGGAGGCGCCTTGCTGGTTCCCAACCACGTCTCGTTCATCGACGGCTTCCTGCTGATCGCAAGCCTCGACCGCCCCGTGCGTTTCCTCGTCGACCAGCGCTATGCGGACCACGCGCTCCTCAAGCCCTTCATGAAACGCCTCGGCGTGATCCCCATCTCGTCCGAAGGCGGCTTGCGAGTCGTGCTGCGCGCGCTGCGTGATGCGGGAGCCGCGATCGATCAGGGCGAGCTGGTCTGCATGTTTCCCGAGGGACAGATCACACGAACGGGCACACTGCTGCCGTTCCGCCGCGGATTCGAGCGCATCATGAAGGGTCGGACAGCGCCCATCATTCCGGTGCATCTGGACCGTGTCTGGGGAAGCATCTTCAGTTTCAACGACGGCCGGGTTCTGTGGAAGTGGCCGGAACAACTGCCCTATCCCGTCACCGTGTCTTTCGGCCGGCCGATAGCGGCCGATACCGACGTCCGCGGCATCCGCCAGGCGATTCGCGCTCTTGGGGAAGAGGCTTGGTACCTGCGCAAAGGCGACCGTCTCCCGCTGCACCGGCAGTTCATCAAGGCCGCGCGACGCTATCCGTTCCGGTTCGCGATGGCCGACCAGCAACGCCCACACCTCTCCTACTTCCAAGCGCTCATCGGTTCGATCGTGCTGGCCAAACGCCTGAGCCGCGAATGGAAGGGGCAGGACCGAGTCGGGGTGCTGCTCCCACCGACCGTGGCGGCAGGCCTGGTAAACGTCGCGGCACCGTTGTGCGGCAAGACCACCGTGAATCTGAACTACACGGTCGGCAAGACAGGCCTGGAGGCGGCGGTGCGGATGGCCGGCATCCGCACCATCGTGACCAGCAGGTTGTTCGTCGAGAAAGCGAAGCTCACCCTGCCGGACGGTCCGTCCGTTATCTGGTTGGAGGATGTGCGGGAGACGATCGGGACCGCGCAAAAACTCGCCGCCGCCGTCCTGGCCACGGCGGCGCCGGCCCGCATGATCGAACGGATCTGCGGCGCCGAGAGAACGCCGTCGATGGACGATCTGACCACGATCATCTTCAGCAGCGGGAGCACGGGTGAGCCGAAAGGCGTCATGCTGTCCCACTTCTCGGTGGACGCCAACGCCCAAGCCGCCAGCCAGGTACTCCATCTCTACGAGAAGGAGCGGATCCTCGGCATTCTGCCCTTCTTCCACTCGTTCGGCTATCTGGTCTTCTGGCTCGTCATGTTCAACAACGCCGGCCTCGTGTTTCATCCCTCCCCGCTCGACGCCGCGGCGATCGGCGACTTGATCCGCCGGTATCGGATCACGTTCTTGGTGACTACCCCGACCTTCCTACAGCTGTATCTGAAGCGGTGCACGCCGGAACAGTTTAGCTCCCTGCGCGTCATCCTGACGGGCGCGGAGAAGCTGCCGGCGCGTCTGGCCCAGGCGGTGGAAGACAAGTTCGGCATCGGTCCAATCGAGGGGTACGGCGTCACGGAATGCGCGCCGGTCATCGCCGTCAATTGCCCGGACTACCGGGCGGCCGGCTATTATCAGCCGGGGTCGCGACGGGGCACGGTGGGCCAACCGCTGCCCGGCGTCTCCGTGCGGATCGTCGATCCGGAGACGTTTGCCCCGTCGCCGGACGGCACGGCCGGCATGCTGCTCGTGAAGGGGCCGAACGTCATGAAAGGCTATCTCGGCCGCGACGATCTCACCGCCGAAGCCCTGCGGGACGGCTGGTACGTCACCGGCGATCTCGCGCTCTTGGACGACGACGGGTTCCTGACCATTACCGATCGGTTGTCTCGATTCTCCAAGATCGGCGGCGAGATGGTGCCCCATGGAAAAGTCGAGGAGGCCCTGCACCAGGCTGCGGGACTCGATACCCAGAGTTTTGCCGTCACCGGTGTCCCGGACAGCCGAAAAGGCGAGCAACTGGTCGTCCTGCACACGGTGGACGAAGAGAAGATCCCGCCGATTTTGGCCAAACTGGCCGACGATGGATTGCCCAATCTCTTCATTCCAGCCCGTGGCAATTGCCTCAAGGTCGACGCGCTGCCGGTGCTCGGAACCGGGAAAATGGACTTGCGCAGCCTCAAACGCATCGCGATGGAGCGACTTCAGACTCGTGAAGCGTGAAGCGTCATCCGTTAAGCGCAGCCTTCGAGCTACGACCGACGAGCGACGAGATACGCCCCTGCGGACTACGCCGCAGGAGAAGTCCCTCATCGACTGCCACGTACATCTGGCGGCGCTACCGGAAGGCGACAACGGCTGCTATATCTCGCCGAAGATGCTCAAGAGCCCGCTGTTCCGGTTTCTGCTGTGGAAGCATACCCTGAACCCCGACAGGCCGCGCGAAACCAACACGAAGTATCTGCAAGACTTGCTCACCGAGCTACGAGAATCGAAAACCGTCCGTAAAGCCGTACTACTAGCCATAGACGGCGTGTACGACCACCAAGGCCGTCCGAACCTCGGGCAAACCGATTTTCTCATCAGCAACGACTATGTCCTGCAGACCGTCAGGACCAACCATGAAGAAACCCTGGCCGGCGTCTCGATCAATCCGCAGCGGCGCGACGCCATAGATGAAGTCCATCGCTGTGCCGACGCAGGTGCCGCGCTCGTCAAGGTTCTGCCGAACGCGCAACAATTCAACCCCGCCGATCGACGCTACTGCGCCTTCTACCGGGCGCTCGCCGAACGCCGTCTCCCATTGCTGAGCCATGTGGGCTATGAGTTCAGCCTCATCGGCAAGGACCAGTCGGTCGGTAACCCTGACCATTTGCGCGTGCCGTTGGAGGAGGGCGTCACGGTCATCGCCGCGCATGCCTGCAGCTACGGGCTCATGCTGTATGAGCGGTTTCTTCCCACGCTCCTCCGGTTTATTGATGTCTATCCGAATTTTTACGCTGATATCTCCGCATTGACACTTCCCAACCGCCTCCGCATGCTGCTGCTGTTGCGGCGGCACCCCGCCATTCACCCACGCCTGTTGTTCGGGACGGACTACCCTCTGTCGGTATTCCATCTTCCCGCCTGGGGCCGAGTGGGGCTCGGACGGCTCCGCCGGATCATCCGAACAAGGAACCGCTTTGACCGGCAGGAAGCCGTGTGCCGCGGCCTCGGCATCGGATTCCGTTCATTCGGGGATATCATCGGACACTCCGACCTCCGGCAATAACTCTACATGGATCGAGAGCAGACACTCACCGCCCTCCGTGAAAGGATCCTCGCCTTCGCGACATCATGGGTATCGAGAGATCGCGCCGAAGATCTGACCCAAGAAGTCCTCACGGTCCTCCACGAAAAGTACCCGGCGGTTGTAGAGCCGGCCGAACTGGTCCCTCTGGCCTTTCAAGTCTTGCGCTATAAAATGCTCGACCTCCACCGCAAATCGCTGCGCCGTGGCGAGTATAATCAGGCGGCCATCGACGATCTCCTTCTGGCTGAAGAGCGCCTGTCGTTGCGCAGGGTCACAGACCGAGATCGGAAAGTCCTGGATGGCCGTCCGGACGCCGCCCCAGAGTCCAATGGTATTTGCGGTTCTGCTCGCTAATAGGGAGATCGTTGATGCTTGCGATCCGGCGACGCATGAAACCGTGTTCGTCGAACTCCCAATTCTCGTTACCATAGGACCGATACCACTGGCCTACATCGTCATGCCATTCGTAGGCGAACCGCACCGCGATCCGGTTATCGCGGAACGCCCAGAGTTCCTTAATGAGCCGGTAGTCCAGTTCTTTATTCCACTTCCTCGTCAAGAACTCCACGATTGCCTCACGCCCGCTGAAGAACTCCGCCCGATTGCGCCACACGCTATCCGGGGTATAGGCCAGGGATACCAGGTGAGGGTCGCGGGTATTCCAGGCGTCTTCAGCCGCGCGGACCTTCTGCGCGGCGGTGTGCTCATTGAAGGGCGGCAGCGGCGGTCTGGGCGCGTCCATGGTAATCGCTCCTATTCAGAGGTGATGTGACCGGTCGGAATCCGGCGCCGGATCCCGCCGACACCTTCGCCCGGCACGCGCCGATTCTCGCGCGAGCCAAAATTCGTTGTCAATGCCGGGTATCTAGGTGTTCCCCCTGGACAGCGCAGCAGATGCTGGTCTCGTTCAAGATGCCGGACTGCGCATCCGCCGAGCCGGAGGAACCGGACATAGGAACGTCTTCCTGACACCACTGCACGTCCGCTACGACGCGACCCACTTTCCGGAAGACTTGCTCTTTCAGGAAACGTCAGACCGGTCGAACTTCCAGGCCCGATACATTCTCCGGCATCCCTGGACCGGCACGGACGAGTGTCAGGCCGCGGCCGCCTACCGGCGGCAACGAGGTGAGAGAGACGAACGCCAAGCCGAAACTCTGGCGACGCTGACCGGCTGGAACATCGGCGACATCCGCAAGGCGATGAACATCGCCGCCGTCGCCGTGCCGGAGGAAAAAGCCTGGTACCAGCGTTTGTGGAACGACTGATCGCCTGGCGACCCGGAGGCCGCTCCGCCTCCAGGCCGGCCCGCGCCGGTGCGTCGACACTTGCCGGCACGTCGGTTTCTCAGAAAGCCTTTCCAGTCACGGAAATTCCTATGCTATAGTCAGACTCGCCGATTGCTGGAGAACCCGTTCACACGCGAGCAGGAATGCGGAATCTGATCACCCAGCCCGAGCAATGGGAGAGACGTCGGCGGTGATGTCGAACGAATCACCCCGATCGCCCCTCTCCCTGCGCCAAATCTTCCATCCGACGGATCGCGCCGCCAGGGAGCAGGCGGCGTTTGCCCACGCGTTGAAGCTGACCTGCCTGGCGCAGGCCAACCTGACGATCATGCATGTGGGCCCCGAGAACTTCGACGACTTTCCCCGCGTCCGGCCGATGCTTCAGCAATGGGGTCTATTGCCGGAGGGAAGCACCAAAGAGGAAGTCCTCCGACTGGGCATCCATATCAGCAAAGTGCGCGCCCTAGCCGAGCACGCGGCCGCGGCCATCCTCCGGCAACTCGCCCTGCAGCCGGCCGATCTCCTGGTGATGTCAACCCATCAGCGGGAAGGACTGGCCCGTCTGACCCATGAGGCGGTGGCCGAACCGGTTGCGCGCGGCGCGCACGTCAACACCTTGTTCGTTCCGGCCGGCATCGACGGATTTGTATCGGCGCAGACCGGCGCCATCAAGCTCGAGCGGATTCTCATTCCCGTCGCCAGCCATCCCGATCCTCAACCGGCGATCGATGCGGCGGTTGAATTGGCCGGCGCGCTCGGGGCGGAAAAGGTCCTGTTCGAACTGGTCTACTTGGGAGACGAAACGACCTTCCCGAAAATCAACAAACCTGCGCAACCGGGTTGGCGATGGGAACGGCTGATTGCCAAGGGCAATGCCGTGGACTGGATCGTGGCAGCCGGTCAGGATTTCGACGTGGACTTGATCGTGATGACGACGGCCGGACACCACAGCGTGATCGACATGCTCAGAGGCAGCACCACCGAGCGGGTCTTACGGGCCGCGCGATCCCCCCTCCTCGCCGTTCCCACGTGAAAGGCCTTCGCGGATTTATCTTGCAGAGGCCATTTTTTCACCCGATTCACGCCCTATGACCTGCTTCTCTGAGGTCGGGGCCCGATTCGTCGATCCGCTCGCGGCCGAGGATCGTGCGGACGACCGTCCCTTCTCTGATGATGAGAAAATTCGTGGGAACGGCCGGCACTCGTGGTCCCGGCAGAATGATGCCGGCAAGATTGAGCGGATCGCAGGCGGAGAGACGGATCTCCGCCGAAGCGCTCTGACTTCCAGCCGCCCTGCCAGCTCGTAGCGCTTCCACCGCCTCCGGTAAGGCGAACTGTTCGCCGGTAAAGCCTTCGACAAAACGCCCGCCCCGGACCTCACCCTTCAATTCCATGCGCCGATAGGTCACGAGAAGATCCCGCCAGGCAGTGACCAGAGATTCCCGTACGAGGAGATCCCGGAACACCACGCCGTACCGATGGAGCAACTGACGGGCAACGCGTTCATTCTGATAGTGCTGAGTGCTGAGTACTGAGTGCTGAGTGGAGGCCGAACGCCCGGCATCTGACGGCTGATGGCCGATGGCGAACTGTCGTGGCGGCCGGAGTAGGGACCAGCGGCCTGCCGCATGGCGAGGCCTGCGCTGTCGCGCTCGCCCTTCCGCGCGGCGGCGGTGCGGATCCATCAGGGCGCGTAGATTGTCGAATCCATCGGCGGTGACCACTCCGGCCGCCGCGAGTTCCCAGAGTCCCTCCTCGACTTCCGTCGGTAGATGGCGGCTCATGCGGACGAGATCGGCAAAGAAACAGGCGCCTCGCTCGGCCAGCACGCTGCGCAGGTCCTGGGCCACCGCGCTCACGCCCGCAAAGGGATCCGGGGTTGTCGATTCCTCATGAGGCTCCTCCAGCAGCCAATCCGCATCGTCCCGCGGAAAAAGGCTGATTGAGGCGAGTTTGGTCGGAACGATCCGACGAACCCGTTCCTGGTCCGTTGCCGTGCCGAACTTCGGCACGAGTCGCGGATGGAGAGACAGTCTGCCCCAACTCACCGCACCGCCCAGACAGAGTCGGTCCAACAGATCCGGCTCATACTTGGCCATGCGCAGGCGCAACAGATGCGTTTCCCATGACGAGGCCGCCGCCTCGAAGCCCGCCAGCAGTCTGATGGTCTCCAGTAGCCCCGCCTCTCCATGCCGGCGAGCGCCTCCGGCGACATGCTGCCACTGCAGAAGAAATCGCATGAATTCCCCCGCCGTGACCGGCTGGACCTCCTTGCGGAGCCTGCCCACCGTGAGCCGGTGGATGCGGGCCAGAAGGCGGCGATGGCACCATTCGGAAAATGCTGAGTGCTGAGTGCTGAGTGAAGTAGGATAAGCCCCTGATTGTCCCGATTGCGGTTGTGACGCCAGACGGAAGCGGCCGCGGAGGACCTGTCCTTGCCCTTCCAGCCGGACCATGGCGCTCTCTACGTCCTTGGGTGAAAGCAGCAGCCGATCAGCCAATTCCTTCGTCGTCGTCGGACCGATGCTTTCCATCCAGCCAAGAACAACGGTATCCAGCGTCGCCTCATCCCCGTCGACAAACAGCCGCTCGAGCCTCTCCCTATTCTCTCCGGCAACCCACCCGCTGACCCTTTGCTGTGGGCACGTTACGCCCGACCCCGTAGCCTCCGACACTAACTCGACGGCTCGGCCATCCTGCGCCAATGTTGGGAGAAAGGCGTCCCACTGTTCCGTCGCCTGCTTTGGAACCCATACGAGCGTCAACAGCGCGTCGTGCAGTTCATCGGCATCTCGCACAATCGGCCAGGCCTCCCGCGCCACCTCCTCGATCGCTGATTGGTCGAGCGCCCCAACGTCAGATGCCAGATCGACCGGCAGGGTTCGGCGCAATTCGACGGCCCTGGCTCTCCGTTCTTCCAGCGGAGCATCGTCCAGGAAGGCGTAGGGATTGGCATTCAGAATCTCGTGGGAAAACGGCGAGGGAGACGGCGTTTCGACCGCCACGCAGGCGATCCGGTTTGCTTCGATGCGGCGCAACACTTCGATCAGTCCATCGATATCCATGGCTTCGCTCAGGCAGTCGCGCAACGTCTCCTGCACCAGCGGATGATCGGGAATCTGCCTCGTCCGTTCACCCACCATGTTGTCCTGACAGGCGAGGGCATCGGGAAACACCGCACCCAGGAGATCCTCGGCCTTCATCCGTTGAATCTGGGGTGGCACCTTCCTGCCTTTCATGAACCGCAGCAGCGTCAGAGCGCGGGACACGTTCCACCTCCAGCGCGTCGCGAACATGGGCGCGGCCAGGACTGCCTGGACGAGCACCTCCCGGACCGTGTTCGAATGGAGGAATCCGAATACCGACTCCAGCGGAAAACTGTGTTTTTCGCCCAGTGAAATCACGAGACCGTTGTCCGTGGCCGCAGCCTGCAGCTCGAAGTCGAACGTGACGCAGAAGCGTTTGCGGAGCGCGAGTCCCCAGGCGCGATTGATCCGTCCGCCGAAGGGTGCATGGAGGACCAACTGCATACCGCCGCTCTCGTCGAAGAAGCGCTCGGCGACGATCGTATCTTGAGTCGGAACCACGCCCAGACTCGCCCGACCCGCCGCGACGTACTCGATCGCCTGCTCCGCGCCCCGCCGATCAAGTCCGCATTCCTGGCAGAGCCATTGAAGCGCCGAGTGCTGAGTCCTGAGTGCTGACTGTTCAGAGCCGACGGCCGAGGGCTGACGATTAGGAGTTGAAGCGGCTCTACGTGCAATGTCCTGGCGCAAGTTCGCCACCTCTGCCGACAGCTCCGCCGTTCTCGAGGGCGCCTCACCGCGCCAGAATGGAATGTTCGGCGGCGCGCCCTGGGCATCCTCCACGCGGACCTTGCCCATCTCCACACCCTTGATCCGCCAGGACGTGTTGCCGAGCAGCATGATGTCGCCCGCCAGGCTTTCGACCGCGAAATCCTCATCGACGGATCCGACGACTGTTCCGGTCGGCTCGGCGACCACCGCATAATTGGCCGTATCGGGTATCGCGCCGCCGGACGTGATGGCGGCAAGGCGCGCCCCGCGCCGTCCCTTGATCCGGTGATTGATCCGATCATGATAGAGATATGCCTGTCCCCTCCCTCGTTGAGTCGAAATGCCGTCGGCCAGCATGCGCACGACCGCGTCGAACGTTCGCCGCTCCAGCTCGCGATACGGGCCGGCTCGGCGCACCATCGCCAGCAACTCGTCTTCGGCCCACGTTTGCGTTGCGGCTGCGGCGACGAGTTGTTGAGCCAGAATGTCGACCGGCGCCTCCGGCACCTCGATCCGGTCCAACAGGCCGCCCTTGATGGCTCTGACGACCGCGGCACATTCCAGAAGATCGTCGCGGGTGGTCGCAAAGAGGCGCCCCTTGGGAACGGCTTTGACCCAGTGTCCGGCGCGGCCGATACGCTGCAGACCCGTCGCGATCGCGCGGGAGCTGCCGATTTGGCACACCAGATCGACGGTCCCGACATCGATGCCCAGCTCCAGCGAAGCGGTCGCCACCACGACGCGGGTCTTGCCGGACTTCAGCCGCTCTTCCGCCGACAAGCGGATCTGCCGCGATAGACTGCCGTGATGCGCCGCGACTGCATCCGGCCCCAGATCCTGAAGCCGCTCCTCCAGATGGTGCGAGACCCGCTCCGCCAGTCGTCTGGTGTTGACGAAGACGAGTGTCGATCGGTGCTCTCGCACATGGGTCGCCAGCCGGTCATAAATATCCGACCATAGGGCGTTGGTCGCCACGCCGCTCAATTCGTCCTTCGGCACTTCTACGGCAACGTCCATTGTCCGCCGGTGGCCGACGTCGATCACGGTCGGCAGGGGTCGATCTCCGACCAGGTACTGCGCCACCGTTTCGATCGGCCGCTGGGTCGCCGACAACCCGATGCGCTGAGGAGACCGCGCCGTCAACGTCTCCAGCCGCTCCAGCGACAACGCCAGATGGGCGCCGCGCTTGTTGGACGCCACGGCATGGATCTCATCCACGATGACGGTCCGGACGGTCTGCAGCAACCGGCGGCTCTTTTCCGCGGTCAGGAGGATGAACAGCGACTCAGGGGTCGTGACCAGGATATGCGGGGGCTGCTTGAGCATCTGCTGCCGATCGACCATCGGCGTGTCGCCGGTCCGCACCAGCACGCGCAAGTCCGGCAGCAGGAGCCCCGCCTCCAGCGCGGCTTGGCCGATTTCTGCCAAAGGACGCTGGAGATTCTTCTGCACGTCGTTGCTCAATGCCTTCAACGGGGATACATAGAGCACTTCGGTACGGTCTTCGAGCTCGCGGGCGATAGCCTGCGTGAGGAGCCGGTCAATGCAGGAAAGAAAGGCCGCGAACGTCTTGCCGGAACCGGTCGGCGCGGCGATCAAGGCGTGGTGTCCAGACTGGATGGCAGGCCATGCTTCCGTTTGGACGTCAGTCGGCACGCCGACCGATGTGGCAAACCAGCGGGCGATGAGGGGATGGAAGCGGGACAGCGGCATGGAGTGTTGATGCTACCACGCCGAAGGAACGAGCTCTAGCGGCTACGGGAGAGCGCGGATGTAGATCTGGCTGTTGCCGGGAGGAGGACTAGTCAAATTGGTTGCTGACGAGGTAAACGCTATGAATTGGCCGTTCCCGTTGACAGAAGGGCTGATGGTGGTCCCAGCTCCGCTGTTCGCAGGATTTCCCGTATCATTTTTCGACACCAATGACGTCTGCTCGGTTCCGGCACAACCGGCGGCTGCAAGGGGACCTCTCCCATATATCTGGTTTGCGGAGGAGCCTAAATTCGCGGCTGCCGAGGCGAAGGCGACAAAACATCCATCGTCACTGATTGATGACGAATCGCTTGGATTATCCCCAGCCACCGAAGGAATCAAGTCATTCTTCGAGACCAGAATGGTTTGATTGCCTTGTGTATCACGAAGATAGATTTGTGTACCAGTCGCTCCGAAATTTGTAGCAGTGGAACGGAACGCGACAAATTGCCCATTCCCGCTTATGGACGGCTTCGTATTCGTCGATCCTGCGCTGGCCGAATTGCCCGCACTATCTCTCGACACCAAAAACGTCTGTTCTGTTCCAGCGCAACCGGCGATGGCGAGAGGTCCTCTGCCGAGGACCTGATTCGCAGGCGCGCCTAAGTTCGTCGAGGCAGAACTGAACGCCGTGAAACACCCGTCGCTGCTGATAGATAGCGTTGCACTGTTTCCATTTCCAGCAATAGGAGTAGGATTCGAATTGTCCTTCGAAACCAAGATGGTTTGACCGTTAGGGAACGAACCGCTGACCAGTGTGTCATGAAGGTAGACTTGCTGGCCGGAGGCACCCAGATTCGCCGCGTCGGAGACAAAGGCAATAAACTGCCCATTTCCGCTGATCGCGGGAGATGCCATCGTGGCTCCACCGCTAGCAGGATTGCCGGAGTTATCTTTTGATACAAGGCTCGTCACACCGAGTTGAAGGTCGAACAGATAGATCTGGCTCCCGGTGACGGACGGGCTTCCGGCAGGCAGGAGATCGGTGGCGGCGGAAACGAATGCGACAAATTGACCATTGCCGCTAATCGCCGGTGCCGAGCTCGGTCCGTTCGCGCCGGTCGGAGAAGATGCGGTCCCGCTTTTTGAGATGAGCGTCGTCTGGTTGGTTTGCCAGTCATGAACATAAATCTGACTACCCACGCCTCCTGAGCTGAAATTGCCTGCTAACGAAGCAAATGCAACGAATCGCCCATCATCACTGATAGACGGCGAGCTACTGAGACCGGTCCCAGGCACAGGAGGTACGCTATTATCGACGGATAGCAGGTCCGTTCTCGGGTGCACGGCAAACGATACCGGCCCGGTGGTGGTGTTCCCGTTGTTGTCCCGCACCGTAAATGTGGCCGTGGAATTCCCGGGCGTCGTCGGAGTCCCGGTGACGGCACCGGTAGCCGGGTTGCTCAGGTTCAACCCGGCCGGAAGCAGTCCCCCGAAGAGGGTCCAAGTGAATGGCGGTGTCCCGCCGGTCGTCGCAAGCGTGGCGGAATAAGGATTCCCGACCACGCCAAATGGCGCCGTCGTCGTGCTGATTGCGAACGACCCGCTGCCACCGCCGGAGCCCCCGCCCTCGTTGCCCGGGCACCCGTCGAGTGAGAGCAGCAGAACCAGGAGAAGGGGGATGTACTTGGGGTGATTCATGGCCATCTCATTTCGATATTGGGCAATTCTCTCGCTGGTTGTGCAATTATACGTCCGGGGGAAACAATTCCCGAATACGTAGTACAACGTATCACCTAGTGGTTGGTTCACCAAGAAAATAACAGATACATGTCACATCCGGTCGTCATTGTGGGCTTCGGCTATACCGGGCGCCATCTGGCCAAAGCATTGACGAAGGCGTCTCGCCAATTTTTTGCCACGAGTCGGGAGCCGGACAGAAATCTTTCCCATCTCCGCAGCGAGCAGCGGCTTCGGTTTGATCTGTTACAGCCGGAGTCATGGCAGAATATTCCGCAAGGCGCGGATCTTGTATGGTGTTTTCCCGCCGCGCCGCTTGAAGACGTCAAGGCCTGTGCGGAAGCCGTGAAGGCATCGTCACGCAGGCTTGTGGTACTCGGCAGCACATCGGCCTACGATACGGGCGAGTTGCATCATTATCCGCCGCCCTGGCTTGATGAGACGGCGCCAATTGATCTGAGCCGACCGCGCGTCCAAGGCGAAGAATATCTCCGTAAGGAACAAGGGGCCATCGTCCTGCGCGTCGCCGGTATCTACGGACCGGATCGCAATCCGCTCGACTGGATCAGGAAAGGATTGGCCGGTCCTTCACGCAAATTTGTGAATCTGATCCATGTGGAGGACTTGGCAGATATCTGTCTGCTGGCGTTAGAGAAAGGCGCACGAGGGGAAGCCTACAACGTCAGTGACGGCGCGCCTCGGACATGGGAACAAATTTGTGTCGTTGCTCGTGAGCGCTGGCGCGTTTCCTCACCGGTAGAAACCACGACGCAGGAGCCGGGCAAGCGGATCGATACAAGAAAGCTCCGCGAGGAATTGCATGTACAGCTTCGTCATCCCGATTTGTATGAGTCTCTTGTATCATTCTCACAAACCTAACGACCTCGACGGTTTCGCCGTCCGACTATCGCAGCAAGGCCATGACCGCCAGACAGACCAGCAGATTGTTGATGGCATGAGCCAGAATCCCCGGCAGCAAGCTTCCGGTTCGTTCATAGATCCAGGCCCAGAGCACGCCGCTCCAGCAGACGCTGGCGAGCCCCAGCACCCCATAGCCATGGGCGATGCCGAAAATTCCTGCACTGATGAGCGCAGCGGGAAGGAAGCGGAACTTCCGGCGTAGGATGGCGAACAGCAGCCCTCGGAATGCCAGTTCCTCGAAGATCGGGGCAAACACCACATATTCGATCAAGCTGACGAACGTTTGGGCCGGTGATCCCCACACCAGATCCGCATCGAACCACTCGGTCCAATGGCTCGTCCATTGCCAGTGCTCCGACAGACGATCCATCACCCATTCGCCCCAGAGCCCCGCCGCCACCACCGCCGCCACAGCGGCGGCCAGACGACCGAGCCGGTTCCACGGGACGTCGAGACCGAAGCCCTCGTCGAAGCTCAGACCCGACGGACGGAACAAATGGTGATAGGCCAGAAGCAGGAGCGGAATATTCGACATCGGGATGGCCAACGCCCGAAGCGAGGCATTCTCAGGCGGCATGTAGAAGAGAAATACCGCCGTGAGCAACGCTCCAAGGGCCCCGCCCCGGAGAAGAACTGCGGCTCCGACTCCCCCCGGCCAGGGTGGAGGTACGCCGATCGAATGGAGCCGAATCGGGTCTGATCCCGCCTTGCGGGCCAGCCACAGGCGGATCAGTACGGCCGTGCCGAGGAGCATCGCCACCAACTCGACGAGCGTAAGTTTCCAAGAAAGACGGAACATCCGGTCGGCACGGGCGCCGCTCGTGGCTTGAATCGAGGCGACCAGCGCGTGATTGCCCGCATGTTTCGCCAGCCGTTCTGCCAGGCGATCATAGAACCAGCCGGCCGGAAGCCACTCGGCCGCCTCCGCCTGAAACCGCTCAAGCGACTCCCGATCGGGCGTCGTCCCCTCGGCGTAGGCGGCGCGGATCAATCCGGCCAACCGCGGAAACGGATCGTCCAGACGGTCCCATTCATGTGCCGAGAGCAGCGCCTGGGACACTTGCGCCGACTCAGCCTGCAGGACGGCGAGTTGAAGCGGCACCACCGGATCCTCCGAGACCTGCGCCAACTCGCGATACCAGGCGATGGCCTGCAGCCTTTCGGACTCGCTGTCCCCCGTGATCCAAGCCAGCACGAGCTGTTGCCAGACCGGCGCGCGGCGAAGCCCCTCCTGCGCATCCATCGTTCGACTCACCATCCGAGCGAGCGCAGTGTCCGGCGCGTCCATCCGCTCGAGTTTTGGAATCGAAAGGGACAGCCACACGACCGAGGTCAAGGCCAATACCAAGAAGACGGCCGCCAGCACACTGACCACGGGAGAGAATCGATGGGAATACTCCCCCACGGGAGCGGGAGCATCGGTGGCGCACCACCAAGAACGCGTGTCGCGCGGCGAAGAGGACGCAGGGATGTTCGACTGAGTGTCCATCGCGGTTCGACTATAACATGGCCATTTTTCAGCTAGAAACCCCTCGTAATAGTTACAGGATCAATCCGGTCCTGCATGTTTCCCATGGCCTCAGACTTCGAAACTTCGCTATACTGCCGATCGTCCATATCCAAGATATGGGAGTCGGATGGCTACTCATGAATTCATACCGCCCAGGCGGCTGCTGCTCGGCCCTGGACCGAGTCAGGTCCACCCCCGTGTCCTCCGCGCCATGTCCACCCCCTTGATCGGCCACCTTGATCCGGCCTTCCTGACCATGATGAACGACGTTCAATCGTTGCTACGGAGCACGTTCCACACCGACAACCGCTTCACCATCGCCATATCGGGAACGGGATCGGCCGGCATGGAAGCCGCCATCGTCAATACCGTGGAGCCAGGCGAGACGGTCCTGGTCGGCGTCAACGGGGTTTTTGGCACGAGGTTGGCCGAGGTCACGGAACGTTGCGGAGGAAAGGCGATCCGAATCGAAGCCCCCTGGGGCAACGCGATCGATCCGCAGGCCGTGGAACAGGCGCTTCGCCGGTCCGGACCGGTCAAAGCCATCGCCCTGGTGCATGCGGAGACCTCGACCGGAGTCCGACAGCCCCTCGAGACCATCGCGCAGTTGGCTCGGCAACACGATGCCCTGCTGATCGTGGACGCCGTGACGTCGCTGGGAGGGATTCCGGTGGATGTCGATGCCGTCGGAATCGATATCTGTTACAGCGCCACGCAGAAATGCTTGAGTTGCCCCCCCGGCTTGGCCCCGTTCACCATGAGCGAACGCGCCCTGACCGCCATCACACGCCGCCGCACCCCTTGTCAGAGCTGGTACCTCGACATGAAGCTCGTGGCCGCGTACTGGACCGAAGGAACCAGAACCTATCATCATACCGCGCCGGTCTCGATGCTGTATGCGCTGCGGGAAGCCTTGCGCCTCGTCGAGGAAGAAGGACTTTCTGCGCGCTTTGCGCGGCATCACTTGAACAGCGACGCGTTGACCACCGGACTCTTCGAGTTGGGCTTGGCTCCTCTGGCTCAAGCCGGACAGCGGCTTCCGATGCTCGCTTGCGTGACCGTGCCGGATGTCATCCCCGAAGCCGAGGTGCGTGCACACCTGTTGACCCGCTACGGCATCGAAATCGGCGGAGGGCTCGGCCCTCTCAAGGGCAAGGTGTGGCGCATCGGGCTCATGGGCGAGTCTTCGACCGAAGCCCATGTCCTGCGTCTGCTGAATGCCCTGGAAGAATTGTTCATCGAAGGCGGCTGGTTGACGACGCCCGGCCTGGCGGTCGGAGCGGCGTCCAGGATCTACAGCCGCGGGAATCCTTAACCTGGGAGGGTCACTATCCATGTCGGACAACAAGCCCTTGTTGTGGGTGCTCGGCGGCGGAGCCTTTGCGTTCGTCGCCGTCACCGCCTATTGGATTTTCGCCCTGACGCTGGCGAATCATATGAAATCCGACTTGGTCCCGCCGGACAAGGCTTCCTCCTACATTCATGCGCTGATCGAAGCCAACCGGAAGAATTATACGGAAAATGTCGTCAACAAGCTCCACGCCGCCGGCATCGCGGAGGCGATCGAGCATTGGAAAGATGAACGAGGCGTCCCGTTGCCCGCGCAGTTCCTGCTCGAGACCGGCCGGTTGGTCGCCCAGAAGGATCTCAAGTTTTCGTTCCGGCTGGCCAGCCTGACGCCGATCTATGCCTGGAACGGAGCCAATACCGACTTCGAAAGGCGAGGGCTCGACGCCGTGGCAAAAGATCCCGAGAAGCCGTTCCAGGGGTTCGTCAAGCTGGAGGGCGGCCGGTTCTACCAATCCATCTATCCGGATTATGCGGTCAATCAGTCCTGCGTCACGTGCCACAACCAACATCCCAACAGTCCCCGACGCGACTTCAAGGTCGGCGACGTGATGGGCGGCATCATCATCACCCTTCCGATCGACGCACCATGACCGGGATCCTTGCTATCCGCTCCGCTCGGGTGATCGACGGAACCGGGCGCGCATGGGACAAGGCCACGGTCGTTGTTCGTGGGGACCGCATCGCCGCCGTGGGCGATCATCGGAACCTGTCCGTTCCTCGCGGAGCCCGAATCATCGACGGCCGCGGACTGACGGTGCTGCCGGGCTTGATCGACTGTCACGTCCACTTGTGTCTCGGCAGCGAAGCGGACGTCGTGGCGGCCGTCGAACAGGACAGTCCCTCGTTCACACTGCTGAAGGCGGCGCGACGCGCCAGGCAGACCCTCGAAGCCGGCATCACGACGGTTCGGGACGTGGGTTCCCGCGATCATTCCATTTTTGCCCTGCAACGGGCCATCGATGCGGGGATTCTTCCAGGTCCCCGAATCGTCGGATCAGGGCTCGCGATCTGCATGATCGGAGGCCACGCCCGCTTCATCGGGAGAGAGGTCGAGGGAGAGGCTCAGGTGCGCGCCGTCGCCCGCGAGCAGCTCGCCGCCGGAGCCGGAGTCATCAAGGTCATCGCCTCGGGCGGGGTCCTGACCCCCGGCACCTCACCGGATCTCGCGCAAATGACCGAACGAGAGATGGCGGCCGCCGTGACGGTTGCCCAGGAAGCCGGGAAAAAGGTGGCGGCGCACGCCCACGGCGCCTCCGGCATGAGGAACGCCATCCGGGCCGGCGTCCATTCGATCGAGCACGCCACGCTGCTCGATGACGAGACCGTCGGCCTCATGCGAGAGCACGGCGTATTCGCCGTCCCGACCCTGTCCGCGCTGGCGACCACCGCGGCATGCCGGCGCGGCTGCGGGATTCCGGACAGCGTGTTGGACAAGGCCAGAGCGATGACGAAGCGGCATCAGCGGAGCTTCACGCAGGCCTACCGGAGCGGTCTCCGCATCGCCATGGGCACGGATGCTGGCACCCCGTTCAACTTCCATGGAGAGAACACCCAGGAATTGGAGCGCATGGTCGCGTTGGGCATGACGGCCATGAACGCGATTCTCTCGGCGACGGCGGAGGCCGCAGAGTTGCTGGGATTACAGAACTCCGTCGGGACGATTCATCCGAAACGGCAGGCCGATCTCCTGCTGGTCGACGGCAACCCGCTCAAGCGGATTGGGGTGCTCTGCGAGCCGGATCGGATTGTCGGCGTGATGAAGGCGGGACAATTCGTTTCAGGCGCTCTTGCGCAAGATTGAGTTTTGGGTTCCCAGCAGTATTTCTTAGCGCCGTTCGTAGAATAATTCCAGCGCCGAGGCGTAGCCGTGGATGCGCCCTTTGCGGATCATCGCGCCGAGCCCTTTGCGGAGTGCGCGAACGCCCGGCTCATCGTTTTTCCCGACCACCCCTTGCGAGACCATCATCTGCGTGGCCACCTCGACCAGGCGCTCCGCACGACCCTCCATTTCGTCGGTGATGAATTCCTCCAGGATTTCGGCCGCGCGCGCGTGGATGATCGTTTCCTTGAATGAATCGTATCCCTGATCGGCCACCGTCCGTTCACGGATTACGACGAGCTCGTCCTTGATTCGACGGACATTCTTCATGAGGACCGCAAAGAGTTCTTTCCGTCCCTCGTCGAAGAGCTTTTTTTCCATCTCATCGAGAATGACGGCCGTGTCGACGACATCGTCCCTGGTCTCGTCGCCCCAGTGCAGCCGATCGTAGCTCCGCCGCTTTTCCGGATCGCCGACGATCTCATACGCAGCATTGATCTCGCGGATCCTGGCTTCGGCGGTCCGGCTGTTGGGATTCCGGTCCGGATGATGCTCAAACACCAGTTTCCGATAGGCCTTCTTGATGGTCTCATCGGAAGCCTCGCGGCTGACGCCCAGGATTCGGTAAAAGTCGATACGCATCGCCTTCGACTATAGCAGGATGGGGAAAATCTCTTCCAGCAGCCTGATCACACCCCGGCTCGCCCGGTCGAACGCGAAGCCTGCCATCCTCCCTTGACTTCACGTGCAGCGTGCTTACTTCCTCTATCTATGGATACGCAAACTACCGGCGAATTCCTGACCAATGACGAGAAGAAAGCGGCGGAGGCGGCGTTTACGCGCCGCCCGTTCAACCCCATCTGGTCGGCAAGAGCTCGCACCGTCTATGACGGCATTGTGAAGGCATTGCCCCAGATATCCGACATCGAGACCGACAGCCCCACAGACCATCACGTATCAGCGGCAAACGACAGCGCCGCGCAACACGCAGCCGACCCCGAAACAGAGTCTTCCGAACCGGGGTCTTCCCGACACGGGGAACCGGCACAGAAACTCGAGTCGTCTGTCTTGCCCGAAGGAATTCCTGTTGCCCAGGCTCTCGAAACAGGCGCTCTCATCGATGTGACGCCCGCTGCCAAGCAATTGGGATTTTCCTTCGCTGTCAACCTGACGCGCACCCTGTGGAAGACCGGCATCGCGCCCAACGGGATCACGACTCAGGAAGAACAATCCGCGCGGCTGAGAGACGTGCTTATGGCGTTGCGGCTCCGTCTGGCTGCTCAGGCGACCATTTCTCCTTTGATCGACTTTCCCGCGCTGTTGACGATTCCGCCCAACACCGTACCGCAACCGGTTCCGCTGTTCGCACTGCTTCAGCCGAACGGCCAAGACGGGATGATGATCACGGTGCTGTTGCCGAATGAAGTCTCAACCACCATCATTCCGATGGGCTGAGCAGAACCGAGTCCGTTCGTCTCCCCCTCGCCGGGAGACGATCCCGCTCAAGAGTTTGTCAGCCGATTGGCCGCCCGTCCCTACCTTCCTCTGGTCACAGTCGCTCCTGCCATGAACGAGGCGCAGGGAACCCATACCCAGGCGCATTCGCTTATCAGCACGTTCACTCCGTGCGGACCCAGGAGATCCCAAAGCGACATGGAAGAAACCTGGCAGCCAACTCAGCAGCATCGCGAACAGAACGGAATGAGTCACGCCTCGATGCCCCCACAGCGAATCATAGGGAAGCCCGGCCCAGAAACCGAATGCATCCAAATCCGGCACTTCCGCGCAGAAGATCCCGAGCGCCCAGTACCGGAGAGGGACGCGCGGGACCCGGAGCCCGACCGCCACAACCGCATGAGTGATGGGGGATGCCATGGGGGAGCAATCTGGTCTCCGACGAACTCTCAAGTCAAGCTTGTGCCACCATCCGAGATGAACGTCGATGGCAGTCCCGGTGGCTCTCCGCCAACCGAGCCCATTGCAGCAGGACGCATCGGGGTGTAAGTTAAAATCCGGCTGCGGATTTGACTTGCGATCTGCAACCTACCAGAGGGGGCGGCCGATGACATCCACGTTGAAAGTTCCTGTCTCCATCGCATGGACGGCACTGGGCCTCTCAGCACTTGCGCTCGTCCTGTCGGCAGGGTGTCACCGTGCGCCATTCGATCCGACTCCCGTCGTCCCCGCGAGTTCCACCCTCCCCTATTCGGCCAAGGTGAAAGTCAGCGAAGTCGGAACCTTTGAAGTCGAACCGGGGGCGAGCATGGATGCGGACCCACAACTGCAGAGCCGGGTGAGCCGCACGACCGCCCCATTGCTGTCCACCAACGACCCGGCCGATTGGGAACGCGCGACCGTCAAGTATCTGACGACGAGGAAAACCTTTCGGAGTGTCATGCAGGAAGGGACGGCGGATTTGGATCTGACGCTCCGCATCAATATGTATGTCGACCCCAGCGTGGCTTCCGACTTCAGTCAGATCTATCTCGCCGTGACGGATGCCACTCTCAGCGACCCTCGAACCGGCCGATCCTTGATGCGGTATTCCGGATTCGGAAAGATGCCTGGCGACAAGAAGGACAAGGCCGCGATGGAACGAGCCCTTCATGCCGCGTTTCGCGATTTATTCGGCAAGATGGAAACCGACAAGCGGCTCTTGACGCTATAGAGGCCGCGGTCGGTACTTCAAGCCGACCGTTCCTGCCATCGTTCATCCTGCGGATTGCAGGACCAGACGTGAGACCAACCTCTTCTCCTCGGCCGCGGACCTCACCGTCCCGTCGATCCGCGCATCCAACAGACGATCCAGGATGATCTTGAATCGAGGACCGGGCTTAAGCCCCAGCTTCTTGAGGTCGCTTCCACCGACGGTCGTTTCGACATGACGATCTCTTCGGAGATAGCGAAGGAGACGTTGCCTCACCAGACCCGCTGCCTGACGGTCTACCGACGCCTGAGCCTTGGCGACCAACAACACGAGCGCCTCGTCAGGCAGCCCCGTCAAACGGCGGTACACCTGGGACGGCGGGATTCGGTCCCTCGACAGGTCCATCAGCACCTGCGAGGTGAGAGCACTTGCGTAGGACAAGGCCAAAGCCTGCGCCGAGGAGAGTTGCAGACGCTGTGCCACCACTCGAATCACCGACGGATCCGACTGTGAAAGCAGCGCCATCAGGCGGAGCGTCGGTACGTCCACGGATTGATGACCTCGTTCTGCTCCCCACCACGCCAGCGCAGAGGGAACAGACTCCAACACCTGCCTGCCCGTTTTTCCGTATCGCAGCCTGGGATGAAGAAATCGCAGGAGTTTCAGTCTGACCAACCGTTCCACCACCAGGCCGGGCCGTCGCTCGCCGAGCAAAAGAAATATTTCGTTCCGAAGGCGAGGGCCGGATAAACGTTCGACGAGATCCGTAGCGGCCACCGCAGCAAGGAGACGCGTGGTTTCCGGTTCAATGACGAAGCCGAGCCGCTCCGCAAACCGGATTGCGCGGAAAATACGGGTCGGGTCATCTTGAAAACTTCCCTCGTGGAGAACCCGGATCGTCTTGGCTCTGAGATCCCGGACGCCTCCGAACGGATCCTCTAATCGCCCGAACGTACCGGCATTCAACCCAATCGCCATGGCGTTGATCGTAAAATCCCGGCGACGCAGGTCATCCCGCAAGGCCGCCGGCTCAACCGACGGCAGCGCAGCCGCACGCACGTAGGATTCCCTGCGGGTGGAGGCGACGTCGAGCTTCAACCCGTTCGGCAATCGCAAGCGGGCGGTCGCAAATTTCTCAAAGAACATCGCAGTCGCGCGATACCGTCGACAAACAAGGCGGGCGAACGCTAGCCCGTCACCTTCCACGGCCACATCGAGATCCAGATTATGGCGGTGCAACAGCAGATCTCGGACCACTCCGCCCACCAGATACAATGCTACGCGCTGTTCGTCCGCCATCCTTCCGAGACCACGGAGCAAGGAACGGTGCTCGCGCGAAAGCTTCCGGAGCAGACCGACAGGATGGGATTGACGGCGGACCGGGCGACGGCGTCTCACGTTGGTCTCCAGCACCGGAGCTGATCCTATTGGGAGGCGCCGCCCCGCTTCGGTACGACGTCTCGCTTGCTCGTCCGATCCGACGGGGGTCCTCCGGGCTTGACCACCCCAGCCGTTGCTTCTTTCTTGGCTTCGGCCCGCATCTGCTGCCGAACGTGCTGGGCCTGGGTGACGACCTGTCCAAGGTCGATGCCGAACTCGCTCGCCATGATTCCCCATCTGATCCTGTTGCCACGTTGATCGCTCACTGTTGAAAGTGCGTCTCCCACCGACGGGAAACTCTTGGCATCCTGCTTGGTCAGTTCCTGTGCGAATGCGAGTCGAATGCCGATTTCTCCCCACCCCACCTTGGCTTGCCGCAATTGCTGGACGACGTCCTTCTCCACGTGAAATTGCCGGGCCATGGCTTCGGCATGGCTGGTCGGATTCCGCCCAGCAGCATCCTCATCCATCTCCTGCTGGGTCACCTGAATTTTCACATCGTCCGAGGCAGGGGGCAGAAGCTGCGCGGCCACGGGACCGGTTCCCAACATGCTCACACCTACCAGCACCCACGCCGCACGTCGCATAACTCGTCCTCCTAAAAAGATCCGATCGAACCACCGGTTCACAGACTAGTTCAGGAGCACCCGCTCCCTTCGCGTTCACGAGTTCCGGAGAACATACCCGGTTTCGACTCCGGATCGAAACCAGTCAGGCACTGCCTCATGAGAACTGGTCTGTGCATGCCGCACCTCATGCCGTTTCGGTCCAGACGGTCATATTTGCACAGTTCCGTGCCGTTTTTTCTCTGGGCACGGACCATCCCATGACTTCAGCTTCGACATGTCATCAAAACTCTCTGTATTTCCAATGTCGAAGAAGAGAGCAGGCCTGGGCACGTGCCTTGCTGGCGCTGTGTCTTTGTGCTGAATAATCATTGCCTTAAGGAGGTTTCCATGATCAAGACAGACAAGACGATCCTGCTTTCCATGTTGGCGGCAACAACGGCCATTGCCCTTCTTGTCGCAGGAACGGCCTCGGCCAAGAATTCCAAGAAATCGCAATCCTATTCGTCCGCCGCGGCGGCGGCCTCGTCTATGGGAGCGGTCCCACAAACTCAGGAGGTGTCCAAGGCCGGGCGGCTCGATGAAAAACCCGGACCAGCCTGGAAGACGATCGGCGGGACCGTGAAGCACATCGAAGGCAACGCCTACACCGTTGAAGACTATGAAGGCAACCAGGTCAAGCTCTATGTCGGGCAGGGGACCAAGCAGATGAAGCAAAAGAAAGTCGGGGACACTGTTCGCGCAGAGATCACTAGGGGTGGGTTCGCCAACTCTATTCAATAACACCCCGCAGAGTCCACGCACCTGCACGAACGTGCTCGTCTCCGGAAGAGGCCGCCCCCGACGGGTCGGCCTCTTCATTTCCTCGGCCTCTGCGACTCATCGTCCGGAGCGTCGAAATTCAATGTCGCCGTAGAAGGCCACGGCCCGTTCCCTGGTATCGTCCGTGTCGGTCATGATCGCCACCCCATTGATCAAAGAGGGCTCTCCGCCGAAAGCCTTCTTGTAATCCTCATAAATATTTCGCTCCTCCTCAACCCACTGTCCGACTTTCTCCTGCCCGCTTTCGACGACAATCATTTGAGCGAAATCGGTATAGGCGTTCGGAACGATGCTCTCGACGGGAGTTCTGGTTTCCCAGATGTAGTTCAACGCGGCGATGGGAATATCCCCGAAAATGGCTTTCCCGGCCATGTATTTGAGTTTCCTTGAAAAGCCGATCTTGTCGGGGTCGTAGGCAAAAGTGATGTAGAGCCTGGCCGGATAATCATCGCCTTGCTTGAGCGCAACATCGCTCTTCTTCAGCAGATTCTCGATCTTCCAACTCCACCTCACCATCGGAAACTCTTTCGGATCGATCGTGACCTGTCTGACCAAACCTGAAGCCGCCGCTTCACTGACGGCCTTCACAACGACTTTCTCGTCGTCGGCCACCACCTCGTAGATCGTGTGGCGGAGAATCTTCTTGAATGTGAGCGGCTTCCAGCCTTCTGGGAACCCCTGTCCGATTCGCGCTGCGGAGAACTCTCCCACTCGGAGCATAGGGGTCGAATCCGCCGGAGCATCGGCAGGTCCGAAGATCAGGGAGCAGGCGCAAAAGCAGACCGGTGTGATCAATCCCCTTTTCATCCTCTTCGTGTCCAGACAAACCACTTTTTCAAGATGCTCTTTTGTCCTTCTGTAAAACGGGCTTTCCGCCAAAGATTTGCTACTTTCTTATTGGCCTCGGCTTGTGTCGGATAGGGATGAATGGCGGCCGCGATCGTCTTGGCCCCCGCCCCGGCCTTCATGAGTACCGAGAACTCGCTGATCATATCACCGGCATGGGCCGCGACGATCGTCGCGCCGAGAATCCTGTCGCTCCCTTTGCGAACATGAATTCTGGCAAAGCCTTCCTCCTCACCGTCAAGGACGGCACGATCCACTTCATCCAATCGGTACGTATACGTTTCGACCTCGATGCCCAACGCCTTGGCATCGTGTTCATAGAGCCCGATGTGAGCCACCTCCGGTTGGGTATACGTGCACCAGGGTATGGTTAAGGAATCGACGCTCGCATAGGCCAGTCCGAACGGATGAGGAAAGAGGGCGTTCTGAACGACGACTTGCGCCATGGCATCGGCGGCATGGGTGAATTTGTATCGGGCGCAGACGTCGCCCGCCGCGTAGATCGTGTGATTGGTCGTTTGCAGCCGGGCATTCACCTTCACGCCGGCGTCGTCGATCTCCACCCCGATTGCCTCAAGACCGAGATCCTCCACATTGGCCGTTCTGCCGGTACCGAGGAGGATCCGATCGACGGTCACATGATGCCGTTCACCGTGCGACGTCAGAGTCACGTGCGTCCCGTCCTCACTCGTGCTCACATGGAGATCCTTTGCGCAACAGAAGACGCTCACGCCGTCGCGTTCCATCCGGCCTTGCAGGATCTCCGCGGCATCACGATCCTCTCGTTGAAGCACCCCATGTTGCGTCTCGAAGACATGCACGCGGCTCCCAAACCGAGCGAACGACTGCGCCAACTCGCACCCGATGGGACCGGCGCCGATCACCGCAAGCCGCCGCGGCAGCTCCGTGAGCGAGAAGACCGTCTCATTGGTCAGGCATCCCGCCTCCTTCAGGCCGGGAATCGGCGGAACCGTCGGTCGTGCTCCGGTGCAGATTGCCGCCCTTGCGAACGTCAGCGTTCGTCCACCGGCGGGCCCCTCCACTCGAATGGTTCCGGGAGCAGTAAACTGTCCGTGGCCGATATATACGTCAACCCCTAATCCTGCATACCGACCAGCGGAATCATGACGGCTGATGCGAGCCCGAAGTCTGCGCATGCGTTCCATCACCGCTGCAAAGTCGTACGTGACACCGGGTGGGATGCGAAGTCCGAACTCAGCCGCGTTGCGCAAGTCCGACCATGCACGAGCCGCCCGAATGACGGCTTTCGACGGCACGCACCCGACGTTCAAGCAATCTCCCCCCATCAGATGCTGCTCGATCAATGCGACCTTAGCCCCGATACCGGCTGCGACCACGGCGGTAATGAGGCCGGCGGTTCCTGCCCCCAGCACCACGATGTTATACCGGGCGCTGGACTCCGGGTTCACCCAATGTGAGGGATGGACATGTTCCAGCAGGACCCGATTGTGTTCATCCATGGGTGCAATCGAGCCGGGTTCACCGTGAATCATAGTTCATCCTTGTTCTCTTCCTTCTCAACATGATGACGGAGCAGGGCATTTTGATTTTATGGGAAGGATCACGGACTGAGATGCGCCGGCAGGGAGAGTCTTGAGCGACGGGACCATCATTGAAGACGTATCATGGGAATTCCGGTTCCAGCTGTCAACGTCGGTTGCCGTAAGACCCCATCGGGTCAACCAGGCGGCGACGAAGGTACATAGGTTCACCAGGTCGAGCGGTGCAGAGAGGTCCATCGGCTGGAAGCGAATGGGGAGCCGCCTCCGGCTTTGAGCTCACGACCTAGCGAGGCTGGAGATCGTGCTCCATGTCCAATCGGCCGAATGTCCGTTCGACCGGATCGACATGGCCGTCCTGATTGCGGTCAAGTTCAAGAAAGTGGTCCCGTGCGACATCCGGTGTCTGAATAGCCGGCATCCTTGCTGTACGGTGATTCAACCGAGGGTCGTACCGCTGCGGGGTTTCCAGTAGACCATGAAACACCAGCTCCCGCTGAGACGGTTGGATCATGACCTTGGCCTTCGGGATCCTACTCACGTGTGTATGCCGAGGACTCTTACTGCGGCGCGCCGGGAAAGTCCCTGCGACGTGCTTAGGTCGTTGAACGACGTGCGCTCGCTGATCGCCGACAGGTCGCTGGTTCGCTCTGGCCCCTGAGAGCGCACCTTGCTTTGTCGGTTTCTCCCATGGCTTTTTCTCGGTTCCAACGGCAGGGGAAACCTGTTCCTTGGCCTCGCTCACTCCCGCCTGGCCGGGACTGACAAGCGTGCCGATGAGCACGGCGACACACACGCACACACCGATCGATTGTTGCGCGCGTCGGAACATGAATCCTCGTATGGCGTGAATCCTTTCAAGTGTAGCAGGTCGAGCTACCCTCCTTACAGGACAACCAGTTAGGAGATTGGTTCGATGCGGTCCTCGTCCCGAGGCACTTGTCAGAGACACGCTTGTTCCCTTACCCTGTGCAAGCGGAGGATTGGACATGGACGACTCGAATCGATTGATCCAGAAGAAAGAGCAGTGGGCGAAAGCACGCCGCGGTGGAGAGGAACGGGAGGTCTTTCATGAAGGTGATGAACGCCTGCCGCCTGGCCAGCATGTCGTCGAAACCTTTCCCGTTCTCGATCTCGGTTTTAAGCCGGAAATTCCTCACAGTGAGTGGACGTTGTCGCTGGGAGGGTTCGTGACCTCCCCTGTCACCTGGACATGGGAACAGTTCCTGGCGCAGCCCCAGTTCAGGGACGTCTCCGATTTCCACTGTGTGACCAGTTGGAGCCGTTATGACAACGAGTGGGAAGGGGTCAGTTTCAAACACATCCTGTCGGCGGTCACCCCGTTGTCACTGGCCAAGTTCGTCCTGTTCAAGTCCTACGACGATTACACCACCAACCTCCCCCTGGAAGCCTGTGACGATCATGACGTACTTCTGGCCTGGAAGTGGAATGGAGCCCCTCTGGCTCGTGAGCACGGTGGCCCTGTGCGGGTGATCGTTCCGAAACGGTATGCGTGGAAAGGAGCGAAGTGGGTCAAAGAGATTACGTTTTCGGACAGAGACGAAAAGGGATTTTGGGAGGTCCGGGGGTATTCCAACACCGCATTGCCCTGGATCAACGATCGGTATGCCTGAAATCAAAAAACGCTTCGAGCCACCCGTTAACCAACGCTATTTCTTCACCCATCCGCCGGGACCTTCCACATAGTTGCCTGGGCGGGTATTCTGAATCGCCTTTTCCCCGGCCAGGGTCTCCACGGCATCTAACGGTGTCTTGTTCCTCTTGGCAATGTCCTCATACGCTTGGCGCCGTTTCTTGTTCACGTCATTGACAAGAACCTGGACATCCTGCCCTGACGGGGTGACAACCCCGAGGTAGCCGCTGCCTTTCTCCCCCACCAATCCTTTGGCCTTGGCTTCCTCCAGAGAGATTCCGAAGACGGCGGGAACGGACCAGAAACAAGACGCCGTGACGATGAGGATTACCCCGACCTTTCGCATCGAATCCCCCATCTTCAATCCTCAGAAAAGCCCGCTGTCGCTCGACAGCACACGATCCAGTTCCTTATCCACCTTCACGCGGATCTCGTGATCGATCTTGACGTTCAAATTGATCGTAATCGGCTTTTCGGGAGCCGCCACCTCCACCCGCGGAGTACAGCCTGTCGTGCACGCCACTATGCCTGCGAGGATCCACGCGACCGTCGCTGCCAATAGTCGCTTACCGTGATACGTCGTCATCGCCACCTACCCTATGGCAGGACAAATCGGTTTTCGACCGACGTCTCGATATCCCGGACGAGCCTGAGGCTTTTCATGAGAGCCGGAACGCTTTCCTGCACCGTCAAGTTGAAATGGATCGGCGGCGACTGCTTCATGTCGGGATTTCGTCCTTCAAGCCGAGCCTTGAGGTGCAATAATCCATCCTCTCCGTACTGGGATTCAACTTGTAGCACATCATAGTGGAAGTTGTTGAGTGCCTGGAGAACCAGTTCCATACTGGCATTGGCGTCCGTCAAAGCCTTGCTGGTTTCAGAAGAAGCATGATAGCGGATGACCCCGCCGGGCGGACGGGATTCAAACGCTCCGTCTTTGACGCTGATCCCGCCTGGAGCCACGCTCACAGGAATGGTTCCGTCCAGGAGCCCGGTTCCCTCCAACCCCTTTTGCTGTTCCAGACTCAAGACCTTCCCCAGATCCACCGCTCTCACCAGCACGATAAACGCATAGGGAGGATGGGACAGATCCGCCCGTACACCCTGACTCGTCATGGTCCCCCCCAAAACCTCCCATCGTACATCACGGATTTCGAGGACGAGGCCCCCCCCTTTCGAATCCGATTCGCTTTGTACCGTGAAGGAAATGTGCGTGGCCTCGATCCCTCGGCTGAATGAGGCGATTTCAACTTTGGCAGGCCGTAACGTCGCCCCTCTCTCAGGCGACGTCGCAGCAAGGTCGAGGGTCGTGTGCAGACCCGCAAACGCGAATTCGCGATAGTGGCCGCGAAGGTTCTCCAACGCAATCACCGCTGTGCCGGATTTCATAGCAACGGCGTCCGAAAGACCCGCGTCCCATGTCAATTCCGCGGTTGCTTGCGCCCTGCCTCCTTCGATGTCTACCGGATAGGGCCAAGAATTCCACAGCCGTCGTAGCCGGACCTTGTCCCCATCAAAAAGGATCGGGCCGATCGTACCGCGTGCCCATCCTCTGTGTGTCGCAAGAACATGTTCGGCCTCTGCGTCCAAGGTCACGACATGGTCCGGTGTATCGACTCGAACGTCGGCCTTGACCGCGACTTCATCCGCTTCAAGCCGAACGGTAAGGTCGGCGGGGATGCTACGACCGGCCTGCCGCCCGACAGTGATGCCCTGAACCACCGCCGTCCCTCTCCCCTTCCATCTGGTCAGGTATGCCCCTCCCGCTTCCTCCATCTTCAGCAGAGCGTCCTGAACCATCACCTCTTCATCAGTCCAGCGGAGCACCGGGACTCGCAGTGCGAAGGCTGCCAGGGTGGTGGTCCATTCTCCCGTCGCCGGCACGAATCGGAACATCGGGGTATTGGCCAGCACAATCGAACCACGATCCACGCTGACCGCCCCCTGACGGAACTTGACGGCTGTGACTGAGGACGATGGGAGGAGAGATCCTTGAATTTCAGCATCGCGCATGGAAAATCGTCCTTCCACCTTTCCCGTGACTCGTTGGATGGAGAGGCCCTCGGTGAGCGGCCTCGGAAGGTCTCCGACGAGATCGAACGTGCCTTCCGCTGATTCGAGCCGGCTGCCGCGGAGCGTGACGAGGGCAAGAGACATTTCCGCATGTGCGGCATCCTGCGTGGAACCCATCGACAGCATCAAAGGACCTTGCACTCGAATGCTCGGGGGCGAGTCGGCTGCGCGTAGTTCGCCGCTCACTCCCCTCCCGCTTTCGATCCGGAAAACCTGAATGCCGGCGGGCAAGAATTTTCGATATGCGGCAAGGCCAGCCATGTTCTTTAATTCGATGTCGGCCGACGCGATCGTACCCGGTTCGATCGTCCAGCGCAGTTGCCCGGGACTTCCGGAAAACGTTCCGATCATGGCCGCCGTCAGTTTGCGCCCTAGACCTGCAAGCGATGGAAGCTTCACGGCCATCTGCATGGTCCCTTGCACCTGCGTGTCGGGATCGTGCCAGACTGACGCTAACGCCGCCGCCGTGGAGGCGGTTCCGATCCAATTGGCCTGGATGCGGCCGGTCGTCTCCCGCCATTCGGATCCGGCGGGCAGGACCAACGCGAGAAACGGCGCCAACGCCTGAACATTAACGTCGATCATTCCGCGAAGCTGCGCATGCGCCTCACCGACGATTGCTTCCGATCGCCAACTGAGGATCGGAACAGAAGAAGAACCGTTCGCCGCCAATTGAACCGACATGATGCCGGTGGCCAGGTCGGACACGCGCAGCTCATAAGCTTGCGTGTCGTTTCCTTGAACGGTGATGGTCGCAAGCAACCCTTCCCCGCGTTGGCGGACCGATCCGGCTACCGCTAACTGTCTGAACGGCCCGATCGCCTGTTCGCGAGTAATTTCCAACCGCCCGAGTTGCAGGTTGTCCCAGGGAAGCAGAGGGATGCCCCTGACCAGATCACTGACGGTGACCATATTGAAAAGTGAAAAGAACTGTTCGTGCACGCCCCGCTCATCCGCCTCGGCCGCATGGGGCGCTGGGGACGGAACAGCCGTCAATGCCATCCGCACGTCCGGCAGCGCCACCTCATCGAACCGTCCGGCCAGGAGACCGGCCAGGCTGTATCTGATCACCGTCTCCCTTGATTCGATGATCAGCGCCTCATCCTGAAGGAGATGCTTCAGCCGAATGTTCGGGAGAGAAATCAGACCCCATCCGGGCAATCCCACCCGGACCGTCGCTTCCTCAAATCCGACGTCATGCAGCCACCGTTCAAGCAGAAGGGATGCGGCCGACGGCACGAGCAGCCACACTGCCGCCGCCAGCCCGCATAGAGCTATCCCTATCGTAGCGACCGCAAGCCCTTTCTTCATGCCACGCTCATCTGCTCCTGCTCGATGTTCTCGACCAGTGAAGGTTGGAAGTCAAGTCAGCGATCTGATATCCGGCTGTCACACAATCGGCTGACTTCGTCCGTGGATCCCGGTACCATGTCGCCCACGCAGGTATATCACATGCCGACCGAGAGCCTCACGATTCGCAGGATTGAATTCTGGCCGGTTGATGTGCCGATGACGGATCCTTTTGTCGTCGCGACCGGAGTTCGCTTGTCGGCGGAGAATGTCTTCGTGCGCGTGACGCTAGCCAACGGGGTGCATGGTTACGGCGAAGCGGCTCCCTTTCCCGAAGTCGGGGGAGAGACTCGCAGCTCGTGCCTGAATGCGTTGAAACGACTCGGTGAGCGCATGGTCACGGAACGAGTCGACCGCTTCGCCCACCTTGCGGATATCCTCAAGGACGACCAGCCGCATCAGCCGGCCGCGCGCTGCGGCTTGGAGACCGCCGCCGTCGATGCCTACTGCCGATCCTTGGGTATCCCCATGTGGACGCTCTGGGGAGGGGCCGACGTTCGGAGACGAGAAAGCGATATCACAATCCCGATCTGCGATCTGGCAAAAACCATCGACCTGGGACGCCGTTGGTACGCCAGAGGCTTCCGCCTCTTCAAGATGAAGGTCGGCAAAGATGTGGAGGAAGATATCAGGCGCTTGGGAGCACTCCATCATACATTGGCAGGAATCGCGTTTATCGGCGACGGCAACCAGGGATTTTCACGCGACGAGTGTTCGGCTTTCGTCGCAGGGGTGAAACACTTCGGAGGTGTGTTGACCTTGTTGGAGCAACCGCTTCCGCGCAACGATCTCGAGGGGCTCGCCGCCATTCGACGCGACACCGGCATCCCCGTCGCGGCCGATGAATCCGTCCGCTCGCTCGCCGACGCGCACAGCGTCGTGGCCAGTCATGCCGCCGACTTCATCAACATCAAGATTATGAAGACCGGTCTGATCGAGGCTCGAGAAATCGCGGCCTATACGCTTTCCTCCGGGCTGCGGCTGATGGTGGGCGGGATGGTGGAAACCAGAGTGGCGATGGGCTGTTCCTTCAGTCTAGTTCTCGGGATCAAGGGGTTCGAGGTATTAGACCTCGATACGCCGCTGCTTCTGGCGAACGACCCCGTTATGGGTGGGTATCACTACGAAGAAGCTCGGCTCGTCCCTTGGAACGCTCCGGGCCTGGACCTCTCGGTGCAACCCGGTCCGGTCGCGACCGTCATCGAACACGGATAGATCTACTTGCTCGCCGGCTTAGGAGCAGCGGCAGGCTTCGGGTTCGACACGACTTTCTCAATGCCGCCTTTTTGGGCTCCGCTCGTCTCTAGCCGAATGATGCCTTCGTCGCTCCAGCCTTCCCCACCGAATGCCAGGCCGCTACCGCTTCCTTGACCGGACAGACCGGCTCCGCCGCTTGACGAAGCTTTGTCCGGTGCGTACTGCACGACGGAAAAGGTCTGCTCCCCGGAACCGGACAAGGGGACGGCCAGGGCGCGGAATGCTCCATTGCCCGACTCACCGGCGACTTGAACGAACAACGAATAATACTTGAGAGGCTGAAAAGGCCTGAATCCCAATTCGTCGACATTCGCCGTGTACGTGCCGGTCGAAGCATAATGGATCTGTTCCAGACGGTGAATTTCGGAGAGCGCGACCTCCGCTTCCACCGATTTGGCTTTGGCGATGAACCGGGAATACGATGCCACACCCACGGCAATCAGCAGAGACAGGATGGCCAATACCGTCATCAACTCCATCAGCGTAAAGCCTCCGGCCGCCAATGATCGCTTCTCGATATCCATGACGTGGAAGCCGTTCCTACCGGCGAGTGAACCGAAACTTCCGGAGAATTTCTGCCATTTTGACAAAGGCATCGTTGGCGTCGTCGAGCCCTTGCAGGGCCTTCTCCGATGAACCCGGCTGCGTCTCAAGTGCAGCGCGAATGTGGGCCACGGCCTCTTTCGCGCGTGCCTGTTCCCGCGCGATCGTCGCAAACGAGGCGTCAATCGCCTGCATCCCCGCGTTAATCGACTTTTCAAGTGCATCGAGTCGATCCACCTGTCGAAACCGCAGTCGGGTCGTCAGATCCCCATCCGCCCACCGGACGATGCTCTCCTCCAGAACGTGGAGCGGACGGGCCACTCGTTTTGTCAGCACCAGGCTGAAGATTGCCGCCCCTAGAAACAGAACCGGGACCGCAATCGACACCGTCTCGCTGAGGGAAAGGAGTTTCAGCGCCGCCTCCTGGCGGTCGGCTAGGGAACTGCCCATGTACAATGTCACGAGAGGCTGCAGATGGGGGCCGAAAAACGCCAGGGTGAAAAACAGGGCGGAGTACAGAAAGAGCAGCACGCCGATCCACAGAACATATCCCCGCTGCATTCCTCGGGGAGTCTGTTTGGAAGCGTTACCGGACGGCTGCGAATCCGCCGCAGTGAGTGTGGCCATCTTTCCTCCTTGGAGCGGACGGACGCCCTCTCGGTCTCATTCTCCGACCGCTTCTCCAGAAGAAGAATAGCATCGAACCACCACAGACCAAACAAATTCAGGCATATCAGCCTATTTCACATTTCTTGCAGAACAGGACCTCTCCAAGGTGCTGCTCACGACCCTCCCGCGTCAGGACCCAGGGGCGGTTCGTCATCGGTGGTTGATGCCGTACATGTTGCCCATGTCCACAGGCAAGGTCCGCCACCCAGTCCCCTTGTTCGTCCTGATGATAGCCCACAATCGGTTGGTTCAGACTGGCCTCGCTCAGACATTATCGGAACCGGCTGATCGCAGCTACAACCTTTCGAACGGCCGCTCTGGACGCGCGGCGGCCGGGAAAAATCTCCACCGGTGTTCGCGATCGAGATCGAATGTGCCCAGGTAAACCAACCGACCCTCCAGCGAACGAAACTCCTGCAGCTCAACCGAACAGCGGTCCCGATTGAACACGCGGACGTCGTATTGTCCTACCATGTACAGTAAGCCCGTGATTCCCGCATATACATTGCGTCGACTCACGCCTCCGGTATCAGGAAACAGCTCACTGGTCGCAGAACACCCCGCTCCCGCCGTGGCTTTCATGCTGAGGTCGTACCGGGCTAGAAATGGATGTGTGGCCACCCGCGTCACGGTGACCACGAGGCCGAGCGACGGCATCTCAGCCACAGCCACCTCGGGAATATCGCTGTTGCATGCCGCAAGATGGCTCCAGGCCCATAGTATGATGGTCGCGTGGGCCAGCCGCCTCACTTTGGAGCAGGAACTTTCGGAGAGGCACCGATGGCGTCCAGTCCGGCCTGCGCGCAGGCGTCGTCGAGATGCGCACCCGGGGCACCTCCCACCCCGATGCCGCCCACAACCTCACCCCCGATCTCGATCGGCAATCCGCCGCCCAAAATCAGCACGTTCTCGTTCATGTCGCGCAGCGACTGCAAGGTCGGAACTTTGCCGATCATGTCGGCCAACTCGCTCGTGGGACGGCGCAAGCTGGCGGCCGTATAGGCCTTCTTCCTGCTGCTGTCTATCGTGTGCGGTCCGGCACCGTCTGCTCGCCCCATGGCCCGCATCTCCCCAGCACGGTCCACCACCGAAGCGCTGACCTTGTATCCGTCCTTCTTACAGGCCTCTATTGCGGCTTGCGCGGCCTTATTGGCCATCATCAGCGGCAACACCGACTCTTTGGGCAACTCCTCGGCCGCATGACCAACTCCCGAGAGCCCCAGACCGAACATGAGCACCACGAGCGCTGTCTTGTGCGAACCGCGAACACCCACCAATCGTCCAATAGACGGCATAGGTAGCTCCTCCAGGAGTGAATGATAAAGCGATGGCGAATCTGCGGCAGCCTACGAAGAGGAGAATGGCCTGTCAAGGGGAGTTGCAAGGCAACGGATCACGACGGAAGGAAGGTCTAGCTCCAGACGACTCTTTCCTGGTTCAGAAGATAGTCGATCACCTCGATGCTGTCGCGCATTTGCGTTTGCGCTCGCTCCGACATGGGAATGACCGCCCCAACGATCTTTCCCGGCTCGATGTCATCGAGCGAGGGCATCCCATCCCCGGATCGTTGCTCAAGTTCTTGTCGGTAACTTGCCAAACTGTCCTCCGACTTCCTGTATTATTCCTTACCTCACCTCAACAACGGCAATTCGAACAGCAATTCGCGCGCCAGGATGGATCACCGACGCATCTCAATGTACTGTTAGCATAGCACACGGGCATGGCAGCTCGAGGAGTAGGCCGACAACCGTTTGATAACGTGGCGTTTCTCGCGGTCTACTGAGAAAGTTTGGAGGCCGGAGGAAGCGCGCCGAGGAATGGGAAGGTCCCCACCTTGAGCAGAGGTGTGTCGCCTCTTAAGCGAAAATCGTCTCGTCCAGGGTCAACAAAGTACGGATCGCCCGTAATGTCCGATTGCGATTTCAATTCGGGTGCTGGCTGATTAGGATTGCCGGCCCGCATATAATCGTGGTCGGTGTTATACAACGCGTTATACGACGTGTGCGCCCGGCTCGACGGTGCGATCAGGAAGCCGACGCGGTTCAATCCCACCACGTTCCCGGTCACCTCGCTCTGAGACTGGCCAAGAAATGCCGCCCCGCCCCCGTTCTTCACGAGCGTGTTGCTAATGACCGCTGCCTTCGCCTTGTCGCTCACGACTACGGCTTCGAAAAGACTTCGAGTAATCACATTTCGCTCAATACGAACGTCGGACTTACCGGCGACGTTGACTCCATGATCGTTGTCGTGGATGAAATTCCCCACCAACACCGCCTGACTATCAGCGAACTGAACTCCCGTGGTCTCGCTTCCGCCGATCATGCAATCCTCGATATGCGCGTCCTGAACCTGCTGACTGAACAGCATCCCGTTTACCGTCAGACGTTTGAGAGTCACACCGCGCCCGTTGAACAGGCCGACGGCGTGTCCGCCGTGCTCATTGATCGTCATATCGCTGATTTCCACGTCCGTGGCTCCGTACGGCCACTTTCCCACATGGAGCACGCCCACAACATCCTCGCGCCCATGCAAGATCACCTGGTCTTGCCCCGCTCCCACCAGCTTCACCTTCTCTTTGCTGTGGACCGTGACGTCCTGGCGGTATTCCCCCGGGTTCAAGAAGACGGTGTCCCCTTTCTTGGCGCTATCGACGGCCTCTTGAATGGACGTGAAATCGCCGGAGCCATCCAGTGCGACAACGATGGTCCTGTTCCCTTGGCCGAGATCCTGAGGCCGCTCTGCAGAACTCACCCCGGCGACGGAAAGGAATGTAAGGAATGTGAGGAGGAGAACAATGATGCGCATCGGGTAAGGTCTTACAGGCGCGCCTATCGAGAAGTCAATCGACGTTTGTTGTTGGGATCTTTGGCCACGTGCTATGCTCCGACCGATGATTCTCGTGGGGCTGACCGGGGGAGTGGCGACCGGAAAATCGACCGTGGCGCGGATGTTCGAACAATGTGGGGCCACCGTGATCAGCGCCGATGTCTTGGCTCGTGAGGTGGTCCGACCCGACAAATCGGCCTGGCGGGATATCGTCGCGGAGTTCGGCCGGTCCA
Organism: Nitrospira sp.; assembly: GCA_047150005.1. Lineage (GTDB taxonomy): Bacteria > Nitrospirota > Nitrospiria > Nitrospirales > Nitrospiraceae > Nitrospira_C. The sequence goes on along the minus strand of AP038806.1, from coordinate 2,654,207 downwards.
TTCTCAAGCCCGACCGCACGATCGACAGGCGGAGGCTCGGCGATATCGTGTTCCACAATCCGAGGAAGCGCCGCAAGCTCGAGCACATCATCCATCCCCGCGTCGCCCGGCTGCAGGCCAGGCAAACGCGACAGGCGACCAAACAGAATCGTCATGCCGTGATCATCTACGAAGTGCCGCTGCTCTTTGAGGCGGGCGTCGATAAGCGGGTCGCCCGGATCGTGGTGGTCACGGCTCCCCGCTCGATCCAAATCGCGCGCCTCAAGACCCGAGACGGTTTACTGCGAAACGAATCACTCCGACGGATCGACAGCCAACTCCCCATGAACCGGAAAATCGCGCGGGCAGACGCGGTGCTCAACGGCGCGGCGCCTCTACCGGCTCTTCGGGCCGAAGTCCGTAAGCTGTACCGTCAGTTTCAACGGCTGTCCTAGACCGCCCTCGCCTTCGGCCCCGTTCTGTCATCCTCCAGTCCCCCTGTGCTACAGTGAATTCCCATGCACCATCTGATCATCATCGGATCCGGACCTGCGGGACTCACCGCCGCGATCTATGCCGCCAGGGCCAATTTGACGCCTTTATTGATCGAAGGATGGCAGTCCGGGGGACAACTCACGACGACGACTGACGTGGAAAACTACCCAGGATTCCCGCGGGGCATTATGGGGCCGGAGCTCATGAAGGAGATGCGCGCGCAGGCCGAGCGATTCGGTACTGCATTTCAAACCGGCGACGTGACCGCAGTCGATTTCACGACCAGCCCATTCTCCATCACGATTGACGGGGAGCGATCGCTCCGTGCTAAAGCCGTGATCATCGCGACCGGCGCCTCCCCCATTCAGCTAGGCCTCAGGAACGAATCCCGTCTCATCGGCCACGGCGTATCCACCTGCGCCACCTGTGACGGATTTTTCTTTCGCGGCAAGGAGCTCATCGTCGTAGGGGGCGGAGACAGCGCTCTTGAAGAAGCACTCTTCCTGACTAAATTTGCCACCAAAGTCTCCCTGGTCCACCGCCGGGACAAGCTGCGTGCCTCCAAGATCATGCAAGATCGCGCTATGAAAAACGACAAGATCACCTTCATATGGAACACCGTCGTCGAAGACATTCTCGGCACCGACGTCGTGACGGGCGTCAGACTCAAGAACGTCGTCACGGGTCATTCGGCGGACATTCCTTGTGCAGGCGTCTTTATTGCCATCGGCCACCGACCGAATACGTCGCTCTTCGCGGGACAACTGGGCATGGATCCGAAGGGTTATCTCATCACCACGAAAGGCACGACCACGAGCGTGTCCGGCATCTTCGCCGCCGGCGATGTGCAAGACTCCATCTACCGGCAGGCCGTCACCGCTGCCGGCTCCGGATGTATGGCCGCGCTCGACGCCGAACGCTACCTAGAAGCCCTGGGCACGTGACTCGATCGATCGGCCCTCAGACGGACGCGCATCGGACGTATCGAACCGCGCACGGTCGACTCCTCCCATGAAGTACGTCATCATCCACTACCATGAACTCGCATTGAAGGGTCGCAATCGTGACTTCTTCGAGCGGCGGCTGATTCAGAACATTCGCTCCTCGCTTCGCGACCTTCATATCAAACGCGTTGAAAGTCTGCGCAGCCGCATCCGCATCGCTCTGCCGCCCGAGAGGGACGATCGGCAAGTAGCCGATCGCTTGCGGCGGGTCTTCGGCATCGCCAATTTTTCGCTCGCGGAGGCCGTGGAGTTGAATCTGGCGAGCCCGAACGTAGATGTCTTGGCGGCCAAGATCGGTGAAACCCTTGTCCATCAGGAATTCGAAAGTTTTCGGGTGACGGCAAGACGCGCAGACAAGCGTTTGGTCCTGACGTCGATGGACGTGGAACGAGCGGTCGGAGCCTACCTGCATCGGGTCACAGGCAAGAAGGTACAGCTCAAGAATCCGGATTTGACGGTCTATGTCCATCTTTTGAGCAAGGAGGCCTATTTCTCATTGGACAAAATCGAAGGCCCCGGAGGCATGCCGGTGGGCGTCAGCGGCACCGTGGCTTGCCTCATCTCAGGCGGCATCGATTCCCCTGTCGCCGCCTATCGCATGATGAAACGCGGCTGCAACGCCCTGTTCGTCCATTTCTCCGGACGCCCCCTGGTGAGCCGCGCCTCGGAGGAAAAGGTCCGCGAGTTGGTCCAGATGCTGACCGCCTATCAATACCGCTCGAAACTGTACGTCGTCCCGTTTGGCACAATCCAACGCGAAATCGTGGCACAGGCGCCCGCGCCCTACCGGGTGGTTCTCTATCGCCGTCTTATGGTCCGCATCGCAGGCGAACTGGCACAACGGGAGAAGTGCTGGGGACTCGTGACCGGGGACAGTCTGGGACAGGTCGCCTCTCAAACTCCGGAGAATCTCACGGTCATCGAGGAAGCCGCGGAACTCCCGATCTTGCGGCCGTTGATCGGGATGGATAAGACGGAAATCACACGCCAAGCGGAACACATCGGGACATTCACCACCTCGATCGAGCCGGATGAGGACTGTTGCTCGCTCTTTACGCCGCCGCATCCCAGCACGCGAACCAGGATCGATGATATTCGGCGAATCGAACGAAGCTTCGACATAGGCGGACTCGTCAAACAGGGTGTGGACGCCGCGGAGCCGTCCGAGTTCATCTTTCCGCCCCAGCCCGCTCCATTGCCTTCTTCTTGACGATCCGGAAGTGCGACTCCAATTCACGCCGCATGGCGATGGAGACCAGCCAGTCCGGCACCATCGAGTCGATTGCGACAAGCAGCTGAAATTCTGCCAGTGTATGTGCGCCTCCGTCCGCGGGGCTCAACCTCCAGGCGCGATGGTACCGTTTGAAATCGCCCTCCAGGAGGTCGGTGACGATACTGCGATCCGCAACCGTCCGTGACTCCGTGACCAGGCGCCGTTCGCCGGGCAGCAGGGCGTGCTCGATGCGAAGGTCGGTCCTGGCAATGCCATCTCGAATCTTGAGGTCCACCAGCCTCATGCGCACCTCGAACAACTCCGGCCAGTGCGCATAATCCGTCAGGATGGCGAACAGTACACCGGGCCTGGCGTCGAAGACGATCCTCGCCGTCGCCCGGACTCCACCATCCGGCTCGGTTCTGACTTCAAGCTCATCCGAATCTGTCGCGGCGCCGGCGGATGGAACGGCAATCTCGGGCCATCCGATCGCACACGTCAACGCCAGAAGGGTGAACACCGGCGCGAGGCTCCGACTACCCGATAATCGCATCCAGAAGCCGTTGGTGAATCCTTCGCACGCGCTCCAGCTGGCCTTTTGCCGGAAACCGCTCATAGAATCCCTCGGCCCTGAATTCTTTTCCCAGCGCCGCCCACGGTCTGACGAGATCGGCGAACGGCTTGGCCGACCGCTGTGACTCCCAGTCGTTGATCAGCTTTCGATCGACGACGATGTCGTCGAGCACCCGAATGAGCGCCTTCAGCGTGACGTCGCGGGTGAACATGTACCGCTCGTTCTGCCCCCACACATCCTGCATGACGTCTTTGACGCCCTTGAGATAGTCCCGCACCAGCCCATAACATCGCTCCGGATTCATGCCAAAATGGGATTCGATCCATCGCTTGTGGGCCGTCACGACTTTGAGCAATTCGTTGAAGATTTCGGACTGCAGGATCCACTTTTCTTGTTTGCTTCGTCCGCCCAACCGATTGATCTTGTATTGCAGCGGAGAGTCCGATTCCCCATAGAGCAGATTGACGACCTTGGCGGCGAATTTCTTCTCGGGACTTTCCCACGACACCTTCTCATAGAGATCCACGAGATGCGATCGGTTGATCCGCGTGTGCGTGCTGTTGATGATGACGAACATCTCGGTGGCGAACTCCGCGGTTCTGCCGTCGAAGAGAATGCAGGGGACCTCCACCTTGTCGATCTGATCCGGATGGCGTTGTTGAAAAAAGTGCAGCCCGGCGAGCCGGTGCTGCCCGTCGATGATCAGATACTTTCCCTTCGGCTCGCTCAGATGGCCGATGGATTCATGTTCGCCGGCGCGCTGAAAACGGAGTGTTTCGTCGGTGAAAAGCAGCACCGTCCCGGGAATCATGGGCTGCGCCACCACCGTTTCATAAAAATTCACGATCTGTTTGACCTTCTGTCGATTCAGCAAACGTTGAAAGCCCTTTTCGCTCCGCTCGATCCCGGCGATGAACTGCGCGACGTCGTCGTGCTCGGAAAGTTTCGCTTCCGAGAGCTCCTCGCCTTCGAAGTAATACCGGCTGGTGAACTGCACCTTCGCAAGCAGATCGGCCGCGTTGTATCCGATGAAGTAAAACATGCCTTCCTTCTGACGAATCCGCGTGGCCAGCATGGTTCCTCCCCCAAGGATTATCTGTCGTCACCACACATGCGGGATGCACATCGTTCATTCAGGCTGACGCGGTGAGCAACAATACAGACAGGCTCGCTCACGCCGTCCTGGAGCGTGCTCGCCGACGGCGGATCCGTGCTGCACGCCGTTGGGGTCCATTCAACGCCCGGGCGAGATTCTACGCAGAGTCGTCCATAGCCGCAAGCTCGGACGCTGTGCTACCATCGCCAGGATGCACTCCTCATACCGATTGCTGAGCTGCGCGCTGCTCATCCTGTGGGCCTGGCCCTCTTCCACCGCTACGGCTCAAAGCCCCTCCGATTTCACGGCCACAACGGAGCAGTCCTGCAGCTTCGGGATGGCGAAGGGAGAGGCTTCCCAACATTGCCAGGTCCCGATACCGGCCGGCTGCCTCGTCGCCCGCATTCCCGGTACGACCAAGCCCTGGACGACGATTTCCAAGGGCGGCAAAATGACCTGTCAGTTTCACGAAAAACACACCGACTGGAAAACCAGGATCACCGGTACGTGCGGACGCTGCGGCACCGAGCATTGTTCCGTCCAATTCATCGTTCGATTTGACTGCACACAACGTTAGCCATGTCGCTCTCGGCGGTGATCCGGCAGGAAGCGATCGCTCTGGGCTTTGACGCCGTCGGAATCTGCTCGGTCGCTCAAGCCAATTCGGCAACCCTGCTCGATCGACTGGAGGAGTGGTTGGCTCGCCGCTATCACGGGACGATGGCCTGGCTGGCGCGGGACCCGTCTCGCCGGGCCGACCCGACGGTGGTCCTGCCCAACTGCCGCTCCATCGTGTCCGTGGGGCTCAATTACGACACGGGACACCGGGCAACCGAAGGACCAGGGTTCGGACGCATCGCCCGCTACGCATGGGGACGGGATTATCATCGCACGCTCGGAGACCGTCTCACCCGGCTGGAGAGCCGGATCAAAGCCTTGGCACCCGAGGCGGAGACCCGTCTCTACGTCGATACCGGCCCCGTCATGGAGAAAGCCTGGGCCCAGCAGGCCGGCCTGGGATGGATCGGCAAACACTCCAATCTCGTGTCAGCACAACACGGCTCCTGGCTGTTGCTCGGGGAAGTGCTGACCACGCTGGAACTGACACCCGACGAAGCCGCGACCGACCTCTGCGGCAGCTGCCGTCTCTGTATTCAGGCCTGTCCGACCGGGGCGATCGTCGAGCCGTATGTCGTCGATGCGCGGCGCTGCATTTCTTATCTCACGATCGAATTCCGGGGCACCGGAGACATGATCGCACACGAAATACGGCAACGGATGGGCAACCATATCTTCGGGTGCGATGACTGTCTCGATGTCTGTCCGTTCAATCTGCAAGCCGAAGGGAAAGCGGATACGGCGTTTTCCCCGACGCCCGTCTCTCTGGCCCCGCGCCTGTCGGAATTGGCCGAGTTGACCGAAGCCGCCTTCACGGAGCGATTCCGTGACAGCCCGGTCCGCCGGGCGAAGAGGGACGGATTGCTGCGCAACGTGGCCATTGCTCAGCAGAACGAGACCCGCCATACGAAGAAGCCCCCCCTTTCATCCCCAATCGAATAGGAGTAGGCTCAACGAGGCGGCGCAACGGCTATCGACCACAACAGCAGTGCCTTATGCCTCCTCTGCTTCTCGTCATTTCGAGCAATCCTTCGACGAAGACGATCCTCGAGAAATCCGTCTCGGACCTGAATATCACCCTGCAGTTCGCCTCCACGTTGGAGGAAGGCCTTCACATACTCGGGCAGCGGACAAGTTTTAACTGCATCATCTTCGATGAGCACCGGCAGAGCCTGCCGTTAGTCTCCATGTTCGCGCGATTTCGAAACGTGGCTCCCTTGACTCCGATCGTGGTCGTGGGTGCCGAGGACTCGGCACGGGCTGCAGTGGAAGCGTTGCAGTTGGGAGCGGCGGATTATCTGGTCAACCCGTTGAAGCAAGCCGATGTCCATACAACCCTCCTTCGGATGCAGATCACGGCCGCTGCCGACCAAGCGCCCGCAACCACACCGTCGGGTTTCGACCGGATCGTCAGCGTGTCCCCCCAAATGCGGCTGGTCAAGCATCTGGCGGCCGAAGTCGCCGCAACGGACGCGACCGTGCTGATCACCGGAGAAAGTGGAACAGGCAAGGAGCTCTTCGCCCATGCCATCCACGCGGCGGGCCCGCGATCCAAAGGACCGTTCGTCGCGTTGAACTGCGCGGGAATCCCCGAACACCTGATGGAATCGGAGTTGTTCGGATACCAGCGAGGAGCCTTTACTGACGCCAAACAGCCCAAGCTCGGACGTTTCCAAGCCGCCGAGGGAGGCACGCTGTTTCTGGACGAAATCGGCGAAGTCAGCCCCATGGCACAGGCCAAGCTCCTACGGGTTCTCGAGGACCACGTGATCAGTCCGCTGGGCGATACGCGCGACATTCCGGTCGACATCCGCGTCGTCGCCGCGACCAACGAGGACCTTCCGGCTCACATTAAGGCGGGAAAGTTTCGTCTGGACCTGTATTACCGGTTGAACGTGTATCAGTTGAGGATTCCGCCCTTGCGTGAACGGCCCGACGATATCGAACCGCTGGTCCGGCACTTCTTGGACACGATTCGTCGCGACCGCGGTCGTCGCGTTCCAGGTGTCAGTCCTGCGGCTATCGAATTGCTGCGCCGACATGATTGGCCCGGCAACGTCCGGGAACTGCACAACGTCGTGGAAGGGTTGACGATCACTTGCAAGAATCCAACGATCCTCCCTGAGCATCTCCCGGCCTCTTTTTCGAGCACCGACGGGCGGACACCCCGCACCAATGGAGACCTTCCGGACGGTCAACCCAAACCCTCATTGCTGGCGTTCGGTCTTTCCCTGCAGGACATGGAGAAGAAAATGCTGATGGAGGCGCTGCACCAGGCGGGAGGGAACATTTCCGAAGCCAGTCGCCTTCTCAAACTGACAAGAAATACCTTGCGGTATCGCATGGCCAAATACCATCTCTGTTGACCGCATCGTTGATTATAGCCGGTGAACGTCCTTCTTCCCGATCATTCGCGCAGTCGCGCCACGGTGACACCGTCTCCTCCTTCCGATCGATCTCCGGATCGGAAATCTTTGACGTAGGGCGAGCGACCGAGATAGTCCCGCACGGCAGCCTTTAGGCGGCCGGTTCCGTGTCCGTGAATCACCCGGACGAGGGGCGCGCCCGCCAATGCCGCTCGATCCAAGACCGCCACAACTTCCTGCAGCGCCTCGTCCGCCGTCTTGCCCCGCACATCCACGACGCTCTGTTCAGAAGCATGATAGGCACGCGGCCGTGTCGTGACCGCAAGCGGGACCGGTCGAACGGGTGAAACGTCCTTCCCGCCTCCGGCATCCTGAACGACCCCGATCAACCCGGCACACAGAGCAGACACCTCCCCTTCTCCGACTCTCACGCGGACGCGCTTCTTGCCGAGGGGTGATTCGAGCAGCGTTCCGATCGTGCTGAGCCCCCCGATCTCGACCAGATCGCCGACCTTCAGCTGTTCGATCGGGACTCGAACCCGCTCCGGCTCCAGAGCTTCACGCGACTGTGCTTCCAGTTCAGCGAGCCGTCGCTTCGCCGCCTGCGCCGTCATGAGCTTCTGCTCTCGTTTCGCCTCGTCGACCGTCGCCTGCACCTCGGCTCTCGCGCGGCTAAACTGATCTTGTAGTTTTTTCCTGATGCTCTTCTTCGCCTCCCGCTCGGTCGATTCCAACCGGGCCAGCTCTCCTTTGGCCAGCCGAGCGGCCTCTTCCGCTTGGGTCCTTGACTCTGAGATTCGAGTGAGGTCCTCGGCCAATTGGCGTTGCTTGCCATGCAGATCGCTTAACATCCGTTCGAACGCCCGGTCCTCTTGCCCCAACTTCTGCCTGGCGTCATCCAGTACGGCTTGGTCCATACCCAGTCGACCGGCGATCTCGAGGGCCGAGGACCCGCCTGGCATACCGAGGAACAACTGATAGGTCGGCGAGAGCGTCGCCAAGTCGAACCCCACGCTGGCATTGGCGAATCCCGCCTTGGTCTGCGCCAAAGCCTTCAGAGACCGGTAATGCGTCGTGGCCACGACCTTCATCCCCAGCGCCGCAAGACGACACAGCAGCGCCTCCGCCAAGGCAGCCCCTTCGGTCGGATCCGTCGAGGTGACCGGTTCGTCGAGCAACACCAGCGCCGGGGAGGCCTGCGGTCCGGAGTGGGAGTCACCGGCCTGTTCCGCCTCTCGCAACAACCCGATCATCTGCGTCATATGGGCGGAAAAACTCGACAGGTCGTGCGCCAAATCCTGCGCATCCCCGATATCCGCATAGACGGCTGAAAAGACCGCCATGTCGGACTCCGCCTCGCAAGGAAGCAGCAACCCCGCCTGGACCATCAAGGCGAACAGACCGAGAATCTTGAGCGTGACCGTTTTCCCGCCCGTGTTCGGACCAGAGATGATCAGGACTTTGACCGTCTCGTCCAACACAATGTCGTTGGCGATCACGTGATCTCTCGACAGGATCAACAAAGGGTGTTTCGCCCCTTTGACACGGATCAGTCCATCGGTGTTCAACGCCACAGGCTGAGCCCCCATGCGGCGGCTGAATGACGCCCGTGCGGCGATCTCATCCAATTCGGCCAACACCTCGAGGCCGGCTCCAATTCTTTCCGCTTGCGCAGCAATCAGACCGGACAGTTCCCTGAGAATCCTCCTCGCCTCCCGATCGATTTCCAGTTCGGCAAGCTTGATGGCATTGTTCAGTTCCACCAATTCGCGTGGCTCAAAAAACACGGTTGCTCCGCTGGACGAGACATCATGCACGATTCCTGAGACGCGCCCTTGCAGACCAGCCTTGATCGGCAACACATAGCGCCCCTCGCGTTGATCGAAATACGGCTCCTGTAAAATCTCCTCATAGGATTGAGAACGAAGGAGGTCGTCGAGCCGATGCCGGGTCCGCTGCTTCAGATCGTTGGCCTGATGCGTCAGCCGAAGCAGTCCGGGTGACGCGGACTCCTTCATCGATCCATCGATGTGAATGGCCTCCTCCAGGGCGGCAATGATGGCTCCCAATTCAGGAAGCGTTTCCAGAGTGGCTGCCGCCGTCGCCAATGCAGGCGCCTCCCGCCCATGTCGTCGCATATACCGGAAAATCTCCGACCACAAAGAGAGGACCACCGTGTGATCTCGCAGCTCATGAGCATCCAATGCCGCTCCTTTGCTTGCCCGGGACAGCGGCTCACGAACATCGGGGAAAGAAAGAGCAGGCATGGGATCGAGACTGTCCTGAAGCTGCACCATCTCCCAGGTTTCCTGCTGTCGCCTCCGGGCCGCTTGGATATCGGCCGTCAAGACCAGAGAGCCGCAACGGGCAACCCCCATTGGAGAGCGGGCATGCGTCGCGAGGACCTCCAGGAGGGCGTTCCATTCGAGCACTCGAGTCGTGAGTTCGGCCATAGTGGATCGCCGTGGCATACTCATCACGGGCGGACTCTACCTACGGCCATGCTGCGGACGCAAGTCACTCCGGGAAGCGGCGTCGAGCCCACACCTAAATTCCCGCAATCCGCCCTGAAATGAACGTATCGACGCGGGTTTGCCCCTTTGGTATAGCTTGACAAGCTCGGGACGCCATCGATACTATCGGGCCCACCAGGCCGGTACTGTTCACCGGCCTGTTTTTTTCTTGAAGGACCACCGCGCTATGGCTATCAGAGTCGGAATAAATGGGTTCGGCAGAATAGGAAGAAACGTCCTGCGGGCCTCCCTCGGAGACCCCGAGTTGGAGTTTGTGGCAATCAATGACCTCACCGATGCCAAGACCTTGGCGTACCTCCTGAAATACGATTCGGTGCACGGCACGCTGAAGGGCACCGTGGAGGCGAAGGACGATCAGATTCTCATCGATGGAAAAGCGACGAAGGTCCTGGCGGTCAAGGACCCCAAGGAGCTTCCCTGGAAAGACTTGAATATCGACGTCGTCATCGAATCGACGGGACGGTTTACCGACCGGGAAAGCGCCGGGAAGCATCTCTCCGCCGGAGCCAAACGCGTCATCATCTCCGCTCCCGCCAAAGATCCCGACGTGACGATCGTGCTCGGGGTCAATGACAACACCTACAATCCGGCGTCGCATCTCATCGTATCCAATGCCTCCTGCACGACCAATTGCCTGGCTCCCGTGGCGAAAGTGCTGCTGGAGAACTTCGGTATCAAACATGGCATCATGACGACGATCCACTCCTATACCAACGATCAACAGTTGCTGGATTTGCCGCACAAGGATCTCCGCCGCGCACGGGCTGCCGGCATGTCGATGATCCCGACCAGTACCGGTGCCGCCAAGGCACTCCATCTGGTTATCCCGCAGCTCAAAGGGAAGATGGACGGACTGGCCATCCGCGTGCCGACCCCCAACGTCTCGCTGGTCGACCTGACCGTGGAAACCGAACAGGATTGCGACGTTGCGTCGGTCAACGCCGCCTTCCGCAAGGCCGCGAGTGGTCCGTTGAAAGGCATTCTCGAGTATTCCGAGGCTCCCATCGTCTCGATCGATCAGAAGGGTGACGATCACTCCGCGACCGTCGATGCCCCGCTGACCGCCGTCGTCGACAAGCGGCTGGTGAAAGTCACGGCCTGGTACGACAACGAATGGGGGTACTCCTGCCGAGTCAGGGACCTGATTAAGGTGATTGCGGCGAAGCCCAAGAGCCATTGATGCCCGTGAACTGATTCCGTTCCACCCCCATTTTCCTTGGGGGCCCAGACCCAAAGTAACGATCAGCCATGAATCTCCACAAGCAAACCATTGACGACCTCACACTGAGCGGCAAACGGGTGATCATCCGCGCGGACTTCAACGTTCCGCTCGACGATTCCTTGCAGATCACGGACGACACCCGAATCCGCTCAACCCTTCCCACCATCAATCGCGTCGTCGACGACGGGGGCAAGGTCATTTTATGTTCGCATCTGGGCCGTCCGAAAAGCCGGTTCGACCCGAAATACAGTCTGGCGCCAATCGCCAAACGGCTGGGCAGGCTTCTGGGAAAGAATGTGATTTTTGCGCCGGACTGCATCGGCCCCGCCGTCGAGGGGCTCGTCGCAAAAATGAACCCAGGCGACGTCATGCTCCTGGAGAATCTCCGCTTTCACGAGGGTGAAGAAAAGAACGACGAAAACTTTTCCAAGGCGCTCGCGTCGCTGGGCGACGTGTATATCAACGACGCATTCGGCGCCGCCCACCGGGCCCATGCGTCCACCGTCGGCATCACCAAGTTCATTCCCGCTTCGGCGGCCGGCTTCCTCCTGAAGAAGGAAATCGAGTATCTCGAAGGAGCGGTGGCCAATCCGGTTCGCCCTTTCGTCGCCATTCTCGGCGGCGCCAAAGTGTCGGGCAAGATCGGCGTCATCGAGAACCTGGGAAAGCGCGTGGACAAGGTCATTATCGGCGGTGGAATGGCCTTCACGTTCCTCAAGGCCAAAGGGCTCGAAATCGGAAACTCGCTGGTCGAAAATGACATGCTGGACTTCGCCAAGGGCATCGAGGATCATGCGCTCTCGCGAGGCGTCAAATTCTATCTGCCGGTGGATTGCGTCGTGGCCGCCAGCCGCGAGCCCGGCGCCGAAACGAAGATCGTGCCGGTCCAGGAGATTCCCAAGGGGTGGTACGCCCTCGATATCGGCCCCGCCTCGGTCAAACTGTTCCGTGAGGCTGTCCAAAACGCCAAGACGATCCTCTGGAACGGACCGATGGGTGTGTTCGAGATCGACGCCTACGCCAGAGGGACGCTCTCGGTCGCTCACGCCGTCGCCGACGCCTACGCGCTGACGATCGTAGGCGGTGGCGAGACGGCCATGGCCGTACACCGAGCGGGGGAATCTGAAAATATCTCGTTTATTTCCACAGGCGGCGGCGCCGCGCTCGAACTGCTCGAGGGAAAACAGCTTCCCGGCCTGACCGCCCTTCCCGAGCGGAAAGATTGACCGACCGTTCCGCTTGAACCGTCCCAGCGTCAGGACATCCCGTGCGAACACCGCTGATCGTCGGCAATTGGAAGATGAACAAGACGGCTTCGGAAGCCCGGACCTTTGTTCGCGACTTTCAGCAATTGGTCGAAGCCTCCACCGATGCCGAAGTCGTGCTCGCCCCGCCGTTCACCGCGCTGGAATCCGTCCGGTCGGCACTGGGACCGACCTCTCGGATCGGGCTCGGAGCACAGAGTCTTCATTGGGAGCGACAGGGGGCCTTCACCGGTGAGATCTCCGGTGTCATGCTGCTCGACCTGGGATGCCGTTATGTGATCGTGGGGCACTCGGAGCGGCGCACGCTGTTCGGGGAACGCAACGCAGACGTCCAGAAAAAGGTCCAAGCGGCGGTGACATGCGGTCTTCGACCGATTCTCTGCGTCGGCGAATCGCTGACGGAGCGCGAGACGGAACAAACGGAGCGCATCATCGAGGAGCAACTTTCCTCCGGCTTGGATCAGCTCACAGCCGAGGACCTCAAGGCCGTCACTATCGCGTACGAACCGGTGTGGGCGATCGGGACGGGACGAGCGGCAACGGTTGCCCAAGCCACCGCCGTTCACCGCTCGATCCGGGCCTTCCTGGCCAAGAGCTGGAATGACGACGCGGCTGCGGTGATGCGGATCCTCTATGGCGGCAGCGTCACAGCTCAAAACGCCGCCTCGCTGCTCGACGCATCCGACATCGACGGGGCACTCGTCGGCGGGGCTTGTCTCAATCCGGATTCGTTTGTTAAGATCATCGCCGCAGCGAAACGCAAGCCAATCCCCTAAAATTCTGGAGCCGCATGCACACATTGACCATCATCGTTCACGTCCTTGCCTGTTTCCTGATGATCGGCGCCATTTTGCTTCAGTCCGGCAAGGGGGCGGAGATCGGCGCAGCCTTCGGCGGGTCGAGCCAGACCGTGTTCGGCAGCCGCGGCCCCGCCAACTTCTTGAGCAAATTCACGGTGGTGGTGGCGGCCGTGTTCATGATCACCTCTCTGAGCCTGGCCATTTTGGCCAAGAGCAATACCTTTTCTTCCACCGTTATCGATTTGAACAAGAAGGAAGCTCCTCCGGCTTCACCGGCTCCGGCCGACAAACCCGCCGGAGATTCCCACTCACCCGACAGTTCCTCCTCATCCGGTCACTGACCGGATCCGTGGAACCAAGTCCGGACACTCGACCCCAGGACGGTAATCACGTACCGTCCTGGGGACTGACCCTGTCACGGCATCGCTGAAATCGTGAAAAGAGTTCGGGTTAGACGCGCGTCAACCAGGATGCATGGGCCGCATCCTCGCCGCGCACGATGGAAAAGAAGGCCTTTTGCAGATCGGTCGTAATCGGGCCGGGCTTCCCGCTTCCGATTCGGCGATTGTCGATCTCCCGAACGGGAGTCAATTCGGCGGCAGTTCCCGTCACAAACACTTCTTCGGCAATATACATCTCATCTCGAGTGAATCGCTCCTCCAGCACGACGACGCCCCGTTCTCTCGCCAGTTCGATGACGGAATTCCGGGTGATCCCCTCAAGGATGGAGGTCAACGGGGTGGTCTTGAGCCGTCCCTTGCGCACAATGAAAATGTTCTCGCCCGTGCCTTCCGACACATAGCCCTCAGGGTCCAGCATGATGGCCTCATCATAGCCATCGGCCTTGGCTTCCCGCTTCGCGAGGATCGAATTGACGTAGTAGCCGGAGATCTTGCCCCGCGTCATCGACACATTGACATGGTGCCGGGTGAACGAGGACACCCGAGCCCGCATTCCATTGGCCAACGCGTCGTCGCCCAGATACGCCCCCCACTTCCATGCCGCAATGGCCAATTTGATCGGATTGTCGCCCGGATACACGCCCATCGCGCCATATCCGATATAGATCAGCGGGCGGATGTAACACGCGTCCAACTTGTTGATCCGAACGGTTTCGACGATCGCCTCGGCGACCTGCTTCTTGTCGTAGGGAATCGTCATCATCCCGATATGCGCGGAGTCGAAGAGCCGATCGACGTGCTCATGCAGCCGAAAAATGGCGGAACCGGACTTGCCTCGATAGCAGCGCAATCCTTCAAATGCCGCCAAGCCGTAATGCAGCGAATGCGTGAGGACGTGGACGTTCGCGTCCGCCCAATCGACAAACGCCCCGTCCATCCAGATTTTGCCTTGGGGTTCCATACTGGAAACGGACTATAGCAGCGGGTCGGAAGAAGCGTCAAGAATGCGCGGGTGGCGAGTGCTGCCGGGCGAGATCACCACCCATTGCGGCCGGTGCGGGCCTGGTGGTTCAGCACCTCCGCGATGCGTCCGGCTGCCACGGCGGTCTGATCGTCGATCTGCAATCCGAATTCGTGTTCACGGACCCACCGCACGGTGGCGCGGGTGATCTCGATGGGCGGCTGGCCTTCCTCAAGATGGAGCCGAACGCAGAGGTCGGTCCCGGCCTTGAGCGCATGATCACCCAGCACCTGCATGCCGCTCCGCGACAAGTTCGTCACAACTCCCTTCCCGATAGCGGCTCCGCTCAGATAGTAGGAGGTGCACCAGGTCGGGATTCGACGGTAGGTCCTGAGAACGAATGTTCTTGAAAGCGATCGACTTGCCTTCCTCGCCCGGGACTCCGTAGCCATGGGATCCTCCACGCCTTTGGATCCTATCCGCTGACGAATCGGGTTTGAAAGCCCCCGAAAGGGGGAAGGAAGCACATGGCCTTGACACTTTTCTCATCGCTGTGATACATAGCCGTGTTTTGTCACGGAGGGTAGGGTCCATGTACGCTATCGTAGAAACTGGCGGCAAGCAGTACCGGGTGGAACACGGCAGCCTCGTCCAAGTCGAGAGCCTTCCCGGAGAAGTGGGCGGCACCGTCGAACTCAGCGACGTTCGACTGGTCCACGGGGACAAGGGTGTCGTCATCGGCCAACCCTTGGTCGCAGGGGCCAAAGTCACCGCAGAAATCGTCAATCAGGGCCGGACGCGATCCATAATCGTGTTCAAGAAGCAACGGCGCAAGAACTACCGTCGCACCAAAGGCCACCGGCAGGGCTTTACCAAACTTCGGATCACCGGCATCCACACGGCCTAATCATAGAAGGATGATGCTTCATGGCAACAAATAAAGGCGGCGGATCATCGAGAAATGGACGGGACAGCAATCCGCAATATTTGGGCGTGAAGGCCTACGGTGGCGAAACGGTGAAGGCTGGCGCCATTATCGTGCGTCAGCGCGGCACCAAGTTTTTCCCTGGCTTCAATGTGGGCCTCGGCAAAGACCACACCCTTTTCGCGCGTATCACGGGGACCGTCAAATTCGAGGGCGGCCGCGCGCGACAGAAGGTCAGTGTCTACCCCACGCCGACGACCTCGTAGTCGACGCCCTTCCTTTTCATCGCTACCGTCTCATCCGTCCAGCGACATCAGCGGGGCTTCACACCCCGTGTGATTTCTCTCAGCAGGACTGACCGGACACATTCCCAGGATACGCCCATATGTTTGTCGACGAAGTCAGCATCGTGGTCAAAGCCGGGCGAGGCGGCGACGGGGTCTGCAGCTTCCGCCGCGAGATGTTCGTGCCCCGTGGAGGACCCGACGGAGGAGACGGAGGGAATGGAGGCCACGTCATTTTCACGGCATCTCAACGCCTCACGACACTGCTCGACCTCCGATACCAACGGCACTATGAGGCGGAGGACGGCCGGCCCGGCAGCGGATCCAATTGCACCGGCCGGACAGGACGCGACGTGGTGGTCGCCGTCCCCGTGGGAACGGTCGTCTATGACGAGCATACCGGGGACGTGCTTGCCGACCTGACCGCGGACGGAGAGACGGTCACCATTGCACACGGGGGAAAGGGCGGCCGAGGCAACAGTCATTTCGCCACCTCAACCAACCGGGTGCCCACGCGCTTTGAACGGGGCACGGACGGGGAAGAACGCGAACTCAAGCTGGAGCTCAAGCTGCTGGCAGACGTCGGACTGGTCGGGTATCCGAATGCCGGAAAATCCACGCTCATCGCGGCCATTTCCGCCGCGCGCCCTAAGATCGCCGAGTATCCCTTCACAACGTTGGTCCCGAACCTGGGAGTCGTCCGCTGGGGATCCGACCGCAGCTTTGTCGTCGCGGATATCCCCGGTCTGATCGCGGGCGCCCACGAAGGCAAAGGACTTGGGTTTCAGTTCTTGCGCCACATTGAACGCACATCCTTCCTGCTGCATCTTGTCGACATATCGGAATGGGCGGCCGATGACCCCGTGACGAGCTTCGAAGTCATGCGCAAGGAACTGGAATCCTACGATGCATCTCTGTCTGCGTGCCCGTTCGCCGTCGTCCCCACGAAACTCGACGCCGCCGGCGACCGGAGCAAATTGAAGACGTTACAGACGTACTGCAAGCGACGGAAGTATCCGTGTCTCCCTATTTCGGCCGCGACGAGGGAAGGGTTGTCGGAACTCGTCTCATTTGTCGGGCAACAGGTCGACCACCTTCGGACCACTGGATGCGCGACGAAATCCTGAGAACCGCCAAGCGGGTCGTGGTAAAGATCGGCAGCAGTCTGGTTTCGTCCAGAGACTCGGGACTTCATCCCGATCGGATCGACCGGCTGGCCGACGAAATCTCGATCCTGCGCGCCGACGGGCGCGAGGTCCTGCTGGTCTCGTCCGGCGCGATCGTCTCCGGCATCAAGAAACTGGCGTTGAAGGAATATCCGAAGAGCCTGCCGGTCAAACAGGCGGCCGCGGCCGTCGGACAGAGCCGCTTGATGTGGGCCTATGAGAAATCCTTCGAACGACTCAATGTGAAGGTCGCGCAAATTCTCCTGACGCATCAGGACCTCGCCGATCGACGGCGTTTCCTGAACGCCCGCCATACGCTGGCGGCCCTGATCGGTTTCGGAGTGGTACCCGTCATTAACGAGAACGACACGGTCGCCGTGGACGAAATTCGAGTGGGCGACAATGATTCCTTGGCGGCGGACGTGGCGCACCTTGTGGATGCAGACCTGTTGGTCATCCTGTCGGACATCGACGGGCTCTTTACCCAAGATCCGAGGAAGAATCCCGCTGCAACGCTGATTCCGCTGATCCCTGAGATTACGGAAGACATCGAGCAACGGGCCGGTGTGTCTACCACGTTCGAAGGAACCGGCGGCATGGCGACGAAGGTCCGTGCGGCGAAAAAGGTGGGAGAATACGGCGTGGCCACGCTCATTCTCAACGGCCAGCAAGCCGGCCTCCTGCCTTCCGTCCTCGCGGGCGGCGATGGCGGCAGCCTGTTCCTGCCCAAAGGACGCCGGATGACAAGCCGCAAGCTATGGATTGCCTTCACGCTTCGCCCCCAGGGACAGCTCCTTCTCGATGCCGGCGCGGTAGCGGCCCTCACGGAACGGGGAAAGAGCCTGCTGGCTTCCGGAATCATCGACATCAAGGGTTCGTTCGAGGCGGGAGACCCTGTCAGCTGCCTCGATCAAGATGGGAAAGAATTTGCCAAGGGCCTGGTCAATTTTTCCTCCGAGATGATCGCCCGCATGAAAGGCTTGAAGACCGTCGACATACAACAGCGTTTTGGCCCGCAGGAATACGACGAGATTATCCACCGGGACAATCTCGTCCTGCTGTAGGAACTCAGCCATGAGTTCCCAAGAACCCGGGCGCCGGCCAGAAGCCTCTTCGCTCCAGCGATTACGGCTTGGTCTCCTGGGAGGAACGTTCAATCCCGTTCACTTCGGCCATCTGACCATGGCGCGGCAAATTCGGCGCGCCCTCGACTTCGACCGCATTCTCTTCATTCCGACCGGCGACCCGCCTCATAAATCGGGCCGGGACCTGGCATCGGCCGAGGATCGTTATGAAATGGTCCGTCTGGCCATCGGGTCGGAAGCCGGCCTTACGATATCCGACGTCGAGATCCGCCGTCCGGGGAAATCCTATACGATCGATACCATTCGGCTCCTCCGTCAAGAATACGGCTCGCAAACGAACTTTTTTTTCCTGATCGGACTGGATGCGTTCCTGGAATTTCCGACCTGGCGAGAGCCGAATGCGCTGTTGGAGCTCTGTTCATTCGTCGTGATGAATCGACCGGGGACCTCGTTTCAGGAACTGACTCGGCTGAATCAATTTCATGCCCTTCCCGGCGAGTCGCTCGCGGCCCTGGATGCGGGCACAATCTCACACGTGGATATTCCCCTCGGAAACCGACGGATTGTGTGTCTGCATCTCACTCCGAGCGAGATTTCGGCTTCGGACATCAGGAGAAGGGTCCGGACGGGACTTTCGGTGGTAAATCTATTGCCGCCCACCGTGGAATCCTATATACTTCAGCATCACTTATACGAATAAGAGGAATCCGATCGCACGAACACCGAAGGCCACGGCCCTTGCCATTGCAAAGGCCATGTACGACAAAAAGGCCACGGATATCGTCGTCCTGCACGTTGCCAAACTGACCTCGATCGCCGACTATTTGGTGTTGGCATCGGCGGACTCCGATCGACAAACCAGAGCGATCGCCGATCATGTCGACGGGATCCTCTCCCAGACCGGCTCCAATCCCCTCAGTATCGAAGGCAAGGCCTCATCGCAATGGGTGTTGATGGATTATGGGGACGTCGTCGTTCACATCTTCCGGCATGACGCCCGTCAGCACTACGGGCTTGAGCGTCTCTGGGCCGATGCCAAGCGCATCCCGGTAAAGGAACAGGCGTCCCATTCGGAGGCGGAAAAGCCGGCCCGCAGCAAACGGATGGCCATATCCAGACAGGCCTAGACCATGCTCAGGCTGCTCACCAGCATTTTCCTCATCAGCGCGGGTATTTTCGTCTACAGCTATTTCCGTGAGTTGAATCCAGGCACGCTGACCGTCCATACGAGTCCTTCTTCTCAGTTCGACTTGAGCCCGGTCACGCTGGTGATCTTTTCCATGGCCGTCGGAGCGGTGTTGGTGGCCTTGGCGGTCGGCATGAGGCAAACCGCGCATGCCATCGGGACGTGGAGGAGCACGCGCTTACAACGCCGGAAAGAGAAGCTCGACGCGCTCCATCGCGAGGGAACGCACGCCTTCATGTCCAAGCGCATCAGCGAAGCCATCGGACTGTTTGAAAAGGCCCTGGCGATCGACCCCAACCGGGTCGATTCCCTGCTCTGGCTGGGCAATATCTATCGCTCGGAGAACAATTTCTCGGAGGCGATCCGGCTGCATCAGTATGCCAATCGCATCGACGACCGCAATATCGAAATACTCCTGGAGTTGGCCAAAGATTTGGAAGCCGCCAAGCGATACGAGGATTCGCTCCAGACCATGCAGAAGATCCTGCGGATCGAACCGGACAACCTGACGGCCCTGATACGGAAGCGCGACCTATCGATCCGTCTCGAAAAATGGAGCGAAGCGCTGGAAATCCAGCATCGACTTCTGAAAGCCAGCCTGCCCGAATCCGAACGGCGCGCGGAGACATTGTTGCTGACGGGATGCATGTACGAGGTCGGCCGCCAGCTGCTGGAGCGGGGGCACCCTGACAAGGCTCGCCGCTACTTCCGCGGCGCGATCAAGAAAGACCGAACGTTTCTTCCGGCCTATATCGGCATCGGAGAAATCTTGATCCAGGAAGGCAAGACCAAACAAGCCGTCGAAATCCTAAAAAAGGTCTACGCGAAGACACACAACGTGATCATCCTGCATCGCCTGGAAGAGCTGTTCCTCGAACAGGGCGAGCCGAGCGAAATCATCCGCACGTATCAGGACGCGCTCCAGCAGAACCCCAATGACTCCGTGCTGCAATTCTATTTGGGCAAGCTGTACTATCGGCTCGAAATGGTCGACGAAGCGTTCGACATTCTGTCAACGATCGAAGGGCCTCAGGATCAACTGGTCGACTACCACAAGGTTATGGCCAACCTCTACTTGCGCAAGCAGCATATGGAGCAGGCGGTGGTGGAATTGAAGAAGGCGCTGCAGTTCAAGAAACGCGTCGTCGTACCGTACGTCTGCACCGCCTGCCAGCAGGAAACCGCCGAATGGGCCGGACGGTGCCGGCGTTGCGGAAGCTGGAACAGCCTCGTGGCCCTTCCCTGGCTCGATGGTGGTGTGGTATCCGCGGGAAAAGAGTCTCCCCTTCCGGTCCGCGCGGTTCCGTATCCGGGCATTGCTTCTCCGTTTGAAACCGTGTAGTTTCCTTCGGTTCCGACATTCCGAGTCATCGACCGGTAGAACCGATTCTCGTTGTGATTGAAAGGTCCTTGTATGACGGATTATTCGGCCCTGGCCGCTAAAGCGCTTGACGATCAGACCCTGACGAGACAGGAAGCCCTCGCCGTCCTCACCGCACCGGACGACGAACTCCTTGCCCTGCTTCACGCGGCCTTCCAGGTGCGGGCCAGGTATTTCGGCCGCACGGTTCGCCTGCAGATGCTCCAGAACGCCAAGAGCGGCGCCTGCCAGGAAGACTGTCACTATTGTTCCCAATCTTCTATCTCAACCGCTCCGATCGAACGATACAATCTGCTCCCACAGAGCCGCATGATCGAAGGCGCGCGACAGGCCGCCGCCTCGAAAGCTCAGCGGTACTGCATCGTCATCAGCGGCAGAAGCCCCCTGGACCGCGAGATCGACGAAATCGCCGGAGCCGTACGCGCCATCAAGCAGGAGAACCCGATCCAGATCTGCTGTTCACTGGGGCTCATGAACGAGCAGCAAGCGAAGCGTTTAAAGGCGGCAGGCGTGGATCGCGTGAATCACAACTTGAACACGAGCGAAGCCTTTCATGCTTCGATCTGCACGACCCATACGTTCCAGGACCGCCTCGCGACGATCAGGAACGCCCGGGCGGCAGGGCTGGAAATTTGCTCCGGCGGGATCGTCGGCATGGGCGAGAAAGACGAGGACCTCATCGACCTGGCCATGGCCCTTCGAGAGGTGAAGCCAGATTCGATCCCGCTCAACACCTTGCATCCGGTGGCGGGCACCCCCTTGGAACATTGCGACAACCTCACGCCGCAACGCTGCCTGAAAGTTCTCTGCCTGTTCCGCTTCCTCCATCCGCGCACCGAAATCCGAATCGCCGGCGGCCGCGAGCACAACCTCCGCAGCCTGCAGCCGCTGGCCCTCTATCCGGCCGATTCCGTCTTCGTCAACGGCTACCTGACGACCCCCGGCGCACCCGCGCCCGAAGTCTGGGGTATGATTGAAGATCTGGGGTTCAAGATCGAAGTAGATTACCAGCAGCCGGTGGCGGGCTGACACAGACCCAGGTGAGTAGCAGACGCAGAACCGCTCGTCGTCCACGCTGCATCATCATCGCTGGACCGAATGGCGCTGGGAAGACGACGTTCGCGAAAGAGTTTCTTGTCCGAGAACGCGTGATTCATTTTGTGAATGCCGATCTGATTGCCGGCGGGCTGTCGCCGCTTCGGCCAGAGTTGGCGGCCAGACGAGCAGGACGACTAGTTTTGCTTGAATGTTCTCGATTGGTTAAGTCTCTGGAAAGCTTTGCGTTCGAAAGCACCCTGAGCGGCCGTACGTACCTTCGCCTCTTAAGCCGATGGAAAGCCGCCGGTTATCGAATAGAGATCGTGTTCTTATCCCTGCCGTCGGTCCACCTGGCTCTTCAACGAATCGCAACCCGCGTTCGCCAAGGCGGTCATGACGTATCACGAGCCGACGTGATACGACGCTTCGATCGTAGCTGGAAGAACTTCCATACTCTCTACAGACCCCTTGCCCATGCCTGGACAATCTATGATAATTCCAGGCATGCCCCGCGGTTGTTGGAGAGAGTCCCATGAAAAGCACATCCAAGGCAGAAAACACACGGTTCGTACAGGCTGTCGGACGTGCGCTCCGGAGAGCGGCGAAGGCAGCTCGCAAGACCGCCAAGATGCACGGCACGCCGATTTATATATGGGAGAACGGTAAAGTGGTGGCGAAGAAGCCATAAGTATCTCGAATCGCTTCAGCGACTCCGTCTTGCTACACGACCGGCCCTCATTTGCCCCCTTCTTCTAGCAGCTCAAGTTGGTTAGCGCCCCATTCAGGGGAGTGATTTCTGTAGCTGAACGAGGTAAGCTTCGGCGCCGGTTCTGATTCCCGACCATCGTTGCTATGAGCCAACCCGAGGCAGTTTCTCGCATCCTCATCGATCAGGCTTTGAAAGTCAGTGGATGGAACCTCCTCGATCCACGGCAAGTCCGCTTCGAATTGCATGGACAGAGCGGACGGGCGGACTATGTTCTGAGTGGGCAACATGGCCCTCTCTGTGTGTTAGAAGCAAAACGTTCGGATCTCGACCCCTATGACGCCAAGGAACAGGCGCGAGGCTATGCGGAGAATCTAAAAGCACCGTTTGTCATTCTGTCAAACGGCACCGTCTACTATTTCTGGAACTATGCCCGCGCCGATCAACGAGACGCTTACCGGATCGAGCGATTACCCTCGCCGACCGATCTCGAGCGCCTGCGCCTTAAGAATCTCCAGCCTCCTCGTCCACTCGGCAGCGAAGCCATCAAGCCGGACTATCTTCGGCCGTTCAACCCTGACCTCACAGTTCGTGGCTATCAGATCAAGGCTCTCGATGAGATCGCCAAGCAATTCGATGAAACCGGCCGTCGCAAGTTCCTGTTGGAAATGGCCACCGGCACCGGCAAGACACTGCTCTGCGCGGCGCTTATCAGGCGATTTCTCGCCACACGCAATGCCGAACGGGTCCTGTTCATTGTCGATCGGATCGAGCTGGCCAAGCAGACGATGGAGGAGTTCAACGTCGTGCTGCGCGAATACAAGCCCGTCATTTTCAAAGCGGCCCGGCGCAGTCCGATGGAACTCCTGGGATCCAGTGTCGTCGTCGCCACCATTCAGTCGCTCCTGGTCGATCGGCGGTTCCGCACCGAATTCACACCGTTCCATTTCGACTTGGTCGTGAACGATGAGGCGCACCGATCCATCTACGGAGACGCCCGCGAAGTCGTACAGTTCTTTCAGGGAACCCGCATTGGTCTCACCGCCACGCCCAAGGCCTATTTAAAGAACATCAACATCGAACACCTCGCCGAAGAGAATCCGAAGGGCCTCGAAGCGCGACAACTGCGTGATACCTATCATTACTTCGGCTGCGAGCCGGGCCGGCCGACGTTTCGGTATGACATCGTGGATGCGGTCAAAGATCCGGAAGGCCCATTCCTCTGCCTCCACAAGATTTTCGACATCAAGTCCGACATCACCACCCAGGCCCTGTCAGATAAAGGCTGGTCAGTCACCATCGACGAGCGTGAGGAGAGCTACAAGATCAGCGACCTGGAACGAAAGATCTTCACGCCTGCGCGCAATCGTCTGATCTGCGAGAAGTTTCTGGAACATGCGCAGAAGGACCCGGAAGGCAAACTGGGCCGTTCAATCGTCTTTGCCGTCAATCAAACCCACGCCACCGCGCTGACGAAGATACTCAATGAACTGCAACCCGGGCTTGCCGTCACGATTACGTCGCGCATTCCCGACGCATCCGATATCGCCAAGGCCTTTCGCGACCGCAAGCGACCGGAGCGAGTCGCCGTGTCCGTAGACATGCTCTCGACCGGCTACAACTGCCGCGACCTGTTGAATATCGTCCTGGCCCGTCCCGTGTTCTCGCCGACGGAATACATCCAGATGAAAGGGCGCGGGACCAGGCGATTCACATTCAAAATCGGCAACAGGGAATACGAGAAGGAACATTTCTTTATGCTCGACTTCTGTGGCGTCGCCGAATACTTCGAGGAGGAATACGACTACACCATTCCACTCAAAGAACCGTCCCTGGCACGGAGGGCGGCAGGGCAGGGCGCGCATACGACAGGAACGTCCGAGGGTCATAGCCTGGCCGGTGAGGGAACGGGCGGTGGGCTGGAGCCGCCGACGAAACGAGGGATTCCCGTCTGGACTGGGCGTGATCTTGTCGTCTCGGAAGAAGTTCGCATTGTGGGACCGAACGGTGAGAAAGTGGACGTGATGACCTTCCGCGGGTCATACGAGCGCGACGTGAAAACCTTCTACGAGTCGGACCGGGAGTTCAAAGGCGCGGTGGAGGCCGAGGACGACGATCAGGTGGAAGATCTCATGGAGAAGCGGTTCTTCCACAATCCGGAGATGTTTTATTCGTCCGATAAATTGGTCAAAGCCTACGGCGTGCCCGCGCCGGTTCCAACGTTCGTCTACGGCGCCCTGGGCAAGAAGCCGATTCCGACTCGCGACCGGATCATCGAGGACACGGTGGAGAGTCTGGCCGCGCAGTTCAACCTGCGATTCAGCGAACAGAAGTGGTTGACCGCGACGACCAGCCTCATTGCCGACGATGCCGACGCCCGCCGCCGATTCTTAGAAGGCGACATGACCCTCTTTACGACCAGCCAGTTCAACGCGATCGGCGGACTGGCCGCGCTCGAACGGTTCACGGATCGAGAGCAGGTCTTCAACGCGCTACGGAACACGTCGCTCTTCCGACAATCGATGTTGGGAAGCTAAGCGGGCTTCCCCTCGCCCCTTAGGGGAGAGGGAAGGGTGAGGGGGCAGTGGGGCCGAAGCAATCTAAAACTCATCGAGACCGAGCAAGACAGCTTCGGTGCGACCAAACCGACGCAGAACGATTGCTCTGGATGCGGTTACGCGCTCGGCGCCTCATAAGTTTGAAGTTTCGTCGCCAACATCCCATCGGCCCGTACATTGTGGACTTCTGTTGCCCAGAGAAGTATCTCGTGGTGGAGCTTGACGGCGGACAGCACGCTGATCAGACTTCAGCCGACCAACGACGGACTGCGTTCTTCATCCGAGAGGGTTATCATGTCTTGCGGTACTGGAACCATGAGGTATTGACCGACCCTGATGCAGTTCTTCAGCATATTGCGGATGCTGCGAGCCACCCTCACCCCAACCCTCTCCCTAAAATGGCGAGGGTGAAGATGGAGCACAATCTCGAAAGGTAAGACGATGCCCAGGAACAAAAGATCGACCCACGCAGTGGAAATTCTCCATCGCCGCTATTACGAAGGGAAGCCTGATCGCCTCGCCGCTCTTGAAGAGGCGCGCGCCGACGATGCCGTGGCCCGGAAGATCGCTGCGCTGCGGGAAGAAGCCGGCGTCAGTCAGCGACAACTCGCCAAGCTAGTGGGCACCACGGCCTCCGTCATTTGCCGGCTCGAAAGCGCCGACTACGAGGGCCATTCGTTGAACATGCTGCACCGCATCGCCGCCGCCCTCAATCGGCGCGTGGAGATTCGGTTCGTTCCCGCCACCCGCCGCTTGAAGTCCGCCTAATGGCCAACAGCACAACAGCGACCAACGGTAACTTTCACTCTTCCGGCCTGCGGCAGAAGGTCGATCAGCTCATGGACATTCTGTGGGCGGGCGGCGTCAACAATCCGATGGACTCCATCGAGCAGATTTCCTATCTGCTCTTCCTGCGGCTGCTCACGGAAGACGACGAGCGGCTTGCGCGGCTGGATAAGAAATACGCCAAGCGGTTCAGCGGCAAGTTTGCGCGCTATGCCTGGGGGAACTTCGTCACGCTCACGGGCGATCAGCTCTTCGACGCTGTGCGTTCCGCCATCGAAAGCTTGTACGAACTGCCTGGGCTCAGCGACACCGGCAAGCTCCTCTTCAACCGCGCCACACTCAAAGTCTACGACCGCCCGACCCTCCGCGCCGTCATCCAGGCGATTCAGGAAATGGGCCTCGCATCACACGAAGGCCACGACCTCAAGGGCGACATGTATGAGTACCTCCTCAGCAAGCTCGCCCTATCAGGCACCAACGGCCAGTTCAGGACCCCACGCCACATCATTCAGATGATCGTCTCGCTCGTAGACCCGCAGCCGGGTCGGCGCATCTGTGATCCGGCCTGCGGCACCGCCGGCTTTCTCATCACGGCCTATCAACACATTCTGAGAAACTACACCAGCAAGACCTCGCTCGCGAAAGGCATCGTGGACGGTCAAAAGCTGGAGCCGCGCCAGTGGAAGTTTCTCGAGGAGCGCGCCTTCACCGGCTACGACAACGACGCGAACATGGTGAAGATCGCGATTCTGAATCTGTATCTGCACGCCCTGGCCAAGGCTCACATCGAACTCTACAATCCGCTGACGGACAGCCGGCACTACGGCGAATCGTTCGACGTGATCCTTGCCAATCCGCCCTTCGCCGGAAAGATTCAAAAAGAAAGCATCCTCGCCGATATTAACCTGCCCACACGCGATACAGAACTGCTCTTCGTCAAATGGTTCATCGATCACCTCACGCCGGGCGGCCGCGCGGGAGTCATCGTTCCGGCCGGCGTGCTGTTCGGCGGCAACAAAGCGGCCACGAAAGTCCGTGAGTTGCTGTTGACTGAATGCGATCTCCAAGCTGTCGTTAACATGCCCTCCGGTGTCTTCAAACCCTACTCCGGCGTCAGCACCGCCGCCTTGATCTTCGAGAAAGCTTCTTCAACCCTCTCCCTTCGGGGGAGAGGGCAGGGTGAGGGGGCGACTCAATCCGTCTGGTTCTATGACCTCACAGCCGATGGCTACAGCCTCGACGACAAACGTACGCCGATCGAAGCGAATGATATTCCAGACTTGCTCGCGAAGTGGCAGAAGCAGGAAGAAGGCTCGAACTCCTATCTCGTGCCGATCGAAAAGATTCGCCAGAACGACTGGAGCCTCGCCGCGGGCCGCTACAAGCCAGTAACCACCGAAGCCGTGAACCACGATCAACCCAGCGACATCCTGAAGGAAGTGCTCACACTCGAAAGGGACATCTTGAAACGGGGCAACGAACTCCTGGATTCCCTCGCCTCTCGGAGGGGAGAGGGCGAGGGTGAGGGGCGGGAGTCGAGCAGGAAAAAATGAAACGCTGGCCGACAAATAAGCTTGGCGAAATCGTTACCATCCACATGGGACAGTCGCCACCCGGCGAAACTTATAACGCCGAAGGAGTTGGCTTGCCTTTCTTTCAGGGTAAAGCAGAATTTGGCGAAGATCATCCTGTAAAGGTCAAATGGTGCAGTCGGCCGTCGCGTATCGCGGATGCTGGCGACATTCTTCTTTCGGTCCGCGCCCCCGTAGGGCCAACCAATTTTGCAACAGAACGTTGCTGCATTGGGCGCGGGCTTGCTGCCCTTCGGAGTGATCCAAGAAAGTGCCATCAGCGATATGTTCGTTACTACCTGAAGCGATTCGAGGCTGATATTGCTGCTCGCGGCGTTGGCAGTACCTTCACAGCGATTAATCGCAACGACCTTGAGCGATTGGAACTTCCCGTACCCCCTTTGCCAGAGCAGGAGCGAATTGTTCGCATCCTGGACGACGCGGACGAGCTGCGGAAGCTGCGCGCGCAAGCCGACCGCCGCACCGCCGGCCTCATTCCCGCTCTCTTCCACGACATGTTCGGCGACCCAATTACCAACTCAAAAAGGTTGCCGATGGTATCGCTCGAACAGATTGCGTCAGTCGAACGTGGAAAGTTCACGCCTCGCCCACGGAATGATCCGTCCTACT
The DNA here is from genome assembly GCA_047150005.1 of Nitrospira sp. Lineage (GTDB taxonomy): Bacteria > Nitrospirota > Nitrospiria > Nitrospirales > Nitrospiraceae > Nitrospira_C. Next base: position 2,626,363 of record AP038806.1, on the reverse strand, counting down.
ACGGCGGGGAACATCCATTCATTCAAACAGGCGATATTGCACAGAGCGATGGATTGCTTACGTGTTGGAAGCAGACTTTGAATAAGAGGGGAACCAAGGTGAGCAAACAGTTTCCTGCAGGAACTGTCGTCATTGCTATCGTAGGAGCGACAATAGGAGAGACAGCTATTCTAGGTGTTCCTGTTTTCTGTACCGATAGTGTTGTGGGAATTCAAGCTAACTCCCATAAGACCATACCCGAGTATATCTGGAGTGTCCTGCGCCATTGGCGACCCTTATTTCTGTCCCAGGCTCCCGCGACCGCTCGTGCAAACATAAATCTGGCAATCCTCAAGCCGCTCAAGATTCCATTGCCTGAGTTGCGACTCCAAAAAGAATTCGCCACCCGCATCGCCGAGATGCGGGCGATGGAAACCCAGCAAGCCGCCTCCCGCCGCCGCCTCGACGATCTCTTCGCCTCCCTCCTCCAACGCGCGTTCCAAGGCGAGTTATGAAAGTGAGGATGAACTCTGAAGCGTAAGGATCGCTACGATGCGTCGGACTTTGAGGAGCACCAGCAAGAGCCTGGCTCTCGCGGACGCGTGCTCAAGAACTTACTTGGTGTCACCAGCAAGCGCGAGATGGATCGCACAGAGGGGCGCGAGCAAGTGCGAGCGCTCGAAGAGCTGGCAAGTTTCTACGAAGACGATCACCGATTCACTGCTGCTGATATCTGCCACATTCATCGATGCTGGTTGGGGCGAATCTATTCCTGGGCAGGGAAGTATCGTCATGTGAACGTGAAGAAAGATGCCTTCTCGTTTGCTGCGGCAGCACAGGTTCCTAAACTGATGGCGGGATTGGAAGAAGGTCCTCTCGCGCGTCACACGCCCTGTCGCTCCGCTTCAATTGAAACACTCGCCGCAGCTCTCGCAGAAGTACATGTAGAATTGGTGCTGATCCATCCCTTCAGGGAAGGCAATGGAAGAGTGGCGCGCATCCTTGCGGTGTTGATGGGACTGCAAGCAGGGCTGCCTGCGCTCTATTTCGACAAGCTATCGGGACGATCACGGGAACGGTACTTCGCGGCGGTGCGGGCCGGGCTTGATCGGAATTACGACCCGATGGCGGAATTGTTCAGCGCCGTGATCCGGAGGACTTCGCAGATTCACGGGGAGCAGTAGCGCGACGGGAGACTCTCGTGTTCGCGAACAAGTCGGATGAAGTGAGTTTCACTCCCTCGATATCCGCGGAGGTGTAGACGGTCATCTCGAACATGGCGCGGCGTTTCGCAGGATTGGTGAGATAGGGATTCGTTGTGGTAAGCGAACGCTTTAACATACGCTACTATAGCATGAAGAGGAAGAGGATGGCACAGTTATTCCGATACAATCTCGCCGCCCGCGTCGCCGAGATCCGGACCATGGAAACCCCGCAAGCCGTCTCCCGCCGTCGCCTCGACGACCTCTCCGCCTCCCTCCTCCACCGCGCGTTCGAGGGGGAGCTATAAGATAAGAGATGAAGATCCGTTTCTATCTAGACTCGGAAACTGGCCTGCCGCACATATATGGTCATGCAGTGAACGAGGAAGAAGTAGAAGAGGTCTTAAGAGCACCTGGAGAAGATCGTCCTGGGCGAGAAGGATCGCGAGTTGCCATGGGCCAAACTCTGGCAGGTCGCTACTTGCGAGTGATCTATGCTCCCGACCCTGAACCTGATAGTATATTCGTCATTACGGCCTATCAGTTGGCCGGCAAGCCGCTGATGGCCTATCGGAGACGACGGAGAAAAAAGTCATGACCACACAGAGCAAGTTCCCTCCGGGCTGGGATGAAGCCAGAGTTCGTCGCGTGTTGGCGCATTATGAGGAACAGACTGGGGAAGAGGCGGTGGCTGAAGACGAGGCGGCCGTCGAAGACAGGACTCAAACTGTTATGGAAATTCCGAGCGAACTCGTTCCTGCCGTCAGAGAACTCATCGCCAAACACGGCCGCTAGACCAACCGTTTCTCCATCAACCTCGCCGCCGCCTCGACGACCTCTCCGCCTCCCTTTTCCACCGCGCGTTCCAAGGCGAATTGTAAGATCGTGAGTGTGGTTTCAGGCGGTCGTTCTGCTATACTGCTCTTTCAAGGAGATCGCTCCCATGAAGGAACAACTGACTGCGGTTTTTCAACAGGTGCCTGAAGGATACATCGCGTTTGTCGAAGAACTGCCTGGGGCCAATAGCCAGGGCGATACGCTTGCTGAAGCCCGCGCCAATCTTCAGGAAGCCGTTCAGTTAGTTCTCGAATCGAACCGTGCACTCGCCCAAGAGGCACTTCGTAACAAGACGGTGATCCGAGAGCCACTCGCCTCGATCTCATGAAGCGGATCGATCTGATCCGCCACCTCGAACGCCATGGCGTTCAGTTTCTACGGGAAGGCGGCAGTCATAGCGTCTACGTCAATCGCGCTGCCGGTAAGACCTCCACAGTTCCACGCCACCGAGAGATCAACGACTTTCTTGCTCAGAAGATTTGCAAAGATCTCGATGTTCCGAAACCATAACGGCTCTTGACGGTCGCGGCCTGCGGGTCGAAGGGTGAGAGCATTGTCGCGGCTGTGAGGGCTGGGCTTGATCGGCATTACGACCCCATGGGCGAAGAAAACAGTGTCAGGAACCGTTAATCCTGGTCAAGCTTGCTCACTCTTTCCTCACCAGGATGGCCTGGATTGAGCCTCCACCGCCCAGACCCGCCAGCTCACCTCATTCACTGCCCCGGAGGGAAGAATCGGGAACTTGAATGCCCGCTCTTCCAACTCCTAGGCTATTCCTGCCTTAGTCCCTCCACTGCCGACTGTCTCGCAGCCCATCGGGCCGGCAGGTAGCCGGCGATCCATGCCGCGGCCACTCCTATGGTCACGGCCTGCACAAGCACCTCGATCGGCACGGTCATGCGGATCGTCCACCCGAAGGACTGTTTATTGATGACGGTAATGAGAATCCAGGCAAGGCCAAGCCCTCCGATCACACCCAAGACTGCGCCGATCGAACCGAGATAGACCGCTTCCCACAGCACCAGCCGCTCAACTTGCTTTCGGCTCGCCCCGATTGCCTGAAGGGTGGCCAACTCTCGCCGCCGCTCCAGGATGGCGGTCACCAGCGTGTTCACAATTCCGAGCACCGCCACCAACACGGCGATCAGTTCCAGCACATAGGTCAGGATGAAGGTCCGGTCGAAAATGTCGAGGATTTCCCTTCGCAACTCCTTGTTCTTGATCACCATCGGCGGCAAGACTCCATCCTGTCGTCCGGCAAAGGCCCGGACCATCGCGGCACGGACAGTCTCGCTATCGACTCCTGTACCAAGATAGACGGCGAATACCGTCACAGAGTGATCGTTCCAGAGTTGCTGGTATGGGGCGCGATCCATCACCATCTTGCCACCGTCCGTCGCATAGTCGTAAAAAATTCCTTCGATCGGCACGCTGCGTGGGCCTTGAGGAGTGCGAATCGTCACGCGTCCTCCCTCCCGCACGCCCAGCCGATCGGCCAGCACTTCCGAGATGAGCACCCCTCCGGATTCGGCGGCCCGAGTCAATGCGGCCGCCGAATCGCCCCGCACGAGAAGGTAACGGCTCCGCTGCGCGTGCATCCGCATATCCCGCGACACCAGCATGGCGCTCCGGCCTTCGACCTCGACCTGCACGTTCCGGTAGGTATCCACCGCGGCCACACCTTCAAAAGAGGACAGTACCGCAGCCAATGAATCTGGAAGTGCGCGTGCGGCATGACCGACCTGTTGCCCTTGCAGCCAACCAAACGGCGCCACGATCAAGTCGGCCATGACCGTTTCATTGACCCAGGTTTCCACCGTCTCGCGAAAGCTTCGAACCATGACCACGACCCCGATCATGATGGCGAGTCCGACCATCAAGGCCGACACCGTCACCGCATTGCGGCCCGGATGTCGCGCGGCATGTTCGGCAGCCATACGGCGCAGCCCGCCTTCCAGTGCAAGCGACGCGTTGCTCCGGGACACCTCATGGCGTCCCAACGCCTGAATACAGACGGGCGACAGCGCGACCAGCGATCCGAGAAGACACAGGGTCGCGAGATATCCAAACAACGGAAGGCCGTTGATTGGTCCCGGCAGCGACAGCACCCCGGCGCAGACCAGCAACAGCACGCTGACAACCAGATAGCGCCGGCTCCGGACTCGCTGAGTTTCTTCGTAGTCTCCCGGCGCCAGGGCACGGACCGTCACCGTTCGCGAAGCTTCCAGACTCGGAGCCAACGCGCCCGCCATCGCGACCATCGTTCCGAACGCCGTGCCCTTCAGCACGGCCATGACGGTTTGTGCATCCAGCCAGGTCGTCGGATCCCCCGCCCCAATCGGAACATACAAGTCCGAGATCGTGCGGCTGACCAGCGTCATGAGTGCCCGCGACACCCACACCCCTGCGATGCCGCCCAGCATGCCCCCGATGAAACCCAGCAGTCCTCCTTCAAGAAGGAATAGCGCTGCGATCCGGCGTTCCGCCATTCCGAGGGCGCGATAGATGCCGATCTCACGCCGCCGCTGGGTCACGGCGAAGGCCATCGTGTTGTAGATAAGAAACGTTCCGACGAGCAGTCCGACCCAGCTCAGCACCGTCAAATTGAGCTGGAAGGAGCGCACCATATTCTCGACCTGCTTCGACCGTTGCGCGGGCCGTTGCACGACCAGATGCGGCGGCAGGACGCCACGGATCGAAGCCGCGACATCATCGACATTCCATCCCGCTTCGGTGACGATATCGATGCGATCCAACCGGCCGATCGCTGCAAAGTTTACCTGCGCCGCAGCGATGTCCATGGCGGCCGCTCGGTCCCAGAGGGATCCGGTACCCTCCGCTCCTTGGATCACCCCCGCAACCCTCAGGCGCAGATTCCGTCCACCGCCCTGCACGTCCAAGAAACCGCCGGGATGGAGGTGCCACGAATCGGCCAATGATCGACCCAGATAGACGGCTTCTGCCGAGACGACGTCCTCGAGGGTCCGCTCACGATCCTCATGAGTGACCAGAAATCTCCCGTTTGCTGAGCCGAGCTCGGCCAAGAGGTCTATACCGAACACCTGCAGGACCTCGCCTTGATGCTCTCCGGTTTGCATGACGACCCCCTGCTCCAGAAACGGAGCGGCGGTCTCCACACCCGGCAGGTTCCGCACGGACCTGATCACCGCCTCGTCCACTCCCAGGTCGTGACCGATGATCTCCAGCGTGGCCGATCCGGAGACCGCTCGGACCGCCCGATCGAAGGACTGAAGCACGTGTACGTTGGCCGTGCCGATCGACACGGACGCCAGTACGCCAAGCGCGACCCCGACGATACTGAGCACGTTTCGGATGGGTCGTTCGCGGACATGGGCCAGGATCAGCGATCCAGGCACGGACCACAAGTCTGGCATTCCAGCCGACTCCTCGTCGTTGAGGTGAGAAACAGACGACTGTCGGTAATTCGCGGATCAGAACACAGGGGACGGACTGCGGCTGCAGGATTTAGTAGTTTCGTTTACAGGGTTTCCCGCCTTTGCTAGACTCGCTTCACACATGACGAGATCGAAGGTGAGAGCCACATGAAAAGCGCGTTGCGCCGCAAAGCCGAGCCGGCCGCGGAAGAGATCGATCTCGGGCCGCTCACTCCGCGTCAGCGGGACATTCTCCGGCTGGTGTCCATCGGTCACACCAATCGCGAAATCGCCACCGTCCTGCAGATCAGCGTCCGCACCGTCGAAGTCCACCGATTCAATTTGATGCGCCGCCTCAACGTCAGAAACGTCGCCCAACTCCTCCGACGCGCACTCCAACTCGGTCTGCTGTCCAAATCGTTCGGCAAGTGACGTCTACGCCATCAAGCGCCGATCACGCATCCCCACCTAGAGTTCCTTGAGTCGTCCGCGGCACTCCGCAATCGATTGATAGCCCTTATCGCGAAGACAGGCGACGAGTTCCGCCTCCAACCGCGTGAACACGTCGACTCCCTCCTCGACCAACGTAGTGCCGACTTGCATAGCCGAAGCCCCGCAGAGTATATGCTCGAAGGCGTCGATGCCATTCATGACACCGCCGGTACCGATGATCGGCATGCGTCCGTCGAAATGCTTCCAGAACGCCCGGACGTTTGCCAACGCCACCGGCTTGATGATGGTTCCCCCCAAGCCTCCGAACCCGCCTTTCGGCTTGATCACGACGGTTTCCGTCTTCGGATCGACGACGAGCCCGTTGCCTACCGAATTAATCACATTGAGAAAATCCACGCCGCATCGCCCGATCACGTTTCCCATCAGCGTATGATGCGCCGGATCGAAATAGGGAGGCAGCTTCACCCCCATCGGAACCGTAATGATCTTTCGCACGCGCTTCATCAACCGCTCGGACGCCTCGGCGTCGTAACCGATCTGCGGTTTTCCCGCGATGTTCGGACAGGACAGATTCACTTCGATCAAATCCGGCCCGGCTGCGTTGACGGCTTCGGCGATGATCGGGAAGTCGTCTTCAACGAGACCGGCCACACTGGCGATAACCGGCTTGCCGAACCGCTTCAATTCCGGGATCAACTCGGCATAAGCGCGATAGCCCAGGTTGGGCAGTCCCATCGAATTGATCGAACCGCCCGGGAACCCGTAATACCGCGGCGACGGATTGCCTTGGCGCGGCTCCACCGTCATGGATTTTGTGACGATCGCCCCGGCATGCGAGCGCCCCAACGCCAATAATTCCTCTCGCGTCACGCACAACGCCCCGGACGCGTTCATGAAGCAACCGGCAAACTTGACCCCCGCAATCGTCGTCGATAAATCCATCTACCGTCCCAAGGAAAGAAGGTTCGGTGCAACCCGCTCGATCAGACGGCCGTCCTTCATGGTCCACACATAGTGCGCCGCGCCAGCCGCTTCGCCGCTGTGCGTTGCGAGAAGGACGGTCCGGTGTTCTTGATCGGCCAGCATCTTCAACAGATCGACGACGGCCGCGCCCTGGTGAGAATCCAGATTTCCGGTCGGCTCATCCGCCACGACCAGCTTCGGGCTATGCACGACAGCGCGCGCAATGGCGATTCGTTGCTGCTCTCCGCCGGACAATTCACCGGGACGATGGTGGCGACGGTGGCTCATTCCGACGAGATTGAGCACTTCCTCCACGCGTTTGTGCATCGCTCCGCCCCGCTCACCTCTCAGCAGCAGCGGAAAAGCGACATTCTCTTCGGCGGATAGCCCGGGAATCAGGTGAAACGCCTGGAAGACGATTCCGATGTCTTCCCGCCGGACCCGCGTCCAATCGTCGGAGGAAAACCGTCCGGTCGGCCTCCCGTTCAAGATGATCTCCCCCGTCGTGGGGGAGTCCAAGCCGGCAACCAAATTCAGCAACGTGCTCTTGCCGCACCCGCTCGGTCCTCTGAATGCGCAGAATTCCCCCTCCGCCACTTCCAAGCTGACCCGATCCACCCCGATGATGGAAGCCGATCCCCGCTGATAGACCTTCGAAACCTGTTCAAGCCTGAGCATCGTGATTTGCAGACCTCTTTCCGTATAACACAACCATTTGAAGGGCAACAACCTTGACAGGCGCCGTGTTTTTTTCTAGAAGAAGCGCGATACTTGGCTTCCACGTCGGCCATGTTGATGTCCTTTCCATCCACCCGAACCGGCTTCCTCAGCCTCTGCCGTCAGGCGCTGCGGTTCATCGTTCCGGTCGATTGCCTGGCCTGCGGGGTCAGCTTACAGGGCGACCCGGTTCCCGGATTCTGTCAGCGCTGTTGGGATCTGATTCTGCCCTTACAGGGGCCTTGCTGCGTTCTCTGTAGCCAACCCTTCGTCTCGCCGGCTGCGGTCTCTTATTCGCCGGATCATTGCTGCCAGGACTGCCTGGAGCACCGACCCGCCTTCACGCGAGCCTGGACGCTCTATCCGTACCTTCCGCCTCTGCGGGAAGCCATTTGCGCGTTCAAGTATCGGGGGAAAATCGGCTTGGCCAAACCCTTGGCGCAGCTCATGATCGACGCCCTGCCATCTAATCTCGACGTCGATCTCATCCTACCCGTCCCCTTGCATCCCAGTAGATTGCGCAGCAGGGAATTCAATCAATCGCTGCTCCTTTCGGACCATCTGGCACGGCATCTCGATCTGCCGGTATCAATACACGAACTCGTGCGCGTGCAGGCCACCGACCCTCAAACCACGTTGCCTCGGACTATGCGGCTGAAGAATGTGCGGCACGCGTTTTCGGTATGCAGGCCCCGTGTCGTTGCCGGTCGCCGAATCCTGCTGATCGACGACGTCTTTACGACCGGCGCGACCCTCCACGAATGTGCGGCAGCCCTGTCGGCGTCGGGAGCGAAGTCCGTCATCGCGCTGACGCTCGCCCGCACCATCGGGCCATTATTCATTCCGGATCGCCGCTTCGTGGAGGAGCCGGTTCGATCTTCACCAATTCTGGGACTGTAGCATATGCCGTTGTACGAATATCTGTGTCTCGACTGTCGGCGTCGCACGACCGTGCTTCAACTGAGCATCACCAATCCGAGACCGGTCTCGTGCACTTCTTGTGGAAGCACCAGCCTCTCGCGTCTGATGTCCCGTTTTGCGTCGCCGAAATCCGAAGAGGCCAGACTCGAATCGCTGGCGGACCCGGACACCTTGGGAGACCTTGACGAGAGCGATCCGGAAAGCATGAAGCGGTTCATGAAGAAGATGGGCGACGAAATGGGTGAGGATTTCGGAGAGGATCCGTCTGGCGCCTTGGGAGATGCCGATGAATCCTCGCCGAATCTGGATGATATTGGCGGACAATGACCTTCGCTGTCATATGTTTTCACTTGACAGGCTTGCGACTCTCGCATACCCTGATGCCACACTAGAGGCGGTCTGCTCTATGGTTTCCCTCCCATCCTGGACGGTAAATGAGTCGGAGTTCCAAGAGCGAGTTGATGACGGCAGAAGAAACCTGCCGATACCTCAAGATCACCCAACGGACGCTCTACCGCTACCTCCACAGCCGTCGGATTCCCGCCTTCAAGCTGGGCAGCCAGTGGCGATTCGTGCGGTCCGATCTCGAACAGTGGATCAGGGAGCGCGTCAGAACGCCGTTCACCGGCTAAGCCCAAGGTGGCATTGATGTTTGCCGGCGAGTACCTCTGTAAAGTCGACGAGAAGGGTCGGTTCATCGTCCCCTCGCCCATCCGCGAACAGATTGAATCGGAGGGGCGCGCCGTCGTCTTTATGAAGGGCCCCGAGCAGTCGATCCTGATCTATTCCCTCAAGGAATGGGAGAAGGTGCTCGAACGGAGCAAGGCGACGCTCGACGAAGACCAGAGCCGGCTGTTCATGCACTTCGTGGTCTCGGAAGCGGGAACCTCCGAAATCGACAAGACCGGTCGGATCCTGATCCCCGGTCGACTGAGAAAACTCGTTCCGCTCGATGAGGACCAGGAGATTATCCTCGTCGGTCTGTACCACCGCATGGAAGTCTGGAACCCCAGCGAATGGCGAAGATACCTCAGCCGATCCGAAGACCGGTATGAACAAGACATGGCGAAGATTCTGAATCTCCTGTAGTGCTCCGCATGCCCATCGCCCGTCGCGCCACACCCTTCATCAGTTCTCGGCTCCCGGTTCGCGTGATTTCCCGACAGACGGCTACGAGGCTCCTGGCAGGGCCCCGCATGGCTCCGTCCGCGAAACCGCGCTTCGGAGCGACCTCCACGGCAGCATACCGCGAGACCGACGGCGTGGCGCTCGTGCTGCCCGTACCTCCCAGCGTGAATCATCAGTATGCCACGGTGCGGGGCCGTCGGCTCCTTTCTGCGGCAGGACGCACCTACAAGGCCCAAGTCGGGGACCTTGTGCTGCTCATGCTCTCCAAGTGCTCCAACCGTGCGGGACTGCTGTCGCGGCTTCAATCGACTACGCTGGCCCTTTCGATACGGTTCTACTTCACCTCGCCGTTGCGGCGAGACGTCGACGGCGGGTTGAAAATCGCTCAAGACGCGCTGTGCGAGGGGCTCGGCATCAACGACAACCGCATCGTCGAAACGCACCTCTACAAACACGTCGATACGCTCAACCCGCGAATCGAGGTGTCGCTTCGCGCCGCCGCGCCGACCGGCAGTTCGCCCCGTCCCGCGGTCCAAGATTACTCGTAGCGCAACGCGTCGATCGGATTCAAACGCGCGGCCTTGGTGGCAGGATAGAGGCCGAAAAACAATCCGATGACGAGTGAACACACCACTGCGACCGCAATCACGGACCCGGACACAATGGTCGGCCATCCGGCGATCACCGTCGTCAATTTCGCCCCCGTCACCCCGAACACGATCCCCAGCGCGCCGCCGAACACGCTCAACGTCATGGCTTCGATCAGGAACTGCACGACGATGTGGCGCCGTGTGGCGCCGACCGCCATGCGCACGCCGATTTCTCTGGTTCGTTCGGTCACCGAGACCAGCAGGATGTTCATGATGCCGATCCCTCCGACCAGAAGGGAGACGGACGCGATGGCAAACAACATCACGGTCAGCGTTTGACTCGTCCCCTGTTGGACCTTTCCAATGTCCACCTGCGTGCGGATCGTAAAGTCGTCGGCCTGTTCGCCCTGTATGCGATGGCGCATGCGGATGACTTCACGAATCTGTTCGACCGCCTCCGGGAGATCATCCACTCGATCGGTGGACGCGAAGATTCCTCCCACTGAGCCCAGAAACAGCGTGCCGAACACCTTCCGCTCCGCCGTCGTGAACGGGATGAAGATCACATCGTCTTGATCCGAACCCTGGGCGGATTGTCCCTTCGGCGCAAGCACGCCGATCACCCGGAACGGCACGTTCTTGATGCGGATGACGGCGCCGACCGGCTCCTCTCCCGGTTCAAAGAGATTCTCCGCCACCGTCTGCCCGATCAGCGCCACACGAGCCGCGCTGTCGAGGTCGGCCTGCGTAAAGGACCCGCCGCTGGTAAACGACCAATCTCTGATGGTCAGATAGCTCGGGGACACGCCGTTGATGGAGCCGTTCCAATTCCGGTTGCCGTTGACGATCTGCATCACGTCCCGTTTGGCCCACGCCGTATCCGACAGCAACGGGATTTTCTTCTTGAGATCCATGGCATCCGCCACCGTCAGGGTGACGGCGCCCCCTTGGCTTCCCCTCACACCGCTGACCGTCGTGACCCCAGGCCAGATGATGATGACGTTCGTACCCATCGTGGCGATCTGCCTCTGGACCGCACGGCGGGCTCCATCCCCGATGCTGACCATGGCAATGACCGCCCCCACTCCGATCACGATTCCCAGCATGGTCAAGGCCGTCCGCAGGCGATTTCGCCCCATCACTCTCAGCGCCGTCAGGATCGTTAACCAGATGAATGCCGACATACTAGAGCCCCATCATCTGCGTCCGCACCGCATCGTTCGGTCGCTCACGACCCGGCCGTCCGTCACGACGATCTCCCGAGACGCATGGGCCGCGATGTCCGGCTCGTGCGTCACCACGATGACCGTCATGCCCTCGCGATTGAGGCCCCGGAAGATTTCCATGATCTCCTCGCTGGATTGGGTGTCGAGGTTGCCCGTCGGCTCATCGGCCAGTAGAAGGGCCGGCGACGTCACCAACGCTCGCGCGATGGCGACCCGCTGCTGTTGGCCACCGGAGAGTTGAGTCGGAAAGTGGTGCTCCCGTCCGCTTAAACCGACCCGACGAAGTGCTTCCGCGGCCTGCAGGCGCTGCTCCTTGAGCGGGAGCCCTCGATAGAACAGCGGCAGCTGAGCGTTCTCCAGCGAGCTGGTTCTCGGGATGAGATTGAAACTTTGAAAGACAAATCCGATTTGTCGGTTGCGGATCTCGGCCAACCGGTTCTGCGGCATGCTGGCGACTTCGGCGCCGTTGAACTCATAGCTGCCTCTCGTCGGCTGATCGAGGCAACCGAGAATGTTCATGAGCGTGGACTTACCTGATCCGGACGAGCCCATGACGGCCACGAATTCGCCTCGCTCGATCGAGAGGTCCACGCCACGCAACGCCTCGACCCGGACCTCGCCGACCCGGTAGACCTTCCAGATCTCGCGGCAGATGATCAGTGGAGTCATCGACGGAAAGACCGAGGTTCAAGTTGAGATGCAGTGGAGGCTCGGTATTGGCCTTGCCTACATGCCTCGTTCGCGAGACTGGCGACGCTGCGGAGGGCCGAACCCCGGCGGCAGATCGCCGCTCCGCCGTTCTCCGCTGGGCTGCTCGATCCCGACGATTACCCCCTCGCCTTCGGCAAGGTCTCCTGAGACGAGTTCCGTCCACAGGCCGTCCGATATGCCGCCCTGAACCGGAACCGAGACCAACTCGCCGTTTTCACGCTCCTGCCAGATGAACCGGGATGGCATGCCCCCCGCACCGCTTGTCGCTGCGATTCGGCCGGCAGCGGCCGCCGGAGCGCCCCTCGCCAGTTCCGATTTCGGAGGCATGAACCGGAGCGCCGCGTTCGGGATCTTCAGCACATTTTCACGCTGAGCGACGACGATCGACACATTCGCCGTCATGCCCGGTTTGAGCCTCAAATCCTTGTTGTCCACGCCGACCACGACATTGTAGGTGACGACGTTCTGCACGTTGATCGGCGCGATGCGCACCTGCCTGATGGTGCCGGAAAACGGGACGCCCGGATACGCATCGACGGTGAACGTCGCGTCCTTTCCTTCCGTGATGCCGCCGATATCGGACTCGCTCACGTTCGTGTCCACCTCCATTTGCGTCAGATCGAGGGCGATCAAAAACAGGTTCGGCGTGGCGAAACTCGCGGCGACGGTCTGGCCGACTTCGACGTTTCTGGCCACAACGATGCCGTTGACCGGTGACCGAATCACCGTGTACTTGAGATCCAGTTCTGCGGCATTGAGCGCGGCTTCTGCCTGCTTCACTTGCGCCGTCGCGACACTCACCTGGGCATCGGCTCCCTGCGCATTCGTGAGCGCCACATCCACATCGTTCTGCGACACGAACTGCTGGGCCAGCAGCGATTTCGTTCGTTCCAACTCGCGGCGGCGCTGCGCCTGCTCCGTCCTCGCTCGCGCGACGGTCGCTCTCGCCATTTCAAGGTTGCTGGCGGCTTGATCTCGCCGGGCTCGAAACGGTTCCGGATCGATCACCGCCACGATGTCCCCGGCCTTGACCACGGAATTGAAATCGGCATGCAAGCTCTTGATCATGCCGGATACCTGCGTGCCGACTTGAACCGACACGACGGGCGCGATCGTTCCGGTGGCCGTCACCAGCGAGACGACCGCCCCTCGCTCAACCGACGCGGCACGGTACCGAATAGGCGGCTTGCGCTCGCCGTTGAAGAACACATAACCGCCGATGACCAACCCGATGGCCAATACCGCGGCAATCAGAACAAGACGGCGCATGACGAGAGTCGTTCCTCCCCCAAGCTGTACCGTGCCATTCTAACAAGACGGGCGAATGAGAATCATCCTCCGGCCTCAAAAGCACGACAGGCCATCCATATGCATGGATGGCCTGCTCGGGAATTGCCCTCTGTTCTTTGTGCCTCGCCTCGCGCTAAGTCTTTAAGAACCGTCGAGGTGAGGCGCCTGCTTGCGATTCACGCTTCACGAGATGCGCTTCACGCCTAGGGGCTGACGCTAATGCGCTCCCTGATCGTATCGAAAGTTTCCTTCGGCACGACGTTCTTCGCGACCAACTCGCCCTTGACCTTGTAGGGACGATTCATCACGATCCGGTCGGCCATCTCCTTCGAAATGCCCAGCACCAGCACCATGTCGCCTGCCGACGCCTTATTGACGTTCATCAGCCCTGCCCCGGCCGACGGGGCCGCGGAGGCGGACGGCGTCATCGGAGCCGGTACCATCGCCGGCGGTGTGGCAGCAGGGGGCGCCAAGGAGCCGGTGACGCTCCGTTCCTTGAGTTCCTTCTGATAGCGTGCGACGAGGGACTTCAGTGTTTCATTGTGCCGCTTGGCGTCCTCATATTCCGCTTTCATAGCCCGATTCTGCGAGGTCAACTGCTTAACGCGATCCTCGAGCTCCTTGGTCCGCGCTTCGATGCTTCCCCGCTCCTTGTCCCGGCTGTGCTGTATCCGCTCCAACTCGTCGTGGGCGGCTTGGGCTTCGTTGCCGAACTTGACATTCAATTCCTTCAGCGTCTTGACCTGCTGCTCCAACGCACTCTTCTGCGTGCGCATCGTGGCCAATTCAGTCTTGGCGGCATCGCCTTCGGCCACCGCCTCCTGGTACTTGCGGTCGCTGACGACACAGCCCATGATCGAGAACGCCCCCGCTGCGACAATCGCCGTCATCCACACTGACCTCATGCGAACCTCCCCTTGTCCTGGTCGCCGTCCCTGCGCGGCGCGGCTGCTGTAGCTACGTGTTGTGAATGGTTGTTGGAAATACGAACGACTGGCGGCTTGACCACCGCGTCTTTTCGCACCCCTCCACTGTGTATGCCAAGCCTCAGTCTTTGTCAACAAGTTTGACGCCCTGCCGCCGCCTTTGGATTTCCGATCATCGGTTTTTCGCGTCTGCTTGACGGAAGACGGTCACTTTGTGATTATGCAGAGACCTCTCGTCACACACCTCACCAAAAGGAACGCAGATGAATGAATGGGGCCCCGCCCTGGCGATGATTCTCGGTATTGTCGAAGGGCTTACCGAATTTCTCCCGGTCTCCTCGACCGGCCATCTCATTCTCGTAGGACATGCGCTGGGGTTTACCGGCGATCTGGCCGCCAATGCCGAGATCTCCATCCAGTTGGGCGCCATCCTCGCCGTCGTGGCGTATGAGCGAGAAAAGCTCAGAACGTTCCTTTCACGCGCAATGGCCGAGCAAGCGGATTTTCGGCGATCGATAGGGCTGGCGGGCGCCGAATCCTTCGCCATCACTCTTCGTCGCTCTCTGGCAACACATCCGCATCTTTGGTTCCTCATCGGTTTGGGCGCGGCGTTTCTCCCTGCCGGTCTGGTGGGATTGGCAACGCACGGTTGGATCAAAGCTCATCTCTTCAGCCCGCAAACTGTCGCGATCACCTCCATCGTGGGCGGATTGATCATTTTGGCGGTTGAAGCTCGCACGAGGAAACCCGATGTACAGCAACTCGAACAGGTCGGCCTGCGCCAGGCTGTCCTGATCGGCGTAGCCCAATGCGCGTCCCTCGTTCCCGGCATGTCGCGCTCGGGTTCGACGATCATCGGAGGCCTGCTGGTAGGTTTGGATCGTAAGGTGGCCACGGAGTACTCGTTTTTTCTGGCGCTTCCGACATTGATTGTCGCGACCTGCTACCAGATCTGGAAATCACGGGGGGTCTTTCATCAGCAAGACTACGTCGCGCTGGCGATCGGTCTCGCCGTCTCCTTCGTCGTCGCCTGGATTGTCATCGCGGCTTTTTTGTCCTTCGTCAAGCACCATACGCTTCGTCCGTTTGCCTATTACAGGATCGTCATGGGACTCGCCGTCCTCTACATCTTTGGTCTGTAACCTCAGGAGTTGTCACGATGGATACGGTGCATGTGTTCGATGCCACAGTGCGCGGGAAGCAGGGCCTCCTTCATTTTGACGTCATGACGACCGACGAAGCGACCGCGCTCAAGCTGGCGAAGCGCTATTTGGAGAACTTGGGAGAGGGGGACATCCCGGTGACGGTGAACGAGTGTCAATTCTGCCACAGCGAGCCGCTGGTGATGTTTTCAACGGAACAGCAGCGCGAGTTTCACGAACAGGGCGGATTCATCGTCCCCCTTCCGAGTTAGGCTCGTTAGGAGGAGAGGGAGGTCGGAGGGGAATCCGGCTCGGGCAGCGGCGTCTCTTTTCGCTCAAACGCAAAATGAATGATCAGGCACACGACCCCCACGCTGATGGCGGAGTCGGCCACGTTGAACGCCGGCCAATGGTACATGTCGACGTAGACGTCCAGAAAGTCGATCACCTCGCCGAACCGTAGCCGATCGATCAAATTTCCGATCGCTCCTCCGAGAATCGCGGCGATGCTCACCTGCCCGATCCAATCCTTCTCGGGCAACCGGGCCAAAATCGTCCCCAGCAGCCCCAGCGCAAACAGAGACGTCACGCCGAAGAAGACCATGCGAAAGGCGTTGCTGCTGCCGGCCAGCAACCCGAACGCAGCCCCCGGATTCCGGATGTAGGTGATGCTGAACAGATTGGGAACAACCACAATGGATTCATGCAACCGCATGGACTGCATGACCCACTGTTTTGTCACCTGATCGACCAGCACGATCAGGATCCCGAGCAGAGCCAATCCTCCGTAACGGAGCGCGGTCGGGCTCACCGCACCGCCTCCACGCAGCGGTCGCACAGGGTCGGGTGATCGGTGAAGGTGCCTACCGCGTCACGATAGTTCCAGCATCGCTCACACTTCTTTCCCCTTGCCCGTGATTTGAGGATCGCTAGATCGGAGGCAACAGTGGGATCACCAATCAGTCCGACTTGAGAGACGATGAAGAGGGCCGGCAAATCTGCTTCGTAGGGCTTGAGAAATTCGTACACCTGTGGCTTTGCAAGCAGCTCGATTCGGGCTTCGAGTGACGAACCGATTTCTTTCCCCTGACGCATACCTTCCAGTAGCCCCTGAACCTCTACACGGTACTTCAGCAGCCGCTCCCACCGCTGGGCAAGATTCTTGTCATTCCACTCAGGCCGGGGATCCGGGAACCGGCTTACATGCACGCTCTTGGCCTCGAGCGTCCCGTCGAACTGCGCGGACAAGGTTCGCCAAATTTCTTCGGCCGTGAAGCTGAGCACCGGCGCCATCAGCTTGGTCATCGTCAGGATGATCTCATAGAGCACGGTCTGAGAGCCTCGCCGCAAGGGCGAGTCCTTGCGGAACGTGTAGAGCCGGTCCTTCAGAATATCCAGATAGACGGCGCTCAAATCCACCGAGCAGAAATTGTTCAATGCGTGATAAATGGCGTGGAATTCGAACTCGTCATAGGCCTTCCGGACTTTGCCCTTCAGTTCTTCGAGCCGTAAGAGGGCCCATCGGTCAAGCTCGGGCAACCGTTCATATGGCACTCGGTCCTTCAAGGGATCGAAATCGTAGAGATTGCTCAGGAGGAACCGGCAGGTATTTCGGATCTTTCGATAGGCTTCCACCAACTGGGTCAGGATGGCCGGGGAAATGCGCACGTCGTCCTGATAATTCTGCGCGGATACCCACAAACGTAGGATCTCGGCGCCGTACTGCTTGATGATCTCGTGAGGCGCCACGCCGTTCCACGCGGACTTCGACATCTTCTTGCCCTGATCGTCGACGACGAACCCGTGGGTAAGAACAGCCTTGTAAGGCGCGCGCTGATCGGTGATGACGCCGGCGAGCAAGGAACTATGAAACCAGCCTCGATGCTGATCCGAGCCTTCGAGATACAAGTCCGCCGGCCACCACTTGCGCGGTTTGAGCACGGCGGCATAGCTCACGCCCGATTCGAACCACACGTCGAGAATGTCATGTTCCTTTTCAAATGTAGTCCCGCCACACTGCCCGCACGTGGTGCCGGGAGGCAGCAACTCCGACGCCGGCCGTTCAAACCAAATATCGGACCCTCCCGATTCGATCAGCACGGCAAGGTGCTCGATGAGAACCGGTTCGGCCATCACCCTGCGGCAACCGGCGCAGGTAAACCCCGGGATCGGCACGCCCCAGACTCGCTGGCGCGACAAACACCAGTCGGGCCGATTAGTGATCATGCCGGTGATCCGATCCTTGCCCCAGGGCGGAACCCATTGCACGCGATTGATTTCGGCCAGGGTCTCCTGACGCAGGTGGTTCGTCTCCATGGACACGAACCACTGTTCCGTCGCACGGAAGATGACCGGGCTCTTGCATCGCCAACAGTGAGGATAGGAATGGTTCAGGGACCCGTGTCCTAATAGCTTTCCGGTCGACTTGAGGCGCTCCACGATGCCGGAGTTGGCTTTGAAGACATGCTGCCCGGCAAAATCCTCCACCGCCTCGGTGAACCGTCCGGTGTCGTCGACCGGGGCCAGGATCTCGAGCCGCTCGCCCGGAGACGCCTTGGCGTTGTGCTCCTGGGCCAGGACGTAGTCTTCCATACCGTGTCCCGGCGCGATGTGCACGCACCCGGTGCCCTGATCGAGCGTGACGAAATCGCCCAAGAGGACGGGCGACAGTCCCGTACTCATGGGACGCTGGGTCTCCAGTCCCTCGAAGCCGTCATTCCCCTTCTTCACGCCGAGCACGCGGGCCTCTTTCAACTCGCAGGCCTTGGCCACGCGCTCCACCAGTTTGTCGGCGATGACCAAGATCTCTTCGCCGACCTGCACGAACGCATAGTCGATATCGGGATGGACACAGACCGCCTGATTTGCCGGAAGAGTCCAGGGCGTGGTCGTCCATATCACGATGGCGTACGATGTCCGATCAGCCGGAACGCCGTCGGGTCGTCCTGGAAACGACCGGGGAGGATTGACGATGGGAAACTTGACATAGATCGACGGCGAGGTGTGATCGTCGTATTCCACTTCCGCTTCGGCGAGCGCGGTTTGATCCTGCGTACACCAGAGGACCGGCTTCAGTCCTTTATAGACCCCCCCGCGCTCCACGAACTTCCCGAATTCCCGCACGATGGTCGCTTCATAGGCCGGATGCATGGTGAGATACGGGTGTTGCCAATCGCCGAACGTGCCCAGGCGTTGAAACTCTTCCCGCTGGATGTCGCGGAACTTCTCGGCATAGTCCCGGCAGAGCCGGCGAATCGCCACCGCATCGAGTGTTTTTTTCTTTTCACCAAGATCCTTGAGCACCTGATGCTCGATCGGCAGACCATGGCAATCCCAGCCCGGGACATACGGCACGTGAAATCCCGCCATGGTTTTCGACTTGACGATGATGTCCTTGAGGATCTTGTTCAGAGCGTGGCCGATGTGGATACGGCCGTTGGCATAGGGAGGGCCGTCATGCAGCACATAGCGGGGCCGCCCCTGTCCCGCTTGCTGGATTTCCTCGTACAACCGCTCTTGTTCCCACCACGCCAGCAGTTCGGGCTCCCGCTGCGGCAGGTTCGCCTTCATGGGAAAGTCGGTCTTGGGTAAATTAAGCGTTGCTTTATAGTCCATGGAAATCTGGGCGTGGAGATTTAACTGCTTGCGGGGTTAGCTAATGGCCATCATGCGATCGAGGGCAATTCGTGCCCACCGCTTGTCGTCTTCAGGAACTACGATATGGTTCACGACGTGTCCCTCGGCAAGATTCTCCATGGCCCAACAGAGATGCGCGCCGTCGATCCTGAACATCGTCGCGCATTGACAGACGGTGGACGACAGAAAAAACACCTTCTTGTCGGTCATATCGCGCTTCAAGCGGTTGACGAGATTGAGTTCCGTGCCGACCGCCCATATCGATCCGGCGGGAGACGCGGAAACGGTCTTGATGATGAATTCCGTGGACCCGGAGAGATCCGCCTTGTTGACCACGTCCTCATGGCACTCCGGATGAACGATCACCTTGCCGTCCGGATACTGCTTCCTAAAGTTGTCGACATGCACCGGCTGAAACATCTGGTGGACGCTGCAATGACCTTTCCACAGAATCAGCCTCGCCCGCTTGATGGCCTCGCGGCTATTGCCGCCGTTCGGCAGATAGGGGTCCCACACGATCATCTGCTCGCGCGGCAGGCCCATCTTGTTGGCCGTGTTCCGGCCCAAGTGCTCATCAGGGAAAAACAGGATCTTTTCGCGTCTGGCCCAGCACCATTCGATCACGGCCCGGGCATTGGACGACGTACAGGTAATGCCGCCGTGTTCGCCGCAGAAGGCCTTCAAGACCGCCGCGGAATTGACGTACACGGCGGGCGTGACGGCCTCCTCGACCGGAAGCATGCGCCCTAAGGTTTCCCAACACTGATCGACCTGCTCGATCGCCGCCATGTCGGCCATGGAACAGCCGGCCGCCATGTCCGGCAGAATGACCGTTTGATTCGAACGGCTCAAGATGTCCGCCGTCTCGGCCATGAAGTGCACGCCGCAAAAGACGACGTAGGGTCGTTCGGACCGTTCGGCCGCAAGCTTGGACAGCAGGAGCGAATCGCCGCGAAAATCGGCGTGTTCGATCACTTCGTCGCGCTGATAGTTATGGCCGAGGATCATGACCCGATCGCCCAGCGCGCGTTTCGCCTGCGCGGTCCGCCGGAACAGTTCCTCGCCCTCGAGGCCCTGATAATCGGTAATCGGCTTGGGTAAAGTGGCCAGCATGTCCGACTCGTGCTCACCAACCATAGGGAGAACTATCATTGTACGACACGCGTTCTCTCACAATCAATGAAACCACCCGCGACACCGCCCAGCCTGGCTTCCGGCAGGCCGTAAACCAGCCCGCCGGAGGATAGATGGACCTAGTCCTATGGGTCTAATAGCACGTTGACTTCGCTCTCGGCACAGACTACGATTTCGAATTACAAGCTAGGGGTGCCAGAAGGCTGAGAGTCCGCCGGAAAATCCTGGACGGACGACCCTCACAACCTGACCTGGGTAATACCAGCGTAGGGAAGCGGAACAGCAGAAGACGCTGAGGTATAAGCCGCCCCCTAGCCACCGGGTGCGGCTTTTTAGTTTGCAGTGAGGATCGGACAACCGAGGGCAGTGTCAGACGAAAGGAATCTCGCCATGAGCAAGAACGGCTCCGACAACGGTCACAGCCAGAGGACAATTTCAACAAGTCCTTTTCCCGCATCGCGGAAGGTCTTCGTCTCCGGAACCCAACCGGGCGTACGGGTCCCGATGCGGGAGATCGCCTTATCTCCGACCAAGTCGATGAAGGGCGAGGCGCCGACCCCCAACGAGCCCGTGACGGTCTACGACACCTCAGGTCCCTACACCGATCCGTCTATCGCGATCGACATCCGAGTCGGATTGGTCCCGGCCCGACAGGAGTGGATTCGTTCACGCGGCGACGTGGAGCAGCTTCCGGACGTCACCTCGCAATACGGGAGGGCACGAGCCGCCGATCCGAAACTGGCGGACCTGCGCTTCGAACACGTCCGCAAACCCCTGCGCGCCAAGCCCGGCAAGAATGTGACTCAACTCCACTATGCCCGTAAGGGCATCATCACACCCGAGATGGAGTTCATCGCGATCAGGGAGAATCAATCCCGCGAGGTCGCCCGTGAGTTGGCGTCACGGAACGGCCACGGGGGAGGCACGGCACAGCATCCCGGACAGGCCTGGGGCGCGAGCATTCCCCGAACCATAACGCCAGAGTTTGTGCGGGACGAAGTCGCCAAGGGACGGGCGATCATTCCCGCCAACATCAACCATCCGGAAACGGAGCCCATGATCATCGGCCGGAATTTTCTGGTCAAGATCAACTCGAACATCGGGAATTCCGCCGTCGCCTCCTCGATCGAAGAGGAAGTCGAAAAGATGATCTGGTCGATCCGCTGGGGCGCCGATACGGTCATGGATCTCTCCACGGGCAAAAACATTCACGAGACGCGGGAGTGGATCATCCGCAACTCCCCGGTCCCGATCGGCACCGTGCCGATCTACCAGGCGCTCGAAAAAGTGGGCGGAAAGGCGGAAGATCTGACCTGGGACATCTACCGTGATACCCTCATCGAGCAAGCCGAGCAGGGCGTCGACTATTTTACGATCCATGCCGGCGTCCGGCTCGCCTATGTGCCCCTGACAGCGCGGCGCATGACCGGCATCGTGTCGCGCGGCGGATCGATTCACGCCAAGTGGTGTCTCGCTCACCACGAGGAGAACTTCGCCTATCAGCACTTCGAGGAAATCTGCGAGATCATGAAGGTCTACGACGTGTCGTTCAGCCTCGGAGACGGTCTGCGGCCTGGTTCCATCGCCGATGCGAACGACGAAGCGCAGTTCGCCGAGCTCGAGACTCTGGGCGAACTGACGAAGCTCGCCTGGCAGCATGACGTGCAAGTGATGATCGAGGGGCCGGGTCACGTGCCGATGCACCTGATCCAGGTCAACATGGAAAAGCAACTGCAGGCCTGCCACGAGGCGCCGTTCTATACGCTCGGCCCGCTCACGACCGACATCGCCCCCGGCTACGATCACATCACGTCGGGAATCGGGGCGGCCATGATCGGATGGTACGGATGCGCCATGCTCTGCTATGTCACTCCCAAGGAACATCTGGGCCTCCCCGACCGCGAGGACGTGAAGGCCGGCGTCATCACCTACAAAATCGCAGCCCATGCCGCCGACCTGGCCAAGGGCCATCCCGGTGCGCAGATCCGGGACAACGCCCTGTCGAAGGCCCGGTTCGAGTTCCGGTGGGAGGACCAGTTCCATCTGTCCCTCGATCCGGACACCGCCGAACAGTTCCACGACGAGACGCTTCCGGACAACGCGGCCAAGGTATCCCACTTCTGCAGCATGTGCGGGCCGCATTTCTGCAGCATGAAGATTACCCAGGACGTGCGCGACTATGCTGCCAGCAAGCATGTCAGCGAACAACAGGCTATTCAAATCGGCATGAAAGAAAAGGCGGATGAATTCAAGAACACCGGAGCGGAAATCTACCGGTAAGGAGTGTTCAGATGCCCAAGCCTAAACCAGCCCCACTCCGGGAACGAGACATCACCAGACAGATCGCCCGGGAGTATTACAAGGAATTCGATCAGCTCATCGAGAGCGACGTCATCATCGTCGGCGCCGGACCTTCCGGGTTGATCTGCGCGCATGACCTGGCCGACATGGGATTCAAGACGGTCCTCGTCGAGCAGAACCTCGCGCTCGGCGGCGGGTTCTGGCACGGCGGATACCTGATGAATAAGGCCACGATCTGCGCCCCGGCTCATAAGATCCTTGATGAAATCGGTGTTCCCTGCAAGAAGATCAAGGACTGCGAGGGCATGTACATCGTGGATCCGCCGCATGCCACGGGCGCGCTGATCACCGCGGCCTATCGGGGCGGCGCGAGAATCCTGAATCTCACCCGGGTCGTCGATCTCGTGCTCCGCCGTGACGGGGCCTTGGAGGGAGTGGTCGTCAACAATACGACCGCCGAAATGGCCGGCCATGATCTCATCCACGTCGATCCGATCGCCTTGGAAAGCAAGGTCGTCGTCGATGCCACCGGTCACGACGCGGTCGTCGTCAGTTTGTTGCATAAACGAAGCCTCTACACGGAGGTGCCCGGCAACGGCGCCATGTGGGTCGCCCGTTCGGAAGAAGACGTCATGGACCATACCGGCGAAGTCTATCCCAATTGTTTCGTGGTGGGCTTGGCCGTATCGGCCGTCCATGGCACTCCCCGCATGGGTCCGGCCTTCGGATCTATGTTACTATCCGGTCGTTACGGAGCGGAGTTGATCAAGAAGAAACTGAAGCAGGAGTAAGAGAGAAGAGCTTGTGTCACAAGCCATTGGCCACACGCCATTAGCTCTTTGAAATCCCCATGGATGTCCAGGATTTTTTGATACAAGGCGACGGCCGGGAAGAGGATAAACGGGAAGCCTGGGGTCTCTTCCAGCAGGCGTACGAGCGGCAGATGAAAGGCGAATTGGAAGAGGCCGTGTCGCTCTATCGACAATCCTTGTCCGCACACCCCACGGCGGAGGCGCACACGTTCCTGGGTTGGACCTACAGCTTCATGGGCCGGCTCGACGACGCCATCGACGAGTGCCATATGGCCATCGGGCGGGATCCGGACTTCGGCAACCCCTACAACGACATCGGCGCCTACTTGATCGAGAAGGGCCAGTTCGACGAGGCGATCCCCTGGTTTCAGAAGGCGATGCAGGCGAAACGCTATGAGAGCCCGGCTTTTCCTCATTTGAACCTTGGGAGAGTCTATGAGAAGAAAGGCCAGTGGACCGACGCGATCGAATCCTACAAGCAGGCCCTGCTCCTCAATCCGGACTACGTCCTGGCCAAGAAGTCGCTCGGCCGACTGATCAGTTCATTGAATTGAAGCTGCCGGACTTCGCACTCACGATTCGACAATGAGCTTTTCCAGATGACTCAAACCGATCACGCAACCGAGCCAACCATTCTGGTCGCGGTGACCGACATCTTCTTTTATACGAAGGTCCGCGATGCCCTGCGACCCAAAGGCTTTCGGCTCGAACGAGCCCGCTCGCAGGAGGATATCGCGGGAATCTCATCGACCGGCTCGCCGGTCGCCGTCATTCTGAACATGAACGACGATGTCCTGAACGCATTCCACGCCTTGGAAACGTTGAAGGCCGATGCTCGGACGAAGGCGGTCCCCATTCTGGCGTTTGCGAATCATGAAGAAGTCGATACGTGGAACCGCGCCAAGTCGATGGGGGTGACGAAGATCGTCTCGCGAAACGAGTTCTCGGCACGAACCAAAGATCTTGTGGAGGAGATAATGTTGCATGCTGAATGATGAGTTGAGCTCAATTCAACATTGATCATTCAACATTAAACACTGCTATGCCGAAACAATCCCGCTTGCATGATCACCATACAGCCCTCGGCGCGACGTTTGAAGACGTCACCGGTTGGAACGTACCCGCTCATTACGGTGACCCCATTGTGGAACATCGGGCGGTACGGGAATCCCTGGGCCTCGCCGACCTCTCTCACCGGGGCAAGGTTCGGGTCACGGGCGACGACCGGATCACGTGGCTGCAGAGCGTCATCAGCAACGACCTCCTTTCCCTTCAACCCGGCCAAGGAAGGTATTCGAGCTTCCTGACGCACAAAGGCAAAATGCTCACCTATTTCCGGGCGTATATGCTGGCCGACGCGGTCATGCTGGAGGATGTCGGCGAGATCGGTGAGACGACCTACGGCGCGTTGCGGAAATTTCTTCTCTACGGCACCAAGGCCAAGATGGAGAACTGCGCGGACAGTTGGGGGCTGTTGCTCGTGAGCGGCCCGAAAGCCGCGGCGACGGTGGCGTCCGCCTTCGGCACGGACGTGACGGATCTGAAGCCCGTGAACTTTGTCTCCTCGATCATCGGCGGACAGTCCGCGGTGATCGTACGGACGGAGGAAACGGGTGAAGAAGACTATGAGATTCTCTTGCCGGTGGATGGACTGATTACGGCCTGGGAGCGGTTGATGGAAGCCGGCAAGATTTATGGAATAAAAGCGATGGGCAGCCAGGCCCGTGAAGCGCTCCGCATCGAAGCCGGCATTCCGAAAGCCGGACCGGACTTGAACGAAGAAATCGTCCCGCCCGAAGCGAACCTCGAAGGCAAAGCCTTCAGCCTCACCAAGGGCTGCTACCCGGGCCAGGAAGTCGTCGCCCGCATGGACACCTACGGCAACGTCCGTCGCCATCTGGTCGGCCTGGTCGTCAAGGGTTCTGTGGTCCCGCCGAAGGGAGCCAAGCTTTTCAGCGGCGATCGGGAAGTCGGGTGGGTCAGCAGCGCAACGTTCTCGCCGCAACTCAAAGCCTCGATCGCCTTCGGATTTCCTTTGCGCGATTTCAGTGCGGCCGACACGAAATTGTCTGTCCAATTCGACGGCGCGCGCCACGACGCGACGGTCCACCCCCTGCCGTTCTACACCAGGAGCTAAGTCCGGACTCACTTATCGCAGCACGTTTCCCCCTGTCCCCCTGAGATACACCTCTTCATCCCTTCCGATACAGGCGCATCGGGTTCGCGTGGGAGGAATCACGCAGGACCCATCTTTGCAGCGGCATCGCTTTTGCTCCGTTAGGGTTAGAGACTGTCACCACGCTCGAGCCAACTGATGGATGCACGAAGCGCACGCATCGCGGCCGCAAAGAGGTTCCGATGGATCGTCGAGCACAGAGAGGGCTCAATGACGCAATTCAGATCAAGCCAGCCGGTGCGGGACGGCTCATCGTACGAGTGCCGTATTCCACTGAGCGTCTCGCCAAGATCAAGACCGTCGCCGGCCGACGCTGGCATGCCAAAGAACGGCATTGGACGGTTCCCCAAGGAGATGGGACGCTGGGCAACCTGCTGAATCTTTTCCCTGGGGAGAGCGTCCAAGTCGATCCGACGCTTGGGACGAAGCAAGCCGTCGACCAGGGAAAGCCATCTTCAGCAGTACTCGGTTCGGTGCTTGCGGATCTGTGTGCAGCCGCGCAGGCTCGTCATTACTCCAGGAGAACCGAACAGGCGTATAGTCATTGGGTCGCAAGGTTTCTGCACTTTCATCAAGGGCGCGATCCGGCCGAGATGGCCGAACCGGACATCAATCAGTTTCTGTCTCATCTGGCCCTGCAAGAGAAGGTCAGTGCTTCGACGCAAAACCAAGCATTGGCGGCGGTGCTCTTCCTCTACCGACACGTGATCGGGCGCGGCCTCGGAGACCTCGGCGAAGTCATCCGTGCCAGAAAACCTGAACGTCTGCCTGTGGTCATGACCTGTGGGGAAGTGAAAGCGGTGCTGACAAACCTGGCCGGCGAAAAGTGGCTGATAGCCGCGATCATGTATGGCGCGGGTCTTCGTCTGATGGAGTGTCTGCGTCTCCGGATTCAAGATATCGATTTCTCTCGGAATGAGATTCTGATTCGCGACGGCAAAGGCGCCAAAGACCGGATCACGATGTTGCCCGAATCGGTCAAGACCCCACTCCAGGGCCACCTCACGAAGGTCAAGGCCGTACACCAACAGGATGTGGCGGATGGGTGGGGGCGCGTCCAGCTACCACACGCACTTGACCGCAAGTACCCCAACGCGCCGAAGGACTGGCGCTGGCAATGGGTCTTTCCCCAGGAGCACCGATGGATCAATGGCAAGACCAAGGAACAAGGACGTCATCACATTGACGAATCCCTGGTGCAGAAAGCTGTCAGAGAGGCTGTAGTGAAGGCCGGACTGACGAAGCGGGCCACCTGCCACACCTTCCGGCACTCCTTTGCCACACACCTGCTGGAAAGCGGCTCGGATATTCGAACCATCCAGGAGTTGTTAGGGCATCGCGATGTCAAAACGACAATGATCTATACTCATGTCCTCCATCGAGGGCCGTCCGGTGTCCGCAGTCCGCTGGACGGGATGTGAATCCATTGAAGGAAGCGTGTTATGCCGATCCGCATAAGACCCCGTGATAAAATGGGCCAACAGTCGCAACTCATTGAAACGAGAGCAGGTATGGCGTATGGTTCACGAACCGTCCTGGCGTGTTATACGGATCGGAACTGGCAGATCCGGCTCTTATGCGGATCGGCCTAAACATAGTTAGCCGCTGTGCCTAGGAGTGAACGAAATTGGATGATCGTGAAATCCTCAAGCATCTGCTGGAGTCCGCGAAGGCAGACTTGGACTTCCTCTCCAATCCGGTGAAGTCAGAGCGAGAGCGTTGGATGGTGTCCGAATTTCTCAGGGTGGTTGATGTTCCATCCCCGGAGTCAGAACTCCAGTCGCTCGAACAAGAGAGCAAGACCGACGCCGAGTTCCGAGAGGCAAGGTTTCAGGTAAAGGAACTGACGGCCCCTGGTTGCAGCGCACCCGGATAATAAGGGACACCTACAATTCAACTAAGGCCGCGGAGATGCTTGAACAAATCGCCCTACCTTCGGTGGCCAACTATATTCCACCAATTGGCAAAATCTACGAGCTAGTTCTCGACATGATCGTAGGCCTTTCCAATGAGAAGAAGTACCTTTCCCGTAAGTCGGCTCTAGACCTTGTCATATATGTAATCAGGACGCGAGCATCGCTCATCAAGCCGCCGGAGATTGAGCTGAATGATTTCTCTGGGTTAGGGTGGCGGTCTGTTTCCTGTGTAAATTCAAAGCAGGCTGTTGTGCTTTACGCGTCGAGCCATGCACCTGCTTCTCACGAGTAGAGCGCAGAAGTTAATCAGCGGCAGCGGCTAACCATTCGCTGCAAGCGCGACGACCCTGACGGGCTGCAGCCTGAGTTCAACGTTAGCCGTAAGGACATTCCATGGCGAAGATGCTACTGATCCTGACAATTGAACAGCTTCAGCTGGGTACGATTCATCCCGAAACGGGAATGAACTTCCACATCATCGATACGGGCTCGGGCTTCATTGCGTCCTTAGATGACGGAACGGCGCTGCCATGCTATGACGATCCGATCTTCTATGATGTGAACGACTTCATTGCTGGGACGCCATGGCCCACCACACAAGGCTTCGCCGACAGGTCGATTCTCGCCGTGTATGCTGATAGAAGTTCCGCCCTGTTAGCGCTGCGGGCCGCAAACATCTCACCAGCCTACATTGGAAGCGCTGGCGCAATGCCACTAATAGGTTCCACTACCCTTACTGCAGACACGGTTTTCTACAGGTGCTTGAGCTCCAAAATGGACCACCGATTCATTGGAGGCCAACTGTCGGCCGGCACGTATCTGACAACCAAGCTGGACAGGACCTATGCCAATAGCGGGTTCGCAACTGTAGGTCGGTTTGCGTTGCCGCTTCCTGTGCCCGCTTCCTACGTGGCGGAGTACGAACTCCCAAAAGGTACTCTAGTGCACGTCGGAACCGTCGCCCCCGCGTTTGGGCAGGCTGGAGGAGGGGTTGAGGTCCAGCTACCAACTGTGCTGACGGTCCAGCAGATCAATACATTCCAAGTAAATGACTATTAGGGTGACTTTGGATACGGCTAAAATGCGATTCGACACGGACCCACAACAGCATCGCGCCGCGCCGCTGTTGTGGGACGGTCAATCGCGACGTTGGGCGGACAAGACGGCACCGATAGACCATGATTGACCAGTTCTCATACCCGCAAGGCGATCTTCAAACGTGGGACGAGACAATTGGCGAAGGTATCGCCGGAGCTCCTGCGTCAATCCGGGAGCTCATCGCGTCTAGCGAAGGTGACCTTCACTTTGTGACTTGGCGCCCCCGTGAAAGGCAGCTCATGACGGAGCGCGCCATGATGATCAGCGGTCTTCTCTCGCACGCTGAGGATCAGCTTGACCCGACCAAGCGCATTGTGCTTCGCGTGCGCGACAAGATCTCTGGTCTGTGTTTCCGTCCCACGAATCCGCTCACGCTGAATGGCGAGAGCCTTCTAGATGAGGACGCGGAGCTATTGAACACCGCCTACGCTCGAGTGCACCTCCATCCTCAGGAACGAGACAAGAAAGACCGGCTGTTCGAAGATTTCGACGGGATGAGAGAGTGGCTTGGTTTTCCTATCAAGGACTATCAGGCCGAATCGGTTGCTGAGATTACTAGAATTCTTGCTGAGATCCAGGCATCAATTTCGCGGCACAGACGAGTGGCGAAGCTGTGGCTCCGAGGACAACGACGAGAGTATCCAGAATCCTACCATGCGCCTTTGGTAGAGGCGCTGCCATTCGTCCACCAGTACCCTTCGCTGGTTCCATCCCTTGGTCGATTTGCACTAAGCAACCCAGGAAAGGTCGATTTTGGGTATGCCTTCGCTGGCTCAAGTCATTGGTGGAAGAAGCCATTTCTAGTCTGGGTAATTCGCCAAAACCCGATGTGGCTTGATCACTACCCGGAGTTCAGAGATCGCTTGGAGCAGGCGCTGCGAGACGACGATGACATGGTGTTCTCTGGATTACTCGCAGAGATGGCCATTGACCCTCGCGTGCCGACAGCGGTGGACGATCTGCGGCAGTGGTTTCTAGCTCACTACAAGTACAGCGCCTGGGTGTGGGTGCTACAAATGTACGGATATCTCGCCAGCATACTCGACATCACCTCGGACGTAGATACGGCGCTCTTCTTTACGCAGGCGCAGATGAGTGACGGTAGGTTTGAGAGGCCCCCGCAAAGCGCTGCGCGGGTTCTTTATGTCTTCGTTGAGTGGGACCGAGCGATTGCGTTTCGGAGCATACAGCATGTCGATTGGGGTGACTCCGATTGGGCCAGACAGCTCCCTCCACGAGTTGATCGTCAAAGCGCTGGCTGCCTTGTCGGAAGCACTTGGTACCGGCAGAATTACTATGGCCACTTGGTGATCGCGCAAATACAACTCTCGGATGACTGCGTGACGACGAAGCGCGTGGCAGATGTGTTTCCGCCACGTGATCAAGACCTCCTACTCAAGACCCTCTTGGATGCCTGCCCCAGACCTGAAGGTTTGTACTGGTGAGCTGCATTTGTCAGGGTTTCCGACTCGGCTTAACTGAATCGAATTTGATCCTCGGTTGGCAGGAATAGATTCAGGTGAGCCCTCTTTCAACCCCAGAATCCCTCAAAATACGTGTTCTGTACGGGTCTAATCCTTGCTTGGGCTGCAGCAGCGAACAGGTTTTTGGTTGTGAGCCCTAGAGCACGCATCATTTAGTTACTGCGAAACGTAGATTCTGACATCTCTGCACCAAAGGAGGTATCAGACGGTCTACACCTGAGAGCTACTCTCCTAGGCATTGAAAGGCTTAGTCGTTTCTCCCCGAACAAGACTGGAAGGGAGATAAATCACGCGGCCTAACAATCACTTGTCCACTAAATCGAAGGGGCTACCTAGAGTATGTCTCCTTCAAATTTGGAGAGAGAGGGTCTATGTACCAACCACATATCGATGCGCCAGCTGATGACCGCGAATCAGCAGTTCGCCGCGCCATTGAATACGCCAATGAGCATGCTGGCCGAGACAATGCCGAATTCGTGAGGGTTCTAAACCAGCATTTCCGAAGCTCGACGGAGAAGCGAGGGCACGAGCGGAAGCTTCCAATGGCGTCGCCCGAGACGCCGACCAGAAGCTTCCAAATCTACAATGACCCACGGTATTTGAAAAATGCACGTGAGCTGGCCCGACGCACTCTGGGTGGACTGCGGATTATCGGCGGCGCCAAAACCCCACCCAAGGAATTTCTAGACTGCGTGGCCGTCGGCAATGACGCGCAATGGGGGTGCTCCGGGACACTGATCGCGGCGAACGTGGTTGTTACGGCTGGACATTGCGCAGAGGTCGCTACCAGAATCTTCCTCGGTTCAGATGTGACCAAAGCAGGCACGGTCGTTCGCGTCAGGAAGCGCGTCCGCCACCCCCAGTATCATAAGGGCAAACACAATGATCTCATGGTTCTGCTGCTGGGTGAAAACGTGACTACCGTACAGCCGCGCAAGATTGCCAAGAAGACCTTGATCGATAAGGCGACCGACGGCCGTGTCGTGGGATTTGGGAATACTGACCCGGGTGGATTCTTCGGCTACGGCGTGAAACGCTTCGTCGATGTGCCGATTGCGTCTAATGCCTGCCGCGGCAAAGTCGATGGAGAGGATGACAAGGTTTCATACGGCTGCGACCCAGGATTTGAGTTCGTTGCCGGCCGTCCACTGCTCCAACAGGACACGTGCACAGGGGACAGCGGCGGGCCGTTCTATATTCTCGCCGATGACGATCAATGGCTGCTCGCCGGCGCGACATCTCGCGCGACCGACAGCGCGATGCACAACTGCGGGGATGGTGGGGTCTATGTCCGGCTTGACCGCTACCGCAGCTGGATCAATGGGCTTCCAGGAGTTAACCTTCCGAAGTCGACGTGAGGCAGCAGAGGAGTCACGCCATGGATGATTCGACACTCAAGGAGTGGACGGCCGATGAACTGGTCGCCGAGGTACGTCGTCGTGAACGGTTTGCCGCGGGTGGACAGGAGCGGGAGCGTGCTGCGCCGGCTCCATCCGGCCGCTCGCGGGAACTGGTGGACATTCCGACGCATCAACTCACCAAGCTCGTGCAAGACCGGCAGCGAGTCATATATGGCCTCGATAACCGCAAGGATCTCTACCAGGTCAGATCGAGGAAGGTACGCGCCGCCGCGGACGCGGTCGTGGCACTTGTTAAATCGACCGACCTCCAGCGCGATGGCAACGACACCTATACACTGACGACCGAGTCTTACCAGCAAGCCTATCAGCTCTGCGGAAGCGAGCCGTTCGTTTCACAACAGACCGGGTGCTTTTGCTCCGGCTTCCTGGTGACGCCGGACATTGTGGTGACGGCAGGTCATT
Source organism: Nitrospira sp. (assembly GCA_047150005.1). GTDB lineage: Bacteria > Nitrospirota > Nitrospiria > Nitrospirales > Nitrospiraceae > Nitrospira_C. Next base: position 2,594,503 of record AP038806.1, on the reverse strand, counting down.
GTGTGAAGAGTCAACAAGATCTTGCGAATATCCGGTTTGTATTTGGCTTCCGGATGATCGATAGCCAGCGAGTCCGCACGACCTTCGGTCCGGACGATGTGTATGCCGGCGCGAAGCTAGTCGGTCGGCAGCTTGCCTCCGACGGAACCGACTGGGCTCTCATCCGCCTTGATCGACCGGTAAGTGGGCGCAAACCTATTCCGTTTCGCACTAAAGGGAAGATTGCCGACCGAGAGTCAGTTTTCGTCATCGGCCACCCCTGTGGCCTTCCTCAGAAATATGCCCCAGGCGCCAAGGTACGGGACAATAGTCCGGCCCCATTCTTCGTCGCGAACCTCGATACATACGGCGGCAACTCCGGCTCACCGGTCCTCAACGCGCGCAATATGACCGTGGAAGGCATTCTGGTTCGCGGAGAAAACGACTTCGTGACGAACGGAACCTGTTACGTTTCTCTGGTGTGCCCGTCCACCGGATGCCGTGGCGAAGACGTCACACGGGCGACGGTCTGGGCCTCCAGGGTACCCAAGATCCAAACTCGAGGCCGCACCGGTCCTGCCAGGAGCAAGGGGCTGGGCAAGCGGCGACGAGGAGGGTAAGCCAATGCCGAAAAGGACGAAAGCATATCACCAAGCTCGTCAGCTGGCCCATCCATCGGAGACGGAATTGCACATTGAAGTGGTGTGGGGTGCGATTCAGAACGTCGACGCCGATGTGCTGGCGGTCGGCCACTATATCGGCGTAATTCCGCAGACCGCCGAACGAAAGCTTGACGAACTCGTATCTGGCACGAACGGAAAGGACGGGGAAAGGCTGCTCATTACCGAGCTGACAAGACGTGGGGCAATTCGCGGAAACCTCGGCGAGGTGATCTTCTTTCCTTTGCCGAAGGGTCGAGCCCTGGCATTGGCTGGAATGGGGCCGTTTGGAACGTTCGGCGTCAGCCAGCTACGAGTTCTGGCCCGCTCAATCGCGCAGGTTGTTGGCCTGCTTCCGGAGCATAGAACGCTGGGCACTGTGTTAATTGGCTCCGGCAAAGGCAATCTCAAAGTAAAAGACGCAGTCCACGCCTTTCTAGAAGGGGTCAGCAGCGCGTTCGATGGAGGACCTCTCGGCCTAGAACGGCTGCAGATAGTCGAACGGGATCTCGACCGAGCCTTGGAGGTTCTCCAATGCGTCAAGCGCAGCACCGAGCAACTGAACCCTGAGATGCGCAAACGTGGCGGACTCTTATTGGCTCCGCACGGCAATCTCATCGAGAACAGCGGTGGTCACATTTCCCCGGACTTTGGATGTTCAATGATGCTCGCTGCGTTGGCCACAGGCAATGGAGGTGCGCGCAGCTCAACCATGACGCGTGCACTTCACGATGTCCTTGCGCAACTGCCCGACTCTACTCGCAAGAGCGTAGAGGAACGCCTCAAGAAAATGAATCATTGTGGAAGTAAGAAGGAAGTCGCGATCCGCGAGATGGCGATGCAATTCCGTCTTCGTGAACCGGATGATGGTAACGACCCGTTGGATGTGCCGACTCGCGTGTCGTTCTGGGCACTCAACAAGGACATCCATGCGACCGCGATCACGAACACGACGACGGTCACAGAGCTCATTATTCCGAATCGGCTTCCGCTGGTGCAACGCGCCGCGAACAGCCTACAGGATGAACCAACGGCGGTGCTGGATCATGCCAAGAAGCTATGCCGCTTCGTCCTTCACAAGGATCTCAAGGATGTCTTCATCCGCTTTGACCCGCTCATCATCGAAGTAGACCGGTCTCTCGCAGCAGTCCACTGGGAGGCGTTGCCTTCGGACAAGGCCGCTGCCCCATTGGCTGTCGTGCGGCCCCTAGCGCGGCAGCTGCGGACGCTCTATAGCCCCCGGCCATTTCAACCGGTCGTCCGGCCAGGACTCAAGGCGCTTGTCATCGCCGATCCGGGGGGGCCGCAATTTCCGCTGAATGGAGGACAGAAGGAGGGAGAGATCATCGCATCAACTCTCAGGAAGCATGGAGTTGAAACCACTTTGCTGATTGGCAGTCCGCAGCCAGGTACCGGCGCCGGCATGATATCTGGCGTTCCTCCCGCATTGTATGAGGACGTGATTGAGCTACTCCTCAATGGTGGATTCGATATCGTTCACTACTGTGGGCATGCCACATTCGACGAGAGCAATGCGGACCTCACAGGTTGGATATTCGAAGGAGGGACTCTCACGGCCAATGAGCTTCAGGGTATGGAGGAAGCACCGAAACTCGTCATGGCCAATGCCTGTCTGTCGGCACAACTTTCAAAAAATGGGGAGGCCGACGGCACCCGGTCTTCCCCAGACGGGACGCTGCCTGGGCACCCGCTCCTAGTGGCCGGCCTCGCGGACGAATTCTTCAAGCAGGGTGTATTCGATTACATCGGGGCCGCGTGGGAAGTCCCATCGGAACCGGCAAGACTCTTCGCCACCCATTTCTACGACACGCTGTTGTCCGGCGGCAACGGCCTTACACTGCCAATCGGAAAGGCCGTCCAGGAAGCCCGAAAGAAGCTTTATGATGACCGCGAAACTTTTGGTCCCTCCTGGGCCGCGTACCAGCACTACGGTGATCCGATGCGTCAGCTCGACCTAAACCTGAACCTGAACCGTCCGTCGCGCTGACTACTAACCAATGGAGGATCGGCATGGCGAAGGACAAGGCTACCCGACGCGCGCTTGAAATCGGTCGTCGGTCGGCAAACATCATCATTGGAGTCCGGATAGAGGCGCTGCGAACTCGGACGCGTGCCATCGCGAAACGTGCTGCCAGGCGGCGTCCGGCACGCGAGCGGGTGATGGAGGCGATCAGTGTTCCCAAAGTCTTAAGGACTGCCGTCGGCTCGGCCGGTCTCATCCTCGCGGAGGGCGATTCGTGGTTCGACTATCCTTGGACTGATGTCCTTGGGTTGCTTGAGGATGACTATGGCTACGACGTTGAGTCGGTGGCGCACAAAGGTGACCGCGTCGAGGAGATGGCATACGCCGACGGTCAACTCGAAGAGTTTTCTCGCCGGCTCGAGAAACTGCTTCGCCAAAACCGTGTCCCGAAGGCCATTCTACTCTCAGGCGGCGGGAATGACGTTGCGGGGCCGGAGTTCGGAATGCTACTGAATCATGCGGCATCTGCTGTGGCTGGTCTGAATGAGCAGATTGTTGCCGGTGTGATCGATCAGCGGATCCGTATCGCATATGTCACGATCCTGGCCGCGCTAACACAGATTTGCCGCCGCTGGCTGCAGCGCCCCATCCCGATCCTGGTTCACGGCTATGATTACCCGGTACCGGACGGACGCGGTTTTCTCGGCGGATGGTGGTTATTGCCAGGTCCCTGGCTTGAACCCGGATTTCGCGAGAAGGGCTTTGATGTCATGAGCGTCCGCAAGGCTATTGCGAAAGAGCTGATCGACCGCCTCAATACGATGCTTGCTCAGGTTGCGGCACTGCCGGAATTCAGCCATGTCACCTATGTAAACCTGCGAAGCACGCTCTCGACAAATGACAACTACAAGCAATTCTGGGCCAACGAGCTGCATCCCACAGAGAAGGGATTCGGGCTAGTGACTGCCTTGTTCGCGAAGAAACTGGATGTGCTGCCGGGATAACGGACGACAGTGCGCAACATATCCGTGCAGTGAAAGGCTTTGCCTAACAAGTGCAGGCATCTGACCGGCTACAGGCTCGCGCTGCTGGTCTGCCGGCAGCAGGTGATGCCTACTACTAGACACTCAGAAGGAAACGCAGGGAGACACTGAAATGGCACTGATCGAAGGCCAGCAAAGCGTTGACTTCTTCATAAGTTACACAGCGTCAGATGAACCGTGGGCGAAATGGATCGCCTGGGAGCTCGAGAGAGGGGGGTTTACGTACAGGATGCAGGTCGAGCACTTTCCACCGGGAAGCCGCTTCGTGCAGGGCATGCGGCAGTGGTTGCAGAATGCCAGCCAGCTTGTGGCCGTGCTTTCGAGCGCCTATTTCAAGTCGCAGTTTGCCTCTCTGGAAATGCACTCCGCCGTGGCTAAGGATCCGCTCGGGCAAAAGCGGCGTGTTGTGCCTGTGCGAATCGAACCCTGTGACATCCCTGATCAGTTTCGCGATCTCGTCTACGTTGACCTCGTCGGGAAGTCCCAGGATGAGGCGCGGCGGGTTCTGCTCGCAGGCATGCGTGCGGCTAAAGTCGGTTTGCCAGCAGCCCAACGGGTCGTGACGACCCGCCCGACTTGGCCGCCGGATTCGAGTAGTCAACTGACGCCCAGGAGTCCGGCTCCTAATCGATCCGGCCCTGTGCGCTGCCAGTTTCTGGCATGTGATGTGGGTCGAGGCCTAGATCTGGAGGGGCAGTACAAGACGCTCGCCATGGTTCTAACGCGGTCCCGTTTTGCTAGTCAATTCGAACTGAAACCGGAGTTCGACGTCACGGAGGTGAATCTATTCTCAAAATTGAACGCCTACCGGCCCCAGGTTGTACACATCGCCGGGAATCAGAACGGAGGGGACGTCCTCTTTAGATCGGCGAGTGGCGGTGAGATCGTCGTACCCGACGAGGCACTAGCAGGTCTGTTGAGTTCGCTAGGCCGCGATGTTCAGCTAGTAATCGTTGATACATGCAGGTCGTATGCCTGCGCGCTCCGAGTGTCTGAAGTCGTATCCTGCACGCTTGGCGTGAAGGACGATATTGAGGACGTTGAAGCTATCCGGTTCTACGAGGTATTTTATGACGCCGTGGCTGCGGGGCAGTCAATCGCGGATGCACATGGACAGGCATCCGCCGCACTCCGGTTCAAGGGAAGTCGTGCGGATTCCATACCCCAACTATGCGTTCGCGCGGATTGCAATGCGTCACAGATCTATCTGGTGCACGCCAGTGCTCAGGCGAACCAGACTGGTGCCGATGTCTAACACGGCGTTGCAGCTGTCGAAGTCCTCGCTCACACCCAGCTTTCACGACTGAACTCCGTCGTTAGCCAAGTGGTCCCGTGATCTGACGAACCTCGCGCTCTACAACGCTGCAATCGATGGGCGGCGCAACATCCCTGAAGTTCGGAACCCAACTTGCCGTGACTGATGCGAACGACAGGCCGATTATCCTGAACCTGCTCCAGCGATTGGTATTTCAGACAGCGAACGCTTGAGCAGGATTCTCCATTCTGGCTAATAACTGCTTGCAGTGTCAGTGGATTCCCTCGATGGCAAGCTGGTTGAGTCGATGCGTCCGGCGCTCGAATCACTGATGAAGCCGATTCTCTAGCGGCCACCTTGAGTTAGAGGCCATCCGAGTAGCGTCGCAATGGAGCGGCCCATGCGGAGACGGTCTTGGTGACCTTCATGCAGCCTGTCGCAGCATTGAACACGGGCTCAGTGCCACCTCAGTCCTTGTAGAGTCAGGCGATTACTTTTCCGGGTTCCTTGCCCCCGAAACGACTTTCGCGAACGCCAACAAGCTCTTCCGTTCGTCTTCGTCCAACGCCAGCAGGAGATGCGTCTCCTCCGCGTGCATGAGGCGCAGACTCAGAAACGGCTCTTCGCGGCGCGTTTCGCGATTGTCCCACATGGCGTCGATGACCTGAACCTTATCGAGCTGTCCGACGGACAGGACGTCGTAACGGAAGTAGGAATCACCGATGACGATGTCGAAGACGACGTTGCCGGCCGTGAGCAGGACCAGCGGCCGGAGTTAAGGGGGTCGGACCTTTCAGTCCGCAGGCAATCGATACGCACAGACAGGATCCGGCCCCAAACGTGCCAACGAATTGGTATTGACAGTAGCCTGCACAACCCGCAATCTTGCGCCGCGGGCGACTCTCACGTTCTGAAAAACGCGTCATGGAGATCATCATCGTTCGAACGAGTGTGACGAAGGCCGATCTGAACGCCATGGCTCAGCAGCAGTTCGGCGATATGGTCAAGGCGGTTGTGGATATCGATCAGAGCATCATGGCCATCGGCGGGGAACTGCACTCCGACGAGGAAGCCATGCTCTTAGAGCACGGCTCGCTACAGAGAAACCTATGGGGCATCAATCTCTACCCTGAACGGCCGACCTCCGAATGGATTGAATTCGACTCGATGATCAATGTGCGCCCCTCCGGGGGAAACCGGTCCCGATACGTCGAGCGTGCGGAGATCCAAAACGCGGTAACGGCCGTCGTGAATCGCTTGGTGCAGGGCTAGCCCGCATTATTCATGACGGCTCGTGACGAAACCGCCAAGACGCCACGCGAGACGGGCACGCGGAGCCACGAGGAAGGAAGGCATACTTGACGCAGTATGTCCCCGATCGCACCCGCCCAGCCCCAACGCATCGGAATGCGTTCTTTCCCGAGGCCGAGCGGCGAGCCTGCCCGCTTGGATGCGGGAAACCGCCATCCAAGCCTGTCGCAGCGGCGTATCGGCAGTTGGAGCAGAAGCGCTCATGAATAATGTGGGCTAAGCGCATGTCACCCATTCACGAGCAATTAGCCGCCGGACACTGGTACCAGCTCTCACTCGTGGAGCAACTGGCCCATGTCGGCAGCGATGTGGCGCGAGCTGCGCGTTGGTATGGGAAGGATCCGCAGCGTTGCGAACAGGCCTTCGATCGAGCCCTGGAACTGCTGGATTTGACGATCGCGGACGAGCGGTGGAAGGGCCGGCGGAAAGAACTGACCCGTGCGCGCGAACTGCTGTGCGATGCCATGTTCGGCGGGACAACCTACGGCAGTGATCTCGCCTCGCTTGACCGCTATTTTTTCCACTTCGCCATGGCGGCTAGAGCTGGCCGGTGAACGGCCCACGGATGGGAAATACATGAAGATGACCCGGCTACCGTACAGATCAGCATAGATCTTGCGACCTCAGGGCGCACAAGAAGCTCATAAACAACGACTCCCCTTTGCTTCACGAGACTGGAGAACATTATGGCGAGAACGATTTACTGGAGCACGTCGGCCGACAGCTCATCATGCTGCGGGCGTGTCGGAGCGAGAAGAGCTTCATCAGGCGATCGAGACCGACTGTCAAAATAACGCGCGGCTCATCACCCAGTTAGCCCTATACACAAGGAACCGGAAACCCGCCCACCCGCTAGTACTGGCCAGTGTAAGGCGCTGAGCAGTGTTGGAGCGCCCAGCTCGTTTGAGTGCTCAGCGTTCAGGATTCCGCGCTGCTGAAACCGCCTTCGCGAACGCCAGCAAGCTTTTCCGTTCGTCTTCGTCCAACGCCAGCAGGAGATGCGTCTCCTCGGCGTGCATGAGGCGCAGGCTCAGAAACGGCTCTTCGCGGCGCTTTTCTCGGTTCTCCCACATCGCGTCGATCACTTGGACCTTGTCGAGCTGCCCGACCGACAACACGTCGTAACGGAAGTAGGAATCACCGATGACGATGTCGAAGACGACGTTGCCGGCCGTCAGCAGGACCAGATTGAACCGGCCCTGTTCCTCGTATCCTTCCGGCAGGAATTTGTTGATATGACAGAGTGCCACCTTTCTGTCACCCAACGCCGCCCGGATCTTTTCCTTCAACGCTGCATAGTCGATCTGCAAGGCTTTCTCATCGGGGCTTGTGGCCGCCACCGCCGCCGCCTGCGCTTTCTCGAAAATCTCATCCGCCGACATCAACCCTGCCATATTTATTCTCCTTGGCAGGCCGTTGAAACAGGCCGCCAGCGGCGTTCTCGCGTCGCTCAGAGACTCGACAGACGAAGAAGCGTAGCCTTCGTCTCTTCGCGCGCTGCGGCCTTGCTGGGCTGCCTGTTTGGAACGACCCGCGATTATCGTGAATCCTCTGTACAACCTCTTTACTGATGATGCTGCCGTCCACGGACCGCTCGAATGACTCCGAGAATTCCCAAGGCGGCCCATGCAAACTCCAACAGAATGAAACCGGCCCGGCCATCGGCGATCGCGACCACTCCCAAGAGCAGCGATCCCACGATGTTCAGGGTGAGGTAGCCGGAGTGGAGCTCGCGCCAAATTCCGCTCTGATTGAGCCCGTACGCCGCCAACACCATCAGCGCCCCGACCACCGAAATGAACTGTAGCAGCATGAATGAACGATATGGCCCTTCACGGATCCGCAAAGGTGGTTACCGTAACCGGTTGCCAACCGGGAATGCAAGGGTCTAGGTTAGTGAGCCTGCACGCGGTGGGAGAAACGAGTTTTCCCGGTATCGTCAACAAATGCCACCTCAAACGCCTCCGCGGTGACTCGAACGAGTCCGAAATTGGAGTACCCCCCGTCGTTGAGCAGAACGGTCGGATGTAGGCCGGGGTTCGGCGGCGTCATACGACCGAATCGCGCCGAAAGCGGCCCAGCCACGAACTCGTGGAAATCGACGCGGCCGTCTCCGTCCGGATCGTAGGCGTTGGCTTGCACATAGTGAACGTCGCCCGCCAGGAACACGACGTTCTTGATCTGGTCCGCCAGGATCCGATCGACGACGGCCTGCCGCTCCCGCTCGAAACCGGTCCCGTCTGATCCCTTGGCGGATCCGTCGGGGGGTCCGCCTGCCCATCCGTCATAGCCGGGCGCGGCCGCCCCGCCGCCTTTGGGAATCGAAAGCGGCACGCTGGTGACCACGGCTTTCCACGTCGCCGTAGACGCGCGCAGCCCATCGAGCAGCCAAGCCAACTGAGCCGGCCCCAGCATCGTCTTGGCCGGCCCGTCCGGATCCGAATTCCGGCTGCGATACTGTCGAGTATCGAGGATAAAGAGTTCGAGATCCGCACCGTACCGCACGCTGCGATACATTCGATCCGGATCGTCGGGCTGCCTCGCGATCGGCCAATATTCCCGCAGCGCCTGACGCCCTGCGGCCATGTTGGGCTCGTACGGGCCGGCAAAATTGTCCTTCACTTCATGATCGTCCCAGATCACATACAGGGGCACGCGGCTCAGCAGTCTGCGCAATGCCGGAGCGCCGCGTTGGTACCGATGCCGCATCCGATATTCCTGCAGATTCGTGGCGACGAAACCGGCTCCCGGTTCGTTGCGAGGAGCTGAGCAGATCCCGTCGGCGTAGATGGTGTCGCCGAGAAACACAAAGAAATCCGGACGCTGCGCGCCGATCACGTCGAAAATCGGATAGCCGGCCTCCCCCTGTCGGCACCGTTCCTGACCTCCCAAATCCCCACTCCACGCGAACGTCAGCGGTACGGGCTGCGCCGGATCCGGCAGCGTCGTCAGCTCACCGGTTGCGGCAAGGGAGCCGGGTGTCGGCCCTGAGGCGTGATCGACGGAATCGACGAGAACACGGTATCGGTACCGCGTGGCGGGAGTCAGACGTTCGAGCGGCACGGACAGGGTGAAGTCAGTGTCCGGACTCGTGACCTGCGTCGGAGTCTGCGACACGACCGGTCGTACCGACGCCATGGCGCCCATCTTCTCCCAATCGTCAAGCGGCGCCCACAGAACCTGGACGGCTTTCGGGCCGTCCGTGCGCAGCCACAGCACCGCCGACCGGCTGGTCACATCGCCTACCGCCAGCCCTTCGGGCAGCAGCCTGTCTCTGAGCGCCGTCGTCTCGGGAAAGGGACTGTCCGGAGGGAGCGCTTCACGGGAGGCTGACGTGCACGCGGTCAGCACCGCGAGGGCCAGAACACACAGCGCCAGGATCTGCCGCGACATTATCATGATCATGAGCGCAACGCGATCTCGGGACAAGCCGGGCATCGTTCGCGCCCATTATTCACGATGGTTCGTCGCGAAATTGTGGAGTCGCGTGGCGAGACAGGCGCGTGGAGCCGTGAAGGAGGGAAGCATACTTGAAACAGTATGTTGACCGACCGAGCGGCGAGCCCGCCCGCCTGCGTGCCGAAACTCCGCACGCAGGCTTGTCGCAGCAGCGAATCCGCAATTGCAGTAGAAGCATTCATGAATAATGCGCGCTAGGCCTGCTCGGTGGTTGAAAAGCCGGTCATTGGTCGTGCATACTGTCGAATCTCAAGAGGGACGACGTGAGCCAATTCCACTGTATCATCCAAGGCTGCCAAGGGAAGGTCTACGCCCCCGCCGGTACGCACAACGTCTGCAAGGAACATTTTCTTCATTATCTCACGTGGCGCCGCCGCAAGGGTCCTCAGATGTTTTTGACCTATGCCGGCATGACGATGGACCAACGCGACATGATCGTCGCGGAATGGCAACAGACCGTCCGCGCCGTTGAACCCTCCCCTGCGTCCGCTCCGAAGCCTTGACGCCGTTCTTTCCTCCTTCAATCTTCTACTCGGCGCACGAACATCCATCGAGCTGACGAGTCGCAATAGTAGGTCAGACTGTTGCTGTACCTTTTCAGCGGCGTGAACACACGTGAGGCTTGCTGTTCCTCGCCTCGTTCACCCCATCACCGTACTTCCGTGATGATGAATCATCAGCCACTCATCTCCGATTCGCTCGAACAGATTCGTCGCCAGCACGCGGAGCTGCTGCGGCTCATCCGACTGCTGGCTCGTGATGTTCTCGACACAGATGACCCAGGCAATGTCGCCCGCCACCTGCACCGTGATTTCGGTCAGGTCGAACTTCATCGAGAACGTGTTGTTGAAGATCAGCACCCAGGAGTCGCGTACGGAAGGCCAATCGGAACGGAGCGTCCAGCCCGGATGAATACAGGTGACATATTCGAGGTGCGCCCACACCTCGTCCATCTTGGCGACGTCGAGCGATTCGAACGCGTCGTAAAATCGTTGATTGGCTCTGGTGACTTCTTCAATACGCTGTTCGATCACAGGTCGCTCCCCATCCGAACGGGGTATCATACTGGAAACTGCCTAGGAGGGCGAGCGTGAAACTTCCGGATCAGGCGCGGGCGAGATTCGAAGTTTGGTGATGGACCAGCCAGACACCGGCCAGGATCAGCGCGATCCCCGCCACCTCGATCATCCCGACCGACTCGCCGAGGATCACGGCGGACAAGGCCACGGCCGCGACCGGAGTCAGATTCCCAAGCACGGTGGCACGGGACGGTCCGATGCCCTGCACCCCGTACAGCCATGCCTGCTGGGCCACCGCGGTGGCGAACACGATCAGATATCCGAGTGCCAGCCAATCCGACGCGCTGACGGATGCCGCGCCTGCCTTCATCATCTTGCGATCCATCCAGAGTAACGGGATCTGTAGTCCCGTCGAAACAAGCAACGTGGTCCAGTTGACGGTCAGGGCCGACACTCGCTCCATGATGGCGCGGCTGCCGATACTGTAGAGCGCCCAACTCGCCACGCCGAGAAAGACGAGCAAGCCACCCAGAAGCGGCCGTTCCCCCGCTGCCCGAAAACCTGCCACGGAGACGAGCGCGACTCCCATGAATGACAACAGACTTCCGCCCCACAGCATGCGCAAGGGCACATCTTGAATCAACACCGCCGACAGGAGCGCGGTCACAACCGGTGCGGACCCGATGATGACACCAGCCACGGCGCCGCTGACATAGTTGAGGCCCATCAAGATCAGGAGGTGGTTACCGAGGACGCCGAGTCCGAGCCAGAACAACGTGCGAAAGTCCGCTCTCGTCAACCCGGCAAGCGACCCTTCCTGCCACCACCATGTCGTCAACAGAATGGCCAGCCCGCCGATGTCGCGCAGCACGGAGGCTTCGACCGCAGAAAACCCGCTCAACGCGAGCTTTTGTGCGACGATGGATCCTCCCCAGAGTACGGCGGCGGTCACGATCGCCCCATAGGCGAAACTGCTGGACGGCGATGACATGGCTAAGGGGATACAATCCTTCACGGCGACCGTCAAGCAGTATTCCTGAGCTTGCGTCATCGTGTCCGCGCGTTCCTCGATCGATCGCTCGAGCGGCCACCTTGCGCCTCCGGACCTGAAAGGATCATAATTTTCCGCCATCACGAGCCGATTGCATGTCCTCCACTGACAAAGAAAGGTTGCGCAGCAGCGCTCTTGTGCTGCTCCTCTCGGGACTCTTCGTCCTGGACATCTATACGCCGCTGAGTTTTGCCAACCATATTCTCTACGCCATCGCCATCGTGATCGCGATCGGTTCCCGCTTCCCATGGATGCCGGGAGTGGTCGCGGCGATCTGCACCGCCCTCACGATCCTCGGCACATTCCTCAGTCCCCGGCTTCCCAATCAGGCTCTGTGGATTCCGATCGGCAATCGGACCTTCACGATTCTCATCCTGTGGGTCCTGGTCTGGTTCGCGCTGAAGCGCCGGCAGGCGGAAACAGCGTTGCAGAAGGTCAATGAAGGACTTGAGGAACGAATCGCCGAACGGACCAGACAGCTCGCCGGTGTCAATGAGGCATTGGTCTCCGAGGTCACCGAGCGCATGCAGACTGAACGGGCCTTTCGACTCTCGGAGGGGCGTCTCGCCGCGATTCTGGATATTGCCGAGGACGCCATCATCCTGATCGAAGAAGACCGATCCATCTCGCTTTTCAACCAAGGCGCGTCGAGATTGTTCGGCTACCGGCCGGAAGAAGTTCTGGGCAAGCCGGTCGAACTGCTGCTGCCCACGCGCCACCGGCTCCATCACACCGCCAATATCCAAGCCTTTGCGCTCGGTTCTGAATCAGCACGGCGTATGGCTGAAAGCCGGGGAGTCTTCGGTCTGAGAAAAGACGGAAAGGAATTTCCCGCCGAAGCCAGCATTTCGAAACTCACCGTCGGCGAGAAGACGACCTTTACGGTGATCCTGCGGGATATCAGCAACCGCCTGCAAGCCGAGGGGCAACTGCAGTCGCTGACCGCACAACTGATGACGGCGCAGGAAGAAGAGCGCCGGCGGATCTCCCGCGAATTGCACGACGACATCAATCAACGGCTGGCCATCGTCGTCATTGAACTGGGCAACATGGAGACGGACCCCTCACTCTCCGACGGGCGGGCTCGTCAAGCGATCCAATCGCTGGCTCACCGCCTGGCGACCATTTCCGACGATGTCCGCCGCATCGCCTACGAATTTCATTCGTCAATCCTGGACGACTTGGGGCTCCCGGCCGCCCTCACGCAGCTGACGGACGAATTCTCTTCAAGGACCGGCGTGAAAACCATCGTGGTCCAGGAGGAGCTGACATCACCATTTCCACGGGATATTGCATCCTGCCTGTACCGGATCGCACAAGAGAGCCTCGCCAACGTCTCACGCCACGCCAAAGCTTCGCGGGTCGAGCTTGAATTGACCTGCGACGGTTCCACAGTTACCCTATCGATTCACGACAACGGGACGGGATTCGATCCCGAACCATACCGCCACCAGCAAGGGTTGGGATTGATCAACATGCGAGAGCGGGTCCGAGCCGTCCATGGCCGGCTGGACATCCATTCACGACCCGGCTTCGGCACCCGGATATCCGTGCTCGTTCCTCTTCCTGGAGCCTATGGCAATGAAGAAACCTCGAATCCTGTTGGCTGACGATCATACCCTCGTCCTTGAGGGATTCAAGAAACTCCTCGAGGAGCACTGCGAACTCGCCGGAACCGTAGAGGACGGGCGCGCGCTTGTCGAAGCCGCAGAACGTGTTCATCCGGACCTGATCCTGCTCGATATCACGATGCCCAGACTCAACGGCATTGACGCGGCCAAGAAGCTGAAACGCTTGCTGCCCGACGTGAAACTCATCTTCGTGACCATGCATGCGGATACGGCTTACATCACCGAGGCCTTCAAGGCGGGGGCGTCCGGGTATCTCCTCAAGCGGTCGGCGGGGAAGGAGTTGGTCCAAGCGATTCAGTGCGTGATGGGAGGAAACTACTACGTCACCCCGCTTATTACAAAGGATGTGATCAGTTCCTTCCTCACCCCCGGCCAACCCCGAATCGCCGCGGCCGACGACCTGACCATGAGGCAGCGGGAAATTCTGCAACTCGTCGCAGAGGGTTTTTCGGCCAAGGAGATCGCCGCGCAGCTGAAGGTCTCCCATCGAACCGTTGAATTCCATAAAGCTAAGATCATGGAATTGCTGGACTTGCACACGACCGCCGACTTGGTCAAATACGCAGTTGCGCACGGCTTGGTTTCCAGCTCGTGATCACGTGCCGAACCGTTCTCTCGTAATTCTCGCCGCTGAAGCCGGTAGTTTTCCAGACAGGCTCCGGTAACATCCCGCTCCCGTCTGAACGGCGCATCGGATAGACTCTTTTGCGGAGAGTCGTGCACGGTGCCGGCACTTCAGATGACGAGGTAGTCATGGGACGCGTGCGGATCCTACTGGCCGACGATCAGGCCCAGACGGCTGCTATGCTCCGGCTTCGATTGGAGGCGGAGTACGACATCGTCGGGGCGGTGGAGAACGGATTGACCGCCATCGAAGCCGCCAGAAGCCTTCGTCCTGACGTGTTTCTGACGAATGTTGAGATGCCGATCTTGAACGGAATTGCCGCAGCGCGGGAAATTCATGAGTTCTTACCTGACTGTCGGGTCATCTTCTATAGCTCGTGCGGAGATCCCGACACGATGGCCGCAGCATTTGCAGCCGGAGCTTCGGGGTACCTTATCAACGATACAGCCCGCTCGCTGCTTTCCTCTATCCCAGCCGTCGTACAGTACATCTGGCGCCGGGAGCCATACATCATATCGGACTTCCCTCCTCCGGATTCCCCGCGAGGTCAGACGTTGGCGCAATACGGAGCCTGCTAGGACAATGGGTTGGGTCCTAATTGCAACGCTCCGCAACTCAATAGGCCTGCCCTGTGCACGCGAAGGTGGAAGCGGTGAATACTGACCCTTCATCCTCCGCGGCTGGATCTTCGGCTGCTGTGCCTTCCGCAAAGAAGGCTGCCGCACGGCGCATACTCGTGATCGATGGCGATGACGATGTCCGCGGGATTATCCGGGATCGACTCGGCGCCCTCGGCTTTGATGTGACCGCAGAAGCGGACGGCGCCTCGGGGTTGTCACGCATCGCCAACGATCAGCCAACAAACCCGTTTCACGGGTTGCTCATTGAACTGTATCTGCCGGGGCTCGATGGATTGGCGGTCCTCCGAGAGGTGCGCTCCCGCTTCCCGTCGATCCCCGTTGTGGTCATGGCGGACTCCATGCACGTGGCGAATCTTCGACAAGCCATGAATGTCGGAGCGACGGAGTACATCGTCAAACCTTTCGACTCTGAGCTGTTTCGGCGCAAGTGCTTGAGCGTATTCTTCGAGGGAAAGGATTAGGCGCAGGCCGCGCCGCACTCAATTGCTCGCCAACTCTCGCTGGACCATGTGGCGACGGCGTGGTATGCGCAACTTGCCACATCGGTCTGAACTCGCGTAGCCTCAGGACGAACACCCGGTCAAAAGGGGGAGGACTATGACACACAGACGGCTTTCTTTGCTCATCTGCCTGACCGCAGCACTCCAGATCGGCGCCATGCCCCCTCAATCCCAAGCAGCCGAATTGTCAGGAGCGCCGGTCTACCAGCTCGGCACCATTATCGAGATGGCGCTTGCCAGAAACCCCGTGGTGTCTTCCGCCGAGGGGCACATCGAGCACCAGCGGGGCCAGCAGACAGTGGCGGGAGCGTATCCCAATCCGACCGTCCTCGGGAACGCGGGCTACGGTGAAATACGCGATACCGGGCGCGCCGATATTCGGGACTCGCTCAATCGTGAGTCGATCGTCGAATACAACTTCATCGTGGGACAGCCAGTGGAATGGCCGGCCATGCGCTCCGCCCGCAAACGGGTTGCAGACGCAGGGCTGGCCACGGCGAACGCGGGCATGTCCGAAACACGATTGAATTTGACCACACAGGTCAAAGTCGCGTTTTATGATCTGTTGCTTGCCCAGCAGGACGCAGCGCTGGCCCGGCAGAACCTTGAGATTGTCGAAGGGGTCGGCAAGATCGTCAAGGCGAGGGTCAAGTCGGGAGAAGCGCCGCAATTCGAATTGATCAAAGCGGAGGTGGAAACCTTAAAAGCCAAGCAGCTCGTCGTTCGCGCCGAGAATGTGGTGCGGGTGAATCGGGTGGTCGTGGACACCCTCACCGGTGGTGGGCTCGGTCCCTCGTACATGGTTCAAGGCGACTTCCTGAACATGTCCAAGGAATTGCGTATCGATAAGCTCATGGTCCGTATGGCTCAAGAGCACCCGACCATTCAGCGCCTGCTGCAATCTGTCGAGCAATCGGATTGGCGGATCGAGTTCGAGCGGCAGTCGAGAGTCCCCCACGTCACCGTCAATGGAAGTTATTGGCGCGAGATCGGCCGCGAAGCCGTGCAAGGCGGCCTGTCCGTTCCGGTCCCGGTATGGTACCAACGCCAGGGAGAGATCGCGGCATCACTGGGTACCAAGCGGCGAGAGGAGGCTGAATTATTGCGCGCGCGCAACGAACTGGCCCGAGCGGTCCATCAGCACTATCAGGATGCCAGTACAACGGCCGAGCTCATCGATGTATTCGACAAGGGTCTCCTGAAACAGGCTCAGGAAGCCCTCCGGCTGGCTCAGTTCAGTTTTCAGCAGGGCGCCTCCAGCCTCTTGGAGGTCTTCGACGCCCAGCGTGTCCAACGGCAGATCCAGATGGATTATGCCCAAGCCCGGTATGAATTGTCGGTCTCTCTGGCACGGCTTGAGCGGGCGGTCGGTGGAGCGCTATGATATCAACTGAATCGGAACAACTGGCTGACATGCGCGCTCAACCCCTGCATGGCTTTTTCCCTTTGCTCGGCTGGGTACTCGCAGGCCTGGCGGTTTCGTCCACTGGTTGCGACAGCACGCCGAGCGACGCGGTCAGGTTGAAACCGCCCGTCGGCCAGGCCGCGGGGGTTGTGGTCCTGTCTCCGGAGGATTCCTCGCGGGTCGGTCTGGTCGTCCAACCGGTCGCTCGCAGCGAGTTTCGAACCCACCGGGACTTCCCGGCCATCGTGCAGCCCAACCAGCGGGCTGTGGCCGACATTACCACGCTCGTTCGGGGCCGTGTCGTCGACGTCTATACGGACCTCGGCCAGCAGGTCGAAGCCAACGCCCTGCTCGCCATCTTGTACAGCAGCGAACTAGGGCTGGCTCAGTCCGCCTATCTGAAATCACAAGCCAAACTCCACGTGGCCGAACAAGCCTATGCCCGAGCGAAGTTTCTCCTACAAGAGAAAGTGATCGGCGAGGCAGAGGCACAGCGACGCAAAGCCGAACTGCTCAGCATGCAGGCCGAAGCGCACGAAGCGCGGGACCACCTCAAACTGCTCGGCATGAACGACGAGGAATTTCGCCGTCTCGATCAGACGCGAACCATTCGCTCCCATGTCCCGATCGTAGCCCCGTTCGCGGGACGAATTATCGGACGCAACCTGACCCGAGGGGAAGTCGTCGAAACCACCGAGAAGCTCTTTGTGGTAGCCGACCTGTCGGAAGTGTGGGTCCGTGCGAACATTCCCGAAAAGGACATTCCCTTCGTACATGTGGTGCATGCATCGGGGGGGACGCAGGCAGACGTGCGCGTCAACGCCTATCCAAATGAAGTCTTCAAAGGCACCATCACCTATGTCGGCGACGTATTGGATCCGGCGACGCGGACTATGCAACTTCGACTCGAACTGCCCAACCCCGAAGGCCGGCTGAAACCCGAGATGTTCGCGACGATTCGCCTCTATTCGGAACCACAGCCGGATAGGTTGGCCCTGCCGGAATCCGCCTTGCAGCGGGATCACGATCGGACGTTCGTCTTCGTGCGGCGCAATGAAAACGAATACGAAGCTCGCGATGTCCAGATCGGAGAATCTAACGGCGCGCTCACCACGATTCTCGGCGGCCTGAGCGAGGGCGATCCGGTCGTCACGCAAGGCGCGTTCGTCCTGAAGTCCGAGCTCCTCAAGAAGCAGGTCTGATGGTCGCTCGGCTTCTCGACATCTCCCTTCGCCAACGGCTTCTCATCGTGATCTTCGCGATCGTGGTGGGAATCGGCGGCATTTTCGCGTTCAGGACGATCCCCATCGACGCGTTTCCCGACGTCACCAGTGTTCTCGTGCAAGTGGTCACGAAGGCGCCGGGACTCTCCCCTGCTGAAGTCGAACGACTGGTCACGTACCCCATCGAATTGCAGCTGACAGGGGTTCCGTCGTTGACGGAGATGCGGTCGCTGACCAAGGTGGGACTGTCTCTCGTCACTATCGTGTTCGACGACGATATGGACATCAACCTCGCCCGCCAGTTGGTTCTCGAACGCCTGATCGAAGTCAAGGAGACGCTACCGCTCGGCGCCGAACCCATGCTGGTGCCGAACAGCACCGGGCTCGGCGAGGTCTTCCAGTACTACCTCCAAGAGCCTCCTCGTACATACGTCCAGAGCGAAGAGGAACGTCATCAGAACCTGATCGCGCAGCGGACCGTGCAAGACTGGATCATTCGGCCGCTGTTGAAGGGCACACCGGAGGTCATCGACGTCAATTCGATGGGTGGGTACGTCAAGCAGTACCAGGTCTTGGTCGAACCCGCCATGCTCAGGAAATACAACCTCACGTTGCATGAGGTCTTCGATGCCGTCGCCAGCAATAACGCCAATGCCGGCGGCAATATATTGGAAAAGCATGCGGAAAAGTACATCGTCCGGGGCGTGGGGCTCATCCGCACGATCGAGGACATCGAGCGCATCGTCGTCAAAGAAACCGGAGGCACACCGGTCTTCATCGGAGACGTCGCACAGGTACTCGTCGATCACGCCGTGCGGCACGGCGCAACGGTATGGAACGGAGAGCGGGAAGTGGTGACCGGCATCGTCCTGATGCTCCGCGGCGGGAATGCGCGCGACGTGGTGCAAGGCATCAAGGCTCGCATCGACGATATCCATGCGCGCGATCTCCTGCCTGACGGGCTTCGTATCATGCCGTTTTACGACCGGATCGAGCTGATCACCGCCGCACTGAGCACGGTTTACAAATCGCTCGCGGAAGGCGTGGTGCTGGTCGTCATCATTCTGTTTCTGTTCTTGGGCAATATCCGGAGCGCATTCATCGTCGTCAGTACATTGGTGCTGGCGCCCTTGGCCACGTTCATCGTGATGGGTCAGGTCGGCTTGACGGCCAACCTCATGTCGCTGGGAGGGCTGGCCATCGCCATCGGGATGATCGTGGACGGCTCCGTCGTCGTGGTGGAAAACGTCTATCGCCACCTTTCGACTCACTCCGCTGTCGCGATGCCACGGCGCGATCTCCTGATGACGGCTGTGAAAGAGGTGGGCCAGCCGGTCGTGTTCGGCATCCTGATCATTATTCTGGTCTTCCTTCCTGTCCTCTCCCTTCAGGGAATGGAAGGGAAGATGTTCAAGCCGCTGGCGTACACCATCATGATCGCCCTGTTGATTTCGCTCTTATTGTCCCTGACGCTGTCGCCTACTTTGTGCTCCCTGATGCTGAAAAGCGGGAGCGAAGAAGATCCGTGGATCGTCAGGAAGGCCAAGCGTCTGTATACCCCGGCGCTCCGATGGGCGCTCGGGCATAGCTCGGCCGTCATGGCCGCAGCCGTCGGCTCCTTGGTGTGCGGCCTGGCGCTGTTCCCGTTTCTCGGAAGCGAATTCATCCCGATCATGAATGAAGGCAGCATCGCCCCGCAGACGATTCGTCTGCCGAGCGTGTCCCTGCCGGCCTCCATCGAGATCGAGAAACACATGCAGCAAGCGCTGATGGAGTTCCCGGAAGTGGAGATGGTGGTGTCCAAAATCGGACGGACAGAGTTGGGCAACGATCCTCAAGAGCCCAACGAGAGCGATCCGGTGGTCCGCCTGCGCCCGTTGGAGCAGTGGACGACGGCCCGGACGATGCCCGAACTGATGCAGAAGTTCCGGGAACGACTGACCCGCATTCCCGGCGCGACTTTCCTCATCAGTCAGCCCATTCAGCAGCGGGTGGATGAACTGATCTCTGGAGTGCGGACGGAAGCGACGGTCAAACTATTCGGCGATGATCTGGAAATCCTGCGGAGTAAGGCGGACGAAATCGCCGGCGTCCTTGGAACCGTCCGCGGCGTCAGCGACATCAAGGTAGAACAGTTATTCGGACAGCCGTACCTCACCATCGACATCGACCGGACCAAGATCGCCCGTCACGGCATCAACGTCGCCGACGTGCGGGAGATCATCACCACGGCGATCGGAGGCCGCGCCGCAACCAGAGTATATGAAGGCCAACAATGGTTTGATCTGTTCGTCCGATTTCCGGAACAGTATCGCGACAGCGTGGAACGAATCAGCAATATTCTGCTCACCGACGGGTCGGGAGGACTGATCCCCTTGGCGGACCTTGGTACCATCAAGTTGGAAGAAGGGCCTGGCCGCATCAGCCGCGAACGCCTTCAGCGATACGTGTCGATCGGCTTCAATACGTTGGGGCGGGATATCGGCAGTCTGGTCGCGGAGGCCCAACAGAAGATTTCGTCCGCAGTGACGCTCCCTCCCGGGTATCTGGTCACGTGGGGCGGTTCGTTCGAAAACATGGAACGGGCCATGGCTCGACTGCGCATTATCGTTCCAATGACGATCGGCCTGATTTTTCTGCTGCTGTATTCCATGTTCAATTCATTGCGCCAGGCGACCCTCATCATCCTCAATCTGCCGTTTGCCCTGATCGGTGGAGTGGTCGCCCTCTGGCTGACCGGCGAGTATCTCAGCGTGCCTGCCTCCGTCGGATTTATCAATCTGTTCGGCGTGGCCGTTTTGAACGGCATCGTCCTCGTATCCTGCATGAACAAGCTGCGCGACGACGGTCATAGCCTCGACGAGGCCGTCTTCACGGGAAGCGTGCTCCGCCTGCGACCGGTGCTGATGACCGCGTTGGTAGCCCTGCTCGGCCTGAGTCCATTGGCATTCGCGCAAGGAATCGGCTCTGAGGTTCAGCGGCCCTTGGCGATTGTCGTGATCGGTGGATTGGTAAGCTCGACCTTGCTGACCTTGGTCGTGCTTCCCGTGCTGTATCGGTGGGTCGAGGGACGTGCTGCCGCATACGCGGGGCGCTCGGCCCAGACCGGCGAAGCCGTCGCGCCTCGTGAGCTCATAGACGGCATGGAATCATCCATGCACACCGGCGCTCTCCCGCACCGTGGACGAGAGGGACCGGTCAACGGCGCCTGAGAGTTCTGCCGGATCTCCGGCCGTGACGTTCCGAACTCAGCTCCCACATCGACGGAAGGAAACTGCCATGGCATGGGTGTACCTCGTCATTGCCGGACTCTTTGAAATCACGTGGGCCGTGGGCATGAAGTATACCGAGGGCTTCACCAGGTTGTGGCCAAGCCTCTGGACGGCCTTGGCCATGATCGTCAGTCTATGGTGCCTTGCCTTTGCCCTGAGGACTATTCCCATCGGAACTGGCTATGCCGTTTGGACCGGCATAGGGGCAGCGGGCACGGCGGTCATGGGGATGTTGCTGTTCGATGAGTCCCGCGATCTGATGCGATTGTTTAGCATCGGATTCATCATTGCAGGGATTGTCGGGCTCAAGTTGAGTTCGTAGCCAAGCGGCACCGAAGAGGGCGGAGTACGGCTCTCGGATTCCGAACACCTAATGGCACGAAGCTCCGGATGCGCACTGTCCTGCCTCTGAGCCCTATTTCGGTCGGATGACGAATACGCCGTCTCGCACAGGGAGAAGGACCGCGGAGACGCCAGGATCAGCGGCAACGATCCGATTCAACTCCTGGATGGTGGCAGTTTTTTCATCAGGCGCCGGCTGCTTCAGCACATCGCCGTTCCAGAGCACGTTGTCCACCAAGATCACCCCTCCCGGTGCAATCAGATCGAGCGCACGCCGGTAGTACCGCACATAGTTGGGCTTGTCCGCGTCGATAAAAATCAGATCGAACGGTCCGGTCAGGTCGCGCATGGTGTCGAGCGCCGGCCCCATCCGGACAGAGATCTTTCTCCCGTCCGGCGACCTCGAGAAATATCGGTGCGCGAGATCGGCAGGCCCCTCATCAATTTCACATGTCACCACCGTTCCGTCTGAAGGAAGCGCCTCGGCGAAGCACAGAGCACTGTAGCCGGTGAACATGCCGATCTCCAATACCCGCTTCGCTCCGACGAGACGAGTCATCATTTTCAAGAACGCCCCTTCAAGGGGGCTCACCAGCATTTGCGGATGCTCCATCGTGCGGTGGGTTTCCTCCCTGAGCGCTCGGCAGACCGCCGATTCGGGCATGGAATGGGCTTCTGAATACGTTTCGATCTCAGCGGCAACAAGTTGGTTCATGGCAGCGATCCTTGAGGTTTAAAAACGACGCGATCGAGCGTACACTACGCACGGCTTTGCACGCGGGATCTTATCACGCTGTGTCGCGCGGGAGATATATGACGTGAAGACGCTGGCGACTCTGGAGAATCTCACAAATCGATTGGTCGAGATTCAGCGCATCAACAGCGCCGCATCCGTGCTGTCCTGGGATCAGGAAACCCACATGCCGGCGGGTGGAGGCTCCGCTCGTGCCGAGCAGATCGCGACGCTCCAAGGGATCGCTCACAGACAATTCGTCTCGGATAAGACAGAGAGCCTCTTGGGTGCCGCCGTCGATCTCGTAACCGGCCGTCCCCTTGATCTGGACGGTGAGCTATGGGACGAGTCGGCACAATCTCTTCTCCGTGAAGTCTGGAGAGACTTCAGCCGGGCGAAAAAGCTCCCGTCGGATTTCGTCGTCAAGCTCAGCCGTGAATGTTCCCTCGCTCAACAAGTTTGGGCGGAAGCGCGGGAAGGAAATGCCTTTGTCGATTTCCTGCCGAACCTCGACACGGTGCTGACCCTCAAGCGCGAGGAGGCTCACTACTTGGGCTATACGGACTCTCCCTACAATGCGTTATTGGATTACTATGAACCTGAGGCAACGATCGCCGGATTGCGGCCGTTGTTTGCGCAACTGAAGGCCAGACTGGTTCCCCTGCTCCGAAAAATCCAGAACAGTTCGGTGCGGGTCGATGACAGCATCCTGTTTCACGCCTATGATTCGGCGAGACAACTCGAATTCGGCCGCCTGGTTCTCATCGCCATGGGATACGATTTCGAGAGAGGCAGACTCGATCTGTCGGCTCACCCGTTCACCACGTCGTTTCACCCCACGGACGTGCGGGTCACCACCCGGGTCCATGAACACGACCTCACGTCCTGCCTGTTCAGTTGCATCCATGAGGGCGGCCATGGGCTGTACGATCAGGGACTGGATCCAGCCCATTATGGAACTCCGCTCGGAGACTCCGTTTCGCTCGGGATTCACGAAAGCCAATCCCGCATGTGGGAGAACTGTGTAGGCCGCTCCAGGGCGTTCTGGCGGTTCTTCTATCCGATCTTGCAGCAGACGTTTCATCACCAATTGCAGTCCATCGACCTCGATCATTTCTACGCCGCGGTGAATCGGGTCAAACCCTCCTACATTCGGGTCGAGGCCGATGAGCTGACGTACAATCTCCACATTATGTTGCGCGTCGAAATCGAGCAAGGCCTCATCGAAGGTCGCGTCAAAGCCGAGGAACTTCCGGAACTTTGGAACCTGAAGATGAAGGAATATCTGGATATTGTCCCGCAGACTGATGCCGAAGGCGTGCTCCAGGACGTCCATTGGTCCTTGGGAGCATTTGGATATTTTCCTACCTACACGCTCGGAAATCTCTATGCCGTGCAGTTTTACGACCAAGCGCGCATGGAGATTCCCCACCTGGAAGACGAAATTGCGGCCGGGCAATTACTGATCTTGCGGCGGTGGTTAGGCCAAAAAATACACCGCTGGGGGCGGATGTTCACCCCCGAGCGATTGGCGCAACGGGTCACCGGCGTGAGCCTGACACCGGAACCCTATCTCCAATACATCGAGCGAAAGTACAGCGAACTGTACCGCCTGTAGCCGGTCGATCGGCCAATTCGATTTTCGCCTCGACACACAGCACTGACAGCTCAGCACAATCGACTAGTATCCCATGGCATGGTTGATTTTAGCCAAGATGCTTGGAGGGAGTTGGAACTCGTTTTGCACCTCGATCCGAGACGGCACGAGCAGCGTGGTATGGAACACGATGTCCCGGATCGGAATCCTGAATTCAGGATCCTGCGGGGTGCTCAACTCCACGGACTCCACCGAGTTGGTGATGGCCCCGCTGTCATGACCGCCGTAGGTCGCAACCACCGCCTTGAGAATTTCGACGATCTTCTCATTGGTTTCCACTCCCGCAACCGCCTTTTCCAGTTGTGCAATCGCTTCTCCGGCTTGTTCGGTGAGTGTAAAGTTCTCCACCCGCTCCCGTCTGCGGAGGGACATCAGGTCGTTGTCCAAATCCTTGCTGAACGCCCCGTAGGCAAAGCGGAAAAACTCGAAATGAAATCCTTTGTACCCCTTCCCGAACATTTGCAGCTCACATAGGAAGCAGAGCTGCTGAAGTTTGACATCGCTGAGGAGACCGTGGGGCTCAGCGCACTGCAGCACATACAGCAATAAGGCGCGATCAACTGCAATCTGATGAGGCTGACGCATCGTTGCTATTCCCCGCGCATCACAAAACCGCCCACGACTATAATCAGCGGACCTCAAACCCGTCAATTGCAACCCTCTTGACCCAGCCTCATGATTTCGTTTCTAATGTTTGTTCCCTCGGAGGCATATCTGTTATGGCATCAGGGAAGAACGCGAAAGAAATGGAGACGCTTAAGGAGCATCTGGCGAGACACCAGTTGAAGTTTACACGCCAGCGAGAGCTCATTCTGGGCGCCTTTTTGCGACAGGAGCACATTACGGCCGAGGCGATGTACCATCAACTGGCAAAGACGGATCCGCATCTCGGATTGGCTACCATCTATCGGACCTTAAATCTCTTTTGCGATGCCGGACTTGCGCAGGCCCGACACTTCGGCTCTCAAACTCAATACGACAACATTTCGCATAAGGGTCATCACGATCATCTTATTTGCACCGGGTGCGGAAAGATCATCGAGTTCGAAAACTGCGAAATAGAGCGACTCCAGGAAGAGGTCGCAGCGAAGAACGGGTTTACGATCCAGACCCACCGGCTCGAGCTATACGGGCTCTGTTCCCACTGCCGCCACTAGGCGCCCCAGAAATCATTCACTGAATCATGCCCTCCATAGAAATAGCCCTGAGTCAATAATGCAGGCTGGCGTGGCCTCGGCCTATGTCCAATTCGGACGGGCTGACCAGGTTGATTGACACAGAATTCGAAATTTTGTTAGCTTACGGAGCTGACATGTTGAGAACTCTTTTCAAGTTCGACTCTTCGGAAGGCGCAACAGATGGATCTGTTAAAGCACGCAGTGGACTATGGAGTGATCGGACTGCTCTTTCTTCTCAGCATTTGGTGTGTCGCGGTAGCTGTTGAGCGCTGGCTCTTCTATCGGCGGGTTGACCTCAAGCAATATCCTAATCAGCAAGTGTTCGAGATAGCCCTGACGAGGCGGCTGGTCATTATTGGCACCGTCGCATCAAATGCACCCTACATCGGTCTGCTCGGAACGGTCCTTGGCATCATGCTCACGTTTCACACAATGGGAACGACCGGTCAGATGGCGGTCAATACCATCATGATCGGGTTGAGTCTCGCCCTCAAAGCCACTGCCGTGGGGCTGCTGGTGGCCATTCCCTGCGTGGTCATGAATAACATCTTGCGCCGGCGGGTCTCGGAACTCATCACCCTGTACAAGGTGCAGCATGGAACGTGAGATCGATCAGATCAACGTGATCCCTCTGGTGGACGTGATGCTGGTCCTCCTTGTCATCGTCATGACCACGGCCACGTTCATCACGACAGGACATATTCCGGTGGACCTGGCAAAGGCCAAAGAGGCAGGAGACCGGAAGGATGTGCCGCTCGTGATCACGCTCTCCTCCGATGGCAGTTTGTTCCTCAATGACCAGCCGGTGTCGCAGGAAGGATTGAAGGTCCAATTGATCAGCCATTCCAGGGAATCGCTGGTCCTGGTTCGAGCGGACAGGATTACCATGCTGGAGCGCTTCGTCAACGTAGTCGATGACGTGCGCGGACTTGGCTTCCACCAGGTCAGCCTCGAGGTGCTGCGGTCTTAGCGTCTTGGCAGCGCCGTTGCTTTCTCCATCCAACCTGAAACTGCGCCGGTTCCGTGAGCTAGCTGCATCATCGGCAAAGTTTCCGGTTATTCATGCGCTTCTTCTTTCTCTTCTGATGAAGGGCGGATCCGCTTCCGGAGTGCGGCCGACACATGCACCCTTCCCTCGCGATCAACAATGATGGCGTGCACATCGCGAAGCCTTTCGATCAGTCGCATCCCGTGTTCAGGACCAAGGACAAACACCCCGGTATCCAACCCGTCAGCCCACACTCCTTCCTTCGCGATGATCGAAACGCTTTGGCATTCTCTGGCAGGCTGAAGCGTTGCAGGATCGAGAATATGATGATAGCGGATACCCTCCCGCTCGAAATACCGCTCATAGTCTCCCGCAGTTGAAATTGCTTCATTATCTAAGTCGGTCACAAGAAGAATCTCTCCTGGTTTTCGTGGGTGCTGAATCCCGACAGTAAACTTCTCCCCTTTCGGCAATCGACCGAATGCCTTGATGTCTCCGGAAAGTGCGACTATTCCGGCCGTCGCTCCAGCCTCCTTCATACGCATCACCACCCGATCCGCCGCATATCCTTTCGCGATTCCCCCGACATCAATCCGCATTCCGGCTCGTTCCAGAAAGATGGTTTGCTTCGCATCGTCTACGTGCACTGCCTCCAGCGCTATTCGATTTCTCACGAGTTGCAACTCTTCCGTTGTAGGGATGTTTTGCTTCTCTGTCACATTCCATAGATCGACAGCCGGGCCAATCGCAATGTTGAATGCCCCGCCGGTCATCTTTGCCACCTGCAAGGCCAGCTTGACGACGCTCAATGTATCCTGGCTGACTCGCACCGGTGCTTTTCCGGCAGCCGCGTTGACCGCCGAGAGCTCGCTCGACCCTATCCATGTACTCAACAATGCTTCCAGCCTGCGTATCTCCAAGAATCCTTCGGTAGAGGCGGTCAGTGCGACCGATTCGGTCGGTGCAACTGCCGTGATTGTCACCAATGTACCCATATGCATCTGGGTACGCCTGACTGTCAGGGATTCAGGAGGTGAGGAAAGGCTGCCACATCCCTGTATAAGAAGCATCACCATGCCGACTATTGAAGCCGGCATGAGGCTACAGACAATGCACCGAGACGTGTCTACCATTGGTGACGCAGGAAATATTGAGGAACACGAGGATACGACATGACTTCGCACAACCGTGCTTCGCTTTCAGGAGGGCTCGGCAAAACAGTCACCGTCGAGCGAATGTTCACTGCAGCATATCTTTTCTTCGAAGTCTTTGCCAATTCATCCCTATCGTCTTCATCTATCACCATCGATAACAATGACCTTCCGCCCATCGCGGGAAGAGTCGACGCCGAAGCGCCTTGCACCCAGATCATGTGATCGCATCCTCATTGGTAGAAAACATTACGGATCCATTCGCCATAGACGTGATGGGTCCTTCGCGATCTGCCCTCGGATAAGTTCATACTCTCCGGGCGTCAACGCCGCTATAAATTCATGGTCGTCCGAGGCAATCTCGACACGAAGCCATGCGAGCGTTTGCTGATTGCGCAACTTGCAAGGGCTACATGATGCGTCGAGTCTCGGCGGTAATGACCGTAGTGCTACGACCTACGGCCAGCGTTTTCTCTTTCAAACTTGGCTCAGCAAGGATCGGCAAACTAGGGACACACCCTCTAATTAGGCCGAGAAAGATCAGAGCGGCCCTCAGCGTTAGCATAAAATATCTATGTAAGTCGAGCACATATGCCAACTACAAAGGACTCCAATGGTTCAAGAACATGCTTTTCCTCACAAGAATCTTGTTTCCATGAGCGGTCTTGACTCTAGAAGCACAAATAGAATACTAATAATCGTTCTCAATTTCACATATTAGACTCGACCCCAATGCTCATGAATACGGGATCTTCTTCTCCTTGTTCGCCTCATGAAACGCGCTGTGCGTGCGGCCAGCTTATTGCGAAAGTCTTGGGGAACGGCCTGGAACTGAAGTGCAAAAGATGCAAACGGATTGTCATCATCCCTTTTGCTGCCATCGCAGGCTGGTCGCATCTTTCCGCTAAGACCATCTCTTAAAAAGAAAGGAGCTCTCTCGCCTTTAGCCTATTACCACAGAAATAATTTGATGCGACCAGAGACCCCTGCGTCCCGAGTCAGACCAACTACCATCATCTCATGGAGGTCAGCATGTGGACCAGGTCAGTGCTCGGGATTCTCTTGATAGCCAGTGTCTCAGCAGTACCAGCGATGGCGGAAAACATGACGCCGGAAGACATCAGACGAATGGTCGACGAAGCCGTGAAGCAACGCTTGGAGGAGCATGAGCGTCGTGAAGGCACAGTGGAACGTCGAGAGGGAACTCCCCCATCCACACAATTCCCCACGGGGGTCGGTCCGATGACAGATATTAAGGTGGAGCGACCGGGCGAAGAAAAAGTCCCTCTGTCGTTCGGTGCTACTGGTTCGGGACGTTTGGTCTATGCCAAGCCGTTCGTTGCGGCACCTAAGGCCATCGTCGGCGGCTACATGGACATCCAATATCGTTCCCAGAGCAAGGCCAGTATCGAGAACGGGTATGGCGGAACGACCAATACGTTCGATCAGCAGCGATTCGTCCCGTTCATCTATGCAGACATTACCGAGCACGTGAAATTCGCCTCTGAAATCGAGATCGAACACGGTATTCGTGAAGATGCCACACAGGGCATGGAGATCGGACTGGAGTTCGCTCATATCGACTATCTTGTCAACGAACCATTCAATATTCGCGCCGGCATCCTGTTGTTGCCGGTCGGCAAGTTCAACCTCCTCCACGATTCTCCACTCAACGACTTGACCGACCGCCCTCTCGTCGCTCGATTTGTGATCCCGTCGACCATGTCTGAGACAGGAGCTGGATTCTACGGAACATTTTATCCCGGAAGAACCAGCAAGTTGGACTACGAATTGTACTTCACCACCGGACCCTGTTCATACAATAGCGATGGCACCCCGCGAATCAATGAAGCAGATGGTACCAGAGGATCCAGGCAACGCAAGTGCCCAGCGGACGATGGGTTAGATATTAATGACGGCAAGGCCGTCGTCGGACGCATGGCCTTCAGCCCGATGCTTGGAGTTGAAGTCGGAGGATCCGGCTATTACGGCAATGGAGCCCCCAATGGTAACTACAAC
Organism: Nitrospira sp.; assembly: GCA_047150005.1. Lineage (GTDB taxonomy): Bacteria > Nitrospirota > Nitrospiria > Nitrospirales > Nitrospiraceae > Nitrospira_C. Next base: position 2,565,378 of record AP038806.1, on the reverse strand, counting down.
CCGACCAGCATCGTAGCCCTCGACTGGACATTTCAGCGAGGTCCATTTGAACTCATCGGCGAAGCAGCCTGGGCCTACGCGAGGGGCAACTCGCGCGCGATTCAGACAAATACAATCGGCTTTGCTCCGGGATCTCTGCTGACAGGAATCGGTGGTAACAGCGGCCCCGGCATTCCACCCCAGCGGTCAAGCGGTTACTACATCCAAGGCAACTATCATTTTATGCCGTCGTTCTTGAGCAAGTGGTCGCCGAAGCGATTTGGCGAGGGAGCGACCTTCACCGCCGTCGTCAGATACGACAGGGTGAACACGAACTTGGACAACAGCAACGGGACGGGTGGCTGGGGCAATCTTGAACAGATTTCCGTCGGCTTAAATTATCGCCCCATCGAGGATACTGCCTTCAAGATCAGCTACCAATATCAGCCGATGGCCTTTAACCCCAACACCGAACAACGGATTCATGATAGTGCGTTGGTCATTTCAGCAGCCACATATTTCTAGATCCAAGGTCCACGCCCCTATTTCCAGGACGGCCTTCTCCTGGCTCGGCACGTTCATGGTCTCAGCCGGAAGAGGTATCCTCGTCGTCATCGCTGCGCTGGCATGCAGCGCCTGCGCCTCCTGGAGCGGAAGCAAGGATCAGTATTTTGTCTGCTCTTACGATACCGCGTGGGGGGCAGCAATGGAATCCCTCAAGGATCGACCGATCCAGGTCCAGGACAAGTTCAAGGGCCTCATTGAGACTGGATGGGTTGAAATGGAAGGAACAGACCGCGCCTACGGAGCTTTCCAGCGGGAGGGGTTCGGAAACCGAGAACGAGCTCGGATGACCGTCAAGATCAAGCAACTCGATGACGTTGTATCAGTAAGTGTCCTTGAAAGCCGCCAGCGATGGCATCTGAAAGGCGGTGTCACTCAACAGGCCACCAAGTGGTGGCCTGTTGATCCTTCCACTGAAGCCGAAGCCAAGGTGTTCGAACGGCTTGGCAACAATCTGAAGGAGAAGGGGTGTGTGGCAACATGATTGTTCGTCCGTGGCTTGCTGCATTGTGCCTTACCGTTCTGCTTATTCCACTGCCGGCTCAAGCTGAGCGAGTGTGGGACACTGAGCTCAAGCGTTACCTCACGGAACAGGAATTGACACATGCTGACGTCTTTCTGACAGAAGAGCAGGCGCTAAAACTGATGTTTCCCGAATCGCAGCACATCTACAAGGAAACCATTGCATTGACACCTGACAAAAAGCAGCAGATAGAAGAACGAATCGGCTGGAAATTCCCGGAAGATGGATTCGAAGTGTATATCGGAGAAACGGGGACGCAACGAGACGGCTATGCCATGATCCAACAGACCATCGGAAAACACAAGCCGATGACATATATGGTCGGCGTGGACGGTAAAGGTTCCGTCACGAATGTTGAGCTTCTGGTGTTTCGCGAGGCCCGAGGCAGCGAGGTGAGAACGAAACGCTTCAACGTCCAGTATGAAGGCAAGACATGCCTCGATCCTATTCGTATCAACAAGGACATTATCAATATCAGCGGTGCCACCATGTCAGTTCGGTCGATGAGTGCTGGAGTCAAACGTGTGCTGGTGCTGGTCGACGAGTACTACCTCAAGCCCGTGGGGCTTGGAAGTGATACGGTAGCCGCACGCAGGCTTGAGAAAGGTTTCTTTGGCGAACTGTTCGGAAATTAACGGGCAAGCTTCTATCGAATGCGAAATTTCAATACCCGATTTCGCCTGCGGGATTCCGACCGTCATATCAGGCTTGTATACACGCTCTTCTTGATGCTCATGCTGGCGGGGTTTGCTTTCTCTTTCTTCTGGGCGCACAGCATGACAGGCCTGTCTCCTCAGGGAATCGCGGACCATTACCGGGGTTCTGACAACACGTTCGGTGAGCCCATGTCGTTCAGGGAACTCGCGGAGATTACGCATTTTCACCTCTTCACAATGCCCGTGGTTTTCATGATTCTCGTGCATGTGCTGTATCTGACAAGCACATCCCACATGGTCAAGGTAAGCACGACGTGGATGGCGTTCGGCGGCGTCGGCCTGGACCTGGTCTCTCCCTGGTTAATCAGCTACGTGTCTCCAATCTTTGTCTTCACGATGCTGTTGGGAGACATATTCATGACCATTGGATTTTTGATCATGTTCTCAATCTCGCTGCATGAAATGTGGGCCTTACGACTCCCGCTGATGTCAGGGAAACATGGAAGAGGAAGGATGACCTAGCGATATTCACTCCTGCTTATGCCTAGCGGCCAGAGGTTGTCACCCAGAGCCCGAGATTGTGGTGCTACTTCGAGTTCTCTGGGAGAGCCTATGCGCCCCCTCGATCATTTTCATGATCCTCATCGCACAGTATCCCCGGTCCCCTTGTAAGCGTCATGCCGGCAGCAGCACAACTCTGGAGTTTGCCTCCACCGACATCAGGCGATGCTGCTCCGTGGCTCAGCATCGGAATCTCCTCTGACGATACCCGTTGCTCCGGACCTCGTCTGAGCGTTCTAATCTCTGGGCCGCCGCGTCGTTGTCCACAAGGCTGTTCATCTGGTGAATTGAGTGATCACCAAGCCGCTGCGTTCCGCTTCCTTCCACGATCAAGGGAAGCAGAAACCTCGCATAAACCAATCGTGATCGTACTTCACAATCTAACCAGTACGCTAGGTTTCGCTCGGGAGGGGTCGTCATGATGCGACACGTGAGATCGGGGCTCATGCCAACATATTCGATTGGATTCGTCGTGCTGGGCGCCATGTTTATCGCCTACGGATGTTCGGGAGGTGGAGGTTCCTCGTCCAGCGGATCTGCAGAAGTTCAGCAAACGGGAACACCAGGCGCCGAGCAGGCCGTCGGCGAACGGCTGTTCATGGAAACACGATTCGCTCAAGCCTTCAGCGCGTTTCTCGACAATGGAGGGAACGTCAACAGCCCCAATGTCAACGACCCGGTCGTGAGCACCGTGGAAACTCTTACACCCGGTGTCCCTATCAGTCCCGGTCCTTTCAACGGTCTGTCAATGAATTGTCGCTCCTGTCATTTCGTCGACGAGGTCCTGACAGCCCCCGGTGGCGGGATGCGGACTTACGCGGACTTCGCGCGGCACAGCCCTATTCCCGCCAGGGCCGACGGAAAGACACTGACGCCAAGAAATTCTCCGCCTCTGGTCAATTCCGCCCTGGATCGACCTGGAGGCGTCCTCTTCCATCTTGATACGGAATTTAGCTCAATGGAGGATCTTGTCGCGGCCACCTTTACTGGACGAAACTTCGGATGGTTGCCGGGAGAACGTGCCCAGGCCGTCGCCCATGTAGCGCGCGTGGTTCGCGGGGACGATGGGTCATTCGACCCGTCGGATCAGTTCGTGGGCCTACCCTACCGAATCCTGTTCACCGGATCGAATCCTGCGATCCCTGACGAGTCACGTCTTCCTCCTGAATATCGGGTTCTCGTCGGATCGAGCACGGACCAGGACATTTTCGATGCAGTGGTCAAAGTTGTCGCGGCTTATGTCAACGGCCTGCTTTTCTCTCAGACCGACGACAGCGGTGCCTTGATCCGTTCCCCCTTCGACGTGTTCCTGACCATCAATGCCCTGCCTCAGCAACCGGATCCAAACGAATCTCCCGCGGCGTACAGCAGGCGGTTGCTGCAGCTGATACAAGCCCGTGAATTAGCCGGCACGCTGCAATTCGTCACCTCCAACCCGAACCGAGCCGATGGCCAGTTCCAGTTCCACTCCCAACCATTCGTCTTTGGCACCACCGAACTGGAAGGTCTGAAAATGTTTCTGACAGAACCGGCCGCCATTCCAGCTTCAACGGCAGAACTGACGGCGGGCAAGATCGGGAACTGTCTCGTCTGCCATCCCGCTCCTAACTTTACGGATTTCAAACTGCACAATACCGGCACGACTCAAAGAGAATACGACCTAGTTCATGGATCGGGTCAATTCTCCGGGCTTGTCATCCCCAATCTCGCCGCGCGCGACGCCAATTACGACGCGTACCTTCCGGCGACGGAAAATCACCCGAACGCGTCGGAGCGATTCCGGGAAATCCCCGTGCTGGCCAACCCGGCACTAACCGACCTCGGAGCGTGGAACGTGTTTGGGAATCCTGACATGCCGGCTCCGCAGGCAAAGATCACCGCGATTCTTTGCGACGAGCAGCAACCCTGTCCCCTCTCAAATGCCGTGCTCTTGGATCGGGCGATTGCGCGATTCAAAACACCGGGATTGCGCGACCTCGGTCACTCTGCCCCATACATGCACACTGGACAGTTTGACGGACTCACCAATGTGCTCCAGTTCTATCGAGGCACATCCGATCAAGCACGAGCGGGGACGCTACGGAACGGGGATAGTCAGCTCCAGGGCATTGCCCTGACGGCCGGCGATCTTCCGGCTGTGACCGCATTCCTGAATTCGTTGAACGAGGATTACCAATAGGAGGGAATCGGCTGGCTGTACCGGGATGTGAGCCCTGTGAAACATACGTGGGAGGCTGGTTGTTACCAGCCTCCCACTCTCTTAGCAGGATGCGTCCTCTCGCTATTTCGTAATTTGCTCGGAAAGATATCGCTCAAGTCCAACCTGTCCAATCGCCTTCAGTTGGATCTCAAACCAGTCGATATGCTCCTCTGAATCTATCACCATATGCTCCAGCAAGTGCCTGCTTGTATAGTCGCCGACGTGCGCGCAATGTGCGACGGCTTTGCAGAGCAATCCGACATCTTCCCGTTCGAACGCCAAATCGCTTTCGAACAGCGACTTGGCATCGGGCCCCGCAGCCACCGCATCGAGCTTCGCCACCTCCGGCGTTCCCTGGAGATACAGAATGTGATCGATCAGCAATGAGGAATGTCCTACTTCTTCGTGCGCCAGATGTTCGAAATGGCCATGGAGACGTTCATATCCCCAGTGTTTGCACAGCGCGGCATGCAGAAGATATTGATGCACCGCCGTCAGCTCCGCTCGCAGTATATCGTTGAGATACTGAATGACTCCTTCCTTGGCTTTCATGGCTTCCCTCAGCTCTCTTTCTTGATTTGTTCAGCCAGATAATTCTCAACGCCGATCTGCTCGATCGTTTCCATCTGCGTCTCAATCCAGTCGATATGGGCATCGACGTCTTTGGCCATATCTTCCAGCATGTGGCGAGTGGTGAAATCCGTCACCTTCGTGCAATGGACGACCCCTTCGCTTAATAGCGACAGCATTTCTTGTTCAGCCTTGAGATCGAGCTTGAACTGCTCTGGCACTGTCTCGCCGACATGCACGGTGTTCATGCGTTGCACGTTCGGCACTCCCTCCAGGTACAAGATGTGTCCGATGAGCTCGTCCGCATCCTTCATTTCGTCGATGCTCCGCTCTCGAACTTTATGATGCAACCGCTCATATCCCCAGTTCGCGCACATTTTGGCGTGAACGAAGTACTGATTGATGGCGGTCAGATCAGCGGTGAGAATCTTGTTCAACAGATTGATCACCCCATCTTTTGCTTTCATCTCGTGGCCCTCCCTTCATCAGAAAATCAACGCGAGTGCACAAGGACGTAAACATTTCTCTGTACATTATCTCGGCTCTCACACACCTCGTCAAGATTTGATTTACGTAATTCTGATTAGACTTCTCATCTTCGATGACTTCGCCTCTCAATTTCACACCACGAGTACGCGCGATTATGCGGGAAGAAAGTACGGAATAGCTGGCTCAGAGCGGAGATCGACGGCGGATTGATGCGCGAGAGGAGATGCGGATGGAGATGTTATCCGGCCTCGCGATAACCGCAATCTTCATTGCGGCACTGCACGCTTCTCCCGTCCTGTTTACTGATCTTTTCGACCAGGAAGGGCGCGCTGCAGGTGGGGCACGCTTTGTTGACAGGACGATCCCATAGAGCAAATTCGCATTGAGGATAGCGACTGCATGCGTAGAACGATCGCCCTTTGCGGGTACGCTTCTGGACCAGGTCGCCCCCGCATCCGGGCTGGGGACATTTCACGCCAAGCGCCAGAGGCTTCGTCGTCTTGCAGGCGGGATAGGCTGAACACGCGATGAATTTCCCGAATCGTCCCGTCTTCACGACCATCGGACTCCCGCACTTGTCGCAGACTTGGTCGGTCGTGAGCTCCTGCTTGGGGACGATCTTGATTGTTCCGTCGGGGAGCCGCTCAAAGTTCTGAGTGTTCTTGCAGGGTGGATCCTCTTTATAACCAGGGCACGCGAGGAACTTCCCGTTTCGCCCCCACTTGATCTCCATCATTCTTCCGCATTTGTCGCAGGGAATATTGGTGGGAGGCTCGACCGTATCTTTTGGACCGGGAATCAACTTCGCCTTTTCCAAATCAGCTGTGAAGGGATTGTAGAAGTCCCGAACCGCATCAATCCATGGCTTGTTCCCTTCTTCAACCTCGTCGAGTTCCTCTTCGAGCTGAGACGTGAAATCGACATTCACGATGTCGGGAAACCCTTTCATCAAAAAGTCGTTGACTGTGCGGCCGGTTTCCGTCGGAACAAACCTGCCTTCGATTTTCTCGACGTACTTCCGGTCCTGAATGGTGGAGATGATGGCCGCATAGGTGGACGGTCTTCCGATCCCCTTTTCTTCCAATTCCTTGATGAGCAGAGCTTCATTATAACGAGGCGGCGGCTGAGTAAAGTGCTGTTTGGACGTAACGCCGGCGATCGTCTGCTCCGCCTGTTCGACCAACCGGAGACGCTCGCCTTCGGCGAGGACCGGCAGCTGGCGCTCGGTCCCTTCGTCGCTCTCTTCGTCTTGCTTGGGCTTTTGCGAGGCCAACTCTTTATCGACGCCCTCCATATAGACGATCGTGTGGCCCGGAAATTTCACCACCGTGCCGCTCGAGCGGAACAGATACCGATCCGAGGTATCCAGCGGGGAGGACTCCACCCGCGTCACGTCGAGAATGGCCGGCACCATCTGAGAAGCGATGAACCGGTTCCAGATCAGCTTGTAGAGATGATACTGGTCCTCTTCGAGATACTGTTTGATCGACTCGGGATCGCGGCCCGCTGCCGTGGGCCTGATCGCTTCATGCGCCTCTTGGGCCGCCTTCTGCGTCTTGTACACGTTGGGGGTTCCAGGGAGATATTCCTGACCGAATCGCTCCAAGATGACCTGTCGGGCGTCAGCCATGGCCTCTTGGGAGATTCTCGGTGAATCCGTCCTCATATAGGTGATAAGTCCGGTTGCCCCTTCCGTCCCGATCTCAATACCCTCATACAGCTGTTGGGCAAGAGTCATGGTCTTCTTAGGGGTAAAGCGCAGCTTCCTGGCCGCTTCCTGCTGCAAACGACTGGTAATGAAGGGAGCAACCGGGTTGCGCTTTTTTTCCTTCCGCTCGACGGAGGTGACCGTAAAGATCCTCCCTTCGAGTGCCGATACCACCGTCTGCGCCTGCTCCGCCGTGGCAATCGACGCTTCTTCCCCGTTGATGCTGTGCAGGCGGGCTTCGAACGGAGGGGGTGTCGTTCCGGCCAGCAGCGCGGTAATCGACCAGTACTCTTCCGCGCGAAACGCCTCTCGCTCCGCCTCGCGCTCGCATATCAGCCGAACGGCGACCGACTGCACCCGTCCCATGGACAGTCCTCGGCGCACCTTGTTCCACAACAGCTGACTGCCCTGGTATCCGACGATTCGATCCAAAACCCTCCGGGCCTGCTGGGCATTGACCAGTTTCATGTCGATCTGTCCTGGCGATTGCAGCGCCCGCTTAATAGCGGACTCTGTAATCTCGTTGAAGAGGACACGAAAGACTTTGCCCTCCTTCTTCTTTTTCGATTTGCCGTTCAGTTCTTCTGCAAGGTGCCAGGCGATCGCTTCTCCTTCGCGATCAGGGTCAGGAGCCAGAAACACCTTGTCGGCTTCTTCTGCTTTCTTCTTGATCTCCGCGAGCACCTTCGATTTTCCTTTGATCGTGACATACTGCGGAGCAAAATCGCGCTCGAGGTCCACACCAAGCTTACTGGTAGGAAGATCCTTGACGTGGCCGACCGAGGCAAGGACGGTATATCCCCGCCCTAAATACTTCGTGATCGTCCTGGCCTTCGTCGGAGATTCGACGATGATGAGAGACTTCGCCATGGATGCTCCGCTGGATGAGTACCCTGTTACCGTACCATCCGTACCAAAATTCTTCTCGCGATGCAACTCATCTCAGGAATAAAAGCCTGTTTACGTGCGAACGAAGCGCTGGCCGCCCAGCTGCCGAGCCTGTCGATTGAGCTCCAAAGACAAGAGCGTCGCCGTCACAATGGACACCGGCGCATGAATGATTTCGGCCACCTCATCCACGGTCCTGGGTTCGTGTGACAGCGCCGCGTAGACCAGCCTTTCCTGCTCATCCAGAGGCCCAGGAGCCGTGGGATCGAATCGAGATCGGCGCACTTTCCGACGCATCGGTTCCTCAAGTTGCGGCGTCAGTGCTTGGACAACATCGTCCGCACACTCGATCAAGGCAGCACCTTGTTTGATCAGCGCGTTTGTTCCGCGACAGGTGTCCGCCTTGACCGAACCAGGAACGGCAAACACCTCTCTGCCCTGCTCGCACGCCAACTGGGCGGTAATCAACGACCCGCTCTCCAAGGCGGCCTCCGTCACCACCACGCCGAGCGACAACCCGCTGATGATGCGATTTCGTCTGGGAAAATTGTGCGGTTCCGGAGCAGTTCTGATCGGCACCTCGGTCACGACCGCCCCCTGCTCTTCGATTTGACGACGCAACCTTGCATGCTCCGACGGATAGGTCCGGTCGATACCGCAACCGAGCACGGCAATAGTTCGGCCTCCGCCCGAGAGGGCGCCTCGATGAGCAGCCGCGTCGATCCCTCGAGCCAATCCGCTGACGACGGAGACGCCCGCTTCCGCTAGATCTCTGGCCAATTCTTCCGTCAACAGACACCCACCAGCCGTCGCTCGGCGGGCGCCCACAACCGCCACCGCAAAAGCATCCTCCTCCAGCAACGCTCCCGAGACATACAACAGCGGCGGAGGATCAGGGATCATCCGCAACCGCGCGGGATACGACGCATCGAGGATCGTATGGACCGTCCACGTCGACTGCTGCAGCGCTGAGAGTTCTCGGTCGATCAGGCGGCACGCCTTCTCCGAAGGTCCCTTCTTAATTGCGCCGGCCAAGCGGCGGCTGCAGCCTCGTTCGATCAGTTCCTCCAACCCTGCCTTCAGCATGGCCTCCGGTGTCCCCCAGATCTGCAGCAGCGACAGGATGGTCGCATCCCCCAACCCATCGATTGCCCTCAGGCGTAACCAGGGCTCAAGAAGAGACTGGTTCGTCGCGTAGAGCGATTGCATAGGGATCGGCTGTCCAGAGATTGGGAGCGGACTCCGCTCGATATGCCCAATGCGCCGTCAGGCGCTCAGAGCACGGCCAGATCGTACTGCTCCAGATGCAGTTGCTCGTCGGACATGACCAGAATCTTGGCCATGCACTCGCGCTCCAACGCTTCGAGCCCCTGTCGCTCTTCGTCCTGCAGCAGACCCGCGACCGAGGGATGCGCCCCGACCACGATGCGCTGTTGCTCCGCCCCGCTCCCAATCCTTCTGATCTCGCGGAAAATCTCATAGGTGATGGTTGTCGGAGACTTCGTGTAGCCACGGCCGTCGCAATAGCGACAGGGTTCCGAAAGAGACCGCAGAAGATCTTCACGAACCCGTTCGCGTGAAATCTCGATCAACCCCAGATCGGAAATGCGGGAGATTCTCGTTCGGGCCTTATCCGACGCCATGGCATCGACCAAGGCATGATACACCTTGTCCCGGTTCTTCTCCCGCTCCATGTCGATGAAATCGACGATGATAATTCCGCCGATCCCGCGCAACTTGATCTGATAGGCGACCTCTTTGGCCGCTTCCAGATTGTTGCGCAAGATCGTTTCCTCCTGATCTCGTTTCCCGACGAAGCGCCCGGTATTCACATCAATGACGGTCATCGCCTCGGTATGGTCGATGACCAGATATCCGCCCGACTTGAGCCAGACCTTCCGGCTGAGCGCGCGGGCCATTTCTTGTTCGACTCCGAGATGATCGAACAAACTTTCGTCTTTGTCGTAAAAATGAATGCGGGAGGTCTGTTCCGGAGAGAAGCGCTGGACGAAGTCCCGCACCGCTTCATATTCTTCGCGCGAATCGATCCATAGCCTGTCCACCTTCTTGCCGAACAAGTCCCGCACGACGCGGAAACTCAGGCTGAGATCGGTGTGCAACAGCGCCGGCGCCGGCTGCTGATCGCGTTTTTCGCGGATGTCTTGCCAGAGAACATGCAGGAAGTCGACATCCGACCGCAGTTCTTCCTCCTTTACTCCTTCGCTGACGGTCCTGACGATGTATCCGCAACCGGGGTGGCGGAGGCGCTTCATGATCTCCTTCAGCCGTGCGCGTTCTTCGTCCCTCGGGATACGCCGCGACACACCGATATGCTCGACATTCGGCATGAACACGAGATAGCGGCCGGGCAACGACACGTAGCTCGTGACTCGCGGCCCCTTGGTGCCGATCGGCCCTTTAGAGATCTGCACCATCAGATCCTGTCCTTCGCTCAAGAGCTGCTCGATGGGCTTCGAGCTTTCCCGGCGAGGCCGCAGGTCGTCCCCGTCTTTTTCGTCCTCCTCTGCATCGACAAGGGTATCCCCCGGTTCGGCATCCATGGACAGATCCGAGACATGCATGAATGCCGCCTTCTCGAGCCCGATATCTACGAACGCGGCTTGCATACCGGGAAGGACCTTGGCGACCTTCCCCTTATATATGTTCCCCACGAAATCTTTATGCTTGGCGCGGTCTCCAAATAGGTCCGTTACCACTCCGCTGTCCAACACCGCCACACGCGTTTCCTCACGGGCGACGGTGATTGCGATTTCCAATCCCATGCCTAACTCCTTCCATTCGATGCATCCATCGACCAGGCGAGAGGAGCGGACGCGGGACACCCCAGGTCCACCCCTTCATCGGGTGACTGTCGAGCCGATGGACGACACATGATGAACGACTTTTGAGCGCGATTCCAGCCCGCCGGATTCGATCAAGGCAGCTGCCCGCTCAGTAAAACAAACTCAATCGACGCCGCTTCACATTCAATAGCAGCCCCAGCGAAGCCATCGTCATGACGGTCGCACTGCCGCCGTAGCTCATGAGCGGAAGCGGAATTCCGACGATCGGAAACATGCCGGCGGTCATGCCGATGTTCACCACGACGCAAAAACACAGCATGCATACCACGCCGACTGCCAGAAGCGCCCCAAGCTCGTCCTTCGCCCTCGCGGCGATTTCCAGCGACAGCCAGATCAACGCCACGAATAGGAGGAGCAACACGAGCACCCCTACAAACCCCCATTCTTCGGCAAACACCGAAAAGACGAAATCCGTGTGCCCTTCTGGCAAAAATTTCAACTGACTCTGCGTTCCCCCGTATAACCCCTTTCCCGTCAGTTCCCCCGCTCCGATGGCAATCCGTGATTGCAGCGCATGGTAGCCCTTTCCGGCCGGATCATAGTCTGGGTCAACGAACGCCATAATGCGCTGACGTTGGTAATCATGCAAGGACCCCCACATCATTTCCCAGGCGAAAGGAAACAACATCAGCGAAAATAATAGGATTAATCCCATGGCTTGTGAGCGCATCCCCACCATCAACAACATGGCGGCATAGACGGCGAGAAAGCTCAACCCGCTGCCGAGATCCGGCTGTTTCAAAATCAGCAACAGGCCGGGAAGCATCAACAACCCCGGCACCACCACCCGTTGCAGCCAACCTACACGGGGAGCCTTCGAATAGTAATGCGCGAGCACCAAGACCAGGACCAGTTTGGCGAATTCCGAAGGTTGAAACGCAAAGGGACCGACAGGAATCCATCGCTGGGCTCCCCGACTGGTTTTCCCCTCGAACAGAACGAACGCCAGCAACAAGAGAATCACCACATACGCCGGATAGGCCCACCGGGCGATGCGATGATAGTCCCAAATCTGCATGACAAAAAACGCCACGCCGCCGAGGAGGATCCATACCAACTGCTTCGCAAAGAACGGCATGGTCCCGCCTTGGTCATGCGTGACGCTGTATATCGAAAGCACGCCGATCCCCAGGATCAAGACGACCAATCCGAGGAACCGCAAATCGAAATTATCGAACTGGCGGCTTTCTAGAACCCGATCGATCATCAGAACTCCGAACTCCCGGTGTGAGCCTTAGGAGCCATCACTTGTCCAACTGCGGGTGCATGTTGCGTCAGCTTGACAAAAGATTCAATGACTTCTTTGGCCAGCGGAGCCGCAGCAGCTCCCCCATGCCCCATGTTCTCGGCCAGCACGGCCACGGCGATTTTCGGCGCTTCTACTGGAGCAAACGCCACAAACCAGGCATGATCCCGGAGCTTCTTGGGGATATCCTTCTCCGGACCGGTTCGCAGCGCCGACGTCTGAGCCGTCCCAGTCTTCCCCGCAATAGACACGATGGAAGATTTGGCCCTTGTGGCCGTGCCTTCGGTCACGACACCCGCCAACGCCTCCCTGATCAACTTCAGATGCTCCTGCTTGACCTTCAAGCGATGCTTCTCGACCGACGGCAGTTCCTCCAGAACGCCGGTATCTCGACTCATGATTCCTTGGACCAATCGTGGACGATAGGCCACACCGCCGTTGGCCACCGTACCGATCAAACTGGCCATCTGAAGCGGCGTCACCGTGACATACCCCTGCCCAATCGAGGCGGAGATGGTCTCACCGGGCAACCAGGCCTCGTTCTTGGCCTTTTGCTTCCATGCCGTCGACGGCATGATCCCCACTCGCTCGGAGGGCAAGTCCACGCCAGTTTCTTCGCCGAGGCCGAACTGGTGCCCATAGGCGGCGATCGTATCGATCCCCATGCGCTGGCCGACGGTGTAGAAGTACACGTCGCACGAATGGACGAGCGCCTGACGCAGATCGACCGACCCGTGTCCCCCGGCCTTCCAGTCATGGTACAGGCGTCGGCCAAACTGATAGCCGCCGTTGCAATGGACCGTACTGAAAGGAGTGACCGTGTTGGTCTCCAAAGCCGCCGCCGCCATCATCACCTTGAACGTGGATCCCGGCGGATACTGGCCTTGAGATGCCCGGTTGTTCAGTGGCCTACCTTCATCCTGAACGATTTCCACCCATTGTTTGGCCGTGAGCTCTCTCGACAGGACGTTGGGATCGAAAGCCGGACGGCTGGCCATGGCAAAAATATCCCCGGTGGTCGGATCGAGCGCGACGATGGCGCCGGATTCCTGTCCCAATAGCTCTTCGGCGACTTTCTGCAATCTGGCATCGATCGTCAGATAGAGATCATCGCCGGCCTTCGGTTGATCGACCACGACCGTCCGTTTCTCATGACCCAGCGCATCCACCTCGACACTTTTCTGGCCCGCCATCCCCCGCATAATCCGGTCGAAGTATTTTTCCACGCCGTACTGGCCGACGATGCTCCCTTGATGAAGCTCGGAAAATTCTGGCTTCTCCAGCTGCTCGGCCGATACCTCGCCGACATAGCCCAACACATGCGCGGCCGCCATGCCGCTCGGATAGTTACGCTGAGACTCCACTTGAATCATGACACCGGGAAGGTCCAGTCGATGGGATTCGATGAGCGTCGCCTCTTTCAGCGTCAGACGATCCTTGATCTTTCTCGGCAGCTGTTTCGCACCGCGCACGGCAAGTTTTTTTCGGACGAGGGCCGGATCCAGACCGATCAGCTGCGTGAGTTGGTCGATCAGCGCTTCGCGATCTTTGACGTCCTCCAGGGACACATAGAGACTGAAGCTTGGAACGTTATTGGCCAACAGCACGCCGTTGCGATCGTAGATCAGACCGCGAGCCGGTTCCAGAATCACCGAACGTGTGCGGTTGTTCTCGGAGAGATCACGGTAATAGGGACCTTCACGGATCTGCAAATGCCACAGCCGCAACGCCAGCAGCGCGACGACGAGCAACAAGCCGATGCGAAGGAGCACCAGGCGCCGCTGCAACTCGCCCAAATCAGAATCGAAAGCTCCCGAGATCGCCATGGCCTGTCGAATCAATCCGCCATCTACAATCGGTCAGACAGCAACACGCGGTCGCCGGCCAGCCGCTGGTTCGCCACGTAAAAGAGCCCCGCTCCGGCCACCGCGTCCAAACATGCTTGTGGAAGTACCATGGACTGGATCATCCACCAGAGATCGGTCCCGATGGCACTCTTCATGGTCAAAACCACCATCGTTCCGCCGACGGCAGAAAAGATGAGGAGCCCCACCGACACGACCGTCGGAGTCACATGGGCTACGTGCTGCCCAAATAAACCCGCCAACAGTCCTACTCCGCCCTTGGTGACGAGACTGACCCATAGGTCGCCGGCGGAATACATGTTCAAAATCCACCCGATGGCCAGCCCGACGACGAGCCCCTCCAGTTCACCGGCAAAGAGCCCTATCAGCGCCGCCACGGCCAGTCCGACGTCCGGCGTCAACCCCCAAATGCTCACATGCGGAAGCAGCGTGGTCTGCAGCGGCACCAACAACAGGATGACGATACTGTACATGAGGATCTTCACGGTTTGCCTACCGACGCATTCTTGTCGCTCCCTTGTACGGATACGCCGTAGGGGGCTTGGATCACCAGCACCTCTTCAAGCCTGCCGACATCCACTTCCGGCGTCAGCTCGGCCGACTGAAACAAAGCGCCTTCCTCCTTGTCGATCCGGCTGATGGTGCCGAGAGCTAGACCTCTCGGGAAGCCGCCGACAAGGCCCGAAGTGATCACACGATCGCCGCTTCGAACGCTTGAAAGCATCGGGATATACTTGAGCTTGGCCAGGCCCTGTTGGGTTCCTTCGACGATGCCTTCATCCCGCGTCCGCTGAATCAACCCGGCGATGGCGTTGTTGGGATCCGTCACCAGCAATACGACGGATGTCGCGCTGTTCGTCTTCACGACTCGTCCGACGACGCCGGCGGGAGTGATCACCCCCATATCGGGCTTGATCCCGTCGCTTTCGCCCTTATTCAGAATCACCGAGCGATACCAACTCGTCGCATCTCTCCCGATCACTTGCGCGGCGACCACGGTGGGCAATGCTTGTTCCTTGAAGTGCAGGAGCGCCGTCAATCGCTCCGTCGCCGCTGCGGCCTCCCGCAGCTGGGTGTTCTGTCCCTTCAACCACTCGATATCCTGCCGTAGCTGTTCATTTTCTGCCTGAACGCCCTGAAGAGCGATATAGCTGTGCCAGACCCCTGAAATGCCCTGATCGATGGATACCACCACTTCTAGCGGAATACGGACGACCTGTCCCACAGGACCGTCGAGGTATTGGAGCACACCCTGACTTTGTGAGGGGAAGAGGAACAGCACCAGGAGCAGCAGGGCGAAGCCTCCTAGCGCAAGACGTCGAGCATTATAGGGAGCACGCAACGTGGCCATCCACATTAGGGATGGAACCTTTATCGGAAGGTATTCGCCTGGGACATGACCGCAACTTTCGCCAGCAGATCAAGCTCATCGAGGATCTTCCCCACGCCCAACACGACGGAGGTGAGGGGATCGTCCACGGTAATGATCGGCAAATTCGTTTCTTCCCGGAACCGCGTATCCATGCCCTTCAGCAAGGAGCCGCCCCCGGTCAGCACGATGCCGCGATCGATGATATCACCGGCCAGTTCCGGCGGCGTGTTCTCCAAAGCGACTTTGATCGCATTGACGATCGTTCCGATTGGTTCCTGCAGGGCTTCCCTGATTTCGGCATCGTCCACGACCAGCGTGCGCGGAATACCAGAGATCAGATCACGCCCCTTGATCATCATGGTCTTGCGTTCTTCAAACGGATAGGCGGATCCGATCTCGAACTTGATCCGTTCCGCCATATGTTCGCCGATCAGGAGATTATATTTCTTCTTGATGTAGTTCATGATCGCATCATCCATGCGATCGCCGGCGACTTTGACCGACTCACTATAGACGATCCCGCCCAAGGAGATGACCGCGATGTCCGTCGTACCGCCGCCGATGTCGACAACCATATTCCCCGACGGCTCCGTGATCGGAAGCCCCGCTCCAATCGCAGCCGCGACCGGCTCTTCGATCAGATAAACCTCCCGCGCACCGGCCAATTCCGCCGAATCCCGCACCGCACGTTGCTCCACTTGGGTGATTCTCGACGGCACACCGATAATGATACGGGGGCGAACAAAGGCGCTGCGGTTGTGCGCCTTTTGGATGAACCGCTTCAGCATCTGCTCCGCCATCTCGAAATCGGCGATCACACCTTCCTTCATGGGACGCACCGCCACGATATTCCCGGGCGTCCGACCGAGCATCTTCTTGGCATCCGCGCCGACCGCCAGCACTTTCTCCGTCTTCTTCTCGACGGCCACGACCGACGGCTCGTTCAATACGATGCCCTTACCGTGTACGTAGACAAGGGTCGTCGCCGTCCCGAGGTCGATCGCCAGATCGTTCGAGAACCATCCGAATATGTCGCTCGCAAGGCCCACGAGGATTCTCCCTTTCAAACTTGCGCGTCGTTCGCCGGACCCGCCGCCTTAATCCGGCAGTGCGAAACGTCCGACGTCCAACACCTGGGTACCTGCCAATTCGTCGCCGATGCGTCGGCCCTGTTCATTCCCGATGATGAGGACGGCCTCAAATGCGATGATCACGGCCGACAGAATCCATCCTACGTACGGGACCATGAACGCCATCTGGGCGACTGCGAACGGCACATTGCGAATAATCGATTCCCTGAATCCCGCCGTCACACGTGTATCGGGGAGGATCGTTTGGAGACCGATGAGCCGCTTTCCGATGCTGCGACCGCCGGCAAACCCATCTCCCACCAGGACATACGCGAGTCCCGCAAGGAACCCGACGGGATCGATCAGGCTTGCCGCGCCTGCCACAATGAATAGGTCGATCAACTTGGCAATGAATCGATTGAGGACCTGCGCTTTCGGATACATCCCGGCATTGAAACCGAAGAGATGAACCTCACGAGACTCGGCAGCCAAGAAATCTCCCTACAATTCGTGGCAAAGTATAACAAATCCGACTACCTAGCACAAACGAAAGCATAAACCCCCACTTCCTAGAATCGACGGATCGTCTGCCTCTCAGGTCGCCGAATGTTTTCCGACTGGACCCGTGATCTCCATACTTGCCATCGCACAAACGGCTCTGTACAATTCATCTCTGTAAAATTCAGCAGGAGCCGACATGATCAAGTTGATGAGAGAGGCCTCCCACAACTATCCGTGGTTGCTCAAGTCGATCATGGGAATTCTGGCCGTCGCCTTCGTGATCACGATGGGGTGGTGGGGGTTCGGAGACCAGCACGGCTCGGTTGTGGCGGCCGTCGGAGATCTCACGGTATCCCATGACGAGTTCAGGCGGGCCTATGAGAATTCGTACCGATTTTACAAGGACAAGCTGCCAGGTGAGTTCAAAGACGAGACCATTAAGCAGGTCGTGGTCGAGCAACTGATCGACAATCGAGTCTGGCTCGTGGCGGCTAAGAACATGGGGTTGACCGTGAGCGACGCGGATCTCCGTGATGCGATCATGCAGATTCCGGATTTTCAGAAAAACGGAGTCTTCGACCCCGACCTCTATCAACGCCTTCTGGCGGCCAATCACCTGACGCCTGCGCTTTTCGAGGCCATCGAAGCCAAGGAACTGCTCGGCAATCGGGCGAGAATGATGATCAGCGAAGCGGTCACGCTCACACCCGCCGAGTTGGCCGAAGCGCAGGCGCTCACGATCAGGCAACCCGAGTCCGACCCCGCCAAGGCGGCGGCTGCGAAGGATCGTGCCATTCAGGACGTGTTGTTTCAAAAGCAGCAGCGCGCGCTCACGGCGTACACGCAATCCTTGAAGGCCACCATCCCCATTACGATTCATCGCGAACTGCTGTAACGGCGATCCTCCTCGGATATTTGGATATCTCCCATCGTGACGAACCGTGCTTCTTCGTCGACTTGGACGCCGACGGTTGGCGGGAAATCGCATTTCATCCTGAGCTCTGTAAATTGGCAAGGGCCTGACCAAACACAACCGGGACCGGACGACGACACCATCGACTGACACCGTCAAGGTTTCAGTATCAGCATGGCGTCTCCGTAACTGTAGAACCGGTATCGCTCTCGGACGGCCTCATCATAGGCTCGGCGCAGCAATGACGTCCCGGCAAAGGCCGACACCAGCATGAGCAGCGTCGTCTTGGGGAGATGAAAGTTGGTCATCAGAGCATCGACGACTCGAAAGGAGAATCCGGGGGTGATGAAGAGGCTTGTCTCTCCCCGTTCGGGACGCAATCCGTCTTGCCGAGAGGCCGCCGTTTCCAACGCGCGCACGACGGTCGTGCCGACCGCCACGACCCTTCCGCCTCTCTCCTTGGCGTGTTCGATGGCCTGGACCGTCTCCGGTCCGACCTCGAACCATTCCGAACCCATCCGATGATCCTCGACATGGTCAGCCGTGACGGGCTTGAACGTCCCGATGCCCACGTGCAGGGTAACCCTCGCCACGCCCACCCCCGCTTGGTTGAGTCGGGCCAACAGTTCCGGCGTAAAGTGAAGCCCGGCAGTCGGCGCCGCAATCGCTCCTTCCTCCTGGGCGAACACGGTTTGATACCACTCGCGATCCATATTGTCGGGTTGCCGGTTGATGTATGGTGGGAGCGGCATCATGCCCCAGCGTGCGAAGAATTCACGCGGCGACATCGGGCAATCGAGACGGACCACCGTCCGAACATTGTCCCGTGACTGAACCACGACGCCGCCATCGGACCCCAAGTCGATTCTCTGACCCGGCCGGAGCCGGCCTTTGATTAAGACCTCCCATAGACGCTCCGCGACTTCTCGGACGAACAGGATGTCGACGGGTTTCCCCGCCGGCTGTTTTCGGCCTGAAAGACGAACCGGCAACACTTTCGTGTCATTGACGACGATCAGATCACCGGGAGTCAAGAGATAAGGGAGATCCGCGACTCGACGGTGCATCATCGACTGATGCGAATGATGGCTCGGCGACAAGACCAATAGCCTTGCCTGATCCCGCGGAAGGATGGGTTCGGACGCAATGAGCGTCGGATCAAAAGGAAAATCGAACTCCGCGACCTGCATCAAGAGGAGGGAGGGATCGGCGCCTTCGTCAACGCCATGTCTTGCAATTGCGTATCGGGATAATAATAGCTCAAGATGGTGGAGAAGGGATAGCCCAACTCGGCCAACTCTTTGGCGCCCCATTGACACATCCCGACCGCGTGACCTGCTCCATAACCGGACAGGACGATCTCCGACTCCACGGACTCGACCGTAAATTGCGTGCTCGGGATCACCATGTACCCGACAGCCTTGCGTAACTCTTCTCCCCGTAATATGAGCTCCCCTTCCGTATGGACGACACGCAAAGTCGCGACCCGCCCACCCCGACTAAACGACGACGGAGTCAGCGCGGTGACGGTCCCAACCGGGAATCCCTGTTGGCGAAGATTCTGCTCGAGCAGTTCTCTCCGGAACGAAGCCGTCCATTGGTAATAGGGAGAGGCGAGATCAAAGGGACATTCGACTCCCTTGAGATAAGGATAGTCCTTGGACCACACATTGACCGCATCTTCGGTCAGGCCGGCAGCGGTTGAGGAAAAAGCCGCGTAAATCGGTGCCCCCTGGTACGTGAGCACCAACCCTCTCGTCTCTTCGACTGCCTTCAATACCGCCCTATCGATGCCCTGCTTCCCACGATAAACCTGGTCCTGCACGCTGGCCACGACATCGTAGTCACGGCTGGCACTGAGCATCTGCTGGTACAGTGCGTAGGTCCTGGCCGCCACCGCCTGCGCCTTGAGCATTTCCGGATGCCAGGACGAGTTCACCTCCGCCGGAACGACACCTTTGACATATTCTTCCAAGTCAACCTGATTGATGACCAAAGCGCCCCCGCCTCGCCGAATGACGTGCACAAGGCCGCTCACGGGAACCGTGACACGCTGGATCGTCGCCGTCTTGATCATTCCCCGCTCCGCCGCGCCCGCAGTTCCGTCCGATGTGACAAAGGTGAGTGTCAATCCCTGCTCCCCTTGTAACGTCAATTGCTCGCGCATCATCCGGACGCCATTGACGGCAAACCCCTTTCCGGACGGCACGATTCGAATGAGCGGTCGGACTGCCCTCCCGTGGCGAGTGGAATCGGACACCCAGACGGAACCATTCGACTGGACGTCGAGCTTCACCACATCGGCCGCAAGAAGAACGCGCAAGGATTGCGCGGCCTGCAGCGACGTCGTATCGAGGGTCAGTGCGATCCCGAGCACGATCGCCACACTCCATCGGCGTATCGGGATCAACGGCGAAGCATCCATGACAGGAGATAGAATACCAAACTTAGGAGGATGCTGAGCACAAGGCTGGTGCCGAGAGGGATATAGAGGCTGAAACTGTCTCGCTTGAAGGAGATATCCCCCGGCAGGCGCCCGAACAGACTAAGAACGCTCCCGAGGCCGGGCACGCGGTCGGAGATTAGCAAAAGCACCCCCGCCAACGCGATGAGCGCGCCGACCCCAAGCAGCACTTTCCCGAGGTTTACCCATTCCGCCATCAGTGCTCCATCAAGCACTCGGCAATCTGTACGGCGTTGAGAGCGGCTCCCTTCCGCAGATTGTCCGAAACCACCCAGAGATTCAATCCGTTGGCAGTTGACTCGTCTTCCCTGATCCGGCCGACGAACACGTCGTCCTTCCCAGTGGCATCCAACGGCATCGGGTAAAGCTTTCTCGACGGATCATCGTATATCAGCACCCCGGGCATCTCGGCCAACGCTGCCCTCGCGTCATGAGGCTTCAGAGGACGCTCCAACTCCACATTGATGGCCTCTGAATGACATCGCAGCACCGGGACACGCACGGTCGTAGCGGTGAGACGGAGCGCGGGTGCTTCCAGAATTTTTCTCGTCTCCCGCATGATCTTGATCTCTTCGGAACAATCACCACCCTCGTTGAACGATCCGATATGCGGCAACAGATTGAAGGCGATCTGATATGGATACACCTCCGCCTTGACCTCACGAAAAGCCATGAGGTTTCTGGTCTGATTCATCAGTTCGTCCATCGCCGCCGCCCCGGTCCCGGAAACGGACTGGAACGTCGTAACCACAACCCGCTTGATTCCAGCCGCCTCCTGCAGTGGCTTCAGCGCCATGACCAACGGCGTCGTCGTACAGTTTGGAATCGACACGATTCGGCGGGGCATCGACCTCAACGCGTGCCGATTCACTTCTGGAACCACGAGCGGGACGTCGTCTTCCATGCGGAAGACTCCGCTATCGTCGATGACGAGAACACCGGCCGCGCTCAACCGGGCTCCGTACTCGCGACTGATGGCATCCGTCGCGGAAATCAGGGCAATATCCATTCCGGCGAAAGAGGCATCCGGCGTCAATTCCTCCACTTTCCACTCCCGCCCCTGGCAGGACAACACTTCACCGGCGGATCGTTTTGACGCAAACAGCCGCAAGGCTTCCAGAGGAAATTTTCGCTCATCGAGAATGTCCAGCGTTTCCTTTCCCACAGCTCCCGTCGCACCGAGAATGCCCAGGACGTACTTCGATTTCTTCTTCACCATGCACTCCGTCGGTTACAGGACAATTTCACGAATCCGATGGTTAAAGGTGTCGGCGATGACCAGCGCTCCATCTGCAGCCACGGCAATCCCGAAAGGATAATTCAGACCGGCGTCGAGCGCCGATCCTCCATCCCCTCCGTACGTGGCCATCCCTATCCCCGCCAGACGATCCAGGCGACCTGTTGCACGATCCCACCGCCGGATGAGATGGTTGTCTGAATCAGAGAGGAAGAGATGGCCTTCGGCGTCCAGCGCAATTCCATACGGCCGGGCCAAGCTGGTCGAGGCGGGCTCAGTTGCCCCCTGGTAACGATACATCCCTCCGTCTCCGACGATGGTCTGAATTGTACCGGTACTGGGATCGACGGAGCGAATTCGGCCGTTGAAGGTATCGGCAATAAACAGGGTGCCGTCCACTCCGACGGCCAGACCGCTCGGACCCGCCAATGCCGCCTCGATGGCAGGAATCCCATCCCCGTTGTATGCTGCAGCGCCGGTTCCGGCGACCGTCCGGATCAGGCCCGTACGAAGATCTATGGCTCTGACCCGGTTATTGTTCTGATCCGCTACATAGAGTATCGACGAATCGGTTATAGCAAGGGCGCTCGGTTCACTCAGGCCCGCCGAGGCCGCCAGCCCGCCGTCTCCACTAAATCGAGGTTGCCCCACCCCAGCGATCGTGGTGATTCGACCTGAGTCTGCATCGACTCGCCGGATCCGATGGTTCATGGTATCGGCAATATACAAATGTCCAGCCGCATCGACGGCGGCTGCCGTAGGAAAATTCAGCAACGCCTTGATGGCCAGGCCGCCATCGCCGCCGAATCGCATCGACGGTCCTCCGCTGTTGATGACGTACCGGACGGTCCCGCTCAAATCGGTCTGGTGCGCGAATGCTTCATGGCCAGAAGTCTGCTCCGCCAACGGATCCTCATCGCCGGAGGTCCCTTTGCCGTCGGACTGGACCTCCTCTGCTCGACGCTGTGCCGGTTCGGTACAGCCTGCGACCGTCACGATGACTCCGCTCACCCGGTCGAGCTTGCGGATAACATGGTTCTCCGAATCTACGATGATGAGATTACCATGGCCGTCGAAGGCCACCGATTTCGGTTCGTTCAGACAAGCCGCTACGCCGGGACCGCCGTCGCCCGACATCGCTCCGTCCCCCATCCCGGCAACCGTGTTGATAACGCCGGTCTTTGGCTTCATTTCTGTACGCATCAGATCGTCCCGGATTACTTGAGGTTCCGAACGACGGCTTCACCCATGTCCGTGGTTCCGACAAGCCGAGCACCGGCGCTATGGATGTCCTTCGTGCGATACCCCAGATCCAGCGTCTTCACGATAGCCTCTTCAATTGCCTGGGCCTCCCGGTCCAGCTTGAACGCATACGACAGCAACATGGCAGCTGATGCGATGGTCGCGATCGGGTTGGCGATGTTCTTGCCGGCAATGTCGGGGGCGCTGCCGTGAATGGGTTCAAACAGGCCGACCTGCGCGCCGATGCTCGCCGACGGCAGCATGCCGATGGATCCCGTCAGCATGGCGGCCTCGTCACTGAGAATGTCGCCGAACATATTGTTGCAGAGCATGACGTCGAACTGCCTCGGATTTCTGACCAACTGCATCGCGGCGTTGTCGACATAGATGTGATTGAGCTCCACGTCGGGAAAATCTTTCTGCACCTCGATCACCACCCGCCTCCAGAGTTCCGATGATTCCAGGACGTTGGCCTTGTCCACGGAAGTCACTTTCTTGCGCCGCCTGCGGGCCGCTTCGAACGCTACTCTGGCGATTCGACGAATCTCCTCCGTCGTATAGACTTCCGTGTTCACCCCGCGCTCACCGCCGTTCGGCAGAGCCTCGATCCCTTTCGGTTTGCCGAAGTAGATTCCGCCGGTCAATTCACGGATTACCAAGATGTCGATTCCCTCGATCACTTCCTTCTTGAGGGTGGACGCATCAGCCAGGACATCATACAGCTTGGCCGGCCGAAGATTGGCAAACAGTCCGAGCTGTTCGCGAAGCCCAAGCAGCGCACGTTCGGGTCGCAAACTATACTCGAGCCCTTCCCACTTGGGGCCGCCCACGGCACCCAACAGCACCGCATCACTTTGTTTGGCCATGGCCAAGGTGTCCTGCGGCAGAGGCACTCCGACTTTGTCGATCGCCTGCCCTCCCACGTCGCCATAGGCGAATTCGAACGTGTGGCCGAATTTTTCCGCCACGACCTTCAGCGCTTTGACCGCTTCGGGAACAATTTCTCGACCAACACCGTCACCGGCAAGCACCGCAATCTTGGCTTTCACGTCATTCGACTCCTTTGGCTGACAGGCATTACTCCACCACCTGCTCGTCTTCCACTTTCCACGCCGGATCAACCAGGCACAAAAATTCGATCGCTTGATCCCCCGTATTCTCCAGTGACTGCTCGCCGCCTGGCGGGACATATAGCGTCGTGCCTGCTTCGACCGGCACCTCCCGGCTATTGAGTAGAAATCGCCCTCTGCCGGCAATAAAGTAGTACACCTCGGACGACTTCAGGACGTGCCGCTTGGAGCGCTGGCCTGGTCCCAGAGTCCCGTGCGCGAGGCTATATCCCAGTTGCAGATGATGCTTGGCTGGGTGGAAGATTTCGCGAAGTCGGGTATGGTCTCCGGCCAAAAATTCCGGACGCTCCGAAAGCGTGACCTTCAACACGGACCGCTCCCCTCTCCGCGGCAAGGCTCAGTGAGTCGATCACTCTACCGTGCGTCCCCCGTCAAATCAAGTTCACTTTCTGCTCGCCCTGCACCTGTTTGGCCCGCAGATACGCCAGTTTATTCAACGCGCTCAGGTACGCGCGGGCAGAGGCGGTAATGATGTCGGTGTCGGCTCCGTGCCCTGATACGGTTCGACCGTCTTCCTGCACCCGCACGGAGACTTCTCCCTGCGCGTCGGTCCCGCCCGTAATGGCTTTGACCACATACATCAACAACGTGCTCTTGGTCGACGTGATGGCGGCAATGGTCCGATAGACTGCATCGACAGGTCCGTCCCCGGTACCGGTACGGGTGACCGCTTTCCCGTCGATTTCCAGTTCGACGGTCGCGGTCGGCACCTGATTGGTTCCACTTTCGACGCGAAACGATTTCAGCGTGATCCGATCAGCCATCTTGGCCAATTCTTCGGAGACGATGACCTCAAGGTCTTCTTCGTAGATCTCCTTCTTCTGGTCCGCCAACTTCTTGAACCGCTCGAAGGCGTGGTTGATCTCCTCATCCGTCAGCGTATGTCCCAGTTCCTCGATCCGCTGACGAAACGCGTGACGCCCCGATAGTTTACCCATCACCATCTTGCTCTCGACCAAGCCGACCGATTCCGGCCTCATGATTTCGTACGTGGTCTTGTCTTTCAGCAGGCCGTCCTGATGAATGCCCGACGTGTGCGCGAAGGCATTTGCGCCGACGATGGCCTTGTTGGGTTGCACGACCATGCCGGTGGTCTTGCTCACCAACCGACTGGTCTTCGAGATCTCCTCCGTTCGGATTTGTGTATCCGCCTGATACCAATCTTTCCTCGTTCGCAATCCCATCACGACTTCTTCCAACGACGTATTGCCGGCACGCTCACCGATGCCGTTGACCGTACATTCCACCTGACCGGCCCCTTCCATGACGGCCGCCAAGCTATTGGCCACCGCCAATCCAAGGTCATTGTGGCAATGCACTGAAATCACGGCCCGGCTGCTGTTGGGTACGGCTTCACGGATTCCCCGGATGAGCTTGCCGAACTCTTGCGGCACCGCATACCCTACGGTGTCGGGAATGTTGATCGTGCCGGCGCCCGCGGCAATGACGGCCTCAATGACCTCATACAGGTACGAAGGATCAGAGCGGCTGGCGTCCATTGGAGAGAATTCGACATCCTCGACATAGCTCCTGGCCAGTTGGACCATCGCCACCGCCCGTTTCTTCGCCTCTTCCCGCGTCATTCTGAATTGATGCTTCAAATGGATGTCCGAGGCCGAAAGAAACGTGTGGATGCGCACCTTAGGCGCACCCTTCAGCGCTTCCCAGGCTCGTTCAATATCCTCGGGGCGGGCACGGGCCAGACTGCAGATCGTCGGACCTTCCACTTCCTGGGCAATCCGATGCACGGCTTCGAAATCCCCGGGAGAGCTGTAGGCGAATCCCGCCTCAATGATGTCGACACCCAGGCGCGCCAGCTGCTTCGCCACCATGACTTTTTCTTCGACGTTCATGCTGGCCCCGGGAGATTGCTCTCCATCGCGTAAAGTTGTATCAAAAATCCTGATCATACGGGTCATCGCATCACCTCCACCTGACAACTGCTCAAAATCCTTCCGGCAAGGCCGCAAGGAGTAAGAACCCGAGGAGGTACATCCCAAGCTTCGCTTGAACCGCTCGCTTCGATCACATGCGAGCGGGTAGGTACCTTTCCTCCAGGAACCAGCCCCCACATCGAGGGGTTCGAACGACTGAGTACGTAGCAGGAAGGCTTTTTCAGCAGCTTGAAAAAAGACAAAAGCCTCCGCCCCTCGAACACAGGGACGAAGGCTTGACGCGCTTCGTGGTACCACCCTGATTCGACCTGGATACTGCTATCCAGATCCTTCATTCAGCCCTTACGGGGGCAAGGCGGAATCCACTACCCGTGTTTCATGGATCCTGGCTCGGAGGCGAGTTCAGCGTCGTCGAAACTGGTTTGCACCGCCCACCAGCTCTCTTGATTCGACGGATGGCTTACTACTCCTCGTCGTCGCCCTAGCTCTTTGATTCGGTTGCCGGCTGCTCCTTTTTCGAATGCATCTGTTTTCCCGTCCTCGCCGCCAACGTGATCAGCCGCTCGACGGGACCGAGCAAAGCATACCCCGCGAAGATTACAAATAGCATAACCTGAGGCCAGGCCGCTACCAGCACCACGATCAAAATGCCCCATACCAGATAGGTGATATGGCGACCGCCTCGGAACCTCAAGTCTTTGAAACTCCGATACTTTATCGTACTGACCATCAGGAAAGACAAGATCAGGGTGATAACCAGCACCAGGATCGGCTTGATTTCCGATCCGGTTCGGACGACGTGATGATCGAAAATCACCAAGGAGGCAACGACGCCCGCGGCGGCTGGTATCGCCAATCCCGTGAAATATTTGCCATCGGATACGGTTGCCGTGGCATTGAAGCGCGCGAGACGAACCGCACCCATCGCCACGTAGGCGAACATGACCGCAATACCGAACGTGCCTTGACCGCTGAGCGCCCATGAGTAGATGAGCAGTCCGGGAGCGACGCCGAACGACACCACGTCGGAGAGCGAATCATATTCCAGGCCGAAGTGGCTGGTGCTGTTCGTCAGGCGCGCGGATTTGCCGTCAAGAACGTCAAATACCATCGCCACCAAAATCGCGATCGCAGCGGCCAGGTAGTTCGCGTTGAAGACCGACAGGATCGCAAATACGCCGCAGAACAGGTTTCCCGTCGTGAACAGGTTCGGAATCAAGTGCATCGCCGCCTTATGACGCTTTCCACCCTTGGCAAACGATTGGCGCAGTGCAGTGGTCTTCATGGCAATTCTCCTAGGATGGACTCCCCACCCTTCACACGATCGCCGAGGGCGACCTTGATCACGGACCCTATCGGGAGGAACGTGTCCATACGAGATCCGAACCGAATCAACCCAAACCGCTCACCCAACACGGCCCGGTCCTTCGGCGAGACCCAACAGATGATCCGTCTGGCGATCAAGCCGGCGACCTGGACACAGAGAACCTTGGCGCCTTGTACGGTCTTGATCATGACGGCATTCTGTTCATTCTTGATCGTCGCTTCGGGTTTGCTGGCTACCAGGAACTGTCCCGGTTGATACTGCACATTCTCAACGATTCCTTCACACGGGATCCGATTGATGTGCACGTCGAACACGTTCAAGAAGATCGTGACGCGAATGCTGCGATCCTTGAGGTAGCGTGGTTCAAACTCCTCTTCGACGGCGATGACTTTCCCGTCGCCCGGCGCGACCACGAGCCGGGATCCCTGAGGAATAGTCCGAGGGGGGTTGCGAAAAAACCACGAGATGAAAAGGGTCAACAGTCCGGCCGCCCCCGCTATGACGGTCCAGCCCATCCATCCCGCCGCCAGTGTACCGCCGGCGGCAACCGCGATGAAGGGAATTCCTTCTTTGGCGACGGGGACGCCGACGGCACGATCGGCCACGAAAAACCTCCAACTCTCAACCGACAACGCCTCAGCCGTCCACCTCATTGACGATTACCACCGACGCGCCTCCAGCGGAGTTTTGCCTCCGCCGACGGGGTCGATGGGCGGCACAAGCCGGTTACGACGCGGTTCGGGGCGAGGTGACACGACGTAACAGCCTTCGGCATTCCATCAATTCTTGTTCTTGTCGACCAACTGATCTTTCTTCAACCAGGGCATCATCGCCCGCAGACGAGCGCCGACGGCCTCGATCGGATGGGCTTCGCCCTTGGCCAGCAGCGCGTTGTAGACCGGACGGTTGGCCTGGTTCTCCAAAACCCACTCCTTCGCGAACCGTCCTTCCTGGATCTCCCGAAGAATATTCTTCATCTCCTGCTTGGTCTGGTCCGTGACGACCCGGGGCCCGCGGGTCACATCACCGTACTTGGCGGTCGTGCTGATCGAATATCGCATGTTCGCGATCCCCCCTTGGTAGATCAGATCCACGATCAGCTTGACCTCGTGCAAACATTCGAAATAGGCCATCTCCGGAGAGTACCCCGCTTCCACGAGCGTTTCATACCCTGCCTGGATGAGCGAGGTCAGCCCGCCGCACAGCACCGCCTGCTCGCCAAATAAGTCGGTTTCTGTTTCCTCTCGGAAGTTTGTTTCGATGACGCCGGCCCTCCCACCGCCGATCGCGCTCGCGTAGGCCAACCCCACCTGCCGCGTGGTCCCGCTTGGGTCCTGATGAATCGCCAACAAGCAGGGGACTCCGCTTCCCTTGGTGTATTCTGATCGTACCAAATGTCCGGGCCCTTTGGGAGCGACCATGAACACGTTGATCGACGGCGGCGGTACGATCTGTCCAAAATGGATATTGAATCCATGACCGAACGCGAGATAGGTGCCCGGCTTCAAGTTCGGCGCGATCTCCTGGCGATAAATGGCCGCCTGCGCTTCATCCGGCGCGAGAATCATCACGACGTCGGATGCTTTCACCGCGTCGGCCACCGGCATGACCTTCAATCCGCTGTGCTCGGCCTTCTTCCAGGAAGCGCCTTCGCGCAAGCCGATCACGACCGAGACGCCGCTTTCTTTCATATTGAGCGCATGGGCGTGCCCTTGACTTCCGTACCCGATGACCGCGACGGTCTTGTTCCGTATCTGTTGAAGGTCGGCGTCCTTGTCATAGTAGATCTTCATCGCTGGCTCCTGGCTAACAATAATAATGTTGATATGTGGAGACGAATGGCAAGCGCCGCCGCCCCTACTCGCGGGCGATTTTCTTAGGTTGAACCACGGCGGACCGAAGAGGCTCACGCGCCACCGCCACTCGCCCGGTCCTGGTAAGTTCCTTGATTCCCAGCGGTTGCAGCAAATTGATGATGGCTTCGATTTTCCTCGGATCGCCCGTGACTTCGATTGTATAGGTCGAGGGCGTAGAATCGATGACGTTTGCGCGAAAGATGTCGGCAATCCTCAGCGCCTCGGCCCGATCTTCCTGTCTGGTGTGGACCTTGATCAAGGCGGTTTCGCGCGAGACGAACTCGCTCTCGTTCAGATCGACAACCTTGATCACGTCGATGAGTTTATTCAACTGCTTGACAATCTGTTCGACGATGCGCTCGTCGCCGGACGTGACGATCGTCATCTGAGACATCGAGGGGTCCAACGTCGGCGCAACAGACAGGCTTTCGATATTGAATCCACGCCCGCTGAAGAGTCCGGCGATCCGGGACAGCACGCCGAACTTGTTTTCGACCGTGACGGAAATGATGTGTTCCATGCGTTTCGGCTCCGACAGAGACGGCCGGCCATCGGCCGGCCATGGTGGCCTACTGCCTCTATCCAAGCAGACTAGGCGGTAAGAATCGTATCCTTATCCTCAGGAGTCACCTTACCGGCACCCTGCTGCTTGTTTTTCAACTCCGGCGGATCTTCCAAGATCATTTCATGGTTGCAGCCTCCGGCCGGGATCATGGGATACACGTTCTCATAGGGATGCGTCGGGACGTCCACGATAACCGGCCCGTCCACGGCAATCGCTTCCTTGAGGACGTTGTCCAATTCACCGACTTTGCCCGCTCGCAACCCCACGGCTCCATAGGCCTCCGCCAATTTCACAAAGTCGGGAGTGGTATCCAGATAGCTGGACGCATATCGGCCTTCATAAAATAAGTCCTGCCACTGCCGGACCATGCCGTGGAACCGATTGTTCAGCACGACAATTTTCACCGGGAGTTTGCTGACCACGGCGGTGGCCATTTCCTGCATATTCATCTGCACACTCCCGTCTCCGGCGATGCAGAGAACCAACCGGCCCGGAAACGCCGCCTGCGCTCCCATCGCGGCAGGGAAGCCGAATCCCATCGTCCCTAACCCTCCGGACGTGAGCCATCGGTTGGGCTTCGAGAGCTTGAAGTATTGAGCAGCCCACATTTGATGCTGACCGACGTCCGTGGAGACGATCGGATCGCGGTCCTTGGTCAGGTCGTAGAGTCTCTTGATCACATGTTGCGGCTTGATCGGACCATCTTTCTCCTGTTGGTAGGCCAAGGGATGCGCGCGCTCCCATTCGCGAATCTGATCCCACCAGGCCTTGCGGAGTTCCTTCTGCTCGCCGTTGACGGTCGCTTTCAGAATCTGGTTAAGCTCGCGCAAGACGGCCTTACAGTCTCCCACGATCGGAATGTCGACATGAATGTTCTTCCTGATCGATGTCGGATCGATGTCGATATGGATGATTTTCGCGTAGGGACAAAATTCCGACACCTTCCCTGTCACGCGATCATCAAACCGCGCCCCGATCGCCACCACGAGATCCGCGTAATGCACCGCCATATTGGCCTGATAGGTGCCGTGCATACCCAGCATGCCCATGGAAAGCGGGTGCTCTCCCGGAAACGCGCCGAGACCCATTAACGTCATATCGACCGGAATCTGTGTCAACTCGGCCAACTCGATCAGCTCCTGGGAGGCGCCGGAAAACACCACGCCGCCGCCCACATAGAGGACCGGCTTCTTGGCCTTCATAATCGCTTCCGCCGCCTGCTTGATCTGCCACTTATTTCCTTCGTACGTGGGATTGTAGCCGCGGATCGACACGGAGTTCGGATAAGTGAACTCGGCCTTTTCCATCGACACGTCTTTGGGAATGTCCACGAGAACAGGGCCCGGACGCCCGGTCGTGGCGATGTAAAACGCTTCCTTTATGGTGGACGCCAGATCGTTGACGTCCTTGACGAGGAAGTTATATTTCGTACAAGGTCGGCTGAGGCCCACGTTGTCGGCTTCTTGGAACGCATCGTTACCGATCAAGCTTGTCGGAACTTGCCCACTGAAACAGACCAACGGAACGGAATCCATATAGGCGTCGGCCAAGGCCGTAATCACGTTGGTCATCCCGGGACCGGAGGTGACCAGGCAGACTCCTGCCCTACCTGTAGCCTTGGCATAGCCTTCGGCCATGTGGCCCGCACCTTGTTCATGACGGGTTAAGACGACGTCAATGCCCTTCTGTTGATGCAGCATGTCGAAAATCTTCAGGACCACGCCACCGGGCAAGGCAAAGATCGTCTTAACCCCTTCGCGTTTTAAGCATTCGATAAAGATTTCAGCGCCTGTCAGTTTCATAGCGGACCTCCACTCTCCAATCCCTGGACCCCCCACAGAGAAGGAGATACGAAGAGACGCAGGTGCGTTACCATGCACCTGTTCATCGATCGTTCAGAATGTTCTGAAAAAACAATGGGAAAGATGCGAGATCCTACCATCCTGTCTGTGACAGGTCAATAGCGCGATTTCAGAGAGTGGGGATCAGGCTGTGGCTCCGGAACAGGGAGCGTGCGAGATGATGAGCGCGGTGGAGAAGACCTATAAGCCGGATTCTGTACCGACCGGGATATGCTCTCAGTCGGCGGAGATCATTTCTCTGGGATTCGGGTTACCCCGAACCTCAAGCGACCTACCCGAAGACCTCAGCCGGGCCAGCTGGTCACCGGCTCTTCGAAAAGAACCGGCGGTGTCTTCCTATTTGGCCTTGCATCGGACGACGCTTACCCTGCCGGTGATGTCACCACCACCGCGGTGGGCTCTTACCCCACCGTTTCACCCTTACCTGAACCGCAGCGATGAGATTGGGGTCCAATCGCCTTGGCCATCGGCGGTCTGTTCTCTGTGGTGCCGGTGTCGGATTGCTCCGCCTGGGTGTTACCCAGCGTCCTGCCCGTGAAGTCCGGACTTTCCTCTCATCGCGTTTCCGCGTCGAGCGATCCCCCGGTCTTCCCCCTCGCGCGATGCCAGTATAGGAAACGGAGATGACGGATGCAAGCAACTCAAACTCGCGTCGGTGGCGGGATGCGACGGTCCCATCAATCCCCTGACACTCCAAGAAGTGTCACCGCTTCCTTCCACCTCGGAGATCCGATGATGATGGGAAGACCTGCTCGAGGCTCGTGGCGACGAACGAAGGCGGTCAGGCGCTGCTGATCTGCGTCGGAAGACCGAATGAATTCCAACCCCACGCGATTTCCACATGCCCAGCGCACGGCCGCCAGGGGCACGGTCATGGCCACACCTCCATCGGGCAACGATACCCGAAGTCGGACGTAGTCTCCGACACGTAATCGATGGGAACATTCGATGAGACAACCTGGAACCGAAAGATCGAGCACCCGGCCTTCGCAGGACGCCTGACTACCAGCCAGGACTGCCTGACCGACCACCGGCACTCGCGGTCCGTATCGAGCGACCATGGACGCCTCCCGTTTCCGTCGGGGATAACACCGTCACCGCTATGCATTGTCCCAGCGATCGGTGAAATGGAACATCCCTACAAAAGAGCGGCGCCGGTACGCCCAAAGTCGGGGACCGGTTCCGGTCAGCTGCCAAGTCTCGGCAGATTAGCTGCAGGGACGGGTTGCCGTGCCTTGTAGATTTTCAGTGCTTCCGGCATGGCCTTCTTGAGATCCTCGATTCTGGTTCCATGGCTCGGATGCGTCGACAAGAACTCGGCCGGCCCGCCCCCTCCCGACATCCGTTCCATACGCTCCCACAAAGCGATAGACTCTCTGGGATCATAGCCAGCGTCGGCAGCAAGCAGGATGCCGATGTAGTCCGCTTCCGATTCGTGTTGTCGGCTGAAGGGCAGCAATACTCCAACCTGAGCACCAGCACCAAGCGCCGCCATCGTCCCTTGAGAGACGAGGCCGCCTCCTGCCGCTCCCGCCGCCGCTCCGGCGGCTTGTACAGCCGCGTTCGTCAACTGCTCCTGACTCATGCGCTCGGCTCCATGACGAGCCAGGGCATGTACGACTTCGTGCCCCATCACCGCCGCCAAACCCGCCTCCGTATTCGCCACGGGAAAGATCCCCGTGTATACCGCCATCTTGCCGCCCGGAAGCGCGAACGCATTCGCCATCTTGTCGTCTTTGATCACCGTCACCTCCCACTGAAACTGTTTGGCCATCTCCGCATATTTTGACCGTTTTGCGGCTTCGACGATGCGTACGGCAACGCGCTTGACCGGCTCGATCTCCCGCGGGTCCTGAGACAATTTCATTTTGGGATCGCTCTTCACCTGAGTATAGGCCTGAGCACCCATCTCCATTTCTTCGGCCACAGAGGTCATGAGCAATTGGGAGCGGCCCGTATAAGGATTCTTTTCGCACCCGGCGAGCCCGACGGCCAGTACCAGACAGGGCACGGCCAGACCCCATATGCGACCACGACGTGCAGCTGCGGCCATCGACCTCCTCCCTTCTCAACAACGTCTCAAAATTTGACCGCCCTCAGCGGCTCCTGCTAGATTACCGCCCCACCACGCCGTTTTCTACCTGAGACTTGCCAGACTGAATCCGACAACATGCCAGGGCCCGCGATCGAACGCATCGGGATCGACGAATCGGGGAAAGGCGATTACTTCGGTCCCCTCGTCATCGCCGCTGTGTTCGTTGACGGGACCACGCAAGCGGAACTCGCCCTGATGCAGGTCCGGGACAGCAAAAAGATATCCGACGGACGGATCCTGGAAATGGCCCCGGATATCAAGACCATTTGTCCTCACAGTATCATCGCGATCGGGCCACAGAAATATAACGAGCTTTATGCAAAGATCCGCAACCTCAATCGCCTGCTCGCCTGGGGCCATGCCAAAGCTCTCGAGAACTTGCTGGAGCAGGTGCCCTGCGGGCTGGCTATCTCCGATCAGTTCGGCGATGAGCGCCTTATTCTGAACGCGTTACAGGCCAAAGGCCGCACCATCACCCTTCAACAGCGTACCAGAGCCGAATCGGACCTTGCCGTCGCAGCCGCGTCTGTCTTGGCGCGCGCAGAGTTCCTGCTGCGATTGAAACGGCTGTCTGACGACGTCGGCACCACCCTGCCCAAAGGCGCGTCACCGGCGGTCGAGTTGGCGGGGAGAATGGTTGTTAAGAAACATGGGCGAGATCGATTGGCAGCGGTAGCAAAACTTCACTTCAAGACGACGAAGGCTGTGATAGGAGAGACGTGAGCGATGGTTCACTTGGCTGTTGCAGCTGCGAGACAACATCGCCCTCTCTGAAGTCACGCAGCCAACCGTAGCCACGCGAACACGCAGCTTTTCCCAACAGAGCTTGGAATGGACCTCCTGAGAAACAGGATCAGTGGAGTGACCAGGGTGAGGCTGGTCGCCAAGACAGGACCCGCAAAGAGCTAGAGCATCCCCTTCGTCGACAACACCCTACCCGCCAGACGGTCTTCAACAGTCGTCGCCTGATCAAGCGCCTTGGCCAGCGCCTTGAAGATCGCCTCCATAATGTGATGTGGGTTCCGTCCGTACAGCAGATTGACGTGCAGGTTGAGTCCTCCGTGTGTCACGAATGCTTGGAAAAAGTCCTCGAACAATCCCAGATCGAATGATTTGATTTTGCGATCCGGCAGGTTGACGTTGTAGACCAAAAAAGGCCGGCCGCTCAAATCAACGGTCACCTGCGCCAGCGTCTCATCCAGCGGAGCCGAAGCAAATCCGAATCGCTTGATCCCCGCCTTCTCTCCCAGAGCCTGATGGAGCGCCTTCCCCATCACGATACCGACATCTTCGACCGTATGGTGTTCATCGACGTCGGTGTCACCTTTGGCCCCGACGGTCAAATCGAAAAATCCGTGCCTGGCCAGTAACTCGAGCATGTGGTCAAAGAACCGGATCGACGTATTGATCTTGCTGTGGCCGCTGCCGTCCAGCATCCACTCGACACGGATATCCGTTTCCTTGGTCGCCCGCTGGATGGCAGCCTGTCGTAAGGGTGCGCCGTTCTTCTTCATGCGAACCTGCTTTGAGCCGACTTCGCATGGGCGTCGAAGCCCTCGATGTGAGCGAATCGGACGAGATGATCTTTCACCTTGCTCAGTTCCTCCTTCGTGTAATGCACGATGTTGCTCACTTTCAGGTAGTCGAGAACCGACAATGCCGAAAAGAACTTGGCGGTGCCTCCGGTCGGCAAAACGTGATTCGGCCCAGCGATATAGTCGGCCACGGAGGGAGGAGTATATCGGCCCAAGAATAACGCTCCTGCGTGGCGAATCTTCTCCAAGTAATCAAACGGCTGGTCTACCGACAGCGTGAGATGCTCAGGGGCAATCTGGTTGGCCACGTCGATGGCTTCGTCCATCGTCGTCACGACAAACGCCACGGAATGCCTCCTGACGGACTTGGCGGCGATCTTCTCCCGTTGCAGCCCCCGTAGTTGTTGCTCCAGCACTCTCCCGACGTTCTTCGCAAGCGACGCGGATGTCGTCACAAGCCATACTTGAGCGTCTTCGTCATGCTCGGCCTCGCACAGCAGATCCGCCGCCACATGGGCCGGCTTCGCGTCGTCATCGGCAACCACGAGCAATTCGCTCGGACCCGCCACCATGTCGACACCCACCGTTCCGTACAGCAGGCGCTTGGCCGTGGCCACGTAAATGTTCCCGGGTCCCACGATCTTGTCGACCTTCGGAATAGACTTTGTCCCGAACGCCAAGGCCCCAATCGCCTGAACTCCGCCGACGCGAAAGATATCCGTGACACCGGCGATATCCGCCGCAACGAGTAAATAGGGATTGATTCCGGCCTTCTGCGGCGGGGTGCACATCACGATGCGGGAGACTCCCGCGACCTTGGCCGGAATGGCGCTCATCAGGACTGTCGAAGGATACACCGCCTTGCCGCCCGGCACATAGACGCCAACAGCATCGATCGGCGTCACGACCTGGCCCAGCGTCGCCTCGCCGTCCTGATACATCCAGGTTTTCGTGCGCTGCCGTTCGTGAAACGCCGCAATCCGCTGGGCAGCGAACCGAATGGCATCGCCTTCATCCTTTCTGATACGATGGTAGGCGTCTTTGATCTCCTCGGACGTCACCTTGAGATCACTTGCCTTGAGGGCGACCTTGTCGAACTGCTTCGTGTAGCGCAGCACGGCCTTGTCACCACCCTGCTCCACTGCCTGCAACAGTGTGTGCACCGTCCTCTCAACCGCGGCTCCTTGAGCCCTCGCGCGCGCGACAACCTTTTTCAGGGCTGGAGCAAAGGCCCGGTCTGTCGAGGCAATGATCTTCATGCGGGCACCCGCTTGGTCTTTCGATTGGTCCGGCTTCGTCCATGCGCCGCTACTGAAGCGGAGGGCCGCCGTATGACCGTGGCTTTTCGAAGTTTCTGAATGAGCTCGGTCACAGCGGTATGTTTGAGTTTCAGACTGGCTCGATTGACGATCAGACGCGCCGTGGACGTTGCAATACACTCGACCTCGACGAGGTCGTGCGTCTTGAGGGTATTGCCAGTCTCGACCAGATCCACGATACGATCGGCAAGGCCCACGAGAGGTGCCAGCTCGATCGACCCATACAACTTGATGATCTCGACGGGCACGCCGCGTTGATTGAAATAGCGTTCGGTAATTCTCGGGTACTTGGTCGCCACTCGAATTTTCGAGGAAAGCCGGTCACGAGAATCCTGGCCGCGTGGCGCCGCGACGGCAATTCTACACGCTCCGAACCCCAAATCCAACGGCTCATAGACATCGCTGTCCTGCTCCAACAATACGTCTTTTCCGACAATGCCCACATCCGCCGCTCCATATTCCACATAGGTCGGAACATCCGTCGGACGGACGATCAAGAATGTCATTCCTATATCTGGACAGGCAAATACCAAACGCCGGCTGTCTGTGGCCGGAGTTGCCCCTGCATAGCCGGCCCGTCCGAACAACGCCAGCGTCGGTTCAATCAACTTACCTTTGCAGAGTGCGACCGTCAGCATGAGATCCTGATCCATTCACCGGACGATGACCGCTGTGCTAGGCAGCGCAGCGATGGATGACCGCCCCGAGTCCCCGAAGTTTTTCTTCGATTTCTTCGTAACCGCGATCGAGATGATACACCCGCAGAATCTCGGTGGTTCCCTCCGCTGCCAACCCTGCAAGGATGAGTCCCGCACTCGCGCGAAGATCGGAAGCCATAACAGGAGCACCGGTCAAGCGTTCGCATCCCGTGATCATCAGGCGATTGCCCTCGACGCGAATATCGGCTCCCATCCGCCGCAGTTCTTCCACATGCATGAACCGGCTTTCGAACACCGTTTCGGTAATAACGCTGGTCCCTCTAGCGACCGACATGAGCGCCGCCATTTGCGCCTGCATGTCGGTCGGAAATCCCGGGAACGGCATCGTGCGTATGTCAACACCGGCCGGGCGGCCGGATCCTGCCGCATCCAGATGCACCGACTCCTTCTCAACACGAATGTCCATGCCGGCTTCCCGAAGTTTGGCGATGACCGGCTCAAGATGGTCCGGGCGGCATCGATCGACGGAAATCGATCCTTTGGTGATCGCACCGGCAACCAGGTAGGTGCCGGCTTCGATACGATCCGGAATGACCTCGTGATCGCTGCCTCGAAGTTCCCGAACGCCTTCTATGGTGATCATATCCGTGCCGGCCCCGTTGATACGAGCGCCTCGTTTCGTCAGAAAATCGGCCAAGTCCACGATCTCCGGTTCCTTAGCGGCGTTTTCGATCACGGTGATCCCCTGAGCGAGCGAAGCGGCCATCATCAGATTTTCCGTGCCCGTCACGGTGGGCACGTCGCAATAGATGGACGCACCGGTCAAGCGCTTAGCCTTTGCATGAATATAGCCGTGCTCGACCCAAACCTCCGCCCCCAGCTTGGTGAGCCCAGCAAGGTGCATGTTCACTGGACGGGAACCAATGGCGCATCCACCTGGAAGCGACACAGTGGCCTGCCCCCAACGTGCGACGAGCGGCCCCAGCACAAGTACGGAAGCGCGCATCGTCTTCACGAGTTCATACGGGGCTTGAGTCGAGTTGATCACGTCGGCCTTGATGACGACGCGGTTGCCTTCCTGCGTCACCTTGGCCCCAAGAATCCCCAGCAGTTTGCCCATCGTGACCACGTCGACGACTCGCGGCACATTGCTGATGACGCACTCCCCGCCGCCCAGAATCGTCGAGGCAAGGATCGGCAGCGCGGAGTTCTTGGCCCCGCTGATCCGAACGTCTCCCTTCAGCGAGACGCCTCCGTTGATAACGATCTTGTCCACGCGTCGATCCTATCCTCTTCTCCGTTCAGCAACCAACACACGCTCGATCCCCGCCTCGTCGCGGAGCGTCCCGACCGACTGATACGCAGGACAAGCCTCCACACGCTCGATCAACGATCGACTCTGTCCTCGCCCGAGTTCCATGATCAAGCACCCTCCCGGCTCCAGAAACGGGATCGCGTCGGCGATCAACCGCTCGTGCAGTTCAGTCCCGCGAGCGCCGGCGACCAGAGCCAATCGGGGTTCGTAGAGGCGAACTTCTGGCTGAAGCGTCGGCCAATCCGATTCGGAGACGTAGGGCGGGTTTGAGACAATCACCCGGACACGCTGTTCTAGTCCTTGTCCTGCCAGGGGAGTCAGGAGGTCGCCTTCCAGCCACGTCACCGATTCGACCTGCAGACGTGCCGCATTCTGCTTCGCAGTCCTTAGGGCTTCCGACGAGAGATCGATGGCCAGCAATTGCTGAGGAGACAGCAGGCGGGCGAGGGCAATCGCCAGGCAACCGGACCCCGTGCCGACGTCGACAAGAACCGGCCTTTCCCACGATTGCACGCGGCGAACCGCTTCTTGGACCAACAAGGTGCTTTCCGGCCTAGGAATCAGCACCGAGCGATTGACCTCGAATTCGAGTCCGCAAAAATCCTGCGTGCCGAGGATATATTGAAGCGGTTCTCTCTCGGTCCGTCTGGACACGAGCTGCTGCAACACTGCGACGTCGCCGACGGACAACTCACGTTTCCCATGAAGCACTTGCTGCAGCCTCGACAGCCCGAGCGCATATTCGGCCAACCAGACCGCTTCCTGGTCGGCAGCGTCCAACCCTGCTTCTGATAACTGTCGAGATGCCTCGGCAATTACCCGTCCGACCGTCCGGCATTCCTCGGCGGCCGCTTCCGGAGACGACAGATTCATGAAGCCTCCGAGACAGCCGCCTGATCACGCTGGGAACGCAGCGCCGCGACCAGTTCGTCCATGTCACCGGCCAGTACATGCTCCAGCTTATGGAGCGTCAAACCCACACGATGATCCGTGACCCGATTCTGAGGAAAGTTATAGGTACGGATCTTCTCGCTTCGGTCTCCGGTTCCCACTTGCGCTTTGCGATTCTGGGCGATTTCGGCTTCTTGTTTTTCCCGTTCGGCCTCGACGATTCGGGCGCGCAGCGTTCGCATGGCCTTCGTGCGATTCTTGAGCTGCGATCGTTCGTCCTGACAGGACACCACTACCCCGGTCGGAAGGTGCGTGATTCGTACGGCCGAATAGGTGGTATTGACACTTTGCCCTCCCGCACCGGACGAACAGAATGTGTCGATTCGGAGATCCTTCGGATCGATCTGGACGTCCACCTCGTCCACTTCCGGCATAACCGCCACCGTGACGGTGGACGTATGGATTCGGCCTGCCGCCTCGGTCACCGGCACGCGCTGAACACGATGGACACCGCTTTCATATTTGAATAGGCCATAGCCGCCCTTCCCCTCGATGAACGCGATCACCGTCTTATAGCCGCCCTTTCCGGTTTCGGAGGCCTCCACGATTTCAACTTTCAACTTGTGCCGCTCGGCAAATTTCGCATACATCCGGAACAGGTCCCCAGCGAACAAGGCGGCCTCATCGCCGCCTGTACCCGCCCGAATTTCCAGAAACAGACTCTTGTCGTCGCGCGGATCCTTCGGGGTCAGATGCTCCAGAACCTGGGCTTGCAGCGCCGCCAGCGCCTCATCGAGTCGCGCGTTTTCTTCGGAAGCCAAGGATCGGAACTCCGTACCCGTCGCCGGATCTGCAAGCATGTGGGAAATGTCTTCCGACTGCTTGAGGAGGTCACGATAACGCTGGAAGAGGTGCGCAACCGGTTCGAGTTCGGTTCGCTCTCGATTCAACTTGACCAGTAAAGGAGGCTGGCCGATGACAGAGGGGTCCGTGAGCTGCGTGGTCAACTCGTCATATCGGCTCGCGAGAGATTCCCATCTTTTCACCAGTGCGGCTTCCATGCTCCCTCAACACGATCCTTCCCAATCTGTCGGAAAACGATTCGAGGCAAAAAAAGAGACCCTGCCGCTTGCGAAGCAGGGTCTCTCCTATGTTCGCAGAGTTCGCTACTTACCCTTCTTCGCGTACTTTTTCTTAAACCGCTCGACCCGACCCTCGGTATCGACGATTTTCTGCGTCCCCGTGAAAAACGGATGGCAATTCGAGCAGATATCGACGTTGATGTCCCCGACAGTCGATCGGGTCTTGTACTTGTTGCCGCACGCGCAATGTACCGTCGCTTCCCGGTACAATGGATGAATACCCTTTTTCATGTGCCCTCTGCCTCCGAAACTGCTGCCTTCGCCCATTCGAAGACCCGCCACTGTACCCTGTCCGACGGTTCGGATACAAGCCGATATTATCGGTTCATCGATTGCAGGAATTCCTGATTGGTCTTGGTCCCCTGCACCTTGTCCATCAGGAACTCCATGGCTTCCATCGTGCCGAGCGGACTCAGCACTTTCCGGAGAATCCACATCTTGTTGAGCCGATCCTTATCCACCAGCAATTCTTCCTTGCGCGTCCCGGACTGGCTGATGTCGATCGCCGGGAAGATGCGCTTGTCGGCCAACCGACGATCCAGATGGACTTCCATGTTGCCGGTTCCTTTGAACTCTTCGAAAATGACGTCGTCCATCCGGCTGCCGGTATCGACGAGCGCGGTGGCCATGATGGTCAAACTCCCGCCGTTTTCAATGTTCCGGGCTGCACCAAAGAATCTCTTCGGCCGCTGGAGCGCGTTGGAGTCAAGACCGCCCGAGAGGACCTTGCCGCTCGGAGGTGCGATCGTATTATACGCACGCGCAAGACGGGTGATGCTGTCCAGGAGAATGACGACGTCCTTTTTGTGTTCCACCAACCGTTTCGCTTTCTCCAGCACCATCTCCGCCACCTGGGCATGGCGTTGAGCCGGCTCGTCGAACGTGGAACTGATCACCTCCGCCTTGACCTGTCGCTGCCAGTCGGTGACCTCCTCCGGCCGCTCATCGATCAGCAGGACAATCAGGGTCACTTCTTGATGGTTCTTGAGGATGGCACGAGCGATCGCCTGCAGCAACATGGTCTTGCCGGTACGAGGCGCAGCGACGATCAAACCTCGCTGCCCCTTACCGATCGGAGTTGTCAGATCCATCACCCGCGTGCAATATTCCTCACGGTCGAATTCAAGATTGATGCGCTCTTCCGGATACAGAGGGGTGAGGTTGTCGAAGAGGATCTTGTCGCGCGCGACTTCCGGATCTTCATAATTGACCTTTTCGACTTTGAGCAGCGCAAAGTACCGCTCGCTTTCCTTCGGAGGCCTGATCTGGCCGGACACGATGTCCCCCGTACGCAGATTGAAGCGACGGATCTGTGACGGCGAGATATAGATATCGTCCGGCCCAGGAAGATAGTTGGAGTCGGGAGCACGGAGAAACCCGAAACCATCGGGCAATGTTTCGAGGACCCCCTCGCCAAAAACCACGCCGTTTTTCTCTGTCTGGGCTTGAAGGATGGCAAAAATCAATTCCTGCTTGCGCAGATTTGCCGCTCCTTCGATTTTGAGGTCGCGCGCAACCTCATTCAGATCAGCGATGGTTTTTTGCTTCAACTCGGCAAGATGCATAACCTCTCCCTTGGTTTGTGCCATACGTGTCCTCTCAAGCTCCTGGCTGGTGGTCAGCGATGAATACGAAACATGGTCAACGTCGACTGGCGCGCGATGAAGGAACTGATCAATTGAGTTGGCGATTATGCCGCGTGTGTTTCTAATTCGAGGGGACGCTTTGTGAGGGACGACCTTGCCTCATGTCCCGTGGATGCTCGTAAGCGAGAATTCCCGTGCGCCGACCGATCCTATGACATACCTTGTGGATTGTATCGAGACGTGTCCCGGAAGTACTTGTGTGCGGAAAGTCCGTGGACTCGAACTGAAAGCTAGTTACGGTGCAGCATACCCCTCAGACCTAGGCTTGTCAACAGAATAGGAAGCAGGGAGTGCTTGCTTCGTCGAGGATCCTTTTCTCCGGTCTTAATCGCTCCGAGACAATCATGCGCTGGGTAGAATCCGAATCCTTGGCCATAGGCGCCGTATTGCGGGAAGAAACACCGATGTGCTACATGAGCGCAACAACCTGGGAGGGCGCATGTCGCAAGACGACGAGCAGGAGCACCACGAGCGGCTGTTCACGTTGGCGGAAGCCAATCGCCTGATCCCCCAACTGAATTCCCGTCTGACTTCGGTCAAGCAGGCCAGAGAAACGCTGGTTCGAACCAAAGAAGACATTCGGAAAGCGAGTGCTCGCGCTGAATACGGCGGAGGAAGCACAGTCGGGGCTCTCTATATCACCAGCCTCCAGCAGGTCAGTGCCAATATCAAGGCAATCCACGAGTTAGGAGTCGTCGTCAAGGATCTTGATATGGGACTCTGCGATTTCCCTCATCTTCGCGAAGGCCGCATCGTGTTCCTCTGCTGGAAAATGGGGGAACAGGAGATCAGATGGTGGCATGAAACGACTTCAGGTTACAAGGACCGGTGCCCACTTGAGAGTTCCTCCTGACCCTTCCTTGAAACCTCATCGACACCCCTACTACCTACTCGTCATGATTTTCGTCATTCTCGGATTCGATGGTCCTGATGGAGAAGCACGGCGCAAAATTCACCGGCCTGCTCATCTCGCCAATCTGGAGCCCCTTGATCAAGCCGGCCGGGTCCTCCTAGCAGGTCCCCTAACGGACAAGACGGGGAGCCTCATTGTCATCGAAGCAGACTCCCTTGAGGAAGCCCGCAAGTTTGCGCTTGAAGATCCCTACACGGTCAACGGCGTGTTTGAACGGGTGGAAGTGCATCCGTTCGTTCAGGTGTTTCCCAAACCAAGATAATCGTCCCGCGATCGAGAATCATTACACCAGTATCGTCGGCCATACTTTTGTCGAATTGCCGCCCTGGATGCTGAGCGCTATAGTTATTCCATGTGCTCCGCATTTCTATCCTCCACCGGGTCGGTGGCCGTTCTCGGATACTCTTTAGTCTTCGTCCTTCTTCTTCTGCCCCCTGCTTCGGCTTCGCTAGGAAAAGTCATAACAGCCGAAGCGTCCTACACCATGACGGACGGCGATACGTTGACGAGCGCGGAGGAAAAGGTCTTACAGCGTGCCCAGCGGAAAGCGGTTGAAGAAGCGGGAGTGTACCTCGAGGCGAC
Source organism: Nitrospira sp. (assembly GCA_047150005.1). Lineage (GTDB taxonomy): Bacteria > Nitrospirota > Nitrospiria > Nitrospirales > Nitrospiraceae > Nitrospira_C. The sequence continues at coordinate 2,521,734 of AP038806.1, read as the reverse complement.
ATTTCAGGACATCGAAAGGGAATTCCAGGGGCAACGGACACAGAACAGCATGCTGGAAGTACGCACGATCGCGGCCGGCATTACGGAAACCGAGATCCTCGAATCACGGCGATCCTTTGAAAACGATCGGCCGGTGTTTTTCGTGCGGATCCGAGCCACGGTCGACATCGATAATCTCGTCGCGGCAGTCCGACGGCTGCAATCGGAGGCGAAGCTCTCCCAGCATTTCCGTCAATTGCAGCAGGAAAATCAGCAACTGCGCAAACAGCTGAAGGAATTCCAGCAAGACTCCATCGGAGTTCGAATGCTGATCATCGAACCAAGCGGAAAATCCGAGCCTGCTCAGCAGGCGAGAGGTTTGGTGAGTAGGGCCGTGCAATCACAGAACCTACGAGAGAAAATCCAGCTGTCCTCCGAAGCCGTCACGCTTGACAGTCGTTCCGTGGAGCCGCTTCTCATTCGAGGTCAGACCTATCTTCGATTGGTTTCTCTGGCTTTTGCCCAACATTCGAGCCCGGATATGTATGCCGACTATCTCCAGAAGGCGCAAACGGACTTTGACAGAGCGCTGCAGCTCGATAGCCAAAATGCATGGGGATGGGTCGGCAGGGGCGATGTCCAGACGTGGTTCAAGCACATGGATGAAGCCGCTGTTTCGTATGAACAGGCCCTGGCCCTGGACCCGTTCTTCGACATTGCGCGCCAACGCCTCATCGTCGTCTATACCACTCAGGCCCGGCGGCAAGCGGAATCCAAACAGCTGCATCAAGCCCTCGCCACCTTGAAACGGCTTCTCGACGCCCAAGCCCCCGACAGTTGGATTCCCTATCAGAAAGAGGCCTACTTGCTCCGTAGCGACATACTGTTGAAGCTCAATCGTCCTGGACAAGCGGTTGAAGATCTTTCGACAGTTATCCGTGTCGATCCCACGAACACCGGGGCGCTCCTCACCCGAGCCAAGCTGTATCAGAACGCGCTCCAAGGCAGCCTCGCGAAAGACGATCTAGAGAGAGCCTGCGTGCTCGGTTCGATCGAGGCATGCGAACAGCTCCCTTAAGCGAGGAACCGGAAACCTCCAAATGACTATCAAGGACTTGCGTGAGGCTCAGATCGATGTGATTTCCTGCGAGCAGGAAAGGAGAATTCCCCTGGCCTCCGTTTGACATAGCGAAATTTCCCCCCCTATAATACGTGAAGAGCCTGCGATTGATTCTTTACGGAACAGACGGCTTCGCTTAGGACAATAGGCCTAGTTGGACTTTGTCCGATAGCCCAAAATTTCCCCTGCTTGGGCCTTCTGTGATGTTGCAGATATCCCGAGAAAAGCTTACATTGAGAGCAGCCGAGCTTATTGAAAAATCGAAGTTCTCTCATAGTTAACCCTTAGGCGGAGTGAGAGCTGGAATGAGTCAATATCGCGTGTTGCCAGGCCCCGAACATTTTCTTCCTCCCGCTGCAGCGTCCATGGGCGTGTACTTGCCCAATCCCGGCGAGGCCCACATCAACGGCGTCATTGCATCAGAGGAAAAGGCGTACGAAGAAGCCGCGCGCCAGTTTCTCATGGCCTCAGTGCCGACAATTTTCCCCGGCCCGTTGGTATTGTGGGCCTGGAACGAAAAAGCGGCGAAGAAAGCGACGGCGATCCGCCATCTGTACAACACGCTGAAGGAATGCGCGCAGCCGGGCCAGAAGCCGATGCTCATTCCCATGCCTGACTACAGACCGAAGTACCCCAAGATCAATCCAGAAGTTGAAATCAATCCGAACCACCCCAATCTGACCATCTGGCACAACAAGATCGATTGCTGCATGTTTGTGGGGGTTCATTGTCACCAAGCGAATCTCTCCCTCAAGATCATCCGGGGCGGTACATCCTGCTACACGATTGCCATGTGCGCTCAGGCCGGCCATGAGGATGCGATGCTGTCATTCCGTGACGCATCGGTCGAAAAAATCATGACGCTCGCCGATTGGGTAAAAAAGTTAAAGGGAACGGTCAAACCGCGGCTAACGACCAAGAGCGGCGCAACAAGCTAAGCACTGCCTGATGCAGTGAAAGGAGGCTGGGGTCATGGCGGAAACAAAATCGGCTATCGGAACGCAGAATAAGAAGGGCCAGACATTTACCGATCCGTGGAAGATGCTCCATGACGCTCCTCGCACTCCGTCGTTCTTTACGGGCAGCGAAGTGATTAAAGAAGCCGTTCGTCGGGCCAGCTGCGATGTCATGATCGCCTATCCGATTACCCCGCAGAGCGAAGCAGCGGCGTTGATCGGTGAATTGTTCGCTGAAGGTTATATCGGAGACTACTTCCGCGGCGAGAGCGAATTCGCTGTCATGTCGCAATGCGCAGGCGCCGCCTTCGGAGGCGCTCGGGTATTCACGACGACGGCGGGACCGGGCACGATGCGGGCCATGGAGAATTTCCCCATGTGGGCCGGTGCGAGATTGCCGATCCAGATGATCGTCACCTGTCGTGGCATCAACTCCCCGCTGTCGATCCAACCGGACACGCTGGAGATTGCTTATCTGTTGAACACCGGCATGCTGGTCTGGCATGCGGAAACAGCCCAAGACTTCTTCGATTGGATTCTCAAGGGCTACATGGTCTCCGAAGAACCGGATGTGCACCTCCCTCTTGCTTTGTGTTGCGACGGATTCTTCGTGACGCACACCAAGGATGTTGTCAACCTGACGCCGACCGACATGTGCCTGCCGCCCTACGATCCCTATCGGTCACCAGTTCCTTGCATGGACATGGAATGCCCGCCTGTTCGCATGATGCGGGATCCTTTTGTCATGAAGAGCAACTACATCAGCTATGCGACGCATGCGAGCTGGCAGCAGGAAATCTGGGCCGCAGTTGAACGGTCCCGCAAACATTCGATCCATTGGTTGAACGGGTTGATCGACACGGAAAACATCGACCAGGAAATCCTCATCGTGGCCTCCGGTACCGCCGTCTCTCAAGGCCGTGAAGCTATCCGCTTATTGGAGGATGAGGGTGTCCGCTGTGGGCTCGTGAAGGTGAAGACGTTGCGTCCTTGGCCGGAAGAGGAGATTCGAGAAGCTACGAAGAACGCCAAACACATCTTCGTGCCGGAATTCAACGTGACCGGCTGGCTGGCGAAAGAAATTCGTGCGACGATTCCGAATCCGCATCGCGTACACACCGGTCCACACGTCTGCGGCGGCATGACGATGCCGCCAGAGATCATCGTTCAGGAAATTAAGACGGCCCTCGGGATGAAGAGCTTCTCCCTGGCCGGTCGTGGAAGCTGAGCAGTACACTAAAAGAACCTGTTCGCTCCCGCGAGCGAATCTTGAGGAGGCCACATGAGCAAGGAACGGATCAAGATTTCCGAAGATCTGTATGACATCATGCCGTCGGACTACCAGGACCTGGTCAAGAGCGCAACTTATGGGAAGGAAGATCGCGGCTGGAAAGATATCGGCAATTCCAAGGAACTCATCGAGCAGCACTCTCTTTGCGCCGGCTGTCCGGAATCGATGGCCTTCCGATATATCCTGGCGTCTCTTCCGAATCCGGAAGATACGGTCATGGTCGGATCAACCGGGTGCACCAGCCTGGTGTTTCCGATGGTTGCGGTCCATAACATCCATTCCCTGTTCGGCAACCAGAACGCGATCGCATCCGGTCTCAAGCGCGCCCTCAGCGTCCGATTCCCTGATCGTGTGAAAGACGTTGTGGTCCTCGCCGGTGACGGCGCCACCGTGGACATCGGTCTTGATATGACGCTCCAAGCCTGGTTCCGGCAGGAGAAGTTTACGACCATCTGCTTCGACAACGAGCTCTACGCCAATACCGGCGGTCAAGAGAGCGGGCTCATGCAGAAAGGCTTTGTCGCGAAGATGGCCCCGGTCGGCAAATTGTTCGACAAGGTGCGGTTGCCGGAAATCGCGCGAGAGTCTGGCTGTCACTATGTCGTCAACTGCACGGTCAGCAAGCCTTCGCTGGTCGAGAAGGTCATCCGGAACGCGGTGCACGTCGCCCGCGAGATCGGACCCACCTATCTTCAGCTGTACACGCCCTGCATTCTGGAAATCGGGAAGAACAGCATGGAAGGTTTGCAGGAAATGCGGGATTCCGAGAAGCCGACCGAGCGCTTTGCCTACAAGGAATACATCAGCGAGCCTGCCAAGCAACTTCTGGCTGAGATGGCTGCGAAGGAGAAGGAACGGAAAGCGGCGGCCAAGCAATTGGCGGGACAAGCCTAACCCGACCGGAGGTCATTATGATAAAGAAGCGGCTCAATATCCGGATGTCTGGCTTGGGCGGACAGGGCGCCGTCACAGCAGCGCACGTCTTAGCCATGGCCGCCAACCGCGACGGGAAGTTTTCCATTTCAAATCCGTTTTTCGGCGCCGAGAAGCGAATGGCTCCGGCGGAGAGCTACTGTCGAATTGGGATCGAGCGCATCTACGATCGCGGCGAGCTCGTCTTTCCCGACGTGATTCAAGTGTTCCATCCCCAGGTTATTACCATGGGTAAGAGCTATACGATGCCCTTCTATTCCGGCGTGAAGGAAGGTGGGGTGGTCATCATCAATTCAGCTCAGCCTCTTCTTTCGGAAGAAGACATTCAACGACTCAAGGATTTGAACGTCGCCGTGTTTTATATTGCGGGAACCGAGCTGGCTATTGAAGTCGCGGGGACCGAATTGTCGACGAATATGGCGATGATCGGCTCAGTATCCGGCATCACCAAATGCGTCACTATGGAAGCCCTAGACGGCGCCCTTCAAGAACGCTTCGGTAAGAAATTCGTGGCCTCAGGCGGCACCGCTTCGTTGGACGAAGCGATCAAGAAGAAGTTTGCGAAGAAGGAGATGCTGCTAGCGAAGAATCTGGCGACTGTAAAACGTGCCTACGAGATCGCTAGCGAATGGGCGGAAAAGAACAAAGTCGAGCTGCAGGTCGGCAACCCGGCCGTCGCCGCGTAAGAAAAAGGAACCATCATTAATGTATAACGTCGCGCAAGTCATCGATGACAAGTGTACGGCTAAGAAAGGCTGTCGACTCTGCATCATGTATTGTCCTGAGGCAAACTGCTTGGACCTCAATTCCGCCAAGATGGTCGCCGAGGTCACCATCGATCGCTGCAAGGGTTGCGAACTCTGCGTCGTGGTTTGCAACGCCGCCAAGCACGAAGCGATCGTCATGCAGGCTGTCAGCGCCACTGGGCAGTTGATGTCGAAGAAAGGCGAATCTGCGGCATTGGGGCAAGCCTACCAAGGTTAAGCCGATACGGTTCGAATCGAAAGACCTCATGGCGTTCTCGCTATGGGGTCTTTTTGTTGGGACGTTCGAAAGGGTGCACCATGGAATCCGAAGACAACGTTATCGACGAATTGTTGAAAGACATTACAGACTTGATCACTCAGTACCCGAAAGCGATTGAACGCCGTGCAGCGGCCATTCAGGCCACTGGCAAAGACCCCGAGCTCGTGGAGAAGCTGGTCAAGGCCGCCGATACTATGCGCGACAGCGGCAACCTCTATCTGACTTGGGCCAAGCATTATGCGGCCTTGGCCCAGGGGAACACCGACGCTTCCAGCGACGAGGACGAAACCGAAGATTTCGACGTGTAGTTCGCTTGACGTCGAGTTAGCTAATTAGCTTGTCCATAGCCTTCCTGAATCGTCTCCGCGTAAAAAACCCTCGATTTCATCCTCACCATCTGTGCTAGAATGCGCTCGCTTGAACTGAATACCGTTCCCCGGTAGCTCAGTTGGTAGAGCAGCCGGCTGTAACGATGCAGCTTCCACAGGAAACTGTGGTTGAAACATCGGGTGAATTCAGGGAAGCCGTCCCCGCGTAGCCGGAACGGTAATCCTGAGCGAAGCCTGCCGAATGGCATATCAGTAGGCAGGAACGTGCAGAGACTAGAGGCTGAGGAGCCGATCCAATAACGCCTCATGAGCGCCCGACACCCTCCCTGCTGTGCAGAAGGGTGAAGAGATAGTCCAAGCCCTTTCGAAAGATTGGGAGTTCTTGTAACCGGCTGGTCGCAGGTTCGAGTCCTGCCCGGGGAGCCATATTGAGAAAACGGGGTACCTGTTCCTATCGAACGGTATCCCGTTTCTTTTTTTGGGATTCAGGCCTGTAGGCAGTCCTATCCCACCATCTCTCTCCTTAGTGCCCAGATTAGACATTCCTCGAAGCTTGAACCGGAGAGTTCGCAAAGGATACAGTTCGGGGGTCTCAATCAATACGTTGCTGCGACCACATGACCGCGCCACCTCTGAATGATTCAGTCGGAGTTGATTGGACGTCACGCCGGCGCAAACAGCGACTCTGAGGAGCAGGATTTATTCGTCATGTGAATATCTCCGAGACCTCGATATTCTCGACCGTCTGTATGGACAGATTGACCGCTTCTGTCGTCACGACCGATGAAAGGTGTACATGGCATAACCGGAGGATGAATCATGGATCTGAGAGGTTTTTGGTTGGGTCTGGCCGTTGGAACCGTTTCCACTTGTCTATTCAGTCCCTGGGTGTTCTCAGCCGCAAGCAGAGATACGGATGCGTCCGATGGTATCGCACCGCAGGCCGTTGCCGATTATATCCATAGCATTATCCAAGCGGATCGAACGTTCTACACGAATGAAATCGTGGAACGGATGCAGACGAGAGGCATCGTTTCCGCGTCGGAGCACTGGAAGGAAACAGGAGATCTCCCGCTGCCTGCTCAATTTGTGCTCGAAACGGGCCGGCTCGTCGCTCAACAGTCAAATGGAATGCGGTACCGGTTGATCAGCAATTGGCCGATCAACAAGAAGAACGGTCCGATGACGGAGTTCGAGCGAACCGCACTGGCAAAAGTCCTTGTCAATGCCGACCGCCCCTATACAGGCGTTACGACGGAGGGCAAAACTCGCGTGTTTCAAGCACTCTACGCCGATAAAGCCCTCTCTCAACGATGCGCCGATTGTCACAATGTGCATCCGAAAAGCACGCGGAGGGATTTCAAGTCCGGAGACGTGATGGGGGGAATCCTGTTGACCATCCCGCTTGCTTCCAAATAAGAACGACGCCTGAGACGCTACGGGCTTCAGGACCTGTCGGTCCCTGGTTTACCCCTCCAGCAGTGGCCGACCGGCGATCCCTCCTGATAGTATGGCGACGTGACACCGTTTCCGGATTTCGTCCCGTCTCCGCTGCTACGCAACCCACACCTCATGACGCTGCTCCCTCGGTATTGGCCTCGGGGGCGGCTCTTGCACGGGATTGCGGTCGAATCGCGGCTCTTTACCGTCGCTGACGACACGAGGATCCTGGGCTTCTGTCATTGGCAGGAACATCGACAGGCTCACCGGACCGTGGTCCTGGTGCATGGCCTCGAAGGCTGCAGCGAATCCCACTACATGCACGGGATAGCCGCCAAAGCGTACCGCGCAGGCATGAACGTAATTCGCCTGAACCAGCGCAGCTGCGGCGGCACCGAGCATCTGACTCCCACGCTGTACAACAGCGGATTGGGCCGCGACTATCGAACGGTGATCGACGAATTGGTTCGCATCGACGGCCTGACCGGCATATGGCTGGTCGGCTATTCGATGGGGGGCAATCTGGTGCTGAAGGCAGCCGGTGAAACCGCTTCATTGCAACCGGAGTTGGCCGGAGCGGTCGCGGTCTGCCCCAACATCGATCCCACACAATGCGTCGCCGCGTTGGAACATCCCAGAAACTGGATCTACCACAACCATTTCCTCACAAGCATGAAGGCGCGCATACGCCGGAAAGCGATTCTCTTTCCGGATCGATGGGATCTTACCGGCTTGGACGCCATCCGCACGCTTCGCGAATTCGACGACCGTTATACGGCACGGGACGGTGGCTATCGAAACGGGGCTGACTACTATGAGCGCGCCGGGGCGAGACACGTATTGAAGTCGATCGTCGTTCCCACGGCCATCATCACGGCTCAGGACGACCCCTTCATCCCCTATGACATGTTCGGCATGGCGGCCATCCGAGAGAATCCGAAAATCCGACTGATCGCACCTCAGCACGGAGGCCACTGCGGATTCGTGCAGCCACGCCGCGCCGACGAGGATCGCTTTTGGGCTGAAAATCGGATCATCGAGCTGATGACACGGCGCGACCGCACGCCATGAATGTCGGGCTCACCGGACCGGTCAGGATCCGGCTAGATGAGCATGCACTTCTTGAACGTAGGTCTTAAAAGGGTCCGGCATAGGGAAGGGTGTCTGACCCTTGACTTGGAAAATCGACCAATTGATCACGTAGGGTGGGAAGAATCGCTCCTCTTGCCTGGGCTCCGGCTCGTCGGAGGAATGAGCCTTGCGCAGCAAATGCCGAACCAGCTCGCCGCGCCCGTATGCTCGGGTGTTTCGCGGCGGATGCGCCGCGGCGAGTTCGATCGCCTTGTCCGTCGTCACGCGAGGGACGCGTCCTTCCTCCAGCAATCCGAAGTAGAGGCCCTTGCCCGGATTCAGGTTGTGGTACTCAAGGTCGAGGCTCTTCAAGATTGGATCCGTCCAGTCGACCTGTTCAGCTTCACGGAACGACTCCAGAAGCCACAGCTTTGACGCCCAATCCACCCGCCCAACCAGCTTGACGTACTCGCCGCGGAGGTCCTGCAGCACCGCGGTCCATTCGTCGAGTACCCAATCGGTCTCCTCGTCCTGTCCGTGGCAATGCTGCCTCGCCGCCTCGACAAATCTCTCCTGGATGTCGATCGCCGACATCGTCTTCCCGGACCGCAGTTGCACCATCCATTGCCGATCCTGATCCTGGGAGATCTCCTGTAGCGCTTCGACCGGCTCGTTGATCTCAAGGTCGCTTGGGACATGTCCCTCCTCGATCAACTGCAGGACCAGTCCGGTGGTTCCCATCTTCAACGCGGCGGCGTATTCCGTCATGTTGGAGTCACCGAGCAACAAGTGGATACGTCGATACTGATTCGGATCCGCGAGGGGCTCATCCCTCGTGTTGACGATGGCCCGATTCTGCTGCACCCACTCGAAAAAATCATTGACGATGTGATCGGCCCGCTGCGAGATCTGAAACGGTGATGCCGGGTCCAGGCGCCCAGAGCCGATCGACGCGCGCGGAACGATCAGCCGATCCATCTGAATCCAGGAATCCTGGGGACCGGCCGACCCGACTCGCCCCGACCCGGTGAAAATCTGTCTTGTGACCAGGAAGGTCACGAGCGGAGCCAAGCCGCGCCGCGTGAACGGAAACCTCCGGGAGACCAGATAGTTCTCGTGAGATCCGAACGTCGCGTCCGTCTCGTGGTCGACGTTGTTTTTGATGAGCGACACCTGATCGGCAAATCCGAGGTCCTCGATCGTTTGTTGCAGGATCGCATCCCCAGCACGATCGGCTGCGACCACGTCCGTCAAGGAGTGACATTCCGGCGAGGCATACTCCAGATGCCCCATATCCAGATACACGCGGCCCGCATTCGTGAGAAACCCACCGTTGCCGGGAGGCTCATCGTGCCCGCGATGATGCACGTCCAGAACACCCAGTCGCCGGACATGGAACAGATGGTCGCGAATCTTGTGTGCGAACCAGGTCGGAGAATGATCCGGACGGTCTTGGTGAACCAGGAGGCCGTACTCGGTCTCCAAGCCGAATATCCGGTTCAACATGACTTCACGCGAATAGGATCACGCCACAGTCCACTCGCCGAGCTCGGCAGGCTTGAGGGGGGCTCGATATTTTGCCGATCCGCGCTGGTTCCGATCGAGCACGGCGCATTCGATCGTCCGGCCGTCAAGATGATCGCGCACATACTCTCTCACCGTCTCGGCATCGATCGCCGCCTGCTCCGATTCCTGCGCGGCCTGCTCCTGCTCCGATCGCGTCTCCGCGGTCCGGCGCTGGGACCGCTCCCCCAACACCCAGGCATGCAGCGCAATCCCGACCGCCTGATCGAGTGTGCCGGCATGGGATGGGTGCGCCTGCAGATAGGCCGTCATCGATCCTTCGATGGACCGATTGGCGGCCAAGACGGCACCGTGCGTCCGTTCTTCAAACGTCCCGTCATAATTGATGGTCAGAAACCTGTCCTTGTCGGCTTTCTGTCCCAGTTCAGCCAACAGAATCTTCACGATGAACGGCGCCTTGAAGACTTCTTCGAACGCCTGTTTGATCACCGGGGCGATCCCGTACTTGACCATGCGACCACCGGTGACATCGGACGGCGACCGATTGAACCCTTCAACGTGAGCCATTTCCAACAGGTTGAAGCGCAGCTTTTCGAGATCGGCCGGATGGCCCATGCCTCCCAGCGCCAGACGATCGTAAATCTCGTAGAGTTTCGGAGTGCCCTTGCTGACCGTGAGAAGCAGAATCCCATCCGCATACGTCACGGCGATCACCGGGCTCCCCTGTGTGAATTGTTCGTCCAGATACTGCCGGCGGTTGCCGACCGCTTCGACCCAACGGTATGGTTCGTCGTACATAAGGCTCCCACTCATCAAGCGTCCCGGATACCCTGAATCTTCAGCTTATCGCTCTTACTCTGGACGGCCGAAGCCGACCGCTCCGGCATCGTCCGCCTCACGGCCCAGCTTCGGCCCGGAAGCCGGGCTCCCCGGCTCAGGCTCGACGGCTCACGCCGGCTTCGAACGTCTGCTTGAGATCTGTATCCGATACCGTGCGGACTCCGTCTCGTGTGATCAGTTTGACCACCGGATAGAGATTGGCTTCACGATTCACCCCGCCGGTCGCCGAATCGAATTCAGCCGCGCAGGATAACAGCCGTAAGGCTTGAATCGCCGCCTGCTCTTCCCCCATGCCGCTCAACGGCTGCTCGCCCCAGGTGTTCAGATAGTGCAGAATCCCTCGTATCGTGGGTGAACCAGATCCGGACACGGCATACTCGACTCCCTCGAATTCCGCCCCCAGGATGTCGTAGAAGTACGTCTTCGCCACTCCCTGCTCGGTGTCATAACCGGCGAAGATCGGCGCCACCGCCCCCGTGCCGGCAAGCGCCGCCGCCACGTTTTCCTTGAGCAGCTTGGACAGAGCCCGCAGCTTTCCTTCGAAGCTCAATTCCTGGAGCTGTGTCCGTCGATAATACTTAAACGAGTGTTCCAGAATTCGGGCCATTTCGTACGCCGTGGCCGGCACTCCCGCAATCGCCATGACGCTGTGCCGGTCGATCTCGAGCACCTTGTCGGTCCGATCGTACATCACCATGTTGCCGGCCGTGGCGCGGCGGTCTCCGGCGACCAGGACGCCGTCCCGATATCTGAAGGCCAGAATCGTCGTGGCCGTGGGAATCTCGATGTCCGATGCCGCGGCGGCGGGCAGGCCGAATTGATACCCCTGTTCCTTCAGTAGCTGAAACAAATCTCCCTGCATCCCCATCTTTTCACCTAGTCCTGAGTGACAAGTGCTGAGTGCTGAGTATTGAATCGAAACCCGGTTCGTATATTGGCTGCGTGCTCAGCACTTAGGACTCAGCACTGCTTCACTATTGCCCCGTTCTCTGCCGATACCGTTCCGCTTGTTTCGGATCGACTTTGCGCATGCGCTTCATCAAATTGTCCGTCTCCGGTGAACCGGTATCGGGACGACGTGGGCCTCGTTCCTCATGGGATGGATCGGGCCCCTTCGGCATCGGATCCACCGGCCCTTCGCGGCGTTCGGGCATCATAGAGCTGCTCATGGTTCAGCATCCTTTCTTGCCTTCCAGACATCGAGCGCTTCGGCCGGCGAAGAGGCCGACTCGAATACTTCCGTGCAGCGCAAGACGGCCTTCGGATCGAACAAATCACTCATGTCCAGCACCTTCGACCGAAACCCGCCGGCGAACTGAATCCGTTCCCACTGCATGCCCTTGATCTGGTCGGGAAACCGGCGGACACAGAGACCTCGCAATCCACCCCTGGTATCGCGCGGTCCGGACGAGAGTGCCTGCTCGATGTCCTTGTCGGTCGTCAACCGCCACGCCTTGCCTTCCGCTTCAAGACCCAAAAAGAGTCCGCGCTCAGGATTGACGTTGTGGTATTCCAAATCCAAACTCGCGAGCCAGGGATCATCCCAGCCGATCCGCTCTTCGCGAATAAACGTTTCCAACAGCCATTGCTTGGTCACCCAGTCCAGCTTCCCCACCAGCTGAGTTCGCTCGCCGGTCAGTTGACACAAGACCTTCTCCCACTCCGCCAAGATCCAGTCCGTCTCCGGATCGGATCCTGACAGCGTCCGCCGGGCTGCAGCCAGATACTGCTCCTGAATGTCCAGTCCCGAAAGTGCTGCGCCGTTTCGCCGACGCACTCTCGCCTTGAGATCCGCATCCCGCGAGATCTGCTTGATCGCCGAGACCGGAGACTCCAATTCGAGAGCCGGCGCCTCGTCGCGGGCGATCAACTCCAAAACCAGGCTCGTCGTGCCGACCTTGAGCGCCGTCGCATACTCGCACATGTTGGCGTCGCCCAAAATCAGATGGAGGCGCCGATATTTCCGTGCATCCGCGTGCGGCTCGTCGCGGGTGTTCAAGATGGGCCGGTTGTGCATGGTATCGACGCTCAGGTCCGTCTCCATAAAATCCGCGCGCTGCGACAGCTGGTACGGTCCCGACACGAACCCCGACTCCTGGGCTTCTGTGCCCACTTTTCCCGACCCGGCAATGATCTGGCGGCTCACGAGAAAGGGCAGCAGGCCGGATATCAACGAGGCAAAAGGCACGCTCCTGGGCACCAAATAGTTGTCGTGACAGCCGTAACTGTGTCCGTGGAAATCGGTGTTGTTCTTGTAGAGTTCAACGTGCGCTCCACCAAGACTGCGGTTCCGGCGATCGGCCGCCCGTTGAACGACACGCTCCCCCGCCCGGTCCTGGGCCACCAGATCCTTCAAGGTCCGGCATTCCGGCGTCGAATATTCGGGGTGTGTATGATCGTTGTAGAAGCGCGCCCCGTTCGGCAACACGAGGTCGCTCTTCATCTCATGAAACGAAAACGGCCGATGGGCGTCGACCTTCGCGAATTCGTCCTCCTCCCGGTCCTGCTGCAATCCCGAGACGCGAAATCCTCTGGCATCTTCGTGCGGATCTTCTCCGGCATAGTCCCAGCGCCGCTCAAACGACGCTGTGAGGTGCGCCCGCACCAGCTCCATCGATTCGACTACCGGATCCATCTGCTCCAGGTCATCCCTGGCGATCCCATATTCGGTTTCGATCCCGAACAGCCGGATGCTTGCAGGCATATCAGTCACACTTCGTCTTGCCCGTCATATGATTTGATTCACGGCTCGCTCTTCCGTCTGCCGCCCGCGGCGGAACGAAGAGATCCCCACAACCTGCTCCGGGTGGTGATCGAGGAGCTTGAGCCATTCTTCGGCGGCATCGTCCGGCGGCAGCATCTCGCCTTCGCGAAATTCTTCCGCGGCAGCATCCGAGAGATCCTGGGCCGTCATGCCGGCAGACCGCCCTGATTGGATCGTGCGATCGATCGCCTTCTCCTTGGCTCGTTGAACGATGGACGCCAGGATCGCCCCGCTGATGAGATCGCTGCGATAGAGCACCTGGTGCTGCCCATTGCGCAACCGGATCGACAACAGACGGTTGTCATCCGTTCGCTTGAACAGGGTGTCGATGACCTCCCGGGCAAGCCACGCCGACACCGCTGCCGCGTCGCCTCCCCGCTCGCTCATCACCGCCTCATCGAACGGCAAATCCGCCGTCAAATAGACCCTCAGAATTTCCGTCGACGCCTCCCGATTCGGCCGGCGAACCTTGATCTTTCGATCGATGCGACCGGGTCGTAGCACGGCGGGATCGATCAGGTCCGGTCGGTTCGACGCCAGGATGATGACCACGTCCTGCAACGACTCGATTCCGTCCATCTCGCTGCAGAACATCGGCACGAGCGTGTTGGAGATGTTGAAGGATCGCATCGCCCGTCTGGTACCCAGGATGGATTCCGCCTCATCGATGAAAATGAACGGCAACGCCCCTTCCTTGCGCCGAGCCCGGGCCTGGGCGAACAGATCGCGGACCATCCGCTCCGACTCTCCGAGCCACATGTTCAGAATCTCCGGTCCCTTCACATGGAGGAAGGCCCCGGTCACGACCGGCGGGCGGCGATCGTTTCCTGAAGTCTGCTGTTTGGATTCCCCGACCAGTTTGGCCAGACTCCCGGCCGCAGCCTGTCCGATCAACGTCTTGCCGCAACCGGGTGGGCCATACAGCAGAAATCCTTTGGGTTGCGAGAACTTGAACTTCTCAAAGGTCTCCGTATGCAGCAAAGGGTATTCGATCGCCTTCCTGATCGCGGCGATGGCATCGCGCTGTCCGCCGATCTGCTCCCACGTCACGGCCGGTACTTCATCCAGCACATGCCGGGTGGCCTTGCGCTCCTCGAGCTTCTCGATGGCGATCCGATGGCTGGGATCGATCCTGATCTCGTCGCCCGCCTTCAGTTCCATGCCCACGAGGTCGCTCGACCGCTGCAATACCAGGGCTTGCCGGCCCATCTCCTGCTCGAAGCGCAGTCGCCCGTCGGTCATGGCTTCGGCCAACTTCAAGACGGGTCCGTTCCGATCATAGCCCAGCGTCTTGATCACGGCGTAGGCTTCATTCACCAAAATCTGCGTGCCGATCTTGAGATCCTGCGCCGGCACGCGGGGATCGACGTTGGCATAGTATTCGGCCCCGCCGATGAGGATCCTGGCTAATCCCTCGCCGGGTAGGTCGAGCAACGTCCCGATCCGGTTGGCGGGCGCCGTCAGCTTCGCCACCACTTCGCTGACTTTCTTGAATTCGGCCTCGCGCTGCTGATTCGCCGTCTGTGCGAGCATCATCGCATGCCGCACCTTGTACAGCAGCTTCTGGCGGGGATCCGCTTCGGTAAACGACGCGAGACATTCCTCAATCAGTTCCACAGGATCCACACCGGCCTGCTTCTTGTCGGCAGAGTCATCCATTTTGTTCCTGGAAGGTCCAAAATCTGAATCAGGCGACCGACGGTCACTCATTCCTGTCCCTCCAAGCTGATCGGGTCACTGATCCTACCATAGAGGTGTTCGACAATGCCGCCATTCAATTCACCGCTTGAAGGCTCACCGCGACCTGTTGTTTGCGGTTCCCCCGCAAGATTTCCACGATCACGCGGTCGCCGACCTTACGCGTTTCCATCACGTCCATGAGATCATCGACCGTCGAAACCGTTTTCCCGTCGACGGACGTGATAATGTCGCCAAGCTCTACCCGTCCGGGGGAGGTTTCCCGTGCACCTTGAAGTCCGGCCTTCTCCGCAGCCCCGCCATGTGACACCTTGCCGATGATCAAGCCCTTCACTCCCCAACGTTTGGCCATCGCATCCGGAACAAGCGACACGCCCAGCCCGGGACGGATGAGCTTCCCGTGCTTGATCAGCTCCGGGACAATCCGGTTGACCGTATCCACGGGAACAGCGAACCCGATGCCGGCATAGGCACCGCTCGGACTGATGATTTGCGTATTGACGCCGATCAACCGACCGCCGCTGTCGAGCAACGGACCGCCGGAGTTGCCCGGGTTGATGGCGGCGTCGGTCTGGATGACCCCTTCGATTGTCCGATTCGACATCGATTTGATCGTGCGCCCCAAGGCGCTGACGACCCCGGTGGTCAGCGTATGGTCCAATCCGAACGGGTTGCCTATCGCCAACACCTTCTGCCCGACGCGCAGATCGGTCGACGTGCCGACCGCGAGCGGCTCCAGAGAACCTTCCGTGAGCTGAATTTGCAAGACCGCCAGGTCATGATCCGGATCCGCACCGACGACCTTGGCTTGGTGCTCGCTACGGTCGGCCAACGTCACTTTGATCGAGTGCGCGCCGTAAATGACATGAAAATTGGTGACGATGTGTCCTTGCTTGTTCCACACGAACCCCGAGCCCGATCCCTGCGGCACCTCCATCGTATTGAAGGACCAGAAATCCTGTTGAATGGCGGTATTCGAAATGAAGACGACGGACTTGGTCGCCCGTTCGAAGACGGCCATGGTCGCCCGTTCGTCCGCCGACAACTCAGTCGGACCAGGCATCACCGGTCGAGGCTTTCCCTCGACTCCGTCATACGCCGACCCAAGCGGCTTTCCCCACTCGGCAGCCGGAACGGCCACAGGGTCGAGAAGCACGCCGATGGCAGCCAGCACGGTAATGTTCAGGAGGAGGCCGGAGCGCAACGGGACTATTCCCCCATGATCTGGATGATGAGCTCTCGCGTGCGGGCCCTGGTATCGAAATCGACCACGACGATCTGCTGCCAGGTCCCCAGCAACAATGCGCCGGAGGCAAAGGGAACGGTAATCGAAGGTCCCTGCAGTTGCCCGCGCAAATGACTATGCCCGTTGTCTTCTCCGGGGTTGCGAACATTGTGCTGCCAGGTTGGGTCCGCGGGAACCGCCCGATCCCAGAACGTGTGCGTGTCCGCTCGAATGCCCGGCTCGTCTTCAATGATCATAATCGACGCAGTGGTGTGCCGGACGAACATCGTCGCGATGCCGGCCGCCAGCTTTGACTCGGACAGCGCCTCCTGCACCAACTTGGTCACGTTTTCGATCTGCGTGCCGCCGCGCATCGCCAGACGCACGGGGACGGTCTTGACGGCCATGCTCACCTCTTCATCCCGCGGAGCGCCTTGCGATCCGTCGGAGTCAGTCGACGTCCACGCGCCTCCGCCAGAACTTCGTCGAATACCCCGCCCGCGGCCAGGCGCTTGAGCGTGCGCGTAACGTCGGAACTCAGAATCCCTTCCCGCTGCAACGCGGCAAGATAGGCAAACGCTTCGGGAATCGTTTCCTTCCGTCGCACATAATAGTCCCGGCCCCGCCGCTGGTTGCTGTACGCTTCGAACTGTTCGCAGGCCACCAGCACTTCCGCCAGTTGTCTGACCCACGGTTTGGCCCCGGCGAGCTTTTCCGGATAATAATAGTAGAGCATCACCGCCTGCATCCAGGGCTCCCATCGAATGCCCAGCCGCTTGATGGCCGAACGGACGGTGCGCAGCCGGCGGGCCAGGCGGCGGGCATAGCCCAGTCGCATCTCGACCTGTTCCACCGCCCAAGGCGTCATGTCGATCCCGTCTGCTTCCAACTCCTGACGATAGCGGGAGAGAAAGGCTTCGGTCTCGCGTCCATAGACGGTCTCCGGATGTATGGTCCGCCATTCGCGCGGTCTCGTGGGGATCCCATGCGCCTTGGCCCAAGACCAAATCTTCCCGAAGAGTCGGCGATCCAAGCCGGCTCGGCCCAAGTCGTGCAACAGACAGGCGATCTGGTATTGGCGCACGCGCTCGGGGTCGTGACCCAGCTCTGTGGCGACAGCCGCGCACATCTTGGCCGTCCGCAC
The DNA here is from genome assembly GCA_047150005.1 of Nitrospira sp. GTDB lineage: Bacteria > Nitrospirota > Nitrospiria > Nitrospirales > Nitrospiraceae > Nitrospira_C. The sequence goes on along the minus strand of AP038806.1, from coordinate 2,504,394 downwards.
CGCATGCGGGCGATCGTAGCCTCGGATGGTCTTACCTTTCTGGTGGGGATGCGGATAGTCGTAGAGCCGAAGCAGTCGGGAAACCAGCGCCTGCGGAACGACCAACGGAGCCGACCTAATCCTGGGTGGTCTCATAGAGAGGAGCGACGGCCGCCGGAATCCTGCCTCGGATGCACGGAGGATATCGTCGGCTGAAACGAGGTGTCAAGACGAGTCCGTCGAGAAGAGTCTCGCTGAATCCCCGGATCTTTGCTATGCTCTGACCCGTTCCACTCGTCGGCAGACAGCTGTTGTCTCGGCAGAGGAAGCCATGTCACGGACGCCTCGACGTCTCGAACTGATCGCCGGTTGCTGCGGGACAGCCATGGTAACGGTCGTCATCGCTTTCTCCGTGGCCGTCGCCTCTTCGATCGACCAGCTCAGCGACCTGACCGGCAAGGTCTCCGCCGTCGTTACCCTCAAAGGGCGAGACAATTTCAACAGCGAGTACCGGTATGACGTCAGCGCCAAGAACCTGTCCTCCGAAACCTTCGTGGGAGATTCCCTGTTCATCGTGCTCGACAAGGTGACCAACCTCGGCGGCGAGGAACGAGAGAACCTGAACAGCGATCCGATTTTGAGCCGCATGGAAGTGTTGGGACAGGAGGGAGAGACATCGGACGGGAGACCCTACTTCCGAATTCCATCCGGCGCGAATCCCGATCTCATCCCCTACAGCCAAAGTCTCCCCGCCAGTGTCCGGCTCCGCAACAAGGACTACATGATCGTCTTCACACCGTCATTCAAGGTCTACGGAATGCGACGGCCCCCGCCCGAGCCCAAACAGCAGACCCAAGCACAGCCCAGTTCTCCCCGCAACCAAGCCCAGGAGCGGCAGACCGAGAAACTCATCCAGCTGTTGCTCAAAAAGGGGGTCATTACCGAGGAAGAATGGCGGAAGGCGAACCAACCGTGACCGACCCCTCTTGCCGAGCCTGCGGAGGACAGTGGCCAGGGACCGATCAGTTCATCACGGACCTGGGGCTCTCCAAGGCCTTTCTGTACGATGATCAGTATTTTCCTGGATGGACGGTCATCGTCTTCAAACGGCACGCCACTGAGTTGTTTCACCTGGCTCCCACGGAACGTATCCAGCTGATGGAAGAAGTGAACGTGGCGGCCAAGGCTCTGGCCGAGACCTTCGGAGCCCACAAGATCAATTACGAATTGCTCGGCAACCAGCTTCCGCACATCCATTGGCATGTGATTCCCCGGTTGACGACAGACCCGGCTCCGCTCGAACCGGTCTGGCGCGTCCCGCATGAACCGGTCCGCCTAACCGGGGCCGACCTCCAGGACAGACTTCGGTCCATCTCGGGAGCTATTGCTAGACTGCGGTAGCCCTCGCTGAGGCGTCCTGGTCCCAGATAGATTGGACCCCGATCCTCCAATCGAATGCTATAATGTTTCCGGCTGCCACACCGAGTCGGAGGGTCGCAGGCTTTCATGCGTCGATCGGTACCCGTGACCATTCTGGCCGCGTCCCTCGCGCTGCTGTTCCCGCCCGGTCCTTCGTATTCCCAGATGCCGGACGAGCCGACGGCGCCACCTCTCGTCGACAATCCACCCCTCGCTGAGAGCCCGCCGCTCGTCGAAAGCCCACCGCCGATCGAGAGTAGCCCTCTGACACCGCCACGCACAGAGGCGCCATCGCCGGAACCGCCGGTGGACGAGCAGGAAGAGGACGTCGCACTTGCCCTCAGCGAACTCCGCAACGCGGCCCGTCTGGCGCCTCAGAATGCGGAAAACCGTTTGAACCTCGCGCGCGGACTCTATCGAATCGGAGATCTCGATGCCGCGATCGAAGAATGCCGTACCGCGATCAAGTTGAACGCCTCGGATCCGCAAGCGCACTTGCAGCTTGGGGTGCTCCTCATGGCCAAGCAGGACTGGCGCGGAGCCTCCGCCGCGCTGAAGGAAGCCGTCCAGCTGGATTCCACGCTGGCTCATGCGCATTACAGCCTCGGGAGCGTGCAGTACACGGGCGGGAACGTGAAGGCGGCGATCGATTCCTATCGACAGGCGCTGGAGCTGCAGCCGAATTTTCCTGATGCGCGCTATCGCCTGGCACTGTTGCTAAAACTGATCAATCGTGGTGAGGAGGCGGCGCAGTTCATGGAGGAAGCGGCCAAGGGCGGTGTGCCGCAGGCCCAATTCTTTCTCGGCAACGCCTACAAAGGCGGCCAGGGCGTTCAGAAGAATCTGGTTTCGGCCATCTATTGGTGGGCGAAGGCCGAGGAGTTCGATCACCAACCGGCCTCTGAAGCCCTCTCGAAGACCAGACGGCTGGCGTTGTCACCCGATCAGCCGGAACGCAAGCGCAAGGAGACGCTCGAGGCGTTTCAGGCCTATCGTGAGCGTGTGCAGAGCGAGTTTCTCGAAAAGGTCCAGCAGGCTCAGCCAGTTCAGATCGAAAATGGCGAGACCCTCGGCATCACACTCCTGAAACAGAATCGCGCCGATGCAGCCGTTTCCGTTCTCCTGAAGGAAGCCTATGCACTCAGCGAACCGTCACAGGCCGAGTTGGCCAAACTGTATGAGACGGGATGGGATCAGCAGCTGCCGCCCTATGATCCCGCCCTGCTGACCTGTTTCGAGACGACGGCGGCCGACGGCTTCGCTCCCGCGAAAAAGACCGTCGCTCGCATCTACGGCAAAGGGCTCGGCACCGCACCGGACCTTCGGAAGGCCAAGGCCGCATTAAAAGGACTCCCGAAGCAGGAGGTGAAGGCCGTGCTGGATGAGTTCGCAACACCATAGGCGGAACATGGACGGCATCCGGATCTGGCGCCTCCTCATCACGTCGCTTCCGCTCCAGGCACCTGCCATCGGTCTCCTTGCGACACTGTGCGCCCTCTCGCTTCAAACCCTGGCACCGGCAACCTTCACCACGTTGGAGTGGGCTCCATACGACACCTGGCTGCGTCATCGCGCGCCGATCCAGGTCAGCCCCTCATTGACGGTCATCCAGCGCGATCCGGCCGTCGACGATCGGTTCGGCGCCGGTCCGTTGGATCGAAGTGTGCTCGCGACCCTGATCACGGCCGCACATGACGCGGGGGCGTCGGGCATCGGCCTCGACCATCGCCTCGATTATGCCAGTCCCGCCCAGCTGGGCGGCGCAGCAAGCGATGCGCTGCTTCTGGAAGCGATCGAAATGTCCGGTCCAATTGTCTTCGCCCAAGGGCTGGACTCGACCCTGTCCTCAGAAGCAGCCATTCCGAGCCATGTGATGGTGACGACCCAGCCGGATCACGTAACCCGCCACATTCCTCTCTTGGCCTCGGTCAACGCACGGACTCTCCCGGCCTTCGGCTCGGTACTGTATGACGTGTCCCGACAGAAACAGGCGCCGCGGGCGGAAGCCTTGGCAACGACATCGGCAAGACCTGTCCTGGTCAACGTGGTCGGCAACGGATCGCTCGATTCCCTCCCGACATTGCCGCTGTCGGCGGTATGGAATGCGGTCCGGCAACGGGACCGTGACGCGCTGCAGGACTGGTTCAAGGACAAGGTCGTCGTCATCCTGACCGGCTCCGCCCAGGACACCTGGCTCCTGCCCACAGGCCTGTCGGTGAACGGCCCGGTCATGCATCTCCACCTGCTCAACAGCCTGCTCACCCACCGGCAGATGGCCAGACCAGGCGCGCTCGCACAATTCACAATCACCCTGCTGCTCGCCTCCCTTGTCGGCTGGTGGCTACTGCGCTATGGGGGATCGACCGGGCTCCTTGCCGCCGTGGCGACGGTCCTGCTCTATCTCGCCCTCCTCGCTGCGGTCCTGCCGGTGCTGTACCTCGTCCTTCCCACGACGCTGCCGTTGGCCGCGTCCCTCTTCGTCGTCATGGGCGGCACGGCTTGGACCCATCTGACTGCGAGCCAGCGGCTGGTGTTGCTCGAACGCGACATGCTGCGCATTCGGCAGGATGAGGCGGCAGTAAGGGAATCTCTAACCCGACACGAGAGCCGGGCAGAGGCGCTGCAGGAAGATCTGGATGCGGCAAGGGCCGCTGTCGCCAGATCAGCCGGGGAACAGGAAGACCTTTCGCGCACGACCGAATCCTTGCGGGCCGAGTTGACGACCGTTCAGTCACAGGAGCAGGAAGCCCGCTGGCGGCTCGAACAGTTAGAGCGACAGATCCACGGCCTCCGCGAAGCAGGGATACAGGCCGGATCGCTCGGCGACGCGGAACTCGATCAACTTCGATCGGAAAGCCGGCAACTCGGCATCGTAACCCAGGATCCGACATTGCTTCGTCTGTTCCACGACGTGAAGAAAGGGGCCAAGTCGCCCCTCACGGTCTTGCTGCTTGGTGAACCGGGAACCGGAAAGGAACTTTTTGCGCGGGCCGTCCACCGTCTCAGCCCACGAGCCGGCAAGACCTTCGTCGCCGTGAACATGGCCGCCGTTTCACCCGAGTTGTTCGAGAGCGAACTCTTCGGCCATACCAAAGGCAGCTTCACTGGTGCAACCGTCGACCGTCGCGGCTATTTTGAGCTTGCCAACCACGGGACGATCTTCTTGGACGAGATCGGCGACCTCAGACTCGATCACCAAAGCAAGTTGCTGCGGGTGCTGCAGGAGAAGTCGTTCTATCGGGTCGGAGCAACCACCGCCACGACGGTGGACGTCCGCGTCGTCGCTGCGACCAACCGGGATCTCCTGCGGGGGGTGTCGGAAGGATGGTTCCGCGAGGATCTATATTTCCGGCTGACCGGCTTGGTATTCCGGCTGCCGCCGCTGCGGGAACGGCTCGGCGACATCGCAAGTCTGGCGGAAGCCGCGCTGACCGACATCGCCCGGCAACTGGGAAAGCCGATCCCGAAGCTCTCCAACGACGCGTTGCGTGCCCTGGAGGAACACGCATGGCCCGGGAACGTCCGCGAGCTTCGCCACACACTGGAACGGGCCGTCGCATTGAGCGACCAGCCGGTCCTGTCGGCGCCCGCTCTGCATCTCGAATCCCGCGGGACGGCCCGGGAGAAGGAACGAATTTCGCTCTCGCCCGATACAGCCGGCGACAAGGCCGTCCTGGACTGCCTGAGACGACAGAACTTTGACATGCAGGCGACGGCCAAAGCGTTGGGCTGGGACCGGAGCACCGTCACGCAGCGTTTGAAGGGCCTGTGCTTTCAAGCTCTGGTCGACGCAGACGGCGACCGGACGAAAGCCGCCTCGAACGTGGCCGGTGACCCAGGGCAGGTCAGGACCGTCGAGCTCAAACTGACGGACTATTACCAGCATCTGCTCTCGGTCATCGAGCCCTGTTCTTCCCCCGATGACGCGCTGGCCGAATGCAAACGACGGTTCAAGAATCTGCCGGAGCGCCACTTCCAGTCGGTGGAAACGTTGGTCCGTCGATGGTTCGCGAAAGACCACCGTTTGATGACCCGCACCCCGGCCTAACGGCCGTTCCACCCTAGCCTTCGTCGCTCAATCCATTGAGGCGTCTTGTTCCTACCGGGTGTTCTTTCTCAGGCAACAAATGCGTTGGGACGAAGAACATCCCGGCAATAACCGTAGGAACCACGGCGCTCGCAATGACCGCTGCCACAAGAAAGGAATACTGCTCCTGGGTCACGATCCCGTGCGCCAATCCATAGAGTGACGAGATCGTGCCAAACGTCAATCCCGTCGACATCAGAAGGGTGTAATACCACCGTTCGCGTTGTTCACGCCGGAAGACGCCGATCACCGGATACAGACCAAGGATTTTGGAGACCACCTTCCCTGCCAGTAAGGCGAGGAAGACCAACGGCGCCCCGAGCAAGGCCGGCAAGGACACCAGAGTCCCGGCACGAAGAAAATAAAACGGAGTGAGAAACCCCACGGTCAGCGTTCTCAGTCTTCTCATCCAATGCCCGTCTCTCGCGGCGGTCCCCGCGAGCACCATGCCGACGAGGTAGGCCGGAAGCACGGCTTCGCTCCCCGACCACAGGGCCAATGCTCCCAATCCAAACAAGATCAACATGACCCACTTGGTCCTGATCGCGGCCGTCCGGTTGGCATAGTGTTTGGTGAGCCAGGCCGTGGCTGCAGGCAGCGACACCAACACTGCAATGGTACCCACGACGAAGACGATGGTCTTGTAGGTGAACGGAGCAAACAGCAGTCCGAGCGCGATCACCGTACCCAGGTCGTTGATGAAACAGGAACCCAAGATCCCTTTCCCAAATTCCGTCTTGTTGAGACCGGTTTCCAGCATGACGGCATACACGACCGCCATAGAGGTCGTCGAAAGTGCCACCCCGCATAGCCAACTCGCGTTGGCGTCCCATCCCAATAGATAGTAGGCCACCGCGGCGCAACCGAGAAACGGCGCAGCGAAGCCTATGAGCCCGACGACATTGACCTCGGCGAGCTTCTTACGGAGAACGTCGGGGTCCAACTCGGCTCCTGCGAGGAATGTCAGCACAACGGCTCCGGAAGCGGCCAGGAATCGGAGCCACTCCGAATTGACCGCCAGCACATCGCCGGAACCGAAGACACCAATCACGGCAGACACGCCGACACCCACACAAATTTCGACGAGGGCAATGGAGAGGCTCAACGAAGAAGCCAGAAGGGCGGAGACGACTGCAAGGGCGAGCCACAGGGAAACGGTAATGAAGATCGGTTCCATCCGGGGGTCCTCCGTTCCGGCCAGGATTCGACTGCGTCAGACCGGTTGTCGCCACAACGGCGACAGACTCCACGGCTGCGGCAATACAACGTAGGAGTCATCAGCCTGGCCGTGGCAGTTATACGGGGGACCCCATCCCCTGTAGACAGCGTGAGTATACGTGAAGCGACGAGAAAATACCCGGCGTTTTTACGAATGCAGAGGCGAGTCGATCAGGGACCTGAACATGACGATCGCGTCCTGATAGGAACCGTCGTCCTTCCGCACCGCGCCGGGGACCACACCGAGTTGGGAGAATCCCAACCGCTCCCACAGCCGACGCGCGCGGAGGTTCTCAGAAAATACGAGATTGAAAATCACGCTGCGGTAGCCGAGCTGCTTGGCATAGTCCAGCATCGTCGTTCCCAGCAGCCAGCCTAGCCCAGTACCCCGCCACGCCGGCGCCACAATGAACCCTGCGTTCGCGACGTGCCCCGCCCGCCCAGGCCAGTTGGGCTTCAAATAAAAGGCGCCGGCCATTACCTTCGCTTGGTCACGATCGGAACTGTAGGCTGCGACAGTCGTCTTGCCGCGGAACCAGTAGTCCATGAATTCGTCGTGATCGGGAAACCGGTCATGCGGATAGGAATTCCCTTCTTCGACGATGACGCGGTAAAGGACCTTGAGCGGCTCAATGTCATGCTCCCCTGCCAACACTAATTGGACAGAGGAGCCATCTTTCAATTTCGCGTCAGAAGGAAAGGTCAGCGCCATGTGCTGCGACACCGGATTTCGATCTTGGCCTTTCGTTCATAGAAGAACCCAGCGTGCCCGGGATCCAGAAAACGGGGACATGCTACTTATTCTCACACCATCGCCAGTCTTAACGGTCGACACTGCATAGCCTCACACTGAAATGTAGAATGTCTCCGTTTTTTCGCCAAAACCCGTAATGAGCCCCGGTCAGGTGCAGCGCCTGGTTCGGCGCGAGCGGATCTCAGGAGAAAGATCGAGGGTCAGTTCTTGACTTTGCACTGCGCGAATACCTCTTGCTGCGGCAACGTTAGTCTGGATGTTCATGCCTGCTGGATGTTTGAGACGCCCGAAGGTCCGAGCAGCACTGTGGCAGAGCGCACCGGAAAGTTCAAGGAAGACGCGGGCGCTGCTCGCCCACGATAGGGCCAGACAGTGAAAAGTCAAGAACCGACCCCCATCTGGACCCTTCTTGTCACTTGTGGACTCCCAAGGACTTACGAAGAGATTCCATAAGCTGACCATACTGCGCCCGAACTTCTCTTTTCTCCACTACATCGCCGGTTGAAAATCGCTGCGTCCAGGCCTCATCCCACTTGTACGTGCAGTCGGTTGTGCGATTGCCGTCTGGCCCCTGGATCAGTGATCGGATTCTTGCGTCGTGCCCTGGACCCGTATAGGTTTTGAAGAGAACATGGATGAAGGACTGGTAAGCGGTGTAAACCTCTTCGTCGAAGAGGTGACGGTAGATGTTGATCGTTTGGTCCAGTTCACGCTTGGCTTTGACAACATCCCCGGGTGAAATGTCCTTCCAATACCCTACCCAGGTGTAAAAACACAGAAGCTTGTTGAGCAAGGGTGCAATCAGATCATAGACACTCAACCGCTTCTCAATGAGTTTCTGGTTTGACCACTGCGCAAGCTCAAGCCGTTTGAGACGCCGACTCACAAACCAGCCGAAGGCAGCCACGGATAATGGCGTCAAGATTCCAACCAGCAGCTTGACGACTTCCAGCGAGTTCCATGGGTCGCTCTGGGGCTGCATGATGACTCCTAACGCCTTGCCGATCAACGGCGCCCGAAGGCTGGCCGCTGCATCGGCTTGTTAGGCAAAATCGGTACGGGCAAGTGCCACCAAGTCTCGCATATCCATGCTACCGCTGGCGCCGTTGTTCGAAGTTGTTTGCCAAGATTGGACCGCAACCGCGCGTGGCCCCACGTCGCCATCCCAGAAGCCGAATACAGGCCCGCCCGATTGTCCCGGGAACACGTCGGCCTGGTGCAGGATCGATTGCGCTGCTGCGTCGGTGCCGTCGATCCGGAAACCACCCTGCCAGGTCGGCCGCTGGCCGCTGTTGAGGTCTGCGGGATAGCCCATGTGCGACCAGACATCGAGGCTGTCCCAGTCGTCGTCGTACCCACGCGCGCCCATCCAACCGGTCGTCTCACCCAATCGCCGGTCAAGCACCACCACGACATAGTCGTAGTTGCCCTCGTTGCCTGAGATGAAGCCGTCACCATCCTCCTGGACATACCAGTAGATATGCACGCCATAGGACTCGCCGAATGGCGCGTTGCCATCGAAGAACGACGGCGTGAATCGGACCCAATCGGCCGCAAAGCCGGCCGGCGCTGTCCAATCGATGACATGGCTAACAGTCAACAGGTGTCGCGGGCCGATCATCACCCCCGAGCCCGAGCCGCGGTTGGTTTGCACCAGCCCGACAGTAGACCACGGATAGGTCGTGTCCTGAAAGACGAGGCGATTATCGGTGCCGAAGATGGTGGTGGCGACGCGGCGGAGGGACATGGGTGGGCGGATTGTCTGAAAGCTCTTTATCCGTTCGCGCGGAGTCGCGTTGAAGCCGAGATGATCGGGAACATAGGCGGTCAGCTGCTGCGCCAGTTGGTCCTCGCTGATCCGGCGCTTCTCGATCTTGCGTGCCTGACCCTTCAGCGCCGGGGGCATGGCGCGACCGCCGGCGCGGGCGCCGTCGATGTCGACTATCACCTCCCAATGCGGTTGGCCGTCGCCGCGGTCGATTCGCTTAAGCCGGGTCTTTACATGCGGTTTGCGGTCGGCTGCGATGTGGAAGCGGCGTTCAAGCGTGATTGGCGTCTTCTTGAGCGGACCGCGCGGCTTAAAGTGCTTCGCTATCTTCTTCACTGAAATTGGTTCTCGGATACGCTCTTGCATGTTCGGTCTCCTTTCGATTGCGATGTGTGCCCTCCCTAACGCCCAAGCTCAGCCGTGGCCCTGCCCGTGCGGGGGGCCAACCGGGGACATTCTGAATTTCCGCCGACCGCGGTTCGCTTTGCACCGCAGGAAACGCAGAATGTCCCCTTAAATTCCTCCATCTGCTGTCTCCCCAACCCGTCCATACTCCAATCCTGCACCCAGCCTAGGTGGTCCGATAAGCTCGATCGCCTTTTCTCCCCAGGTTTCGATCCCATCGATCCCGGGAAGCGGGTCTGCCGACGCAAGTTCTCGAGCAAACGTGTTAATCGACGCCTCTTCGCGGGAGGAAAGGAATTGGCGAACCTGTGAGAGGAGTTGGTCCCGCGAGTGAAGTTCGCGTACCTCGTGTAGTGGAACGGTAACGGAGCGACCGTCGGGAGCCTTACCCGTTGCACGCCACATGCCCTATCCCTCCTTCGGATCCGCGAGCGATGTCAGTGGCGGGGAGGATGCCCCAATATTGAATTCCAGCGCCAAGTGGCTCTTCTTTGTTTCAGCTTAAGCGCAGAAGGCGATGAGCTCTCGCTTTCTCTCCCGCCTGGCTAACCAAGGGCCTAACAATGTTTAGACCGATCCGCCTAACACCCCCCAATGGAATGGGATGCAGTGTCCGTATAATACGCCCACTACGGCGGGGGCGAACTGTGGCTAACGCCTGAACGTTCATACACTTGCCCCGAGCTGGGCGTAAACTTGGCGTTTAATGCAGATCCGCATAAGACTCTCCACTCAAAGCCCGTCCACTGGACTACGAATCCCTGCCGGTCCGCGGTTCAAACATCGGTGTAGATCATGGTCGTCCTCACGTCTCTATGACCCAACAGCTCCTGAACCGTTCGAATATCGCAGCCGCTGTCAAGCGCCGGATCGACGTCGACGGGCTTCCTAGGGAAGAGACGCAGCAGTGTGCAGAGCGTCTCATCACCTTGGGGGACCGTCCAATGCCGTTCTTTGGCATGCCATCGGCGACCGGGCACACTCTTGATCTTGGCCACATCATCGGGGGAATACGGAAACTGGACAACCAGCCTTCCCGTCTCACCCGCCCGAATCCGAATCGGCGCTTTCAGCATTGTCAAATCTTCCCCGCCAATGGGCACCGCAGTTCTCTTTACGCTCGCCACTTCTTCCATATGCCTACTTCTCTGATGGGAAACGCCTGAACCAAGCGCGGCACATTCTTGGCCGATTCACTGACTCCGTCAAGTCTCATCTCAATGGTCTCCATTGCGAATGCTTCCATTCTTTGCCTATAGCCCTACCGGAGGTGGGAGAGGAGCGGCCTGGTCCATCCTGTCCTGCGCGGGTCGAACGAGGTAGGGGCTTTTCGCGGGTGGTGTCGATCATCGCTCGCCCGCGACACGGTCACTTCTTCATTTCTCTGTCTCCAGGGTTGCCCTTGGATTGAGCGAGCATGACCGGAGGAGCGAGGTATCCACCGAGGATTGGCCGGGAAGGAAAGCTGGAACCGGGCGGGGTAAGATGGCGCACGACGCGAGGAAGAACGAGCGTCACGTTTGTGCGCGCCGCCGAGTCGGTAGGCGTCCGGTCCGAGCGATGATCGATGATAGGACCCGCTCCGAAACCTGAACACGCGGGGCCATCCCCGCATCGCATGATGGGTCACATATCCCCGCACAAGGCTCGCCCCTCCACTTCCTTTTGAACCCCTCAATTTCCTTCACCTCTTTTGCATTTCTCTCTTCCTTCTCCACCGGCACTCCTGTTGCTCAAGCCTCCTCAGCGACGCGGCAATCATCGACAGGAAAGGAGGTGAGAAGAGTTACTAGCAGGTGGCACGCGCAACGGAAGGGACCCACTGGGGGAATGGTTGGAGTAAGAAATTCTCAGCTTTCACACATGGCAAGAAGGAGAGGTTGATCATGTCAAAAAGTCCATCACAAGTCACATCCGGCCCCATCGCGCCGGCCATTTCAGGACCCAAGAAAGATAAGGAGGTCCTCGTGTTCTCCGGGCTCATCGTAAGCCTGGCCGTGATCATCGGAGGGTTCTGGTACTACAGTTCACTCGAGCCAACGACCGCCGCCGTTCCCGACCGACTCACCGGAACCGAGGTCAGCGACGCGCTGAAAGGCACGGCTCAACCGGTGGCCATGCCTGTCGCTCTTCCCGTAACCAAGACTCAGGGATCTCTACAGACGCCTTCCGTCCCGGACATCATCCACCGTGACCTGTACTTCGAAGTCGGCCGCAAGGGACTGACCGATGAAGCCAAGTCGATCATCCAGCAGCAGGCGGTCCTTCTCACAAACGACAGCGACCTGGGCGTCCTGGTGCAGGGCTACACCGACCGGCAGGGATCGGCCGGCTACAACCTGGCACTCGGCATGAAGCGGGCCGAAGCGGTGAAGACCGAATTGATGAGCGCCGGCGTGGCGGAACACCAAATCAAGACGGTGAGCCTGGGCAAAGAAGGGGTACTCTGCATCGACAACAGCGACGTGTGCCGGCAGATGAATCGCCGCGTGCACTTGGAGATCCGGACCATCGGGCAGGAACATATGGCCCCGCCGGTCGTCGCGACCACGCCGGAGTCTTCGGAGCCGATTGACACCACGCAAGCCTCGGCCGAGCAGACTCCGCCATCTGACGACCAGGGATCCCTGAGCGAGATCCTCATACCTTCCGCCGGTGTCACCCAGCCGTCCGAGCCGAACGGCACATCCCTCGAACCGGCTTCCGGAAGCTGATGACCATGCCGGATACCGCCCCTGCATGAGGCGCAAGTCTCATGTGGGAGCGGCCCGCGCCGCGATTTGCACATCCGAGGACACGAGGACCGCATGACGCACAAGGCGCTCACACGCACATCGACGCTCAGATCGACGCGACGGTTTCTTGGAACCTGCCTGCTCACGGCATTGCTTCTTCCGTTCGGGGGCCTCCCGACACTGCTGGCCTGCGGGGAAGAACCAAGCCCTTCAGACGCCGCTCCACACCTCATCGGACTGAAGGACGTCACCCAAGGCAGCCTGCTCTTCAAGACGGCTCAATCAGGCCGCTATCTGCCCGCGCCGATTCTTCACACCGACGTCCGGATTGCCGTTACCGGCACGATCGTCCGAACAAAGCTCAAACAGGAGTTCGTCAATCCAAGTCGAGACAAGGATACCTGGGCGGAAGGGGTGTACGTTTTCCCGCTGCCGGACACCGCCGCCGTGGATCATCTGCAAATGAAGGTGGGAGAACGGACGATCGACGGGCAGATCAAGGAACGGACCGAGGCCAAGAAGGTCTATGAACAGGCCAAGGAAGAAGGCAAGCGGGCGAGCCTGGTCGAACAGGAACGGCCGAACATCTTCACAACGTCCGTCGCAAACATTGCGCCGGGTGATCGTATTACGGTCGAAATCGAGTATCAGGAGACGGTTCGATATGATCAGGGCACCTACTCGATCCGCTTCCCGATGGTCGTCGGCCCGCGATACATCCCCGGCACTCCGGTCATCATGGAGGACCAGCCGCCAGGGCAGGGCTGGTCTTTCGATACCGACCGGGTAACGGATGCGTCACGAATCACCCCGCCGCTCACCCGGTCGGAACACCCGATCAATCCGGTCAGCCTGTCCATCGATCTGGCTGCAGGATTTCCTCCGGCTCTGATCGAATCTCCGTCCCATCCCATTCTCGTCGTGACGGAGCCGGACGGCCGGCGCCAGATCAGTTTGCGGGTGGAGCGAGTTCCAGCCGATCGGGATTTTGTGTTGAGGTGGAAAGCTGCCTTGGGCAGTGCCCCAATCGCGACGGCCTTCACTCAACAACAGGGCGAGGCATCGTACGCCCTCCTCATGCTCACGCCTCCGGTCTGGCCGGATCAACCACAGTCCGTCCAACCGCGCGAGGTGATTTTCGTGATCGACACGTCCGGCTCGATGGCCGGCACGTCCATCGAACAGGCCAAGGCCGCCCTGCTCTTGGCGCTGACCAGGCTGACGGCCCAGGACCGTTTCAACGTCATCCAGTTCAACAGCGTCACCCACGTCCTTTTTTCGCAGGCGCAGCCTGTTACCACGACCACGCTCCGCAAAGCCGTCCACTACGTCGAGCAGCTTCACGCGAACGGAGGGACGGAGATTCTGCCGGCGTTGAAGACCGCCCTCAAGGGACCAGCGCCTGCCTCGCATTTGCGCCAAGTCATCTTCCTCACCGACGGTCAGGTCGGCAATGAAGACGAACTCTTCGGCGTCATACGGGAACACCTCGGCGCGAGCCGGCTGTTCACCATCGGTATCGGCTCGGCGCCGAACAGCCATTTCATGCGGAAGGCCGCGGAATTCGGGCGAGGCACCTTTACCTATGTCGGCAGTACGAGCGACGTCCAGACACAAATGGATGCCATGCTCAGAAAACTGGAACGGCCGGTGCTGACAGAAGTCATCGTGGATGGGCTGGACCAATCCGATGAACTATTCCCGGCACGTATCCCTGATCTGTACGAAGGCGAGCCGATCGTCCTGGCGGTGAAGAGCAGGCACTTACCGGCTGCAGTGACGCTTCGCGGTTTGCTCGGACGAACCCCGTGGACCTCGACCGTGGCGTTCCAAGACGGTTCGCCGCGCGAAAAACTCGCCGTCCATTGGGCACGCCGCAAGATCGACGCGCTCATGGATCAACAACAACATGGACGGGAAGATCCGGCGATCCGGCAAGCCGTCCTCGACGTGGCGCTGGCCCACCACCTCGTCAGCAAATACACCAGCCTGGTGGCGGTGGACCACGAGCCGGTTCGTCCGACGGACCGGACGCTCGCGACACATATGCTGAAGACCAACCTGCCGGACGGACAAGACTATCAGGCGATCTTTGGATTGCCGAGAACCGCGACACCGGCCCGGATGCAGATCCTCCTCGGAACCGCATGTCTCATGCTGGCATGGCTGACATGGCGATGGCGGCGACAGACCACCTGAGCCGGCGTCATCCGCTTCGTGGATGGAGCGCGCTCCTGATCGGCTGTTTGGTCGTGGCCGGATCGTGGCAGGTGGGACAAGGAATCTGGATTAATGCGAAGGCCGGGCTTGCGCAGTATCTGCTGCAGCGAGCCTGGTCACGCAGCCTGGCTGGAATAGAAGCGGTGCGGCCATGGCCTTGGGCCGATACCTGGCCGGTCGCCCGGCTTACGATCCCATCACAACAGAGAGACCTGATCGTCTTGCATGGCGCCTACGGACGCACCCTGGCATTCGGGCCGGGCTATGTGGAATCCAGCGCCTTCCCCGGCTCACCCGGCACCACGATTCTGACCGGTCATCGGGACACGCATTTTGCATTCTTGAAACAACTCCGACCGGGTGAGCTGATCACGATTCAAACGATTGACGGTCACAGCCGCTCCTATCGCGTGACACAACGCCGGATCGCCGACAGTCGAACGGACAGCATTGCGCTCACTACGGATCGCTCGGCTCTGGTCTTGGTGACCTGCTATCCGTTTGACACGCCGATACCGGGGGGGCCGTGGCGATGGGTCGTTGTGGCCGAAGAAGCGCAGACAGAGTCGTAACGGAGGGGGAAATCCGGCGGGTTACCGTTTGGTTTTCGCCTGCTGCTTCCATTCCCATGGCGGGACCGGCTTCGGGTCGGACCACAGACCTTTTCTACCGGCCCGTGCCAGCTCTTCGAGCAGCTCAAGGCGCTGGTCGGCGGAGCCCGATCGCTTCCACCATGCCATCCCTTCTTTGAGCAGCTCGCGTCCGAGACTTCGGCCGTCCTGCAGCAGAACCTCGGCGAATAAGCGTCCTTGCTTGTCCGCAGCGAGCCCACGAATGACGACGTCGCGGTTGGCAACGTAGGCGGTGGTGACTTGTTTGGCCTGCTTGCCGTAGGGCTGCGTCAGTTCGGGGCAATCGATGTCCCTGATCGAGATCGTCTTCGTGTGCCCTCCCTGTCGGATGGTCAATCGGTCGCCTTCCGCGACGCTGACGACCCGCGCGACGACATCGGCTTGAGAGGGAACAGGCCACCAAGCCGCCAAGGCCGTCATTATCATCAGGACAACTGAACAGGTTCTCCTCTTCATGCTCGTGGCCTATGCTATCCTCTCCGAATGATCCGGCCAATTCTTTCCGGCATTTCAACCAGGAATCAGGGATTTGGACTGGCTGTACAATGGGAAACGGGAGGCACCTGGTAGAAAGTACTCGAGTGTCTCGGAGGCATGCGCAACTTTCGAACGTCGCTCCGGACCAGGCCGAGCGGGGTATAGTGCAGCGAGGACGCTATCCGTTTCGCCGTCTGCTCGATCCAGCCTTCACGACCAGGACCGGGCAGGCTGCCTTCCGTACCACGGACCTCGCCACGCTCCCCAGCAAGAGCAGCTTCATACCGCGACGGCCATTGGTCCCCATCACGACGCCGCCGGCGCTCATCCGTTTCGCTTGGTCGAGGATGGCGTCAACCGGATCTCCGCGGAGCACGATTCTGCCGCCGACTAACTGGTCGGCTCGGCAAGTCGAGATCAGCCGTTCGAACCGCCGATCTATCCTCCTCCGTGAGGACTCATCGCCCTGGACCGACTTGGGCTGGGAGGGATCGGACGGCTCGGCGACATGCACCATGACGAGCTTCGTGTGCAACCGCTTGGCCAAGGTCACGGCAAATTGAAACGCGGCTCTGGATGAAGCAGAGAAATCCACCGCGACCAGGAGGCGAGATGCATCGCCCCGAATAGGCTTTACCGGAGAAGACGTCTTGCCGGCCATGCAGCCCGTCAGCACAGGGCACGAAGCCTTGAGCAAGATCGTTTCGGCGACGCTGCCCAGCCGGAGGCGGTTCATCCCGGTCCTGCCGTTGGTACCCACCGCAATGAGCTTTGCATCGGCATCCTCTGCGGCCTTCAAGATCGCATCTGCCGGCACACCCACCACGAGCCTGTGATCGACCGCCACCTTCTTTTCCTGAGCGAGACGGGCCACGCGAGCCAGTTCGAGCAGAGCGCCCGTCTTCAACGAGTCGATGGAGCGCCGTCTTGCCGGCGACCAGTCCTCTGATCCAGGAGGCGCCTTCACGACGTGCAGGAGCGTGAGACCAAGATGAAATGACGAGGCCAGCACGAGGGCGTAGGGCACGACACGCCTCGCCGGCTCGGAAAAATCGGTCGCCAGAAGGATCGTTCCGTGGCTCGAAGCGACTCTTTTCACCATGTATCTCTCGCAATCACGAGACCGACATCATCGAAGGGCGGGACCGGGGGCTGTCAGACGGCGTCGTTTCCGAGACCGTATACTACCGGATCCTCTGTCGCAATGGGTCGGTTTTCAGTAGGCGCTCCATACACGTGCAGCTGAGTGCTCTCCGACAGTGTGGTGCTCGCCTTTCAGAGGAGCTCATCGACCACCTCGCTCGATGCTCGGTCCCCGCCCCCCTTACCGATTCCGTCAGCCGGCCCGCTCACTTCCCCTCCTCGCCGCGCCGCCGAACCAGTTGAACGAACGGATCACCGCTTTCTCCATCTCGGCGAGTGTAAAAATCGCCATTCCCACCAACAGGACCTTCAGCCACTCCTCCGGTATCAGAGGAGTCGAATGGAATACCGCCTGCAGCGGAGTGGCATACACATAGGCGATCTGCAAGACGGCACAGACGGCAATGACGATAAAGACGTATGAATTGCCAAACAACCCTTCGCGGGAGAACACCGAGTTGACGATGTATCGGCTGTTCAGCAGATAGAACATCTCCGTCACAACCACGGCGCTCACGGCCATGGTGCGGGCGGTATTCAGGTCGGCCCCCCTGCCCAATTCCCACAGAAACAGACCCAGCGCGCCCGTCATCATGAGAGCGGACACCATCAAGATCCGCCAAACAAAAAACCAGGACAGCAGCGATTCCTGCGGATCGCGCGGCGGCCGACGCATGACGTCGGATTCCGGATCCTCGAACGCGAGAGCCAGACCGAGCGTGCTGGAGGTGGCCATATTGATCCACAACACCTGAGCGGCCGTCAGCGGCAGCGGCAGATCGAACAGAATGGCCGAGGTGACGATCAAGGCTTCTCCGCCGTTCGTCGGCAACGTGAACAACACGAATTTCCGGATGTTGTCGTAGATCCCGCGGCCTTCCCGCACAGCGCTGCTGATCGTCGCAAAGTTGTCGTCGGCCAGCACCATGGCCGCCGCTTCTTTCGCGGCATCGGTCCCCTTCAGCCCCATGGCCACGCCGACATCCGCACGCTTGAGCGCCGGAGCGTCATTCACGCCGTCCCCGGTCATCGCCACGATTTCTCCCGTTGCCTGCAGCGCATTGACAAGCCGCAGTTTGTGCGCCGGGCTGGCGCGGGCAAAGACGTCGAAGTCGGATACCGCGGCACGCAGCCGCTCGTCGTCCAGACGTTCGATCTCGCCTCCCGTCAGCGCCGGCTTTCCGTCTCCGATTCCAAGGCGGGAGCCGATGGACCGGGCGGTATCCGCATGGTCACCCGTGATCATTTTGACCCGGATGTTCGCAGACGCACATTCGGCCACGGCCGCGATCGCCTCTTCTCTCGGCGGATCGATGAGGCCAAGAATCGCGAGCAATGTACAGCCGGTCGCGACGTCCGACACCTGCACGTCGCGCCGAGCGGACGAAACCGTCTTCATGCCTACCGCCAGCGTGCGCATGCCTCGGCCGGCGCATTCGTTGGCACACCCCTGCCAGAACTCTCGGTCGATCGGCAGATCCTTCCCTTGGGCACGGTACGAGTCGCACATGTCGATCACGCGCTCGGGAGCCCCTTTCACATAGATGAACCCGTGCCCCTGATGATCGTGATGGAGCGTCGCCATGAACCGGTGCTCGGATTCGAAGGGAATGCTGTCGACGCGGGGACATTTCTCACGCTCGGAAACGTGTTCGAGTCCGGCCTTGACCCCAAGCGTGAGCAAGGCGCCCTCCGTGGGATCGCCTTCCAATTGCCAAGCTTCGTCGTGCTTGCGCAGCAACGAATCGTTGCAGAGCAATCCGGCGCGCGCGAGATCGACGACTTCCGGATAGTCTTCGGTTTGTACGGACGCCCCGTCGAGATGGAATCCGCCCTCCGGCGCATATCCCACTCCGGTGACGTCGAAGACGTGATCCCCTGTGACGACCGACTGAACCGTCATCTCATTCCTGGTCAGAGTCCCGGTCTTGTCCGAGCAGATGACGGTCACCGATCCGAGGGTTTCGACGGCGGGCAGGTGTCGAATAATGGCGTTGCGCCTGGCCATGCGCCGGACGCCGAGAGCCAGGGTAATCGTGATGATCGCCGGAAGGCCCTCGGGAATGGAGGAGGCCGCCAGCGCCACGACCATCATGAACATGTCGTCGACGGCATGTCCCCGCCATAGCACGCCGATGACGAAGGTGGCGACGGCCATCATGGCAATGGCCAGGGCCAGCCAGCGGCTGAATCCCTCCATCTGACGTACCAGAGGAGTCGTCACCGTCTGGACATGCTCCAGCATGGCGCTGATGCGCCCCAATTCAGTACGCAGTCCGGTGGCCACGACCACGCCGGTCGCCTGACCGGAAACCACCAGCGTCCCCGAATAGAGCATGCAACGGCGGTCGCCCAGCATCGCCTCAGCCGGCACGGAGGCGACCGACTTCTCCACCGTCGCCGACTCCCCGGTCAAAATCGCTTCATTCACGTACAGGCCCTTGGCCGTCAGCAGACGCACATCGGCCGGCACCTTGTCGCCCGATGCGAGGAACACGATGTCGCCCCGCACCAGCGCGTCCACCGCGATCTGAGTCCGCTCCGCATCGCGAAAGACCGTCGTGTGAAGCGACAGAAGGTTCCGAATGGCGTCGAGGGCTTGCTCCGCTTTTCCCTCCTGGATGAATCCGATGATCGCATTGACGACGACCGCGGCGAAGAGGACGGCGGCATCGATCCAATGGCTCAACAGGCCGGCGACGACCGTGGCGGCCAACATCATGTAGATCAATACATTGTGGAACTGAAGCAGGAAGCGCAGCCAGCCTGGTGTCTTGACGGGCGGCGGAAGGCGGTTAGGGCCATCGCGCGCCAGCCGTCGATCGGCCTCTCGGTGAGTCAGCCCGCGACGCGGATCCGTATCCAGCCGTTCGACGATCTCTCCGCCTTTGAGGGAATGCCATTCAGTGGTGTCACCCTGACTTTGTGCTGACCCTGAATCCACCACGCCTCCTTCGGACTCGCCGACTTTCATATACCTCACACCTCTCTGGATTTGAAGCGTACGTTATACGCGCTCATGGTGTCAGAAGCGACCCCACGATGAGCAAAGGCCGGCTGGTCCAGCGGGCGCTCATGGCTGTCCAAGCCCCAAGTCGACAGTACAAACTTTTGAGAGATGTCAGAACCCCACCGAGAGCCCGATCGTGCTGAAGAACACCGACCGATCCGGTGGACCCGCAAACTCCGAGCCCAACCCCATGTCGAAGACGACCCGTGAGCTGACCTGGTGCCGGAGGCCCATTCCAATCCCGGTCGGATTGGTCTGACCGACCAAGTTGGACTGGCGGGTAAAGACGTTGGCAATGATGGTGTCCCGGAAACTCGTCGGATATCCCAAGGGGTAACTGACCGCTGCGACCACGCGATACCACCCGGAGCGCTCGTTCCCCTGCGGAGATCCGAGAAACGTGTACCCCACGTTGAGATGCGTTCGCCATCGCCCGAACGAGCGGGTCATGACACCGGTCAGTTCGGTGTCCACGCCCTGTGAATTGACACCGGTCGGAAATCCCAGTCCCGCGCGTACGGCAAAGGCGGGGACGTTGACGGTCTCCGTATTCAGCTCGTACAGGACGCCAAGCGAAAGATCTCCGGATTTATCGTCGCCGACGACCGTGGTGGGATCTGTCGCCACGTTGCTGCTGAGCTCGATTTGAGTATTGGCGAAGGCCCCGATGAGAATCTGAGGTTGGAACACCCAGCGGCTGTTGCCTTGCTTGCGGTCATTGAACAGTACGCCTCCCTCCACTCCGATCTCGCCGTGGGGTACCGGATAGGCATCCTCGATGGCAATCGGCCGATTGGGGTCGAGATTGTCGTGATCCAGCGCGGCGGCTAAGGCCGGTAGCATGAGCAGGAGCACGACAGCGGTTTGGATGATCCATGCGTTCACGGCTCCCTCAGTGCCCGGAATGTCCGCCCGGCCCTGCCGGCTGTGGGGAAGGAGCATGGGGCTGAACCTCTTTCGGCACGATCATGGGATTCGTCGCATCCGCACTAGCCCAGTAGTATTCCCTCACGACTCGATAGATCTCCGCACGCTTGTCCTCCCACGTCGAAAACATGTCGGTGGTCAAGATGTCGCTGATCGTGTCGTGGAGCATATGAAGGTTGTCGAAGATGTGGGCGATCTCGGGGTACTGCGCGGCGAATTGTGGGCTCAACTCTGCCGTGAGCGGCATGAAGGTCCATTCGATGGGAGGTTTCTCCAGGTATCCGCGATATGTGCGGAGAATCGGCGCCACCGCTTTCTGTTTGGCCGCCAAGGTTGGCGCGGCGGCCAACGCGTCATACACGGCCACTTGCAGATAGTGATAGGACCAGATCGTGGCATTGAACAGCGGGAACCTGCGCCGGAACGATTTCGAATAAGGCAGGCTGTCCAACCGGTGATGGTCCAGCTGCTTCGCCGTAATCGCATACTCGCTGTCCTGATAGAACTCGAGTACCTTGCGGATGGCGCTCTCCTTATTTTTGACGTCCGACACATAAATGTCGTAGGTGGACCGATGCAGCGCATGGGCTTCATCGAAGGTATTCTGCGCCTTCCATGCCAATTTCATATAGTTCGGCGCAATCGCTTCTTCATTCGGGTTGAGGACCGGCCGTGACGCGATAAAGGCGAGCGTCTCCCGGCGCGCGCGGTCCTCAATGGCGGGCACATCTTTGCCTCCTGTCAGCAAGAGGTGTTCGTACAAGTTGGAATGGCCGAAGTCGACTCCGTTGAATTCGATATCAAGATCCTTCAGGTCCTCGCGAAGCGCGAAATTCCACAGCGCGCGATAGTAGAAGCGCTTGTCTCGCTGCTCGAACTGACTACAGGCGACCAAGGTCAAGGCGACCGCGGCCGTGGCCGCGATCGCCCCGAGGATCGTGCCGATCCTCCTTGTACCCATCACGTCAGCACCCGTGACGCACACGTACCAGGGCGTGCGCAGCAAGCCCCCTGTTCCTCTAGGCGCAGTAGGGCGACGTCAGCTTCGATATGCCTCATGTGAAACCTCCTTGATGTAGTCGTGACGGCCCCGTCACTTCTACAGACGTAAGGGGCCGGCAATTATTACAGTCCTCAGAAGTGCTTGAAAATGAGCTTGAAAATAAGAGGTAGCTTCCTGCCGTTGACCGCTGGCCATACACCCTTCGCTTACTTGGGTTCGATGAAGACTGATGCCGATCGGTTGCGCTTACCGAATATCCTGGAAGAATGCCCGGGGGAGGATCGGCAGGTGGAATTCGACGTGAAGGATGATGAGCAGCACACGGACAAAACTTTTCCAGATGCCCATCTTCACGAACTTCCGGGCATCGGTCACGACGGGAGGAGAGAGCACAACCGGGAGGGTCACCGTGAGGAGGCGTTCGCAGAAAGCCACATCTTCCAGAATCGGCTGATTGGGGAAACCGCCTATTCGTTCAAACAGTGTACGACGGACAAAAAGAGCCTGATCACCGTAAATGACGTGACTGCATCGACAACGAACGTTGTCGAGAAACGAAATGCATTTGAGGCGCCAGTCGCTGCCGGAAAACTGATGCATAAACCCGCCGGCCTGGACGGCCAGCTCGGACTGCATCTCATTGAGTCTTCGAATCGCGCCGGGTGGCAAGATCGTATCCGCATGGAGAAAAAGCAACCACTCACCCCGAGCGGCCCTGGCCCCGGTGTTCATCTGCGACGCACGACCTTTGGTTGCCGTCAGTATGCGATAGGAAGGAGACGTGTCACCGCTTCTATCGCCCGACGGCGGAGACGACTGCGGCGGATGATGGGCCTGGTCGGCGGCACTGATGAATCCAAAGGACTCTGCAATGGCCCGCGTCCGATCGCTACTCCCGCCGTCAACAAGAATCACTTCGTAGGCTCCCTCTTGCCGCAACAGGGTCTCTAACGTGTGCGGCAGAGCCTGCTCTTCGTTGTAGGCCGGCACGACGACAGAAACCATCAGATCACCTCGACCATCCTTTCCGGTGAGAGCCACGGCGGCAAAAACGCTCTGACGTCGGCGGCCCAAGCTGCCGGATCCTCAGCAATCGATTCAAAGAGATCGCTCAAGAAATGAACCATCTGCTCGGTCAACCCGAGATAGTTGTGTGCACTGTGGCGAAGAGCTGCCACATCGGTGCGTCCCTCGGCCATGGCCCGTTCGAGAACACGCCGGCCGAATCCATGATGCGCTTCCTCCTGATGCAGCAGTATTCGCCGCAACCGGCCATAGGGGGCGGACCGCTTCATCAATCCGGCCTCGATACGGGTGAGGATGGCTTCTCCCAATCCCTCTAAAATGACTTGTTCTGCAAGAATCGTCTCGATCAAATCTTTCCGAGCCATGGCATCAAAGAGCCGCTTCCGATATTCCTCCAATGCCGGGAGCATCGGCCTCTGTCCGAGATACCTCGGCGCGAGCCAGGCGATGGCCCCTTGAAAGACCATGGCATGCATGGCTTCCTGCCTCGCTTGTGTCAGAAGAAAACGACGATGACCGACATCCACCGTCAACGCGGCCTGAGCCTTCGCACAGGCATGTGCGAGACGCTCTCCGTGCTCAAGAAACGTCAATAATTTCGCGATCGGCGCCCGTTCATTCCCGTGCACGAGCATGGGTCGCCTCCTTCGGCGCTGGACCATTGAGGCTCCAGTCATAGTCCAGATAGGCGATCCGGTATACACCCGGCGTGAGTTCGCGCGCGAGGTCCGCGTCATGGACGTACCGTGCAACAAATGGTAAAACCGAACCGGAATCCCCCGCGAAATCATCCTCAAACCAATCGAAGATCTTCGACAGGTAGGCGATTTTCAGTCGTCGATCGAAACGGTTCCTCGTTGGATCATTGATGAATGCTCGCGCAGCTTGATCCAATTGCGCATCGAGCTGCCTTGGATCGTAGGCCCATGAGGGCAATTTGGGACAGGATGAAGAGGCACAGACGATGGCGAAATGGATGCGCGGCTCATGAAACTCCTTGCGCAGAATTTCATGTTCGATGCCGCTGAGATTCAGTCGCTCTCCTCCAATTCCGCACCTATGCGCTTTGAAGAAGCGATACCAGCCGATATAGGGCTTCGGACTGTACCCATCGAGAATGCCCTGAATCGCACAGGCGTTGTAGCCGTTGATCCAGAATGCAAGGCGATCGCCAGGGGAAATCGCCGAAGGATTCACGCGATCGAGCATCGTGACATAGGCCCCAAATCTCCCATCTAACTGAATCTGCGGATAGTCAACAGATCCGTCTGTGACCGAGGTCTGGAACACATCGTTCAGCAACTGGTGTGATACGTGAGCGGAGTCAACCGGGTCGAGAGGAGTAAATCGCTCGGGAACCGACGAACAGCCGGTTTCAACCATTCCCGTGAGGAGAATGATCCACATCCAAACCATCGACGCCTTCTTTCTTGGTGGTCGTCCACCTTTCTTTAAAGCGTCACTGTGACTGTGATTTCATGGAGGCCGGTTGCGCCATCGGGTGCCGGTTCTTGCTCCACGCTCGTCTGACGTGCACCGGTTCCATCCGTTGCGCGAACGACCAGCGTATATCGACCCGGCGCCGATATGGTCCAGCCATAGCTCCAGAACCTCCAGGCATAGAGAGAACGGGATGGCGCCAGGTCTGCGGCCGTCCAATGCTCACCTTCATCTGTGCTGATCTCAACACGGCTGATCCCTCTTGCCCCGGCAAATGCCAGCCCTGCTATTTTCTGGTGCAGTCCTTGAACGGTTGACTGGATCTCTTCATTGAGCCGATGCCGTTCTTCATTGGTGAGTCGCCAGGGTTCATAGTTGGCAATCACGAGACGCCCGACGACTTTACGGGTCAGGGTCTGGGAATTGAGCTGGTTCTTGATGCTCCAGCGATTGCCCTTGTCGAGCGCAGCCACGACTTCCGCCGGCGTGAGCGCGCGATCCAGAGCCACCGGAAAGGGCTCCTCATAACTGAGCGGTTCGATATAGAGCGCGCGCGCCTGTTGCAGTGACGCCAGATGCAGGAGACGCTGTCGAAAAGCGGCATATTCTTCTCGGCGTGCCGGCGCATTAAACAGGACTGTACGGCCCCGCCCTTCGTCCTCCAGGATCATTCCCCTCGCCATCAATCGGAGAATCATGTTGATGTCGAACCCTTGATGCGCCAGAAAGTCGAAGTGGGACTCCTCGAGAGGACGGAGAATCCGTTTGGTGAATTCCTCACCTGAAATCGGCACGATCGTGACCGTCGGATTCTCCGCCACGCTCGCGCCGTATTCAAGGTTCAGCGGCCGTTCGGTCGAGTCGATCGACGGCCCGAAGCCGCCGCGAATGCCGACGTTCGTCCGAAAGTCAAAGGTTGCCGCCACGCTGGACACAGCGGTGAAATGCACGGGCCGATGATGGCGCGCCCGTGCGATATTCAACAGGAGCAATTCCGCTTCCACCTGGCTGACCGTTCGATCATACTCCTGCACCGCGCGGTGCAGGGCGATAGGAGAGAGACAGCCGGTGAGGAAACTCACCACCACTGTTCCGAGCAAACCCGTCGCACTGGTTCTGGCTAATCTCATGCCGGTATCCAGCACAATGCGGGCATCTAGCCCGCCTTATTCATGACGGTTCGTCGCGAGATTGCGAAGTCGCGTCGCGAAACGGGCGCGTGGAGTCGCGAGGAAGGGAGGTGTCCTAGCAGGACATTGACCGACCGAGCGACGAGCCAGCCCACTTGCACGCTTCGCAAGCCGGTGCACGTTTGTTGCAGCAGCGAATTCGCGATTGCAGCAGAACCGCTCAAGGATAAGTCGGGCTAGATGCCCGCGTACCATTCATACCCCTGATCCTCCCAATACCCGCCTTTCCCGCCGGCGATGCCTTCGAGGGTTTCAACCAGTTGGATTCGCGTCACATACTTGGCCTGCTTGTAGCCGAGTTGACGCTCGAATCGGAGTCGCAGGGGTGCGCCGTGCGGGACATCCAACGGCTGATTGTTCAGTTCATAGGCCAGGATGGTCTGAGGATGATAGAGATCTTGAAGCGTCATGCTCTCATAGTAGGCAATGCCTTCGTCATCGACGTCCGCGCAGTAAACCACCGCATACCGAGCTCGAGCCAACGGCTCAACCTTGTGCATGAGATCGCCGAGCGGGACGCCGGTCCATTTGCCGATCGCGCTCCAGCCTTCCACACAATCGTGACGCGTAATTTGCGTTCGAGCCGGCATGTCCTTGATGGCGGCGAGTGAAAAGACGGTCGGATGGGATACGAGCCCGTCGATCGTCACGTCCCAGTCTGCGAAATGGTTCTGGAGCATTTCGGCATAGGCCTGCGTGCCCGGATCGGTATTGCCGTTTGCGGGAAACACGGCGGAGAGATCCGCCTCCGTGTATTCCTTGGCAAGCGCGTCGGCCGGCGTGATCGCCCGCTGGACCAAGTCAGTCAGGTTCTCCGCCTTGTTGAGGATGCCGGGAAACCAGCCGCTCTGGGTCAGGTTATCGCAGCCGGCGAGTGCAACGACACTGGCCGCACCGACTGTGCCTTTTAAGAATTCCCGTCTGTTCATGATTGGGCTCCTTCCTGCTTGACCACAAACCATCCGGTAATCATCGAACGAATATTATTGAAGAACCCTGTCAGGAACACTTGTGATACATGGATGACAATGAACCCGACGAACGAGAAACAGGCGATGAAGTGAATCGTGCGCGCCGCCTGGCGTCCGCCGAAGATCGTCAACAACCAGGGGAACGCCGTATCGATCGTCGGAGACATGGTCAGGCCCGTCAACACGATCAACGGAGCCAGGCCAACGATCACGCCGACGTAGGCGAGTTTCTGGAGCACGTTGTAGCGCTTGGCTTCATCACCTTTCGGATGGCGCAATAGGAGATGGTCTTTCACGGCTTGCGGGATCTGTTTCAAATCTCGGCCGGTCGGCAGCAGATCCTTTTTGAAGTGGCGGCTGTATATTCCGTAAGCCGTAAAGATGAGACCGTTGACCACGAAGACCCAGGCAAAGAACAGGTGCCACTGCCGCCCCATCGCAAGCCAGCGCGCGCTGGGCACCGTGGCCCATGCCGGGAACGCGCGGCCCGACCCATTGGAATAGCCGAGCACCCCGGTCGTGTCGAACCGATGCCCCAAAATGGTCGTGATGCCTCGCACGCCGCCGTCCTCCGTTTTGACCGGGCGAATCGAGAGGAGGGGACGATCGCGATCGGACCGATCCCCCCAATACAGAGCCGGATGGGCATTGAAGATCTGCAGCCCGCTCATGATGAGAATGATCAAACAGAGGACGTTGAGCCAATGGCCCAGCCGCACCGGGAGCTTATGCCGGTAGATTTGCTCCTTGACGGCTCCGGCTGGTGCGGAACTCGGCGCCTCGGGTGTCCGGTCCGGAGAGAGAACTGCTCCACGCATCCGACTCCGCGTATTTGGTTCGCTTTCAATCATTGTGGTCATGATCATCTCCTCTCGCGGGATGCTGTCTATGAGAATTGTCGTCGAGCGGGGACAGTTCTTACAGACCACGGAGTACTGAAAAAGGATGGCCTGCAGTCGTGTGGGACCGCAGGCCATCGCTCGGTGGGACCGATGGAGTGGGGTACTTTACTTGCCCATGGCCCCTTTCATTTCACCCTTCATGCCGTCGTGTGTGGCCTTCATCTCCCCTTTCATCTCGTCGCGCTTCGCCTTCGTCTCCCCTTTCATGGAATCCTTCTGCCCCTTCATGTCGTTCGACGTCCCCTTCATTTCCCCTTTCATCGCATCCTTGTGCCCCATCGCATCACCCTTCATCTCATTTGTCATCTTACCCATCTCGTCGGCAAATGACAGGGGCGTGAGTCCGGCCAAACAGAATACCGTAGCCAAACCGATCATCATGGTCTTCATCGGATTCCTCCTGGTTAATGGATAGACGTGCTTCATCAATCCTGTCCGACCGTCACATAGACTTTGATGGCCTGTTTTTCCGTCGTCAACGTCCGCATCATGTCCCGATAGTTCTCCAGCCCCGTCACGGGATGCGTCAGGAGTTTGGAGAGCCAGCCGGGAAATTCCAGTTCGGCACGAGACAGATCGTACACGCCGGCTTCAAAATACTCCCGATTGGCATTGACGGTTCCGACCATGACCTTGTTCCCGAGCACGAACCCGAGGTTGATCATGTCGGCCGGCACCTGAGCGCTTCTCCCGCCGCCAGTCACGCTGGACAGGATTAAGACGCCGTTCTTTCCCAAGTGCTCCATGCACTCGAAGACAATGGGCGCAAACCCGGTGGCCTCGAACATCAGATCAAATGGCCCGTACGTGTCCGCCGCGGCTCTAATGGACGTCTCCTGCGTCGAGACGTATTGTGCCCCGATTTCCGCGAGCAATTCCGAATTCCGGTACGGGGCGGGGTTGCGGCCGAAGCTCACCACTTCGAGCCCTCGCATCCGCAATGACATAGCCGCCAGCATGCCGATCGTGCCCGCGCCGAGCACGGCGGCGCGCTTCGGCCGCCAGACTTTCAACCGGCGCTGCGCTTCATAGGCTTGGATAATTCCTTTTTCGATGACGGAAGTCGGCTCCAGCAGCACACCGACATGCTTCAATCCTTTCGGAACTTTCACAATGTATTCCGGGTCCTCCACGAAATATTCCGTCAGGAATCCGTGCCTCAAATTGATGCCCCGCTCGTAGTAGATGTCCTCGGTCGTCATGTCGTATTGACCGATCTTGTCGTAAAAGCTCGCACCCGGTCGTCGTACCGTCGGCACGACATAGTCGCCCGGCATGAATTCGCGCACGTGCGGGCCGACTTCCATGACTCGGCCAAAACATTCATGACCGATGACGAGAAAGTCACAGCCAGGGGGAGCCTGGCCGTACTCCGCCGCGTTGATTTCCTTGTCCGTGCCGTCGACCCCGACGCGCAACACTTGCACCAGGACTCCTCGTCCGTTCGGAATCTCGTGCACGGACGGTTTCGGCAGGTCGGCGAGATGAATGGAATCAGGCTTTCCCGGAAAAACGGCCACAGCTTTCATGATGCCTCTCCCCCATCTCAGCCTAACCGCCGCGCGGCAAAGGCCTGTCGCAGTCGCGTTCGCTGCGCGGATCCCATGACCGGTGGCGGCAGCAGTTTCAACGCCTCACGGACCGACGCCATCTGGTCTACATACGCGCGACAACCGGCACAGGACGCCAGGTGGGAATCCATAGTGGCTCTCACAAAACCACGCACAGACTCCTCCAGATAGACCGTCGTACACTCGACAACTTCGCGGCATGTCATCGTCCGCATGGTCTGTTCGGACGGATCGGGTACCATTTGGAGACTCTCCGGTTGACGTGCTAACCGTGAGTCGGCGGTCTCGGCCGTTTCTTACACACGCTAGACCGGAATCTGTAGATACGCTTCCACAACCTTGCGAACCCGCTCGCGCGCCCGGTGCAACCGTACATACAGGTTGGTTTCTGTGATGTTGAGGAGGGCGCAGGCCTCCTTGATGTCGACCCCTTCAATGTCCCGGAGAATCAACACCTGCTTGAACGTTCCGGGCAGAGAGTCGATCGCGCTGTTCATAGCGTGAATCGCCTGCTGAGAGGCCAGCAGCTTTTCCGGGGTCCGGTCGTCCCAGGGTTGCGGAGGGATGGCCCAGTGGCCCGCCCATTCGCCCCTCTGGTGGAAACAAGACGGATCCACGGCCTCCTCATTGTCATCTTCGCAGGATTCGAAAGCCGAGAAGGTCGTATGCCGCTTCTCCCGGACGCCTCGATCTTTGGCCTTATGAATCAAGATCCCAAAAATCCAGGTCCGCAGCGACGACCGCCCTTCAAACCTGGAGAGATTCTCGATGACGGCCATCCAGGTATCCTGCACCACCTCCTCCGCCACCTCGCGATCGGCCACATAGCCCATCGCCATACGGACGAGCGCGCCATGATGCTTGCGCACCAATTCATCGAACGCCCCTTCCTCGCCCGCACGCAGCCGGTCCAGCAAGACCTCATCGGTCTTTGGCGCCATGACCGTACGCGGCCGATGTTCGTGGGAACATCCATGGCCTGCGAAGTCCTGGTTGACGAGAGCGGCGGTATTCATGACTGACCTCCTGTTTGCAGCAGCTCCGTGACGATTCCGGGAGCGCCGATAATGCTGACTGCGCTCAGACGAAGCCGTCTCAGCACCTCGACTCCCCGTGCATCCAAGAAATTCACTCCGGCACAGTCCAACGACAGCGTCTTATGATTTCGCAGCAATGCCCGGCATTCGGCGTCGAGCAACGCAGCCCACTGCTCCGTCACTTTTCCTTCCAGCTTCAGCACTACCGTCGTTCCGCTGTCCTCTGTCTTGGTGATTCTCAACATCGCGTCATCCTCTCTTGCGTTCGCTTGATGCACGACTACTCAGCAACGGGAATGCCAGGAGCGTCGGACAGATGGAGGTCCGTACAAGTCATTGAAGCAATGGCCGTTTCGAGTGTAGACGCGGGAGCGTCACCCGGATGAGAGACGAGCTTTCATGGAATTGATTCCCAACATATTGGGACGGTCACGAAATGTTGGGAACCAGTCGAGGTGTGAGGCGATTAGGCCGGCCTGCTGATACCGAGCTTCTTCATGCGAGCTTCGAGCGTGGTGGGATTGAGCCCCAGGATCTTGGCCGCCCCCTTCTCTCCGCTGACGCGCCAAGCGGTCAGGGTGAGGACGGCCACGATATGCGAGCGTTCCACGTCTTCCAGCGTGGGCGTGGAGCCGCCTTCAACATGCGCCGGGTCCTTGGGCATCCAGTCACCCAGTTCCAGATCGGTTCCCTGGCTGAGAATCACGGCGCGTTCGATGGCATGCTCCAGTTCGCGGATGTTGCCGGGCCAGGGATAGCGTTTCAACATTTCCATCGACTTGGCGGAGACCGATTCCACCTTCTTGCCCATCGCGGCGGAGAACTTTTTGACGAAATACGAGAGCAGCAATTGAATATCCTGCGTTCGCTCACGCAGTGCCGGGAGTTGAATCGGAAAGACATTCAAGCGATAGAAGAGGTCCGAGCGGAAGCGCCCGATGCGGACCTCTTTCTCCAGATCCCGATTGGTTGCGGCGATGACCCGCGCGTTGACTTTCATGGTCTTGGCGCTGCCCAACCGCTCGAATTCCCCTTCTTGCAACACGCGCAAGAGTTTCGTTTGCAAGTCCAATGGAATCTCGCCGACTTCGTCGAGAAAGATCGTCGCTTTGTCCGCCAATTCAAACCGGCCGATCTTCCGCGCGAGTGCGCCGGTGAAGGCGCCCTTCTCATGCCCGAACAGCTCGCTTTCCATCAAGCCGGCAGGAATGGCCGCGCAATTGACTTTGACAAGCACACCCTGCTTCCGGTTACTCAGATGGTGGATCGCGCGGGCGATGAGTTCTTTTCCCGTTCCCGTCTCTCCCGTCACGAGTACCGTCGCGTCCGTACCGGCCACTTGTTCGATGGCCCTCAGCACCTTCTTGATGGCGTCCGACGTCCCGATGATCTCTTCGAAGTTGTGCGCGGTTTTGATTTCCTCCTGAAGATACACGTTCGCGGCTTCCAATCGAGCCTTCTCCTGTTCCATCAACACCTTCTCGGTGATGTCGATGAACATCGTCCTCGTATAGGTCCCGCTGGGATCCGGTCTCGACCACCACTGAATCCAGAGCGGCTTACCGTTATCTTTCCGACGCAGCTCGAGCACGACGCCGCTCGTATCCGTGCCGCGGCCGATGGCCTCCAATGCCGCCTTCAGACGACGCTGAGCTTCCGGCGTATCGGGAATAAAGGTTCTGCCGTAGGTGCCGTCGACTTCCTCCGGCGTGATACCCAGGCTGCGCATGGCGGTACGGTTAGCGCGAATGAATCGGGTATCCAGCCCTTCATGGACATAGGCGATCGGTGCTTCATCGAAAAGATCGCGCAGCCGCTCTTCATTGTCTTTCAGGAGTGTTTCCATGTGGAGCCGTTCCAATTCTGCCCCGGCCCGCGCGCCGAAAATCTTGAAGACCGACAGGTCCAGCTGCCCCAACTCCATGCGTTTGGTATCCATCACGGCCAAATGTCCCAAGACCTCCCGGCCGGCACTCGTGATGGGGATCGCCAGATAACTCTTGACTCCCAACCCTTCTAAATCGTCGCGATGAAGGGGGAACTGATCGGCGACGTCATCCGCGCAGTGGTACAGCTCCCCGGCCAATACTTTCTCGCAGGGCGTGTGGGCGATCGCATACTCGAAATTCGCTTTGAAATGGTCCCCTGCCCAGAAGGCCAACGTCCGCACCTTCGACCGATCGACGCAGAATTCGGACACAAAGGCATAGGTCACGTCGAGCGCCGCCGCCAGATTCTTCACCAGTGAATGGAAGAACTCGCCGCCGACGGCCTGCGCTGTGCCTTCCGAAATCGCCCGCAAGGTGGCCTCTCGTTCCTTGAGCGAGAGTTCCATGACTTGACGATATACCTCGACGCCGGCCCGTTCACCGAAGAGTCTAAAGACCTCGATTTCTTCGGCCGTCAACGGCATGGCCTTCACGTCCATCGCCGCCAAGTGGCCCAGCACCGCTCCCTTTGGATCTTTCAGAGGGACTCCCAAATAGCCCATGACACCCATCGTCACCAGCTCGCGATCGCGCGGGAACAGGTTCTGGACGTCTTGCGCATAGTGGCAGGTCTTGCCGGCGATCACCTCCTCGCAGGGAGTGCCCTCCAGGCGGTATTCGACCGGGTCCATATGTCCGTCGCCCGTCCAGAATGCGAGCGTCCTGATCTTCGCTCCCGGCAGGAGATACCCGACGAAGCAATAGCGGATGTTCAGCGCCGCCGCCACGCGCCGGACCAACTCGCGGAGGAAGTCGCCGCCCGTAGAGGTGATCGTGCCTTCGACGAGGGATCGGAGGAATTCGTCCGCTTTGCGGCGCGCCTCCAGCCGTGTGGGATCGTTCAGCGAAACGAGGCCGTCTCCCATACTGAGCCTTTCCATTACGGGACTTGCCACCGGCCGAGAGAGGGAGAGCAGCTTAGCACCGGGAGGAATAGCCCGCAACTCACGGCAATTTGGAGATGTCAGGGGGACAGCAGCTGCAACGCATGCCCATCGGGATCGCGAATGAGGAGTCGTTTCGCGAAGCCCAGGCTCTTGTCGGGCACCGTGACGACCCCGATTGACACGAAGGGAGCCATGTCACGCAACGTCACGGCCGCCGCTTCCACATCGGACACAACCAACGTCGTCTGCCAGTGCCACAGATCGGTCGGGCGGGAATCAGTTGGAAAAGGTCGGCCGGCCGCCGGCAGTTCGTACTCCAGAAATTCCAGGCCGGGTTGGCCCAACTTCGAACCCAGGCCGGTGACGCGCGTACGGGCGCCGGGCAAACTGTCGAGATACTGTTGCGTCGTACCCATGTTGATCGTTCCCTCGGCGACCGTCATCCCCAGCAGATCGCGATAGAACTTGGCGCTGCTTTCGGTGCTCCGTACGGTCATGGCCGTATGGTCGATGCCCAGGAACAAGTTTGAGCCGGGGTTTTTCCAGATCGGGTTGCCCTTCCCATCCGGGAACCAGAGCAGTTCGAGGTTGTGGCCGTCCGGATCGCGGAACTTGATGGCTTTGATGCCGGCGGCAGGCGGATTGGAATTTGGAATGGTCTGAGGCCGCGGCGAAATCTGCCGCACATAATGCCGCCGGAGCTCGGACCAGGCCGCTTCCATGTCGCGCACCACTATCGCAAAATGCTGGAACCACAGATCGTGGCTGTACGACGGCATGGGAATCTGGCGCAAATCCGGGGGCGAGATGAATTGCGTCAGCTCGATCTGTTGCTTGCCGAGCTGCATGCGCACCACGCGAGCCCGCACGCCGAAGATGCCGTAAAGCTGATCATACTCAGGGCCATCCACCTCCACATCGCTCACCGGCTCGAATGTCAGCACATCGCGGTAGAAGGCCACCGACCGCTCCATGTCCGAGACCGTGAAGCCGATTGAGGCAACTGCCTGGACGATCACGGGCGGTTCCGCCGCTGCAAGCGCTGAGTGCAGCGTGCTCAGCGCTGAGCATAAGACGGCAACTCGCATCCACTGTGCGTAGAGTCGTGTCTTCATCACGCTGTTCTTCATGCGCTTCAGGCCAACGTCATGGCCTACCTCGTCGGCCCGACCGGCTCTGCGGTCAATTCAGTCGCCGGTTGCCCGGCGTCGACGGTGATGGAGGCGGGGGCCTGGCCGCGGACCGTCTGGAACTGGACGAGGTCCTTCGAGAAAATCAGATCGAGCAGCCAGTCGAGCACCACGCGGATTTTCTTTTCGATTCGGGGCAACTTACTCAAGTAGATGAACCGCCACAAGGACCAGGCAATGACGCCGGAAAAGTTGAATCCCAGAATTCTCGCGACGCCCGTGCGCCGGCCGATGGCGGCCAGCTGGCCGAGCGTCCTGAATCGGAACCGCTGCTTTTCGGATCCTTGAAAGGACGCCAGCACATTGCGGGCGGCGACTTTCGCTTCGCGGAGCGCATGTTGTCCGGTTGGCGGATGGGAGCCGCCCGTCAACGGATCTGGAATCAACGCGCAGTCGCCGAGGGCCCAGACACCGGGCCAACCCGGCACTTCGAGACATTCGTCCACGAGCAACCGTCCCCTCTTCGTCTGACAGGGCAAGGTGGCGAGAAGAGGATTGGGTGCGGTGCCTGCCGTCCACACGAGGGTACCGGTTGTGATGCGCGCTCCATCGCTGAGGCAGACTTCCTGGTCGGACATCTCGACGACCTTCGTGTTGGTCCGGATCTCGACGCCACGCGCCAAAAGCTTCTCGTGCGCGTAGCGGCCCAACTGTTCGCCGAGCTCCGGCAAGATGACATCGTCCGAATGCACCAGCACCAGGCGCAGCATCTCAGTC
Organism: Nitrospira sp.; assembly: GCA_047150005.1. Lineage (GTDB taxonomy): Bacteria > Nitrospirota > Nitrospiria > Nitrospirales > Nitrospiraceae > Nitrospira_C. Next base: position 2,469,698 of record AP038806.1, on the reverse strand, counting down.
CGGAGGTGCGGGTAGAACGGGAGCGCCTCACGGAGAAAATCATTCATGCCGGCGATGGTTTCCACCCCGGCGAAGCCGCCGCCTGCGACGACAAACGTCAACAAGGGCTTCCGCAACGCGGCCGCGCATTCGAAGTTGGCTTCTTCCAAATGGGCAATCATGCGATTACGAAGGTAGATCGCGTCGCCGAGCGTCTTCATGGTCAGAGCGCGGGCCGCCAGGCCGGGAAGATCGTAGAAATTCGTCACCGATCCGAAGGCCAGCACCACCTGGTCGTAAGGCAGCGTGTGTCCGTGATGCGTCTGCCCGTGGACTACCTGGATCCGTCGCCGCTCTAAATCGATCCCCGCCACGTCGCCGTGGAAGAATTCGACTCGGCGCAGAAGCTTGCGAATCGGATTCACGATGTTGGTCATGTCAAGATCGCTTGAGGCCACCTCGTGCAGCATGGGCGTAAACAGGAAGAAATTCTCCCGGTTGACGAGCGTGACCTCGAACGATGAATCACGTCGAAGAATCTTCTCGAATTCCAAGGCCGCATACACGCCGCCGAACCCCCCGCCTATAATGACGACATGCTTTCGTCCCGGCGTGATTCCGCAGGCCTCATCATGATCGTCTTCGGGCATTCTCGCGATCATGTCTCCATCCCCGGCGACCTCGCGCCTAGCCTTTCCAGCAGATGATCCCCGACCCGTAGGGCGTTCGCCATAATGGTCAACGAGGGATTCACCGCTGAGCTTGAGACGAAGAAGCTCGCATCGACGACATAGAGATTGTCCACATCGTGCGCCTTGCAGTTGACGTCAAGCACGGACGTCTTCGGATCGCGCCCGAACCGGACGGTGCCGCATTGGTGCGCCGTCCCCGCGATCGGAATCTTCTTTCCGAGATACAGATGCTGCGGGATGAGACGGTCTTCACACCCGAGCCGATTGAGCATGCTTTTGAGTTTGGCCGCCAAGCGCCGGTGCGCAATGAGATTGTTTTCCGTGTAGACCAGCGTGATCGCACCGGTTTTGTCCACAAGCACGCGATTGTGCGGATCCGGCAGATCCTCGGAGGTCATCCAAAAATCAAGGGAGTGTTTCGCCACGATGTCCAGCGCAAGTCCTGGAGCCAGGGCCGGCGCTCCGGTTTTCAGCATTTCGAGATCCTGTTTCCCGACCATTGAAATGTGGCCCATCGGGTAGTCCCACTCCGCCGAAGGAAGATAGAAGTCATTGAGGCCGATGGTTTTTTGAAAGACGGTCATGTTCGGCCGCTTGGAGATCGCCAACATCACCGAGTTGTTGTGGCACATGTAGTTCCGCCCGACCATGCCCGAGGAATTCGCCAACCCGTTGGGATGCCGATTATTGGCGGACTTCAGCAAGAGGGCCGCCGAATTGATCGCGCCGCATGACACCACCACGATGTCAGCTCGGTAGGTCTCCACCTGTCCGTTGTGTTCGACCGCGACGCCGGTCACCTCGCGCCCCGACGGGTCGGTCTCGAGCCCGGTCACCATCGCATGAGTGCGCATCGTAACGTTCGGATAGCGCAGGGCCGGTTCCACACAGATCACCTGTGCATCCGCCTTGGCGCCGAGGAGGCAAGGAAATCCGTCGCACGTATTGCAGCGGATACACGCACTCCTCTCTTTCTGTTCCTCGTCCAGCATGACGCCCACAGGAAGGTGAAAGGGGTGATAACCCATCTTGATCCAGTCATCATGCAGTTCCTGAATGCGCGGGTCATGCTTCAGTGCCGCATATTTGTATTGCGCGCTGGCCGGCGGACCCGTCGGATCCTCCCCGTGCCTTCCGTGCACGTGGTACAGGTGCTCGGCCTGCGTATAGTAGGGCTCAAGATCGTCGTAGCGGATCGGCCACTCCGGGGAAATGCCGCCGTGGTGTTTCACTTCGCCGAAATCCTGCGCGCGCATGCGAAGCAACGCCGCGCCGTACACTTTGGAATTGCCCCCCACGTTGTAGTGAATGCCGGGGTGAAAGGTCGCGCCGTTCTTGTCACGCCAGGTTTCTTTGGCCTTATAGCGGTTCTCGATGAAGACGGTCCGGCTGCTCCAATTGTCCTTCTCGCGCGGAATATAGCCTCCTCGCTCGAGAAGGAGGATGTTTTTCCCGGAGGAAGCCAGCTTATAGGCCAGCGTGCCGCCCCCCGGTCCCGTGCCGATAATGATGATGTCGTAATGGGTCGGCATGGAGCATAGTCGGTGGGAGGGGAGAAGTCTTACAAGGGAAGGAAAGGCGGGTAGAGACGGGGCCCTACCTGCTCCGGTGCTGCGGCTCGACCGCACTACGCCTCCGTCTGCTCGGCTGCGGAACTCGGTCCGTTGTTACGCTGGTCAGCGGACCTTCGAACAGTCATCGCCGTCGCTTCGCGAGCGCATCCGATCGGCAAGTGCGGGTCCCGAGCCTCCACGCATGTCGAAGGTAGAACCCCAGTCTCCACCATTACTGAGGAGGGGCGGATCGATTGGGCCGGCATTGAGCCTTTCGAACGACACAAGGATCGGGCGACTGTAAGAGTGCCGGGAGACGGCTGACGAGCGTCATTCTCCGGCTTGTTGAATCAGCTTTGCGACCAATCCGGTCCAACCGGTCTGATGGCTTGCGCCGATCCCGGCCCCGTTGTCACCGTGGAAATATTCGTAGAACAGGATGTGGTTGCGCCAATCCGGGTCGTCCTGGAGCCTGGCCGTCCCGCCGAAGACAGGACGGATTCCCTCCGGATTGCGCAGGAAGATTTGGATCAACCGGCGCGAGAGGTCCGTCGCCGCTTCCCCAAGACTGAAATGCCGGCCCGATCCGGTCGGATACTCGACGTGGTAAAGGTCACCGAGAAAATAGTGAAGCTTCTGCAGGGATTCGATCAGCAGGTAGTTGACCGGGAACCAGATCGGTCCCCGCCAATTTGAATTGCCGCCGAACAAGTCGGTGCCGGATTCCGCCGGTTCATACTCCACGCGGTGCTCCCGGCCCATCACCGAGACCACGTAGGGATGATCCTGGTGATATCGCGATAGCGCTCGAATACCGTAGGGCGAAAGAAATTCCTGCTCGTCGAACATGTAGCGGAGCACGGAGCGCAAGCGATCACGACTCACCAGCGAGAGAAAACGGCGGACACCGCCGTCGTGGGACTGCGTTTCAAGATGCTGCGCCAAGTCAGGACGGTTCTCGATGAACCACTGCATCCGGTGCTTGAATCGGGGCAGACAGTCGACGAGTTCCGAGTCGAGCGTTTCGACCGCGAACAGGGGGATGAGGCCGACCATGGACCGGACTTTCATGTGCCGGGTTTCGCCGTGCGGCAGATGCAGGACGTCATAGAAAAAGCCGTCCTCGCGATCCCATAATTCAATCTTCTCCCCGCCGATGTTGTTCATGGCGCTGCAGATGTACACGAAGTGCTCGAAGAATTTGCTGGCGACGTCTTCATAGGCCTGGCTGTCGCGGGCCAGCTCCAATGCGATCGTCAGCATGTTCAAGCAGTACATGCCCATCCAACTGGTGGCGTCCGATTGTTCAATGTGTCCGCCGGTCGGCAGCGGCGCGCTTCGATCGAACACTCCGATGTTGTCGAGGCCGAGAAACCCTCCTTGAAAGATGTTCTTGCCTTCGGTGTCCTTGCGATTCACCCACCAGGTAAAGTTCAGCAGCAGCTTATGGAAGACTCGCTCCAGAAACCGGCGATCGCCGACGCCGTTCATTTTCTTGTCGATCTTGTAGACGCGCCACGCGGCCCAGGCATGGACGGGAGGATTCACGTCGCCGAGCGACCATTCATAAGCGGGGATCTGTCCGTTCGGATGCATGTACCATTCGCGCAGCATCAGCACGAGCTGTTCCTTGGCGAATGTCGCGTCGACGAGCGCGAGCGGGATGCAGTGAAACGCGAGATCCCACGCGGCATACCATGGGTATTCCCACTTATCCGGCATCGAGACGACATCGGCATTGTAGAGATGCGTCCAGTCGGCGTTGCGGCCGCGCAGGCGTTCGTGCGGCGGCCGTTCGGCCGTTGCATCGCCCTTGAGCCATCGAGTGACATCGTAATGGTAGAACTGCTTGCTCCAGAGGAGTCCGGCGAACGCCTGTCGTTGAACCAGGCGCGCATCTTCCGATAGATGGGCCGGCGCCAATCCGGCATAGAAGTCGTCGGCTTCCTGAAGACGGCCGGCGAATACCAGATCGACGTCTTCCTCCGTGAAGCCGAGGTGGTGCGCCTCGTTTGTGAATCGCAACCGAACGGTCTGCGTCTCACCGGGCGCCAGCGCAAGGACATAATGGGCCGCGGCCTTGGTTCCCATGCGGTCGGGATTGACCGCCCCCTTATCTCCTTCCACGACATAGTCGTGGAAGCTATCCTTCACGTACCGGGCGCCTTCCGGGTCGCCGTAGAGGCGGCGGGTGTTGGTCTCGTTCTCCGTGAACAGCAGCGTCGGCCGACCGTCGCACACGAGTCGGCGAAGGCCGTACTGCTCGTGCATCGTCTCAATCACGGTCATACACGCCATGGACTCCCCTTCGCGGAGACAAGGGCGCCGGAGGCCTGATCCCCATGACCATGTGTTGCGATACCAGAGCGTGGGAAGCACCGTGAGCTCGGCGTCGTCCGGACCGCGATTCACGACCTGGATTCTGATGCACAGGTCTTCCGGCGTCGCCTTGGCGTACTCCACAAAGACGTCGAAATACCGGTTCTCGTCGAAGATGCCGGTGTCGACCAATTCAAACTCAGGATCATGACGCCCGCGGCGCCGATTCTCCTCGAGAAGCCTGGCGTACGGAAACGCGCCTTGCGGGTACTTATACAGGCACTTCATGTACGAGTGCGTCGGCGTGGAATCCAGATAGTAATAGCATTCCTTGACATCCTCGCCATGATTGCCTTCGTGACCGGCCAGTCCGAAGAGTCGTTCTTTCAAGATGGGATCCTGTCCGTTCCATAACGCCAAGGCAAAGCACATCTCCTGGTGACGATCGCAAATGCCTGCGAGGCCGTCCTCGTTCCAACGATAGGCGCGCGACCTGGCATGATCGTGAGGAAACGATCGCCACGCTTGACCGTCATGGCTGTAGTCCTCGCGCACCGTTCCCCATGCCCGCTCGCTCAAGTATGGCCCCCAGCGCTTCCAGTGGCGGTGCCGCTGCGCGTCCTCTTGAAGACGCAGCCGCTCGGCCGGAAGTGCCCGTGGCAAGTTGGAGGCGCGTTGACGACGCGAGGTCATAATGGATGGAGTCGGCCGGTCTTTGAAAGTCTTACAGGACCCTAGAAATGAGCGCCGCCTGTGGTCAGACGCAGGCGATAGACCGCATGGCCGCCTGTAATGAACAGCGTCGTTCCGTCTTCGCCCCAGGCGACGTTCGAGGTCGGTTGGCCGGTTTCGATCGTACCCAGGAGCGTGCCGTCCGAGGCGATCACGCTGATGCCGCCGGGGCGAGTACCGAAGAGATTCCCCTGCCGATCCGCTTTCAGTCCGTCGGGACCGAAGAACGGATCGTTGCGCCACCGGGTGGCATCGAAGAAGACGCGGCCGTTCCCGACCGTGCCGTCAGCCTTCACATCATAGGCCAGCCAGGCGGCGCGCTTCGGATCGACATCGGAGATGTACAAAGTCTGTTCATCGGGAGAGAAGGCGATGCCGTTCGGAGCCTTGATGTCGGTGATCACGCGAGTGATTGTCCCATCCTTCGTCACGCGATAGACACCCTGCACCGGCGCCTTGTTCGGATCGTCGAAGACCATCGGGAGTCCGAACGGCGGATCGGTGAAATACAAATCACCGTTGGACTTGAAGACGAGATCGTTGGGACTGTTGAGGCGATGGCCGTCGTACCGATCAACCAACGGGGTAACACGGCCGTCTGCCTCCAATCTGCCGATCTCTCTGTCACCATGACGGCAAAGCACGAGCCGCCCATTCTCATCCAGCGCCAACCCGTTCGAACCGGGCTCTTTGCCCGAAAAGGGAATGGCGCCGCTGTAGCCGCTGTTCTTGAGGAAGAGACTGACGCCCTCGCCGGGCTTCCACCTGTAGACGGCATTCGACGGAATATCCGAAAAAAGCAGGTAGCCGCCCTGTTTGTGCCAGACCGGACCCTCCACCCAGCTGAACCCATCGGCAATCTTCTCGACCTTTGCGTCTTTCGGCACCAGACGATCGAATCGACGGTCGAGGCTCGTGATCGTGACGGGAACCGTTTCTGCGCCTGCCGCCAGGATCTGCCAGACGGAAGTCAGCAACGCGGCGGTTGCGAATGCGCAGGCTCGTCTTGTCATGGTCGTCCTCCGGCAATGTTCATGCGCATGCGGTACAGCCCGGTGAGGGCCGTGATGTAGAGCGTCTTCCCATCGTCGTCACCCCAGGCCATGTTGTGCGGATCTTCAGGTCCTTGGATCAGACCGAGGAGTTGTCCTTCCGATGAAACAATCCAGAGTCCGCCCGGTCCGGTTGAGTACACGTTCCCTTTTTGATCCACCTTGAGCCCGTCGAGGGCATCGTCGCCTGGCGCACTGGTCATGTCGAAGAACAATTTCCCATTGGCGAGCGTGCAATCGGGGTTCACGTCGTACCGCATGATGACCTTCTTCTTCTCGTTCCAGTTGTTCACGTAGAGCGTCTTTTCATCCGGTGAGAGCGCAATGCCGTTCGGCGCATCGAGATCGGTGCCGACAAGTTTGACCTGCCCATCCTTCACGCAATAGACGCCACTGTACAAAAGCTCCTTGTGTGGGTCATCGAAGACCTTCGGCAGACCGAAGGGCGGATCGGTGAAATACAGCGCGCCATCCGAACGATAGACGAGATCGTTCGGGCTGTTCAGCCGCTTGCCATCGTAACGATCGGCTAAGACCGTGATGTTGCCGCGCGGTTCCACGCGAATGACGCGGCGGTTGCCGTGCTGATTGATCGTGAGGCGGCCTTGTTTGTCGAGCGTCAGTCCGTTTGATCCGGGCTGATGATATTCGCCGATGTTGACTCCGCTGTAGCCGCTCTTTGTCCGGAAGACGGATACCTGCCCTTCAGGTGACCAACGATAGATCGTATTGGCGTTGGGGTCGCTGAAGAGGAGATATCCTGATGTGTTGGTGGTGGCCGGGACCCAGACCGGTCCCTCGGTGAAGAGGAAGCCACCAGCGAGTTTTTCAAGCTGTGTGCCCGGCGCAAGAATCTGATCGAGCGCCGGATCGACCTTCACGATTTCGGTTTTGACGAACCGGGTCGGTCCGACATGATTCATCTTATAGAAATCCAGCGTGGCCGAGCGGACCCAGATGAAGTTTCCCGGTGGGTTCGAGAGCGGCCCGTTGATGCCGAAGACGGCAAGCTGAATTCGTTGACCGGGCCGCGCGTTCCTGGTCAACACAACCCGGTTTGGGGCATTGAACCCCTTAATGAGCTGCCCGCCCGGTTGCCCGAGGACCAGCGGCAATGTTCCATCGACCCACACCTCCGCATAGTCGTCGATCGCTATTTCGAATACGACGGTTGCTCCGGTCGGATCGAATGAACCGATCTTCTCCGGGATCGTGACACTGGTCCGATACCAATTGAAGCAGAGCCGACCAGTCGCTCGGCGCGCTTCCAACTGCGCCGGCCTGATTGCCTCCCATCGCGAATCGTCAAAATCGGCCACTCCTGCATGGATGTCGATGTCTTGCGTCCGATTCGGTGGACCGGACGGCGCCAGGTCCGCGCCGGGACCGTGGTGATCGATCTCGACGACCTTGGCGTTGCTGTAGCGCCACTGGCCTTTGACCAGTGCCATGCCTTCGTCCGTCTTCAGATCGACGATCGCCTCCGGCCTCACCCCCGGGGCATCCCCCGTAATTTGCGTGTGACCGGCGACACAAGGGAGCCCCAGCATGGCTACGGTGGCTGTCGCTATCACATGAATCTTCATTGCCACTCCCCGCGCTCGTCATTCGTCAAACGTCAACCGACAGTCGTTGCGCGTTGGTCTCTGTATCCGGTTGACGATTGACCATTGACGTGTGACGTCTTCACCGCACTTTGACCACGTAATAGTCGAACGGCGCCTGCACTTCCTTGAACCAATGCGGCACCCCGTTCGGAATGATGATCACGTCGCCCGGAACGAGCTGGCGCGTTTCGCCGCCGTTCACCGTCGGAGCACGGAACTCGTGCGGCGCAATCGTCTTCGTGCCGACCGGCGTGCCGCCGGTGATCAACTGGGCCGAGCCCTTCAAGACATACACGATATCCGTGTCCTGCTCGTGAATTTCTACGACGCCGGCTTGATCGCGATGGCTCGCATGGACCATATAGTTCAGGGCTGCGTGCATCATGTGTTCTTCTTCACCGACGAGCACGGCGCCCTTGGTAAACGAGGCCGCGACTTGCTGGCTTTCGATATAGGTCACAGGCAACGACGAGTGGCCGTTTGTCATGCCGGCCATCTCCATCGAGCCCAACGACTTCGCGCCGACGATGGCGAGCTCTTCATCCTGCTGTGCGCTGGCAGCGCCGCTCACCCCGACCGCACCGACCACTTTGCCTTCCCATTCGAGCGGAATGCCCCCTTGCAGCGGGGTGAAGTTCTGTAGATCGCCACCGAGCGTCACCATCGAGGTGCGCCCGCTCTTGATGGCGTCTTCGAAGACCTTGGTCGGCTTCTTGAACAGGGCGGCCGTACGGGCTTTCCCAATCGCGATGTTGGCGCTGGCGGCAAAGGTCTGGTCCAGACGCTCCAGCGCTAACAGATTGCCTCCTTCATCGACGACCGCGATCGATCCACCCGGCGCATTGAGACGCTTCGCTTCCGCGACAGTGGCGGCGATGACCTTCTTGGCTCCTTCGAGCGTGAGACCTTGTTTGTCCGAGACCGAGCTGGAATGGGCAAATGATGCGATACCCAAATATGTGACAGCGGATATCAGCGTAAATATCTTGTGCATGGGATCTCCTCCTTGAGCTATCAGCTGTCAGCTTCGGACAGGCTCCTGCTGAGCTGATAGCTGATCGCTGACGCCGATGGCCCCAATCACTTTTCCGTTGACGGTGATCGGGACGCCGCCCTGCAGGGCAACGGCGCCATGTAATGCCAAGGCTGACACGCGTCCGTTCCTGACCTGTTCCTCAAAGACGTTGCTCGGTCTCTGGTAGATCGCGGCGATTCTGGCCTTATGGATTCCGACGTTCACATTGGCGAACTGCGTATCATCCAAGTGCTCCAGACGAAGGAGGCGGCCGCCGCAATGCGCTTGGCCCCACCCAGCATGAGCGCGGTCTTCTCGACAAGCTGAGGCTGAGCCGGAACTGCGCCGAGCGTCGCAATGAGCATGGCCGAGAGCAACACGAATGGTGTCATCATGACGTCCTCATGTTCCGGGTTTCGGTAGGAGAAGGCTGAAGAGGATGACGAGAACGTCCTCCTCAGCCAGGCTCCCTTGGTGTTTCAGCGGCTCATCGCCATACTGTCTGAATGAGTGCGCTCGCCGGACGCCGTCACCACCGGCTTGGCAAACGGCGCTTCTCCCAGCAACGTTTCAGCGTAGGCGCACCAGATCTGAACCTTGGCCACGTCATGGACGTAGGCCGGCAACGTGATGGTGCGGTTCTGCTTATCGCCTTTAATCGCCAACCGTTGAAGCAGGAACACGTTGCCTTTCGTGTCCACCACCTGCCAATGCGGCGCCGGTGTTTCAGGAATTTTGAAATCATCCGACCAGGTCAACGTGTCGCTGTTCCCTGACCGGCCGTGTGTGGCCGTGCCGCTGTTCGCCTTCACGCCTTCGAATTTTGCCGTGGTGTGCGCATCGGCGGCAAAGCCGTTCGACGCCGCAACCAATCCAGCAACGGCAAGCCAAGACAGAAACCCCATGGTGAATGCGCTCTTCGCCCTCATAATGCCCTCCTTGTTGTGTGGGTACCGTGCGGTGCTGATTCTCTTCAGCGTTCCGGCTTCCCGCATCTGCCTGTCCGTCGAGCCAGAGAGCGAGTCCTTACAAGCGGCCGACGCGCGAACGTTCGTTACTGATGGGCGGATTGAAGGAGACGTTGAACAGCCGTTCAAGGGGTGTAGCAGCAGCGGAAGATGCACCGCTTGTCGTTGTGATGGTGGAGTTTCGCGCAGAGCACGCGACGAACACCGTACAGACGAACATAACACTCCCCGGCGAGCAACATGCCGAGCAGAGGGGCGGAGAGATAGATCCAGAAACCTCTCCAGATGTGCGACGGCAGGGCGGATGCAAACGAGCGAGCGGGATTCATGCTCATTCCGGATAACGGCGCTTCGACACTGATATACGTCCCGACCAGGCAGCCGGCAAAAACACCGGTCCATGGATTAAGCGCGACACGGTTCGATGCAATGAGTACGACGAGCATGAGCCCGAACGATATCGCCGCTTCAGCGGCAAATGCCGCGCCATTTCCCGCCGATCCCGGTATGGTGACGGCATAATTCACCGCCGGATGTTCGACCGCCATACCGATCACCGCGGCACCGATGAGCAACCCTGCCACGGCTCCGGCGAACTGGGCGACCATGTAACATACCGCATCGACTCCCTGGATTTTCCCCAGGCGAAAAAATGTGAGTGTCACCGCCGGATTCAAATGAGCTCCGGACCGCTTGCCCCACGTGGAATAAATGAGCGCGATCGCGGTCATCCCCATGCCAAGTCCGATCACGACCCGTCTGATGGTCGGATCGGGCAGCAGCTCGTGGAGGGGCGAGAGCGGATACTCGAGCAACGTGGTCACAAGCACGGCCGAGATCATGAAGAGACCGAGCCCGCCGGCCTCCATCAGATATTCGGGCCAGTGCCTCCGCATGGTATCAATCATGACGATCGTTGGTCCAAATGTCTTTTCGCTCATTTCTCCCAGGCTTGGCCATGGGTCGCGCGATCTGGTCGCTTCTTACAGAGCGACCTCTTTACTTATCCAACGGCCTTATGGGGAGAGGGACGGAAGCGGTGAGAGCGGGACGGGATTCGAAAAGGTGGTCCAGCGCCTTTCTGGCTTGACGGGCGAAGTACCGCTGATCAGGGCCGGAATATCGAATCAGCACGCGCTCATAGAGGACGCGAGCGTCCGCAGCCCGGGCCATCTGCGCCATGACCGCGGCAGCTCTCAGTGTGCAGGCCGCCCCGACAGCCTGCGGATCAAGTGCCGTGCGGATGGGTTGCGCCTTCACATGCCGCCCCCATCCTTTCAACCATGAAGGTGGCTCCACGTCGCTGATCATCACGGTCTCGAACTGTTGAGCCATGCGAACGAGCTCCATAGGATCGGTCGATGCCCGGCAACGCTGATACCGCTCCCACAATGACATGATCTGGCGCGGATCGCTCTCTGTTGGTGATTCCAGGAGGGACAACCCTTGGCAACCGGTGAGTAGGATTGTGAGGAGACCGACTGTCCAGCGCATGACCGTCAGTCGCGCAACCGAGAATCCTCTTACAGGATTTTAACGAAGCGGAGAGTTTGCTCGGATCAGAGACGACAGCGGCGCATAATCGTGAGGATGGCCGACGTACCCGTCGTCATGCTCCTGGTCATGTAAATGATGGACGTTCATCTCACCGCCATGTCACTTCGTCCCAGTACAGATGCACGAAGGTCTCAAAGGGAGGAAAGTTTTTGGTGTTTTACTCCTTCGAACGGACCCAGAGGTCGATCTCCATCCCTGCCGGATCGGTTTCTCCTCCAGGTAGCGTCCGCTTCACCGGATAGCGCACCTCACGTGTCTTAGGGTCTCGAGACCGTTCCATGACCATGAAGTGTGCATCGTAGTCTTTATGGAGAAGTTGATCGTTTTTCCATACCGTCGCCGTTCCCCAGCCGGCAAGGTACAGCCAGGTCTTCGGATACAAGGGATCGCCGTTGCCTGAATCGCCATGTTCATAAATTCGAGTCGCAATACCGCCGTTCTGGAACGGAGCCTTCGCACTGAACCGGTCAAAGACAATGTGATAGCGGTCGGGGCCCTCGACAAACTTGGCTTTGACCTGGCCACTGTTCGTGAGGTCATTCACCGTGAGGTCGATAGAGCCCTGCACCGGGTTGAGGTGTTTGCCGCCATAGTCGAGGTGGTCCCAGGGTGATACGTCTTGCATGCTCCCGACGAGTGTCGCGCGGCCGCCGGAGATGTGAAACTCTCCGGTGTAATACGGATGTTCTGTGGCGTTGAAAATTCGCACGCCTTCCTCGCCTTTGGGGGTGCCAAACCGGCCTTCTTCTGCCTTGACGGAAATCCCCGCTCCAATTGCTACTGCGGTGAGCATCATGATGGCCCCCATGGCCGCTTTGGTCGACAACGTCATAGCCCACCTCACGCTCTTGGTGGAAAAGCTGTTTCAACATTCTTCGGAGATGATGGGCTGGAAGGAATCGACATTCAAGGCATAAGTGAAGCCAGATGAAGAAGGCGAAAAACCCGTGCTTGGGTTTGACCGCGACTTCGCCCTTTATTTACACGAGCTTCCACGATTTTTTCTAGCTGTGACAGCAGCGGCTCGGATGGCACAGGCCGAGGGCGAGCACGCGCGGATCCACGGTGGTCCGGAGCGGGTGGCTCATGACCAGACCTCTCCATGCCGGCAACCAAGCTTGAGAGTCGACCGCGGTCATGGACACCTGGTCTAATTCATCGACAATCCGAGGCAACCTGACTGAATCCCGGCCATGCAGACAATCCCGGTAATGTTTCCACAGGGGCATGGCGAAGCCGGCGCGCTTGACAATCCCCCTGAGAGGGCGTTGGATAGTGTGTTGACGCGTAGCTGCTGGCTCCGATGCTCGCCCTCCTGTGCTTATATGAGCAAGCGAGTCAGTCTTCAACGTCTCGTTACCCTCTCAGTCCTGTCTATAGGCCTGCTTACCGGCATGCTCGGACTGGCCTACGCGTATTGGCAAGCCAAACTTTCCCTCCGGACCACGGTCGGTCTCACCTTTCAGGAGTTGGCGCACCAGAGCGCGGACAAGGTGGGGCTGATTTTCGATAAGGAAGTGGAATGGATCGAACGCCTCGGATCGATGTCGGAGGTGATCGACGCCGTCAAGGCCGGAACGGGACCGGCGTTCAACCGACCGGCCTTTCAACGATGGCGTGACAGCCAGCTCCGCTACTTCTTCTCGATGGCGGTACTGGATCGCAGTGGCCGCTCCGTGGGCGGAGTCACCAGCGACACCACCAGAACGCACTATAACCAGCAACCCTGGTGGCCGATCGTCTTCGAGCAGCGCCGCACGTGGGCCGGCGGGCTGCATTCCGACGAGACCGGCCATGGATACTGGGAAGTGGCGACACCGATCTTCGACCATGACGGCCTCGTCATCGGCGCCATCAAGGTCGTGATCCAGAAGGACCAGCTGTTGGCTTCCGTCCTGCGCAGCCGCATCGGCGAGAGCGGCCATGTCATGCTCTTGAACGATCACGGCACGGTGCTCGCCTGCCCGACCCTCCTGCCTGCTCAACACCGTCCGGCCAGCAGCGACCAGGGTCCTTTGGTGAGCGTCGAGCGACCTCTTGCCGAGGCGAGCTGGATCGAGGCGCGGGACGACAGTCACGGCAAGGCTGGAGGAATCGTGGGCGTGGCGCCGGTCTTCCTCCGATCCAGCGTCGCGCAGGCCGAGGTCTGGTACATCCTCGTGCGGCAGGACCCGAACGAAACCTACGCGCCGTTGACTCAGCTGATGCGCCGGCTGGCATCGTTCGGGGTCCTGGCGATCGGGATGGTGGTGCTCCTCCGGTGGCGACTGGCCTTGCGCATCGTGCGGCCGATCGACACGCTGGTCGCGCGGATGGAACAGTTCGGCCGGGCCGCGTTGCCCAAGTCGCCGCCCGCCGCGCAGCCGCTCGGCATCCTGGAACTCGACGCGCTCGCCGGAAGCTTCGACGAGTTGGCTCGGCGGCTGGCGCGAGCCGCGGACGAACGAGAACGATACGTCGAGGAACTCGAACGGGCCAATCGAGAACTCGCCACGTCCGAGGAACATTACCGGATGTTGTGGAACCATTCGCTGCACATCAGGCTGCTCGTGGATGCCGACGGGCGGATTCGGGATCTCAACCGGCGAGGGGAAATCAAATTGTGGCGTCACGCCGCCGATGTCGTCGGCACGCCGGTGCTGTCGTTGTTCGCCGAAGCGGAGCGCCCCCGGCTCCACCGGATGCTGGCCGACACGTTCGCGGCCGGAAGAGAATTCGTGGCCGGTGAAATGACCGTGCCGGCGCCGACCGGGGATTTCTATATCATGGAAGTCGATCTCGTCCCCCTTGAAAAGAGCGGCGCGGTCGAAGCGGTCATGGTTCAATTGACCGATCTGACCGAGAAGAAGCAGCTTCAGGAGCAATTACTCCGGTCGGAGCGGTTGGCCTCGTTGAGTCACTTCGCTTCGATGTTCGCGCACGACATCCGCAATCCGCTCGTGGGCATCAAGAAGACGCTGGAACTTCTCGTGGACCGACAAACCGCGGACGCCGCCGTGCCACGCTGGTGCGACGACATGCGGTTCACCATCGATCTGTTGCTGGGCATGATCAACGACATGCTCGACGTCTACCAGGACAGTTATTCAGCGCTTCCGCTCCTGACCTCGGCCGTCTCGATCAAGTCACTGACGGACGAAGCGCTGCATCTCTTCCGGATTGAAGCGGAATCGAAGGGCATTCGATTCCTCGTCGATCTCGCGCACGAGGAGATCCAGGTGAACGCTGACGGCCGGCGCCTGTTGCGCGTCCTCATCAATCTCCTTCACAACGCCGTGAAGTTCTCGCCGACGGGCGGCACGATTGCCGTGCAGGTCCGCGACGAGCCCCACGGGAGCCGCTGTCCGGGCGAGAGCGCCGGCTCGTCGTACGTGACGATCCGGGTGATGGACGAAGGGCCTGGAGTCGCCGAGGAGGATCTGCCTCACCTGTTCGATTTGCTCTTCAGGAAAAAGGAGGCCGGAGACACCAGGACTGGCCGCGGACTGGGGCTCCACTTTTGCCGGCTGGTCATGGAAGCTCACGGCGGCGCCATCAGTGCGGACAACCGCCGCGGCGGCGGCGCCATCTTTTCCCTGGTGTTGCCGGTGAAGCAGGACGTCTATGCCGGTCACGCTGCTGATCGCTGAAGATCAACGTCTGTTCAGGCAAAGCCTGCGGCTGTTGCTGGAACGGGAACGCGATCTCCGGGTGGTGGGAGAAGCAACCGACGGGCGGGAGGCGTTCGAGCAGGCCATGAGGCTCAGACCGGACATGATCCTCATGGACGTGGATATGCCGCGGCTTGACGGAGTGACGGCGACGCGCCTGATCCGAGGCTGCCTGCCCGACACCAAGGTGTTGATGCTCTCGGTCCACGACGAAGACGCCAGAATCGTAGCCGCGGTTCAGGCAGGCGCCTGCGGCTACATCCTCAAGGATGCCGACCACGCCGAGTTTTTGCGGGTCATCCGCGCGACGCACCGCGGCGAACGTCTCCACTTGCCGTTCATGCCGGATCGATTCGCGCACCAGGCCGTCTCCGCCTTGCAGGGGTCGGGGACCCCGCCCGGCCTCGTCCCCCTCACCGAACGCGAACGTGAAATTCTCGCGTACGCCGCCTCTGGACAAGGCAACAAGGAGATCGCCGACCGTCTGGGCCTGTCGCTCGATACGGTCAAGACCCACCTCCATCACATCTATCAAAAGCTTCACGTCACCGGCCGGGTCGAAGCCATTCTCTCCTACCTGAGAGCCCGCTAGCCGCTCATCACCGCAGGCCGAAACCGGAATCACCTGATCGGTGTAGATGAAATCCACCCTTCAGGCGATAGTCTGACGTCCGACCGCTTCGTAGAATCATGCGCATCAAGGGACCACGGCGCAGGACTCTTCACGAAGGAGGTCGCGCGATGAGACGGGATAATCTTATAGGGCATGCGATGCTGTTGATGGGGTTGGCCGCCATGGCTGTCGTATTGATCGGTTTCTCCGCCCTCGCGGCGGATGAACCGATGGAGAAAGCGATCGGCCCGGCGATGGACTCCGGGAAGTCCGCGTCGGACCACGGCTTGTCGATGCAGCGCATCGACCCGAAGACCGGCGAGTTGACCAAGGAGATGGAGAGGCCGATGGGAGCGCCGGACGCCGGCGCCCAATCGGAGCCGACGGACTCGAAGCCCTTTGCCGGACCGACCAGGAACGAGACCGGCTTCGCGAACTGCGCGCCAGGCAATGACTGCGTGTCTTTCTAGCTAATCCGCCAGCCTGCGAGTCGGCAACGGACGGCGCGGATTATTGGCACCGGCCGCACATCAAAGGAGAGCGTCATGAAGATCCTGACGAGGGGTGCGCTGTTGTGTTTCGGGCTCCTGCTCGCGACGGCAGGTCAAGCGGAAGTGTCAACGACCTGGATCGACGAGCTGACCAACTCCGTGAGCTTCTACAAGAGCAATTATCCGGCTTCCGACTGGGAACCGTATCTCGGCAAACTCGCGGTCGTGAAAGACGCGCTAGTCCGCGGCGATCAAGCGATGGTGAGGAAGGAAATGGGGAAGTGGTTCAAGATGCTGCGGAACCACGAATACGGCATCCACGACGTGGCGGCCGATGAACTCTACAACTTCGCGCTGATCGTGACGCCGATTCAAGAATTCAACATCGCCGTCCCGACGGGCGGCGGAGGAGGATTCTAGAACGTATCTCACAATTGCCTGAGTCGTGTGGTGATCGATACGAGCTGCACACAACTTCAGAAGTTGGCAGCGTCGTCCTCCCAGCGGATCAGCAAGCGCCGCTTCCATTGGGAGCCACGCAAAGAACTGTTCGACGAGCCAGCGGCGTCGGTACCGGCGCAAAGGTTCAGTCAACCGGAATGTACTGATCAGGACGCCTTAAGAGAAACACCTTGCGACGGGTATCTTTTCCCTTCGGCGCCTTTACGACTATCCATCTGCCGCAAGACGAGGAGCATGACAAATAAGATCAGGCCACCAAAGAACATATGTGACCCAGCAAGCCCTAACACGGGAAACTTGTAGAACAGTCGGGGGCGCAAGAGGACGCTGGCGCATGCAACATAGCTACAAGCAAAGATCGCGCTGGTCATGCCGCCAAACGGTCGCATGATGATCATGCTACCAAGAGCCGCGGCAAAGATAGGCAGGAACGCACCATAGTGATGTTCCCAAGCGATTGGAGAAGCTAACGTCACGGCGACGATGACGATCATCAGATCGAGCGGCCGGCCTGAGTTTGTGCTATCGGAAGACCATGGCCTTAGAGCAAGCCCGAGCAAAATGAGCGAGCAGGCAATTGTCAGGAAGGACACTGTGGGATGGAATGGAGCATAACTGGAATGAAAAAAGTGCAAAGGATCACCATTATCCAGCAACCTATTCAACAATCCGTTCATGCTCTGATTGGCCCAGAACGCTTCACCTTGACGGCCGATCCTCCCAAGCAGCTCAAGATATGAAACCCAATTCGCATGTCCGTATCGGGCAACGGATAGCGCCCCACCCACCAATACCACAGTAGCCAAGCCCACCGTGAACCATCGTTCCCGTCGATAAATAGACCATACCAGCAGCCAACCATATTGGGGCTTGAACAAACAACACAGTCCGATACAAATCCCGCTGCAGGTCTTCCAGCCAAGAAAGAAGGCAAGGATAGAGATTGCGACCAGGCAACTGAGAAAAGTTTGGGCCTGTCCGAGGGCCAGCCCTTTCAGCAGCGGGTAGTAGAAGAAACTTATGGTGATGATGAGTATTCCCCTCGACACACCTAACGGTGTGATAAGCGAGGAGGAGAGAGTATTGCTGAATCTAGCTAACTGCATTTCCAGCAGAAGCCATGATGCGCCGATTGTGACAGAAAACGCGATGAGCGATATGACCCAAAGGTAATAGCTCAGCGTTGCATGAATTTTCCCGTCTTCGATACTCGTCAATTCTTTAGGGATAAGGTCGAAAAGAAGTAGCGATGAAGGAGGGTACTGAAACTTTTCCAACCCCCTAAGCGTTACATCATATAGACTCCGCATGGAGTCTTCTATCGAGGCATTGTATGCCATCAGCATTGGAAGCCATGAGTCGCTCCGCTTGTCTAAATCTAAACCTAATGCTAAACCCTGGACCCATTCATACACGATTACTCCTGGCGCGGTCGCGTAAACAGATGATTGGACGCTCTCACCTATTACGACTTGCCCGCCAACCTCAATGAGGGCAACAATGAAGTACAGAGCACAACCGACCATCAGCCACACCAACACCTGCCGATTAACGATGACCTTCGACGACAAGTGAAAACCGTCGCGCTGAAATAGGTGCGCCAAAGATGGTCGGTCGGATTGTTTCGTTGTCATAACAGCTGTGCCATCCTCTATCAGCTAGAACTCCACAGCGCACTCGGCGGGCGGTGGGAGTGTAGTGCCCACACCAGCGTTCACTGAGTACCTAAGCTTTGTGCAGTGGATAAGACAATGCTCTGCTCAGCAACTCATCCCGAAAGATTCCGTGGGGCTTGACAAAATCATTTTCTCAGGGATATCCGGCTCAATGAACAGGAGCACCATGGAAAGGGGGGCATTGTGCCCGACAATTCCCATTTTTACCAGTCTATTTTTGAGGGAGCGCTTACGGTGGTCGGGGCGTTAGAGTTCGCGCCAAAGGCGAAGCGCTTCCCATCGGTCCTTACTGTCTAGACAACCAAGGAACTTGAAAGGAACAGAGGCAAAGCGTGTTCCACATGGATCGAAACAGATACTGCCTAGGATTGAAAACGGTTCAGTGAAGGAAACGTTGTATCACCGATTGAGTCTCATGGAACGCGAGGAGTTAAGCCGTATGCTCGCTGTAGGATATAGCCTTCACGCTGTGTCTCGCGTGTTGGACCGCGCGCCCAATACACTGACACGCGAACCGGCTCGCCAGCTGTCCCCCCGACATCTATCAGGCCCGAAGCTGGTGCGATCACGACCATCCGCGACGATGTCTTGTCCGCGCATTGCCACGACTCGGGACGTGATACTCAGCTCCTAGCCTACGTCATTGATCGCCACTGCTGGTCCGTCGTCCCGATTCCTGTCGTGGCGAGCTCACGACCTGAAACACTCAAGGTGTCCAGTCGCACAATCTCACCCCACAAGAAACCAGGAAGCAAGGTACTACGGAGGCCTGGTAGCAGATAACCTCCCTCTGGAGAGCGACGACTCGTACCACGTTTAACGTGGCATATACATGATTACGGCAACACCGACCAGGCAAATCAATCCGCCGACGATGTCATAGAAATCTGGGCCAATGTGGTCGATCGTCCAGCCCCACAGGATCGACAGCACGATAAACCAGCCGCCGTAGGCGGCATAGACACGGCCAAAGTGCGCCGGTTGAAAGGTCGGGATCACGCCGTACAGGATGAGAATCGCGGCTCCAGCGACGGCATATCCCCACGGCCGGCCCTCTCGAAGCGCCAGCCACACCAAGTAGCCGCCGCCGATTTCACACAAACCCGCGAGAACAAAAAGTCCGAGAGAAACGGGAATCGACATGAGAAGCTCCCTTCGGCATCCAATTGTGGTAGAGCGTTTGACCGCTCACTTTCGTGCGCGGCTAGCCGAGACGACCTACTTTGGTATACAGAGCCGGGATCACAAGTAGGGTTAAGGCGGTCGAAGTAACCAGCCCCCCGATCACGACCGTCGCCAGCGGTCGCTGTACTTCAGCTCCCATCGTCGTCGCAAGTGCCATGGGCACAAACCCCAGGCTGGCGACCAGCGCCGTCATGAGGACGGGACGCAGTCGGTCGAGCGAGCCTTCCATCACCGCGTCTTCGGTCGAACGGCCTTCAGCCTCGAGTTGACGGATATGACTGATCAGCACGACGCCGTTCAAGACCGCGATCCCGAAGAGCGCGATGAAGCCGATGGCGGCGGAGATGCTCAGAGGAAGACCCCGCATCCAGAGCGCCAGCACCCCGCCGGATAACGCCAGCGGCACATTCAAAAAAATCAACAAGGCAGGACGCATGGCGCCGAACATCACTGACAGCACGCTGAGAATCAGCAACAGCGTAATCGGGACGACGACGGCCAACCGTCGCGCCGCGTCCTGCAGATGCTCGAACTGCCCGCCCCAGACCAGATAGTACCCGGTCGGGGGAGATACCCGTTCGGCCACCACCCGCTGAGCTTCGGCGACAAAACCGCCGAGATCCCGGCCCCTGATATTGGCTTCGACCATGATCCGACGCTGCACGTCCTGCCGGCTGACTTGAGCCGGTCCGCTGTCTATGGTGATCTCGGCCACCCGAGACAGCGGGACGAGCTCTCCTTCCGGGGTGGGCAACAGGACGGCACCGATGCTTTTGGGATCGATCGTCGCTCCTGTTCGGAGCCGGACCACCAGCTCAAATCGCCGCACCCCTTGAATGACCATGCCGACGACACGTCCGGCGCGCGTGGTCTCGACGACGGCCAAAACATCGTCCGCCGTAAATCCGTATCGCGCGATTTGGTCCCGATCGACCACGACCCGGAGCATCGGCAATCCGGCAATCTGCTCGACTTTCACATCTGCGGCGCCGGACACCGCTTCAATCGCCCGCGCCGTCGCGTCCGCCGTCTGTTTGAGCCGATCCAAATCGTCACCGAAAATCTTGATCGCCAGATCCGACCGTGAACCGGCAATCAATTCATTGAACCGCATTTCGATCGGCTGAGTGAACCCGAGACCGACTCCGGGCACATTCCCCTCGATGGCCGCTTTCATGTTCGCGATCAGCTCTTCTCTCGTCCTGGCGCTCGACCATTCGTCCCGCGGTTTCAGAATCACGAACACGTCGGACAGTTCGATGCCCATCACGTCGGTGGCGATTTCAGGACTTCCGGTTCGGGTCACGACCGTGACGACTTCCGGGAACTGCCGGAGCACTTTCTCGATCTGAAGGGACGTCGCGACCGATTCGCTCAGCGAAACACTCGGCAACCGCCAGACCTGTATGGCCAAATCCCCTTCATCTAAACGTGGAACGAATTCCACCCCAAGGGTCCAGCCGACGACAAGGCTCACGACAAACAACGCCGCAGCGGGGAGGACCACCCACCGCGGACGGCTGATTGCCCGGCGAACAGCGGAACGATACGCGAGCCGGAACATCCGAGTCAGGCGAGGTTCTCGTTCTTCGGCGCTCGGGACGAACCATGAAGCGAGCACAGGGGTCACGGTCACCGCGATGATCAGGGAACCCACAAGCGCGAGGATCACGGTCAGGGCCATGGGTCGGAACAGTTTGCCTTCGATGCCGGTCAGCGTCAGAACCGGCAGATACACGAGAATGATGATCCCGACGGCAAAGGTCACCGGACGCAGGACCTCGCCTGCCGCGGATCGGATCGCGGCCGTCCGTTGTTCCGACGTTGCGGCCCGAACCGTGGACAGCCGTCGAAGAATGTTGTCGATCATGACCACCGACCCGTCCACAAGCAGCCCAAAGTCGATCGCCCCCAAACTCATCAAGTTGCCGGAGAGTCCGGCTTGAGCCATGCCGATAAACGCGATCAACATCGAAAGCGGGATCGCGGCTGCGACAATCAGGCCGGCCCGGAGATTCCCCAAGAACAAAAACAACACGGCCACGACGAGCACGCCGCCTTCCAGTAGATTGTTGCGCACGGTCCTGATGACCTTCGACACGAATTGCGTCCGATCGTAATAGGGCTCGATCATCACGCCGGCTGGTAGCGTCGCTTGAATGTCGCTCACACGCGCTTTGACGCGTTGGACGACGCGCTGGGCATTTTCGCCCGCCAGCATCTGGACCAGTCCGATGACCGTCTCGCCTTCGCCGTCGACTGTGGCCGCGCCGATACGGAGCGCCGGCCCCGCCTTCACTTCCCCGAGATCGCCGATTCGAATCGGCACGCCTCCTGGTCCATGATCCACAATGATCTTCGCAATGGCCTCGGGATTCGTCGCCAGTGCCTCTCCGCGAATGAGCAGCTGCTCGCGCAGATGCTCAATATAGCCTCCGCCTGCTATGGCGTTGTTTCGCTGCAGGGCCTCGAACACTCGGGAAAGAGACAACTTGTAGGACAACAGTTTTCCGGGATCGACCATGACCTGATATTGCTGCGCTTCACCGCCCCAAATGTTGACTTCCACGACGCCCGGCACGGCCCGCAGCCGCATGCCGATGTCCCATTCGAGCATCGTTCGCAGTTCCATCGCCCCGAGCTGTCGGCTCTTCAACGTGAACATGTACACTTCTCCGAGCCCTGTCGTGAGCGGCCCCAGCAGGGGGCGGCCGTATTCCTGCGGAATACGTTCAACGGCACGGGTCAATCGTTCACTGACCAACTGTCTGGCACGATAGATCTCGACCTGATCTTCAAAGATCGCCGTGACGGCGGACAGGCCGTACCGTGAGATCGAACGTAACTCTTGCAGACCCGGCAAGCCGCTCAACGCCGCTTCAATGGGAAATGTGACCAGTTGTTCCACCTCGACCGGACCGAGTGCCGGAGCCCGCGTCAGGACCTGTACTTGTACGGGCGTCAAATCGGGGACGGCATCGATCGGTAACGTGGTGAGCGACCAGAGGCCGCCGGCGATCGCCAACATGATGGCGACGAGCGTGAAGAATCGATACCGGAGCGACAGAGTGAGGAGGGTCGCCATGTCAGTTCCCCTCGCCAGATTCGATATGCTCTTTCAATAGGACATTCTTGAGATCGAATACCCCGTCGGATACGACCTCCGCGCCGGCCTGAAGGCCCTTCTTAACCTCGATCCACTGGTCAGCCTCGCGGCCGGTTTCGATCGGAGTAAAGACAAAGCCATCCGCATGTGTCACGAACACGCCCCTCGTCTTCTCCACCATCGTCAGCGCGGACGTCGGTAGGGCGAGTGCCGGCGCGCCTTCCAGCGAAAATGACACTTCCACGAACTCGTTCGGCTTGAAGCGTCTACCGCAATTCGGCACGTCGAACCGGATTTTGACCGTCCGCGTTTTTTCGTCGGCCACCGGAGCAATATACGTGAGCGGGGCTGTGACCGCTTCTCCGCCTTTCGGAACAATGGTGCCTTGATCGCCTTCCTTAAACTTCCTGGCGAGCTCGATAGGCAGGTTGGCGAAGACCCAGACCTGGCTGGTATCGACCACTTGAAATAATTCGTTTCCCGGCGCAACACCCTGGCCTCGGACGGCATTTTGCTCGACGATGGTACCGCTGATCGGCGACGTCAGGGTATATCGATGGCTCTCTTCATGCCGGCCTCGTTCCAGCTCCGTCAGCTCCGTCTTCGAGACTCCCATGTTGAGCAGTTTCTCGCGAATATGCTGGTAGCGGGCTGTGGTCTCGAGATAGCGCCCCTTGTCTTCGACGAGTTTCCGTTCGGGCACGATATCGTCCACCCGCAGCTTTTCAGTGCGGCGTAAATTGTTCTCAGCCACATCAGATTGGGCTTTCGACACCAGGTATTCTTCAATCAATTGGTCGAGTTGCAGACTCCCGATGGCCGCCAATGCCTGCCCCTTCTTCACGCGGTCGCCCAACTGAATGTGGATCTGTTCAATCTGCCCTTCGATCCGTGATGTGATTTTGGCCACGTGCTTGAGATCCAGCGCAACCTCGCCAGGCGCTGTGATGACCTCGGGCACAGCGCGCAATGCCACAACGACGGTTTTTACGCGCTCTCGGACGGCCAAGGGGGCTTGAATGGGAGCTTGAACGGCTCGTGCAAGCGCCACGTCCGGTTTCGGCGGTATTTTGGATGGAGGAGACGAATCGGTTCCGCGATCACCGCAGCCGGTCAGCAGGACCGTGATGAGCACGCTCAGTCTGATGACGATTGATGGTCGTGTCATGGGATCTCTCCTGTCTCCCGAATCTGCTTTCGATATCTGATCAAAGCGGGGCTCCGAGGTCGCGTTCCAATCGGACGAGCGCGATCGACAGGTCCGCACTGACCTGCGCGTATTCATACAAGGTCTGCCGATACACCCGTTGTGCATCCAGCAGATCCAACAGGCTGGCTGCGCCCTGCCGAAAGCTGGTCCGGGCTATGGTGAGAATGTGTTCGGCCTGCTTGAGCAACCCTGTTTCGAAGACCCGGAGCTGGTCTTGAGCCGTCCGAACGTCTTGCGCGTGTTGGATGATGGCCTGTTCCAACTCATTCTGCGCGCGTGCTCGCTCGGCGACCGCCCGATGTTTGGCCCCCAAGGCTGTCTCGATTTCTCCCTGGCGTCGATACCAGACCGGAATTGGAATGACCAGGCCGGCGACGATGGATTCGTCTCCGGCTTCACGGTGATATTGGCCCATGACATTGATATTCGGGATGCGGGACTCTCGCTCGAACTGCACCGTATGCTCGGCTTGCTCGGCCAGTTTCGACAGACGCCGGAGGGCAGGATGGCGTCCAACCCCTTCGGCCACAAGTTGATCCACATTGAGCTCTTGCTGAAGGGATTGGAAACCTCCCCCGATTGCAAACTGTTTCCCCAGGCCTCCTGCCGTCAGCGTATTCAGTCGTGACTTGGCGACCAGCAGACCGTTGCGCGCTCTCGCCACCTCCTTCTGGGCCTTCTGTAATTCGACACCGGCTTTCATCGTATCGAAGGACGTCGCTTCCCCCGCAGCCACTCGCAGCTTGGCAGTACGCAAGACCTCTTCGACCGTTGCCACGTTCTGCGCCGCAAGTTCCGCGTCCCGTTGGGCCAGCAGCAATTGGTAGAAGGCGACTTTGACATCGGTCAGCAGATTCAGCTTGGCCACCTCCAGCCCGGCACTGGCGCCTGCCACTCCTGCGTTCGCGGCCTCCTGTCGAGCCTGCCGCTTGGGCGCCCATTCAATCGGCTGCCCGACGGTGATGGTATGTTCGATGATCGATACGCCGGTGCTGGGGTCACGAATCGACCCTTTACCGGCGCCGCCCTCGAGCACCGGATTGGGATAAGCTCCGGCAGCAATCTGCTGTCCACGGCTTTCCTTCATTGCGCCTTGCGCTTCAGCCAGCATCGGGCTGCGCTCCACCGCCATAGCCAGGATTTCTTCCAGCGAATAGGGACTGGAGCGAACCTCGTCCGCCCAGGCCGTAGGAGCGGATTGACTGAAGCTCACCACCAGAGTTGCCAATACGATCGATATGGGTGCATGACACCTCATCGGGGACCTCCCTTCCTGCGCACACCTTGCGTCTCATGGCGAAACACGAGTCCTCCACCCAAGGTGTCTGCGACAGCTGTGTACCGTGCGAAGGACTGAGGGATTTAGATGAGGAAACCAGGCGGGGCGCGGGAAGGGATCTCGCGGATCACGCTCGGAACAGCAGGCGCCAGACAATCGAGCTGGTCTTCCCTCTCCTGCTGATGAGGATCGATGACGACGGCGCAGGCGCCGGCAAGTACCGGCGCGAAAAACGGTTTGAACGCTTTTTTATCGTTCGAGTCATTCAGAAACGACAAGCCGAACTCGGGATGTCCGATGCCCCCGTGCGAGACGTGCGCGGACAGAGTCGTTCCCGCATGGGCAGCGTCCCCGTTCGCGCCGATTTGGTCGTGGTGGTCAGATTCGCAGTCCAGATCTTGAGACAGGACCGTGTGGACGGTCCCGGCATGGACGTGCCCTGCTTCCCCGTGTCGGTGATCCGCGTCCGGATGCACGTGAAACAAGGGGACCGCCAACATCCAGGCGCAGGCCCACAGGAGGATGGCCACGCGACACCATGCGACGCTGCGACACCTCATGGTCATGGGGGTTGAGCCTAGCATAGTCCCCTCATAGCAGCAACGAACGCGACCGTCCCATCTCAAAAAGCACATCGTGCATTGGGATCGATTTTGCAGCATTCGCCCATTCAGGGTATGGTACCGCATGAATCGTAAGGCGCGATGGACTTGTCGCATGACACGAAGTATACCTGGCGCTCATGAACAGTGATGTGCTCATCCGACTGTCGGCGTTCCTCGGGATGCTCGTCCTGATGGCCCTGTGGGAACGGGCTGCTCCCCGACGGAGGCTGTCCACGCCACGAGGGTCGCGCTGGTTCGCGAACCTTTAAGTCGTTGTCCTTGATTCGGTGACCGTCCGCCTCCTCTTCGGGGCTGGTGCGGTCGGCTTGGCCATGCTCGCGGCCGAACGAAATTGGGGGCTGCTGAATGAGCTGAGTTGGCCGGCATGGCTGGACATTCTGCTCGCCGTCATCGTATTGGACTTCGCGCTGTATCTCCAGCATGTCGTCTTCCATGCCGTGCCCCTCTTCTGGCGCTTCCATATGATGCACCATGCAGACTTGGACTGCGATGTCACCACCGGCCTCAGGTTTCATCCTGTCGAAGTCACCCTCTCCATGGGCATCAAACTCGGCGTCGTCGTCTTGTTGGGACCGGCTCCGGTCTCCGTGCTCCTGTTTGAAATCATCTTGAACGCGACGTCTCTGTTCAATCACAGCAACATCTGGATGCCCATCGCGGTTGATCGGACGCTCCGTTGGATCATCGTCACGCCGGACATGCATCGAATACACCATTCAGTGTCGTCCCGAGAAACGAACTCGAATTTTGGGTTTAATTTGCCTTGGTGGGACCGCCTTCTGGGGACCTATCGGGAGAATCCCCTTGACGGGTATACGGACATGGCCTTGGGCCTGGAACAGTATCGCGATCCTCGACGGCTGACGCTCAGTGGCATTCTCGCTCTGCCGTTTGTGGGGCCTGTTGGAAGCTATCCCCTGACACGGAAAGAATAGTGGAGAAGAACTTCTGGAGGATATTATCCAGTCGCCAAGAACCATCGTGGGGGTTCCGGGCCTGGTGAAGTGCGATTATCTTGTTATCAGTTCGTCTTTGATGATTTTCTTCTCATCCGCATCCACAAAAACATTGTGAGACTGTCCGCTCGAATCTGTCACTCCAACCGAGTAGATATCGTTCTGGCCATATGCCATAAGGACTGCATTTTGTGCCCTACCATTAAGATGTTTTTGGGCGAGGTGAATCGCAATTACAATACTTGGTTGTTTAACCGCGTAAAGAGACTTGCATTCGGGTGACGACGGAGGCTCTACAAGTTTTTCGCCTTCGATGGTTTCTTGTGTAACATCAAAAGACTTCGGTCTTCCTGAATCTCCCTGTACGAGTACTCGATAGAAGATACGGTCGGTCTTCTTCATTTCGTCTGCTTGGACAGCAGTTCCAGAATACTTCCCCAACGCTACCCTAACAGCGATGGCAAGCGGACTATTAAGGTTCTTGACCAACTCTTTGCATTCTGAGACTTCTGAATCCGGCTGTTTGGGTGCCTTTTTGTGCGTATCCTTGGGCGCAACATGTGCTGGTGGCATAGACTCTGGACTATCTTTGCGGGTTTCACTTTCCTTAGGATGCGTACACCCAATCATCACGATCAATTCAACAAGGATCAGCGAGTAGAGAATTCGTTCGACCACGAGCTAATTCCTTCTCTGTATGAGCCAACATTCAGCGTCACAAATTCTTGTCATCACTTCGCGTACTGGTATCCTTTCTCTTTCATGCACTTAATGATCGCACTATCTGTTTCCGTTCCGCATTTATCGGGAAAACGGGACAAGCACCCCCGAAATTTCTCCCCACGATCGGCGTCATCTGCTCTGCCCTTGGTAAAGTCTTGTGCTTTCACCGTAGGATCGGGACAACGAAATACCAACCAACCGACGAAGATTAATCCGAAAAGGACGGACAGGAGCACTCCGGGCACGACTTCAGGATCGAGCCTCCAAATCTGACAGAGGCCCATCCACCAACGAGGGGTAAGATCGATGTCCAAGAAGTCGAGTTGGTTTGAACGAATTTCCAGATTTCCGGTCGCTCTGATGTAACCGAGCCGTCTGGCAGTCCAAACAAGCGGTTGGCTTTCGTAATGTCCTTCGATATCTCGCTCGAATTGTCCGTTGTGATCGGCACGAATACGACCACGTTCGACTTCAGCAATGCGAACAATAATTTTAGCTGCTGACACCGGTCGCCGGTTTGAAACAACACGGCCTCGAATCCGAAGGCTGCTCCGCGGGAACTCTATGTCGGCTAGATTCGTTTCTACATCAACAAATGGCACAACATCCGAGACCGACCGATATCCCTTTTTCTCCACTGAGTATTTGACATGAATGAAATTCCGTGAAGTTGTAACGATGTTATCGATCATGTCTTGTGTACATTCAAAGGTTCCGTTATCGGTCGACCACCCGTCAAACGCAGGAACTTCTACAGCATCTGATCTCTTGACAAGCCAGATGCGCACCTTTGCGTCCGCTACGTGAGTTCCCTGAGTGATGACCCTACCTCTAATTCTCATGATAGTACCCTACACTATCTAAATCGGTAGACCTTGTATGCTACCAGCATGTCGACAGGTGAGCTATTGGCAATCTCAAGCTGGTAAGCAATCTGGTTGTTTTCCTTCCATCGGAGAAGTATTTTCCAAGATACGCCTTGGTTCTCATGGCCTCGCCGTAGAACGTCTACGTCACTCTTTAGTTCCACTGGAGAAACACTTGGGACATAACAGTGCTCCACGCCCAGCGGCTGATCATGCTGAATCAGAATGAGAGTCGTTCCATTCCCTGATACGGTTGTGGTCCCTGCGCTCACGACATCGGCCACGTCTTCTAAGTGCGCTTGGAATCGTCCCGTTTTTCTGATAAAGCGGCGATCGATTTCATTCCTTCCAGGCCAGGAAGAATCCGCTGGATCTTTAATGGATGTCACCTCTGGCGTGAGGTCGACTCGCGCGAGTTCGAGTTTGAGCTTGTTGTCCGGTTGGTCTCTGGCGATCGTGACGGCCGGAAGTTCCTCGATAAAGGCATGCCCCTCATAGTCCGAGTTGAACTTATTCGGTCGGTGCTCGACCGGCTGTTCCCCATACTCGATGGCCACATAAATTGTTGTCCCTCGATATTGTCGCAGGTTCACGTCTAGATCGATCGGTTGAGGCAGGTACAGTTCTCGACCCTCTCCATCCAGTGCCATCCCTGGTTCGACGCGAAGTGCGCTTCCCTCCTTTATCGCCATGACAGCGAGTCCCTTCAAACATTCCAGGATCACGCCGGGAGCATGAAAATACTGGTTATGGAGCTTCCTTTTTTCAATATGATAGGCTTCTGCTGCCTGCCAGTCCTGGGCAGTAGTGGCGAAGCCCTTAAAGAAATTGATCCGCTTCATTGCTTTGTCCATAGCCGACCCTCTATCCTCACGCTAACGCGACTTCCACCTTGCGGGTGTCAAGAAGGTGGTGGCTTGGGCGTCATACCATAGCCGTATCGCTTCCGGGTAACAGCTGCAAATCATAGGTCGTATGAGCTGGTTTCTCGTGGTCGATCACCTCTCGCGCTAATCGCTGAATACGATCCTCGCGACTCCTACCTTCATCATCACCGCTTCTCGTGATTTGAGGGACCTTGACTATGACCGCAAACGCGTACGGGGGACCACCTTCGATATATGTCCCGCCACCGATTGTAGAATTGAGGCCGACCTGAAACATGGGAAAGTCCGGTTCCTCTACTTGAACTTCGAAGCCAGTAAACAACTTCAATAACCGTTGTACGTTATGGAGCGTTCCTCGATACCGATAGTAATCGGCGGCATTCGCGACGAACTCGCGCTGTTTGTCCTCGGACAACCGGCGATAGAGTGTTGTGCCCATCCATGAGCTCAACCAAGAGAGAAACTCGGGCGGCGCCTTGCGCGCATCAAGGAGATCAGGCAGAGACAGAATGGTCGAATGTAGACCTTCGTGACCGAAGACAATCTCCTCGAACGGAGCAAGGAACTCTCTCAACAAGCGATCTTCCTCCTTTACCCCTTGAAACACTGCAGGTAAGCGGGTCAGAAGCCCTGACGGTGCTGATGCAGTAGAAGACATGGCTACATCCCTTGCGAGACCTGTATGGTGTCCTTACTTACCTCGGGCACAAAATATTCGTCCGGCCGCAATGCCACGGAAACTACCTCACCGTCGTCACCTCGCCGGATACGAAATGGATCTGTTTCCAGAATCATTGTTTCGGGATCGACATATTCCACGTGAGGCATGGCATGTAATCGCCTCAGGAATCCAGACAAGTACAACGCTTGCCCCGCCGGCCATCCGGAACCTGATTCCCCGCCTGTCACAGGATCCAGAAATCCCCGTATCGCCTTCGCAATGTCTTCTCGAAACTGTTCCTCAGCCGTGACCCCCTTGGCAACGACGCTGAGGCTCACGCGCAGAGGAACATACCGTGGTGCCGCCACATGCACATGAGTTGCCAAGAGCTTTCGCCTGCCCAACGCATCTTGAACTCGTTGGAGCATGTCCGGGCTGGGAAGCGGCCTTTGTGCTGCACTCCGCGGAATAATCAAGACACTCACATGGTTAGGTTGTGGGACCGGAATTGCCGAGGTCAGATCAATACCTGGAATACACTGCGCCCGAGCAACATTCGGATCCGCCGCCTGTGCCAGTCGCGCATAATCGTCACACGTGACCGCCCGCTCGCCATCATCGAGCCGGCGGACCGCTTCCTCAATGTTTTGGCTGGTGGTTTCCCCAATCGCCCACTCACATTCTGAGCCGACAAGCATCCGCAAGAACTGTTGTCGATGGTGATCGGTAATCCTGTTCGTTTGGTACAACAGCATTTCTGCGACGTAGGCAAACAGCTCAAGAATAGTGATGCCAGGATCCGCAGGATTGTGATTCGTCCATCGGGGTGCCTTCTGCGGAATTATCGTCCGTCCTTCCCGGACAAGATCATCGAAGCGTCGATCGTCCAAGTTCGGCACCGGCACCGGCATGTGATCCTCTCTCTAGCCAGCCGAAAGCGGATGGCATTCAATCCGATGGGTACCTGAACACACGTTGAAGAAACCCGATCTCACGTAAGAGGTGGCCTCGTCGGCGACACCGAGGCTAAGTCCCAGGATATGGTGGACCAGGGGCACTTTCATGATCCGGCTGTGCAGTGATGATTTCGGAGGATATTTTCCAGTCCGCCAACCCCGTCCGTCCGAACCGCCTGCCAGAGGATGAAGAAACCGGCTGATCTCAGATTGGATTGTTTTTCTGACTTCGGCAGGCACTGCGTCAGGTTGCAGGATGACATGCACGACGACGTTCACAGGGACATAGTGAGGCGGCACCACACGGACGTCAATTCCGGTAGGAGCACAGCGTGTGACGTGTGCGCGCACCAACTCAAGAAGTGCTCTGTCTGGCTGAGGCACTTCAGAGTCAACACAAGGGAGAACGATGAGGCTCAATACCCCCGACCGCCTTCTTTGAGCCAACGGGTCATGAACGAGATCATAAAAGGAAACGCAGTAAGCGCCCGCGACCAGGGGAGATGCGGCGAGGGCCAAATCCTCATAATCTTCGGCGGTCACCGCTCGATTGCGGTGCCGAACGACGCGCAGAGCCCGCCCCACAAATACTTCCAGAGATTCGCTGTCCGCCCCGCAGTACGCCGGGACGAGATTCAAGACTTTCTGGACGAACGGCATCGTCGTGCGCAGCTGCACCATTGATTCAACCGGTACATTCCCAACACTGCCTCCGCCGATCCGATATTCCTTCATGACGATATTGTTGATGCCAGATGGTGGAATAGCCCCCCTGGTGCCGTCACCGAACGTTATCATGCCGGTCTGGCGATCGATCGTATAGTGGCGATCCTGCGGCCCGCTATGCAGGAAGTGATCCACGGATTTCCATTCGACCCACACCTTGTCGCCATTCCGATGCGTTTCGCGGACTTCCAACACTTGACCCGGGAGTACCGGCGTTCGCAGAGTTCGACATGATTGGTCTACAGTTCCGTTGCTGTTTCCAAGCACTTCTTCACGGAGTGTCATCGCATGCAGCGCCATCACCGTATGAAGCACAATCCCCCGGCACTGCACCTGAGACAACAGTCTCTCGTCAGAAGCTCGCGCGCGAATCCAATGGAGTGGGTGGACAAGGCCTCCGTTGCGAGCCCCCGGTTCCTGTGCAGAGTTTTGCAAATGGTCCGCCATGGCCGTGACGACCGAGGGTTGTTGTTGGTCAGACTCTATTAAGAGTTGCCAGTCCGATGGGGCATCGAATCGAACAACTCCGGGCCGCCTGAGCGAATCGGTGCGGTCGACCACAGACAACGCGCTCCAGTTGGTTCCATTCCAATAGTCCCAGGCCAAGCCGGACTTGAGTCGCGTGTCCATTCCATGTTCCGGGTCGGACGTTTCATCATCACAATGAAAATACATATTCAAGGGATAGCCGGATAACGAGTCTGCTTGATCCGGGGCCCGAAACCCCAAGTGAAGGGCCGGTGCTTCCCCTTCCATTGGAATGAACGGCGCAAAACCGGCACCGCCTTCCTGCAACGTGGAAGTCATGTTCCGATAAGAGAAATCGTTACAGATGATGACGGATTCGGGTCCTTCTTCTGGGCTTACACTTTCCCTTGAAATTGTGAGGGCTTTTACGATCGGCGGCCCAAGTGTGGCCGGCTTCAATAGATATCCCTTGTCAGGGGCATTCTGGTCGCGTGGGTAATAGGTGGCTTCCTTTCCATAATCACCCGCAAGAATTCTTGCACGCACCCAGACTGCCTTCACGCCATTAATGGATTGCTGACCAATATCCACGGGGAGTAGGAACGATACATCACCGGACTTGGTGAACGCTTGCGTCTCATCCCTAAACTCAGTGGCCGCGTCCTCAGTCACAAGCTGGACATGGGAAGTCCCGAGAACTTTCCATTCTCCTGCGCCGCTGATTTCCCATTGAATACTGAGGTCGTCGGACGCAAACGTTTCGGGGATAGATCCATGCGGGCCGCCGCCTCGGGGATTGAGCAGTTCAACATGGAGGGAGACCCGTCCACCTCCTGCCCCAAGCGCCTCGGCATGGGAGACATACAAAACATCTCCAAATCGAGGCCTCTCTCCGAATACATACACTTCCTTACTCATATCCAGGGGGATCTGGTTCACGAAAGCCTGCTTGATGCCGGCGTTATCTATACGGTTACGAACCTGAAGCATGATATGTTTCACGCGTACCGTTTCACCGAGCCAATGTCCTTGAGAGTCCGCAGCCTGGTCCCTCATGAAAGGAGTGAGCAGTCGCCCGCGCAGCCAAGCACCGGCCATACCAGAAATCACTTTGGTCAATGACCCGGGCATGGCACGAAAGATGATGCGACCGCTGCGCGTCAAGCCGTGCGTCTCATCGCTCTGGGGAATGACCGGCATCCATTCTTTGCCTTTCCATATTTCCCATCGGATATCCATCCCGATCGAAACGGCCGCCTGGGGCTCACGAACCTCCACCCGGACAGAGAGTTCTTGGCTAGGTCGTGACAACAACGTCGAATGGCCAAGATACAGACTGTGATCTGTCGGTTGTGAAGCCTCAAACAACCGTACTCCCGCTGCTGTCACTGTACCGGCCAAATGTGAAAGAGTTCCGTAGCGATCACGTTGAGGATCGCGGCTGATAATTGACTCGAGCGTGACCGGACTCACATACAAATCCTCTTCCGTTTCAAAAACAATGGGCTGTCCGCCCTCAGCCGTCCCAGGTCCCGCGACTTGGCTCCTTGCCGGCACGCGGACCACTTCAGTGCACTTTGGGGTTACCGAAAACGACAAGGGGACGACAGCCGCCTGAGGGGGGTGCGGGGACATGCCTAATAGATTCACAAAGGCCAACAGCGCCTTGCGAGGTGCGAGATTGATTCGCTCGATCAGAATTTCGCAATACCGGGCGAAGGCAGCGACCAAGGCCCTCGACATCTCACTCGGTTCAAGATCCACAATGCGTTGACCAAGCGCATGGCTTACCTGTTCAGCGATTCGCTCTGCCCCTCGCCGATCAACGACAGGACTTGTGTTAAGTATGTCCCTCATAGCCTTCGAGATAGAAGGGGTACACCAAGTTGAACACGTTATTGGTGGCCCGGATCTGATAGCGCACATGGATGAACAGGTGTGTACCTTCCTCTGACGGCCACACGCGAATTTCTTCCACATCAATCCGCGGTTCCCAGCGAGCAAGTGCATCACGCACTTCGGATGCCGCACGGTCACAGGTCGCCTGATTGGTGACCGCAAAGACCAGATCATGTATCCCGCAACCGAAGTTCGGCCGCATGACCCGTTCACCTTTTGCAGTGGACAAGATCAACCGAATGGATACGGCCACACTGTCTTCATATTCGGCAAATCGAAACGCGACTGTGCCCTGCTCTCGCTTGATCATTGGGAAGTCGCATCCGATTCCTAGGAATGACTTCGGCATATGTCACACAGCCGGCATAGTACTTCTAGGATTCATCCGATGAGAACCGTCCCCATTGCCACCACTGTACCGGACGGTAAGTCGCCGGGGTCATTGCAGGTCATCGCCGTATCGCCTGCACGCGCCGCCATCTTTCCGTTAATCAATACCGTGGAACTCCCCCGAAGAATGGTCGCACGATTCAAGGGAGGTCTTGAGAAACTCGTTCCTGGCGCCATCGGAAAATGAGGCGGCATATTGTCGGCTGTGCTGCCAACCGTCGCCGCAGGCATGCCCATGACCTTGACATCCACGCTGAGAGAGCCGTTGAGGATTCCTGCAAAGGCATGCGGCAACGGAGTCGGAACCGCTCCCGTCGCAGACGGCACCAATACGATATGGATGTCCATGGCCGTAATACGGTCACCTTGTTTGGCAGCCGGTTGCCCCATGATTCATACACCTAATTAATATTGACCATCGCACCCTTGATAGTCATCGTCGCATTCGCCTTGACGTCCATGGTGGATGCCGCCTGCAGAACGGTTTGTGTTGAAGACTTGATTTCGACCGTCCTGGCGTCCAAGGTGATCGCGCCCTGCGGCGCTGAAAGCGTAATGTCTTTCTTCGTGGTAATCGTCAACGAATTATTGGCCGTGTCATATGTAATGCTGTTGCCGTTCTTATCGGTAATCTCTACGGCCTCGTTGCCGTTCTTGTCGTTGAATCGGATCACGTGCCCACTGCGTGACTTGATGAGGCGGATGTCGTTTCCGTCATCATTCGTCGCCGGCGGGGAGTCCTTCCCGTTCCAGAGACCTCCGAGAATATAGGGGAACCGCCGGTCTCCGTGTTCGAAAGCAATCAGAACCTCGTCATTAAGTTCCGGCAGAAAATACGCGCCCCGGTCCTTGCCGGCCATCAGGCTGCAGACCCGCGCCCAGTGACTCTCATTCTGGTCATTCAGCCACGGGAACTTTACCTTGATCCGTCCCATTCCATCCGGATCCTGGTTATTGGTAACAATGCCGACGACGACTCCAAACAGGCGGTTGGCAGTCGTCCTACTTTCACCATCGGTGAGCAAATCAAATAATTTCATGAAGCATTCCGTTCGAACTCAAAATGTGTGCGATATCCGCGCTGAGGCGAATAGCGATGCAGGACCGATGTCAGGTAATACTGTCCCCCGAATCGCTTTCCTGCACCTTCCACTTTGATGACAGTCCCAGGAAGCAAATCGGTTCGCCCCCAGCACACTCCGTCACCTGTTACTAATGAGAGGCCGAGAGTCTTATAACGGCTCTTGGCCAATTGGTCCGCCTCCTCCTGGGTCAGAACCGACCTGTTGGCCAACATCGCGACTTGCCGGCCGAACGCGGTTGGGGTTGTGCCCGTATCACTGCGCTCTCCTCCCATCCTGGATTCTTCATCACCAGCACCCGCTCGCCCAACTATTTCTCGCTTCTCCTTGGGATTCCATCCACGGACGGTGACGGTGCTCACTTGCTGAAAGGAGGTCAGTCGTGGGCAAAACTCCAGGAGATCATGCTCCATCGTGAGCGTCACAACCTCACGCTCTTTATTGGAGACTGGGCGAAATCGCAAGGTCTTGTCATCAACGATCAGTTCATACTGAATGGAGCGGGCACGTTCCTGCAGAAATTCCATATTGGTTTGGTTAGCTTGAAAGAGATATTCATGTGTGATTTTGGTGTCTGCGACATCCGGAGTAAGATTCGCCTCGCCGGCGATCTGTTGTGCAATGTCACTGTCTTTCATCTTCACAAACGTACGCGTCTGAACCCCGCGCATGAGGCGATGACGCCGGTCATAGCCTCTCACACGCAATGCAGGACGGTGTGCGGCGGAGAATTCCGGCTCGAGACCCGTGATCTCGCCTTTCATTACAGACACTAGTTCATCCTTATAGCCAAGTTTCACCTCAAGAGAGCGACCTACGGCAAACATGTCTTCATCCAACCAAGGGATCTCCTCTTGTTGCGAATCCGCGCCTCCCATGACCAGCGAAGCCACACTAGGGATGTTCACGCTCACGTCGACCTCGAGTTCAACCAGATACGCGCGATCCTTTTGAGCCAACTGTTGAGCATTCACCAGGATGTCAAACGTGGGCACCAGAAGCTGATTGCCGCTCGGACCCGCCATGGTTCACCCTATGCCGCAATCTCTGGGATACTCAAACGGCGACCAATCTCCAGCCGCAGTGGGTCGTCGATTTCGTTGTGTTCCGCAATCGTGCGCCACAACGCGGAGTTCCCATACACCTGTGCCGCAACGTTGCTCAGCGTGTCACCACGTTTGATGAGCCACGTCGTGTAATCCGGATCAGTCTGTCGTTTGTCGTCTTTTGGATCCAGATACTCAGTAAACACGACACTCAGCGTGGCTCTGATCGGCATGCCGTTCTGATCGAACAAAGTAAACTTCTGTGTAAGGCTGCTAATGACTCCCTTGAACGGAAAGTCCCCTTTCGGTGGTCCCCAGAGGACTTCGCACCTGGGAGGGTGCGTGAGATCGCGGCTGATCAGGGCCAGCACGGCAATCTTGTGTGTTTCGTCTCGCACGTCCTTGCCCGGCTTTTCCGTGACGTCAAAAAAGAGTTCAAGGCTGAGTTGTCGACTGCCTCCGCCACCAAATTGGATCGGAGGCGCATTCACCTCTCGCTTTGTCTCGGTTTTTCCACCGGATGGTGAATCAGCATTCCAAGTGACCGACTTGGAAATAGAATAGGAATTCGGATTAAACAGAACCTCGATTGCCTCATCGTTCTCCGGCTTGATAGTCAGCATGGCCCGGCCTGTGCCACTCATACACTAACTCCTCGCCGCTCACGCTCAACTACGAGTTGCTTGGTCAGCAATCGACCGACCTGTT
This sequence comes from Nitrospira sp., assembly GCA_047150005.1. Taxonomy (GTDB): domain Bacteria; phylum Nitrospirota; class Nitrospiria; order Nitrospirales; family Nitrospiraceae; genus Nitrospira_C. Next base: position 2,432,558 of record AP038806.1, on the reverse strand, counting down.
CAGCCAGTTCCGCAACGTTGACGGAAGGCGAAGCTTTTTCGCTCCGTGCCGAAGCCGCCAGTTCGTGCATTGACGACAGATCAGGACGAGGGACGTGCGAACCGGAGAAGCCCTGATGGCCGGTGAGCCCATCGAGCAAGCGAGCGTCATCCGTGGTTCCCGGGAGGACGCTTCTCCACAGAATCGTAGGCTGCCTGGAATCCGAAACAGATCTGTCTGTCGCTTGCACCAGGGGCAGAACAGACGCTGAACCGGCTGGAACACCCTCCGTAGGAGAGCCATTTTTGTCCAGCGCACCAGTGGGAACGTGCTGCGCCGAGCCGGCCTCAAATGTATGTCGAGGATCCCGCGACGCGCTTGCAAATCGCCATATAACAGCATTACTCGAGGTCTGTTCGGCCTGCGTTTCGCCATGAGTACTGCGATCACTGTGTCGTTGAATCTTCGGCAACACGATCGACAGCCTGCCCCGTAAGTGAGGCCGCTCCAAAGCCGCGGTCTCGGGCGGTGTTTCGAGAGGCTTGGTGAGAGCCTTGGATTGCTGCACCATCACGATAACAGACTCGTCGGCACGAGGAACCGTTCCGTGAATTGAGGTGGACCCTTCATGCACTGAATCGTGTTCGTCCCTGTGATCCACTGGCTGATCATTGTCTCCTGGTTTTTGTGACGCAGGCAACACTTCTTGATGCAACACACGCCGGACGATCGGTGGCTGCAACACCATTGGTTGAAGCTTTGTTGCTCGTTCCTGCCAATCCTTGTGTGACTCGATTATGGAACCGGCCTCTGCCATTGCGGTGTCGCTTGCACTCCCTGAGTTGGGACTCGATTGATTGATACTCCGCAGCAACGGGAATGGCGCAACAGTCCCCAGGGGCACGTGTCTGATGGCAGGAGTGACGGTCTGAGTTGTGCCATCGAGAGATGAATCGGGGGTTACATCAGCTCCGTCATCACGGCGCTGCGGTGTGCATTCAAGATCTCCAGCCCGGTGTTTCGGCAAAACGGGAAACGGACCTTGACGGAGATGGAGTGTTTGGTCGCGATGAGTAGAGCCTGAAAGAGAGGCGCCCCCTGACACATCGATACTGGACCGATCGCGCGCTGCTCCACCTAATGTTTGCAAGAACGGCAAGCTGTCTACAGAAACTTCCTCTGCCTGTCGCTTGAGGACAATTCCGGATGCACTCGCGTGAGGGGCTGGTGCTTTCGGCTCCGCGGAAACGGTTGTTGAGTCAACCTGCGGCTCGGCTCGATCATCATGGGTCCGGACGCTCGCGTCCTGCTGTGTCGATTGCTGGTCCTGCAAGAGGTTTGCGCCGGACATCGCGCGAGCCTGGATCGTTGGCCTGCGTCTGGTCATGACAAAGGGCAGGCTATCCCATGTTCTGAATTCATAGTTGTCAGTTCCAAAACGGTCTGTGATGTGGCTGACGAGGGGGGTCTGTCCTACCTGGGTCGCCTGCCGCCAGATCCTCGATGATTGGGTATGCGGGATCAGACCTGGACTGATATGACGTTGCCACGCTTGGATACCCAGGTCACGGTCGGCAGTGAGTTCGTACGCATCGCCCGTGTGACGCCCATGATGCCGGCTATCAGTTCCAACGGTTTCCACGATGGCCCTTTCTCATTTTCGAGCGAATCCTTGATGGACCAGTTCGAGCGTTTCCAAGGCGACTTCAGCAGAGTTCGCCCGAAAGTCCGGTCCGGACCATTTAACGGGACAAGCTTTTTTTACCTCCCACGTGGCTCTTGCGTTCCCCTCGCTATCATGCAAGACAATAGATAGATTCTTGCGCTGCACTCGCCCCTGAATGATTTCATTCTGCCAATCCCACAATGCGCGGCTGTCGACGAAACCATGTTTGAGAACAAGACGAGCGGGATAGCGGACCTTCCCCGCGAACTGATGGACGTGATCATTTTGTCCACCTTCGCGATACTCTTCGAGTTCAACCTCTACTTGCAGACCGGTGACCTCGCTAAAGCCGGCGATGGGCTCCCCTTCCAACTTGATCTGGACGGCAAAGCGCGACGACAGATAAGGATCTTTGCTTCTGGATCGTACGCCGTTCATTAGGCAGTCCAATTACTGGCTCTCATTCAGTCGCTGATTGATCTTGCTGATTTCGCCCACCCAGCGTTTGCGTTCATGGTGATCAAGCGACAACACCTCATCAGCCGGCCAGTGGAAGTGATACGCGATATACGCCACCTCCTCCGCTAACCGCTCGGAGGGGTAGCCAAGGCTCCCCCCAGGAACGACACCTCCAGTCGAAATTTGCCGTTGCAATGGGGGCATTCCACATCCATGAGGTTGTGTCCGTCCTCGTTGATGCGACGATAGAAATCCTGCAGGTACGCCAAATCGACAGCGTACAATCCCTCCATGACCTTCGGTGTGATGTGAGTCAGATCTCCCAGCTTGGTGATGACTCGTGAAAACAGAATCATGACAAGATAGGCGGGATTGGCCTGTACCCGCGCCTCTTTCAGCGGCACGATTTCATCGTAGGCGGTCGCCAATCGCATCAGGCCCTCACGATGCAAGGCCCCGTCGCCATCTCGGTATCCGCGCGGTAAGGAAAAAGGGAACTCGGTTTGAAATGTCATGCTCGGTCCACTCCTTCGTGAGCCAGATCCAACGTTTCGATAGCGACTTCATTGGCCGTAGCATTGAAGGTCGGCCCCGTCCACTTGGTCGGCCACCCGTTCACAAAATTCCACCGTACTTTCTCTTCGCCAGCATCATCCTGCAGAATGATGGATCCATTCTTTCGTTCGACCTTGCCGTCGATGACCTGCTTCCTCCACTTCCACAGGTCCTTGTCGTCCGTCACGCCGCGCTTCAGCGAGATGTTCGAGTATTTGCTTAGACCAGGAAGCTTCCGCGCCGTAAGGGGTTCATTTCCTTCACGATACTCAACGGGGTCCTGACTGGAGTCGAGCCCGGAACATTCCCGGAATCCGGCCCGCGTGATTCCGTCAATCTGTACGACAAATCGAAAGCCATGATACGGATCGCGACGATCACCGGTAGCCATATACTGTCCTCCTTATGTACGGCTGGGTTCAGGAATCCCGACCAAATGAATGCCATCCGGTTTCTGGAATAGCTGCACCACGATGAATTCACCCGGTACTCTTGGACAAAGTCCGACTTCCGTCACCAGGCACCCTTCCTCACGACTGAACGAGGGATTCGTCTCTGCATCACACTTGACGTAGAAAGCTTGGCCGGGGGTATCACCTTTCAGCGCTCCACGCTGGAACAGTCCGCCAAGATACACTGTCAGATCCCGCTCGATGCTGGCCCACAATTGCTCTGTATGAGGTTCAAAACAAATATGAGCCTGGTACTGCCGAATCCAGCGCCCCAGTGTAATAAAGAGCCGCCGAACGTTGACGTACCGCCAATCTAAGAGGCCACTGAGTGTACGAGCACCCCACACCCGAATCCCTCGGCCACCAAGGGATCGGAGGCAGTTGACGCCTAACTCATTCAGGGGCCCTTGGTCCTCGTCAGTGAGATGCACCATCAGATCTATGACTCCCTCGACGAGTTCATTCGCAGGTGCCTTGAAGACACCCAGGTTCGCATCGGTGTGGGCATAGACCCCTGCGATATGACCGCAGGGAGGGACACCATCACTTATCGCTTCAGCACCGCCCTCAACTCGCACCCACGGATAGTAGAGGGCGCCATTCGCACTGACCAATCCGTGGCGGGCGTCCACTGCCTGCTCGTTGCTCACCTCAGGAGGTGAGTCCAGAATCGCAAACCGATCCCCGGCTTCATCACAGTGCCTAAGGACAAGGCCCTGCAACTCATGGATCCGAGTGGGGTCGCTTGTTTGTTCCATGCCCACGCTTTTCATGATATCGGGAGTGCAGACAAGATCGACTTCTTCTAATCGTAGGATCTTCTTGAGCCCAAGGGCCAAAACCCTTTTTGCCCGCTGAGGATTGTTGGCGGTTGGTAGCGGCATCACATAACATCTGCGGCCGCCGTTCTGAAAGAAGCCTTTGACCGCCGGAGCTAGGTAGCTGTCTGGTTTTCCCAGGCCAAAATAAACCGAAAAGTCTTCCCAAGATGTCAGTTTAGTCAAGGGATGCCTGGATCGTTTCAGGCACCGAAGGTGCCGAGCCAGCTTCGCATACCCCAGAAATACCGGCACACCGGTTTCGATCTCCGATACCGGAGTGGAAGGTAACAATTTGTCCCAATACACTCCTGGCACGCTATAAGTCACCACAGTTCCTGTCCTCACTCATGCGAACGCTATGCACGGGCTGCTCGCGAATCTATTGCTTCTGCGGTCCTGCCCATTGACTCACGTGGAAAATCACAAATTCGGCCGGCCGCGTCAGGGCGACTCCGATTTCAGTCACGACTTGGCCCTGTTCCCGTATCGAGGGCGGATTGGTTTCGTCATCGCACTTCACATAGAAGGCTTCTTGGGCTGTGCTGCCGAACAAGGCTCCATCCCGCCACACGTTAAATAAGAACGCCGACACGTTGCGAACAATCTTTCCCCATAACATTCGATCGTTAGGCTCGAACACAACCCATTGGGTTCCTTCGTCAATGGACTCTTTGAGGTATAGGAATGTGCGGCGGATGTTGACGTATTTCCACTCATTGTTGCGATCGCCGCCGATCGTTCTTGCGCCCCAGACGCGAATCGCCCCGTTCAAGTCTCTCAGACAGTTAATTCCGATCGGATTGAGACTCTGTTGATGCTCTCTACTAATGTAATAGCGAAGATCCAGTGCATTTCGGACGACCTCGTTCGCCGGGGCTTTGTGAACACCGCGTTCCTGATCGACGCGAGCATAAATACCGGCAACATGTCCGCTTGGAGGGACATAGAGACGGCCGGATTCCTTGGGAGTCATGATCTTCGTGGCCGGATCCAACGCTTCGATCCATGGAAAGTAGACCGCTCCATGGTTTGAGTCACGAGGAACATTAGTTTTTCTAGTGGTCTCATCAGTCAGGGCGCCTATATCCGGCGTCTCATGTGTTCCCACTTCTTTAGGCGTATCTAGAATGGCAAACCGTTCCCCGAGTTTTTCACAATGGTCCAGCAGAGCTCCCCATGAAACCTGGTCACTTGCTCCCGGCGCTAGGACCAGCGCGATTTCGTCAATCCCCTCAAACTTCCCCAAGACATGAGTGATTTGCGCCTTGTCCTTTTCCCGAGCCACCCAACATCGGGTACCACCATTCTGAAAGAATCCGTAGACTCCATGAGTGAGACTCCGCTGCCCTTCATCCGTAGAGAAGTCCCCAAACGCCTGTTTATATTCAGTAAAATTCGTACAGAAGACCACTTCACCGGCCGCACGAGGCTTGAAGGTGTCCAGGACAAACGGTTTGTTCCCATCGCCGGATCCTCCAGAGGGAGACGGTTCAGATGTGGCAGGTCCTGATCTCCCCCTAGGGCCCGTCGGCGTCGGTGGTTCAGTAGCGGCCGAGGCCGACGGCGAAACAGATGGGACTATCTCCTTTGTCGGGTCATATTTCGGGTTGGGTTTGGGAATCTTTATTTCGTCGCCAAAGAATCCGATGAACCCCGCGGTGCTGGTCCCGACACCGGCGATGGGCTTAATTTCAGAAGGCTTCTCTTCTACATAGACTCCGGGAGAAAGATAGGTCGCCATCGCATTCACTCCTTGTTACAAGGTTAGTGGCGGTATCACCGGATTATGGTTTTTAGATACGATCATAAGCGCTTTGGATCTTCCTTATGGTATTTCAAGGTCAGGTCCACCGTTGTCATCACCACATTCCCGTTCTGATCGAGCGACACTTTTGCTTTTCCTGTACCGACTGGAGGAGTTCGTCCGAAACCGGTCGCTGTCAGCTCGTACATTCCTTTTGGTAGATCGAGAAAATAATAGTAGCCGGCCGCGGATGTCCTGGTCAGATCCAACCGGTTTACCCGCTCCGGACCACTCTGACGGGCCGCATCCATACTCGCCTCCCACCGCACCTTGAATTCGTCCGGCACTCCGGTAAGAACGACCGCTGCATTGGAGACGGGTCGTTTGGTGCGCTCGTCCAACACTTGCCCCCCTATGGCGGCGCGATGACGGGCCTGTCCCCACCAGCGTTGAGTCATGGCTCTTGTCTCTGACCGGCATCGCCGAACTGCAGCGCTTTGTCCGTTACCAACTTGCCGACATTGACCGGTTCGAACGGTTCGAGCGCCATCGTCACCGTATAATTGAGCGCCGCTTTCGGTTTTCCGCCCAGTGCCTGCCAAAACTCGGCGAGGCTTTGCAGATGTCCCGGCTGAATCGATACGGTCGGCATGTCGGGCTCCTGTGCCAGCAACTTGCCTTGCAAGAATTCCGAAGAGATGACGGGATGCCGCACAATGACGCGCATGACTTCCCCAAGCAGCCGATGTTCCTCCTGCGCCGCCGTCAGCGACCCGGCATTGCCCCAAGCTGTAATGAGATAGGAGCAATCCACCCGAACCGGGGCAAACCTCTTGAGGCCAGTGCCGTTATCCTTGCGTTCGAGACTCCATTCGTTGGTGCGCAGATTTCGGTTCTCCCGTACGTCGTAGAGAAACAAATCGATTGCAGGAAGGCTGACCGATTGTGGAGGAAATTGCTCGTCCGGAGCGGCAAAGGTGATCGTCACCCCGGCAACAAGCTCGCGCGGCAGTTCTCGGGCCAACAACTTCTCCAACGTCCTATCCAAATCGTCGAGCATCGTGCTTACCGTTCTTCGTCAATCGCCGGCAGTTCGAAATCCCCTTCCATGACGAGTTTGCCGATTTTTTGGTATTCGCGGCGCGTGGCAGCGAGTAGATGTTTCATGCGGACTGGAGTCTGTTCCTCTGCAGCCAGAAACGTTGCTGCCAGGGCGATATTGCGAATGTGACCTCCGGAGATCTCGAATTGGCTGGCCATGAAAGCCAGGGTGAGATCAGGGCTGCGCGGCGTTTCCGACGGCCAGAGGCCTTGCCAAATCCGAAGGCGGTCCTCGACGGAAGGAAACGGGAACTCTACGGTAGACTGCAGGCGCCGGACGAAGGCATCATCCATGTTCTTGCGAAAGTTGGTGGCCAAAATCACAACTCCCTCGTACTCCTCCATCTTCTGGAGGAGAAACCCGACTTCGATATTGGCATAGCGATCGTGCGCGTCCCGGACCTCGCTGCGCTTCCCGAACAGCGCATCGGCTTCGTCGAAAAACAAGATGGCATTACTGTGTGCCGCTTCATTGAAGATGCTTGCCAGATTTTTCTCCGTTTCGCCGATGTATTTGCTGACGACCATCGACAGGTCGATTTTGTAGAGATCCAGCGTCAACTCATGGGCAAGAATGTCGGCGGCCATGGTTTTTCCTGTCCCCGACGGACCTGCAAACAATATGGTGAGTCCCTTGCCCATGGACAGTTTTTTGTCGAAACCCCATTGCTCATAGACCAAGGCGCGGTGCTTGGCCTGGTTGCAGATCTCTCGAAGCTGTTGGAGTCGGTCCGCCGGCAGGACGATGTCGTCCCAGGTATAGTGCGGTTGGATCTTGCGGGCGAGCATCGAGAGTTTGCGCTGTGATTGCAGGCGACAGGCGACGACGAAATCAGACATCGCCGGTTGGGGGCTCTCGGGATCGCGAAACAGCGCGAGATTCTGCGCCGTCACCGTTGAATCTTCGATCTGTCCGCCGCTGAGTTGAAACTTGTTGGCAAGCACGTTGAGATCCAGCCCGGTGCTCGTGAGACCATAGTGGGACAGCGTCTTCTCCCACAAGCGAACCCGATCTGCGAACCCCGGTCGGTCAAACGGAACGCGGATGAACGGGATGCACCGCAATGCATCGACCGGCTCCCAGGTAACTGTTCCGCCCAGGAACGTCAGCCTCGGGTTCGCTTCTACCGTTGCCACAAAGGCCTCCAACCACAGCCGCTTCTCATCAGTCAACAGCAGATCGAAATCCCGATAATAAATCGCTGCCTCCCGGAGCACTGCTTCACGGTCGACACGCTCAAGAATGGTCTCAAACGTGGCTTGGTCACTCTGGACCAGACGCCTGAGGTCAACCACCAGGAGAGAAAGACTCAGAGCCTGACAAAGACCTTCGGCAGTGGACTGTTTCCCAACCCCGTACCCCCCCTGGAAATACAAGATGAGCGGAGTGCGGCGGTCGGCCGCTTGTCGTACGAGGATCATCAAGCGCTGCTTGATCTCCGACGGCAGAGATAGCTCGGCACATTCCGCTCGTGGCGTTACACACTGTGCATACCCAAGCAGGTGTGAATCCAGGTCGTCGCGGTCGAGCAGGCAATTGAGAATCCGCTCATCGACCTTGACGTATTTGCTCAAAAGCTGGGAATGAGGATAGTTCGGATCTTCGCTCACGGTGAGCATCTGCGATCGCAGGAGCGGTGCCGACCGACTAAATCGGGCTCGCATCTCCAGCTTCTCCTGCACGCTTGAGCACAGCAAGTTGAGAATGAGGTCTATGGAAGGCTTCTTTCGGGTAACGTCGTCCTGCAAGTACGCGTACAAGCGCTCGTACCGAATGTCGAGCTCCGGCGCAGCGGCAAGCAACAGTGCATCCCGATCGAAGGGTGACAGATGAAAAGACTCGCACAGTTTGTCCAGGCGCAACGAAACCCCGCTCCGCTTGCTGAGTGAGGATCGCTCGTCTATCTCCCTGCTTAAGCGATCCATTGTCATTTGACTCTCGGAGGTCTGAGGGCGGCTGGAGTTATCCCACCAGGCGGGAACGCCGATTTTTTGCTGGAGCAAATCATCAACTTCTGATTCAGAGATATACAGCCCTTTAAAATCGTCCTCAGCCTGTCGTGCTAATCGGGCGTTTATCACGTAGGCACGGACCATGAGATCGAGGCGCGCGACGTGAGCCAAGAGATGTTCTAGCGAACTTTCATAGGGCAAACTGCTCATTACACTGCCACCTTCACATGCGATTCGGCTTCCCGGTTGCAGCATCCTGATGTCATTCTTCGTAGATCTCACCACAAGTCTGCTCATGGCGTTTGATGGACTCTTCAAGGAGGTGCAAGAGCGCTTTGGCATACAGGGGGCTTGTGACGATCCGCGTGTGAATCTGAACCTCCTCCGATTCCGAATACGACTGACCGAATCCGAGGACGAACTCTGCAGCGTTCTCCCCGATTTCAAAATAGTTGGCATAGCGCGCCACAACTCCGTCGTCACCTTGCGGACGTGGGTGATATGAATTCATGGCCGCGCATGAAATCGGCGATGCGAGGAGTCTGTCCGAGTAATGCCTTTCTACTGCGGCAAACGATCCGCGAGCATCTGCGTCGTTCTCGGCTCAAAAACTTCCTCAACGTATTCCAGAGAATACGCCTCCGGATTTTTCGAGCCTGCGGCCTTGCATCTGCCAGCAGCTCCTTCTGCCTCGCAACGAAGGATTACTCGGACAGACTCCTAGGTGATCAGCATCCCTCAAAACCACGCGATGGTGAGGAGAGCAAGAGATGCGCCGACCATGTGGAGATAATCAGATTGTGTCGTTAAGTGCATAAAAGGGCCGATCCCACACGAACACCGAGGCAGTGAGAAAGACACAGAGCCAAGCCGATGTGACAAGCAGGTGTGACAGGTTCCTTTCACAAAGCCTAGACAAGAAAAGAACCTAAGTACGTGAATCGAATGGACAGGTGAAGAGATCTCAGGCGTCTGAGTCCAAAGAATTCAGTGTCACATCGACTGTAACAGACGTGTCACATAGCTTCCGCCATGTGACAGCTCCAACCACGGGCAGCGGCGAAATCGTGCACACGACAACCGCGCTCTACACAATGTCGGGCAAAGACTGATTCGGAGGAAACCCAGCCCACATAATTGGTTGCGCCGTCTTTCAACCTACATATCCAGCGCCTCGATGAATCGTCGGCCGAACGCACAGCCCCCAATCGCACGAGTATGAACCTTGCGTGAACGACCCATGATTCTATCGGTGTGCGTGCGAACAGACAGACGGAACTCACAGCCCGACGCTGAACGACGAGCGCACGTAATCAGCCGTGCTTCCAACAGCCTGATGACTGTCCTTAGAAACCAGGCGGCGGCCAGAGTCAGGGAGCGTGCTAAGGACGATGGGCGAATCGATAGCCGTTCAAGCCGCAGAACCGTCAAAGGCGACCAAGGCTCAACGGGAGTTGCCCGTTCCTGAGGCGGAACCGGCATCGCGTCACACCATTCCTGAGGCAGGGCTTGCGCTATTTCGCTCCCTTGCCGCTGCTGGAAGCAATCAGGTTCCTTCGCACATGGTGCACGTCCTACGGCGAGCACCGACTCAGCAGCGAGTCCAGCTCATCCAGCAATACCAACATTCCTACGGCAATGCCTTCGTGCAGCGCTTGTTAGACGGTAAGAAGGTTGGAAAAACCGGAGCGCCGCATCTCGCACACGAGGTCGAACCTATCATCTCGCCGAGTCCAGGGCAGCCCCTACCGCCAGAACATCGCATGGCCTTCGAGCAGGCGCTCCAGCATCCGTTGGATCATGTGCGGATCCACACGAGTTCTCAGGTCAACGAAGCGGCCCAGCGCGTGCAGGCCCAAGCATTCACGGTTGGCCACAATATTTACTTTGCTGATGGACATTACAAGCCAGGGACTCCTCAAGGCGACCGGGTGCTAGGACATGAATTAACTCATGTCATGCAGCACGACCAGGGACGGGTTCCAGTGGTGGCCGCTCAGGAAAGAGCGGTCAGCTTACCAACCGACCAGTTAGAGAAGGAAGCCTATCGGCAGGAGGAAGCTCTTGTTGAGCAGGTACCGAAATTGCGGTGTCAGAAAGCTGGATCACCCTCCTTCCATAGTATCAATAGTGGACTTGATTACTTGCCAATACTGAGACGGTACAAGCCCGTCAGCCAGCCGGACAAAGAGAAGCACGCGACACCGAGTCCCGTTGAAGGCAAAAGCCGGGAGCCCGCTGGTTCATTCCTTTCACAACAACCCACCGGCGTACAGGGGGAGGTCGCGTCGAAAACAAGCCGTCTCTCAGAGCCTTCCCTGCCATCCGCCCCAAGGATCACCGCTCCGCCGGTCGTTCCTCCTAAGGCAACGACTGCTACTGAAGAAGTGCCCACCAATGGGACGTCAGATGGAGCGGCTTTAATCGGAACGGAAACAGGTCGCCCGCCCTCACCCACCGTCGCTTCTGCAGGACCACCCGCGCCAGAAGTCGTGAAGACGGAGCCGGCAACGGGTAAAGCGGCAGAGGGTACTGCAGTAAAGGCAGCGCCGCCATCACCGCGCCAAGCGATCGCCCCTGCAATCGGCGCCGTGCGCCATCGCGCAGCGGGCGCGCGAAAGCATTCACCGTCAGGTAGGCCGGTGGCCTCAGCTCAGGCTGCGGCGAAGAATCCACAAACCGAACAAACACGCGATGCCGCCACACAGACCGTCGCAAAGCTCGACGCGGCCAAGGCAGAGCAAGTCAGACGGCAACAATTTAGGGACAAACTGAAAGAGGCCATTAAGAACGCGACGCCAGAGCCGAAGACCGAATCCGATGCAGAGCGCGTGATGAAGACCGGCGGACGGGATGCCAGTAGGGAATTAACTGGTCAGTTGGCAATTGAGCGCAAGGCAGCTGCAGGACCTCTCGAGAATGCCAACGCGGCTGGCAGCGAAGTGCGGGCATCCAAGACTGAGCCTCCACCCAAAACGGACCTTAAGCAAGAACCACTCGGCTCTCCACAATCCCCCGTATCGGCAGCCCCCGTCGTACCTGCACCACTTCCAGCCGAGCGACTCGATTACTCCTCCGATCGCGCACCGACTGATAGCGCGATGGCCGAAACCGGCGTGACCAAAACACAGCTCGAAAAGGGGAATGAGCCTGAGTTCGGAAAAACGCTCGAAGCCCGCTCGACGGCGGAAAAGCATGAAGCCACTGCCGAGGTGCGTTACCGGCAATCCGAAGCCAAGGTTCAGGTCCAGGCGCACCATGCCGCTGAAGCTGAACTCGCCGAGGGATTGGCGGCCATGCATGGCGTGCGAGAACTGCATATCGGCCAGGTCGTTGGCCAGCAAGTCGGCACAAAGACCAAGGACGCGATCGAGCGCCAGCGCATTACCGACACCATCGCTGGAATCAAGAACGAGACGAAGGCGGACGTCGATTCAATCCTGATATCGATGGACAAGGAGGCGGGTGACATTTTCGGGGCCGGCCTTCGGGAGGCGGAGCGTGCGTACGGGGAGACGTTTGAGGAAGAAAAAGGCGGGGTTGGAACCTGGCTCACAACCTGGGGCAGCGATTGGGAGGAATTGATCGAGCGGTCGCTCGCGAAGGCGCGCGCGCAATATTTAGAAAAAGTGAACGAGGCGATCGACAAAGTCGCCAATTGCATCGATGCCAAGGTGCAGGCGGCCAAGCAACGGGTCGCCGAAGGCCACAACCAGGTGAAGGACTTCGTCAGAGGACTGAATGTGAACGTCAGGCAGTTCGGTGAAGAAGCGCTGAAAAAGGTTGAAGGTGAATTCGAGGCGATGGAATCCGAAATCGACCAGCGCCGCGATGGCCTCATCGATAAGCTAGCGCAACAGTACAAGGACTCTTATGAGCGGATGTCTGCGATGGAGGAGAAACTCCGCGAGGAGAACAAGTCGTTGTGGCAGCGCGTCTACGACGCCACCGTCGGCCTCATTAAGAAGATTCTCGCCTTCAAGGACATGCTGCTCAGCATCCTGGCGAAGGCAGCCGGTGTGATCGAGGACATCATCTCTGATCCCATCGGCTTCCTAGGCAATCTTGTGTCGGCGGTCATGTCAGGCCTCAAGAATTTCATGGGGAAGATCGGAGCCTATCTTCAGAAGGGACTCATGGAATGGTTGTTCGGAGCACTTGCCGGAGCCGGGCTCCAACTCCCTGAAACATTCGATTTGAAGGGCATTCTCAGTATTATCTTCCAGCTGCTCGGTCTGACCTATGCCTACTTTCGTTCACGGGCGGTTAAACTCATCGGGGAACCGGTCGTCGCGGCACTTGAAAAGGCCGCAGATGTGTTCAAAGCGTTCGCCACAGAGGGCGTTGCCGGCCTGTGGCGGTTCATCAAGGAGAAGGTTACAGATCTCAAGTCGATGGTGCTTGATGCAATCTTCGACTTCATCAAAGAGCGGGTCATTATTGCAGGTATCACCTGGATCATTGGGCTTCTCAATCCTGCGTCAGCGTTCTTCAAAGCCTGCAAGGCGATCTATGACATCGTGATGTTCTTTATCGAGCGGGGCTCGCAAATCGTTGCCCTTGTAAACGCCATTGTCGACTCAATGGCAGCCATCGCAAAGGGGTCACTTGGGGCGGCCGTGAAATGGATTGAAGAAGCGCTCGCCAAAGCCATTCCGGTTGCGATCGGGTTCCTTGCCGGTCTCCTGGGCCTCGGCGATATCACCGGAACGATTAGGAAGACCATCGAGAAGGCCCAGGAGCCGGTCAACAAGGCGATCGATTGGGTCATTAGTCAGGCTGTGAAGTTGGTGAAAGCAGCCGGGAAGCTGTTGGGATTCGGAAGGGAAAAAGACAAAAAGGACATGGACACAAAAACCGGAGGCATAAGCGAGCCAGTACCGTTTTCTGCTGGCGAAGTGCAACATCGGCTCTTCATACATGTCTCAGGCACCGAGGCCACAGTGATGGTAGCGAGTGCACCTGAGCCACTAGAGAAAATCCTCGCGAACATGGAGGGACATATTTCAGCGCTCGCTCCAGAGGGTAAAGGAAAGGCACCAGCTCTCCTGAACCGTGCTCGTTCCCTGCTTTCCAAGACCGACAAGGACGCGGATCGGTTTATCTCTGCCGACGCAGATGCAGCAAGCGCCGCGAAGGACGGGATCAAATCTGTCGAGCATTCCCTTGCCGATACGCTAAAAGAACTATTCCCCTTGTTCGGCGGTGCCACAGGATTACCCTTTTCAAGGTCATTGACCATGGCAGGTTCTGTTCATACGTTGACACTCAAGGAAGAGGGAGGCCACCTCACCGTCTGGTTGGCCTCAAAGGAAGAGAGACTCTTAAACAAACTCAGTCAAGTTGATCGTATACTCAAGCGCTGGGAGAACTACATTAACGACATTGGAAATCCAGCGATTAAGGAAGAGTTTACTCTCCTTATTAAGCCTTATATTGAAGCCAAGAAGACATCCGCACTCACAAGCGCAGTGTCACGTCTAGAAGGAATCAAGTCAGCGCAGTTCAAGGACCTTCTCGCGGAACTCGATATCACCGTCAAGTCGCTTACCGACGAAATTTCCGATTGGTCTACCAAGGCAGGGATCCCTGTGATGGACTTTAGTGACGAGGCTATTAAGGCAGAGTTGGATCGACAGGCGAACGAGGCCGCGGATAAAGTATGGGAGGAACGGAAGAATGAAGCACAGCAGAAGCTGGAGCAATTCGCAGCTGAAATCCAAACTCTGGATCCGGAAGCTCGGCTAAAATATCGCGGCAGCCTCGCCAAAGGCCGCAGAGGCGTTAGTAAGGGGTTCGCCGAGTTCAATCCCTGGGATTTTGATATCGATTTCTTCGTGGAAAGTGACAAACTCTACCTCGAGGCTGTCGCTGGTCGACGACCTGAGCTCGCTGCCGAACAAGAACTTTGGGCAGATCGTCATCCAGAACTCAGAGGTAAGATGGCCGCGATGTCAGCCGCTTATGATACGATCACTGGTGTGCGAAAAGGCAAGTTCTCTATGAAATTGCGCGCCGTTTCAAATGTGCGCGAATTGCTTTCAAAGTCTGGGACCCGGGAATTTGCAGGTGAGAGACACGTTGAAATCAAGTCACCAGTTCTGACTGGGCCTGCACCGGTTGCCTCATAATCTAACGACGCCATGCAGAACATTTTTGTTTCTTTTGGTATACGTTTGAAATCTAATCAGTCGATATCCGTAATCGGAGAGCGAGCTGAGCGAGTGCTAGGATGCCGGTTCACCTGCTCCGAGCATCCTGACTATCCCGACTCCATAATTCTGAAAGCAGAGGCATTCTGCCTCAGACTGTGGATCAGCCAGGGCCCTTTGCAAGGTGACCCACCTGTACAGATCTACCAGTTGAACGGCGAAAATGTTATTGAACCACGCTGGAACTACACTCAAGAATTAGATTTAACTCCATGGGTTCTGCAGGAGTTTCAAAAACGTGATTCACCCGACTGGTATATCCCTACACTCGATGAACTGAAGAAGGAAGCAAACATTGATTGAGTTAAGGGATTTATCGGAGGGAGTTGGATTTAGAAGAAGAGGTGCGATATTAATTGGGGAAACTCAAGGGCAATTCAACACCGCTCCCCTAAACGGATCAATGGCATCCTGGTCCGCTTGAGCTTCCGCGATCCATTGTTGCTGCAATGACGCAATTTCGTCACGTACCTGACTCATCGCATCAGTCTTGTCCGTTCCTGTCACGGTGAAACTAACCCCGCGGAACCGAGCTTCCAACGTCGCGCGCCAGGCGCGACCGATCGCACGGTGCTGTTGTTCATGGGCGTCCAGCGAGGTCTTCATGCGTCTCCATGCGGCCACCACCGCAGCACGGGCTTGGCGAAGTGACGGCGACCACTGCGGACTATCAATCGGGCAGCTGACCGACACGCTGAGGCGACTGTGGCCAGTGACGGTGAGGCTCACCCCCGCGCCCGATGTCACCGGCGGGCTGATGCGGAGGTTCCCCTGGAATGTGTAGGTGCACTGGGTTTGCGCCCATTCCGGGCTATAGGGTGAATTGTTATCGAGCCAATCCACAACGTCCTCGCATTCCAATGTGCTGGGGACCGTATAGCGCTGGATTCGCCGGGGCTCCATATAAGAACGCACATGGTCCGGAAGGGCACTGCTCCCACCTTGACCGCTAGATAACCGATTTTCCAGATCCGCTCCGGCGTCAACGCACTCCGTGTCTGCAGTTCGCTGCACAGAGAACTTCTCCTGAACCGGATTTTCTTCCTCCTCCGGCATCGTCTGGCATTGCACAAGCGGCGTGATCGAGGCAGCGAGCGGCTTGATTTGAAGTGTCTTGTCTTTGTCCTTTTCCTCAGGCATGGTTTGGCGCTGTATCGATTGTGGCACAGCAGGAACTGGCATGGTCATGACGCGATTGGCGATGTGATCCGCCTCCTGTTCGTACTCGTCCCCGGCGGCCCCGACGACGAGTTTCGGCTGCAGGTAGCCCGACGACCTCAGCGGGTCGATCCGCTTGGCTTGGATGAGTCGTTGAACGGTATGATTCCCGAGCGTTTGCTGAAACTGCAGAATGGAATGGCGTGTGGATCTAGTCGATGTGGTTAGCGTAAGAGAGGAGCGGGTGGCTTTCTGATATTGACCCTCCTGCGGTTTCGTGAGGAGTCGAAAAGTCATGAACGTCGCATTCAAGTAGGCTATCTCATCAGAACACGCAGGGGAAGGTGCCGTCATTCAAACATTTCCTGTAGCACGAGTCGCAAAAGTTCTTCCGGCAATTGAGCCATCCGCTCACATCCGGCGGAAAGAGCCAGAGATGCCGCTTCGTGCAGAACCAATTACAACTACCCCGTAGGCGGTCACACTCCTGGCGACTGGTCAACCGTTGAACCACTTGGCGTTCTTGACAACTCGGACAGGCATGAGACAGCTGGGGCATCTTTGCACATGTCGGACATGTGTGATTCACTTCCATCCGTTGATGATGAAATGCTCTATAACCCGTCTGTTGCACGACATGGGTGAGCTCATGGGCCATCAAGTCAGAAATGCCGGGAGCCTTACCAGCGCCGAAGTAGATATCCTGGCCATGAGTAAATGCTTGGGCACCGACAGTCTGATTCATCTGCGCCGCTTCATGATCGGTATGGACCCGCACGCCGCTGAAATTGACTCCGAACCGCGGTTCCATATACGAACGCACATGGTCCGGCAGGGCGCTGCCCCCACCTTGGCTGCGGGATAAACGAGCTTCGAGATCCGCTCCGGAATCAAAGTCCTCTACTCCTGCAGTTCGCTGCACAGAGAACTTCGCCTGAACCGGCTTTTCTTTCTCCTCCTCCGGCATCATCTCGCGCTGTAGAAACGGGGTGATTGAATCCGTGAGCGGCTTGGTTTGCAGTGTCCTCTCCTTGTCCTTTTCCTCCGGTACTCCTTGACGCTGAATGGAAGATGGCGCAGCCGGAGCAGGCATGGTCATGACACGTTGTGCCACGGCATCAGCCTCTTGCTCGTAGTGGTCATGCGCCGCCCCGACCATTAATCTTGGCTGTAGGACATAACCGGGCTCAGCCCCCAGGCGCTTCGTTTGGATCAGCCCTTGGACTGCGCGATTCCCGATCGTTTGCTGTAGCCGTAGCAGAGGGTGAGTACGTGTTCTGTGTGTCACATTCGATTGCGCGGGAAGCAACGGCTGCTTCCGGTGTTTTTCAGACGCATATGCTCGTGGAAGCAAATGGAGTGACATGGCGGGCCTCCTGGAGATCAGCGAGAGATGCGAAACAGTGAGCTATTGTGTTCCTTTCGCTGTCGTCAATCAAGATGGCGGGCCCTGCCCCCTCAACACCTTTGTATGCCTCATATGCAAATTACTTGCATTCCGGCTCGCTACATACGCGACAGGCGTCCACACCTGTCACGGTCCCTTTCCGCGAGAATGATACTTCCAGCCCGCTAAGCAGAAATTCCGGTTCGTCCCGCTTCGCAAAGGGCCACGGCTTCCACTTCATCTCCGCGTAACCGTATGCCCATCTGTCCGACTTTCCCTCACGATCAATCGTCAGAGCGGGCTTTCCCATGATCCCACTCACCTCAGCTTTTGTCATGCCTGGATGGATCCGATCTCGTGCCGCCTTACTGGCGACATCGCGATTGCCTGTAGCAACCGTGCAGCCGGTGCTTGCGAGACAAAGGAGCAACGCGACTAATTTATGAATGATATGAGTAGACATGGTATCCCTCGCTCTCAGATTGTGGAGTATCGGAATCGAGATGAGAGAAATAATGTGCATAAATTGGTCCAGCTGTCGTCTCGAGAGGATAAGCAGACATTCTGAAAGAATCTCAAAACATTACAATGATGGCATTGAGGCGAGTAGCACGGAGGTGAATCCATTCGTGCCATGTCGGGGCTGATTAATCTGCTTCACGGCTTCCATTCTCGGATTGTCATGACAATGGAACGTAAATCACGGCCCTGGAAAGCAGCACCGGAATCTATGATTATTGAGGATGAGCGCGGCTCTGTATGTATGCGACTGAAACAGTTCAAGCGACATTACGTAGTTGTAGTAGGCGCCGTCTTCTCACTCGACATTTGACCCAGCCATTCCGCAAGGATCGGGATACCGGCAAACAGCGCTGTGGCGAACTGCATAATATAGTTCACCTGTTCCTGTTGAGTTGCATAAAGGAACAACGCCAGGGCGGCCAGGAGCGCCACCATGACATGTCTGGCCTTCACCCAAGTCCGCTGCGGCTCCCCTTTTGTCCAGGCCTTGGCGTAACTGGGGTCACTGCCTTCGTCCAGAATCCACTGACGAAACGTCGTGTTGAAAGGGACCAGCATGGGTTTGCGTTCGATGAGCCCTCGTCTCAAAAGATTTCGCACATCGGACTGGATGCTCAGAATGAATCCGTCCTTTGCCAGGGCAAACAAGACATATTGCTCTCCCCGCGAGCATGTAGTCCAGAGTTGATGATAGTACCCGGTCGCAGCACGGCTGATCGCTTCCCGGACTTCTCCACTGCTCACCCGGCTGAAATCGAGAAGCTGTACGATCCCACTCCCGATAGCTTGGAGACGGTAAGTCGGACTACATTCGTCCCGAAGAATCCGGCAGGCTGTTCCGATCACCATCTGAGCCTTCCGCTTCTCTTCTTGAGAGGTTACATTCAACTCTCGCAATGCCTCCTGCTCTTTATCATCCACAAGCTTTTCGAATGCAGCGCTATCTCCAGGATCGTCGTCCGGATAGACCCGGGAAAAGGACCTCAGCGCATGCAGCCATTGTGTTTCGGTGTGACGGCCTGCTTCATCACTCAACTCAAACTGGGTCGGATCAGTTCTCGACTGAATAACCAATGATCGTCCTTCCGCCTGCAGGTCACGCAGGAACTGTAACTTCTGTTGATTCCTCAGTGGATCGTCCATGTGGGACTCCCAATTGCGAAAGGCAACAGGCGTCCCATGGACCTTGGCGATATCGGCTCTCACAGAATCGATCCACGCGTCATCGACCATGACCGAGCCAAGGTCGATGATATGTGACGAAGCACGTAGCGCCCGATGGGGCGGCCGGGATCCGAGAATAAGCACGTTCCCGCTATAACTTCCGGCATAAGGTTCGTCCCCTCGTTGCCCTGTCTTGTATCCAGAAGCTGCGGGGACATGGCTAGCGAAGACGGTCCGTCCGATAAGGCTGACTATAAGAAAGATGTTGCATCCCAAGAGGGCGATCGCAAGCGCGACCTCTAACAACGTGTCCTTATTTAGAAGGACCAGCCTATTTGAGCTGAGCTTGATCACATGGTGCGCAGCCTGAGGTCGTTCGACCGGCCTGTAATACAGATCCAATTGAGCGCCCGAAGGCGATTCCCAGGTGAACAATCCGTCGCCTGAACCAGCGCCCATCAAGCCAGAAGATTCGGTGGCCAAATTGTTAAATGGAATTCGAATCGTTTCCAGCAACCAACGCAACTGTCCTTCGTTTCGAGTGGGGTGGATTTTGGGGATCGAATTATCGTCGACATACTCTATCTGGGTGTTTGCAAAAAATCGGTGATATATGTCCAGATAGTTTTCTCCGGAGAATTCGGCCAATCGCCGCCGAAAGAATTCCTGCTTGAGGTCCCCGGGCAAGTTGACCTTCTCATAGTCCTTCCGCACGCGCTGCTCCCGATCCAGCAACCCCGCCGCAAGGCTGGCCTGGCCTTGCTTGAGGAAGAGATCATGCTCCACTTCATACGCTACCCTGAAGAATGCTAAGGCAGGCAGGACACCCAGAACCACGACGAAGGATACGGCGGCCGCCTGATAGAGCACTTCTCCTGCATTCGTCACCTTGCGTCCGCTGTGCGAGCGTCGTTGCCATTGGAACACGCCAAAACCAACCGCCACAATGGGAACGAGCGCACCCGCTGCGGTGGTCAGCGATGGGCTGCCCCACAGGATAACCATGACAAGGACCAACGACATTTCTATATTGAAAAATAAGGTGCGGCGATAAGCCTGATGCTTGTCAAGGCGCAACCAGAGCCAGGTCGCTCGGTACTTGTGCGGAGATCTTCTGAGGCAGCAAAAGACCCAACTCACAGAAAACAGCGCGCTCATGATCAAAACATACAAGAGGAGCATGAGGCCGGCCGTGGCCAAGCCCTCAGCATCGGCTGTGCGGAGCAATTCCTTGTCTCGGAATACCACAAGGGTCCATGGGAGTCGCTCCAAGGGTTTCACCACAAAATGATGATCATGCCCCCAATACAGGCCATCACCCTCCTGTTCACTGCGCCCGGCCAGTGCCGCTTGGATCCGGCGATTATGATCGGTTTCCTCAATGAACGATTCCCGGAGGTTACGCCGTTCATCCGAGTGAAACAGGACTTTCCCGGTTCCGTCAATGACCGCGTATCCGAACCCTTTCGGCAGGACCGGATTGATCAAGGAGAGGAACTTCGTCTCTAATGCCGCGGCCCAGCTCTCGAATCCAGGCAGGACCGGGGATACAGGGATGGCCAGCACAGTCGAATTTTCGGCTGTGGTCCACGAATAGATGGGCTCGACCCACAGCCTCGCAGGACTCTCTGTTTTCTCTTCCACCAGGGGGATGGTCCACAGTTGATCTTCTTTTACATGTTGAAAATAGGATCGTTCACTGACCGATAGGAACGGTGTAGGGGCAGATTGAGCGAACCATTTGACCCCTTGGTATCCGTTAGGCTCAATCCAAAATGCCATACGAAGGAACGGATATGGCTCTTTGATAATCCAATTCGTCTTTGTGTCGAGGATGTTCTTCCTTATGCCGAGACGGTTTGCTTCCTTCTCGTCCTTGACCTCTTGGATCCTGGCCGCCTCTAGGTCAGGCTCTGCCCGCTTGGTCAAAAGATGGAGTTGACGGTAGGCCCGATGTATTTCTTCTTGTACGTTGTTCGCGATCTCCTTGGCGAGCCGTCTCGTTTCGTCGTTCAAGTGCCTTTCAGCGCTGGCATAGGCGACCACATCAGACAGAAACAGAGTAAGCAGACCCGTTCCCATCAGGAGTGAATAAGCCAACATGACCACGTTGAACCCGCGCACCCGTTCTCGCCTTCCAAGCGTAAGCACTCCAATTATCGGCGTGCTCACCAGCACCACGATAATCAGACAGATGACGACACTCCTCACTGTGTAGGAAATAGCTCTGCATTCAGAAAGGAATCGGCTTGTCTTGACCAGGCCGGCGATGACCCAACGTCCCTCGCCAGGATCTGGGGTTCCCCCCTCCTGAATTTGGACAGGAACCAACATGGGCAGGAGAAACAACTTGTAACTTTGCCCGGCAATGGTGACATCTTTCACATCGCTCGCATCGGCTGAGGCAGTACTCCCACCCCTGGACGAAGCTTCACTAGTGTCGCCGGTATCTCCGCTGGCTTCCGAAGTAGCAGTCTTTGATTCCTCTTGCTTCTTGTCAGTATCTTGCTTGTTTTCGGCCCCCACACTCCTCGATCCTATCAACCGATCGAATCTTCCAATCTGAATACCGACGGGCGCTTGCTGATAGAGCACGTTCCCGTTCTGATCGACGAATAGGACAATATCGAACTCACTGCGCTCGAAGTTCACATTGTTGACGTCCCTTTTTTTGATAGGAGTGCCTGAATCGGTCGACGTGTACGTGATAGTCCATGAAGTCCCTGTGCCAGAACGGATAAAGGTATGTTTAATTGTGTATTCGCGTGGCTCAGTCCTCAATTGCACTTGGTTGTAATTCCGAATGACGGAAGTGATTTCGTTTCCTATCGTCGCCAAGATTCGCAAATTGCGCCCTGAGAAGTACTCGACCTGACTGGGTACGTGGATAAGGGCGTAATAGGACCACATCGCTCCGATACCCGCCAATATGATGAGCGGAGCGACGAGCCACTTTGCATTGCTCAGCGAAAAGCTTTTCATGCTCTAGGCTCTTGTTCTGGGCATTGTGATGGACGATGGACTGAGGCTGTACTTGGCCATCTTGCGATACACCGTCATTCTCGACCAATGAAGCTGCTTCGCCGCTTTGGTCTTGTTCCAATTGGTTGCAAGGAGCATCGAAAGCAAGTTCTCTCGCTCCACGAACGGAGCGTTCCGCATCTGTAAGAACTTCTTCTGATAGTCCGCAGGGAGGTCCAGGAATCCGATCATTGAAGCTTGAATGGTGAGAAAGGTCGCCTCCAGGAGATTCTTCAGCTCCCTCACGTTCCCCGGCCATTCGTATTCCAGAAGACAATCGTGCACATCTCCTTCCAAGCCGACAACGTGTTTGTCCATCTGCTCATTGAACAGGTGAAGAAAATGGCCTATCAGGTGGGGAATATCATCTCTCCGCTCGCGAAGCGGGGGCAGATGAACCCTGGCAACATTGAGTCGGTAGTAAAGGTCTTTCCGAAAGTGGCCCTCCGCAACCAGTTCCTCGAGGTTCTGATTGGTAGCCGCTATAATTCGGACGTCGACAGGATACGAACGCGCCGAACCGATGCGCTGAATCTGTCTGCAATCAAGCACGCGGAGAATCTTGGATTGCGCGCGGAGTGGCATTTCTCCGATTTCGTCGAGAAAGACCGTACCTCCGTTTGTCGCCGCAAACAGTCCTTGGCGCTTGATATCGGCTCCCGTAAACGCGCCCTTCTCATGACCGAACAATTCGCTTTCCAGAAGTGAATCCGGAATAGCTGCACAATTGAAACTGACAAATGGGTTCTTGAAGCGTGGACTACTCGCGTGAAGGAGTTCAGCGGCCAAATCCTTTCCGGTTCCCGTTTCTCCGGTAATCAGCACATGGGCGTTGGACCCGGCCACCTGATGGAGGTAATTCCGGATTGCCGTGATTTGAGAGCTCTCCCCAACCAATTCCGGTACCTCTAGTAGGTCTAATGGAGGTCAAAATAGTCTGACTACATTGATTTAGAGCAATCGGACTGTGAGACCGTGTTAGTGACGACGGACGGCATGTGGAATGGTGCAAAATTCTAACCGCTTAGGATGCTCACCTAACCGACTGAAAACTCTTGCATAAGTAGTATTCTGAGATCGCATGGTGAATCTAAACAGACCGAATGTGGATCAATACTGATACAGGTAAGAGATGGTAGTAGCCTCCTTTGGGCAAGGCCGGGTGGAGTCATGAAGATGTTCTACTCGTGCGACACGATTGTCTCCAGTGCCGACCGACTACGGCAGCCTCGACCAATGTGCACTCGCCATGTCGTGTCTGCGGCTCAACCAGTGACTGAGCGGAGGAGCTTGTATTTAATTTACGTGCTGTCTTGAGGTTGTTCAGGCTTCTTCTTTGCGGGCGTGTCCGCCCAGCTTGGCGCTGTATTTACGATAGAGAGATATCGATTGATGAGGCTGTCGAGTTCTGCATGGCCGTGCTTCCCCATGAGCTTCAACATTACGTATTCTTCTCTTAAGGCCTCAAGCTGGGCGAGCCTCAGCCTCTTGCGCAACCAATATGTTTCGATATCCCAGAAGCTTGCGAGTCCTGCCAGGACGGTAATCGTCGCACTGATCACAAGCGCGAGATTTCCGGCACACAGCCTTACGCGTCATAGCTGATGAAGCCTTTGTTGATGTCCGAAATCTTCCGGCCGGTTCGCCGGAAGACGCCAACCCCTTCCCGATCACCGGGGAGATTCGTGTTGCCTTCGATCGTGATCAGCCGGTCATCACGATAATCCTCGACCAAGCCCGTATGACCCTTTCCTCCTCCCGTGCTCATGACAAAGATGAGCCCGGGTTTCAGAAGCGAGAAATCGTCAAGCAGCTCCTCCGGCAGTATCCGCCTGGCGCCTGACTCACCGGCCTTGTTCCAATGATTGAGTACGCCCGCCGTGCGAACCACGGGATTGGCGGTTCCCACTCGGGCTGCTGCTCTTTCGAACGACCAATACACAAAGGCCGCACACCAGGGATAGCTGCCGGCCGAGGGGTTCACGCCGACCGACCGGAGATATTGATCGACCTGGGGGCCACGATTTGATCCGGGAGGGTCTTCCATGACCCCGACTTGGGAGGCAGCGGCACTGAGGCATGCTTGTACCAACACCGATACAGGCTGGCCAGTGATAGTAGGACGCGTCTGTTCGCCGAACAACGCAGTCCAGGTGAGAGGACCGACCACACCGTCCACCTTCAGCGCCTGGCCTTGGCCATCTACGGCACGCGCTTGAAAGAGTTGAACGGCGGCCCGTGTCACGCGATCGAAGTTACCATTGCAGACAGCGGCCCGCATCCGACTTCATTCAGCCGTTGCTGCACCGTCCGCACCGAAGCGCTATCTTTCACGCCGACGGTGATGGAGTACCCAGGATAGGTCGGACCAGCACTCTTCGCCGTGCGGTGACTCGACGTGGATCTTCGATGACGTGATGGCATGCGTGACGGCATGATAGATCTCCCTTGGGCTTCAGTTCGAGCCGGTGCTTCGGCTCGGCATGGAAGGTGATCCACGTCGATGCGCCGCATAACCACTCATCGCCATGCTGACGTCGCAGGACGCGCGTTCACGTCATGCCGCTTGAATCGTGACCTTCCACATGTTGAGCTTGCCGATATCTTCAGCCGCACGGTCCGACACCCGCAGGCGCCAATCTCCGGCGATCGGCTTGCCGATGAGACCTCCGAGATCCGGCGTCGTCGCACGTGTGTACGTCTTGATGATATTCTTGGCTTGTCCTCCTGTCAGGTTGTGGAGCAGGACTTCCGTACCGGAAGGAGCCACGAGGCTGACCCGTAGATCTCCTATATAGGTGTGGCCGATGTCGACTGCGACTTCGATATCGCCGGCGCTGCCCGACGCTGTCGTGACCAACGTGCGCTCGATTCCGGCAGGCTGATTGTCCGGGATGACTGTCCCTGGTGATTCCTGCATGACAATCGGTCCTGCGATCGCAGTACCAGCGGTGAATTCTAAGGACCAACGGTTTAACGTGCCGAGGTCTTTGGAAGCGAGATCCCTGACCCGCAAGGTCCAGACGCCTTGAGTGCTTCGACTTCGCCATCCCGCCAACGGAGGGAGCGTGCTCGGGTCGTAGGTCATTTTCAGATCATCCGCGCCTCCACCCTCGTTCTTCGGGTGCAAGACGATCGACGCCCCCCACGGGGCCAGCAAGGTCACTTCGAGATCGCCGCGATAGGTGTGCGTGATATCCACCCCTACCTTGAGATCCGCAATCGTGGCCACATCGTTCACTTGTATGGTGTCGGTGATACCGCTCGCGTGATTGTCGGGAATGCCGCGGTTCGGCGCCGACTCACGACGTATGGTGCCGGTGACCGGCGGGGTTCCGACATTGGAGAACATGCAGCGGAAATTCATGGTGGCAGTGGCCGCTGACACATTGTCGATAGCAAGGTACGATGCCGTGCCGTCCCACCATTTGCTGCTCGGCACCGTGTCGTCGGCAAAGCGAGCGGCGGCGCCGACATACAGATCATTCACGTCTCCCATTTCAGTGCGCGAACGCTCGAGTTCGAAGAGACCATCCGCCTGCTCCAAGGACAACTCATAGTGGCTGCCGGCGCTCATGTGCTCATTGCTATTGTCGCCCTGCTCGTCAATATGCCAAATCGCCAAACCCGCATCGGGCAACGCACGATCGCGGCCTGTTTTCGCTCGATTTTCAATGAGGAAGTACTCGCTGTTGCCTTTCGCAAACATCGCGAACTCGTTTTGTGCCGCGTTCAGGCTGACCGTAGCGCCATGCTCCAGGTTGATGACGCTTCCCGCCCATCCCGATAAGCGTTTGAGGTACGCGCTGATGTTCACCGGATTTTTGGGGTCGGCATGGTTGCCGGCACACATCAAGCAAAACATGCCCACACCGGCGGATTCATTCCCATAATCGTACAGATCGGGATAGTCGCACAGCATATGGCCGTTCTCATGGCAAAACGTCCCCAGGACCAATTCATGCCCCATCGCGGTGAACTGATAGTCGAACGCCGCTTTCCCAGGCATAAGCGGGACTTCCGTGCCCATCATCCACGCGTGAGGCCACAGCCCTTCGCTCCAGTTGTTGACCACAGGCCCCGCATAGAACACGTTCATCGCATAGACTTGGCCGGTCTCATCCACCGTCAGCGGGGAAAAGTCGAATCCATTGGCTTTCCAATGGGTAAGCGCCTCCCGAATCAACTCGCGTGCCCGGACCCCCATTTCAATCGTAGGATCAGTGTAGTAGGTCTTCGGGTGCTGTGCCCGATAATAGGGGGCGACCAGATTGGTATAGTTCAGCTCACCGAGGGAGTTGTCGACAAAGTAGTCGTGCACCGATCCATTGTTGCCGAAGCCGCTGTAGCCGACCTGATTACAGAATCGCTCGACTTCTTCACGCGCGATGGACGCCGGCGCGTCGGAAAAATCGATCAGCAGGCAGAGCCCGACATAGTCGCCGACCGTCGTGCGTTGCGGGGGAGCGAACGCGGGGCCGCCCCTTGCGACGATCATACGCATCGCACGCATGAGATCTTTTCGCTCTCGACGCCGCTGATCGCAACGCCGGCCTCCGAAGCGCCGGGCCCCCGCCAACCCCGCCTCTCTCGCGCTGGCCGCTTCAATACGCAACCCTCGACCGACGCGGCTGCGGCCTTCGCCGGGACTGGAACGTGCATCGCGCAGCGGTTCCAACCTGGTCCTATCCGCCGAGAGCTGCGCCACCTCCCAATAACCGGTCTGTGGATTTTTCGTGACCGTGTAGCCATCCACTGTCTCGAAGACCGCGTAGTGCTGATCGCCCCACCCGCGCACTTGCAGCGCCGTGCCATCGGGCTGAGTGAAGCTAAATGTCTGGCCGACAAAGGGCGTTGCCATGGTATCCTCCTGTCTATACAAAGAGATAATCCTATCCGTACGCGCGTTTCAGACCGGCCTTGACATAGTCCGGAAGGTTCGGTTGTGCCTCAATACTTTTCAGGAACGCGGGATCGTCAGCGACCGTCAGCGGATCCAAGACGAGCGGCTCGACGACTTGTGACAGCGGCACGGCCGCGCGATCCAATCCTCGAACGGCCCCTGTCAATTCCCTCTCGCCGCGCATCGGTAGCCGAGGACGAAGATCAACACCTGAATCATCAAGCTCATCCAGTGCGAGCGTCCACTCTTGAGCCTCCGACATTCCCCTGACGATGGCGGACAATCTCGCCCGAGGACGGGCGGGGGACCCTTCCAATTCGGCGGCCAACTCCGGCAATTCGTGTAGTGCTTCTTGCAGCATTTTGGTCGCATCGTTTAGCGTCAGAGCCGTGACGGTCGGATCGGCGGTGTCCTGCTGCAGGAACACCGTCCTCTTACTCCTGCCGACTCGAATGCTTTCACCAGCGGCGCTTAGCCGCTGCATGAGGCTGGGCAGGCCGTACCGCGCCACGCCGTTGATCATCACGAGCCGAACCGAGGTCTCCATTGCCTCCAAGAGATGCTCATACGGGTCGCCTGACTCCTTGGCGATCACAATAAGATCGCCGCGTTTGCCAGGTTCCAGTGATCCAAGAACCTGATCCCACTGTAAGATCGAAGCGGCCTGGCGAGTCGCCATAGCAACAATGTCTCGATCGCTGAACACGTTGTCCATCTCTTGGCTGACCAACCGGGCAACCTTGAGTTCTCCCAAGAGATTCTTGCTCCCCGAGGGTGCCCAGTCTGAACCAATTCCGAACCGTACTCCGGCCTTCTTGGCAGCTTTGACATCGGCTGTTTGACCGTACAAGAGCAGGTTACTCAAGGGCGACCACACCATCGCCCCTTGCCCGCTTCCCAAGACGTTGAAATCCTCCGCTAACAATCCGGCACAGTGGATTCCAGCGAGTTGCGTTCCGATCGCCCATTGATCGTCCGCAATCTGCAAGGCAAGAAAATGCTTTCGAGCACGCTCGTCTATCCCCTCGCTGAGATGCAGGAGAAAGCACGTCGC
Organism: Nitrospira sp.; assembly: GCA_047150005.1. Taxonomy (GTDB): domain Bacteria; phylum Nitrospirota; class Nitrospiria; order Nitrospirales; family Nitrospiraceae; genus Nitrospira_C. The sequence continues at coordinate 2,404,407 of AP038806.1, read as the reverse complement.
TTTCTCAAGTCGCCTCAAGAACCGCTTCGCGTCTTTGGCATCAACGTCATCCACGCGGGTATCAGCATTCGGCAATGCGTGTTCGTTCGTCTGTTCGACGTTCCGCACGATGCCGCGGTAGTAGCGCCGAATCCCGGCATGACTGAACAATTGAATCCCCTGGCTTGTCGTCACGCCGCCGAGCAAACTTTTGCATTCCACATAGCGAATTAATGCCGGCACCAGTTCCGGAGTTGTTCCGATGATCTTCATCGGTCCGCTGATCAGCTTTCGATAAAGGGGTGTACCCGACCACTGATCGCGATTACTGTATTTCTTGGGCACTTGCCACAGTCGGAGAGCATTGTACGCGAGGTGATTGTGCAGTTCGATCAGGCCCGGAAAGATCGTCCCGCCGACGTCCACAACGGTCACGGTCTCAAATCCGGCCGGACGAGGCGCCCCCGATTCAGTCACTGCGACAATAGTGCCTCGATCGATATAGACCGTTCCGTGGGGAATCACCCGGAACGCGTCATCCATCAGCACGAGGCGGCCACTCAACGCGAGCTTGGGACCCGTCAACGGGTCGATAGGCTCACCACGACCCGTCCGTGGCCGACCGCTCGGCATAGATGCCTCCTTCGTCTGGACGGCTCATAACTTCGGTACGATTCCCTTCGGCACCGTTATTGTGATGTTGCGCCGTTTGGCGTTCACATCCGCCCCCACACGTCTGGCCCAGTTATCTTGCTCCCGCATCCACGAAGGAAGGCCTGGCGGAAAATCGCTTTCTGGAATCATGACTTTGTCCCCCGGCTGCCACGTCTCAGCATAGAGTTGGAGCGGTTTCACGCTGTCCGGATGCGTGATGGCCGGATGGAGGGTTTGCAGGGCTTCGTTCCATTTCTTCAGCATCGTCTTGGTCGCTGTGCGCAACTTCTCTTTATCACCTTTCGATGAACTCTCCGGCTGGGTTGGATGGGTGATGGGCACGTAGGTCATCGTGACGCCTTGCCCCTCGGGTGTGGCAGCCCATATCTTCCAGGCCTCATCCGCCAAGGTGCCAAGAGCAACCACCGCTTCGATCTGCTGCCCGACAATCAGCGCGTTCAGCCACCGATGTCGATACTCAATGAGCGCCGGCGTTTTCCTGTTCTTTGCACTGACACTTCCATAGACGCTGTACAAGAAGGTGTTGATCATGACATAGCTTCTATCGATTCCCAATTTTGCCACAAATCCTTGAATGCGCTGTCCCGCTTCACCGACAAGAATTCGACGAACGATCGTTTCATTCTGCGCCGGGTCCTGTCCAATCAGCAGGACCCGAGCGGATCCATCCAGCCTGCCCCGATGAAAGATAGGACCCCACTCCAGACGAAAGTCATCAGCGGGATACACGGCGTCAGCCGGATAGTGTTCGCAGAGACTCTTGAAGGGCTCCTGGCCATAACCAGGATCAAATTGGCGTTCCATCGTCCGACTGTGGAAGCAGATTGCGTACCATCCGGATTCATGAGATTTGCGGAAGCGTTTCCTGTATGCATGGGCTCGAATTACCAAATACTTTCTCGATAATCGGGCTCCAAAGAGATCTTCAAGGTAGGTGTCGTGGATCAATGTGCGTGGATCAATATCGGTTCAATAGAGTAGGCCAAAATGATCCACCCGCGGCTATCGGCTATCGATGACACTCCGGACTTCCACATGTGAGGGGCCGATCTCTCGCCATCCAGTCAACTCGCACTCTGTTGCCGAATAAACCGGACCATAGGGCTGGATGTACGTGTGACACAAATAATTCCACTATTTATTTCAGCCGTACTTATTCTTACTTATGAAGACTTTCGACTCCGAGATGGAGTCTCTTCCGGATGGAGCCGTGGACTAGAGGTTTCCCTAGTCCTTCTTCACTTCATTCCTTCGTAGGGCAGATTTTCTATTCCTTTTGTCGTAAGGGAGAGTGCCACCGCCCTATCCACAACAATTTAGCCGGAGGACAGACGATGAAGAACCGCAGCTCCGCCATTGGATTTCTGAGGCAGGTGTGTCCTGTTCTCCTTCTTGTGGCTGGCTTGGCTTCTGTCCAAGGCTGCGCCGACTATCACGTCACAGTCCCTGATTCCCACCCAAGTGACATCAATTACAAAGGCAGGACCGTCTATGCGTTGGCCTGGGGGAAGTGGTATGACCCACAAGTCTTGGAGGCCGATTGTGGGCGAGAAACTATCAACGATGTGGTCATCAAACGCAACTATCTCCATGACCTGGCCAGCGTGTTCACCTTTGGAATCTGGATGCCGATCGAGGTGAACTTTCGCTGCGCGTCGGAACGCCCCCGTCCGGGTGTTATCCGATAAGGAAGATCCGGACTCCACACACCTCCTAATCATAAGGAGAAGGTCATGGCGAAGAGAGCGAATTTTCTCCAAAAGGGTTCTTGGGTCAACCGTCACCAGTCGTATGAACAGACCATTGAAGGATATTACAATTTCTCCCAATCGCCGGATGGTGACGAATTGGAGATATACAACGGAGTCACCAAAGAACTTCAAGACATGATCGCCGAGGCCATTCAGACCGGAAAGTCGTTGCGCGCCATGGGCAGTTCCTGGTCCTTGAGCAAGGTCGGAGTGACGGAGCACAGGCTCATCAACACCAAGAATCTGAGCCTGGCATTCACGCTGGCCGACCGGCATCTCTCCCCGGCCTATGCGGGTGATCCCACCAAGCTGCGGTTCGTGGAAACCGGCAACGAGATCGCTCAGGTCAATCGCTATCTCTTCGACCAGGGGTTGTCTCTCAAAGCCTCGGGATCGAACAACGGGCAAACATTGCCCGGCGTCATGTCCACCGGCACACACGGATCCGCGTTCAAGTTCGGAGCCACGCAGGACTTTGTCGTGGGCATACACCTCATTACGGGACCTTCCAAGCATGTGTATTTGCAGCGCGCATCCTATCCCGTGGTGGAGCCCAGCTTTGCTGCAGCGCTGGGTGCAGAACTGAAGAATGACGACACGTTGTTCAACGCGGCCTTGGTCAGCTTCGGCTCTTTTGGGATCATCCATGGATTAATGATCGAGGCGAGGGAGCGTTTCCTTCTGCATGCCTTCCGTTCATGGCATGCATTTGACGAACCACTCAAGAAGGCTATTTCTTCCCTGGACTTCTCCGAACTCCGGCCGTTTGAGGATTTGCACAATAAGCCGGCCTCCCAGCTCTATCACTTCCAAGTGCATTTTTTGCCGAACGAAGGCACTCCACCGAACGAGGTATCCATCACGTTGATGTTCGAAGAACCTTATACAGACGCGTATCAGCCGCCCAGCTGGGGTGCCGATAAGCCGGGCCCCGGGGCGTCAGGCCTGGAGGTCATGGGGGCACTCCTTGGCGCCATTCCCAATCCTCTCCAACCGTTCGTGAAGTCTGTTCTGAATCCACAGGTGAGAAGTTTCCTCGATCCCTATGAAGTCAAAGGAACCTTTCTCGATCTCTTCCGCGGCGAGATAGTGAAAGGCAAGGTTTTCGTGTCTGGTTTGGGGCTTCCATTGTCAAGGGCGCTCGATGCCCTTTCTGTGCTGTTCAATATCTACAAAGATTTCGGGACCATTCTCCCGATGACCTATACCATGCGTTTTGTGAAAGGAACGCAAGCGCTCATTGGATTTACCAAATTTGATCCGACCTGCGTGCTCGAAGTCGACGGACTCAACACCCCGAGGATGTGGGACTACGCGAGACAGGTGTGGAACAAGCTTGAGCAAGACGGCATCCCGTTTACGATGCACTGGGGCAAGTTCAATGAGTTTCTGACAAAACCACGTTTGCAGAACATGTATGGAACGAACCTCGATAAGTGGATACAAAGCCGCGAACAATTGCTGACTCCGGAGGTGAGACAAGTCTTTACCAATGAGTTCCTCAGAAAGGTTGGGCTTGCAACGTGAATCTCCTCGCCTGGTCCGGCGTGAATGTGACCGTGGATGGAGAAAAGGAAGGAGTCCACATGAAGCGTCTCATCCCCATCCTGCTGATCGCAGGCGTTCTCAGCGCCTGTGCGAATCTGAAAGAAGTACGCGACTTCGCGACAGAGTCCGCAAAATTCTCCACCTATACCGACCTCACGACAAGGTTTCGCGATACAACCGACCGCGAGCGTCCCTATCTCACAGGCGACCTCCTCGCGCAGGAAGAGGCCACGGACAAAGGTCGCAAGGAAGTCTACCCTGAGCTGCTCAAGATTCACGAGCGTGTCTCTCTGTATTTCCAGACACTGGCGAAGCTGGCCGGTGATGAGACCTTTGACCTGTCACATGAAGTGGCGACCGTCGGCGATACCCTCAAGCAACATCCTGCTTTTGGCATCGAGCCCAAGCATGTCGAGTCGTATGCATCGATAGGCAACACCATATCGAAATGGATCACATCAGGGTACCAACAGAGCGCCGTGCGCGAGATGGTTCGGGAAGGGGATCCGAAAATCCAGGTGCTCTTGGGAGGCATGGGGGATCTTGTTCGCCTGTATAGAAAGACCAATGCACAAGAGAAGGGCATCGTTCTCGGCTTCTTTGAAGTAGAAATTCCGTTCCGGAATAGTCCGCAAGATGCGCTATTGGCGGCTTTGGCGAAAACGCATGTTCAATCCAAGACCGCGGAATATCGTCTGGTCGAATCCAAGTACGATGATGCGGAACGTGGAATTACGAAGATTATGCAGGGCCACAGGGCGCTGGTCGATAATGTGAACAACATCAGCGCCTCCGACGTGAAAACCTTACTCCAGGGCACCTCGAACGACATTCGAGTTCTGGGAAGACACATTCAGTCTCTTCACAATTGACCTGCGATCCTGAATCTCATGGAGGTTGACGTATGGCACTATCCAAGAAAAGGGAGGTTGAGGCTCTGGCCGATGCCTTAGTCGGATCCGCTGATGCGATCCATGACCGGATTATCAAAGAAATTGAAGGACAGAAACTCAAACAGTTTCAGGCATACTCGCTGTTCCGAGACGAGACCTCTTTGCGTGTCAAAGCCAATGCCCTGTATCTGGAAGCGGTGAAGCTCACCGTCAGTGATTTAGAACTGACGCAAGCAGACCTCATTAAGGTCATCAATAAAGCCACGTCGCAGATCAAGACAATCGAAACGATCGCCGCTTTTGTCGACCTTGTGGCCGACCTGTTGGTTCTTGCGGCTGCGGCCTATGCGGCAAAACCCGGCCCCATCCTTTCGGCATTGGATGAAGTGCGAATGGATATCGGCGAATTCGCGGAGGGTTAAGTTCCGGGTTTGGCCGTGAGGGGGCACCGGGCATCCTCGTCGTTCAGAAACCGACTTCCGACTCCTTATTTTCCACCCCCTTTCTGCGCGCACGAAGGTGAATCGCGAGTCCGCCGATGACTCGCATCCGCCGCTTGTCGTACTGGAGCAGGTCGAGTGCCACAGTTTCGCCTGGCTTCGCACGCGCCGGCATGCGGATGGCGAGGCCCATCACCAGCGGTCCACGTCCGGGCAGCGTCATCGAAAGCTTTGCCGTGCGACCTTTGGTGAACGCCGCGCCAATACCCCGCACAAGCTCGTCGGCGATGAGAGGCGATCTCTCGAGGGTGCCGCCACAATCGAGTCTCGCGCTCGGCTCCCGCATGTGTGCGCGCTTGAAACCGAGCAGATCACCTGCCGGGCGCGCCCCACGTGCGAACAGGTCCGTGTCATGCAGCACCAGCGCCTCAAGGCCCTCCCACTTCGGCGGCCGTCTCAGACTCAGCGTCACATCATGCTTCCGCCACAGCAGCACGCGATCAAGCAGGAAGGGCAGGATCCACCAACGGCCGGGGATGACATCGACCACGGTCAGATTCTTCTGCGCGAGATTGTTGTGCTCCCACACGTGGTCGCGGGCGGTCGGGTGATCACCGCGGCTTAGGGCGGCCGCGAGCCAGCAGACGTGTGTGCCGGCCGGCGGCACGAGCGCTCGTGGCCACCGTGCCTTCACGACCCGTGTCTCGCCTGGCCCGAGCTCGAAATCGGCGACCGCAGCGGTGCACGGCAGGAAATCGTTTGGATAGACGAATTCCGTACCAGCCCACGGCAGCACGTTGAAGCTCACGACGAAATGGCGCGCGCTGCCCGTTGTGCTGCGGTTCCGCACACGCGCATGGAACCAGTTGTCCTGTCCGAACTCCGGCGCTTGATGCGCAGTCCCGCCATCGTCGGCGTTGCGAATCCAGAGGTCGGGCGAATTCCAGAACGTTCCGGCCCAAAAGTCACTGCCCGCATGGCCTGGGTCATCCTTGATCCACAGATCCGGAGCCGGATTTGGATCGGCAAAGCCGTAGACGAAGCGATGAAAGGCATCGACGAGTGTCGCCTGGCCGGATCGCGCGACGAGGAGAGCTTCAAGATCGGGCGTCGTCGCCGGCCGAGCACGCCGCGTCGTATAGAAGTCGTTCATGTGCGTACGCAAGCTTGCAGCGCTCATAAGGGCCGCAGCGCCCTGGAAGACACGTTGCCCGCTCGAGTACGAGGCGCTAGGTGTCAGCCGCGTCCACGGATTGCGTGCGCTCAGCTCCACTGGTGGGTTGGTGAAGTTGAACGGCATCGATCCACTCCCCCCGTTGTCGTTGTAGACGGTCCACGCCTCGTCCCACCACCCGTCGGCCTGCCCGGCCGGCTTCACGCCGCGTCCCCCCCAGCTATGAAAGGTCTCGTGACGCAGCGAGCCCTCCGAGGTTGTGGTGGCACCCTCGTACTCCATGCCGCCGATATTGAAAAACGCGACGAACCGGTTCCCATGCACGTAGGCGCCGGTTGACGCTTCGTTGGCGGTGAGGAATCCGGCGACTTCAGTGATTCGCGCTGCCAGGTCCGTTGGGTTACTTGTCAAGGTCCAGGTTTCGATCGTGATCGTCGCGCCCGAGCTAGGCAGCACGACACTGCCGCTTTGCGAGGCCACCGTGTCGCCGGCGCGCACCTCGAGGAGCGGCGAGAGGGCCGTGAACCGCGCAGGAAAGGCAATCGACCAATGATTCGTGCCGAGTACCGTCACTGCGCCGTTGGTGATGGGTGTGTGTACGATCGCGGTGTTCATCACCTGCACATCGATCGTGATGTCGAATTGGTCGAAAATCAGATTCGCAGGAATCCACGCTTCGAGGTACCGTCCTGGTCCCAAGTCAGTGAAGCCGAAGTTGAAGACCAGACGCGGTCCCGCGCTCCACATCATCACAGGCTGATAAATGCCAGCCGTCGACGCTTGCGGAGTGCCCAACGTGTAGGTCACACGCAGCGTGTGTGAGGAATTGGCGGCGAGGACGCTGTTGACGACGCGCAGCTCCGCTCCGGGGCCTCCGCCGAAGTCGTGCAACGCAACGTCCGCCACAGCCAGCGACCCGCCGTCGAGCCACACTGCCGTGATCGTCTGCCGCAAATCGAAAATCGGGCAGCCGCCGCCGGGACCGACGATAAAATCGATCGTGGTGTCTCCGGTGCCGGAGGTCGTCGCGCCGTCGAAGGTCAACGATGCGGTGATGTGTTGAATGTCGATCGGGACGGCGGCAAGGCCATCAATCATTTTCCCACGCGGAGCCAGATCGAAGTTGGTCGGCATCGCTACACCTTTCGCATGTTCGTCGGTGTCACCCGACACGGAAGCGCACGAGCCACGCCTTCGAATGCTGCCTCGAAAATACCCATGCCATCGTTCGTGTCGCCACGAGCATTCCCACATCGCCGTCAGGATTGATGTCCAGCCGCCGCACATCCGCGTCGGCGCTTGGATCCAAAACGACGACATCCGTATTGGATGCGCCGACCAGCACGCCGCCACCGCAGGTCAGGAACGGAAGCTGGCCGACTGAAGCGGGCACCAGCGGTCCCTTCATCGCACTCCACGTGCCGACGCGAACCAGTCCACGTTCCACACTGAGCCACGCTGAGTTCGCGCACACGGTGAACCCGCCGCGCTCGCCCGGCCTGATACCCAGGTCGACTTCGCGCGTGCCGTCGCGCAGCTTTGTATCGAGACGCGACAACCACCACACGCGCTCGCCATCGGCCGCTGCGCAATCGAGTCCAGGCATCGGCACGCGTGCAATCAACCGTCCCGGCTCGCCGAGACGCATGCCCTCGCCGCTTGCCTCGTCGATCGCCCACATCGCCCCACCACCCGACACGAGCACCGCCGTTCGGCCGATGGGAAGTCGGCCCACTTCGCGTCCGCTGCGCAGATCCAGCCAGACGATCAGGCCGTCGTCGAGGATCGCCGCGAGTCGGGATCCGGACGCACCAAGACTGTGCACGCCAGGAAACGGCAGATCAAGCCTGGGCGCACCGTTGGCCTCGAATGCAAGGAGCCGGCCGCCTGAGGCGCACCACACAGCGTCCTCGGTCGCGACCGCAGCCACGCACGGTGCCCGAAGAGCAACGAGTGACTGTGTCAATCGCTCACCCTTTCCGTGGTCTCCGGCGCCCTGACTTCGCCCCACCGGCTCGTTTTGGGGCGCTGACACGTATCGACGTCCGTCGCGGCGGCGTCAGCACTGCGAGTTTGGAGATGGCCCGTGCCGCGGCATGATTGCCACCCTTGCTCGTCGCCTGTTTGATGCGCTCTGCCGCGCGCTCGAACACCCATGCACGTTTGGTGACGATGGCCTTCCCGACTTCAGGATCTAGCAGTAGAGCCGCCATGTCATTGTCCATCTTTGAAACCGGATAACCGACATACACCGCGTGTGTACCAGACGCGGCCACGGGCACACCAGCTACGTTCCAGAGGACGATGACCTCCACGACGTGGCGGCCAGGAACGCTGAAAGCGAATCCTTCGCGTCCCCAGAACAGCGGCGCGCTGTGGCTGATCGACCTGCCCGGGGCAAGATCGATCAAATCCATCTTCGGGCATGACAACACGTTGTAGGGACGCATGAACGTGATCCGGCCAGCCGGGTCGGTGACGTTGATGCGAACCGTCAACGACTCCACATCGAGCGTCACGGGAACCGGGAGTGCAGACTGGCCATTGTTGGTCAGCGTGTAATTGAGATCGATCGGCTCGCCAAGCGTAACCTGATTGGACGAAGGCGTGACCGTCAGGTCGAGCGTCTCTGGCCACGCCACGTCGGACGCTTCCGGCGCCGCGATGGCGCTGCCGAAGAAGTCCATGGCACCCGGTCGCACGGCGGGATCAGGCAAATGCCGCAGATGCTTCTTCACGGTGTTGTTGAAGGCCAGATTGATGTCATTGGGGAACGTGCCTCCGATGCCGAGCACGGTGGCGACACCAGGCGTCGGCGTCATGATCGAGTTGTCGTTGCCTAACTCGAATTGTTGGTGAATCTGGTTGAACGCATGACCCACTTCATGTGTCGCCGATCGCAGGAAGGCGCGAGGGACGTTGCGCTGCTGTTGATCGGCCGCACCATCGTAGTGCGAGCCACCCATCCCGTCGAGGCAATCATCTGCCGGGTATCCGTCGTGACTATGAGTGGCCGACCCTTCCCGCGGCACCGAGTTCGGGTCCGCGCCACTCGACGAATCGAACATCCAGCCCCGGCTGCATCCGAGCTGCGCAGGCACTGCGACCAAGTGCACCCTCCAAACCGTGTCGAGATCGGCAGCATTGTATCCCGGCACGCTGGTCATCAGCGTGTGGTAATCGGCGAATGCCCAACAGCTGAAGATATCGATGCCGGCCAGCGACGCTGGCAGCGGCACTGTGCCACCGTCGGTGAACGACAGATCCCAACCTGCATCCGCGAAGATGGTCGAGAAGGTCGTTCCGCCGACCGACGCAGGCGGCGACACGGCGTCTTCCAGCGTGTTGAGCTGCAGATGCGCGCGCCGGAATGAGGCCGAGATCCACCGAATCGAGACAGTCCCAATCAATGTGGTCCCTTCATACGCTTCGCCGGAATACAGGTCCGGCGTGGGCGTATGGCGAAGCACGTATCGCACTGATCGCGTCGGCATGGTATTGAACGAACCGCTGAACCCAGTCGCTGGATGGTTGTAGACGAACTCGTCGAAGTTCAGCGTGAACGAGCATTCGGTGCCCCGAGGCACGATCTTGAGCAGCTGCGCGCTCGTGCCTTTCAAGTATGAGCGGTATTTCCGCCGCGGATAGATGGGGATCACACCACCCGTGTCGGCTGCCTCACCTCCCGGACCATCGCTGGCCACACTGGCATCGCGGATGGGGCCGAACACGCGGATCTTCTCAATCGGCCACTTGACGACGATGTCGTCGAAGAGGCGATATGAGTATAGGTCTCCGGACATGCGGATACCGCGACCGACCGATTCGATCCGAAGTGTTCCCCGATAGCGCGTGCCGAAGATCGGTGTGCCGGTCGGCGTGAAGCCGAACGAGTAGCACCCCGGCTTGAGTTTGGTCAAGCAGAACTTCGGGAAGATCCACTCCTGGGGAGGCCATTTGATGGGCAGGCGTGGCTCGAGCTCTCCGGGCAGACTCGGAATCCCCGACGGCAATTCCGGCCCTTCGGGATTGGGCGTAAAGTCCTGCCCCGCATCGATGGCATCGGCCTCGGGTAGGAATACTTTCCCGATACGTTCGTCGAAGCGTGAAATGGGTGGCATTGGCTACACTCCTTTCGTGGTATCGTTGTGACGGTTGTGAAGAGGTCGCAGCTCATCGAGCGGGTCAGCGAGAGCAACCGGCAGGCGGCCGATGCGTGGGCGCGATGGGCGTCGCATCGATCTCACGTGATGGCCATCCTCCGGCAGCTGCCGCCGGACCTGTGCCGGTTGTGCATCCTGGGAGCAGGTCATCTGCACGACGTTGTGCTGCCCGAGCTTGCCGAGCAGTATCGCGAGATCATTCTTGCGGACATCGATGACCGTACTGTGACGGCCGCGCTGACTCGTACCGACGCACGGGTGAGAGACGCCTGCCGCGTGATGCCATCGACGGATCTCACCGGCGTACTCGAGCAGCTCGAAGAGGTGCAGACGGGGGTGGCTGACGCCGACCAGGTGATTTCCGCTCTGGCGATCCACCAGACCGACCTTCCCGGCAGCCCATTTGACGTGACGGTATCGCTCGGTGTCCTGACACAGATGTTGCAGGCGATTGTAGACGCCGGGTTTGCGCCTGATGAGGTGCCTCGCGTCTCCCTGGCCCTCCGAGACAAACACCTCTGCGATCTCGTCAGACTGACCCGACCCGGCGGGAGATGTGTATTGGTCACCGATATCGTGTCGTCGACAACGGCCCCGCAACTGCTCCACACGACCGAAACGGATCTGGAGTCTGAAATGGGAAAGCTCGTGGCGGCGCGGAACTTCTTCACTGGCACGAACCCGTACCGCATCGTCGCAGTGCTTGAAAAGGACCCAACCCTTCGCGACGCCGTCTGCGATGTCCGCCTGTTGAATCCATGGCTGTGGGCGGTGACGCCGGATCGACACCACCTCACGTGCGCAATCCTCGCGGTTCGACGAAGTCGTTAGCATATCCGGCCAAGCTCGTCCAGGGAATGAATCCATGCGTTCGCCATAGCTTCGTGCCTATGGCGTAGCGGGTCGTTTCGTCGTACGGACAATGAGTGTGGCACGATCACCCAACCCTATGGAGCGTATGTCCACTGTCTTGCACGACGTGAAGGGAATCGCTTCATCCAGATTGCTTCACAACGTTTGCATATCGACGATACTTCTATTCGCATGACGAAAGATGAACTGATCGGACAATACGTTTGCCACACCCTCCAGATAGAACATTCGCCTTAAGTGCCAATCATCCTACGAACCTGAATTGTGATGTGGCCATATTACGCCCACTCAGCGTCTGTACTGTTGCAGCAAGTCCAATTGTGATTTCTACGGTGTCTGCGCTAAGAACTGAAAGCTGTTGTTAGGCGATAGCATGCCGTCTTCCAGGCAAGCGCCACAATCAAGATTGCCCTCAACGTATCGGTCCCGCTCAATCCTTCTCGATGCGGTCCTAGGAGCACCGGATGAGGCAGTACTTCCTTTATCCGTCCCAGATCGCTGCCATGGCTACAAGGACAATTACAACCGTCAGGGCACATAAGCCAATTATCACCATTTCCATGTGATCCATCCTTTGGTGCAGTTGCCGGTCCATGCGAAGGGTCAAGCGCAACGCTTATGCCAGATGTCACCAGACGGACAACGAGCAATCGTGAGAATCGAGATAAGTAATTTGCCTGGAATTCCAGAGCGTGAGGATCCAGAAAAGCGGAATTACCTCCTGGAGGGCCGTGGCTGTGGCATCCAAACTAATACAATCTGGATGGTTTTGGATTCTTTGTGTGGATTGAGGCGATGATGGATGGCACTAGGGCTACTAGGATGCAGCTCGCGAACCGGATTGAACGGAGCAACCTGTTATCGGTTGGGCGCTAGAAAGAGGACCTCACTAATGTATCTATCCAGCGGCTCAATGAGGAAGTCTGCGCCCGAATAGCCGCCGGAACGCACGAGGTGTGGTTTGGAGCCGACGGCCGGAACCGAACCAGCGACCTGTGGTTTACGAATGCGACCTCTATGAATTTACTCATGCTTGGTGATACAAGCGGTCGCCCCGGTTATCCTTGTCATTGTTGACGTTTCTGCGTTTCCATTGGTTCGACTGCTTCCGTTTGTTTATGACGACCGCGCAACCTCTTAGCACACATGTAGTGCAGCATGGGGAAGCTCTGAAGCCGTCGCATCAGGTGACGAAGCGGCCGGCAGGTGATCCAGTAACTCACGCGAGGAAATCTTTCCCTCCCAATATTGCAGGAGATGAGCGAACATGTGCTGTTGGTCGACGCCATGTCTCTCCGCCAGAATAAAGTAGAGGAGCGGTTCAACGTGGGCGATGGTGGACAATGCCACGCAGTGGCCCTTGACCCACTCCGCCAGCCCCCGTACCATCAAGTAGACCGCAATCCCTCTCAAATCGACTCGCGACAGATGCTCGCGCTCCATGACCCTGCGCACTCCCTCATCCGATTCGCATAGATCTAAGAACTCCTCCAGTGCACGTGTCTTTTCGGTCGGTCCATCCTGCTCCCTCGCGCACATGAGGTCGGCGACGATGCGTGAAACCCGTTCATGCGGTGGAGCGATGGCTATTTCCAGCCTGTGAAGCTTGGCTCCTTTGTTCCGCGAAAGCGGCATCCTTGTCAGGAATCCCATGATGTCCTCCTTGCCTGTAAGGGCGATGGATGGCTCCATCTCTCTATGCCCTGTCACGGTGTCACCCGTGACTCAAACCGGCACGCAACTGAAACCGAGACCCAAGTAAGATTCAGTTGAATGACGCGCTGACGGGAGGATCGGATTGGGAAGGACTGCAGAGGTAGCGATGAAGCCTTTGATCCGGCATGGCGATTGGAGCTCGTTCCTGCGACTCAGGTCCGAATCCAGAACATGATGACGGTCTTCTCCTTCCGGATAGGCGGGGAGATCACAACACCCGATACAGTCTAGATGACCGTCAATATCGGACATCATATCAATCACACGAGGTTTTGCAACCAAAAAATGTATTTATGACGGGCGGGTCGGCCCTCTCGTCCTGGATATGAGTCATGTTCACTTCGGCTTCTCAGGAACGTCGATAATCTGGTCGAATGCCAGCCCGCTGCTGCCTTCCCCTCGACCCGTCGTCTTGCGGACTCCCAGCCACTGGAACGCGCGTCCGCCGTACCACCGCGTCCTCTGAAACGATTGCGTCACGAGGATACCAGCCCGAGGCACTTCTTCCTCGTGGATGAAATAGGGAGTCCGCTTCGGCTTGGCGTCCAGCCCTTCCCGCAGGAGTTCGGTGCGCGGACGGATACGCGCCTGGTGGTCATCGCCCTTGAGAAAACGCAGCATCGCGGCGCGTTGCAAACGAATCTCCCGATTGCTGCCTGGGTCATGCACGGGAATGAATGGAATCCAATTCTCCGGTACGTAATTCATCACCGAGTAGCGAATGTTGGCCCGATACTCGGGTTCGGGAGTCGGGCTGACTGCCGCCAGCCGTTCGAACACATTTCGAGTCTCAGACGCCGCTTCGAAACCGGGCTTGGGGCGCCCGTGGGGAAGCGTGATCGTCTTCTCAATACCCCACACCATATTCGCCATCTCGTCACGCATGACCGCCACTTCTTCACGTGCGGGGCCGTCCTGTATCTTCGCCGTACTCGCAGGCAGGAGGAGCGCGAGATCAGCTGCCGCAGGCTCGTTTCCCTTTACGTTGAGTGAAAACATTCGCCAGGTCGACCATTGGTCATCGAGCCCCTGTCCTGCGGGGTCGATCCAAAACCGTTCACCGAACACGTTCGTGACGGCCAACCCCTTGACGCGCGACAGACTTCCCGCAGGCAATCGGAAGGGGGTCAAAAACCAGTCGTTGGCGTATGCCAACCCGAATTCCATGACCAACAACTTCGCCAGGTCGGTCGTACCGGGTTTGATGGCGCCAAAATTGGTTTTTCCATCTTCAAAGGCCCACCAGCGGGTCAGCGGCATGCCATTAAAAATGATGTTGGTCGGCCAAAAGGTCCGGGTGAACGTCACCACGGCCGGCGGAGTTTCCGCCGGTTCACCCAGAGTGCGTTGAGACTTATCGAAGTCGAAGTTGTACCAGTCCAAGTGGCCGTGATAGTACTCGTCGGCTACCAGCACTTCTTCTCCGTCGGACTTCGGTGCGGCGCACGCGAACTGGTATTCGAGATAGTCGGAGCGCCAAGCCTTCTGTTGCGGATCTTCCGGCTGATAGAACTGCCGCTCGTACCAGGCTCTAAATGCAGTCATCGCCGTGTTCAACGGCGCGGCGGGTCCCGCGGTGATCGATGTCCAATTCGGTGCGAAGTTGCTCTCCTGAAGAAAGCTATAGAATTCGTAGCCGTCCAACGCCCGGCCGCCGGACACTGCGGCGAATTGTTGCCACGCTTCGCGGTGCGCGCATACGGCCGCGTCCGCGGCCGCGTCGGGATTGGGCCGTGCGATAGGGAAGCGGGTCAGGAAGTCGGCCCGCACGCCCGCGCCGACACCGGCTGCGGCGAGTAGTTTCAACCAGTAGCGCCCCATCACCAGCCGCAGATCCAGCGCGACTTTCTGATCTCCCTGACGAAACGCGATCGGCAGCTGCTCTACCTGCGTCTCCAGCGGGATGGTCTCGTCGAACGGCTCCACTGCGTGACCGTCAGGTTTGTATTTGTGGGGACGCGCCGATTCCAGATGAATTTTCGCCAGCGCGGGAGACCCGGCGTCTTCACCCTTGAACTCGCCCATCTGCCATTGCCGGCTGAGCATCCATAGGGCGTCATGAATCTCGGCGCGCAACGCGCGATCGAAGCTCGTGCGATTGCGCGGGCGGCCTTCGGTGCGTTCCCAAGTCACGATCGACGGGTTGGCGCGAGCCAGCACCGCGGCCTTCATATCGGTCACTGCAGTCGTGGAGAGTGCCTTGATCAACGGCATAACGTCACAACCTATTCATGGTGACTGTCGTGAACGTGCGGGCCGCACGAGCCAGGATATCGGCGGAAATCGTCATCGGCGACCACGATGTTTCAGTCAGGACAGCGGGAAGCAGAGCGGCGAACTGCTGGCCGAGCGCCTCAGGCTCCACGGCACGTGTGCGCGCCGCATCGAGAGCCTCATTGAGGGACGCCACGATATCGTTCCACTGCCAAGATCCGGTAAAGGCGGCCGGCGTCGCCAACAACCAGACTTGTGGGGGCTCTGCGTTGGGTCGGTCAAAGTGGAAGGCCAGGCCTGTGACCTCCTCCTGTTGCGGGATCACTTCCGTCCATTCGTCCACCAACAGACCGGATTGCAAGTTGCCGGGGTGAAACACCTCGCTGTAGTGGGCGGTGTACAGCAAGCGTTCCGTCTCGAGCGTGTTGGCCTCGTTTGCAGGATCGAATTCGAGAGCCAGCCAATTTTCACCAGCGCGGAAAGGCAACTGCAGCGGTCTCAATGTCGGTTCGGTCAGCCCGAACGCTCCGCTGAGTACCACAGTGTTTTCGAAGTGAAACATCTTCTCCCGCACGCGCGCCACACCGTGCAGCCATTCGTCCACCGGCAGCGGCAGGGGATTCTCCGGACGTGTGGAGATGTATGCGAGAAGACTGTTCGAGGCATCCAACGCGTTCTTCCATTCCGATCCCGCGGCAGTGGTGGTTGTGAAGCTCGGAATCATACGGAAATCGTCGCCTAAGAGAGCTCTTCCAGCCTCGCCGAGCAGTTTGACTTTCTCGGAAGGGTCGGCCGTTGTATTGTACGCGGCAACGGCAGCCGCCGCCGCATCCAGGCGACGCGTGGCGTCGGCGACGATCGCTTGCGTGCGTGTGACGAACTGGTCCAGCATGGTTTGCATGGCTCCGGTGTGATCCGTCAGGCTGAACTCCGCCGGATCGAAATCAGTCAACGGCAATTGTGCCACGATCTGCTGGTGCAACCCGAACAGCGTGCCGGGCTGCGCCGCGATGATGTTTCGCAGAACGGTGAGCTGTGCTTCGAACAGGTTTTGCCGGTTCACCACTTCGGCCAACATGGCCGCCGGTGCGAGATCAAGCGGCAGGGCTGCGGTCGAAACCAGAACCGCGGCTTCCCGAAACTGCGGCGCATCCGCGGCGGCGGGAACAGCCAGTGCGGTCGTGATCACGCGGGAAGCAGCCAGGCGATCGGACCAGTCTTTCGTCAAGGTGTTCAGTTTCTTCATCAGCGCGGCATAAATGTCACCCCGGTCCTGCCACGTCATGGCGAAACCGGCGTGCGGCACGCCGAACAGATTGCACGTCGCCGATAGCCCGCCGAATTGCGTCAGGTGTGCGTCGAGATTCGTAAGCATGTCGCCGGTTGCATCGGGTTCAACCGCCGTGAGGAATGTGGTCGCTTGTGTTCGCAGTGCGGTCAGCGCCAGTGTCAGGGCGTCAATCCGGCTCGAATCCAAGCGGATCGTCCCGCTGTCGGACAGGGTGGCTTCCCCCGGCAGCTGCACGTCCGTCGCCTGGAGCGGACGCGAACGCAGCACGAGTGCCCGCAAGCTGGTCAACAACGGCGTCGCCTCGAACAACGTGATCTTCTCCGCCTCCGGCTCCGTGAATGCGAGTGTGATGCGCGTGTGCGGGCGTACGTCGGGCCGTGCGGTCACAAACCTCAGGACCAGATCCTCGAGCGCCGTGGCTGTCTGAGTCGCGGCCTCGTTCACAATGAACAACAGGTCCAGTGGATCGAGCCCCAGATCGGCCTGTGTGACGAAGACTCGGACGGGGTTTCCGGCCGGGTCGGAGTAACGCACGACGACGCCCAAGTCGTCAGGCGCAGGCAGGTGATCTGCCAGCCAATCGTTTAAGCCCGGTTCGCCTTGCTTGCGCGGATTGTCACCAGGGGTCGCGGTCGCGCCGGAGCGCAGGTGAATGGCGACGCGATGGGTCAGGGTGTATCCGCTGCGCGGCGTGCGGACCACTTCGGGGTCCGGCGCAAGGTCCGCGCCCGCGTATGCGTTCATGGTCGCCGCGGCTCGGTCAGCGTTGCCCATCACCACTTGGTGCACGCTCTCCGCCACGGCCACGTCCGCCACTCCGTCCGCCAAGTCGAACAACTCGCGTGCGAACGACACAACGCGCGTCCGTTCCGCCGGCGTCGCTCCGGGAAGAATCGTGGCAAGCGGATCCGGATCGCTTTGATTCTTGTCCAGGAAGTTCATCAGCGCGAGTCCGTCCACCACGTTGTTCGCCTCAATGAATTCGACCGGGGTGTTCGGCGTTTGCGTCGACTTCAGCTTCTGGGCGTTGAGTGAGAATTCATTCCGCAGATCGAGGATGAACTTATCTAATCCAACGCCATCGTCGTGTAATCGCCGCTCCAGATGATAACCGAGCAAGGCGCCAAGCTTCTGCCCGTTGCGAATGCCGTCGATTAATCCCAGGGACCTGCGCACGCGTTCCGAAGACAAGTTGATCGACAGGATGTCCGGATTTGAAGGAGTGGCGGTGGCCCGATACCCGTTGCGAAGTACGGCAGCCGTGACGGCGTGATTCAGCGAAGGCGCGTGAACGAACCCACCGTTGCTGCTGTCGCGCATCAATTGAGGCTGCCCGGGTGCTGTGTTGAACACCTGGTCGAGCGCGCCTTCCAGCCGGACCGGCGTCATCCTCCTGGGTTGAGGCTTCACGCCCTCCAGCCAACCGTACGCTCCGATGTGAATGCCGCGGCGCGAGCCGGCGTTGTCGGCGCGGTTGGACATTCGCATGAACGACAATTGCAAATGGTTCAGCCCCGTCTTCCAGGCGTCGAGCCGGTAATGGCACAAGTCGAAATGTTCGCGCAGCAGCCGTTCCAACGCGGCGGTGGGCGTCTTGACCAGCCGCTCAAGTGCGGTCAAGAGGTCGCGCAGTTCGTCCGCCTCGCTGAGCGTATCGATGGAGTCCACGAGGTACTGGGCGAGCGAGTAGTTCGCCCGGCCTGTGACCTGTGGAAAATCCAAATACAGATGAGCCCAGGGACTTTCGGACGTGACCGCTTGGTCATTGACCGACGCGGCGACGTGGATGAACGTCTGTGGCGCCTTCCAGCTGGCGAAGAGGTCGGCGCTGACGAACGGTCGTTTGACGTGTCGCGATGCACGTTCGAACGCCAGCAGCAACGCCTGCCGCAGAAACAGATACAGGAGGGCGTTCGGTGTGTTCCCGTCGGTGAACCCGACCTCCCGGCGAATATCGTCCACCGAATCGCGCCCCTTCTTCAGCAGCCATTCTACGTAATTGAGCGGAGCGGGTGCGGGCGTGTAATCACGCACCAGAGCTGTTTCCGATGCAGGGCGATCATCGACCAGGATGTCGTGCAGTTGAAACGGGCGGCCGAAGTAATTGCGCGATAAGATTTCCGGAATGCCAATGCCCTGATAACCGAGATCGCGCAGGAGCCGGCCTCCCGCTGCGTCGGGCGTTTGTTTCAACGTATCCGGGGCACCATTCAAACCGAGAACCACAGTGTTGTAGCTCACGTTGTACGGCTCGCCGAGCACGGCGTGGACCTCTTCGCACAGCGGATGCAAACCCAAGACGTTGAGCAGCGTGTCCTGCGGATCGGGATCGCCCGGCGTGCCGATTTGCTTGACCTTGTCCGCCAAGCCCCGCCAGATCGTGTCGAGCTTCAGCAGCAGCTCATACAACCGCATGATATACACCGAGTCGGCGTCCTTGCGTCCCGCCAACTGCTTGACCCAACCCAGATGGCGGAACGGTGAAATCGGGAGAATCCCATACGGTTGGCGGCCGATTCGTACCGCGGGCACCGGCCCACGGCCGGAGACGTATTTAAGGAAGAATGCTCGCGTCTGCCGTATCGCGGCATCGTCCAGCACGGGATGCAGCAGGCGCTCGAAATAATAGCCCCAGGTGGCGGGCCATAGCGCCGTATTCATGGCGCGCGCCTCGAGCTGATCCTTCTGTCCTGCGTTGGGGACTTGTTGGAAAACCGCCGGATCGAGTCCCAGCCACTCGGCCAACCACTGGCCGTCGGCTTTACGCAGGGGGTCGGTGCTCGAAGTGAACTGCGTCGCGCTCTTCACGAACACGTCGTAGCTGTCGTCAGGATCGTCGGTGCGGTTGAAGGGCGAGGTCGCTTCCTCCGTATTGTTTGTCGGCGTTCCTTGCGGCACGATCGCGAAGCCGCTCCGGCTATACAGATGATGTGTGAACAGGTCCTGCAAATCTGCGGCGTTTCGTTCTGCATCCGCACTCAGGCGGATGCCGACGACGAACACTCTCTCGAATCCGCTGGCGGCTTGGGCGGAGTTGAGAGGCACCTTCAGGCCAAGACCCTTGGCCTCCGCGGCTGCGAAATCCGTCATCCAGCGAATGTCCTCGCCGATGTGCAGATCGCCCGCGTCCTCCACGAATTGCTGGGCTTCTGTAGGATCAGGTCCCGTGGTCAGCGGAAGCACGACGGGATTGAACGGCATCTGCAATGCCGGCTGTCCGCTGTTTTGACCGATGAAGATAAAGCGGTCCGGAAACAGATACACTTTGGGAGGCTCGGTCCAGGACAAGTTCTTCGTGTCGAGCTCGGACAACGGCGCAAACCGCAACAGCGCGACGTCCGGAGTCGTTTCCGCCGACGTGGTCCACGCTCGGATGTTGTCCGGCACGAAATCGCGAACGATCTGTTCCGCCAAGGCCACAGAGCTTCCCGGCGCACCGGCCAGGTTCTGGAACGCGGTATCCAACAGCGCCGCATCGCCTCGGGCCTGCCAGACTGCGCGCCAGTAGTCGACAATCACATTCTGCGGCAACGGTAACGGTTGGTCGGCGGCGATCACCAATACGATGGCTTCCGGTCGCGCTTTCGCGGGCTTATCGGCAGGATTGAGCGGTGCGAACTGTTGCAGAATCCATGCTGCTCGGCCGGACCCTACACTCCCCACCAAACCCCGCCAGGCGGCTCGCTCCTGATCATCGATCCCGCCGGCTTTCCAGGATTCGATGTAATACCGTCTCGCTGCTCTCACCTCGGTGCCCGAGAGCGCCGTCTCGAACGTGTCGATCAAGCAGTCGTCGGGATAGATACGGACCCAGAGTTCGGATCGCACGAACCGCGTCTCAATCCGTACCGGGAACATCAGCAAGGGGACGCCGTCGTCAAGACGTTCCACGAAGTGCGTCGGATCGCTGAAGGCGAAGAAGTCATTTGCAAACCGATCCAGTGATTCGCGCGCACCGGCGAACTTCGTTTCGGCGTCCTTGAGTGCATTGGCGGCGTTCGCGCGACCTCCGCGCAATTGACCCAGTTGCCGCACGGCGTTGGAATTCTGGTCCCCGGCCTGGCGCTCGAGCTGCGCGATTTGCGCGTCCAAGCGCTGCAAGCGCCGGCCCGCGGCGGCGCGCTCTTCTCGAGCTTCGGCGTGCCTGTCACGCGCCTGATTCAGTTGTTGACGAACTTGTTCGAACTCGCTCATCGTCGTTTACCGTGGCAGCATTTCCGACCCGTGCACGGCCACCAGAACCGGCACCTGATAGAGCACATAGGCGATGTCAGCGGCATTCGAGGAGTTGGTCCATCGAATGTCGTCGTCCTCCGCTGCTTGTTGCAGGATCCCCGGGGGATCATCGCTTCCTGAAGGAGTGATGTGTACATCGTTTTGGGCCGCGCGAAGGAACGTGGAGTCCTGCTCCTGGACATCGCCCCAACCGAGATCGTTCCACGTTCGAAAGACGTTGTTGTTTCCTTCGTCGAGACCGAATCGCGGCTCGCCCGGGCGCTCCTTGATGACGAAGAACCAACCAGGATCGTCCGGCGCGGTGGGCGTTTCGCCCTTTGCATCGTCTACCGTCAAATCGAATCCGAAAAAGTAAATGTCGGGATACACCTGCGCGCTATAGAGCGGTGTTTTCACTTTGTTGCGCGGCGGGTTGTCCTCTTCGGAAGCGGGAATCTCCAACAGAATGCGCGGCCAACTGCGATCGATGGCGCCCGACGGCGTGTCCCCCACACGCCGCCAGTCGGCGCGATGCGCGTAAATGACCGCGTTGGGATACCGCTTCAGCAGTTCCCCCCGAATCACCAACACCACCTCTTCTCGTGGGGGAGCCGTGGCGTCCTTCGGATCGTTCCGCCCTAGTTCCGAATCCTTCGGCCACTTGTGTATTTCCTCGATGTCGAACAACTGCTCGCGTCGTTGCTGGGCTTTCGGGTCGTGCGGGTCGAGATACGCGCGCACATCCCAGAACTGCCGGAAATAGCTGCCGCGCTGGTCGGTGGGAAATTCGCGCCACAGCAGCTCCCGGGCAAATTCGTGATTTACCCCCACCATGTACGATTCGATAAATTTCTGGTTTGTCTCCAGCAGTGAGATGGTATTTTGCTCGATCAGATGGATGTTGGGCAGGAACAGTTCCGGCGAAATATCCCGTAGCGGCTCGTACATCGGCAGATCGATCTTCGGATACTCCATGATGTCGTCGAAATCAAACACGAGGTTGCCCGCGATGCGGCCTGGAATGGAAATCTGACTCCAGACCCGCGGCGGCAAGGTACGGGCGGGTTCCGTGCCGAGCACGGTTGCTTTGACAAACGCGGTCACATCCAGCTTGAGGGGTTCCGGAGGCTGAGGTACTGCGACCACCGCCTGCTGAAAGGTGAAGAGGCCGCGCAACGCCGTCTTAAAATTCGTTGCTTCAGGACTGTCGACATCGCCGCTACGCGTTTGGAATCCGCTGCCTGGCTCGCTCAAGTGAAAATCAGGACTCTTGGGCAACGTGTCCACGGCTTCGGGCGTGCGGCCTGATTCACTGAGCATGTCGGCGACTTTGGTCTGGTGTTGCCAGCTCTGCATTGTTCTGAAGACATAGTATCCGGCGACCGTAGCAAGCCCGCCGACCGTCACGCCGACGGCCGACGAGAACAAGATGACGAGCAGCAACAGCATCAACAGGCCGATTCCCAAGGCGATCCATGGCAGCCAGGAATATCGACGGAGCAACGGCAGCAGCCAAGCCGGTGCGCCCGTGGGCTCCACCTGCCCGGCGGCTTGGTCGATCGTCGGCAAACCAGGTGGCAGCGATTTGGGCACAGCCGGCGCGATTGCGCCGTCATTCCAGCGCTGCAGCAGGCCCGGTGCTGCGGGTCCCGCCGGCGCCCGCAGGCCCGAGAGCTTCATGGCACGGTTGCCCGAGCGGACCGACTTCCGGAACGGCGCCGAGATTGCGGTCCGCGTCAGCGGACTCGCGCTCAACCGGTATCCCAATGTGACACCCCCGCCCACGATTCTCCGCTGCACGGCTCCGGTGAACAAGATCAGTTTTTCAGGATGAGCGTCCGCAAGCGCCTTCACGTAAGTGGCATGCCACTGTTTTCCCACCGCCAGCGCAAACTGTCCCCGCCGCAGACGACGGTTTGCTTCGAGGACATCGCCTAACTGCTCCCAGGCTTTGTCCATGTAGGTCTCCTGATTGTCCTGCACCACTCTTGTGCCGAAGCCTGAGGCGACGCGATAGCGCGGATCGAGGTTCAACTCATGAAGCCAGTTCCGATTGTGGGCGACGTCGCTGCCGTCGCGCTCCTTGAGCACACGGCTGACAGCCGCGTGCCAGCGGCCGTACACCGGCGGTGTCATCACCGGGTCGTCACTGTCGTCGGCTGGAACCGGCGGAAGACCGGCGCCTGCGTTGGCCGATGATGCATTCGTTGCGGCGTAATCGTCAGCCAGGTTGAGCAATGCCGCCAAACGCGCCTGGAACGGTTGCGGATAGGGATTGGCCGGCGGCGTGGCCCACAGATCGTACTGGTCGAACTCTGCTTTGTCTTCGGGCTTGAGTGTCGAGTACGGTACGCGGAGTGCGCCGCCCAATCGCAGAATGTCATTGAGTACGCCCAGGTTCGGCAGCGAGGCGCCGGGATTTTGCACATCCATATCGCGCTGGCCGACGCGCACATCCATCGGTCGAGGTTTCAATAAACGCACAAGGAATTCGAAGTCGCCCATCGCGCCCGTGCGGAATTGCCAGCGGAAGTAGTACGGAAAGCTGCCGGCTTCCGGTCTCGCGGCACCGCCCCACGCGGGCGCGGCCGCGTCGAGGTCGGGTGGGATATCGAGATTCAGTCCCGCCCGCCGGCCGGTTTCAAACGCCGGCACGACGAAGGCGTGATAGGTCTTGTTCTCGGCCAAGTCGCGCGGGCTCATCAGCCGGGAATAGGCCATGTCCGCATTCGTTCGCAGGAGGGATTCGAACTGCGACAGCGCCGCGCCGGTGTCCGGAGCGACGACATCGGTTCCCGCGTGCAGCGCTTGATTCACGTGCACGTGCGCCCAGGCCCAGAGCTCGTCATGCCGCGGCAGCAATTTCGTCAGGTCGCCTTTGATGGTGATGAACGGAAGAGGCCGGTTCTGAATATTCTTGCCGTCCTCGAATTCCGTCGCCTCTTCGAGTACGAGCAGTGCGATCCATGGTGTGAGTCTATGGAGACCGGTATCGGCCGGCGCGGGCGTGTACCGCCAGGGAAAGTCTTCGTCGTAAAACTCGACGAAGGGCAGGTAGTTCGGTTCGAAATTCGTGATCCAATTTCTCGGCTCGACGCGGATGATCGCCTTGGGATCGATGCCCACGATGTCGCCGGGACTGTAGAGGCTCACGTCACGTTCGACAGGCGTGTGTTCGTCGTCTCCGATTCCCGTACCGGTGATGTCGAGCTGTACCTTGATCGTTGCTCGCACGGCCGCTGCGCCGCCTTGAATCTGATTGGCGATTCCCTGCCGCAGCCATGGCAGAAACGTATATGTGGCAACAGGTGAAGGCATGGTGGTCAGTGGCTCCTGTCCGGCATCACGGCTTCATGCGCCGGGATCACATGCAAGGTGCCCGCAAACTCAGGGTTCGCGAGCGTTTGCCCTTGCATGAAGTCGTAGGCCTCGGCTTCGCTGGCAAAAACGGCCTTCGTCGGGTTGACCGGCGTGTTGTCGACATTCGTGGCCACGACGTACGCTTCCTGCTGCACCTTCACTTTGTCATCGAAGGGCGCAAACATCTTCTTCGTCGCCTGAGACAGCCCGGACTTTGCCGCCGAGTTTCCACGCAGGAAATGCGTGAAGAGCGTGCCGCTGAACTCGAAGAAGCGGATGAGCGTTTTCTTGTATTTGCTGTCGAAGATGATCATTTCGTAGCGTACGGTGCGCTTCACGGCCCGCGACGACACGGCTTGTCGACCGACGGCGGACAGCACAACCCCGCCGTCCTGAAGTTCATATCCCTTGCGGCTCAGCTTTTCGTCATTGCTCAGATCGAGAAACTGCCCCATCGCGAACTGTTCTTTGCGGTCGCCGTGTTTGCCCAGGCCCGTGGTCGTGACCGTGACACTGAAGTGTTTGGCGTCCGCCACCTTCTGGCTCCCGACTTTGGCTATGTCGAGGTCGAGCGGCACGCGCCGCTGGCTCACGACCAGAGTGCCCACCGGGTGCAGTACCAGGCCCTCCGTGCCGGACAGTTGGCGCAGCGACACCAGGAGACTATTGCCCGGTGGCAGTTCCGCGCGCCAGTTCTCGGCCTTATTGAATTCGTCGGTCAGAAGCGGCATCACCGGAATCGGCGGCAGCGACGTATCCTCGCGGTCGCCCCAGGTGATATCGAAGTCCGCGGAGATATCGAAGAAGAGCAGGGACAGTGTGCCCTCGCCTTTGGCTCGCCACGGCGTCGGACCTTCGAGCGAAAAATCGAGGCGGATCGAGAACAGGCCGAGACCGCACACCTTGAGCTCCACGGAGCCGGAGATGTCGATGATGAAATAGAACGGTGAGAACTGAAACAGCGCGTCAAACGCGACGTGCCCGAAGATTCCGAGGTCGTCAAATCCCAGCCGCAGTTCGGCGCGCGCGCCAAACTGCACGGTATTGGAGGTGACGGCAAAATAGCCTTCGATCCGGATCCGCGATACGGGCGTGTTCAGGATGTCGATGGCGAGCCGCTTGGGTACAGGGAAGGGCAACGGCGGCGGGTTGAATCGTGGATGGAAGCCGCCGACCGACAGCACGAAATTGGCATCGTCGCCCCAGGCGACGAGCAGGCCCATGCCCCCTTCGATGCTGATAAACAGCACGCGCGACTCGAACAGCTCTGCGAAAAACCAAAGCCGGCTCTTGTCGGGCTCGATCGCGCCGATAAAATTCACCTGAATTAAGATCAGCGCTGCGTCCTCGGCCGGCAGGGCCACTTTGAGGACCCCCAAAATCGCGATCTTCCCCGGCGGGATCTCGACGATCAGTCCCAGCGAGATGCTGGCCAGTGTCGGCGTGCCCCAGCCGATCTTGGCCATCAGGCCCACCAGGAACCGGCCTTCCATCGGCGGGAAATACACTCGCAGATCGCTGATGATGCGCGGCGCGTTCGCCACCACATCCTTGGGAAACATGATGCTGTTGATCCCACCGGTGCGCACGCCCGTCGCGATCACGGTGAGTTGCATCGTCCGGTTCAATCCCAGTAATCCACCAAGGCCGGTCAGCGTAAAGCCGAAGCCCAATTGGATGCCGGTGAACTCCGCGGAAATAATGAGGAGCAGGGAGAAGCCCTTGCTCCCATCGGGCATGCGGGTGGTGACCAGACCAATGGCCTTCACGGTCACAATGTCCATGACCGCGAGCTCGAGCGCACCGGCGTATTCTTCCTTCTCGAAGTCGAAGTAGAGGTAGCCGCCCCCCTTCACCACGCCCGTGTCTACCGACAGACCCAGACCGCGGGGTGGTTTAAACGCAAATCCGACATCGAGCGGTCCGAGATTGCCTTTGTGGTTGTCGTCGATGGCGAAGGTCGCCTGGACCCCCATGTTTTCGACCACCACCACTAAAGGTCCGAGGTTCGCCTTCAGATCCGCGCCAAGGCTGACGGGCAGCCCTTGCGGCGTCAACCCGATTCCAACGGTCAGCGACTCGATTTCGACGACTGCCAGATTCACATGCAACGGAATTTGGATTTCGAGTCCGCCGCTGCCTTCGAAGTAGAAACCCTTGCGCGACACTCCCATGGCGAGATCGAATTGAGTGGAGAATTTCGCCGCCGAAAGGATCGTGCCGATAAATCCGTCTGCTTCGGATAGATCGATGACCAGGTGCCCGCCCTTGATCCGGGCATCGGCTCCGACATCGCCGTCCGCCGTGAGGGTCGTGCTGTCGAAGGTCAGCGTCGACCTCAGCCCCATCGAGAATTCCTGGAACTCGAGGCGGCTCTTGCCTGGCTCGCCGACGAGAACGTACGCATTCGCGCCGGGCGTCGGCTTTGTGCGGAAGGTCGCCTGCATCGTTCCCTGTACGGGCACCGCCGGCGAAGTGATCGAAAACGATCCATCGGGTTGGAGGATGAGCGCCACGTCTACGGCTGCCTGCGCTTCTGTGGCGAACTCGAGTGACCACTCCGGCCCTCCGGTTGTGAACGTATTCGCACCCTTCAACGGTTCGTGGACCACCACACGCAGCCCCGGCGGCGACACATCGGTTTTGGGCTGGATCTCCAAAAACACGAGGTCCAACGTGGGAACCGGCCCATCGGTGTACACGGCAGGCAATCCCATTTCGAGCGAGAGAGTCTCAAGTTTGCGGAGCACGTCGCGCCCATCGAAGCCCGGATTCCCCCAACCGTATTTCGCCTGCAACAGATCGCCGGGTGACTTGAAAAAGTCGCTGACCGCGCCGAGATGCAACTCGCGTTTCGTGAAGGGCGGTTTTCCGGGATCGGCTGATCCGACGTTGTGGTTTGTGCGGTCGAAGACACCGATAAAGTCGAGGCCCGCGGCCGCCACCGGAAGTGCGTCTTCGGTTTGCCGAATGACCAGGTACTCCACCAGCCGCTTCGGCAGCGTGTTGGCGAACGCGTCCACATCGGCCGGCGTCAAGCCCGGGTACGAGTTCGCCTTGATGGCGTTCGCCACCGTCGTCAATCCAGTGATCAAATCGGCAATTCGCTTGATAATCTGGAACGCCGTCTGAACGGCGGCCGCGTGATCGTCGGCGTCGACAGCCGCGCTCAGCGAGCGGGTGAGTTCGGGAAGACTGACGAGGGCTGCGGAAATCGACTGCAACGCGTTGGTGAACCCAGGATCCGAAGCCAAGCTGTCCGGAAATTGAAGGCCCAATTCCGCCAGGAGCTCCAGCGTCGTGCCGTCCTCGATGTGTTCGCGAAGCGGCGAAAAGGCACCGGCAAGCCCACTGACCAGGTTGTCGATTGTTCCGGGTTCACCGGGCACGTGACACCCCTTTGAGCTGTCCACCACCTGCTAATCGCCGGAGGTTGGCCATCGCCTCGTCGACCGATTCGGCGCGATCCGCACAGGCCAGCGCCGTGAGATAGTGTTCAGCGACTGCATCCGCTAACGCGGGACTGCCATATTGCCGGAACACGGCGGCCATCGACACGATCGCATTCTCGATCCGTGTTCCTGCGATTTCCCGTGGCACCCGGTGCGTCGGCTCCCGGGCGCTTTTCAGGACATGCGCCAGAAAGCCGGGCCCCTGGCAACGCTGCCACGCGATTTTCGCCGCCCGGTGATGATTCACCAGATGACGGACTTCAGCGGAATGAACACGGACCAGCTCGCTCCACTGCCGTCCGAACTCCATACCTTCCAAATCACGACGCAGGGTGATCACTCGCTCCATGCTCTGCGAGTATTCGGCGACGGGAATCCCACCGAGCGGGATGGCGCCGGCGGTTCCGGTTACCGGGAAAAAGATATTCAATCGCGCCATGACGTCAGATATGTGGTTTCCAAAACTAATACCATCGCTTCCCGCATGATGGAGGCCCACGATCCGCCGGGTCGCTTCCTCCACATATACCGAGCCCGAGTCGCCGGGCCTGCTCATAGCCGTATCCGGCGCTGTTGGAGCGACACGAATCTGGCCGACAAATGTCGCGCCGTCACTGCGCGTGAATGTCGGTTCGTTATCTTGCGTGACGATGCCGTGCGTAAACCCAGAAGTGTCCCCGTACTTGACGACCGGCATGCCCTTGGTTGCGACCCCGTGCCCGCGTATGGCCCCCACCGCGAGGATGTCGTGGCTGAAGCGCACGTCTCCATTCAAGGTTGCGATTGAGCCGTCTACATGATCCGTGAGGGCGGCATCGACCAATGTTCCGATGTCGCAGCACTCGCAGCACCATGAGTCGCACAGGCATCCGATTCCGACTCGATCGCCGATGCTGCTGGCCACATGATGATTCGTCAGTACCAACGGTGTGTTCTCGGCTGCGCGGCTATTGGCCGCTGTGGCCAGGCATATGACGCCCAACGTTCCGTTTGAAATGCCCCAGAGGCGCTGCGTGAGTTTCATGCCGCCGCACAGCACGTCATGCGGATCGATACGCGTCCGGCCGATGACATCGGTCGGTATGCCCAGTACCGCGGCCGGAATTCGATCGGCCGGAGACAGCTCGGCGGTGGATTTCTTCCGCTCGACGTACACCTGAAACACCACTTGGTCCGTTGCCAAACCGCGGACCTCCTTGATCCCCACGAGAACGTCGATCACGCCGGGAACGTGCCGCAACTGCGCGCGGGCTTCGGGCAGTTGACGCTCCGCGCGGGCGATCTCGACAGCGACTTGTTCCGGAGTCTTTTCAGGCACGGCCAACCTTTGGTGCGGCCAGCCGGCCGCCCGCGACACGCCGCACGTTCGCAATGGCGTCCGCGGCAGATTCGATGCGTGCTGCGCATTCCAATACCGTGAGGTAATGCTCGGCCACAGCATCCGCCAAGTCGGCGCTGCCATACTCCTGGAACACGGCGGCCATCGACACAATCGCATTCTCGATCCGTGTTCCCGCGATTTCCCGTGGCACCCGGTGCGTCGGCTCGCGGGCGCTTTTCAGGACATGCGCCAGAAAACCGGGGCCCTGGCAACGCTGCCACGCGACTTTCGCCGCCCGATGATGATTCACCAGATGGCGGACTTCCGGAGCGTGAGCCCGGATCAGGTCGGTCCACTCGCGGCCGAATGCGGTGCCTGCCAGATCGCGCTCCAGTGCCATCGCAGGCTCAAGAACCCGGCTTTCAGGAATCCCGGCAAGCGGAACGGCTCCAGCCGTCCCCGTGACGGGGAAATCGATCTTGAACAAGTCCATGACGTCGGCAATATGACTCCCCTTGGCGATTCCCGCGTCGGTTCCCGTGTGATTGAGTCCCACGATCCGTCGGGTCGCTTCCTCGACGTACACGGAACCGGAGTCGCCGTGATCAGACATCTTGTCAAATCCGGGCTCCGGCGCCACACGAATCTGATGATCGAAATGCGCGTGGTCGTCGTCTCTGTCGATCGTGGCGTCGTCATCGGTGACCCGTCCTCGTGTAAAGCCCGTCCGGTGTCCGTACTTGACGACGATCATCCCGATCGTCGCGACACCTGTGCCGCGTATGGAGCCGATGCCGAGAATGTCGTGGCTGAAGCGCACCTCCGAGTGGAGTGTGCCGACCGCTCCGTCGACTCGATTCGTCAGTCCGGCGTCGGTCAGCCGGCCGATATCGCAACACTCACAACACCACGAATCACAGACGTTCCCGTGACCGACGACGTCGCCGACATGATGCGCCACGTGGTGATTCGTGAGCAGGAGCGGTGTGTTCCCCGCGACATGTGTGTTGGCCGCCGTTGCCAATCCGATTGCGCCGAGTGTTCCGTACGACCCGCACCAGGTGTCTTGCGTTATGCGCATGCCACCGCAGATGACGTCGTGCCGGACATCGCGCTCGCGGGCAATCACGTCGGTGCCGATTCCCGCAATTTCCGTCGGGATTCGATCGGCGGAGACAACATCCGCCAAGGGCCGCTTCCGGTCCACGTGCACCCGGAAGACGACCTGCTGGGTCGCCTTTCCTCCAGTCTCCTTGAGGCCGACTCGAACATCCAGTACCCCGGGGATCCGTAACAGTTGTCCACGGACGTCCGCCAACTTCGCCTTTGCACTCTGGATCTCGATGTCGAATTGTTCCCGCGTCTTTTCAGGCATGGTTCCGGTCAGTACCTCGACTGCCCGCCAAGGTGCAATGCTCTCGCCCCAGGCGAAAGATCCGCAGGGCATGCTCGGCTATCGCCGAACGCAATTCCTGCGAACCGTGTCGCTGCAGCACGTCGGCCATCTGCAACATCAACATCTCCAACGAGACACCCTCGACCTCCTCGGGAATGGAGATCTCCGCGCCCGCGCGTTGCTGTACCACTGCTCGAACGAAGAGCGGGCCCTTGTAACGCTGCCAGACCACGCCCACGCGGCGATTCTTGTTGACCAGACCAATCACTTCTTCGATGTGCTGCTGGAACGCGTCGGCCAGCGCTGGACCATCGGGGAGCCGGAACAAGGCTGCTTCGAACGGCTCGAGTTTCATGCGAGGCTGCTCGCTCACGGACACCCCGTAGCAGGAATATCGAGCCCGGCATCCGCTTGGCCGGCGATGACGATTTGCAGGTCCCGCATCACGGGACCGATATGGTTCGCCACCCCCCTGGTGCGGGTGGCCGCATCGACCGCCCAAAGCAGGCCGATGACCTGCTTGACGCTGTTCACAATGACGGAGCCGGAATCGCCAAGGTCGGCGAACGTGGACGGGGCGGTCGGGGCTGCCGGTTCAATCAGGATTTGCGAGCCTTCAAACAACACGTCAATAACCCGTCCTGTGGTCAAGCCGGTGTTGATGCCGCGTTTGGTGACCGTTTCGAAGCAGACCGCCTGAGCCGCTCCGGTCAACGTCCCGATTTCCTCGATCGCGTTGACCCCATCCGCCGATTCGATCTCGTTGGCGATGTCGTCGTCCAGTTGGACAACCGCGCAATCGATTCTGTCGTTCTTGGTGGCTCGGAACAGCGTCCCGATCGCGTTGTACGTGCAACAACAGCACGATACGACATACTTCGGTTGGCCGACGTTCACGCCGAGCGATGCCTGTCCTGCAGTCATCACGTGTTGGCAGGTCAGTGCCATGACCCGCAGATCCGCGACAGCCTTGACCAGGCATCCGAGAGTACCCGCCAGCGTCCGCTCACCCGCCTGCACGAATTCGTTCTTGACGGAGGTGCCTCCGCGGAGCGGCCGGACTTTCCGGGTATCCACAATCGTCTCTGTGGATCCCGCCGGTATCACGTCCGTCGGCACACCTTGGATGTGGTACGGGATTCTCCAGTGAGATGCGACGTCCTCGCGCGGCAACTTCATGGAGACGTAGAGGCGAAATGCGAAATCGTCCGTCGTCTTACCGCGTACTTCCTTCGCGCCAATACCGATATTGGTAATGGCCGGGATGTGATGCAGACGTTCGCGGACCTCCGGCAGCAGGTCCAAGAGTTTGGCCTGCTCCCTCATCAGTTCCGCGCGCGATCGCATCCTGTTCACGCTCCACGGTGTCTCGGACCCTGTCCGAGACGAATGAAAGGATTCTTCCGCTTGCTTTGCGCTGCCGAGCAACACAAGGCGCGCTCTCATGTACGCTAAGGGGAAAGGAAAATCTCCCCTACGAAGGAATGAAGTCTTGAAGCACTAGGCAGAACCCCAGTTCGTGAGCTCCGCACAGCCTATCGCTTGTATTGCCATAGATGCGTCCGGCCTTATCGATGAGGCCATGCGTCCCTATCGCGCTGCTGCCTACTGCGCCGATCATGTTCAATGCAGTGGAGATAACGTGTGGTCAGGAAGTCGGCAGTGTGATTTGAGTTTCTGAGGTCATTCACGGCAGGCTCGCGCAGGCGAGGTCACTGACGAGAGGCGAGATGGCTGTGATCGAATACAGATGGCCAATTTACTTTGCAATCAACAAGAGTACGGCTCTGCCTTTCAAATTATAGGTTGTGCCTTCTGCTCCAAGTATTGTCTCTGAGCCCGGCTTGACCACTGTGTTCGGCCCCTCATTCCAAGCCGAGGTATCCATCACTCGATACCACCTCTTGTTGCTGCCGGCCTGAGGCAAGGTAAAGGCGACCTCTCCGGACCATCCGTTGTATCCGACATAGATGACGCTTGCCGGATCAGCAAATTCTGTCCCGTCAATTCGATAGGCGATCGCATAGTTCTGTTCATTGTCCCAATAGGCCTCATCCGCCACACTCCCATCCGGCTTATGCCAGCTCAGTTGTGCAATGCCGTTTCCGTTGGTGTCATCGCCACGATAAAACTCTGATGGTCGCAGGGCAGGATGGTCCTTTCTAAATTGAACAAGCCGTTTCGCGAACGTGTGAAAGGTCTTCTGCATGGGATCCCAATTGTAGGAGAGCCAATTGGCCCGGGAGTCGAGATTGTATGGGTTATTGTTACACCGGAGACTGCGCAAAAATTCGTCGCCGCCGGTAATCATGGGAGTGCCGGCGCTCAACATCAGTAAGGCAAGGCCATTCCGCGCAGCTGTTCTTTGATCAGCCGGGTTTCCGCCTTGATCCCAGCTCATATTATTGTTTTCGCCTCCGTCCGAGGGTCCGAACGGCCAAGCCTGGTTATTGCGTTTGAGATTGCACGTGTACAGGTCCTTCAGCGTCAATCCGTCATGCGCAACGATAAAATTGATTGAGTTCCATGGTTTTCTCGTATCACCCCCGCTCATGTACAGATCGGGGGATCCGGACAGACGCCTCGCCAACTCACCAGGCGTAATCCTCGTCAAGCCGAGCTTATTTTGATGCTGGCGTATGACATCACGGTACTTCCCATTCCATTCCGACCAATGTGAGGGAAAATTTCCGACCTGATAATTGTTACTCCCACTGTATGCCCATGGTTCAGCGATCAGATCCGTACCCTCTCCCCCCATGTTCGGACGAGGGGTGATCTCCCGCGGAATCCTATTGATCGCTGTACCGGAATCAAGAAGATCGTACTCGTAATGATCATGTTCATATTTATTGCCCAAAACTGACGCGAGATCGAACCGAAACCCATCAACACCCAAAACATCGCGCCAATAGGCCAATGAATCGACGATGAGATTTTGTGCAATTGGATTACGCGAATTATAATTCCCACCAACTCCTGTGTTGTCATAGGAGTATGTGTTTCCGCTGAGCGAATAGTATGTCGGATTGTCGAGACCCCGCCAACTTCTCACGTTATAGGTGAACGGGTCCGCTGATCTCCATGCATACCCTTCACCGGTATGGTTATAGACCACATCGATGAAGACTTTCATGCCGGCATCATGAAAGGCCTTCACCATAGCTTTGAATTCTTTTGTAGGCCCTCCCGGCGATTTATTGTACGAGTAGCGTCGATCCGGGGCAAAATAGTTGTGCGTATCATATCCCCAATACCCGTCCCCACTCCCGCTATTGGGGTCAACATCATTCATATCGTTCTGGCTCTCCTGAACCGGCAGCAATTCCACAGCCGTCACACCGAGGCTTTTCAAGTATGGAACCTTCAATGCGGCGCCTCGATACGTCCCCCGATATTTCGACGGGATGTCTGTGTTGGTGCCGTGCTTGGTCAAACCCCTGAGATGCACCTCATAGATAATATCGTCTTTCAAAGCACGGGTCGGCTTTGTGCCTGTCGAGGTGGTATCGGGCCGCAGTACCATTCCTTTGGGAGCCTGCTGTCCGGAATCCAGGCAACGATAGTCCGGTCCGGTCGCGTACCGTTGTCCTTCCTTGTATGTCGCATTCTGAGGATCATGACTGACTTCCAATGCATAAGGGTCTAGAAGTAACTTGTTCGGATTGAAGCGGTTCCCTTCGTTGTCCACATCGCAATCGCCCACACACCCACTGCAACTGCCTTTTGTCCATGCTGTCTGGTATGGCCAGTTGGGTCCCCAGGCCCGATAACCGTAATAGACGGTACCTGATATGTGGTAGTCACTCAGGATGGTCGTCGTCGGGATCGTGATGCTCCACACACCCTCGCCATCCTTGACGAGTGGCAGCGACCCCGCTTCGTCGACACCCTGCGGCTTCTCATAAAGATACAGCTCTATTCGTTCCGCTCGTGCTGAAAACACGCGGAATTGCACATTCGAACCGGACACATCATATCGGGCGCCTAGCTTCATTGAATCGATAGCCCCACGCGCCTCACCAAGCGAAGCGAGCGGCCATAAGAGACAGGCGACCACTGCAATGTTGTGATATTTCGGCTTCACAGGCTGCCGACCTCAACCAGGCATGTTGCGACGAGTGACGCGCACCGTTCAGTCAAGAGCCTTGCGTATGTGAACGTCTGTAGAAACGAGAGGCAGAAGGGTGACTGTGTCTGCAGCCGACGACGTGGTCAGATATCATCCGACTATGCGAACACAGCATCCAGAAACTTGACCCAGCCCGGCCCAACTGCATAGAAATCCATCGCCACGTATTTGCCGCGAAACGCGAGGTACTGGGCTTTCTCCGGTGGATACCAGATCGTGACACCGTTCGAGTTCGCGACGGAACCACCCTCACAATCGCTGGCTACAATGCAGCGTGCCACTGCCTTCGCGAACGCTCGCGCACGCGAGCGCAACGCAGGAATGGTTGTCCCATTCGCAATCAACTTCGCGAAGTGAATCGCATCCACGTAGTCCGGGAACTCGTAGGATTGAACCTTCGTTCGCGCAAGATTGATGACCGACCGCTCTCTTGGTAACGACGCCGCAAGGGCGTCCCCGAAGCGGCTCCACGCGAGCACAGCCGCCTCCGTACGATCAGTCCGTATCGCGCTCTGGGTGATGTTGCTGTCACCGACCACACGATAGGATCGCATGTACTCGCGCACGATGGCCTTCGCCATGGCTTGCGGAGTCGGCTTGCGGTTCATGGCCTTGAGGACCTTGTCATACGGCCAACCATCGCCGGGCTCAGTTTCCTGCGAACCGACGACATACTGCGCCACATTACGCAGGTGATGAGCAATCTCGAGCATGTTCATGAGACACGCATCGAACCCTAAGATGGCCACCTTATTCTTCGTGCCGAGCCCGGCGCGCGTGAATGCCGTCTTCAGTTCATTCATGTCAAGCGAGGTGCCATAATCGTCAAAGGCAATATCCCGACGGACGGTGCGGAAACCGGCTCCATGGTTCCACACCACCGTGATGGTGTTTTTCGCCGGATACCGCTCCAGCCCCCAGTTCAGGAAATTCAAAAGAATCTCGGGATTGCCGGAGTCGCTCTCCGGCAGACGTTCAATGACGACTCTATGGGCCTGACCGGTCACATCGGGCTCGGAAATTTCATATCGTACGGAGCCGTCATGCTCGCCCTTCGTATCGATCTGGACTCCGGCATAGGATGATGTTGACGTGCCCACAGCCGTCATCTCGGCAATGTCTTCAATGCCGTTGTCGCTCAGATTGTTGTCACCGGCAATGTACGCGAGGAATGTCCATTGCCTGGGTGAAAGCGATTTCCCATTCTTCCTTCGTTTGGCCATCTCACCTCCAGTTACGTAGTTGTGCTCCCGTCGCTAAGAACCATATAAGAGGCTCCGGGTCGGGTCAATAGCCAAAACGCCAGAGGTATCTATCCGGCGGCCCGATGAAAAAGGCTGCTCCCGAACAGCCGCCGGATGGCAAGAAGTGCGCTTTGGAGCCGGCGACCCGGATTGAACGGGCGACCTGCGGTTTACGAAATTAGGAAGGATGAAATCGATAAAGCTCGGTGATGAAAGAGGTTTCCTCGTTTTTCAGCGCGAGACAAGCTCTTATGCAGATTCGATTGTTTCTATTGGCTGCGATGAGTGCTGTAATTTTCACAGGTTTCAACACAAAATTAGCACAGTCGAGACGATCGCCATGGTGAAAAGCATGCGGACTGCTTTACGACAAAATTTATCTGGCCGATGAAGAAAGCCGAAGCGAAAGCCCTATCCCTTTCTCCCATTCCTGAAGCATGTGCTTCCCGATGCCTGCAAACTCAGAATGCTCCTTGGCATAGGAGCGCATTTCGTCCATGGTGTGTGACATGGCGTCAGCGACACGTGCAAAAATCGCTTTGACCTTTGAAGGAGTGCATGCCGTGCGCGTCTCCCCGAGCTTCCTGAGTTCCTTAGCGTTTGGCCATTTGGTGGTTCCGTTAAGAGTTAATGCCATACTATCTCGGGGCAGGTAAACCGTCGTGGTTACGATATCATAGACAGGTGCAATCCTTGCTTCTTTGAGAACATCGTCATAGACAATCCCGAAATTCTTCAAATGTGCGTCGCCGTTGCGAAGGGCACAGTTAAGTGCAATAAGTGTGAAAAGCTTTTCTAAATCTTCATTTACATGCTGCGAGTTCGCAAATTCTTGAAACCGCTTCAAAATCGAGGTCTCATAGCTGCCACGATATTTTTCGTCCGTCCTTCGGGCATTGAGCACGCAAAAATCCTCGAAGCCGCGATAGGTTCCGTCCTCTCCAAGATCGAAGCGATCAATAACGAGGGCCATGCCATCTTCAGCCAGCCTGTAGGGAGGCACCTCGAGCCCACACCTCTGTGCCACTCTAAGGCAGAAATACTCGTTAGCAGCGAGTTGCGGATACTCGTTCGTCTCCCACAATTTTACTATGTGGGTGGCGCCTCGATAACTTTGGGAGAGACGGGTTTTAGAACGCTTCAAGGCCACTGATGCTTGCTCATCTCGCACAAGGATTTTGGGCTGCACGCCACTAATGCCGGAGAAGATTGCAAATTTGTCAATTAGGTAAGGAAGTAGATCCCCGTCCCTTCGGCGCGCAAGGATCTCATCCACGGACTGAAAGGGAACGTCTTCGTGAAGTTGCTCTTTGTCGCCGGTATAGCGGATGCGGCCCACCTGAGAGCGACCCACGATAGAGAGTAAGTCGAACTCGTCAAACGTTCCGGTGGCTTTGGCAAAGGCAAGGCGAAGGCGCTCGCGCAAAACCCCTTCCGGAAGATTCATTTCGAAGATTGGCAGCAAACCAAGACTGATATCCCAGGAGGCCAGCCGCACTGGCATGGTCACTGAGATAGCACGCTGTGGTTTCGTATCCGGCAGATAGACAAATGTACTGCCCCGATCGCGGTATCGGTCGAGCAGACCGGTTTCAGCTCCGTCAGTCCAGACTTTGATCATTGCGGTCCCGTTGCATGAGTTGATCGAGAGTCGGCCTTGGTGAGCCTGTCTCTTGTAGTTTGAGCTCCATACCAAGGGCTGAGAGAATTTTAGTAATCTTAGAAAATCCCAGCTCACCCATGCGGCCATTCTCCAATGCATCAAGTGTCGAGCGACCAATAGATGACTTCCGAGCCAGTTCGGCTTGGCTTAGTCTGAGCTTCTTGCGCCTTGCGGCGATCCTGCCCCCCAGCGAATAAAGATCAAGCATGTGACTAATATATTATGCAGTTTTAGGTATTTTCAAGTACTTTTGCCTATTATAAAGAGCAAATCGTGGAGGTTCCCCCGTTTGTCCGGTTCGAGTCCAATCCCGTGTTTTAATTCGACTGCGACTTCGCCCCCTATTTCCAACAGATGGTAATAAGTAGGTGTCACCCGGATTTGCTAAGCCATTGCTGCGAGGGACTCTTCAATGGTCGTTCCAGATTTCCAAATGTTTTTAGACGTTCCATCCACTGAGATGGTGAGCGACCGCTCGTCTGTGACAATGACTCCGCCGCAGTCTGAATGCTCCATCCCAGCGCGATGGTTTCCACCAGACAAAAGCAGACTGTACTTGGTATGTAGAGTCCTACAAACATCACAGGACAATCTCACCGGTGAAAAGGGGACATCTCACATCGGTGATGGATGGACAACCAACTTCGGTCTTGACAGAGCGTGACGACCAGGCCGGCCGGCCGCTGCCCGACAAGACGCAGCGAGGCCAGCTCGACCTTCATCATCATCGGCACGATCATCAACCAGATCAGAAAGGCCATGGGCAGATTGATGTGACTGCCCTCGCCCATCTCCAAGGTTCGGAGGTATTGGACCATTCCTGGAAACGTCCGACCAAACCCGACACCCATGAGCATGCAGCCGACCACCCAGAGGGTGAGATAGCGGTCGAAGGGATTCAGTCGTTTGGCCGGCTGCGGAACCGGAACCGTCAATGCGACATCCATTGTCGGGTCTCCTGCTCGCTCCTACGCACAACAGCTTGGACCGCAACAGGCCTTCGCCCAGGCCGGTTTGACGGCTCGGACGAACCCGCTCATGAATTTCCCGTCGATGTTTTGGGCCACCGTCTCGACATCGAGCCCCGTACCGATGAGAAAGTCACGGGCGTCTGTCGCCGAATAGATCCGCGTGGGCTCGATGCTGATTTGTTCAAACCCCGCCCGCTGTAGGGTCTCGCGGTAGACCGACTCCTCCAATGCACCCGCCACACACCCTGCCCACAGCTCCACGCTGTGGCGGATCTCAGCCGGCATCTCGCCGCGGATCACGATGTCGGAGACCGCGAGACGGCCGCCGGGCTTGAGGACGCGAAACGCCTCCGTCGCCACGCGGTCTTTGTCCGGCGAGAGGTTGATGACACAGTTGGAGATAATCAGATCGACGGAATTGTCGGGAAGCGGAATCTGCTCAATATCGCCCTTGAGAAACTCGACGTTGGTCACGCCGGCCTTCCGCTGATTCTCTCGCGCCAGCACCAGCATCTCGTCGGTCATATCCAGCCCATAGACCTTCCCGGTCGGGCCCACCCGCCGCGCCGAGAGCAGCGCGTCGATCCCGCCGCCTGATCCCAGGTCTAACACCGTCTCTCCCGGTTGAATGCTGGCTAAGGCGGTTGGATTACCGCACCCAAAGGAAGCCCGCAGCGCCTCGGTTGGCAATCCCACGGTCTCCTCGGCTCCGTAGAGGTTGCCGGTGATTGGATCCACAGCATCCCCTTCGAGCAGGTGACCCGTTCCACAACAGGACGGCTTGCCGGTCTGGGCCTGGCGAGCCGCCTGACCATATTCGGCTCGCACGTGCGCTTTAATGTGGTCTGGGCTGTTCATGGAGGCACCTCCAATCAAGAAATGTTGATGCATGAGAACCAAAAAAGACTCAACAGCACCGACGGCCAGACCCAGCCGACCGGGCCGCGCGCTTCAGCGTCCTCACCAGCTCCTCCAGTTCCTCAATCGCCTCGGGATTGATCGCGTAGTACATCCACCGCCCCTCCCGGCGATCCAGAATCAGGCCGGCATCTTTGAGCACCTTGAGATGGAACGACAGCCGCGACTGGCCCGCCTTCATCGCCTCGGTGAGTTCGCACACGCACCGCTCGCCATCCTTCAACTCTTCCAACAACGCGAGGCGCGTCTCGTCGGATAAGGCGTGAAAGAGCGAGACGGCTTTAACGGTTCCCGCGAGCGGCATGCTGTACAATATATCAATATATTTTGATGAGTCAAGTGGGTTTAATTTCTAGGGAAGGCCTGATTAATACACATTTCCACTCGGAGATTTGTTCCTGGGCTGATCAGCAGGGCGAATTCGGTAGGCCTCCGCTGGTCCGGGACGCTCGCCACGCCTCCACCTCCGCCACGGTCAGGCCGTGCTGCCGGGCCGCCTCGGCCACCGAGGTCTCACCCTTCAGAATACTCACGACCAATGCCATGCGTCGTTTGGCCGTCCAGCGTTCAATCGGTTCCCCTGATTCGGCTGCCATCGCCACCTCCTTGGCCCACGCCAGGACCATGTCGTAGCGGTGGTCTCAATTGGAAGAGGAGCAGGATACGCGGTAGCAAAGTGGTAGCAGAAGGCAGTTATCCACGGAATCCACAGACCGGACCATCCGTGCAACTGCCTGAAATTCCGTGGAAGGTATGGAAGGTAATGGAGCCGGCGACCCGGATTGAACGGGCGACCTGCGGTTTACGAAACCGCTGCTCTACCAACTGAGCTACGCCGGCGCGACTGCATTTTCATTCGGTTGCAGTCCCACTGTCAACCCTATCTTGATCCCAATTTCGGTTTAAGTCATGATTCGAATATGAACCTCTTTTCATTAGGATCGTCACGAACTGTGGGCTATTCTTAACCAAGCGAGGTGACGAACATTCAATGCACGACTTGTATGGCGCTCCATCAGCGCTGAAGGACGAGACGGATTCCGCTGTCGGACGGCGAAGCGTTCTCGCGTCATACTGGCAGGACGTAGGTCTTGGGCTGGTCTTGAGCTTGGGAATCGCATTCGCCCTCTATCACCTTTCCGGCTCCCTGCCGGCTTTCATCGCGCACACCGATGATTATTGGTTCCAGGCTGACCCGGAAAAAGTGTCTCAGGTCATGACCTCGCGTGACTCCAGATTTCACTACGGGAACCGGAGCCGCAAGCACCCGCTCTATCCGCTGTTGACGTTCGGGCCGGTCTACCTCATCAAACATGCGCTTTCCCTGGACCCGATGACGGCGGTGAGGATCTTTAACGCGGCGGTTGTGTCGGTGTGGATCGCCGTCTTCTTTGCGTTATTGAGATTGATTGGCTGCCGGCGACCGGATGCAGCGCTCTTCACCATGCTGGCGTCCGTAACCGCATCCTCGGTCTTCATATTCGTGATCCCCGAGACATATGGTTTGGGTTCGCTCAGCCTGTTATGCGCCTTCTTGTTGGTCGCATCGGCTGAATGTACGCCGTCCGCTCCCGGTTGGTACGTCGCGGCAAATGCGTTATCGATGAGTGTCACGACAACCAACTGGATGGCCGGAATCTTGGCTCTGTGGGTGACATACCCTTGGAAGCGTGTTGTGCGGCTCATGCTGTATTCATTTTGCCTTGTGATGGTGCTATGGATGGTCCAGAAGGCCTTGATTCCCTCAAGGTCGTTTTTCTTCCCGAACGTCTCGAACGAAGTCCGGTGGACCCTGCTTCCCGAGTCGGGAGGGGCATTTCATGTTGCACGGGCCGCGTTACTTCACTCGATCGTCATGCCGACCATTGTCGCCCACAGTCAACAGGCGTCATATGTCTGGGCGAAGGGCTATCAGGTGCTCCTGGGGCCACGTTTGACGATTCAGGGGTCGTCAGCGGGGTCGGGATCCGGATGGGGACTGTTTGCCGTCGCGCTCTGGGTGGGGCTTCTCCTTCTGGGAGTGTGGGCGTGGGTTCAACTGAAAGAGCATGCGCGATTTCGCGTCATGTTGGGGCTCACGCTGCTCGGCCAGGTGATGTTGCACATCTTCTACGGCGATGAGACCTTTCTTTATGGCTTGCATTTCATGCCCTTCCTTATCCTCGTTGCCGCAGCCGGCACGCTCACTCCTGCGCGACCGGTTGCTCTGGCGCTCGGAGCCTTGCTCCTGCTCGCTGCTTCGATGAACAATACCATCGTGTTCGAACGGGCAATCTCGATGGCCCACGATTCATATCGGCAGTCCCAAGCACAACACGAACCGGGCTCCGGCGGTATCCCCAAGCACAATCAGCAATAATCAGCGCCACTGATGCTGCATCTGCCGGTGACCTAGCTGGTTTGTGTCCGCTATTTGATTTTGGCAACGGGCTGCAAGCGAACTGTCGCCCCTTGTCCCGGTGGCGGAATGCAGAGCGGCTCCTGTTCGTTCCCGAATCGTTCCCGCGCTGACTTGAACACTCGCCCCTTCGCATAGGTGCAGAGTTCTCCGGCGAGTACGGTGCCGTCCTGATCGATATCCGCCGCCCCTCCCAACCCCTTCAGAATTTCATAGGTAAACAGCCCATGTTGTCCGAGATCATAGGGGTGGGCCTCCTGAACGGCGCGATTCCCCACCATCCACATGATTCGTTCCTTACCCTCGCCTGTCTGTTCCCACAGCGGGGGCACGGGCTCCACCCCGTCTTTCATCGCCACTCGTTCGAGCGAGAGATCGAGTATGATGATGGCGCGCTGCATCGGCGACTTCACCAGCGCTTCGTGCAGACGCCTCAAGGAGTAGAGTCTCGCCGCAGAGGACGGGGTGCCGTCGAACGGGACCACCGACACGGCGCCGTTCGAGGCTTCTACTACCCCGCGACCGGACAGGTAGATGTACGCCACCGTGGCGGCGTCCGCTTGCTTGGGAAGCCAATCTTCGAAGACGTCGGTCAGATCCCCCTTCAGCGCGTGCGAGTCCGTCAGCCGCCGCACCCGATCCGAAGGAATGCCGACGACCCCCTGCCAGTAGGCCGCCACAACCTCCGCGTCATGCGCGGCATACCTCACCCGCTGAAGCCCGTCTTCCCGGAACTGACCGATCCCGATTGCGATGCCGACGGCCTTCGGCTGTTTGATCTTGACGACCCGCTTGGGCAACTGATCCACGTCCACCGGCACAGCCGTCGCCTCCGACGCCGTGTCCGGCTTCATGGCCACCGCAAACTTCTTCGCGGACGGCAGCCGGTCCGACGACGAACGACTTCGCATGGTCAGCACCAATTCGGCTTGGATTTCTTCTTTGACCGTTCCGATCTTCCCGTCCAACGACATGCGCTTCACCTCGCCGGCCGGAAGCTCGCCGACCGCCAAGACGCCGGGGATCTGCTCGATCAACTCCGGCGTGCCGCTGACCAGAATCTCCACGCCGGCGGCGTCACCCGGTCCTTCGTTCTTGACCTCGATCTCGACGGAAAGGGCCTCGCCTGTGTGGAGCAATTGGTTGCGGTTTTCATCGCGGATGATCGCCCGAAACGTGATGGTCGCGGGCTCCGCGGCCGGACTCGACGGGGCGGCCGCCGCAGCCGGTGCCGAAGACTGCGCGGCGACCGCCCCCGCCTGGCCTGCCGTGGCCGCCAGCGGCGAGGGAGGGGCTGAAGAACGGGCCGGTGAAGATCCGGTGGAGGCCGCGGTGCCGGCCTTTCTGGCGTCGGCAAGGGCGGCGATCTTGCTCGATGTCCCGAGTTGTTTCGCCATCCCGTCGGTGACGTTGTTGACGGCCTCCTGGGCGACGGAATCCAACCCGGTGACGTCGCAAGACGTGTCGGTCGTGTCCACTTCTCCTTTTCCGATACTCTTCAATTTCTTGTTGTAGAGTACGGTCCCGTCCGCCGTGGTCAACGCGAAGTCGAGGCCGATCTCCACCGTCGCGGGGTGGGATTTATTCGCCTTCCGATAGGCATTGAGGGTCGCGTTGGCCAGTCCGAGCGAGACATCCTCGTAACCGTCCACCGGCACAGCCGACTGTTCGTCGAAGACGACCTTCTCGAACACGCGCCCGGACTTTCGCTTGATCGCCGTCGTCAGCATGTCGCCCAAAGGCAACGTTTTTGCGGCATTACAGGCATCTTGATAGGAGAGCTGGGCCTCCGCGATCGTCGGAGCCATTCTCACCTGGACGGTGAGCGGGAGGTAGTAACCGGATCCAAGACCGTCGCGGGAGGCGAACAGACCGCAGGAGGTGAGGAAGAGCAGCGAGAGCCATGCCAGTGCGTGCCCGGTCGCGCGCGGGAGGGATACCCACGGTTCTCTCTGCGCCAGTCGCACAATAGTCGTTATACCGAAAAGTCTTGTTCGAGCACAACAGACGCGGTGATTTGACAGGCTCAGACTGCTCGGCTATGGTCCCCTCGATCGGGACACGCTTGTCGAATCGCTCTCATGAAGGCTCAGGCTGAACGGATGACTCCCTTGACCGACTCCCATCCCCGGCCGAGTGCCGAACGACAGGTGCCTCGGCTCTCGTGGTCCGCCGTCGCCCGCCTCATCCGCCTGCACAGCCAGACGGGAACATGGTTGTTGCTGCTGCCGACGCTCTGGTCTCTCGTCCTGGCCGCGCGCGGATTCCCTCCCCTGGGCTTGATCCTCATATTTTCGGCCGGTTCCTTCCTGATGCGGAGCGCGGGGGTCGTGCTCAATGACTTGGCGGATCGAACCGTCGATCGGGAGGTGGCGAGGACAAAGTCCCGGCCGTTGGCCTCCGGAGAACTGTCTTTCCGCCATGCCTGCTGGCTGGCCGCCCTCCTGCTCGGAGCGGCGTTGGCTCTGGTCCTGACGCTCAATCCGCTGACGCTCCTGTTGAGTCCCGTCGCCGTGCTGTTGGCCGCCCTCTATCCATTTGCCAAGCGGATCGTCCATGTTCCGCAAGCGATGCTGGGCGTCGCCTTCGGCTGGGGGACGATCATGGCCTGGTCCGCTGCACGCGGCACAGTCGAGAGCCCGGCATGGCTGCTCTTCGGCGCCACGATCTGTTGGGCGATCGGCTACGA
This sequence comes from Nitrospira sp., assembly GCA_047150005.1. Taxonomy (GTDB): domain Bacteria; phylum Nitrospirota; class Nitrospiria; order Nitrospirales; family Nitrospiraceae; genus Nitrospira_C. The sequence goes on along the minus strand of AP038806.1, from coordinate 2,359,931 downwards.
TACCGTCTATGCGCTGCAGGACCGAGAGGACGATCGGCGTGTCGGAGTGAAATCCTCCGCGCTGTTCTTCGACCGATGGACCTGGCTCGCGGTGGCCGCGTCGCTCGGCGGGATGTTGAGCTTCCTGGCGCTTGCCGGCCGGCGTACAGGGATCGGATGGAGCTATTACGCCTCGCTCGCGATGGCCGCCGGCCTTTTCGCCGTACAGATTGTGGAACTGATGGGATCCGTCTCGCCCGCGCGAGCCTTCGCGCTGTTTCATCGGCACGTGTGGATCGGGTCGGGAATTCTGGTGGGAATGCTCGCAGGATTTCTCTGGTGAGCAGGTGCGCGTCCGGTGCCAAGACCGGCCGTCCGGCAGGCGGCACACAACCGGGCGAGGCGAACCAGGGTTCTCGCGTCTTCGGTCGCCTCAGCTGGCCGGCTTGTCGCTCGGAGGTTCGGCCTTCGGCGCACGCAACGTATTGAGGTACATGACCACGGCCTTGGCATCCGCGTCACTCAACCCCAATGCCGGCATTCTGGTTTCCGGCTTCATGGCTTGCGGATTCTTCACCCAGCGATAGACCCACGTGCCGTTGAGACGGAAGCCCGCTCGATCCAATGCCGGGCCGACTTTGCCGCCTTCTTCTGCAAGGCTGTGGCACCCGTTGCAGCCGTATTTGTTCGCGTACAGGTTCTTGCCGACTTCCGCCAGCTTCGCGGCCTGATCAGGCTTCACCGTCAAGTCCGGCCTCGGCACGTTGACGCCCTTGCCGGGTCTGGTCGAAAAGTTGTTCAGTGCGACCTGTGCGGCGTCGAGATCCTTTTTGGCTTGGGCCATCGCCGCCTGTTCCTTCGCGTAGGACGATTCATCCACATCCACGTCCTTCTTCAACTGCGCGCTCTTCTTTTCAGCCTCCTCGCTCGCCTTCTTTTCGGCTGCTTCGTAGTCCTGCTTGGCCTGATCGAACTTGGACTGCGCGGCCTGTGACGCGTCTGCGAGTTCCTTCTTGCGTTCCTCGACTTTGAACTCCAGCTTCATGCCATGCAAGGTGCGGACGTAGGCCACGATGGCCCAGATTTCATCTTCCGAGAGCGTGTACTTGAACGTCGGCATGGTCGGGACGGCGAACTCGTCGTCACCGATTTTGTCGCCGCCCGGGCTCGTATCCTTCATGTCGCGTGAAATGGTATTGAAGATGTCCTCGTCCTTGAAGGTTCCCATCTCGGATTTATTCGACAGATCCTTGGGCTTGGGATCCGGCATGGAGGACCAATTGAAGCCTTCGTTCTGCCGGCCGTGTTCGCCGTGGCAGTGCAGGCAGTAGTGGGCATAGAGCTCCTGCCCTTTCTTCTGCTGCTCGCTTGCGCATCCGCCGGCCACCAGAGCCCAGACCCCCATCAGGCCGGCCACCGCTCCCATGACTTGCAGCCTTGCCGCCTTCATGCTGACTGCCCTTTCTTGAGTTTTCGGATCAGGACGAATTGAAATCCGACGGCCAGCGCGATGGCCATCGCCGCATAGAGATAGCCGGAATAGTCGGCGGGCGGCTCGGCACGGAAATACCACCAGGACGAGACGGCTTTCTGCGACCCCTTCTCACGCAATTCGCCGGCCGCGTCCTTTTGTCCGTCCCAGACGGCGAACGCGATGTTGATGAATTCGCCGGGCTTGACCTGCGTGTCTTCGTCGGGATGCTCGGTCGCCAGCGGACGGGAAAAGACCACCTTCCAGGTGCCGTTCGCATAGACGCCCTTGCCCTTCACGTCCTGATGCGATTGCGCCTTCAACGTGCCGAATCCGATGGCGCTCATGTCGACGGCCTTGTTCTCTTTGTTCTTCCAGAACCAGATGTTGACCGGTCCTCCTTCGACCTGAGCCATCGGCTGGCCGTGCGCGAAGTGCGCCTTTTTGTCGCCGACCATGAATTCCAGCGCAGCCGCGTCGTCAGGATCCTGCGTGGGATCGGCATATTCCAGGAGAAACGCCACCTGCGTTCCATCGTGCAGCGCGCGAACCTTGACGTCTTTCACCGTCGCTTCCTGAATGCGGTTCTGCCAATGGACCTGCGGAGACATCGGGAATTGCGAAACCGGTGCGCTGTTCCAGAGGGCTGAATCCGGATCTTCCGCCGGAAGCGTGCCCTTGACCATCGGAGCCCGTACCGCCACGCTCTCCTGGGCGAGACTCGCCGTCGCGCTGCACAGGACCATGACGGCCGCAAGCAGCGCCGCCTCGCCCTTGTGCCACTGTGTCTTCCGCTTTGCCGATTTCATGCTGTCCTCGTTTCGCGTCCGCCGGCACCAGCCGCCGGTCTATTCCCAGGTGCGAGGCGATTGATGCGCCCCGTCGTACTCGCCCATGATGATCTTCCAGATCCATTCGTCCGGGAGCTCGACTTCCCAGCGCGGCATGGCGGACTTCCAGGGCATCCCTTCGATGGGAAGCCCCACCCCGCCCTTCTTGATACGCCAGAACAGGTAGCTCTCCTGCAACATTGCGATCGTCGTCGGATCCGAAAAATTCGCCGGAGGCGGATTGAAGCCACGGGCCGCCGGCCCTTTGCCGTCGAATTGTCCTCCGTGACAGGGGGAGCAGAAGGCCGCATAAAAACCTTTACCCTGCATGATGTTTTCCGGAGTCTTGGGAACCGGGTTCGACAAGCCGGTATATTCGCCGGGCGGAGCGGGGTGAATCGTCCGGTTCTCGGCAGGCGGCTGATCGCTCGGCGCCGTGCTGCCGTAGGTCTGCCACCCGACCAGGAGCGGAAAGAGAATGAGAATGCCGTAGCGAAGCATCTGCAGCCCGCCGATGTTCTCTCCGGTCAGAAACCGCTGGATCGGCCCCCAAAACGAGTCTTTCGACTCTCCGCTGAGCGTCGCAAAAATCACGATCCCGGAACTCACCAGCATCAGATAGAGAAAAATGAGACTGGACGGAAGCGGAGCCGAGCCCGGAATGTTGGGCACGATGAGCTTCAGCACTAGATACACAGCGACCAGCAGGATGATTGGCTTGACCAGTGCGCCTCCCATAATGCCTCCTCAGTGCGCTTTCGCGACGGCGACAGGATCCGATTCCCCAGCCTTGACGGGAGCTGCGGGAGCCTGTCCCGGCACTTCGAGTTCGGACGGATTCACGGAAATCGGTTCTCCGCTCATCTGCTGCAGAAATGCGATGACGGACAGGATCTCGTTTTTTGTCAGACCAATGGGATTCCGGTTGATATAGGGCATTCTCGCCGGATACTCCTTCGGCAGGCCCTCATGCCGATAATCCAAGTAAATGTAAGCTTGCGGCTGCGTCAGGCTCTCGAAGATGAACTCCCTGCTCAGCTTGGCGCCGATCCCCTTGAGGTCCGGGCAACGGGCCGATTCGCTGGGACCGATGGAGTGGCAGAGCGCGCATTGCCCCTTGCTGAAGAAGATCTTCTGGCCGATGGCCGCCATGTCCGTCGGTGTCTTGACGGTCGCGATGTCGAATTTCTCTTCCGCGGGCGGCAGCGAGGCCATTTGGGGAACGGCGAGCGCGACCAGCGAGAAGAGTCCGAGGACGATCGCCACGAACCCGATGACGCGGGCGAATTGAGCACGGACAAAAAGCAGGATGACGATACCCACCCCGACCACGCTCAGACCGATCAACTGCAGCTTGACTACTTCACTCATAACCACCCTTGGTGTGGAAAGATGAACGTTGAATGTTCAATGTTGAATTGGAAAACACCTCAACATTCACAATTCAAAATTACTCATTGCTCGCTCCGGCGAGCCGGAGATCCGCCCGCCATAGCCGGCACGCCGTGCGGCAACGCTCCTTTGGCCGCCTCGCCCTGTCCTCCCGCCTTGCCCTTATCCCCCATCGTCGCGACCCAGAAGATGAAGGCCACAAGAAGGCAGAACAAGAACGTGTTCAACGCCATGAAGGCCGCGGCATAGCCGAGCGCCGGAGAAAAGGCGTATTGAGACGAGTCCCGCATGACACCGTAGATGTGCCAGTGCACTCTGGAGGACGATCGGGCATAGCCCATCAGCGTCATGAGCAGGATGACCATCACCGCGTTCAAGACCAGCGCGTAGCCCGCCCGCGGAGGCATGCGGCCCCACACCATTTCGGTGGTGGTCTTGGCGCTTTTTAACAACAGGGCCGTCAAGGGCGTGATCGTCAGCATGACGAACAGCACGATGAGCACCTGCGAGGTCGAGAAGTAATTGATGCGGATGATCGCCGGCACAAAATAGCCCCACACGCCGAGCACGATCACGGCAATACCCGCAAGTACGAGCACTCCGCCCATGACTGACTTCGCCACCTTGGCCCAGGTGGCCGTCTCCTGTTTGCCCGCGCGCCAATACATAATAAAACTCATGAATGTGACAAGAATCATGAGATTGGCCACCGTCATCTTGGCGGACATGACCCCGAATACCCCGAGCAGAGGATGGTGGGTGCCGCCCATCTTGCGGGCTTCTTCCAAGCTGGCGACGAGCGAGTGCGGTGTCATCCACACTCCCAAACACAGGAGGAGGATGACCAACATCGTCATGATGGGTTTACGGTATCTCATTTCCGAACCCGGGATGCGGTGCGTAATACCGAGCCAGAAATAATAGTTGGAGCCAAGGAACAGAACCCCGATCAACATGGCCTGTAGAATAAACAGCCAGGACAGGAATCCGCCCATCAGGGTGATGCCCATCTGCTGATTGTATTGGTAGATTTCGCGCATCAGCCAATAACCGGCGAACGGAAGGGGCAACAGCCCGAATACTCCGATGAAGTTGCCGACATAGCCCATCCAGTCGTAGTGGTCACGCTCTTCTGCGTTTCTGGCCGCCAGATACCGGATGCCGGCGTAAGCGCCGCAAATGTACCCGCCGAGCACGACGTTGGCGATCAACCGGTGGATGTTCACGGGCCACCAGGTGGGGTTCCAGGTCGCAGCCCAGGCGCGCTGCAGGTCCGTCCCTTCGGCGATCACGACGGGGCTGGCCTGGAAGGTCGCCCAGGAATTGGGGACGATCATGATGAAGAACGCGAAGAGATTGAGCAGAAAGCCCAGGAAAATATGAAACGTCTTCTTCCCGCCGTCCTGCATCGCATCCCAACCGTACCAGTAGAGGTACAGAGTGGCGGTTTCCAAGAGGAATAGGATGCAGTAGAAAATGAAGGAGGGGAAGAAGATATCCGTCAGGTAGTTCATCAGCTTCGGGTAGAACGCGATGAGCAGGAACAAGAGAATGCCGCCGAACAGCGCTGTGGTCGCGTAGGAGGAGGTCAGCAGTTTGGTGAATTCCTTGGCCAGCTTATCGTAGCGCTTTTCCCCGCTCTTCCAGCCGACGACTTCGCAGAGCCAGGCAAAAATCGGCACGCCTAACACGAAGCCGGCGAGCAGAAGATGCAGCTGCGCGATGATCCAGACGATGTTGCGGCTCCCGATGCCGGGAATGTCCCTGTACTCGGTCGCCGCCGCCGGGGTGTCCGCGGCGACCCCGAACGAAGGAAGGGCCAGGAGGCCCACGGCGACCATGAGCCCGGCGAGGACCTCGCGAAGACCACCGGTGGTCCGAAGGACCCGCTGAATCGATGCGCCGCCGTATTGCATGGCACTCACCTCATCTCTGGGAATCATTACGGTTTCTTCGCAGGTGAAGCGTCCTTGTCCTTCCCTGCCTTGCCTTTTGCTTTGCCTTTGTCCGCTTCTGCTTCGGCCTTCTCGGTCTTCTGCTTTTCCAACGCCTCGACCTGTGCCGAGAGCTGGGCGATGACTTTTTCGTTCTTCGATAAGCTTTCGAGAGGCCTCAAGGGCGGCTCGGCCTTGACTTCCGGCTTCTTGCAGCATTCGTGAGGATGAGGGGTCGTGACGGGCAAGGCCATCCAGAACAGCACCGACAAGACCGCGCCGGCGCCGGTCAAGGAGGTCAGCATCAAGCCCTGATCAGCCGGGACGCGCATCAAATCCCATCTCGTAATCAGTCCCTGGTAATTTTCCGAAACGGAAGGTGCCGCCTGGGCCATGCTCCGGATCAATCGACCGACGAGGGATACGCCGATCAACAACAGGATGATCAGCACCGCGCTCGCGACCGACCCCCACAAGGTCAATTCGATGCTGATCCGTTCGGCTACGGGCACCGCTTTGAACAACTCCAGTTCCATAAGGGAATGCGAGATCGCGATGCCCGTCGAGGTGACGGCGCTCACGACGATCCAGAGAATCGGAAGGAAGACAGCCCCAACGAGAGCACTCTTCCACCAGAGCGTCATGCCCAGACTGCCGGGCGGCTCGCGCCTCAACCGCTCAAGGAAGAACGTCCGGCCCACGACGCCGAGGGCCCAGATATCGATGGGAATGGAGAGCAGGAACAGAAAGCCGATTCCGGCACCTTCGCCGATGTGCGAATCGAGCCCCATCGTAATGATCGGAAGAGCAAGGACCGTCACAGGGCTGGCCAGAAGCATGACGAAGGCCAGGCCGATGCGCCCTTCGAAGTGCATCAGGTCCATGGCCAGGAACACAAGCGTAAAGGCCAGCTTGAAGGGAAGGGCGGTCCAGAACGCCGGCCAAAGGACCCCGAGCCCGATTTTGGTTGGAGACAAAGATTCGCGTTCGTCGGCCATGGTCGCTCGTGGGACTGAAATGCTCAGTCCAGAAATTCCCGGTTGATGATGGCGGAGACCGTAAACAGCAGAATGGACACCATGACGACGATCCAGCCGATCAAGGCGATCGGACGCTTGAAGATATTGCGCTCCGGGTCCCTGTCGATGAAGGGCAAGGCGGCCAATAAGGCCATGAAGGCCCCCGGCAAAGCAATGGCACCCAGAAACTGCCCGAACTCCCCTGCGAAGATCTTCAGCCTGAGCAATTGGAACAGGAACAGAAAGTACCACTCCGGTTCCGGGTGGTAATCGCCGGGGTCGGGGGTCGCCTCTTCAAGCAAGACCACCGGTTCCCAGAAGGCCAAGGCACAGATGCTGGCGAATACGACCGCCATCCCGACGATGTCCTTCCAGATCTGGCGGGGAAAGAAGTAATCCGTCTTCGCCTTGAGTTCCTCCGTGGTGCCCCGGAACGGTCCGGCCGGTCCCGCCGACCTGAAGAGGAAGAGATGAAGCCCGGCAAGCCCCATCAAGGCGGCGGGCAGAATCATGACGTGAATGACGAAGAACCGGCTCAAGGTCATCTGTCCGGGCGTCGGCCCTCCCTTGAGAAAGCGCGCCATGAAATCGCCGAGGACCGGCGTCTTGTCCATGATCTCCACGCCCACGGTCGTCGCCCAATAGGCGCGCTGGTCCCAGGGCAACAGATAGCCGGTGAAGCCGAATCCCATGACGATGCCGAAGAGAGCCAAGCCGACCAGCCAAATCATTTCGCGCGGGCTCTTATAGGCGCCCCAGAGAAACACCTGCGACATGTGCGCAAAGACGCAGACGACCATCGCGGTCGAGCCCCAGAAGTGATAGCTCAGCAGGAACCAGCCGTAATCGACGTCATGAATGATGTACTGCGTGCTGGCATACGCGTGATCGGCGGTCGGGACGTAATAGAACATCAACAGAATGCCGGTCACCGCCTGCATGATGAAGATGAAGAGCAGGACCGACCCGAACACGTAGGCCCAGCGCGAACCGCCTGGAACCGGCTCGTTCAGCATCTTGGCCTGCATCTGCTTCAATCCGACACGCTCGTCGATGAAGGCCACGACTTTTTCGATGGCGGTCGGCTGGCTGCTGGGTAGAGACGAGTGTGCCATGGTCAGATGATCCGGATTTGTGATTTCGTACCGGCCTTGAATTCCATATCGACGATTTCGACCTCACCTCCCGCTGACACGCGTATGGGCAAGGCGTCCAGAGGCCGGGGCGCCGGTCCGTCGAGGACCTTTCCGGAGGCATCGTAGATGCTCAGATGGCAGGGACACAAGAAGACTTGTCCGAGCACCTTATGCTGCCGCCACTTGTATCCGCAGCCGAGATGGGGACACTTGCCCGAGAAGGCGACATAGGGAATGTCTTTCTTGTTGGTCCAGATCGTCTTGCCCAAGGCGTCGCGAAACTCCATGTCCTTGCCTTGATAGACCTTCTCGAGGACGGCCGGTGTGCCCTTCAGAATCCAGACGTTTTTCTCGATCTCGGATTCCGGCATGTAGGCTTCCTTGACCTTTTTCTTGTACTTGAACTGGACCCCGATGTCCTCCTGCTTGATCTTGCCGACGTTTCCGATCTTCAACCACCCGTTGTCGAAGGGGGCATACATGGGCTTCATCAGGTAACGCAAGACGGGATAGGCGATCGGCAGCCCGATCAAAAAGCCGATCGCATGGGTGAAATTCATGAAGAAGGTTCGGCGCTTGACGCTCTTCTCCAGCTCAGGGAAGGGGACCAGCACCTCGCCCGGAGTGACGTGGACGCTATCTTCCAGATGGGGGATTTCCACTTCGTGGCTGGTGACGTACTCCTCGCGCTTGAACGCCGGCAACGCCACGACCTCGGAGAATGTGGTCCTCAACTGCACGGCGCCCTCCGTCACGCTCTGCACCTGGCCCATCGCCACCTGGCGTTCGCCGTGTCCGTTCATGGACACGACGATGTGACTGATTTGGCGCGACAGCGGATCGACGATGACGCTCGCCACCTCTCCGACTTCGCGATCCGAGCAATGAACTTTCGACTTGAGTTTGGGCTGCATGCTATTTTTTCTTGATCGGCTTCGGTGTATTGACCGAGGCGTTCTTGAAGGTGCCTAACCAGGTCGCCAATGCCACGACGTCCTTTTCCTCCATCAGATCCTTGTACTTGTCGGGCATCTTGCCCTTTTCGAACTCTTTCTCGAACCCGTCGGCCATCCAGCTCTTGGGATCGAGAATCTTCTGTTTGATCTCGTCGACCGTCAGAAGACTACCGATGTTGTCGAGCTCGGGACCGCGCTTCTTGCCGCCCTCGCCGCGCAACTTGTGGCAGTTATAGCACTCCTGCAGCTGCCATTGGTCCTCGCCGACTTTCAGCACGTCGCCTCCGACCGCGCCGGTCGTCGCCGGAGGCGCCCCGGGTCCGCCGGCGGATTGCGAGGCGGTGGCCTGATCCCCGCCCAACGCCTTGATGCGGGCCGACAAGGCCTTGGCCTGCTCGTCGAGCGCCTTGGCCCTGGCCAGCAGTTCGTCGGCCTTTCCTTGCTCGGTCGCAGCCCGTTTGGGTTTCAGAATTTTTTCGATCTTCCCCTTCTCGTCTTCCGGGTCGTATTGCGGCCAGAGCGAGGCGCCGGCGATGTATACGACGCAGAGCACGATATAGAACCCCACCAAGGCGGCCAGCGCCTTCACACCGCTCAGGGGTTTGAGGGACGGAGCATCGAGCAACATGAAGACGGCGGTACCCAGCAGCGCATACGCCACGAACATCATTTGGAACACGGAGGGGAAGTCCAACGCGTTCGTAATGCCGAACAGCGCCCCCGCCACCACCAACCCGACCACCAGTTTCTTGATCACATTACCCATAAAAACGATCCTTTTCCGTTAGCAGATCCTTCGATCAGTTCACTTCGCTCCCGCAGGCGCAGGGCTGCCTTCGGACACGTGCCCCTTGGCCTCTGAGGGTCTGAGCGTGACGAGAATGGCGAAACTGACGACGACGAAAAACGCAACGGTAATGCCCGTAATCCACCAGGCCGAATAGGACAACGTGGGCGTGAAGGACTCGGCCGTGAAGTCCGGCAGCAGATTGTACGTGTGGAAATACTTCCGCAGCAGCGAGCGGACCGCACCCATCAGGCCCATCGTCCAGATCGCGCTGAAGGCCAGGAACACGAGGACGAACTGGGATGCAAAATCGATCTTGCCCCACACGATCGTACCCTGGTTGATCGCCCGATTATAGATGATGTAATTCACGATCGTGACGAACACCAGCGTGAATGCCGCGGAGTTCTTCGCCGGCATCAGCGCAAGAAAATTCCAATCGGACGGAAGTTCCAGGTCGGCCACCAACTTGGCGCCGGTCGGCACGAACCCGTGCGGGGTGAGCCAGATCGCGTCGCCCACCACGACCATCAAAAATCCCACCTTGATCACCGTGCGGGAGGAGACGGTAATGGGGATGAACCGCCCAAGCACCATGGGCAGCAGGGCGAGAGGCACCAGAATCGCCAACGACGTGGGATCGGGCACGGGGAAGATGGTCCAGACGTAAGTCATGACAAACGGCAGCGCCACCATCACGAGCGGAGCAAAGATGGTCATTCTCACCCGCTCCACCCCTTCGATCCGCTTCATGCTCAACCAGATGTAGTAATTGCTGGCGAGGAAGATCAGCCCCACCATCGCCCCCTGCATCTCGAAAAACATCGACAGCTGGTCCGCCATCATGTAGGGACAAATCGAGGCGTCGTAGTCGCACAATTCGTACGCCAACAGATAGCCCATGAACGGAAGGAAGAGCAGCGCGCCGACACCGATCAAATTCCCAACAAAGCCCATCCAGTCGTAATACGCCCGGTCTTCTTCCTTTTTGGAGGCCATGTACATGTAGGCCGCGACCAGCCCGGTGATGAATCCGCCGAACGTGACATTGCCGACGAGCCGGTGCAGATTCATCGGCATCCAGCTGTAGTTATAGATCTTGTCCCACAGCGTTGCCGTGGCCAGAAACTCCGCCGGCGAGACCCCTTCCGCCTTGACCGGTGTGTTCATGAACGAGGTCGGTCCGTCGATCACGAACAACGTGATGGTGCCGATGAGGTTGAGCAGCACGCCGAGGGCGATGTGCCGGGCCTTCTTCGGTCCCTTCCAGGCATCCCAGGAATAGAAGTACATGTAGAGAAGAATCGTCTCGCCGATGAACAGCAGCGGATAGATGACGGCGAACAGCAGAAAGAAGTGATTGATCAGCCAGGTGGTGAACTGGGGATAGGTCGCCAATAGCACGAAGATGAACAGCCCGCCGGTGAGGGCCGTCATACTGTAGAGAATGACGGTGACCTTCATGACCTCCTTGGCCAAACGATCGTAGCGCGGGTCCTGCTTGCGATACCCCAACCACTCCGACGTCACGACGAAGATGGGAGCGCCGAGGATGAAGGCGGCGAACAGGATGTGCAATTGCGCGACGATCCAGACGGCGGTCCGGTTCCCCGTATACGGGAACTCCACCGGCGGAGCACCCGGTGCCTGCGCGTAGGCGACGCCTCCGCACAGCGCCAAAAGCGCAAAGAAGGCCAACAGACCTCGCTGCCATGTTTTCATGATGCTCGCCGCCCTCCTAACCGTCCCGAGTGTTCGATCCCGCCGAAGTCCGCTTACTTGACTGCGTCCGCCGCCGCGACCTTGATGTCGCCGGAGTCCGCCCACTGTTTCTTGTCGGCGTCCCAGGTCTTGCCGGCGAGACCGAAGCTCCGCTCGAAGAGCACGAGCTTCCAACGGTCTTCATCGGAGAGCTTGCTCTTCCAGGCCTTCATCTTCGTATTGGGCACCCCTTCCGAGATGCGCCAGAACCAGACGGAATCAGAATACAGCTTCATCCGTTCGGCGTTACGGAAGTCACGGGCGCCGGCCTTGACGGGCTTCCCGTCCTTGCCGTGGCAGCTTGCGCAGTTCACGTCGGGATTCGTCTCACCGATAAACAATTTCCGTCCCTCTTCCACTTTCCCGGCGTCGGTCCACCAGCCGGCCGGCATGTGCTTGTCCGCATACTCGGCGGGAGCCGGAGGAGGAGGCACGACCGGTCCTTCCCCGCCGCCTTCTCCACCGCATGCGGCAACCAGCAGCCCCACGGCGAACAGAATTCCTGCCTGTCCGATTTTCATCTGCTTCATGACGGTTCCGAGCTCCTTTCTTCCTGCATCAATTCCGATGACATCAATAAGAAATATTTGCCATATCAAAGACGAAAAAAAGACGCTTTTACTGAGGCTACATCCCCCGCAAAAGCGTCAATGGCAACCAAATTCTCCGACAACAAATCTCCTCACGTACGCGCATCTCCCGCCAGTTCAACCGACCGATTCGGCGGGGTGCACGGACGCGCCACGAACCGCCTCGGTTATTTCTTCCGCTTATCTTGCGACTTCCCCCGTTTCTGCCCCTGCTTCTTTCGTGAACGGATCAGCCTCGCTCCGACGAACCCACCCAGCGCGATCGCGCCGGCTCCCAATCCTGCATAAACCCAAGCGGGAGGACGAGTCACATCCCGGACGCACCCGCTGCCGAAATTGACCTGGATCTTCCTCTCGGCTTCCAAGTCCTTCGGATCAAACTGCACCTTTTCGTCCCGCTGCTCTCCTTTGGCTTCAATCAGCAGAGGGTCGCCGAGATTGTCGTTATGCAGATGAAACGTCGCCTTGTAGTACCCTTCGCTGTCCGTCTTGACGACCTGGCCATACGACACTTTCGTGTCTTTGACCATGACGTCGACGTTCGAGCTGCCCTGTCCATCGGCTCCGCAGACAAACCCTTCAACCGTAAACCGGTGATCGGCCTCATGGGTGGCCAGAACGGCCCCAGGGGACATCACCACCACAGCTGCCAGGGTACGGCTCCACCCGAGTGGTTTCGATCTCATGCTCACATCGCCGTGACATCACGGAAGCCCGGAACCGACGCGCTTTTCGTTGCCTGATCCGCGGCACCGGACACCTGCAACGCCACGTTTGCTGAGACCGAGCGAACCCAATTTTGAGGTGGCCCTTTTAACACAGGGCCCCTGCTTTGTCAACGACAAGACAAGGATTTCAATCGAAAAGACGAATGGCTTTCCAATTACTTGCGCTAGGAAAATGTGAGCCGGCGCGGCGGATGGTGGAGGAGACTGCCGCCGGATGCAGGCAGGGGAACGATCGTGGGATGGTCTCCCTAGAGATGCCCTCTGGCTTTGGCATCGGCGGCGACCCGTTCGATTTCCGTTTGTCGCTCGGATTCCTTCTTCGCGACCCATGCCTCCCATGATTTCCCGGTGGCGGTATCTTCGCCGGTAAAGGCAATGGAACCGATGTCGGAGTAAAGGATGTGTCGAACGCCGGGAGCGTCGGTGGGGAAAAGCTCAAGAGCGGGAGCAGGACCGCCGGTGTTCCGATTGAATACATAGCCTTCCAGCCGTTCGCCGGACGTTAATTCAATGGTCACGTCGCCTCGATAGTCGAACGCCAATTCAATCGCCTCGACCAGCTCGGCCGGAGAAGCAGGGAGAAATCGGCGGCCTTCGAGCGAGCCGGATCGGTCTCCATCGCTATGGTTTTTCGTATCGGTCATTGAGAGGCCGTTGCTCGCGAAACATGTCCCGAATCTCGGAGATTGCTTCCGTAAATGATAAAAGGCGAGCGACGCTTTACGCGACGTGTCATCGTGAGGTGGGCAAGAGCGTCAGTTTCACGGTGCGGCTGAATCCTGATACGGTGCCAAACGTATCCTGCACCGCGGAAGCTTCATAGCCGCAATGCACCATGCAGTCGGCGCATTTCTCGTTCTTCGAGGTTCCGTACTGATCCCATGCCGTCGTCTCCATCAATTCACGGAAGGTCTTGGCGTAGCCTTCTTGGAGAAGATAGCAGGGCTTCTGCCATCCGAACACATTGTAGGTCGGATTACCCCACGGTGTGCACTGATATTCCCGGCGCCCCATAAGGAAATCCAGAAACAACGGGGATTGATTGAACTGCCAGCCCGCCTTGGGTTTGCTGAGGATACGCGTGAACAGTTCACGCGTCCTCGTCCGCTTGAGGAAGTGTTGTTGATCCGGAGCCTTCTGATAACTGTACCCCGGCGAAATCATCATCCCTTCGACTCCCAACGCCATCATCTCGTCGAAGAACTTTCTGATCCGCTCGGGATTCGCATCGTCGAAGAGGGTGGTATTGGTCGTCACGCGGTGCCCGCGCTTGAGGGCCGCCTTGATCGCCTTGACCGCCACGTCATAGACGCCGTCTCGGCACACCGCCAGATCATGCTCGTCCCGTAGCCCGTCCATATGGACGCTGAAGGTGAGGAATTTGCTTGGCTTGTACTCATCCAGCTTTCGTTCCAAGAGGATCGCGTTGGTGCACAGATAGACATACCGTTGTTGGGCGACCAGGCCCTCGACGACTTTGGCGATTTCAGGATGAATCAGCGGTTCGCCGCCGGGAATGCTGACGATCGGGGCCCCGCATTCTTCCGCTGCCGCCCAACATTGCTCGGGCGTAAGCCGTTTATCGAGCACGTGGTCAGGATACTGAATCTTCCCGCAACCTGCGCAGGCCAGGTTGCAGCGGAACAGCGGCTCCAACATCAGCACCAAGGGATACCGCTTCACGCCTTTGAGCCGTTGCGTGAGCACATACTTGGTCACCGTCAACATTTGGGAAACCGGAACGGCCATTCCCGCTCTCCTTGTCGTCGATTATGCAGTGGTTAACTGTGAATCACGGTGCAGGTTGCAACCCAAAACCCGCAGAATTTTATCATCCGACTAGGCGAAGCGTCAATTTCGGCCACTCCCGCATCACCGGTACGGTAAGACGATGATGAGTCGTCGGACCGTACAAAAGTGCGATGCTTAGGATATTCCAAATCACCGGTGGTGTTTATCCCGTCGCCAAGAAGAATTTTAGGGCTCCGGGTCGAGCAAGCTCTGTTTGGAGGCGCCGAGCGGGTTCGAACCGCTGCATCGCAGTTTTGCAGACTGCTCCCTTAGCCACTTGGGTACGGCGCCACGCGCGCATTATAGCGGGCCTTCCTGATGCATCTCAACCGACCGATCTCGGTCGTCCTGTAAATGGAAATCCTGTCAGCGATTGGGAAGAACGGGGATCTCCCGTCCGAGCGTCGAGGGTTGGTCCGATTGGGGAGCAAGCGGTTCCCATCGTTCGTCGGCAGAACCGTGCGCGTCGCCGCTCCCTTCGGCTTCTTTTTCCTTGGCCAGCAACTCAACTTCCTGGATCAACGTATCCATGAGTTCTTCGATCGGCACCTTGCGGACCAACTTGCCTTTCTTGAAGAGGATGCCTTTGCCTTCGCCGCCGGCGATCCCGATGTCCGCTTCCTTTCCTTCCCCGATGCCGTTGACGACGCACCCGAGCACGGACACATTCAGCGGAGTCTTGATGTGGCCGAGCTTCTTCTCCAGCTCATTGGCCATACGGACCACGTCGATCTCGACCCGCCCGCATGTGGGACAGGCGATGACGTTGATGCCGCGATGACGAAGTTCAAGCGACTTCAGGATTTCAAAGCCGACCTTGACCTCTTCGACCGGATCGGCGGCGAGCGACACGCGCATCGTGTCGCCGATGCCTTGGGAGAGCAAGTATCCAAGCCCCATTGCCGACTTGACCGCTCCCGTCATCGCGGTGCCGGCTTCCGTGATGCCGATGTGCAAGGGATAGTTCGATTGGTGAGCGAACAACCAGTAGGCGTCGATGGCGTGGTGCACGTCGGACGCCTTGAGCGAGACCTTCATGTTGGTAAAGCCCACGTCTTCCAGCGCATGGACGGCATTGAGCGCGGATTCCGCCAGGGCCTCGGGAGACGGCCATCCGTATTTGTCGAGCAGCGGACGCTCCAGCGAGCCGCCGTTGACGCCGACGCGCAGAGGAATACCCCGGTCGTTGACAGCCTTGATGACTTCTTCGACTTTCCACCAGGCGCCGATGTTGCCGGGATTGATCCTGACGCAATCCACGATCGCGGCCGCCTGGAGCGCCAACCGATGATCGAAATGAATGTCGGCGATCAGGGGCACGGTCATGGCGGCCTTGATCTTCGGCAAGGCCGCCGCAGCGTCTTCGTCGGGAACGGCGACCCGGATGAGTTCGCAACCCGCCGCTTCCAGCTGTCGGATCTGCTCCACGGTCGCCGCCACATCACGAGTGTCGGTCGAACACATGGATTGAACGGAAACGGGTGCATCGCCTCCGATCTTCACCGTGCCGACGTGAATCTGCCGTGTCTTCCGTCTTGTAATGTGCATGAGGTCTTCTCGTTCTCGCGTCTGCGCGCTAGCTGCCCTGCTCGTCGCCGTGAGGCGAGTGAGTCAACGACGCGGACAGCGCACCTTCCTTTACAGCCTGGCCGGCCCCGGTTCCGATCAGATCCTTCACGCTGCCGTAGATCCCCTCGGCCGTCAGGCCGTACCGCTCACGCAGAAGATCCTGCGGTCCCTGCTCGATGTACCAATCCGGCAGTCCGACAATCTTGGTCCTGACCCCCGTCACGCCGGCATCCGACAACGCTTCAAGCACCGCCGATCCGAATCCGCCCATCTTGCATCCTTCTTCGACGGTCACGACATACCGGACCCGCCTGGCCACGCTCAAGATCAGGTCCCGGTCCAGCGGTTTGACAAACCTCGCATTGACCACCGCCGTTGAAATCCCTTCTTCAGCCAGCCGCTCCGCCGCCTTGACCGCCTGCCAAACCGGAACGCCGACCGCCACGATGGCAACCTCGTCGCCGTCGCGCAGCAACTCCCCCTTCCCGATCGGCAATGCGGCGGGAGCCGGATCCATCGGCACGCCGAGGCTGACGCCCCGCGGATACCGCACCGACGCGGGACCGTCGTACTGAACACAGGTCTTGAGCATATGTTGCAATTCATTTTCGTCCTTCGGAGCCATCACGACCATGTTGGGCATGTGCCGCAGGTACGCGAAGTCGAAGGCTCCATGGTGAGTCGTCCCGTCCTCCGCGACCAGACCACCTCGATCGATGCAGAAAGTCACGGGCAAGTTTTGCGTGGCGACGTCATGAACGACCTGATCATAGGCGCGCTGCAGAAACGTGGCATACATCGCGACCACGGGCCGCATGCCTTCCGCAGCCAGTCCCGCGGCAAAGGTCACCGCGTGCTGTTCGGCAATACCCACGTCGTACAGCCGATCGGGAAATTCTTTCTCAAACGCATTGAGCCCCGTGCCCTCGCACATCGCCGCGGTGATCGCGACGATCCGACTGTCCTGTCTGGCCAGCTTCACGAGGGAATCGATGGCGATCTGGGTGTAAGACGGGCGCGCCGCCTTCTTGGCCGGAACTCCGCTTTCGCGGACGAACGGCGGGCACGCATGGAACCAGACGGGATTCTGAACCGCGGGTTCATAGCCGAGTCCCTTCTTGGTGATGACGTGGAGCAGGACCGGGCCTCTCATACGCAACACGTTCTCCAAGGTCGGCAGCAGGTGCTCGAAGTTGTGTCCGTCGATCGGACCGGCATAACGGAACCCGAGTTCCTCGAACAACAGTCCGGGCAGAATTGCGCCCCGCGCCAGTTCCTCCGCACGGCGCGCCAGCTTCTGCATATCCTGACCGATGTGAGGGATCTTGCTTAGCAGCTGTTCGGTTTCCTCGCGCATCTTGGTATAAAACTCGCCGGTGAAGGTCCGGTTCAAGTAGGACGAGATGGCTCCGACGTTCTTCGAAATCGACATTTGATTGTCGTTCAGGATTACCAGGAAGTCTTTATTCAGCCCCCCTGCATGATGAAGGCCTTCGAGGGTCATGCCCGCCGTCATCGCACCGTCGCCGACGACGCAGACGACCTTATGCTTGTGGCCCAGCTGCTCCCTGGCTTCGACCATGCCATATGCCGCGGAAACGCCGGTGCCGGCATGTCCCGCGTTGAATGTGTCGTAGGCGCTCTCTTCACGCTTGCAAAATCCGCTCAGGCCTCCGTACTGCCGCAGTGTATGGAACTGCTCACGACGCCCCGTCAGCAGCTTGTGCGCGTAGGCTTGGTTGCTGGTGTCCCAGACGATCTTGTCTTCGGGTGTGTCCAACAAGTAATGCAGCGCAACGGTGAGTTCGATGACTCCGAGATTGGAGGCAAGGTGCCCGCCGACGCTGGACACCACACCGATGATCTGCTCGCGCAATTCCTGGCACAAGGCCGGAAACTTCGAAGGCGGAAGCCGTTTCAGGTCGGCGGGGCTGTGGATCGTCTTCAAGATCGACATAAGCAGATGCTCCTTTTGCGTGAAGTCGTGCTCAACGCGAATAGGCGGATAGAGAGGCTCGAGCGAAGCAGTCAACCGGCTTGCATGCTAGCGTTCGATAGTGTCCCATAGAACCCCCCTAGTGTCAAGCAGTTAGCCCACTCTCTGGCAACCGGCTTCCCCTGCAATCCATCCGGAGAAGCCGATCAATACGGGAAATCCAGACCGGCGAAGACGGCTCCCCCTTCCTTGCTGTATCCGTAGTCGATGCGGCCGACGACGTTCGGTCGGACGATGCCGCGAAATCCCATTCCCGGCGTCATCCGATAGTCCTTGAAACTGACGTCCTTGAAGCTGTCAAACACCTGGCCGGTGTCCAAAAACGGCGCCACTTCAAAATCCGCCGTCACCCCCGCCACTTTCATCCTGGCCAGGTGGATGCGCTCCTCCAGACTCAGTGCGACGAGATTTTTGTCGATGTAGCGATCCACGCCGTACCCTCGCAGGTTGTTCTGCCCCCCCAACGAGCTTTGTTCGAAGAACGGAACCTGCTCGCCAATCGTCGCCTGCAGATCGGCCCGCACGACCAGAATCGCGCGCTTCGATTCACTGGGGAACAATTTCTTGACCTCGAATTCATACCGCGAATAGATCGGGTGGTCCCCGTTACGGAAATTGTTGTTCAGTTCCGCATAGGCCGTTACGGCCATGCCGTCGGTCGGGGATACGAGGCTGTTACGGGTATCGTAATAAAAAGTGGCGCGGTTCCCGAGAATATACGTCTCCCCTTGGACGCCGGGAACCGTGGGGTAGACGTCTCCTGTAAAAGGCAGGTCGGTCGCACCTACTTGGAGTTGCATCGCACGAAACCGCTGGCTGATGGCGATCTGGGTCACTTCGTTGGCATAGATGCCGAAGCGCCAGTTGGCGCGACTTTCATTTGCCGTGTAGTTGGTTTGGTCACCCTCGGTCGTCGTCTGCCCGAGCCCGAAAAAGCGGGCCGTCGCGTTCTTGAAGTAGGTGGCGCCGACGTTCAAAAAATATCTCCCGTTGCTGAACGCCGGGTCCGTGTAATTGAAGTAGAGCTTCCGTTCAATCTTCTCGGAAATCGACGCGATGAAGTGCAGCTGACGTCCGCCCATATCATAGCGGAACAGGTTGAGGGTCCCCTGCCATCCGACGATGGAATTTCGGATCAGCATGGGAGCCATGAGGTACTTGAGTTCGCCGTCCGGATCGGTGACCAAGATGGGAACGATCAACCCCGCGCTGTTTCCGTCGTTTTTGGTCGTGGAAACGGAGGGAACGGGAAAGAGCTGCGTGTCCGCGCGGGCTGTGTCAATCCGGACAACCGCGACTCCCGCGAGCAGGCATGCACAGAACACCACAATGCCGCACAGGGTCGTCATGAGCGTTCGACGCCGGACCTCTACGAGGTTCGGATTTTTTCCGACTTCTTCCGAAGCTGGTCGATGAGCTCGGCAAAGGTTCCGTTCTTGAGGATCTTGCTGAACTGGCCGCGATAGTTGTTGACGAGGCTCACTCCATCCACCACTACATCATAGACCCGCCAGACGGAGTCCCGGTACAACAATCGATAGTCCAAGGGTATTTCCGTCTTCCCGGTCAGGACTTTGGTCCGTACCTCGGCATAGTCCTTCTCCATGCGCTCGTTGATGTAGTGGACGCCTTCGCCGGAATACGTTTCGACTTTCTCGGCATAGGTATTGACCAACAGGGTCTGGAAGAGATCGACGAACTCTTCCCGTTCGGCGGCGGAGAGACCCGTCCACGCGGCCCCCAGCGACCGCCTGGACATCTCGCCATAATCAAATCGGTCCCCGACGACCTTCTCCAGCATCTTCCGCCGCTGCGAGGCTTTCTCCGGATGCTTGAGTTCCTTGTCCCCCAGGATCCTCAAGACCTCGTCGATCGTCGATTTCATGGCTTCGGTGGCACCCCCGGCCGCGGCAGGACGGAGACCGACTCCGACGACCAAGGTCGTCAGCGCGACGCTCACACCCATCACGAAACCGATTCTCCTCAATCGCTCTAAAAAATGTGGCATGTGGTCCGTCTCCATCTGCGCGGCCGCTTCGCCGGAATATCCCGGCGACGTGTCAGTTGACCTTCCCGTGCACATACTGGCTGACCAGTTCTTCCAAGTCCAGTCCGGACTCCGTATCCCGGATCGTGTCTCCCGATTTCAAGGCATCACCGCCGCCGCCGGGTGACAGCGCGAGAAACTTCTCGCCGATGATGCCCCTGGTCTTGATGGACGCGATCGTATCACTGTACAGCTTGACATGGTCATGAACCGCCAAGGTCACCGCCGCGCGATCGTCTTTCAGGACGATGCTGCGCACTCTCCCGACTTCGACGCCGGCGATTTCGACGGCCGATCCCGGTTTGAGTCCCGATGCCGAATTGAACTGCGCCACGACCTCATAGACGTTTCCGCCGACCAATTCCAACTTCCCTAGTTTGATCGACAGATAGCCGAGGCAGACGATCCCGATCAGTACGAATATGCCCACGACCAGTTCAAGCTTGACTTTCTCCATAGGACGCGTACTCCTCCGTCTTATCCGGCCACCGCCTTCGGCAAGGCCAGGGTGCCGCCGACGGTGATGAACTCCTGAATCTCCTGATCTTCGGTCCGCACAAACTCCGCAGCCGGCGCCATCGCGGCGATTTTCCCCCGCTGCAGCATCGCAACCCAGTCGGAAATGCCGAAGACTTCCGGAATCTCGTGGCTGACCATGACGGCCGTGAACCGGAACCGGCGATGCATCGAGACGATGAGATCATGGATGGATTTCGCCATCAACGGATCGAGGCCGGTCGTCGGTTCATCGAACAGGATGATCTCCGGCTCCATGACCAGCGCGCGCGCCAGCCCGGCCCGTTTCTTCATGCCGCCGCTGAGTTCGGCTGGATACTTGTGCCCCATACCCTTCAACCCGACCTGCTCCAGCTTCTCCTCGACCCGCCGGGACACCTCCGGTCCCTTCATCTGAAGCTTCTCCCTGAGGGGAAAGGCGACATTTTCGAAGACGGAGAGGGAGTCGAACAAGGCCGCGCCCTGAAAGAGCATGGAAAACCGCTTCCGGACGTCGTTCAACCGTTTGCCTTTCAAGCGGGAAATTTCTACATCTCCCACCCAGACTTCGCCTCGATCCGGCTGCATCAATCCGATCATGTGCTTGAGAAGCACGCTCTTGCCTTCTCCGCTGCGTCCGATCACCGTCGTCAGCTGTCCCTCCGGCACGGACAAGTCGAGGCCCTGCAGGACCCGCTGTCCGCCCAACGTCTTTTCCACCCCGACGAGTCTGATCATAGCCTTGCAGGTGAAGGCCGAGGTGCCTCAACCTTCACCTTTCAGAGAAGCACCGACGTCAAAAAATAATCCCATACCAGAATTAACACGGAGGAGAGGACCACCGCCTCCGTCGTCGCCGAGCCTAACCCTTCGGCGCTGTGCCTGGTGAAAAATCCCTTGTAACAGCAAATCCAACTCACGATCAGCCCGAAGCTGATCGATTTCAGGATGCCTCCGTAGACATCTTTCCATTCGACGGCGGACTCGATCGAGTTCCAATACGCGCCGCCATTGCCCCCCAGCAACTCCACACCGACCAGATAGCCGCCGTAGATCCCCACAACGTCGAAAATCGCGACGAGCAAGGGGACGCCGATCAGACCGGCCAGTAGCTTCGGGGCGATCAAATATTGGAGCGGATTGACGGCCATCGTATCCATCGCGTCAATCTGCTCGGTGATCCTCATGATGCCGATCTCGGCGGTCATCGCGGAACCGGCCCGCGCCGTGACCATCAAGGCAGCCAGCACCGGCCCCAGTTCACGGATCATGCTGAGCGCGACGGCGGAGCCGAGCAATCCTTCCGATCCGAACTTACGCAAGGTGTAGTACCCCTGCAACGCCAACACCATGCCCGTGAAGCCCGCAGTCAACACGACGACGAACATGGACTTGTATCCAACGAAGTGCAGCTGCTTGACGACTTGTATCGGCCGAAACGGCGGCCTGGCAAGCCACGCGAACGACGAAGTCACGAAGAGCAGCATGCGGCCCATTTCACCGACCATCGCCAGTGCTCGGGCTCCCATTCGTTCGACCAAGCGGTTCACGAGGGGGTCCCGATTTCCCGGCCGTCACGTCGACTGGCCGCATAGCGGGTGAAGAGATCGGTGAGCCGCTCCGCCGCCAGACCGCTCTGTTTTCTCAGCCGATTGAGGCCGGCAAGACTGCCGGGATGTGCGAGCACCTGCCGCAACCCCTTGGGCCATCCGAAGGGTCTCAGAAATTGATTGAAGTCGAGCGGGAGATCCTCATCAAGTAGATCGGACACCGTCCGGACGATGGCGAACGGAACACCCCGCTGCCACGCCACGGCGCCGAGCGCCTGGCTCTCCATATCGAGTGCGACCGCATCCGCCGCTTGGGAAAGGCACCGCTTCTCCTGAGCTTGCCCCACCACGATCGGCACCGAGACGAACCGGCCGGTCCGTACGGGCAGGCCCGCTTCCCACGCCAGGGCCCGCATCTGCTCTTTCAGCACCTCGTCGCAGGAAACGACGTCCCCTTGGACCTTCCAATGGTCTTCCGAACGGGCGGAAATGCTCTGTGTGCCGATCATGAGATCTCCGACCTGAGCGGGCACCAATGCACAGGCAAACCCGGCGGAAATGATCGATTCCATCGCATGCGCATCCATGACGGTCTTGGCAACCCTCGCAGCCGACTCAGGTCCGACGCCGGTTTGAATGAGCCGATACGAGTGGCCAGCCCGTTCGTCCGCAAAACAGCGAAGGCCGGCGAGGGTGGCAGCGCGGGCGGTCGGAAAGGCGCGATGGAGGGCGCGGAGTTCCCATCGAGTTGCAGCAAAAATCGCGACGGGCTTCACGATGCACCCGGACAGGAGCGTTCACGGCCGACGGCTGCCGCTTCGCAGTGATCACATATGGGACCGATAGGACCCGTGGGACAACACGTGTTGTCTGACTTCGTCGGCCCGCATTTTTCCCCGTGTCCGGAGATTTCGATACATCGCCAAGGCCCACAGGGGGAAATACTGGCAATACCAGTGATATCGAAGATAGAACACGCGAGGGAATCCCGTGCCGGTATGACACACTTCCTCCCATGACCCGTCCTTCGCCTGATGCCGGAGCAGGTATTGAATACCTCTGGCGACGCTGAACGAATCGGTCATGCCGGCGGACATCAGACCCATGACGGCCCAGGCGGTCTGCGAGGGAGTGCTGTCTCCTCTGCCGGCCGACGCCTCCTCGGCGTACGAGAGGCAGGACTCTCCCCATCCTCCGTCCGGATTCTGCTTGGATTCCAGCCACGCCACCGCGCGACGGATGTATGGCTGTGAAAGATCTTCTCCGATGGCCCGAAGGCCGGCCAGCACCGACCAGGTTCCGTAGATGTAATTGACACCCCAGCGGCCGTACCAACTCCCGTCTTGTTCTTGCTCCCGTTTGAGGAAGGCCAGCGCCGGAGCGACGGCCGGATGCGATTGGTCGTCGCCCAGCGCTCCCAGCATTTCGAGACACCGCCCGGTTAAATCCGACGTGCTCGGATCCAACAAGGCATGGTGATCGGCAAACGGGATGTAATTGAAGACGATCCGGTTGTTGTCCTTGTCGTACGCGCCCCAACCTCCATCCGATCCCTGCATGGCCAAGACCCACGACGCTCCCCGTTTGATGGAGTCCTGGAGGTCGGCCGCTTCAGGAATGCGGACTTTCGACAGGGCCATGAGCACGACGGCGGAATCGTCCACGTCCGGGTACAATTCGTTCTCGTGTTGAAAATACCAGCCACCCGGCTCCGCGTGAGGCGAGGAAAATTTCCAATCACCGACCGTGTTCGTCTGTCGGGACATCAGGTACCGGGCCGCCCGCTGCAACGGAAGCTGGTCCGGTGCCATGCCGCTTTCAACCAGCGCATTCATCAACAGCGACGTATCCCAGATGGGCGAGTGACAGGGCTGCAGATGCATGGCCTCGACGCGCTGTTCTCCCACCGTAACCGTATCGTGAATTTCAAGTTCCTCGATCTCGCGCAACGCCTTCTGAATCAACGGATCGTCGACCTGGTATCCGAGGCAACGCAATGCGACGATCGAATTCGCCATCGCCGGGTAGATGGCGCCCAATCCGCCGCTTCCCTTGATGTGCTCCAACATCCAGCTCGCCGCCCGATACAACGCTTTCTCCCGCACCCACGCGAGGGGCATTCGGTCATAGAGCTTCAAGACGGCGTCGAGCACCACGAATACGTTATGGGGGGTGAACCATCCTTGATCCTTGTTGAAGGGAGGAAACTGCCGGTACCGGACGGTGGGACGGGGCGTGACGAACAGCTCGTCAATGCCTTGTTCCTTGGGCAGGCGGCAGACCGGCTGATGGGCAAAGACGATCAACAGCGGGATGAGCACCGCGCGCGACCAGTAGGAAATGGCGTAGATGCTGAAATAGAACCGTTTCGGCAGGAGCATGATCTCCGGCGGCATGCTCGGAACCCCCTGCCAATCGTACTGATCGAACAAGGCCAGTGTGATCTTGGTGAACACATTCGCCTGCACCACGCCGCCCATGGCCAGAATGCGGTCCCGAGCCCGCACCATGCACGGCTCTTCGGCGAACACTCCGGACATCTTGAGGGCAAAATACGCCTTGACGGACGCGCTGATCTCCGACGGCCCGCCGTGATAGATCGACCAGCCGCCGTCGGACAACTGCGAGGAACGGAGATAGCGCACGGCCTTGCGCTCGCGCTCCGGATCGACGCGATCAAGAAACCGCCGCAACATCAGGTATTCGGACGTCAGCGTCGTATCCGCTTCGAGCTCCGCGACCCAATACCCTTCAGACGGGTGTTGTCGCGAGAGGAACCAGCTCTGACTGCGTTTGATCGCCTCGTCGAGGGTATCCAGCTGACTGCCGGTTTGACCGGCCGTGCGCCGACCGAACGTGTCCGTAGCCGGTGCGGGCATCGACTTGTCGGAAATAAGCCGCAATGGCGGCGTCGAGAGGTCTCGCGCCAGTCTGATCTTCTCCGGCACGGAGATGAACAGACTATCAGAGAGGCGATCCAATAACGTGCGAAGAATGTTCATCGTGGTTGTGTCAGGGAAATGCAGCCGGTGGACCCGGTATGACCGTTCATCACCCTACGAACTGCCCACCGGATCGCCTATGCGTAGGTTGAAGACTCAATGGCTGCGGATATAACAGACGCCCCAGGCGAAGTCAAGCAACAGGCGGCCGAAGTGCTCTGAAGTACGAATGTTTTCAGCAAATTTGCTCTGCGGATTTCAGTCTTATGCCGGCTGCAAGTCCGCCAGTCGAACGGAGACGAGCTTCGAGATCCCCGGCTCTTCCATCGTCACGCCGAACAGCGAATCGGCGATCGCCATGGTTCTCTTGTTGTGAGTAATGACCATGAATTGCGCTTCCCGAGCCAGCTCCCGCAGAACGCCGGTAAAGCGTCCGATGTTCTCCTCGTCGAGCGGCGCGTCGATTTCGTCCAGGATGCAGAATGGTGTCGGCCTGATCAGAAAGCTCGCGAACAACAGGGCCATCGCCGTCAGCGTCTTCTCTCCTCCCGACAACATCGTGATATTTTTCAGACGCTTCCCGGGCGGCTGGGCGACGATCTCTACGCCGGGATCATCCTGCGGCCCCTTCTCCTCCGTCCCATCGCCTATCGTCGCCTCGACCAGCTGCAGTTCCGCCCGGCCGCCCGGGAAGAACTTGGAGAAGACCACACCAAATTGTTCCTGTAATTCCGCGAACGTCGAAGCAAACATGTCTTTTGTCGTACGATTGATCCGTTGGATGATTTCCTTCAGCGACGCCATGGAGGTCGACAGATCCTGCTCTTGGGTCGAAAGGAATTGATGCCGCGTTTCCAGCTCCTCGTGCTCGCTGATCGCAGCCAGATTGATCGGTCCCATGCGATCGAGTCGTTCGCGAATCTTTTGCAGTTGCTGTCTCACGTCGTCGTCGGAGCCGGCGGCTGGTTGCACAGCGGTACCGTCCTCCGCAGCCGGCATCGGCTCGGAGAGCGCGGACAGGTCCACTTGATAGGTCCCGGTCAGCGTGGACTCGACTGTCCCCAGCTGAGTGCGGACCTCGGCGCGTCTCACCTCGACGGCCAGGCGGCTTTCGCGCAGCGACGTCATGACTTCCCGCACGCGCTCCAGACCGATTTCGATCTCATGCGCATGCGCCAGGTCTTGCGCTTGCCGTTCCTGCGCCTGCACCACGTCCGCCTTCACTCGGTCGACCGCCCCGCCCAGCTCACGGCAGAGTTCCTCATACCGCAGCCGTTCTTGCCGGCTCTGGGTCAGCGACGCTTCGAGCGAAGCCAATTGCTGAACGAAGCTCTCGATGCGGGCGAGCCCTTCCTGCCGTTGTTGTCGAATCCGCTGCACGTCCCGCCGATGATGCTCGCCGGCCGTGCGATTGCCTTGCACGGCGAGCTGCGCCGCCGTCAGTCGCTGTTGAAGTCCCTGTACATTCTCCTCGATGTGCACGAGACGGGCTCGCACCTGCGCAAGGCTGCGCTCCTGACCGGCCTTTTCCGCCATCCACTGTTCCAGCTGCGCTGCGCCGACCCGCGCTTCCTGCTGGAGCCGCTGCGCTTCGCCCGAGTTCCGCTGAGCCTCCTCCGTGAGCGCCTCGATGCGGCGAGTCAAATCTCCCAGGATCTGCTCCAGCCCCGCCTCATCCTTCTGAAGGGAAAGGCCGCTCATTTCGGCCTCTCGCAGCAAATCGGCCAGGCGTCTGGCTTCGTCGCGCAACTGCTGCCCTTCCGTGACGAGTTGGTCCCGCCGCTGCCGCCCCTCCTCCACGGCCTGGGTCAATTCAGCCCGGCGAGATTCCAGGTTCAACACCTCGCGGCGGCGCTGCAACAGACCGCCCGTCGGACCTGTTTGCCCCCCGGTGATGGCTCCGGCCGCATCCACAATCTCACCCGCCTTGGTGACGAACACAGGCCCCCCACTCTCTGCGGCGAGCGTTTCCCACTGGCTCAGCGCATCCTGCAGAGTTTCCACAAAGACCACTCGGTCGAACAGGTAATCGCGTGCCGCCGCACGGGACGGCTGTACGGAGATCAGATCGGCCGCGCGGCCGATGACACCCATCCGGCCCGCCAGGGTAGGCCACCATTCATCGGCAGGCGCCCTCCATCGCGGGGAGTACGGAATAAACGTGCCTCGCCCGAGGTCCTTTCCCGATAGAAATTCAATGGCCCGACAGGCGGCGGCGGGACCGTCCACCAACCACCCGCGCACGCGCTCTCCCAACCATGCTTCCACGGCTCGATCCAACTCCGCCGGAATTTCCAACCACTCCGCAATCGCCTCGTGCACGCCCTCGCAGGCCTTCAAGGCCGTCGCTTCTTCGTCTCCCGATCGGCCATAACCCATGTCTTCGCGCAGTACGTCTTGCAGGGCGCGCCAATGGGAGTCCGCGGCGGCCAATTCTTCCGATTCGCGCAACAGGCGCTGATCAATGTCCACCAGCGACGCGGCACTGCGCTCGGCCGCTTCCTCCACCGCCCGCTGCTGTTCCCGCAGCGTGCCGACCGTGTGCTTTGCCTCCTCGCAGGATTCGAGAAGCGTTCGACGTTTCTCCGTGACGGCCTGACGTTGGCCGTCCAGTTCCTCGCGCTCCCGACCCAAGCGATGTTCCCGTTGAGCGATCTCCTCGCTTCGCACCGCCAGCTGAGACTGAGTTTGCTCGGCATTCGCCACCAGTACGGCGAGGTTCATGACGTCCACACGCGCCCGCTCTTCCTCTTGAACCGTCCCGGTGCGCTGGTGCGTCAGAGTCTTCATCTCTTGATCGAGGCCCGCGAGGGTCTGCTCCTGCTCGAGCAGTTCCTGGGCCAGCGTCTCGAGCGTCCGTTCCAGAGCCGTTTCGGCGGACGCCAGATGCTCCTGTTCCTGCTTGGCACGCTCCAGCTCGGAGGCGCCTTGCGTTCGCTGCTGCTCGTAGAGCTCGCCGCGATGGCGCTCCACTTCGGAGGACGTCAGGGCCTGAGCCTGTTGGTGCTCGAGCCGAGCCAACTCTTCCCTGAGCCGATTCGCGACGTCGCCGGCCTCAGCCATCGCCAGCCTGACGCGCTCCAGCTCCACGTTGAGCTTCGCTTGTTCTGAGGCCTGCTCGGACTCCCGCCCGGTCAACAGACCCAATTCCTTTTCAATATCGGCAATCACAGTCCGCAACGCACGGTATTCGTTCGTGAGCAACGCGATTTCCAGCGAGCGCGCCTCCTGCTGCAAGACCTGATACGAGCGAGCTTGCCGAGCCTGTCGCTCCAGCGAGTTCAATTGCTTCTTGACCTCGCCGATGATGTCTCGGACGCGCAGCAGATTCTGCTGAGTCGCATCGAGTTTGCGCAGCGCCTCCGCCTTCTGCTTCTTATAGCGGACGATCCCGGCCGTTTCCTCGATCAACTCCCTGCGGTCCTGCGGAGAGGCGTTGAGAATCTGATCGATCTGCCCCTGAGCGATGACCGTATGGCCCTTGGTCCCCGCCCTCGTATCCAGCAGCACGCTGCGAATGTCTTTCAGACGGCATGCCGTTTTGTTGATCAAATATTCGCTGTCACCGTTTCGATACAAGCGGCGCGTGATCATCAACTCCTGGTATTCCGCGAGTTGACTTGTGAGTCCCGAGAGCGGATCCACCTTGATGTGGTCGAGTCCGCCGATCACCAGCGAGACTTCCGCCATACCCAACGGCTTCCGCAGCTCCGTTCCGTTGAAGATGACATCCTCCATTTTTTCGCTTCGGAGGGTCTTGGTGCTCTGCTCACCCAATACCCACAGGATGGCGTCGACCACGTTGCTCTTCCCGCTTCCGTTCGGCCCGACGACGGCAGTCACCCCCTCAGGAAACTCAATCTTCGCCTCCGCGAAGGACTTGAACCCCGACATCTCAAGCGACTTGAGATACATGCCCTGCTCCTTCTGTGAGTGATGTGTCCGATGGCCTGGAGGATCGCACGGGTCAGCGTTGTATCACAGCCACCCGATGGAATCAAAGAAAAACACCGCCTGTAGTGGGCGTCCTCGGACGCCCCCACAAGATTTGGGAGAGATCATGAGAAACAGCGAGAGGATACAAGACAGGGACTATCTGGTGGGAGCCGTTACCGATTGCTTGGAGGACTCGATCGTGATGAGTTCCTTGGGCAGCAAGAATTCCACGTCTTCTTCAATCACGGTCAGATCTTCGACTTCCGCGGTCCCATAGGTCTTCAAATAGGCGACGACTTCGGCGACCAGCACTTCCGGCGCGGAAGCACCGGCCGTAATACCCACGGCCTTGACACTGTCGAGCCAGGCCGGATTGATGTCGGAAGCGGAATCGATCAGATAGGAGGCAATCCCGCAATGTTCACCCAACTCACGCAGACGATTGGAATTGGAGCTGTTGGGCGAGCCGATCACCAGAATCACGTCCACCAGTTTGGACAGCTCTTTGACGGCGTTCTGCCGGTTCTGGGTAGCATAACAGATATCTTCCTGATGCGGCCCCTTGATATTAGGAAATCGGCGGTGCAACGCTCCCACGATGTCGCGGCATTCATCCACGCTCAACGTGGTTTGCGTGACGTAGGACAGGGAGTGGACGTTGTCCACCTGAAGCGTTTCGACATCCTCAACGGACGAGACCAGGTGGAATTTGTCCGGAATCTGGCCCAATGTTCCGATCACTTCCGGATGCCCCGCATGGCCGATCAGGATCAAATCGTACCCCTGCGTATAGTCTCGATTCACTTCATTGTGGACCTTGATGACCAATGGACAGGTGGCATCGATGACGTGCAGGCGCCGCCGATTGGCTTCCTCCCACACCGATTTGGCCACGCCGTGGGCGCTGAAGATCACCACGGAACCCTCGGGAACTTCGCTCAGCTCCTCGACAAAGACCGCACCTTTCTGACGTAACGAGTTCACGACATGTCGGCTATGGACGATTTCATGGCGGACATAAATCGGCGCCCCGTATTTGCGCAGCGACAGATCGACAATGTCGATCGCCCGATCGACGCCGGCGCAGAACCCGCGCGGATTAGCTAGGTAAATTTTCATGATCGTGCTCGCTCCTTCACGCACAACCAAACAGAGTAGGCCCCTCTGCACCATACGTCAGAGGTCGGCCGGTCGTCAACAGATATGGCGGCGGTTCCCTAAGTACCTCGACCATGAGACCTCCCGCCCCATCTTCGAAGATTCGGTCGGGACCGCGACGCGAAGGGCCAAGGGGGATACCACTCCCGTCCCACCTTGACAGGCTTACCCCTCCCCCGTAGGCTGAGCCCATTTCCCATGGCCCAAGCCGCTCCCAGAAAAATTCTCATCGTCGAGGACGAAAAAGACATCCTTCAGCTGGTCAAGCTCTATCTCGACAAGGAGGGGTTCCGTACCCTGACCGCGGCGACGGGAACGGATGCCCTGAAGTCCGTGAAACAGGAAAAGCCCGATCTGGTGGTGCTCGATCTGATGCTGCCGGAGATCGACGGACTTGAGGTCTGCAAGAGACTCCGTTCCGCACCGGACACGGCTATGGTCCCGATCATCATGCTCACGGCCAAAGTGGAGGAATCCGACACCGTCATCGGTCTCGAACTGGGCGCCGACGACTACGTGACGAAGCCCTTCAGTCCCAAAGCACTGGTGGCGCGAATCAAGGCCTTGTTCCGCCGCCTCGACCGCAGCCAGAACCAGCACGAGACCGTCTATCGCTACGGCAATTTGGTGATGGACCTGGCGCGGCACGAGGTCACCGACGACGACAAGGAGGTCCCGCTCACCGCCAAAGAGTTCGGCCTGTTGGAACATCTGCTTCGGAATCCGGGGCGCGTGTTGACGCGAGAGGTGCTGCTGAATACGGTGTGGGGCTATGATTACTTCGGCACGACCAGAACCGTCGACGTCCATATTCGACGCCTCAAGCAGAAGATTCCGCTGCTCGACGAGGCGATCCTGTCCGTTAAATCACTCGGCTACAAGCTGAGGGAGGAAGACTGAGGATGCGTCCATGGAGATGAACCGGCTCCCCCTGCGCGTGCCGCCACCCCTATGAACCTTTCCATCCGATGGAAAGTCACGCTCGCCACGCTGTTTGCCCTAGTCTGCGGCTTTGCAATGGCGGGGTTCCTGGCCGAGCGGTCGCTGGAGCGGCAGGAACTGGCGCAATCTCACAGAAATCTCGACGTCCGTACGGAGCTGGTCGCCCACGAATTGCGGCCATGGCTGCGCGCCCCCGCCCCGCGTTTCACCGATCCGGCGTTTCAAGCCCTCGTGCAGGAATTGGGAGCCAAGGCTTTGGCCAGAATCACGCTGATCGCCCCCGACGGCCTGGTGCTGGCCGACAGCGCGGTTTCACGCGAGAGCCTACCGGGAGTCGAAAACCACCGGACCAGACCGGAGGTCGAGCAGGCTCTGGCTCAGGGAAGCGGGAGCGATCTGCGTGCAAGCCAGACTACCGGAGAACGCACGTTGTACCATGCGATCCTGCTGACGGAACGCGACGGCAAGACCTCGATCATTCTCCGCCTCGGGCTTCCGATCGTGACCCTGGAAGAAGAACTGTCCCAGCTCCGTCGCAATCTGGTGCTGGCCTTCGGCAGCGCCTTCCTGGTCGCCGTGGGATTGAGCATCTTGCTGGCGCGCAGCTTGACGAAACCCCTGTCGGACATGGCGGCCGCAGCCCGTCGGATGGCGGACGGCGATGCGGCCGCCCGCATTCAGATCACCTCGCGAGATGAAGCGGGACTGCTCGGCGAAACGCTCAACCATATGGCGGACGAGTTACGCGCGAAGATCGAGGAAGTGTCGGAAGACCGGTCCCAGCTCCTGGCCATGTTGACGTCGATGGTGGAAGGGGTCATGGTCTTGGACTACCGAGGACGGGTGCTCCAAGTGAACCCCGCACTTGAACGCATGTTCAACGTCACCAGAGCGGAAGCCAGAGGACGTGAATTTTCCGGCGTCTTCGGTCATCCTCACCTGGCGCTGTTGGTGTCCACGGTGCTCAGCACCAGGGCCGGACAGGAGGATGAAATTCTTCTGAGTCCCAGCGGGCGCTGCCTGCATATCGAAGCGTCCGTGGCGGGGGGCGAGCAGGAGAACGAAGCCTGCGCCGTTTTGGTGTTTCACGACATCACCGAGCTCAGACGGCTCGAAAAGATTCGCAAGGACTTCGTGGCCAATGTCTCCCACGAGCTCCGGACCCCCCTGACGTCGATCAAAGGCTATGTGGAGGCGTTGCTGGACGGCGGAAAAGACGACCCGGATACCAGCGCCAAATTTCTGGACATCATTCTGAAGCAAAGCGACCGTCTCAATCTGATTCTGGAAGACTTGCTGCAATTGTCGAAAATCGAGTCAGGACAGGTTCTCCTCCGGCACGAGCCCCTGCAAATCGAGATGATCGTCGAGCGCACAATGGCCATGATGCGTCCCCTGGCCGGAAAGAAAGGACACCGCCTGGTGGCGGACATTCCTTCCGGACTTCCCCTGGTGAACGGCGATGAAGAACGGTTGGGGCAAGTCCTGTCGAATCTGCTCGACAACGCGATCAAGTACACGCCGGAAGGCGGGAGCATCACGGTCGCCGCCCGCCACGTCGCTCCAGGCGGACCGCCGGCCGGCGGGAAATCCGAAAGTCTCGAGATCAGCGTCGCGGACACCGGCATCGGCATCCCGGAATCGGATCGGCCTCGAGTGTTTGAGCGCTTCTACCGAGTCGACAAAGCCCGCTCGCGCGAGATGGGAGGCACCGGACTCGGCCTGGCGATCGTACGACACATCGTTGAGGGGCACGGAGGGCAGGTATGGGTCGAGGGAAACCGTCCGTGCGGCAGCCGGTTCGTCGTCCGCCTCCCGGTCCAGCCTACGGACCAGACGACGAGTCACCCCAGTCTCGTCCCCACTAAGTAAATCACTGAGGCGAGGATGGCCGCGCCCGGCAACGTGAAGAGCCAGGCATAGAGGATTCTCCGAGTCACCCCCCAACGAACGGCAGACAGGCGTTTGATGGCTCCGACACCCATCACCGACGAGGTGATGGTATGGGTCGTGCTCACAGGCAAGCCGATGTGGGCTGTTACCATGAGGACCGCGGCCGCCCCCGTCTCCGCCGCGAATCCGTGCACCGGCTCCAGCTTGACGATGCCCATCCCGAGAGTACGGACGATCCGCCAGCCGCCTGCGGCCGTTCCCAGCCCCATGGCCACCGCACAGGCGCCGATCACCCAGCCGGGCACCTCCTGGGATTGGATCTGACCGGCCGAGAGCAGCGCAAGCGTGATGATGCCCATCGCCTTCTGCGCATCATTCGCGCCGTGGCTGAACGCCATGAAGCAAGCCGACAGTAGTTGCAGACGCTTGAATATCTTGGTCGCAATCCCCCGGGGGACACGAAAAAACAGCCAGCTGATCAGGACCATCAGCGAGAGGCCGATGGCAAAGCCGAAGAAGGGAGACAGGACCATGGCCTCCAGTACGGATCGAAGACCCGATAGTTTGACGGTGTCCCACCCGCCGTGTGTCACCGCCGCTCCCACCATGCCGCCGATCAGAGCGTGGGACGAACTGGTGGGCAGCCCGAGCAGCAAGGTGAACAGGTTCCACGAGATGGCGCCGGCCAGCGCCGACGCCACCATCTGCTGCGTGACCGTCGAAGGATCCACGATGCCCGAGCCGACCATCTTGGCGACGGCAGTGGACATGAACGCTCCGGCGATATTCAAGATGCCGGCCCCAATGACCGCGACAAGCGGACTCACCACTCTGGTGGAAACGACCGTCGCGATGGCGTTGGCGCTGTCGTGCCACCCGTTCGAAAAGTCGAAGAGCAACGCGAGCAAGACGACCAGGAGCAACATTCCGTTGAGTTCCAACATCATGACGTCGTCAGGAGGGAGGTCAGGCGATTGGGGTGGCTTCTATCATCACGATCCGCGCGTCCGTCTAGTGGTGCTTTAATGAGATCCGTTCCAGAATATTGGCTACGTCTTCACAGCGGTCGGTGCCGGCCTCGAATCCTTCATAGATCTCTTTCCATTTGATGACGGCGATCGGATCCGTCTCTTTGTCGAAGAGCTCGGAAATGGCGTCGCGAGAGACGCGGTCCGCTTCATTCTCCAGACTGTTGACCTGGACGCTGCATTCCTTAATGTCCGGATGAGCCATCCCAAGTCGGTCCACGCCCTGCCCGACCGCCACCGACGCCTGATACAAGATGTCGGCCAGTTTGACGGCCATCTCGGTCGGCTTGGTGACCTTGTACAGGACGAAGCGGTCGGCGATCGCTTCGGCCACATCAAGAATGTCGTCGAGCGCGCTGGCAAGATCATGGATATCCTCGCGGTCGATCGGCGTAATGAACGTTTGATTGAGGCGGAGCGCAATATCGTGTGTAATGCCGTCTCCGACATGCTCGACCTCTTTGATGCACCTGGCCTGCTCGACCGGCGAACGCAGGTCCTTCATCATCGCGGCCAGGAGCCGGCTCCCCTCGATCATGTTGTGCGCCGCCTTCTTGAATAGCTCGAAGAAGGCTTCCTCCCGTGGAATCAGTCCGAACATGATGGTCCCGCTCCTCCGCTGATCAATCGCCGTCCCCCACTCAGAATATCTTTCCCTCGGCTCGACGAGAATGAGGCCGTCGCCTCACGGTGTCGGCTACCACCGAATCAGTCCCGTCGCCCATGTGATCCCGCCGCCGAAACTTCCCAGCACGACCAAATCCTGTGGCATGATTTTACCGGCACGGACGGCATGATCCAACGCGACCGGCACCGAGGCGGATGAGGTATTGCCTAGACGCTCGATCACCGAGCAGATTTTTGAAGCCGGGAGCTCGAGCTTGGCCGTGAGGCTGGACAGGATCCGTCCGTTTGCCTGGTGCAGGACCAGATACGCCACATCGTCCAGAGTCACGCCGAATTCCTTCAGTAGGTCCCGGATCGCCTGGTCCAATTTCTTGACGGCCAATCGGAACAGCGGACCTCCTCGCATGCGGAGCGTCGTACCCGGCCTGTTGAAGGTCGCCTCCGTCGCCGGCATGCGCGAACCGCCGACCGGAATCCGGATCAAGTCATGCCGGGCGCCTTCGGCATGTATCCGCAGGCCCAGGATGCCTCGGTCAGGTCGGCTTGCGCCATGCTCGGCTCGCACCACGACCGCACCGGCTCCGTCGCCGAACAGAAGCGCCGTGTCGGCATCGTCGGGATCAAGCGTCCGTGACTTGACCTCTGCCGCCACAACCAAACATTGGGTCAGTTGGCCGCTTCGAATCATGGCATCCGCCATCGACAGACCGTAGAGAAACCCCGAGCAGGACGCGGACAGATCAAAAGCCGATCCTCCCGGACAGCCCAGCTTGCGTTGCAGCAGGCATGCGGTCGAGGGAAAGACCGTGTCCGGTGATGTCGTTGAAAGAACAATGGCTTCGATCGCAGACTGGTTGATCCCCGCAGCGTCCATCGCCCGCCGACACGCCTCCACGGCCAGATCGGACGACGCCTGGGATGGATCGGCCCACCGTCGCTCGACGATGCCGGTGAGGCGGGTGATCATTGAGGGGGCAATTCCGAGCGTACCGGCAGCCTCCGCATTCGATACCACCCGCTCGGGCAGGTAAGAGCCGGTTCCGACAATCCTGGTGTGGATCATGACTGGCCGTGGTTGTATGGAAGGCGTCGCATAGGCTGCGGGATTATAGGTCTCGATGCCCAAGGGGTCAACTCGCCTCACTTCGTTGCAATTGACTGGATCTCCTGCTACAAATGACGTGCGTCAGGATTGGTCACATGACCTGACGGTACAACGGTGCAGATGCGACGATTGAGCAGCAATCTCCGTGATTTGGCAGGTGATGGGCTACGGCTCGTCGTTCCCGTCATCGTAGTCGGCCTGCTGGTGGGCTGTTCCAGCTCGCCCAAGAACGGAGATCAGGCCGCGAAGAAAGCCATCAGCGGAACCGACGAGTCGATCTTTCTCGGGGATACGATCGAGAAGAATTACGATCCGAACGTGATCATGAAACGCGGCGAGGCCTTCTTTGAGAAGGAAGAGTATGCCGAGGCTATCGTCGAGTACAACCACTTTCTCGACCTCCATCGGAACCATCAGTTGGCTTCCTATGCCGCATTCCGCATTGGTGAGAGTCAAATGAGGCGGGCCAAGGGCATCGAGCGCGACCCCGAACCAGTCCAAAAGGCCATCGAGTCCTTCGATCGGTTGCGCCGAGACTATCCGGGCAGCCGCTACGACAGCCAAGCCGTGCAGAAGGTTCGGGAATGCCACGATCTTCTCGCCCAGATGCACCTATTCGTCGGGCAGTTCTACTATCGCCGAGGTTCGTACCTGGCCGCCGCGCATCGGTTTGAACAGATCATGCAGCTCTATCCCGATAAGTCTGTCGCGCCGGATGCCCTCTACTTCCTCGCTCTGAGCTATCACGAAATGGGCGCCGACGATTGGGCCAGCGACAAGCTGACGCTGCTGGCACAAAAGTATCCGAACACCCAGCACTCCCGTGATGGAGCCAGCCTTCTGGCCAAGATCGGGACGCCGAAATCCGCTCCGATGGTGGCCCAGAAACCGGCCTCCGCTTCTCCATCACCGGACGATACGATCCCCGCCGCCTCCGCAAGCTCCTCTGTTCTGGCCAACAGCCTCAGTTCCTCTCCTTCTAGTGGCTCCATTCAGATCCCATCTGCCAGCTCGCTGACAGAGTCCTTCGTCAATTGCCGGCTCGGAGCCTGGTGCTAGCAGGTTGACCGAATCGGTCGTCGGCTTTGTTTTCACATCGCTCGAACCCTCAGCGAATCGAACAACTTAAACGTCGGCTCCTCTCTCGCTGCAGCCTTGCCGAACAACCTGTTTGACCAGCCTGAAAGAACTCGCGAAGAGTTCTGAGGATTCATCCGAACGGAATAAACGAGTGCCTCGATGGTCTTGCGGGCAGGAAGCTGATTGAGGGAAAGATCGAGCGTCCGAGCGATGTGAGAACGACGCCCAAGGCCTGTTTCAGCGTCCGGTCACTGGCCGAGATACCAGCCGATGCCGTAACGCTCCAGGAAGCTGGTAATCATGGTCAGCGAGTTCGCATAGATCATGACACCCACGACGACCAACAGCACACCGCTCAGGGTTGAGACTCCCCACAGATAGACGCGCGCCTGTTTGAAATACGCAAGGAACCGGTCGACGCCCAGGGCCGTCAGAAACAAGGGAAGCCCCAGCCCCAACGAATAGCTGGTCAACAGCAACACGCCGGTCGTGAGTGAATCGGTGGTGCTTGCATAGAGAAGGATCGTGCCCAGCACCGGTCCGACGCAAGGAGTCCACCCGGCCGCGAAGGCGATCCCGATCAGGAAGGAGCCGGCATAGCCGACCGGCCGGTTGCGAAACTGAAAGCGATGTTCCATCTGAAGAAAATTGATGTTCAGGATGCCCAGCAGGTAGAGACCGAATACGACGATCAGCACGCCGCCGATGCGCCGGATATGGTCCTGATACGTGATCAACAGTTGTCCGACGAAACTCGCGGACGCCCCGAATGCGATAAAGACGACCGAAAAGCCCGCGATGAACAACAGGGCGTTGGCCACGATCGCCGTTCGGAAACGAGACCTTGTGCCGGCATCAGTCAGTTGCTCGATTGAAAGCCCCGTGATGTAAGAAATATAGGAAGGCACGAGCGGCAAGACGCAGGGCGAGACGAACGATAAGAGCCCGGCGGAAAAGGCCGCGATCAGCGAGATATTTGACATCGACTGGGACAAGGCAGCCCTGACTATGCCTTCAGTAACATATCGATCAGCTGGTGGGCCTCGGGTGCAGCCCAGTCACGCGCGCCGAAGATTTGATGCCGCACGACCCCCTGACGATCGACCATGAACGTCATGGGAAGACTGCGCGCGCCGTACACAAGCCCTATACGATATTCGGCGTCGTGCAAAATGGGAAACGTCAATCGATTTTCCTGCTGGAACGGCCTGGTGACCGCCACGCCCTGAGGATCCGTGGACACGGCCAGAATCTCGAAGTCATTGCGAGAATAGGACCGGTAGAGTTGTTCCATTGCCGGCATTTCCACCCGACACGGGCCGCACCACGTCGCCCAGAAATTGATAAGAACGACTTTACCGCGCATGTCCGACAACGCCGTCATCCGTCCCTCGAGATCTCGAAGCTGAAAATTCGGAGCCGTGTCCCCTGGCTTCACCAAACTGCGCTTGGCCACCGGAATCACCGGGCCTGCGTCGGAACATAATGGTCCGGCAGCGGCAAACGCCAGCAGCATGAAGCTCAGCGATAAGGTAGTTCGTTTCATCCCTTCACATTGGAGAGCTGGGCCGACCCCACAGCCGCCGCCTTGGGAGTGACATTGAGTAATTTCGTCAGTACCTGCAGGCTGTCCAGCCTCGTCCAATCTCTGGGTCCGATCACGATTTCCCGGATGATACCCTCTTGATCAATGATGAACGTCTCGGGGACTCCCATGCGCTTGTACGGTTTGTCGGTCTTACCCCAGGAATCGATCAACACGGGAAAGGTCAGATTCAGTCCCTTGACGAACGGAGGGATTTCCTTCGTCGTCGTCACACGATCGATGCTCACGGCCAGAATGACCAGGCCGTCCTTCTCGAAATTCTTGTTGAGAATCTCCATGGAGGGCATTTCCTCCCGGCACGGTTTGCACCAGGTCGCCCAGAAATTCAGGAACACCACCTTCCCGCGAAAATCGGACAGCCGATACGGCTTATCATTGAGATCGGACAAGGCGAAGTCCGGAGCTTGCTTGCCCACGACCAGCGGCTCGTACTTCGCGCTCTGCAGCCACACGATGGCGAATGTCAGGACAAGAATCACCGTCCCCGCAATCAGAATCAGGGGGCGTGGGGCACTCGGTTTTGTTATCGGCACAGAAGTCGGCTGGTCAAGCAAGGGCATCCCTCCATGGTCCACCGGCGCGATGCGTGCGGACACACCGTCTTGCCGGTGAGCTGACGTCCGGCATCAGAAAGAGTAGGCGACCGAGCGTGACGCCGGCAGCCGGGATTCGTGTCCTGTTGCTACGCGTAGGCGTGCAATCCCGACAAGAGGAAGTTAACCCCCCAAAAACAGAAGATCACCATGAGGAACCCGAAGACCGCATAGATCGCGGCTCGTCGTCCTTCCCAACCTCGGGTCATGCGGGCATGAATGTAGGCGCCGTAGATGAGCCACACGATCAATGACCAGGTCTCTTTCGGATCCCAACTCCAGTATCCGCCCCAGGCATAGTTGGCCCACATCGCCCCGAGGATGATGCCGAAGGCCAACAGTGGAAATCCGATCATGATCGCCTTGTAACCCAATTCATCGATGGTTTCCAAGTCGGGAAATGCGGCGTAAAACCGGGATTGGCTACCCCGGAGCTCCGCCCGCTCTTTGAACAGATACATCAACCCGAGGCCCCCGGCCATGGCAAACGCCGCATAGCTGGTCAGCGTGACGGAGACATGAATGTAAATCCAATAACTGTTGAGCGCCGGAACGAGAGGTTCGGCAGTTTGGTAACGGTAGGGCAGCAGCGAGGCCGCGCCCATGGCGATGAACCCGATTCCGACGACGAACGCTCCGATCGCCTTGATCTTGTACCGCAACTCCAACAACACATAGCCCAGGATGATGGCCCATGAGACATAGGCCATCGCTTCAAACTGATTGGACCAGGGTGCAAAGGTGCCGGAATGCTCCAACCGTTCGAAGGCCCGGGTCAGCAAGGCCGCCGTATTCACGAGCCATCCGAAGACGGTGACCAACGTGGCGACCTGACCCAACTGCGTAGCCCAGGCGCCGTCCCGGTCCTCGAACTCCTCCGACAGGTGTCCTGCAGGAGCCAAGGCCATGGCGGGGCGTCTGGCGAAGAGATACGCCACATAGAGGGTCAGCGCCGCCAGGTAAAGCCAGAATGTCATGTCGAAAAGAAAGAGTGATCGAGCCATGCACAGCCTCCGTCTATCTATCGAATCAACTCACGGTGCTCTCGCCCATCATCGATTATAATACCCAATGAGACAGCCGTTTGACTACTCCCCGGCGCGGCTCAGAACGTGCGGATTTTCTCCGTAAGCTTTCGAAATTCCTTCTGAAAATCAATCTGGCTCTTGTGCGTCGTACCACCCAGATGCACCGTCGAACCCTGATCTGACGAGACGATCTTCGTCCACAGCCTTCGGTGATAGATAAAGGAGGACAAGGTGATGCCGACGACGATCATGGTGGATCCGAGCCAGACGATGTTGATTCCGGGATTCTTGGCGATTTGAAGCCCGGTGTATTTCTTCGGCTTGTAGCCGATCAATTCGAACTGGTATTTCGAATCCTTGATATCGAAGAGATCAGGGAACTGATAGAAGATCCACGGAGTGGCTTCCACAGTACTCCGCTCGTTGACGGTCAGCTTGATCGCGGGATTGGCATGTTCGACCGTCTTGGAATAGACCTTCTTCTCGGTAGAATTGAAAGCAAAATCAGCGACGAAGTCCGTAACCGCCAACCTCAATTTCAACTCGTCGATCGCCTGTTCTTTCTGCCATTCAAGATCGACCGTCTTGATGATCTTGTCCGACTCCTTGTCCTTAATATTGAGCCGCGCAATCTCGATTTGGTCCCATGCGTCTCCATAACTGGACTGATAAAACCAGATGCCTTTATAAACCAGTGGATCGTTCACGGTAATCGTCTTGGTCAGCTGCTGCCGGCCGCCTTCGATCACGGTCAAGGTACTGTTATAGGATTTGACCGCTCCGTTTTCATGGTAGTCGATCCAGAACTTATCGACCTTGAGATCGAAATCTCCGCGCGGAATGTGATACGTCTGGCCTTCGAGGCAGACGCCGAACTCCTGAAATCCATAGTAGCTACCCAACAGACCGCCCACCACGATCACCGTCGCGCTCAAATGCGCCATATGCGCGCCAACACGCCCGAGCACGCCCTTGGTGGCGTACAACGTGACCTCTCCCGCGTCGTTCTTCGCCAATACGCGATAGCCTCGTTCGATGAAGTGCTGGGCCAATGATTGCGCAACCGTTTCCTTGTCACCACGGACAGGAATCTCGGCCTGTTGCTTCAAGCCCTTGATGAAGGCCATCGACACGCTGACCTTGTCCTGCTTCATCGAGCGCCAAACCGCAGGAAACCGCTTGTAGAAGCACGTCAGGGAGTTGACGCAGAGCAGTCCGAGCAGGCTGGTGAACCACCACGTA
The DNA here is from genome assembly GCA_047150005.1 of Nitrospira sp. Lineage (GTDB taxonomy): Bacteria > Nitrospirota > Nitrospiria > Nitrospirales > Nitrospiraceae > Nitrospira_C. The sequence goes on along the minus strand of AP038806.1, from coordinate 2,318,720 downwards.
TGGTAGACATCCGTGATGCCCAACCGCAGAAACCATCGGTAGGCATTCTCCCCGTATTCCTGGATGTAGGTCTCGGCTCGCTCACCCTGTTGGATGACTGTCCCAATCGTGGCAGTAATGGCGATGAAGAGGAACAGAAACATCGCCAGCTTGATCGAGGCGAAGAACTCTACCAGTTCTCTTGAGAATTCTTCCCAACCAAGACCCGGCGCGGGATTGCGCGGGGTTTCGCGCTCGGCAGTCGCTTCAGGCTGGCCATTCATGATCCGACAAATTCCATTTCTTTCACCAAACACACAATCTTCTGGCCCAAGACGCTACCGCCGCTTGACAAGGACGATTACAGGCCGGAAGGAGATACCGTCACTGGCGATAGGTCCTTTGGTACAACCGCAAGGGAGGGAGGCCCCGACAGCGCCATCTTACAAGTGCCCGAAAAGTGGTGTCAAGCGAGCGGCTGTCACGCTGGCGGCGCAAATCCCTACTATCGAATAGATAGACAATCCCACCCCATCTCCGCTAGTATCGCAGGAATTACGCATGTGGCCGGCAGCGCTGTGAATGCGTTCACGCTGGACGGCCGGACAATCGTCCACCGAACTTGAGGAGCCCATGAGAAACAATTATCTGTTCACGTCGGAGTCCGTAACGGAAGGCCACCCCGACAAAATCGCCGACCAGATTTCAGACGGTATCCTGGACGCCATCATCGCCCAGGACAAGTTTTCGCGTGTGGCATGCGAGACGATCCTGACAACGGGTATCGCATTCGTCGCCGGCGAGATTTCCACCAAGGCCTATGTGGAAATTCCTGACATCATCCGCGATGTGATCAAGGATGTCGGCTATACCGACGCCTCCTGGGGATTCGACAGTAACACTTGCTCGGTCCTGACGGCCATTCACCAACAATCCGGCGACATTGCCATGGGAGTCGACTCCGGCGGAGCCGGCGATCAGGGGCTGATGTTCGGCTATGCGACGAACGAAACGGCCGAGCTCATGCCGATGCCGATCGTGTTGGCCCATCGCCTCACCCGTCGTCTCGCCGAAGTACGCAAGAAGAACATTCTCCCTTGGGTGCGACCGGACGGCAAGTCCCAAGTCACCGTGGAATATCGGAACGGGAAGCCGGTTCGTATCGACACGATCGTTGTCTCGACTCAACACAGTCCCGAAGTCACGAACAAGCAGATCGATCGCGGCATCATGGAGAAGGTGATCAAGCCGATCATGCCGAAAGGCCTCTATGATCCGACGAGCGTCAAGCACCACATCAATCCCACTGGCCGCTTCGTCGTCGGCGGTCCGATGGGGGACACCGGCCTGACCGGCCGTAAGATCATCGTGGACACCTACGGCGGACACGGCAGCCACGGCGGCGGCGCCTTCTCCGGGAAGGATCCCACAAAAGTCGACCGCTCCGCTTCGTATATGGCGCGCTACATCGCGAAAAACATCGTCGCGGCAGGGTTGGCGGACAAATGCGAGGTGCAATTGGCTTACGCGATCGGCGTCGCCGATCCCGTCTCAGTCCTGGTCGACACGAAGAATACGGAGAAAGTCTCGGTCGACAACCTCGACAAGCTCGTGCGCAAACACTTCCCCATGACCCCGCGTGGCATTATCGATCACCTGAAACTTCGTCGTCCGATCTTCAGGAAAACCGCCGCCTACGGCCACTTCGGCCGAAGCGAACCGGAATTTACCTGGGAAAAAACCGACAAGGCGAAAGTCCTGCGCAGAGAAGCAGGACTGTAGCATTGAAATCGCGCTAGGCACAGAACTGAAGGGGACGGGTCACGACCCGTCCCCTTTTTTCTGGGGTTCTTCCCCTTCACACGTCACGTTTCACGTTTAACGAGGAGGCAATCAGTGGATTACGACGTGAGAGATATCAAGCTGGCCGACCAAGGCAAACTCAAGATCGAATGGGCGGAAGTGACCATGCCCGTGCTGCGACTCATCAGGAAGCGGTTCAAGCGGCAGCAGCCGCTCAAGGGTGTGCGCGTGACCGCCTGTCTGCATGTCACGACCGAAACAGCCAACCTTGCCATCACCTTGAAAGCGGGGGGCGCCGATGTGCGCCTGTGCGCGTCCAATCCCCTCAGCACGCAAGACGACGTCGCCGCCGCCTTGGTTCAGCATGAGGGCATTCCGACGTTCGCCATCAAAGGCGAAGACAACGCGACTTACTATCGCCACATCGAGTCGGCCATCGCCCATCGCCCGCACGTCACCATGGACGACGGGGCCGACGTCGTGTCGCACCTCCATTCCAAACGGAAGGACCTTCTTCGCAACGTGATCGGCGGCACCGAGGAAACCACCACCGGCGTGATTCGCCTGCGAAGCATGGCGGAGAAGAAGGTGCTGAAGTTCCCCGTTATTTCAGTCAACGATGCCGACACCAAACACATGTTCGACAATCGGTACGGCACAGGGCAGTCGACGATGGACGGCATCGTGCGCGCGACCAACCGGCTCGTCTGCGGTTCGGTCGTCGTCGTGGTCGGCTACGGCTGGTGCGGCCGAGGGATCGCCATGCGGGCCAAGGGGATGGGAGCCGACGTCATCGTGACCGAGATCGATCCGTTGAAGGGACTGGAAGCGGTCATGGACGGATTCCGAGTCATGCCGATGGAGCAGGCGGCTCCCATCGGAGATTTCTTCGTTACCGTCACGGGCAACATCCACGTGATTCGCGGCGAGCACTTTGCGGTCATGAAAGACGGTGCGATCGTCTGCAACAGCGGCCACTTCAATGTGGAGCTGGACATTCCGGCTTTGGAGAGGCTGGCCCAAAAGCGCCGCATCGTGCGGACCGGCGTCGAGGAGTTCACCTTCAAGAAAAACGGAAACCGCGTCAGCCTGCTCGGCGAAGGGCGGCTCGTGAACCTCGCGACGGCCGAGGGCCATCCGTCAAGCGTGATGGACATGAGCTTCGCGAATCAGGCGCTCGGCGCGGAATATATCGTCAAGCACTACAAGATGCTGGAGAAAAAGGTGTACCCGGTTCCTCCGGCCATCGACAAGGAAATCGCGCGACTGAAGCTCGCGGGCATGGGCGTGCAGATCGACACGTTGACGGCGGAACAAAAGAAGTATCTCGCATCCTGGGAAATGGGAACCTGATCGCGGGTCCTGTCGTCGATCATCGCTCGTCCTCGCACCCCGCCCGGTGTAGGGACCCCGCTGCGGGCGAGCGATTGATCGACACCACCCGCATGAAAATCGTGGACGGACGGGCGCCCCTTCGCCGCTGCCCGCTCTAAGATTCCATTTCTTGGTCTGCTCGTGGAATGCAAAACGAAGAAGGCCACCTGAAAAGGCGGCCTTTGTGTTTCTGATCTCTTCTTAAGATCCTACTGAAGGTCGAGCCATAGCGGTGAGCAGAGCAGGCCTGGCCACCCCTTCTGCTTCACGAAGTTATTTGCCTTGGGGCACGACACCGATAATGCGGAGCGGCCCGCCGGTGCCGCCGGCGATTTTCGTGGGCAGAGCGATCACATCAAATCCACGTTCTGGAAGTTGCCTGAGGTCGGCGAGGTTTTCGAACACCGGCACGTTATTGGAGAGCAACGCAACGTGCGTTTCAAACTTGGTCGACCGTCCGTAATCGATCGACGCAGTATCGATCCCGACGGCCTTGACCTGTCGCTCACGCACCAGCCACGTCGCCGCATCGGGATGCAAGCCCGGAAAATGCAAGGCTGCGGCTCCTCCCAATCCTCTGAGTTCGGTTCCGAGATACTCCTTCCTCGACGGCCAATATCGACTAAAGCCTGTGTTCAATAACACAATGGCATGAGCCGGTATCCGACCGTGCGCTGATTCCCATCGCTCAAGGTCCTGGATCACGATACGGTAATCGCGATCGTTGACGCATTGACCCACGACATCAATGCGAACCGCACTGCCCACCAAGCGCTCGATGGGAACCTGATCCAGTGTCTGCTTTCCTCTAGAGAAATGAATGGGCGCATCGATGTGGGTGCCGCCGTGTTCCGGCAGCTCCAAGCGATTGGAGGCGTAGTAGTATCCACCCGGCATGTCTTCTGCGTGCTGCACGATAAGTTTGACATCCTGCTCGGTGGGCCACACGATCGTATCGCTTCCGACTGTATGAGTCAGATCGACCAACCAAGTTCGTTGCAGAACCGAGGGATGAGGTTGAGGAGGACGTTCCGCACAACCAATACTTGCCGTGACCGCGAAGGCCGCGAGGCCGCCTCTCCATCCGAATAGGCAATGGTCTTTACCGGACTCGCGCTTACGCTTCATGAATCCTCCTGATTTGGTTTCGATCCAGGACAATATCCCGTATTGCGATCAAAGATCCAATGATCTAGGCTCGGAGTGTTTCTGCGCATCGCACTAAGGAGGTCGAACATGGCTCAGATGACCGTGGTGCAAATCAGCGGTCCCGGAGGCCGATTCGAAGTCGGGAACCGCGATATCCCGGAACCGAAACCGAACACCGTCCGTATCAGAATCCAGGCTTGCGGCGTCTGCCATAGCGACGCCTTCGTCAAGGAAGGACACTGGCCTGGTCTACAATATCCACGGGTGACCGGCCATGAGATCGCGGGAGTAATCGACGCCGTGGGAGCCGGCGTTATGGGTTGGACGAAGGGGCAGCGGGTCGGCGTCGGTTGGCACGGCGGCCATTGCAGTCAATGTACGCCCTGTCGACGCGGAGATTTCATGGGGTGCCAGAATTTCCATGTCACCGGATTCATGAGCGACGGCGGATATGCCCAGTACATGATCGCCCGTAGTGAAGCCGTTGCTGTAATCCCGGATGTCCTTGCTCCCATGGAAGCCGCTCCACTCCTCTGCGCCGGAGTTACCACATTCAACAGCCTGCGTCACAGCGGGGCCAGCGCCGGCGATCTCGTAGCCATCCAGGGACTCGGCGGGCTGGGACACCTCGGCATTCAATTCGCGAGCAAAATGGGCTTTCGTACGGTGGCTATCGGACGCGGCAAAGACAAGGAAACCCTGGCGCGACAACTCGGTGCCGTGCACTACCTCGACATGGGAACCGTCAATGCCGCAGGTGAGTTGGCCAAGATGGGTGGTGCCTCCGTCATCCTCGCCACCGCACCGAACAGCAAAGCCATGTCGGAACTGATCGATGGCCTTGGAGTTGGTGGAAAGCTGCTCGTAGTGGGGGCTGCCGCGGATCCCATCACCGTGACACCCATCCAACTCATTGGTGCCAGGCGCTCCGTGCAAGGATGGCCGTCCGGCACGGCACGCGACTCCGAAGATACATTGAACTTCTGCGCGATGACGGGCATCCGCCCCATGATCGAAACATTTCCGTTCGAACAGGCCTCGACCGCCTATGACCGCATGATAAGCGGACAGGCACGCTTCCGGGTCGTGCTGACCATGGAACGGTGACGGTCGTTTTCCTCTCTGCAAAACCCCTCGTTTTGCTTTCTGGATTGGAGGAGCCATGCTAGGGTGATGGAGCACAGAGTTCCGACCAAGGGAGGGTTCCATGCTGGAAACCATCGTGGTTGCCGCGGCCTTGTACGTGTGCCCGGGCGAAGTCTATACCGATACTCCTCGCGCTGGTTGCCAGCCGCTACAGGAATCGAATCGGGAAGGTTTCAGCACGATTCCCGAATCGCCTGAGTTCAATTCGAAATCGTCCGCTCCAGCCGGAGAGAACGTCAAATCCATGAGGGATGCGCAGTCCAGAATTCCTGCCGCTTCGGCCGAGGAATGCGCCATGTATGAGGAATGGGTCAAGCTCTCGACAAAATCGAGCAGCCTGGGAGCTCGAGACCTCTCACCTGGAGAATTCGAAAGGTGGACGAACCTCAAACAGGTCTTCGGAAACAGTCCCCCGCCTAATTGCCGATAGTTTCCTCTCCCTCTGTCCGGAAGCTCTTGCAGGTTGATGGTCTAGTCTTGCGGCCGTTTATCCTGCGCGCTATCCCCCCCTTACCGTGACAGCGTTTCTCGAACCTGTCGAATCAGGTGATCACGCCGAAACGGCTTGGCAATGAATGAACGCATTCTCCCGTCCAACGGGTCGAGAATCTGGTCCGAGTACCCAGGCATATACAACAGCCGAACGCCTGGCATCATGGCTTCGATCTGAACGGCGAGCTGAGGGCCGGTCATCCGAGGCATCATGACATCCGCCAGAACGAGTGCCGGCGGCGCTGCCATCCTCCTCAAATGTTCCAGTGCATTCAGCCCGTCACAGGACTCCCGAACGTCATACCCGTCCAATCTGAGCATATCGGCCACCGCCGTCCGAACATCTTCATCATCCTCCACCAATAAGATGATCGGATGGGCCGTCGCGACCGGAGCAGCAACAACACGGCCTTGCGAGGGAACAGCCTGCCGAAAACAGGGAAACAGAATGGCGAACTCTGTACCGACAGCGTGGGCGCTTGTCACCTCAGTATGCCCGCCCACCTGCCGAACCATTCCATAGACACTCGCCAATCCTAATCCGCGTCCGGTTCTCGCCCTTGTTCGACTGCAAAACGGCTCGAACAGATGCTCGCGCAGGTCTTCGGGGATTCCGCATCCTGTATCCCGAACTGTCAGTCGCGTGTAGATTCCGGGCCGATCTCGGCAAGCAATTTCAAGTGCTTCAATGCCCTACGAATTCTTATGGATCCGTGCGAGGCCCATCCTGTATCTATATGGATCCCTGTAGGAAGTCGAAATGATCCACACGCGACTCTCTTCGTGGCCGATTTGCAGACCATATTCCGTCGAACGCATCCCATCGTGAACAGGAAAGGACCCTCATGATCGGCCGAGCTTTTGGTATCGCAATTGTCTGCCTCATGGCCATACAACCCTGGGAAGGAGCTCAGGCCTTTAGCGTGGGGCCGGCTGAGATCGAGCTAGAGCCCTATGCGAAAGGGGGGACGATCGCCTGGGATGAATTACAAGGTATCGGAGGGCATAAGTCGCTCGTCGCGTTGGGGATCAATGCCTTAGCGCGATTCGATCGCCTTGGCGTCGGTTTCAACTTCGAGAATTGGTGGCTGGGAGAGAAGCTGGACGATGACGCAGGGATTATTCCCAATGAAGGACGCCGCTTTTATACCGATCTACGCTACGGCTTTCGTCCAACCGAAAGTCTGGAACTGTATCCGTTTGCCGGTTTGGGCTACGAGCATTGGAGCCGGGATGACGCAGTCAACTCCTGGACCTCCATCAATTTTCCCTATGCAGCGGTTGGCGGGGGAGCCGAATACGAGCATTGCTATGCGAAAATCGGTTTACTGATGCCCTTTGCCGCGACCGCCGATGTTGGACCGAACCCCACCTCTCGGATCGGCGTGACGGCTGACGCAGGCCTCCGGCTGTTCAACTTCACCGTCGGTGTGTTTTTCCGATCAGTCGGGTTTGAAGATCCCGATGCCAAAATGGTTCAGGCCGGCGTGATGTTGGGCTACAGATTCAAGTAATGGGGTTGACTCGCTATCAGACCGGTGTATAGCCTGAGACATTACCAAAGGAGGGACAGCTCATGTCCGTCATGTGCTCCCTCGCAGTCTGTAAGGCGCAGGAAGGCCTCTGCAGCCATGAGAAGGCGATGCTCGGTATCGCCCTGCTCACGGTCGCCGGTTTGGGCGCGTATTTCCTGATCGGTTGATCGGAGCTGCGGATCAGCCGTTGTGAGTCACGCGGGCGAAGAGCCGCCCAGAGGATGGGTGTGGCCACGCAGGCACGACGCCGAAGTGCCATTCCTCCTCTCACGTCAGCGCCATCGACCGACGGTGTACGCAGGTCAGGTTGCTGCCCGATCCCATCGCGGTCTGCGCTGAATTCAGAAAAGCACTGTCTGCAATGGTCTGACGGACCGGCAACTACGGCGTGGCGAGGTCACCAACCTGCACGACGCCTGAATAAGCCGGATGCCGGAGGCTTCGTCTTGACAATCGATGTGAGAACAAGTGAAAGAGGGAACCGCATCTACCGTCCGTTGACGGCCCGTTTGACCGTCTCCGAATGAGGAACCTTGGAGATCATGGGCGGTCCCGCCATGGCTTGATTGATCGCCATCAGCAGGTCTTCGCGGCTGAATGGTTTCTGCAAGCACAGGGCCCCTCCGACTTCGATGCCCAGAGCCCTCAGCGCCGCTTCATCATGACCCGACATGAAAACCACATGACACCTTTTCCTGATACGGAGGATACGCTCGATGAGGTCACCCCCGTGAACGCGGGGATATTGCTCATGTCCGGACATCAGTTGCAGAATCGGCGGACGCAGGACGAGGTCGACCAACGACAGATGAATCGGTCCGCTATGGGTGGTACAGATTTGCAGGGCTTCCGAACTCCCTGACGCTTTGAGGACTTTGCAGTCCACATCTTCGAGTGTGCGGGCACACAGATGCAGCACGTCCGGGTCGTCCTCCACAACGAGGACCGTACAAGAAGCCTTGCCCGACTTCGGCTGAAGCGCCTGAGCCGACACCTGCCGGTTGCTCTCGGCCGTGGCTCGACTGATGTACGGCAGATCCTCAGCGGACCGCTGGATGAACTCGACCCCGAAGGATCCGGCCTGGACCCATCGAACTCGAGCCATGCCGATCAGCACCGGATGGGGCGCCTTGGGAATGGCGAGCCGCAGACGTACGTAACTTCCCCTGGGCACGGGACTGCTGCTTTCAATCCGACAGCCGTTGATATTCAGATCGAGCGTGAATCCCTTTCCTTTGATCGACGCGTCTTCCGAAATGCCTTGGAATTCGACCTGGATCCTGATCAGGGTACGCGATCGTCTGGGAGCGCGGTGCATCGCCGTGAGGCCTTTCGTACCGGTTCTACGGTTCTGTTCTAAATTGTTCTCTAAGTTTTCTATCGTAGTGCGGCGTCTTCGTCAAGAAAACCGGAGGAATAGACGATTCCGCTCGAGCACCGGCTAGGGCCTTGTCGACGGAGCCGGGAGCTGTTCGCTATAATCTGTCGGCAACCGGTACTCACCCCTCATGACACATCCCCATGGTTCGCACGATGCATCCCTGGCTCGAACCCTGATCCTGGATGAATTATTCGACCTCTCCCTGTATCGCAAGCTCCGTGAGATCACGCGCGACCGTGACGCGCAACAGACTCTGGACCAGCTGATTGCGGTCGAGATCGACCATCTGGCGTTCTGGAATCGATTCTTCTCAATGAATATCGAGCGCTTGGATGTGAGCCGATCCATCAAGTTGCAGCTTCTCATCCTCACCTGCCGCTTCTTCGGCGTCACCGCCGTGCATCTGGTGCTGGAAGCCATTGAGGTTCACGGCGTTCGGAAATACCTTGCACTGTGGACGGAGTTTGAGAACCAACCGTTGGGAACGGCTCTCCGCGACGTTCTGATGGACGAGTTCAAGCATGAAGACGTGCTGGTGACCAGTCTGACCGAACGAAAGATCAATGCCGAGAAGATCCGCAATATCTTTTTGGGCCTCAATGACGGATTGGTGGAAATTCTCGGCGCGGTCAGCGGCTTCTTCGGAGCCTTCGGCAGCGCGACGCTGGTGCTGATCGCCTCATCGACGACCGCGGTGGCCGGTGCGCTCTCGATGGCTGCGGGAGCCTTCCTGGCACTCAATTCGGAACAGGAGATCAGGGCGACGGAGAGTGCTAAGAAAACGTTTCTGAGGGAAGCATCCGAATCGACCGTCATGGTGGAGCAGCCGCTCGCGTCGGCTGCCTTCGTGGGGATCGCCTATCTCTTCGGTGCGACCATTCCGGTGTTCCCGATCCTGCTCGGCGCGGATACCGTCGTCTTTTCCGTGATCACCGCCGGGCTGATGGTCATCGTCATCTCGACCATCCTGTCGTTTTTGTCCGGCATGGACATCAAGCGGCGAATCCTATTGAACCTGGCGATCATTACCATAGCCGTGAGCGTCAGCTACGGGATCGGGGTTCTCGCCAAGCGCATCTGGGGAATCCCCTTGTAAGACATCACCGACTCTCGGAGGGATCTCAGCGTCAGAGGCAAGCGAGATGGAGAAACACAAGGCCGCGCGCAGCTATATCGGGCTATCAGGCTATTCCTATCGGCCGTGGCAGGGGGTTGATCGATTCTACCCTCCAGGGCTCAAGCAGACCGAATTTCTCCGCTATTACGCCACACGCTATCAGACCGTCGAGTTGGACGGTACATGGTATCGAATTCCCACGGAGTCGATGGTCCAATCGTGGATGAGCTCCACCCCCTTCGACTTTCTGTTCGCCCCGAAAGTCCACCGGCAGATCACTCATCAGCAGCGGTTGAAGGCAGAGAGCTTTTCTTTGGTGAACCTGCTGCTTGATCGACTCAAGCCGTTGGCGCAGCAGGGCCGCTTGGGTCCGTTGTTGATCCAATTGCCGCCCAATTTCACCCGCGATGAGGAACGCCTCGGCCGTTTCTTGGAACAGCTGCCGACAACGACCCGCTGGGCGGTCGAGTTCCGACACGAATCGTGGGACCATCCGTCGGTCGAGGCGCTCCTCACACACTTCAATATCTCGTGGGTGGCTGCGGACACGGACGACAAGCCGGCGCAACGTCGTCACACGGCTGACTTCTGGTATGTCCGCTTGCGCCGGACGACATATGACCGGGAGGCGCTACAACAATGGTCCAGCCGATTCGCGGAAACCGTGGCCCAAGGCATGGACTGTTTTGTCTACTGCAAGCACGAGGATGAGGGCGCCCCCTGGCTGTGGGCCGATACACTGCTCTCACGACTCGGAGCGGACCAGACGGTCACCGCGCGGCCACGCGTATAGCCCTCCGTTCCTGCCGCGGAATGGCCTGGATCGAACCATAACCAGCCCGTCAGCGACCGGCCGTGATCACAGCCTTTCCGTAGGAGCGGTTCGAGGATCACGGCAAGGTCCGCACCCGGGCTTGTCGGCCGGCGAGATCCAACGTGGTGGTTATTTGCCCAAGGCCTTCTTCACCGCACTGCCGATCTCGGCGGGATTCTTCACCACCTTCACACCGGCTTGTTCGAGCGCTTTCATCTTTTCCGTCGCGGTGCCTTTCCCCCCGGAAATGATCGCACCTGCATGTCCCATCCGGCGTCCCGGAGGCGCCGTAATTCCGGCGATAAAACTGATGACCGGCTTCTTGACGTGCTTTCTGATGAACTCCGCCGCCTTTTCTTCTGCGTCCCCCCCGATCTCGCCGATCATGACGATCGCCTGCGTTTCGGGGTCCTTCTCGAACAGCGGCAGCACGTCGACAAAACCGGTTCCGTTGACCGGGTCTCCGCCGATACCTACGCACGTAGTTTCGCCGAGGCCGAGCGTCGACAACTGATGCACGGCTTCATATGTCAGCGTGCCGCTTCGAGAGACCACGCCCACAATGCCCTTTTTATGGATGAAGCCCGGCATGATGCCGATTTTCGCTTCATCGACGGTGATGACGCCGGGGCAATTGGGCCCGATCAAACGAACGTCTCGACCACGGAGTGCGCGTTTGACCTTGACCATGTCGTTCACAGGTATGCCTTCGGTGATGCAGATGATCAGCTTCACCCCGGCATCCGCCGCTTCCAGAATGGCGTCGGCGCAGAACGGAGGCGGCACGAAGATCAGGGACGTGTCGCACTCGGTCTTCCTGACCGCATCAGACACCGTGTTGAACACCGGAATGCCTTCGACCTCCTGCCCGGCTTTACCAGGTGTCACTCCCGCTACAATCTGCGTTCCGTAGGCCTTGCACTGCGTCGCGTGGAACGACCCTTCCTTGCCCGTGATCCCCTGCACCACTACCCGCGTGGCTTTATTCACGAGAATTGACATGGAGTAGTCCTCTTGTCCGGTGTCTGGTTTCTAAAAGATCCCCTTGCCGTGGGCTTCCTGGATGGTGGCTCGATGCATATCGTAGTGCACCGACTGGCTGATCGAGGCGGTAGCTTCTGTAAACGGCATCGCAAAGAGCAGAAAGAACTGCATCCAGAAACCCAATTCCTCTTTTTGCTCCACGCTGTCGAGCGGCCGCTTCTGACGGTCGGAAAAACTCGTCGAGACGATCAGTTCTTCGGAGACGTATCCCGGTATCATCGCAAACGTCAATGCCGACAGATAGGCCCACACCCCCGGACCACCGCCCTCGTCTTCGATGACTGCGATGTCGGCCCTGAGGTCCGTCGGCTCTCCCGACGTGACGACCGAAGAAAACAGGCCCGACTCCGAATAGGCCTTAAATGCTTGACGTCTGACCGATTCTACCGTTTCCATTCGAGGCATCTGGCTGAGGCCCTTGGGATCCAATGCGCCGGCCACGATCAACCCGATGGACTTTTTCTGCTGCTGAATCTGCTGGGGAGGCCACTGTGCCGGAGGTTTGACTTTACCTTCCCGCACCATCATGCATCCCGACAGAGTCACGAGAAGCAGCGCAAGTGTTACGGTCGTCCAATGCATCGGTGACCTACTCGGCATCCCGATCAGTATCCAGAGCACCTAACATAAGAACTCGAGTTCCTATCTGCCAGTTTCCACTTCCAGATCGGGAAAGCTCTCTTCTTTGCGGGTGGCGGCGACCCTGGCGATTTTCTCACCCTCCCACCCCGCCGCGCCAAGACGCGGCTTTCACCGAGCACGCGCAGCGGAAGGGCCCCACATATTCATGCTGCTTTCCCGGTCAATTTCACAATCTTTTGCGCGGCCTCCCACAGATCGTTGGCCACGTCCAGCTTCAGACCGGATTCCGCCAGGAGCTTTCGCCCTTCTTCCGCGTTCGTTCCTTGGAGGCGCACGACCAAGGGCACCGTGATTTTGACTTCCTTTGCCGCTTCGATCACTCCGTGGGCGATCCGCTCGCAGCGGACGATCCCCCCGAAGATATTGATGAAGATCCCTTTGACGTTCGGATCCTTCAGCAAAATTCTGAAGCCCGCCGCGACCGTGTCCTTGGTGGCGCCGCCGCCGACGTCCAAAAAATTCGCCGGTTCGCTGCCGGCGAGCTTGATCACGTCCATCGTAGCCATCGCGAGGCCCGCACCGTTGACCATGCAGCCGATGTTTCCGTCGAGTTTGACGTAGTTGAGGTTATTCGCGGTTGCCTCGATCTCCAGCGGTTCTTCCTCGTTCAAGTCCCGCATTTTCTGCACGTCTTCATGCTTGAAGAGACCGTTGTCGTCGAAAGACACCTTGCCGTCCAGGGCCACCAGGGTCTTTTCCTTGGTGATGATCAACGGATTGATCTCGACCAGCGCCGCATGCTTCTCCATGAACAGTCGATAGAGATTGCCGAGCAGTACAATGAAGGGCGTGATGACCGCAGGCTCGATGTTCTGAAGGCCGAGGGCATAGGCCACGTTGCGACCATTGTGCGCCTGAAAGCCGACCGCCGGATCGATGGCTTCCTTGATGATCCTATCCGGCGTCTTTTCGGCCACCTCTTCAATTTCCATCCCGCCTTCCGTGCTGGCGATGAACGTGGGCCATCCGGTCTCACGGTCGACGAGAATGCTCAGATATAGCTCCTTGCTGATGTTGGCACCTTCCTCGATCAGCAGACGATGGACGGTCCGCCCCTTGGGACCGGTCTGATGCGTCACGAGCGTCTTGCCGAGCAGTTCCTTGGCCAGGCCCGCCACCGTCCCCTTGTCCTTCGTGATCTTGACGCCACCGGCTTTTCCACGGCCGCCTGCGTGAATCTGCGCCTTGACGACGAAGACAGGCGTATTGAGTTCATCGGCCCAGGCCGTCGCCGCGCCGGGGGACGTGATCTCTTTTCCCCTGGGTACGGGGACACCGAACTGGGCAAAGATCGACTTGGCCTGAAATTCATGAACGTTCATGTCGCTCCTTCTGTCGCTTCGGTGCTGAACTCCGAGTGCTGGGTGCTGAGTCCTGAGTTAAAACGCTTTCAACGCTCAGCACTATCCTACTTTTCTCGTGTAGGCCGGCAGCACCATCGGCGAAACCACGCCGCTGGAATTGCCGTGCTTACCGGCTTCGGCGCGAAACCGTTGCAGGTGTTTGAGCGTCAATGTTCCCTGTTTCATCGACCCGGCGCGGGAGGCAGCCGTCAGTCCCGACCGCTTGCCGAACACCATTAGATCCAGCAACGAATTCCCCATCAAGCGGTTGCGCCCATGCAGGCCGCCGGAGGCTTCACCCGCCACGAAGAGGTTACGCACGTCGGTCTCCGAATTCGTGTCGATCTTCACCCCGCCGTTCTGGTAATGCAGCGTGGGATAGATCAGCACCGGATCCTTGCTGATATCGATACCAAACCGCTCGAACTGCAGCATCATCGCCGGGAAATGCTTTTCCATCGTTCCGGGTCCATGCTCCGCGTCCAAAAGCGGGGTATCGAGCCAGACTCCGACACGACCCGACATTGTACGGATACCACGACCGTCTTCGCATTCGCGGATGATGGAAGACGACACGACGTCGCGCGTGTCGAGCTCATTCACGAAACGTTCGCCCTTGGCGTTGACCAGATGCCCGCCTTCGGACCTGATGCCTTCCGTCACCAAGGCCCCGATCAATTGTTCCGGGTACACGGCGCCGGACGGGTGATACTGGAACGTGTCGATATGCGCGAGCTTGGCCCCCATCCGATACGCCAGACAGAGCCCGTCGCCGGTGGCTCCATAATGGTTGCTCGTGGGAAATCCCTGGATGTGCAGGCGCCCGATGCCGCCGGTGGCGAGAATCACGGACTTGGCCGCAACCACGACCGTACGGTGATTGTCGAGATCCTTGAACACGGCGCCGGTGCAACGTCCCTCGTCGTCACTGAGCAGTTCGACCGCCGCGCAGAACTCCAGCAACTGGATCTTTTGATTGATGACCTCATCCTTCAACACCCGCATGATTTCAAGTCCGGTGTAGTCGGAACAGGTCAGGAGACGGGGCTTCGAGCTGCCGCCGCCCTTCTTCACATGAAGATTGCCGTCCGCCTGCCGGTCGAACAGAACGCCGAGATCAATGAGCCATTGCGCGATGGACGGCCCGTCTTCGACCATCACCTTGAGCAGGGCATGGTCGTTTTGCATGTGACCGCCCTTCAGGGTGTCGATGAAATGCGTGACCGGCGAGTCCTCCGGCGCAACCGAAATCTGCATCCCTCCCTGGGCCATCACGCTGTTCGAATCCCCGAGTCGGAGCTTGGTGGCCAGAATGACCTTGGAGCCGGCACCATGCGCATGCAGAGCCGCGGCACAGCCTGCGCCTCCCCCTCCGACCACCAGCACGTCGGTCGTGTAATGGGGCGTCAGGTCGCTGTCGCTCTGAATCGGACTATCCCCTTCCAGCAGGGTCGCCAGCTCCACGACGGTCTTGTCGCCGGCATTGGGGCCGAATCGAATAGGACGATAGGCGCTCGCGCGGAAGTCGGGATGGTACTTGTGAATCAGCCGGTCGCGATCGTCGGGAGAAAATTTCGGGATGGCTTGCTTACGGCGTGCATCTCGAGTCTTGTGAACAATTTGCTGAAGCGCGTGGATATCCATAGATGATTACGGCTGCATCGGCATGTACGGGAAACGTTGAGGTGTCTCGTTGGCCAACGACTCGCTCCTTGGACGGCTCGATCCTATTTCACCGTCGCGCAATGTTCTCCCAGTTCTTTGTCGTTCATCGCAAGAATCTTCTTCCACTCGTCGTTGAAGCGACCGTCTTGAATCTCCTTGATGCGCGTTTGCAACCCCGCCGGCTTCTCGGCGAAATGCGCACCCTGCGCCCGGCTCACATACAGTGCGACAAGGTTGGGGGCGATATCGGCAATGCACACCGGCGTGCACATTCCGCACATCACGCAGTCCATGAACATTTCCGACACGCTTTTGAAATCGCCGAACACAGCCTTCCACACCCCTTCACGAACGTCGATCTTTTGCGGACAGGCTTCGGTGCACGCGTTGCAGTTTCTACAGAGAGGCGCTTCTGGATAAAGATTGAACAAGTCCTGCTTGGGGTCCTTCAGGGTCTGGATATCGTAAATGGCTTTCCGGGCCGGGAACGGCGGCATGATCGTGAACGACATGCCTTCTTGCACCGCGGTCTGACAGGCCAAGCAGGTCCTGACCTTGGGATCGTCCTTGGTTCGATAGTACGTGGCGCAGGCGCCGCAGAAACCGCCGAGGCAGCCCGCGCCTCTGACGACTTCTTGGCCGGTATACCATAGGGCTTTGATGACGGTGATCCCTTCCGGGACTTCGTACTTTTTCCCGGAGATTTCGATCGTCACCATCCTGGGTTTGAGCACCTCAGGTTGGTCGATGACGTTGGTATCGTCCTGAGCCATTTTCCCGCATCCTCGTGCTGAATCGTCGCCGAAACCGACTGCCCTGACGCTGACTGCGGCCGGGCCGCCCTGCGGCCCGGCCGTCTCGTCCATGACTTACGCGATCGCGTCGATGATCCTGTTCAATGTGCCACTGGGACGCATCGCCTTCGAAGCCTTCTCGTCGTTCGGATGATAATACCCGCCGACATCCTGAGGCTTGCCTTGCGCAGCCAGCAGCTCCTGATCGATCTTCGCGGCGTTGTCGTTGAGATCCTTGGCGATCTTCGAGAACTTTTCGGCGATGGTCTTATCCGCCGTCTGCGCCGCCAAGGCTTGTGCCCAGTAGAGGGCGAGGTAGAAATGGCTGCCGCGATTGTCGATCTCTCCGACTTTGCGCGCGGGAGACTTATTGCTCTCGAGGAACTTCGCATTGGCTTGATCCAGCGTATCGGCAAGGATCTTTGCCACCCGGTTGTCTCCCACCTTTGCCAGATGCTCGAGCGACGCGGCCAAGGCAAGAAACTCGCCGAGTGAGTCCCATCGGAGATATCCCTCCTCCTGGAACTGTTGAACGTGCTTCGGCGCCGAGCCCCCTGCGCCCGTCTCGAACAAGCCGCCGCCGTTGAGCAACGGCACGATGGACAACATTTTTGCGCTGGTCCCAATTTCCAGGATCGGGAACAGGTCGGTGAGATAGTCGCGCAGCACGTTGCCCGTCACGGAAATCGTGTCCTTGCCTTCCTTCATTCTCTCCAAGGAAAACCTGGTCGCCTCGGCCGGTGCCATGATCTTGATCTCGAGGCCGGTCGTGTCATGCTTCGGCAGATAGGCATTGACCTTCTTGATCAACTCGGCGTCGTGGGCACGGTCCTTGTCCAACCAGAACACGGCAGGCACCCCGGTTGCCTTGGCGCGGTTCACCGCCAGCTTGACCCAGTCTTGGATCGGGGCGTCCTTCACCTGGCAGGCCCGCCAGATATCGCCCTCTTCGACCTTGTGCTCCAACAGCGTCTTGCCCGCGGCATCGACCACGCGGATCGTACCGTTACCGGGCGCCTTGAACGTTTTGTCGTGCGAGCCGTACTCTTCCGCCGCCTGCGCCATCAAGCCGACGTTGGGCACGCTCCCCATCGTCTGGGGATCGAACGCGCCGTGTTTCTTACAGAACTCGACCACCTCATGGTAGACCGGCGCATAGCTGGCATCGGGAATCACGCACTTTACATCTTCCAGCTTGCCTTGTGGATTCCACATCTTGCCCGAATCGCGGATGACCGGCGGCATGGAGGCATCGATGATGACGTCGCTCGGAACGTGCAGATTGGTGATGCCCTTGTCGGAATTGACCATCGCCATGGGCGGGCGCTTTTGATAGACCGCCTGAATGTCGGCCTCAATGGCCTTGCGCTGATCGTCCGGTAGGGACTTGATCTTGGTATAGACATCTCCAAGACCGTTGTCCGGATCGACACCCAGCTTCTTGAACGTGTCCGCATGTTTCTCAAACACATCCTTGTAGAACACGGTCACCGCATGTCCGAAGATCTTGGGATCCGAGATCTTCATCATCGTGGCCTTCATGTGCAGAGAGAACAGAACACCCTTCCCCTTCGCATCCTCGATTTGTTCTTCGAGGAACTTGCGCAGGGCCTTGACGCTCATGAACGTGGCGTCGAGCACTTCGCCGGCCTGCAACGCGATCTTGTCCTTCAGCACGGTGGTCTTACCGTCCGCCCCCACAAATTCAATCTTCGCGCTGGTCGCGGCCGGAATCGTCACGGACTTTTCATTCGACCGGAAATCCCCGCCCGACATGTGCGAGACATGCGTCTTCGAATCGGAGCTCCAGGCGCCCATCTTGTGCGGGTGCTTACGGGCATAGGCCTTCACGGACAGCGGCGCCCGGCGATCGGAGTTACCTTCGCGCAGCACCGGGTTGACGGCGCTGCCTTTGACTTTGTCATAGCGCGCCTTGATGTCCTTTTCCTTATCGTCCTTGGGATTTTCCGGATAATCGGGCAGCTTGTACCCTTGGTTCTGGAGCTCCTTAATCGTCGCGACCAACTGCGGGATCGAGGCGCTGATGTTGGGCAGCTTGATGATGTTGGCCTCCGGGGTCTTGGCCATCTCACCGAGCTCGGCCAGCGCATCCGGCTGCTTCTGCTGGGGGGTCAGATATTCGGGGAACACAGCCAGCACGCGTCCGGCCAGCGAAATATCCCGCAACTCGACGCTTACCCCGGCGGCCTTCGAGAAGGCGTTGATGATCGGAAGGAACGAATAGGTCGCCAGCATCGGCGCTTCATCGGTCTTCGTATAGATGATCTTGGAGGCTTTCGTGCTCATGGTTGTCCCTCTGTTAACTCCTGTTTAGTTCAGCGCGTTCAACGCCGAACCTGCCTTGAACCACGCAAGCTGTTGTGCCGTCATGCTGTGGTTCGCCTGGATGGTGAGCGCGTTGCCATCCGTCTTGTGAATGATCACCTGCACCGGCTTGCCAGGAGCCAGATTCGTCAGCCCCGTCACACTGATGCGGTCCTGCTGCTCGATCTTCTCGTAATCCTTCGGATCAGCGAAGGTCAACGCCAAGATCCCTTGCTTCTTCAGATTGGTCTCGTGGATGCGGGCAAAGCTCTTCGTGATCACCGCTCGGACGTTGAGGAAGCGTGGGGACATGGCCGCATGTTCCCGGCTGCTGCCCTCGCCATAGTTCTCATCGCCGACGACGATGGATCCGATGCTCTTTGCCTTGTAGCGGCGCGCGATCTGCGCGATCGTCAACCCGGTTTCCCCGGCCAGCACGTCCGTTCCCTTGCCCGGCTCTGGGGCGAACGCGTTGTTCGCGCCCAGAAACATGTTGTCGCTGATCTTGTCCAGGTGGCCCCGGAATTTCAACCACGGACCCGCGGGAGAAATGTGATCGGTCGTGGTCTTGCCCTTCGTCTTGATCAGGAGGGGAAGCTTCTCAAAATCCTTTCCGTCCCAGCGCGGGAACGGCTGCAACAGCTGCAATCGCTCGCTGGTCGGGGGGATATCGACGGTCAGGGCCTCCCCGTTTTCTGCCGGGGCCACAAACCCCTCCTCGCCCTTGGCAAATCCCTTAGCCGGCAATTCTTCCCCCTGTGGCGGCTCGAGCTTGAATTCCTTCCCGTCAGCTCCCTTGAGCCTGCCGTTCACCGGGTCGAAGCCCAGATCGCCCGACAACGCATAAGCCGTCACGACTTCCGGGCTCGCAAGGAACGAGAGCGTCTCGTTAATCCCGTCGTTGCGGCCAGGGAAATTCCGGTTGAAGGAGCTGACGATCGAGTCGGCTCTCCCCTTCACCCCGTCGGCGCGCTTCCACTGACCGATACAGGGACCGCAGGAATTCGACAGGACGGTCCCGCCGAGCTGCTCGAAGGTCTCCAGGAACCCGTCGCGCTTCATGGTGTGATAAATGCGCTCAGAGCCGGGTGATACCAGAAACGCTGTTTTGGCCTTAAGTCCGGCCTTCATGCCCTGCTTGGCGATGTGGGCGGACCGGCTGATGTCTTCATAGGATGAGTTGGTGCAGCTGCCGATGAGAGCGGCCTTCAACTCGACCGGATAGCCCTTCTCTTTCGCTTCGGCAGCCAACTTGGAGATCGGCCGCGCGAGATCCGGCGTATGCGGTCCGACGACGTGCGGTTCCAGCTTGGAGAGATCGACCTCGACGATCTGGTCGTAGTACTTCTCAGGCGATTGATAGACTTCCGGATCGGCAACCAGGAGATCCTTGTGCGATTGCGCGAAGTTGGCCAGATCGGCGCGATCGGTGATCGTCATATAGGCGACCATTTTCTGATCAAACGGGAACACGGACGTCGTCGCGCCCAATTCCGCGCCCATGTTGCAGATGGTGCCCTTCCCCGTGGCGCTGATGGTTTCGGCGCCGGGGCCGAAATACTCGACGATCTTGTTGGTTCCGCCCTTCACGGTCAGGAGCCCGCACAGATAGAGAATCACGTCTTTCGGCGAGGCCCAGCCGCTGAGCCGCCCGGTCAACCGCACGCCGATCAGCTTCGGATGAAGCACTTCCCAGGGTAATCCGGCCATCACCTCACCGGCATCCGCTCCTCCGACCCCGATCGCCAGCATGCCGAGCCCGCCGCCGTTCGGCGTATGGGAATCCGTGCCGATGATCAAGCCGCCGGGGAACGCATAGTTCTCGAGCACTACCTGGTGGATGATGCCGGCCCCGGGCTTCCAGAATCCGATCCCGTACTTCTTCGCGGCAGAAGCGAGAAAATTATAAACTTCCTTGTTCTCGTCCATGGCCCGCAGCAGGTCCTTTTGGGATCCCATTTCGGCGCGGATCAAGTGATCGCAGTGGATCGTGCTCGGGACCGCAGCCTGCTTCTTACCGGCCTGCATGAACTGCAACATCGCCATCTGGGCCGTCGCGTCCTGCATCGCCACCCGGTCCGGTCTCAACGCGAGCATGGCTTTCCCGCGTTCCCAGACCTGCGTGTCGAAATTGTCGGCGTGCGACACAAGAATTTTCTCGGCGAGCGTGAGACCCCGGCCGAATTTCGTTCTGGCTTTCGCGCAGACGTCCGGCATCTTGGCATACAGCTTTTTGGCTAGATCGAGTGACATGAATACACCCTCGGTTTTAATGTGTAGTTTCAAGTGTTGAATTTGATCGTTCCAACAACCCAACGCTTAACACTCAGAACTCAAAACTTACTTAAGCGGCGGAACTTCTCGCGCCTATTTTAAGGGCGGGACTTCCCGCCTTTTGGGCGCCGCATAGTTGACCAAATAGTCGAACAGCCGGATCAGACGGCTGTCCTGGCGCTTCTGATCCACCCAGTGTCCGATCAACCCGATCGTACGCGACAGAATGAAGAATCCGTTCAAACTGTCGATCGGGAACCCGATGTCGACGAGCACCGCCGCCATCGTGCCGTCCACGTTGAGGATCAGGTTGTCCTTCTTCACGGCCGTGACCTTCTCGACTTCCAATGCGAAATCCAGGCAGGGCGTCTTGACACTCAGGCTCTTGACGTATCCCACCAGTTCCTTCACGCGCTTGTCCGGATTGCGCAAGCTCTTCACCCGATGGCCGATTCCCGGCACGGGGCCGACATTCTTCTTCATGTAAGCGAGAAATTCATCCACGGACATTTTATTGTCAACGGCATACTTGAAGTACCGACCGGCGTCGGTCACCGCGCCGCCGAAACGCGGTCCGATCATGATGAGACCCGCCGCCACCGATTGTGAGAGTCCGATGCCGGCGCAGGCCGCCAAGATTGTCGCGTAGGCTCCGCTGACGCAGGGACCATGGTCGGCCGACAGCATCATGATGCGCTTGATGATTTCGGCTTCCTGTTTGGAGATGAGCCGCTTGTCCCACAACAGGCCGATGACATGGGGGATTTCGTAGCCCTTGTTGATCAACTCGGAGGCCGGATAGCCGTCGTAGCACGGCTCGTCTCCCCGGTCGTCGCTGATCGTCGTGCGGATCAGCGGCGCCACCATCACTTCGTCCGCCTTCATCGCTTCTTCGATCGACTTGGGCAACCGCGGCAACACCGTCGGCTCGACCGGCTCCTTCACCTGCCCGGACTTCAACAGTTCCTGATAGGTCTCCTTGATCGCCGGGCCGAGCGCCCCGAACGTGGGGGGCACGAGCGCGCCGGCCTTCTTGAGCGCTTCCGATTTCGACCGGGCCGACCCTTCCCCCTTCATGCCTTCCTTGGCCCCCGCGTGGCCGAATTTCATGCCCTTGGGCAGACTCTCCTGACAGAAACCGGACACGACCCCGATCAACTTGATCCGCCGCTTCTTGGCACCGTACCACTCGGCGGCGCGCTCTTCGAGGTCACCGCCCATTTCCCCGACGATGACCACCGCCTTCGTCTGAGGATCGTTCTCGAACATCTCAAGATAACTGACGTAGTCCGTGCCGGGATAGGCATCGCCGCCGATGCCGATCGCCGTGGTAATTCCGTCGGCGAATTGGGAACAGATCCAGATGATCTCGTTGGAAAGCCCGCCCGACTTGGTGATGACCCCGAACGATCCCTCGCGATAGAGCTTCGACAACACAAGATTGTCGAAAGCACCACCGATCACACCCAGCCGACACGAGCCGGCCGAAATGACGCCGATCGAAGACGGACCGTTGAACACCTTGCCCAGTTTTCGCGCATGGGCTCCGAGCAGTTTGGCGTCTTTCTCCGGCACCCCCTCGGTGATCATCGACACGACCTTGATATGGGGATCGTCGAGCGCTTCCATCCCGCCCTTCATCGCGCGGTCTGCGCCGATGTAGACGAGGCTGGTATTGATCGCGGGATGATTCTTGGTGGCTTCAGCAATGGATTTGTAGACGGGAATGGCGATCAGTCCGCTCCCGTAGGGGATCTCGTTGGTCTTCCCGGCATCGGGCGGATAGACGAAGGCCTCGACGTTGAGCGGGCGCTTGATGAGATAACAAAATTCAGCCATGCGGCGGGCGGCGTTGACACCAGCCTGTCCGCCTTGGATCACCACGCGGGTGTCTTTGTTTGCCAGAATGCTCATCGGAGTCTCCTCTTTCCTAGTGCTGAGTGCTCAGTGCTGGGTGCTGAGTGAAGAATTGCTCCGCTGCTCAGCACTCAGGACTCAGAACTTTTGTCTTACTTCTGCAGGGCCTTGTCGACGATATCGGTCAGCGGTGTGTTGCGATCGAAGACGTGGATGTCGAATCCTTCGTCCTTGAGAGCCCGCATGGCGTCGAGGCCCTCCTTTTCTCTGGGGCCGCCGCGGCGAACCCAAATCTTGACATGCTTGAGCTTGCCGTCAGACTTGGCTTTCCGGAATCCGTTGATGATGCCGCCGAAGGTCTTCTTGACGTCGGTAAAGTTGGCGATGGCGCCACCGACGATAATGTTCTTGATGTGGGGGAGCGAACAGATCTTTTCGGTCAGGACCTCGACGGCCCAGTCGGGAGGATCTCCGGAATACTCCGCATAGTTGGCCAGTTTGCCGCCGCGCGCCACGACCGCATCCGAGTAGTACACGCTGGCGCCGCCGCCGGCCGGGAGCATCGCCGTATCGCCGCCGGGAATTTCAATGAATTTCACGGACCCTTTGATCTTGCTGTCGACGGCCATCACTTCCATCTCGTCCTTGGAATACGCACGGCCGAACTCGGCGGCAAACTGAAAATTCCAGTCCGGATGCCTGAACTTGGCGTCGCCGTCGAGCAGCGTGACCGCATCGAGGGCGACCAGTTCGCCGTCGCTTTCCCGCACGACCACGGGATTGACTTCAAGATACTGCGCGTCTTCGTTGTCGAAGCAGGTGAACATTTTCCCGGCAAAGTCCGCCATTTTCTTCGTCAAGGACCCGGAGAACCCCGCATCCTTGGCCGACTTCTCCAATGCTTCCGGGGTCGGCTGCTGTCCGACATCCAAGGTCAACCGCTTGACCCTGTCCCAATTCGACTCCACTTCGATGCCGCCACAGTTGGCCACGAGAATCTCGCTGCCCTCGCGGGTCGACTTGACCGCGCAGTAGAACTCCTCCTTGTGCGGAATCATCTCGGACACGATGACCTGCGTCACCGTGATACTGCCGACCTGACGGCCGATCATCTCTTTCGTCGCCGCCACCGCCTCATTCACATCGAGGCCGACTTTGACCAGACCAAGCTTGAACCGGGACCCCAAGGCTTCATGGGCCTTGGCAACCAGCTTGCTTTTCTTCATCCATTCATTGGCTTGTCCCAGCTTGGCGAGTTCATCGGCGGAGGTGACAACGACATACTGCGGAACGGCAATTCCCCATTTCTTCATCAGCCCCATGCCGGGACCTTCGAGCACTTTGGCCATGACGGGTCTCCTTCGTGACGCGAGTGGCAAGCGGTAACAAGGGAGCCGGATTGTAGCGAAATAGCGGAGATGACTCAATACACCAGAGGGACTAATTCGCGGGGGAGCAAAAGGCCTAGCCGACGAGACCAGGGGTGCACGAGAGGCGCAAGTTGCCGATTTCTAATGGTGTTTCATCGAGCGCCCGGCGCATTCGTGCCTGTCGAGCCCATCGGACGTCGCTGCCCTTGACAACCAGGGCAGATGAACGAGCTTCGCTCGCTCTGGAGCCGCCTGATGGTCCCTCCGCATCGGTTGGGACAAGGCTCACCCTCCTTCCCATAGACCAGATGATGTCGCTTGTATTCGCCTTCCGTCCCGTCGGGAGCGAAGAAATCCCGTACGCTCGATCCACCGCAGTCGATCGCCTGCCTGAGCACTTGCTGGGTGATTTGGAACAGCCTGTCGATCCTGTCGGGGCGCAGGCGATTGGCCTGACAGTTCGGGTGCAAGCCGGCACGGAACAGGATCTCGTTCGCGTAAATATTACCGATACCGGCCACCATTTGCTGATGCATCAACAAGGGTTTCAACCTGCCTCGTCGACGGCTCAGGAGGCCGGCAAACTCCTCGCGTGAGACCGTCAACGGATCGTAGCCGAAGCGGCGGGAGATGTACCGGTCAAGTCCGGAAGCATCAAGGAGGGACAGGCGGCCGAATCGGCGTGGGTTCCAATAGCGAAGCGTCTGCTCGGAGCCTTCTTCGAAGGTCAACTCCACGTGAACATGCCGAGGATGTCTGATCGGGACGGTGTCGAACAGCAGGAGGCCGGTCATCCCGAGCTCAGCCACCACGTATCGCACCTCGGCGCTTCTCTGAAACCCCAGCGCGACACTCTTGCCGTATCGGTCGATGGAGATCAGTCGGGTCTCTCGATACCAGGACAGGGTGCCCACTCCTTCCCTGACGATGTCCCGGCGACCGAGGATCACGTCGACCAGCCTCGCACCGGTCAAACGGGACCGGATTTGTCTGGCGACGACTTCCGCTTCAGGGAGTTCCGGCATGAACAAGGTACTCCGTCTCGTCAAGGACCGGCTTGAACAGTGTGGTCTGAGGAAGAGACACGAGCGGATCTCGGCCGGGCGGGTATCAAGCCCTCAGACCGGACGCATCAGCCGTTCTTCGAGATTCGCGAAGCTGTTGCACTGCCTCGATGGTCCAGCGCAAGTTCGGGAGGGGGACAGCACCCGGCCGGCGCTTCAACACCAGGCTCAAGGCATCGGGATAGGCCATGTTCTCCGCACAGCAGAGATAGGCCAGCACGACCGAGACGGAGCGTCCCATCCCCGCGCGGCAGCAGACCAGGACACGATTTTCCGTCAGGTGCGCTTCAAGCCAGGCGACGGCTTGGTCGAGCGAGGAAACCCCCGCTTCTCCGTATTCTTTCAAAGGGATCCTGCCGTAAGCAACCCCTGCCGGCGGTGCAATCAACAGTTCAGCCGCCACCATCAACAACGCCCCGATGCTGGCGGGCGGACTCTCGGCATGGGAAGCATTGCCGACGGCCAACTTCTCGGTGATCTGATACATCGCAATCAACTATAGAATCGATGCGGTTCTTGATCAAGTCCGAATCGATGCCGCGGTTGCAGTCATTTCGGTCCGAACGCTATACTCGGCGGGATCGAAGGAGAACCGCTCTAATGCCCAATCTCTCAGTTCCTGACGTTGAATCGAGATTGTCCACCGTGCGGTGTGCCATCTGCAAGGGATCCAGTTTCGGCATCGACCAGCGATTCATGCAGTCCGACGGTGAATGGCGCGGGGTGTGCAAAAAATGCTTCTACAGTTTTCCGGTCTATACGGATATGGAGTTCTATTTGCGTACCCAGCCGGATGTGCCCTATCGGTTGAAGGAAATCTCCTGCACCGCCTGCAACCATCGTGGCGTCAGCCTGGATTTTCGGATCACCATGTCGGTCCGTGAAGCTATTTACTTCGTGACTTGCACCAACTGCAAGAGAGCCTTCCCGGAAAGGTCCTCACTCGAAGCCTTTGAATAGCTCGCCTTTCCCTCGGCCGGGTGTGTATACTTCAGCTATGAGCGACAAGCCCAAACAGCCTGAACCGCCGGAAGCGGAGAAAGAGCCCAAGGCTCGGAAGGAAATCCCCCTTATCTCGGTTCCGAACGATCGCGATATGATCGCAGAGGAAATGGAAGAGCTGTTCGACGAGGATCGGGTATCCCACCAGCACGGCAGTTCGGAACCGGAAGCGGATTAGAGAGAGCGGGTCCTGGCGCCGACCACCCCGTCCGCCCTCACTCCACCCATCCCCCCGTGGGAGGTCCTTTCGACTATCGTTATCGCCTTGGCAGTTGATCCCATTCACTGATTCTCGCTGTGAACAGCTGTCTTCCCCTTCCGTTGCGGGCGCTTGGGAAAGGCCTGCGTCTCGGCGCAGGCAGGGTGGGCGGGTGAGAAGGGTCCCTGATCGGCGCCACCCGCAATCTCAAAGCAAGACCGCTCAGCGCAGCTCTGAAGAGAGAATGAGTCGTCGACGGGTCGCTAGTAGACCCGTCGCCTAGAGAGAATCAAAGTTGAAATGGGCATCTTCACTTAAGTGCCTAGCGGAGTGGGTCAATGCTCCGCTTCAGAGAACCTCGAACTTCCCCTACAACCAGTAACTCTATACTGAGTGCAACCCCAAAATGGTTTCCATCCGTCGCTTGGTCTAGGTCGAATTAGACGCATAGGCGCACCACACTCAGGGCATATTGGCTTTGACAAATCCTGTTCCACTCGCTTCTTGAAGTCACTACGCCTCCTCGTAGCACGAGATCCCTTCCAATCGCCCCAAACTGCATCCCTACGCTCCATGAGCATATCCCATCTTGCAGGCCAGCGCCCATGATTGCGGGTCACACGGAGTAGTTCGGCCAGGCGGGGACCAGTTTCTTCCGTGAGTTCTTGGGGACCTTCTACGCTCTTTTCACAAGTCGGGCAGCTAACTTCGATCATGTTCCTGCCGCTGGGCAACGTGAACTTGATATCGAAATTCTGGCATTGAGGGCAGCTGAAACCATACGTCTTCCTTAATTCATGCAACTCTTTCAAGGAAACCAGTTGCAAGCGCCTGAGGTGAGCACAAACACTATGACTACCAGAGGAAACTCGATTGGAGCGCTCATGTTCACAGACAAGAGTGAAATACCTCGTCTTGATGTTCCCCCAAATTCGTTCGTGTCCTTTATCAGGTTCGAGAGCATGGTGAAAATCACATAACGAGACGAGATTCTCCGGCGAGTGCTCTCCCCCTTCTGAAACGGGCTTGATGTGATGAATATGGAGTTCAAGCCGCGAGGGGCATCCAGATACTTGGCATCGCCCGTTATCGTTTCTTAAGACCACTTCACGCAGGTAACCCCAAAAGGGTGGATAGCCTGGCCAGTGATTGAATATGTAGAGAGTAGCTCTATCCTGCCGTGTCAGTTCTGCAGCAGGATCATGAAAATGTCGAACTGCTGGGGCAGATGGTTCAGGATATTGCCTTTCCCAATCGTTCAAGGCCTTGTTGTGTTTCTCGTGAAAGTACCTTGCAATAAGAAAAAGAGCGACTGGCACCACAATGAAACCAACCTGAATGAAACAAAGAAGGAATGAGAACCAGAACCCATAGTTGACGATCCTCTCGTGGGCCAACTCCGGGCTGTTTCTAATCAACTCTTGGCGTGCTTTTCTACGTGCCTCCAACGCAATGAGGTGGTTGCGCCATAGTTTTTCGTACCTCTCGGGATATTGGATTAGGGAAAGACGATCAAAGCAAACCGCGCAGAGATACGACCCTTCGTTTAGAAGTAATCCAGGGGCGACAGAGCCTCCGCATGACAGACACGGTTTCCCGAGCTTTTCGATTCGGTTATCCGCATAAGCATCATTTCGCTTAAGAAGACTTTCGAGCTTAACCCGCTTCAAAAACGATTGAGGATTGAAGGCATGATGCCAGTTTGAACTCATAGAGACCTATTGTTCGTCTAGCCTAGTGATTCCTGCGCGTTGCATTCATCAGACCTTGAAGAGATTCAACATTGTGAATCCTGTCAGCAACCAGGAATAGTCTATCGGCGACTGCCCCTGCTTACACTTCTCTTCGTCTTGACCAGCTGGATCGGATCCGCACTGAGACGAAACTCTGAGCAGGGCCAGATCCATTGGCGGTCTGGCCCCGCCACTGTTTCTTCAAGCGGTGGAGGCGGGGACGATCCCAAACGTGCGCGCATGCAGCCAACAATGGTCTTTCCAAGCTCGCTCGGCTGTTCTCTAAGAGGTGGCCTGGTTGATCCTCGACTGCGCGCGTTGAACGAGCACCTCCCCTAGTTCAGCAATACGATGGGTCTGGTGTGCCGCATTCCGCGAGCAAGAGGACAACTAGGCCGCCTCCTCCGCTTCTTGCGTGCGCGTCGCGCGAGCACAAGGGATCGCCCCGCCTGCCCTTCGGGTTACTAGAACCTATCTCAAAATGGTTGTGCTCATCAGAAAAGTGCCTATAATGCGCCCGCATGTTGCGCCTGCGCGACGACCAATGGGAGCGGATTCGGGAACATTTTCCCGAGGAACACATTCCCGAAGGCCGGCCCGGCCGCAAACCCGTGCCCGCCCGCGCGGTCTTGGAGGCCGTGCTGTGGATTCTGAACACCGGGGCGCAGTGGCACATGCTGCCGCAGTGCTATCCCAACTACAAAACGGTTCATCGCCGATTTCAGCAGTGGTGCGAACGCGAGGTGCTGCGCGAGATTCTCACGCAGTTGGCGAATACGCTGCGCGACGAGGGCGCCATCGACGAGCGCGAGAGTTTCATCGACGCGACGTTCGCGGCCGCCAAGGGCGGGGGCGACGCGGTGGGGCTCACGAAACGCGGCAAAGGCGTGAAGATCCTGGCGATTGTGGATCGTCATGGGTTGCCGCTCTCGGTCAGTACGCACGCGGCCAATCATCATGAGGTCACATTGGTCCAACTCAGTTTCGACTTCTACATGCTGGAGGCCAAGCCCGAGCATCTCATCGGCGATCGGGCCTATGACAGCGATGGGCTCGATGACGACCTCAAGCAAGGCGGCGTGAACCTGATCGCGCCGCACCGGTCCACCCGCAAACTCAAGACCCAGGACGGGCGCCACTTGCGCCGGTACCAACGCCGCTGGCTCGTCGAACGGTTCTTTGCGTGGCTCCAATGGAAGCGGCGGTTACTCGTACGTTGGGAATATTACGCCTCAAACTTCCTGGGGTTTGTGCAGCTCGCATCGATTACCATGCTCCTAAAGCAATTTTGAGATAGGTTCTAGACTGGCCTCACAATTTCCACTGTTCCATCAGCAGGAATTCTTGCCAACGTCGCCCCGTCTTTTCGCTTCAGGCCCTTGATCTGCACGATCGTGCCGCGCTGGCACTCACTCCATGCCCTGTTGGTCTCTGATTCTGCCCGATCGAGCCGACCGATTTCCAAACGACCCAGTTCATTACAGACCCAGGCTCTGGTGTCCCCCTTGAGTTCACGCAGTTCGCTGACGATTCGAAACGTCTGGGGCGCGCGTGGCGTAATCGTACGTCCATCCGTTCTCAGCAACAGATAGGAAAACTTCAGCGCATCTTTGATGAAGCCGACCTCCTCGTCGATTTCTTGGATCGACGCCGGTGGGTTCCAGGCCCGCTCCTCGTGGCACCAATTGTCCGGGTTCACCAAGGCGGGACAGCTGTTCTCATGGAGGCAAGGGCTGTAGACGGTGCACCGCTTCTCCTGCAGCAACCGATCGCGCACCTGATGCAGTGCGCGCGAGGTTTCCCGCAGAGCCGGCTCGACGATCATCATGGTGCCATGTGGCGCAAGCAGCGCCAGTAATTCTGTCACTAGTCTGGCTCGCGCGGCGATTCGATCTTTGGCGTCTGCATGGATCTCATTCAGGCAATTGGCAAGGATGATGAGGTCGAATGGAGCGCTTGGCCTAACCTGCTCGAGCCAGACACTCCTTTCAATATCACCTTCGCAAATCTGAAGCTTCACTTCCACGATGCCCGCGACGCGGCAGTAGTGGACCCAGAGTTGCTCCGCTTGTCGGTGTGCTGCGGAAGAGCTGTCTACTGCAACGACTGATACGGCGCCGGTCAACCTTCGCTCATGCCACCAGTCGAGGACGGCGAGAGCTCCGGTGCCAGGACCGGAGCCGAGATCCAGCACGGAACATCGTTCGGTCGATTCGAGAGCCGGCATCTCATCGAGCAGCACTTGAATCTTGGAGAGATTCACCGGCAGGAAATACTGAAGATAAGCCGAGGCCAAGACCGGATCTTCGAGGTAGGGCCGGTTCAGCGACGTTCGTTCTTTGGTGAAGAGGTGGGATAGCTGGGCGACAGCCCGCACAAGCCTCTCATCTGAAATGCCTTCTTTCTCAGCCAGTTGGCCGATGGTATTCAGCAGCAGCGGAGACACGATGGCGGGGTTGAGGGGTCGCATGGCCTAGTGTATGCTCAGGGCGCGAGGGAGGACAACTATGACTGACGAAATCCTCAAGGCTTATAAAGAGGTAGAACTGGCGGTCGAACGGTATACCAAGTTACTGCAGGACCATGCTCTGATGCTGCAAAACATAGAACCGCCCGGTTCCGATAAGGTGGTTCGCATGACGCAAGGATCCAAAGCAATGCGTGACAGCGCCATGATCTATTTGTCGTATGCGAAATACGTCGCCTATGGAATGCCCTCTAGCGAGGAGATGGTGGAGGACGAGATCCAAGGGTAGATTCGTCGCTCGTATCTCGTGAAGCGTGGTTCGTACGAGATACGCTTCACGAATGACGAGGAACTCGGCGCGCGGAGAAATTAAAAGAGCCTGTCCGGAACCCGGACAGGCTCTTTACGTTTCACCAGACCGTGCGCCGTCAGATGCTGCGCATGAAGTGGGCAACTTCGTCGGGACTGACGGCGCCACCCATGATCTGCGACATCGCCACGTTGGTGGATTTCTTGCCGGTCAGGCCAGACTCGACTTCGTCCACGATCAACTCCACCGGCATCGACTGACCACCGTATACGCGCGGGCCACCGATGATCTTCGCCTTGGAGAATCCATAGATCGCGGTCGCGACTTCTTTCGCCAACCAGCCGACGTAGTTGAATTCCGGCACGACGATCAGCTTGGCTTTTCCGCAGAGCTCCCGGAGTTCCTTCGTCGGGAACGGCCGGAGCGAGCGGACTTTGATGAGCCCAACGTTCAAACCTTTTTCTTTGCAGAGGCGCACCGCCTCACGAGACTGAGCCGCAGCACTGCCCGAGGCGATGATGATCGCATCGGCACCATCCACGTTCTCGGCGCTCAGCAATCCCCCCATATACTTGTTGATGTACTTACGCGAACGTTCCACTGCCGCCCAGACTTCCTGCTGCCATACGGCGTGGATGTTGTAGGCCATGAAATTCGACTTCTGAACCGGGGCATCGCGGGACAGGCGCGCGGGAGGATTCTCCGCATCAAGCACAGGTACGGCACCGCGCCAGGCTTCGCGAGGCGGAAGCTTGATCCCTCGGTCCTGCATGCGCACGTACCCACGGGCGTGTGTGACGAAAAAGCCGTCGCAGCACACGCCGACCGGCAGCGTCACATCGTTCTTTTCGCTGATGGTGAACCCGGCCATAGTAAAGTCGAACATGTCCTGCTGGTTCTCGGCATGAAAGACGATCATGCCGCAATTCAGCAAGTAGGACACCTCGATGTTGTCCGGCTGAATAGCCAACGGAGCGTTGACGACACGGCACGTGAACATGGCGACCACCGGGAGCCGGTGGCCCGGCCAGGATGCGATGCCTTCGAGGCCGCGCAAGGTGCCGGGGCCTGCGGTGGCGGTGTAGCACCGGACACCCGATCGCGATCCACCCGCAATCGCGGCCATCACACCGACTTCCTCTTCGCCGCGATAGTATTCCTTGACGTATCCTTCGCCGTAGAGCACCCCGACCAGCTGCATCGTTTCGCTCTGCGGGGTGATCGGATAGGCAATGGCCAGATCGACATTCGAACGGCGGATCGCCTCCTTGGCCGCTTCGCTTCCGGTAATAAATTCCTTGGTCCTCGGGGCCTCGTGAAACATGTATTCCGGCGTCACGACCTTCTGCCGCTTCGCTTCGGCATGAGGGTCCTTCTTCCCGTCGGACTTCGGAGCCGCCACGCTGGTGATCGGATCACCCTGTGGGTTGGTCTTTTGCTGGGCTTCCAACGCTTCACTCATGGTCACACCTCTTTAAGTGATGAGCCGATTCGCTCAGCTACAGCTACCCTTCTCGCTTCATGTGGTCCGCGGAATGACCGAACATGGCAGCGCTGCCCGTCCCGTCTGGTGACGGAGCGAAGGTCGTCGGATTCGTATGGGTCTTTCCGCCGTGCACTTTCGATTGCGTGCCCGTAAAGCGGACATTTTCTCCGCTTGCCGGCAGCTTGATGCCCATTTCTTCGCGGACTTTTTTGAAAATTTGCGCGACTCGCTTGATCTTCGCCGTATCGGAGTCGCGGATCGTCAGCATGGCATCCTCGTGGCCTTGCTCGGCACAAATGGCCATGGTGCAGCAATTGGTCCCCGCCCGGATCATCTTGAGCGTGAGATTCGCATAGTGGCAATGGACGCCGATGAAAATACATGCCTCGATTTTGTTGCCCCAGATCGTCAGGTTGGGATGGTTGGGGTTAATGACCTCTTCAGGATCGATTTTCGGATACTTCGGGCGATAATCCGGCATCGGGATGATCATGACTTCGGGAATCTGCGCGGCGATCTCCAACGTGGCCGTGGCCTTTTCCACTGCGTGATCATTCCAGGCCCAAAGCAGCAAAGGACCGGGAAAGATCGTGGCGTTCGGGCTGGTCAACATCTTCCGCGCCATCTCTTCGATGACCTTCTCCTCGTTCGGCTCCAGCAGCCCGTAATAGAGCCCCTGACCGGGATCAGGCAGCGCCACGCCCAGCTGCGCCGCAGAAGGAGGATGAAACCCGGCCGGACCCGGAACAATGATCTTTTCTCTCGTGTCTGGTGTCGTTGCCACGCCCAACTCCCCTTTCTGGTGCTTACCCGACTACGGGGCTCGCCAAGACCGCGGTGGTGCTCTTTTCACCGTAGGTGATGTTGTCGGTCAAGGCGGCTTTCGGCAATTGGTCGATCATGATCATCTTGATAGCGTTGTTCTTCGCCATATTGTCGCAGACCCATACGCATTGCGCGCAGCCCTTGCACCGGTCCACTGCCACATAGGCCGATCCGTACTTGAAACCCTTGTCCTTGCCCATCTCATCGCTGTACAGAATCGTGTTGGCTTCCGGGCAATACTGTGTGCACAGCTTGCAGCTCTTCGCGGCACAAATCTCGACGCTAATATCGGCTACAAGATACATGGTGCTCCTTTAGGCGTTGGCAGCCGCGACCTGTTCTTCCGCACGCTTGATTGCTGGAGCGGCCCAACCGTGATCGACGGCATAATTCCATCCCGCCCGCATGACTGCAACGTTCTTTTCGATTAACTCCTGCTTCTTCTTGAATTTTCGCTCCACGACACTGTCCAACGCAGCCGTTCCTCCCGACACCACAAAACCTTTACCCAGGAAGCGATCCTTCACGGCCTGCTCAAGACCCGCCATGTTGGTGAGCCCGGTAATCGCCCCGATGCAACCCATCAGCGCCATGTTCGTCGCCAGATCCATACCGGCGACCTCCAACGAGGTCTTCGTCGCAGGGAAGTAGTAGAGCTTCGCGCGGCGCTCTTCCAACTCCCGAGCCTGATCCTTGTGGAGTTTCATCGGCCCGTCATTGTTGATCAACGCGATTCCGTCTTCCTTCAACCCAAAATAGAACGGCATTGTGTAGGACTTGCCGTGGGTAATCACCTGCGGATGGAAAATGATGATGATGTGCGGGAACGTGATCTCGCCGATTTCATAGATGGCTTCATCCGACACTCGAACGTAGCTTTCGACCGGCGCCATCCGCTTTTCCGATCCGTAAAACGGAACGATCGTGCTTTCTCCTCCGGCATTGATGACGGCCGTACTCAAGATATGAGAGCCCGTCACGACTCCTTGGCCTCCGACGCCCGCCATCCGAATGTTGAATCGTTTTGCCATGGTCCGGTCTCCCTTCTCTGGGTGTTAGGCCTTGCCCGGAATCGCCCCGGCAGGAGCAGCCGGCTTAGGGAGAAACTCCTTGTAGCCATAGCGCTCGGTCAAATACTGTTTGGCTTCGTCGCTGATGTACTCCGAAAATGCATACCGATCGTTTTCAACCGTCTTCGCGTCCTCCATGACCTTGTCGGTAGGAATCGCATATTCGATGTTGCAGGACGTGTAGGCTTGGATATAGGTCGATCCTACTTCGCGAGCAATCAGCACGGCTTTCTTGATGACGCTTTCGACGCGGCGCGGATTGTTCGGCACCACCGTCGCGACATAAGCGCACCCGGCGACCTTGGCCATCTGCACCATGTCCATCTTTTCGAACTTCTTGCCGAGCGGAGCCATCTTCAACACGGCGCCGCGGTTGGTCATACCGCTCTCCTGACCGCCGGTGTTGCCGTAGACTTCATTGTCCAACATGATCGTCGTGAACCGCTCCTTTCGGAACCAGGAATGGAGAACCTGCTGGAACCCGATGTCGGCTGTACCGCCGTCACCGGCCATCACCACCACATCCTTGGGTTTGTCACCGAACCGGAGACGGAGCCCACGGGACAAACCGCTCGCGACGCCATTCTGATCACCGTAATTGCCGTAGACGAAGGGGATGGCGGCCTGGGAAATAGCCAGACGACCGCAACCGGCGGTGCCGACCGTAATGGTGTCCTCGGGATTGGGGAATGCGATCATGGCGAGACGGATGAAGAGGGTCATTGCGCAACCTGCGCACATCGGATGTTCTTCGAGGACTTCTTTGAAGCTCCCCATCTGAGAGACGGAGATCTTCTTTCCGAAGGGACCGTGCTCGACCATGTCCCGATATTCTTTCGGCATGAACTTTTCAAACCCATTGGAGAACTTCACATAATCAAGACTCATCGGGACACCTCCCTCTCTCGTGACACCGGCAATCGACCGGCCGGTGAACAGCTATGATTGTGCGCAACAAACCTGCAGGAAATCGAGGCTGGAAGAACCGCGTTGATACTTCCACAGACTTTCAAGAGTCCGATCATCGTAGCAAAGCCGAAAAAAGACTGTCAACGGCTAATGTGACTTCCATACTGAACGGGCGCCATTGGTTCAAAGTCTATAACTTCCTGATAATCAACGCAACTTCTCAGAAGGCCCACCATTGCCGAAAGAAGGCCTAGCAACAGATCTTTCGATAGGCCATTCGCCCTAACCCCATTCTCCGCTTGCGGAAAACCGCGGCACGCGCCAGTATGTTCTATCTGGCTCCAACCATAACCAGACATTGCCGATTCGGTGGAATCTGTCTACACTAGGAACATAATGAACAAGCGCGTCATGATCCCCGGAGAGGATGAGGGAGCCCAGCATGTGGGAGGAGTCCATAAACGCCCACCCATTCCCGATAATTCACTCAAGGCCGAGTGTCCAAAATTCATGAGTCATGGTCCCTGCGGTGGCGTACGCAAAGGCGGTCTCTGCGAGGTGTATCCCGACATGAAATGCCCCTGGGTTTCGTTGTTTATCGAACTGGAAAAGATCGGCCAAACCGAGTGGATGAAACAGCTGTGAAGACCGTGAAGCGGTCCTTGTGAAGCGTGAAGCGTCCGCCGAGAGCCGACACGAGATATGCTTCACGAGATGCGAGCGATGTTGCTAGATACACGACAAAAGCCGGGAAGGGGAAAGAGTGCGTAAGAGAGCAACCAAGACCACGCGCCTGGGTTACAACGATCGGCACGCCAGAAGCGGTATCACAGCCCCCTTGCCGGATATCGAAACGTTTCCCAACCAGTATAAGGGATACGAGATCACGATCGAGATTCCCGAGTACACGGCAATTTGTCCCAAAACGGAGCTGCCGGATTTCGGTACGATCACAATACACTACATGCCGGACAAAGAATGTCTGGAGCTCAAGTCCCTGAAGATGTACATTCACGCCTATCGCAACCTCGGAATCTTCTATGAAAACGCCGTCAACCGCGTGCTCCAGGACGTCACAAGGGCCTGCCGGCCCGTATGGGCGAAGGTGACCGGCACCTTTACCGCGCGCGGAGGGCTGCGGAGCGTCATCGAAGCCCGCTATCCTTGAGGGTAGGCGGTCAGCTCCATGATCGCCCCACATGGGTCCTGGTTCGCTCGACCTCTTCACGACACTCAGTCTGCTCAACGGCGCACTCAAGAAATCCCAACATGACCGCTGATCATCGCACCGAACGACTTCTCGGCTGATGGCTACCTACGCAATCGGAGATGTGCAGGGTTGTCGGGCCCAACTTTCCCAGTTGGTCGACCGAATCGGCTTCAATCCGACGCGGGACCGCCTGTGGTTCGTCGGAGATCTCGTCAATCGCGGGGCGGATTCATTGGGGGTCCTGCGTCTGATCAAGAATCTCGGCGCAGCGGCGTCCGTCGTATTGGGCAACCACGATCTCTTTCTGCTGGCCGCAGCGGAAGGCATCGTGACCTTGCGTCCTAAAGACACCATCGATGACGTCCTCAAAGCCGACGACCGTTCGGAGCTGATCGACTGGCTGCGCGGCCGTCCACTTCTGATCCACGACGAGTCCGTACTCATGGTCCATGCCGGACTGCTCCCGCAGTGGACGGCCGCGGAGGCGGTCCAACTGGCAGGCGAAGTGGACGGCGCGTTGGCAGGGCCGGACTATCGGGAATTTCTCCGCGACTTCTTTCATCCCTCGCTTCCATCCTGGCATCCGTCGCTGACGGGGCGGATGCGGCGAGCCAGTGTGGCACGAGCAATGACACGAATTCGAAGCTGTACGCCGGCCGGCGAGATGACCGGGTTTTCCGGCGCTCCACAGGATGTTCCTCCCGGCTATTTACCCTGGTTTCGCGTGCCGGGACGTCGGAGCACGGACACCACGATCGTCACCGGCCACTGGGCCGCCTTGGGGCTGCAACTCGAGCCCAATCATCTGGCAATCGACAGTGGATGTGTGTGGGGCCGATATCTGACCGCGGTCAGATTCGAGGACCGCGCCGTGTTCCAGGTCGAAGGTCCGCGTCCGAGACGATAGCCTGCCGCCGTCCCACTTCTCACACGCCCAACGCAAGACGGGCGAGAGGCACTTTTTCTCCGATCCCGAACGACAAGGGCTCCGAAACCTCGTCAGGATCGACATAGGTCCCGAACAATCGATCCCAGACGGTAAAGAGGGCGGCGAGATTCGCTGTGTAATGTTCGGGACGATTACTGTGATGGATGTGATGGTAACGCGGTGTCACGATCAGCCATTCCAGCCACTTGAATCTCCACCCGACGTTCATGTGCATCCAGTCGTTCTGAAGGGCGTTGAACATCCCGATCGCCAGGTACATCCACCAGGGCGAGAGATCAAGGAAAGCATAGGCGAAGATGTACGGAAGATTCACGATCACCTGCTGCGGGATGGTCGCCCGGATACCGGCGAGCCAGTACATGTACGTCGGCGTGTGGTGCCACTTGTGGATGCGCCAGACAGGAGCCGTATGCATCAAGCGATGGATCCAATAGTGACCGAAATCCGCGACCACGAAGTAGGCCGTGACGCGCAGCGGCAGCGGCAGATTCAGGATGGCGTCCGGCAGATGTGGACGAACCGCAATCCACTGATCGATGTATCCCGCGACGGGAAAGACGATGAACTGATAGACGAGAAAAACGGTGAAGTCGTAGAGCATGACTCGACCGTATTCGACCTTTCTCGCCGGCCTGATCAGTTCAAGAGCGGTCACGCCGATCAGTCGGACCAGAAAAAGAAGGGGAAAAACGAGGTCGTGAGCCAGGAGGAACTGTCGAAACTCTCGAGTGAAGACCCACTCGATCCATTCCATGAACCCATCTCCTGCCAGCCCCGATCGGCTGGATAGGTGCGAGCGCGGCGGGACGGCCTACGATCCTAATGGTAGCTTTCAGAGTCCGAAGGGAACTTCCCTTGCTCCACTTCTTCCTTGTAACGGCGCAGGGCCTGGAGCGCGTCGGCCCTGAGGCGGGCGTACGGCTTGACGAACTTCGGAACGAAGTCGTCGAACAGCCCCAGCAGATCGTACAGCACCAGAACTTGGCCGTCGCAATGAGGTCCCGCGCCGATACCGATCGTCGGGATGGTAAGTTCATCCGTGATCGACTTGGCGAGGTCCGCCGGCACGGCCTCCAACACCACAGCCACGGCGCCCGCGGCTTCGAGTGCCTTGGCGTCCTGCCCCATCGTCCTCGCCTGAGCCGCATCCTTTCCTTGCACCTTGTATCCGCCGTACTGATTGACGGACTGCGGGGTCATCCCCAGATGTCCGACCACCGGAATTCCCGCCTGTGTCATGTCGTGCACCCGGTCCACAACGGCCGCCCCCCCCTCAAGTTTTACCGCATGCGCACCGACCTGCAGAAACCGTCCCGCATTGCGCAGAGCCTCCTCCCGGCTGGCCTGATAGGACATGAAGGGCATGTCTCCGATCACCAGGGCCTGTTGCACCGCCCCGGCGACCAGTTTCGTGTGGTACAGCATTTCGTCCATTGAAACGGACAGGGTATTGGCTTTGCCTTGCACGACGACACCCAGTGAGTCGCCGACCAGGATCGTCTCGATGCCGGCTTGTTCGACGATACGGGCAAACAAGGCATCGTAGGCCGTTACGACGATGAGTCGTTTGCCTTGCTTGTACCGCCGAAGATCGGGGATTTTCATCATCCGATGCCCGCCTTGGTGAGGATTTCTCCGAGCCGGTGTATCGCTTTGATGGCCATGATATGGACTCCGTCACAGTGGGACCGGACCGCCGCGATGGTCCGGATGGCGATGTCCACGCCGGCGTCCTCCGATTTGTCACCAGCGGCCCGCAACTCATCGATCATCGCTTGCGGAACGGACACGCCGGGAATATGCGCGTTCATGAACTCGGCCATCTTGGCGTTCCGCAACACCAGAATACCGGCGAGTACCTTTACCTTGAACGGACGAACCGCTGTCATGAAGCTTGCAAATTGTTCCGGATGGTAGATGGCCTGCGTTTGAAAGAATCCCGCGCCAGCTTTGACCTTGACCTCGAATTTGGCGAGCATCGGTCCCAACGGATCGGCTTCGGGCGTGACAGCGGCGCCGACCTGAAACGCCGTGACGCCGTCAAGCTTGTTACCCGCCATGTCGCGGCCGTCGTTGAGCCCCTGCACCAATTGCATCACCTGGACCGAGTCCAGATCATAGACAGGTTTGGCTTCCTTGTGATCTCCGACAGTGGGATAGTCGCCGGTCAGGCACAGCACGTTCCTGATGCCCAGCAGATGCGCGCCCATCAGGTCCGATTGCATCGCAATTCGGTTCCGGTCTCGGCAGGTCAACTGCATCACCGGATCGTGTCCCAGCTCATATAACAATCGACACACCGGCAGCGACCCGGCGCGGACCACCGCGGCTGTGTTGTCGGTCACATTGACACCGTGGACTCGGCCGACCAACTGTCTGGCGTTGTCCAGCAGGCCGACGACGTTCGTCCCCTTCGGAGGGTTGTACTCGACCGTCACGGCAAACTCCCCGCGATCAAGGACGTCTTTTAATCGCCTCGGCTCCCGAATCATTCAGCTTTCCTCGTCAAGATCTTCTTCGTTCCCTCAATACAGGAGAGTCAAGGCACCCGCAGCTTCTGCGGCGCGCATGTACCGAGCACAATCCATAACCTACGAGTGTGATGGACTCTTGCGTACGCGGGGCGCGAGCGCAAGAAGGTGCCCGTGCCCTGAACACACCTACATCATCCCTGCCATTCTCCTAGCAGACTCCACGGTATTGTCCAGCAACATCGCGATCGTCATCGGACCGACTCCCCCGGGCACCGGGCTGATCCAGCCAGCCTTCTGACTCACCGACTCGAAATCGACATCGCCGCACAGCTTGCCGTCGGGAGTCTTGTTCGTGCCGACATCGATGACGACGGCTCCCTCGCGGACCATGTCGGCTGTGACGAACTTCGCCTTTCCGATGGCCACCAGCAATAGTTCCGCCTCCCGGCACACGGCAGCCAGATCCTTCGTCTTCGAATGACAGATGGTGACGGTGGCGTTGCGCTGCAACAACATGAGCGCCAGCGGCTTGCCCACGATGTTGCTCCGCCCGAGTACCACAGCGCGTTTGCCTTCGATGGTGACGCCGGTGGACTCGATCATTCTGATCACACCCTTCGGCGTGCAGGCTTCAAATACAGGATGACCCGCGACCAGCCGACCGAAGTTGTAGGGATGGAACCCGTCGGCATCCTTGTCGGGAGACACCGCCTCCAAGATCACTTTGCTGTCGATGTGCTTCGGCAGCGGGAGCTGCACGAGGATGCCATGGATTTTCGGATCGGCGTTCTCTTTATCGATCAGGGCAAGCAGTTCGGCTTGGGTGGTGCTGGCAGGCAATTTGTGGTCGTCCACATAGATGCCCGCCAGCTCGCATGCCTTCTGCTTGTTCTTGACGTACACGTGAGAGGCGGGATCGTCCCCCACCAGGATGGTCGCCAGACCCGGTTTGGATCCCGTTTTGGCCAGGACTTTCGCCGCTTCGGCCGCCAATCCATCCCGAACCTGCTGCGCCAGTGCTTTCCCATCAATGAGTTTCGCTGCCACGGCTTCCTCCTCGTTCCGATCAGCCGACGAGTTGTTCGATCAAACGTGCGCACCTTAACAGGGCATTTTTGTGCAAGTCAACGTGCGGCGCCGGTGGGCTTCAGACGGCCTCCACCGCCGTTTCTTGACAGATTCTGCAGGGCACGGCTACGATGATTCATCATCACATTCATCATGCCGATCGATTCGTGACCACGATCTCCCCATTTCTTCATTTCGCCTGTCGCCGCCTCGGCGCCCTGCTTTCTGTCTGGCTGGTCTGGACCGTTGTCCCCCACCCAGCCGGCGCGCAGGTAACCGTCGTCGATCTCCAGTCACCATATAGTTTCGTCAGCGGACCTGCGGGGAATCAATATTTCATCTCCAGCGTCAACGGAGATCCGGAACAGGCCGATGGCAACGGATTCATTACGAAACTCGGTGCCGGTGGCAAGCTGGCCAACCTGAAATTCATCCAGGGCGGCAAGAACGGCGCCACACTTCACGCCCCCAAAGGCATGGCGCTCGTCGGCGACACCTTGTATGTGGCCGATCTCGATACCGTCCGAGGGTTCGACGCCGCCACGGGCAAACCGACGGCGGCCGTGACGATCTCGGCCGGTGCTTCAGGCGGCGCTTCCGCCGTCTCCCTCACCGATGTGGCGTTTGACGGCAAAGGTTTGCTGTATTGCTCAGACCAGCGGGCCAACCGTATCTATCGTGTCGACCTCGGCTCCGGAAAAGTCTCGCTCTTGCTCGCCGATCCTCAGCTCGCAGGTCCCACTGGGCTGGCTCTTCACCCCAAGTCGGGACAGTTGATCGTGGTGAGCTGGGACAAAGGGAAAATCTTTGAGATCAGTCCGAACGGACACCTAACCGAGTTGGTGTCCAACGGGTTTTTCTCGGGCCGATTCACAAATTTGCGCGGTGTTGATTTCGACCGGTGGGCGAACATGTACGTCTCGGATTTCACGACGGGAAAAGTCTGGCGCATGACCTGGGACAAACGATTTCAAGTCATCGCCGAATATCTCCCTTCGCCAGGGGATCTTGGTATCGACCGCACTAACAATCTGATTTTAGTACCCTACGAGTCGGCCCACGCAGCCGAGATGAACGGACTGGAAACGCCGTCGGAAGGGAAGTCCAAGCAGGAAAAACGCACACTCGCCGACTACGGCTTTGTCCCGCCGCCGCCCAAACCGGGAGCGGGAGGCTCAGGTAAATGAATCAGTGCCTCTACTGCAAGCAACGCAAGGGCAAACGATCATGCCCGGCATTGGGCGGTCTCATCTGTCCTCTCTGCTGCGGAGAGCACCGGATCGTCCGGATCGCCTGCCCTGAGGATTGCGTCTATTTGGAGTCGGGCAGCGACTACCAGCAGAAACGGCTGGGTGAGCAATTCATGCCCCTGCGGCGGGACTTCTACCGGCAACTGGCGGATCTCGGGGGTGAGAAGGCCGTCGCCCTGTACAACCTCGTCGAAGTGGTCACCTTTAGTTATTTCCAAGGACGCCGCGACGGACAGGATGCGGAAATTATCGCCGCGATCCAGGCCCTGCGACGGACGCTGAGCCCGCTTCACGTGCCGTCCGCCCCAATGCCCGTCTTCGCCGAGTACCTGAAGAACGAATACGACTCATTCAAAAAGCAGAACCCTCAGCAGATCGCCGATGC
This sequence comes from Nitrospira sp., assembly GCA_047150005.1. Lineage (GTDB taxonomy): Bacteria > Nitrospirota > Nitrospiria > Nitrospirales > Nitrospiraceae > Nitrospira_C. Next base: position 2,276,215 of record AP038806.1, on the reverse strand, counting down.
AACCTTCGCCCCCGAGGTTTTGGATCGCGCGATCCGGTTCGTTTCGGACTTTTCCGGCACAGGATTTCAGTCTCAGCGATTTCTGGCCGGTCTCGTTGGGTACGTGCGCGCCTATCATCCAGACATCGCGGCGCATCTCACCAAGCAGCACGAAGCCGGTCGAATCGTGCTCCCGAACCAACCCTTTGCACCACCTTCCCCGGAACCCCACGTCCACGGACCGGGCTGCGAACACCACCACCATTAGAACCAGCCCCACTCGGCTTCGGCCGAGCCGGGGGAGCCCCTCGGGCGGCCTCAAAGAACGGTTCAGTCAAACGACGAGGATTCGTTCGAGCGCGGGGATCTCGGTATTCTACGCGGAGGGGAATCGTTGTCGACTGCCCCATGGCAGCTCATTCGACGATGGTCACCGTCATCTCAACCCGTTCGTTCGGCAGATCGCGGTCGTTCCGCGGCAATCCGGCAATCTTGTCCGCCACACCCAACCCCCGAGTAATTTCGCCAAAGACCGTGTACTTGCGGTCAAGGAAGGGCGAAAGCTCCACCACGATGAAAAACTGCGACCCGGCGGTATCCGGTTCGTTGGCTCGGGCCATCGACACGATGCCGCGCTTGTGAGGTGTGTCGGTAAATTCGGCTTTCAAGACAATCGGATTCCCCTTTTCGTCCTTGGGACCTCCCTGGCCGTAGGTTTCCTTGCGAAGCGAGCTCTTGGTGTTCGGATCGCCTCCCTGAATCATGAAACCGGGAATCACGCGATGAAAAATCGTCCCGTTGTAGAAGCCGGACCTGGCCAGCTTGAGGAAATTCTCGACATGGTTGGGAGCAAGGTCCGGATAGAATTTCATGTGCATCTCGCCGAACTTGGTCTTGATGATCGCCTTGGGCCCATGGTCCGGAGGGGGAAGCGGCGGCTTGACCTCCGTTTTTCCGCCGCAGCCGACGACAAGCCCGACCGCGACGATCGCGATCATCTTCGACAGGACCCGGCGAACCCGCATGTGTCCGGTCTCCGCTAGTTCACCACGGTAATCGTCATTTCCACCCGCTCGGTCGGAAGGTCGCGGGGATTTCTCGGCAGGTTGACGATCTGATCAGCCACGTCCAGGCCCTTCACGACTTCGCCGAACACCGTGTACTGATGGTCCAGAAAATTCGAGTCCTTGACGACAATGAAGAACTGCGAGCCGGCGCTATTGGGATCGTTCGTGCGCGCCATCGACACGATGCCCCGGCGATGAGGGATGTCGTTGAACTCGGCCTTCAGTCGCTCGCTCGGCCCGCCCATGCCGTACGCCTCGGGTTTGTTCACGTCTTTGGTGTTGGGATCGCCGCCCTGAATCATGAAACCGGGAATCACGCGGTGAAAGATCGTCCCGTTATAGAAGCCGGATTTCGCCAGCTTGAGGAAATTCTCGACATGCTTGGGAGCCTTGTCCGGGAAAAACGCGATCTCCATTTCACCGAACTTGGTCTTGATGATCGCCCTTGGCGACGCTCCGGAGTCGGCCTTGCCGGACATCTTATCGGCGGCCTCGGCATTCCACGCCCCCACGATGAGGGTTCCGCCGAGACACGAACAGACTATCATCCGCTTCCACATCATCTTCCACGTCTGCATCATTCCCTCCTCACTCTGGTCACGATCCCTCCCTGTTCATCCATCGGTCGGCCCTCAGCGCGAAAGACATCGACCCGCTCATCATCATACCATGGCCCGCGCGGCCTACCGCTCGACCCGCTGCAATGCCTGCCGCGCGGCGGACTGTTCCGCCTCTTTCTTGCTCCGACCCGTTCCCCGACCGACCGGCTCATCCTTCACCGTGACGACGACCTCGAATACCTTGTCGTGATCCGGTCCTGTTTCTCGAACGATGTCGTAGCGAGGAAGCAGCTCGTGTCGTTTCTGACACCACTCCTGGAACTGGGTCTTAAAGTCCTCGGCCCCCGGATATGTCCCCTGATCGGTCGCTGAACGGAGTTCGGCCTCAAACAGACGCAGCGTCACCGCACGACTGGCGCCGTAGCCTCCGTCAAGATGAACGGCGGCGATGACCGCTTCCACCGCATCGGACAGCAGTGAGTCCTTTTCACGCCCTTTGGATCGCTCTTCCCCTCGACCGAGTCTGAGATGCTCACCCAACTTGATGCGCCTGGCGACCCGGACCAACGAGGATTCGCTCACGAGCTTGGCCTTGAGTTTCGACAAAGCCCCTTCCGAGCAATGAGACAACTGAGAGGCCAGATGTTCGCTGATCACCAGCGACAACACGGCATCGCCTAAAAATTCAAGTCGTTCATTATGGGCTGCGTCGATCGGCCTCCGCTCATGGATGTACGAGGAGTGTGTCAACGCCTCCTCCAGGAGCGTCGTGTCCGCAAATTGATACGCCAAGGAGTCCTGCAAAGCGTCGATCGAGCTGGAGGGCGTCATGAGAGCCCGCGCATCCCCTGCGAATGAGCGGCTACGCGTCGGGTTTCCTAAACAACAGACACGCGTTGACGCCTCCGAATCCGAAGGAATTCGACAGGGCGACGGTCACCGACGCGGGCCTGGCCTTGTGGGGAATGTAGTCGAGATCGCACTCGGGATCGGGGTTGTCCAGATTGATGGTGGGAGGCAGCATCCCGTGATGCAGCGCCAGCACGCTGAAGACGGCCTCGATGCCGCCGGCTGCGCCGAGCAGATGCCCCGTCATGGATTTCGTCGAGCTCACGGGAATCTGAAAAGCCCGCTCCCCGAAGACCTGCTTGATCGCCTTGGTTTCGATGGCGTCCGCCATGGTCGACGTGCCGTGGGCGTTGATGTAGCCGACTTGGTCTTTGTGAATTCCGGCGTCCTTGAGAGCCAGTTCCATGCACCTGACGGCACCCTCCCCTCCTTCGGACGGCGCGGTGATGTGATAGGCGTCGCTGTTCATGCCGTATCCGATAAGCTCGGCGTATACTCGTGCGCCGCGACGCCGTGCGTGCTCGAGCTCTTCCAGGACCAACACACCGGCCCCTTCTCCCAGCACGAACCCGTCACGGTCTTTGTCGAACGGACGGCTGGCCTTCGTGGGTTCGGCATTGCGGAACGACAGCGCCTTGGATGCGGCAAATCCGGCCACGCCGAGCGTCGTAATCGCGGCCTCGGCACCTCCTGCGATCATCACATCGGCATCGTCCCGCTGAATCAATCGGAACGCGTCACCGATGCAGTGATTGCCCGTCGCACAAGCGGTCACCGCGCAGGAGTTCGGCCCCTTCGCCCCAAGTCGAATCGCCACCTGTCCCGACGCCAGATTGATGATCGTCATGGGAATGAAAAAGGGGGAGACACGACCGGGCCCCTTGTCTTTGAGCACGGTATGGTAATGCTCGATCGAACCGAGGCCACCGATGCCGGATCCGATGTACACGCCGACCTTGGTCGCTTCCTCCGGCGCGACTTTCAGCCCCGCATCATCCACCGCCAACTGCGCGGCGCCGACCGCGTAGTGGATGAACGCGTCCATCTTCTTGATCTCTTTCTTTTCGATGAACTGGGCGGGATCAAAGTCTTTGACTTCGCCTGCGATCTGAGCATCGTACCCGGTGGGGTCGAACTTCGTGATGCGGCCGATTCCGGATTGGCCGGCACACAACGCCTTCCAGACCTTTTCCACCCCGGTACCCAGCGGCGTCACCAATCCCAACCCGGTGACGACGATGCGCCTGATTGATCGATCGACCATGCCTGTCCTGTCGCCTAGGCCTTTTCCTTGATATAGTCCAACGCCTTCCCGACGGTCAGAATCTTCTCCGCGTCTTCATCGGGGATCTCGATTCCGAATTCTTCCTCCAGCGCCATCACCAACTCGACCGTGTCGAGAGAATCGGCCCCAAGATCCTCCACGAAGCTTGCCTCACTCGTCACTTCGTCCTCTTCGACTCCCAGTTGTTCGGCGATAATTTTCTTGACCCGTTCATCTACCGTTGCCATGGATGTCCCACCCTCCTTCTATACTATACTGTGAACTCACTTCCGTCGCCGGCCGAAACCGCCGGGGCAATGCCCTGTCATGCACGATGATTCGACGCCTGGGCGACGGCCTGGTCTCGTCCCGGCACGGATTACGACATCAACATCCCCCCGTTCACGTGCAGTACATGCCCGGTAATATACGCCGCCTCCTCCGATACCAGAAACCGGACGGCTGCGGCAATGTCCTGCGGCGTCCCCAATCGTCCGAGAGGAATCTGTTTCTGCAGAGTGTCCTTGACCTCCGCCGACAATCCTTGGGTCATCGCCGTGTCGATGAACCCGGGCGCCACCGCATTGACGGTGATGTTGCGGCTGGCATACTCACGAGCGACCGTCTTGCTGAATCCAATCACCGCCGCTTTCGACGCGGCATAATTGGCCTGGCCGACATTCCCCATGGCACCGACGATGGAGGCGATGTTGACGATGCGACCATAACGCTGTTTGGTCATCGGCTGCAAGACCGCCTTTGTGCAGTTGAACGTTCCGGTCAAATTCACCTGGAGAACCAGATTCCAGTCTTCTTCCTTCATGCGCAGCAACAATCCGTCGCGCGTGATTCCGGCGTTGTTGACCAGGATGTCGATCTTTCCCCACTCTTTGAGCACGTGATCGGCCATGGCCTTCGTGTCGTTGGCATCCGCAACGTTCACTTTCACATTGAGCGCCTTGCGGCCCGCCTGCTCGATCGCTGCGATCGTCGCTTTTGACCGGGCCGGATCGAGATCCGCCACCACGATATCCGCGCCCGCCGTCGCCAACGATTCCGCAATGGCTCGCCCGATTCCCTGGGCTCCGCCGGTAACGACCGCCACTCGACCTTCCAACGATGCCATGCCGCTCCTTTCGTTTCGACGGACACGGGGGAACCCATCCCCCCTGTCGATCCTCCGTCATCGCAGCGCCGTAACCGCAGCTTCCAACGACTTGGGATCATTGACGTTCATCGTCACCACATCCGGCACGATGCGCTTGACCAATCCGGTGAGCACGGTCCCGGGACCGACTTCCACGAACGTCGTGACGCCCATTGCGGCCATCGCCCTGACCGAATCTTCCCACAGCACCGACGACGGGAGTTGCCGGACGAGCGACGGAGCGATCTCCGCCGCGCGTTTCAGCGCCTTGACTTCCGCATTCGTGATCAGGGGAACCCGCAGATCCGACCAGGATACCGCGGCAAGATCCCTGGCCAGCCGATCGGCGGCCGGTTGCATCAAAGGCGTGTGGACCGGCACGCTGACGGGCAAGGGAATGGCCTTTTTGCACCCCTTCGCCTTGGCGATTTCGATGGCGCGCTCCACCGCCGCTCTTGCACCGGCGATCACGACTTGACCGGGGGAATTAAAGTTGGCGGCTTGGACCACACCGACCGAAGCGGCTTCGCGGCAGACATCCTTCACGGCATCGGCGCTCAACCCCAACAGAGCGGCAACCGAGCCGGTGCCGGGCGCCACCGCTTCCGACATGTACTGGCCTCGTTTCTGAACAGTACCCACCGCGTCACGAAACGAAAGCCCCCCCGCCGCCACGAGCGCAGAATATTCCCCCAAGCTGTGACCGGCCACGGCGACCGGTTTGATGGCTGCCGGTTCCAGGGCTTGAAGCGCGGCGATGCTGCTGACCAGCAGCGCCGGCTGAGTATGCTCGGTTAGATTGAGCCGTTCGGCCGGTCCGTCGAAACACAACGCCGCGACGTCGTACCCCAACACCGACGAAGCCTCTTCGTACACCTGTTTGAGCGTGGGATAGGCTTCGTACAGCGCCTTTCCCATCCCGACGGACTGGGACCCTTGGCCCGGGAAAATCAATCCGATTCCTGCAGTCATATGAAAACTAGATATCTAAGAAATCCCTTGGAATGTCAACGGGAAAAGTTCCCCGAGTGCGCGGTCCTCACCTCTCGGAACCGCTCCGGGCCTGAACAGGGAATTACCACCGTATGAGGGCTGACGCCCAGGTCAGCCCCGCACCGAAGGCGCCCAACATCACCAGCGACCCGTCCTTGATACGGCCTTGCCGAACCGCTTCGTCGAGCGCAATGGGGATCGACGCCGCGGACGTATTGCCGTAGCGGTCCAGGTTCAACATGACCTTCTCGAGGGGAAGTCCCAGACGTTCCGCCACGGCGTTCAAGATGCGGACATTGGCTTGGTGGGGAACGTACAAATCGACGGCATCGATCGTGAGCTTGTTCGCCGCCAATGTCTCGCGGGCAATCTCTTCCAGCATGCGTACCGCGACCTTGAACGTCTCGTTGCCCTTCATCTTGACACAGTTCATTTTCTCCGCGACGACCTTCTCGGACAGCGGCAGTCGGGATCCGCCCCCCGGCACGGCGATCAACTCGTGCAACCCGCCGTCGGAATGGAGATGGGTTGAGAGAATCCCGGCATCACCGTGAACACCGCTGATGACCGCAGCGCCTGCTCCGTCGCCGAACAAAATACAGGTGTTGCGGTCGGTCCAGTCGAGAATGGCGGACATGACCTCCGACCCGATCACCAAGACATGTCGCATACCGGTTCGGACGTAGGCATCCGCAACGGACAATGCATAGACGAATCCGCAACAGGCGGCGGAGAGATCGCAGGCGGCCGCGCGCGTAGCCCCCAGCCGGTGCTGAACCAAACAGGCCGTGGCGGGAAGCGGATAGTCGCCGGTACAGGTGGCCAGCAGAATGAGGTCGAGTTCCTCGGCACGAACGCCGGCGGCACGAAGGGCTTGCTCCGCCGCCTTGACCGCCAGGTCCGAACAGGCTTCACCCGGTACGGCAACGCGCCGTTCGCGAATGCCGGTGCGTTCAGTGATCCATTGATCCGAGGTGGCCACCATGGCTTCGAGATCGAGGTTGGTCAGCACCTTCGGCGGCGCGTAGGAACCGGTGCCTGTAATGCGCGCCCTCACGCCGACGGCTCCTCGGGCAACCGGCTCTGCGCCAGGCTCTCTTCGATGTCCCGCTGGATCAACTCATCGACCCGGCTCTCGGCCAGTCCTTTTGCCCGCCGGATGGCGTTCTTGATCGCTTTGGCGGATGAACGGCCGTGACAAATCATCGTGATGCCGTTCACGCCCAGAAGCGGCGCGCCGCCGAACTCGGCGTAGTCGATCCGGCGCTTCAGGTTTCGAAGCGGCGAGGCGATCAGCGGGTACGCGAGCCGCCCCAACAAGGAGCCGGAGATTTCCTTGAACAGCAGTTTCTTGATCGTGTCCGCCACACCCTCGGAAATCTTGAGGGCGACGTTCCCGATAAATCCGTCGCATACCACGACGTCCGCGTTTCCGCTGTAGACGTCCCGTCCTTCAACGTTACCGACGAAGTTCAGTGCGCTCCCTTTCAGCATCCTGAAGGCTTCTTTCGTGACCTCATTGCCCTTGCCGTCCTCTTCGCCGATGCTGAGGAGCCCGACCCGCGGATTCGGCTTGCGGAACAAGTGTTTACCGTATTCGTTGCCCATGATGGCAAATTGAGTCAAATGCTGGGCGGTGCAGTCGACGTTGGCTCCGACGTCCAGCATGATCGCCTCTCCGGTCAGGGTCGGCAGACTCGTGGCGATCGCCGGACGCTCGACCCCCTTGGTCAGGCCCAGCACAAAGAACGAGGCCACCATGCTGGCGCCGGTATTGCCGGGGCTCACGACGGCGTCGGCTTCGCCGCTTTTCACCAACTCCGTCGCGATCCAGATCGAGGACTCGCGTTTCTTTCTGGCCACGGCGGCCGGCGACTCGTGCATTTCGACGACCTGGGGCGCGTGTTTGATGGAGAGGCGGGCATCCGTGCAGCCCAGACGCCGGCATTCCTCCACCAGGACCTTTTCGTCGCCGACCAGGACGACATCCACGTTCAGATCCTGCGCGGCAGACAGCGCGCCCTCGATACAGGGAGCGGGGCCATGATCGCCCCCCATCGCATCGAGCGCAATTTTCATTCGGGATGGTGTGGTCACTCGTGCTTGAAGACTCGTTTGAACCGCCGCAACACACCGGCGGCTTGGTCGTCGGCCTGGAAGCTTATAGCAGAAGTACCGGCGACACAACAGGGGACCTCAACGGGTCACTCTGCGTCTCATCCGAGCGGAAACCGCCTCGACCGTTTGGCTTGCCGGGGCTTGGTCCCGGCGCGGGTCTGAACCCGACCGCTCGCGCCGGCCGGCGGCCGGAGCGACATCACCGCGAGGCGCACGGCTGTGTCGCCATCCGTCTAGACCTCTTCGACTTGGATGACAGCCTTGCCTTTATAGGTTCCGCAATTGAGGCAGGTGTAATGCGGCAACTTGAGTTCGTGACATTGAGGGCACACGGACATGCCCGGAGGCGTGACCCGCAACTTCTGTGTGCGACGCTTGTCGCGTCGGGCTCGGGAATGTTTATGTTTCGGATTTGGCATCGCTCTTCCTCCAAACAGTCGACACTCGACCGGCCGATGATCCGACCGGTCGTTGCTCAATTATTTCATGTTCCGGATGACCCTGAACACCGTCGGTGCCGGCCCCGTCGGGCACTGACAGGGTCCTTCATTCAAATCCTTGCCGCAACGCGGGCACAGCCCCGCGCACTCTTCGCGGCAGAGCGGCTGCATGGGCGCGGCCAGGATGACGTGCTCGCGCAGCATCGGAGCCAGGTCCACATGATCGCCCTGGTAAAAATATCGGTCGTCATCCTCGGCATCTTCCTCGGAAGCGGGCTCACCCTTTCCGGGCACACTTTTGCCTTTACGGGCGTCGGCTGTCCGGGTCTGGCGTCCCGCCGCGCGAGAATCTTTTCTGGCCTCTTTACCCTCTCGGGCGTACGCCGCATGAACGGAAAACGCCAGTGCGTCGTCGTATTCCTGCAGACAGCGGACACACTGCCGGACCGCCGTGCCTTCCACGACCCCCGTGACGGCGATCATGTCGTCCGCCTTCATGAGATCCAGACTCACCGACAAGGGTCCACGGATTACGGCGTCGCGCTCCGTCAGTCCCAGCTCTTCGGACGTCACTTCTCCGACCAACGAGACGTTCTCGGCGGTGATTTCCGCGATCAGCGGTGTAAGCAGCCCCATCGCCGCACCTGCCTGCATGATCAACCGGACGACCGGACTACCGCTCTTCGGCAAAACTGATCAACGCGATGTGACGGGCGCGTTTCACCGCGGTCGTCAATTCACGCTGATGACCCAGGCAGTTGCCGGAGATACGGCGCGGCACGATACGCCCGCGCTCGGTCAGGAAATTACGCAGGAGGCCGACATCTTTGAAATCGATCGGCCCTTTTTCCACGCAGAAGCGGCAGGGCCGCCGGCGCTGGAAAAACCGCCCGCCTCCTCCGCCACCGTCACCTCGCCCACCGCCGCTTCCACCACGTTCTCGTTCCATCGCTGCTCTCCTTCACCATCACCGCCTATTGCGGTTCTTCGTACTCGTACGCCGGTTCCTCATGATGGCCGGCGGCGGCGCTTCCGCCGCCCGTCTCCCCGCGTTTGGGCATGAAGGTCACGGTCTGCGCGACCACCTCATGTTTGCTCCGCTTTTGCCCGTCTTCGGTTTCCCAGCGTCGATGCTGCAACCGGCCTTCCACGATAACGCCGTTCCCCTTGCTCAGATACTGTCCGCAGTGTTCGGCCTGTTTCCCGAACACGACGATGTCTACGAAACACACCTCTTCTTTGAGATCCTCCCCCTGCTTGTACCGCCGGCTGACCGCCAATCCCAACGTCGCCACCGGCGTTCCGTTCGGGGTATAGCGCAGCTCCGGATTGCGTGTGAGGTTACCCAGGAGGATGACTTTGTTAAACCCGGCCACCGGCAAACTCCTCGGACGGCGTCTCGGCAGCTCGACGCGGCACCAGTTCCTTCTCGAGGTGGACCGTCAGAAACTTGATGATGTTGTCTTCGAGCCGATACGCGCGCTCCAGCTCGGCGACGGTATTGTTGGGCGCCTTGAAGTAGAAGTATACGTAGGTACCCTTCCGCTCCCGTCGGACTTCATAGGCGAGCTTTTTCCGGCCCCAATTTTCGGCCTTGATGAACTGTGCGCCCGTCTTGTCGGCGACCGCTTTCATCTTCTCGATGAGCGCGTTGGTTTCCTCATCGGTCACGGACGGACGGATAATGAACAGAGACTCGTAGAGCTCCATGCGGCATCCTCCTGGACAAGGCCCCGGATCACGTCCGGAGCGAGGTGTAGGTGCGCCCTCTTTTCGGCGCAAAGATCGTGCACCCTAGCACAAGGGTGAAAATGCTGTCAAACCGTGAAGGCCTTCCGCACCGGCCTGATTCAAGGGTGGTCGATTCCGGCAGCTGTTCGGGAGACATCTGGCTATTGATTGGAGTTCTCTTGCGACGCCGGCAGTTCCGACGGCGAGAGGTCCTCAGGAGCCGGAAATTCCACGAAGACGGCGCTGAACAACCCGACAACGGCGGTGAGAACAACCGCGGCGACCATGATCGTTATCGCATAGCCGAGAGACCGTTCGGGCGGAGACTTCATGAGGACGGGCAACCCCAAATAAAATAGGTAGAGCGTGTAGCATCCCGCTAACAACCCCAAAATGCCCAACGTCGGCACGAGATGGAAGACTCCCCCGACCCAGGAAGCCGTTGCACCATAGGCCGCGACTTTCAACGCCTGCATCCGATCGCTCTTGCCGTCGAAGGTCGGCGCCAACGCATCGATGACCAGAGCTAACACATAGACGGCGGCCACTCCCAATCCGTAGCCGACCAATATCTGTGGGAGCAGGGTCGGAAGCGGTATCCGCACGGTTCCAATAGATGGCATCTCTATACCGATGATGGACATTCCGATCAGCATTGCAACCGGCCCGATCGCAGCCAGCGGCATGATGTATCCGGTATAGAGCGTCTGTGCGGAGATGTGTTCCGGTTCGATCACTGACCATTCGACCTTGGGCTGAAGCAAGATGTTTTTTGCTCGCTCGACGAGATCCATCGTCTCCGTTCTTTCTACGCGTCGGCATCTGTGGCAAGACAACCGCCGCTCCAGCCTGAAGCTCGTCTGAAGCCAGGGAGCAAACCGGAGGTGTCATCGCACGCCTGATCAGGGGCTCAGCAATCTGGGCGGAGGCTACCATGCACAAATCGATATAGCAAAAATACGAGACATCGCACGTATGCCACCTCTCTCTTTACTCTTTCATTCCTTACAGGTGGCCTTCCGCTTCCCCTTGCTCATCGCGCACGAATCTGTACAGGGAGTCGTTGTTGCCCCGTCGTTTTTCCAGCCATCGTGGATCGAAGACCTGGTCTGGTCTCTTTGCAGCAGGCTGCGTTGTTGAATATCGACTCCTTCCCGCACGATTGACATCGGGCACTACCATTTGTAACCATTGGATACATTTCGAGTACGGCTATGGACCGTCATATTGCCTATCTGCAGATTCCTTGTTTCGGAATTGCGTTGGCTCAGGCAACCGAACCAGCGCTACGGAACCGCCCTGTCGTGTTGGCCCCTCTTCACACCCAACGCGCATTGGTCCTTGAAGCCTCTCGCGAAGCGACGCAAGAAGGAGTACGGCCCGGCATCCCGATCGAGTTGGCCCGGCGGCTGTGTCCGGGCCTGCGACTCATTCCACCGGACTTGTCGTCGATACAGACGGCTCATCGCGCCGTGCAACAGACCGTCCTGCCTTTCGCGCCGGTGTGGGAATCGATCAGGCCTGGAGCGCTGTTCCTGGATCTCACCGGAACGACCCGTTGCTTCGGCCCTCCCATCGACACGGTTTTCCGCCTCGGACGCGCATTGACCCGGCAGCTAGGATTACAGAGTGTCATCGGACTGGCAGGAAACAAACTGGTGTCGCAACTGGCGGCAACCTCTCTCGCCGCACCGCCGCAAATACTCTCCATCCAAGCCGGCTCGGAGCAACCGTTTCTTGCCCCCTTGCCGGCCGCATGGCTGCCGGGTCTCCATCATCACGCGCAGCACATACGCACATCGCAAATTATGCAGCGGCTGGAAGATTTGAATCTGCGGACCATGGGAGCCGTTTCATCCGTGTCGCTGGCTCATCTGCAATCGGCGTTCGGCGCCGCCGCCGCGTGGTTGCATGATTGGGCATCGGGGGTCGATCCGTCCCCCGTCCGTTCTCTGACCGATCAACCGGCGATCGAGCGGTCGCTCAGGCTGAATCCCGAAGAGATCGACGACGGCATGTTACTGGGACGTTTATACGGATTATTGGAGGACCTCTGCACAATGCTTCGACAACAGGGACGAGTCTGCCGGCGCCTGCTGCTCATCGTTCGGCACAGTGATCAGCATCAACAGGTCGCCCAGCAAAGGCTCCACCATGCGACCTATTGGGAAGCCGATCTCAAACCGGTGCTCAGGCGTCTGTTCATTCGATGCTTCCGGCGCCGTGTTCGGCTGCAGCACGTGACTCTTCAGGTTGATCACTTGGAGTCTCCGGCCGAACAACTTGGACTGTTCGGGACATCGACGTCCTCTAGGCAACCGGCGCACCAGCGTCTGTCCCTGGCTGTGGATCGGATTCGTGCCAAGTTCGGCGCGCAGGCCGTTTGTTGGGGTGCGGTCCGGCGATGACGCCCCCTCCGTTCGTCCATCTGCATGTCCACTCGCATTACTCGCCGATGCGCGGCGCGTCTTCCCTTGACGAGTTGTGTGTCGCGGCGCAACGGCAAGGCCTCTCCTGCTTGGCGTTGACCGATACCAACGGGCTCTATGGCGCCATCCGATTCATCGATCACGCCCTGCAGCGGGGGCTGCGGCCCATTCTCGGCGCCGAACTGACGACCGCCGGCCACCGCGCCGTGCTGCTGGTCAAAACGCTCGAGGGCTATGCCAATCTCTGTCGTCTGTTGTCTGAACGGCACGACGATCAGTCGTTCGATTTTCTTTCCGCCGTCGCCCGCCGTCGCCAAGGCCTGATCGTCTTCACCGACGATGAAGCGGCCCTATCCGCGTGGGCCGGGGAATCCACTCGCGATCTCTATGTGGAGCTGATGCCTGGCCCCGCCATGTATGAGGCGTTGCAGTTCAGCCGCCGCACCGGGCTGCCGCCGGTCGCCACCAACCGGGTCTATTTTGCACGCCCGGAAGCTTACGGCACGCATCGACTGCTGCGCGCAATCGCGCTCAATACCACGCTGTCGCGATTGCCGGCCGAAGCCTGCTGCGGATCTTCTCAGTGGCTGATGCCGCCCGCACGGATGGCTTCGCACTTTCCCCATGCGCCGGACGCTCTGGACAATACGGCCCGGATTGCCGAAGCCTGTCATAGCAGATGGAGCGTTCGCGACGCCGTCTTCCCCTCGTTCGGAAACCTCAAGGACGACGAGGCATTCGCCACCCTTCGCGCACGCACCTATGCAGGTGCCGCGGAACGATACGGCACCCTCTCGCCGGAGATCCGGGAACGGATTGAAAAGGAACTCTCCATCATTCGACACAACCGCTTCGTCCATTATTTTCTGGTGGTACATGAACTCGCCGGAACATGCATGACATGCGGTCGCGGCTCGGTGGCGGCTTCAATTGTGTCCTACTGTCTGAAGATCACACACGTAGAGCCTCTCAAACACAATTTGTTCTTCGAGCGGTTTCTGAATCCGGGCCGAACCGACCCGCCCGATATCGACATCGATTTCCCCTGGGATGAACGCGAGGCGGTATTCGAGAGAATCTTCAAGCAGTACGACGGGCGGGCGGCGATGGTCGCGAATCAGAACCATCTCGGCCTGCGCGCGGCCATCCGCGAAACCGCGAAGGTCTACGGCATGCCGGCCAAGGAGATATCGACCGCCTGCTCCCGCATCATGCGTGAACAGACATTCGTCGACGCTCCAACCGGCACGCAATGGCTCCATGCGATCGCGACGTCCCTCCGCTTGACCGGCCCGTGGCCTGAAATTTTAGAGCAGGCGCTGCGGGTGCAGAACCATTTCCGCCATCTCTCTCTTCATTGTGGAGGCGTGGTGATCACGCCCGATGACGTCAGACGTTATGTGCCGGTGGAGCGAACGGTGAAAAACCGGCCGGTTATCCAATGGGAAAAAGACCAGGCGGAAGAAGCGGGTCTGGTTAAGATCGACATTCTGGGGAACCGTTCGCTCGCCGTCATCCGTGATGCCCTGAAGGCCGTCGCACGTCATACGGGCCGCAACATCGACTACGCGACATGGGATCCGTTAAACGACCAGGCTGCACAAGACCTGATCAGACGCGGCGATACGATCGGGTGTTTCTACATCGAATCTCCGGCCACGAGGCTCCTGTTGAAAAAGCTCTGGATCGGCATGCCGCCCGACCGGCTGCCGACCGCCGACGTATTCGACTATCTCGTCATCGTCTCGTCGCTCGTCAGGCCCGCCGCCATCACCTTCGTCCATGATTTTGTTCGACGTGCCCATGGACAGTCTTACAAGCCATTGCACCCGCTGATCGAGCCCATTCTGGACGACACGTTCGGCATCATGGTGTATCAGGAGGACGTCACGAAGGTGGCGATGGCGCTGGCCGGCTTTTCCGTGGAAGACGCGGATCAACTCCGCAAGATCATCAGCAAAAAACACAAGCGGCGGCAACTTCGGGACTATTACCGGCAGTTTTGCCGCGGTGCGGCCGGCAACGGCGCATCGCGGGAGGTGATCGAGACGGTATGGGCGATGATCATGAGCTTCGCCGGCTATAGCTTCTGCAAACCTCACTCAGCCAGCTATGCGCAGGTCTCATTCAAATCGGCCTATCTTCGCGCCCATTATCCGGCGGAATTCATGGCGGCCGTCATCAGCAATCGAGGCGGATTCTATTCGACGCTCGCCTACCTCTCTGAGGCGCGTCGCATGGGGCTGGCGGTCCTGCTTCCGGATGTGAACGCCAGCGAGTGGACGTATCAGGGCGAAGGAGATCGGCTGCGCATGGGACTGATGCAGGTCAAAACGTTGTCGGAAAACTTTTGCACCCGGATCGTCAACGAGCGGACAGCACGCGGCCCCTATCGCTCCTTTCAAGACTTTCTCCAGCGCATCAAACCCGACACAGAGCAAGCTCGAGCGCTCGTTCGCGCGGGCTGCTGTGATTCCATCGCCGGTGAACTCACGCGTCCGGCTCTGCTCTGGCGAGTCTACGCAGGCGAGGCCGAATCCGATCTATTGCCGATACCAGACGAATACGCTCCCAGGCAGAAGTTGGCCCATGAGATCGAGTCGTTCGGTTTTCCGGCGAGCCGTCACCCCTTGACACAGTATCGCGACCAGATTGAACGAGTGAGACCGGTGCCGGCTTCACAAATGGATCGGTTCATCGGGCGACACATCACCATGGTGGGGTGGCTCGTCACGGAAAAGCCTGTGGAAACCAAAGACGGCCTCGCGATGGAATTTCTGACCCTGGAGGATACCACCGCCCTCTATGATGCGACCCTGTTTCCCGACGTTTACCGACGCTGCCGCCGACTCCTGTCGTCCGGCCGACCATACCAACCATATGTGGTGCGCGGGGTGGTGGAAAACTCATTCGGTGCCGTAACCATCACGGTCTCGGACCTCCATTTCCTCGATCTCCTACCGGAGGACGGCCTCTCTCCGCCCCTGCCTTCCATGTCGTAATAGAGTGCGCGATGCGTCTCCGCATGGCGGCGGGAGAATAGTCTCTATCCTTACTCAGGACAAAGGCGATTCCTTTCTACTGGCGTCGAGGCAGGCGAGATTCATTCCGCAGAATACACGCTCGAGATTCGGCGCATCCTGATCAAGCGACTGGTCTCAACGTGTACCTACCTGCCGGTCTTGAACCAGTAGATCAACTCAAAGAGGTGCAGATCGGCTCCGCGCGTGTGATGCCCATAGATCATCGCGTCGGAATAATGCTGAAAATGATATCCAAGTCCAAGCGGCCCAAGAAAACGACTGGTCGCACCAAAGGTCCAGACGAATTGAAACGGACCGCCGAAATTCTGGATTCCGTACTTGTGATCGATGAGCAACGCTCCGCCGAACCCCATGTCGAAGGACAATAGCCCGTCTTTCCTGCCGATCACGATATCCAGCGGCACCAACGTGAAAATTCCATTGGTTTCTTGGGCCGCATGGAGCACTCCACCGGAGGTCAACAGTCTGGTCCCGACAACCCAACTCGTTCCGAGGTCCCACTCCCACGGCAGACGTGCCGCGAGCACAAGGTCGGCTTGCTGAAAGTAGTACTTCTGTTCCTCTTCGAGCGGCGAGATGCCGCTGAAGCCGCCTCTCACCGCCAGGGATTCGAGCCGGAACTCGCCGGCCCATCCGAATGAACCAGCTCCGACGATGCACAGGCAGACGGCACACACATACCGCAGCTTCCCGTGGCCACCGGTCTGACGCACGTGACGCCCCCTTACTACACTACCCGTGATTTCGAGGAATGGAATCGATGTCGGGCATGTTGCTGCAGAAACCAACCTAAACGTTGAACCGGAAGTATACGATATCCGCCTCCTTGATCACGTAGTCCTTGCCCTCGAGGCGAAAGAGTCCCTTTTCTTTGACCTTGGCTTCCGACCCCTGAGTCAGCAGGTCGTCGTAGGTGTACACCTCGGCGCGGATGAACCCCCGTTCCATATCCGAATGGATCTTTCCGGCGGCTTGCGGCGCTTTGGTATTCCTCACGATGGGCCAGGCACGGGACTCGGTTTCACCGGCGGTAAAGAAGGTGATGAGATTGAGCAAGGTATACGCCTCGCGCGTCAGACGCACAAGACCGGACTCGCTCAAACCCATTTCTTTCAGGAAGTCGGCCCGTTCGGCCTCCGCCAGCGACGACACCTCCGCCTCGAATTGCCCGCAGATCCTGACCACTCGAGCCCCGCGTCGCGCAGCGAAGTCCTGTACCGCCTTCACTCCCGTCTCGTCGGCCTGTTGGCCTTCCGACACATTGGCCACGAAGAGAACCGGCTTCGCCGAAAGGAGCTGGCATTCGTCCAGCAGCACCCGCTCCTCCGGTTGATAGGTCAGGTTGCCAAGCCATTCCCCTTTATCGAGCAACCCGATCAGACGGGAGAGGAATTCCATCTCGAACGCGGCCTTCTTGTCGCCCGCCCGCACTTTCTTTTCTGTTTTCTGCTTGCGGCGGTCCAAGGCCTCCAAATCAGCCAGCATCAACTCGGTTTCGATGACGGCGATATCGCGAAGCGGATCTATCCGACCGGACACGTGCACGACATCGGAGTCGGAAAAGCAGCGCACGACGTGCAGCAAGGCGTCCACTTCTCGGATATGTCCGAGAAATTGGTTCCCGAGTCCTTCTCCCTTGCTCGCGCCTTCGACCAGCCCGGCGATGTCTCGGACCTCGAGCGTGCTGTACGTCGTCTTTTTCGACTTGAACATGTCGGTCAGTTTAAGAAGACGAGGATCCGGCACCAGCGCGATGCCCGTGTTGGGATCAACCGTGGCGAACGGGTAGTTGGCCGCAAGGGCCCCGCTGCCGGTCAACGCATTGAATACCGTAGTCTTGCCCACGTTCGGCAATCCGATCATTCCGCAACAAAGTCCCATGCTTCACCCTATTTCCCGTCACCGATCACGATGCCGATACCTGAGCCCCCGACAACCAGATTCTATCCACCGGTCGTTTATTCCTCGATCGCGCTCTGATGATCACGCACGTTGAACCGGTTCATTGCCGCCTCGGTCCCCTGGTGAATCAGGCATTCCAGCGCGTCGACGGCCCGCTCCAGGCACGGCTCGAACACGTCCATCTCTTCCTGCGTCACCGGTTCCAACACATAGTCCGCCGAATCCTGCCGGGGAGCCGGTCGACCGATCCCGATCTTGATCCTGACGAACTCCGGAGTGCCCAAGGCTTGGACGACCGACTTGATGCCGTTATGTCCGCCGTGGCCGCCGGCCTGTTTGATCCGGAGTCGTCCCGGTTCCAGATCAAGGTCATCATGGATGAGAAAGAGGTCGTCTGCGGTAAGCTGGTATTGGCGGAGGAGACCCTTGAGCGGCGGACCCGTCACATTCATGAAGTCGAGGGTGCCGGCGAGTTCGATGAGTTCCGAGCCAAGCCGCCCCGACCCCCGCTGAGCGGATCCGCGCCTGGAGAGACGGATTCCCCATCGGGCGGCAGCCCGCTCCAGCACCCATATGCCGGCATTATGGCGGGTCTGGGCGTACGAGGTGCCGGGGTTGCCCAGCCCAACGATGAGGCGCAACGTTACTTCTTCTTCTCGGCTTCTTTCTTCTCAGCCTTCGGGGCTGCAGCCGTGGCTTCCTTCTTTTCTCCTGCCTTGGCGTCAGCCGCAGCAGCCGGGGCGGCAGCCTTCGAAGCCTCCGCACCTTCGGTACCTTCCACCGCAACTTTGCCCTTCGCCATGACTTCCGGCTCCTTCGCCCCTTCCGGTCCGGCAGCCTGGCTGGTCAATAAGGCTTCGAGTTTGGCATCCGACATCGGCACGGCAACGCTCACAACCATCTGCTCCGGATCGTCGAGGTAGCGGACACCTTCGCGCTTGGCGATTTCCTTGAGATGAATTCCCTGCCCGATGGCCAGCGGAGAGGCGTCAACCTCGATATGATCGGGCAGCGCGGCGGGTAAGCACTCGACCGACAGTTCGCGCATGTTGAAATGGAGGATCCCGCCTTCCTTTACACCGGCCGGCGTGCCCCCGATCACGTGCACCGGCACCTTCACACGAATCGGCTTTTCCATGGAGATCTCAAACAAATCCGCATGAAGCACGTGGCCCTCCACGGGGTCCACCTGGAAATCGCGCAGGAGTGCGGTTCGCTTCGGGTTGGACTTGACTCCGGCGATGCTCAGCGAAATAAGCGCCGTGCTGCCCGCTTGCGACTTCAGGATTCTGACCAGAGGCTCCGGCTCGATGGTCAACAGAAGGCACTCACCTTGCCCGTACAACACCGCGGGGACTTTCCCTTCCCGCCGCATCTGACGCGCAGCGCCCTTACCGGATTTTTCCCGCACGGCGACCGCCAAATCGAATTTCATGTCACTCCTCCGTTCCGCGTCTTCACAATCCCGCGCTAGGCGAACAGTGAACTCACCGATTCGTCTTCATGGATGCGTCGGATGGCTTCGCCCAACAACGGCGCGACCGACAATTGATACAGTTTCGGGCAGGTCTGCTCCTTGCCTCGAAGTGGAATCGTATTCGTCACGATGACCTGTTTGATGCAGGACCCCCGCAATCGCTCGAGGGCCGGGCCTGACAGAACCGCGTGCGTACAGGCGGTCCAGACTTCACGGGCCCCCTTGTCGGCGCAGGCCTGGGCTCCTTGCACAATCGTCCCGGCCGTATCGATCATGTCGTCCAAGAGCAACGCGCTCTTGCCTTCGACGTCTCCGATGATGTTCATGATCTGCGTCTGATTCGGCCCCTCGCGCCGCTTGTCGATGATGGCCAGGGTGGCCTGCAACCGCTTGGCGAAGGCACGGGCCCGTTCGACGCCGCCGGCATCGGGTGACACGATCACGAGATCCTTGACCTTCTTCTTCATGATGTAGTCCAACAGGACCGGCAACGCATAGAGATGGTCGACCGGCACATTAAAGAACCCCTGAATCTGTCCGGCATGGAGATCCATGGTCAACACCCGGTCCGTCCCGGCCGTGCTGATGAGATCCGCGACCAGTTTGGCCGAAATCGGAACGCGAGGCTGGTCCTTGCGGTCTTGCCTGGCATAACCGAAATACGGAATGACGGCGGTGATGCGGTTGGCGGACGACCGCTTGAGCGCATCGATCATGATCAGCAACTCCATCAGGGAGTCGTTGACCGGCTCGCAGGACGATTGCACGACGAAGACATCGGCTCCGCGGACATTCTCCTCGATCTTGACCCTGATCTCTCCATCACTAAAGGAGGCCACGGTCGCCTCGCCCAGTTTGACGCCGAGATAGGCGCAGATTTCATGGGCGAGGGCCAAGTTCGCGTTGCCAGAGAAAATCATCAGTTCTCTGCTCATCGGTCCCTCGAGCGATCCTCTGGATTAGCCTATTCAGATCCTGACTGAGTCGTGGTTCGTCTCGACGACGGGCCGAAGTGGGCGAGAATTGGAACCCGCCTACCCCTGTTTGCTGCGCGTTGTTGAGGAAGCCAACTGAGGGAAAAGACTCTAACGGAATCCGCAGGGTCTTGTCAACCAAGCGCAGACAACTGCATGTCGCTACGGACGGGCCATTAGCGGATGGCAAGCGGCCCCGAACAGGTCGGGACCACAAAGGTTTTCAGCCGTTCATCGGACAGAAATTCCACCTGGGCGCGTCGGGCTGACTGTTCATCCCCAAAGAGTCCGAACACCGTGGCCCCGCTGCCCGACAAGAGAGCAATCTCGGCCCCCTGCGCGAGGAGAGCTTGCTTGATCCGGCCCAAAATCGGGTGCTTGGCGAAAACCGGTGCCTCGAAGTCATTCTCCGCTGCCGCCTTGAGGTGCTGCCAATCCATCTGAGTCTGTTCGTCCAGTGCCCGCTGCTTATCCGACAAGGGAGTCGCTCCCTGGCGGGAAGCAGCCAGTTCGTGGTAGGCCCATCTCGTCTCGACGGCAAATCCCGGATTCACCAGGACCGCCCAGCGAATACCGTGAGCGGCCACGGGCTTGACCACTTCTCCGCGCCCGGAGACGACGGCCGACGGCGCGAACAGGAAAAACGGCACATCACTGCCCAACGCCCCCGCAAGGTCCCGCATCTGCATCTGAGACCATCCGAGCCGCAACAGCCGATTCAGACCTATGATCGTCGCGGCCGCGTCGCTGCTCCCTCCGCCCAAGCCCGCTCCCAGCGGAATTGTTTTCTTGAGTTCGATTTCAAGCCCGACCGCCATCCGGGCCCGGTCCAACACGGCAACCGCGGCCTTGTGGACAAGATTGTTGTGATCACCCTGCAACTCCGTCGAATCGCATCGGAGATGAACCTGTTCTGAGGTCGACAGACGAAGTCGCACCTCGTCTTCCAGGGCGACAGTCTGCATGATCGACCAGATATTGTGATAGCCGTCGGAACGACGGCCTAGGATTCGGAGGATGAGATTGATTTTTGCGGGGGCCGAAATGGTGACCGCGGAAGAGGAGCCAGTTGGTTCGGATGCGGAGGCACAGTTAGTCACGGCCTCCTTTTATAGCATACTTCTCCAGCCGATACCGAAAGGATCGAGTGTTGAGCTTCAGGAGCCGCGCGGCCTTCTTCTTGACCCATCTGGTTCGCTCCAGCGCCTTCATCAGGAGATCCTTCTCGATGCCGTTGATCAGTCCTTCCAAGTCCAGACCGTCCTCCGGGAGGTCCGTCGGAATGCCCTGCTGAGCCTGCGGTGTCACCGAGTGATGCAGCCATCCACGGATGTCGTGTTCCGTGACCGACCCTCCCGCGGCAAAGGCGACTACACGTTCGATCAGGTTTTCGAGTTCGCGCACATTGCCGCGCCATTCGTGACCGAACAGAACATGCATGGCCTCGGAGGTCAGAACCGGCGCCGCCTTCCCACTATCCTGCGCGAACTTTTCCAGGAAGTGTTTGACCAGGAGAGGGATGTCGCCGGTCCGAAGCCGTAACGGCGGCAGGCGGATCGGAATCACATCGAGCCGATAGTACAGGTCTTCCCGGAAAGACCCGTCCGCCACGGCCTTCTCCAGATCACGATTGGTGGCCGCGATGACGCGGACGTCGACCTTCACATCCTGATTGCCGCCGACGCGCCGAAATTCCCGCTCTTGAATCACCCGCAAGAGCTTCACCTGTATCGCCGGGGTCGTATCGCCGATCTCGTCGAGGAAGATTGTGCCCCCGTTCGCCACTTCGAAGAGTCCGGCCTTGTTCGCCATGGCGCCAGTGAACGATCCCTTCATATGTCCGAACAGCTCGCTTTCGAGCAATGTCTCGGGCACAGCGCTGCAGTTCACCGCGACGAACGGCATCGTACTGCGGGCGCTGTTGTAATGAATCGCTCGGGCGATCAGTTCCTTCCCCGTTCCGCTTTCTCCGCAGATGAGAACATTGCTCTTGGCGTCCGCCACCCTCCGCACCACGTCGAATACCTTCTGCATCGCCTCACTTTGACCGACGATCTGCGCGAAAGACGACTGGCTGGCCATCTCCCGCTTGAGGAGCATGTTCTCGGTCGACAACCGTCGTTTCTCGAGCGCATTGCGGATGATGAGTTGAACCTCGTCGACTTGAAACGGTTTGGTGAGATAGTCGTACGCTCCCTGCTTCATGGCTTCGACCGCGGAATCGGCCGTCGCGAACGCCGTGACCACCAGCACGACCGTGTCCGGCGAGGAGGATTTGACCGCTTTGAGGACGTCCATCCCGTCGGCCTTCGGCATGCGCAGATCGGTGATGACCAGATCGAA
Organism: Nitrospira sp.; assembly: GCA_047150005.1. GTDB lineage: Bacteria > Nitrospirota > Nitrospiria > Nitrospirales > Nitrospiraceae > Nitrospira_C. Next base: position 2,253,898 of record AP038806.1, on the reverse strand, counting down.
GATGTCCTTATTGACCTGGCCGATCGCCTCTTCGCCGTCGGACGCCTCCGTCACCGCGTAGCCGGCTCGCTTGAGCATAATGCTCATCACTTCACGGAGGCTCTTCTCGTCATCGACGACTAGGATCTTTTCCACGGTGTTCGTCCCTCATGCCAAAGCCGTACGCCGTCGCCCCCGGACCGGGGCATGCATACGACGAAGCGCGTCCCCTGCTGTCGATCGCTTTCCACCTTGATCCATCCTCCGTGCAGGTCGACGATACGATGGACCGCTGCCAGGCCCAATCCGGATCCTTCTTTCTTGGTCGTGAAAAACGGGAGGAAAATCTTGTCGAGGTTCTCTTTAGGAATCCCTTCTCCCTGGTCCTGAAACGAGATCTCGATGACCTCTCCTTTTCGGCCTCCTGCATCGATCTGGCGGCATCCGGTGGCGATGGTCAGTTGCCCACCGTCCGGCATGGCTTCGAAGGCATTCGTCGCGAGATTCCAGAAGACCTGCCGCATTTGATTCTGATCGATCTGAGCGACGAGCAAGCCCGATGCGAGCGTGGTCACGATCTTGATGTTCGAGCGGGTCCGTGCCTCATGTTGGACCAGATCCAGAGTCTCGGCAAGGACTTTGTTGATATCGGACTCCGCCAAATTGAGCGCCGGCGGACGGGCGTACTGCAGAAATTCCGTGATGATCGAATCCAATCGCGTGGCTTCCCTGATCGCGATATCCATCAACCTCCGATCTGTATCGTCCGCCGCCGCTTCCTTCCTGAGCATCTGCATGGCTCCCGCCAACGCGCCGAGGGGGTTTCGGATCTCGTGAGCCATGCCCGCCGACATTTCACCCAGGTTGGCCAGCCATTCTCTCCGACGCATTTCCTCCTCAAGGTCCCTGATCTGCGTCAGATCCTTGAAGACCCCGACCAAGCCCTCCTGTTGTCCCTGCTCGTGAAGCGGGGACACCGTCATGCCCAGTACGAGTCGGTTTCCATCGGCACGTTTGCATTCCACTTCAAAGCGGCTCACAGCCGCCACCATGCCGTTTCCACCCTCGTGCAGCGGCTGCGCGGGATGCCAATTGAATACCTCGCGCCACTGGTGCCCAAGGACACGAGATAGCGTGTACCCCGTGGCTTCCTGCGCGGCCGGATTGAAGGAGGTGATCGCCCCGCTCCCGTCAGCGGTGAATACACCGCTGCTGATGCTCTGGACGATATTTTCGTGAAAGGCCTGGAGTCTGGTCAGCCCTTGTTCCTTTTCGCGTAACGAACGGTCGGCCTGTTGAAGTTGATCGGCCAAGGTCCCGCTGAGTAATCCCACCACCAGAAGCGCCAGCGCATAGGCGCCAAAGGTTTGGAACGTCTCAGGGCCGGTCAAATGGCTCTTCGACATCCACTCCCACCCGTCGGCAAGCCCGTAGAGTTGGATATTCGTCACCGTGCCGAAGAGAATGATGCAGCCGCATGCCGCGAGCAGTCCGACGTGTTTTCGCGGCACGAGGCTCGCGACCGTCACCGTCATGACATAGAGCACCGCAAACGGGCTGTCGACGCCTCCGGTTCGCACCACCAACACGGTTTCCAGAAGAAAATCGATCCCGACTTGCGCCCAGAAAAATATCGTGAGGCTTGAGGGAGCGGCGAGAGATGGAAGCAACAGGGCGGAAGGAATAGTGACCGCATAGGTCAGGATGATGAGCGCATAGTACGTTTCGACTTGCCCTCCTTTTGCGGTTTGAAACACGAGGGACAAGCCGAGCATCAAGGTGACAATCGCCACCCGGAACGCCATCAACCAGCGCAGTCTGGCCCGCAATTCATCCATGTCGTCAGACAAGAAACGATGCCTGTGAAACGGCGTCAAGGCGTGTTGGGAGATCCTGGACCCGGTCGATGGACGCGGGAGAAGCGGTCCGAGCAAACCGATGGACCCACCGTGCCGAACCGCATCCGTAGAAGCCGGCTGCGGGAAGCGGTGATAAATGCGCCGCTCTCCTACCCGATCGCCGACGCCATCTTGAAGATGGGAAGATACATCGCGATGACAATGAACCCGATGACGATCCCCAGGAACACCATCATCATCGGCTCGAGCAACGACGTTAGGGAGGCGACCGCCTGGTCGACTTCGTCTTCATAAAAATCGGCGATCTTGCCCAACATCGCATCCAGCGCGCCGGTCGATTCTCCAACGGCGATCATATGGGTGACCATCTTGGGAAACACCTGGCTCTGGGTCAGAGGATCGGCGATCGTCTTGCCCCCGCTGATGCTGACCCTGGCGTTCAACAGCGCTTCTTCGATCACCTTGTTGCCGGAAGTCTTGGCGCAAATCGAGAGGCCGTCCAGCAATGGGACGCCGCTCGACAACAACGTGCCGAGTGTCCGCGTGAACTTGGCCACGGAGGCTTTTCGAATGAGGTCCCCGAATACGGGAGTCTTCAGAAGGAACTTGTCGATCGCCATCCGACCTTTGGGGGTCGCATAATATTTCTTCACGCCGAATATCATCCCTACGACCAGCCCGACCGCGACATACCAATAGGATCGGAACGCGTTGCTGATGTCGATGACCAGTTGCGTAGGCCCAGGCAGTCCCACCTTGCCGCTCGACAATTCGTCGAACATTTTTGCGAAGATCGGAATGACCCAAATCATCAGCACCGTGATGACGACTCCGGCGACTCCGAGAATCGCCGCCGGATAGACCATGGCGGACTTGATTTGTCCCTTGAGCTTCATGGCCTTCTCGATGTGTTTTGCCAACCTGGTGAGGATCGTATCGAGCAGGCCGCCGACTTCACCGGCGTGCACCATGTTCACGTACAAATCGTCGAACACCTTCGGATGGCGGCGCAAGGCATCGGAAAACGTGGAGCCCGCCTCGACCTGCACTTTCACCTCACCGATCGATTCACGCAGGGCCTTGTTTTCCGATTGCGTGGAGAGAATTTCCAGACATTGCACCAGCGGAAGACCCGCATTGATCATGGTACCGAATTGACGCGTAAAGACCACCAGGTCTTTGTCGGTCAATCCGGTCCCGAAGCTGATCTTGAAACCGGACTTTCCCGCCTTTTCGTCGAGACTGGTGACGACGATGCTTTGCTTGCGGAGTTGATCGACGGCTTCGTCCCGGTTTTTGGCGGAGAGCTCGCCTTTCCTGACGGCACCAGACCGGGAGCGCCCGACATATGCGAAGGTCGACATAGATCACTCCACTGGCTACATGATGGGTGCGGAAGCAAAGCCTGCGAAATCCTAGGCTCTATCGAGCGAGTCTACTGACGACCCCAAAACCTGTCAAACAAATGCATGTTCCGAGCACGCATCCGACGTCGGTTCGTATGACGGACCGGGACACGGATTACATGCCGACGGAACCTGCCCGTCGATAGCCGCGATACAGGTAGTGAAATCCGGACAGCAGCGTGAAGGCCACCATGCCGAAGAGCAAGGGATGAAGGTACTGCAGGTCGATCTGACGGGAACTCAAGAAGATCACCAGGAGGACGTAGGAGAGTTGCAGGAACGTCGTGCCTTTCCCGAGGAAGGTCGGCGTAATATCGATTTCGGTCTCGGTGAGCTGCGCGACCGCGGTACCCAGCAGAAGCATGACGTCCCGACTGACCACGAGGATGGTGACCCACGAAGGAATCGCGTGAATTGTCGACAGCGTGATGAACCCGGACGTCAGCAGCAGTTTGTCGGCCAGAGGATCGAGGAAGGCGCCAAGGCGGGTTTTCTGATTCGCCGCCCTGGCGATTGTGCCGTCGAGCGCGTCGGTCACTCCCGCCGCGAGCAACACCAGCAGAGCCTGATCAAATTGCTCATAGACCAGTAGCCCGATATACACGGGGATCAACAGAATGCGCAGCAGAGTCAAGCTGTTGGGAATATTCATGCCAGTCGGAAGCGCCACTTCGCGCGCAGTCGGACGAAAAAGGATAGGAGGGGCGTTTTGGGTTGTCAATGTCTTGCAGTCCGCCGGGACCTTCCCTATACTGCCGCCTGACAAGCGAACGGTTGGATCGGTCTCGTGGAGAGCCCATGACTTCTCTCGCATCACTCTTCAAAAAGGACGGACTGGTCGAGAAGCATCAAATCGAAGGGGTCGATCCCAGCGATCGCTACTTTAACCGCGCCATTCTCGTCAACCGTACAACGTCCGGTTACGCGGCCAAGGTGATGTATGAAGCCCTAACCGTCGAAGGACAGTCACACCCGACGATCGCTGCGGCAGTGAAGGAGCTTGTCGAGAAGCTTTCTCGATTGGGCTTTCGGCGACTTCGGACGCGGGCGAACTTCAAAGGTACGAAGTATCTTGCCGAAAAGGAAACCTGGACCGACTACCCCGACCCTGCCTAGCCTCTCTCCGACAGCGCGAACTCTCGAATGATCAGATCGTGAATTCGCGGGCGAAATTCGCGGATCTTCTCATTTCTTCTGGTCGGATGCACGCGGTTCGACAGGATCACGACTTCAAGGTTTCGAATCGGATCTACCCATACCGACGTTCCCGTGTATCCGAGATGTCCGAAGGCGCATTCCGAGAAATAGCTGCCGGAAGACGAAGGCTTGGTCGGTGTATCCCACCCCAAAGCCCAACTCGACTGCGGAACGTTCGTCTGCCGGGCAACGAAGCGGCGAACGAGGTCGGGAGAGAAGATCGAGTCCTTTCCATGGTACGCGTCCAGCCAGGGTCCGGAAACGGCGAGGACTCCTTCAGCCGTCCCGAAAAGTCCGGCATGGCCGGCGATCCCGCCCAGAGCCGCAGCATTCTCGTCATGAACTTCTCCCCTCAGCAGTCTCTGCCGCCAGGTATCGTACTCGGTCGGGGCAATCCCCGCAGCCTTCTCGGTGGAGAGCTCGCTGTCGACGCCCGCTCCTGAGATGGGAGCAAACAGTAACGGAGCGGCGCCGAGAGTATCCGTCACCGCCAAACGATACCACTCGTCCAACATGACTCCGGCCACCCGTTCGACGAGGAGCCCGAGAAGGATGAACCCCAGGTCGCTATACAGGCTCCTGGTCCCTCTGGCATAGACCAACGGCTCGTTACGGATCAGGTCCAGCACCGCAGACCTGGCGGCTAGCGGCTCGATGCAACCAGGTACCCGGCCCTTCACCGCCGTCCCTTCATACAACCGCTCATACAACGGCCTCCATCCTGGGAGGCCGGAGCTGTGCGTCAGCAGGTCTTTCAATGAGGCCTGCCCGACGGCACTACCCGCGAGTTCCGGCAGGCGATTTTCGATTGGATCATCCAGGCAGAGTTCGGCCCGTTGCACGAGCATCAGGATCGAGGTGACGGTAACCAGCGGCTTGGTCAGTGACGCGAGATCGTAGAGTGTGAAGACTTCCGCCGGCGGACTGGCGGAGCCCGAAGACAATCGTCCCGCCGCGGCAAGATACGGCGCCTGTCCTCGCAACCGAACCGCGAGAACAACGCCGGGAAACACGCCGTCGTTCACGGCGGATTGCAGCTCCGCATGAATCGCAGGCGGCAGCCTCATAAGAAATCTGGAAATGAGAGCTTTCGGGAAGGACGGCAGGTATTCGAGCGACTGATCACTCCGGAGATCGCGCCGCAGATCACAACGCCTGGCTCGACTGCCCTTCGAGTTTGCCTTCAGGCGTGGAGTCCGCGTCGCTGAACGCCTCCTGTTCCTCGACTTCCAGCATCCGCTCGAACGTGCGCAACGTCGCACGAAGTCGTTCCACCATCAGAAGCCGTTGCTTTTGAAGCGCCGTCAAGTCCCGCTGGGTGTTGTGCAACTCCACCCGAGCCTGCCGGATCATTTCTCCCGCCTTGAGCTCCGCTTCCTTGATGATGAGGTCCGATTCGCGTTGGGCACTGCGCTTGACGTCCTCTGCCAGTGATTGCGCGGACACCAGCGTATTGGACAGCGTGACTTCCGTCCGCTTGAGTTCGGTGATTTGCTGTTCAAGAAGAACGGTTTTTTCCCGCTGCACCGCGTTGTCCCGGTTCAACAGCTCGACGGTTTCTGCGATCTCCTCCAGAAAGCGGTTGACCTCTTCCTTGTCATAGCCACGGAAGCTGGTCTTGAACACCATTTGCTGGATATCGAGTGGCGTGATCTTCATGGCGTCCCCCTTGATCGATTCAGTTCAACCGGACAGCAATATCGCGGAGTGTCTGGACCAAGGCAAGCTGCAAGAACGTGATCGCGAGGATGGCGATAATCGGAGAAAGATCAATACCCATCCGCCACCCAACCCATCGGCGAATGGGGGACAAGACCGGCTCCGTGACGCGAACGAGAAACTGCACGATCGGGTTCCAGGGATCCGGATTCACCCACGAGATCAGAGCCCTGGCGATGATGACCCACATGTACAACCAGAGAACCGTATCCAGAACGGTCGCGACCGCCTGCAGGATATTGCCTCCGATGAACATCAGCGTGCTAATTCCTCCGATCGCCTCGTGGCCGCCTCGACGGCCCCCATCAGTGTAGCACGGAAGCCGCCTTGTTCAAGCCGGTGCAGGCCCGCAATCGTCGTCCCGCCGGGAGACGCCACGCGGTCTTTGAGTGTGGCAGGATGCTCCCGCGATTCCAATACCATTCGCGCGGCACCGAGTACGGTTTGCGCGGCCAGGAGTTCCGCGGTGCCCCGAGGCAGGCCCATCTTCACCCCGCCGTCGGCCAATGCCTCGATGGCTTGAAACACATACGCCGGACCGCTGCCGCTGAGCCCCGTCACCGCATCCATCAGCCGTTCCTCCACCTCCACCACTCGACCCACCGCTTCAAACATCGCGCGGACAAAACCAGAGTCATGGGTCTGCATGTCGGCACCACCCGCAAGCGCCGTCATTCCTTCACGCACGAATACCGGCTGATTAGGCATGGCGCGGATGATGTCGCCGGCGCCCGGGATTTGTTCAGCGATAACTCGGATGGGCACTCCGGCAATGATCGAGACGACGAGCTTCCCGGCGAGGAAAGGGCCGATCTCCTTCAACACACTGGGAAGCACTTGTGGTTTGACGGCCAGAATGACCAGATCGGCCCATGCTGTCAACGCACGATTGTCTTCGCCGACACGGATACCGAACACAGTCTTCAACCGATCGCGTCTCGCGGCGACGGGATCGGTCGCCCAGACCGATTCCGGCGAGCACAGCCCTGCACCGAGCATCCCGCCGACAATAGCCTCCGCCATCTGCCCGCCGCCGACGAAGCCCACCGATGTGACAGGATCAGGCATCCCGCCTCCCGAAGATGGCCGTTCCCACCCGCACAAGCGTCGCCCCCTCCTCCACAGCCACGACGTAGTCACTCGACATCCCCATCGAAAGCTCCGTCATTTCGACCCCCGGAACAGCCTGGCCCGATAAGCGCCCGGCCAGCTCGCGCAGGGCGCGGAAATGGACCCTGGTCCGCTCCGGATTATCGACCGGCGGCGGAATCGTCATCAGTCCACGGATGCACAGGTGCGTCAGTCCCGAGAATTGCGAGAGCTGCTCCTCAAGCTGATCGGGAGAGAACCCCGCCTTTGTCGGCTCGCCGGCCACATTGACCTCCAACAGCACATCCTGCCGAATTGCGGCCGCTTCAGCCCGCCGGTCGATTTCCAACGCCAATTCCAACGTGTCCACCGAATGAATGATATCGAACCGTGCAACGACCTCGCGGACTTTGCGACGTTGCAGTTGCCCGATGAAGTGCCACCGGAGGGGCTCGTCGCGGAGAGCCTGGATCTTGAGGATCGCCTCCTGCAGTCGATTCTCGCCGGCAAGGCGCAATCCCGCCACAACCGCTTCGCGGACACGTTCCGCGGAAACCGCCTTGGTGGCCGCTACCAGACGGACGCTGGCCGGTTCTCGGCCGGCGGCCAAAGCGGCCTGCCGGATGCGATCCATCACGGCCTTGAGACGATCTGCGATTGAGTCGGCCGTCCGCACAACCATACGCGCGAAGCCTGCACGTTCATAAAAGAAATCCAGCCCGTTTGCGAGCAGGGCGTCAACGGCGCGGCATCAACGCGATGCCGCTGACCATCGTGCCGGTCACGCGTCCTTCCCGGCGATAGGAGTAAAACAGGTCGTCATGACAGATCGTACACAGATTGACGGTGGTGATCTGCGCCGGTGCAATGCCGATCCGTTCCACCTGACGGCGAACCAGCTGCTTCAGATCCAGCCGCGCCCTGGCGCCCTCGGCACCCCGGACGACGGACTCCCATTCCGGCATCCGCTGCCGCAACGCGCTCAGTACAGGCTCGTCGACCTCGTAGCAGCAGGGCCCGGCCGAGGGACCGATGCTGACGCGAAGCTCCGCCGCCGTCATGTGAAACCGTTCTACGAGCAGGGAGATCGTCTTGGGTACGATTTCCGCCACCGCGCCGCGCCATCCCGCATGAATGGCCGCCACCGCCCGCCGACGACGGTCATAGATCAGGACCGGCACGCAGTCCGCTGTTCGCACGATCACGGTCACGCCTGGCTGATCCGTGACCAGTGCGTCCCACTCTCCGTCGAATCGATCGTCTTGGGTCAGCGGTCGGTTGAGAATCAACGCGTCGGTGCCGTGCACCTGTTTGACGGACAATAACCATCCCCTGCGACGTGGACCCGCAGTCGGCACGCCGATCTCGAGCGCTAGGCTGTCGGCGTGACGGCGCGTACCGAAAAAATGGCGGACGCCGTCCCGCGAGGAAGCGAATGCCGGCACGGTGATGACCGGACCGTTCGTGTGCACCGGACAACCCTTCCGATCAGTCCGCTTGTTTTCTCAAGAACGTCGGCACGTCCCACTCGTCCTCAGCCGGAAGCACCGCGCGATCCACTGACTGGGCCAGTTCACTCCGACGCAAGAACGTCGGCCGGTCGATGTCTTTGTGATGCCGATCCGCCACGGCCATTCCAACAGCGCTCATCGCCTGCGGGGTCGTCCGTGACACACGGGCCGCACCCACGGGCACGGCCGCCGCCTGTTCTTCGCGTTCGAACCCGGTCGCAATGACCGTGACGACCAGATCGTCGCCCATATCGGGATTGATGACCTGTCCGACGATGATGTTGGCCTCCGGATCCGCGGTCTGCTGAATGATCGACGCAGCTTCCTCGATTTCATGCAGCGACATGTTGGGACCGCCCGTGATATTCAGCAGCACGCCTCTAGCCCCCTCGACGCTTCCCTCTTCCAGCAATGGACTGCAGATCGCCTTCTGCGCAGCCTCGATCGCCCGATTGGTCCCGCGCGACACGCCCATGCCCATCACGGCGCGCCCGGTGTGCGACATGATCGTGCGGACGTCGGCAAAATCCACATTCACATGGCCGGTCGTGGTGATCACATCCGCTATGCCTTGGATCGCCTGACGCAAGACGTCGTCGGCTACCTTGAATGCCTCCAACAGAGGCGTCGTCTTGTCGACGATGCCGAGGAGTCGCTGGTTCGGAATTATCAACAGGGTGTCGACGTGGCGCCTCAAGTCTCTGATGCCTTCATCGGCGTGCAACATCCGCCGGTGTCCCTCATACTGGAACGGCTTCGTCACCACTCCGACGGTCAGAATACCCAGTTCCCTGGCGATGCTCGCGACGATCGGCGCCGCACCGGTTCCGGTCCCGCCGCCCATGCCGGCGGTCACGAAGACCATGTCCGCTCCTTCCAGACATTCGCGCACTTGGTCTTTGCTCTCCAACGCCGATTCTTTTCCGATTTCCGGCTTCGCGCCGGCTCCGAGGCCGCGCGTCCTCTCGGGTCCCAACTGAACCTTGTAGGCGGCCCGCGACCGATCCAGCGCTTGCAAGTCGGTGTTCGCGGCGATGAAATCGACGCGAGCCAGCCCCGATGCAATCATGGTATTGACTGCGTTGCACCCCGCTCCCCCGACCCCGATGACTTTGATCCGGACGGGGGAGAGGACATCTTCTTGAAATGAGAACATCAGGGCACCTCCCTTGGGCTAACCGCGTGGCGGCCTTGCACCGCACGCGAACGTTAAAAGAACTCAAACATCCAGGACTTCATCCGATCCAATACCCGGCTGAGCGGCCGCCCGCTGCGCAGGCCCGCGGCCGCCATTTCCTCGGTGTGCCGCCGCGCGTGCATCAACAGCCCCACGCCCGTCGCATGCATGGGATTGCTCACGATGTCACGAAGCCCGCCGATACCGCCCGGCACGCCGCGACGCGCCGGCAGATTGAGGACATGCTCGGCAGCATCGGGCATCCCGTCCAACAGCGAGGTCCCGCCTGTAATGACCACCCCGGCCCCCAGCATGCCTTCATAGCCCGCCCGAGCAATCTCACGGCGAACCAACTCGAACATTTCGTCGACGCGGGGCTCGAGAATCTCCGCGATATCGCGCCGCGAAAACGTCCGGGCCGGCCGGTCTCCCACCGAAGGCACTTCCACACGCTCATGGCCGTGAACGAGATCCGTACGGGCCAGGCCGTACTGGACCTTGATCTTCTCCGCCTCCGTCTGCGACGTCAGCAGGCCGATGGCCAAGTCTTTGGTGAGATTCTGCCCCCCGATAGGAAGCACGGCCGAGTGCCTGATGCTGCCGTCGAGAAAGATCGCGAGATCGGTCGTGCCGCCGCCGAGATCGACCATGGCCACGCCGAGATCCCGTTCTTCCTGACTGAGAACGGCTTCGCTGGAGGCCAGAGGCTGCAGAATAATGTCCACGACGTCGAGACCGGCGCGGTTGACGCTCTTGATGATGTTTTGAGCGGACGTGACCGCTCCCGTAATGACGTGCACGTTGACTTCGAGTCGATTGCCGGAAAGTCCCAGCGGCTCGCGAACTCCCTCTTGGCCGTCCACCATGAATTCTCTCGGCAATACATGAAGGATCCGGCGTTCGTGAGGAATCACCGCGAGCGTTCTGGCGCTTTCGATCGCGCGCTGCACGTCGTCGCGGGTCACCTCGGATTTTTTCAGCGCCACCACGCCTTTGCAATTTTCCGCTGAAATGTGACTGCCCGCAATACCCGTGTAGACGGAGTTGATCTGGACCGCCGCCATGAGTTCCGCCTCTTCCACCGCTTTCTTGATCGATTCCACCGTGCTCTCGATATCAACCACCACGCCTTTGCGGAGACCGCGGGAAGGGCTCGATCCCACACCGATGATGCTGAGCGACCCATCGTCCATGATCTCCGAAACGATGGCGCAGATCTTCGTGGTCCCGATGTCCAACCCCACGAGAATTTGATCCCGCTTCGCCACAGCCTTACCCCCTTTCCCGCACGATGACGCGATTGTCGTACCGCAGGTCCACTTCGCCGAGTTCGCGCTTCCGGCCGTCCAGCGTGCCGGGCTTGAACACGGCTTTCACCATGCGGAAGCGATTCCACTGATCCAATAAGGAATCGTGACCAAACTGAAAGCGCATTCCCTTGATCGACGCGACAAGATTCAGCGGGTCGGAGACATCGATTTCCACACGTTCCTCGACGCTATGCGCCATCGTCCTGGCCAATTCGATCGACGACTGCACGGTCCGTCGCAGACCGGACTCCCCCTGAATGAGGAGTTTCTGACCCGCCCCCATGATCAGCGGAAGCGACGGTTGATCCTCATCGCCGAGGCGCGTCAGCACGATTCCTTCCTCATCCAGCAGCAGATATTCCCACCCGACTCGCGCGATGGCGGCGGGCTGGCGCTCCACCACGGTGACCCTGAGGGTGTGCAATGGCAATCGTTCCAGCGTGGCCTCCTTAATCCACGCGATCGTCCGTAGTCGCTCAGCCAAAAAGGAAAGGCTGATCCGGTGCAGGGCCGTTCCGTTCTTCAGCGCCAACCGTGCGAGCACCTCCTCACGCGCGACATGGTGGACGCCTTGGATCTGAATCTCGCGAATTTCCAGGCCGCGTTCGATGATCGGCGCGAGGTGGCGCATGCCCAGCATTCCCGCCCACAGGCTCATCGCGAAACCCGCCACCCACGCGACAATCCGCATTTTCGGATGCCAGGTCGTTCTGATGCGTGCCCAGCGCCGTTGCCGACGCTCGCTTTCGACCAGGCCGCGCGACTCTCTCCAGCGGTTTTGGCGATAGACCGGTTCCCCGGCTTTCGGTTTTCTTCTGAATAGCCGCATCATGGCCGTCGCGTCCTTCCCTTCAATCCTTGAGTGGACATCCGTCCCACGGCTGATTCGAGGATCCGTTCCGTCAGGTCGTCGTAGCCGATCCCCGCTTGGGCCGCAGCCATCGGAAGAAGGCTCGTCTCGGTCATGCCCGGTGCCGTATTGATCTCCAACACATAGGGACGCCCGCGCGGCGTAATACGAAAATCGACACGGGCGGCCCCGGCGCAATCCAGGACTTCATACGCGCGCAACGCCAGCGAGCGGATCTTCCCGGTGACGGGTGCCGAAAGCGGCGCCGGGCAGAGATAGCGGGTCTTTCCCTTTTCGTACTTCGCGGAGTAGTCGTAAAAACCCCCAGGAGCGACGATTTCGACCGCCGGCAGCACGAGCGGCGCTCGTCCCCCTCGACCGAGCAACGAAACCGTGACTTCGTGGCCGGGAATGTAGGCTTCGACCACCGCGTCTCGGTCGTAGCGGTGGGCCAACGCCAGAGCCTTGTTCCATTGTGCTCGGTGTTTCACGATGGTCACGCCGATCGTCGACCCTTCGGATGCCGGCTTCACGACGACCGGCCAGCGCAGTTTCGCCTCCCGCAAGGCTTGGCCGTCCGACAGGACCTGTCCGCGCTTTAGCACCAAACCGGGAGGCACCGGAATGTCATGCGCCGCCAAAATCGTCTTGGTCGTGACTTTGTGCATGCCAACAGAGCTGGCTTGGATACCCGACCCCGTATAGGGGATGCCAAGGGTCTCCAGAAAACCTTGGATGGATCCGTCTTCCCCTCCCGGTCCATGCAAGGCCAGGAATGCGACGGCAATCCGATGCTTCTGAAGATCTCGGCTCAAGCCGGGACCGACGTCGATCGCGACGGCATCATATCCTCTCCGGCGCAGGGCACGATGAACAGCCGACCCGGTACGGAGCGACACCTCCCGCTCGGAAGACTGTCCTCCCATCAAAACCCCGATCCGAACCTTGGTCAATAAAGAACGTTGAGCCATCTTGCTATTTCCGCCGTCAACCCTCATCGAAGGTTGCAGCTGCCATTTGTTCGTGCAATCCTCAAATGCTCACCGTCCGGCCATTCCGACGATCCGGAGTTCCAGATCCAATCGCACACCGGCCTGTCGCTTGATCGCGCGCCGGATTTTTCCGATCAAGGCGATGACGTCGCTGGCCCGGGCTCGCCCGCGATTCACGATGAAATTCCCATGTCTGGTCGACACTTCCGCATCGCCCACGCGTAGCCCCTTGAGTTGCATCGCCTCGATCAGGCGGCCTGCGGAATCGTTGGCCGGATTTTTGAAGACGCACCCGGCGCTGGGCAGCGTGAGCGGCTGCGTGTCGCGTCGATAGTGGAGATACTCTTTGACCACCCGCTCGATGTCTCCCCTGATCCCTTTGCGCAATTGCAGCCACACGCCGACCACGATGCCCTTGGGAAGGTTGGCGCGCCGGTACTCGAACGGAATGGCCGACGCCGGAATATCGCGGACCACGCCCGCGGCGGTTACGACGCGTACGGCCTTCAGCGCATCCTTCATCTCACCCAGTCTCGTTCCCGCATTCATGACGACGCACCCTGCGACGGTGCCGGGAATTCCCGCCGCCCATTCGAGTCCGGCGAGAGCCCGCCGGACGGCATAACCGATCAACGTCGGCATTCCCACGCCTCCTTCGGCGTACAACACTTCCCCCGGTTCTTCCCTGATCGCACGGAGCTTTCCCAAGTGCACCACGATTCCCCGGATGCCGCCGTCCCGGATCAAAAGGTTCGTGCCGCCCACGACAAACAGAGGGATACCGTGAGCGCGTGCTTGCATGGCTAGGCGACAGACATCGTCCACATCAACCGGTTCGACCACGACGTCGGCCGGCCCTCCGATCTTGAACGACGTATAAGAGTCCAGAGGAACATCAAAGCGCACCACTCCTTTGACCCCCGCGACAGCCGCTCGGATGTCCTTCTTCTGAAATTTCGTGCCGGCATGTTTTGCACCGCCCCGCAATCTCGCGCGATTCATCGTGTCATGTACCGGGAGCCAGCTTCGCCAGCAATACGAGCCCCGATTTCCAAATATCGCCGGCGCCCAGAGTTAACACCAGATCTCCCGGTTTGATCTCCGGCAACACCCGATCCACCAAGTCCTCTTTCCGCTCCACGAACGTCACGGACGGATGGCCTGCCGCCCGGATCGCCTCTGCCAACTTGGCCCCGGAGATGCCCGGAATCGGTTGTTCGCTGGCCGCATAGATGTCCGTCAGAAACAACCGGTCGGCATCGGTGAAGGCGCGTGAAAAGTCCTCCAGCAGATCTCTGGTTCTCGTATAGCGATGCGGTTGAAAGAGGACGATCAAGCGTCGATCGGTCCATCCCTGCTTGGCTGCCGCCAGCGTGGCCTTGATCTCCGTCGGATGATGGCCGTAGTCGTCCACCACCATGATACCGGCTGCTTCTCCCCGCAAATGGAACCGTCGTTCGACGCCCGTAAAGGCCGCCAGCGCCTTACGAATCAAGTCCGTCGGCACGTCCAATTCGATCCCGATGGCGATCGCCGCCAGCGCGTTGGAGACGTTGTGGATACCCGGAACCGAGAGACGGAATGGACCGAGATTGCGTCCTCGAAAGAAGGCGCGAAATTCGGCCCCCCACTGTTTGAGGCTGATGTCGGTCGCCCGGAAATCCGGCGAAATCCCGTTGCCCTCGCCCAACCCGTAGGTTTGATACCGCTTCACGATTTTCGGGAACAACGCCCGAAGCCGGTCGTCGTCAGAGCAGAGAACCGCCAAACCGTAAAACGGCACCTTGTTGATGAATTCGAGAAAGCTTTCGTTGATCCGCTCCATACTGCCGTAATGGTCCAGATGCTCTCGGTCCAGATTCGTCACGGCGACGACGGTCGGAGACAAACGTAGAAATGAGCCGTCGCTCTCGTCCGCTTCCGCTACCAACAGGTCGCCTCGCCCCAGCCGCGCATGGCTTCCGAGCGCATTGACCTTGCCGCCGATGACCATCGTGGGATCCAACCCGCCCTGCGCGAGCACGTTGGCCACCATCGATGTGGTCGTGGTCTTGCCGTGGGCCCCGGCGATCGCCACGCCGAATTTCAGTCGCATCAGCTCGGCCAGCATCTCTGCCCGCGGGATCACCGGGATCTGTTTCGCCTTGGCAAAACTGACCTCCGGGTTCGCGGGAGAGACCGCCGACGAGATCACGACGACCTGCGCATCGCCCACATTGGACTCCTGATGACCGATGAAGATGCGCCCGCCCAATTCTTCCAATCGTCGTGTGGTATCGGAGGCCTGCAGATCCGACCCGCTGACTTTGTAGCCGAGCGTGAGCAGCACCTCGGCGATCCCGCTCATGCCCGCCCCCCCGATTCCTACCAGATGAATCTGTTGTGTTTTCCTGAACATCGGTGCTTGCCTCAAGCCGCTGATCGGCTGCGATGGATTGAATCCCCGCCCGTTTTGCTGTCTGACACCATCAGAGTGCCCCCGCTCCAAGAGACTGACGCTTATCATGCCCACCTCCTACGAGTGCGTAGCATTCGCGGACGATCGTCTCGCCCGCGTCGGTTCGTCTCAACGACAAGCTTGCCGTCGCCATGGCATTCAACCGCTCGGAATCATCGGCCAGTGCACCGACGAGCTGCGCGAGCTTCTCGCCCGTGAGTTCGGCCTGCGGCAGCAGCACGGCGGCACCGGCCGCTTCCATGACCTTCGCGTTCTTGGTCTGGTGATCATAAATAGCCGTGGGCAGAGGGATGAGGACCGCCGGCTTCCCGCATGTGGTCAACTCCGCCACCGTCATGGCGCCGGCGCGCGCCACTATCAGATCCGCCGCCGCAATCGCCGTCGGCATGTCGTAGATGAACGGCGTGACGAAGGCTGAGATCCCGGCGCGACGATAGGCTTCCGTCACTCGCGCGTGGTCGGGTTCACCGGTCTGGTGTGTAATGGTCAGTCGCACCCGCGCGTCCCGCATCATCTGAAGTCCCTCGATGACGGCGCTGTTGATGGCTTTGGCCCCCTGGCTGCCGCCGAAAATCAACAGATGGAACTCTCCCGGCTCGCGGCGCGTTCGAGGAACCCTGAGAGCCGCCTCGACAAACGCGCTCCGTATGGGCGTGCCCACGACGCGAACCTTGGTCCGGTCGAACCCCTCGGCGGCCGACTCGAACGCCAGAAAAATCCGTTGTGCGAACGGACCGACCGCCTTGTTCGCCATCCCCGGATTCGCGTTGGGTTCAAGAATCACGCGCGCCACTCCAACCGCGGCTGCCGCGGCTACCATCATGGGGCTCGTATACCCACCGACCCCGATCACCAGACGCGCCCGCCGGTTGCGCAGAATCTTGAGGCATTGCCAGAAACTCAGCGGCATCGCGGCCAGGCCCTTCAGCATGCCAACCGGTCCGGTCCCCATGACCGGTTTGGCGCTGATCAACGCCAATTCGAAACCTTCGTATGCCAGCACCTTGGATTCCAACCCTCGCGTTGTTCCCACAAACAGCACCCGCACGGCAGGATCGCGCCGAAGAAACTCCTGCGCCAGCGCGACGGCCGGATAGAGATGGCCGCCCGTTCCTCCCGCCGCAATGATGATCGTCATCCCTGATCCAACTCACCGCGCCCGCCTTTGATGCCTCCGGCATGGCGATCCCGTGAAATGCTCAAGAGCATGCCGACGCCGACAAAATTCACGATGAGTGACGACCCCCCGTAGCTGACGAACGGCAAGGTCAGGCCTTTGGTCGGCAACATACCGGTCACGACTGCGGCATTGACCAGCGCTTGAATCCCGATCAGAAGGGTGATGCCCAAGCCGAGAAACTTGCCGAACGGGGCGCGCGCACGCGCGGCAATGACAAATCCACGCCAGACAAGGACCGCAAACAGCAGAATGACGGTTGCCGTGCCGGCCAGCCCCAACTCCTCGCCGACGAGCGCGAGGACGAAATCCGTATGGGCTTCCGGCAGGAAAAACAGCTTTTGTTTCCCTTCGCCCAGTCCCACGCCCAATGGTCCGCCGCTGCCGAAGGCCAGAAACGATTGAGTGATCTGAAAACCCGCGTCGGACGCGTCCTTCCACGGCGCCAGGAACGTCATCAACCGCTGCCGTCGATAGCTCGACCCCAGCACAAGGGCGGCCATGACCGGAATAGCACCGAGGCCCAGGCCGGCCAAATGGGAAACCTTGGCTCCGCCGAGAAACAGCAGCCCCACGGTCACCAATCCTATGACAACGACTGTACCCAAGTCCGGCTGGAGCAGCACGAGCCCGCTCAGAAGTCCCATCACGATCAGCACCGGCAGCAGCCCGTTGCCAAACAGCGCGACCTTCTCCTTCTTCTTCGTCAGGTAGTAGGCGAGATAGATGACGGCGGCAAGCTTGACCATTTCGGCCGGCTGAACCGAAATCGGTCCGGCCCGAAACCACCGTCTCGCTCCCTTTGTCACGACGCCGATTCCCGGGATCAAGACGACGACCAACAGCGCCGCCATACAGATCAGGATGGGGATCGCCAGCTTCTTCCACAGCATGTAGTCGACGCGCGACGTGGCATGCATGAGGAGCACACCCAATCCAAGCCAAGCGACCTGACGCTTGAGGAAAAACTCCGGATCCTGGAAACGGTTTGCCGCCATAATCGCGCTGGCGCTGAACACCATGATTAATCCCACCAACGCCAAGGTGAGCGTCACGACCAGCACTGTGTGATCCATGGGCACACGTCGTTTGCCCGACCGTTGACCGGCTGTCTGCCATGGCAGAGACAACGTACCTGCGGACCGCGATGCCATCGTGTTGCTCCACCCCTCCCAAGTCACGCCCGTTACGCCGGTAAGGACAAGACCGCGTCCTTAAATTGGCGGCCTCGGTCCTGATAGTCCCTGAACATGTCGAAGCTGGCGCAGGCTGGCGAGAGCAGAACCACTTCGCCGGCCGAGGCTTCCCGTGCCGCATACTCGACGGCTTCACGCAGGGAGCCGGCTTCGCTTATCGCTGCCGCATCGTGCCAGGCACGCCGAAGGAGCGGCGCCGCCTCTCCGATAAGAATCGCGTGCTTCACCCGCCGGCGGACCGCGTCGGTGAGGCGGGAAAAATCTCCCCCTTTGTCGCGCCCCCCCGCGATCAACCAGATCGGATGATCAATGCCCTCAAGCGCCTTCAGCGTGGCATCGACGTTTGTTCCTTTGGAATCGTTGACGAACCGGACGCCGCGACGTTCGCGGACGAATTCCAACGCGTGCTCGAGACCGGGAAAGGCCGTCACAGTCTTCCTGATGGTATCAAGCGAGCATCCACAGAGTGCGGCATAGGTCGACGCCGCCATGATGTTTTCCACGTTGTGGCTCCCAAGCATCCGGATCTCGCTCGCTCGGCAGACGGCCTGGCGCAGCCCACTCACTGTCGTGACGATGGTCTCGCCGTCGAGAAACGTCCCTCGCTCGACACCTGAACCGATCATTCCCATCCTGGTGAAGCCGACGCGACGCGAGCGGACACACTCCTTGAGTGCCGAGACCCTGGGATCATCCAGATTGAAGAGCGCGTAATCCTCCGCAGTTTGATTCTCGAAAATCCTGGCTTTCGCCGCGAGATAATCATTCAGCGAATCGTAGCGGTCCTGGTGATCGACGGTGACATTGAGGATTCCCGCGATCCAAGGGTGGAATTGATCGACCGTCTCCAGCTGAAAGCTCGAGACCTCCACGACCAGGTAATCGAACGGATCCGCTCGTCCTTCCTTCTTCGCTTTCACCGACGTCCATGCCGCGTCGCTGAGGGCGGTGCCGAGATTCCCTCCGACAAAGACGCGTTTTCCCTGCTCCTTCAATATCTGGCCGATTAAGGTGACGGTCGTGCTCTTGCCGTTCGTTCCAGTGACGGCCAGCATCGGTGCGGCGAGAAATCGCGACGCCAATTCCAACTCGCTGATCACTTTGACCCCGCGCCGGCGGACGCGCCCGAGGGATTCCATGCGATAGGGAACACCGGGGCTGATCACCACAAGATCGGCTGCCTCGAGCGAAGCCTCATAGTTCGGCCCGACGGTCACCTCGATTGCGCCACGATCGATGTCTCCGAGCGCCGATTGAAGTTCGCTCGACTCCTTGCGGTCTGACACCGTGACACGGGCGCCAACCTCCAGCAGTAGACGGCAGGCCGCCACACCGCTACGAGCCAATCCCATGACCGTGACGCGAGCCCCTGCCAGACTTGCTTGCTCCACTGCCACCATGGCACTCACCGCAGTTTCAACGTACTCAGGCTCAGCAATGCGAGAAGGATGGCGATAATCCACAGACGGACCACAACCTTCGGCTCCTCCCAGCCCTTCATCTCAAAATGATGGTGAATCGGCGCCATCAGAAAAATGCGTTTGCCCCGCGATTTGAATGAGATGACTTGGAAAATGACGGAGATCGCCTCAATGACGAAGACACCACCCACCATGAGCAGCAGCAGTTCATGTTTGCTGATGACGGCCACCGTTCCGAGCGCCGCTCCCAGTGGAAGCGAGCCGACGTCACCCATGAACACGGTAGCCGGATAGGCGTTGAACCAGAGAAAGCCCAAGCTCGACCCAAGGATGGCGGCCGTGAACACCGCGATTTCTCCCGCTCCCTCTATGTGCGGAATCAGGAGATAGTCCGACATAATGCGATGGCCGGCCACGTACGCCACGATCGTATAGGCCAGGGATGCGATCATGACCGGGCCGATGGCCAGTCCGTCCAATCCATCGGTCAGATTCACGGCGTTGGAACTGCCCACGATCACCAGGACGACGAAAACCACATAGAACCAGCCGAGGTCCGGCATGACGTTCTTAAAAAACGGCACGCTCAGCTTTGTCGTGTATCCCGGCGTGAAATAGAGGGCGACTGCGATCAGAAGTGCGATACCGACCTGTGCACTGAACTTCTGTCCGACCGTCAAACCCTTCGAGCGCGCCTTAATGAATTTCAGATAATCGTCTGCGAACCCGATGGCGCCGAAGCCCAGCGTCGCGACCATCACGAGCCAGACATACGGTCTGGTGATGTCGGCCCAGAGCAACGTCGACAGCAGGACGGCGAAAATAATCAGTACTCCGCCCATGGTGGGCGTCCCGCTTTTCGCCAGATGCCGTTTGGGCCCGTCGTCGCGGATTTGCTGCCCGAGCTTGATCTCCTGCAACTTCCTGATCAGCCATGGCGTCAGAACGAAGGCGATCAGAAACGCCGTCACCGCCGCATAAATGATGCGGAAGCTCAGGTAGCGGAACACGTTCAGAAACGAATAGTCCGTATGAAACGGATACAGCCAGATGTAGAGCATGCGCCCTTTCGACAGGAACGGACTCCTACGACGCCTCTTTCGTCATCGCTCTCATACCCGTCAGCCTTTGAACGACCTGCTCCAACTTCATGCCGCGCGAGGCTTTGACCAGCACAACGTCGCCCTGCCGAACTTCCATCCTGAGGAGATCGGCGGCGGCCGCGGCATCCGCGACCTCGGTGATGGCTGCTGCGGGCATACCACCCTGCCTGGCTCCCTCGGCAATCTCCCGTCCCAAGGACCCGCACGCGATCAAGCGCGCCACGTCCCGACCGGCCAGAAACGACCCGACCTCGCGATGGAACGCTTTGGTTTGGGCCCCAAGTTCCAGCATGTCTCCCAGCACCGCCACTCGCGTCCGGGCAGGAGCCCACTTCGCCAAGAGTTCGATTGCGGCTTTCATCGAAGCGGGATTGGCGTTATAGCAGTCGTTGATGATCTGAACGCCATGATGCGAGATGACCTGCGAGCGCATGGCGGCCGGACGAAACGTGGCCAACCCTTCCGAAATGGTTGCGCCTGACAGGTTCAATGCAAAGCCGGTCGCGGCGGCTGAAAGGGCGTTGAGCACGTTATGGGCACCGTGAACCTTCATCGTCACGCCGACGGGGCGCCCCTTGCCCGGCAGCAGCAGATCGAACCTGGTTCCGCTCTTGACATCGAACGTCACTCGCGCGGCGCGCACGTCCGCCTTCTCCGACAGCCCGAACGACACGACGCGGGACCGGGCGCGCGAGGCCAAATAGTCGAAATAGGGGTCGTCGGCGTTCAGCACAGCCGTACCGTCCGCAGGAAGCAGGTCCAACAGTTCCGCCTTGGCCTGGGCCGATCCTTCCATGCTTCCGAAGAACTCCAGATGGTCCGGACCGATGTTGGTGATGATGCCGACCGTGGGACGAACGATCTCGCACAATCGCGTCGTCTGCCCGCGCGCGTCCACGCCCATTTCAACGACCGCCGCTTGATGCCGCCGTGTCAACTTGAACAACGTGTGAGGAACGCCGATCCGGTTGTTGTAGTTGCCTTCCGTCTTCAGCGTCCGCCATCGCCGCCCCAGCACCGCGGCCGTCATCTCCTTGGTCGTCGTCTTGCCGTTGCTGCCCGTCACGGCCACCACCGGAATCTCGAACCGGCTCCGGTGATGCATCGCCAACTGTTGATAGGCAAACAGCGGATCGCGAACCCCCAACAGAAAGGGGACGGATCGACTGTCCTGACGCTTGGAAGCCGGAGGTCGGTATTGGTCGTGCACGATGGCCCCGATCGCGCCTTGCGCGAAGGCTGCGGCCACAAACTCATGGCCGTCGAACCGTTCCCCCTGCAAGGCCACGAACAGATCCCCCCGCCTGATCGATCTCGAATCGGTGCTGATGTTTCTGATCCGTCGCTTGGCCGACGGAGCGGCCTCGCCGGCCAGAACCTTGACGCTGACGACCTCACGCAGCTCTTCAATCGTAAAAAGCGCCATCGGTGAGGCCTCACCTCTCCATCGTCCGCTGTGCTGGACGTTCACGCGCAATTCCTTAACTGCCGGATGGCTTCTCGTGCCACCTCGCGATCGTCGAAATGAATCTTGGTCGTCCCGATGATCTGATAATCCTCGTGGCCCTTGCCGGCGATAAGAACCATGTCTCCGGAACCGGCCATACGGACCGCCGCGGCAATCGCGTCACGCCGGTCGGCGACAAGATGGTATTCCACTTGCTTTCGCCGCTGGAGCGCCTCATGGACGCCCACCTCAACTTCACGCAGGATCGCCAGAGGATCTTCGGTGCGCGGGTTGTCGGACGTCAGGATGACGACATCGCTATATTCGACTGCCGCGCGGCCCATCTTCGGACGCTTTCCCCGATCACGGTCTCCGCCGCATCCGAATACCGTGATGATTCGATGAGTCTTGAGTTCGTGCGCCGCCGCCAACAGCCGCCGCAGCGCGTCTTCCGTATGAGCGTAATCCACGACCACGGTGAAATCCTGACCGGCCGACACCCGCTCGAAGCGCCCCGGGACATTGCTGACCTGCGTGACCGCCTCGCGCACCTGATCGCAGGTCGCCCCGGCATGCAACGCCACACCGATCGCCCCCAGCAAGTTGTAGACGTTGTGCTCACCGACCAATCGGCTCTCCACGGGAAACGTCCCGGCCGGAGTCCCCGCTGTGAAGCTCGTGCCGGCGAGGGACAGCCGGGCCCGCTCAGCCTTGAGTTCCGGTGTTCCGGTCATACCGTAGCCCCAGACCGGCACTCGACAGGCGGCACGGACCTGGGGTCCGCGAGGATCGTCCATATTGACCACCGCACGCTGGCCGGATTTTCTTCCGCGCCCCAGGTCCGTAAACAGCTGCAACTTGGCCTGGAAGTACTCTTCCATCGTTGAATGAAAATCCAGATGGTCCTGAGTCAAATTTGTGAAGACGGCCGCGTCGTACTCGCAGCCGGCCGTGCGGTCCAAGGCCAAGGCATGGGATGAGACTTCCATCACGACGGCGTTCAAGCCCGCCTTGAGCATCCTGGCCAAGAGACTCTGCAAGGTGAGGGCGCCGGGAGTCGTGTGCGACGCCGGGATGATCTCCTCTCCGATTTGATAGGCGACCGTACCGATTAAACCGACTTTTCGCCCGATACCTTGAAGCAACGCTTTGCACAAATACGTCGTCGTCGTTTTCCCGTTGGTCCCGGTCACCCCGACCATCATCAATTTCGAGGACGGATCTCCATAGAAGCGACTGCCGATGATGCCCAGTGCTTTTCGGGAGTTGGCGACACGGACGAGCGGAACGGCGCCTGTATCGACGGAGGATTGCGCAATCACCGCCGCGGCACCGCCATGCAAGGCCTTCGCGACGAACTCGTGGCCGTCGACCCGCTCCCCCTTGACCGCCACGAACAGACCGCCTGATACCACGGCCCGCGAATCATCCGTCACCATGGCGATCGGCACATGCAGATCGCCGCGTTGCTCGACGATCTCCATCTGCCCTCGTGCCGCCGCGACCAGGTCCTCCGCCGTCATAAACGGACTCCTTGCCTTCATCAGTCATACGTCACTGCCGAGGCGATCTTGATTTGATCGTCCCGCGAGACACCCAGATACGTCAGGACCTGTTCGCCCACCCGACGGAACACCGGAGCAGAAACCACACCTCCCCAGGATTCTCCCTGGGGCTCGTCGATAATGACGACCATCGCCAAGCGTGGAGCATCAGCCGGCACATACCCGACGAACGATGCGATCAGCTGCGTACTGGAATACGTCCCGGTTTTCGGATCAATCTTCTGCGCCGTGCCGGTTTTGCCCGCCACGCGAAAGCCCGGAATGGCCGCTTTCGCACCGGTGCCGTCCGTCACAACTCCCTCCAGTACCGCTGTCAGCGTTCTGGCGGTTTCGGGGGACACAACCCGCCGTTTGGCTTGCGGCATGACTTCTTTCAGGATCGAGCCTTTCGCATCTCTGATCTCCGACACGACATACGGCTTCATTATGACACCCTGATTGGCGATGGCCGCGATGGCGGACACCAATTGCAGGGGGGTGACGCCGATTTCCTGACCCATGGAAATCGAGGCCAAGGATCGACGCCCCCAGTCTTTGGGAATCTTGAGCAGCCCGCCAGCCTCGCCCGGCAGATCGATGTCGGTCCGCTGACCGAAGCCGAATGCCTGGAGATACCGATAGAACCGCTGTTCGCCCAACGCCATTCCGGTTTTAGCCGCGCCGATGTTGCTGGATTTCTGGATCATTTGCGCAAAGGTCATCCACCCCATTTTTTCGTGATCGTGGATCACCGTGTTGGCCACGGCCATTCGACCGTTCTCTCCGAAAATCATGGTCCCGGGCATCATGATCTTCTCTTCAAGAGCCGCGGCCGCGAGAATCACCTTCATGGTAGAGCCGGGCTCATACGCGTCGGTCAGTGCGCGGTTACGCCAGCGATCCGGCGTCAGCGCGCCGACGGCATTCGGATCGAACCGCGGATTGACCGCCATGGCCAGGATGGCACCCGTCTGGGGCTCCATCACGATCATGGTACCCCCCTTGGCATGGGCATGGGAGACGGCTTCCTCCAATTCTTTTTCGGCGATGTATTGAATCACTTCGTCGATGGTCAACGTGAGCGCGCTGCCCGGGGCGGGAGGTTTCTCGGCCAATCCCTTCGGAAAAACCGTGCGGCCCAGTGCGTCACGCTGGAGAATGGTGACGCGCTTCTCGCCGTGGAGTTGACTTTCATAACGGTGCTCCAACCCTTCCAGCCCCTGTCCATCCATGCCGGCGAATCCGAGCACGTGGGAAAGTAGGGGGCCCTTAGGGTAGAAGCGACGCCCCTCCATGATCACACCGATACCATCCAAAGACAGGCGCTCCAAACGTTGGCCCTGCTCAGGTTCCATTTTGCGGGCCAACCACACGAAGCTTTTGTCCTGACGCAACTTCCGCTCAAGCTCATCGCGGCGAACGTGAAGAACGGGAGACAGATACCGCGCTGCTCGGGAGGGGCTTTCCAGCGCGGTCGGCACCCCGAAGACCGACGGCACCTCCATGTTCATGGCGAGCACCTTCCCGTGGCGGTCCGTCACTGAACCTCTCGCCCCTTCGAAGGTGACGCTCTTCTGGTGCTGTCGGTCTGCTTTTGCCGTCAATTCCGCGGCCTGCAGAACTTGCAGGGATACCAACCTGGCGAGAATGCCGCAGAACCCCAGGAGGAGCAGACACAGCGTGACGTACCGTCTCCGGGAAAACACGCCCATCACTATTCTCCCAACCCCGGCCGCGGATGGTTGCGAGCTACCCGAATCTGCGCGACGACCGCCGCCTCCGGCACCGGCGCTTCCTGCTGCTGACGGACCAGAAAGACCTGGCCTTGCTGAGGAGGAAGCAACCCGAGCTTCTCCGTGGCCACCTTGGCGATCCGCTCAGGAGCGGCAAGTGCAGATACTCTTACATGGAGTTGATCTCGCTCGCGGATCAACAGGATTTTCTGGGCCTTCAATCGCTCGATCTGATAACCCAGGCGGACGACATCCACACGCTCCCAGACGAAGAGGAAGATCAAACCAAGACTCAACAGCATGATCGTCGCCTTCATGATGACATCACCTCGTGAGTTCGTTCCGCGACGCGAAGCTTCGCGCTCCTGGACCGTGGATTGTGAGCCATCTCTTCCTGCGTGGGCCGTAGAGGCTTTTTTGTCCGGATGGTCAGTTGCGTGTCGGACAATGAGCGGAATGTGCGCTTGACGATGCGATCTTCAAGTGAGTGGAATGAGAGCACGCATAGCCGTCCGCCCGGCTCCAGCACGTCCGCGGCATCGCGCAACGCACGCTCCAGATAGTCAAGCTCGTCATTGACCGCGATTCGAAGCGCTTGAAACGTCCGCGTTGCGCAATGAAGGCGCCCATGTCGATACGACGCAGGAACCGCACCTTCGATGGTCGAGGCCAGGTCTTCGGTCGTTTCCAGCGGCCTTCGCATCCGGTCCCGGACGATCGCTCTGGCGATCCGCCGAGAGAACCGCTCTTCTCCGAACTCAAAAATCATCTTGGCCAGGTCCGCTTCATCCGCATGGTTGACGATGTCCGCTGCGGTTCTTCCGACGGACTGATCCATCCGCATGTCGAGGGGGCCACTCGCCTGAAAACTGAAGCCGCGCGCGGGCTCATCAAACTGGGGGGACGACACGCCGAGATCGAACAGCACACCGCTCACTTTCGCGACGCCGCGGTCGACCAGATGGCGTTTCAAATCGACAAAGTGTCCCTTGACCAATTCAAGTCGTCCTCCGAAACGATGTGATTCCGCCTCACAGGCACGAATCGCGTGAGCATCACGATCTATTCCAATCAGTCGCCCACTTGGTGCACTTGACTCCAAGATACTTGCCGCATGCCCACAATATCCCACCGTACAATCAAGCACGACAGTGTCGGGCCGAGGCCTTAGCCAAAATACGATTTCATTCGGCATGACCGGAACATGCCTCAATGATTGAGAAAATTGTCCGATTCCAGGTTCACCCACTTTCTCCCACTCTGTGGCGGAGTATACTCCAGGCAAAAGTGTTGTCAACAGAAATTCAGAGACTTAGACACCTGCTTCCCGTAATGGGTTTTCGCTCCTACACGCCCTCGGACGAACCTGATATTCGTATACCTTACTATGGAGCCTAAAGGAGATCCATTGAAGCCTGTCGGCCGAAGCGGTCGTGTGCAAGGAAAACAGGAGGTGATCAGTTTCGTGAGGAGGACTCTCCTGCGGTATTGAGTCGGCGTTGGCAGACTGACGGATAGTGGGTCAGCTTGCCATCTGAAGCACTGCAGTGTGTCATTCCCGCGGAAGCGGGAATCCAGTCAAGGTCTTTTCCTCAGCCTTGAGTCTTGATCGAGGAGTGGATACCCGCCTTCCCGGCATGACGCAAGAGGAGACGGCCCCACTACCGACAGACGACCGTGTTTCCTGTAGTCATCAGACCGGTCGCTCCGATGAATCGGCCATTCCTTGACAGATTCGAGATCGAAGGCGACACTTCGACCATGACAATCATCCCTGCTCTCCACCAATCGACCGTCCTGACAGGCGAACATACAAAGCTCGTAGCCGCCCTGCTGACTTTGGCCATCATCCTGCCGTTTGGGCAGAGAGTACTTGCGGCACCGCTGATGGAATTTTGCGAAGGGCGGCCGGCCGACCAACAGTTGCGGGCATCGCAAGGGAAAGGGTCAGCGCAAGGACCTTGCGTACCGCTGGTGGAGAAAAAGGATGAGCGCGGAAAGGCTGAAAGGCCCGACCGTCCACAGAGCCGCCAACTGAAAGTCGAGAATCTTGAAGCCGAGGTCGCGTCGTTTCTTCAGCGCTACAATAAATTCCTCGCCTGTTGCAAGACCGATCTTAACGAGCTGGAAGCGGTGGAGGCGATGGGAGACGAGGTCAACGAGCTGCTCACTCTCGCGCAGTCCGGGCTTTTCAGCGAACAGATTAAGGTACGGGGCTGGACGATCGGCGAATTGATTCCTCCGGTCGCGCAAGCACGTGCCGACCTCAAAAGACTTCATGCACAACTCGACGAGATCACAAGAACCCGGGAACGCCTGGCGAACGGCCATTCCGATACAGCGGCGAAAGATTCTCGCAAGATTCATGAGCTTGAGGACACCATTCATCGCGATTTTCAACCTCGCCCGGCTCCGGCGGCCCCCAAGACCGGCACGGGAATCGGAGCGAGCCCGTCGGTCGGAACGGGAATCGGCATGACGCCGAAGACCGGAACTGATATCGGCGGGGGAGGCACAACCGGGACGGACTTCGGAGTCACCCCCAAGACCGGCGTGGACATCGGAGCAACAGGACCGGTGGGGTTCGAAATAGGAACGACGGGGCGAGCCGGTACGTCCGTGGGAGAATCCACCTTGAATACGGATCAGTCCGCGGTCGGCTCCAGCCTTCGTCAGTCTTCCGTTGGATCGAGTCTGCCGGACTCCACAGTCGGATCCACTCTGGGAGGATCTACGATCGGCTCAGGACTCAGCGACAGCACAATCGGCTCCACCTTGGGCGGCTCGTCCGTCGGGTCAAGCCTCCAGAATCGTGGAACGTCTTCCCACTGATTCATTTCTCTCCAGCGCACGTCGCTCATTCCCGGCTCCTGACCGGCACGACCGCCGGCATGGCTTCCCAATGTTCCCCACGGTCTCTGCTCCCGTAGAGGCCGCTGCCATTAGTCCCGGCATAGAACAGTCTCGGATCGGTCGAACTCTGGACAATGCATCGGACGTTGGTGGTCGCAAGCCCTTGGTTCATCGTTCGCCAGGTCAACCCGCCGTCCTCGCTTCGATGGACTCCGTCGCGCCCCGCAAGGTAGATGCCCCCCTGCTTCGTCCGATCCAGGATCATGGCGATGATCATTTGATCGGCGAGGGATTCTCCGATTCGCGTCCACGACTTTGCTCCATCGGTCGTTCTGTAAAGCCCCGCCAACGTCGCGGCATAAACCGTTTCCGAGGCGAACGGATCGACCACAACCGCGGTCACATTGAGCGCGCGCGAAGTCTTGACCATATCAGGCGCCACCAGCCCGTTGTTGACCTTGTCCCAATGGGCCGCCTTGTTCGCGGTCTTATAGACCCCGCCGCTCGTGCCGGCATACAGTATCTCCGGCCTCGAGGCGTCCATGCCGAGCGTCACCACCATCAGGACTTCCTTCATCCCCTCCATTTTCTTGATCCAGCTGTCCCCGCCGTTGTTTGTCTCAAACACCCCCATCGTCGTGGCGAGATAAATGTGATTGTTGTCCGCCGGATCGAACACGAACTGATTTACGACCGAAGAAATCGTGGCATCATCCAACCCGGAACGCATCGAGGCCCAGCGCTGTCCGCCGTCATGACTCTTGAACACGGCGTCCCCTTTCGTCCCTGCGTAGACAGTCGCCGGGTACGTCGGATCCACGGCCATTGAAATAACGCGTGAATGACTCATGCCTTGCGACAGGTTGGCCCAAGTCCGTCCTCCATCGCGCGTCTTGTAGATATAGTCGTTCGTCGCCACGTAAATAATGTCGGGATTCGTCGGATGGAGTTGGATAAGGACGATCGGATCGCTGCGATCGCACCCTTCACATACGACGAAGAGGACCAGCAGGAGACACGTACGTATGGTGGAGAGGCGCTGCACCTCCTGGTCACCGGTAGTTCGTAAACCGGATATCGATCCCGAAATCTTTTCCCCTGAGGAACGCAATGGCGCCCTGCAACTCGTCCTTGCTCTTGCCGAGGATCCGCACTTGCTCTCCTTGAATCTGGGCCTGCACTTTGAGCTTCGACTCCTTGATCGACTTGGCAATCTCTTTCGCTTTGTCCGACGCCAGGCCGCTTTGGATCTTCGACACCTGCCGAACCGTCCCGCTGAGGGCCGGCTCGACGCTCCCATGCGTAAACGCTCGTAAAGAGACTCCGCGCTTCACGCACTTCGCCTTGATGATTTCCTGGACCGCGGTCAGCTTGTACTCGTCGTCCGACACGACCGCCAGTTCCTTCTCCTTTTCCTTCAACAGAATCTCGGTCTTGGAATCCTTGAAATCAAACCGCTGCTTGATCTCCTTAGTCGCCTGGTCGAGGGCGTTCTTGAGTTCCTGCATATCGACCTCCGAGACGACGTCAAACGAGAACTGATCAGCCACGTGCGCCTCCTCTCACTTCAATGTCAGCAGCAGCCGCTGAACGGGAGTTTAAAGCCGCGCCGCACGTCCTCATCCTGAACGGCCGGCTGCACCCTCCCCGCAGTGCCTCCTCCGGCCATGACGATGACCTCACTGCTCGTAAACGGCTTTTTCCGAATCACATATCCGTACCACTGTCTAAAGCTATCCCCCAAGACGATGAGGCCCAAACTTGCGACCGCCACGACGAGCACCGCGTCCAGATACAGAGAGAATGCCTCACCGCCTGCGAACGTTGCCGCTTTGCCCAAAAACATTCCAAATAGTTCGTACGAACCGGTGAGCGTGACGACGCCCACAAAGCACATCGGCACAGCCGTCACCCAGAGATATGGTGACTTCCACATTTTAATGAGAACGGTCGTACCGACGCAGAGCGCCAGCGTCCCCAAGAGCTGATTGGCCGCGCCGAACATCGGCCAGATTGTGGAAATATTCCCGGTCCCAATCAGATAGGCCCAAGCACCCACCACGATACCACTCGTTGCAAAAGCCCCGGGCCACCAGTTCATTTGTCGGAACGGAGCGTATACCCGACCCATCATCTCTTGCACAAGATAGCGTGCGACCCGCGTTCCTGTATCGATGGTCGTCAGGATGAACAGCGCCTCAAAGACTAGCGCGAACTGATACCAGTATGCCATCAGGCCGCCCATGCCAGGCAGGGCGGTGAAGATCGACGCCATACC
The DNA here is from genome assembly GCA_047150005.1 of Nitrospira sp. GTDB lineage: Bacteria > Nitrospirota > Nitrospiria > Nitrospirales > Nitrospiraceae > Nitrospira_C. The sequence continues at coordinate 2,223,599 of AP038806.1, read as the reverse complement.
CACGGCCAACGACACTGCCCCACCCGGGCGCCCTTCGATGTCTGTTCCCACCAAGCGAGCGAGTTCAGCAATGTGTACGGGCGCAAACCCCATCGTCGTCAGCGCATCGGCCGAAAGTGTCGTGTTGATCGCCAGATAGTCTCCAGGAATCAGGACCGAGGCTGCAATGAGTGCCATCACCCCGACGAAGCTCTCCAGGAGCATGGCTCCGTACCCCACCATGGCATGCGATTCCTGCTCGATCATCTTCGGAGTGGTTCCGGACGATACCAAGGAATGGAACCCTGAGACCGCGCCACATGCAATCGTGATGAACAAGAAGGGGAACAGCGAGCCGGGAATGATCGGCCCGCCGCCGAGCGCAAATCTCGTCACCCGCGGCATTTCGATGGTAGGCGCCATGAGGATGACGCCGAAACCCAGCAGGAACACGACTCCGAGCTTCATGAAGGTGGAGAGATACCCGCGCGGTACCAGCAACATCCAGCCCGGCAGCACCGAGGCCAAGAGCCCGTAGCCAGCAAGCAGCCACACGAGCGTGCCCCGATCAAGCTCGAATATCCAGACATACGCCGACTGGGCAACCATGCGGCCGGCCAGCACGGCCAGAATCAGCAGCCCCACCCCCAGGACGGTCACCTCCGCAACAGCCCCCGGCCGAAGCCTATGGAGATAGAACCCCATCACGAATCCGATGGGAATCGTCATGGCGATCGTAAATGTCCCCCACGCGTTGTGATAGAGGGCATTCACAACGGCAAAGCCGAGCCCCGCTAGCGCGACCACCACGATGAAGAGCACCGCCACCGCCGTGGCCGTTCCGGTAATCGGCCCCAGCTCATCATGCGCGATTTGCGGCAAAGACCGGCCATTTCGTCGCATTGAGGCAACGAGAACGATGAAGTCTTGCACCGCTCCCGCAAGCACCGCCCCGACGACGAGCCAGAGGAATCCTGGAAGAAATCCGAACTGTGCCGCCAGCACTGGCCCCAAAAGCGGCCCGGCTCCCGCGATGGCCGCGAAATGATGACCGAACAGGACATATTTGTTGGTCGGGTGAAAATTCACGCCGTCGTTCAAGCGGACGGCAGGGGTGACCCGCCGATCATTCAACTCGGTGACCTGGCAGGCAAGCCAGCGCCCGTAAAACCGGAAGGCCAGTACGTACAGGCATGCCGCCGCCACGACAAGCCAGAGACCGTTCACTTTTTCGGTGGGATTAATCAGACCGCCCACGTAACCGAAAGCCACCGCTCCCAGTCCAGCGAGCGCTATCCAGGCCGCACGCATCATGACCGACATTCGCGGCATCCTACCATAAAGATCCGGATGGAAAAGAGAGGAGATTGCCACTGGGTCTCACACGCTCAGTATCAGGCTCAAATCCTGCACTCTTGTTGGAAGATTGCCGAAGCGGTTCGCTGTTGTGCAGATCTTTCCGTTTTCAAGCGAATCCACTAGGCTGGGGATGGAAGAAGTACGCTGAAGAGTTATACTCATACCACTTTGCAAGCGACTTGGGAGCGTTCGCCGCCAAGCCTCGGGGAATCCCGCGGACATGCGGCGACCGATTTGACACGATGCGATGGCTGATTCGCTCTGTCGTAGCGGTGTTGCTGCTCGTCTTGACCGGCGCTGCGTATCAAGCCGTTGACATGGCACTGGACAGTCAACGATATCCGCCCCCGGGAAGACTCGTTGACGTCGGTGGACACGAGCTTCACCTCCATTGTACGGGCGAAGGCAGTCCCACTGTCGTCCTCGAATCGGCGAGTATCGGCTGGTCGCTCTATTGGACGAAGATCCAATCCGATCTGACCCGGCTCACGCGTATCTGCTCGTATGATCGAGCCGGACTGGGTTGGAGCGAGCGTGGGCCATCGCCGCGAACGGGGCGACAAATCGCCGATGAGCTTCACACCCTGCTCGCCCGCGCGAGAGTGTCCGGACCCTATATTCTGGTCGGCCATTCGCTCGGAGGGTTCGTAGCCAGACTGTACCACGAATCCTACCGGGAGGACGTCGTCGCGATGGTACTGGTCGATGCTGACCACGAACGGCAGTTTGACGAAGAGGAGTTCCGGAAATTCATCGCCGCGGCCAAGTCGGCTTTCCCGATCATCGGAGCGGCCACCACGCTCGGGATCACACGGCTCATGCTGACGTTGGATATCCTGCCGCCGTTGTTCGCCAGACAGGTGGAGGGCGCCCCTCCGGAGATTCGCCCCATGCTGCGGGCCGGCTGGGCGAGAACCCGCTACTTCGCCACCATGGCGGATGAGCAAGCCTCGCTGGAGGAAACCTCGTCCCAGGTCAAGCGCTCCGGTCGTCTCGGCGACCTTCCACTCATTGTCGTGACCGCGACGGGGCCGACGTGGTGGCCCGACATGCCACAGGGAGTGGACGGCTCACGATTCCGTCATATGTGGCTCAATCTCCAGGCCGATCTGTTGAAACTCTCCACCAACAGCCGCCAGATCTTTGCAGATCGAAGCAGTCACTTTGTCAACTTCGACCAACCCGAGATTATCGTCGAGCAAGTCAGACAACTGGTCGAGTTCCGCAGACTCGTACAACAAACAGGTGGCAAGTAGGAGACTGAATTCGCTTGAGCCGGCATCGGTTGATCCCACCCCTGAAAATCGTCGGCCTCTACGCCTGCGCTCGGCCCCTATGTGGAATCGGCCGGCGTGAGCCGCCAGCCTCCTTGATCGGCCCCGTCCCCCCTTACGAGGAATGTTCGATGGTGATGGGAACCGGTTAGACTCCTGCCGATCATGGAAACCGTCCGACCCTACCATCGTGGGCTCTACCGTCTGCCGGTCAGCTACCCAGCAATGTATTGCGTGCTCTCGATGATCGGAGAAGGCGTCATCGTCAATCTGTCGGCTGTGGGTTGTACGATACAGACCGACAGACCCATGCCTCCAGAGCGCAGCGTCGCGCTCAGGTTGCTTCTGCCGGATCGCCATGAATCTCTTCCCATCGATCTCGGACAGGTGCGATGGGTTGACGGCAACCGGGCGGGAATCGAATTCACAAAGGTCGACCGAACCGCGAATCTCCGCCTGCACAGTTTCGTGTGGGATCTGATGGTCGAGCGGATCCATAGCATCCAGCGTGAGCGCGTCACATCCTAGGTGTCATTCGTCGACCCTCCTGGCTTGCCGATCAGCGCCAGGCACAGCAATCCGACGGAGATCCACACCAGCTCACGAAAACGCCGCAAGAGCGCGAAGGCGACTCCAATAACCTCACTATAGCCGAACGCGTGCAGCAGCAATACATTACCCGCATCCTGGGCACCTAGACTCCCGGGAATGAAAAATGTTCCTCCCTTGATCAAGACCGACAATGCCCCGATCGAAACCGCCGACAGTATGTCGGCCGCACCGCCAAGGCAGTAGATAATGACGTAGACTTCAATCGCTTCGGCAAGCCATCCCAGTAAGTACAGTCCCGTCGAGACGTAGAACATGGTCCGGCGTTCTGTATAGAAGTTCAGGATTGTCCGGTCGAGCGATCGGAGTTGTTCTGCCCGATGCTCCAGAAACTCAAACCGCCACCCGAGCCTTCGGATCAGTTCCAGCGTCCAGGTAAAGAGACCCCGCCGCTGCACCAGCACGAACGCCGCCGTCCCAAAGAGTAATAACCCCACACTGAGAAGGGCGCCCGTGACGACCTGACCGGGTGACCCGGTCGGGCCCAGGACCCACAGGCCGGCGGCAATACCCACGATGATGAACACCACCTGGGCGATTGTCATGGTAGTCTTGGCAATAACCACCGATGCCAATCCCTCGACCACGGGCACTCCGTCCCGCTGGAGGAGGTAGGCTTTCAATGGCTCTCCGCCGACGTAGGCAGTCGGCGTCGTCATATTGACCACTTCCCCCGCCATACGGATCATGAGAAGACGCCGGAATGGGACCTGTTTCGATCCCGCGAGCGTGATCTTCCAGCCGTAGCCCTCGACCAGATACATGAGGAGCGAAGGCGCGAGAATCGCCAGGAGCGCCACCGGACCGAGCCTGTGAACTGCGCGGTAAATCTCCGCTGGGCCGATGTACCAGACGAGAAACGCGAGCGTGAAGAGACCGATAACCAGAAGAAGCCGCTTAACCACGGCCGGTCGAGGAAAAACGAACCACCCAGAGCATGATCGCCGCGAACGTCAAGGATCCGATCGCCGCGAGCCACAGAAACCAGTCCAGCTTGCCGAGGAGGGCAAATACCAGGACGATGACGGAAAAATCCCGGCTCGCTACATTCTGCAGAATGAATTCGGAGCGCGCTGCATGCACGAGACTCTTCCACCCGTTCGCTGCTCTGATCTTCTGGGCCTTGCCCACCAGTACGAATGACAGTGCATTCCCCAGGATCGCGGCGGCCCCCAAGACCAACGGCGTCCAGGCGTACGGGAATCCCGAGCCGGCAATATAGCTCCCCCAGGCGATTCCTCCGAAGATGGCCATGTGGACGACATTGTCCATGGCAATGTCGAGCCAGGCTCCGAACGACGACTCCGTGAAGGTCAGCCGCGCGATTTCACCGTCGCTGCAATCGATGACCGCAGCCAGCTGGAAGAGCACCGCTGCGCCGAGGCCGGCGGCGTACGTCCCCCTCGCAAATCCCATCGCCGCGGCCAGTCCCACAAGAGTGGCCAGCATGGTCACAGTGTTTGGCGATAAACCGAGCGAGAGAAAGACCCGTGTGAACCTTCGGGACAGAATCCGATTGAAATACCGGTCGACGACGCCTTCGAGGTCGCTTCTGAGCGATGCAAACAGCTGGCTCTCGGCGGCTCGCAGATCACGGGAGTTCCGTACCGCCCGGTACCACAGGGCCTGGTTCGATTCGGTCGAAAAAACACGCAACCGACCGGTCGCCCCCGCCTGTTCGATCCACCGACGAACAGGAACGGTACCGGACTCGCACATCGTCGATCCTGCGGCACTCAAAAGGCTCGCCGGTAGCACCACCAGATCCGCTGCCTCGGCCACACTCGATTCCGGGAACCGGCGGATCGACCCGACATCGCCCTGAGTCGTCCCACGGTGATGCCGCGCGGGCCCGACGACAATCGCTTGTCCTTCCTGAACGTCCCGTCGGAGCTGCTCGACCAACGCGCGCGAGAAGATGCCGGCTGCTCCGGACACCAGACAGAAGCCGCGAACCTCTGCGGCCAACGCCTCCCAGGTCCGGGGGTCATCCAGCGGAAATTCCCGAATCGGCATCCAACGGACCGGGATCGTCACGCGGGGTCCCTTGCCGAGAGCTTGCTTGAGCGCCTCTTCCTCCACTCCGGCCACCACAATCAGCTGCCGGATACCCGCACGTTGAAAGGTCAACACGGCGCGCTGGAACAAGCCGATGCCCACAATCGGCGTGAGCGGCCCGACTGCCCCTCCGACCGGCGCCCCGGACAGGTCCACAGACGGGAGCAGGATGGCGGTTGAGAGCCCCTGCAGATCGGCCTGTTGGTCAAGCACACTCTCACCCATGTCGGGCTGTCCTCTTACGTTGTACGCCATCGCGACAGGGAATCGCGGGATGGACGCGCGTCACAATTTCGGCAGTACGTCCCGCTCGGCCTTCTCCACGTCCTCGGCGAAATCGATCTCGGTCCAAGGCAAGCCTCCGATTTTTTCATGCCCCACTTTCACATCCCTGAAGAATTCCAGTAACGCATCTTCGTATTCCATCTGCCAGGCTTCCCGGTCCACGTACGTCCTGAGAGATGCCACGATATGGGGAGTATCCGCCGCCCTGACCTTGAAAAACCCGACGCCTTCGCCCGCATAGTCGTAATGCAGCGGCAGACGCTTGGTCAGCGCGATGACGCGACCGCCCTCCACTACCACCATACATTCTTCTCCGGTCTGTTTGACCGATTCGTCCATCAGCAGAGCGTTGGGATACGCAGACTGCACGAGTTTTCGGAGGATCTCACGATGAAACAGCACGTCCGCATCCATAATGATGACGTCATCATCCAAGACCGTGCGCGCCACCCACAGAGAAGAAATGCTGCCGCGCTGGAATTGCTCATTGACGAGGAAGTTCACCCGCACCCCATACGAATTGGCATCCACGGCCGCCCGGATCATCTCCTGCTTGTATCCGACGACGATATCCGCTCTGGCCACACCGACCTCTCCCAGTGATCGCAGATAGCGGTGAAGCAGACTCCGGCCGCCGATCTCGATCAGACATTTGGGACGATGCTGTGTCAGAGGCCAGAGCCGCTTACCGACGCCGGCGGCGAGAATGACGGCCTTCATGCGGGCGTGCAAATCCGTTCCACGGCGTCGAGAAATGCCGTGAACTGTGCCTCGGTCAATGCCCCCATGTTGGCCACCCGAAAAATCTTGTTCTCCAGATTGCCCTGACCGGCATAGATGACGTACCCCTGCGCCTTCAACTGATCATGGAGAACCTGGTAGGACAACCCTTCCGGCAGATAGTACGCGGTGATCGTGTTGGATTGGCGATCCGGCGTGAGAACCGATTTCAGGCCGAGTTTCGCCATACGCTCTCGGATCAACGACGCCATTTTCTTGTAGCGTTGAATACGCCTGGCGACCCCTTCGTCAAGGAGCTCGTTGAGCGCCTCGTCAAAAGCATAAAACACCTGCACCGCCGGCGTGAACGGGATGACCCCTTGGCCCTGATCGTTCACATAATGGGTCAGATGGAGATACCAGGACCGCTTGGGATAGGTTCGCATCCGTTCCAGAAATCCCCGCCGCAGCAGCACAAACGACACGCCAGGAAATCCCTGGATGCACTTCCCCGCCGTACCGCTCACCATGTAGATATGATTGCCGGCGATGTCGAGCGGTTCACCGCCCAGAGCGCTGACCGCGTCCACGATGAACACGCGGTTTTGACTGTCGACGACCTCGGCAATTTCCTTGACCGGATTGATCAATCCGGTGGTGGTCTCGTGATGCACCATCGCCACGGCATGGACCTCCGGATGCTGCCTGAGCGCCAGCCGCAGTCGCTCGGGATCCGGCGTCACAGTCCACTCGTACTTCAGTTCAGAAACGCCCAGACGATGAACGCCCACCATCTGGGAAAGTCGCTCGCCATAGACTCCATTGTTCAAAACCAGCATGCGCTTGCCGTGCGGAAGTGAGGACAACACGGCGGCTTCGACAGCAGACGTTCCGGAACCCGTGATCAGCACGGCGGCATAGTCGGCTTCCGCCCCAGGCACGAAGGCCTTCAGCAGCTTGGTTTGGATCCCGGCCAGGAGATCGGAGAATTCCGATTCCCGGTGACAGATATCCTGGCGAAGGAGAGCCTGCCTGACCCTGTCCGATACGTTCACTGGCCCTGGATTCAACAACATCATGGTGTGGTTCGACTCCCCTACTCTATCGCTTTCATGAATCGTGTGGTCAAGTCCGGCGGTTCGAGCAGAACACGGCCGGCATCCTCGGCAAACTCGTTGACCTTAACCAGCAACATGCTGGGCCCGTCCTTTTTCAGCATGTCCTTGAACTCGTAGACAAGGTCCTCGCGATCCCGCACACGCTCGACATTCACATAGCCGGCGGCCTTGGCCACTCTGTCCAGTGGCACCACATTCGAGATCGTCGGTTGATTTCCGGTCGTCCCGTAGACCTCGTTGTCGAACACGACATGGATGAAGTTCTTCGGCTTCAGGGCGCCTACGGTGGCCAAGGTACCCATGCCCATGAGCACATTGCCGTCTCCGTCGAAGGTGACGACCTGCTTGTTCGGCTTGGCCAGCGCCACACCCAGCGCGATCGCCGGCGCGTTGCCCATGGAGCCGATCATGTAAAAATGCGTCGCCCTATCCGCAATCTTGTGCGCTTCGCGCGACGGAAACCCATTACAGATGACGACGGGTTGATCCGTCAACAATTCCAGGAGGGCCCCGATGGCCTGAGCCCGGCTGATCAATGTCCCCTGCTCCGGTCTCATATTCCTACTCCAATGACCGCTTCGCTCGTGAAGCGTCGTCCGTCGTTCGTTTGCGAGATACGCTTCACGAACCACCCTTCACGATTCTTCACGGGTGCAGTCCCTTGACGACACCCTTGCCAATAAAAAGGGCGACGGGAATGCGCTGCTTCATGAACGTTTCCGCCACCCATTTGAAATCCTCAACGGCGGTTTTCTCCATCAGTGTTCGATGAGGAATCTTCATCGTATCGAGAAATTGCGGCATGACTTCCCCCATGACGAGATGCTCCGGCGCATCCTTTCCTCCCTGCCCCCGCCACGATACGATCAGGATACAGGGCTGCCGGTAGATCATATTGAGGGAGATGAGTGTGTTGAGCGACGTACCGAGCCCTGAATTCTGCATCAGCACCGCGGGGATCTTGCCGGCCATGTACGCTCCGGCGGCCATCGCCACGGCTTCGTCCTCGCGCACCGCCGGGGTGTACAGATGCCGATCGATCAACTCGGCGATGATCCCTCCCAGCAACGAATCGGGCACACCGGTAAAGAAATCCACGCCCATGTCCTGCATAGCCCGTACAAACGCATCGCTGTCGATCATCGGCTCTCGTTCCTCATGTATGAAGTCCTGACAGGAAAAACGCGCGCATTATATGCTATGCACCGAGGTGTTCTCAAGAAATCTGGACGGTTGCACCTTGGATCCTCACATGTTAGCGTGCTCCACTAACATAATACCGGTGGCCTTCCGTGAAACGGCGCGCAGGACATTGTTTCATTCTGGCACTCGTTTTTCTCTGGTTCCCCGACGCTCTTCATGCCGTGCCGATGACGAAGGACCCGAAGGGCTTCCGTGACATCGCCTGGGGGTCGTCGCTGTCCGAACGACCGGATCTGAGGGTCAAGCATGAAGGACAGCATCTCCGGGAGTATGAGTTCACCCGCGACGCTCCGTCATTCGGGGGAATCCCGGTTGAAAGCGTTCGATTAACATCCGTCGATGAACAGTTCGCCCGGGTCACGATTCGCTACAAAGGCGATCAAATTCACAAGCGGATTCTCCTGTACCTTGAAGAAGAATTCGGTTCGCTTGAACGTCTTCCCGGGCAGATGGTGCGAGGACTCAATCAGCAGTACAATTGGCGCGGGACCGAGTCGGAAATCAACATGACCTATCAGGCCGCAACCGAGCGCGGATTCGTTTTTATCGACAGCCGCACCCTGGCACCTCTGTTCAACGATCAAATCGCCGACACCGCGGATTGAGCATGCCCCTGCCGCCTCATTGCAGCGTTCTTGTGCGGGGACTGCTGTCGACGGCGTCGGCCCTGCTGCTGTCCAGCCTGGTCGCCCTCGCGGTGCCCCTCCAGCACGATCCGAACGGATTCGAGGGGATTCCGTGGGGGGAAAGTCGCGCGGATCGCGGCATCATTTTTTTCGAGATCCAGGCCCTGCGGGGGAATATCGCCGACGGCCACTCTGCAACGGTCTTCTGAACGTGCACCCGCGCCGTAAACTTTTGGTTGACAAGTGGGACGCGCTTTCGCATCATGCGAGGTCATCATGACGAACGCCGCAAAACTTCGGGCTGCGCTAAAGAAACCTGGTGCGTTGAAAGTCGTCGGAGCACACGACGCCCTCAGCGCCCGCCTCATTGAGCGGGCGGGATTCGACGGCGTATGGGCTAGTGGATTTGCCATCTCCGCTTCGCTCAAATGCATTCCGGACGCCAGCTTCATCACGTCCAGCGAGCAGCTGGAAGTCGAACGAAACATCGCGGAAGCGGTCTCGATTCCGGTCATCGCCGATTGCGATACCGGCTATGGAAACGCGCTGAACGTCATGCGCACGGTGACCGACCGGGAACGCGCGGGCGTCGCGGCGATTTGCATCGAAGATAATGTCTATCCCAAACGTTGCAGCTTTTACGCCGGCGTCCGCCGCGAACTCATCCCCCTGGACGAACATTGCGGCAAGATCAAGGCAGCGAAAGCGGCTCAGCTTTCCCCCGATTTCATGGTCATCGCCAGGACCGAGGCGTTGATTGCCGGATGGGGGCAGGAGGAAGCCCTCAAGCGAGCGGAAGCCTACGCGGAAGCGGGCGCCGACGCCGTGTTGATCCATTCCAAGTCAAAAAAGTTCGACGAGCTGCGGGCCGTGTATAAAGCCTGGTCTGGACGCGTCCCCCTGGTGGTCGTGCCGACGATTTTCGACCAGACGACTGCCGAGGAAATGGAAGAAGCGGGTGTAAAGATCATCATTTATGCCAACCAGCCGGTCCGCGCGGCGATCCGCGCCATGCGCGACACGCTGGATCTCATCAAACGGGACACCAGGCCGGGCGCCGCGAACGACCGCATCGTCACGCTGCCGGAAGTCTACGACATCGTCGGAGTTCCGCAGATGGAGCAAGATGAGCGGCAATTCCTCCCCGTCGGCGGAGAGCAGATCACGGCCATCATCCCGGCCGCCGGATTCGAGAAGCAATTGCTTCCTCTCATTGAAGACATGCCCAAGTGCCTGCTGGACATCAAGGGCAAGACGATTCTCGAACGGCAGATAGCCGCCTTGAACGAATGCAACATCAAGGAGATCGCCCTCGTCCGCGGCTATAAGAAAGAAGCGATAACCCTTCCGAACATCAGGTACTACGACAACGACCGGTATGAAGAAACCGGCGATCTGTTCTCGATCTTCTGCGCCGAAAGCGAGATGAAAGGCCGGACGATCATTCTGTACGGCGACATCGTCTTCGACAACACCATCCTTGAAAAACTCCTGAAGAGTCCGGCGGACATCGCGCTGGTCGTGGATCTGGCTTGGCAGGAGGAACGCCAACGTGACCGGCAGCCGGTCCACATAAACCCCGATTTGGTCAGCCTGGCCGATTCTCCCGGCAAGAGCTATCTGTCGCGATTCGTCATGCCGGACGGAGAGCACCGGGTGGTCAAGATCGGGCAACATCTGTCGCACGAGCAAGCGCACGGTGAATTTATCGGCATGGCCATGTTCTCCGAGAAAGGCATCGCCGCATTTACGTCCGAGTATCGGGCCGCCCTGGAACGCTATAAGTCCGATGGGTTCCACGAAGCCGGTGCCGTCGTCAAAGCCTCCTTTACCGATCTGATTCAGGAATTGATCGATCAAGGCCAACGAGTCGAAGCCGTACCCATCTTCAAGGGATGGGTCGAAGTCGATTCGTTCGAAGAGTATCAAAAGGCCTGGGCCAAGCTGCGCCAATAGTCCGACACGACCGTTTCCGTCACGTGTGCCGGATGTCCTAACCAGCCTTTCTCTGACTCATCCTCATTTCTCCCCCTAACGATGGGTGCCGTTTCCCCCCTCCCTGGGGATGGGCAAATCGGGGAAATCCGATACTCTTCAACTGTCGCCTGACGGCGGTTTGTCGATGGAAGAGGCCTCGAGAGAGGGGGACACTCATGAAACAGCGGATGTTTGATCTCGGAATCGACCTGAAGGGCGCCTACACCCCGTTGGACCGCCGTTATGCCGAACGCGCCGCCCTTCAGGCCCGGGTGCTGTACGCGAGCGAGGACGGGTCGAGGCTCCTCAAGGCGGAGGGGGCATTGAGTGACCTCTCAAAATCCGGCTGCAAAATCGAAGGCACGGTCTCGCCACCGGAAGGCAGCCATGTCACGCTGTTTCTGTATCTCGCGGACGGACAACCGCCCCTGTGCCTGACCGAGGCGACCATCTCCTGGGTCAGAGGGTCGGCGTTTGCGGCCAAATTCCCCGACCTGACGCCGGAAGAGCGGAAGCGGATTCAGGAACTCATCTGGAAACACGTCACCCTTTCTCTGTCCAACCAGCGGCGAGCCGGGTTTCGCATTGTCTGAAATTGGAACCGATCGCCGCCGACATGCGGCATAGGGAGTTAATCATGAACGCTTGTCCCTCCGACCATCCGAATGACCATCCTGCCGCCTTCAGACTCACCCGCCGTATTACCGAGCGAATCCCGACCCATTTTGCCGTGATGTATTCGGGAATGCAGGGCGGATTCATGCTGATGGGTGACGGAATGACCGCCAACCTCTCTGATCGAGGCGTCGGGATCTGCGGCAACCAAGGCGTAACCCGGGGGATGGAACTCGCTCTCTTTATCACTCTTCCCGGCATGGAAGATCCGATCTGCCTCCCGCAATGCCAGGTTTCCTGGGTGTCCGGCCTCCGCTTCGGCGTGGAAATGCTCGCGCTTTCACCTGAGACCCTGAACCAACTGCGCTTTCACACCTGGAATTCATCATGCCGTCCGTCCCGCGGGCGGTGATCGCTATAGAAGGAGATGGCCCATGCGATGCAACAAAGTCCGTTCGAACAGGGTCCTTCGGCCGCAGACCACTCCGTGCAACCGACGAGAGCACACCAGGATTCCTGTCGAGTTCAGCCTCATGTACTCGGCGCAACCGGAGGAAGGGAACGTCCTGGTCGGCGACGGTACGGTCACGTCTCTGTCCCGGCAAGGCCTGGGAATCAGAGGAAACCGGACGGTCAGAATCGGAATGGAATTGACGCTGTTCCTGTATCTCCCCGACGGACAGGATCCGTTGTTCGTGGGCGCAGCCAGGGTCGCCTGGACCGCCGGCCATCGATTCGGCGTGATCATTACAGGGATGAACCTTCGGGAGCAGAATCGGCTCCGCTACTTCGTAGCCGGCAATCTTCGCCAAAAGCGCGACCACTAGTCGGCCCTAGGTCGGCCTGGTTTGCGTGAGACGCCCGGTTCAGGCCAGCTCCCTCCACCGGAGCCGGTTCATTTCGCCGAATCGTTCCTTCCGCTCACCGTCCTACCTCTCCACCTACCGGCCCCATCTGTCCAACCATTGCACCCAAAGCGCTGGGCGCAGGAGAGGATCCGCGGCCACGCGGCCATTCGGTACTGGGTCAGTTTCCTCTTGCGTCATACCCACGAAAGCGGGCATCCACCTCTCATCAAGACTCAAGGCTGAGGAGAAGGCTTTGACTGGATTCCCTAGATTCACAAACGAAGTGCAACACCTGTGGGGTAAGGTGTTGCAATGGGACGACACTATGCGCAGCTCTCCTTGGAAGACCGGTGTACGATTGCCCGGGCTCGCGAAGCCGGGCAAACCATCCGCCAAATTGCAGCAGCTCTGGATCGCGCGCCATCGACCATTCTGCGGGAACTGAGGCGCAATCGCGGCGCCCAGGTGGGCTATGCGCCTGCCTATGCCCAGGAGCAGACCCGCAGCCGCCGCTGGCGCGGGAGTCGTCTGCTCCGGCAACCGGCGCTGCAGGCCCACGTCCTGCGCTGGTTGGGGCAGGGCTGGTCGCCCGCTCAAGTCGCCGGCCGGCTCAAGCGCGACGGCTGCGCGCTGCGCATCAGCTCCGAGTCGATCTACCGCTTCATCGCCAGCCAGATCCGCCGGACGAAAGACTATCGCTGGCGGCATTATTTGCCGCGGGGCAAAAGCAAACGCGGGTGGCGGGGGCGCAAAGGCGGCAGTGCCGTGGACCACATCCGCAGCCGCGTCCCCATTAGCGAGCGACCGGCGGCGATCCAGCAGCGGCAGGACCCTGGCCATTGGGAGGCCGATCTGATGCTGTTTGCGAAATATGGCCAGGCGGTCCTGGTGACGCAGGAACGCCGCTCGCGCGTGTTGGTGGCCAGCCGGCAACCCACGAAGGGGGCCCAGCCGGTGGCCGCCCGACTCACGGCGCTGTTTGCCGCCCTGCCTCCGGCCCTGCGCCGGACCATCACGTTCGATAACGGCACGGAGTTCGCGTATCACGATCAGCTGCACCCGCTCGGCATGCGCACCTACTTTTGTGACCCGCATGCCCCGTGGCAAAAAGGGGGTATCGAAAACGGTATCGGCCGGATGCGCCGTGCCCTCCCCCGGAAAACTGACTTGGCCACGCTCTCCACCCGCCGCTTGCTGGCGCTGGTGCGGGCGTATAATCACACCCCGCGCAAGTGTCTCGACTATGAGACACCGGCCGAGGTGTTTACTCGTGATCTGTTGCACTTCAAATGTGACTCCACCTTCCCGCTTCCGCGGGAATGACACACGTCAGCGCTTCTGATCGCAAACTGATCCACTACCGGCCGTTCATTGTCAGCAGGCACGACCTCATGCTACCGTACAGGGTGAGTGAATACTCACTTACTCAGTCAAGCCCAATGAAGACAACCAAGCGAAGCCGTTCCTCCAGTCAAGAGCGACAGGCCGGGTTGATCGCGGCGGCCGCCGCCCTCTTCGCCGCGAAAGGTTTCAACGGCACCACGACACGCGAAATCGCCAAGGCCGCGGGAGTCAGCGAAGCGCTCGTCTTCAAACACTTTCCGACCAAACGGGCCCTGTACGCCGCGATCCTGGCAGAGAAGGTGTCCGTAGACGAGTTGCTCGGGGCGGTGGAAGAGTCCGCCAGGAAACGGGACGACCGTCGGGTCTTCATGCTGATCGCGGGTTTTCGCATTAGACCGGGCGTCGATCCGACCCTCCTCCGACTGCTCTTATTCAGCGCGCTGGAAGGGCATGAACTGTCCGACATCTTCTTTTCCAAACACCACAAGGTTTTCTACGACCATCTGGCCACCTATATTCAGCTGAGGATCGGAGAAGGGGCGTTCCGTGACGTCGATCCCCTGCTGGCCGCTCACGCCTTCATCGGCATCGTCGTCCATCACCGGCTCCTGCACGAGATTTTCGGAGTTCCGATGCATCGGTCGCACGACGAAACGGTCGCGACCTATGTCGAGTTGTTCCTCAATGGATTGGTTCGGTCAACCGGCGTCGACGGACGCAACCGGAGACAGGGTCGATGAACCCCGTCCGCCAACACCCGATCGTCACGCTCGGCGTGATCATCTTTTTCGCCGTGACGGCTCTCGTCGTCTTCCGGCTGAGCAGCGGAGCCAAGAGCGATCCGAAGAAAACTCGGACGATTACCGTCGGAACGGTCCGGCCTCTCAAGCAGGACCTGGACATCCGCCTGACCTATACGGCGGACATCACGCCCAACCAAGTCGTCAATATCTTCTCGCGCGTCGACGGCTATATCTCCAAGCTGTACGTCGACAAGGGAGACTTCGTCCAGGCCAATCAACTGCTGATCGAAATCGATCACACCGACTACCACCATGCCGTCAATCAAGCCAAGGCCAACCTGGCGGCCGCCCGCGCGAAGGTGACCCAGCAGGACGCCTCCGTCCGCAACGCCAAACTCACTCTGGACCGCATGCGGGCGCTGATTAAAGAGCAATTTGTGTCACAGCAGGACCTGGATAATGCGGAGGTGAACACCGACGCGGCCATCGCCGCGCAGGAATCGCTGCGAGCGCAGGTCAAACAGATGGAGGTCGCGTTGGCTCAGGCGGAAACCAATCTGGCTTATTCATACATCCGTGCCCCTTTCTCCGGATACATCGCGGAGCGCAACCTTGATCTGGGCGCCTACGTCACCGGAGCGGCGACCAGCACGTCGACGACATCCAGAGGAATCCTCAGCCTCCACGACATCGAAGTCGTTCGGACGCTGATCGAAGTGGTCGAAAAGGATGTGCCGCTGATCAAGCTCGGCCAGAAAGCTGAGGTCCGAGCCGAAGCCTACCCGGACCGGGCATTCGAAGGGACCGTCACCCGCATCGTCCAGGCTCTCAATCGCGCCACGCGGACCATGACGGTCGAACTGGATCTTCCCAACAAGGATCATCTCTTGAAAGGCGGGATGTTCGCGCGCGTCGAAGTGTTGGTGGGAACGCACGCCAACGCGTTGCAGATTCCGATTGATGCGGTGAGCCGGCTCGAGGATGCACAGTATGTATACATCGTTCGGGAGGGAAAGGCCGAGCGGGTTCCCGTGGATATCGGTGTGCGCGATGAGAATCGGGTCGAGATCACCAAGGGATTGATCGGGGACGAACAGGTCATCGTGTCCGGCAAAGACTTGGTCCAATCCGGAACCCCCGTGCAGGCCCAATCACTCCCACAGTCCTGAAGTCCTGAGTGCTGAGAGACAACTCATGAATCACGCTCTCATAATGATGATGGCTTCTCACTCAGCAAGCAGCACTCCTTACCCAGTACTGCCGTTATGTGGCTGACGCTGCTCGCACTGCGCAACCGCATCGGCATTCTGATGCTGTCGCTGGCCATGGTCGTGCTCGGCGCTACCTCTCTGAACCGGCTACCGGTCGACCTGTTTCCCAACATTCAGGTTCCTGTGGCGTTTGTGGGCGTTCTCTACAAAGGCGCCCCGCCGCTTGACATCGAGCAAAGCGTCGTTTATCCGATCGAAAAGGCCGTCAGCTCGGCGTCCAACGTCGAGCACGTCGAGTCCTTCGCGAAACAGGGCATCGGAGCCGTCCAAGTCTGGTTCAATTGGGGTGCCGACATCAACGTCGGGCAGATGGAGGTGATGCAGCGTATCACCCAGATCCTGAACAGCCTGCCCCCAGGCATCCTGCAGCCGTTCATCGTCAAGTTCGATGTATCGAACATCCCGGTGTCGTTCGTCACCGTTTCCAGCGAGGCGCTCGACGAACGAGCACTGTACGACCTGGCCTTCAACACGATCGCCCCGCAAATCGAACAGATCGCCAATGTCGCCGCCGCAACCGTCGAGGGCGGAAAGATCCGCCAGATCAACATCAACTTGGATCCCGCCCTGCTCAATGCCCGCGGACTCTCGATTCTGGACGTGGTCAAGGCCGTGAAGGCGGCGAATCTCATTCTTCCCTCCGGCAACATCAAAGCCGGAAATTTGGACTATAACGTCTTCACAAACAATCAGTTCCGCACAGTCGAGCCCATCCAGGACGTGATCGTCAAGGTCAATCAGACGGGCAACCCGGTGCGCGTGCGCGATCTCGGCACGGTCACCGATTCATCGGACATTCAGACCAACATCGTGCGGACCGACGGGAATCGGGCGGTGTACCTCAGGGTGAACAAGCAACCGATCGCCAATACGGTCGAGGTGGTCGATGCGCTCCGGGCCGCGCTTCCCAAAATGATCGGCATTCCGCCCGGCGTCACGCTCGGTATCTCCTTCGATCAATCGGTCTACATCCGCCAATCCATCAGCAATCTGATCGAACAGGCCATGCACGGCTCCCTGTTGGCCGCAGCCGTCATTCTGGTCTTTCTGAGAAATCTCACGAGCACCCTGATCATCTCGGTGGCGATCCCGCTGTCGATCATGGTGACATTCATCGTGCTCTATTTCACAGGACAAACGCTGAACGTGTTCACCCTTGGAGGACTCGCGCTCGGCATCGGGCGCTTGGTCGACGACTCGATCGTGGAGTTGGAGAACATCCAGCGGCATCTGAATGCCACCTCCAGACGCTGGGATGCGATCCTGGAAGCGGCGCGCGAGGTGGCGATGCCCATCTTGGCCTCTACCGTCACGACCGTGGTGGTCTTCCTTCCGATTTTTTTCGTGGTGGGCATCGCCAGGCTCCTGTTGATTCCGCTGACGCTCACCATCGCGATCTCGCTCTTCACCTCGTTCTTCGTCTCGCGCACCGTCACGCCCGCGCTCTGCTACAAGTTTCTGAAGGCCGAGCACGAATCCCATCGCCGGATGCCCGGTTGGTTCGTACGGCTCATGGACTGGAGCCGCGAGCGGTACGAGTCGCTGGACCGCGGCTATGAGGACTCTCTGCGGTGGGTGTTGGACCATCGCAGAATTTTCATTGTCGGCGTCGTGGCTCTGTTCGGCTTCAGCCTCGCGCTGGTTCCGCTGATCGGCACGGAATTTCTACCCGTGTCGGACGAGAGTCAGTTCCGCATCGTCCTGAGGGCGCCGGTCGGCCAGCGCGTGGAGAAGACCGAGCAACAGGTGGCGCAGGTCGAACGGCTCTTGCGCCAGAACATCCCGCCGCACGAGCTGGAAACCATCGTGTCCAGCACGGGCGTCCTCGCACAAGGCCGTTCGTCCCTGTTCAATCCCAACACGGGTCCGCACACGTCGGTCATTTCCGTGTACTTGACGTCGCCGGACAAGCGAACACGAAACCAGGTGCAGATCATGAATGACGTGCGACCGGCAATCATCAAGCTGTTTCCCGGCGTAGCGATGTTTTTCGACCCCGGAGGGCTGGTCAAGCGGGTGACGAGCTTCGGCTCGCAAAAGGCGGTGGACGTGGAAATCTACGGGTACGATTTTGAGAAGGCTCGGGGCGTGATCAGGGATGTCGAGGCGCTCATGCACCAGACTCCGGGACTGGCCGACATCGAAGTGAGCCGTGAGGAGAACTATCCCGAGGTGAACGTCGTCGTGGACCGGGAAAAGGCCGCGTTACTGGGCATCAGCGAAACGGACATCGCCAACGCCGTGCTGTTCTCGCTGAACGGCAACGGGCAAACGGATCCCATCATTTATACCGACCCGCAGAACGGCAACGAGTACTACATCAGCGCCTGGCTGGCCGAAGAACATCGGAAAGATCTGACCGACCTGGAGAACATCATCCTCACCGCCAGCAACAAGGAACCGGTGCTCTTGAAAAACGTCGCCTCGCTCAAACTCAATGCCGGGCCGGTCAAGATCGATCGCAAGTATTTCCAACGGATCATTCATATCACAGCCAACCCGCTGAATCGGGATCTCGGTGCGATCGCCGCCGATCTCGAAGCCGGATTCTCCCGGCTACAGTTGCCGACCGGCTTCAGCATCAGGCTGGCCGGACAGATCCAGCAGCAGCGCGAGACGTTCACCGGCCTCCTGTTCGCCACCATGCTGGCGTTGGTCCTCGTCTATATGGTCATGGCGGCCCAATTCAAATCGCTGATCGACCCGTTCATCATCATGTTCTCGGTTCCGATGGGCTTCCCCGGCGTCATTCTGGCGCTGTTCCTGACCGATACCACCTTGTCCACCACGTCGATGATGGGCATCATCATGATGTTGGGTATCGTCGTGTCCAACGGGGTGTTGCTCGTGGACTACACGAACGTCTTGCGACGAAAGGGCAACGTGCTCCACCAAGCCGTCGTCGCGGCCGCCAGAACCAGACTCCGGCCCATTCTGATGACGTCCTTGGCCACCGTATTCGGACTGATTCCCATGGCGATAGGCTGGGGGACCGGCGGCGAGACCAATGCTCCCTTGGCTCGGGCGGTAGTGGGAGGCTTGAGCGTCTCCACCCTGCTGACGCTCTTTCTGGTGCCGACGATGTATATGATTCTCGAGGAGCGGTTTCCGAGACCGCTTGTAGACGAACAGACGCTCGCCGGTAATCTGCCGGAGGAATCTCCGATGGAACCAGCGAGAGGATAGCCGCCCCGGCTACGATCCGATGCCGGGAAAGAGCGCTCGCAGTTGAAGCGCCAGCCCGAAGTCTCCCATGATCCGCAGCTTGCCCGACATGGCGGCCATTTGACCGCTCAATTGACCGGTCAGGACCTTGATGCAATCCTCACCCGCCATCGCCAACGTCACATGCGGATCGTCGTGCGTCCCTTCGTTGACCCGACAAACGCCCTGGCTGACGGTCAGGAAGTATTGCCCACCCTCGGTGCCGCTCAAATCGAACTGATACACAGCCTCCAAGCCCTCGGCCGCGTCCGAATCGAGTTTCTCGGGCAGATGCCGGAAGAATTCTTTGAGTGTCGGAGCCTTCATGAAGTGGCGCGAGGCTGGTGGTGGTGCGGAGCCGGGAGCGGCCGGTGCGGCTCCCGGCGAGCTCGTTAATATCGAAGCGTGACGGTCGCCGTGCTGCGTCCGGCCTTGAAAAAGTCCTTCGAAAAGGCCTCGACGACGGCAGGATCGTACCCCTTGCAGCTGAAGATATCCAAGTACGCGTTGTTGGTATCGTTGGCGAAATGGCCACTGATCAGCGAGGTCGAAATCAATTGCACCATCGAATAGCCGGCCACGCGGCCCGAGCCGAAATCGACGACCTGACACTCGCCGAACCGCTTCATGTCGATCAGTTCGCAGAGCTCCACGACATAACGGCGAATATGCTCCGCATTGCGAATCAGATCCGGTTGACAGTCCTGGAGATCCACGGCGGTACAGAGTCCCCACGCCTTCCCCTCTCCCACCATTTCGTGAGTCCGGACGGGCGAGGAAGTCGTCGGGGCGCTCGATGGCAAAATCGTCGATTCCGATCCAACGGTTACGCTCATGGGATGATCCGCCTTTCTGTGATGTGGGTGGGAAAACCGTTCGGGTGCCTGCACTATAGCATGATTCGTTCGGATGCAGAGCCAGGCGGGAAAAAAAAGTTCTCTCCCGTCTCCTGCTCGATCGCAGCGATCGGTTGACAAGGTTCTCGGCGCTCGGAGACAATGTTCCGCATGTCGAACGCAACCCCGCCCCCGTCCGGAAGGACCCCGGTCCTTTCCGAACTTCCCGATCGCCTGTGCACCTGGTGCAAGATTGCCATGAAGAAACGCGTGGTGGGAGGCGGGCAATTCGTCCACTACACCTGTCCGAAGTGCATCTTCCAGCACACCACCCGGTTGGGACCGAAACCGCAGACACAGGCAAAGCATTAGTCTGTGGCGCTAGTAGTACTTCTCCCGGTAGATCGGGCACAGTCCTTTCGCCTGAAGCAGGGCCGTCACGTCTTTGATCATCGCGCCGTTGCCGCACAGATACGCGGCGAGGTCGCGCGCCGAACTCACTCGTTCCTGGACCAGCTCCGTGACTCGGCCCCTGACCCCCGTCCAGCCCGGCCCAGGCTGCGAGAGGCAGGTAACGAACGAAAACCTCGGGAAGCGGAACGCCAGCGCCTCCAGCTCGTTCCGGTAATAGAGATCGCGCTCGTATCGCAATCCCCAGAAGAGGGTGACGGGTTGCAGACTCTGCCCTTCTAATTCCGTAGCGATCATGGACAGGAGAGGGGCGATTCCCGTCCCTGTGGCGACGCAGAGCATGTGCCGGCTTACATTTTCCCGCAGATAGAACGAACCGGCAGGCCCTTTGAACCGGACGGCATCACCGGTCCGAAGACCATAGAGGTACTGCGAACCCGGACCTCCCTCCACCAAATTGAAGACCAAGGTCACTCGATCGTCGATCGACGGCGGAGAAGCGATGGAATAGGGACGGACCACAGAATGAGACAGGCCGTGCTTTGGCACGTCGAACGAAATGAATTGCCCCGCCTTGAAGGAGAGGCGCGGCGGTTCTCGCAAGGCCAATTCCAGTTCGCGAACGTCGTGCGTCAAATCCCGAATTCGACCGACTTCCGCCTGATAGGTCGTCGTCATCCCTGTTCCCGCCACCCACCACAGGCCTACTCCGGAATACCGTACCACAGCTATCCGATGGTGGTTCGATACCCAGACGGCAGATTGCACGAGGTCTACACTTTTCCGTCGATCAAGCCACGGATCTGCTCCATCCGCCGACGGTTGACCCCGAAATCACCGTAGCCGACGCGGGAGGCGGAGCGGAAGTGGATCACGCGACGCTGGTCGTCGAAGAGAAACTCCACATCATCGACGAAGCGAAAAATCAGGCTGGTGAATTCATAGTGGAGGTAGGCCTCGTCTTCTTCAACCAGCTTGGAGCGAGGCAGAGTCCCCAGAGTCGTCTTCAGCGCTTTCTTGGCCTCGGCTCGGGATTTCGTATAGCGAAACGGGGCGATGGCGTGCCTTTCATCCTCGGCCAGCGTCGATACACAGTTGGGACTGGACGGGCACGGAGGCAGAGCTCGTTGACTCATCAGACAGGACACTACACGCTTGAGCAGTCTGTCGCAACGGGGTGCGTGACGCAGTTCAGTACCACAGAGTGGTCATCGTCGGTCGCGTTTCATCTTGATTCTCGACAGTCACCGACATCCGCCCGATGATACGGCCGTCTTCTGATTCCACGTCGACACGCCACTCCCCGGGGTCGAGGCGTTGCTTGAACGTGTACGCCCGGTATCCTCCTTCCCGCCCTCCGGAAATCCTGACCGGAATGCGATCGGCGTGGGCGAACGGTCTGTCGCGGTGGGATCTGACATACCAGTGGTGATACACCGTCGTATTGAGCGCCACCGGCGCGAACACCGCCGTGAAGCAATACACCGGCTCGTCCGCCGGAAAGACGGTGTCCGATCGCTTCCACACTTCGTACCACTTCTTGACGTAGGACAACTCAAACCGGTCATCGTTCTTCTTCACCTCGTGATAGATGCCCCCGAACTTCAGCGACAGCGGCACCGGCGGGATCCAGTTGAGAAAGTAGAACGAGACCAGCAGGGTGATCAGCGCCAGCGCAGGCGCCGTGACCCCGACCGCCTCACGTCGCGAGCGGTCGGGGTTGTTCCGATAGATCAGTTCCACGACCCGCAAGGTGACCAGGCCGCTCAATACCGCGCCGAGCAGAAACATCGCCGCGTTCATCAAGCCGGTCATGACCGGCAGGAAAAAGGTGAAGAACGAAAAGCACACGAGCGCATAGAGGCTGACGGTCAGCCGCAAATTCGAGAGCCGGTCGCGCAGAAACTCGTTGCCGACCAACAGCAGGATCAGCAAGCCGAAAAACACGGCGGTGCTGGTCAGAGACGCGCTGCGTGAATAGAAGACCGCATAGGCGCTGAAGAGCCCCCCGAGCAAAAATTGGCTGGCCATCGGATAGTAGGGCCGGCTGCGGAGCATCCATCGGATGAACGGCGGGAATGACGCCAACTGCTCGCGGTTCGGGGGTGGCTGGATCCCCAACCGGCCGGTCAGCACGATCAGAGCGCCGAGCAACAGAATGTAGAGCAGCAGCAATAAGTTATCCTGCAGCCGATCGATGCGCGTCAGGGTCAGCGTGTCATAGGTCACACCGGAGAGAAAACACACAGCCGGCATGAATGGCTTGGCGAGAATCGATTGCACCTTCCCGAGCGGGCTCATGCACCCACTGTGCGAAATCAGCCGTCATTGATCAATAAAAAATACTATTTGCGACTCGCGTTTGAGATTTTCGTACAGCATGTTCACAAAGCCCACCGCCAAGGCCGCAGCGAGCGAAAACCTGAGGCGTACGGTTTCTGGTACGTCGAGGGTTTGAACGATGCGAGAACGACGGTTGGTGAAAGGCGCGTCCGGCGTGCCGGGGTGGGAGGGTGAGACGATGGCTTTTTCAACATTCTGTCAGATGAATGCGGGGAGCGGCGCATACACCACCGGATATCCGAGTAGGCGCTCCAACCACCCAGCCATCTGCTGCTCGGGGAGTGGAGCTCGATTCAGGCGAACCTCCAAGTGGAAACCTGCGCCGGTTCCCATGACTCCCACGATGGCCGATGCGTCGTCTCGTTCCGGAATCAAGTCCTGGGTTTGAAATTCGCAAAGCGTGGCATAGAGACGTCCCTCCGGCTCGATCACACTCCGGATTTCCGGCAGGTCGTCCAAGGGACAATGCACCGAGCACCGGTAGGCCAGGCGGGCTTGGGGCTCGATCGCCGCAAATTCGCCGAGCGCCCCTTCGGAAAAGCCGGTCAGATACGCCCGCACGCCGGCAGGCTCCGGTGCGAAGGTCGCGGCCAACCGGCTGGCCGGGACCAAAAACTCGTACGCATCCGTGGTGTTGTATTCGAACTGACAGGGGCCGAAGGCATCGGGCCAGGAGCAGAAAAACGGCACCTGCGGATCGGCCGGTCGCAGGACGACCTGCTGCTTCTCAATCGCCGTTTCAACCGCCACCTCGAGCGCGGTAATGGCCTCAAGAAACGCGGCCCGGCGTTCTTCCAGCCATTGTTCCCGCTGGTCGTCGCCCCTGGTCTCACCGGGGCTGATGACCTCCTTGGTTTGGAGTCGCACACGCACAAACGAATGCGCATGGCGAAAGCCCAGCCAGAGCATACTGCGGCTTTCGTGATGGACCAGCGGTTCGCGATTCCGCCAAGGATGGCTGATGGAACAGTAGGTGCCGACGTTTTGATGGCGTTCGTAGACCGTGTGATAGGCCCCCGCCAGCAGGAAAAAATCCCCCCGCCAGCCGCTTCGCACATGAACCAGGGTGACGTCTTCCGTGGCCCAGGCATCGAGGCCGTCGAAATCCTCGGCCGCCTCGACCGTCCAATCCTCGACATAGCAGATGATGTCCTTGGCCGCGACCGCCGGTTTCAGCCCCAGCGAGGCCAGCCGTTCGCCCACGGCCAACACCTGTCCGAACGACAGTGGCGCGGTCGTTTCCCACCGACGTTCCCGCACTGGCCTCCTCCTCTGTCATCGCTCTCCTATCGGCTGGGACGGAGTGTGCGCTGTGAAATCGTCGTATCCTCGACGTACCGATCAATCGTGTCCTTGATGGTCGCGGTGAGCAGTTTCTGCACGTCGCTGTCGGTGAACCAAAAGACGGTGTCGGTCTGCGCGCCCTCGATGGTTCGATTGGTGGTGGTTTTGTCCCCGTTGTTGTTCGCGGAAATCGTCACCTTGCTGCCGGACGTGAGTGCCGTCGAAAACATCCGGCTCTTGGCGTTGGCGGACAAGTCCACGATCTGCCCGGTGATCACGATGTCCGCTCCGTTCTCCGGGGCGGCAGGCAACACACGGACATCCCATGACCGGTCGTGCCATCCTCTGGCCCGCAACCGTTCGGCCAGCGCCTGCGCATAGGCGTCGCCCGGCTTGTCGCCCTTCACGTTGAAGTAGGTGACCCCGCCCCAGAGATGCGTCCGCATACCGACGCGGTTCTTCTCCATACGCCGGTCTTCGAACGGGATGACCACGATCTTGACGGCCTCAGGCTCCGCCATCTGCGCCGCCATCGGTTTGGGAACGACGTCCAAATGCACGGTCTTGCCGCTTCCCCCGCAACCGGACCCGATCAGCCCGCCTACCAGCAACACCATCACCGCCCCAGCACGCATCAACACCGTATCCATTTGACCTCCTTGGTCATCAACAACCGCATGATTGAGTCCGTGAGAAAGAACGGCGCTAGTCTACCGAAATCCCTATGCCTTCACAAACAGGGAAATTTCAAGAGGAGACAATGGGGTTCAGGGCGGCAAACGCCTCCCGGGCGAGCGAGGCCAGGTCCCCCTGCCGGACCCGGGCATCACCGAGGGAGACATACCGCCCGATTTTGAGAAATCCCCGTTCAGCCAGAACGGCGGCCGTCGTCGCCTTGCGGTCATGGGTGAGAGGAACCGTATACCCCTCCCCGCATTTCCATTCCCAAAGGGTCGGAGCCGTGGACAATTCCAGGTGCCGGCCTGCGACGGAATGGAATCGGTCGACCAGATTCTTCTTGTATTGCTTGACGAGCGCACCCTCCAGAATCCAGGCAAAGACCACATGGTGGCCCCACCAGAAGAGCGTTCGGAATGTGTACTTGTCGGGCCCCTGAAAGTGCTTGGGGCAATCGAGGTACTGATACGGGCAGGATTCTAAATGTTCGCCCTTTACGAACTGGTGATGCGACAGGTCGAACTCGGAAGGGGCCAGCAGCCGCGCGCGGGTCAGCTCGTCGTTGAGGGCGAGGTGAGTGGCCTCCAACATCGCTCGAATCTTCGCGGAGATCCGCTGTTTCTTGCGAAAGAACTCGCCGTCCGTGAGCAGGGCGGTTTCCTCGTCGGTGAAACCGTTCATAGGAGACTGCGCCGAACGTCGAACAAGGCCACGGAGGCTTCCCCTACCACGCCCCATCACTTTTGATGCGTCTCAAAGGCCGTCACCGCCAAGGCATAATGTCGCCGGCATTCCGCGCAACGGATCAGCGCCTGATCCCTGAACACATCCATGTCCCGGAGCGACAGGGCCACCGCGTGCGCCTGGAGACATTCCGTGAGCCGAGCCCCACCTTCATCGGCATCATCCGCCCTTTCGGAGTCCTGCGGATCGGCCGGCACCACCGAAGCCCGTACCGTGACCAACCCCAGCGCCAGGTGATGAACGGACCGGCAGGAACTGCAGCTGAGAATGAGCGTGCGGTTGTCCGCCATCCGTTTGACCGCGATGCAAAGCGGATGCACCGACCAGCATTGCTGAAGAAACGCCCCGCTGCGAAACACTTGGGCCATGGACTCTCTTTCAGCCGCGCAGGCCTGGCGCCGATTGTGGCAAGCCCGTCGGCTCTGTTACGAGCCGTTTACAACTTCCACAGCGCCACCATGATCATGGCGCCCACCATGTAGGGAATCACGCAGGCATACAGCAGGACGGCGCGCGCCCGCTCGTGCGATCCGGTTTTCGCTCGATGTTCCTTATAGACAAATTCATAGCACAGAACGAGCAACGTCAGCGTCAAGGCCGCAGCCCGACTCGTTCTCGGCCACGTGTACTGGCCGCTGATGAGGAAATTCGCCGTAAAGAAGCCGCTGGACAGGAGAATCAGCGGGGCCAACACATAGCGCACGCTCTGCGCCAGAACCTGCTGCCACGTCGTGTCATCGGAGGACCGGCCTGGGTCGGGATCGGTCACGAGCCCACGGCTGTCGGATGATCCACCGTCGGGGTGGCGGAAGCGGCTCTTTCTGCAGCGCGGCAGGTCTTGCAGATACGAGGTCGGGCCTTGAGGAACGACACCCTACCGCTGGCCAGGCAGCTATAGTGAACGAACTCGTCGCAGACGCTGCAGCGGGACCAGCCGCCACGGAGCATCGTTTTGTCGCGATAGAGTCCCTGCCGGCACACTTTACACTGTCGCGGCTCGATCGGCAGCAGCATCGGCTCCCAATCACCGCCGGCTTTTCTGATACTCATAACGGAGGAGTATAGCCAAGCGGTCGGCCGAATGACAAGCGGCTACGGAACCGGCCGTCTCGTCAGAGCTTGAGCACACATTTCTCATAGAGGCTTTTCAACCGGTTCCCCGGATCGTACCGGCCCTTGAGACGGCGATAGGCCTCGCCGTTGTACAGCCGATCGAACTCTTCTCGAGAATAATACGAGGTCGAGTACAGCGACTTGTGGCCGTGGAGGTCGCGAACCGCGGCCTCGACCAGCTTGTTGAAATGCCCGTCGCCGTGGCGGCTCTTCACCGTATCCCAGAAACCGAAATTGACGTAGACCGTGCGCGGTTCCATGGGATACAAGGTGTACGAGCGGGACGGATCGTGCGCCGCGACCGGACACAGCCAAACGGGCGTGATGCCGATGCGCTCGTTGAAGAACCGCGCAAAGCGAGGCGCCTGTTCGATCGGGATCTCCACGTCTTGAATGACGGCCTCCTGCCGGCCTCCGATCATCTTCAACGCCAGTTGTGCAACCCGCGAGGCGTGAGCCCGCTTCCACAGTCTCCAGTACACCTTCGAATTGAGCCGTTCTTTGCCCCACAGCCGCCGCATGATCGGATACTGCAGCAAGAAATGTTTGGAGCACCAGAACCAATCCGTGTCCCAACGCCAGAGATAGTCATGCGCGATCAGGTAATCCGTCGCCTTCTCCGTCACGGAGCGATAGTACATCCGCAGATACGTGTAATCGCTCAGCCATTCGGCCCGATCCACGAAGACTCCCGTCGTCAGATAGAACGTCTGCGCGTTGAACATCGTGCCGTCCACGAAATCGGCGTCGCCCGAACGGCAGGCCTCCGACATGGCCTCAAAGTATCGGTCCGGATCCGTAAAGCGGCGGTGCGTGAGCCGCACGAAGGGTTTGATCGGAATCAGCTCGATGACGGCGCGCAGCGCATAGCCCAGCGTGCCGTAGGAATTCGGAAATCCGAAGAAGATCTCGCGATGGTCGTTGTCGGGGGTCGCCGTGACGACGCGCCCTTCGGCGAGCAGGATATCCAGCTCATGCATGGTCTCGTGGACGAACCCGTGCCGGAAGGATGAGGATTCGATGCCGATCCCGGCGACCGCGCCGCCGACCGTGATGGACTTGAGCTGCGGCACCACCGCCGGCATCAATTGGAACGGCAAGGTTTCCCGGACGAGTTCCTCGTAGGTCGTCAAGGCTTCCACGTCCGCCGTCCGGCTCTGCTCATCGATCCGGATGACATGTCGGAACTCCCGCAAGTCGAGCCGGTGTCCCGTCGATCCGGTGCGATGCCGAAAGAGATTGGACGTGGATTTCTCCAGCGTCAGTCCCCCGGAGCCCAGGGCCTGCATGCTGGCGGCGGCGCGCGCCCGCTTCTCCGCATACGCGTCAAAAGGAATCATGCGCCTATCGTACGGGTTCGTAGCCGCCCAACACACCGTGCTTGGAGAGCACGACCTGCCACAGGTGAATGCGGCGGGCGCGGAAGGCCCCGGCCAGCGACAAGAGGTAATAGCGCCACATCCGGCGGAACCGTTCGTCGAATTTGGCCTTGAGCTCCTCCCAATGCCGGTCCACATTCTCCTGCCAGGCCACGAGTGTGCGGTCGTAATCGGGCCCGAAATTGTGCCAGTCTTCCAGCACCAGAAGCCCGTCCATCGCCGCGCTGAGCTGCGCAACGGACGGGAGCATGCCGCCGGGGAAAATGTATTTGTCGAACCAGGGATCGGCCGTCGAGACCGAAGCGTTGTTCCCGATCGTATGGAGCAGAAACAGGCCCCGACGCTTCAGCGTCCGATGGACCGTCTCCATGAGTGTCCGGTAATTTTTGAATCCGACGTGTTCGCACAAGCCGATCGCCGCGACCTTGTCGAATTCGCCGACCGCTTCCCGGTAGTCGCCATGAATCACCTCGACGGTGAGATCCTCGCACCATTTACGCGCGTAACTGACTTGTTGCTCCGAAATGTTATAGGCCGTCACGTGGCATCCGTAGTGGGTGGAGGCATAGCGGGCAAAGCCGCCCCATCCGCAACCGAGTTCGAGCACCCGATCCCCCTTCTGAAGGTGCAGCTTTCTGCAGATGAGATCCAGCTTATGCTTCTGCGCCGTCTCCAGATCCTTGGCCCGCTTCCAATAGGCGCAGGTGTACTGCATGTACGGACCGAGCATCTTCTCATAAAACGCACTGTCCAGATCGTAATGCTGCTGGGCAACGCGCCTCGATAGCCGCCTGTTCTGCATGTTGAACAGCCGCGCCTTCAGGGCGTTCATGATCAGGTACTTGTCGACGACGGCGTGGTCCAGCGGCACGTCGTGAAACCTGGAGAAGAATTCGTCCAAGCGCCGCGCGTCCCACCAGCCGTCCATGTAGGATTCACCCAATCCAAGCGAACCCTCCGCCAAGACGCGGGCGTAAAAGCGGTCGTCGCGGACGAGGATGTCGCCCGGCTCCGGTCCGTCGATCCGGATACGGGCTTTCTCAAGCAAACTCTCGATCGTGGATTTCTGACTCATGATCCGCCGTTCAGAATGGCCGACAGCACCCGCCATGACAACCCTACCGGAGGGCGGCCGGTGCCTGGGGGCCGTCCGATCGGAAGGACAGCTCGGTGGCGATGGTCGCGGCTTTGACCTGCGGGGGCGGCGTGCGGATATCCCACACAAGCCCAACCCACGACAGTGCGACCAGGACGTAGTAAGACAGATCCACCTCCCACCAGAACCAGCCCTGGTTGGCCGCGCTCTGATAATGGTGGTGGTTGTTGTGCCAGCCTTCTCCACAACAGAGAAGGGCGAGGATGAAACTGTTTCTGCTCCCGTCGCCGGATCGGTAGCGAACGGTCCCGAACAGATGGGTCAGTGAGTTGATGAAGAACGTGCAATGGTAAAGAGCCGTCGTAGAGACGAAGAAGCCCCAGACCAGCCCCGGAAATCCCCAGAGCAGGCAAAGCAGGCCGCCATACACGACCGGAGGAAGAAAATAAAACCGATCGAGGAATTGAATTTCAGGATAACGACTGAGGTCCTTCACCAGGCTCAAATCAGCCTTGACATGATCATCCGAGAGGATCCAGCCGATGTGCGAATACCAGAATCCCCGTTGCAAGGGAGAATGGAAATCCTCCTCCCGATCCGAATATTTGTGGTGATGGCGGTGATGGGCAGCCCACCACAACACGCCCTTCTGGGCCGACGTCATGGCCCAAAACGCCAACAGAAATTGAAACACCCGGCTGGTTTTAAACGAGCGGTGCGAGAAATAGCGATGGTACCCCGCCGTGACGCCGATCATCCTCACGTAGTAACTCCCCACGGCCAGGAGGACCCATTCCCATCGTACACCCGTCAGGATTGCGGCGAGGCAGAGCAGATGGATCGCGATGAACGGGAGTGATTCCCACGAAAGCCCAAGAGACTTGAGCGGAGTCGACTGACCGGGACGAGCAGCTACCACCGGGACCTCTGAGAGTATCTGCCAATCGCCAGGCATGGAGGAGCGAAACCGGCGAGACACCAGACCATGAACCGAGACAGAGAGGGGCAGAACATCACGGATTTTCAACTCTGAGGGATTAAATCGACAGGGGAACCATTAGATACAGCTATTAAGGCAAGACCGGCCAGGTTTCATGCCGACACCCCATCGGCGTCGCTCTGATCGGAAGCGCCCGTGACCGGCGTAGTTTATTGGTCGAGTGCGATGAAGTCAAGGCAACAAACTACGCCGCAAATCAATATTCGAACGCAACGCGGTAGAGCGCCGGCACCATCTCGACGCCCAACTGCGCCAGCTTGGCTTTCATCGGCGTCACGCTCTTTTCGTAGGCTTTCCAGTAGATCTCTTCGTTGTCCCAGATCGCGACGTTGATGAAATTGAACTTGCTGTCGGGCTTGAGGCTTTGATGGAACTTGCCGCTGATGAAGCCGGGCTGTGCGGTAATGTCGGCCTTCACGTCCTGCCACCATTTCACAAAGGCCTCTTCCTGACCTTTCGGAACCGAAAACACGTTGATCAATGTCACCGCCATGATGCACCTCCCAGTGATCCTCATACTTGGTCGAGGTCACTGTTTTCATTATGCAGTCGTCATACAGAGAGATCAAAGGGTGGGAGCGGATCAGTTCGCCATCAAGTTTGTCATTCCCGCGGAAGCGGGAATCCAGGCAAGGTCTGCTCCTCAGCAGTGAGTCCTGATCGACCTATCTACCGGTCTGCCGGCTTGGCTCAAGCCTGGGCCTTGTTGGCCGCTGTCCGCCTTATGGGTGCTTGGCAGCGAAACACAAGGCTCAACGGCTCGGCCAGCAGGCCTTGCTCTGCTACGCATCGCGCCTGAACGGATACCCGATTCCCCTGATCCCGCCATAAGGAAAGAGTGGAACGAACAAGCGTGGAAGGAGCATTGGATGCGCGAAGTCGATTCAGTAGCGCTTGTTGGCGCAATAGGCCGACCCAAGCCAGAAGTTGAGGTGCTTTACTTTTGTATGATAACGTAAAGCCTGGATGAAGGAGACCCTATGGCTGTGCAGAAGCTTAGCAGCAAGAATCAGATCGTCATCCCGAAAGAGGCGCGGAAGGCAATGGGCGTCAAAGGCGGCGATGAGTTGCTGGTCGTGGTGAAGGATGATCTCACACTGGTCATGCCGAAGCCCAAAAAGTATGCGCGAACATTGCGAGGGTTGGCCAAAGGGACCTATCCAACCGGCTACCTGAAACGGGAACGCCGGTCGTGGTAGCGGCCTCTCCCTTGCAAGGCCTTCCCAGCCCACATCAACGAATCGGCCTCGACACCAACCTCTTCATTTATTTCCTTGAAGATCATCCGCGGTATGGGCCCTGGTGCGCAACCTTGTTTGACCGTATCGAACGGCGACAGAATCCCGCCGTGACATCGACCGTGACCCTCCTGGAATTGCTGGTCCAGCCCTATCGGGAGCACAAAGAGGAGTTGGCCCAGAAGATCTTTGCTCTCACCACGACCTACCCAACACTTGACTGGGTTCCTGTCAGCATGAGTCTTGCCGATCGAGCCGCTGAGTTACGCGCACGCTACCGCCTCAGCACGCCTGACGCCATTCAATTGGCCACCGCGATCAGCCACAAGGCTGCCCGTTTTTATGGGAATGATCGAAGCCTCCGGCGGGTCAACGAAATCGACTGCTTGATCGTCGATGACTTGATCTAATCCGGCGTGAATTCCCCGTCTGTGAAGACGGGTGGTGAGAGCAAGGTCCTCGCCATTTGTAGAGCACCAATCTCCTGGTCGCCTAAAGCAACGACTCCCGCCCTTTTTCATGACCGCACTGTTCGGTCGGTTCGAGCTTATTTTCTCACTGAGTTTCCGTAGGTTCCCGCTCTTCCAGGCAAGGTCTGCTGCTTAACATGGAGTTCTGATCGACCCACTATCGGTCTGCCGGCTAAGCGGCCGTTGGGCCTTGTGTTTCCGCTTGCAACGAATGGGGGCGTCCTGCTCCACAGGTGGCGTCGCTGTTCGCAGTGCCGTTCACGCAACGCGTCGGACGGAACCAGTTGCGGCGCCAAGCGCACATGAGGCAGCCGGCGGCCAACAAGGCCCGCGTTGAGCGAAGCCGGTAGACCGTCAGTTTGAACTGCACCTATTCCCCCAATGAACACCCGTGAACACCCGAGACTGTCTCGAACACAAACGGATCGAAGTCGATCGCTTTCTCGACCAGGCCGCCCCGGCCGCGACCTGTTCCTGCCCCGCTTGATGAGCGGCCAAATCGCCGCCTAGTCACCTCGTATCCTATTTCCTTGAAGATCCCTTGACGGAGGATTTACCCACACATACAGTGCAACCATGCAACCATGAAAAAGGGTCTTGGAAAGATCGAACGGCTCGGCAGTGGTCAGTTTCCTCTCGCGTCATGCCCACGAAAGTGGCATCCCCCCTCGATCAAGACTCCATGCTGAGGAGCAGACTTTGCCTAGATTCCCGCATCCGCGGGAATGGCACACTGCAGTGCTTCGGATGGCAAACTGACCCACGACCGAATGGCGCTGTCGTTTGACTGAACTCGGGCCGTTTGTTACTCTCCGCCGGATTCGCAATCCATCATCAACGAACCTATTTCATCTCCATGAACATCAAGAACTATCTCGAACACAAACGGATCGAAGTCGATCGATTTCTCGACCAGGTGACTCCGGCCGCAACGCTGCCCCCTACCACGCTCCACGAGAGCATGCGTTACAGCCTCATGGCGGGCGGCAAGCGGATCCGCCCGATCCTGGCGATTGCGGCGGCGGAGGCCGTGGAAAGCAACCCGCCCGGCTTGATGGCGGTCGCCTGCTCCCTGGAATTCATTCATACCTACTCGCTGATCCATGACGACCTGCCGTCGATGGACAATGACGACTTTCGCCGCGGCAAACCGACTAACCACAAGGCGTACGGCGAAGCCATGGCGATCCTGGCCGGCGATGCGCTGCTCACGATGGCCTTCGATCTTTGCAGCCGCCCCGATCTGATGAAAGGCTGCGATCCCACTAGGCAAGTCCGCCTGATTCAGGAGTTGGCCTTCGGCTCCGGTCACGCCGGCATGGTCGGTGGACAAGTCTTCGACATCCAGGCCGAAAATCAGGATATCGACCTGCCCACGCTGCAGAACATTCACAAACATAAAACCGGCATGTTGATCCGTGCCGCCGTGCGAATGGGCGCAATCGCAGCCGGCGCCACAGACCGTCAACTGGACGACATGACCGGTTATGCGGAGGACATCGGGCTGGCGTTTCAGGTCGCCGACGACGTACTGAACGTCACCGGCACCAGGGAAGAGCTGGGCAAGAATCCGAACACGGACGCCGAGCGCGGCAAGAAAACCTATCCGACCTTTTACGGGATCGACGGCGCGAAGCAGTTCGCCGACGAGTGCGTGGCCCGGGCGATCGCCCGCCTGTCCTCCTTCGGCCCGCCCGCCGATCCACTTCGTGAGATCGCGCGATACATCACCTCCCGAAAGAACTAGTCCTGAGTGCTGAGCCATGAGTGCTGAGTTTCAGACAAGGCTCCTCTTCATCCTCACTCAGCACTCAACACCCAGCACTCAGCACTTCCTATGTCAGCACTTCCTATGAAAGCCTTGGTCACAGGGGCCAGCGGGTTCGTCGGAGGCGCGGTGGCGCGCGCGCTGGTCCGCGCAGGCGTGAGCATTCGCGTGCTCGTCCGCGCCGAGTCGGATCGGCAGAACTTCGACGGGTTGCCGGTGGAATCCGTCACGGGCGATCTTAGGGATCAGGCCTCGCTGCGCCGAGCCCTGACCGGCTGCCGACAGCTCTACCATATCGCGGCCCACTACGCCCTCTGGGCCAAAGACCCGTCCATTTTTTACGACATCAACGTGACTGGCACCAGAAACATGCTGGAAGCGGCCCGCGCGGTCGGCATCGAGCGCACCGTCTATTGCAGCACGATCGGAGCCATCGGATTGCCGCCCGAGGGCGGGGTCGGCACGGAGGAGACGCCCGTATCCCTGGATCAGATGGCCGGACACTACAAGCGCTCGAAGTACTTGGCCGAGCAAGAGGTTCTGAAACTGGCGAAGGACGGACTGCCCGTGGTGATCGTGAATCCGAGCGCGCCGGTGGGAGCCGGCGACGTCAAACCGACGCCCACCGGGCAGGTGATCGTCGATTTCATGAAGGGACACATGCCCGCCTATATCGAAACCGGCATGAACCTGATCGACGTCGACGACGTGGCGGCCGGCCACCTGCTAGCCATGGAGAAGGGCCGGCAAGGCGAACGCTATATTCTAGGCAACAAGAATCTGATGCTCCGCGAAGTCTTCGAGATCCTGAGCAAGCTGACAGGCGTGAAAGCCCCCGCCATCAAGCTACCGAGGCTTGCCGTGCTTCCGCTGGCCTACGGCAACCAATGGATTGCTGCGCTGACCGGCCGGACCCCGCGCATTCCCCTTGAAGGTGTGAAGATGGCCAAGTACAAGATGCACTACGATTGCAGCAAGGCCATCCGTGAACTCGGCCTTCCTCAAACGCCTCCGGAGGTGGCGTTGGAAAAAGCGGTGCGATGGTTTAGATCTCATGGCTACGCCTAATGACGACCCATGTTGAATGTTCAATGTTACGTTACCGGCACCGGATTCAACATTCATCATTCAACATTCATCATTCAACAGTAGACATTCGATGGATTATCCCGCCCTACTTCTCAAGACGATTATTTTCCGACCCTACGTGTTTGTCCTCCTGACGGCATTTCTCTATGCCGCCGTTCAATTAATCGGCTGGTCGAGGACCTGGCGTTTCTGGCTGATCAGCTGGCTGACCGCCTTCGTCTGCGAATTCTCTTCGACCAGAACGGGCCTTCCGTTCGGCTGGTACTTTTACACCGGCTCCACGGTCGGCCAGGAATTGTATCTCTCCAATATTCCCTTCATGGATTCGATCTCGTTCAGCTTCCTGCTCTATGCGGCCTATTGCACGGCCTTGTGTCTCCTGTTGCCCCGTAACGGGACGGACCAGACCTCCCGCCTGCAGCCCCTCCGATTCGATCTTGCCGTCCGCAGCGGTTGGGGGGTGCTCGTGCTGACGGCGCTGCTGTTCGCCGCGATCGACATGGTGATCGATCCCATCGCGTTGCGCGGCGACCGCTGGTTCCTGGGCAACCTTTATTACTATACGGACGCCGGCGTGCACTTCGGCGTCCCCCTGTCGAATTACGCCGGTTGGATGGTCGTGGGCCTGATGTCTCTCGCCATCTATTTTCCGATGGACCGCCGCCTGCCTCCGCTTCCCGCCCAGGATGGAACGGCGACGACCACTCGAATCTTATTGGGAGTCGGCCTGTATTATGGAGTGCTGCTGTTCAATCTGACCGTGACGTTCTGGATCGGAGAGACAACACTCGGCCTTGCCGGTGTTCTGATGTTTCTTCCGCTCACCGTTCTGCTGGTCCGCCGCCTCACGACGCCCCGCAAACCGCTGGTCGCTGGCAATGAACCGGCAGAATTTGTATAGTGTAAATCCAGCATGAAAAAGAAGGTGATCGGAGTTGTCATCGCCATCGGGGTCGTGGTGTTAGGCATCGTCGGATGGAGCAGCTATCAGCTCTTCGCGACCGGCTTCAGCGCCAAGACGGAACCTCATCCTCTCGAGGTTCTGATGGCGCGGCAGATTCGGCATCTCGCCATTCCCCTGAGTCAGCGGAACGCGCCGAATCCCGTGCCGCTGACTCCCGCTGTGTTGAAAGACGCGCGGGCTCACTTTGCCGACCATTGCGCCATCTGCCACGCCAACGACGGCAGCGGACGAACGCCGATCGGCAAAAACGTCTATCCCAAGGCTCCCGATCTGCGCCAGACCGACACGCAGTCGATGTCGGACGGAGAGTTGTTCTGGGCGATCCACAACGGCATCCGGTTCACCGCCATGCCCGCCTGGGGCGGCGATGAGCCGGAGAAAGACCTGGACAGTTGGAAACTGGTTCATTTCATCCGGCACCTCCCCAATCTGACTCCGGAGGAACTCCACGAGATGAAGGGGCTCAACCCGAAGACCCCGCATGAGATGGAGGAGGAAGCCGCGAACGACAAATTCCTGGAAGGAGACGATGCCGCCGGAGGTTCCGACGGCCATCACCACTGAATCATCGTGCCTCATGTGTAAAGGAGCGACGTACTTTATGGTTCGATATTTGATCATGGCCACACTCGTTCTGTTCTGCTCCGCCACCGCCTTTGCGCACGGTTCCGGCCAACATGTGCTTGGCACCGTGACCGAAATCGACCGAGACCACATTCAGGTGAAAACGCAAAAAGGCGGAACTGTGACGGTCAAGCTGACGAAGGACACGCACTTCAAGGAAAAGGGCAATCCAAACTCGTCGGAGTTACCCGTGGCGGGAGACCGCGTGGTGATCGACGCGGTCAAGGAGAAGAAAGGCCTGGTCGCGACGGAAGTCCATTTCTCGGCGGCGAAGAAAGCAGCCGCGTCGGCCGTACCGGCTCCGGTGCCGGTTCAGTAGCGACGGAGAGTAGGGTCAGACGCAGGGAGCAGAAGGAGCGAGATGCAGACGGCAGTGGCTCGGATCTTCATTACCGGCATCGCCGTATTCCTCGCGGTGGCGACCGTGCCGGGAATTGAGGTGCGCGACCTGGCGGCCGGTATCGCCGCCGTCCTGGTACTCACGATTCTCAATCTGTTGATCCGCCCGATCCTCTTACTCCTGACTCTGCCGTTGATCGTGCTGTCGCTCGGCCTCTTTCTGGTCGTCGTCAATGCCCTCCTGCTCGAATTGACCGCCTATTTGGTCAAGGGCTTCACCGTATCGGGATTCTGGTCTGCCGTAGGCGGCGCGCTGGTGATCAGCATCGTCACCAGCATCCTGAGCTTGTTCACCGCCGACTCTCGCCGCATCGAGGTGCGTCGCTCGGAGCCGCGCCCGCCCAAGATCATCAACCCATGAACGCCCGGCCTTGGCGGACGGCAAGAGTCCGACGCTCGCGAACAGTCTCGTCATTGAATTGCCGTGCACGCATTGCTAGAATGCACCCTCTTTTTTGAACGAACCAGACCATGCGACCAACGGTGACTCAGAGCAAGGCCCAACCTGAAACGCACCTGCAACGGACCCTCACGTCCGTATTGAACGAACTGCCGGTGGATTCCGCGCTGGCCGCCGTCTTCCACCAGGAGCAAGGGCCGTTGGTCGGTCATGCCGCGCGAGGTTTCACGTCCCGGGATGTTCACGCGATTCTCCGGACGCTGTCGGCTCCGGCGCTGGTCGATGGGTCGTCCTCGCACGATCAGGACAGCGGCCGCACGATGCGGGTCCGCATGGTCACACCGGGTGCGAAGTCGCTCCTAAGCGTGCCGCTCAAGTACCGCAACCGCACCTACGGCTTCCTCGTCATCGGCCGAAAGGAAGGGGCGGCGTTCGCGAAAAAAGAAAAGGGCTTGATGGACCAAGCCAGCGACGACGTCACCAAGGCGTTGGACCGCGAAGGGCTGTTCAACATGAACGTGGTCCTCAGCCGCGCGTTGGTCTCGAACGAACCGGCCGCCGCGCCGCAATCCGCCGCCGACATGTTCGTCGCCCCCGTTTCGCAAGTCACGCCGGAGCTGCAGGAAAAAATCACGGCAGTCCTGACCGACGCCAACCACACCGTCTCCTTTGACCGCGCCTGGGTCTGCCACTACGACCCCATCGCAGGCAACGTCGAAGTCCTCGGCTCGGCGGGCGACGTACGGGGCGAGCAGAAGGACGGCAAGAAAGACCTCAAGCCGGGCCATCGTCTGACCCTGGACAGCTCCGCGGCCGGCTGGGCGATCCGCCATCGCAAACCCCGCGTCGATCACGATCTTGCTTCGACCCAAGGCCGCTTTCTGGACCACAAGCAGCTGTTCAAGGACCGCTTCCAGTCCTCACTGGTCCTCCCGTTCTTCGTGCGCGGCCAGGTCGGAGGGACGGTGACGTTGGCGTCGCGGGAAGCCGGACGGTACCAACCGACGGACGCGCGCACGCTCGAACCGGTCATTCTCAGACTGGCGGAACAGCTCCAGGCTCCGTCCCCGCAGCCAGCTCCGGCCAAGAGCGACGCGGGCACCTCCGAAGCGGAGGGAATCTCCGCTTCACCAATCGCTGCCCCCTTGGAACCGTCGATCCGCAAACAGGAACGCCAGGCCGCGATCGGAGAATTCAGCGCGTTTCTCGCCACTGAGATCCGTGAGCCGCTCGGATCCATCCGCGCGCAATTGGAGGAAGTGACCGGAGAGGGCATTCTGGATTTCGATCCCCAAACCCGGGTGGAAAACGCCATGCGCGATTTGATTCGCGTCGAGGCGATCCTCAATGAAATTCTGGACTTCGCTAAGCCGCTTGAGCTCAACCGCCGGCTGGTCCGCATTCCCGAAGTCATCGAAAGCGCACTGACCGTCGTCGCGACCGACTTGGAGGTCACCCGGATCCACGTGGCCAAGGAATACGCCCCGGTCTTGGCGCCGGTCCGAGGCGACGAAGCCAAGCTTCAACAGGTGTTCCTGAGCATCTTCAAGAACGCCTGCGAAGCCATGACGCCCGGCGGGCATCTCACGATCCACGTCAGCCAGCATCGAGCCGGCCGCGGGATCGAAGATCACATTCTGATCAAGAACGACGGAGCACCGATTCCTTCGGAGATCGTCGACAAGGTCTTCGAGCCGTTCTTCACGACCAAGCGAACCGGCACAGGCCTCGGCCTCGCCACCGTGAAAAAGATCGTCGAGGAGCACGGCGGGTCGATTACCATCGGCAGTGCGCCCGGCGAGGGCACCACCGTCACGATCCGCCTTCCGGGGGTCAGCCGAGGACCGGCATTCCGCCACCGAGGCCGTGGCCGACGACCGCCCCGCCGCTAAGGGGGGGGGCTGGACGCGGACCGACCATATCCGCTCAAACTCTTGTGTCTTCAGATACATAGCCGGCACGTTCCCGGTCAGTCGCGGCTGCTTTCATCCTTGACAGAAGCCGGTATCCCTGGCTATGATCCCGCCACTAGATTAGGCCTCATAACACGAACCTATGCATGGCAATCCTTCACCCACCATTATTCAAAGGAGAAGGGGTATGAAGCTCGTATTCGGCATTCTTGCAACAGCCTCCGGTGTGCTGTTTGCCCTATCCATGGCTTCGGCCAATCCTGCATTGCTGCCCAAGCATGAGGGCTATCCGATGAAGAACAGCGGAAGCCCAGTCACCGGCCAGCCGACGGCTAATGACCCGGGTCAGGGGGATGCCCGCGGCCAATCGACGCTGACGAAGGCGGCCGGGTTCGATGACAGCCATGTCAAGCAGGACCTCAAGAAGATCGACAATGACCGTATCACAGCGGGTCAGGGCGCCGGCCAATTGCCGAAGGTCCAGGGCCCGCAGATCCAGATCGCTCCTCCGGTGACCTCTGCTACGAAGATCAGCGGAGACCGCAAGATCGAATAACGCCGGTAGGCATGTTCGAATGAAATGAAGGGGGACGTTGCGTTCGACGCAACGTCCCCCTTCATATTACTTCAGATACCGGAGGCGCGGCGGCCTGGCGACGCCGGCTCCTCGGACAGCAAGCGGAATCGCCAAGGTTTTTTCGCCCAACTGCCCGCGTAATCCACGCCGATGCGTGGAAACGTTCCGATGGGTATCCTCCTCGTTCTCTTTTCCCGTTCCTCGAACCAGAGCTGCTTGCCGATCGTCATATCAAGCCGATTCAACGTCCGGTCGATGCCGAGGGCACGACAGACCCGACCAGGTCCGTCGATGAGTTGGCCATTGAGTTGAATTGCCCGGATCAGGACGGCGGCGGGAAAGTCCGGACGTTCCGTCACAACATTGAGGCAATGGTACATGCCGTAAATGAGATACACGTATGAGACGCCCGGCGAACCAAACAGGACATCGGTTCTGGCCGTTCGGCCTTTCGAGGCATGGCAGGCCTTATCCGAGGGTCCCACATACGCCTCCACCTCGACGATCTTGCCGGCCAGCGTCCCCGTGCCGTCTTCCCGAACCAGATACTTCCCCACGAGAGACCGCGCGACCGTGAGGGTCGGACGATTGAAGTAGGCCTGCGGAAGAATCTTGGGCATGACCATGTTGAATGATGAGTGTTGAATGTTAAATCTTGAGAGACGGAACTTGCAATTCAACAAAGCTTAGAAATACCAGGCCAGGCCGCCCATGAAAAACCGCGGATTGCCCGGCACGAAGTGAATATCGTTGACGCCGGCCGCTTCGTTGCGCAGCCGCGATTCAAAATAAAACGTGGCCTGTTCCCATTTGGTATCCAGAAGATTCTGGATGAATAGGAACGCCTCCAGCTTGCCGTGGGGAAGTCTGACCGGCAGTAAATATCGTTCGGAGAGATCGAAGTCGACCCAGGAGGGCGATTTCACGCTGCGGTCTTCAATCAACGGCCGCACGCCCATGTAGGTCCCCTGCAGTTGCGATCGCAAGCCTTCCGGCCACTGCAACAGCAAGGCCCCGTAGGCCGTCCATTCGGGCGCCAAGGGGATGGCGTCGCCGTTCGTAAACTCGGCCTTGGTGTAGGCAACATGTCCGTTGAAATAGAGCGGACCCCAAATCTGACCCCGTGCCGCTACTTCGACACCTCGACGGCGGGTCGGTCCGCGGTTTTCCGTTGTACCTTCGTCACCCACAAACACCAGTTCCGATTGGAGATCGATCGCCCACAGCGAGGCGGTCAGCATCAGTCCGTCCGGTCCCCAGGGTTGAGCGCGGAGCCCGACCTCATAGGTCTGCGCGCGAGCCAGCGGCACCGCATCGATCGCCACGGCCGACCGCGCATCGTTGCTGTGATAGCCCTGTCCGTAGTTCGCAAAGAACTCCGTCTTGAACCAGGGTCCCAGCACAAGATTCGCCTTAGGCAAAACCATACTGGACGTCTTCCGCCCCGCCGGCTGTTCCACACAGGTGCTGCAGCGATTGTTCACATCAAAGGTAAAGATCGGCGCACGGAGTCCACCCGACAATCTCATCCAGGATGCAGGTTGCATTTCGGCTTTGACATACGGCTCATAAGAGGCTTCGACAATATCGCTGTCCGTTGTAATACCGGTCGGCACGCGGGTCGTTTGAGTGCCCAATGTCGCATGGATGTCATCGACACGGGTTTGAAATCCGATCGTACCCAAGCTGGGAATGCCGAACAGCTCCGCCCGCTGTTTATATCCGAGATCGCCTCCATAGAGACCCCGTCGATCCGATTGCTGAATGCCGTCCCCATTGACCGGGTCATTTAAAAAGAATGTGAAGTTCGTGAACAGATC
Organism: Nitrospira sp.; assembly: GCA_047150005.1. Taxonomy (GTDB): domain Bacteria; phylum Nitrospirota; class Nitrospiria; order Nitrospirales; family Nitrospiraceae; genus Nitrospira_C. The sequence continues at coordinate 2,182,220 of AP038806.1, read as the reverse complement.
GAACTTGTAGTACTGTCCGTAGGCGTTCGCGAACAATGTCCCGTCGAACGGCGTGTCATAGTGATAATTCATACGGAGTGTGGCCCGCGTGGTGTTTCCCCCTTCGGAAGGATCGATGGCGCCGAAGCGGTCGAGGGAGCCGTCGTTGACGGCTCGCAGGGGAATTTCCCCTGAGGCGTTCCATTGGGCTTTCTGAAAGCTGCCGGTCAGCGCAAATTCATCACGGTTGGAAAAATTCGTCGTCATTTTTCCGAGCAAGTTGGCCCGGAAATACCTATTGTCGTTGAGAAACGGGCCGTTCGTGTAGTAGGCCTCTCCGGCAAACAGCGTGCGAACCTTATCCTTTGTCGGAGAGAACATTACAATGTACCGTTGGGTATCGAATTGACCACCTGCCGCCTGAACGATTCCTTCCTTGACGACTTCGCGCGTCCGAAAGTTGATCACTGCCGCCGTATTGAAGTCGCCGTATTCAGGAAGATAGGCGCCCTTGGTGGCCTCCACTCCCTCGATCGTCTCGGGGATGATGAAATTGAGATCCGCGTAGCCTTGCCCATGAGCGTGCGAGCGAAAGTTGATCGGCATGCCGTCGGTAAAAAACGCCACGTCGGTGCCGTGGTCGGCATCGAATCCGCGCACGAAATATTGGTCGGCCTTGCCCGCTCCGCCGGAATGTTCCACGGCGATGAAACCGGGAATAAGCCTCAGCACCTGGGCCGGCCGCCCCTGAGGCTGCAGGAGATACTCCTTGTCGGGAATAAACTGCTGCGAGGAGGCGGCCACCGACCGATCTCCCATGACCGAGACTTCGGGGATTTCGAGATCCGGCGCATCGGGATCGTGGGCCCACGAAGGGCCTCCAAAACAGACGAGGCTTGAGATGACGGCGGCGTGAACAGGCCATCCACGCCAGGCAAGGGAACGGGGCATCTTATCTCAATGTCTTTCCTGTCGTGGTCATCGCCAGCTTGCCGTGCTTCACCCCCTTCACGCTCACCAAGGCATCGGCCACTTGTCGGATTTCGGAACCTTTTCCCTTCACCACGAGCACTTCGAGACAATGATCGTGGTCCAGATGTACATGCATACCCGAGAGAATCTGTCCTTGGTAATCGTGCTGGATGCCGGTCAGCTTGCTGGTGAGATCCGGGACATGATGGTCATACACAAACGTGATCGTGCCAACCGTCTCACGATCTTCCTGCCATTCGTCCGTCACGAGGTTGTCACGAATGAGGTCCCGCAGGGCCTCGGAACGATTCGTGTAGCGGCGGCGACGGATGTGTCGATCGAACGTCTGAAGCAGCTCCTGGTCCAGAGACACGCCGAAGCGCACGAGTTTCTTCATGGGACCCTCCGTGTCGTATGGTGTTATGAATAATAATTTCGTAGCACTGCGACGCCGAGAGTGTCAATCGACGAGTCTCGATTCTGAACGTCTTACGAGAGCTTGGTACTGGTTGGATTTGCGTGAAAAAGGAGGCGCGGCATTAGACCAAGAGCTATGACAGCATCTCGTTTTGGGGAGAGGAAACGACCAGCAGCAAACAGCCCTCGTCGGTCGAGGTGTCGTAGTGTTCCGTCCCGGCCTCGGCACGATGATAGTCTCCGGCCGTTAATTCATGACCGGCGATGCTGCAGCCGCCTTGCAACACATAGAGATCTTCCGCCTCCGTGTGACGGTGCGGTGCATACCGGGTACCCGGTGCAAAACGAAGGACGGTAGTGGCCCTTCGAGAAATCATATCGAAGGAGAGCATCTTGGCCGTCACTCCTGGTGCGATCTCTCGCCAAACTCCCTCCGCCGCTTTGACGAAGGTGAGCCCCTTACCAGGCCGCTGAAAGCCGATCGTTGTTCTCGACAATCGAGCGGTCCCGGATCGAATCAGAAAGGTCCGCAGGAGGTTCAAAAAAGCCTTCCAGCAAAGCCGCAGCGACGTGTACAACGTCACGAGGAGGTGGTGCCAAGCATGCGCAAACCGGCGAGACGGTAAGCCGCCTGTCGAAACAGGCGTGTCCACCAGGCCGTACGTTGAGTCTCTGACATCAAGCCGGACATCCTCACGCCCTTGGATTCGGGACATGAGCCGCTCCCGTACAGAATCCCGAGGTGTGACAGGAACGACCCCCAAGGCCAGGGTATTCGCGGCCAACTCGAACTGTTCGGCTTCGCGAGCGGCTTCCTTCGCAACCTGGTTGACGAGCCGTTCACGAAGGCTTGACGGAGGCGGTACCGGAGCCAGCGCAGCGGCCAAAGCGTCCGTGGTTGCTTGATACGCTCTTACGGCTTGGCGCAAGAGATCTGATTCTCCCTGAAGTTTCACCATGAAGGCCTGATGGTCCTCAGGATCCAAGATCCCGAGGGCATGGAGGATCGCCTGTTCTTCTAATTCTTCCGGCAACTTCGTCTCAGTCACGACACCAACCCACTCTCATAGGGCGCAAGGGCTTCTCGCAATTTGCTCATACCCAATCTGATTCTCGTCTTCACCGTACCCAGCGGCAGCCGCAATTTCTCGGCAATCTCACTTTGGCTTAGACCATAGAAATAGGCGAGCGCGACGGCCTCCCGTTGCTCCGCTGTCAGCACCGCCAACGCCTGCTGGACGTACCGTCGTCGCTCTTGACCCTCCACGTCCTGTTCCGGCGTGTCATCGTCGCTGGCAAACAATTCGACGGCATCCAGCGATTCGATTCGCCCATGTTCGGCTGCCCCGGCGCGAAACCGATCGATCGCCCTGGTACGGGCCAGAGTCATCAGCCACGCTCCCGGTGCACCTCTGGTCGTGTCATACGTATGGGCTTGACGCCACACTTGCGTGTAGACATCCAGGGTCACTTCTTCTGCAGCTTCGTGATTGTTGAGAATTTTATAGACCAGCCCGAATACTTGTGGACTCGTCCGATCATAGAACGTGGCGAGGGCAGTCTGATCGCCCTGTGCGGTCAGCGCGATCAGCTGTGCCAATTCTTGGTCTTGAGCCGCCTTGGTCGTTTCCAATGTCAGGATCAACAGATGATCCTCCCCATGAACCTATACGAGTCTATGAGGAGGATTGGATTTCTCTGCCGCGGCTCTTCACCAGCCGCGCGCAGTGGAAGAGGTTCCCCAATGACGCCATTGTATTCTGATCTCCGGAAGGCCTCAACTCTCGTGGACTCTCCACTAAGCGAACCGTTTTTGCGATGAGATCCAAACGAGAAGACATCTCGTAATGGAAAACAGGTCGACCACAGTCGCAGACGCAACAGACAGCGTTCTACACATCACCAGTTTTCTTCGACAGGAGGACAAGACCATGAAGCGTTTTCTCGCAGTATCCCTCGTTCTTGTTGGGTTTATGCTCAGCGTCACGGGCTGCAACACCATGGAGTCGACACCTACATCAACGATGGCGGACAAATCGCTGTACGATCGCTTGGGCGGCAAGCCGGCCATCACTGCCGTGGTTGAGGATTTCGTCGGGCGGGTCGCCGCCGACAGCCGGATCAACGGCAAGTTCGCCAATACCGACATCCCTCGCTTGAAGACGCTGCTCGTCGAGCAGATCTGTCAGGCCTCCGGCGGCCCCTGTACCTATACAGGCCGCAGCATGAAAACCACCCATGCAGGCATGGGCGTCAGCAGCGCGGACTTCGATGCGCTCGTCGGCAATTTGGTCGCGACACTGAATACATTCAAGGTTCCGGAACGTGAAAAAAACGAATTGCTTGGCGCGTTGGGTCCAATGAAACAAGACATCGTCGAGAAGCCGCAGATGTCTATGAACTGAGCCGTCCGGGGAAGCGGTCATGACGTGTTTCGAGAGGAGGGAGTCTATGAAACCGCACATCTATTTAGCTCTGAGCCTCGTGTTCGCCGTCGGACTCATGTCCGGCTGCGGCGGCAGTGACAGCGCGCCTGTCGTATCCGGTGGACCGACAGCGGCGCCGACGGACGATCAGCGCACTCCGCAATCGGACGCACTGACGCCGGCAGAGGTCGCCCAGGTGAATCAAGCCAACACGGAACCTGAACCACCGAAGAAACCAGACATGTAACCATCGCCGTCTGCACGGCGGCTCTCTTCACAAGGAGACGATCATGTTGATTCAGATACGATCACTCACGCTGGCGGCACTGGTGCTGATCATCGCCGCACCGGCTTTTGCCGCAAGCCATCGCGAAGCGCCGATGATCTCGAACGACCCGGCGGCGGATATCACCGACTTCTATGTTTTCCGAAGCTGGCAGGATCCCGACAAGGCGATTCTCATCATGAACGTGATTCCGAGCCAGGAACCAGGGTCCGGCCCCAACTACTTCAACTTCGCCGACGAGGTGCTGTACGAGATCCACGTCGACAACAACAAGAACAACATCGCAGCGAATGTCGTCTACCAGATCCGGTTCAAGACCGAGATCCGGCAGCCGGGCAACGTGTTCCCCTTGGCCTATGTCGCGCTGCCTCCGATCACCGCGCTGACCGGGGCCGGGTCTGAGGGGTTGCTCGTTCGCCAGAGCTACACGGTCACCGAGCAACGGTTCGGCCAACAGCCCCGAGACCTCGGCACGGGACCGATGTACGCCGTCCCTTCGAACGTGGGAACCCGAACGACGCCGAACTATGAACAGTTGGCTGCCAAGGGGGTGTTTCCCTTGAAGAACGGCGGACGCGTCTTCGCCGGACAGCGGGATGAAACGTTCTACATCGATCTCGGCGGCACGTTCGACACGCTCAATCTCCATGTGTCACCTATTCTCTCTCCGGCGGACGATGCGAACGACAACACCATCGTCGACGCGCCGGGCGCCGGGACGGCGGATACCTTCAGCGGCTTCAACGTGAATACCATTGCGTTGGAAATTCCAATCAGCGAGCTGATGGGCCCGAAGGGCAACAAGCTGATCGGCGCCTATGCCAGCACGAGCCGGCCGAAAGTCACGGTCATCAAGAAGGAGGGCGATCGGCAGAACAGCGGTCGCTTCGTCCAAGTGGCGCGCATGGGCAATCCGCTCGTGAACGAATTGATCATCGCGACGAACATGAAAGACACATGGAATGCCGCGGACGCGGAAGACGAGGCGAATTTCGTCTCGTTCTATTGCAATTCGGCGCTCGCAACGGCGTTGAACGCGGTGTTTGGCACCGGATTCCCGACGACGAATCGGGAAGATCTGGTCAACGCCTTACTTCGCTACAGCCCGGGCCCGCCGGTCTGCGGCGGAGGAACAACCAACGAGACCCTCTCCGACCTGCTGCGGGTTGATTTGGGCGTGGCTCAGACCGCAGCGGACAGTCAGCGGCGGCTGGGACCGCTGGCCCACGACGCATCCGGGAACCCGACGCCGGACAAGGCCGGCTGGCCGAACGGGCGACGTCCCAACGACGACGTGACCGACGTCGCATTGCGGGTCGTCGGCGGCATCCTCACGAACCCTGCGACTCCGAACCTGGGAGACGGCGTGAACTTCAATGTCGGCTCAGTAGGCGGCAACAAAACAGCGAACGGCATCGCCACGGCGTTTCCATTTTTGCCCACGCCGCACGACGGCCGGGACCGTCGGCACATCGATCCGCGAGAGCCGTTGAATTAGGACGCGATCCGGAGGGTGCCGTGCGTACGCGCGGCACCCTCCGTGATGTGGAGCTGGAAACCGTGAATGCGACAGTCTCGACGGGGGACGGGAGTCTCCATGGGTTCGATGGATGGCTCCTCTCACTCGTCCTCCATGGACTTGTGCTTTTCGCTGCCCTGCCGCTGCTCCGCCAATTACCGCTCGCGATTCCGGCAGAACCGTTTCGTTGGGAGGTGACCCTCGTTCAATCGTCAGAGATCGGGGCCGAGCGGCTGGTGCCGACATCGACGGAGCCGGCGCCACTCACGGCTCAGGTCGGCAACTCGCTCGACCGTGCTGCCTATGCCAACGAGAGCGTCCCTGTTCCCGCAACCCAGGAGACGACTGCCGTCGCAGCAATCCGGCCCAACGATCCTTTACCAATCTCGGTACCGACGGAACCAGCCTCTGCCCTCCGGGACAACACGGTGGCGGCAGAGCCGCACCCCTCGGCTCCGGTGCCGACGCTAGCCCCGATAGAAGCCGCCACTGTCATGCAGCACATCGTTCCGGCATTACGCCCAGAAACGGAAGCGCCGGCCCAATCGATCATCCCGGCAGCGGCAGCACAATCCGTCACCGCGCTTCGGACAAGCGATCCACCAGTTCAACCGACTGCGCCGGCAGCCGCCGCGCCGCTGCAAGACCAGCCGGCGCCGACGGCAGTTGCAGCGGGCTCCGACAATTCCAGCGCTCCGTCCACAGAAGCCGCTCCAACAAGGCAACGAACAGCCTCCACGCCTGCTCAGACCGACACGGCTTCAGCCGCGCGCGCAGACTACGGCTGGCTTCAGCGAGCGATCTTCCAGCGCTTGGAGGAGATCAAACGGTCATCACGACCCTCGCTCGATCAGTCGCGTCCCCTTAAGGTCTTGGTCAAAGCCGTGGTGTCGAACGAGGGCATGCTCGTGGAAGCCGAGGTGGTCAAGAGTTCCGGCCTCGATCGCATCGACCAGGAGGCGTTGGCGCTCGTGCAACGGGCCTTTCCCTTGCGACTCGATCGTCCCTTGGATCGTCAGCAGATCGTCATGCGCATTCCGATCACCTATTCTCGATACTCAGACTCATGAACCGGTCGCGCTGCATCGCGGTCTTGACGCTGCTCGCTTGGCTCACGCTGAGCCACAGTGCTGAAACGACAGCTGAACCCTATCGTCCTGAACACGACGCACAAGTCCTCGAACGGCTCAGTTTCAAGGCGACCGATCCGGTTGCGCGAGAGATCAGGGCGCTGCGGAACAGCCTGGCAGCAGACCCGCGCAACCTTGATTTGGCCGTGCAATTGGCCGCTCGCTACATCGAACGGGGTCGATCGGCAGGTGATCCACGTTTCCTAGGACAGGCTCAGGCGGTCCTGACCCCATGGTGGAACGAACCGATGCCTCCGCCTGCGGCGCTCCTCCTGCGAGCGACCATCAGACAGAACGGCCATGAATTCGACCGGGCCCTCGCCGATCTCGCCCAGGTGCTGGCTGCGCAGCCGACCAACGCGCAGGCTTGGCTGACCAAAGCTGCGATTCTTCAAGTGCAGGCCCGCTACGACGACGCGCGCCGAGCGTGCCAGCCGCTGGGACGGCTGGCTCCTCGCCATGTGCTCCTCGTCTGCCTCAGCGACATCGCCGGTCTGACCGGCCAAGCGGCAAAGAGCCAAGAACTCCTCAGCGGGCTCCTCAACGATGCGACGATCTCGGACCGTGAACGGATCTGGATCTCGACCGTCCTTGCGGAAATTGCCACGCGCACCGGCGATGGCACAACAGGCGAGCAGTATTTTTCAGAAGCCGTGAAGACCGGCGTGAAAGATCAGTACCTCTTAGCTGCCTACGCGGATTTCCTCTTGGATCAAGGCCGCCATCGAGAGGTCATCACGCTGCTCCAGCACGAGACGAGAGCCGACGGATTGCTCTTGAGGCTCGCGCTGGCCGAAGAGGCGCTCGACTTGAGGACATCGCGAGACCGCGTCGCCTCGTTGGCCGCCAGATTTGCCGCAGGCCGAGCGCGGGGCACGAACGTGCATGTGCGGGAGGAAGCGCGGTTCACGTTGGCCTTGCTGCGAGATCCGCAAGAGGCGCTCCGATTGGCTCGAGCCAATTGGAGCGTTCAGCGAGAACCGGCCGACGCCAGAATTCTCCTCGAAAGCGCGCGGGCAGTCGGCAACCATGAGGCGGCCAAGCCGGTGCTCGACTGGCTACGCGTCAACAATGTTCAAGACCTGCGCCTCCAACAGCTGGCGAAGTGGTTCGAGGAACACACCGAATGAGACGTCTGGTCCTTGCCGTCACGCTTGTCCTGCTGAACCAGCCTGCCTGGGCCCATAAACCCAGCGACAGTTATCTGGCATTGACCGTCCAGGGCGATCGTATCCACGGCCAGTGGGATATCGCGTTGCGAGACTTGAACGACGCGATCGGATTGGATGCCGATGACGACGGGACCATCACGTGGGGGGAGGTGCAGGCCAAACATCGTGACATCGCTGCCTACGCCCTCTCCCGCCTGCGGCTGCAGTCCCAGGGAGCCGCCTGCCGGACCGCCGTTACGGATCACCTCATCGACCGCCATACGGACGGCGCCTACGCGGTGCTTCGATTCACCGCCATGTGTCCGGCGGAAATCAACCGACTGGTGATCGACTACCGCCTCCTCTTCGACCTGGATGCCCAGCACAGAGGGCTGCTTCGCCTGACACAGGGAGGACAGACCCGGACGGCGATATTCAGTCAAGAATTCCCCGCTCATTTGTTGACGACGGGAGAGGCCTCGGTTTGGCAGCAGGTTCAACAGTATCTGCGCGAAGGGATCTGGCACATCTGGCTGGGTTTTGATCACGTGCTGTTCTTGCTTGCGCTGCTGCTGCCGGCGGTGCTGGTACGAGTCGATCGCCGCTGGCAAGCGGTTGAAGAGTTTTCCTCCGCAGTCGGCGAGGTGGTCGCCATCGTGACGGCCTTTACCGTCGCCCACTCCTTGACCTTGAGCCTCGCCACGCTGGGGATCGTTCAATTGCCCTCCCGCCTGGTCGAATCGGCGATTGCGGCCTCGGTGATCCTCGCCGGGGTCGCGAATCTCTATCCGGGGATCGCCCAACGACGCTGGCTTGTCGCCTTCGCGTTCGGTCTTATCCACGGATTTGGATTTGCCGGTGTCCTCTCTGATTTGGGATTGCCGCAGGGTTCCCTGCTGCTGAGTCTCGTCAGCTTCAACCTCGGCGTCGAGATCGGCCAACTTGCGATCGTGGCGATCTTTCTTCCCTTGGCTTACGGTGTTCGCCGGGGTTCGTATTACCAAGTGATCATCGTTCGAGCCGGTTCCGTCGCGGTGATCATGCTGGCTCTGCTGTGGCTGGTCGAGCGCGCGCTGGATCTGAAACTGCTCCCTGCCTAAGCCAACGCACGCCTCACGGTCGTTTCACTACTCGCTGCGGACGGGAATGTAGAGTACCGTCCCCTGCCGGTTGACCAGCAGGAGAGCCAGATCGGTCGGCTTCATGGGATCCGCCAATCGCTGGAACGTGGCAAAGTTGGGAATCGGCTGGCGGTTCAGTTCAAGAATCACGTCGCCGGGCTGCAGACCGGACGATTCCGCCAGGCTGCCCTCTTCAATGTCGGTCACGACCACTCCGCTGTTGACGGGCAAATCCATCTGTCGGGCTAGCGGAGGCGTCACATCGTCGAAGACCACGCCCGACAGCGGATGTTGAGAGGCGGCCGCTTCGGTCACGGTCGATTGACTGCGCTTCGTGCGTTCCTTCGGTGCCTCCTGGACGATCAACTCCATCTGTACCGGTTTGCCGTCGCGGATCACGTCGAGCCGATGTTTGCTGCCGATGGCGGCGGCGGCTACCAGATTGCGCAGATGCCCGCTGTCCATCACGTCACGACCGTCGAAGCGCCCGATGACGTCCCCGCGCTTCAAGCCGGCTTTCTCCGCCGATCCCTTGGCCTGCAAATCCGTGACGATGGCCCCCTTGACGTCGGGCAAGTGGAAAATTTTCCCCAACGTCGGCGAGACGTCCTGGGTCGACGCGCCGAGAAATCCGCGCACGACCCGACCGGTCTTGATCAGGCTCTGCATCGCAGCCCGGGCCATGTTGCTGGGAATGGCGAATCCCACCCCCACGCTGCCTCCGGTGGGACTGGCGATGGCCGTGTTGATGCCGATCAGCTCTCCGTGGATGTTCACCAGCGCACCGCCGGAGTTTCCGGGGTTGATCGGAGCGTCCGTTTGAATGAAGTCTTCGAAGTCGGCCACGCCCACGTCGGCTCGTCCCACCGCGCTGACGATGCCGAAGGTGGCCGTGCGGCTCAACCCGAGCGGGTTGCCGATGGCCAACACGAAATCGCCGACCGCCAGGCGACCCGAATCGCCCCAGGGGACCGTCGGCAGATTCGTCGCCTGAATCTTCACGACCGCGACGTCGGTCCGCGGATCGGTGGCGACGACCTTGCCCTTATACTGGCGGCGGTCGGCCAGCACGACCTCCACGTCCACGGCATCGGCCACGACGTGGTGATTCGTGATGATGTAGCCGTCCTGGGACACGATGACGCCGGAGCCTTGCCCGTATTGTCGCCGCGCGGGAGGATCTTTGAACAGGCCGAACGGGAGGGTCTCGTCCGTAAACGCCTGGTCCTTCACCATGACGGTCGAAGCGATGCTGACGACGGCGGGAATGACCTTGGCCGCCGTGTCCTTGATCTGCTGCTGGAGGTCGGCAGCCCCGGTGACGGCAACCAGGCGACTGCCGGCCCAGACCGGTCCTCCACCCACCAGCAGCATCAGCGCACAGAGCCGGAGGACCCTCCGCCGCAAGAGATCGGAACACGTCACGGGAGAACCTCTTCTAGATTCGCACATGTTTGGCCGCCTCAAAAACGCCTGTAGCCTAGCATGCGCCGGAAAACGAAGCACTCAGAATTCCACATGCCGCAGTGAGACGATGAGAAGAGCACGTGGGATGTTCAAAAAAGCCGCTGGTCTCACCCGCCCAGCCCTGCCGGCCAAGACAGGCCGTTTTCCCAAGCGCGGCCGCAGCGAGGTCCGCGACGCGATGAACAAGGAACGTCACACGGAACGGAACTGCACGCGTCGCCAGATGGAGTAGAGGACCGGAATGACGACCAGCGTAAGGACCGTTGAGCTGACCATCCCGCCGATCATCGGCGCGGCGATCCGCTTCATGACTTCGGCGCCGGTGCCGGTCGTCCACATGATGGGGAGCAAGCCGCCCATGATGGCGGCAACGGTCATCATCTTGGGTCGCACCCGCTGCACCGCGCCTTCCATGATGGCCTCGCGCAGATCTTGCGCTGTCGCCATCCGGCCTTCGCGCGAGCGTCGCTCGTAGGCCTCATCGAGATAGACGAGCATCACCACACCCGTTTCCGCCGCAACTCCGGCCAACGCAATGATCCCCACCCACACGGCCACACTGAGGTTGTAACTCAGATAGTGGAGATACCAGATCGCCCCGATGGCAGCGAAGGGCACGGACAGGAGCACGATCGACGATTTCGCCAGCGAACGGAAGTTCAGGTAGAGCAGGAGAAGGATCACAGCCAGCGTCACGGGAACGACGAGCTTCAATCGTGCTTCGGCGCGGACCAGATGTTCGTATTGGCCTGTCCACATCAGCCGGTAGCCTGACGGTAACGTGACGCGGTCTTGAACGGCTCGTTGGGCATCCTGGACATAGCCGCGCAGGTCGCGCCCACTGACCGACACGGAGACCAGGCCCGCCAGCGATCCCGCTTCATCCGCGATCGACGGCGGCCCCTGCGTGACGACCAGCTCTGCGACCTGCCCGAGTGGGATCTGCGCCCCGCTCGGCGTCGGAATCAGCACCCGTTTGAGCCGGTCCGGGTCGTCGCGCAGCTCGCGCTTGTAGCGAACATTCACCGGATAACGTTCCCGTCCCTCGACCGTGGTCGTGACGGTTTCCCCGCCGATGGCAGAGGTGATTACCGCCTGCACGTCTCCGACCGTCAAACCATAGCGGGCCGCTTCACGCCGGTTCACGTTCAGGTCCAAGTAGTAGCCTTCGTTGAGTCGCTCGGCGAACGCGCTCTTGGTGCCGGGCACGGTCGCCAATACTTGCTCGATCTCTATGCCGATTCGTTCGATCGTCTTCAGGTCCGGCCCCAGGACTTTGATCCCGACGGGACTGCGGACGCCGGTTGTGATCATTTCCGTGCGGGTCTGAATCGGCATCCACCAGATGTTCGGGAATCCGGGAATGTGCAGCTTCGCGTCCATCTCATCCAGCAACCGGTCCCAGGTCATGCCCGGCCGCCATTGCGCCTCCGGTTTGAGCATGACCGTGATCTCCGCCATGCCGACGAAGGCCGGATCGGTCGCGGTCGGAGCCTTTCCCATCTTGCCGAACACCCGCTCCACTTCAGGGAAGGTCGTGAGCAATTGATCCTGGACCTGTAAGATTTTCGTGGCTTCTGGAATCGAGAGACTCGGCACGGTCGTCGGCATGTAGAGGATCGTGCCTTCATTCAACGGTGGCATGAACTCCGCTCCGAGGCGCATAAAGACCGGCATGGTGACGGCCACCGCCGCAACGGCCAGCCCCAGCGTCACCCACCTGACTCGCAGCGCAACTGAGAGGATGGGCCGATAGAGCGCGATCAGCAGCCGGCTCAAAGGATTCTTGCCTTCCGCTCGAATCCGCCCACGGATCAGGAGCACCATCAACACAGGCGCCAGCGTGACCGAGAGGATTGTGGCAAAGAGCATCGCAAAGGTCTTGGTGTAGGCCAACGGAGTAAACAGTCTCCCCGCTTGACCTTCCAACGCGAAGATCGGCAGGAACGACACGGCGATGACGAGCAGTGAAAAGAACAGGGGGCGACCGACTTCTTGCGCAGCCGCGATGATCGTGTCGATTCGATCGCTTTCACACCCACCCGCCCCAGGCGTCGTAACACCCTCCCGCCCTGAGCCTGCCGGAGCAGGCTCCCTTCCCATTGGACGCGCCTCTTTCCCAGGAGGAATTTGCTCCAACCGCTTATGCGCGTTCTCCACCATGACGATGGCCGCATCCACCATCGCGCCGATGGCGATGGCGATTCCGCCGAGCGACATGATATTCGACGTAATCTTCAGGTAGGCCATCGGGATAAAGGCAAGCAACACGGCCACAGGCAGAATGAGGACCGCCACAAGCGCGCTTCGCAGGTGAAAGAGGAACAGCAGGGCCACCAGACTGACGATCACACTCTCCTCCAGCAGCTTTTCACGGAGCACGGCGATGGCCCGATGGATCAGATCGGACCGATCATACGTCGTGACGATGTGCACGCCCTTCGGCAAGCTCGTCCTGATTTCCGCAATCCGTGCCTTGATCCGCTCGATGACGGCCAACGCATTCTCTCCGGCCCGCATGATGACGATGCCGCCGACCGTTTGGCCCTTGCCGTCCAATTCGGCGATCCCCCTCCGCTGGTCGGGACCTATCTGCACGTGAGCAATGTCTCGCACCAGGATCGGCGTCCCTCTTCCATCCGTCCCGACCGGGATCAGTTCTATCTCGTCGACAGAACGCAGGTAGCCTCGCCCTCGAATCACGTATTCGGTCCCTGCCATTTCCAAGACACGCCCGCTGACTTCGGCATTGCTGTTGCGGACCGCCTCGATCACCGTCTTGATCGACAACCGATAGGCCGCCAACGTGTTCGGATCGACCTCGATTTGATACTGCTTGACGAACCCGCCGATCGCCGAGACTTCCGCCACGCCCGGCACACTTTCCAGTTGGTAGCGCAGAGACCAGTCTTGGAGACTCCGAAGCTGCGCCAGATCGTGCGTGCCGGACTCGTCCATCAACGCATACTGATAGACCCAGCCGACACCGGTCGCATCGGGGCCCAGCGTCGGCGAGATGCCGGCCGGCAGCTTGCCGGTCAGCTTCTGCAAATATTCGAGGACGCGACTTCTCGCCCAATACAAATCGGTCCGGTCTTCGAAGATCACGTACACATAGGAGAAACCGTATTCCGAGACACCTCTCACCCGTTTGACCCTCGGACCGGCGAGCAGAGAGGTGACGATCGGATAGGTGACTTGATCTTCAATCAACGTCGGACTTCTGCCCGGCCATTCGGTGTAGACGATCACCTGAACATCGGAGAGGTCGGGAATCGCGTCCAGGGGAACCTCGAAGACTGCCCACATACCCCAGGCAGCCAGCAACAGCGAGATGAGGATGACAAGGACCGGATTCCGGGCGCTCCAATCAATGACACGTTCGATCATCCTGTCTCCCTTTGGCAATCCTCGACAGCTCTGTAGCTATGTGATGCAGCCGAACTCGATGGCCGTCATTGAGACTCAAGTGATAGCCAAGAACCGGTGCCCTCCGCTTGACCTGTCAGGATCGAGGCATCTCTCGATGAGATTTGGCCATGTTCTCTGCTTGTGTTGCTGCGTTCGTATACATGACTGCAAGATTGTGGCACTCCTGAACAAAATCAAACTTAGGCAGGTGGATCATCAGTTTGCCTCCTCGTTCCCGATCCTTTCGGTACTCCTCGATCATGACTTCCATCTCCCTGGCCTTTTGCCGAAGGTTCGCCGCCTCCTTCTCATACCAGACCGCCAGAGCCGCATGATCATTCTTTGCCACCAACTCCTGTGGAGGAGGAGCGATGATCGTACACGCCACCACGCCAACCATGACCAGTACAACCAGTAATGTTTTCATCATTCACCTTCCCCTGTTCATCAAGAACAGTGTAAGAGGTTGCGTCCCATCCTCGATCCCATTTGAAGTCATTGCCACCCTTCTCTCGGGTTCTATCCTCCAGATCCTGATGCCAATCTGGTTTCTCCATCAGTCTTTGCCTGGGGCCTGTTTGGGGTCAGGAACCATTTGCGCACAGCGCCCTTCGGGTCGTTCCGACAAATGGTTCCTGACCCCTGCTACATCCCTCCCCCGCCCACCATGAACTGAAACTTTTCCGCGATCGGTGGTCGCCCTTGCATTGTCACGTGGACCGTCACCACCCAGGCGCCACCCATGCCAAACATGACCTTGCCTTCATACAGACCGTCCTTGGTGTGAGCAGCCGCAGCCTTGGAATCGGTCATCCCCGGCATCGGCATCGTGTAGACAAACGTGACTTGCGCGTTCGTCACCGGCTTGCCAGCCTGATCGACGAGCTTGAGCCTCAGGAGCACTTCACCGGCTTTGGGTTTTTCCGGCACCGTCGTCAACGTCATGGAGAACCCGGCAGCCTGTCGGGTCTCGGCGACCACGATAGCGTTCGGGGCACTCATTCCTTTCATCCCCTTCATGCCTTCCATGCCCATGTCCTGCATCCCCGGCATCCCTTCCATGTGCATCTCACCCGCCCCCCCTGCGGGCGCCGAGACGCCCGCTTCACCCATGGCCATCTTCCCTTCATGGGCGCCGCGCATCTGCCAATCGGCCATGCCGATCCGGCCCATCATGGCCTGCATGCTGGAGGAGGATGCCAACTTGCTCTCCGCGTCCAATAGGAAATTGGCGGAGGTCACGATCCGATCTCCTTCTGAGAGTCCTTCCCTCACCTCCACGTAATCCTGGCTTCGCCGACCCAGCTTGACCGAAGCCGGCTCATACCGGCCCTGCCCCCGATCCACGAACACGAGTTGGCGAAGCCCGGTTTCCAACACCGCTTCTTTCGGCACGACTAAGGTCTTGGCCGAACCGGTGGACAACGTCACATTCCCATACATGCCCGGCTTCAACTTGAGGCCGGGATTCGGCAGTTCCAGCCGCACCCGCACTGTGCGGGTTTCAGTATTCAGTGATGGGTAAATGTAGGAGACGACGCCACGGAAGGTGTCTCCCGGATAGGCGGCGAAGGTGACCGTTGCCGGCTGACTGACCTTTGTGGTCGCCACTTCCGATTCATAGATGTCGGCGGAGATCCAGACCATGGTGAGGTCCGCGATCTCGTACAGCACCGTGCCGGGCTCCACATATTTCCCCGGCACTGCTTCCCGCGAGAGGACGATCCCTGAGGAAGGGGCATAGACTGTGAGCACCGGCTCTGCTTTGCCGCGACGCTCCAGGGCCGCGATTTGGCTGTCGGTCAGATCCCACAGTCGGAGACGTTCCCGCGCGCTGCTCACGAGGGCAACCGCATTGGCCCTGGCTTCATCGAGCGGACTGGCGCCCACGCTGGCCTGGGTCTTGAGAGCCAGCAGATATTCGTCCTGGGTCGTCAGGAGGTCCGGCGAGTAGAGGGTGAAAAGTGGTTCCCCTTTTCGCACCGGTCGACCGATCGAATCGACGAACACGTTTCGTATCCACCCGGAGGTTTTCAACGTAACCTGCGTGAAGCCGCGTTCGTCGTAGCCGACCGTGCCGACCGTGCGAATGTCTTCCTCCAATGTTGCATGCGCAGCCGGCGCGCTCCGGACCCCGATCAACTGCCTCGCCACGGCTGGAATCGCGACCGCCCCGGACGGAGCGACAGACATGCCGGGCATGCCCGGCATGTCCATCGCTTGCCCTGGGCCTTGCCCTTGGTCATGCCCTGGCATCGCCATGCCTGCCATCCCATCGGCCTTCGTTTCGGGGCGAGACGCCCCACCCATGTCGCCCATCGTCCGATGCGCGGCAAAGAAGCCGATTGCGACTCCGGCGATCACGCCGATCGCCACGGCAAGAATCGTCAAGCTGTTCATGTATGTGCGTTGAATCATGGATCTCCCTCCTTCAGCCCTGTGTTAGCTCTGCCGATCCAAATCGATTCCTACCACCTGCTCAAGCTCAGCCAATCGATGCTGTCGGTCCACGATGGCCTTGAAGTATTCAAGCTGAAACCCTCGCCATGCCCGCTCGGTTTCAATGAGATCGAGTAGTCCCGTCTTTCCCGTGCGATACCCCGCCTGCACAGACGCGAGGCCCTGTTCTGCCTGAGGCAAGATCGTGGTTCGGTACAGCGTGGCAACCCGGTCTGTCGCCCGCAGTTTGGCCAGCAGATCTTTGATCTGAAAGCGGGTCTGGTTTTCCAATGTATGGTGCTGTGCTCGCGCGGCTGCGACCGCCGACGCGGCTTCCTGCACTCCGGCGTCGTACTTCGGCTTCGTCCAGAAGGCGAAGGGGATGCTCATCGCCACGTAGGCGCCGAACCCGTCATTGGCCTGAAAGTTTTGGAAGCTCTGGAAGGCCACGTTGAAGTCCGGATAATACTGGCGCTCGGCCAGCGTGTGGGACTGCTCATTTCGTTGCACCGCCAGCTCGGCTGCTTTCAACTCCGGTCTGGCGTTCAGCGCGAGACGATGCAGGTCCTCGACGGTCTGGTTTATCGGCGCCTGGGGCGGCTCCTGTACACCTCCCAAGGGCGAGGCAGGATCACGATCAAGAAGCGTACTCAACATCGCCTCGGCGGTCTCGCGTCGCTGGTCCAGCACGGGGAGATGCTGGTGGAGCATGGACAGCTCGACTTGGGCTTTGAGGACATCGGCCTGACTTCCCTTACCTGCGCGGAACTTTGCATTCGCAATCTCGACAAACTGCTTGAGCAGCTCCACCTGCTCGTGATGGATCTGAAGCGCTTTCTGCGCGAGAAACAAATCGTAGTAGCCCTGCTTGAGCCGGACGATCAGCTCTCGTTCCTTCGCCCGCAACGCCTGCTCAGTCATGTCGGCCGAGCGACTTGCCACTTCGCCTTTGAGCGCCAACTTGCCGGGAAAGGGGAAACTTTGCGAGAGGCCGAAGATGGTATTCTGAGCCTGTGTCACGTTGAAGGTCTGTGGAAAATTCCAGAGCTGGACGGACAGGGTCGGGTCCTCCAGCGAGCGAGCCTGGGCGATCCGATTCGTTGCGGCCTCCCATTGTTGACGCGCCGCCACGATCTCGGGATTTCGAGCGAGGGCCTCCTGGATCAATTTCGGTAACGCTAACGGTTCGTACACCGCGTCTTGGGCCATCGACGACCCACCGTTGCCCGAGAGGACGAACAGGACCGCGGTTGCGAGACTCAACACTCCTCCATGGCGTGTCATGGCAATGCCTCCCTGTTCCACACAATCAGTCCTTCGTCCGCCGGCCGACGATGACGGCACGCAGAGACGAACGACGGACATATGAGCGAGGTGGACTACAAAGGAAAGGCCGGAGGGATCAGATGCGGAGCACGGAAATTTTCAGCAGAAGATCTTGAGGAGGACGTTCAGTGGGACGATCATACAGACCGCCGCGATGGGCGGCGAACCCGATGAGGAGAGAGAACGACAGGGTGTCTTGAGACCACAGGGCATAGTCGCCACCAGAGGCAGAGCCTTGGGTAACGGACTGCAGGCCGAGCGTCTTAAAGGCATCGCAAATCTGGCGAGCCGGTTGCTCATCCGGAGTCGAACAACCGTTATCCATCTTGGAAGAGACGACACTGCTTACCGGCAAGAGACAGGCATAGGCGTTGAAGCTCAATCCGACAAAGAGAAGGATGAGTGCGCAGGCCATCCCCTTTCGCATGCGGTCGGTCAGATCCGGCTTCATGCGTTTAACGTTAACGCCTTGCTCAACGGTTGTCAATCTGGCTCGATCGATCGATCGGAACGTCACAACGACACCTTTTTGAGCCGGAGCGCGTTGGAAATGACGGAGACCGAACTGAGCGTCATGGCCGCGCTGGCGATCATCGGACTGAGCAGGAGTCCCCAATGCGGATAAAGAACCCCCGCGGCGATGGGCACGCCGAGCAGGTTGTACGCGAACGCGAAGAAGAGATTCTGGCGGATATTGCGCATCGTGGCCTGACTCAATCGCCTGGCTCGGACCAACCCGCGGAGATCGCCCTTGACCAGCGTCACGCCGGCGCTCTCCATCGCAATATCGGTTCCGTTCCCCATGGCGATCCCCACGTCGGCCAAGGCCAAGGCCGGCGCATCATTGACGCCGTCCCCGGCCATAGCGACCATCCGGCCTTTCGACCGCAGCTCGGCGATGAGTTGTCCCTTTTGATTCGGCAGCACGCCCGCATGCACCGATTCGATTCCCAATTGTCCGGCCACACGGTCCGCCGTAGCGCGATGGTCGCCCGTCACCATGACCAGCTTGACACCTTCGTCTCTCAGAGCTTTCACGGCCTCCGCCGTCGTGGACTTGATCGGATCGGTGACGCCGAGCAACCCGCCGACCCGGCCGTCCACCGCGACGAACAGGACCGTCTGTCCTTCCCGTCGCAACGATGCGGCCTCCTCGTTCAATGCGCGCAGATCATCCTCAGATACTCCCGCCTCCTCCTGCAGAAAGACCGGCGTGCCCACGGCAACACGGCGGCCCGACACCAGCCCGATCACGCCCTTGCCGGTCACGGATCGGAACCCTTCGGCAGAGCTCAGGGCAATTCCTCGGCGCTCCGCCCCGGCGACCACCGCGGAAGCCAGCGGATGCTCGCTGGCGCGTTCGAGACTCGCCGCCAGCTTCAGCAACTCGTCGTCGGTCCAGGGAGGAGTAAACCGCACGGTTACCAGTTTCGGCCTTCCCTCTGTGAGCGTTCCGGTTTTGTCGACTACCAGGGTATCCACGCGGCCCAGGATCTCCAGCGCCTCAGCCTTCTTGATCAGCACCCCGGCCGTGGCACCCCGCCCGGTCCCGACCATGATCGACATGGGCGTCGCCAACCCCAGCGCACAAGGACAGGCGATGATCAACACCGCCACCGCGTTCACCAACGCATGGGCCAGCCGCGGTTCCGGCCCCCAGACGGCCCACGCCAATGCCGTCAGCACCGCGACCGCCACGACCAGCGGAACGAAATAGGCGGCAGCCACGTCCGCCACCCGCTGAATCGGCGCCCTCGTACGCTGCGCTTCGCTCACCATCTGAACGATGCGTGCCAACAAGGTGTCCCGGCCGACACGCCGGGCTTCCATGAGGATGCCGCCGGTTCCGTTGATCGTTCCTCCCGTCACCCCGCTGCCCGTTTGCTTCTCCACCGGCATCGGTTCCCCGGTAATCATAGACTCATCCACCGAGGTGGTCCCTTCGACGACAAGCCCATCCACCGGCACCTTCTCCCCCGGTCGCACTCGCAGCCGGTCCCCCACCTTCACCGCCTCAAGCGGCGTATCCTTTTCGCTTCCGTCCGTACCCACCAGCCGGGCCGTCTTGGGAGCCAATCCGAGCAGCGCCTTCATTGCGGCGGTCGTCTGGCTCCGTGCGCGCAGCTCGAGAACCTGGCCGAGCAGGACCAACACCGTAATCATGGCCGCCGCTTCGAAATAGACCGCGACCGACCCGTCATGCAAGTGAAAGGACGGCGGCAGCAATCCCGGCGCCATCGTCGCGACCGTACTGTACGCATAGGCCGCACCGGTGCCGAGCGCAATGAGCGTGAACATGTTGGGCGCCCGGTTGACGACCGAGGCCCATCCCCGCTCAAAAAACGGCCAGCCGCCCCATAGGACCACAGGGGTCGCCAGCACCCATTGCACCCAATTCAACAGGCTGCCACGGCCGGCCGCTCCGAAGGGATCACCGGGAATCATGTGCGCCATGGCGAGCACCATCACGAGCGCAGCCGGGCCAAGGCTGACCCAGAAACGTCTGGTCATGTCCCTGAGTTCGAGATTCGGTCCTTCGTCGAGCGAGACGACCTTCGGCTCCAGCGCCATGCCGCAGATGGGACAGGCGCCCGGCTTGTACTCGAGCACCTCCGGATCCATGGGACAGATATATTCGATCGTCCCGCCGGCCGGCGCCGCGACACCCTGCGGCTTGCGCTGGGATGGAGAAGCGAGATAGGAAGCCGGATCGGCCTGAAACTTGGCAAGGCACCCCTTGGAGCAAAAGTAGTACGTCTTACCTTCGTGGACGTGCGATCCGGCGGCGGTCGCAGGCCGCACCGTCATCCCGCAGACAGGATCGATTTCGGCGCCTTCCGCGTCGGCATGAGCCGGCATCATCATCGGCAAGGGTTTTTTCTTGCCCAATGAAATGAGACCGGCCGGAGCCAGCCGCAATACCCGTTCGGGATCAGCCTTGAATGTGTTCAGACAAGACAAGGCACAGAAATAGTAGGTCTTGCCATTGTAATCATGGCGTCCCGCCGCTGCGGCAGGGTCCACGGTCATGCCGCAGACTGGGTCGATTTCAGATCCCGTATGTGAAGATGCCATCTTCTCGTCCATGCTGTCCTCTCCCGAATGCCGACTCCCGCAACAGCCGCCGGCCGATTCTGTGCTCATGGGTCCGGCTCCTTTCATCATATCCGGTTTGGTCGTTCAATGTCCCCGTTCATCCGGTAGACGGACGAGGGGATCGGATATTACAGAAGGAGTCCACTCCGGAGCGGACGCTCGTGAAACGGCCGGAATGTCACAGTGGCGGCGGAGGCAACAACCGGGCTAGCCGCAGACGCAGTTCAGGCACCCATGCTTGCTGCAGAGACCGCACGATGCTTCGAGGGAGACGCGTAAGGCTTGACGGGCTCGATGCAAACGAACAGTCAGGTTGTTCCGGGAAATCTTCAACTCTTTCGCGAGGTGCGCCGGCGATTCGCCCTCGAGATCGATGCGTCTGACGAGTTCCGCATAGTTCCCACGAAGGTGCGGGAGAAGCCGGTGAAGGCAGGAACAAACGGTGGCGTTCACCTCGTCGAAAGGCGGCTCCTGATGATGGCCGGAAACCGTGAGCTCTTGGAGAAAGGCTTCATCGCGACGAGCTTCAGCTCCTCGGGATCGATAGTAGTCGGCCAGCGTATGGCGAAGGATGCGATAGAACCAAGCCACGGCACTCTCGTCGTTGCGCAACGAATGGTGGCGTTCCACGGCTCGGATGAAGCTTTGCTGGAGGATATCGTCCGCGATCGCCTCGTCGCCGAGCCGGCGGCGCAGGAACATGCGGAAAGCGGACTCGTTATCCATGAGTCGTTGAACGATGCCGTCCGCTCTTTTCTCACCGGTCGTCACAGCCATCCCTCACTTCTTCGCGTCTGCGTCCAAAATGCTCCGGATAACCGTAATGATATTGTCCGTCTTCATGTTCTCGCCTTCGATCTTGATATTGCCGTCGAGCAGCAATGTGGGCGTGGACTGGACCTTGATGCGTTCTCCCCACTGCTTCCCGTCCTCGAAGGCTTTCGCCGGCTTCCCGCTCGCCAACCCCTCTTCGAACGCTTTGGGATCGAGGCCGACCTCCTTGATCAGCCCTTCCCGTAAGCTCCGATCCAACACCCCTGTGATCTTGTCCGTATGAATGGTGCGAAACAACACCCGTTTCATTTCGTCGCCTTTGCCCATAATCTTCGCCTGCTCGTACATATCGAACGGAGTCGGAAGCTTGTTGCGAAACACCGGAAAGCCGACCATGGTCGCCTCCAGCTTATTGCCGAATTCCTTCTGAAGGATCGGAAGACCGGCTTCATCGAAGTGATGGCAGTGGGGACAGTAAAAGTCGGCGAATTCGATGAGCTTGACCTTCCCCGGCTTGTGGGTGGAGGTTTCGCCGCTTACGAGTTCGAACTTGCCTTTCAATTCAGGCGCCGCAGCCGTGGCGGCGTCGCTTGCGAGGACGCCGACCCCCAACCAGATCGCCAACATTCCGACCGCCCAATGCCACCGACGTGTCTTCACCATATCCATCCACTCCTTTTCGTGTCTCACGACCATAGAGCCCCATTATAATATCGAACGTGTCGAGGACAGACCCTCTGATATACTGCCGTCATGTTCCTACGTGCTGCACCCGCGGCCATTCTCGTTCTCGTCATACTGGGCTGCGCCTCGACCGAACAGGCCGGCGACACCCCTCAGGTCACTTTTCAGCAAGTTAAGGCTTCCCCCGATGCTTTCAAGGGGCAATCGGTCGTCTTCGGCGGCGAGGTGCTCACAGCCAGACGGATGAAAGACGGCACGAGAGTCGAAATACTTCAGCTGCCCCTCGGCAGTTCCGGTTCTCCCGTGCATGACCTGACACAGTCACAAGGCCGCTTCGTGGCAATCCAGAAGGAATTCCTTGATCCGGCCACCCTGCCCTATGGCACCAGAGTCACGGTAACCGGAGAAATGACGGGATCAATCACGCTCCCGCTCGACGAAACCGAATATAACTATCCGCTCGTCGAAGCGAAACGACTGCAGGTCTGGTCCGATGCGGCCCGGCCGGTCCCGCGATTCCGACCGTACTACGGTCCCGGCCCCTACTCGTCGCCCTATTGGAACCCGTACTGGTGAGAGGCTGAGGTCCTTTCCGCTTACCGTCCGCTCATGCCGACGATTCGTTCGACACGATCGTCCCGTCCGCCGAGATTGCGATACTTATGATATTGGGCCAGCGCCTTGGGCAGATCCTTGCGATGAAGTTCGTAAAACACGCCGAGGTTGTAGTGGGCCTCCGCATATTCGGGCTTCAACTCCACCGCCCGTTGGTATTCGTGTTCCGCTTCTTCCAACCGGTTCATGCTCGTATAGATGACTCCCAGATTCATGTGGGCCTCGGCATATTCCGGACGATATCGGACGACTTCGAGGAACTCGCGCTCGGCCTCGGCGGGTTTGCCCTGGCTCCGTAGAATAAACCCTAGATTGTAGTGGGCATCGACCAGGTCCGGCTTGGCGGCGATGGCCTTCCGGTACGCATAGGCCGCCTCCAGCAGATCGTTGTGTCGTTCCGCCAGCCGGCCCGCTTGGTACCAGGCGTCCGCATGCTTCGGATTCGCCTTCGTCAGACGGGCGAGGGTATCGAGGGCGGCCTTGTTTTCCCCCTGTCGCTCGTAGAGCATCGCCAGTCCGAACAGCGCGTCCGACTGGGTGGGATCAATCGCGAGCAGCTGCTTATAGGCGGTCATCGCCGCCGGGATGTCACGCCGGCCCTCATAGAGCTTGGCCAGGTCGAGGTATGAATCCTCGTGCTTCGGGTCGATCTCGATCGCCCGCTTCAACGTGTGTTCCGCTTCCGCGCCCTTTCCCTGCGCCAGATAGACTTCCGCCAAATCGTTCAGCGCTTCCGGATAAGCCGGCTTGAGCTTGATGGCATGCGTCAAGGCCTCGATCGCCTCAGCCGGCTTCTTCTTACCTTTGAAATAGATCTGCCCGAGCAGATGATAGGCCTCGGGGGATGGGTTGGTCTCCAGCGTCTTGTTGACCGCGGCCATCGCGCCGTCGGCATCGCCTGCCTTCAGGAGATCGGCCGCCCGTTCGAGCGCGCGCTTGCCGGAATCGGCCGGGGCGGCCAGGTCAATACCGGGAAATGAGAGGAGTAGCGTGCACGCCAGGAGCAGATTGAATAGGAATGCGACCATACGTGCTGATCTCAAGATGCTGGACGGGCGTCAAGAGCCAACAGATTGGACTATACGGTGAGGGCGGCGTGAAATCAACACGGGGAGGATCGCACCATCACGTCGGCTTGCCGCATGTGGAACCCGGCAAGATGGTCGTGAACGGCTCGCGACAACCCGGCGCAGCTGACGTGATCATCACCGATTTTCCGGCTGTGGTCCCCGAAGGGCCGGGGGCCCGGAGGGAGGCCACCTCCGGCACCCCGGACAGATCCGGAAGGTGAGTGCGCAACTCCCGGACCTGATGGTGAAGCGAGCCGTTTCACTTCTTTCTCCTTGGGGAAGCCTGTCTCAGCCGGACGAGGCTCCCACTAGGCTTGATTGGAGCGTTCGGCGAATCGGTTCGGTTCTCATCGATCAGAGCGCTCAACGATACGCGGAATATCCGCAGGCTCCCGCGACCGATCTTGGTGGCTCGCAGGCGACCCTCTTCGATCCATCGATAGACGGTCCATTTGCTGACTTTCAGCAATTTGGCCGCCTCGTGAACTCGCAATAACGGGCTTTCCATGGCTCGGACGTCCAGTCAGCTACGCGGCGAACACCCAATTGCAATTGGTATTGTGCTCATTGTCCGGTACTTCCTGGCAGCACCCATTGAAGCCGTGTCTACTCCGCACGACGTCATTTCATCGCCTTCGCCGTGCAGTGCCATCCCTCACCTTTGACTCCATTTACGGCTTGCGCGAGCTGATCCGGCTTTGTTTGTTCTCCTTCAACCGTGACGACGGCATGCCCCTTCATGTTCTTGAAGTCCACGTCCTTGACGCCCGGAACCTTGGTCAAGGCATCGCGAACATCGCCGAGGTACGCATCGCAGAATTTCCCGCCAAGCATGAGGGTGACCTTTTGCTCCGCCGCGAAGGCCGATGGGGCCCACGCGACGATCAGTGCCGGCACGCTGAGACACATCATCACTTGCTTCACTTTCATGGTTCCCTCCTGATTATGATCGCGGCGAAACCCGACCACCCTGATCAACCCAGGCCCTGCAGCCAGTGCCGAAAGCCGCCTCGGCGGCCGTTTCCGCCAACTGATCGGGCGGAACTCCGCCCGCTTCGAAGCGGATCAGCACCGTGCCATGGTTGTTAAGAAACTCGATGCTCTGGACCGCTTCGTGCCGGCGCAATGCCAGTTCGATATCTTTCCGATGGTATTCACAGAACCGTCCACCGATTTGAACGATCGCTTGGGTCACTCCTCCCACAGCTGGTTCCGGATGATTTAACGACTGTGCGTCATCTGAGGCCATGACCGGCGCCGAGAGGCTCAAGGCGAACCAGAAAATGACCACCCATGGATGTATTTGCATCGTTTCTCCTTGTTGCCTCACGTCCTCATCGAGCCATCAAGGCCATGATGAGCAAGGCCGGGGCGGAGGCCACAAGGAGGAAACGCCTGCGCCCCGGACGGTCCGAGCGAGGAGGCCGCCAGACTCGGACCTTGCTGTGTCTTGCCCTCGGATATCATCAACGACGAGTCAAACCCGCTTTCCCCAGGCCACCCTTAGCCCATGGGAAAGAGGTGTAGATCGCTGGTTCTGTCGAAAGAGCCGGTTACGAGAAGAGATGGAGAGGCGGAGCGCGGGCGTGAAGCCTTTTGGCGCGATGCAGTGGAGTGGACGCAACCACTGCCCCCAGTGCGTCAATTCTAGAGGTCCCTGTAGTCTCAGACGGCGGCTGGGAGATCAGCGCCGAGTGCGACGTCGCCTGACAGGACCAGGTGCACAGCGGTGCATGGGAGGAGTTCTGCTCGTGATGACCATGTTCCGCGCTCGAAGCGGCATGTATGAACAGGCAGCCGGCCGACAGGCCCATGAGGGCCACGTACACGAGCGCCATGATGCCCGCAGCGGACGCGACGATCAGCCTTCCCCGTGAGGTCATCATGACGAACCCTCCCGCGTCACCTCTACGATATTCATGACGGCTTGTCTACCGACAGCTGCCGACTATTGCAACAGATTCTTACTGCGGCCGGCGGGCAATTCACCTCGGCCTCGCCCTGAGTGCGGTTCGCCATGACGCTTGTTGTTGCCCGCCGTACGTTCGAAGGCATAGAATTCCCTCGAGCAACTCCGACCAAGGAAGCGGTCGTGAACCATTTGACTGTTTGCCTCATCGGCATGACATGGCTTTCCACGTCGGTTGCCTGCTCCTCTACCCGCCACCTTCCGCAGCCTATCATCGAACCCGGCGACGGGACGGTGCCTGCGGAGAGTTCCACTGTCTCCCAAGATCTTCAGACCTGTCACATCGACGTACAGAGGGCTGCTCCTGTAAGCATGCAGCCCCGATGGCTTCCTCCTCTCGGCCCATCGGCGAACGGCGTGGTCCTGGGAACCGCCGATGTCCCCCATGCCGTCTGGCCCTCCCGCGAGGCCTATCGCGAAGCGATCGAGCATTGTCTGACCGATCGTGGCTACAAGGTCCTCGGCTGGCAATAGGTAGACCGATAGATCGTCCACTGGCTGACCGATAAGCACTCCGCCGCCTCTCCTACGCGCAACAGCATCGTTCCCATGGCGCCCCCCACGGCAACATATCCATGAATTGAGGGGGCGGGATGCCCCGCCCCTCTCGGATTCCGCTGTCTCGCAGAGGATTCCCTATTGTTTCATCCCGTGATCATCCAGCCGCTCGGGCAAGAGTGTCGGTGCGGCGGGCACCCCTGATGTCACCGAGGCGGTGGCCTGGTTCCCCGCCGCCGCCGAACCCGGATAATAGATCATGACTGCTCCGGGGGTCAGTCCCACCTGAACAGTCTGCTTGATCGTATTGTCCGTGGCATTGATGATCGAGACGGAATTGTCCGTGCTATTCGATACCACCGCATAGGTCGCCGCGCCAGCGCCTTGGATGAGAAGATCCAGGCTGTGCCCGCCGGTCGCCACAAGCGGAATCTCTTTCAAGAGTGTCAGCGCCGGCGGCGTGGCCGGCAACGTCGACGAATCGAATGCGAAGAGACGATCCTTCTTCGTCACTGCCGCCGCAGGTGAATTTCCTATCAAGAGGTAAAAACGTTTCCCGTCCGGCGAGAACTTGAACGACGAAGATCCCGTCGCAAAACTCCCTGTCGTTGTCCCATCCAACTCAGGAATCGTGAAGTCTGTGCGCGGCGCTCCCGCCGTGCCGAGATCGATGACGCCTAGCTTCATGCCCTGGGGGCTTGTGGTCTCGCCCCGCAGTAGAAGAAAGCGACCATCGGGACTAATACCGTACCCTGTGTACGGGGTGCCGGTCAGATTGAACGTGTTGGTAATGTTTAGAGAATTTGGATCAATTTCTGCGATTTCCTCGTACCCTTCCTGGATGCTATACACCTTCTTGGTCAATTGAGACCAGCGTATCCCATGCGGCGCCGAACTATTCGTGGTAAATGCCGTCGTGAGCGGAGTAGCGGACTCGTCATTGCAAGGGACGGCTTCCTTGGCCGATTTGCACAGATCGATCCGAGCGATCATCTTCAGATAAGTGGCCGATGTCTCATCGTTGTCGATAACGGCCACCTCACCTCCAGTTGCGCTGGACACAAACGCGCGCTTAGAGATCCCCGCCCCGGACGAAAACGCCGTGACTTTGTGGCCGTCGGCCAGCAAACAGGTCGTTCCTAAAATGCGGGGCACATTGGCCCCAGGGCCAAGATGTGAATTATGGATGACCGTGACTGATCCTCCACCCTGCACCGCACAATTGAGGAGATCGTCGCCCGGCGTCGCGGTGCCTCCTGCATTATCCCCATCGTTCATCGACCAGATCACCTCGCCATCGGTCGGATCTCGGTAGATATGCACGGGACGAGTCCCTGTGGTGAGATTCGTTTCATGGATCGGAGTCGCACCGGTCAAAGGATCGACCAGGGCCACTGCATTGCCGGCTCCGAGGTTGACAAACAGCCACTCCCCTTCTGAGAACTGCATATCGCCAAGGGCCACGTTGCCGAACTTCGCGGCGTCGATCGTACCAACAATCCCGTTTCCTGAATCACCTTTTAAGGACACGCTGGTCAGAGTCTTATCACCAGTATTGTTCACGAACACTAATGGACCCTGAAGCGCCGCGCTGCTGTTTGAAGTCGTGGCCGCGGGGGTACCTGAATCGCTCGAACTGCAATTGGCCAGGCTGATGACCGTGATCCCCAATAACGCCGCGTGAGCCGCGGCTTTCAGCTGTCGTTGTTTTCTCGTCGGTTTCATGATCGGATCCTTTCCATCACGTTTTCTAAGTTTCTCGTTTAAGACGAAGCGTATCCACCATTGGGGCGTTGCGATGGCCCAGGGAAGCAGGCGGCCCCCGTGAAACGACCCCGTGATAGAGATGACGGCCGTTGATGGCACCTCGAAAACGTTCCGGTGGACACCCGAACGGAGCCACGGGTGAACATCGGTTCTGCACGTGGACGGCCTGCGAATCGATCGCGTGACAGTGCGAGGAGCAATGGCCCGGCGCGTTCTGGGGATGAGCTTGTCCGTGATGGCAATGGACCTTCGCTCCTCCTTCCGCCAGTCCCGCGTAGACGACCGAGAATGACCCGGCCAGCCACAGCAGGGCGCAGAGGCCCCCCGCGATGCGCGCGACGATTCCGGACCAGCGAACCGTTCCACCCACCGTCATGTCCCTCCAGAAAACAGCGGCGGAGTGACGAAGTATTTCGTCAAACCTCCGATGTAGCTGATCTCCAACTGGAGGTTCCCGTTGAAGTCCCGATAAAAGGGAATCTGGGCCATGAAATAGCCCTGTGCGAAATCCCAGAGGTTGAGCAAGATTCCGGTCGAAAACGCCGCGTAGGTAAAATTCGTCGTCGGGACAGGGCGACCGGTGATCGTCCCGTCGATCAACACCGCGCGATTGACCGGAGGCCCGACGAGCTGATACAGCGCCGCCTCGATATTGTCCTTGGTCTTGTAACGGAAGTTGATCTGTTCCGTGAGGGTCAACCAGGGCACAGTCACGATATTGAAGCCCAGATTGAGGGCATACTCCTGCCCGAATTGATAGCCGTCTGGATTGCGCAGCGTGTAGCGCCAGCTTCCCTGTAAAAATTGATTCAACCGATGGGGAAGAATTTCGTACGTTTGGTAGAAGCTCGGCTGAAAACCGAACGCGCCTCGGCCAAGTTGCAGGGTGGATTCCGCATACTGACCGTTCGGACCGGCCTGCTGGTAGGTTCCGGTCGGAAAGTAGACGCCCATTTCCAGGACCACCATGCTCCGAAGGGTCGGGAGCAGGTTGTACTTGACCTTACCGAGGATATCTCCGAGACCCTGATCATTGAAGCTGGATACAGTCCCTGGTCCGAACTGGCCGATCGACTGCACAGACTTATAGGGCAGCATGACCTGGAGCCCAAATCGCTCCGTCAGGCCATAATTGAGATCCAGCGCCGCCGTCTGCACGAGCGTTTCGAGATTGCTGACAGGGGTGTTGCCTAAGATCAATTGTTTCTTCTGCTGATTGGCGTAGGGAATCGTGTTGGCTCCATCGGGCGGAAGACCGTTCGGTGTGTAGTTGTAGGTCAAATTCACCGTCAGTACCCCGGCCGGCGAAACCTGCTGCTGAGAACCGATCACGACGAAGCAACTCACGGAACCGCAGGACGCACCCGCCGAGTACGGCAGGATGAAACCCGCCGCGAGCACGACAACCAAGAATTGTGAAAGCAGACGACTTCTCAGAACACGCGTCATGATGACGAATCTCTCGTAAAAGGGAACCGAGACAATTGCACCAGCCCCTCCTGGTGGAGAGGTGCCGTGCAAGGCTATCGATTCGACGAGCTAGATGGAGAAGTGAGGAGGTCCGCGAAACCAGATACGAAGGGGGATAGAGGCAGTAGGGGCATCACGCGTGAGCCAGTCCACCGGAAGCGTCGATCGGTCTTGCGCATCCAGATGCACAAGGCCGGACTCAACCGCCTGCCCGGCGGCGCAGAGCCAGGCGCAGGGCCCGGTTGCATGGGTTCCCGAGTGATGACCGGTATGGTGGTCGAGATGACCGGCGCTGGACGCGATCATGAACCCGCTCGCGAGAACGAGACACACCAGCAGCGACCACACCAGCCATGATCTCTTGAAGAATGGTCTGCCCATCGTTAGGAGCTGGAGGCCGGGGATCTTGCCGGCTCTTGCCTGTGGATGCGGGCCACGATGTCGTAGATCTTCTGTTCGGTCAGGAGGCCGCCCTTGATGTATTCCTGGACAACCCCCTTCTCGTCGATAAACACACTGACCGGCAAACCGTAGACGCCGAACTGGTTGGCCACCTTGTTGTCGCGGTCCATCAGCACCGGAAACGTATGGCCCTACTGTTTGACGTGCTCACGGACTTTCTCGTCCTCCTCCAACTCGTTGACGGCGAGCACGACGAAGCCCTTGTCCCGCAATCTGTCGTAGCAGCTCTGCATGGCGGGCATTTCAGTCGTACAGGGCTTGCACCAGGTCGCCCAAAAATTTACGAGCACGACCTTGCCTCGATACCTGGCCAAGCTATGCATGTCGCCATGAAGATCGGCGAGTTGGAAATCCTCGGCGACCATGCCCGCCATCGGCACCCGTGATCCCATGGGCCAGGCAACCGGCAACTCAAGCACGAGGGTTGAAAGGATGAGTCCCAGGAGTATTCCAAGACTGACCACTCGGTCTGGTCGTCGGCACATCGATGATCCTTGCGCTGCTTTTCGGACAACCGGTTAGAAATCCCGTTCCGGATCGCAAGGGTAGCGGGACTCCAAAAGGGACGTCTACCGATGGACGCCGATGGATACCTATCGTTGCTACAGTTTTCCGCGCGCGAGCTGGTCGCGCGCTTGCTCGGGCGCGAACCTTCGGCTCGGCAGGAGACGGTAGGGCGGGCGGCAGGGAAAGGGAAGAAAGGACGGCGGGCTACGGACGCCCTGGAGTATAAGGCCTGCGCGTGTGATCGCATCGCAGCAACGAGGACTGTATGGTGAATGCCGGCACGGTGGAGGGTGGCTTCACTGCTGGGTCGGCGCCGCAGCTCCGATCGTCCGTCCGACTCTGCTGAATCAATCCATCCAGCGATTCGCGAAACACTCTGGTGCTTCCTTTGCCGATCTTGGTGCCTTTCAACTTTCCCTGTTCCAACCAGCGATAGATGGTCCATCGGCTGACGGAGAGAAAGTCCGCGGCTTCTCCGACACGGAATAGTCTCTTCTCCATACAGACCTCCTTGATCTGTCGAGTAGGAGTGCCGGTTGCGGCCTCCCGCTCGACACATCCGCTCAGAACAAGCCCAGCGTGACGCCGCCGTAGATCGCTCGTCCGTAACCGGCGAAGAACAACTGTTGCGCGGCCGCCTGCGCCGCTGTCTCGCCCGTGACGACCTGGCCCGAGGCGGCATACTTCATGTCGGCGATGTTGTCCACCTGGACATACAACTTGGCGAAGCGGAACCAGGAGCTCTTCACGTCGATGTTTTTGTGAATGTTCGCCGTCCCGATGAAATAGGATGGAATCCCCACGGTATTGTTGTTGTTCAAGAAGTAGCTGTTGGCATAGTTGCCTTCGAGCCACCCTCCCCACCCGCTGGGATGATGGTCGTACTCCATCTTGAGATTCAAGATGTCCGTAGGCACGTTGGGAACCTTCTTGCCGTCACGGCTCAGAAATCCAGCGGCGGTCCGATCGGTGAAATTGGTGTAGGACGCATCGATGTGGGTATAGGCGCCGGACAGGCGCAGGCCCGTCAACGGTCGCCAGTCATACGACGCTTCGATGCCTCGATATTGCGAGGAGTCGGCATTGACCGACGCCGTGTTGCCTCCAGTAATGGTCTGCGTGATGATCTCGTCCTTGAAGAACGTCCAGAATCCCACCAACTGGACGGTCAGATCCTTCGTAAGCTTCGATTCCGTGCCGATTTCATTGTTCCAGTTTTTCTGCGGCTTCAAATCGAAGTTCGATCCCGGCAGTCCGGTAATCGGGTCTCTGGTGAGCTGGCCGAACGTCGGAATCCCGTAACCCGTCGAGCTTCGGACCCAGTGGCGATAGGCCTCGGCCGGCTTCCAGGTGACTGAGGCTTCCGGTGCCCAATTCGTGAAGTTTCTGGTGACGCTCGGCCGGTTCGCCACGGCGCCGGCGTTGTCGTAATTGATCGTGTCGACGCTCACCAGCGACTGCTCGAATCCGAGTCCCAGTGCCGCCGTCCACTTGGGCACGAATTCCAACTCTTCCCGTATCCGGCCGCCGACATTGTTGATGCGTCCTCGGTTGTTCTGAAGCAGCGTCCCTCTGGTTCCGTATCCGGTTGCAAGGTTTTGGAACGTGTTCCCTTCCTGCTCCATGCTGTTCAAGAAGAAGCCGACGTAGCTCTTGAGCGGCATCTGGCCGAGACTGCCGTCATGCCGGAGATCTGCGTAGGTCTTGTAGTTTGGATTCACGTTGTCGAAGATCTGCGAAAAGTACTGGTTGATGTCCTTCACGTCGTAGTCCGCTTCGATCGTCAGGACCGTGCTGGCGTTCAGTTGCCGTTCATACAAGCCCCCCACGATCGTTCGGCGATCGACGCGTCCTTGATTGAGCGCAATGGCATTGGCGCAGCCGGGGTTGTACGTTCCTGACGCGCAGATGGTCTGCGAACCTCCGGCCTGACGATCATCCTGGTTGAACTGGGCCTGGGTCAACCTGGTGGGCACTCTGGTGTCGAGCCAATTCGTGATCGCCTTGAAGTAGAAACTTTGCCGGTCGTCCACGTTGAAGCGGAAATTGAAGTTGAGCGTTTGGGTGTTGTAGTTGCTGTGCTGGATGAATCCGTCCTCGGCCGCGTTGCTGGCGAACATGGACAGATCGAGCCGGTCCGTATGTTGGCCCACGGCGAGCGCCTGTTTGAAGTAGCCGAACGAACCGCCGGAGACGAAGGCCTCGACCCCGTTGATATCGCTGCCGCGCCTGGTCCTGAAATGCACCATGCCGCCGAGCGCAAAGTTGTCGTACAGCGAAGACGAGGCGCCGCGCGTCACTTCCACCGATCGCATAAACCAGGGATCCTGAATATCGAGCCGGGACAAGCCGTCGGACTGGGTTTGGCTGATGCCGTCCTCGTACACCTTGATATCCCGGATCGCAAACGCGGTTTTGGCTCCCATACCGCGGATCGTGATGCTGAAGTCCCTCGGTCCGTTCGCCTGCCGCAGCATAATGCCGGGCAGCGACTGTATGGACTCTTGCATCGTCCGGGTCGGCTGCGAATCCGTCTCAGCGGAAACCGTCGAAGATATCGACACGCCTTCAGGACGTTTCTGCAGCCGGTTGCTGACGATGCTCATGTCGGCAAGTTCGAATTCCGGAATCGCCTCATGTGGCGATTCCGGCTCTTCGGTGAAAGCCTGCTCTTTTTCTTTCACGATGGTCGGACGTTCTCCCTCCGGCGCGGCGGTCTCCTTTTTGTGCTGGATCTCTTCGAGTTCTTGGAGAATCCCCTTGAGTTGTTCGCGCAATTCCTGCTCCCGCTGAGACGGCGGCTCGGCTGAGGGCGTCTCCTGCGCCCACAAGCCGCTCCCGCAAACGGCACCGACGGTGATCGCTACGGCTACGGCCGCCGCGAGCCCTCGCACCACGACCCCGATTCGTATGGACATGACTGGACACTCCTTGCAATGAACGTATGCGGACAGAAAGCCGGACGCGCCTGGGCCAAACTTGCCCCGCAAAGCGTCGATGACGGGCCCTAGCGAAATATGGTGACGGTCGGTTAGCGAGGAGGCGCGCGGGACAGGGAACCGGGGGAAGAAAAGCGGGCATGGAAGGTCAGGGTCAGCAGCGGCAACAACAGGAGGAACGTGAACAACAGCTTTGCCGGCGCGATGAAGAGGCCGGCTACGACAGGATTCGCCTGGCAAGCCCAGGCACATAAAGGGGAATGGGACACATGCGACGGACTATGATGATGGGTGGTCGCCGGAGAAGCCGCCGTTTCGGACAGACACCCGGCTGCTCCGATGGTCAACGCGAGGTAGAGAACCGTGATGGCGCCGGCGAGGGGGGTCAGCAGACGTGTCATGGATGCTCTTCAAGCAGATGCCGCACGAGCGCGACCGATTCGTCGCTGTCCCAGGCCCTCGGTCCCACCGCTCGTCCGGACACACGGCCGTCCGGCGCGATCAGCACAGTCGTGGGCAATCCACGGACCATGAAGGTCCGGGAGACCTCCTGATCCTCATCGAAGAGCACCGGCAGGCTGATGCCGAGCTGACCGAAGAACTGGCGAATACCCTGCGGATGCCGATCGGCCGTGACCGTCAGGATTTGGACCTGCGCGGGATCGAAGCGGGTCTGGAGCCGCGCCAACGACGGCATCTCCTCCTTACAGGGGCCGCACCAGGTTGCCCAGAAATTGAGCAGGACCACCTTCCCGGCCAAGTCCTGCGAACGGAGCGACCGGCCGTCCAGCGTGGTGAGATCGAACGGCGTGACCGACGCGGGGGTCGCCGAAGGAGTGACGCGAAGCGCCGTAAACGGATCGGCGGGCGCCGCACCGGCCATGCCTACGGGATCGGCGGCCACGAGCATGAGCGCGCCGCCGATCAGCGCCGGACCGAGCCAACGCACAGCGTCACGGGCCATGAGCGGACTCCGCCTTTCCGATCGTGGTTTCCACCGGAGCCAACTGCATGGTCTGGACGACCAGCCGGTGGGCGGGCATCGCATGTTCTTTCCATCCGATGACGGCCGAGCCCACGGCGTTCACCGCCACTGTCGGGGTCTGTCCGTTCTTCTCGTTGACCTTCACCGGCGCGCTGAACGACTCTCCGCGGTCGAGGGACCGGCTGACGACGACCTCGCGGCGGACCGGCGATTGCTCTTCCCACACCACCACGACGCGCCCCTCGGAATCCACCGCCATGTGCGGATGATCCGGGAACGTTCCCTTTGATCGGTTCAGTTGCTGCTTGGGAGAAAAGGTCCGTCCCTGGTCGTCGGAGTAAGCCAGGTAGATCGACGGCGTCTCGTCGGCGCCCTCCGTGTACCACACGACGTACAGGCGTCCGCGCCGATCCACACCGAGGGAAGCCGGACGATGCGGGCAGGCGGGATACATCCATCGATCGTGTCCCACAATGACCGGGGCGGAGAACGTGTTTCCGCCATCCGTCGATCGAGACACGACGATCTCACGGACCTGGTCCTCGAAGATTTTCCGCCAGGCGAGATAGACGACGCCGTCGCCGGAGGTCGCCAACGCGGTGCGGCAGCAGACGCAGGTGTTGTCATCCACCTTGAGATTCTTGGTAAAGGTGCGACCGTGATCCGCCGACTTGGCGACGAACGTCCCCGGTTCCTTCTTTCCCTCGCGCCCATCGATCCATGCGACATGCACCGCGCCGTCCGGGGCGACCTGCATCGCGTCGAACGTATGATTGATCACCTGCCCATCGTCGTTGACCAAGATCGAGGGAGCGAATGTACGACCTCCGTCGTCGGAGCGGCTCAATCGGAGTTCGCTGGAGAACGGCTTGTCCGGGGTCATTTTGGGATGGGTCAGCGCCCAGGTCACGAACACCGCGTTCCCGCGTATCACCAGCGCGGGCGCCTCCTGCCGGTAGTACGGATTCTCGGACGGGTCGTTGATCCGCACCGGGGAGGCGAGCGGACCTCCCGGTTCCTCGCTCCGCGCAAACCAAATCGTCCGGATGTCTTTGTCTTCTTCGACCCAGGCGGCGAACACGATACCCGCCTCGTCGATCTGCACGGTCGGACCGACGACGTTCTTCACTTGATGAACCGTCACATGCTTGGAACCGAAGGCGGCCGGTGAAGCGGACCCACCGGCCCAGGCGATCGAAGCCGTCAGCGAGAATACCGCCGGCCAAACGGAAAACCGAGCTAGCATCCCGTCGGATCTTCGGTTGCTGTGCTCAAATGTCATGGTCTGCGGATCTCCGAATCACGAACCCCGCCGGATCAATTCGCCAAGCTATAGACGATCGGCAAGCTCACGACGATCTGCGGTTTTCCCAACTCATGCTTCATATGGAGTGGGCAGGCCAGCTTCACCGCCTCCATGGCCGCGGCATCGAGCACACTATGCCCAGAACTCTTCTGCACCGTCACCTCGGCCAGATGCCCGTCCGATCGAATGACCGCCTTCAAGACGACCTTGCCCTGCAACCCGTTCATGCGGGCGGAGTGCGGATAGCGCTTCAATTCCGCGACCCGCCGCCAGAGGGATTCGGCCAGCCACCGGTGATCCGCTTTGGCCTCCGGCACTCCGGTTGCGGCCTTCGCCATGACTTGCGGCGTGTCGACGGGGGCCGATGCCGGCCCCGGCGCCGGTGGGGCATCGGTGTGTTCAGATGCAGGCGCGGCGGTCTCCGCCGGAGCGGGCGAGGGCGCGGCCACAGCGACCTCCTCAACCGCCTGAGCAGGCGGCGCCGGCGCGGGGGCTTCTGCCGGAACGACCGGGCGATGCTGCGGCACCACCGTCTCGGCAGGCGCCGGGTCCACAGGTTTCGCCTCCGCCGTGGCATGAACCGTCGGCTCGATGGTCGGAGTCTCCTCGACCTTCTGCACGATCGGCTCGACTGTGTGCTGCACGACCTCGACCTGACGCTCGACCGGCTCCGGTTTCTGCTGAGGCGCCGGTTCAACCTTCTGCTCGACCGGTCGGAGGGTCTCGATCACCGGATGCACCATTTGAACGCTTTCCTGCGGCGCGACGCGATGGACCGGCGTCTCCGGTGCAGGGGCGGGAGCGGACGGGGCCGCGGTCGGTCGGGCCTTGGGCTGTACCGGCGTGACGACGGACTCCGTCACGACCGGAGCAGGAGTCGGCGCCGGAGCCGGGGCGTCGACGAGCGCGACCTCCCAATGGAACGTCTCTTGCTTGAGCGCCGGGTCGATCTGTGCCAGGAACGCCAGTGTCAGCCCAATCGCCGCCGCGTGAAGGGCAAGCGAGACGCCCCAAGCGGATAGTAACCGCCGATCGATCTGTCCCTGCATCATCCAATCACCATTTCTACGCTCTGCGAGAAGACGACTCCTCCGCAGGACTCTCTTCCACTCACTTGGAGAGTGCCGCAGCCTTGACCGGCTCATTGTGCTGGAGACGAGCGACTGTATCCAGGATCTTTTGTTCCGTCAGCAAGCCGCCCTTGATGTAGTCCTGAATGACGCCTTTTTCATCGATGAACAGGCTCACCGGCAATCCGTACACCCCGAACTGGTTCGCGACTTTGTTGTCTCGATCCATCAGCACGGGAAAGGTATGGCGGTATAACGCGATGTGCTCACGAACCTTGGCATCGTCCTCCAGTTCATTGACCGCCAGCACGACGAAACCCTTGTCACGCAATTTGTCGTAGGACGCCTGCATGGCCGGCATTTCCGTCGTGCAGGGCTTGCACCAGGTGGCCCAAAAATTCAGGAGGACGACTTTCCCTCGATATTGACCGAGGCTATGCGTGCTTCCGGTCAAATCGACCAGCTGAAAATCCTCTGCCGGCGAGCCCACCACCGGCACACGCGAGCCCATGCTCCAGCCGTCACCCCCCCACGGTCCGAGCAGCACGGCCATCAGGACTGCGATACCTAACGCGTCGCGCATCTTCGACCTCCTCCCGTCACGTTAGGACGGGGTCATCACTTGGAATGAATGCGTGAGCCCAAAGATAAAACTGGTCCCTTGGGCAAGACTGTTGTTGGAATCCCGCACCAATGGGATCTGAGAATAGAAGTAGGCGGATGTCATTTTCGTCCAGGCAGAATCGCTTATCCCATCGAAACTCACTTGAAAGCCCGGAGTAAATGCCAAGAACGTCGAGCCGGTGTTCGGGACCGCCCGATTTTGAATGGCAGGGTCAATGACCACCGGTTCGCCCGGAAAATCCGGCGCGTCCGCAGGAGTGGCGGAACGTAAGAGCGAGCTGCTGAAGTTGTCGTGAATCATGTATCGGTAGTTGACCTGCGCGGTCAGCACCAACCAAGGGACGGTCACAAGATTGAACCCGCCGTTGATATCCCATTGATCTCCGAACTGGTACCCCACATTGTTCCGGAAGGTGTGCCGATAGCTCACGAAGGCGAACTCGTTCAATCGATGGGGAATCAATTCGTATGTCTGATAGATCGTGGGATTCAAGCCGACTTGCCCGCGCCCGAGCTGGGTGGTCGGTTCCATCAATGCGCCGGTGCTGTCAACCGCATTCGTGACACCGGTGGGGAGGAATACGCCAAAGCCCAATGTAATCATGCTTCTCAAGGTCGGCAGCACGTTGTATTTCAGACCGACGCGCATATCCCCCAATCCGTCGGACGAGAACGTGGTGGACTGTCCCTCGCCGTTCGGGCCGTCTTCTCCCAACCCATCGATGTGATGATGTGTCCGCCACATGTAGGGGATCGTAATTTGTAGCCCCCACCGCTCCGTGATTCCGTAATTAAGATCCAACGTTGCCATCTGCGTGATGGTCCTGGTCTCCTGATGATGGTCCAAGATCATCTGCCGCTCAGGCGTATCGACGCCCGGAATCACTCCGTTTGTTCCGGGCAGCACACGCATCGGCGTGTAACTGTAAATCCCGTTGAGCGTCAGAATCCCTTCCTGCGCAACCTGTTGCTGAGATCCGATCGTGACGAAACACGACACCGCCCCGCAGGAAGCTTCGGCTTGCGGTATCCAGGTCGTCATTCCTACGATTCCTGTGAAGACGATCGCCCGAACAAACCCGGGGAACCGCCTCATCTGTCTGGCAATCCATATGCGCTCCACAATCCTTACCCTCCGTCTGGGTACGCACGCCGGAACGATTGATCATATCCATGGTGAATCCTCATCTCAGGCGCTGGCCCTGAACCGGCACAAAACGGTTCAGATTTCAGTCGCTATGAGGTGGTTGCGTTAGACGACGGCGTGTACGGGAGGTCCGCGGGACGTCACGACCTGCACGGCCGTGGAAGGAACGGTCTGAGGGACGAACTCTTCGACGAGAGCGACCGGCGAGTGTTCGGCCAGAGCGGGAGCGGATACGCTGTCAAGCACGGACCCGGCCGCACACATCCAGGAACAGAGTGCCGTACTGTGAGTGGCCTTCTGATGGTGTGCGTGCTGGGACTCGTGGGAGATCGACTGCGCGGACGCCAGGCCTCCCACCGTGAGGACACAAAAAACCACCAGCCACGCTACGCATTGCGCAACGAGCCTGGATGTGGTTCGGGAGGTCATCTGCCGTTCAATCCTGAGGTGGCTGCTCGAATGTTACGGGATGTGTCGAGGAGGAGTCAAGACAACGTGGGCGGTCAGGCTCGAATCCCGATAGGATTCGGAAAATGTTTACTGTATACTGCGAGACGGCCTTCGACCTCAATCATACGTTCGACCGTCGCAACCCATTAGCACCGCGCCTGGCACCGGGCCTGGGATCGAGCATGCTGACACAACTCCTGAATCTCGTCTTCGGCAGCAAGAACGACCGTGAAATCAAGGCGTTGATGCCGGTCGTGCAGCGGATCAACGGACTGGAAAGCGAGTTGACGCCACTGTCCGATCAGGCGCTGGCCGACAAGACGGAAGCCTTCAAGAAGCGCCTGGCCGCGGGCGAGTTCCTGGACGACGTTCTACCGGAAGCCTTCGCCGTGTGCCGCGAGATGTCACGCCGGAAGCTCAACATGCGCCACTTCGACGTGCAGCTGATCGGCGGAATGATCCTGCACCGAGGTCGCATTTCGGAAATGAAAACCGGAGAGGGCAAGACCCTCGTCGCGACCCTCCCCATTTATTTGAACGCGCTGGAAGGCAAAGGGGTCCACCTCGTCACGGTCAACGACTACTTGGCCAAACGGGACGCCCAATGGATGGGGCAACTCTATCATGCCCTCGGACTCTCGACCGGCGTCATTCAACACGACGCCTCGTTCATCTTCGATCCGACCTACGATGCGTCGGATAAACGACTCCAACATCTGCGTCCTTGCACCAGACCGGACGCGTATCGCGCCGACATTACCTACGGGACCAACAACGAATACGGGTTCGACTATTTGCGGGACAATCTGGTCGTCACCGATCTGAACCAGTGCGTCCAGCGAGAGCTGAATTTCGCGATCGTGGACGAGGTCGACAGCATCTTGATCGACGAGGCGAGGACCCCCCTGATCATTTCGGGCCCGACCGATCAGACCACCGACCTCTACTACCGCATCAATGCCATCATCCCGCAACTGAAGATCGAGCAGGATTACACGATCGAAGAAAAGACCAAGACCGCCTCGCTCACCGAGGACGGCAACGTACGGGTCGAACACCTGCTCGGCGTGGACAATCTCTACGATCCCGCTCACATGGACTTGGTGCACCACGTGGTCAAGGCGTTGCAAGCGTACGCGCTCTACAAACGAGACGTCGACTACGTGGTCAAGGACGGCGAGGTGATCATCGTCGACGAATTCACCGGACGCCTGATGCCGGGCCGCCGCTGGAGCGACGGGCTTCACCAGGCAGTCGAAGCCAAGGAAGGCGTGAAGATCGCCAACGAGAATCAGACCTTGGCCTCGGTGACCTTCCAGAACTATTTCCGGATGTACAAGAAGCTCGGCGGCATGACCGGCACGGCCGACACCGAGGCGGCGGAATTCGCGAAGA
This sequence comes from Nitrospira sp., assembly GCA_047150005.1. Taxonomy (GTDB): domain Bacteria; phylum Nitrospirota; class Nitrospiria; order Nitrospirales; family Nitrospiraceae; genus Nitrospira_C. The sequence goes on along the minus strand of AP038806.1, from coordinate 2,141,748 downwards.
TCTACAATCTCGACGTCAACGTCGTCCCGACCAACCGCAAGATGATCCGACTGGACTACGCCGACGTCGTCTATCGCACCGAGAAGGAAAAGTTCGCCGCGATCGTGGAGGAGATCAAGGAATGCCACGAGCGCGGACAGCCGGTGCTGGTCGGCACGATCTCGATCGAGAAATCCGAGAAGCTGGCAGGCATGCTGAGCCGGAACGGCATCAAGCACAACGTGCTCAATGCGAAGCAGCACGAGCGCGAAGCGGAAATCGTCGCGCAGGCCGGGCGCAAGGGAGCCGTCACGATCGCCACCAACATGGCGGGCCGCGGCACCGACATCCTGCTCGGCGGCAACGCCGACTTCATGTTCAAGCAGGTCCTCTATCGCGAAGAATCCCTTCCGGACGACCGCAAGCTGGCCGTCTTCGAGGAGATCCGGGTGGATTGCGAAAAGAACAAACAGGACGTGGTCACGCTCGGCGGGCTCCACATCCTCGGCACGGAACGGCATGAAAGCCGTCGCATCGACAATCAGCTGCGGGGCCGCGCCGGCCGCCAGGGCGACCCGGGATCTTCCCGGTTTTATCTGTCCCTCGAGGACGACTTGATGCGGATTTTCGCGTCCGAGCGGGTCTCTCAATTGATGCTGAAGCTGGGCATGGAAGAAGGCATCCCGATCGAGCACGGAATGGTCACGCGCGCCATCGCCAACGCCCAGAAGAAGGTCGAGGCCCACAACTTCGAGATCCGCAAACAGCTCCTCGAATACGACGATGTCATGAACAAGCAGCGCGAGGTGATTTACCAGCACCGCCGCGCCGTCCTTGCCGGCAGCCACCTCACCGAGGACATTCACGACATGATGGACGGTGTCGTCGAATCGGCCCTCACGGTGTATTGCCCACCCGAGCAGTACCCCGAGGAATGGGACCTCAAAGGCCTGACCGACATGATGCAGGGGCAGTTCGGCGTCGACATCACGCAGGGCAAGGACGACGGCGGTGAAGCGTTGCGCGACCTGGGCCGCGATGCGTTGTCGGAAGATCTACGCGATCAGGTGCGCGATACCTACAAGCGGAAGGATCAGGAGCTGGGGCCGGAACTGCTGCGCTTCCTGGAAAAGACCTTCATGCTCCAGGTCATCGACCACCATTGGAAGGATCACCTGCTCGCGATGGACCATCTCCGTGACGGCATCGGATTGCGCGGGTACGGACAGAAGGATCCGCTCATCGAGTACAAACGCGAAGGCTTCGACCTGTTCGCCGGCATGATGGAGCGGATCAAGTCGGACACGCTGGATCGTCTGTTCCACGTGCAAGCCGTCCGCAACGATCCGGAGCACACGGCACCTCCGCCGCCCCCCATCATGACCCGCCCGCAGCCGAAGCTCACGCTCAACAGAGGTGAGGAACCGGTGGGGTCTCAGACCGTCCACCGCAACGACGACAAGGTCGGTCGCAACGATCCCTGCCCCTGCGGCAGCGGGAAGAAGTATAAGAAGTGCCATGGGGCGTAGGGTAGGACCGCTGCACCGCCTCTCTCCCACACGTCAATTCGACCGTTCTCATCTCGCGACTGTTTGACATCGAAACTGGGTCCGTTCCATGCAAAGCATGAACGGACCTGCGAACATCGATGTCACTCGCGAGACGCGAGACACGGTCGCTCGACGGAACGGTGCCCGAATTGCCGCAAGGTTGAACCTGGAGAGGCGGCCTAAGGAAGAGCCTTGGCAGCTTACAGCATGGAAGACAAACCGGACGCTGGAGCCCTCAGGCAAGCCAGGAAGTCTCCGTGTCGATGAGACGACACTTTCCGCCTGAAATCACCTTGACTTAGCGTACTTCCAACGGCTACTCTAGCCCCCTCTTTTCTTGTGGTGACGGGTGAGGTTTACCCGTCGGGTATTGGTGTCTACCCGAGAGCCGTCGCCGGAGCGGCCGTTCTCAAAAAAGGAGCCTCTGACCCTGTGACACTCACAGGCCATCCACAGCTCACGGCTGCCATCGTCTCGGAGATCGCCTCGTCGGGTCCCATACCCTTCGTCCGATTCATGGACCTCGCACTCTATCATCCGCAATATGGGTACTACATGCGCCCGCCCGAAGTCGGTACGGAGCGGATCGGGTGGTCCGGCGACTTCTACACAAGCTCGGACGTCCATCCCATTCTCGGGCAGGCGCTGGCCAGACAAGCGGAACAGATCGACGTACTCCTCGGACATCCCGATCCCTTCACAGTCGTTGAAATGGGACCAGGCAAGGGCCTATTGGCCGCACATTTCCTGTCCGCTTGTCATGGGGAGGGATCCGGCGCGTTGGGACCGCGCCTGCGCTACGTCTTGGTCGAACGAAGCCCTGCGATGCGCGCCCTCCAGCAACACCACCTTCAACCCTGGTTGGAGCGGGACGGGCTGGTCACCTGGGTCGCGGATCTCGACGGTCTCCCGCATGACGGCACGGTGGGTGTGATGTTCAGCAACGAGCTGGTCGACGCATTTCCCGTTCATCGGATCGAGGTCTCCGGAGGGGTCCTCACGGAACTCTTCGTGGACCACCACGATGGCCGGTTCGTCGAATGTCTCCGGCCGTTGTCGGATCCGGCGCTGGCCGGCTATTTGGCGCGCCTCGACCTTGTCCTGCCGGAAGGCTATCGCACCGAAATCAATCTGCGCGCACTCGACTGGATGGCCCGCGTGGCCGGTAGCCTTTCCCGCGGAGCAGTCCTCACCATCGACTATGGGCACTCCGCCCAGGATCTGTACGGATCGGATCGCGCCAAAGGCACGTTGCTCTGTTATCACTCGCAGCTGACGTCCGAGGATCCCTATACACGCGTCGGGCTTCAGGACATGACCTCTCACGTCGACTTCACCAGTCTAGCCCTGATGGGACAGGACGCGGGACTGTCTTTGACGGGCTTCACCAACCAGATGAGTTTTCTTATGGGCCTGGGCGTCGAGGAGATGATCAGCCGGCTCGAACCGGAAAGCCCGGAGTTTTTCGCCGCCCTGCATCTCCTCCAACCCAACGGCATGGGCCGGACCTTCAAGATTTTGGTGCAGCACAAGGCCATGGCGGAACCGCAACTCGACGGATTGACCTTCAAGCCGTTCTTCGGCTCGGCGCTGACGGCAACGGGCCGGCGTCGCTACGAAGTCCCCGTCCGCGCGGACACGATCGAGATGCGCCGGTGACGCAGCAGCGGTAACGAGGGAATATGGGAAGCGAATCGGTCCCCACAAACTATCTTCCGATCCTGCTGTTCATCGGAATCGCGATGGCGTTCGGCGCCGTCTCGCTGCTCGCCGGGCGCCTCGTCCGGCCGAGCCGGCCGTATCGCGCCAAGCTCAGCCCTTATGAAAGCGGCAGCCCGCTGTTTTCCGATGCCCGTATTCAGTTCCCGATGCGCTACTACATCATCGCCATGCTGTTCGTGATCTTTGATATCGAGGTGATCTTCATCCTGCCCTGGGCCGTGCGGTTTCAATCGTTGGGGCTCCTGGGCCTGGTGGAAATGCTGGTGTTCATCGGGATTCTCTTGGTAGGACTCTGGTATGCATGGAAGAAGGGGGCGCTCGAATGGGACTGAGCGGGTCCTGCCGCCGACCAACCCAGCCGGCTTCGCACCCCGCCCGGTGTGGGGCCCCGCTGCAGGCGGCTGGGCGCCCAGGTCGCCGTCACCCGCTCATTTCATTCTTTGAGGGGTGTGGAGAAATACACCGAGGCCGAGTCTCAGGACTCAGCACTCAGCACTCAGCACTGGAGCGAACGCGATGAGCTTTTTAGAACGGCAGCTGGAAGCGAATATCATTACGACCAATCTCGACGCGGTCGTGAACTGGGCCAGAAAGTCCGCTCTGTGGCCCATGACGTTCGGTCTGGCCTGCTGCGCCATCGAGATGATCGCCAGCGTCTCCTCCCGCTATGACATCGACCGCTTCGGGGCCGGCGTCTTTCGCGCCTCGCCCCGGCAGTCCGATCTCATGATTGTGGCCGGCACGGTCACACGCAAAATGGCGCCGGTCATCCGTCGCATCTACGACCAGATGCCGGAGCCACGATATGTCATCTCCATGGGGTCCTGCGCGACGTCCGGCAACCACTACAATAGTTACGCCGTCGTTCAGGGCGTCGATCAGATCGTGCCGGTCGATGTGTACGTCCCGGGCTGCCCGCCTCGTCCCGAAGCGTTGATCGACGGGCTCCTGAAACTGCAGGAGAAAATTCAGCGGGAAAAAGTGTTCGTCAAATAATGCCGGTGTGAACGCAAGAACGGCTTCGTGGAGATTCCTCCATGATCGGGCCCGGGTTTGCCACCCGAGACAGAGTGTGTCATGCAATCACTGATCGAAATGCTGATGACGCGGTTTCCGAAGGCTGTGCTGTCCGTCCAGGCGGACACGGAGCGTTCGGAGGTTTCGATCCACGTCGCGGCCGAGCACATGCTCGAATTGAGCCGGTTCCTCCACGACGAGCCGGAAGCCTCCTTCAACCATCTCACCGATATCTGTTCCGTGGACTACCCGGAGGACCAGCAACGGTTTGAAGTCGTCTACCATCTCCATTCCCTCTCCCGAAACCGCCGGCTCCGTCTGAAGGCCCGGCTGTCGGAGGACAACCCCACCATCGCTTCCGTGACCCCCGTATGGAAAGGCGCGGAGTTTCTCGAACGTGAAGTCTACGACATGATGGGGATCCGCTTCGCCGGGCATCCCGATCTCCGGCGCATTCTCATGCCGGAAGACTATGACGAAGGCTTTCCCTTGCGAAAAGACTTCCCTGCGGAAGGGCGCGGGTGGCGCAGCCACTTCGACTTCATTCCCCGGCTGGACGAGCCGCCGTCCGACTCCGCGGACAGCGAGATCCCCGAGAGCCAAAAGCAGGCCTTTCGGGCCGCCGAGCAGGAGCGACCGGGGTCCCTGCGGCGCGAAGAACTGCTGCTCAACATGGGGCCGCAGCATCCCAGCACGCACGGCGTGTTGCGCGTCGTCCTGGAATTGGACGGCGAGCGGATCGTGAAGGCCACGCCCGATCTCGGCTACCTGCATCGGGGAGTGGAAAAGCTCTCCGAAGGGCTGGCCTACATGCAGATCATTCCTCATACCGACCGGCTCGACTACGTCTGTGCGATGGCCAACAATTATGCCTACGTGCGGGCCGTGGAGAAGCTGCTCGGCATCACGATTCCGGACCGGGCGGAATACATTCGGACGATCGTGGCCGAAATGCAGCGGATCATCGGACATCTGTTCTGGCTCGGCACGCAGGCGCTGGACATCGGCGCCATGACGGTCTTTTTCTGGACGTTTCGCGAGCGGGAGGTGCTGCTCGACCTCTTCGAGAAACTCTGCGGCGCGCGCCTCACATTGAACTACTATCGGATCGGCGGCGTGGACAGCGATTTGACACCGGAGCTGATTCAACGGCTCAAAACCTTCTTGGCAACGTTCCCCGACAAGGTGAAGGAATACGACTCGCTGATCGCCTCGAACCGGATCTGGCTTGGGCGGACCAAGAATGTCGCGGTCATCTCGGCCGAGGACGCCATCAACTTCGGCTGCACCGGGCCGGTGCTCCGGGGATCGGGCGTCGCCTACGACATCCGCAAGACCGAGCCATACGGCGCGTACGACAAAGTCGACTGGGAAGTGCCGATCGGGAAAAAAGGCGATACCTATGACCGGTATTGGGTCCGGATGGAAGAGATGCGCCAAAGCGCGCGTATCATTCAGCAGTGTCTCGATCAATTGCCGGCCGGCGCAATCATGGCGGATGCTCCGCAGTACATTCCTCCGCCGAAGCCTCACGTCATGCGGGACATGGAGAGTCTGATCCATCACTTCATCATCTTCACCCAGGGGCTGAAACCTCCGAAGGCCGAGACCTATTGCGGGACCGAGGCGCCGAAAGGCGAGCTGGGCTTCTTCATCGTCAGCGACGGGTCCGCCCGGCCCTATCGGTTGAAGATCCGATCCCCTTCGTTCGTGCATATGGGCGCCTTCGACCACATGGCTCGCGGCTATCTGATTTCGGACATCATCACGATTTTCGGCACGTACGATATCGTCATGGGCGAGTGCGACCGGTAAAACTTCTCACTGCGGATTTCAACAGCCGATGTTGTCAGAAAAATACAGGGACGAAATTGCGGATATCCTGTCGCGCTATCCGGTGAAACGGTCGGCGCTGATTCCGCTGCTCTATCTGGCCCAGCGGGAAGAGGGCTACCTGACGGAAGCAGCGATGACCGAAATCGCCGGCCTCCTCCGTTTGACCCCGCCGCAAGTCTACGAGACCGTCACCTTCTATACGATGTTGAATCTCAAGAAGGTGGGTACGCACCACATTCAGGTCTGCAAGTCGCTGATGTGCGCGCTCGTCGGCTCGGACACTCTGATCGGCTGGATCAAAACGAAGCTGAGTATCGGGCCCGGCGAGACCACGGCCGACGGTCTGTTCACCCTGTCCGCGGTGGAATGCCTGGCTGCCTGCGGGACAGGCCCGATGATGCAGATCAACGACGACTATTACGAACGGCTGACCGAGGAGAAGGTGGATCGGATTCTGGCCGATCTTCGCACGACCGGGTCGAGCACGCTGAAGAGCGGGCCGTTCATGTGGCCGGAACCGGCGCCCGCGAAGCAGGGCGTGTGAAGCGGGGTTCGTATCTCGTCGTTCGCGGACATGAAATGTAAGAAGCCTGGCGCTTCACGCTTCACGAACGACGCTTCACGAAACTAAACATGGCGAAGCACGAACTGATTCTTCTAAAAAACATGATGCAGCCCGACTATACCGGTTCGCTTGCCGACTACGAGCGGATGGGCGGCTATCAGGCGCTCAGAAAGGCGCTCGGCAAGATCGCTCCGGCCGACGTCACGGCCATCGTCATGAAGTCCGGGCTCCGGGGCCGCGGCGGAGCCGGTTTTCCGACCGGTGTGAAATGGGGCTTTCTTCCCAAGGATCACCCTGGTCCGCGGTATCTGTGCTGCAACGCCGACGAGAGCGAGCCGGGCACGTTCAAAGACCGGCAGCTCATGGAGCGGGATCCTCACCAGCTTTTGGAGGGCATCGTCCTGGCCGGCTACGCGATCGGAGCCAAATCAACCTACATTTATATCCGAGGCGAGATGGTGTTGGGCTCCAAAATCCTGGAGCGGGCGATCGAGGAAGCCAGATCGGCCGGCTACGTCGGCAAGAACATTCTCGGCACAGGCGTCAACGTCGACATCGTCGTCCACCGCGGGGCCGGGGCTTACATTTGCGGCGAGGAGACCGCGCTCCTCGAATCCCTGGAAGGCAAGCGCGGCCTGCCGCGCGTCAAGCCCCCGTTTCCCGCCACGCACGGTCTGTACAACAAGCCCACCGTCGTCAACAACGTGGAGACGCTGGCGAACCTCCCGCACATTCTCAACCGCGGCGCCGAATGGTTCGCGTCGATCGGCTCTCCGCCCAAGAGCACGGGCACGAGGATCTTCTGTGTCAGCGGGCATGTGAAGCGGCCGGGCAATTACGAAGTGCCCATGGGCGTGACGTTTCGCGAGCTGATCTACGAACAGGCCGGCGGGATGCGGGGAGACAAACCCATCAAGGCCTTTATACCGGGCGGCGCGTCGGCGCCGTTTTTGACCCCGGCCCATCTCGACGTGAAGCTCGACTTTGAATCGGTGGCGGCCGCCGGCTCCATGCTGGGGTCCGGCGGCGTCACGGTGATGGAAGAAGGGACCAGCATGGTCTGGGCCGCTCTCCGCCTCATGGAATTTTTCTACCACGAGTCCTGCGGCAAGTGCACTCCCTGCCGTGAAGGCAGCTCCTGGCTGGTGCAGACCATGCGCCGCATCGTGGCCAAACAGGGCAGAGCGCAGGACCTTGAAACGTTGACGGATCTGTGCAAGAACATCGCCGGCCGCACGGTCTGTGCCTTCGGCGACGCCGAGGTCGCACCCATCATGAGTACCTTGAAACATTGGCGCCAGGAGTATGTGGCGCTGATTCACGAGGCGGAAGCGGCGAATCTCATCAAATCGATCCCGGTGGGAGCACGACACTGATGTTTCTCGTGAAGCATATCTCGCATCTCGTGTCTCGCGGACGGCAAGTCCCACATGACCCTGTTCTGTTCTACGGATGGACGCTTCACGATTCACGAACGACGAACGACGAATCTCATGGCTGACGCTTCGGCAGAAACGGTCCGGTTGACCATCGACGGCATCTCCGTCACGGTCCCGAAGGGCACCCTCGTCATCGAGGCGGCGCGGCGGGTCGGCGTCATGATTCCGCATTTCTGCTATCACCCCAAGCTGAAGCCGGATGCCAACTGCCGCATGTGTCTGGTGGAAGTCGAGAAAATGCCCAAGCTGCAGACGTCGTGCAGCACCGTGGCGACCGACGGCATGACCGTCCGCACAGCCACCACGGTCGTCCATGACGCGCACAAGTCGGTGCTTGAGTTCATCCTCGCCAATCATCCGCTGGACTGCCCGGTGTGCGACCAGGGTGGCAAATGCGACCTGCAGGACTTTTCACACGAGTACACGGCGACGGCCAGCCGGTTCGTCGAGACCAAGCGGATTTTCCAAAAAGAATATTTCAGCCCGCTGATCGAGACCCAGATGAACCGTTGCGTACAATGCCTGCGCTGCGTCCGCTATTGCGACGAAGTGATGGACGTCAAGGCCCTGGCCCCCGTGGGCCGCGGCACCATGACCGAGATCAAGTCCTTCGCCGCGCATCCGCTCGATTGCGAGTTCTGCGGCGGCTGCGTCCAGATCTGTCCGGTCGGCGCGATCACCAGCCGGTTGTCGATGTACGAGTACCGGCCCTGGATGCTCAAACGGGCCGATACGGTCTGCGGCTACTGCGGAGACGGCTGCCAGATCACCGTGCAGACGAAAGGCAACCAGCTCATCGAAGTCAATTCGGCTCAAGGGGCAGGCCGCAACAACGGCGACCTCTGCGCCAGGGGTTTTTTCGGGTTCCATGCGGCGGCCAATCCGGAACGGCTCACCAAGCCGTTGATCCGGCAAAACGGGGTGCTGATCGAAGCCACATGGGAAGCGGCGCTGCAGTTGACCGCCCAACGGCTGCGGGAAATCAAGGCCCAATCCGGTTCTCAGGCAGTGGGCGGACTGATCTCCGGTCGCCTGACCAACGAAGAACTGTATCTCTTCCAAAAGCTCTTGCGTCTCGCCGTCGGTACGAACAATGTGGACAGCAGCGCCCGCTATGGCCACCTCAACGCCGTCCGGGCCACGCAGCGCGTCCAGGGCACGCACCGCTGGACGCTCGCGTTCGAGGACATCGTGCACGCCGACATCATATTGTTGATCGGCACAAATCTCACCGAGGCGAATCCGATCACGGGCCTCAAGGTGAAGGAAGCGGTGAAGAAGCACCAGGCCGACCTGGTGACAATCGAGTCGGTGCAGCCGGCAATCGACACGATCAGCAATATCGCCAACCTGTCGCGCCATCACCTCTGTATGGGACCGGAACAGTTTCCGGCTGCCGTGCTCGGCCTTCTCAAGGCCGTGGTGGAGGGAAATCACGTCGACGTCGCTCTGCGCACGCAAGCGCCGGACTACGTCGCGGCCCTCTCCCAACGCCTCGAACAGCTCGCCTGGACAGATGTGACGGCTCGAACAGGAGCTTCCCAGCAGCAGTTCGTCGAGATCGTCACGGCGCTTGCCCTTGGCCGGCGCGTCGTCGTCCTCGCCGGCCAAGGGCTCTTGCGCAGCCCCGGCGGGTATCACGCAAGCCTCAATCTTCTGGATCTGCTCCTCCTGCTCGGAAAAGCCGCCGCCCCGGGCTGCGGCTTCGCCCCTCTGGCCGAAGAAAACAACGACCAGGGGGCAGTCGAAATGGGCGCCGTGGCCGAATGGTTGCCGGGGCCCTGCGAGGTATCGGACGAGACGGCTCGAAAGCGGATTGCACAGGTCTGGAAGGGGACTCCGCCCGACCATCCCGGCGCGACGCTCGTCGACATGATCGAGCAGGCCGGGGCCGGCCGGCTCAAGGCCATGTTGATCGTCGGCGAAAATCCGGTGGCCAGCCTCCCAGCCCATCTCGGTGTGAAAGACAAGCTCAAGAAGTTGGACTTCCTCCTGTGTCAGGAACTCTTCCTCACGGAGACCGCGTCCTTGGCGCACGTCGTGCTGCCTGCCGCGTCCTCCTTCGAGAAAGCCGGTACATTTACGAACTCCGAAGGGCACGCGCAAGCGGTCCGCCCCGCGATCGAGCCGGTCGGCGAAAGCCGCCCGGACTGGGACATGTTCTCGGCCTTGGCGATCTTGCTCGGCACGCCCTGGGAGTACGCGGACACCAAAGATCTGCTGAAGGAAATCCGCAGCATCGTTCCGGGATATGGACCCCTCGGGCCGACGCCCGTGTCGGCCAAGGTGGATCAGGAAGCACTCGGCCGCTACCTCGCAGGGGGGTTTCGTCGGGACCTTGCCGACCGGTATACTCTGCCCCTCCCAACGAGCCGGCCTGCCGGTGCACTGACGTTGGGGCTCGTGCAGAGTCTGTTCCATTCCGGCAAGCTGTCGACTCGTTCGAAGGGACTGGTCCAGGTGGAAGCCGCGGGCATGGTGCGGCTCAACCCCGAAGACGCGGCACAGTTGACTGTGAGCGCTGGAGACCGCGTCACGCTGTCCAATGAACGGGGTTCCTGCACGACGACCGTGAAACTGCTTGAACGCGTTCCGAAGGGATTCGCGTGGTTCCCCGACCACTTCGCCCAGGACATGACTCAGTTATGCGAGATCACGATCGATAAGGAAACGAAGGTCCCGTCGTTCCGGGCGGCCTTCGTATCGGTCGTCAAGGTCGAGTAAGAGAAGGGAGTGTTGTCGTGACCGAACTCAGCGTGCGTCTCGCCGTGTCGCTTGCTCAGATCGCCGCCGTCATGGGCGTCGTCATGTTGACGGTGATGATCCTGACGTTGGCCGAACGAAAGGTGCTCGGCTGGATGCAGGACCGCATGGGCCCGATGGAAGTCGGTCCCTACGGCGTCCTGCAGCCGATCGCCGACGGACTGAAGCTCTTCTTCAAGGAAGACATCGTGCCGGCCGGGGCCAACAAATTCATGTTCACCCTGGCCCCCATTCTCGCAATGGTGCCCGCACTGATCGGCTTTGCCGTGATTCCGTTCGGACCCGGTCAGACGTTCGAGTTCTTCGGGATCTCGGTCAAACCCTTCATCATCAGCGACATCAACATCGGCATCCTGTACATCCTGGCGTTCACCTCCATCGGCGCGTACGGCATCATCCTGGGAGGGTGGGCCTCCAACAGCAAGTATTCCCTGTTGGGCGGCTTGCGCTCCGCCGCCCAGGTCATCAGCTACGAACTCAACGTCGGGCTGGCCATCGTGGGCGTGCTGATCCTGGCCGGCTCCCTGAGCCTCGTCAAAATCGCCGACGCCCAGAGCGGCGGGTTCTGGCACTGGTACGTGTTCGCGCTTCCGGCGCCGCAGATCTTCGCATTCGTGGTGTACGTGATCTCGGCGGTCGCGGAAACCAACCGCGTGCCGTTCGACCTGCCCGAAGCGGAAAGCGAGCTCGTGGCGGGATTCTTCACGGAGTACAGCGGCATGCGGTTCGCCTTCTTCTTCATCGCCGAGTATGCCAACATGGTGCTCGTGTCCTGCATCGCGGCCGTGATGTTCTTGGGCGGCTGGAACGCGCCCTACCCGGGAACGATCCTGGCGCAGGTCGGACTGCCGCAGGTCGCCTGGGCGGAAAACATCGCCTGGTTCACCGTCAAGACCTATGCATTCTTGTTTCTGTTCTTCTGGCTGCGCGCCACCCTGCCGCGGCTGCGCTACGATCAATTGATGAAGTTCGGGTGGAAGGTGATGTTGCCGATCGCGCTCGCGAACATCGTCGTAACATCCATCGCCGTGTACTTCTTCCGAGGCTGACGAGGGACGGATGTCGACCGCACCGGTTCAACCCGGCCCCACACGCAAATCCCGGCTCGTCGAGTGGCTCAAGACCATCGTCTTCTACGAGATTCTCGTGGGGATGAAGGCCACCATGTCGCACCTGCTGCGCTACAAGCCGATCACGGTCCAGTACCCTCATGAGAAGCGGGCGCTTCCCGACAACTATCGCGGGATGCTCGCGCTGCTCCGGTACGACGACGGGACGGAGAAATGCGTGGGCTGCGATCTGTGCGAAGCGGCCTGCCCGTCGCGAGTGATCCGGGTCGTCAGCGCCGAAGTGCCGGGCGAGCCGACCAAGCGGTACTCAAAGGAGTACTACATGGACATGACCCGCTGCCTGTTCTGCGGCATGTGCGTGGAAGCCTGTCCGGTCGACGCCCTCGGCATGACGCAGGAATTCGAGTGGGCGGTGTACGACAAGCGCCAGCTGCACCTCAACAAGCAGCAGCTGCTTGCGATCGGCGACCGGTCCTTTCCGGTCCGGGAGAAACGCCTGGAACTGCAGCATCCGAACGTGGCCTTCTTCAACGTGTCGTTCAGCCACGTGCCGCAGAAGCCGAACTGAGCGCCGACACAGCCGCAGGAACGGTGAGCATGGAATCCTTGTTCTTTTTCTACTTCGCCCTGGTCATCGCCCTGACCTCGATCCTGGTCGTGGCGCTGCACAACCCCATCTACAGCGCGCTGTCCCTGTTGATCATGTTTTTTCACGTCGCAGGACTCTACGTGACGTTGCACGCGGAGTTTCTGGCGGCCGTGCAGATCATCGTGTATGCCGGCGCGATCCTGGTGCTGTACCTGTTCGTGGTGATGCTCCTGAATCTCAAGCATGACGAGCGGTACCACCGCCAATGGCCCGTCGCCGCCCTGGTCGGGGGAATTTTGGTCGTAGAAGGAACGGTCCTGGCCCTGCTGAAGGGAGAGGCCGGCCCCAGAACCGACTCCACGGAGACGGCGGCGGTGGAAGGGCTCGGCAATACGGAGGCGCTCGGAGACGTCCTCTATACGTCCTATCTGTTCCCGTTCGAAGTCGCCTCGCTGATTCTGCTGGTCGCCATGATCGGCGCCATCGTCCTCGCCAAGCGTGACCTTCCGGAGTCGGCGGAATCATGACCGTGCCCCTGTCGTTCTACCTCATCCTCAGCGGCGTGGTGTTCCTGACCGGCTTGGTGGGCGTCCTGATCAGACGAAACATCATCATCATCCTCCTGTCCGTGGAACTCATGTTGAACGCCACGAACATCAACTTCGTGGCCTTCTCCGAATATTTTCACCACGCCGCGGGGCAGGTCTTCGTCTTCTTCGCCCTGACCGTGGCCGCGGCGGAGGTGGCAGTGGGACTGGCCATCATCATCGCACTGCATCGGTCGAAGTCCACGATCAACGTGGACGAATTCCAACTATTAAAATGGTAGTGCTTGAATGAGTGCCCTCCTTCTACACAGTAGGCTGACTGCGGGTGGCGCCGACCTGGGCGCCCGTCTGCCCGCAGCGGGGTCCCCACACCGGGCGGGGTGCGAGGACGGACGGGCTGGTCGGCAACAGGACCCGCAACGATGACCTACGAACTCATTCCATTCTTGCCCTTCGCCTCCTTTCTGATCCTCGGCCTCGGCGGCCATTGGATCCGGGACAAGGCTCATTTCATCGCGGTCCCGGCGGTCGCAGTTTCGTTCCTGCTATCGCTGGTCGCCTTGATCGACGTCGCCGGCGGGCATCACACGACCCTGCCGTTGTATACCTGGCTCAGTTCGGGCACGCTGGACGTGCATTTTGGCTTGACCATCGACCGGCTCACGGCCGCCATGCTCATCCTCGTGACGGGCGTCAGCACGCTCGTTCACGTCTACACGATCGGCTACATGGCGGGCGAACCGGGATACGCCCGCTTCTTCAGCTACATCGCGCTGTTCACCTTTTCCATGCTGATGCTGGTCCTGGCCGACAATTTCCTGCAGTTGTTCGTCTTCTGGGAAGCGGTCGGGCTTTGCTCCTATCTGCTGATCGGCCACTGGTACGAGCGGCCGTCCGCCTGCGCCGCCGCCACCAAGGCCTTCATCGTCAATCGCGTGGGGGATTTCGGTTTCATCCTGGGTTTGCTCCTGGTCTGGCTCACGTTCGGCTCGCTCGACTATTCCGAGGTCTTCGCCCGCGCGAAGGACTCGGCCGGCGCGACGCTGAACCTGCTGCATTCCATCGGCGGACAGTGGGACGTTCCGGTGTTGACGGTTATCTGCCTGCTGCTCTTCGTCGGCGCGGTCGGCAAATCGGCACAGGTCCCCCTGCACGTGTGGCTGCCGGACGCCATGGAAGGGCCGACGCCCATCTCCGCGTTGATTCATGCGGCCACGATGGTGACCGCGGGGATCTTCATGGTGGCACGCCTGGCTCCGCTCTACGACCTGGCCCCCGCGGCCGGCGTCGTGGTGGCCGTCGTCGGCGGGACGACGATGGTGCTGGGGGCGACGATCGCGCTCACCCAGACCGATATCAAGCGAGTCGTGGCCTATTCGACGATGAGCCAGCTCGGCTACATGATGATGGCCTGCGGCCTGGGTGCGTACGCGGCCGGCATGTACCATCTCCTCACCCATGGGGCGTTCAAGGCGTTGCTGTTCCTGGGGTGCGGCTCCGTCATCATCGCGCTCCATCACGAGCAGGACATGCGGCACATGGGCGGCCTCAAAGACAAGCTGCCCGTCACCTACTGGACGTTTCTGATCGGCTCGCTGGCCTTGGCCGGATTTCCTCTCACCGCCGGTTTTTTCAGCAAAGACGCGCTCCTGGTGTCCGCCTGGGCTTCCGGACCCCTGGGGCAGCTGCTCGCCCTCTTCGGCCTGCTGACGGCCCTCGTGACCGCGTTTTACAGTTTTCGATTGGTATTCGTGACGTTCTGGGGCCCTTCGCACGTCGATGCGCATCACGCCTCGCACGTCCACGAACCTTCGCCGACCATGACGGTGCCGCTGGTGATCCTGGCGATCTTCAGCATCGCGGCAGGCTACCTGGGCATTCCCGCGTTCCTGGAACCGATGTTCGCCGGCGGCGGAGCCGAAGCCCATCATGGCGGCGCCGCGCTGGCCATCATGCTGACCGCGACCCTGACCGGAGTGCTCGGCATCGCAGGGGCCTATTATGTGTACGTCGCCAATCCGGAGATCCCGGATCGATGGGCGAGGCAGTGGGCGTCGCTGTATCAGCTGTCCTTCAACAAATGGTACGTCGACGAAGCCTACGATCGCGCCGTCGTCACGCCGACCGTCACCGCCGCGCGCGAACTGTGGAAGCGCGTGGACGTCGATGTCATCGACGGCGCGGTCAACGGTGTGGGCCGCGCCGTCGCGTGGGGAGCTTGGATGTTGCGGCTCATTCAGAGCGGACAGACCCAGCACTATGCCTTGGGCATGGCGCTGGGCGTGGTCGTGATGGTGACCGTGTTTCTCATATGGTAGGAGGACGGCAGCCGATCATCAAGGCTTCGGCGGCGCATGACTCATGACGGCTGATTTCCCCTGGCTCACCTTCCTGATATTCCTGCCCCTGGCCGGAGCCGCCGCGCTCTGTCTGGTCAAGGACGAGAGCGTGAAGTGGGTCGCGCTGGGGACCACGCTGGCGGATTTCGCGGTGGCGCTGCCGCTCTGGTGGCGTTTCGATCTGCAGTCGAGCCAGATGCAGTTCGTCGAACACGTCGCCTGGATTACGACTCCTCCGATTCACTACAGCCTCGGCCTCGACGGCATCAGCCTTCCGCTGGTCCTCATGACCGCCGCGCTGATGCCCCTCTGCGTCCTGGTTTCCTGGACGTCCGTCACCATGCGGGTCCGCAGCTTCATGGCCACGCTGCTGCTCATGGAGACCGCGATGATCGGCGTCTTCGCCGCGCTGGACTTCGTGCTGTTCTACGTGTTTTGGGAGGCCATGCTGATTCCGATGTACTTGCTGATCGGCGTGTGGGGCGGCCCCAATCGCCTGTATGCCGCCATCAAATTCTTCCTCTACACGCTGGCGGGCAGCCTGCTGCTCCTCGTCGCCATCCTCGTCCTGTATTTCTACGGCGGACGGACCTTCGACATCCTTGCCCTCAGTCAGGTGACCTATCCGGCCTCGCTTCAGGTCTGGCTCTTCCTCGCGTTCTTCGCCGCCTTTGCGGTGAAGGTGCCGATGTTCCCGTTCCACACCTGGCTGCCCGACGCCCATGTGGAAGCGCCGACGGCGGGCAGCGTCATCCTCGCGAGCGTGCTGCTGAAGATGGGCACGTATGGATTTCTCCGGTTCAGCCTCCCGATGCTGCCCGATGCCTCCCGCGACATGACGCCGGTGATGGTGCTGCTGTCGATCGTCGCGATCATCTACGGCGCCTATATGGCGCTCGCGCAGGCCGATCTCAAGAAGCTGATCGCCTACTCCAGCGTCAGCCACATGGGATTCGTCACGCTCGGGATCTTTGTGCTGAACCAGCAGGGTATCGAAGGGGCCGTTCTGCAGATGGTCAACCACGGCATCACCACGGGCGCCCTGTTCCTCTGCGTCGGCATCATCTACGAACGGACCCACAGCCGGCTGATCGCCGACAACGTCGGTCTGGCCAAACCGATGCCGCGATACGCGACGCTGCTCGTGATCTTTTCGCTCTCGTCGCTCGGCCTGCCCGGGACCAACAGCTTCGTCGGGGAATTCCTCGTGCTGATCGGCACGGTGCTCTGGAGCAAGGCCGCGACGGTGATGGCAGCCCTCGGCATCATCCTCGCGGCCGTCTATATGCTCTGGATGGTACAGCGCGTTGCCTTCGGCGTCCCGTCGCCGGCGCAACTGCCGAAGCTCACCGATCTGAATCGGCGCGAGTTTGCCATTCTCGCACCGTTGGTGGTGCTGGTCTTCTGGATCGGCGTCTACCCGAATCCCCTCGCCAGCCGCATGCACGCGAGCGTGACGAAAACCTTGGACATGATGGCGCGGACGAAGGTTGCCCCGGCGACGCATCCCTCCGCCTCGGCGCCAACGCCTGCGCAGGTCACCACCGCGGATCTTCGAACAGGGGAGGGCCGTGTACGATGACCTCGTTCGGTCCGGATCTGCTCGTCATCCTTCCGGAACTCATCGTGATCGGGGCGGCCTGCCTCATCCTGGTGCTCGATCCGCTGACAGGGGCTCCGAAGAAGGAATGGCTCGCCTGGATCGGTTTGGGCGCGCTGGCCCTCTGTATCGGGTTGACGGGCGGACAGATCGGCATGCTGAACCTGCGCGTCTTCGCCTTCAACGATCTGGTCGTTGTGGACGCCTATGCCCGATTCTGGAAGCTGCTGCTGTACGTCGTGACGGGACTGACCATCCTCATGTCGATGCCCTATTTGAAAATCGAGCGGCTCCAACTCGGGGAATACTACGGCTTCATGCTGCTGTCCCTGTCCGGCATGCTGGTGATGGTATCAGGCGCCGATCTCCTGACCATCTATCTGGGAACAGAGTTGATGTCGCTGTCGCTCTACGTGATGGCGGGACTCAAGCGTTCGTCGCCCCGCTCGTTGGAGGCCTCGGCCAAGTACTTCGTCCTGGGCGCGTTCTCCTCGGGACTGCTGCTGTACGGCATTTCCCTGCTGTATGGAGCGACCGGCGGCACCAAACTGGCGACCATTGCCGGCGCGATCGGAACCAGAGGATTCGAGGATCCGTTGCTCATGATCGCGACCGTGCTGCTCACCGTCGGCTTCGGCTTCAAGTTGGCCGTGGTGCCGTTCCACATGTGGACGCCGGACGTCTATCAGGGGGCCCCGACCTCAGTGACCGCCTTCATGGCGGTCGCCTCAAAGGCCGCAAGCTTCGCCGCGTTCCTCCGGGTCTTCGTCGAGGGCCTCGGCGGACTGAAGGCCGATTGGTCCGGCCTGTTCGTGATCCTCTGTCTCGCCACGCTCATCCTCGGCAACGTCGTCGCCATCGTCCAGACCAACATCAAACGCATGCTGGCCTACTCCAGTATCGCGCATGCGGGCTATGCGCTGATCGGCGTGGTTGCGGCCGCGCGCGGAGCCGGCGAGTCCGGCGGCGCCTCTGGGCTCGCCGCCGTCATGTTGTATCTCGTCGTCTACGCCTTCATGACGCTCGGGGCCTTCGCGATGATCGGCCTGTTCCGCCGGGGAGGCCTCGAGGGCGAAAACATCGAGGACTTCGCGGGTCTGGCCAAACGCCAGCCGCTTGCGGGGTTTCTGATGCTCGTCTTCATGGTCTCTCTCGCCGGTATTCCGCCGACGGCCGGGTTCATCGGAAAGTTCTACGTCTTCATGGCGGCCGTGGAGGCGGGATTGACCTGGCTCGCCGTCGTGGCCGTGATTTTCGCCGCCGTGTCCGCCTACTATTACATGCGGGTGGTGATGGTCATGTACATGCGCGAGCCGGAACCCACGACCGCCGAGGCTCCCAGGCTGCTTCCCTCTCCGGCGTTGTCGATCGTCCTGGCCTGCGCTGCGGCGGGCGTCATCTTCTTCGGGCTCTTCCCCAGCACGCTCGCGAGCCTGGCGCTGCAATCCGTCCTTTCCCTCAAGTAGGCGCCCGCGAGATTCCATTCGTGCAAGGACGCCCGCTCGTGCTAGTGTGAATCGATCCCTCACGTCTGCGAGTCCGTCATGGAAATCTGGCGCCTGCTGGGCAGTCTGATACGGTCGTTTCTCCGCCACGGGTGCGGCAGCCTTGCCGCATCCCTGGCGTTTTTTTCGCTCCTCTCTCTGTTCCCGCTCGTCTTCCTGCTGCTCTACGGCGTGAGCTTCGTCGTGAGCCACGATGTGATCGGAGGCCAGGTGCTTCTGAGTTTTCTCAAGGGCTTCCTGCCCATTCTTGGAGCACGGTTGGCGGAAGAGTTGCAGCGGGTGGCCGAGACGGAAACCGTGCGTTGGTTGGTCTTCCTGTCCTTCGCGTGGTTCGGTACGCTGGTTTTCTACGAGCTCGACTACACGCTCAACGTCGTCTTCGACAGTACGACACAACGCCATCCGCTCATTTCCATCGTCATCTCCGTGACCTTGCTCGGCGTCGTCGGCCTGCTGCTGATCGTGTCCTACGTGGCGACCCAGTCGGTGAACATCCTGGTCGCATACGCGCCGCACCTGTGGGGCCTGGATTTTCTGGCCTTGGCGGCGCATGACTTCTTCCTCACCTACACGCTGCCCTTCGTCCTGGCTTTTCTCACAGTGACCGCGCTGTATCGCTACGTCCCGCGCCGCCGCCCTGCCTGGCGTGAGGCCATGATCGGCGCACTGACCTTCAGCCTGCTCTGGGTCGCCGCCAAGCTGCTCTTCATCACGTACCGGGACTATGCCACGGTGTACACGGACCTGTACGGCTCCCTGCTGGAAGTCGTCTTGCTGTTGCTGTGGCTGTACTATTCGGCCGGTCTCTTCCTGTTCGGAGCCGTCGTCACTCGTTCACTGCAGCCGCGGCTTCAAACGACCGGAACTGCCGCCGCCAATTCACCGACGTCTGCAATCTGACGCCCGTCCAATCGCGCCCTCTGTCGGCTTGTGGGCTTTTTCTGGCGAGGGGTCTGCTTCCTGGCTAGAATGATCCACACAACGGGGGGAATTCCGCATGTCCGAGGACTTCGGGAAAGAATTCATGATGCTGGGAGGCACCATCGCGGGCTTCGTAGTGGCAATGCTGACCCTGATGGAGAAACTTCTGGATATCCAGAACCGTCTGAAGACCGGCAAAGAGTCTAAAAACGCTCTCTCACCCGCCGAAAAATCCTGGCCCCAAGCCGCGCCAGCGATCGACTTCTTTTCGGCCAAACCGCTCCGAGGCACCTCCTACCTGCTGATGTACGAGACCGGCGTCATCGTGGCCGCTGGACTTCTGCTGAACTACGTCGGACTCACCCTGAGCCGCCATCTGGAGAGTATCCTCTTCCTCGACATGACCGGGACGGCGCTGGTCGCGTTTCTCCTCGGGCCCTGGTGGGGTGCCATTGCGGCACTCATGTCGAATTCGATCGTCAACTGGCTGCTCTATCCGGAAGCCGGTGCGGACGTCGTGATCTTCCCCTGGTCGCTGGTGAGCATGACCGGCGCGTTCTATTGGGGCTGGATGGCGAGGCGGGCGGGCTTTCGCAAATACCTCCGAACCGGGAAAAGCTCCGCGCTGTCTCACGCGTGGTTTCTCTTTATCTTCGGCGTCGGCGGCGCGGTCGTCATGAGTTTGCCCGGCACGTTCGTACAGGCGGCGCTCCAGGAACATTCGGTGTTTTCCCTCAATCCCGAGGTCGCTGAAACGCTCAGCGCGAGGGTCCTGCAATGGGAGCAGATGGCGCACGAATACATTGAATCGCTCTTGGGCCTGACGTGGGCGGAAAGCATCAGTTGGTGGATCGTGAACTGGTTTCAGAACTGGGTCCGCTACGTGCCGGACAAAACCATGAGTGCAGCCATTGCTTTGGTCGTCCTGAAGTACGGATATCCGCTGTTCGAGCGCGAACTCATCCATGGCGGTCCGCACGGGGAGCCGCCGCGGGACGAACGGATTCTGCCGCTCATCCTGGGGCTGATTTATGCTCCGTCGTTCGCGACGCTGTTGAGCAGCGATCTCTATCAGGGCTCCGCCTACTGGCCGCTGTGGGCCCTGCCCTGGGCCCTTGTCACGTTTGGATATTTCCGTCTTCGGTATTGGGGGCCGAGCAACGAAGCCTTGAACGACGCCCGTCTTCAGCGCGCGGAGCGTTACGCGAAGGCCTTGAGACCGATCGGGAAGGAAGCATCCTATGAATTCTGCCGCCGGCTCACGTTCGCCACGTTGATCGCCAGCCTGCTCTTTGCGCTCTGTCTTCCGGTCCTGTTGATGGATTTCTATCGGGTGACGTTCAAGTTCTTCTGCGTCGTCTACGGATTTCTCCTCGTCGTCCACCTCATCCGCATCGCGATCGCGCAGAACATCTCGGCCGCCCGGGCGGAATAAGTCTGTGAAGCGTATCTCGTGAAGTGGACCTCGCGAGCGACGAGATACGAACGACGCTTCACGCTTTTCGCAGTTGCAGGAACCGCGCTACGGCGGACCGCGTAATCAGCCCCACCGGCTTGTCTTCCTCCGTCACGACCAGTCGATCCCAGCCTTCCTGAATCATCCGGTCCAGTGCCTGCCTGACCGACCAGTCGGCCGGAATGAAGAGCGCCTCGGTCGAGGGACGCATGATGTCGCGGACGGTTTTCCAGGCCCACAGCGCCTGTGGGATGGCCTGCACGTCATCCGCCGTCACGATGCCGGCGATCCGGTCGTCTTCCGTCACGGGAAATCCGCTGAATCCGTAGGCGACGAAAAAGTCGTCCACGGCCCGCTGCACGGAGAGGGTTGGAGAGATCGACACAACGTTGCGGATCATCACGTCTCGAACCGTGGTCGTGTCGAGTACGATGCGGAGTCCGACCTGGCGGCGCGCGCTCCAGGCCGCGCCGGACAGAAACGCACCGATGAACAAGAGCCAACCGCCGTTGCCGGCCAGAGAGGGATCCAGGGCGCCGGCGATAGTTCCTCCGATGAGCAACGCGCCGAATCCGGCAAGAACGATTCCGAACAGAAATCCGACCGTGGCGGCCTGTCCGGTTGCCCGGTGGAAGTTTTTTCCCCACGCCCACAGGCCGGCGCGCAGCACCCGCCCTCCGTCCAGGGGAAAACCGGGGATGAGATTGAACAGCCCCAAGTTGACGTTGACGATGCCCAGCAATCCTCCGAGCACGACAAATCCCTGCGTGCCGGAAAGATGGAGCACCGACTCCGCGAGGATCGTGCCTCCGAGGCACAACAGGCCCAACACGAGGCTGACGACCGGGCCGGCAATGGCGATGAGAAATTCCGCCCGCGGGCTCGGCGGCTCTTTGCCCATGTGCGCGACACCGCCGAAGATAAATAACGTAATCTGCCCGATCGGAATATGGTACCGCTGGGCCACGTACGAATGGCCGAGCTCGTGCAGGAGTACGGAGAGGAACAACAGGAGCGCGGCGGTCGCGCCCATGCCCCAATACCGTTGATCGGAAAGGCCTGGCAAGGCCTCGGGCAGATAACCGGTCGCCAGCGTCCAGCTCACGAACACGAAGACCAGAAACCACGACATGTGGACACGGATCGGGATACCGAGGGCGCGGCCGATTTCGAAGGCAGGCATAGACATGCCGTCACGGTAACAGCGGGAGAATTCCGGCGTCAACTCTCGGTTGTTCGGGTATACTGACAAACATGTCGAAGCTTGCCGCACGCATCCGCTTCGTCCTGGTTTCGGCGCTGGTGTTTTCCACTGGCGGCACGTCCGCCTTCGCGCAGGTCGTCACCTCTGGGCCGGCGTCCTGTCCGGGAGTCGCACTGACCTTCGACCTCTGTCCGGTGCGCGGCGGCAGCGGCTACGACCAACGGTTGATCGACTATCTGCTCGAACATCGCATCGCCGCCACATTTTTTATGTCCGGCACCTGGATGGCGAAACACGAGGACCGGGTCAAGGAGCTGCTCGCGGTGCCGTTTTTCGAAGTCGGGACTCACGGCCAGGTCCATGCCCATCTCCCGACGCGATCGTCGGAGGCCCAGAAACACGAGATTCTCGGTCCGGTCACGCTGTTGAAGACGAAATACGACCGCCAAGCCCCGCTCTTTCGGCCGCCCTATGGTGAATACGACGCAGAGACCGTGGACCTCGTGAAGGCGCTGGGGCTCCGGTTCATTCTTTGGAGCGTGGTTTCAGGCGACCCGGACCCGACCCTGTCAGCGGACCAGATCGAACGCCGTCTTTCGCATCTCACCAAGCACGGAAGCATCATCGTGATGCACGCGAACGGCAAGGGCGCGCATACCTATGAAGTGGTCACCCGCCTGTACGAGCGGATGTTGCCGCAACGGCATCTGACACCGATGACCGTTAGCGACGTGCTCTCGTGCCGACCTCCGAGTCCATGAACCCCGCACTCATCAGACCCATGAGGCCGGAGGACCGCGATCCCGTCATCCGTCTACTGCTCGCGTCCAATCCGTGGACGCGATTGGGGCACACCGCCGCCGAGTGGGACCGCTACTTCGCTCCCCTCCCGGAAGGCCGCGACAGCTACGTGGCGGAACAAGGCGGCAGCGCCGCCGGCATCGCCGTCGTCAGGCGGAAGTTTCTTCTCGGCGACTATCTGGAGCTCTTCGCCGTGGCGGAACCGGCCAGAGGTCTGGGACTCGGAGGCCGATTGCTGGCGTATGTCGAATCCCTGGTCTTTGCCCGCGCCAAAAATCTCTTCATCTGCGTCTCGGACTTCAACGAGCCGGCCCGCCGGTTCTACCGGAAGCACGGCTATCAGGAGATCGGCGCGATCCCCGATCTGCTCATTCCCGGATCCGCCGAGGTGCTCCTCAGAAAAACCACCGGACCCATCATGCGGGAGTAAAGGAACGAACATGCGCGTCGTCAAGTTTCTCCATACCAGAATGCGCGTCAGCGATTTGGACCGGACCATTCGATTCTATGTGGAGGTACTGGGCTTGAAGGTGCTGGAACGGAAGACGTCCCCCCGGGGATCGCAACTGGCCTTTCTACAGGTGCCCAACAGCGACGAACTGATCGAGCTGACCAGCTTCCCGCCAAGCGGACCCGTGCAGGTACAGGAGGATCTCGTCCACCTCGCCTTCCAGGTGGACAATCTCGAAGACACGATCGCCGCGCTCGGCGCCAAGGGGGTGCGGATCACGGACGGGCCTACGACCACGTCGTCGGGCAGCCGGTTCATCTTTATCGACGCTCCGGACGGCTACGAGATCGAATTGATCGAGCGTCCGAACGGCGTGGGATCGTATAAGCCGGAGACAGCGCCTCCCCATTGACGAATTCACCGGCCGCCAAGTATTGTTTCCCGCGCTTTGAGACCGGCGCCGCTGCGGAGGAGCGACGAACATGCAGAACGGATTTTTTCGAGGACACGGCCTGGGGAACGATTACCTCGTCATGGATCCCAAGGAACTGACGTTCCTCTTGACGCCTGCTTCGATCAAACGGATCTGCGACCGTAACTGGGGACTCGGCAGCGACGGCATTCTCGCCATTGTTCCGACGAAGCAGGCTGATTTCGGCCTTCGCATTTTCAATCCGGACGGCAGCGAAGCGGAAAAGTCCGGAAACGGGCTCCGCATTTTCGCCCGCTACCTGCACGCAACCGGCCGCACGAAAAAAACCCGCTTCACGGTGGACACCAAGGGCGGTGTGGTGAGCATCGCCTTACATCTCGACCGCCACGGAGACGCCGCATCTGCCACTGTCGAGATGGGCCGGGCGACGTTCAATCCGGCTGCGCTCCCCTGCACGCTGAGCGCCGACGAATTGCTCCGGGAGCCGATCGACGCGGCCGGCCGTTCGCTTCGTTTCACCGGAGTCAGCGTGGGGAACCCTCATTGCGTCGTCTTCAGGCCTGCCGGCGAATCCTGGTCGCGGGAAGATCTGCTGGCGCTGGGGCCTGCCCTTGAAAATCATGCGATCTTTCCCAGGCGGACCAACGTGCAACTGGCCGTTCCCACCGGTCCGGCCGAGCTCTTCATCCTGATTTGGGAACGGGGCGCGGGAGAAACGCAGGCGTCCGGCTCCTCCTCCTGCGCCGCGGCTTCCGCCGCGGTCCGACTGGGCCTCGTACGCTCGCCGGTCACCGTCAACATGCCGGGCGGCGCGCTCACGATCCAGGTGGCGAAGGATTTCAGCCTGACGATGAAGGGACCGGTCGCCGAAGTGGCCAGGGGCACGCTCAGCCCTTCTTTCCTACGGGAACTTCGCGCCAGGCGCAGCCGGTGATCGACTTCTGACCCCGTCGCCTCGAGTGGTTGCGCCGCATTTCTCCTGGCCGTTACAATGACTGACGGTCCTGTGACGCTCCGGGACGCCCGATTCCCATGGCCCTGTCCGCCGATCTTCAAGCCAAGCTGGCCCGCCCTCCGAACCAACCGGGTGTCTACCTGTTCAAGGACGCCGCGGGCGAGGTGCTGTACATCGGAAAAGCCGCCGTCCTGGCCGATCGCGTGCGCTCGTATTTCCAGAAAGGCGGCGACCACTCCCCCAAGACCGCCCTGCTGGTGAGCCTGATCACCGATCTGGAAACCATGGTCACGCGCTCCGAACTCGAAGCGTTGATCCTCGAGAGCAATCTCGTCAAACGCCAACGGCCCAGGTTCAACGTGGTCCTCCGCGACGACAAGCAGTATCCCTACCTTCGGCTGCCGGTCAAGGAAGACTTCCCACGTCTTTCGATCGTCCGTCGAGTGCAACGGGACGGCGCACTGTACTACGGACCCTATACACCGGCCGGCGCATTGCGCGAGACGTTGAAGGTCATCAAGAAGGTGTTTCCCCTCGCCACCTGCACCATTGACATCGACGGCAGGGCCGAACGCGCCTGCATCGAATTCGAAATTAAGCGCTGCATGGCCCCCTGCACCGGCAATCAATCCAGGGACGAGTACCATGAGATCGTCAAGCAGGTGCGCCATTTCCTGGAGGGACGCGACCGCGAGTTGTTGGAGGAACTCCGTGCGGGCATGGAGGCTGCGGCGGAGCGGGAGGATTTTGAAGAGGCGGCGTGGCTGCGCGACCGCATGTTCAAGATCGAGCGGACCCTCGAACGGCAGCGGATCACGCAGACTGCGTCGGTCGATCAGGACGTCATCGGCATTGCGCGACTGGGCGCTGCGGTAGACCTTCAGCTCCTATTCGTGCGGGGAGGACTGTTGATCGGACGCAAGGACTTTTTCTGGCCCAATGGCGCCGATACTCCCGACGACGAATTGGTGATCGCCGCCATCGAGCAATTCTACAACAAGGACGGCCTGCCGCCGGCGGAGCTGCTGATCCCGGTAGACATTCCGGATGTCGACTTGATCACCCGGTGGCTGTCTGAGAAACGCGGGGAGGCCGTGCGGGTGCTCGTGCCCGAACGGGGTGCGAAACATCAGCTGGTGAAGCTGGCCGAAGAAAATGCCGCGTCATCGGCGGCCGACCATCTGCGCGAGGAAGCAATCGACCGCCAGGCAGGCGAGGAACTCCGGCGCCTGTTTCGGCTCGACCGGGCACCCGTCCGCATCGAGGGATTCGACATATCCAACACCATGGGCGCCCAATCCGTCGCCTCCATGGTCGTGTGGGAAGAGGGCCGCATGAAGAAGGCCGATTATCGGAAGTTCAAGATCGCGACCGTCGAGGGAGCCAACGATTTTGCCAGCATTCGGGAAGCCGTCTCACGGCGATACGGGGGCATGGAACACTTGGCGCGCCCCGACCTCGTCCTTATTGACGGCGGACTGGGCCAGTTGGCCGCTGCCATAGAAGGGCTCAAGGAGGTCGGAGAGGAGCGTCTCCCCGTGATCGGCTTGGCGAAGGCACGCGGCGAGAAGGACGAGCGCGTCTACCTGGCCGGACGAAAGAACCCGGTGCCCTTGAGAGGACAGTCGCCGGCTACCCATCTGCTGCAACGAATTCGCGACGAAGCGCACCGCTTCGCCGTCTCGCTTCATCGCACGCTGCGGGGCAAAGCGCTCCTCTCGTCGAAATTGGACCAGATCATCGGGATCGGCGAGATCAGACGCGCGCGCTTACTCAAGCGGTTCGGCAGCGTCGAGCGGGTGGCCGCCGCCAGCGACGACGACCTGCGGGAATCCGGGATCGACCAACGGACCGTTGCGGAGCTTCGCAAGGTGCTTGCGGACTCTCGTGAAGCTTCCGCCGAGCCCTGAACGAGTCGGTCAGTAGGCAAATCGGAGACTCACGATACCCACCTGGACCGAGGCACGGTAATTTCCGTCGACCGTCGGATTCAGATTGCCCGTCACGGTCCGCGACTCGTAGATCCACGCTTGGTACGTGGCATCCACCCCGATCGCCTTCGGCAAGAGCCACGATCCCCCCCCGCACGGGATCATCCTGAGAAAACGGCCGCCCTCGCGGCACAGAAGGCCGCCGCCGATCGAGATCGTATTGGCCGTCAGTGAAATCGTGGCGGGATTGAACGTCTGGTCGGGCACCGGATCCTGCGTTCGGGTGTATCCGCCTCGAAGGGCGACGTCCCAATGGTGCAACCATTCGGGGCTGAGCCATTTGTACTCGGTCCCGACGGCCACGACCGGCACATTGCTCCATTGCTGCGGCTGCGGCAGGGTCACGCCGTTGGACAGATGGATATCGAGATTCCTCGCCGATTTCCAGCCGACGTACTCGACGTCGACCTCCAGCTTCCACTCCCGCTCGACGTTCCGAACCGGCCACAGCGCAATCCCGCCGGAGAAAATTTGCGGCAACACCAGGCTCGTGGAGGCATCCGCCGCCTTGCCCCCATTGACGAGCAGGGCGCCGTTAAGCGGCAAGACCGCCTGACTGTGATACACGAACCCGATCGACAGGACCGGCAGGCCTTCGCCGCTCTTGAGCGGCGTATAGAGGAGACTGGCTGCAAACCCAGCCCCGGTGCCGTTGCCGTACACTTCCAACGAGGCACCGGCCGGAATTCCTCCCCCACCCGGCGATACCTGTTGCTGCTCAGCCTGACCTTCACCGAGAAAACCGGCGAACGTATAGATATCGGCATTGACGCCTACGGAGAGCGAGTCGGTGACCTGATAGGCCACGGTCGGCTTAATATCGATGAGCGGCAATTTCGCGGACGTGACCGCGGTATTGAACGGCCCGTCCGTGGGGTAACGCGCATTGAGCCCAAAGGGACTGGTGACGCCGATGCCGACCGTGGCTGCGGACAGTCCGGTCAGGCCGACGGCTCCGAGATTCGCGCTCATATAGAAATGACTGGGAGGCGGAGAAGCTATGCTGCCGCCCAGATCGCCCCGAGCCGTTGCGCCGGTGGGACCCGTAAAATTGATCGACCCACCGACGAGTGCCGTCCCCATGTAGACCTGAATGCCCGCGACCTGAGTCAATCCGGCCGGATTATAGTGGATGGCGGAGGGATCATCAGCCTGCGCGACGAAGGCATTGCCCTGGCCTGCTGCGGCAGCTCCCTGTGGCTGAAATCGCAAGGCTTGGGCTTGTACGGGAGAAGCTGAAATACAGAGACACCATCCAGGAATGAATAAGATGGCGAGGACTGGGATCCGTCGCCATCGCAGGAGCTGTCGAGGAGCGGTTCGAGATACATGTGTCGAACTAGGGCCGATTGGACTAGGGCTGAACGACACTATTCTTTCGCTCCGCTCAATATCGCAATTAGGAAGAACGATGTGCTATGCTGTGACACCGCTCGACCTGGAGGCGACCATGGCGCATCCCCTCAAGAAGCAGCCCTTCCCGCAACATGTCTTCGACGGTATGTCGAAATCCGAATGTCAGAACTTTATCGAAATTCTTCACTACACGACTCAGGCGCAGACTCCTGACGATGTCCGTGACGTCCTGCTCCGTTTTCAGGAATATTTTCCTTTCACGCGCACATTGGGAGGACTCGTCCGTCTCGGAACGGGTGGCACCTTTGCAGGGTTTGCCAATATTGTCAATGGGAGCTATCCGGACGAATGGCTGTATTTGTATTGGAAGAACGGGTACGCCGAAATCGACCCGGTCTTCACGTCGGCCTTACGCTCCCCCGGCACACAACATTGGCGCGCCACCTATCAGCACATGACCACGGAGAAACAACAGGAATTCATCGCGACCGCGAGGCAATTCGGGCTCGGCGACGGTATCACGACCGGCTCGGTCGATCAGGCCTGCGGATTGGCTACGTTCTGCTCGTTTGCCAGCGATCAGGCTCTCGACGCCGAGCGTCTGATTCCTCTCGTCGAGTACATGGGCTATCACATCCACATGGCCTTGATGC
Source organism: Nitrospira sp. (assembly GCA_047150005.1). Taxonomy (GTDB): domain Bacteria; phylum Nitrospirota; class Nitrospiria; order Nitrospirales; family Nitrospiraceae; genus Nitrospira_C. Next base: position 2,113,005 of record AP038806.1, on the reverse strand, counting down.
GCACGGCGCCGAAGAGTCTTCGAGAAACGGATCGATGTGTGAAGGAACTCTCGCCGCGTGAAGTCACCATCCTCAATTGGATGAAAAACGGCAAGACGAACTGGGAAATCGGCAAGATTCTTGGAGTGACTGAACGAACGGTCCGTTTCCACATCGAAGGAATCTTTGCCAAGCTGGAGGTCACCTCTCGATCACAGGCTGTTGCCACCGCCATCGAGCACGGTCTCCCCGCGCTTCACGGCCTCCCGACTGCCAGCTAACCGCCGTTAAAACCGGGCGGCTTGCAGGCGTTTACGCCGCTGGAACCAGTCGCCGCGCTCCCGCCAATTCCGCGTGAAGCCCATCCGTAGAATTCTCTGAGAACAGGCTCGTCCGCGCCTCAGCGATGCCGCAGTCGGCGAGCCACCGCAACATGTCAGGGCGCTGCACCGCCGCCTGACATCGAAATTCATCCAGATCGAGCAACGCGCCGATCGACGACACTTCGGCGGGAGGCAAGGCGACAGGCGCTCCGATGGAACGGCAGGGCCAACCCATTCGTTCCACGACCCGCAACAGCCTGTGCTCGACGACCATATAGGTGTAACGGACATCATGAGCGACACACCAGTGATACATCCCCTTAAAGATCGTCCGCATCAGCTTCGCTGAAAGACCTCGGTCGGTAATATCCGGGTCGACGGTCAACCTGCTAATTTCCGCGGTATCCAGCTCTTTTCGTACTTCATGTTGTCCCACGAGGCAGGCGCTGAATTCGCCTTCCAACATAAAAGGGACGGGTGCCTGGGTCATGCGAACCAGGCCGAGTAGCGTCGAATCGCGAGAAAACACTCCGATTGAACTGCTCCATGCATCGTAGATGTCGGATTCGAAGCGATCGGATCGTTCCGGTACCCACTTGAGACGCTCGGCGAAGACTCGATGGCGAAGCCGGTAGGCCTGGCACCATTCAGATTCCCGTTCCAGGGTCTTCACAAGGAACGCGCCTTCCTGGAAGAAAATCCGCCGTTCTTCGGCTACCACCAAGTCGCTCATTTCGTCCTCCTTCTGAGCAGCGGTTCAAGGCCGTGGAGACGCGGCGCATGGTTTCATTTCCCGCCTACTCCGTCACCTGGCCGACTCGCCAGGTGATCGCGCTCGATGATCGTGATAGTTAGGGATCCAGTATTGAGAGGGTTGCGCAGTACAGCCGCCGACACAGCCACGGCAATCCGCCTGGCGGAAAGGGAGAGGTGAGGCGTGGGTGATCGCACGCATGGGTTACAGGTGATCAGAGGCGCCGGCCAATCCGGCACAAGACCACAGCGCTTTCGATCGGCTCAACACAGTCAGGGCGCGATCGGAACCATGGAGCCCTTCGGCCCGGCGCAGAGGCGGAACGATCTGACCGTGGCATTGCGGGCCATGGAGCATCGTTTGGCGGCCTTGGTCGAGGATCGCGGACAGCTCACCCGAGACTTACACGACTGCGTGCTGCAGTCGCTGTACGCCATCGGACTGACCATCGAATCGAACAGACGGGCACAACCCCAGCGACGGCCGGTGTCCGGCCGGGCTGATGATCTGCTCATCGACCAGCTCAACACCCTGATCCAAGAGGTCCGCAACATGATCCGCACCCTGGAATCAGGCAACGTGCAGGAATTCGACCTCGTGTCCGAGCTCAAGACCCTCATCAAGACCTACCGGGACATCAGCACGCTTCAGATCAGCATCGATATCGCGCCCCGTGCCATCGCCGTAGCGACCAACGAAGAAAAGCGGGAAGTCCTGATGATCATCCGTGAGGCGGTGAGCAATTGCGTCCGCCACGCCAAGGCGACCCGAGCCAGCATCTCTCTCTACGCCCAAGGACATCACCTCCGGTTGACGATCGCGGACGACGGGGTGGGCTTCACGCAGGGAGACAATCGCACAAAGGGCTATGGATTCGCCAACATGTCCGCACGGGCCAAGAAGCTCGGTGGACGACTCCTGGTCCGTTCGCATGTCGGGGAAGGGACCCACATTCTTGTGGAGTTCGCCCTGGAACCCGAGCATCTGGCACTATGACAAAGGATCTCCCGCTCAAGATCGTCATCGTCGACGATCATGAGGTCGTCCGACACGGTCTTCGCTCGCTGCTGAGCTTGGAGCAGGACTTCAAGATCATCGGGGAGGCCGGGACCGTGGCGGAGGCGTTGGCCGTGGTCGAACGGGTCAAACCCCAGGTGGTCCTGCTCGACGTCAAGTTACCGGACGCGACCGGCATGGACGCTTGCCGCAAGCTCCTCGCCGTCGCGCCCAACCTCCGCATTCTCATCTTGACGAGCTATGCGGAGGACGCCTCGATCATCGGGGCCGTGCAGAGCGGCGCCCACGGATACGTCCTGAAGGATATTCGCACCGACGAATTGATCCAGGCCATCCGCGCGGTCGCCGGCGGCCGAGGCCATTTGGACCCTCGGGTCGCCCAGCAGGCGTTGCATTGGATCCGAACGCAGTACCGGGCTGAAGGCAACGGCCGCCAAAGCCCCAAGCTCTCCCCGCAAGAGCGTTTGATCGTGCCTCTCCTCGCGCAAGGCAAGACCAACAAGGAAATCGCTGCGCATCTGAGCTTAAGCGACAAGACGGTCAAAAACTACCTCGCCAACATCTTCGAGAAGCTCAACGTCAGGCGTCGAACCGAAGCGGTGGCCTGGTTTATCAAGGAAGGCCGCTCGACGTACTCAGGGCCCAATACGTAGGAAACCGTCCTGTCTGTTCCACCCGCTCTACCAGTCCCCCGCGCAGCCGGTCCTTTGATCTAGCAATTCCACGACGAAGCGTTCTATGCTAGTCTTCCGTCCATCGGTCCAGGCAGCCCGCGGGGCGTCGGGTACCGGATTCGATCCGGCAGCCGACGCGTCCGACATGGAGCAACCCATGATTCGGCATTCCGACAGCGAGTCCTCCGCCGCGGCCGACCTCCATCTCCTGCTCACGCAATTGACCGGACTCCGTCGAGCCATGGAGCAATCCGTCGAATTCGACGCTGGACTCGACCGAAGTCTGTGCACCGAGCTCCGCGGCGGTATGCAGGATTGCGGCGCGCAGCTTGCGCGGGTGATCGGGCACTTGGAACACAACCTGCTCCAGCGGGAATCCATCGAGTCGGCGCTGCATGAGAGCGAGCACCGGTATCGGTCGCTCTACGATAACAATCCCTCCATGTATTTCACCCTGTCCCCGGACGGGCTGATCCTCTCCGTGAACAACTATGGCGCTGAGCAGTTGGGGTATCTCTCTCAGGAACTGACCGGCCGCTCCGTCCTCGCGGTGTTCAGACCGGAGGATCACGAGACGGTGCTCGCGCAGATCCGTGTGTGCACGGCCAGTCTCGACAAGCTGTTCGAATGGGAGATCCAAAAGATCCGCAAAGACGGCACGACGTTATGGGTCAAGGAACGGGCTCAGAGCATCCTGGATCGCGCCGGCCGGATCCTGGTGCTGGTGGTCTGCGAGGACGTGACCGCCCGGCGGATGACGGAAGACTTCGTCCGGGAAAGCGAAGAGCGCTGGAAGGCGCTGTTCGAGCATGCCGGTGTCGGCATCGCCCAATGGAGCCTGAGCGGGCAGTGCCTACGCGTCAATCCCTGTCTGTGCAAGACGCTGGGCTTCACCCCGGCCGCCATGCAGGGTCTGACGTTTCAGGAGCTGACGCATCCCGACGACCTCCCGCTCAATCTTCGCTATCTCGACGAATTGACGGCGGGCATTCTCGCCTCCTATTCGACGGAGCGACGGTGCCGCCGATGCGACGACACCTGGATCTGGGTCAGTCTGACCGTCTCGCTGGTCCGAACCGCCGCCGGCGCTCCGGCGTACTTCATTGTCGTCGTCGAGGACGTCTCCGAGCGCAAGCGGGCGGAGGACGCCTTGCGCGCCAGCGAACTGCTCCTGCAGCGATTTGTGTCCGAAGCTCCCGTGGGGCTGGTGATCTTGGATTCACAGCGGAGGCTGCTGACCGCGAACAAGGCATTCTGCACGTTGACCGGCCACGCGGAACAAGAACTCCTGGGCCGAACCTACGACCTCTATACCCATCCCGACGATCTCGCGAGCAATCTGAAGCTGACGGACGAATTCTATCGAGGTCTGCGGGAAGGATACACGATCGAGAAGCGATACATCCGGAAAACCGGGCAAGTCATCTGGGTCTCCGTCAAGGCCGCCGGCATCGAGTTGCCCAATCATCCCGGCCCCCTCCTGCTGGCCGCCGTGCAGGACATCACGGACCAGAAACGCGCCACCGAGGAACGCGAACGGTTCAGCCAGGATCTGCACGACAACATTCTGCAGTCCCTCTATGCGGTCGGTATGCAGCTGGAAGCGAGCAGGCTGGCGTCCGGCACGTCCGCCAGACGAGCGAAGGTCCATGCAAGCCAGGCGATCGACCAATTGAACCGCCTCGTCAGCGACGTGCGGCACTTCATCACCTTGCTGAAGCGGGGCGGGAGCCCCAAGATGGATCTCCACGAAGCGTTGCGCCAGCTGGTCTCGGCCTTCTCGACGGCCGGACATCGTCCTCCCGAGCTGGAGGTCAAGGACGGCGTGCTCGACCTCATCACCACGGAGCAGGCCGAGCAGCTGCTGAATATCGCGCGCGAAGCGCTGAGCAACAGCGTGCGCCATGCCAAGGCGACGCACCGGTCCGTCCGGCTCAGCCCGCTGGGACCCGCCGGTATGCGGATGCAAATCTGCGACGACGGCATCGGTTTCGTCCCGAAGCTCAAGCGCAGACAGGGCCACGGCCTTGTGAACATGGCCGCCAGGGCGAAAACGATCGGCGCCCGGCTGCGGTTAACCAGCAAACCGGACCACGGCACCTGCGTCACCGTGGATCTCTCGCGAACGGAGGCGTCGTAATGGCGGCGCGCACCGCACCCATCCGTCTCCTGATCGTTGACGACCACGAGGTCGTGCGGATCGGTCTGGGCGCCGTCCTGGATCTGACGCCCGGCCTCAAGGTCGTCGGACAAGCTTCGCGAAAGGACGAAGCCACACAGTTGAGCCTCCGGCTCAAACCGGATTTGGTCCTCCTGGATATTCGCCTTCCCGACGGCAGCGGCGTGGAGGCCGCGCGCGATATTCTCGCGGCCTGTCCGAATACCCGTGTGTTGTTTCTGACCAGCTTTGCGGACGACCATACGGTTCTGGAGGCCATCCTGTCCGGAGGCCAGGGCTATGTGCTCAAGGACATCGCGTCCGACGCCCTGGTCAAGGCGATCAAGACCGTGGCCTCGGGCCAGCCGTTGATGGATCCCCGACTGACCAAGTACACGCTGCACCTGATCAAACACGGACCATCGCAGCCGGGCGCGTCCAAGCGCCCGCTCCTGTCGCCGCAAGAGCAACGGTTGCTGCCGCTCGTCGCCGAAGGTTTGACCAATAAGGAGATTGCCGTACAGTTGAACCTGAGCGAGAAGACCGTCAAAAACTACCTGGCCAACATCTACTCCAAGCTTCAGATCGGACGACGGTCACAGGTGGCGGCCTTCTATGCCGGAAGCTTCAAAAATCTGAGCGCACCGCTCACACCCAAATAACCCATCCCACCCATACCGCCGACGGACTCGATGTGGACCATCACCTCCGGGACTTCACCGGTGCGCGATCCGCGCTGCACGGGCAGCTCGAGCAATTGACAGCATCGACGCTCGCCACTAGGATACCGACCACTTGCATCGCTTCGGCAACGAGCGAGGGGTAGACATTCGTTCGCTCCGTCGATACTTCCATACGCGCCCATTCACAGAGATCCATACGTTGAGGAGACACTATGTCCAGCGGAACTCCGCCCGCTCCCGATAATGCCCTCGAATCCAACCAGGAGGACATCCATCCCATCGAGCATGCTTTCGAGACCATGGTGTTCGCCAGCCGCTGGATCCAGGCTCCATTGTATGGAGGGCTGATCATCGCCGAACTGCTGTACGCCTACAAGTTCCTGGTCGAATTATGGGACATGACGGTGCACATCCACCAATTGGAGGAGACGAAATTCATGCTGGGGGTGCTGGGCCTGATCGATGTGACGATGGTGGCCAACCTTCTGACGATGGTGATCATCGGAGGCTATGCGACGTTCGTCAGCAAACTGAACCTCGAGTCCCATCCGGACCGCCCGGACTGGCTGACCCATGTGGATCCCGGCACGATCAAGATCAAGCTCGCAGCCTCCCTCATCGGAATCTCCAGCATCCATCTTCTCAAGGCCTTCGTCGATGTGGCCAACGAAAATCCGGAGCACATCAAATGGAAAATTTTCATCCATTTGACCTTCCTCAGCTCGGCCATTCTACTGGCTTGGACCGACCGGCTCATGCTGAAGAAGCACTGACGTGGACCATACGAGATCCTGCTCGCATCCGATGAGATTCTTTCCTCAACAGTTCTCCCGTTTCTGCAATCGGTTGACCCTGCGTGTCCGCGACCCGCGCACACCCCGAATACCACTGTCGTGGCGGTCTACCTGTCATCGGATCGAGGCCTGCATGACATCGTTCCGGCTTCTCCTGAGCACCGTCGGGATCGCGATATTCGTCGGGTGCAGCACCGCCGGTCCCGACGTACCGAAGCCGTTTGAGATCCATCTGCAATCGTATCGCGAGCGGTTGGCGGAGGAACCGGCTCTGTCCCGACAATTCCGTGCATGCCTCGCGCAGGTTCGGGACAGCGGCCCGGACACGAGCGACGAGCCGATCACACCGGTGCGGGCCCTAATCAGGAAAATTCGTGAGCGCGACCCCGTGGCAGGCGACTCGCTTTCGAATCTTCAAAACCTGGTGGCTGGCTTGATCGACGACAGAGGCCGGTCATGGGACCTCGTCTCATTAAAGGGTGTCGTCGCGGCGGCCCGGCTCTGGCAGGAGCGGATCGACGTGGAAGAGGAAAACCTGGCGAAGGACGCGTCTCGATTCGCTCGACTGCTCGTTGCCTACAATAAAGCCTATTTCGGCAATCTTCGTCTGGTCGCGGCAGAGGCGATGCCCGGAGTGACGGCCGGCGGAGTCCAGCCGGTCACCTCGGTCGGGTTCGTCGATCGAACCGGACGCAGCTTTCTGTTCCCCGGTTTGCCGTTCCAGACAGGCCCTGAAGCGCACGCGGCCCCGGCGGAACCGGGAACCGCCGCCACCTCCCAGCGAATCGGCGCCGATCTGACCAGGATCTTTCTCGAAGCGTTCTTCGACGCGGCATTCGAAGTGCCGGCCGTCCAAGGAGCGACGGCATTACAAGTCGACTGGGCGGAGGAGCGGCCCTTTCCGGAATTTCGGTCCGATCAATCCGAGATCCCGCTCGCCGCCATGGCCCGGGTTACGCGCGATGCCCTGCGGGTCGAAGCGGCCGTTATGACGAAGGCGGGTGAGACCGTCCGAGGAGGCAGCGTCGCCGGAACAGGCAACGAAACCCTGGCGGCGTCCCTGGAAACCGCCGCAGGGGTCACGGCAAAAAAGCTGGTCGAACGCGGGGGCTACTGCTATGTTCAGGTGAAATCGCCCGCCACACAGGGGCGCTGAACGTCGGGAACCACTGAGCCGATTCGAGAAAGGTCGCTATTTATTATGAGGAGTGTCGCTGTCACCATGCTCCTGAGCGCCGGGTTGGTCCTGACCGGCTGCTTTGCCAAGGTTCAGCACCTGCCGGCACAGCCGCAGGGCGCGGAGGCCTTGTTTGCTCCCCTCCCCGACCAAGACCTCATGGTCGGCTTGGCCGTCTCCGGCGGCGGAAGCAGAGCCGCGACGTTCGCAGCCGGCGCGCTGGAGGCGCTCGCGGAAACACCGGTGCAATTCAAGGGAACGAAGCGCAGCGTACTCGAGACGGTCAGTTACATGTCGAGCGTTTCGGGCGGAAGCCTGGCCACCGCCTATTATGTGGCCAAAAAGCCGTCGAAGTCCGAGTCTATGCTGGGCGAGCAGGGGCTCTCCCCGCGCTACCGGGAGTTTTTCTCGGACTATAAGACGGCCATGCAGACGAACTTTCAGGAGCGCGGGCTGATCCGGCAACTGGCGTATTTCCGGGCGCTGAATCCGACCAAGCTGGCCTACTCGATGTCCGAGGTCTGGGACACGCAGTTCCTCAACGAGATGACGTTCGCCCAGCTGTACGAGCGCGAGCAACGCGGCGACATCCCCCGAGTCATTCTCAACGGAACCGTCTACAACTCCGGACAACGTTTCGCCTTCACCACGTTGCCCGCCTCCGATTTCGACTACGACTTCATCAGCCTTCTCACCAAGGAACTGAAAAACCCCGCCCGGCCTGTGCCGGTCACCTCCGAAGGCATGGCCATCATTCAAAAAGGCCTCGACGAAGCGAGCCGGCAGTTTCTCCCGCTCACCTTCGAACGCGTCGGGGCGGACTACAGAAATCTTCGGCTGTCGCTCGCCGTCGCGACGTCGGCCTCGTTCCCTCCCGTCGTCGGCCCCGTGACGTATCAGATCGAAGGAACGCCGACCTACTTGCACGTCGGCGACGGCGGACTGTTCGACAACCTCGGAACGGAATCCCTGACCACCTTGTTTCTCAAGAAGATCCCTCAAGGATCGCCGAAGCGCGGCCTGATCATCGTGATCGATACCTCGTTTCCATTCGACGCCGGCGCTGCCGCCCTGGACCACAACGACAAGGGCTTTCAAGTCTTCCGCGAAGACCCTTCACGCATCGTCGGCATCATGGAGGAGCGGGCCAACACCTATCAGACGCTCCTCTGGCACAGCCTGCGAACGCAGGGCGTCATTCTGCCCGATTTTGCGCATCTGAGAATCGTCGTCCTGAAGCATGTCGACGCCGAATGGAGCGGTTACAATGATCTTCCTGAGGTCTGTCGCGGCGACTTCGCCACCGACGTGACGCCGCTCCAGATCAGGCAAGCCGTCGCGCTGATTCCGACGCTGTTCAAGATCAAGACGCCGTGCCACGGTGCGCTGCTCGTCAAAGCGGCGCGCAAAGTGGTCGAACAATACAAGCACCGGATCGTCAACTTTATCGAAGCGCCGTAGCGGATCGGACACCGGAACAATCATGGCGGATTCTCAGGAACAGGGCTTGTATTCGCTTCCCCGGGTACTGGAGGAGGAATACGCCGCCCTGCACGGCCCCCTGCCCCCCGGCGATACGGCGGCCTCCGACTCCAAGCGGCTCGCCTCCGCCTACGGTAGAATCCATGCGCTCCCGCGCCGCCAGGCGGCCCTGTGCCTCTCCGGCGGAGGTATCCGCAGCGCGACCTTTGCGCTCGGCGTGATCCAGGGTTTGGCGAGGCTCAAACTCTTAGACCGATTCGACTATTTATCGACCGTCTCCGGAGGCGGCTACATCGGCAGCTGGCTCTCGGCCTGGATCAAAAATCATCAGGGAGGCTTGGCGGGCGTTGTGAACGAGTTACGACAACCCCCGCAACCGGACTGTGTCGAACCGCAGCCGATCGCTTTTCTTCGCGCGTATAGCAATTACCTGAGTCCCCGCCTCGGACTGATGTCCGCGGATTCCTGGACCCTGGTGGGAACGTACTTGCGCAATCTCGTCCTGAACTGGCTGGTCTTCATTCCGTTTCTGCTCGCGGGGCTAGCCGTGCCGCTTCTGTACCGGGCGGCGCTGAGGAGTCAGGCGCCGGACGCACTGGCGGGCTTCTGCGCATTTCTGGGCAGTACCTTTTTACTGGGCCACCTTGTTTATCTCCATCTGTGCCGGCCGAGCCTCTGGAAACTGCGCACGTCTCCATCCTGGCACTGGTTCGAGAGCCAACCCGCATTCTTGGGTCTGTGCTTGACTCCACTACTGCTGGGGGTCACCAGCCTGTCGTTCGGATGGTACTGGCATCTGCATGCCAAGCGGACGGTGGAACATCTGACCCTCAACGGATGGTCGAGCCTGACGACGTTCTCGCTGGGAGCCGCGATCATGCATACCCTCGCCTGGCTGATCGCCGCGCTGGTGCTGCGGCGTCCGTGGAACGACCTCTGGCGTTACCTCGAACTCTTGACCATCGTGCTCAGCGGGTTGCTGGGCGGCGGGTTCTTGTGGCTCGCGCTGGCCAAATCGGCTCCCCTGTCCGGACTTTCCCGTTTTGAGGACTGGTACACCTGCGCCGCCGTCCCGGGATTCTTGTCCTTGTTTCTGCTCGCCGCCTCCGTATTCATCGGCATCGCCAGCCGTTCCACCGGAGACGACGACCGCGAATGGTGGGGCCGTTCGGGATCCTGGGTTCTGATCGCCACGGTGAGTTGGACGGGCATCTGCGGCATCGTGCTCTTCGGCCCTCTCGTGCTCTCACAAATCCCCGGCTGGCTCACCTCCGCCGGAGGTCTGACCGGGATCGTGACCATTGCGTTGGGATTCAGCGCGCGAACCGCAGGCAAGCCGGACCAGGAGCAGCCGAGCCTGTGGGCGAGAATCGGGACAAAAGGATACGTGCTGCTGCTTGCGCCGCTGACGGTCGTCCTGGTGTTGATGGCGCTCGCCTGGGTCAACAACGCGGTGCTGCACCGTGCGTCGTCGCTTGAAGTCGCCGAATACGGAATCGGCATGGCGCTGTTCGCGGTCTTGATGTCGTTCTACATCAACATCAACAAGTTCTCCCTCCACGCCATGTACCGCAATCGGCTGATACGCGCCTACCTCGGTGCGTCGCGCGGCCCGAAGCGGGTTCCGAACCCGTTTACGGGATTCGACTCCTGCGACAATTTTCAGATGGCGGATCTGGCCCCGGAAGGAGGCGCAGTCCAGCGGCCTTTCCATGTCGTCAACATCGCGTTAAACCTCGTGCGCGGAAAGAATCTGGCGTGGCAGCAGCGAAAGGCCCAGTCCTTCACGGTCACCCCGCTGCACTGCGGAAGCGGAAACATGACCCCGGGTTACCGCCGTACCAGGGAATACGGGAAGAATCCCGCCGTGGGTCAGGCCATCACGATCGGCACCGCGCTGGCTATCTCAGGCGCAGCGGCAAGTCCCAACATGGGCTATCATTCGTCTCCCGCGGTGACGCTGCTGCTGACCCTGTTCAACATCCGTCTGGGATGGTGGCTGGGCAATCCCGGAGAGGCGGGCAAGACAGCCTATCGACGATCCTGCCCGGAGTTTGCCGTCGGCCCCCTCCTCTCCGAAGCCTTCGGATTGACCAACGACGAACGGCGCTACGTGTACCTTTCCGACGGCGGACACTTCGAGAACCTTGCCCTCTACGAGATGGTACGCCGGCGATGCCACATCATCGTCGTGAGCGATGCCGGCTGCGACCAACTCTCCAGATTCTCCGACCTGGGCAACGCCATCAGAAAGATCCGAATCGATTTGGGGATCGAAATCGAGCTGGACGTCGAGAAGCTGCGGCGCAAGACGGGCTCACCCTACAGCGAACGCCGCCATGCAGTCGGCCGAATCCGCTATGATCTCGTCGATCCCGGTGCGACGAGCGGACTCTTGTTGTATCTCAAGCCGTCGCTGACGGGACAAGAGCCGACCGACATCCTCGACTATGCGGCGAGCCACCCGGAATTTCCGCACGAGTCGACGGCGGATCAGTTCTTCGACGAATCCCAGTTCGAATCCTACCGCAAGCTGGGCTTGCACACGGTCAACGAGGTGTTCCTCGATGTCGCCGCCGAAACAGGGCTGGCGGACGACCGCTTGTTCGATCTGCTCTACTCGCATGGCAGCGGGTAACGGAACGACACTCCGTTCCGCTACGTCCAGGCCGCCCGCAGCACCCCTTGCGGATCCCTCCACTGGGGCACCCAGGTCAGGGCCACGAGTTTGACCGCGATGTTGGCTTTCGTAGGTTTGATCGAAATCGTGTCGAGTTGTTCGTTCAGCGGATCGGTGGAGGCTGCGAGCGCCTCGCTTTCCGATTTGAACTGCGCTTCGAGGTCGGTCAACTGTCGCTGCAACGCCGCGACGTTGTCTTCCGCGGCCCCGACATCCTGGGACTCTTTTATGACGCGGCCCGCGCTCCGGATCGCGGTCGTGGCGCGGCCGATGTTCGTCGCGCTGATCGTTTTCCGGCCGAGAAACGCGCCTAGAATCGAGGCGCCGACCGTGATCGCCGCCTGCACCTGACTTGATCGAGATTCGGCCTGCTGTTTCTCTTTCGCCAGCCCCGCCCGTCTGACTCGCTCCTGAAGGCTCGCGATTTTGGACGCATACTTTTGTCGCAACGACTCGGCCCCTCTGTCGCGCTTCTCGCGGCCCGACTGCTGGAGGCGCACTCGGAAATCTCGTTCGGATTCACCAGGCTTCGACACGTCCTTGGCGCTGGGGCTTCTGAAGAGTTCCACTTTCTGCGTTCGGAACAGCCAGCCGCCGAAATCCTTGTTCCAATCAGCGTAGCTCTTGGCCTTGCCGGCGCCGGCGGGCAACGGCAGAAACTGCGCGCCGTCCTCCGGTGATGACTCAAGATCGCCAACAGCCAGATCGGCGATCTCCGCCTTGTCCCAATCGACAGAGACCGCTCCTTCGGCGATAGGAGCCAAGACGGTCACGTCATGGGTGCTGTCGATCCCGTTCTTCGAGTCGGAAAACCGGACCTGCGCAGAGCCCAGCAACATCGGGACATAGGCCAGGCCGCTTCCCTCCGGCTTTGATCCGCGCAACGGCACGAAGTGCTGCGGAACGTCCGGAGGCAACATCGGACGAGATCTCAGTGCTGAGTGCTGGGTGCTGAGTGCTGAGCTGGCAACTTCCGACGTGTGACGTGTGACGCTTGACGATCGGCCCCTGATGGGATCCATGAGCGTCTTGATCTGCGTTCTGGTCAAAGGCCCGCGCAGATACGAGAGGCACCAGCGGGTTTCAAAGACCACCGGCTCGTCTTCATGCACGTTGTTCATCAGGAAGATTCTGCTTCCCAGCCCCGCCAGCATCTGTTCCATCCGGCCCTTATCGAACGGCTTCCCCGAGTTTGCCGATGCGCCTTTCAATCCCTCCAACACGCGCGCCTTGTCCCGCTCTGTTTGCAGTCGTCCGATAAACCACGTGCCGGTGTTGGCCAAGCCCTTGTAGTCAAGATCCACAGGATTCTGCGTGGCCAGCACGACGCCCAGCCCGAACGCCCGGGCCTGTTTCAGCAACGTAAGCAGCGGCAACTTCGATGGCGGGTTCGCCACCGGCGGGAAATAACCGAAAATTTCGTCCATGTAGAGCAACGCCCGCAGACTCGTCGTGCCCGACTGCGTCCGCATCCATCCCACCAATTGACTCAGCAAGAGCGTGACGAAAAACATGCGCTCGATATCGTTCAAGTGCGCGATGGAGAAAATAGCGTGTCGCGGCTTGCCGGACGATGTGTAGAGCAGCGACTGGATATCGAGCGCTTCGCCTTCGAGCCAGGCCTGAAATCCAGGCGCTGCCAGGAGATTGTTCAGCTTCATCGACAATGTAAAACGATCCTTGGCGGGAAAGAAGGAATCGACGTCCATCACGCCGATCTTCGAGACTGGTGGGGACTGAATCGCGTGAATGAGCGAGGCGAGATCGAGATCCTGGCCCTGCTTCCAAGCGGCATCGAGAATACTAGAAAGCAGGATGTGTTCCCTGCTTTGGATGGGATCTGCTTCGATGCCGAGCAGGCCAAGCAGGCTCGTCACGGTCGTGCTGATCTTCTCGCGGAGCAGCTCAGCTTCTTCAAGCACCTCCGAGGCCGGCGCAGCAAACGACTTCAGAATCGAGACCGGCAAGCCTGCGTTACTGCCCGGCGTATAGATGACGAAGTCGGCCGCATCGCGGAGCCGCTGAATCCGCGCGCCATCCTGCTGCCAGCCTGCCAAACCGTTGGTCCAGAGTTCAGCCTGAGCCTTCGCATAGTCAGCGGAGGACAGGCCTTTCTTCCTCGCATCGTCTTCGTTGACCCATGGCTGGAAATCTTCGCCTTTGAGGCTTGGAAATGTCAGGAGCAAGTTGCCGAGATCGCCCTTGGGATCAATGATGATGGCCGGGATACTGTCGATGGCGGCTTCTTCGAGGAGCGCAAGACAGAGGCCGGTCTTGCCGCTCCCGGTCATCCCGACACAGACGGCATGAGTCACCAAGTCCTTAGAGTCATAGAGCAGCCAACCCGGCTCAGCCTGCTTGGCAGCGAGATCGTAGGGACGCCCCAGATAGAAGAGGCCCAGCTTTTCGAAATCTTCCGTACGGTTAGTCTGTGGCGATGGTGCGCGTCGCGTCTCAGGCTGCGGCTTGTTCGCGCTGAGTGAGTTTTTACGTGGCATCGAATCCTCCGAGCGGTCGGGCCGAACGATCGACGCATTGTATGGCCGGCACCTCCGGCCTGCAAGCATCCGGTTAAGGGCCGAGGCCAGCACATCTTCTGCAATCACAGTCGTGGCGGTTGCCTGTGGAAGGGAGTCGGTGAAATCCGTCGCCGCGGCTCGGAGCCGCGGCGACGGATTTCGGGGGATGGGCGGACGTAGGAGTCTATTTGCCGCAGACGATCTTTATGGACTCGATATCATTGGGCATATCCAGCTTGCCGAGGTTCGGCACCTCCTGGCCGGGCGCGAACACAATTTCCGTGGCTTTGAAATCCTTGTCTTCATAAGCGTACACCGTCGCGTTGGAACCGACGACGACGCTTTCGATATCGTTGGCCCAGTCTGTCCCCTGAAGATTCTTTAGCGTCGCAGTCTCCTTCGGCCCCTGAATCCTGGTGTGGGGGTCATCGGCATCGTAATGGTCATCCTCGAACCTCTCAATGTAACCATTCCTGTCCACCACCTGTAGTTCGACATCCGCAGCATGGACCGACGGAACCCCAGCATTGCCAACGTGATGGCTATGCTTGCCGTGACCAGCTTCCTGTATTACATCCGAGACCTCTTCATTTGATTTCCTTCATTCTTTGATTTCTTTTCGCACTGACTGTCGATACGGTTGATGCGGGCTTCGACCATCCGGATCAATGCAGGATTGCCAACAGCCAGAGCAGCACGATAACTCCGGCCGGAATGCCCAGGAGCTACAAGGTGAATCCCTTTCCCAACGTTCCCATAGGCACACCTCTCCTCCCACTACCAGTCTCCTGTCATGCGCAGCTTGAGCGGATCGCAAGGCGAGCACGGCGAGGAGACGACCGCATCCGATTACAGCCCATAGGCCGGTCTCGCGGACACGGGTCGCACCGAGAATGTGGCTCGGTCTCTCGGAGAGCGGGTCCGCGGCATCTGCGAAAGCTGGATCATGCGTGAGATAAAGTTGTCGCCATACTCCGGGCCCAATTCAGGCCCCGACTCGGGTACTTCATCTCGCTCGACCTTTCGGTCTAAGCGCGAGTCTTGATCCGCGTGTTGCCGCCTCCCGGAACGACCGAACCCAAATCTATCGATCAGCGAGCGAGTTGTCTGTTTCAATATCCACATAGGCGCATCGAGCCCCCTGTATAGTCGATACGATTATTTCGAGGCGGTCCCAGACCGGCTCCGTCGCTGCCCCGGCTGCGCTGCGTGGTCCGACGTCCGATCCGCTCTGTTCTTGAGCGCCTGCTCCAGGGACAAGAAGTATTCCCCATGCCCAGAGACCACATCCTGGCCAAGCCTGTCCACACCGGCGACCGTCCAGCTGAGTAATCGCTTCATTCGACATCCCTCCTCTTGGCCAAGCGATCAGCAGATTCATCCGCCGACGCTCTTCCACCACCTCGGGTACAAAGCAAGAGATGGGCCAGAAGGAAATCCCAGGGCCAACTATTCAATTCACAAGGAATTGTGAGGATCGAACGATGTCGAGGCAGGCAGCTACGACGCGGATGAAACTGACATCTTGTCGGAGAATGCGAGAGAGAACCGTGCTCTTTTCTTTTTGGATTTGAATACTTATGTCGCTCGGGACAACTTGTCCCTAAAAACGGCTGTCTGAGGATCCCGATTCTATCTTCAAACTCTCTTGCGATGAAGAGGACCCAAGCGGGCAGTACCTGTGACCGGCAGATACCCTATGAGTGGTTCATCGTCTGCCGGATGGTGACGAGCGCCGAGCAGACCTTGCGCTTTGCCGGGCCACTCGAATCAGCGAACTGAGCGCATCGTTGACGGCTCGTTCGGTTGGAAAGACCGCAGCAACCTCCGGCCTCAGAAGCACAAGATTGTTACCAGACCGGTATGCTTTTCGATACTTGCCGCGTACGCCCTGGCCGAGGTCTTCTCGCCGATATTCCGAACGCAATTCATCTTTCTTAACCTTCTTCATAAACCACCTTCTCGCGCTTGGTCATGGGACGCGCGTTGATGATTCTCGTCTTCTCGTCCCGTTCCGCATGCGCCACAACAATCAATCGCTTTGTCCTCGATATGCCGAAAGTCAAAAACCGCGGCCTTCCGATGCATCAGAGCTATTCACCCATGGGGTCGCAATCTACACTTTAGGATATGCGTTACTCTTCCTGCGACATTACTTTAATACGGAGCTGCCAGCCCTCTCTCCTTCCTTTACGAGTAGCCCCCTTCCCACAAACGATCGAGGAACTCCCGCCAAGGAAGAATCTCGATCCCGTCTAGACGGCGTGGGGTGGCTTCCTGGCTCACCACGACATAGTGCTTCAACAACCGTTCTTCTTTGAGCGCGCGGAGTCCGCGCAAATCCCGGTCCGACACATTCGTCTTCGCTTTCACTTCGATGGCGGTGCGATCGTTCAAGATAAAATCCACTTCAAAGTCCGATGTCGAGCGCCAATAGGCCACCTCCGGCACTCCCTCATAATCACAATAGGTTTTCAGCTCGTGGTAGAGGTAGGCCTCGAAGGCTTCGCCGAACTCCGGCGAGCCTTCTTGGAGGTGCCGCCGCCGCTGCAGGTGCCGCACGATGCCGATGTCGAAGAAATAAAACTTGGCGGTAGTCAGAGGCTTGCGCTTCTCCGTCCGTCGCCACGCCGGCAAATCGTCCCCCAGGAGGGTGTCGCGCAGAATGTGGAAATATTCCTGCACGGTGGATTTGGGGACTTGCGCGTCGCTCGCGATCTTGGAATAGTTGAGCATCTGCCCATTGCACAGTGCCGCGACGGTCAAGAATCGGCTGAACGCAGGCAGATTGCGGACGATCGCCTCGGCCGCGACCTCTTCCTTGAGATAGGTCCCCACATAGGCTTGGAGATCCTCACCGGGCGAATCGGAAAAATACAGCGACGGCAGTAATCCTCGGTCGAGGGCTTTGACCAGCTCAAACTGCGGTCCCAATTCCCGACAGCAGAGGGGGTGAAGCCGCTTCGTTCTCGCGCGGCCTCCGAGCAAATTGAGCCCCTTGCGCTTGAGCGCCCTGGCGCTCGACCCAGTGAGCAGAAAGCGCACCTGTCGTTCATCGATCATCACCTGGATCTCGTCCAGGAGCAGCGGCAGCTTCTGGATTTCGTCCATAATGACCAGCTTGTCCTTGCCGGTCAGTTCCTGGCGCAGCCGGTGAGGCGCCTGGTTGAACTTCAAAAAGGTATCGGTCTCATGCAGGTTGTAGTATGTCGCAGCGGGAAACTGCCGGCGGATCATGAACGTTTTCCCCGTCTGCCGAGGGCCGAATAGAAAGTAGGACTTGGTCGTCAGAAGCTTCGGCAGGTCGAGAATGCGAGGGATGTCCATCCGTCCGAGTATGATATTAGACACCATCTATGTCAATTATCATGATATATGCCGCCAAAGGGGGCAGATTTCATATGAGCGCATCTGCGCCATGGCGACCATCCTCCGTGGGCTTGGCGCAGGATGGATCTTTCATCAACCCCAATTTGACCAGGCGCGACCTAATGGCGCCTTTCGTTCTGTTGAACGATTTTGCGAGGTCTGCCACGGGTGCGCCCTTCGCAAAGAGTTCCCGCAATTGCTCATCTTGCGTCTGATCCCACGGCAGGTAGGCCTGGGGATGGCGCGCTCTGATGGCGTCGAAACCCGATGAGGGTGGAGTCTTCCGCTTCGGTTCGCTACCCGCGCGAAGGGCGTTCGATGCGCTCGCTCGCTGTTCTGATTGTATCGTCCCACCGCATCGGCGAACGAATCGCTCGCGCCTGGCCGTCATCTCCTCTCCAGTCATGCCGTTGCATGTACGCGCGGCCTGCTCCGACTGCCCCCGGAACTCTGCATCTTTGGCCGACACGTCCGGATGCACCAGAAACGCGCGCTCGTTCCAGCCGAGCAGGTACAGGCCCGATAGTCGCCGGATGCGCGAGAGCGCGACGTAGCCCTGGCCGAACTCAAACACCTCGCGCAGGTCCATCACCGCCTCGTCCAAGCTCATGCCCTGGCTCTTATGCACGGTGATCGCCCAGGCCAGCCTCAGCGGCAGCTGCGTCAGACGCGCGCGAACGGTTCCGTGCTCCTCCACCGTCCAGTCCATCGGTTCGACGGCAATTCTTCTTCCGCCTCGCGTGCTGACGATAGGATGGCCGTACTGGCGATCGAATTCCTCCACCACGCCGAGCGTCCCGTTCACGAATCCCTCTTGAGGGTTGTTCTTCGTGAACATCACCGCCGCGCCGGATTTCAGACACAGTCTCTCGGGCGATAGGCATCCCTTTTTCAGCGCAGCGACCAGTGCCTCAGGGCCTTGCGACGACATGGGATAGACGCGCGGCTCGCCGGGAAGCTGAGCGAGGATGCCGTCATTGACCCGGTCCACATCGGCATTGTGCGAAAAGAGTTTCGGCGCGGCCTTCGGGACCTCGTGAGGCCGAACGGTTCTGCCGGTGAGCCAGCTTAAATGGTCGGCGCAGAACGCATTGCGCCGGATCGCCGACAGGACGGCCAGAAACTCGTCGTCGTCCTGCCGGTATTGGTCGGTGAGATAGCACACCGTCAGGTCGGCCCCTTTCCACGCGGGAGAGTCATAAGCGAACCGGGCCGATGCCTCTTCCGTGAACAGCACCGGTGCGTCCTGTCCCGCTGCCGTTCTGACGACCGGCGGCAATTGGAAAAAGTCGCCGACCAGCACGACTTGAAGGCCGCCGAACGGCTCCGATGGCTCTTTGATCTCGCGACACAGGGCATCGACCATCGAAAGGGTCTCGGCGGCCAGCATGGAGACTTCGTCGATGATCAGCACCTTGGCGCGCCGGATGCGCTTGGCGATCGCTTTGTTACCCACGATGGCCTGAACATCGGACCGGCTCAATGTGGTCTTAACACCGATGCCGCTCCAGGAATGGATCGTTATCCCGCCGATATGGGTCGCGGCAATGCCGGTTGACGCGGTGATGGCCGGCTCGATCCCGCTCGCGCGCAAATACGCGACATACTGGTTGATCGTGTGAGTCTTGCCGGAGCCGGGCTCGCCGGTCATGAACACGTTGGAGCCGGTTTTCAAAATCGCGAGCGCTTCGGATTGGGTCATCGACGGCTGATCCGAATCGGAATGACTGGTTTCCTCACGGGGGACACTTCATCTCAGGTTCATATCCGCAATATGCCGCGGCCGATGGCCATCAGCGCCATCAGCTACCACTTACCTACTTCCTTCTCTCAGCGGGGAGGAGTGGAAGATACATCTTTGCGGGTGGCGCTGACCTGGGAGCCCGACCGCCCGCAGCAGGGTCCCTACACCGGGCGGGGTGCGAGGACTTAAACTCCTGCTTCCCTCAGCACCTGCCCGGTGTACGACCGCTTCACCTTCGCGATCTCCTTCGGCGCCCCCTCCGCCACAATCTCGCCGCCGCGATCTCCTCCTTCCGGCCCCAAGTCGATGATCCAATCGGCATTCCTGATGACGTCAAGATTGTGCTCGATGACCAGCACCGTGTTCCCCGCTTCGACCAGCCGGTCAAGCACGTCGAGCAATCGCTGGACGTCGGCGAAGTGCAGCCCCGTGGTCGGCTCGTCCAGGATATACATCGTGCGGCCGGTCGCTCGCTTCGACAACTCGCGGGACAGCTTCACACGCTGCGCCTCGCCCCCGGACAGCGTCGTGGCCGACTGCCCGAGTCTCACGTAATGCAACCCGACATCATGCAGCGTCTGCAGTTTGGCTTTGATGAGTGGGATGTGTTCGAAAAACTCCAGCGCGTCGTCGACCGTCATGTTCAGGATGTCGGCGATACTCTTGCCCTTATGCAAGATCTCAAGTGTCTCTCGATTGTAGCGCTGCCCCTTGCAGACTTCGCAGGTGACGTAGACGTCCGGCAGAAAATGCATCTCGATCTTGATGAGCCCGTCACCTTGACAGGCTTCGCAGCGGCCGCCCTTGACGTTGAAGCTGTAGCGGCCCGGCTTATACCCGCGCATCCGGGATTCCGGCAGGTTCGAAAACAGATCACGGATGTACCCAAACAATCCCGTATAGGTCGCGGGATTCGAACGGGGCGTGCGCCCGATCGGCGACTGATCGATGTCGATCACCTTGTCGAGCGCGGAGACGCCGCGTAATTCTTTGCACCCGTCGATCTTCGGCTTCTTGTGGTATAGCAATTGAGAAAGTGAGTGAAACAGGACTTCCAGCACCAAGGTACTCTTGCCCGAGCCCGACACGCCCGTCACGCAGGTCAACAGCCCGAGGGGAATCTTGGCCGTCACGCCCTTGAGGTTGTGTTTCCGCGCGTCGACGACCGAGAGGAAGCCTCTGGGATTCCGCTGCCGGCTTGGTACCGCCACGGTTTGAGCCCCCCGCAGATACTGGCCGGTCAAGGAACGGGGATCGTCCATGACCTGCTTCGGGCTTCCCTGGGCGATGACATGCCCGCCGTGCGAGCCGGCGCCCGGTCCCATGTCGAGAATGTGATCGGCCGCCAGCATCGTTTCCGCATCGTGCTCCACCACGACGACGGTGTTCCCAAGGTCGCGCAGCCGCAGCAGCGTCTGCAGCAACCGGCGGTTGTCTCGCTGGTGCAGCCCGATCGACGGTTCGTCCAGAATGTACAACACGCCCACCAGGCCGGATCCGATCTGAGTGGCCAATCGAATCCGTTGTCCTTCTCCTCCCGATAACGTGGCAGCCGTCCGATCCAGCGTCAGGTAGTCGAGCCCCACGTTGACCAGAAAGCCGAGCCGCTCGCGGATTTCCTTCAGGATGCGGTGTGCAATCACCAACTCGCGCTCGGTAAACTTCAACGAGGCAAAGAAGTCGGCCGCGGCCCGCACGGACAGCTCGGTCACGGCGGCAATCGATTGTCCCGCGACCTTCACCGACAGGCTTTCCGGCCGAAGCCGCGCCCCTTTGCAGACGTCACAGCGTTCCAGCAGCGTCAGGTCCTCGTCCTCGGGGCAACCCGGCGTCATGGCATAGCCGATGCCATCGCACGCGGGGCACGCTCCATGCGGGCTGTTGAACGAGAAGATGCGCGGCGTGACCTCCGGATAACTGACGCCGCACCGGATGCAGGCGAGCTTTTCGCTGTAGAGAAACGTCTTGTCATCTTCGGCCAGCACGCCGACGAGCCCTCCGCCGAGCTTCAGAGACGTTTCGACGGAATCTGCCAGCCGGCGCATGAGGGCATCGCCCGGTTTCATGACCAACCGATCGACGATGATCTCGATCGTATGTTTTTTCTGCTTGTCCAGCGCGATGTCGTCGGCGAGATCAACAAGCTTGCCGTCGATGCGGGCTCGGACATAACCGGCGCGGCGCATCTCCAGCAGCTCTTTCCGGTATTCGCCTTTTCGTCCCCGGACAATAGGTGCGAGAATCTGGAACTTCATTCCTTCCGGCAAGGCGAGGATCGCATCGACCATCTGCTGAACGGTCTGAGCCGTGATCTCCTGGCCGCATTGAAAGCAATGCGGCCGGCCGACGCGCGCGAAGAGCAACCGGAGGTAATCGTAGATCTCCGTAACGGTACCGACCGTGGAACGGGGATTGTGGCTCGTGCTCTTCTGTTCGATCGAGATGGCCGGCGACAGGCCTTCGATCGAATCGACGTCGGGCTTGCCCATCTGATCGAGGAATTGGCGCGCATAGGCGGACAGCGATTCGACATACCGCCGTTGGCCCTCGGCATAGATCGTGTCGAAGGCGAGCGACGACTTGCCGGACCCGCTCAGACCCGTGATGACGACCAGTTGGTCGCGCGGAATCTCCACGTCGATGTTCTTGAGATTGTGCTCGCGCGCGCCCTTGATGATGATGGATTGGCCCATGAGGAACGGGATTATACCATCCAAGGCTCGACCTTGACACTGATTGATCGCACGTCTAATATACGTATGGTTGCAAGGGAGGCTTACATGGCGAAATCGGCTCTGCGAAAAGAAAAGTGGACGTTGTCGTTCGATCCCGAGCTGAAAAGCCTGGTCGTGAAAGCCGCCAAGCGCCGAGGAATCTATCCCGTGACCCTGCTGGAAAACCTTGTCAGAGAGAAATTCAATCCGTTCGGACATACGGACGTGGAGGACAGCGCTGCGTACGTGACGGCTCTGCGCAAACAGGGCCGCCGGCAATCCGATAGCATCTTCCTGGACGAGATTGAGGCATGGCAAAAATCTCGCTCCTCGTAGACACCGACATCTTCATCGATTATTTCAATACCGCCCGGTTCCATACGCTCTTCGATTCTGCCGGTTTCATCCTGTACTACTCCGTCGTAACCAGGAAAGAACTGCTCACCAGGCCCGGACTTCGCGACGCCGAGCGAGAAGGCATTGAAGATGAATTGAGCCGATGTCGACTCATCCCCCTGTCCGATGCCATCGCGACGAAATATTCGGGCCTTCGTCGCCGTCATCCCTCGCTTGAAAAGGGCGATGCGCTCATCGCGGCAGCCGCACTTGTCAAACATCTTCCTCTGCTTACACGGAATAAACGTCACTATCGGATGATCCAGGGCATTATCCTCTTCGGGGAGTAAACGTTGTCTTTTTAGGATCGCTTGCGGGATCTGCGGCGGGTCCCGTCGAGGGCTTCGCCCCACCGGGTCAGAAAGGACGTCACAAACTCGTGCGCTTCAGCGGGCGGGACGGCGAGGCGAGCAAGTGCCAGTCCGACGGCCAGGGCGATGTGATAACCCTCCGAGCGGGACGCGAGGGCGCGGCGATAGGCGGGATGCGCGTCGTTGATGACGACGGTGGATTCGATAAGGCGCCCAAGATCGGGGTCGCCGGCACGGGACTCGAACCGGATGGTGAGTCCATAACGGCCAGGTCGTGACCGCCCCTTGGGTCCCGGCACGACGGCGACGCCCGACGAAGACTCCGGTTCCGGCTGCGCGACTGCTGACTCTGCATCGGTCGGCGGCGTGGATTCTTCGGGCGCTTGCGGCACGTCGGGAGTCGCGGCTATCTCATCGAGCGCCTCTGCGCCGACGATGACGGAGGCCGCGAGCAGCCCGCGACCATCCTCCAGCGAACCGGTCGGTCCGATCGGCAATCGTTTCTGTCCGCCGGCTCGCTGCTCGACCAGTGATGCCAGCAGCGGAAATTCTTCGGCCAGATCCACCAAGACGGTTTCCAGATCACGCTCCAGCGGCCGTACGGCGCGGCGGCCGGCCTTGTCGCCGGTTTCACGAACGTCACCCCAATGAGACAATTGCTGCGAGACGGCCTCTTGAATGGCCTTACGATACCCCAGATACAATGCGCCTCTGGCGCCGACACGAACAAAATCCCCTTTGTTCAGAGTCAGCGCTGCGGCCAGCGCAGGCGCCTCGATCATCCCCGCCATTCGGTCCGGAGCAGCCGGCGTAATCCCCAGCCAATCCCATCCGCGTTTGATGACCTTGCCATACGTACTAATCGCCATGCCACGCTGGTCCTCCGGAAACGGAGACTCGCTTCGCGCCAGATAGCCGACCGCCGTCGGCCTGCGCTTGCGCGCAAGGCAAACAGCCAGTCTCGACACCTCCGCCCCATGGGCATGCTGACGCCCAAGCAATCGTCCATTGACCTCGAACCGGAAGCCCTTGGGATAATGCAGGATCAGCATCTCGTCGAACTCCGGCTCCAGCAGCGGCTGATACTGCCGGCGCAGCGCCCCTTCAAGATAGCCGTCATCGAGGAGCGGCGAGAGCGCATTGTGCAGCTTCAGTTGCACCGCCGTGCCATGCTCGGGCACCAACCCAGGCGGCGGAATCCATTTCCACGGCGCCTTGTGACGTCCGGCCAAATGCCAGCGGCTCGCCACGTGTTCCTTCCCGCGCCGCGTTTCGGTCACGACCTCTTCGCACACCAGCAGACCGAGCTTCATCCCGACCCCGGCGAAACCGATCCCATGGCCACGCGTCTTCGTGCTGGCGGCCAGATCGTGGTAGCGAACGAGATCTCTTCGTCGCATGCCCGATCCATCGTCGACAATCGTGAGCGTGGACGCAGCCGGATCGGCCGTGACGCGGAGGCACGTCGCGCCGGAGTCCAGCGAATTGGCAACGATTTCCGTGAGGATGGTTTCTTCCAGCGCGCCAGGATACGCATCGCGCAGGTCTTCGAGCAGATGCTGGAGGTCAACGCGCGTTTCGCCCAAGGGAATCTCCAGGGATCGGACAGGTGGCCTGTCGCGACGAACGAGGTATCAACCGAGCAACACAGGAACGTCCGCAACCTTCTTCGCGACGGCATACCGCCAACTACCGTGCGTGCCATCTGCGTTGACCGCCGCAACCCACCGTTCGGCGGCGGCTCGCTTGACCTCCTCCAAGGGATCGTACCCCTTGGTTTCCAAGATCAGGTAGCTGACCGGTTCGGTCTTCAATCGCACGATGAAGTCCGGCACGTAATCATGCATCTGGCCATTGTCCAGGTAAGGAATGGCAAACCCAAGACCAGCGTTTTTGACAAACGCCTCGACATGCGCATGCGTATCGAGGTAATAGGCCGCCGATTGTTCCCATTGTTTCGTATCGGCCACCACATAGTTGAGGTGGGACTTATTCACCTCGCGCACCTCACGGCTGGTCCAGAAGTCCACGTCAGCCGTTGAACCTGCCCCGCGGGTGGCCTCATACCGAGGAACTTCCGGCGCCTCCCCTTGACTCATGTCGGGACGGATCGCCTCCAACAGCCTCTCAACGACCCACCCGTAGTAGGGAGCAAGAAACACATCCTTCTTATCAGCCGGCGTTCGAGCCTCGACTTTCTTGTCAACGTATTCCTGAATGATCCGTGCCAACTGAGGAAATAATCGGTGCGTGGGAATCGCGCACTGCTTCTGGGCGACATACTCCCGCGCGAGCGTGTTCGCGAGATCGAACACCAGCTCCTGCACGCGCCGCTTAGCACGGAACTCGTCGAGGTTCACCTCGTCCACCCGACCGGGACCGCCCAAGGTGAGCTTCCCTTTGGTGGTGGCATGCAGGCCTTTGACTTCGACCTCGGGCGGAATTCGGCCCGGTTCTAACACGAGGGAAGGAACAGTCCCCCATTCCACGGTCACTCGATTGCGGATCGCCTGGGTATAGCCTTCGACACGCGGGAAGGTGATTTCAAACCGGGCTTTCGCGGGAACGGCGTGCACATGATATCGCTTCACGCGAGGCTGCGGCTGCCCTTGAGGGTTCGCCTTGAACGGGATCACTTCAAACGGCACGCCGAACACCTTTGCCACTTCCTCGGTCAGCTTGCCGTCGGCGCCGACTTCGTAGTTGGCTCGCCGCAACCCCCGCCCCACCACCTGCTCGCAGAGCAACTGCGACATGAACGGACGCAACCCGATGATATGCGTCACGGTGTTGCAGTCCCATCCCTCCGTCAACATGCCCACACTCACGATACAACGCACGTCCCGACCCGGTGGATGATCCGGACGCCCGAGCTTCTCCGCCAGTTCCTGAAAACCTTCCGGACAGAGAGGCCGGCCCACCCGATCCGCCGGCCACGCTGTTTTCCCGACCGTATCGAGCGTGAAGCGCATCCAACGAACTTCATCATTCTTCGCTTCGCCGGAATCCGATTCATGGACCACCTTGGAATCCACGCGGATCGTATTCTGCCGGTCCGTGTTTTTGAATCCTTCGATCTTCACGGGCGGAATCCCGGTCGGTGCCTTATCTTCCGCCAGCCATTCATAGAGCACCTTGGCAATCTGCGTGTTCTTGCAGACAAGAATAAAGACAGGCGGCCGCGATTCGCCTCGATCCTTCACCCAATCCTCCCGTTCCTTGTCCCACAGACTGCCCAGCATCGCGATCGGATGGTGGGCGTATTTCAAGATGGCCTCAGGTTTGGGGTTCGCCTTCTTCCCTCCTCGTTCAGCCGGAGTCAGTTGGGGAAGAATCCAGTGCCAGATGTTGAAGTAGCCGGGAATGTCCTTGCCCGTCGTATCCCGAACAGCCAGTTGCGGGATCTTCACCAACCCTGACTCGATCGCGTCGATCAGCCCGAAGTCGCTCACCACCCACGGAAAGGGCCGGTTGGTGTCCTGACCGACCCGGCCAAGGAAATACGGCGTCGCGGAGAGATCGAGGCAGAAGTTGATGCCGCGCAGTTTCTGAATCCGATCCAGTCCGTCAACCCACACGGTCGCTTCCTTGAAGAAATCTTCGGCCTCTTCATCCTCTCCGAAGAGATCCGCTTCGTCCTCGTCTCGCTCTTCACGCACGATGCGATACGCATGGTGCGCTTCATCGTTCATCACCAAAATGTTCTGCTTCCCGCCCACTTCACGCCCAAGAATGCGGTTGACCAGAGCGGTATCGCTTTCGACATAGCGGCGCGATTCCACCGTCACCTTCTTCAACGACCCGTCCGTTTCCCGTTCTTCGCCGAGTATCGTGAGCAAACCGGCTGCTACCTGCCGTTCCAGATCGTCCAGGGTGAGGTAGCGAGTCCCACGGGCCGTCGTGGTTTTGGAGCCAATGGTGATGGTTTCCTTCGCATGCACTTCGACCCCGGCTTTATTCACGCGCGCGCCGACACCCCCGGTTTGAATGGCTTGAGGCTCGAACACATGCCAGTTCGTGACCAGCACTCTACCCTGCGTCAGCAACGGCATCAGATGGGACGGCACGAGATCGCGTGTGCGGTAGAGACTGGCCTCGCCGCCTTCGGGATCCAGCTCTCGGAGCCGGTTCTTGATCGTGACATTCGGGCAGACGATCAAGACGACATCGGAAAATCTGGCGTCGTTTCGATCGTTCACCTTATTGAGAATGCTCCAGGCGGCCAGCATCCCCATCACGGTCGTCTTGCCGGAGCCGGTCGCCATCTTGCAGGCATAGCGGAGAAATCCGGCGAAACCGTCCTGACGCTTCTCCTCGCTGACCTCTTCCTGTGGAATCTCAAGACCCTGCCGAAAGTCGGCACGGGCCTCCTTCAGAAAGATAATCGTCTCCGCCGCATCGAGCTGCGCAAAGAAGAGCCGCTGCGATCGCCCCTCCCGCCGCCACCACTGCAACAACTCCAATGTCGTTCTCGTCACGCCGGGATAGCCCTCAAGCCGCCACTTCTTCACCTGAACGCGGATGCGATTCACCAGTTTGAGTTCGATAGCGGTGCCGACGACCCGACCGGCTTCCGTGTCCGGCTTGGCTTTGGGATCGCGATAGAAATACATCGCCGGGCGGCGCCCTGGACGCCGCTCGGGAGTCTCGCCTTCAACAATGTGCCAATGTTCGGTTGGTTCGTCGAACGGGGAATTGAGGATGGGTTCAGGAACTTCGTAGCCGCTCATGGCCGTCAGGTTTGCAGAACTGCCTGAGGGGTCTTTCTCCCCCGTTCAGTTCGGTCGAAGTCGGCATCGAAGCTCACGATGACCAGATTGTGTTTGTCGGCAGTCACATATTGGTAGGCATCGTCGAAATCGAGGCGGAACTGTTTTGAGACTTGGGCCACAAGGCTCATATGCTGAACCGACAAACCAATAACAGCCAGCCTCCCTGGCTCAACCATGTCTGAGCAAAAATCGAGGAACGCATCGGGTTGATTTCGCCTGAACAGAATGACTCCGATTGAATGAAGGGAAAAATCCGAGAGAAACAGGTGGTGGCGATCCGTCGTCGAGAGGAGGGAGCGAGCCTCTTGGTCATGATGCTGTCCCAGGATGATCTCCAGGATGATATTGGCGTCGATGAAAAGATTCATTTCTCACCGACTCGCCAGTCGGAAGCTTTATGTTGCAGTTCCACGGAGGTGTATTGATCGCGAAGATCCTTCAACGCTCCCGCCCATTGGAAGTGTGGCGCCCCTTCAGGTCTTTTCTTGCTCTTCTCAAGAAGAAACTCCGCGAAATCCAGAACTTCCTTTTGGAGATGGGGTGGCAGTTCCTCAAGTAACTCCTGAAGCTCTTTCATTTGACCTCTCCTTCATGGACGCGGTGGCGCTTGCTTATTCTAACCCGGGAGCCGTTTGCTTTTTTCACCCTCTCCATATTCGAAAATCTTATGCTGCAAATCGACGGAGGTGTACTGATCTCGCAAATCAGCAAGCGCTCCCTCCCACGCAAACTTCATGTTGCCTCTTTGATGAGGGGCGCGGCGATCGATCAAGAAGTCGACAAAGTCCTCTACTTCACGTCGGAGATCAGGGGGTAAGCCTTTGATCCGCTCTTCAAGAGACGGCATAGCGGGGATCCTCCTTGGCATCGATCAGCTACATCTTATTACGTCAGTTTCTTCACCACCAGCAATTCGTTGCCGCGATCGTCGATCACTTTGACGGCGATCTGCTTGTGCTCGCCCGGCTCGAACGGGGCGCTGACTGCGCCGGACAAGTGATCCCACACGCTTTCTTCATACTCGCCCTTGAGCGCCTTCTTCAGATTGTCCCAGGCGCTGGTGCGGGGGAAGAAGGCTTGCGACACATGGAAACAGAGGTCGTTGTAGTTCGTATCCAGGAACCAGGCCGGTACGTCGTTGCCGCTGCGATGCGTCACGTCCATCGTGATGGGATCGAACAGGTCCAGGCCGAGCAGCTCGACTTGATACTGTACCCCCTCGCCCCGCTGGGGAGAGGGTGGGGGTGAGGGGCTCTTGACCTTCCGCACCGCAATCTCCGGCTGTCCGCACACGCTGAAAATCTGGCTCGACCGCATATTCTTCAACAGATCGCCCATCATCAAATCCGGCGTCGCCTGCACATAGGTCGCAGGCACGCCCATCACGTCGGCGCACTTATCGACCAGCGTACGGGCGTTAGGCTGAATGGCAAAGCCAATCACATAGAGATGGGTGTAGTTCTTCGCATGGGCCTCACGCGCCGCTTCATAAACCAGCTTTTCGCTGACGGCGCCATTCTCTGGGCCGAAGACAAAGGCAACGGGGGAATCCCCCTCACCCTGCCCTCTCCCTCCAGGGGAGAGGGAGTCTCTCGATGGTCTTGCTCCCTCTTTCTCCCTCGCCCCTGTTGCAGGGGAGAGGGCGGGGGTGAGGGGTGCAAGGGCTTCCGCCGAGAGCGAGAGCGTCTTCGCGGGCGGACGGATGTTCTTCAGCGTGACGGTCTTGTTCCCTCCAAGCCGTAGTATTGGACTCTTGCGCAGCACTTCCAGCATGCGATCCACGAACGAGCCGTGCAACTCGGCGGCACCGGAATCCTCGACGCCATCGCCCTCCCAATCCACCGGCGTGGGGATCGTCGCTTCGACACAGAAGGGACCGGTCACGCGCGTGATGCCGCTTTCTACTTCAGGCCGATCCACCAGTACTTCTTCAGCCGGCGGTTCGTTGTTTGCGATCGACTTGAGCGTGATGTGCGGGACAATGCCGCCGACCTCTTCGCCTTTCTTATTCTGCTTCCGTTTGTACACAAATCCACCGGCTGGGCCACGATGTTGGTCTTTCAACTCGTACCAAGGAAAGGTGGCGGTCAGAAGCCGCTGCCGCGCCAGGGCCAACGGCACTCGGCTGGTGTCACACGTAATCCAGCGCCGCCCCCACTGCTCGGCGACATAGGCCGTTGTGCCGCTGCCACAGGTCGGATCGAGGACAAGATCGCCAGGATCAGTGGTCATGAGGAGACAACGTTGAATGACCGTCGGACTAGTTTGAACAACGTACAACTTTTCTGCAGAGAAGCCTGAAATGACTGTGTCGCTCCAGACGTTGGAGATCGGGAATACCGGGAAGTCATCAAAATAGCGTACGTAGGCGAGAGTATTACCAACTGCTATCAGGCGCTTAGCTTTAGCTAGATTTGAGAGCCCGGTGAAATTTGACTTGAAGGTGCCCTTACCCGGAGCAAAGTTCCTTCCCTCGAATTCAAACTCTCGGACATCCCCTTCCTGCGCCGGTCGCTGACTCGTAAGATTATCCTGCCGAAATACCTTTGTTCCTTCTGGAAGATCTCGCAACTTATCCGCGCTCCCCAGGTTCTTTCTGATTCCATCTTTAAACTGAACCCATGTGTATTGCTCGCCGCCATCCTCGCCAATCTTCTTCGGGACATAAAGTTGGCGATATTTTAAAGCACTCTTCTCCTTGGCAAACCAAAGAAGGTAGTCAGATATTGACGAGAGAAGATCCCCTGATGCGCTACTTGTCTTTTGAAATGCGATAACGGAGACGCAATTGTCCGACCCGAACACCTCATCCATCACTTCCCGCACATGGTGCAGGTTCTCGTCACTGATCTGGACGAAGATGCTGCCGCTGGGGGTCAGCAGGTCGCGGGCGAGCAAGAGCCGATCGCGTAGATATGTAAGATACGAGTGCAGCCCCAGTTCCCAGGTATCCCGATAGGCCTGGACCATTTCAGGCTCGCGGGTCATGTCCTCGTCGTCGTTGTGGGACACATCGCGCTTGCGGACGAACGGCTGGAAGTTGCTGCCGAACTTCACGCCATACGGCGGGTCCATGTAGATCATCTGCACCTGCCCGCCCAAACCTTCGTAGTGCAGCAGCGAGTTCATGACGACCAATGAATCGCCCAGGACCATGCGGTTGGTCCAATTGTCCTGGTACTCGTAGGCTTTCAACACCTGATCGGTGATCGAATGTTGCGGATCGCCGAAGAGCGCGAACAGATCCTCTTGCTTGTCGGTCTTGTGGCCGGCCAGCGTTTCGATGATGGCTTTGGTGGAGAGCCGCTCGTGAATGAACAGCGGCAAGGTCGGCACATCGAACGAGAGCCGCTCGGCCTTGCCGGCCCAATTCAGAAACGGCTTGCTGAGACTCTTGAGTTTGGACGCGGCTGACTTCGCGGCTTCGAGGGTCTTGGCGTCGAGCACTTGCTTGACAAGCGCCTCGCCCTGTTCTCGCGCAGCATTCTTGGCATCCCAATCGAGCGCCGGTGAGAGAGACGAATCATAGCGGTACGTCTTCGGCGGTTTCTTCTTCTTGAACTGCGCCTGCGTCCCCACCTCAGGCCTCATGAGGCTCTTGGCTTCGGGATGCTGATAGGGCAAGGGTTCGACCGCCGGTTTCGCGTTCTTTCTCACCTGCTTCTTGGCCGATCGATGCTTGGCCATCCCTAACCCTCTAATAACGGGCGAACGATTGGGCCGCAGGATACCCTTTTAGCAGTCGGAAATCATCAGCCGGGAGAACGTTCGGACGGCGCGCAGAGGGAAAACCGGTGCTTCTATCGTCAGAATATGGCTCTGGTGGCGGTCCAGTGCTTCGACCTCCCCTTCCCCTCCTTACCACGGAGGGGAACAGCCAGAGCTCTGAGATGCTTGGAGGATTGACCGACGAGTAACCAATATGTACACTTTAGCCATATTGACTACTTCATGCCACGCGCCGAGGAGGACATCATGCCTCTGCTCACGTTTAGAAACAGTCGCGGACAGCTTGTGGACATCTCCTCCGTCGCGGCCACGAAGGTCAAGAACGAGTTCGGCGCCATTCTGGAGAAGACCTTGCACAGCGGCGCGGTGGCCAT
Organism: Nitrospira sp.; assembly: GCA_047150005.1. Taxonomy (GTDB): domain Bacteria; phylum Nitrospirota; class Nitrospiria; order Nitrospirales; family Nitrospiraceae; genus Nitrospira_C. The sequence goes on along the minus strand of AP038806.1, from coordinate 2,081,356 downwards.
TACCCGTCACGATACGCCCAAGGCGGTGCTCCTCTCGCTCGCCGAATTCGAATCGTTGGTGAAAGAGCGCGGCCGTTCCCTCGACGATCTGGGGGCGGAGTTCGATGGACTGCTGGCCCGCATGCAGACGCCACGAGCGCGCAAAGGCGTAGCGGCCGCCTTCAACGCCTCCCCGGCCCAACTGGGGCGAGCCGCGGTCAAGGCAGCCCGAACGCCGCGCACGCCGGCTCGCAAACGACCACGGCGCTCGCCCGCGACCGCGCGAGCATGACCGCCGCCCGGCGGCCACGCATCCATGTGTTGGCCGGCGTCAATGGCGCGGGCAAGAGCAGTATCGGTGGCGCGGCCGTCCGTCAACACGGAGGGGAGTACTTCAATCCGGACGAAGCGGCCCGCGCGCTCAGGCAGAAGCACCCGAGCCTGACTCAGACAGAGGTCAACGGCGCTGCCTGGCGCCAGGGCGTGAGGTTGTTGAAGCGGGCGATCGACGAGGGCCTCGATTTCGCCTTCGAGACCACCCTCGGCGGGAACACGATCACAACCCTCCTCAGGCAAGCGGCCGACCAGGGGATCGAAGTGCGCATGTGGTACGTGGGGCTCTCCAGCCTGGTCTTGCATATCGAGCGGGTGCAGGCCCGAGTCCGCCGGGGCGGGCACGACATTCCAGAGCCGGACATCCATCGGCGCTACGAACATAGCCGTCTCAATCTCGTCACGTTGCTTCCCCGCCTCACCAGCCTGCAAGTGTACGACAACAGCGTGGAGGCGGACCCCGCAGCCGGTCGGACCCCGAGTCCGTGGCTCGTCCTGCGCATGCAGCAAGGCCGCATTGTCGGCCCGCCGGACCTGGCCTCCACACCGAACTGGGCCAGACCGATCGTCGCCGCCGCGCTCAAGCTGAACCAACCCTGAAGCTATACGGAGGAGGTGACCCTGGCCACAGACCGCCTGACACCTGCCGGCAGCTACTGGCCCACATTATTCATGACGGTTCGTCACGAAACCGCCGAGACGCCATGCGAGACGGGCACACGGAGCCGCGAGGGAGGAAGGCATACTTGAAACAGTATGTCGACCGACCGAGCGGCGAGCCTGCCCGCCTGGACGCGCAAAGCTCGCGGCCAGACCTGTCGCAGCGGCGTATCGACGGTTGCAGTAGAAACGTTCATGAATAATGTGGGCTAGGGATCGTCCGGCTTGACACCATGTTGAACCGGGTGCTACCACGCTGGGCATGCTGTCCGTGGAGGAATCCGTGCCGAAAACGCAGCGACCGTCCAACGCGGAAGCCCGCACTATCTCGACCTGGTCGGGCGAAGCTCGTGAGCAGGCCGTGCAGCGAATGTTCACCGCAATCGCCGGCTGCTACGACCTGAACAACACGCTGCTGAGCTTCGGCCTTCACCATCGCTGGAAAAAGCTGACGGCCTCGCTCGTCCCGCTCGTTGAGCAGGGTACGGCGCTCGACGTCGGTGCCGGCACGGCCGACCTGGCGCTGTTGCTGGAACCCCGCATGGGCGCAAAGGGGCACGTCGTCGCCTCCGACTTGAACCATGCCATGTTGGCGGAAGGACTGAAGAAGGTCAGCGCCAAGGGTTTGGCAGGCAAAATCACCTGTCTCCAAGCGAATGCCGAGCATTTGGGGTTTGCCGACAATATATTCGACGCGGTGACGACCGGCTTTTGCATGCGCAATGTCGGCAACCTGGCCCAGGCTGTGGGTGAGATCCGCCGGGTGATGAAGCCGGGCGGCACGTTCGTCTGCCTGGAGTTCTCCCGGCCGGTGTTCGGGTGGCTTCGTACCCTGTACGATTGGTATTCTTTTAGGTTGCTGCCGTGGATCGGCACGAAGGTCGCCCGCGACAAGACCGGGGTTTATGAATATCTCCCCGCGTCAATCCGCACCTTTCCCGATCAGGAACGGCTGTGCCTGATCCTGCGAGAGGCCGGCTTCCGAGAGGTCTCCTATCGAAACCTTTCGGGCGGGATCGTGGCAATACATGTGGCCACTAAATAGTGCTGAGTCCTAAGTGCTGAGTTAGCGATGATGAGAATTGACCGGTTTGAAGACCTCGTTGCCTGGCAGAAAGCAAGAGAGTTGACACAAACCGTTTATAGACTGACCAGGGAGCGCACATTCGCGAGGGACATCGGACTCGCCGGCCAGGTCCAGCGAGCTGCCGTTTCTATCATGGCGAACATCGCAGAGGGCTTTGAACGAAATCGCTCGGGAGAATTCCATCAGTTCTTGTCTGTCGCGAAGGGCTCTTGCGCCGAAGTCCGTTCTCACCTTTACGCGGCTCATGACGCCGGGTATCTCGACAAAGACCGCTTTTCCGAGGTCTTGCTTCAGGCTGAAGAAGTGGGGCGTATAATCGGCGGACTAAGGGCCTCTGTCGCGGGTCAGAAAAAGCGACTTTTCACGAAAGACGGTGCTGTTTCATCAACTCAGCACTCATTACCCAGCACTCAGCACTAAATGGACTCTATCCTCTACATCTTCCTGCCCTGCAAGAAGGTCTATCCCATCGGGATCACCTATCTGGCCGACTTCATTCACCGCCGCAGGCCGGAGGTCCGTCAGCAGATTCTGGATCTGTCCCTTTATCCGGTCTCACAGCGGAGCCAGGCGATCAGAGACGCCGCCACGGCCTTCCGGCCAGACCTGGTCTGCTTTTCCTGGCGCGATATCCAGATCTTCTCGCCCCATGAAGGGGATTCCTCGCTGGAACATGCGTTCAACTTCTACTTTGCCAGCAATCCGTTCAAGCGCATCGTCGCATCGATCGAAGGCGTGAAACAGCTCTACCGCTATTACCGCCACATCTATACGATCCTGTCCTATCCCTGGCTTATCCGGAAGGAATTTCCCAAGGCCCAGATCATGATCGGAGGCGGCGCCTTCACCGCCTTTGCCGATCAATTGATCGACAGGATGCCGGAAGGCACCATCGGCCTCCTGGGCGAAGGCGAGGACGCGATTCTCAAGTTGATCGAGGGCCGGTCTATCGAAGACGAACGCTACATCGTCAAGGAAGGAGGGCGGATCAGAAAGGGGCAGCAAGGCTCACCGGCGCTGCTCGACGCCTTGACCGTGGATCTCCCCTATCTCACGTCGATTTTCCCGCAGTACCGCGAATATCAGGGCGAGGCCATCGGCGTGCAGACCAAGCGAGGCTGTCCGTACGACTGTGCGTTCTGCCTCTATCCGTATATTGAAGGCAAGCGGGTGCGATACCGGCCCCCCGACATGGTGGTGAAGGACATCGCCCAGCATTACCATCAATGGGGCACGCGGCGCTTCTGGTTCACCGACGCGCAGTTCATTACCGGGAAGGAAGCCTATCCCCAGTGCACGGAAATCCTCGAACGCATCATCAGCGAGAAGATGGAGATCGAATGGTCCGGCTATATCCGAACCTCCTTGATCACCCCGGACTTGGCGAAACTGATGGTCCGATCCGGCGTGGGAGATCTGGAAGTGGCGATCACCTCTGGGTCGCAGGAAGTCCTCAATAACCTGCACATGGGCTTCAAGCTCGAACGGCTGTATGACGGCTGCCGCTATCTCGCGGAGGCCGGGTTCAAAGGCAAGGTGATCCTGAATTACTCGCTGAACAGTCCCAAAGAGACGGAAGAAACTTTGCTGCAGAGCGTCGAGGCCTACAAGACCGTGGCGGCGATTCTCGGCGAAGAGCGGGTGTTCCCCCTGATGTTTTTCCTTGGCATCCAGCCGAATACCGATCTGGAGCAGCGATTGCTGGAGGAAGGGTATCTCTCGGCCGGCTACAACCCCTTGATGCTGACGCCGACGAGCATCAGGAAGCTGCTGTATAACCCCGCCCCGCTCAACAAGATCATCGCCAAAGCCTGCCTCAAGGCCTGGGAGCGCAAGAGCGGAAGCCGCGACCCTCGCAAATGGACCGGTTCCTTGTCGCAAACCTCCACGGACTCCGGACCATATGCCGACGCCAACCTTGCTCGCGGCATTGAAGGCAATTCCGGGCGGGATGCCTTGCTGTCTCTTGAAGAAATCCTACGAACCTCCAAGTCCCGCACCGCCTCACTTGACGAGAGAAAATCGCTGACGCACTCCCCCATGTAGCACGCGCACCCCGCATCCCCTGGTTGGTCCCCAGTCCCTTGCCTGCTCTTTTCGCGACAGGCCGCGCCTCCTCGTCACAAATCGCCTTCCTTCACGATCCCATCATGCCTGAGCCGGGATTTTTCCCTCGTCCGCCCATGCGCATTTCACTCGTGAACCTGTGTTCCAGCGCCTTTTTCGAGAAAACCCGCTTCTCTGCCAATCTGGCACCAAGCTTGCGGACCATGGGATCGAGATTTGCCGATGCGTCCGAAATCTGTCGATCGGGGCGGGCTCGACCGGAGGCGTTCACGCTCGCCGATTGCCTTGCATTCCCGAGACGGTCGGTGCTATCATGCCGCTTCTTTTACACTGGATAGGCTTGTCAACCGTTTGGTTTTTCTGGCAATTATGGCGGTTCGACCTTGCCGGTGAGAGGGCCCGGAGGAGGCATCTCGATGTATAAGACTATCTATGTTCCGGTCGATAATTCCGACCATTCTAATACCGCCGTGGATATGGGCGTGCATCTGGCCAAGGCGTTCGGCTCGAAGATCGTGGGCAGCCATGTCTATGCGGCAAAAATGCATGACAAACGCTTCAAGCAGATGGAAGCGGGGCTTCCGGAGGAGTACCACGACGAGAAGGAACTCGACCGGCAGCGCCAGATCCATGATTCGCTGATCACCCGCGGGCTGCAGATCATCACTGACTCCTATCTCGATTACATCGACAAGAAGTGTAATGAGGCGAACCTGCCGGTCGAGCGACGCTCGCTTGAAGGCCGCAATTGGAAGGTCCTGGCCGAGGACATCAACACCAATGCGTACGATCTCGTCATCATGGGTGCCTTGGGGGTCGGGGCGGTCAAGGACAGCGTGATCGGCAGCAATACCGAGCGAGTGGTCCGTCGCGTCCGCAATTCGGACATGCTCATCATCAAGAATATCCAGCCGTTCGCCGGCGGGAAGATCGTCGTCGCCGTGGACGGCAGTCCCTATTCCTTCGGCGGCCTCATGACCGGTCTGTCGCTGGGCAAGGCGTTCAACATGCCGGTCGAGGTGATTTCGGCCTTCGATCCTTACTTCCATTACGCGGCGTTCCACAGCATTTCCGGTGTCCTGAACGAGGAGGCCGGCAAGGTGTTCCGCTTCAAGGAGCAGGAAAAGCTGCACGAAGAGATCATCGACAGCGGCCTGGCCAAGATTTACCAGTCGCATCTCGACATTTCGCGTGAGATCGCCCAGGCAGAGGAGACCGACGTCAAGACCACGTTGCTCGACGGCAAGGCGTTCGAAAAGATCATTCAGTACGTCCGCAAGGACATTCCCGCCCTGCTGATCGTCGGCCGGATCGGCGTCCATAGCGACGAGGACATGGACGTCGGCAGCAACACGGAAAACCTGCTCCGAAGTGCGCCGTGCAATGTTCTGGTGTCCAACCGCAAGTATGTGCCACCGATCGATACGCAGGCCGAATATACGATCGCCTGGACGGAAGAAGCCTTGCGACGCATGGAGAAGATTCCCGTGTTCGCGCGCGGCGTGGCCAAAACGGCGATTCACCGGTATGCCATCGAGAAGGGCCACACGATCATCAGCAACACGGTGGTGGACGCGGCCGTCGGCCACATTCTGCCGAAGGGTGCGATGGACGCGATGCGGGCGCTCGGCGGGAACCTCGAGGCCGCCGGCATCGACCGCGACAAGATGCAGGCCGATGATGCGGTTGCCAAGGATCTCATGGGCTCGACGCTCAGCGGCATGATGACCCAGGTGGTCCAAGAAAAGCCGACGACTTCGGCCGCGACCCAGGCCTATCTCGATCGCATGACTCAGAACTATTACGTGTGCGACGGGTGCGGATACATCGGGAAGGGCGACACACCGGTGAAATGTCCGGTCTGCGGCGCCGAAGGCGGCCGATTCAAGCAAGTCGACAAGAGCATCTTCGAGGCGGCCGCGAAGGCCGAAGGCGACCTCGAAACCGATGTGGCCTACGACGACGTGCCAATGCAATGGACCAAGGACGCCAAAGAAGCGATCCGCGCCGTTCCAGCCGGATTCCAACGGCGGCGGGCCAAGGCCAAGATCGAGAAGAGCGCCCGCAAGCTGGGCATGACCACCATCACGCTCGAATACGCCGCGCCGATGATCAAGGAGGCCGCGGAGGAAGACTACCAGCCAATTTTCGCCAACAAGGGCGCCGGCACCTCGGTGGAAGCCGAGGCCAAGCTGGCATCTGTGAGCGCCAACGCAACACATGAGAACGAACGCTCCGAACCCTCATCCTACACCTGGACGGACGACGCCCAGGCCAGACTGGACCGCGCCCCGGAAGGATTCATGCGGGATTGCACCAAAGCGCTCATCATCAAGCATGCCGAAAAGCTCGGAGTGACGATGATCACGTTGGAGGTCGCCAACGAAGGCATCGAGCAGGCCAAGGGCTATATGGCCGATGCCATGAAGACCGGCAACTTGAAGGACATGATCGCAAGCCTCACCGGAAAAGGAAGTGCCTAGGTTTACAGTGCTGGGTCCTGCGTGCTGAGTGCTAAGTAGCAGCAATGAATCGATGGGACCTGGCCTTACAACTCAGCACCTTAATCTCAACACTCAGCACGAATTGAAATGGGTAAATCGCTCCCTATCCTGAATAACCCTGGGCTCTCCGGAGCCCTGGGCTCGTTCCAACAACAGATTACGCAGTTTTTCACCCCGTCCAAACCGGTCGACGGTCCCGCGGACGGCAGGACCGTGGACGACTTCAAGCCCTATCTGGTGGCCTTGAATCTGACGAAGCGCTGCAATCTCAAGTGCGACCATTGCTATCTGGATGCCACCACCAAGGCCGCGGGCGGCGACGACGAATTGTCCACCGAGGAATGTTTCCGGCTCATCGACCAGATCGCCCACGTCAACAAGGGCTGCCTCCTGGTCATCACCGGCGGCGAACCGCTGGTGCGCCCGGACATCCTCGACATCGCCCGTCATGCGGTGAAATCCGGTTTCATGGTGGTGTTCGGGACCAATGGCATGCTCATTGACGACCACATGGCCCGCACGCTGGTGGACATCGGCGTGATGGGGGTGGGAATCAGCATCGATTCCCTCGATGCGGCCAAGCACAACGCCTTCAGAGGGGTGCCCGGGGCCTGGGAGGCTGCGGTCGCCGGTATCGAGGCCAGCAAACGGAACGGGCTTCAATTCCAGGTCCATTTCAGTGCACAGCCGATGAACTATCAGGAGCTGCCGGCGGTGATCGAATGGGCGCATGGTTTGGGCGCCAGAGTGCTCAACGTCTTTTTCATGGTCTGCACGGGACGCGGCGAAGAATTGACCGATATCAGTCCCGCTCAGTATGAAGAGGTGCTCGGCTATCTCGTGACCTGTCAGGACAACTACAAGGGGATGCTGGTGCGGGCCCGTTGCGCCCCGCATTTCAAGCGGCTCGCCTACGAAAAGGATCCCAATTCGCCGATCACGAAAGCCACGGGCTATATGGGCGGCGGATGTCTCGCTGGAACGAATTATGCGCGTGTGACACCGAACGGCGAACTCACCCCCTGTCCCTACATGCCACTGTCTGCCGGTAATGTTCGGCAGCACAGTTTCGTCGACCTCTGGGAGCAGTCGGACATTTTCAATTCGTTCCGCTATCCTCAGCTGAAGGGCAAGTGCGGCGACTGCGAATATGCCGACATCTGCGGTGGCTGCCGCGCCCGGCCCTATGTCGACCACGGGGATTGGCTGGACGAAGATCAGTGGTGTCTGTACACGCCCAAGGGGGGAGAGAAGATCAAGGTCGCCTTCAATACACCGGAAGAGTCCGAAGTCTTGTGGGACGAGGCCTCCGCGCTCCGGCTAAGCCGCATCCCTTACTTCCTTAGGGCGATGGTGAAGAAGGGTGTCGAAAAACACGCTCGCGAACAGCACATCACACTCATCACCGTGGAATTGATGGAGGAACTGCGCAAGAAGCGGTTCGGGAATGACGCCCCCGTCTTCAAGTTTTAGTGCTGAGCCTTGAGTGCTGAGTCCTGAGTATGTGCTTTCACGAGAGGACAGCGACCGGCTTTGACCACTCAGGACTTAGGACTCAGGACTAAGGAAAATGGATGCATTAGAAAGTATTGCCACCGACCTCAACCAGCTGATTCCGATCGTCAACCACTGGTTTCACCTCCTGTCCGCGGTCATTTGGATCGGCGGTCTCGCGTTTCTTGTGATGGCGGTGACCCCTGGGCTGCAAAAGGCCGTTCCACGCCAACAAATCAAACCCATCACGGATATCTTCTATCAGCACTACAAGAAAGTCGCCGGCATCCTGCTGGTCGTCCTGCTGTTCACCGGAGGCATCAATCTGCACTACGTGAACCAGGTGCTGATGTCCCAAACCGGCGTCGGAGTGCAGCATCACGCCAAGTATCTCATGGTGTTCTTCATCAAGCTGTTTCTCGTTCTCTGCCTCCTGACCCTCTTCCTCTACACGGTCATTTTTAAATCCGAGGACGACGAGGACGAGACGGAAGCCTACGAAGCCATTCCATTTCAGCGGGCGGCTCTATGGATGGGCTTCTTCATCATCCTCTGCGCCGCCGCCATGAAACACCTCCACCAGTAGACTCCACCAGCCGCATTCGACCACGGGCCGGTCGTTCCGCTCAATATCGCCGCTCCGGCGGCCGAATTCCGAGCCCCCCCGACGTGCTCTGTTCCTTGCCTCATGCGCCAAGCCGAGTCGGAATGTGCGATGTATCCCTTTTGATAATGGCGGTTCCGGATCCGATACTGGTTAGCATTGCTAATGGAATAAGCCGCCTGTATCCTCTTTTGCGCTGCATCCAAAAACCTTCCGATCCAGCAATGACTTAGGGTGAGAATCGCCGCTCATTTCGTACTGGTATGCCGGTTGCTCTACGCCGCCGACGGGACGAGACAACCAGCGCCGTGCTGAGCAAAGCCGGCGGAGCGAGGCGCCGATGATGTCCACCAAGATAGACAGTAGCCTGTTCGCGAGGTGGAATGACCTTCGGATCGTGCCCATCCGAAGCGACTTCATCGCCTCCCGCTCATGCCGATGAGGCCGCGTGCGCCGGTAAGGGGCGCGCGGCCTTTCATCGTCGATGCCGCGGGCCCGGCTCTGCACGGACCACGATCGCCGATCACTCATCTCAAACCGTGGAGGAACTCTATGGGAACGCCGATGCCAGTGCCCTCTGTCCAGGACGAACGACCCGTCGGCCATGCCATCGCCACACCAATTCCTGAACAACGCCGCCATCGCCCGTCACGAAAAGTTCGGCTCACAGTCAACCTGCCGCAAGATCTGGTGGAAGAGGTTCGTGATGCCGTCTTCTGGACACCCGGGCTCACCATCTCCTGGTTGATTGCGCGGGCCATGCGGATGTCCCTGGCCGACATGCACTCCACCAACCGCGGCCCGTTCCCAAGACGATCGAGGCCTCTGCGAGCCGGCAGACCGAAGCTGACCGGCCAGACAATGAACCTCCAGATAAGCGGCAAGCCCTTGCCCTCCGGTCCCCTGGAGAGACCTTGATCGGCTACAAGGATCGATTCACGGATGGAAAGAACGCCGAGGACTCTCGGCGTGTAACAGCCCAGCTGGCTGGACGCATCATCTAGCGGCGGGGCGACGACAATGCACGCTTGAAGACGGCGCGAAGGCCGAAATAGGCGAATGAGTCTTTGAGATTGGAATACAGTCGCTTGAAGGCTCCCATGTCGGGATTGGTGACATATTCCATCGTCAGGGCGATGCGTTCCTCGCCGGCACCGAGCGGCGTCACAGCATGCCACAACTTGTCCCCGTTAAAGATCACCATGTCCCCCGGCGCGGTGATGAGCTCAAGCCGCTTGGCCTGTTTGGCGGGATCGTCCTTGAAGAGTTCGCACACCAGTTTGCACTGGGCGGACCGGTCCACCAGACCCATGAGTATCGTGTACCGGCTGCCCTTGTAATAGGACGTATCGTAGTGGAAGCCGATATGATCGCCCGGCTCCGTATAGTAGTAGAGCGCGCAAGAATGGGGATCGTTGTCGGGGCAGAGCATCAGCTTGGCGTGAGAGAGCCGGCGCAGGAAATCGATGAAAGCCGGTGAGCGATAGAGATCGAGAAACCGGGGCGCCTTTTCTATGACCGTATAGTAACTGACGCTTCCGCCCTTCTTATGGCCGGGAATATAATTACGGTTGAGGTCGCCTTTCACCCCCTGAGCCTGCGGAACCAACCATTCCTCGACCAGTGCCCGATCCAGGAATTGCGGAATCACCAGGAATTCGTCTTGCTCCCAGTACTCGCGGTGGAGGCGCTCGAAATCCAAGCGCGCCACGGCCTGATCTACTGCCTCGCCAATCGCACTGAGTGTCGGGGTCATCATCGCTCCACCCATCATCCCTTCAGGAACAATTCGCATCCGCCCGCACCGGTTGCGTCACGGCTGGCTCAGTACCGGCGCCTTAACCACTTCGACATCCGCGGGAAACTTAGGTTCAAACAGCTCGTCGCCCAACCCGACATTGTCCTGGAGGGACGAAAACTCAAAATGAGACACGTTCCCGCTGTGCTCATGAAGCGAAATGGTCCGGATAAAATAGGTCTTGGGAAACACTTCGATCACAATCCGTTGCAACGAGCGCACAGTCTCATGCCCCTCGCCTTTCGGCAACAGTGTGAGGAGGCGTAGGCCCCCGAGCCCTTTGGCCTTCCCCGGCGTCGGCTCGACCACAAACGATTCCTCCAATCGCGCTGCTCCCTGGAGCAACTCCAGCGGAGCCCTGGAGGCCGCCATCTGGGTCAACTTGCCGATCAGGACCTGCTTGTGCTCGGGCACATAAACCTTGACGTCGTCCCGATTGACATAGATATCTTCCGTCGACGGATCGAGATAGTTCCAGCGCAAACGCCCGGGCTTCTTGATATAGACCTTCCCTGTCGATAACATCGGCCGCTCGAACCCCTCGATGGTCGTCTTCTGAGTGAAGTCCGCCTGGAGGTCCTTGGTTTTTTCATACCGTGCCTGCAAACGTTTGACGACGTCCTGAATTTCCTTCCGTTCCTGCGGATCAACCGCCTCCTCTGCCGAAACTAGACAGGGACCGGCCAGAAGACACACCGCCATTGCAACCCCCATCACTCGTCTCATCCTTGCGCCTCTCCCACCGGACCGCGCCGGCCGAGTACCTCCCGTCGGCCGTCACGGCCGGCGGCTCCGACCAGTCCATCCGTTTCCATCTGTTCGATCATGCGCGCGGCGCGCGGGTATCCAACCCGCAGACGGCGTTGAATCAACGAGGCCGACGCCTGGCCCGTGGACAGGACCAGATCCTTCGCCTGCTCGTAGACCTCGTCCTGCGCCTCCTCCTCTTTGGCCTCTTCCAGTTTCAAGGACTGCAATTCCTGATTGTAACTCGGCTGCGCCTGTTCCTTCACGAACTCGACCACGCGGCGGACGTCGTCGTCGGAGACGAAGCAGCCGTGCAACCGATTGAGACGCCCGGTGCCCGACGCGAGATACAGCATGTCGCCGCGACCGAGCAGAGCTTCCGCGCCGTTTGCGTCGAGAATCGTCCGAGAGTCCGTCTTCGATGATACCTGAAATGCGATGCGGGCCGGAAAATTCGCCTTGATCAAGCCGGTCAGGACGTCCACCGAGGGACGCTGGGTCGCGAGAACCAGGTGGATGCCGGAGGCCCTGGCCATTTGAGCCAACCTGGCGATCTTATCTTCGACATCTTTCGGAGCCACCATCATAAGATCCGCCAGCTCGTCGATCATGACGACGATGTAGGGCAGCGGTTCCGGAGGAGTTGGCGGCGGGGCAAACGACCCCGGACTCCCTTCGGAGACCGCGCTTTCTCCGGCGGCTAATCGCTCTTCTTCCGTCAAATACTGGATGGGCAATTCCGGCTGTTCGGGTTTGTTTGCCCCCTGACCTTCCTCAAGCACGCCCTGCGCTCCCGCAACCTTCACGTTGTAGGCGTCGACGTTTCGCACGCCCGCTTCGGCCAGCAGTTTGTAGCGGCGTTCCATCTCCTGAACCACCCATCCCAACCCGCGCGCGGCCGATTTGGGATCGGTGATCACGGGCCTCAGCAAATGAGGGATCCCGTCGTAGGTCTGGAACTCCAGCATCTTGGGATCGATCAGCAACAGTTTCACCTCATTCGGCCTGGCGGAGAACAGCAGGCTGAGCAACATCGTATTCAAACTGACGCTCTTCCCCGCTCCAGTCGCGCCGGCCACCAGGAGATGCGGCATTGTACGCAGATCGGCCGTGGCCGGAGCGCCGAAGATGTCCTTTCCCAGAGCCAACGTGAGCTTGGACCGCGCCCGAACAAACGCGTCGCTGGTCACGACTTCCCTCATCGACACCGTCTCGCGGTACTGGTTCGGCACTTCGATGCCCACCACGGACTTGCCGGGCAATGGGGCGACGATGCGGAGGCTGATCGCCTTCATCGCCAGCGCCAGATCGTCAGCAAGATTCACGATCCGCGCCACTTTCGTCCCGGGCGCCGGCTCGAATTCGTACATCGTCACGACCGGCCCCGGTCGTACTTCCGTGACCTTGCCGTCGATGCCGAAGCTCAACAGTGCCTTCGAAAGGATTTCGGATTGGATCCTGAGTTCCTCTTCCGTGACTTTCGAGAACGTACCGCTCGGTTCGCTCAGGAGTTCGGCGGCATCGGGCAATTGGTAGCTTCCCACCCCATCTCCTCTCTTGCTGTGGGCGATCCGGGCGACTTCCGGTTCGATCACGGCCGGTTCGATGGCGTCCGGTTCCGGAGGCCCTTGAATCACGATAGGAGCCGAAGCAGGCAGTTCTTCCGCCAGCGGCAGCGCCTCTTCGATGACGCTGCGGATGGATTTCGATTTTCTTGGCCGCGTGGCTTTCGGCGCGGCTTCCTCGTTGGCCTCCGAAGCACGGGCTGCGTTCGACGCGCGAAAGCGCTTCAGCATCCACTGACCCAATTCAGACACCCTGACGGTCAGTTGCGCCAGAGACAGCGGGGCCGTGAAGAGCATCGCGATCAGAAACCCCGCCAGAATGACGATGTGCGCGCCGGTGCTCGCCAAATAGGTCCGCAGACCGTCCGCCAGGATCTGTCCGAAGAGCCCGCCCGCCAAGCCGCGATAGACTAAGCCGCTGGATACCGTCGGCACCGCCGTCACCTCCAGATGGAGGAACGCGCTCAGAAACAGCAGTGCGACAAGCGACGCGCCGGCGTTGCGGAGGCGGATTGACAGGTCGCTTTGCGTAAAGCAACGCGCGCCGAGCAGGCCCAACAGGATCGGGAACAGATAGGCCGCTCCCCCGATGAGGGAAAATAACACCGACGAGAACACGGCACCGGCGGCGCCGATGAGGTTGTGCGTCGGAGGCGAACTCACGACGCCAGCCTTGGTGACGGCTTTCGGTTCACCCGGGACGAACGAGAGCAGACTCAACAACGTGAGCAAACTCAGCGCGATCAGGACCACGCCGATGACTTCTCGTTTGATATGGGAGGGAGGACTAGGGGCGCGGCGGGCCTCGCTGCGCTTGCCCGGGTTGGTGACGCCCATGGCACGGATGCTAACACAGGGGGGAAGTCATTTCAAACGATCGGCGGCGTTTCCACGCGCTCTCGCTGCGGATCCGTCAACGTGTCACGGTCCCGAAAGCGAAACCGGATTTCACTTGCCGTCCGAGGCAGGATGACTATGATGAGGGGAACATCTGATTCACCCTCGATCATTATTGATTGATACAACCATGACACCATCGGATCGTTCTCTTGACCGGATCATCGAGCGCCGCAAGCACCAACGCAGCATGCTGCCGCCCGGCTCACTGCTGTCCTTTTCTCCCGTCACCGCGTCCGCGGACAGCGCGTTGGACGAAGAGGGAGAAGGCATCCTCCTCGACCTCTCGCAGGGCGGCTGCCGCGTGAGCAGCGAGAGCGGCGTCGTGCTTGAGCAACCTTACACCCTGATCATTCAACTGCCCGACTTCCGCCGTCCGGTGACCGTGGAATCGGCGATCGCACGATGGAAGGGGACGCATACCTTCGGCGTCATGTTCATCGCGATGCACCGCGAGCAGGAACAATCGTTGAATGAATTCCTCCGTCACCTCCACTCGAACGCGAAGTGAGGCCGGCCGCTGACGGCCTCTGCTCCGTCCGCAATCGTTCCTCCGCTCCGGCGTTCATCCGGATCACTCCTGCACCTGCGCGGAGGCGGACAGCGCCGCCTCTAAATCGATGAATTGCCTGGCCGAAAGATTTTCGGCCCGCGCGCTGACCGAAATGCCCAAGGCTTCCAACGCAGCCGTGACCGACTTCTGGTCGTAGCCTTCATCGCGCAGCGAATTCACGAGGGTTTTCCGTCTGTGCGCGAATGCCCCGCGCACGAGCGCACCGAACCGCGACTCCTCATCCGGGGATCGATCCCGCAGTTCCTTGGGACGGACCGACACCACCGCGGAACCCACGTCGGGCTTCGGCCTGAAGCAGTGGGGAGAGACGTAGAACTCCTTGGCGATCTGGGCGACATGCTGGGCCATGACGGAGAGCACCCCGTAATCCGAGCGGCCGGGGTCCGCGATTAATCGATCCGCGACTTCCTCTTGCAGCATCAGCACCATCCGCGACCATCGCGAGCGCTGCTCGAGCAGCCTGAACAGCAGCGGAGTGGAGATATAGTAGGGCAGATTGGCGACGACCACCGTGCCGACGGGAAAATGTTCCGTGGGGTAGGCTAGGGCGTCGGCACAGACCAATTCGACGTTGGGCCATTCCGCTTGCCGTTCCTGAAGCAGGCGATGCAAGAGGGGGTCGATCTCGACCGCGATCACTCGACGCGCCGCCTTCGACAGCGCCGCGGTCAAGGCCCCTCGGCCAGGACCGATCTCGAAGACGGTGTCCTCAGGCGTCACCGCAGCGACGGCGAGGATCTTGCGAACGATGTTGGGATCGATGAGGAAGTGCTGTCCGAGACGTTTGTTCGCCGGCGGGAACGGACGGTCCGGCACCAATCACCCTCCGCCGGCCGGGCGCTGAGCCGCTTGAGCCGTCGTCTTCGACAAGGCTGTCAGCGGACCCCGGAAACACTCGATGAGGTCGGTAAATTCTTCGACCAGATCGTTCGAGAAGGAGGGGCCCGGCTGGATCTTCGCAAAGTCCTGTCCGGCTTTCTGTCCGAGCGAATCGGTCAGTAATGCCACCGTTTTGACCCTCCACTTGGCAACCCGCTCGGTCCCCGCGGTGGTGTTGAGCGTTCCTATCGTCTCCTGCTCGATCTGCTCGAGTTCCTGCAACTGCTGTCGAATCACGGCCAGCCCTTTGGATGTATCCTGCATCATGGTTCCAATGTCCTCCTATGCCGTCTGGAAACGCTGTCGTCTCGCTGCGAGGCCCGCCGCCAGCACGATAGCCTCGATGAGGCTTCCCGGATCGGCAATCCCCTTGCCGACGATATCGAAGGCCGTCCCGTGATCGACGGAGGTGCGGATGATCGGCAAGCCGACCGTCAGATTGACGCAGGTGCCGAAGGCCACGAGCTTGAGGGGAATGAGCCCTTGATCATGGTACAGGGCCACCACCCCGTCGAACTCCCCGCGCGCCGCCTTGCCGAACAATGTGTCCGCCGGCAACGGATCGCTCGCCAGGATCCCCTGCCGACGCGCCGCGCGGGCGGCAGGGCCGACGAGGCGCGCTTCTTCATCGCCGAACAACCCGTGCTCGCCGGCATGAGGGTTGAGCGCGGCCACGCCGATTCGAGGCCGTTTGAGACCGAACAACCTGGTCAATGCCGCGTGCGCGAGGCGGATGCCTTTCTCAATCTTCGGTCTCGTCAACTGAGCCGGGAGTTCCTTGATGGCCACATGGGTCGTGACGAACATGATCTTCAGCGGTCCGCCGACGATCATCATGCCGGATTCTTTCGCCTTCGTGAGATCGGCCAGCAGCTCCGTATGGCCGGGAAAATGGCAGCCGGCCATGTTGATCGCTTCCTTGTTGATCGGCGCCGTGACGATCCCGTCGATACAGCCGATCTGCGCAAGCTGCACCCCCTTCTTGATGAAGGCGACGGAGGCAGCTCCGCTCTCCGGAGTCGCGACACCGAGCCTGATCCGACCGAGCGGCTCTTCTATTGGATCCAAGACCGAAATCCGACCGCGCCGGAACGACGCCTGCCCGTGGCCGCCCACCGGCGCCACGTCGAGCGTGAGGCCCAGACGCTTGACCGTCTCTCGCATGATCGAATGCGATCCAATCACCAACGGCAAACACAGGCGTCGCACTCGCGAGCCGGCCAACGCCTTGACGATCACCTCCGGACCGATTCCGGCAGGATCGCCCATCGTAATGCCCAGCAGCGGCAGCTTTGTGTTCTGTTGTTTCATTGTCGGGGCTGCATCTTCAGCAAGTGGTCGAGCCTAAACCTCAGCCTTAACCTTCTCATAAGCCATAGAGAAAGATGGCATACCCTATATAAAGGAGCGCGCAGGCGCTCATCAACCACGGCCGCCAGAGGCGCCCTACGGCCGACTGGAGCAAGAGTGTCAGCGTCGCGACGACGGCCAGCATCATCGTCAGACGCGCGGAGGAGGCAAGCGCCCACTCAGTGCCGAGCAATCCGACGGAGACCGGAATGGTGCCTTGGAACACCATGGCACCGGTGACGTTTCCGACCGCCAAGCGATCCTTCTTCTGGTAGAGCCACAGAAAGCTGTTCGACATCTCCGGCAATTCGGTCGCCAGCGGCGCAATCAGCAGCGACAGGATCAGCGGCGAAATCGACAGGAACTGGGCCGCGGATTCGGCCGCCGTCACGAACATATGCGCGCCGACCACCAGGCCGCCCAAACCGGCCAGGGCTTGCAGCACGATCAGGCCGTAGGACGGAGTGTGCGCCCGTCTGGCGAAGAACAGCGCGCTCAGTTCGTCCAGTTCCCCTTCTTCAGCGTCACCCGTGTCCGCGAACTTCAGTTTGACGTAGTAGAGATACCAGGCCATAAGGGCCACCGCCGCCGCGATATGGACGGAAGCCGGAGCGAAGACACAGCCGAGCGCCACCACATACGCCGCCGCGAAAAAGGCCAGGTCGACGGAGACCTCTCTATAATTCAGCCGGAAGGCGCCGCCTCGTTTCCCGAGACCGGCGTAGAGCACAAGCAGCATCGCCAGGATCGGAATCACCAGCGTGCTCAGCATGAACGGAGCACCAAGAATCGCGCCGAGGCCGACTTCGGCTTCTTCGCGGGTCGCACCGAAAAAGATGGCGACGATTGGAATGGACGTCTCCGGCAGCGTGGTGCCGATCGCGGCCAAGACGCTTCCGACGGCTCCCTCGGACAGATTGAGCCGTTTCCCCAGCCACTCAATGGCGTTCGTAAACAGGGCGCAGGCGCCCAGCGTCACAATCACCGAGGCCACGAACAGAAGACCGTACAGCAGCAGATTCACGCGCGGTCCTTCTTGTCCGCACGGCCTCGACGATAGGACACCGCGGCCTCCTCCATGACGGCCTTCACCGGACGCCCCGTCCGTTCGGCGATTCGTTTGCAGTCGAGGTACTCGGGAGAGGCCTTCGTATGTTCTCGATCGAGATCCGCAACCTTGATCCGAACCGACCCTCCGGGAAGTCGTACCGTCACGAATCGGCGAGGCAGGACCTGTCTCACGACCTCCTGCACTCGGACACCCAGGGCGGTGGTCTCCTCGAACAACACGTCCAGGAGGGCCTGTGCGCGCTCGGGAGCGGCAAGGGCCGCGAGCACGATCCCCGGTCTTCCGCGCTTCATGATGACGGGGGTCAGCGTGACGTCGAGCGCGTGCCGTTGAAAGAGCCGCTCCACGATATGTTCATACGTTTGCGGGTTCACGTCGTCCAGATTGGTTTCGATGTGCACGACCCGATCCTGTTCGCGGCCCGGCCCGGCCTTCGCCGAGGAGAGAAACACCCGCAGCACGTTGGGCCAATCCGCGGGATTGGCATCACCCGCTCCATAGCCGATTGCACCGGGCGAGAGAAGCGGCATGGGACCGAACTCGGTCGTGAGACTCCGCAGGAGCGCGACACCGGTCGGGGTCGCCAACTCCCGGGGAGGACCAGCGCTGTAGATCGGCATACCCGTCGCGAGAATCGCCACCGCCGGTCCGGGCGCCGGCAATGTCCCGTGAGCCGATTGCAGGGTGCCACCCCCGACGTTGACCGCCGACGCCGTCACTCGGGATACGTCCAAGATTTCACACCCGATCAGGCTGCCGACGATGTCCACGAAGGAGTCCAACACGGAGACTTCATGGAAGTGCACGTGGCCCTTCGGAACACGATGTGCTCGGCTTTCGGCCTCGGCCAATCGGTCAAACACCGTCCGGCTCCGGAGCTTGACCTGCGGGGACAGTCGGCTCCTCGAGAGGACTGCGTGGATCTGTTTCAGGGACAAGGGCGCCCGCAACCCCGCGCGAAGCACCACGTCGATTTTCGTCGCATGGAGTGCGGCCCGCCGCACGCGGCGGCGGCGCAATCGAAAGCCGGAGACGCCGAGACGCTTGAGACCCCGCACCAGATCGTCGAACGGCACTCCGACGTCCACCAGCGCACCCAGCGTCATGTCGCCGCTGATTCCTGAAAAACAATCGAAATGAAGATGCGCGCCCATCGTTTACCTCACATGGCACGGCGAAAAGAAGCGCGCCATCTTACCCAAGGCCGTCCGGAACGGCAATGCGTGCATTGACAGGTATCGGAAGCTGTGCTATCCCACGGACGCGGGTCATCCGCCCCGCGCCAATCTGTGAGCCGTCAGACAGCCGCATGTTGTGTTCGTTTCCTTCCACTGACAAGACTACGAAGAACGGCGCACGCCGCCGTGAGGTCCCTGGCTGGCTCTGCGTTTCTTTGGCCGTCCTGTTTCTCATGCCGGGACCGGCTCTCGCAAAATCAAAGTCTCCACGCGCGCCGCGACCGGAACCGGATCTGAAAATTCTGGAGTTCAAGATCAGCCCGACCCCGTACAGCGTGGCGGCCGGCCGGCTGGAATTCTCCGCCGTGGTGCAGCTTCCAAAAGACTTGGACGGCGCGACCCTGCTCGAGGTCTCGTCGCTGGTCACATCTCCGTCCAAGACATCGATCCGCTTCCTCTCGACGCGCAAGCCGCTCGATGATCATGACATTCCCGCGGCCACCCCCACGGAGTTTCCACGGCTTCCCATCGTCTTGACGTGGGACGGAATGGACCACCAGAAAATGCCGGCCGGCGCGGGCCTGTATCATTACGAAATGCGGGCCAAGCTCCTGGCCAACGGCGAGAAGGGGCCGAGAACACTCATGGTATCTTGGCCGAAGCGGGGAACGGTTGAAGTGAAGTAACGCCCGTATCTCGTCGTTCGTCGCTCGTATCTCGCACCGGACTTACGAACGACGCTTCACGAACGACGCTTCACCCATGATGTTGATCCGGTGCGCCAGGCATCCGGCGCCGAATCCGTTGTCGATGTTCATCACCCCGACGCCTGCCGCACAGGAATTCAGCATTGTGAGAAGCGCCGCCACTCCCCCGAAACTCGCCCCATAACCGCGACTGGACGGTACCGCCACGACCGGGCAGGACACGAGTCCGCCCACGACGCTCGGAAGCACGCCGTCCATGCCGGCAATCACCACAATCACCCTCGCCGACAGCAACCGGCTGCGGCGATCCAGCAACCGGTGAATGCCGGCGACACCGACATCATAGAGGGTCTCAACCCGGCTTCCCATGGTTTCCGCCGTGATCTTAGCCTCCTCGGCGACCGGAACATCCGACGTCCCGGCGGTCACGACGAGCACCAGCCCCACGGGCCGCCGGCCGGGATCGCGCAGGGCGACGACACGGGCGTCCTTGTGGTAGACCGCCCGACGGTGGAGCCTGGTAATGACCGCCGCGACTTCAGGCGTCGCCCGTGTCGCCAAGAACGGCCGGTGATGGGCGAGCAGCGATTTGGCGATGCTGCGCACCTGAGCCGGCGTCTTTCCCTCGCAGAGTACGACCTCGGGGAATCCTTGCCGGATCGCGCGATGATGGTCGAGTGACGCAAAGCCCAAATCTTCGAAGGGCAAGGACCGAAGCTGGTCCACGGCCTGACTGACGGACAACCTACCGAGGCGCACGCGATCCAACATCTGTTCCAGGCGTTGCCGGTTCATGCGGCGCCCTTCTCTGCCTTCGCCCCGCGCTCCATCAGATCGGTGACGGCCCGGCGGCAGGATTTTCCCTCGAATAGCACCGCGTTGATTTCCTGCACGATGGGCATTTCCACCCTCGCCCGGCGGGCGAGTCCCAAAGCGGCTCTCGCGGTCCGAACCCCTTCGGCCACGGCCTGCATACCGCTCAGCACCGTCTCAAGTTTTTCACCGCTCCCCAACCGGACCCCGACCGTATGGTTGCGGCTTAAGGTCCCGGTACAGGTCAACACCAGATCCCCGACACCGGACAGGCCGTAGAACGTTCTGGGGTCCGCGCCCATGGCCGTGCCCAGGCGAACCATCTCCGCAAGACCTCTGGTGATCAGGGCCGCACGCGTGTTGTGGCCGAGACCGAGGCCATCGACCACTCCCGCGGCAAGCGCCATGACATTCTTGAGGGCGCCGCCCAATTGGACGCCGATAAGATCGCTGTCGGCATAGATCCGCAGCGCCGACGTCATGCAGGCCTCCTGAAGGGCGGCAACCAATTCACCGTCGCGGCCGGCCAAGCAGAGCGCAGTCGGCTGGCCCCGGCTGACCTCCGCGGCAAAACTCGGTCCCGACAGCACGAGGATTCGGTCGCGTATGGGCCGCGGGAGCACGTCGTCCATGATCTGCGACATCAACTGAAGCGAATCCTCCTCCACCCCTTTGGTCGCACTGATGATCGGAAGCTCCGTGGAGATGAGCGGAGCCATCTCGCGTAACACGGACCGGGCGACGTGCGATGGAACGACGAACAGGAGTCCGTCACAATCCTGCACCGCCTCTCCCAGAATGTTGGTGGCCACCAGCGACCGCGGCAAGGCCACACCGGGAAGAAAGAGCCGGTTTTCATGCGACGTATGAATCGAGTCGACGACCTCCCGTTCATAGGCCCAGAGTCGCACGAGAAGACCCTTTTCGGCCAAATGCTTGGCGAGGGCAGTTCCCCAGGCTCCGGCACCGACGACTCCGATACGCGTGATGGGCATGGTGGTTAGATTTCTAGGTCGGAGGTCTGCCCCGCACTGGTGACGGGCAGCCGCGCTCTGGTGGAGGTCGATTATAGAAATCCGATCTTTTCACTGTCAACCGACGAGTGTTCACAAGCCGTACCGTTCGACTGGTCAAACGGACAGTGTGCGCGAACGAGACAGATCGATCATCGAATATTCAGGCCGTTGGCTCCCTGTCCGATGGCATATGGCTTGCTCACCCTCGCCTGGATTTCACAATTATCTTCGCAGGAATCCGATGGACCGATAGGATAGCCAGAGCCACATGAAACCAGTGAGGAACCGGCATATGAGCATCACACGACTGGGCGGTTGGCCGATCGCGTTGGCGACAATCTTGGGCTGCACGTTCGCACTGGTCACGTCCTTGCGGGCGGAGACCTACGTCGGCGGCCAGGTCGGCATGACGTTCCCGCAACCGCTCAGTAACGGAGAGGTCACACAGAATGGCTTCGGAGGCCTCACCATCGATTCCGACCAAGCGCTGAAGAACTCCATTATGCTGGGCGCCAAACTGGGCCACTATTTTTCGAAGGCACGCTGGATCGGTATCGAAACCGGTGTATCCTTTGCCAATCCCCACATCAAGCAGGGATCACTGACGCTCAGTGGGCCCGGCGGGACAGCTAACCTCGGAACATTTGCCGGCGTCTATCAGCGCATGATCATCTGGGATATTGCAACCCTCATGCTCCGATACCCAAAATACCGGTTTCAGCCCTACGTGGGCGTGGGGCCGGCGCTGTTCTTCGGACAACTGACCGGTCCGACCGCTCCTCCCGGACAATCGGCAACGAATATTGGCGTGAACGTGGAGGGAGGCGTCCGCTATTACTTCACTCGCCGATGGGCGCTCTTCGGAGAGGCACAATATCACTGGGCCAGAATGAACTACTCATCGAACGACAACAATCCTGCCGCGGATCCGTTCGCATTCAAGGCAAACTATGGGGCGCTGAACCTCAGCCTCGGCGTCAGCTTTCATTTCTGACGGAGGACGTTTCCGAGACCCTGCCATCTAGTAAATCGCCGCGATTCCGTGTAGCCTCCCACGGCAATCGCCTATGAAAACCTGTCCATCCTGCCGTCGAGAACTCCCGGAGCTGAATCGGTATTGCACGGAGTGCGGCCAGCGTCTGGACGCCTATTCCTTCCAGGATCAGCCGCCCGAGACCGGGACCTCCGCTCCACGGGACGAACCGGAATCCTTGAATCATCACGCCCTGTACGGCATGGTGGGGGCGCTCATTCTGGCGATAGTCTTTCCCCCCTGGGAAACCCCTTCCTCGCAGGAACCGGAATTCCTGGGACTCCGGTTTGTTCTTGCCCCTCCGGCTCCCGACGCCATCATCAGCCGCCTACTGTTGACGATCGAACTCGTCACGATCGCCATCGCCGGTCTCTACGGCGCGTTTCTGTTCAGGAAGAAATAGGCGTACTCTTTACCGTACGCCGCAGGTATTGAGCGATGCGAGCACGCAGCCCACGGCCTTTTAAGGATCATGAGAGCGCCAAGGTCAGGCACTTGGCGGAGCCGCCGGACTTCATGAATTCGTCCAACGGGAGAGGATACGGGCGGTAGCCGTGAGACTCCAGGAGGGTCATGGTCTTGGGACAACCCTCCGGCAGCACGACGTGTCGGCCGATGCACACGGCATTGCAGGCAAACTTGAGCGCCTCTTCCTCCGGCACCTCAAGCCGCCGCCGCGCATCCAGTCGTTCGACAATCGCCGCCCGGCCGTAGTCATCGAACGCGAGAGGATAGTAGAGCAATTCCCCTCCGCTGAGCGGGCAGAAGCAGGTGTCCAAGTGATAGAACCGGCCGTCCACCAATTCGACCGGGAGAATTTCCTTTCCAAAGATCTCGCCAAGAATCGAAAAGGCGCGGATGTCCGATCGCTGCCGGTAGCCTCCGAACCACCCGTCGGAAAAACCCAAGAGATCCCCGGCCCCTTCAAAGTACAGGCCTTCATCCAGGTTCGTGACCTCATAACCCTGTTCGCGAAACCACGCGTCGAAGTAGGTTTCCTCTCGCCGCCGCTCCGGATACCGAAACCGGCTCGGAACCGCCTTGCCGCCGAACACCACACCGGCATTGGCGGTGAAGACCAGATCCGGCAGACCCGGGACCGGCTTCATCCGTTCCAGCGTCACGCCCAACTCCTCTTCCAACACCCGGACGAGACGATGCCACTGCGCGACCGCCCGCTCTCTGTTGACGACGTTGGACCGGTGCATCCACGGATTGATCTCATAATCCACCGCGAAATAGTCCGGAGGACAGACCAACAGCCGACTCATGTCCCGCCTCCGCGCGGATCACGGTTGACGTCGTTCCTCATGCGGCAATCTTAGTTCGGTTGACCATGGGAACAGCGTCGACTCGTCGCCGGCTTGGCTGACCGCCGCGCCCTCCTCAACTCACAGCGTCGCTCCCAATGCGCGCGAGAGTTCACGCAGAAACGAGGCCGCGTCCATGACCAATCCGACCGCTTGAAAACTCCCTCGATCGGCCAACTTGGTGGGAACCGCCGGATTCACGTCGACGCACACCGTTGGAACCGTGGCCGGCAGCAGGTTGCCGGTGGCGACCGAATGGAGTGTGGATGCGATGAGCAGCGCCAGGCCGACCCCGGGAATCGCCGCCCGCATGGCCGCCTGCGCGAGGACCGAGTCCGTGATGACCCCGGGCAATGGTCCATCATCGCGAATCGTACCGGCCATCACGATCCGGACACCGTGATGCACGCAGGCCGCCATGATCCCCTGCTTGATCGTCCCGCGCTCCACGGCGGCGGCGATGCTGCCGATCGCACGGATACGGTTGATCGTCCGCAAATGATGCTCATGCCCGTGCGGAACGACTCGGCCAGCCGACAGACCGTAGCCCAAGGACGTGCCGTACAGGTCCGCCTCCATGTCGTGTGCCGCCAAGGCGTTGCCGCAGAACAGAACCTGGATGAAGCCCGCCTCGACCAGCCACGTCAAGGCCTCCCGCCCTCCCGCATGAATGATGGCCGGCCCTCCGGCCAGCAGGACCTTGGCGTCCGGAAGCCCTGCGCGGTGGCGGTCACGCAGGACCTTCATGCGTGTGGCCACATCGGCGATGATATGGCCGTGCGGCCGCTCCGCCGAAACCTGAGACTCCATGAAGCTGAAGACATCGTGCTCTTGCGGACGCTGGAGTGGGCTCACACGGACACCCGACCGGCCGCAGACGACCAGCTCACCCCGTTTCACCTCACCCATGGGGATCGCATGTGCTCCCCGCGACTCCAGGTCTACAAGGATGCCGAGGTCCATTTCGATCCGCTCGACGTCGAGCCATCGCCCCTCCAGCCGTACTTGCGTGGGCAGGTGCGTCGTCGCATAGAAGTCCTCGGGAAAGACCCCGTCGGCCGGAGCGGCTTCATAGCGGCAATCCGACTCGCGCTCGACCGCCGCACCATGGGGTTGGATCGCCCGGAGAATGTCGGTCAGCAGTGGGGGGGACGAGGCCCGCACGAGAATGCGCGCGAGGGAAGGTTCCTGTCTGGTTGTTCCAATCGACACCTCGCGCAGATCGAACGTGCCGCCCATCATGAGAATGGTGTCCAGCACTTTCGCCAGAATCAGCGAATCGATGATGTGGCCCTTGAGGACGACCGTCTCTTGCGCTTCTACCATACAGAGCCTCGTATCAATTTTATCACGCGGAACCGGTCGGAGGAGCAGCGGAACGGCCGCCCGGCGACGCGGATGAGCGGACGTCACTCGGGAGTTTTCATCAGCTCCCGCAACACATTGGTCGCATAGGCGCCGGGAGGAAGAGAAAACCCGACGGTCAGAACGTTGTCGTCCAAGGTCCACTCGACCGGGTCCAGTCTCACCCGCAACGGCCGGCGTTCACCGCGAAATCCACAGGCCTTCGCGGCCTCGGTCAGGCGTTCCGGCGTTGCACCGTTTTCGCTCACGACGGCCCGTTCGATTACTCCCGGCTCCCCGTCGGCCCAGGACACGCGCGATCCGAAGAGAATGCCGGTCGGGCTGATCTCGAACCGGTCCGCCCGAGGCTGCTCCTGTTCGGCGTTTTCGACAAGAAAGCACGCGCCGTTCTCGGTCTTCATCGCCCAATCGCCGGCGAACACCCGATCCAGCCGATCGATCCGCCGGGCCAGAATCTGATTGAACAGGTGGGACTGCAGGCTGTTCAGATACCACATGCGCTTGGCGCGGCTCATCTTTTGGCGCCGGGCTTCGTCCGCCAGCAGCTCGGCTCCCACCTGATAGTTGTCCCCTCGTCGCCCCTGTCGCTGCGGCCCGAAATAATTGGGCACCCCGCGCTCACGGAGCACCCCCAGGATCAAGGGAACGGTCCGGCCCGCATGGTCTGCCGGATCCCGTACCACCAATCGAAATCGGTTCCCTGCATGGTGTCCGGGACGCAGTCGGTTGCGGTGCCGCCCCAATATCTCCACCGACAACAGCTGTTCGTCGATCTTGAGCCGTTCCATCCGCTCCGCGGTGACGCCATGCAGAGAGAGCATTTGTGTCGTCACGGCCCGCGCATCTTTGAAGCCGGCAGATCCGATGCCTTGCACCTTGATGCCCAGGACCGACGAAATCCTACGGATCAGATCCGGAGTGGACAGCGCTCTCTTGGTGATCTTGACATAGAGGTGCTCACCTTCCCCGCAGGGAAGATACAAGGGCACCTCTTCCACCTGAAAGTCCTCCGGAACGGCCCTGATACGCCCACCGATCCCGGGAAGTGCGGCGGTCAGATAAGGCTGGCTCATGGCACACCGTCAATGGATAGGACGCGACCGGCCGGCCGGTCCGTCAGATTTCGCACCCCTTCATGGTATACTTTCCGCATGATTCCCGCGCATTCGTTACGCGCACGACGTCTGGTCGTGCCGTCAGCCCTTCTTCTGGCCGTTACCGCGTCGATCACTCCGGCACAAGCGGCACCGGCGGCAGACGACAGCGTGTTCCCGCGATTCTCGCGGCATATCCTCCGTCACGTCCAGCGGGATAAGGCGGCCTTCGCCCAAGCCAGTACCTGCTTATCGTGGTTCTACAAAGGAACCAAGACCCCGCCGCCGGTCGTCCAGGGCATCGACTGGCATCCAAGCGCCTTCTCCCAGCCTGAGAAAGATTGCCCTGCGATCTACCCCAGCATGGATGCCGCGCGAGACGACTTCGCGAAGACCCAGGCGCAACTGTCGGTCGGTCTGACGGTGTATGAACTGGCCCTGGTCGCCGATCGAAACGACGATCATACGTACAATGCCGCCGAGCTTCGGGATCTTTTCTCCTCCCTCTCGCTGAATTTGGATCCGAATGATCCGCCACACGTTCCTGCAGCGGCACTGACGGAACGATTCGACCGTTGGTACCAAGTCCGCAATCTCGACGACGTCATGAAAAGCATGGGCCTCCTCTACGACCGAGGCTATCGGGTCACAGCGGGGGACCGGGCCGACCTGGATCGGGTCATGAAATGACGGTGCAGGGGGCGGGTTGGCCGGATCGTGTCCGTTCGTGGGTCGGATCCTGTTTGAGCGAGCCCCTCTATCACCTTTTCAGCCTGGTGCCGGAGTGGGAAGTCGGTCTGGGCCAGCACGAAATCACCACGATCACGCAGGTCCATGGCCCGCTGGCGGGACGCCGCGCCGTTCACCTGAGCGATTTGCACCTCGACCGCTACCACCCGCGACATGACCGGATCGTCGAGGCGATCGATGAGTTGTCGCCGGATTGGATCTTCATCACCGGCGATCTGTTGAACGTCCCGGAAGGGCTGCCCCACCTGTTTCGCTTCCTCGCCAACTTGCGCAATATCGCCCCGGTGTTCGTCACCTTGGGGAATCATGACCACTACAGTGGCGTCCCTCCGTCGCATTTTGAGCTGCTGGCGGAACGCCACGGCATCACGCTGCTGGTGAACCGGACGACCTACATTGCGACCGGAGTGGGCGAACTCGCCATCGCGGGAGTGGACGATCCCAGTTTACATCGCGCAGATCTTTCATGCGTCCCTCTACCCGCGCAACGACGCTTCACCCTCCTCTTGGCCCATGCGCCGAACATTCTCGACCAGTTGAGGGAGCATCACGTGGTCGATCTCATCCTCTGCGGGCACAGTCACGGCGGCCAATGGCGGTTCCCAGGAGTCCCGACGTTCTGGCTTCCACCCGGCTGCAACGGTCGGATCGACGGAACGCATGAGACCAGCCGTCACCGTCTGTACATCAACCGGGGACTCGGCTGGTCGTTCATTCCGTTTCGGTATCGCTGCAAGCCTGAGATCGGGGTGATCGACTGGGTGGATGAACAAGCGGGCGTCCGGGCCGCTTAACGGTCCAACAACCCCGGCCTTCAGGTTCCCAGCCCCATCCGCTCCACCGCCTCCCTCGCGCGGCTCCGGACCGTTTGATCCCAATCTTCCTCCATCAGACGCACCAAGCGGTCGCGCGTCTCGGCCGCGCGAAGGCGGCCCAACCCCAAGGCGGCACAGGATCGGACATAGGCATGGTCGTCTTCCAAGGCGTTGATCAGCAGCGGGACCACGCTCTTGTCCTGCAGGACACCGAGATGGCTGGCAGCCATCCCGCGGATGCGGTGCTGTTTGTCGCCCAGCGCGCGCTGAAGCGTCGTTGAAAACAGTTCTTTCAGTGCCGGGATGACCGGCTCCAAGCCGTCGAGACGATACTCGTTCACCTCGATCAAGGCGAACGCCGCCTCCAGTTGTTTGTCTCGAGCGGTCTCCCGTTGAAACAGGGCTATGAGTCGCTCTCTCCGTCGGTGCTTGGTCTGTCTGCGACGGATGGCACGCACCAGCATCCACAGGCCCGAGGCGATCAGGAGACCGGCGAATGCGAAGGGAATCGCCTGGTCGATCACGTACTCTTGCGTGTCCAGATCCAGACGTTTCCAGATCCAGACGCAGGCGATCACGGCTCCCAATAGGATGAGGATCGACGTGAGGTTGGCTTGGCCGGACTCGGCGCGCTTCATCCAAGCCGCATCATAGGTACGGGAGATCTGTCCGTCAACGGACTGGCACGCCTCTTTCTTCGCGGGCGGCTTGGTTCCTCCTCGAGTGCGCGCGTCGAACGAACACAGTCGATCTCCCCCGCCCACCCTCGCACTCTTGACGATTCGTTCTAGTGCGGACTATTCTTATTCTCATGGATCTGCCGGACCTCAAAGACGATCCCCATCTGCGGGTGCTTCGTCCGTTAGTGGAAACCTACCTGGCATTTTGGCGCATCGACAGCCGTCACATCCGCGCGATGCGGCTCACGCCTTCGCAATTCGACGTCATCGCCACGCTCGGCGACACGGACGGCATGACCTGCACCGAGCTGTCTGCGCGCACGCTCGTCACCAAGGGGACCCTCACGGGAGTACTCGATCGCCTGGTCAGGAAGGGGTTGATCCGCCGCGAACAGGTCGCCCAGGACCGGCGGAGCACCAGGGTTACGCTCACCGACAAGGGGAATGCCCTTTTCAGAAAGACCTTCGCGTCCCACATCGCGTTCCTCAGGCCCTATTTCGAGCGGGCGCTCAGTTCCAAGGAGGCGGAGACGGTGTGCCTTCTCCTGACCAGACTACGCGACAGTTTTCAGGGGAACGGCTAAGGTTCACGAGGCCCGGCTTTTCCATGCAACTGACGATTCTCGGATCCGGCACGAACCTGCATCCCGCGCGCGCGGCCGCCGGCTACCTGGTCCGGACGGATCAGACGCTGCTCCTCGACTTCGGGCCGCGTACCCTGATGAATCTGCTGAAAACCGGCGTGGATCGCCACCGGATCACCCACATCCTCTTCTCCCATTTTCACGCCGACCACTTCTCGGATTTCATCACCTTCTTTTTCGATGCGGTGATCTACATGAAATACGGAGGAGGCGCTCGGCCGGACTTGACGGTGATCGGCCCGCGGGGATCGAAACGGCTCCTTGGAACAATCATGTCCACCTTCCCGAGCTTTGCGCGCCCGCCCTTTCGCGTGACGTTCCGTGAAGTGAGCGACCGCAGCTTCATGATCGGAGAGACGCGGATCGTTCCGCGCATCATGACCCATGTGCCGGATCTGCATTGCATCGGTTACCGCATCGAGTATCGCGGAAAGACCGTCGCATACTCCGGCGATACACAATACTGCGACAACTTGGTGCGGCTGTGCGGAGAGGCCGACGTGGCGGTGCTCGATTGCTCCTTCCCCGCGAATAAACCGGGGCCGGCGCATCTGCACGCGGGCCAATGTGGCCTGGTCGCGAAGGAGGCGGGGCTCGGCCGCCTCGTGTTGTCTCATTTCTATCCGATCGCCGAGCGATATGACGTGCGGGCACAGGCGGGGGAAGAGTTTACCGGACGGATTACGATGGGGAAGGATCTGTTGATAATCAAAGTATAGTTCTCAAGATGTTCAGAATCGTCTTGCGCAAGGCCGCAGCGAGCGAGAAGGTGAGTCGTACGTTTGCTGGTACGTCGAGCCTTTGAGCGATGCGAGAACGAAGCCCAAAGGGATTGTGGACGTTCGGCTAGAGGCCGCCTTCTCGGTTGTCACACCCCAGGATCTCGATGAACCGGCTCAGGCGGGACTTTCGGATCGGATCATCGAGTTTGGCGTAAATGGCCAAGAGATTCTTGGTCATGCGCGAGAGGACCGCACGGACGGGGCTTTGTTGCAGGTATTTCTCGTCGAACCCGTATCCGGCTTCCGTGAGAAATCGCTGACAGTTCTTCTCGGTGAGCAACGCTCCACCGTTGAAGCAATCGACGAAGATCTTGTATCGATCCGATTCATACTTGACGAGGAAATGCCCAGGCATGCCGATGCCGTGGACCGGAAGACGCAGCCGCTTGCCGATCAACAAGTAGACGACCGATAGACTGATGGGAATGCCGGTTCGCCGGTCGATCACGCGGTTCAGATAGCTGTTTTCGACCTCGTAATAGTTCTTGGTGTTTCCCTTGAACCCCTGTTCCGTGAACAGATATCGGTTCAGAGTCTTGACGGTTTCTTCCCCTGATGCCCGCGGACCGATGCGGTCCTGCACCTCTTGGGCCATCTCATCGAGCAACCGGGTATAGACCGGTACGTCAAGCGAGGGATATGCATACCGGGCGATCAAGAAGCCGCCTTGCTCCAGATCCACCTGATCATCCGGAAGCGTAACGAGCCGCAGAAGCTCGTCTTCGAGCTTGCCGCCTCGAATCTCTTCCAAGACGGACGCAATCCGTTCAGCCATTTCCGGCTGTTCGATTTCAGCTTCCTGGAGGAGGGGGACCGCGGAGGGACCGATGTCGATCAGCTTGTCGCTGATCGTCTGGACGATTCTCTCATCCTCATCGGCCAGCAATCGGATGAGGGCCCTGATCTGACTTTCCGGAATGACCACCATGGTGAACTCTCTACCACCCCGTCGGCAAGATGGTCAACGCCGTGACTGCTTCGGAGTCCACGCGCCCTAGCCCATCGCCCGCCGAAACGCCTTGGCGCCGCCGTACAGACACAGCGCATCGAAGACGATCATCACCACTACGACCATCCCCACGTGCGGAAGCGCGTCCGCCCAGCTGGAGAGAATCAACGGCCGCACGGCATCGATGGCCCAGGTCATGGGATTGAACTGAGCAAGAAATCCCATCCATCCCGGCATCGCCGCCAGCGGCACCAACGCCGAACTCAAGAATATCATGGGAAGCGACAGAAAGCCGAGCACCGAGAAGAAATCGCCGTGACTCTTGACGGAGAAGGCCATGGCCATGGAAATCGCCGTCAATCCGACGCCGAATAAAATACCGATCAACAAGATGACCGCGATACCGAGCAAGCCGGTCGCCGGACGGACGCCGAACAGAAAGGCCACGCCCAAGATGACCAGCACTTGCAGGGAGGTGATCGTCATCACGAAGAGAAACCGGCTGAGAATGACGGAGCTTCGGCGGATCGGGGTGGACATGAGACGCTCAAGGAACCCGTTCTCCTTGTCGAAGAGGAGATCCACTCCTCCGGCCAGGCCGTTGTTGAGTACCGTCATGACGACGACGCCGGCCGCAAGGAAACTGATATAGTTCGGAGCCTGCATGACCTGCGAATCGGCGGCGCGCTGGAACAGATTGCCGAAAAAAATCAGCCAGAACAGCATCGGCTGGACCAGCGTAAACAGCATGCTGAACTTTTCGCGGCTCAGCCGGCGAACCCACCGCATGGTCAAGGCCTGAATTTCTTGCCAGTACTCGTTCATCGTTTCATACCCGTTTCGAGTTCCAAAAACTAATCACTCCCGGCATTCGGAGATTCTTCTTGGATGCGCCGGCCCGTGTGGGCGATAAAGACGTCGTCCAACCGCGGGCGGTTGTACCGGACGAACTCGAGCCCGCAACCCAGCCGGTTCGCCGATTCGAGGATCGCCGGCAAAGCCTTCTCGGGTGACTCAACCCGGATGTCCAATCCTGCGGCCGTGGCATTGACAGCTCGAATCGCCGGCTGACCTTTGAGCGATGCGGCCAGGGCCTGAACGCAATCGGTCTCCTTCAACGTCAGGGAGACGATATCGCCGCCCAGCCCGACCTTCAGCTCGATCGGGGAGCCGATGATCTTGATCTTCCCCCCGTCGATGATCGCCAGTCGGTCACACAGTTGATCCGCCTCGTCCAGATAGTTCGTCGTCATGACGACGGTCATCCCCCTGGCCTTCAGCATGCGGACATACTCCCAGATGCGGAGCCGGCTCTGGACGTCCAAACCCAACGTCGGTTCATCCAGGAAGAGAATCTTCGGATTCGGGAGCAGGCCGCAGGCGATGTCGAGCTTGCGCTTCATGCCCCCTGAGTAGGTTTTGGCCGGACGGTCGGCATGCGATTCCAACTCCACCAGCTTCAGCAATTCGGCGATCCGCCGGACCGCTTCAGCCTTCGGCAAATGATAGAGGGCGGCCAGCAGTTCCAGGTGCTCGCGTCCGGTCAAGAACCGGTCGATGGCCCGCTCTTGCGGGACGTAGCCGATCAGCTGCCGAACCGTATCGGCATCCTTGACCGAATCGTGTCCCAAGACGACGGCGGACCCGGAGGTGGGCGCTAACAAGGTGATCAGAGTGCGCAAGGTCGTGCTTTTCCCGGCTCCGTTGGGGCCGAGCAGTCCGAAGATTTCTCCCGTATAGACTTGAAACGAAATGTCGGCCACGGCTGCATGGCCGTCGTAGGACTTGGACAGATGAGAGACGTCGATCGCGATCGCCCGGTCCATATTATCTATCCCCAACCCTTCACGCCGTGGCGACCGTGCATGAGAAAGTGAATCAGATCACAGAGGCGGCGCGCCTGTTGGTGAAGGCTTTCGGCCTCCAGCAAGAATTGTTTTTCCAGCGCGGTACAGCCCAGATAGGACGACAGCGTATGGACCAGGATCTCGTCGCTGATGTCGTCACGAAACCAGCCTTGCCAGGCCACCGCGTCTTCGCGGGTCCCGAGGTAGTCTTCGAGCACCGACACGAGATGCTTGCGGAAGCCCTCTTCGAGCACGGATTCCGAAGGCCTGAGTTTGACCTGAATATTGGCTTGCCGATAAGCCTTGTCGTATGACTCCTCCGCCACCTCGAACCGCTCGAGTCCCTGCAGAAGGATATTGGACCGCCCGTCCGCCAGGGGCTGCACGCTCACCAGCCGGCCGACACACCCCATCGAATAGATCGGAGGATTGCCGTGATAGCCCGGTTCCCAGCCTTCCTTGAGCAAGGCCATCCCGATACACTGGCCGGCCACGACGGCATCATCCACCATTTGACGATAGCGGGGCTCGAAAATGTGCAGCGGCAGGTAGGTCTTCGGAAACAAGACGACGTTTGGCAATGCAAAAATAGGAATGCGGTTGGGAATGGGGAACGACGGCCCACGGTCCTGTCCAGGGGACCCAGGCGGATCCCGGTCACGATCGGTTTGCATGGCTCACGATAGCCGATGGTCGGCAAAATTGTCAACGGCGGATGGGGCTGATTAGTCCGATGCGTAGCGCATAAACATATCGTCAATAAAGGGGATTTATCATTTGCGCTCGGCCGTGCTATAAGCGCTGTGGCATCCGCTCCGACAATCTCACGACATCAGGCATTCGCCGTGTATGCGGACACAGACCTCAAACCGACTAGGCTGGCGGTGGGCTCTTCTCGCCCTACCGCTGCTGACCACCCTGACGTTTGCGGCCGAGGTGACCGACGAGTTTCGGCTCGCCACGAAAGGGTACGTCTATCGGTTCCCACGCGACCATGGGTCGCATGACGAGTTCCGTACCGAGTGGTGGTACTACACGGGCCACCTTGTCACGGCCACCGGCCGGCAGTTCGGCTACCAACTTACCTTCTTTCGCCGAGGCGTGCCGAGAGAGCAGATCAAGACCTTTCCATCGCAGTGGTCCATTTCACAGCTCTACTTGGCCCATTTCGCCGTGACGGACCTCGACAGCAGACGGTTCCGGTACGCCGAGAAGCTCAGCAGGGCGGGACTCGGCAAGGCCGGAGCGGATTCCGACCGGCTGCACGTCTGGATCGATCGCTGGAGCGCGGACGCGCAATCAGACCCGGAGCGGCATCGGCTACAGGCGGCCGATCAGGATCTGGCCCTCGACCTTGATCTGGCGCCCGACAAGCCGCCGATCGTGCACGGCGCCGACGGGATCAGCCGCAAAGGACCGTCCGAGGCTCAGGCCTCCCATTACTATTCGCTCACCAGAATGGGGGCGGCCGGCAAACTCAGGATCGGCCACGAATCGTTCGACGTGACCGGCACCGGCTGGATGGACCATGAATTCGGCTCCGCCGATCTCGGCGAGGACGTAGTCGGCTGGGACTGGTTCAGCCTGCAACTCTCCGATCGTACGGAGCTGATGCTCTATCGCCTCCGCCGGGCCAACGGATCGGCCGATCCAGTTTCCAGCGGGACATTCATCGACAAGGACGGGAACACACAGCATCTGCCGCTCAAGGACTTGAGCCTTGAACCGTTGAGCCATTGGACGAGCCC
Organism: Nitrospira sp.; assembly: GCA_047150005.1. Classification (GTDB taxonomy): domain Bacteria; phylum Nitrospirota; class Nitrospiria; order Nitrospirales; family Nitrospiraceae; genus Nitrospira_C. The sequence goes on along the minus strand of AP038806.1, from coordinate 2,047,018 downwards.
GACGAGCCACGCCGTCTATCCACAGCGCTGGCGCCTGACGATTCCATCACGACAACTCTCGCTCGAATTGGTTCCGCTGATGGCCGAGCAGGAGTTGACGACGACTCGCAGTACCCAGGTCACTTATTGGGAAGGCGCGATCAGCGTGAGCGGCACGGTGCAGGGCAAGGCAATGGAAGGGCAGGGGTACATGGAATTGACGGGATATGCGGAACGATTTTTGAAGAAGTTGTAAGAGCTTAGCCGAAAACGGCGTCCTACCTGTTCCAGGCGCGTCGGTGCGACCACACTAAGCATGAGATGATGATCACTGCTTGGGCTCCGGCGAGACGTACAACCGCAGTGTCGTCATCGCTCGGCTGCGACGCTGAAGGCGACCAACCAGCCACTGGCCTGAAGCGAAAGTAGCGAGCCACACCCACGCGTAGCTGACAGTCAGTCAGCAAGGCCCGGGCTTCAGCGAAGGCCGCAGACCTTCCTCCCTTCCCTTGACTCCCCTCTTCCCCTGTGGTTACGTCTGCCCCTACCACCATGCGCCTCACCCCTCGCATGTCGCCGCTGTTCCCAGTCATCCTTCCGCTCATCTTCTGCATGACCGGCTGCCAGAAAGACAGCGAGGCGATCGTCTCAATCGCGCTCCATCCGACCAACTCCAACATTCTCTACGTCGCCACCAACGACGCCGTCTATAAAACCCGCGACGGCGGCCGGCTCTGGGAACGTTTCCCAAGTTTCAGCGCCAGGCGCGTGACGACGGTGGTCCTCGATCCGCAGCTGCCCGCCACGGTGTACGCCGGCACCATGGGAGACGCAGTGTACAAGAGTCCCGACGGCGGACAGCACTGGCTGCCTCATAACGTCGGACTGAAGGAACATGTCTCGTTCGTGAATCAGTTCGTGTTTCATCCGGCGCTGAGCGAGAAAATCTACGCGGCCACGACGGTCGGCGCCTTCTACACGAAAGACGCGGGCCGCGAGTGGGAAGAGCGCATGAATGGCATGAAGGAAGTCCATATCGTGACCGCGATCGCCATCAACCCAAGAGATCCGACGATTCTCTATGGAGGAACCACCGGCGGCATCTACCGTTCGGACGACGGCGCGATGTCGTGGAAGAAGGTCAACAACGGCCTGATCCCGGAGAGCGAACTGATGGCCTCGATGGCTTTGGGCGTCAATGCGATCGAGATCGACAGGACGAATCCCGACATCGTCTACGCCGGCACGACCAAAGGACTCTTTCGCACCGCGAACAAGGGCACCTCCTGGGAACGGATCGGGCAATCCCTACCGGACCCGTTCGTCAGCAGCATCGTAATCCATCCGACGCAGCCCTCGGTGCTGTTCATCGGAGGCCCCGGCGGCGTCTGGAAAACCACGGACAGCGGTACCACCTGGCAGGCCATGAATCAGGGGCTGGCCACGCTGAACATACGGGCATTGGCCCTCTCACCGCAGAACGCCCAGACGCTCTACGCCGGCACGAACGGCAGCGGGTTGTATCGCTCCACGGATGCGGGCGTCACCTGGACGCCCCTGCCTCTCACGACCGCGCCAGCCCGGAACTAGCGGAGTATCTCGTCGTTCGCATTTCGTATCTCGCAAGCGAACGACGCTTCACGAGATACGCTTCACTTGCTCTTTAGTAGCCCGTCTTCGCTCCGGTACCGTCGTGCTGGTATCGGCTACTATGGGCCAGCATCTGATCGGCCAGCGTTTTCCATTCATCGGCCGTCATCAATTCCTTCATCTTGAATCTCTGGCCAAGAATCGTCGTCGCGGTGCGCATCCGTTGATTGCTGGCATCGTCCAGAATCTTCATGAACTCTTCGGGCGCAGCCGTATAGTTCGCATTCAGCGCGTAGAGTTGGCGATGGTACGCACGTTCCTGCTCGCGTCCCGCCTTGAGCTCGGCGACGATGTCACCGACAATGGCCTTGACCTGCTTGGCCTTGTCCTGATCCTTGACCGTCCGATCGACCAACGCCGCCATCTCCTGCTGGCCTTTCTGCCAATAGGCCTCGCCCTTGCCATAGTCCATCATGCCGTGATGGTGTCTCGCGGCCGAACACCCGCTCAAGGCCGCCAATCCGACCAAGCACCAGATCGCCCACTTCGCTTCCCGCATGGAAAACCTCCCAATGAATATCCCAATGGGTCCTCTCTGGACCGTTGTCACCATGAGCCATCATACCGTATCATCGGCGTCACCGATGTCGGACCCATCGCTTTCCCCGTCGCCGTCGATTCACCAGCTCCGAGAGGAGTTCCGCTCTCATCTGGAGACGTTTTATGGGCGGCTGAAGCTCGCGCCCCCCTATGAAAGCGTGGAAAAGGCGCTTCGAACGCTCACCGCAACTCTTCACGCGCTTTCGAAAGACGAACAGGCCCGCGTTGCGGCGGATCCGACCTTGAAGTGGTCGCAGTTCCGCCTGGCATTCGAGGCTTCCGGCCTTAGCAAAAAGCACCGCGGCATCATCGCCGGGTTGGCCCGCGACCGGGCAGCCGTCGATCTCCCAACGGAGTACGACCAGCTTCTGAGCCTCTTCACATCGTGAGGGAATCCTCGGCGACGTCCTGCAGTTCGCCGTACACCTTCATCAGACGGCTGTTTTCCAGCCGGTAGGAAAACACCACCGTCGCGGCGCCGAAGGCCATGACGAGCAGGCCGATTCCGAGAATGCCCGTCCCCATGAGCAGGCCGGCGAGGGAATTGAATCCGCCCTGCAGCGCATAGGTCACCAGAAATGACGCGGTCCCGAGGCTCACGAGCAGAAACCAGACCAGGGTGATGATGGCGGACGACCATGGGATTCGCTTGACGCAGACGGCGGTATATTGCGGGGCCTCGGAGGACAGATGAATCAGGCCTTTCAGGGGCCAGGCGGTACGGAAACCCATGGAAAAGAGATGGTATTGAGGACGGATCGCGATCTGACCCAGCTCCGGATAATACCGGGCGATCCCGTGCGGGAGTGAGAGCACTCCGTCCGAATCGAACCGCCGACTCAGCCGAACGACCCGATCCGTGGGCAACTGATCCAGGCTGCGCGCGATCCCGCAGCCGTAGCGGATCGCATCGGGCGTCAACCGGACGAAGTAGAGCCAGTCTCCGAGAATCAATCCGAGGCAGAGCACCCCGGCGAAGAGGCCAGCCAGCACCATGGACCGTACCTATCCCACAGCGTCTGCCGCTGAATCAAGTCCGGGGGACCGCCGACTGCAGAATCGGATGATCAGATGACCGGATGGCTGGCTCGGAGCGAAGATTGTGTTGACTCAATCGCGCGAGTTGGATATGGTACGCCTGCTTTGATTCAGGCGGGTCCCTCGCTTCATTTTCCAGGCGCTCCGCCGTCATAACGACAGACTCCACTGAATTCTGATGCAATCGCCTCCTGCCCCAGCAGTGGGCAGGACACATGATGTCTGGGTTGGAGGAACTATGGATTTGCATAAGATCGAGCGGGTATATACGTCCTATGCCGGAGTCTACGACAAGATTTTCGGGAAAGTGTTCCACGAGGGACGTGAATCCGCCATCCGCAACCTGAATGTCCAGCCGCACGAACGCATTCTCGAAGTCGGCGTCGGAACCGGCCTGGCCCTCCCCATGTATCCTCGTCACTGTCAGATCGTCGGTATCGATTTCTCCGAAGGCATGTTGGACGTCGCCAAGAAGCGTGCCCTCGAACACCACATGGACCACGTCACCCTACACCGTATGGACGCCGGCGCCATGGAATTCGAGGACGACAGTTTCGATACCGTCGTCGCCGCCTACGTGGTGACCGCCGTCCCCGATCATCGAAAAGTGGTCAATGAAATGATTCGCGTCTGCCGGCCCGGCGGGCGCATCATCATGCTCAATCATTTCAGCAACGGCAACAAGGTGATTGCGGCGGTGGAAAAGGTGATTTCGCCGTTGACCAAGCACCTCGGATGGCGCACGGACCTGGCCTTGCACACGGTACTGGAAGGCACGAACCTCCACGTCACCCGCAAGCAGAACGTCAATCCACTTCACTTCTGGGCGTTGGTCGAATGCGTGAACCGGAAGAATGAGACCGGCATGACCCACATGAACGGAACGACGATCTTCTCACACAACGAAAGTCACGCGACGGGGCATTCCAGCGAAGAAGCTCTTGCCTGACCCGGTCGGTTGCCTCGCATACCGCCGCTCACGAATTCTCTTCTTCGATCTGTTCGGTCGCTGTCCAGCGCCGATGCTCCAACGATTTCCAATTTAACCAATCGCCGCCGGGGATGATCGTGTTACCCACGAGGCATCGGCCGGAGAAATGCCGCACCAGCAGATCCGCCGCACAGGAAAGGATCCGGCAGGCCGCACGGCTTTGCGTTCCTGCCATGTGCAGCACGATTCCAAACCCCGGACCGTCGATCGGGCCGTACAGCATGGCGTGGACACGACCGCAATCCGACTGCTCGTGCCCAACATCCGGCAGGAGATCCCCTTCCCACTGAACAGTCCCCAGCCACCGGCTCGGAGCCTTGCTCTTCTTCCAGGTGCAAGGCAAGCCGGACCCGTCCAGCCCCTTTAGGAGCCATTCCACCGTCGGCCAATCGGCGACCGAACTTTGAAACGTCCATTGCACCGGTTGGTCGCGAACGTCTTCGTCGCGAAACGGGGCCGCCACTTCCTCAAACTGAGCTTCATCGCACACGACATACAGTTCGCCCTGCGGATCGAACCAAAACCGCAATTTCCCGGCGGTGCATTCCGCCTGGATCACACTCAGGGACGAACAGTCCGCGCCTTCCTGCTCGAAAATCGAAAAGTCGGTGACCCCCGTCATCGTCAGCTTCGCCACACGTTCCATCTGGCGAAGCCGATAGCGCACCACGACCGTGACGGTGTTGTCGGCCAACACGTCCCGCGCGGATCCTTCGTCGAACAGCCGTCTCTTGGACATCTGGACGTCCGTGACGTAGCCGCCCCGGAATCCACCGGTGTGGCCCATCAGCCAACGCAGATCCTCCACATTCTTGACCGAGGTCTTCATGACGGGAATTGTAACGCAGCGGGAGATGGAGGGCTAGTCGGCGAAGAAAAAGCGTATGAGCGAAACGATTATTATCTGCGTCGTGCGGCGGCCAATTCAAGCCATAACTTCACTGATTCTGAACGCAGCTTCTTCGGATCACTGCCGACAAGACCATCACCGCACAGTTCCCCAGCCGGATGCGCCGAGACATTTTGCGAATCGTTCAAGCGAACGCTGCCAGAACGGCCAGTCATGAGCGCCATCGGGAAAATCATGCGTGTTTGAGATGCCGGCCGCATCAAGCTCGGCGACGAATGCCACGTTCGAGTCATAGAAGCGCTGATCCTGTCGACCGCACGTGTGATAGAAGACGCTCAAGCCAAGAACCTGCTCCGGGCGGAGCGGCCGGTTGAAGGTTTGCGGTTGGGCCGACGAGTTAAAGCCCATTTGCACGGTTCCGCTGAAGTTCCCGACGGCGGAAAACATTTCGGGAGACCGGAGGAAGATCGCAATCGCTTGCCACCCTCCCATCGACAGTCCTGCAATGGCTCGTCCGGCTCGATCGGTGCGGATCGACAAGGCGGGATCTGACTCCACGGCCCGGATGAGCGCAAGGACATAGGCATGAAATCCTTCGATTTCGGGAAATCCCCACTGTCCGATGCGAACGTCGGCCGGACGACCGAACGGCGTCACGACGGCGATCGAGGGAACAGTCTTGCCTGCGACAAGCCGCTCCAGGGTGACAGGCAGGTTTCCCCGACCTTCTCTGAGCCAGGTGCTCTCGTCATCTTCCGCCCCGCTGCCATGCAAGAGATAGAGGACCGGGAGCCTGCCTTCTGCGCCTTTGGGTTTCCATATCCGGTACCGAAATTCCGGCATTGGCTGGGCCCTCCATTGAGCAGCTCAGAGAAGGCTCCGGTTCGACTTTCATCCTGCCGAAACGCATGACCACGCAGGTGAGGCTCAGAGAACGTGCGCATGGAGATGCTTTTCGTACACCGCCACATCATCGGCGGAAAAGCAGCAGAAGACCACTTCACGAATTGAGACGAATTCCGAGAGGGTGGCTCGGACCGTGATGGTAACCGCCTCAGCCGCCAACTCGATGGGGTATCCGTAGACGCCGGTGCTGATGCTCGGAAAGGCTAGGCTGGCAATCCCATTCGCTGCCGCAATCTCAAGTGAACGACGATAGCAGGACCTCAGTAGAGCTGGCTCACCATCCGTTCCACCGCGCCAGACCGGTCCGACAGTATGGATGATGTAGCGGGCCGGTAGGCGGTGGCCTTTCGTCAGTTTCGCATCACCCGTCCGGCAACCGCCTAGAAGCCGGCACTCAGTCAATAACTCAGGGCCGGCCGCACGATGGATTGCGCCATCCACTCCTCCACCGCCGAGTAATGTCGAGTTGGCGGCATTCACGATCGCATCGACCGACAATGTCGTGATATCGGCCTGAACGGCGCGAAGTCTTGCAAACATGAAAAGATAGGTGTCGGCTTGTTGTCTACCAGCGCTGACGGGCTTCTTTTAACAGTTCGCGAGCCACGCTATGCGCCAAGTCCCATGGTTTTCTCGGATCCGTTGAGAATTCAGCCAGAACCATTTGCTGCTTCAGGAAATCCGTCACTTCTTCTCTTAAGGCCGTGTGATGGTCGAGCGCCCGATAGGCCATTTCTAATCGCAGAAATGCATTGTTCAAGTAGTATCCTACAGTCCAAAAACGGGCTTCGCGTTCTTGTGAATAGGTAATGGCATTATCTTTGACGACGATGCTCAGAAATTTCTTCGCATGGCTGGCATGTTCCTGCCAATCACGGGGACTCTCGGCGAGAAAGGCCGCGCGCCAGAGAGAAAACGTCGCGCCGACCAGCAATTGGAGGACCGTACCGGGTTTCGAGCCGGCCGAGGGCGCTTCCGGAAATTCCTTCCAGAGTTCGAGCAAAAGGCCTTGGATCATCGAACGATTGCGAACCAACCACTCCAGATCGTGCTCTTGCAAGACCCACCTCACATCGCCCATAAACCAGGGGACAGACCATAATTCTACGTGAAGAGACTCTCTCTACGTTGGCGTCACCACCTGAACCATGACATTCCTCATTCGGCAGAGAGCCTAATTCGATTGTCTGGAGGTGTCAATGCGTGTTGTGTGCTTGCAGCATGTCCCGTTTGAAGGCCCGGGCGCCTTTGAAAAATCCCTCGCCACGCGAGGCGTGAACCTGGAACGCCATCTTGTGCCCCAAGATGGTCTGCCGAAGGATTCCGGCGATCTGCTGATCGTGATGGGTGGACCGATGTCGGTCAATGATTCCGATCCCTGGATTGCAGAGGAAACCGCCTTCATTCGAAGGGCGCTTCTTTCCGGCAAGCCGGTGGTCGGCGTCTGCCTGGGAAGTCAGTTCATGGCCAAGGCGCTCGGAGCGACGGTCCGGCCGGGCAAGGCATTGGAAGTCGGCATGACGCCTATTCGACTCACGCCTGAAGCCAAGTCTGACCCTGTCTTTAGGACCCTGCCGGACTCGTTCGAGGTCTTCGAGTGGCATGGAGAGGTCTTCGACCTTCCGAACGGCTGTACACCGTTGGCGGGCTCTGATCTCGCCCCCCTCCAGGCCTTTCGATACGGATCCCTCGGCTATGGGCTCCTGTTTCATCTGGAGATGGAACAGGCAGGAATCGATTCGCTGTGTCGCGAGTGCGCCTCGGATCTGATTCGGGCCGGCATGGTGGCCCAGCAGGTCACGGCCGCGGCGATGCCGCACCTTCCCACCCTGCACCGGTTTGCGGATAGTCTGATCGGCTCATTGCTCCGTTCTGCACGTTGATTGCCGGATCATTCCTCTAGTAGTCTAGGGGTTCATTTTCGCCTGTGACCTCTGGCCCGTAAAAAAGGAGAGCATCAGCAATGGCCGGTTTCCCGATCGAAGTCGCCAATCGTATCAAAACACTCCCCCCGTACCTCTTTGCCGCGATCGATAAAATGAAACAAGAGGCGATCGCGCGCGGCGTAGACATCATCAATCTCGGTATCGGCGACCCGGACCTGCCGACGCCCGGTCCCATTATCGACAGTCTCGCGCAGACCGCCAAGAATCCGAAGCACCACCAATATCCTTCCTACGAGGGCATGCTGGCCTTTCGGAAGGCCGTCGCGGATTGGTACAAGCGGCGCTTCACTGTTTCACTCGATCCGGCCAATGAAGTCCTCACCCTGATCGGTTCCAAAGAAGGGATCGGACACATCCACCTCGCCTTCGTCGATCCCGGCGATGTGGTCTTGGTACCAAGCCCGGGCTATCCGGTCTATCCGGTGGGGACCAGTTTCTCAGGCGGCGTTTCACACATCATGCCCTTGACGAAAGCCAACGGCTTCCTGCCGGATCTGAACGCGATCCCGAAGGATGTCGCCAAGAAAGCAAAGCTGATGTGGCTGAACAGCCCGAACAATCCCACCTCCGTCATCATGACCAAAGACTATTTCAAGCGCGTCGTCGAGTTTGCGCAGGAACACCGCGTCATCGTCTGTCATGACGCGGCCTACTCGGAGATCTTCTACGACGAGAAACGGCCCTCGAGCTTCCTCGAGGTCGACGGGGCGAAGGATGTGGGCGTGGAGTTTCACTCGCTCTCGAAGACCTATAACATGACCGGCTGGCGAATCGGGTTTGCGGTCGGCAACAAGGATGTGTTGGCCGGGCTCGGGAAGGTGAAGAGCAATCTGGATTCGGGCGTATTCGAGGCCGTGCAGGCGGCCGGCATCACGGCCTTGGGATTGGACGATTCCGTGACCGACTCGCTCAGGAAGATCTATCAGGAGCGGCGGGACACCTTGGTTCCCGGTCTTCAAGCGCTCGGGCTTGAGGTCAATCCGCCGCCGGCCGCTTTTTACGTCTGGGTGGCGGTGCCGAAGGGTTACACCTCGGCGTCGTTCACGGCCCATCTGCTGGAGAAGGCCGGCATCGTCACGACACCGGGCAACGGTTTCGGGGCACCAGGAGAAGGCTATATCCGAATGACCGTCTGCACGTCGAAAGAACGGTTGGCGGAGGCGGTGGAACGGATGAAAAAGTTGTAAGTGGTGCGTCTTGAGTGGTGCGTTTCATGAAACTCACAATTCACAACTACAAGCTCAAAACTGTTTGAATGAGCGAAACGGTCTACATCGGCTTCGGGTCCAATGTCGGAGACCGGGTCGACTTTTGCGACCGCGCCGTGACCTTGTTGAGTTTGTTGCCGCACAGCGGTGTATCCGGCGTGTCCCTCCTGTATGAAACGGAGCCGGTCTGCGACGGCGCGAATCCCGGAGAGGGCTGGTTCTTGAACGGAGTCGTGCAGCTCGAAACGGAGATCACGCCGCAAAGTCTGCTCTCCATCCTCCGGGAAATCGAACGATCGCTCGGGCGCGATGAGAAGGACCGCGCCGGTCCCCGCACCATTGATCTCGATCTGCTGTTCTACGGCGACCGCATCATCGACGAACCCGGCTTGACGGTCCCCCATCCGCGGCTTCACCAGCGGCGGTTCGTATTGATGCCCCTGAACGAGTTGGACCCGCTTCTCGTCCATCCGACGATGGGACGGACCGTCAGCCGGCTGCTGGCCGACGTCACTGATTCGTCCGAGGTCCGCCTGCTGTTTCCTCAGCCGTCCACCCGATACGGGTCGCGCCCCTCGTGCAGTCCCCCTCCAGGCTCATGAAGATCATCCGTTCTCCCCATGCGATGACCCTGTGGAGCGATCGCCTTCGCCGAGAGGGGGTGACGATCGGATTCGTCCCCACGATGGGGGCGCTCCATGACGGGCACCGAGCCTTGCTCCGCGCCGCGAGGTTGCGGTGCGATGCTCTGGTCGTGAGCATTTTCGTGAATCCGACCCAGTTCGGGCCGCAAGAAGACCTGTCGCGCTATCCTCGTCCAATCACCCGAGACCATCGGTTATGCCGAACGGAGGGAGTGGATGTCTGTTTCGAACCGACTGCCTCGGACATGTATCCGAACGGGTTCCAAAGCTCGGTCATGGTGCCGAAGCTGGCCGGGCGCTGGGAGGGGGCGGCTCGCCCGCACCACTTCGAGGGGGTCGCCACGGTCCTGGTAAAACTGTTCAGCATCGTCCGTCCCCATCACACGGTCTTCGGCCAGAAAGACTTCCAGCAGGCGGCGCTCGTACGTCGACTCATTGCCGACCTAAACTTGGCCATTGATCTCAAGGTCCATCCCACGGTGCGAGAACCTGACGGATTGGCCATGAGTTCCCGCAACATCTATCTGTCTCCGGATCATCGCCGCCGCGCGCCGGTCCTGTACCGGGCATTATCGGCCGGGCGTCAGGCCATCCTAAACGGAGTGCGAGACGGCCGGCGCATTGAACGCATCATGAGACAGGTGATGGCGGAAGACCGGACCGTTCGGCCGGAGTATCTGGCGGTCTGCGATGCCGGGTCCCTCGACACCCTCACGACGGTCGCCGGTTCGGCCGTCCTCTTAGGCGCGGCGCGGATCGGCCTGGTCAGGCTGATCGATAACGTCACGGTCGCGGTGCCGCCGGCAAGACCGAACCGGAAGCACTCACGGATCCGTGTGACACGCGTTACACGTTCATCATCGGATTGGTCTGACTGACCAACAGCCCGAGCACGACCTGGCTCAAACGCTGCTTGTCGATCTGATCGACCTCGAGGAACCGCAGCCCCACCGACTCGGGGTGGACCGAGCAGACCATCGCCGTTTCGATTCTGATCTCGTCGTCCTCGGATGTCGGCTTCAGCACCAATTCCACGAACGCACCCTTGGCCAATCCGGTTCCCACAAGCGTGCATCCGGCCATTGAAATGTCGGTAATGCGGTTGACGAATGCCGACTGCCTTTCGTCAAGAACCTGCGCGTCGATGGATGCGGAGAGGCGCTTGAATTCTCGGCGATCAAATGCCTGCGTGTTTGGCCGTGTGCCCGGAGAGAATGCGCGGAACCGGTTCGTACACAGCTGGCATCGGAAGGGAAGCATGTTGAAGCGGCTGAGTAGACGCTCGACCGCTCCTTCCTGCAAAGTGACCCGAACAAACGGTGTGCCGCAATTTGGGCAGCGCAGAGACTTCATCCCGGTCAACCGGCCTCCTCGGCAGTCATTGCGCAGTTATTGCAGTTTCCCCTCCGCTCTGAGGTCCTCCAAGATCGGACCGATGAGGGCGGGCGAATAGGTAGACGGCTTGATCCACTTTCCATCTTCTCGCTTGTGGCCCCCAACCTTGCTCATGTTCGACCGGTGGACTTCGCGAAACACCGGATCCATGTCGATGCCGTACGACACGGCGGTGCCGTAGACCACGTACAACAGATCCGCCAACTCCTTGGCGACCGCCGTCAGATCGTCGCTTTCCAGCGCCTCCCGCAACTCATTGAACTCTTCCTGGATCAGGCGGATACGCAACTGTCGTGTGTCGTCACCGACCGCTGTGGGCACCGGATTGGTGACGATGTCGAACAGGCGATGAAACGCTTCCACCATGGCTTGTGCGTCGTGCATGCGTTCGTCCTTATTCATCAAGCGGCAAGGTCCGGCGCGGGACGACTTCCATGGGCCCCAGCAGAGGGATATCCTTGTCCGACGCAACCCCCAGCTCCTTGAACCGCCGCGCCGCGGGCAGGATCCTCGTTTCCAGCGAGCCGACCGCCTTGTTATAGGCCGTCACGCCCCGACCCAATGCCTGGCCGACGTCGTTCAGATGCTCGGCCAGCACGGCCATTCGCTCATAGAGGTCCTTGCCGAGCCGTCCCGCTTCTTCGGCGTGCGCGGTGAGCCGCTCCTGGCGCCAGCCATAGGCGACCGCTCTCAGCAGCGCCATCAGCGTCGTCGGAGTCGCCAACACCACGCCTTGCGAGAACCCGTCCTCGATAAGTCCCGGATCCTGCTCGAGGGCCGCCCCCAGGAACTGCTCGCCGGGCAGAAAGAGTACGACAAATTCCGGCGCCTGCGCGAACTGGCTCCAATAGGCCTTGAGACTCAACTGATTCAAATGGGCGCGTACCTGGGCGGCGTGCCGCCGAAGCCCCTCACGCCGCTGGTCCTCGCCGGAGGCCTCGTACGCGTCCAGATATCCGCTCAACGCGGCCTTGGCATCGACGACGATCTGCCGCCCCCCTGGAAGCTGAACGATCATATCGGGACGAAGCCGTCCGTCTTCCACGGTCACCGATTCCTGTTCGGTGAAATCGCAATGAGCCACCATCCCGGCCAATTCCACCACACGCTTAAGCGTGATTTCCCCCCACCGGCCCCGCACGACCGGCACACGCAGCGCGCTCACAAGATTTCCCGTCTCTTCTCTTAATCGCTGCTGGGATTCCGCAAGCAATTTCAAATGTTGATCCAAGCCCCCGTACGCGGCCTGACGAGACAGCTCCAGCGCGCGCAGCTGTTCATCGTATCGATGCAGGGATTCCGTCAACGGCCTGACCAGTTCGTCGATGGCCTGCTGTCGTTGTGCCAGTTCGCCCTTGGCCTCCGTCTGAAGCGTCTCGTAGGTCGCCCTGGCGAGACTCAGGAACGCTTCGTTATTGTGTTTGAGCGCTTCGCCGGACAGCGCCCGGAAGGATTCCGCCAATTCCTGACGCGCCTGGGAAAGCAGGATCCTCTGTTCCTCGGTATGTTTGGTCACCTCGGCGGCGCGTGTCTCCGCCACGGCGCAGGAGCGAGACATGTCCTGGAGTTCCTGCCGGAGCCGAACGTGCGCGTCCTGTTCGGTCTCGAGCTGCCGGCGCAGCTCCTCCGAAAGGGTTTCGGCGTGCCGAGCGCGTTCACCCGCTGAGGTGAGCTGTCCATGGAAGGCGGAACGCAGCCAGACCGCAACCGACAACCCGACGACCACAGCTCCAAGAACGGTTCCGGCGAGAAGGCCCAGGCTGAAGGCGGTGCTCTCAATCATCGATCGTGACCCGCAGGATCATAACGAGCAACATCCGACGACGAGTTGGGCGTTGTGATGATGAAGAAGAGGTATTAATTCGGAGCGTACGTAAATTCGAATAAAAGGTCAAGCGCGTAAAACGTACGATTAGAGCCATTTGGCTCTAGAATGTGTCCGTTGCAATCATCAGCTTCCCGCGATCGATGCTATTTGCACGTCTCCTGAACCGCCATCCACCGTTACCCGTTGACCATCCTTCAGCAGACTCATGACGCCGGGGATGTTGGCGACCGCGGACAATCCGTACTCGCGTGCGATGATCGCTCCATGCGACAACGTACCGCCCATTTCGGCCACGAGTCCTGCCGCAATGCCGAACAGCGGTGCCATCCCGGGATCGATGACCGGCACCACGATGATATCTCCGGGTCGGACCTTGGACCAATCAGCCGTCGATCGCACCAGACAGACAGATCCCGTGGCCGTGCCCGTGCTGATCGGAGTTCCTCGCACGCAACCGTCGGCTGACCCGATGACCCCGTCCCGGCGGCCGATCTTGGCCTCGCCGCTGCGGATCGTATCAGGCACCTGCATCGCCAACCACCGTGCCCGTTCCGCTTTGCGCATGCGCACGGCCTCTTTCCAGTCGCGTTCGACGGCCGAAAGTACCGAGCCCCGTTCTTCCAATGTGAGGTAAAACACGTCATCGGGGGCATCAAACATCCCGCGCGCCGCCAGACAGGCGCCGAACCGCAACAACAAGTTTCTGACCGCCGTCGAATAGTACATGAGATGATGGCGGTTGGCTTCGCGCAGAGAGAGGAATCGACAGAGTCGCCGATAGCACCAGAGAAACACCGCCAGCCGATCCAGCCTCCAGCCCAGCCGTGCGCGGATCGTCGCCAGGGCAGCGGCACGCGTCGCGCGCTGCCGAGCGACGATGTCCTCCGGTCGAACGACAGGACCGCTCAGTTGGACCCGCACCACGTCGAGCACGATCCAGGGCCGGTCGGCAAACCGCGGAGACATGACGTCGGACTCTCCCGTCCCGCGATGACCGAACTCCTCCAGGTACCGATCAAACAACGCAAGAAACGGCGCCGGCCGGGCACGACGTCGGAGCGTCGCCACATCCCACTTCTCGGTCAGGAGCCCATGGGACAGCGCCTCATCCTGCCGCGCCGCATCTACCAATTCCGCCACCCGATGGATTTGCTGAGCACTAATGACCGTGCCTTCTCCCTGCAACGCCGAATTGAGCAGACCTCGCCAATCCTCGCCGAGCCATCCCGGCAAGAGCGTACTGAAGGTCTGCAGACATTGCCCGACGCCGAGTACGATCCCGAAGGTCATTTCGTGACGGTCTAGCCAGCGGCCGAGATTTTCCAGATGCCGATCAAGAGCCGCTGGATCCCAGTCCCGGATCCGGTCCGGCTGATAGCGCGAAGCTTGTTGCTTCAAGTCCGCAAAGTAGCGGGGAGCATCGGAAGCGACTCGCTTCATTTCGCGCCACATCAGCCAGCCGGCTCGCAACCGCGCGAGAAACCCGAGCATCGGCTCGGACGGAACGACCGCGACAGCCTCTCCGCCCATCTGCTCAGCGTTCAATGAGGGATCACCCCCTAATTGGGCGATCAGACTGTGGAAGAGCGTTAGGTTGAGGTAGGGACGTCCGTAGTACGTCCGGACGGAGGCCCTCCCTTCCGGAATCCGGCACCCCAAACGGCGGTAGTGGCCGATGATGTAGGCATCCATGAACCGCTCAAGAAACGAGAGTCCGATCGGACTAGGCACCTCCGGCATCGTTTCCTTAAGGTTGGCCCGTGACCATTCCCATTCACCAGCCCACTCACCGGCAGACCATTGCTCGGACCGGACGAGGGACGTCACGGGCCTGGCCTGGACAAGCCACAGTCCCTGCCGATCGATGGCCCATTCGACATCGACGGGATGCCCGAACAGCGTTTCGATCCGTTTGGTTACCCCGGCGAGTTCGATCAATTGATGGTCGGAAATCGACGAAGCGGTCCCGGCATCAAGCGACAGCGGTTCAAGCCGCATTCCGTCCGGCCCCACCCGCAAGGCCAAGCGCTTGGCCGCAATGTCGCGTGTGATAACCGTGACGCCGACGGCTTGCGGAGAATCGACGCGGACGACATAGTGATCGGGCATCGCCGTTCCATCGACCAGAGGAGCCCCCAAGCCGGGCAGGGCATTGACCACGATATGGCTTTCACCGGTCACGGGATCGATCGAATAGGCCACGCCGGCTGCCTCCGCATCGAGCATCGGCTGGATGACGACGGCCATTTCCGGAGGCGACGAATGAGGCGCGCTCTTACAGTAGTAGGACAGAACCCGTTCATCCCATAGGGAAGACCAGAGATCCTGAACCGCGGCGAGGATGCCGGGAAACCGGACTCCGAGATGCGTCCGATACAGGCCCGCGAAGCTCGCCTGCCTCGCGTCTTCGTTTGTCGCCGAGGATCGCACCGCCCACAACGTGGCCTCGTCAAACCCGAGATCGTGGAGGGCCATCTCAAGCCGAAGGCGCAGATCTTTCGGCCAGGGAGCCTGCAGAAGACGAGATCGCAGGTGCGGCAGATGGTCAACAACCGGCGGCCGATCGTCGCCGGACAGCCGGCCTGCGAGCAGCAGCTCGACATCCGAGGTGAGACCGGTTTGTCCGAGGAACTCCCGGTAGAGGGCGGTGGTGGCGCACAGTCCGGACGGAACACGAATGCCGGCCTCGATCAGCCGAGCCAAACCCCGGGCCTTGCCCCCTGCCAACGCGGAATCCGTACAGGCGGCAAGGGGAAGAACCAGCGGCCGTTCCATCGAGGGAATAGTACCTACAAGACAAGGAGCACGTAAAGGTCGTTGACGTTTGTGCCGGTGGGGCCGGTGATGATGTGGGCTCCCAGACGCTTCAGCGCCGGATAAGTATTATTCCGCTTCAGCGCGGCGTCGAGGTCGATGCCCCATCCACGCGCATGCGCCGCGGTCTGTCCGCTCACGAGCGCTCCCGCCACATCGGTCGGGCCGTCGGTGCCGTCGGTACCTACCGCCGCAACCCACACGTCCGGAAGCCCGGCAACGGCCTGCGCGGCCGCCGCGGCAAACTCCTGCGCCCGGCCTCCCCGTCCGCGTCCCTTCACGGTCACCGTCGTTTCTCCTCCGGCGATCACACAGCAGGGTCTGCGAACGGGCATGCCGCGTCGGAGAATAGTCCTCGCCATGGCCCCGAATTCCGCTCCTGCCAGACGGGCTTCACCGGTCAGCCCCGTCGAATGGATTACGGTCCGGAGGCCGGCCCCTCGAACGGCACGCGCCGCCTCCGCGACAGCCAGGGCACCGCTCCCGATCAATACATTGACGACCCGCCGGAAGCAGGGTGCGCCCGGCTTCGGCGTTTCCGCCACTGCGCCGCGACGGCCCCTGTCCAAATGCCTGCGGATCGAGGCGGGCAATGAGGACCAGAGCCGATAGTGCTTCAAACAATCGATCGCTTGGCGAAAGGTGGTGGGGTCGGGAGCCGTCGGACCGGAAGCAATGGCGCTGATGTCGTCGCCGAGCACGTCGGAAAGGATCAGGGAGACGATCCTGGCGGAGGTCATAGCCGCAAGCCCTCCTCCCTTGAGCGCCGAGAGATGTTTGCGTACAGTGTTGATATCCTGGATGCTTGCTCCACTTCGCACCAGTCGTCGAGTCACGCGTTGTTTATCGGACAAACTGATATCGGGAACCGGCGCCGGTAACAGACTGGAGGCTCCGCCCGAGAGTAGCACGATCAACAGATCGCGCTCGGACAGCCCGGAAGCAAGCCGCATTACGCCGCGAGCGGCATAGAATCCTGCGCGGTCCGGATAGGGATGGCCGGCTTCGCGTACCGTGATGCGTCTGGTCGGGACCGCATGTCCGTACTTGACGACCACGAGCCCACCCTGCAGCCGATTTCCCAACAACAGCTCCGCCGCACGGGCCATCGACGCCGTGGCCTTTCCCGCGCCGAGCACGATCAGCCGTTCATACCGTCGAAGGTCCACTCGACGGGACGCGATCGTCAGCACATCACCACGCCGGCGGACTGCTCGTCGGACGGCAGCCCCGCCTTCCACGGTTTCGATCGCTCGTCTGAGCGCCTGTTTAAGCAGGGAGCTGACAGGGGATTTGGGCAGTCGGATCGTCATACGCTTGTTTCCAGAAGGAGTCGGAGGTCGGCCCGAAGCGGCGAGCCGAGACGGGACATCACGAGACGATGGCCATCTCGGACCGAAAACAGAAGGCAGTCGATCCGTTCTACGATCCTTACGGAGCTTTCTCCTGCTTGAAGCAGCGGCTCGGACAGGTCTGGCGGGGGACTCGGATCTGATAGACCCCGTGCGGGAGCACATCCTTCTTGAATTCGGGGTTCAACATTCGTAATTCCAGATAGTAGGTGCCGAACTCCTCGGCAATGGAGGTGAGCGCCCGCTGAGACTCTTTTACCGTCACGGTGACCGTTTCAGTTTCCAGCGGGAGATACAGGTCCTTCTTGCTCAACCCCAGATATTTCTCCGGCTGCGAATAGATTTCTTTGGCCGCGATGATCCGGGGAACATAGCGCATGGTTTCCCGAGGACCGTGCATTCGCCAATAGTCGTTGACTTTCTGATCTTTCAGCAGTTTGCGGACCCGTTCCTCGCCCGCGTTGTAGGAGGCCATAGCCAAAAACCAATCGTTCTGCTGGAAATCCTTCAAGTACTTGAGATATTTCACGGCGGCTTCCGTGGACATTTCCAAGTTCCGCCGATCATCACGGACGGAATCGCTCTTAAGCCGATATCGCCGCCCGGTCGAAGGGATGAATTGCCAAGGGCCGGAGGCTTTCGCCCGCGAGTAGGCCGCGGCGATGCACTTGCTCTCCACCAGCAGCATGTATTTGAGATCGTCGGGTAATCCCGCTTCCGCGAGCTGTTTCTCCGCCGGAGGAAAACAGCGCCCCATACGTTTGGCGAGGATAATGCTTTCTCCCTGGTCCTCGAGGAACTGGTAAAACTCATACTCGATGCGCTCCCGGACTTGCCAGTTGTCCAGAGGAACCGGTTGCCCTGCAAACGTCAATTTGTCGGGCAGCTTGAACGAACTCAGGAAAAACCGCTCTCCTTCACGCTTGATTTCCGGCAGGATGACCAGACGATCTTCCGGCTCGTTTTGGCTGTCGATGACCTCACTCGGAAGAAGATCCCGCTCCGACTCCCCGTTGGCGCCGGGACGCGGCGTCCCATCCTTCATTGCGGTCGAGTCAGACTCAGCCCGAGCACCGAGCGAAGGAAAAAGTGCGGCACCGATCAGGAGCGGCAGCACGTACAGGAACCCGTGACGCAACCGTGTCATAATGCAATGTTCCTCTGAGTTGAACGACCATTCACGAATAATTTGTCATGCTAACAGTAAGCATCACGCGCGGCAAGCAGTTCGAACTTTAGCCGCGCCTGGCGGAGGATCGTGATCACCTGATACACTCCCGACACCATGCGCTCGCTCACGGTGCTGAACAATCGGATCGCGTCCTGTACAGCCTGCCCGCGGCTGGTCGACTATCGGCAGGCGATCGCCCGGACAAAGCGAAGACAGTTTCGTGACTGGACCTATTGGGGTCGACCGGTTCCGGGATTCGGCGATCCGAAGGCACGGCTGTACGTGCTGGGACTGGCTCCTGCTGCCCACGGAGGAAACAGAACCGGGCGGGTATTTACGGGAGATCGCAGCGGGGACTGGCTGTACGAGGCGTTGCATCGCTTCGGATTTGCAAACCAGGCGCTCTCCCAGCACCGATCCGACGGGCTCACGTTGTCGGATGCCTACATCGGCGCCACGGTCCGCTGCGCGCCGCCTCACAACAAACCTGCGCCGGACGAATTCGACGCCTGTCGGACCTTCCTTCGTCAGGAAATCCGGCTGCTACGGAACGTGAAAGTGGTCGTCGCCCTGGGCAAAATCGCCTTCGATCATTACTTGAAGACCTGCAGGCAAGAGGGGCTCACACTTCCTTCCCCCCTCCCGGCCTTCGGCCATGAGCGCGCTTATCACATGCCCTGGCACGTCACGCTGGTTGGATCCTATCATCCGAGCCAGCAGAATACGTTTACCGGCAAGCTGACGAGACCCATGTTCCACGGGGTCTTTCGCCTGGCCAAACAGATTATCGACAATCGGCGGCGCGGGCCGGTGGCCTGAGAATGCGGCACGACACCTATCACTATTTCTTCTTGTTTTGAGACTCCCAATCGGCGAGAAACTTCTTCAGGCCGACATCGGTGAGCGGATGTTTCACCATCTGCTGGAAGATGGCAAAGGGCATCGTGCAAATGTGTCCTCCAGCCAAGGCCGCTTCGACGACATGCTGGGGATGCCGCACGCTCGCGACCAGCACGTACGTCTTGAAGTCGTAGTTCTTATAGATCGTGAGGATCTGGCGGATGAGCTCCATCCCGTTGGAACTGACGTCGTCGAGCCGCCCGATGAAGGGCGAGACACACCATGCCCCGGCCTTCGCCGCCAGCAGCGCCTGTGTCGGAGAAAAGCAAAGAGTGACGTTGACGCGGATTCCTTCAGCGGTCAGGCGCTTGGTGGCCTTGAGTCCCTCAGCAATCAGGGGAACCTTCACCACAATGTTCTTGTGGATCTTTGCGAGTTCCCGTCCTTCCTTGACCATGGCATCGGCTTCGATGCTGACGACTTCTGCGCTGATCGGGCCGTCCACGATGTTGCAGATTTCGACAAGGACTTCGCGAAACACACGGCCCTCCTTCGCCACAAGCGAGGGGTTGGTCGTCACCCCGTCCAGCAAGCCGAGGCTCGCCGCTTCCTGGATTTCCTTCACGCTGGCCGTATCAAGATAGAATTTCATGGCGTGATCCTTTCTTGTCAAATAAGGGAGATTCGATTACGCAGCTGCTCAGCCATCGCCTCTGTTTTTCCATTGTAGGGAGAAGTCCAGGGTCGCCGCAACAGGGCGTCGCAGTTTGACAGCCCGTGCAGCGATGGCTACAATTCAAACGCGTTCTATCGCGCCGATCATGGTTTTCCGTCACTGAGGAGACTGCCGTATGAGACCTCTGCTCTGGCTTCCGGCTCTCTGCTTCCTCTTCACCGCGTGCGGCGGCGATAACCCCTATTTGGAAGCGTCGTTGAAGCCGGCGGAGATGCAGGGCAAGGACAAGGCCTGGTTCGAGAAGAATTGGGGTACGCCGGACGGAAAATCTCCGCGGTTCTTCGGAGGTGAGACCTGGACCTACTATCGCATCGCCGGCGGCAAGACCAGCGCGCCGCTGTTCAATTTCTCCCCCAACCAGTGCCAGATTACGTTGAAATTCGACAAGGAAGAGAAGCTGTCCGACTACAGCTATTCCGGGTGCTAGCCCGCCATTTGCTTTTGAAACTTATCGGCGCAGGTTCGGCCACAAAAACAATACGTCTGCCCACCGATCACCTCAATGACCGCCGTTCCGCGCGGAACGAATACGCGACAGACCGGATCCTGTACCATCTGATTCTTGTCCACCGGTAACTGGTCGGTTCCCCCCCGTCCCTTTAGCTCTCGCAGGGCGCTCCTGATAAGAAAATAGAGGATGATTAGGAGGATAAGGACGAAAATTATTCTATACATAGGGGGAGAGGCGCGTCAGAGCCACAATCCTATGGGACAGGAGGTGCCGTGTCAAGAATCGTGGCGGCCGGTATGTGACTCAGCGCTCCTAGTCTTGTTGGTCTTCCAGCATAGAGCAAAGGGCCTAGATGTAGAGCCATCTGGGGACTTTTGTTCGCGACAGGTCCAGTACTTCTGATGGATAGGCATCCATTTTCCGGAATGCTAGAGTGCGCCCATGAAGATTTGTGACAAATGTCGCGGAACAATGTTGCCGGAGCGGGCAGTGGATTTGGACGCCGGGTTGGCGATCACCGTGTTTGCCTGTTTGAACTGCGGTCGTCGGAAGGCCGCAGACCAGGAGCCACGTCCCCTTACGGCGAGACATTGAGACCGACCTGATCCAGTCAGCGTGTCCATATCTTGACGGGGACCTCACTGCGACGCCGGCCGTCTGCCACGCTCCATCTGCAGCCGCGCTGCCTGAGGCGAAACTCCCCGTCGATTCACCGCAACCCCAGCACATCCATCATGTCGTACAAGCCCGGCGGGCGACCAACAACCCAGCCGGCCGCACGCAGGGCTCCGCTCGCGAAGGTATCCCGGCTGCTGGCCCGATGAATGACTTCGATCCGTTCGCCCACGCCTCCGAAGAGGACCGTATGGTCTCCTACGATATCCCCTGCCCGGACCGTCTGAATCCCGATCTCGGTCTTCTTCCGCTCACCGATCAGACCCTTCCGCTCGTACACGCCGACTTGCGCGAGGTCCCGCCCGACGGCGGCCGCCAAGACCTCCGCCAGCTTTAGCGCGGTTCCGCTCGGTGCATCCTTCTTGAGCCGGTGGTGCGCTTCGATCACTTCGATATCGTACCCATCACCGAGCGTCCTTGCCATCTCGGCGATCACTTTGCAGATCAGATTGACGCCGACGCTCATGTTGGGTGACAGCACACAGGGGACCTGGCCGGTTAATTCGTGGATCTGTTGGGACTGGGAAACCGAGAATCCCGTCGTGCCGATGACCATGGCCCGACGATGGTGAGCGACAATGCTGAGATGTTCCAAGGTCGCGTGCGGCGAGGAGAAATCAATGACCACTTCACCCCGGCCCAGCAGCGAGGAGAGGTCGTCGGTGATCAGGACCCCCGTACGTCCGCACCCGGCGACCTCTCCGGCATCCTGCCCCAGCGTCGGATGCTTGCCCCCCTCGATCGCGCCGGCGAGCGTCAGGGTCGTCGATTCTTTCAGCAAGGCGACGAGCCGGCAGCCCATTCGTCCCGCAGCTCCTGCAACGATGACCTTGATCATAGGCGGTAGGATGAGCCGGGGAGCGGCTAGATGAGTTTCAAGTCCTTGAGCACACCGGTGAGTTGCGCCTTAGTCTCGGCCCCCATGGGACAGAGCGGCAACCTCAGGTCCGGCGTAATCTTGCCCATCAGGCTCAAGGCCTCTTTGACGGGAATCGGGTTGGTCTCGTAGAACAACGCGGCAAAGAGCGGGGACAATCGGAAGTGGAGATTCCGCGACTCGTCAACGTGTCCCGATAAAAACGTGGAGACCAGCTTGGCCATCTCTGCGGGGACGAGATTGGCCGCAACCGTGACGACGCCCTTCGCTCCGACCGCCATCATCGGAAGCGTGAGGGAATCGTCACCGGCGAGGAGCGTCAGCCGCTCGCGGCAATGCAGGGCGATGTCGGATGCCTGTTGCACCGAACCGCTGCCTTCCTTGATTCCCACGATATTCTTCATCCCGCACAGACGGGCCACCGTTGCAGGCAGCATGTTCACGCCCGTCCGCCCGGGGATGTTGTAGAGCACCTGCGGTAAATCGACCGCCTCGGCGATAGCCTTGTAATGTCGATATAAGCCTTCCTGCGTGGGCTTGTTGTAGTACGGGGTGATCAGCAGCGCACCGTCCGCCCCGGCTTCTTTGGCATGCTTGGTCAGCGAAATCGCCTCCGTTGTGCTGTTGGATCCGGCTCCCGCAATGACCGGAATCCGTCGGCGGACGACCTCAACCGCGAGTTTCACGACTCGATTGTGCTCTTCGTGCGACAACGTGGCGGATTCTCCCGTCGTGCCACAGGGGATAATCCCGTTCGTGCCGCTGGCGATTTGCCACTCGATCAAATCACCGAAGGCCTGCTCATCCACCTTGCCGTTCTTGAACGGTGTGACGATGGCCACTAATGAACCGGTAAACATGACGGCTCCTTTCCCTGCACCTCATGACGACTTCTCGTCGATTTCGCTGACTGAATCCGGTACTCCTGTCGTCACGCTCATGATACAAGGTCCGGCCCGCGGACCCCGCGGACGTGCCCCTGTGGGGAGATCCGTCCTTGAGAACGGCACAGGCTGGGACTGCTTTGAACACCCCTCGTTCCGCCGGACGGTCCGCTCGGCCGCCTAGCTCAAAAACGCGGGAATCGTCTCGCCTCTCACCAAATCCTCATAGGTTTCCCGCGCGCGGATCACATGCACTTCGGCATCCTTCACCAACACTTCCGGCACCCGCGGCCGGGAGTTGTAATTGGACGCCATCACGAACCCATAGGCCCCCGCACTCATCACGGCCAGGAGATCGCCGGGTTTCACCTCGGGCAACGTGCGATCCTTTGCCAGAAAATCACCGGACTCGCAGACCGGGCCGACGACGTCGACCGCATGCTTGGGCCTTGCCAGCAATGCTTCCGAGACAGGGCGGATATCGTGATAGGCACTATAGAGACTGGGTCTGATCAAATCGTTCATTGCCGCATCGACGATCACGAAGCGCTTGGCCTCTCCGTCCTTCTGATACAGCGCCCGCGTCACGAGAATACCGGCATTGCCCACGATCACCCGGCCCGGCTCCATGACCAACGTCAGATTCCGGTCCTTGACCAAAGGGAAGATGGCCTCCGCCAAATCCTT
This sequence comes from Nitrospira sp., assembly GCA_047150005.1. GTDB lineage: Bacteria > Nitrospirota > Nitrospiria > Nitrospirales > Nitrospiraceae > Nitrospira_C. The sequence goes on along the minus strand of AP038806.1, from coordinate 2,023,556 downwards.
CGGTAGCGGCGGTTTCTCGTCGGAGTAGGTGATGCCGAGACCGCCTCCGACATTCAAGTATTGAATCCCGATGCCCTGGGCCTTCAACGCCTCGACCAGAGCCACGACTTTTTTCAACGCCTCGACGAACGGCGTCACCTCCGTCAATTGCGACCCGATATGGGCGTGGACGCCCACGATGTCAATGTGGGCCAGCGAGGATGCCAGTTTGTATTCCTCCAACGCCCTGTCGGCGGCGATGCCGAACTTACTCTTCTTGAGCCCGGTCGAAATATACGGATGGGTTTTGGGATCGATGTCGGGATTGATCCGCAAGGCGACCCGCGCCTTTCTTCCGACGGAACGCGCCACTTCATCGATCGCCCGAAGCTCGGCGGACGACTCGACGTTGAACATCAGGATGTCCGCCTTCAACGCGTCGCGGATCTCGTCGGCGCTCTTGCCAACTCCCGCAAACACGATTTTCGACGGCGGCACTCCTGCTTTAAGCGCCCGGAACAACTCCCCGCCCGAGACGATGTCGACTCCGCTGCCTTCCTTGGCCATCAGACGCAAAATCGCCAGATTGGAGTTCGCCTTCATCGCAAACGCGACGACGTGTGGAATGTCCTTGAACGCCCCGTCATACGCTCGGAAATGACGAGTCAACGTCGCATGGCTGTAGATGTAGCAGGGAGTGCCGACCTCCTTGGCGATCTGGCTGACCGGCACTTGCTCGCAATAGAGTTCGCCGTGGCGATATTCGAAGCTATGCATCCTGAAGATCCTCGCTGAGGATTTCCAATCCGGCCAGGGAGAATCCCTGCAACGCCGTCTCGAACGCATCCGTAAACTTGCGATACCGCACCTTGACGTTCGGGATGGCACGCTTGATGGCTTCCGCATCCACCAACGCTTTGAGCGCGTCCGGCGCCGCCAGCTTCAAATGCTCGAAGTTCACGATAATGTCCATCCGCGCCTTCTCGGCCGCTACCTTCATGCGGTTGATCAATTCCTGCGCGTTCAACCGGTCGAGGGTCCCTTCGAGGTCGACAAAGAGCGCCGCGAACTTGTCGTGTCGCTTCACCTTGATGTTGAGCGCCAATTGCTCCGGGGAGAGCGCCTGAGGATCGAGCCGTTGCTTGAGCGCGTGCAGCGCGCTGGGAATCAGCTGCTCCGTGTCGAACACCGGAAGCTTGGCCTGGAGATTCTTGAGCACGGAGGCCAGTGGCGACAGGGTCCCCTGCGGACAGCTTCGCTTGACGAGTTTTCTGAACTCGCGATTCATTTCCCACCGCGCAATCAGCCGCTGTTTCGTGCCCGAGAGGCGGTGGAAGATGTTCGGCAAGGAATAGAACTGATGGTTGGCCCAATGGAATCCTTCTTGAAGCTGTTCCGGCGTCATGCGGCTCGGCTGAAAGACGACGTGCTTGCCGTCGTACTTGGACCAATCGCGATCGAAGATCCGTCCGGCGCTGTTGTAACGCTCATACAGCGCGGTGCCGGGAAGCGGGGTCAAGACGTTGAAATAGGCCAGTTCCACCTGGTTTTTCGTCAGGAATTCGACCGCGCGCTCGAACACGGCCTCATCGTCATTGTCGAAGCCGAAAACGATGCCGGGATTGACCATGATCCCATAATCGTGGAACATTTTTATCTCTTGGGAGAACTTTTTCACGCGATTGAATGGCTTATTGGTCTCGTCGAGGCAGTCTTCATCCAGCGATTCCATGCCGACGAATACCGAGACACAGCCGCTCTCCGCCGCCAACTTGACCATCTCTTCATCGTCAGCCAGGAACAATGTGGACTGGCATCCCCATTTGATCTTCAGGGGCTTCAACGCGGTCCAGAGCTCCCGGCAATAGGCGCGGTTGCTGTTGTGGAGGTCGTCCACAAACGCCACGATGCTGCCGTCTTCGATGCCCACGCGGATCCGCAGTCCGAGCAGAAAGGCCTTCCAGAGCGGTTCGTCTCTCAATCGTTCGACCAATTCGCTGCGGATCCACCGCTGCACATTTTGCAGCTCCGTCACGACTTCTTCAACCGGCCGCCGGCGCGTGGTCTTGCCGTTGAACGGCGAGACACTGCAGAACTCGCAATCAAAGTGGCAGCCTCTCGTGGTAAAGCTACACTGGCGGGTCATATACGAGTCGGGGCTCAGCAATTCCACACGAGGGCTCTTGTAGTGTTCCAGTGTGGGGAACGACGTCATTCTGTACGTCCGCTGCAGCTTCCCCGCTTCATAATCGGCCACCAACCGGGGCCAGAGGTCCTCAGCCTCCCCGCACACGACCGCATCCGCATACTCCAGGGCTTCATCGGGGCAATATGTGGGATGCACCCCGCCCAGGACCACGGTCTTGCCTCGTTTGCGGAACTCCTTAGCAATCTCGTACGCCCTCGGAGCGTAACAGGTCATGATCGAGATCCCCACCATATCGCATGGATAGTCGAACTCAATGTCTTCGACCGCCTCATCGACCAACTCAACGTGCCAATGCTCCGGCGTATACGCGGCGATCGTCGGCAAACTCAGCTTGGGGAACCACACCGCCCGCCGTTCGGATGCGGTCAGATGATACTGACTGTTGCGGGGATACGGGTCCACCAGCAGCAGCCGTTTGGTCGCTGCCCGGGTGAGTTGCGGGGCTGGTCGCGTCGGTTGAATCAATTCCATCGGTGCCTCCTGGACTTTCGCGTCAAGGTGATGGACCTATCTGCCGCCAACCGGCCGCAGAGGCGGCAAATCCACATCCTGACCCTGCACGGCAGGATCGACGTCGCCACGCTCCACAGGAGCCGCTGCGCCCGGGCGCTGAACTCCCGCAGCATCGAGGCGCTTCTGTTGTTCGATCGTCACCGCTACTCCTACATTCTCAGGAGCAATGGGGGCTCCGACCGTCCCGCAGGACACAGAGAGTCCCGCCGCAAGCCACGCAAGCCATCGTGCCGTCACAAGGACCGCTCCAACTCCTTGATGCGCTGCTCCACCCGAACTCGCGCCGTGCCGCCTATCTGCGCCTTCCGATCAATGGCAGCCGGGACGGATAAACGAGCGAAGACTTCTTTATCGATGCGGTCGGAAAACATCCGCAGTTCGTCCAACGAAAAGTCGACAAGTTCCCGCTTGCTATCCAAGGCAGCCAGGACGATCCGGCCGGTCACCGCATGAGCCTCCCGAAACGGCACGCCTCGCGCGACCAGATAGTCGGCCAACTCCGTCGCGAGGAGATGTCCCTTCCGAACGGCTTCCGCCAAGACCTCTCGATTCACCTTCAATCGCCGCATCAACTCGGTCAAGATCCGCACCGAGGACATGACCGTATCCAGTGCGTCGAACAGCGCCGGCTTGTCCTCCTGCAGGTCCCTATTATAACTCAGCGGCAGGGCCTTCAACGTAGTCAAGAGATTCATCAACTGTCCATAGACCCGGCCGGTCTTCCCGCGGATCAGTTCCGGCACATCTGGGTTCTTCTTCTGAGGCATCATACTACTGCCGGTGCAGAATCCGTCCGGCAAATCAACAAATCGAAATTCCTGCGATGACCACACGATCAATTCTTCGCTCAACCGGGACAGGTGCATCATCACGATCGAGAGGGCCGCAGTGACTTCGATCATGAAGTCTCGATCCGAGACCGCGTCGAGGCTGTTCGTCGTCACCCCGGGAAACCCCAACAATCCCGCGGTATAGCGGCGGTCTACCGGATAATTTGTGCCGGCCAGGGCTCCCGATCCCAACGGCATGACATTGAGTCGGGCATAGGCATCGTGCAGCCGGCTCTTGTCCCGCGCCAACATATCCACATACGCCAGGAGGTGATGAGCAAAGAGCACCGGCTGGGCCCGCTGGAGATGCGTGTAGCCCGGCATTACGACGGCGCGATTGGCCTTCGCCTTAGCCACCAGAACCCGTTGAAATTCCTGCAACTCGCCCTGCAAGCGATCCAATTGACTGCGGAGATACAGCCGGATGTCCAACGCGACTTGATCGTTTCGGCTCCGGCCGGTATGCAGCTTGCCGCCGATCGGACCGATCATCTCCGTCAAGCGCCGTTCAATCGCCATATGAATGTCTTCATCCTCGGGCAAGAATCGGAACCGTCCACGATCCAGTTCGGCCCGCACGGCTTCCAGACCGCGAACGATGGCGGCGGTGTCGGCCGCCGACAAGACGCCCGCCTTCTTCAGCGTCTTGCAATGGGCGATGCTGCCTTGAATGTCCTCGGCATACATGCGGCGGTCGACGCCGACCGAGCCGGTAAAGGCTTCCACCAGACGGTTCGTCTTTTCACGGAACCGTCCTTCCCAGGCCTTGCCGCCGGCTGCCGCCCTATGCTGACGGTTGCCCCCGGCAGCCATCAGGACGAGGCCTTCTTTCGCTGCGCTCGGATTTTCAGACGCAACGCATTCAAACGAATGAAGCCTTCCGCGTCCTTTTGGTCATACACCTCATCTTCCTCAAATGTGGCGATATCGAGCCGGTACAGCGACTGCTTCGACCGGCGACCGACGAGGATGCAGTTCCCCTTGTAGAGTTTGACCCGCGCGGTGCCGGTCACATCTCGTTGGGCCTCGTCGATCGCCGTCTGAATCATCTCCCTCTCGGGGCTAAACCAGTATCCGTTGTAAATCAGATCCGCATAGCGCGGAATCAAACTGTCCCTGAGATGCAGCACCTCGCGGTCCATCGTCAGAGACTCAAGCCCCCGATGGGCGACATGGAGAATCGTTCCCCCCGGCGTCTCGTAGACACCGCGCGACTTCATACCGACATAGCGGTTTTCCACGAGGTCGACGCGTCCGATCCCGTGTGCCCCGCCCAGCTGGTTGAGATGGGCGAGCAATCGCGCCGGACTCATCTTTTTCCCGTCTACGGCCACGGGGTTTCCCGCTTCGTAATCGATGGCGACTTCGATCGCCCTGTTCGGCGCTTGTTCGGGCGAGACCGTCATCTGGAAGATCTCATCCGGCGGCGCTTCCCAGGGATCTTCCAGAATACCCCCTTCGTAACTCACGTGAAACAGATTCAAATCCATGCTGTATGGCTTGGCCTTGGTCGCCGTGACGGGAATGTGGTATCGCTCGGCGTACTCGATCAATTCCCGGCGTGATCGCATGGTCCACTCCCGCCACGGAGCAATGACCTTGAGCCGGGGAGCCAGCGCCATATAGGTCAACTCGAACCGAACCTGGTCGTTTCCCTTGCCCGTGGCGCCATGCGAGACGGCGTCGGCGCCTTCCTTCAAGGCAATTTCGGCCTGACGGCGGCCGATCAGTGGCCGCGCGATCGACGTACCCAAGAGATACGACCCTTCGTACAGCGCATTGCCACGCAACATGGGAAACACATAGTCCGCAACGAACGTCTCACGGAGATCCTCCACGTAGACTCGTTTCACCCCAAGGGCTTGCGCTTTCGCCTTGACGGCCTTGAGATCTTCTCCCTGGCCGAGATCGGCGCAGAAGGCAATGACCTCGGCTTCATACGTTTCCTGAAGCCACTTCAGGATGACCGACGTATCGAGCCCGCCGGAATAGGCAAGCACCACTTTGTTGATAGGACGAGTCATGATGCGCGTTGTTTCCTTTTTCCCAAAAGCCTGGTCAAAATGGCCTTCTGCATATGCAACCGATTCTCGGCCTGGTCGATGACGACGGATTGCGGGCCGTCCAGCACTTCCTCGGTAATCTCTTCACCTCGATGTGCGGGCAAACAATGCATGACGATCGCGTCGGGCTTCGCCCGGCTGACGAGACGAGTGTTCACCTGGTAGGGAGCCAACACCTTGAGTCGTCGCGCCTGCTCCCGTTCTCGGCCCATGCTGATCCACACGTCGGCATAAATCACATCCGCTTCCTTGACCGCGACCTGCGGGTCATGCCCCAGTTCGATGGTGGCTCCCGTGCCAACCGCCACCACCCTCGCCCGATCAATGACGTGTTGATCCGGTTGATAGCCGGACGGACAGCCGAGAGCGATCGTCATGCCCATTTTCGCAGCCGCTTCGATGAGCGAATTCGCGACATTGTTGCCGTCGCCGACGTAGGCGACCTTCAGACCGCGGAGCGCTCCCTTTTTCTCGCGCATCGTCAGCAAGTCCGACAATGCCTGGCAGGGGTGGCTGAGATCGGTCAACCCGTTGATCACCGGCATCGTCGCTTCGGCGGCCCATTCCTCCACGGTGGCATGGTTATAGGTGCGGACGACGATCCCGTCGAGATACCGGGACAACACCCGCGCCGTGTCGGCAACGCTTTCGCCGCGCGACAGCTGAATATCGCCCATCGGCAAGACCAGCGCATGGCCGCCCAACTGATTCATACCCGCTTCGAACGAAACCCTGGTGCGCGTCGAAGGCTTCTGGAACAAGAGTCCCAGCGTCTTGCCTTGGAGCAGCGGATGGGAAATCCCGCGGCGGTGCTTGTCTTTCAGGCGGGCGGCGAGGGTGAGGAGGTACTCGATCTCGCCTCGCGGGATCGCCGCGACGTCCAGCAGGTCTTTTCCCAATCCCGTCCTCTGACGGGGTCGTCGCTTCATTTGGACACCTAGCTGGTCAATGTCCCGGCGATTCGATCGCATGTCGGTTGAATACGTGGGACAAGACCTCGATCAACCGATCGATGTCGCGCTCGGTGACAATCAGCGGAGGTATGAATCGCAAGACGCGTTCACTGGTCGCGTTGATGAGCACCCCCCGCCTCAAGCATTCGCTGACGACGCTCTTGGCGTCCATCTCCACTTCCATTCCTTGCAGGAGGCCAAGCCCTCGTACCGCGCGCACCGCATGATGGCGGTCTTTACATTCCAGGAGTCCCTTCACCAAATAGTCGCCCATCTGCCTGGCTTGATCGAGCACTCGGCCTTCGAGCAATACGCGAAACACGGCCAGCGCCGCCGCGCACGCAAGCGGATTGCCGCCGAAGGTCGACCCGTGCGAACCCGGCGTCAATGCCTGTGCTACCGAATCCTTGGCGAGACAGGCGCCGATCGGCATGCCCCCACCGAGCCCTTTGGCCAAGGTCATGATGTCCGGCTCGACTCCGAACTGTTCATACGCGAAGAGTGTCCCGGTGCGCCCCATGCCGGTTTGCACCTCGTCAAAAATCAAGAGCATATCCCGCCGTGAACAGAGCTCGCGCACCGCCTTGAGGTATTCACGATCGGCGACGTGCACGCCTCCTTCGCCTTGGATCGGTTCGATCATGACCGCCGCGGTCTTGTCGCCTATGGCCTGTTCCAGTTTCGCAAAATGATTGAACTCGACATAGGAGAAGCCGGGAAGCAGCGGCTCATATCCCGTCTGGACTTTGTCCTGCCCCGTCGCCGTGAGGGTCGCCATCGTACGGCCATGGAACGAGTTCTTCATGGTCACGATTTCATACCGACCGGGCCCATACTTGCCGTACGAATAGCGCCGAGCCAGCTTGATCGCCGCCTCGTTGGCCTCCGCACCGCTGTTACAGAAGAAGACTCGCTCGGCAAAGGAGTGATCGACGAGCATCTGGGCCAACTTAACCTGCGGCTCCGTGTAATACAGGTTGGACGCATGGATGAGTTGGGCCGCCTGCCGCTGGATGGCGGCGACCAGATCCGGATGGCTATGGCCGAGTACATTGACGGCCACCCCGGCAACGAAGTCCGTGTATTCCCGCCCCTCGAGGTCGTAGACCTTGATCCCTCGGCCTCTCACGATCGAAATCGGCTGACGGGTGTATGTGCCCATCAAGATCTGATCGGACGCGTTCTTGAGTTCCTCCGTGGGCATGACAGTCGTATCCCCTTGTAAAGAAAGGGACGCTAGCATAGGACGCCCCTGAAAGCAACCGTGAAGGCTCTCTCCCAGCCGGTCTCCCGATGTGATAGTCTCAGAAGCGATGCAACCCTGTCCTCAGTGCACCCAACAGAACCAGGACGATTCCAAATATTGCTATCAGTGCGGAGCGAATCTCTCTTCGATCGTCGAGGCTCAACCGGCTTTCTCTTCGCCTGATGGCACGCCCCTCACGGACCTCGACCTGTTGAGGGCTTTCATCGGCCCCCACTCAGACTGGTATCTGGAGCAATTCAAGAAATTCGGATCGGCGCAGGCACCCCAGTTCGCTCTGACGTGGAATTGGCCGGCCTTTCTGTTCATTTCCTTCCTCTGGTTCCTGTACAGAAAGATGTACCTCTATGCGATGGTCTACGCGATCGGCCCCATGGTGTCCACCTATCTGACCGGCGACGTCACGGTCGGCATCGTCTGGAGCATCATGGCTGGCGCGACGGGCAATTACGTCTATTATTGGCATTGTCGCGAGCAGATCGGTGAGATCAAGCGCAGGAGCGGAGAGGATCCGGCAAAGCGCGAACGGGCGATCCGAGAGGCCGGCGGCGTGCAGCCTTACGTGATCTGGGTCGGCATCGCCTTCTACATGCTCTTTCTGTTGGTCATGTTCAAGATGGCTCAGGAGGAACTCTCGGACAAAGACCGTCATCCTGCCAAGCCGGCTCAACCGGCGGCGCTGATTGAAGCCTGAGGGCCGACGACTCGATCATCGTCGTCGTTGCCAGCCCATCCATCCCTGAAACCAGACAAGATCCTGTTCATAGGCCGCTCCGCCCGAATCCGCCGCTTCCTGTTTCTGCTCCAATTGCGTATAGGTTCGGGGCCAATTTTTCTGCCACCATGACTTGAGCTCGTCCGGACCGTACGCCTGCCCGTTCGGGTTCAAGATGCCGGCCGCGGTGCATAGAGGCGCAATCAGAGGCCAGTAGCGATCTTTCCCCAAGCCGAGGCTTCGGAAATGTTCGCGGAGCAGGAAGACCACCCACAGCTCCGCGCTGTGTTTCTTGTTGTGCTTGAACGGCTGAGTCTGCCTGAGAGGCACGGGATCGAACGCTTTGACGATCGACGTATAGTCCGGTCCTCCGTAGGTCCCAGCGGCCTCACCCAGCCCTTCGACCACGTTGGCAAGCTCCAACTCCATGATCGCCGACGGACTGGCGTGGCTCACCGCGGCGGGATCAATCTGATGGCCGGGCATCGTCAGAAGCTCGATGATCGGTTTGAGTTCGCGAAGCCGCGCGGCCGCGGTTTTCAGGATCTGCTCTGACTCCAGCCAGTAGTCCGGATCGTTCTTGGTGAGCCGCTCCCGACCAGGTGGCGGCAACACCGTCGGTACCCAATAGCGCACCAAGACGAAAAGGACGTATTCAACCTTCCCGCCGACCTGTTCAATCCGCTGCAGCAGGTGGCCGGCCTTGATGCCGCTGAAGAACACCCGGGCACGGTCTGCCACGCATAGTCGCTCGGCCATTGTGACCCACCAGGTCTCGAGGTGATCGGGGTTACCGTCAGGCAAATGTGTGGAATTCATGCCGGAAGCCGACTCTTCTTGAGGCGAACGAGCGGCATGGTACTGCCGTGCCTCTGTGAAAGCAATGCTTGACTTGAAGTCGCGATTCAGTATTCTTGTGTGGCTTTCGGCAACGAACGTTGACTTTGATCTGAGGAGTACGGCAATGGCGCGGTTGATATTGCTGCGGCACGGAGAATCGCAGTGGAATCTCGAAAATCGCTTTACGGGATGGGTCGACGTCCCGTTATCGGAACGCGGAATCCAAGAAGCCAAGAACGCCGGCGAGAAACTCCGGGGTTTCACCTTCGACCGTGCATTCACTTCGGTGCTGACGAGAGCCAACGAAACATTACGGCTCGCGCTTGAAACCACCGGTCAGACGCAGATTCCCATTCAAAAGGACAAAGCGCTGAACGAGCGAATGTACGGTGATCTACAGGGGTTGAATAAAGCAGAGACAGCGAAGAAATACGGTGATGAGCAGGTGAAAATTTGGCGGCGCAGCTATGATGTCCGTCCGCCCGGCGGAGAAAGCCTGAAGGATACCGCCGAACGGGTGCTGCCGTACTATGAAAAGACGATCAAGCCCCACGTCTTGAAAGGGGAAACGATCCTCATCGCCGCCCACGGAAATAGTCTGCGAGCCCTGGTCATGGAACTGGAGCAGCTGTCGCGGGCGCAGGTGCTGGAACTCAATATTCCGACAGGAGCTCCCTTGCTCTACGAACTCGACGGCAACGGAAAGGTCGTGAGCCACCGCTACCTATAGCACCTGCGGCCCTTTCAGATGTTCTGCAGCACATGGCCATAGACATCGACGGGCACTGAATCCATGACAAGAGCGAGAAGTCGTCCGCGCTCGTCTTCGCTCACAATCCGCTGCTCCTCCAAATAGATGGCGGCTTCTGTATGAACGGCCATCGTGTTCCCCGCCTGTTGCATAACCTGGTCATAGCGCCGCGCCCGATCCTCCCATTCTGCAAGGAAAGACATCCAGGTGATGGGACCAAAGGGAGGAGCCGTCGCCCACCATGATTCCACCGACTGGAGAACGAGTTCCCGTACAAGCTGCTGGTATTTTCGCGGGATGTGGGCCTCGACCGCTGCGGAGATCCAGAACAGGTTCAGACACAACAGCTCACAGGAAACCTGCTGTGCTCGCTCCACTGTGGCGTCGATCCCGTATTCTTCTAGATTCGACGGAGATATGCTCTTCGGTAATGCGCCGATCAGCGCTGCTGCCGCTTCGTTGGGCGTCATGGACTGTGCTCCTGCTCCCGGCGTCACACGGTGGTCAAGTTGAGGCGCGAGAATAACTCAGCCTGTTTTCCCGCTCAAGCAACTTGTTGGCATAACCTCCCTCGGTTGGCGTGCCGTGCGGCATGCGCCGATTTCTCTCCCCATTTTACGCTCGAGCTGTGGCCGCGGCTGTGATCCGCACCAGTTCGATGATTGCCAGCCTGGCGGCCCTTGCCGATGAACACCGGTGGAGTTTCGAAGCGGTCTCGGATTTACCGCCGGACCATCAGCGACACCGTCTTTACGTTCGGTTGTAACTCGGTCTATGACGACGAGATCCGGATTGTTTCGTGGGGCTGATGATGCTGTTAACCCCGACGAGAGACCATTTCCACAGCGGCTGGCGGGACAGAGTGAGATGGGCGAGATCTAGGCCGCCTTGGCGGGCTGCCAGCGAAGTCCGACGCCGAGCAATTCCTGCAGAAGTTCTTTGTACTGATAGTCAGCCTTGCCGGCTGAATTAGCGAAATCTTCGTCTTGTGCAATTTGGGGGTTCGGATTGGCCTCCAGCACGTACAATCGCCCGGTTTCGTCCATCCGCATGTCGATGCGCGCATAGCCGCTGAGCCCTAACGCACGATAAACTCGCTTCGCGAGGTGCTGGATTTCCGCCGCCTTCCCGTCCGGCAAGTTTCTGGCTTCCTTGGATGTGATCCCGTACTTCTCCTGATACTTGCGGCTCCACTTGACACGTTCGGTCGCAATCCGACGCGCCTCATCCGGAAGTTTGTCCATTCTGAGTTCCCATACCGGAAATGCGTGAAGATGTCCGTTTCCCACGACACCGACGTACAATTCCCGCCCTTCGATGTACCGTTCGATCAGCGCTCCCGTCTCAAGACTCTGGTGAACAAAGGCCACCCGCTCCTTGAGTTTCTCGTCGTCCTCCACAATAGAAGCCTGAGAAATACCAAGGGAAGCCTCCTCGGTGACCGACTTCACAATGAGCGGGAACGACAACCAGGTCGGCCGCTTCACGGCGCGCCCCAGCGGCACCATCATAAAATCAGGGAATGGAATACGATGGAATGAGAACAGTTTCTTCGACAAGACTTTGTCCCGGGCGAGCATCAATCCGCGAGGGTTGCATCCGGTGTAAGGAACCCGGAGGAGCTCAAGATACGAGACGACGTTCTGGTCATAGACCGCCACCCCATCGAATTCCTCCAGAAGGTTGAACGCGATCTGCGGTTTCCATTTCTCGACCGCAGCCCGAATGACACCCAAATCACTCTTGACGCCCAACGGTCTTACGTCGTGGCCGAGCTTTCGGAGCGTACTCACGACATCGTATTCCGTCTTCCATTGCATTTCCTTCAAGTCCTGTCCGCTCAGATGATCCGGAGGGACCAAGTCTTCATGCATCAGCACCAGTATCCTGAGTCGCTTCATACGGCCACCTTGTGGCGTCCGCTTCGCAGGTAGTTCATCGTATGCACGGTCAGCAGAATCGTAAAATCCAGCTTGACCTGTTCCTCCGGGACCGGAACTTTCAGCCGCAGCTGCTGGCAACGACAGATCATGTCTTCAAGGACCTGATCGATTGTGTACTGATACTCACCGGTCCATCCCGCGACTTTGCGGCGCACCTCCCGGCGAAACCGTTTCAAGAAGGCGGCTGCGCTCATTCGATCGGCGTGCAGGGGAACCTCGGAAAATAGTCGCTTCAGATCCGGATCGTAGAACGACGGCCGCTCGATACCATAATGGGCTCGCTTGCGGTCATAATGTTCCCGCAGTGTTCGCTTGAGGGAATGCAGCGGATCAACCGTCTCCGTCGTCACGACCTTGGGTTCGACACCCACAAGGTCCCGCATGAGACCGTCCATGTATTGAAGCTTGCGCAGCACGGGCCACCCCTTGTACCGGTCGGCCCACATCGAGTCCGGAGTCAACCAGACCGCGAATGTCTCCGCGAAGTCTTCATCTGGATGGCTTTGCGCATACCATAGGTCCAGATGGCGTACGTAACTCCGACTGTAGGGACGAGGACTGTAGTATTTCGGGTATGGTTCCGAAGACCGTCCAAAAATGCGCTGGCGGCTATGAAGCCTCCTGATACAGTAGGCATTTTCGATGGCATGTCCCGCTTCATGACGAAGGATTCTCATGCACCATTCAGGCGTACCGCCTTCGACCTCCAGCATCTGGGCCAACTCAAGTTTGACCAATCGCGGATGGGCCAGATAGAACGGAAGAGCGATTCCCGGCACCCCATCTGGCGTAAACCATTCGTTCGACAGCCAAAAATGTGGTCGAAATCGCAGGCGCTTAGCCTCGAGTTCCTGATGCAGGCGTTCGATCTGTGTGGTCAAGAAGGGGCTATGAAGACTGACGCCGAGCCGCCGGATCGGCAGATCGAGGAGTTGCTCATCTCCCCATGTCGCCCACAGAGGCTCTAGGCGATCGGAATCTTGATGGAGGTTTTCCTGTGATTCGATCTTCGGCATCCCAACTCCGCTGATCGTATAGGCGACAAGTACAATATACCAGGCCCAGCCTGGCCATCGCGTCGCTTAATCGGCCCGACCGTTTGTGGTCACTGGTAAAAATTTGTCGCTGGCGTCCAAGAAAGAACTGCGGGGTTTCGCAGCTGTAGTTGCCTCAGATTCATTGCAGCAAGGGACGACTTACGCACGGTGGTGACCGCTCTGACTCGCAAGTCTTGATGTCCTGCGGTGCTGCTTGCAATCAGACGCGCGGAATGAGCCGCCGCGGTGAATCGCAGAACGGTACCGGTCGCGCTCTGGCAGATCGACAGATAAACGATCGAGCTTGTACAATGCGGAACCATGTCGCGATCGCCTCATCGTGTGCTCTCCACACCCAAGCTCGACGAAGCCACTGAACGACTTCAGATTCACTTGCTGCGTCAGGTCGGCCAAACTATCGTCGACTATGGTTTGATCGAAGCAGGCGACCGGATCATGGTGTGTCTATCAGGGGGGAAGGACAGTTATGGTCTGCTGGACCTGCTGCTCGCTCTGCAGAAGAAAGCTCCGATTCGATTCAACCTGATTGCCGTCAACTTAGATCAAAAACAGCCCGGGTTCCCGGCCCACGTATTGCCCGAGTATTTAACGTCTGTAGGGATACCGTTTCATATTGAGACGCGGGACACCTATTCGATCGTGAAGCGTTTGATTCCGGAGGGCCAGACGACCTGCTCTCTCTGCTCACGACTCCGCCGAGGTCATCTCTATCGTATCGCGGGGGAGGTGGGTGCCACCAAGATCGCCCTTGGCCATCATCGGGATGACATTCTTGAAACCCTGCTGCTCAATCTACTGTTTACAGGAAAGCTCAAGACCATGCCGCCGAAATTGCGGTCAAAGGACAAGAGACACTTGATTATTCGGCCTTTGGCGGCGGTGCGAGAAACCGACCTAGCTCGTTACGCCGAGCTACGCGGCTTTCCGATCATTCCTTGCGACCTCTGCGGCTCCCAACCGAACCTCAAGCGCAAGGAGGTCAAAGAGTTCCTTCGCAACTGGGAACAGCGCATCCCGGGGTGTACGGACAGCATGTTCGCGGCCCTGTCGAACGTCGCTCCCTCGCTGCTGCTGGATAGAGGATTGTTTGACTTCTTTTCTCTGGACTCGAGTCAGGAGGGCGGCGGCAACGAGGATGCCTGGCTCGACGAAGAACACGCGGCTCCCACCTGACCTCTACCTCCATGTCTTCCGCTCCAGATGACCGACCGGATCCTGGTCCTCCGCTATGGGCCATGGGTCTCGTTGTGCTGTTGATGGTTGCGACGCCGCTCATCCTCTACTCAATCGCGCCACCAGGACCCGTTCGAGAAGGGGACACGATCTTCTCGGATGGGTCCATTACAGTTCCTCTGGCTAATTCGCTGCTCTTTGAGCGCGCGAGGTTCGATGGCTCCTGCCTGCTTGACCCTGATGATCCGTTGATGGTGCTCACGCCACCAGTTGAGCAGGCCGACGGACGCATCTTGGCGAAGGTTCAAGGGAAGACCGCGATTGAATGGCCGTTCTGCCCACCGCAAGCTGAAGTGCTGCTGTCGATGCAACAGATCACCCAAAAACAGGCCCTGTGGGGGCGAGCCACGATGCATTTCCTCGATTGGTTCAGATAGCGGTGATGAGAACGAAGAGGCTGGCGCTAGGGTTTCAACTTGACGGCAAACTGCTTCCGGAACTTTGCCACCTTCGGTCCCACCACCGCTGTGCAATAGCCCTGGAAGGGATTGCGGGCGAAGTATTCCTGGTGATAGGGCTCGGCTTCGTACCATCGTTCTGAGGGGACGACTTCTGTCACAATCGGATTGGGATAAATTCGTTGTTCGGCCAGCAGGGCAATTGTTTCTTCCGCGATTCGTTTCTGCGCAGGTGTATGGTAGAAGATCGCGGACCGGTACTGAGTTCCAACGTCATGGCCCTGGCGATTCAATGTTGTCGGGTCATGGATGACGAAAAATATCTGCAGCAATGTCCGATAGTCGACCACACGTGGGTCGAATGTTATCTTCACGGCCTCGGCGTGCCCCGTTTGGCCTCCGCAAACGGACTCATATGTTGGGTTCTCCAGCTTCCCCCCGATGTATCCTGATTCGACAGAATGCACTCCTTGCAGCTGATCGTACACGGCCTCGAGGCACCAGAAGCATCCGCCGGCCAGAATCGCAATTTCGTGTTGCACAATGTTCTCCCCGGCTGGATACGGCGACCGTCCAGCTTGCATCAGATATATCATGGAACTCGGTTGTAACTCGAGAGCGCTGGCTGCGATGAGCCTGCCAGCGGCCAATTGTGAGGCGTCAAGACGAGACAAGCAAGACTATTGAAGCGTGAGATGAGTGATGACCTGCTTCAGCTTTGCCCGCTCTTGCGGCTGTATGGAAGTGAACTGAACACCAAACGCCTTTCCTTTCACCCACCGAACCTGTGCTTCATCGATGCGAAGGGGCCAATTCAAACCTGGCACATGGATTCTGCATTCGAACGTCGCACCGAGGACGACCACCTGTTCGCTTTCGATTCGGCAACCTCCGCTGGAAAGGTCCAACGTCTTTCCCTGTCCTTCACGTTGCCCGCCGGAGAAGGTACTTCGAAACTGCGCAGTGAACCGTGGGTGTGTTCGCTTGTCGATAGGCTCACTTTCTTTAACTGATTGCAGTCTTAGGGCCATGATGCTCCTTGGCTGAAGGTTCTCCATATGGCTTACAAAAACAGCGAGCCTTGACGACGTTACCGGAATTCGCGTCGAGGCTCGCTGGAATGATCTGACTAGTGAAGAAATTACTTCTTGAGCTTCAGCAACACGTGCCCTCGACGATTCTGCTGATAGCATGGTTCCGTGTGATCCAAGCAAAACGGACGCTCCTTGCCATAGGAAATAATCGCGACCTGTTTGGGATTCACACCAAGTTCGATCAGGTAGGTGCGAGCACTCTTGGCCCGCTTGTCCCCAAGCACCACGTTATAGTCGGTTGTTCCTCGTTCATCGCAGTGTCCCTCGACCTTCATCACTGCACCAGGATGTTGCTTCAACCAGTCGGCATCATGGTTCAGCGATGCCATACCGTTTTCGGAGAGTGTCCATTGATCATAGCTAAAAAAGACATCCCGCAGTCCGGCATCAATCGCAGCCCTCTCTTCTTTCGTCAACTCCGCATGTTGCATCACATTCATGCCGGCATACGATCTGGGGGAGGCTGCATGTCCATGAGCAAGACGTTCTTCGGCCGGATTTTGCGAGAATCCGCTCAAGTCGCCCCGTAGATCCTCCCGCGTGACGGCGGGAAAGTTGGGGTTGACACCTTGCCCCTGCCACTCCCCTAAGCCATCGGCCGAGCTATTCGCTCTGTCTACCCGACTATTCTGGGACCCTGTTTGCTCTGCCCCATCCGATTGCAACCACTTTAGCCCGCAGCCCTCGCTGACCACCAGTAAAGCGCATGCGGCGGCAACCCGACTCACTGTCGCTATTCTGCAGTTCATAAATCCCTCATCCCCTCGTGTTGTGAATTACCAGGCGTAGAACAACTATAGCACCGGCTTGCGTGGGGACACGGAAGGCGAGACTGGCCCACAAATAGCACTACAATCAATGGGTTGTGCGTGCAGGGCAGAGGCTTTATTTAGCGAGTGACCCGAGGAGAACTGGGGCGGGACGGCGAAATACCAGAGGAATCACGACCTTCGATCAATAGTGGCTTCCACGCCGATCTGCCCAGCGAACCGGTCGCATGACCGTGCTCAAGGCTGCCACCGCGCAGATCAATGCGAGCATCGCAAACCCGACCAACAGAAGAAACCCTGCACGGACATCGTGGAGGAAATAATGTTGCATGATGCCTCCTTCATCTTGGGAACCACACCCTAATCAACCATGCCAACCACACGCACATACCCAAGGAGCTGATGGATCTTGTTTCCTCAACCACTTGCCACAACAAGGGCAATGCCTTGTCCAAGCCTGCCGGTGCTGTCTGATGGTCCTCCGAAGCTGATTATAGGTTACCACGCTTCGACCTCCTACGTCTTGCGGTTCCTAGTGTCTAAGATACCCCCAGGAATCGAAGAAAATCTATGCAGCTTTCGCGGGGGATTTAGAGATATACCGTATCTACGCAATCCCTCAACATTTTGAGCCCATTGTTGTGCCGACTGCAGATCACCCATGCCCTAGAGACAAGCAAGCGCTCCCGCGGAAACATGGCTGCTGAAAGAGGACCTAGGCTGCTGTCCCGGCTGTAGCAAGGGATGATGAGAATTGCTTATCGCAAACAGGGGCACGACAATGAGCTTACCTAATTGCTGATCGCACTTGTCAATCCAAGCAAAGAGACTGACTCTCGTGTCACGGCATGGGCTTTGATCGTAGGATTCCCAAGGCCGTCGAAACTCTACACAAGGCCGAGCAAGAACATTCCTCTGTCATCGCGAGATGCTTGGGTACGACTTGCTCAGTATCGTCGCTGGATCTCTTTCGGCGGCCAGGTGAGTTGATGATAGATGCGGTGAAATTCTTCCGTGGTCAAACTTGGGTCCTGAAGCTTGGCAAGGGTGTTCTGGTCGATGCGATACTCGACTGTATCGTCGAAGTTGGAAGATGCGATCGTCACGAAGCGAGGGGGAAAGAGCCGTTCCGGCAATAGAATTTCGACGCCAAGATTGTATTTCAGCGCCAATCGAATCACCTCTCGCGCCTTGTCGGCGGGCACCTCTCTACCCAATCCAATATTCTGAGGAGGTTGTCCGCGTCTGGCGAATTGGAAATGGACATTCTTCATCCCGGCTTGAGCGAACTCCTCGGCTAATTCCGCCACTTGGTTCTTATACTGACGGCCCAACACCACCTCGACTCGAGACACAGGGGACAGCGGCTGCCCTTCGGCAAATGCCGAGACTACCCCAACCATACCGGCATGAGCCACCAGCAGACCTATAAGCAAGTATCGTGACCAGTTCATCAGTTAATTCGCTTCGAAGTTGAACACCGATGAGGTGGTGACGTTCTCAGCGATCGTCACGGTCTGCTCTTTCTCTCCCAGGACGGGATGCCAGGCCTTGAGCCGATAGGTGCCAGCAGGAAGATCATTAATGGAAAAGGTTCCATCCAAGTCGGTAATGGCATAATATGGATTCTCCACTGCCAAACCATGCCCCTGCATGTAGGGATGCATGCCGCACTGCATGGTGACCCCCCGACGATTTCCTGTAAAACGGATCGTATCGCTGGTGCCCTCCCTAGTCAGGGCCGGTCGGTGAAACATGATAAAGATATGCTCACGCTCGCGCTCATAGATCTGCAAATCATGCGAAACCGAATCCAGGTTCTTCACCGTCAGTGGATGATGCTCCCTCATGACGGAGACGAACGGCACAAATTGGCAGATATTGGCCTCGAGCTTGGTTTCCTGGAGTTCGAACGGTTTTCCCTTTTGGACTCCTTCTATCGTAAGGATGACGTCCTTGAGCCCCCGCTGCTCTCCAACGGCTACCTGCCGAAGGTGGCGATAACCGGAGCCATCGGACAGGGCGCCGCAATAGACTCGATCGGGATATCGTCGGAGTTCGAAGGCTACCGGCGCCGGCACGTCCCCGGAAAAGGTCACGGTACCTGTCGCTCTACCACCGTTCGAGACCGCCGCTTCTTCATAGGCCAGCGCCGGTATCGAGCCCAGCGTACCGGCGAGGAGCAACAGGGCACTCCACAGGGCGAACTCTCGCTTCGGCATACTGACCCTCCATATTCACACCACGAATGAGAAAGAGGACGGGGGAACAATACGCTCCCCCACTCTGAAGGGCCCTGATCCGCTTGTCATACCTTCAGGCGGCGTCTCGACCTCGCGATCAAGACACCGCCTGTTCTTCTCCTATTGTTCGACCAGCGATGTGCGGGAAATCGTCGCCGGTCCGCTCTCTTGTTCCGCCGTCTTGGTGGGCGGAACCTGAGGCATCAGCGGAAGAATCCGCTGATCTTCAATCGGCAATACCTTGAACAGACCCCACTGCCCCGCATTGGCAAAGGCGGGACGCTGGTTCTTCCACAGATAATCGCCCACGATCTTGTTCGGACCTCCGGCTCCTCCGGTCAGGTACGCATTGATGACTTCGGATCCGCCAAATTCCATCGTGCTGACCTGATCTGCACCCTGCATATACGGTTCGTGCGGCCATTCATGGCCGTCCACCGTAAACAGCTGCACCTGTTCGCTGAATGCGCCCAGGACATGGATGGCGACGGGATCGCCCACATGCGCCTGCAACAACGGCGTGGAGGGCGTATCGCCGGCCTTGACGCAGCTGAAGACTTCGGATAACTCACATCCTTTTTCCATTCTCCAGGCTGCCGGTTCCGAACGATAGTTGACGGCGGTAATGCCGGCCACCTGTTGAATGTAGGGCATGAAACTGACTCCCACGATGTTGTCCTCATCCTGGAACATCAAGGAGAAATCGCGGTAGTTCTTCCGGCTTTCGTGGCCTGGAATGGACCGATCTACGATCACATCCGCTCGCCAGCTGCTTTTCATCGCAATGTCTTCACCGGTGATTGGATCGCGATAGCGCGAACCCTTCGGACCGATGATGATCGAGCCGAACAGACCGTTGCGCGGATTCTCGACCACGTTCCCCCAGTCCTGGATGAGGGCGGCCAGTTCGCCATACTGAGGATGCGCGTAAAACGTATACGTCTTGTTCTCACCCGACCCGATCGTTTGATCGCCGGGATTGTTGCCGACGTTGGCGCCGAACGAGTCCTTCGGATCGAACGCCATCATGTCGACGTGGAATCCGGCCCGTTCCTTCGCCATTTCATTTTTCAGGTTGATCTTCATGCAATCGCCGACGTTCACGTGTAGCGTCAGCGGGCTCGGCCGCAATTCTCCGGACTTCACCCGTCCACGATCGCCGTCGAGCACGTACATCTTGCCCTGCTCGTTCCCGAAGACCATCTTCCGTTCAAGATCGACTTCCATCACGCCCGGCGCTCCTTCGTGGTACCGGATGTTCTGATCGACCGCCGACACGTTGAACGTCTTGACCGGCGCATCGGCCGGGCAGACCGATGGCGCCGACTTTTGAATCTGCTCTCGGCCCGGTAGAGGCTTCAGATCCCCCTGCAGCTCGTCGAGGACCCGGAAGAGTCCCCAACTGCCTTCCGCAAAGTGGGAAGCGCGTCCGCTGTAATAGAGATAGTCTCCGGCCTTCTGCTGCGGACCGCCTGCAGCCGGAATCGCCGGGTCATACCGTTCACCGATCGCCAGATGGATCGTGCTCCGCGGCATCGCCGTGGTGCCGTACCGTTCCATCGGGAACCAGTGACCGGTCACGTGCCAGGTATGGACTTCGTTGGCCGATCCCACCAGTGCGCGCACCAGAATCGGATCACCCAAGTATGCCCTCAGCAACGGAGTGCCGGGATCTCCGTGGATACCCGACACGAACAACTTCGATGGATCCGAATTATTGGCCAATCGTACGCTCAACGGCTCGACTCTCATGCTGTAGCCGCTGCCGGTCGTGGCTTCTCCGCCGTTGAGGAACCACATCGCCGACTTGTTGATCCGCTCAGGGAATTGGTGCGACGGAGGACCGTCGACGGTCACCGCCCCCGTTCTCGCCTGCGGATTGTCGGTGAGGATCAATTCTGCGCTCCGCGCATTGCTATCCATGATGTGCATCATGACTTCACGGAAACTGCCGCGGATGTGCGCAGACACCGGCTCCAACGTGTGGATGTCTGCAATGGGACCGCTACGGATCTCTTTACCCGTCACCGGGTCATGATAGGTCGAGCGGGGTGGCTCGGTAATGAACGCGGAGAACAACCCATGGCCCCAGGTATCGGTCCCGAAGACGTGATCGTGCCAGTAGACGGTTCCGAAATCTGAATCCACGTACCAGCGTTCACGAATGAACTCGACACTGGCGATGTCGTTCTTGCGATGGCCGTATTTCAGAGCCGCATCAAAGGTGATCGTATTGCCCTTGATCTCCTTGATCCGCACGACTTCGAAATATTTGGGATCGTCCATGCCCACGCCCAGTTCAGTATTCACGTGGAACTTTGACGTGTTCTTCACCGTAACGCTGCGTGCCCCGGCTTTGGTATCGGCCGTCAGCACCGTATTGCCCGGAAGAGGCATCCCCTTGTCCGGCTGCGGGTCTTCCAGCATGGTGAAGGCCCGCAATGACATGTCGTACGAAAATCCGATCGTCGGACCGTCGGACGCGCTCGTGTCGAACTGGAAGAAATGCGGGTGAAGATTGATCTTGTTTGCCCATCCCGTCCGTGCATCGTCCGGGATTTCATTCTTGAAGATGATATCGACGCAGTCGTACACGTTCCCGCGGATGACCAGCGGAACCTGCTTTTTGGGATTCTTGCGGACTTCATCCTCCTCTTCATGCAGCACGTAGATCATGCCGATCGGATCGACGATCGCCGCGGATTTCGGCGTCGACGGCTTGAGAGTGATCGGCAGCGTAATGGAATGGATGGTATAGAACTTCCGCGGGGAATTTTCTGGGCAGAGGCTCCAGGGCCCTTGCTCGCCTGGCTTGGCCTGCTCCGTGCTTCGTGTTCCGTCTTCACGGACCCGGAAGGGCTCCAGCCACGGCGCGCCTCCATGGTTTGGCGCAAACGGCGGCCGCTTGCCGAGATGCGGCCGCAGCCAAGGAAATGCCAACTTGCCCGTCTGCGGATCGAACGTGATCGCCGGACGCTTCAGCGGCGTCGGCGACACGTAGTCCGCCCACTTATGTGGCGTCTCAGGCTCGTTGAGCGCCAAGTCTCCTTCCCACTTCCAGTTTACGACCGTCGCATCATGCGCCTGGGCCTGCTTGACCTGATCCTCCGTCTTGCCGGGCAAGCCCTGCGGCGGCAGCATGTACTCGACCCAATCCTTGATCGAGACCTTGACCGGATTCGCCTTCCAATCAGTCTTGTCCTTGGTTATTTCGTATTTCTTCCCCCCGTACCAGTCGACCGTCGTGCCGACCAGCTTGTCCGAGTTGACCGCCGCCTTGATCTTGCCCTTGCGGTCGGGCAATTCCACCAGCGGCTTCATCACGTCCGTTTGGATTCCCGGCGCCTGCAACGTGTTATAGACACGCCAGAAGCCCCACATGCCTGTCACATAATGTTGCGGAATGTGGCAGTGGAACACAAATTCTCCCGCGAGCGCCTGCAACCCGCCTGATCCGCCTTCGTTCACTTCGTCGTAGATCTCCGAAGGACCGATCGATTGGACGTCCAGACGGTCTGAGACATCGCTGATCGGGGGGAACTTAACGGGGCCATTCTTCGATAACGTCGGATCGAGCTTGCTGGTGCCGGGCTGTCTCGCCCACCGGATCGATCCGCCATGCAAGTGATGCGAGTGGACAATTTCCGACCCACCGATCATCCGGAACTTTGCCGGATCGCCCAAATAAGATCGCGGGATCGTGGTCGCCGGGTCGCCGAACGTATAGGAGCCGTAGCCCTGGGATTCGTCGGAAAACCCGACGAGATGGTGCTGGAGTTCGAGCCGCGTGCCGTGCGGTTCACTGCGGTAGTTCAACAACCGCGCCGCCGGACGATAGGTATCCGTATGGGGATCCCGCTGCGGGAGCATGTCGCCCTTCCGATCCAGCAGACGGAATGTCTCGTCTCCTGCCTCGTGATAGAAGATCACGAACTCTCGGAAGTCCGAGGCGTCGGCCACGTCGATCATGGCTTCCCATCCGCTCTTCATCTCTTCCGCAGTGAACGGGCTGAGATAGCGGGATCCGCGCGGTTCCACCACGAGCGAACCCAGCATGCCCAGGGAATATTGATCCCGCGTCGCGTGGCTGTGGAAGGCACGGCCGCCCTCCTGCAGGTCGATCGGGATATACCATTCGAATTCGCCGGTCTTTCCCGCCGCGACTAAGGCATCAGGGTTGTTGGCCGTCGCCGGCTTCCCGGTGCTTGCCACGAGCATCTGAGAGCCATTGATGATCATATTCGTCGGCTCATCGGCAATTTCGTTTTTCAACGTCACTCGCAAGCAATCGCCCTGGTTCGCCCTGATCACGAGCGGTTGGATCAAGTCGCCCTGCAAGCCGTTCGACACGGCCCCTGCGGAAAATGTGGGGTCTTCGCTCTCCCGGGCAGCCTTGTTCTTGGCCTCTTCCTCCCGCACGCCGGTTACGTTCTCGCTGAGGACATACATGTAGCCGGGATAGAAGTCTCCGAACCGGTTCACGGTGATCTCGACGTTGATGGCCGTTATGTCATAGGTGCGAACAGGGGCATTGACCGGGCAACGCGCCCCATGAGTCACTTTCACCTTGTCCGGATCCTCCGCCACAAGCAGCACGCCCTGCTGCATGGCGTGCGCACCAGCGCCCTGAAACGGGCCCTTGCTCTTGACTTCCCGCTCGATCTGCTCGACGGCCTTCGACATCTTATTTTGCAACATCGGACCAGCTTGCGCATGGACCGGCGTCGCAACATCGGCCTGCTCATCCGTCGGGACGTGCGCGTCATGCGACATCGCCGCCAGAGCAGACATTGTCCCGGTCAACCAGAGGCAGGTTGACAGTCCTGCCATTCCCGCCCATACCCACTTTGTCGATGCACCCATAGGTTCAGCCCTCCTCAATCAATGGGTCAACACGCCGTACTGGGGATGACTTTGGCTCGGTGAATTTGGAGTCTGGTGAAGGCCAATTTTCATCGGAGGGATCATCAGGAGGCCAGTCCATCTTTTCCCGCTTCCCCCACCAGACACTTCCGATATTCGCAGTTCGGACAAGCCGGCACCGCAAAATCGGCGACAGGTGGAGCAACTATCGTTCCGAGTTGCTTCAGAAAAGCGGTTTTCACGATATTGCGCGGCTTCGTATACGATTCTGACGGATACAGAATGATCGTGATGGGGCGTCAGCGCACCAGCACATGAATGTGTCACTCGCAAGACTCTGATATTCAACAGTTCAATGGTGTCCATGCAACAAGACTCATTGGGGCGCGTATGCCCCACTGATCAGTTCACCCGATCTCGTCGCCTCCACGCCGAAGAGACCCCGGGGCACCAGAGTATTTCGTCCTGCCTGGGAAGAGGTCGAGGAGACAGCCAGGTGTGAAGAGGCTTCGGGACCTTGTGCTGAGGAATGCCTCGCTCTATAGTGAGCGCGTTATTGGTTGTACCGTGACGCTCCATGCAGAACGGCCACGCACCGGGATACATGAGCCGAGTTCAGCACAGGCCTCAGGTTCTCATTCATTATTTCCTCCTCTATTTCCTCCTCGCGACCATCACCGGTGTGCTCTGTTTCCACCCTGCGACGGCGGCGATGCAGAACGCGGAGGACCGTATCGAGAACATCGCGGCGCTCGCCAACCACTCGGCGATGGTGACCATCCCCGAAGGCCCCTTTTTGATGGGCACCGCTCGCGCGATCGAGGGGCCGTTCAACCTCGAGCTCCAATACGACGATACCGAACAGCCTCAGCGTCGCGTCTGGCTCGATCGATTCGAGATCGACCGGGACGAGGTCAGCCTGGGAGAATACTTACTGTGGCTCAATCGGCAACAACACCGGATCCCCGAACCCCTACAGAAGCTGATCGACCATGTCATGACCATTCACGCCCTGTCGCCAGAAACGCTGGCGCGTTGGCCGGCACTCTACGTCACCTGGCCGGAGGCCTCGGGCTTTTGCCGCGCAGAGGATAAACGGCTCCCGACGGAAGCCGAGTGGGAAAAGGCCGCGCGCGGAGACGGAGGCAATCTCTTCCCCTGGGGACAGGGCCCGCCCACCCCGGCGCTGGCGATGTTCGGTCAGTATCACGTCCACGACATTCCCATCGTGGCCTCTGTTGGAAGCGGCGAGGAGGGCCGAAGCCCCTATGGGTTGCATCATATGGCGGGCAATGCGGCGGAGTGGGTCGAAGACTGGTACGGGATCGACTACTATGCGACCATGCCGGACCGCAATCCCCAAGGACCGTCCGTCGGGCGCTACAGGGTGGTGCGGGGAGGATCTTGGAAGAGTTCGCTGCCTCTGTTGCGAAGCGCGACCAGAAGCGGATCAGCGCCGGATCGGCGCGCCGCGACCATCGGGTTTCGCTGCGCGCGGTCCGTCCGATAGTGTCGCGTATGAGGACTCAGATGATTTGGCTGTGCCTGCTGGCGGCGATTGTGACAAGCCTTGACCTCACGACCCGCACCGCTCTTGCCGCTGCGTCGGGGAACGACGACCGAGCATGGAAACTCTATACGAACGCCCGCTTCGGCTTCTCCGTCCGATACCCTGAAACCTGGCGTCTTGGCAATCCGATGCCGGACGGGGTCGGCGTGACACTCTACCCGCCGATCGACAACAGCCTTGTCGCACTATCCGGCCATATGAACGTCTTGGAGGGTAAGAGCCAGGACAAACGGCAGACGCTCGACGAATTTGCCGCGGCCCATCGCCGCATCATCACGGAACTCTACGGCAAGAAAATGATCACGCTGAAGTGGCGGCAGGATCGGGAGCTGTCGCTGGCCGGATTCCCCGCGAAACAATTGACCTTCACCTATTCGGATGACAAGCAGGGCGACATGATCGAGCACCACATCTTTTCCCTCGGCCGCAACGAGGGCCGCGGGATCCGCATCAGACTGCCGCTCTCCGCGGAAGAACGAGTGATGCCGACGATCACGCACATGCTGGAGACCTATCAACCGGGACGAGATCAGAACGCGGTGAGTCCGATCGTGCCGAAAACGGAACAGCGATAAAGTGTTGTATGTTTTACGCGCCGCTGTCTTTCATGGCCGAGAGATGCTTCATCGCCTCCCTTGCCGCCGCGCGGGCTTTGGTGGCGGGATTCAGGCTTGCGCCGGGATCGACCTTGTCTCCCATTTCGGCTACCCGCTTGCACTGCTTGATGACTTCCTGCAAGTGCGGTACGGCCTCTCGGCCCTGTTCATCGGTCGGCTGCAACAACGTGAGAATGGCTTCGGCCTGTCTCGAGGCTTCGGCGCAGTGATGCACAATGGCCTTGCCGTCGCCCATGCCTCCGTGCATCACCATTTCCTCGGCATCCCTGACCATCGCCTTGCCATGATCCTGAATTTCTTTCGGCGGTCCGGCCTGGGCCGTGAAGATACCGACCGAACCATAGAGTACGACTCCGCAAAGAATCTGTGTAAATCTCATCAGAACACCCGGCCTTTCTTCACCGGCGGTTGATCCGCCGGCGTCAGACGGCGGTAGAGTTCATGAAACTGCTCGGTCGTGAGCGAAGAATTTTCCAGCTCTTTCAGCGCTGCCTTGTCGATCGGATATTCGACCGTATCGTCGAAGCTGGAGGACGCGATCGTGACATAGTGGTCGGGAAAGAGCCGTTCCGGCAGCAAGATCGTGATCCCGCCGTTGTATTTCTCGGCCATCCGGATGGCGGCCCGCGCTCGATCAGCCGTCACCTTGGGCCCGAGACCGAGATTCCTCGGCGGCCGTCCCGCTTTCATGAATTGCACATGGACGTTCGTGAGGCCGACATCGGCAAAGTCCTGCTTGACCGCGGCCTCGTTCTTGCGAAGCTCTTGCGCCAACACGACTTCAACCCGTCCCGCCGATGCGGACTCCCGCTCCGCCGCCGTCGAGGAGCCGCACGCAAGCGCTGTCAGAAGCATGACAAGAGCCACAACCCGGCTGCGTGCCATCAGGGCTCCCGTCATTTCGCCTCAAAGAGGACATCCAGCGTCACGACGGCGTTCGGCTCGACCGTCACCGAACGCTCCCGAAATCCCAGAACCGGATGCCAGGCTTTCACGTTGTAGGTGCCGGGAGGAAGATCGCCGATGGAAAATGCGCCTTCGAGGTCCGTCACGGCGTAGTAGGGATTGTCGATCGCATAGCCCCAACTCTGCATGTAGGGATGCATCCCGCACTGCATGGTGAAGATTTTCCGCCCCTTAACCAGATGCACCGTCTCCGTCGTCCCGGTGGCTTTCAACGACGGTCGATGCAGCACGATGTCCACGCCAGCCTGATCGTAGGCGTAGCCTTGGATATCGTGCGACACGGGATCGCGATTGGTGACGGTCAATTGCCGCTTGTCGCTCACCACCGTGACGAACGGGAGGAACTGGCAGATGTTCGCCTCAACTTGCGCCTCGGTGAAATGAAAGGGTTTGCCATTCGTGACGCCTTCGATGACCACAACCGCATCTTTGAGTCCGCCGTCCGCCCCGACATTCACGTCTTTGAAGAGCCGATAGCCGTCGCCGTTCGACAGCGCCCCGCAAAATACGCGATCCGGATACCGGCGTAGCTCGAATTCCTTTGGCTCCGGCACATTTCCCTTGAAGGAGACCCTGCCCTGCACCGTCGCGCCCTCCGTCACGGCGCCGGCGTCGTAGGCGCCGGCCTCTACGGGACCCGAGGCGACGACGAGTGCGCCCAGCGCCATCCCGACCACGATCAATCGTGTCACTCCCTATGCTCCTTTCTGTTCATCCCCCTGCTCGCCGCCGCTCTTCCCCGGCGGCGGCTCCACCGGATCGAGCCGTTGCGGCAACTCGAAGAGGAACGATGACTGTTCCGTAAAGATAAGGTGGCGATATTCCTCCGACCAATCGCCTTGCTTGCTCACCGTCTTGATGGGAAACCTCTCCTGCTTCGTCACCCAGCGGTAATATTGCCGTGCTCCGCCCTCCTCTCCAACCGTCACCTCGAACAATTCCGTGGGATAGCCGTTGAGCGTCTGCGCCCCGACGAACTCGCGGGACTGCTCGCCGGGCATTGCCTCCCCGACGTTCAGCCGATGCTCCGGGGCGATGGGCACCTCGGCGTACTGTCGGCGCTTCGACAAGATCATCCAGGCCCTGTCTTGGTCGGCCCGCACGATGACGACGTTCGCCCCCCACCGCTGCGGGTGAGAGTATTCGAAGCGCCAGCGATCGTCCTTCGCGTTGACTTGCGCCGTCACGGTGTTCTTCCCGCTTTTGACGACCCGCTCGGCGGAAAACTCCCGCGCATCTCCCGAAGCGGTCCACAGGCAGAACACCAGCATCGCTGCGGACGCCAGTCCGCGACACATCGTCCGAGTTCCTGTTTCGCTCATAACATGGTTCTAGCCCAGCCATCATGGCCGCTTCAAGATGGTTGTGCCTCTATCGGAAAAGAAACGGGGGAATCCGGAACTGACGACCGGACTCCCCCATTCCTCGGCGTTTCGTCCCTCGGCTACTTGGCCTTCATCGACACCGGCACCGATTGAGCCGGAGCCTGCTCTTCCGCTTGCTGCGTGGCTGGCGCCTGCCCGTTCAACGGCAGGATCGCGCGACTGTCACGGTCCAGCACCTTCAACATGCCCCAGTGACCGGCATCGAGATAGCCGGGACGCTGGTTGAGCCAGAGATAATCGCCCGGAATCCCGTTCGGTCCTCCAGCCCCGCCGTGCAACCAGGCATTGATCACTTCGGAGCCGCCGAATTCCATGGTGCTCACGAGATCCGCTCCGCTCATGTAGGGCTCATGTTTCCACTCATGCCCCGACACGCTGAAGAGCTGCACCTGTTCGCTGAAGGCACCCAGGACATGGATCACGACCGGATCGCCGACGTGCGCCGCGATGGTCGGCGTCACGGGCTGGTCGCCCGTTTTCACGCAGGCAAAGACTTCGCTGTATGCGCAGCCTTTCTCGGTGCGGTAATCCGTCGGCTCGGACCGGTAGTTCACCGCCGTCACGCCGGCCACTTTCTGAATGTACGGCATGAAGCTGGTGCCGATGATGTTGTCCTCATCCTGGAACAAGAGCGTGAAAGACCGGTAGTTCTGCCGGGTTTCATTCCCCGGCACGCTCCGATCCACGATCACGTCCGCCCGCCAGGCGCTCTTCTGGGCCACATCCTCCCCCGTCACCGAATCGCGATACTGCGAGCCCTTCGGACCGATGACGATCGCTCCGAAAAGCCCGTTCCGCGGATTCTCAACCACATTCCCCCAATCCTGAATCAGGGCCGCATTCTCCCCGAACTCCGGATGGGCATAGAACGTATAGGTCCGGCCCTGACCCGGTGCGACCGTCTGATCACCGGGGTTGTTCCCGGCGTTGATCCCCATCGATTCCTTGGGGTCGAACGCCAGATTGTCCACGTGGAATCCGGCCCGGTCCTTGGCCATCTCGTTCTTCAGATGGACCTTGATGCAATCGCCGACGTTGACGTGCAGGGTCAACGGGCTCGGCTCAAGACTCCCGGAGGCAACCTTGGTTTTTTCGCCTTCGAGGACGTACATCTTGCCGGTTTCGTTACCCAGCACCATCTTCCGCTCCAGGTCCACCTCCATCACACCGGGCGTGCCCTTGTTGTAGCGGATCGCCTTGTCGATGGCGGCGACGTTGAAGGTTTTCACCGGCGCGTCGGCCGGACAGACAGACTTGGCCGACTGCGGAATCTCTTCCCGCCCTGGCAGCGGTTTCAACGTTGCATCGGCCTGGTCCAGAACCCGGAAAAGGCCCCAGCTGCCTTCCGCGAAGTGCGACGCGCGACCGCTGTAATAGAGATAGTCGCCCGCCATCCGCTGCGGCCCGCCGGCGGCAGGAATCGCCGCGTCGTACCGCTCCCCGATCACCACGTGCAACGTGCTCCGGGGAATGGAGTTTTTGCTGTAGCGCTCCATCGGGAACCAGTGCCCGCTGATGTGCCAGGAATGCACTTCGTTCGCCGATCCTTCGATCAACCGGACCACCACCGGGTCACCCAGGTACGCCCGCAACATCGGGGTCTCGGGATCGCCGTGAATCCGGCTGCTGAACAACTGCGACGGATCCGGATGGTTCGCCAACCGCACCGAGAACGGCTCGACGCGCATGTTGTAGCCGCTTCCGGTCGTCGCCTCGCCGCCGTTCAAGAACCTCATCGGCGACAGGTTGAGCTTGGCCGGATAGACCGCGGACGGCGTGCCGTCCACGGAGATCGCGCCGACCTTGATTTGGGGATTGTCCGCCGTGATCAACTCCGCCGTCCTGGGATTGGAATCCATGACCTGCGTCACGATCTCGCGGAAGGATCCCCGGATATGGGCCGACACCGGCTCGGTGGTGTGAATGTCGGCCACCGGACCGCTGCGCAACTCTTTCCCCGTCACCGGATCATGGTACGTGGACCGCGGCGGTTCGGCGATGAACGTGGAGTAGAACCCGTGGCCCCACCCGTCCAGACCGAACACATGATCGTGCCAGAACGTGGTGCCGAAATCTGCGTCCACGTACCAGCGTTCACGGATCCATTCGACCGAGGCGATCTCCCCCTTCTTGTGGTTGTGCTTCAACGGCCGCTCGAAGACGATGGTGTTGCCTTCGATTCTGCTGATGCGGGCGGATTCGAATCCGTCCACTTCATCCATCCCCACGCCCAATTCCGTCTTGACGTGATAACGCGAAGCATCCTTTACCTTGATGCTGGTCGCGCCCTTGGCCGCGTCGGCTTCCAAGGTCGTGTTCATCGGCACCGGCATACCTTTGCCGGGGTGCTCCTCCTTCAGGATCGTGAAGGGACGCAGCGACATCTCGTAGGAGAACCCGATGATCGGACCGTCCGATGCCTGCGTATCGAACTGGAACATGTGCGGATGCAGGTTCGTCTTGCTGGAGAACCCTTGCCGCTCGTCGTCCTTGAGCTCGCTCTTGTACACGACGTCGATGCAATCCTGCACGTTGCCACGAATAACCAGCGGCATCTGCTTGGCCGGGTTCTTGCGAACTTCGGTTTCCTCCTCGTGCAAGACATAGAGCAATCCCTGCGGATCCACGATGGCCGGCGTCTTGGCCGTCGCCTTCTTCAATGTGATCGGCAACGTAATCGCATGGATGTTGAACGTCTTGAGCGGTGCCCCCGCCGGACAGAGGCTCCAGGGGCCGTTTTCGCCCGGCTTTGCCGGTTCCGTCGAGTTGCTGCCGTCGTCTCGCCGATGGATCGGCTCCAGCCACGGCGCCCCGCTGTGACTTGGTGAGAACGGCACGCGCCGTCCGAGATGCGGCCGCAGCCAGGGCCAGGACAGCTTCCCGCTCTTCGGATCGAAGAGGATCTCCTGCCGCTTGCCCGGCGTCGTCGATTTGTAGTTCACCCATTCGTACGAAGTTTCCAACTCGCTGAGCGCCTTGTGACCCTCCCACGCCCAATCGTTCACCGTTGAATCGTAGGCCAGGGTCTGTTCCTTCTCCGTGTTCTTGTGGCCCGGCTTGCCTTGTGGCGGCAACTGCATTTCCACCCAATCCTTCAAGGACACCTTGGTCGGATTGGCCTTCCAATCGGTCTTGTCCTTGGTGATCTCGAACTTCTTGCCGCCGTACCAATCGACCGTCGTGCCGACGAGCTTGTCGCTGGTCATCCCGGTCTTCATCCGGCCGACGCGATCCGGCAATTCCACCAACGGCATCATCACGTCGGTCTGGAACCCGGGGGCCTGCAAGGTGTTGTACACGCGCCAGAAGCCCCACATCCCCGTCACATAGTGCTGGGGAATGTGGCAATGGAAGACGAACTCGCCCGCCAACGCCTGCAATCCACCCGATCCGCCTTCGATCACCTGATCATAGATTTCCGTCGGGCCGATGGACTGCACATCCAACCGATCGGAATTGTCGCTGATCAGGGGAAACTTCACCGGCCCGTTGCTGGAAGCCGCGAAGTCGAGGTTGCTGTTGCCGGGCTGGCGCGCCCAGCGGATGGACCCGCCGTGCAGATGATGCGAGTGCACGATTTCCGAGCCCCCCGCCATCCGGAACTTTGCCGGATCGCCAAGGTAGGACCGGGGAATCGTCGTCGCCGGATCGCCGAAGGTATAGGACCCGTAGGCCATGGACTCATCGCCGTAGAAGCCCATGTGGGCCTGCAACTCGATGCGCGTGCCGTGCGGCTCGCTGCGGTAGTTCAACAGTCGTGCGCCGGGGCGATAGGAGTCGGTGTGGGGATCGCGTTGCGGCAGCATTTCGCCTTTTTTGTTCAAGAGACGGAAGGCTTCATCGCCGGCCTCATGATAGAAAATCGCGAATTCCCGGAAGTCCGCTCCGTTCGGATCTTCGATCATGGCCTCCCAGCCGCTCGCCATCGGCTTGCCGTTGAAGGGGCTGAGGTAGCGCGAGCCGCGCGGCTCCACCACGAGCATGCCGATCAGGCCCTGGTTGAACTGATCGCGGGACGCATGTGAACGGAAGAATCGTGCGCCTTCCTGAGTATCGGGCTTGATGTACCACTCGAAGCTCTGCGTGCCGCCGGCAGGCACCGTGGCATCGGCATTGGACGGCGTGGCCGGCTTCCCCGTGGCCGACACGACCAGGGAGGAGCCGTTGATGATCAGGTTGGTCGCTTCTTCCGCAATGTCGTTCTGAAGAGTGAGCTTGAGGCAATCGCCCTGGTTGGCCCGGATCACCAACGGCTGAATCACATCACCTTGCAACCCGTTCGACACGGCGCCCGGATCGTTCTCCTTGTCCCGCGCGGCTTTGTTCAGGGCTTCTTCCGCGCGAGCCTTCTCGACATTCTCGGTCAGCACGTACATGTACCCTGGGAAATAGTCGAGAAAGCGGCTCAGCGTGATTTCGATGTTGATCGCCGAGAGGTGATACTCCTTCACCGGCGCATTAGTCGGACAGCGCTGCCCATTGTTCACGGAGATCTTGGCCGGATCCTCCGCCACCAGCAACACGCCCTGCTGCAACATGTGACTGTTGGCGCCGGTACTGTAGGCACCCTTTTGCCCAATGTACTCCTGCTGTCGTTTCACCTCCTCCATCATGCGGTCGTGGAGGACCGACCCGCCTTCGCGAAAAATGACCTTCTCGGCCGACCCTCCCTGCGCGTCACCATCGTGAGCGTGCTGGTCTGCGGCCAGCCCCATTGTGGTTGTCAGCAGGCTACTGACGAGCAGCGCCGCCGGCAGACCGGCCGCGCGCGGCCCGCCACGCCTGTGCGAACCCGGTATCTCCCTCATATCATGGCCTCCTTCTTCTGCCACCACCGTTTCTCGGACGGTGGGCTAATGACATGTCTCCCGATCGTTTCGGTCGCCCACTTCTTCGCTTGTACTGCGTCGCTTCTCCGAGTGACGCCGACAGGCCCGGCTTCACGATGATTAACGCCGGTGAGGGGAGCATCTCCGTGAAGATGCCGGTATTCGGAGGCCGGTCCAAATACTCGCTCCCTCACCGGCACCAATGGTATTGGCAACATCGATGCCCGTCGAACCAGCGCATCCCGACGCATGAAACACCGCAATTCACGCGGTCAAACAATTCTATTGTGCGAAGAGCTTTGAAGCGTCTTCTCGCCGGATGGGACTCCGCCGTCCCATCATTTCTTGGGGCAGGAGGGAAACGGGCAGGAAATCAAAGAGATAGACCGTCTATCGATTTAGACAGCCCCGCGCGCCGGACTGAGGCGCAGCGGGACAATTCATGGTTGCTTGCAGCAGGACAACGAGGATGTGAGACGACAGGAGAGAAGCGCGGCAGGACAGGCGTCAAGACGAGGCCAGTCGATCAGGAAGATGTATGAGATCGACGGGAGATCCATCCGCGATGACGGCCGCACGCTCGACGGCATTCCGCAGCTCGCGCACATTGCCGGGCCAGGGGTATCGGAGAAGGAGCATGCGCGCCCGGGGAGTGAAGCCGGACGGCAATCGTTGACGGTCGGGCTTGCGCGACGGGAAGGTTTGGAGGAACCATTGCGCCAAGGCTTCGATATCCTCGACACGTTCGCGCAACGGACGAAGCTCGATCGGAACGACGTTGAGGTGCCAATAGAGGTCTTCACGAAATTCGCCGCTGCCGCATAGGCGCTGCAGGTGCTGAGTCGACGCAGCCATCACACGCACATCGATGTTGAAAAACCGGCTTCCTCCCACCCGACGTCCCCGTCGTTCCTTCAGCGCTCGCGCGACTTTCGCCTGCAGCCGAGGGCTAAGGCCGTCGACTTCATCCAAGAACAGGCTGCCTCCGTGCGCCAATTCGAACAGCCCCGGCTGTGATCCGGCATCGCTGTCGGCCGCTGCCGCCTCGGCGCCGAACAGCTGTCTCTCCAATGCCGCTTCGTCGGATGCCAGGCAGTCGACCGGCACGAACGACTTCAAGCGGCGCACACTTCCGGCATGGATCGTTCGCGCCACATATTCTTTGCCTGTTCCGCTCTCGCCGGAAATCAGTACGGCCGCCTCCGTGGCCGCCACCCGCTCAATGAGCTCCCGCACGATCTTGGTCGGCGCACTGTTGCCAATCAATGCTCCTTCCTGAACGGATATGGCGTTCTCGGCCTGAAGGAGTGAAGTATCCTCGTGTTTGCCCGATTCGTCAGCTCCTTCACCCAGAGCACGCCGAACCACCGTCCGGAGTTCCCGCCCCGTAAAGGGCTTCGCGAGGTAATCGAATGCCCCGTGCCTCATGGAGTCGACCGCTGTTTGAACGGAGGCATAGGCGGTCAGCAGCACCACTTTGATTGTGGGATCGATCTGCTTGGCCGCTTTCAATAAGCCGATGCCGTCCAAGCCCGGCATCCGGAGATCGGTGAGCAGCACTTGGGGGCGCTCACGCTCGATGGCGGCCAACGCCCGGTTTGGATCGGCTTCCACCACGCAATCGTACCGACACCGGCTAAGGATCCGGCGACAATTCTCAATGGCGTCCGGCTCATCGTCGACAATCATAATTTTTTCTGTTGCCATGATCTTGACTTCGTCCCTTCTCTGTGACCGGAACAGCCTGCCGAATGGATACCGCCCATCACGGCCGAAACCGCGAACGCATCTCTCCTTTGCCATTGAAGCAAATGCAATGCCGAGGCAAATGCCACGCCACTGGAGAATCGCGTGGAATTATCACGCCCTGGGATAGAACTTGGGACTGCCACGCCCCATGGGAGGGAAGGCTGGTCCGAGGGGAGAGGCTGGCTAGCTCGGCTCCCGAAGACCATGCCGCTTCACCATGCGTTCGATCGTCTTACGATCCACGCCGGCTTCTTGAGCCGCATTGCTCATGTGCCAATTGTGGCGCTTCAGTAAGTCCAGCAGGAAATTGCGCTCGAAGGAACGCACGACTTCTTGCTTGGCCTGTTTGTAGGAGGCCGTTTCCTCCGCGTCGGATTCATCTGATCGCGCGGCACGGATAGGTTCGGGCAGCTGTTCAACCCGGATCGTGTGGCCATCGGCCAGCGCCGCCACCCGTTCGATCACATTCTGAAGTTCCCTGACATTGCCGGGCCAGGTATGGGCCTTCAAACAGGCCAACGCCGCAGGATCGAACGCTGGCGCGGCATCGGATCCGCTGCTCGCCCGCCTCATGAAACGGTTGAGGAATTCCTGCGCCAGGACCTGCGCATCGGCCTCACGGTCCCGCAGCGGCGGTAGCACGATCGGAATCACATTGAGTCGATAGTACAGATCCTCCCGAAACTCTCCCTTCCGACAGGCCTCTTCGAGGTCGCGGTTGGAGGCGGCAATCACCCGCACATCGATGTCCGCGTAGCGCGTGCCTCCCACACGGCGGACGTGACGTTCCTGCAGCACCCGCAGAAGCCGCGACTGGAGCGTCTGGCTCATCCCACCGACTTCGTCCAGAAAGACCGTGCCTCGATTGGCCACTTCGAAGAGGCCGGCCTTCGCCGCATGTGCACCGGTGAAGGCCCCCTTCTCGTGTCCGAACAATTCAGACTCGAGCAAGGCATCGGGCAGAGCCACGCAATCGAGCGGCACAAACGGCTGGCCGGTCCGTTCGCTTTCCTCGTGAATCGCGCAGGCGACCAGCTCTTTCCCTGTTCCGCTTTCACCGTAGATCAAAATGTTCGCATCCGTGCGCGCGACTTTCTTGACGAGATCCTTCACGTCATGGATGGCCCGACTGTTCCCGAGAATGAGATCCAAGGCGCTCTTTCTCACGGCATCGGAAACAGTGGTCGGTCCATCGGGAGCAAGCCAGGACTGAACGCTTGGACTCGCCTGCTCGCCGTTGACGAATGCCCGCTTGGCGACCTCCTCCAGATCTTTGCTGGTATAAGGCTTCAGCAGATAATCAAACGCCCCATACCGCATGGATGCCACGGCGGTCTGGACGGTCGCATAGGCCGTCAACAGAACCACGTTGATTTTGGGATCGACCCGCTTGGCCTCCGCAAGGAGACCGATCCCGTCGAGACCGGGCATGCGCAAATCGGTGAACACCAGATCGGGATGCTCCTGTTGTATCCGCTGTACGGCACGAAGCGGGTCGTGTTCGGTCGCACAGTCATACCCGAGTCGGCTCAAGATGCGGCGGCAATTCTCCAGCGCATCCACTTCGTCGTCGACGATCAGAATCTTGCCTGCTCCCATCCGGCCTCCTGATGCGATTCGGATACTGGCACAAGCGCGGGGAGAAACACGGACGCCACGGCGCCGCGCCGGCCGTTTTCAATCTCAAGGCGTCCGCGATGATCAGCCACAATCCCGTAGCTGAGGAATAAACCCAGACCGGTGCCCTGCCCCTCGTCCTTCGTGGTAAAGAAGGGATCAAAGATTCGTCCCAGCATTTCCTCGGGGATGCCCGGCCCCGTATCGCTGATCCGGACCACTACCAGATCGCCCTCTTTGCCTCGCGATTCTTCAGACCGGACCGTCACACAGCCAGGCTGTGTTCCCTCCCGAGCCGCATCGAGCGCATTGTTGATCAGATTCAACATCACCGTCTCGATCCGGTCACGATCGCCCATGATCGGCGGCAAACCGGGCGACAAGGCCGCTTCGATCCTCACGTCTTTGACGGCAGCCCGGTCTTTCGAGGCCTCGATGCATGATTGGAGGACGCAATTCAGATCCATGGGTTTCAATACGGTTGCGGACCCTCTGGACAACGCCAACATGCTCTTCGTGACTCGTAAGATCCGATCGGCCTGGGTTCGAAGCGCCAGCAAGTCCCGCCGCTGCTCCTCGGAGAGAGGCAGATGAGCCGCCTCGACCTCCATACATTCTATCCGGTTGAGAATGATCCCCAGCGGATTGTTAATCTCATGGGCAATCCCGCTGGCCACTTTGCCGAGAGTCGCCAGACGTTCGGCAAACTGCAGCCGTTTCATGTGCTCCGTCGCCTCGGCGGTTTTTTCCTCGACGCGTCTGGCCAGATCGACGTTCAAGGCTTCCAGCTCAGAGCGTGACGTCTTCAGTCGATCGGCCATGGAATGGACGGCCGCCGCCAGTTCCTCGAATTCGTCGCCCGTACGAATATTGAGCGGACGGTCGTAGGTGCCCTGACTGATTGATTCGACTCCGCGTTGCAAAACGTAGATCGGACGCACGATGTGAGCAGCCACATACCGCCCCATAGCCCAGAGCAGTCCGATCATGACTAATCCGATGGCCGCGAGATTTCTGAGCTGGTCCCGTATCGGGGCATAACTCTCGCTCGGCTGCTGTCTCACAAAGACATGCCAGCTATTGTCCGGAAGCCTCAGCCCGGACACGGGAGCATACCCGATGACCGTGTCCGTCGCTCCATGCCCGTCGTCCTCCGCAATGGCCCAGCCAGGATCGGAAGAGACGATCATCGCCATGAGTCGGCTGGGAATCCGGTGCGCCTGGCGGGGCAGAATCGGACAGACGAGCGGCTGCCCCGCCGCATTGAACAGCATCGCATGTCCGGTCTGTCCGATCCGAATCTGATTGATCATCGCAAAGAGACTGTCGAATCGAAACGAGGCTTTCACAGCCCCGATCACGGTGTGCTGCCGGTCATCAAGAATCGGGACCGCAATGTCCATGCTCTCTTCGGGTGTCCTGAACGATCCGTCCTGAGCAGGAATCAGTCCGCTCACATAGACCTCCCCTGCTCGAACTTTGGCCCACCAGGACTCGTTCCCGAAATAGTAATGATCGGGCTCCGAACTTGCTGCGACCAGCGCTCCGTACTGATCTGTAATCAGCAATCCGACGACTTTGTCTCCGTCACGAACCTTTGTTTCCAGAAGAAACCGGGAGAGTTCAGAATTCAACAACCCGGCGGCGCTATTCAATCCTTTTTCCCAAATCCCCATCCGTTCGTGAATGACGCCCCGCACTTTTTCCGGATCCACGGGATAGGAGCGGTTCACGATTTCGACCGGCTGACGAACGCGCAATGGAGCGGAACCGAGCAGGCGGACGCCTTGAATTTCGCTCTGCACCAACATGGTCACACGGTCAGCCGCTTGAACGGCCACCGCTTGCAGATTCCCGCCGATGACATCTCGAAGAGACCGCATGCCCGACACGTAGGCCAGCACGAGACCTATGAGCAGCGGAATAGCGCCCACAAGCACGATGGAAAACACTATTCGCCCTCGAATCGTCCTGATTTTCACCTGGAGTCCTTTCAACGCGCATCATTGTAAGCAAGGCCGATAGGAAAACTCCAGGCTGTAAGGAACGGCCCGCTGTGGGGATGAGCCAGGGCAAGGAGACGGGAACTACGGCGGTTCGGCCGCCACAAACTCACGAACGCGGCATCGATAGGGTCAGGTTAGGGATCACGAGGCCCTTGAAGCAATGCCGAAGCACCGTCCGCAACGAGCGGACTTATTCCTGAGGAGATGGCATGGAAATCCTGGCGTTTCGTGCTTCTACGATGTGGTGGAGTGGATTTCGAGGAACATCATCGGAATCAGAATTCCCATTTTGACGCAGACCGGAGGCAGCAGCCGGCCTCATGAACTCGTCGAGCGGCATTCTAACGCTGGTCAGTCCTTCGATGCGTGACCCCGCAACAT
The DNA here is from genome assembly GCA_047150005.1 of Nitrospira sp. Lineage (GTDB taxonomy): Bacteria > Nitrospirota > Nitrospiria > Nitrospirales > Nitrospiraceae > Nitrospira_C. The sequence goes on along the minus strand of AP038806.1, from coordinate 1,984,717 downwards.
TCTTGAATGTTCGCTTGCGGCATGGAAATCAGCGATAGGACTTGGGACGGTTTGGTGCGCCCGGCAGGAATTGAACCTGCGACCTGCGGGTTCGAAGCCCGACGCTCTATCCAACTGAGCTACGGGCGCACATAGATACTTGAACCACTTCCACGGAGAAGTTGTCAAGAATGGGGGTGCCAGCCGAGCCCCGGTTCAGAAGCACGCGACAATACACGCCACCACACGCTCAATCGGATGGCCATCGGTTGCAATAATGTGATCGGCTGCCGTCTGATACTTTGGTGTACGCTCCCTGAGCACCTGCTCAATTTCTTCAATAAACGATTTGGTCCCGGTCAGGGAGGGCCGCTGCGTGTCACCGCCGATTCGAGCGGCAATCGACTCGACCGACGCCGTGAGCCAAAAGAGTGTCCCGTTTCGTTTCAAAATCTCCACATTGTGCGGGCGCAACACGGTGCCGCCGCCGGTATCGATGATCAGGTTATCCCGGCCGGCGAGGTCTCGACAGACGTCGGATTCCCGGTCGCGAAAATATTCCCATCCATGCTGTTCGACGATCGCGGGTATCGTTTGTCCCGCCCGTCGCACGACTTCCGCGTCCGTAGATATCAATTCGCGATTCAACTGCGCGGCCAACATTTTCCCCACGGAACTCTTGCCGACTCCTCGATATCCGATGAGCACGATGTTCATGAAAAGTGCGATTCCAGCACCCCGCGCATGACGTCGATCGGAGCCGGTCGCCCGGTCCACAGCTCGAATTGCGCGGCGGCCTGGTACAGAAACATCTCCAGCCCGGCGATCGTGCGGCAGCCGGAGGCCGCAGCGTCCTTCAGCAGTTGAGTGTTTCGAGGGTTGTAGACAATGTCCATCACAGTAAGGTCGCGGTGTAACAGGCCGGACGGCACACAGCTTGATCCGATCTTCGGCGTCATCCCTACCGGTGTACAATGGATCAGCACGCGTGCCTCAGGTAGCACTCGCCTCAGCACGGCATCCTCAAGAACCGCGTCTGACACGTCCGCTGCCGTTTTATCGCGCAACTCCCGAGCCAGCACGACCCGTTCTTGCTCTTCGATCCCCAAGAGATGAATCCGGCTGACTCCGGCCTGTCCGGCCAGTGCAAAGGCGATCGCGCGCGCCGCACCTCCTGAACCGAGCACGACCACGGATTCATTCTTCAGCGGAGCTCCCCCTTCCCGAAGCGCACGCAAGGCGCCTGTGGCGTCCGTGTTGTAGCCGGCAAGCGCGCCCTTGTCCGCAACGATGGTATTCACGGCGCCGATATGGCCAGCGACCGGCTCGATGTGATCGAGAAACGGCATGGCTCCCACTTTGTGGGGAATCGTTACACTGGCCCCGCGGAAATTGCCCAGCGCACGAAGCCCTCGGATCGCATCCCCGATCGTTTCGACCCGCCAAGCGAGATACACGAAATTCAGCTCGAGCCGTTGAAAGGCCGCATTATGAATAGCAGGCGACAAGGAGTGTTCGACTGGGTTGCCAATGACCCCACAGAATTGAGTATGGGTATCGATGTTCACGATATGCGCTTGCGCCTTCTTCTTGGTACTACGGCTGCCTGGTGATTCGAAGGGCAAGATACTGAGGGCCATGGACCTCGTAGACGACGGTGATCTTGTCGTCCTTCTTGAGGTCTTTCAGGCCCGTGAGTCCGCCCTGATACTTGGTCTTTTCGTTCGCCGTGAATGTGAATCTGGTTCCTCCGCTGTCCTTCTTCACGGCAAATTTTCCTGTGGATGGGTCCACCGTCAGCACCGTACCAGGGAATTCCGTCCCGCTCTCGGCCAAGGCCATGGGCGATACCACGCTGCCGACGAGGAAACAGATCAGCATTACGTTCAGGATTCGCATGCTTCCTCCTACCAGGCGGTCATCCCGCCATCAATCATATACGTGCCCCCGGTCACCCAGGCGGCTTCATCGGATAGAAGATAGACGACCATCGACGCAACTTCTTCGGGCTTTCCAGGCCGCTTGAGCAGATAATGGGAAAGGATCGGGGCAAGCTGCTCCGGATTGGACATGAGCGGGGCAGCCATCGGAGTATCGATCAGGCCCGGGTTGACGACGTTGCACCGAATGCCGTCCTGTGCGTAGTCGATGGCGATGGCGCGAGTCAACGCATCAATGGCGCCTTTGGATGCGGCATAGGCCGGCAACACCGGAATCCCTACCACGCTCGCGATAGAAGAGATATTCACGATCGATCCGCGGCCTTGTTGTAACATCTGTGGTACGACCGCTCGCGTCATGCGCAAGACGCCGGTCACATTCACATCGATGACATGGGCCCACGTCGCATCATCCATCTCATGAAGGCGTTTCCCAAAATCACCGACTCCCGCATTGTTGACCAGCGCGTCGATCCGACCGAAGGTCTTCAATGTCTTGGCGACGGTGTCTCGGGCATGTCCCTCGTCGGTGACGGATCCCGCTACGGCCAGAGCCCGTCCCCCTTTCGCCTCGATGTCGTGAACCACTCTTTCCAACTCGACCTGACGACGGCCTGTTATGACGACGAGACCGCCTTCGTCGGCTGCTCGTTTGGCTACCGCTTCTCCGATTCCAGCGTTGCCCCCCGTGATAACTGCCACCTTACCCAGCATTCGATTCATGTGGCTTCCTCGTGATCGGCATGTTCTCCCCCGTCGCCGGTCTCGTGCCGGGGGATCGCGGACCCTCCCCAGAATCCGGGCTCGACTTTCCTGGCCACGGTGAGGAAGCCGGAGTGCGCAACCATGCGATGGTCCGGTCGTACACTGCGGCCTTGAATTGACCATGTTCTGAGCAGCGTCTCGAAGGTCTCAGGCATGCCGAAGACCGCAGCCCGCTCCAATGCCTCGACGGTCTGTTGGACCTGAGGTACGGTTGGGACAAAGCTGAGGAAAATTCCCCCTGAGCGAAGTACGGCTGCCGCATGGTTCACGACGTGCCAGGGTTCCGGCAAATCGAGCACGACGCGATCGAACGGCAACCGGTCTTCCGGTAAATCAATCCCTTCATAGGCGTTTCGGCGGAGCGGAACAAGATTCGGCACGGTGCCCATGTATCGTTCAACATTCATCATGGCAGTCCGAGCAAAATCCTCCCGCGCCTCATACGTCACGACGAGCCCTCGGTGTCCCACGGCGCGCAAGAGCGCCATGGTCAGGGCACCCGAACCTGTTCCCGCCTCAAACACTCTGGCTCCGGGATAAATGTCCGCCCACATGGTGATGAGCGCGAGGTCCTTCGGGTAGAGGACCTGCGCACCGCGAGGCATCTTCAACACATATTCGCCGAACGTCGGACGGAGGGCCAACATCGGCTTACCGCCGGAAAGCGTGACCAATGTCCCGTCCGCCTTGCCGATCAATTCGTCGTGGGGAATGGTCTGTCCGCTGAACTGATACGTCTCTCCTGCCTTCAGCGTCAAGGCATAATGGCGCCCCTTTTTATCCACGAGATGAATACGTTCGCCGTGACGCAGCGTGATCATGGGGGGCCATTCTAGCAGCATGACGAAAACCTGTGCCAGCACCGTTTATCCGACTCGGTATCGCCCGGTATCCCATGCTGCTGCACGCTGGTGTGGCGAATGCGCCACCAACGTGTCGTTGACACTCGATGAATTCCTACAGGATCGCCTCAGGCCAGCGAGGATTTTTTCATTAAGCGACTCTAATAAACTCGCCTTTTCAGCATGATCGCCCAACGAATTTCTCATGATCAATCCAGCATAGGATTTGCTCCGTAGTTATGCTGAGACCAGTTGTACACCGCACTCGGCGAATCGTTTTGACGGAACGAGGCTCTTACTTAATTGGGCTTATGGATCCCCGCGGTGAATCACAGCGTGCAGAGGTTCGGAGGTGAGGGAGGGCAATATGAAGGATAAATTGTTCCCCGTTGAAGAAGCCGAAAAAAGCGCACCGATCGAGAAGGATACCGACGCAGACAATCCGGAAGCCAGTGATCTCCTCGATATGATCGGCCGTGATTCCGCCAGCGAGCGGTCGTCCCGTGACGTAGCCCCACCGGCGAGACGGCAGGTGACTGATGGTCCCTTCATGCTGGAATCATTGTACTTTCAATCCTTCGGCGAGCGGGCATTGCTGACGAGGGAAGAGGAAACCGCCTTAGCCAAGCGCATCGATCAAGGAACCGCGTCTATTCGAATCGTACTCCGTTCGATCGTCAAGATCCTCTCGCGTGCAAGGCGTTCGGAAGCAGTGATGGAGGCGTGCCGGACGTTGCAAATGGTGCGTCGTTTGAGCGGCCTGTCGGCCACGGCATTGGACAAGGCGGAACTCTGCTTGGTGGCATTGATCAAGAATGCTTCCGGACAGACTAAGCTTCCTGCCGCAATCGTGCGGCAACTCAACCAATCTCTTGGGACGATCCACGAAGCCAGAAGCGTACTGGAAGTGGCCAAGGATGAATTGGTGCGATGCAACCTCCGTCTGGTCGTTGATGTCGCCAAACACTACACGCGGAGAGGGTTGACCTTGCTCGACCTTGTTCAGGAAGGCAACATCGGCCTGATGAAGGCCGCGGAGCGGTATCAATATCGAAAGGGATTCAAGTTCAGCACCTATGCCACGTGGTGGATCCGGCAAGGGATCACGCGCGCACTGGCCGACCAGTCTCGTACGATCCGGATTCCGGTGCACCAAACCGAAGCTTCACACCGCATTATGCGGGTCACGAGACGTCTCGGCCAACAGCTGGGCCGTCCGGCCAAGCTGGAAGAGATCGCGCAAGTGCTCAGAATGCGACCGGAGCGGCTTCATGAAACCCTTCAGGCGTTTCAGGAACCTATCGCCCTTGAACATCCGGTCGGGGATGGAACAACCGAGTTGGGTGAGTTGCTGCCGGATTTGCAGGCGGTACCGCCCGATGCGCATGTCCACCGGACTGAAATGACGAATCAACTCGACCGGATTCTCAGCACGCTGACACCGAGAGAACAGACGGTCATCCGGCTGCGTTTCGGCATCGGATACGACCAACCATCAACGCTTGAGCAGGTTGGGCAAAATCTTTCGGTCACCAGAGAGCGGATCAGACAGATTGAAGCCAAAGCGCTCAAGAAGTTGAAGACTCCGGCCATTAAGGAGATGTTCGCGTCCATCCAATAACGCGCCTCACGTCGGTTCGAAGACCCATGGAAAGGGGACGGGAAGCCATTCCCGCCCCCTTTCTTCCGTCTGCTGCTTTCACTCATGAGAAGAATTATGCCAGAATGAGCCGCGGAGATGATGCGAGTCATGATCCACTTCCATGAGTCCTCCCGACCGTACATTTTCCTCTGCTTGATCGGCACCGCACAGCTCATATCGAGCCCGCCGTCGTTCGGCGAACCGGGATCGACTCCCGTCGCGGCATCGGGCAAGACGCTTTCAGTCCCGGCCGTCGTGGCCAAGGTCAGGCCGTCGGTCGTCACAATCTTGACCCGCGGGGCTCCCGCCGCCTCTCCAACTCAACCGCAATCAGGCTCAGGCTCGGGCGTGATCATCGACGAAGGCGGCTATATACTGACCAACAATCATCTGGTGACCGGCGCAAAGAGCGTCGTTGTCGGGCTTTCAACCGGTCGGCTTACGCCGGGAAGGGTGGTGGCTCGCGATTTCCTACTCGACCTTGCGCTCGTCAAAATCAATGCTCAGGATCTGGTTCCGGCGGCCCTGAGCCCTTCGCCCACCCTGGAAATCGGTGAGTCGGTCGTGGCGATCGGCAATCCTCTGAAGGGAGGCTCTACCGTCACCGTCGGTGTGGTCAGCGCCCTGGATCGATCCGTGCTGACGCCCGATGGGGAAACCCTCTATGACCTCATCCAAACCGATGCAGCGATTAATCCCGGCAACAGCGGCGGTCCGCTCGTCGATCTGTCCGGCCGGGTGATCGGAGTCAATGTCGCGATCGCGCCCTCGGCGCAGGCCATCAGCTACGCCATTTCAATGGACGCGATCTATCCTCACATCCAGTCCATGATTGTGCGAGGCTCGATTTACCGGCCCGATCTGGGGTTCGTCCCTGTGACCGTGACACCCAGCATTACGGCGACGTTCGGCTTGGACGGAGATCGTGGCGTACTCGCGCTTGAAGTGGACGGCACCAAGCCTGCCGGTGCCGGAGGACTCCAAGACCACGATATCATTACCGCCGTCGATCAGCGCCAGATCTTCAACACCGGAGACTTCTGGCACGCCTTGCTCCGTTCCGGCGATCAGCCGTCCGTCCAGTTGACGTTGCATGGGAAGAGCGGCCCCGCAACGCTGCAGCTTCCCAAGCCGCCGGCGGCAATCAGGTCCACACCGTGAACGAAGTGTCGTCGCGTCGAGACGATACACGACGAGGGAGCCTTCTCATGATGGCAGCCCCTCTCGATTATGCCGACGCATGGCTCCTTCAGCAGCGACTGCACGCCGAGCGCGTGGCCGACCGAAGATCCGATACGTTACTATTGTTGGAGCATCGCGCAGTCTACACGCTCGGACGGCGTACTCTTCCGACTCATCTTCCACAAGGAGAATCGGTCCTCCAGGCCACGGGCGCGCAAGTCGTCGTCACGAATCGCGGCGGATCCGTGACCTATCACGGTCCCGGACAGCTGGTCGGCTATCCCGTCGTCCGCTTGTCGCACAGCGCATCAGGCCCAAAACAATACGTATGGCTGTTGGAAGAAACCCTGCGCTGTACCCTGGCACATTGGGGAATAGAGGCTCGTCGCCTCACCAAGGCGCCAGGGCTTTTCGTCGATGTGGAAGGACGAACGGCAAAGCTCGCCTCCATCGGTGTTCGGGTGGAGCATGGGGTGACATTGCACGGGTTTGCCCTGAATGTTGACCTCGACATGACGCCTTTTTCACACATCATTCCCTGCGGTCTGGACCAGTACAGACCGACTTCTATGGCCGCGCTACGCGGTTCTTCAGTGCCTGTCCGTCCGGTTGCACAGCAGGTGGCGGAACAGTTCGCCGATATTTTTAAGCTGACCTGGGACGTCGGAGTTTCCTCTTCGAGCGTGGAATTCGAGAAGGAGCACACCCATCATGCATGAACTGGACACCCCTACCTTCCGTCTGGCCGTCGCGCAATTCGATCAGGCGGCAGAGAGCATGGGCTTGGACCCGAATTTGCGGGAGCGGCTCAAATGTCCGCAGCGTTCGCTGGTCGTCAGTATTCCTGTTCGTATGGATGACGGCAGAGTTGAAGTCTTTACCGGCTACCGTGTGCAGCACGACACGTCACGCGGGCCGTCGAAAGGGGGAATCCGCTACCACCCCGACGTCAATCTCGGAGAGGTCGCCGCGCTGGCGATGTGGATGACCTGGAAATGCGCGCTGGCCGATTTACCTTACGGCGGGGCCAAGGGAGGAGTCGCCATAAATCCCAAGCAATTGACCCGCGGCGAATTGCAGCGCTTGACGCGTCGCTATGCCGCCGAGATTCTTCCCTTCATCGGTCCCGACAAGGATGTCCCCGCGCCGGACGTGGGGACCGACGCGCAAGTGATGGCATGGATCATGGACACCTATAGCCAGCAGGTCGGCTATGCCGTGCCGGGAGTCGTGACCGGGAAACCTCTTTCTATCGGTGGGAGCCTCGGGCGAGAGGAGGCCACCGGGCGTGGGGTGGTCTATGTCACGCTCGAAGCTCTCCGCCATCTCAACTTGGACATTCGTAACGCCACGGTGGTCATTCAAGGATTCGGTAATGTCGGCGCACATACGGCGCGCATCATAAGCGAATGCGGGGCCCGGGTCATCGCTGTCAGCGACGTCCGCGGGGGCATTTACAATCCGAAAGGTCTGGACATCCCGTTGCTGCTCGCCCGCTATAAGGAGGCAGGCATCCCACTGAGTGAAACCAAGCTGGGTGACGCGCTTTCGAACGACGAACTCCTGCAACTTGACTGTACCGTGCTTGTGCCGGCCGCGCTTTCCGAACAGATTACGGGTCGCAACGCCTCAAAGCTCCGTTGCCGGATCCTGGCCGAAGGCGCCAACGGTCCGACCACTCTGGAAGCGGACCGGATCGTCCAGGACAAGGGAGTCTTTGTCATACCGGATATCTTGGCCAATTCGGGAGGCGTGATCGTTTCGTATTTTGAGTGGGTGCAGGATGCCCAGCGCTTTTTTTGGAAGGCATCGGACATCCAGGAACGGTTGCACGACTTGATGACCGCAGCGTTCCAACGGACTCTACGATTCGCGGAGGCCAAACATACATCGATGCGCATGGCGGCCCTCATGAGCGGGATCGACAAAGTGGCTCAGGCGCACCGGCACCGAGGATTGTACCCGTAAGGAAGTCCCTCCGCAGGATCCCTGGGAGACGATGCGACAGAGGTCTTGGAGGCGAGGCGCGAGGACGACCGGCCGCGCGCTTGCGGATGGACGGCGCTATCGGATAGGGTGAACGCCTCTCCGACGATCGAGTCGCCCAGGCATGTCATGAACCGAGAGATGCTTATCAACCTTTGGCAGGCGCATAAGAACGACGAGTGGCCTCATATCGAAACAGACCAAGAAGGTCCCCTGATGACCTTGGACACGGTCATCAGCGGATGCGTCGTCCATGTGCTCGACGGAGAAGAAGCGCTCGATGAACAGCGACGAGCCATCGTGAGCGACTGCCTTGTTGAACTGGACGCCCTCGAAATCGAGATCAATGATGAATGTCGCTCCTACTTTAACCGGCTGCGGGAACTGGGGACCCTCCTGTTGATCACGACATGATTCTGTGGTCTGGTCAGGAGGAGCCTTGATGCCGTGTCCCCCCCACCTCGCTCTACGGAAACTCGACAATGTCTTTCTTCATGGGAGTCAGAATGGCAAGCAGCTCTTGTTGCTCACGAGGCGGTACCCTCAGAGCATTGAGCGCTGTCACAAGATGCTCCACCAATGCTTCGAATTCCTCCTCCGATGTTGTCATTCTCACATGCGCTCTTGAAGCGACGAGCCTCATATGAAGCTAACCATTCAGGAATCCAAGCCTTTCCTTGCAAGTTACCTCTTTCCTTCGTTAGAATGAGCCCGTTCATGTGCCCCCGCACTGATGTATTGGATTCCCACAGTCATACGGGTCTGTGCGTCAAGGAGGAATGAATGAGCGCGATGGTGCGAGCCGTGATGCTGACCTGTATGTCCTTGGCCGCCGTCTGCGTGTCCGTTTCGGCCGGATTCGCGGAACCCTATGAATTAAGCAAGAACGATGTGATGGATGCCAAGAACATCAAGAGTTCCGAGGTATCCCTGTTTGGAGTCAAACTCGGCGACAGCGAGGCGAAGGCCCTCGATGTGTTGGTTAACGAGAAGATCCCCGGCGTGAAGGTCGAGCAGGAAGCCTTGTTTATTTTTCTCCTCGATCAGAGAAAACCGACCGGTCCGATGGCCGGTGTGCGGGTCCAGGACGGGAAAGTCGACCTTATCTTCGTGAACAACAGATTTGCCTATAAGACGCGCGGTGTCTTCCGAAACGTCCTCAACAGTGAGAGTCCTGAAGATGTTCGGAAGTTGCTCGGCCAGGAAGATTACGGTGACGAGAATGTCATGGGAGCCGTCCTTGCTTATGACAAACAGGGATTCGTCATCAACTACCTGGGGAAAGACGTGAATATTGAGTTTTCCCCGCTCCGCTAGTCCGCGTTCCTCCTTGCATGCAGCCCTCCTCCAGGCTGGAGATAGCCCGATATACATCACGATCTCACGACCACGCGCAACCGAGCCGAGATCCATGACGATGGTGAGCGACTAGCGAATGGAATCGGACGTGCGAAGGCCGTAGTTGATTAGGCTCATTGCGGTGTTCCACCGGCGATTGGAATTGAGAATGACGAGCAGCAGGTCGCTGCCGTTCTGGGACACTTTTGCAATCAGACACCGTCCGGCCTTGGACGTAAAACCGGTCTTTACTCCCTCAACGCCGGGAATGCGGCCAAGCAATCGGTTGGTGTTGTGCAGCACGTGGGCATGCGTACCGTTGATCGGCATGATGATCGCTCGTTCTTCGCGAACCAACCGGCGGAAAGTCGGCTGCTCGAGCGCGATGACACTCAAGCGCGCCAGATCTTCGGCGGTCGAATAGTGATCGGAATGATCGAAGCCGCAGGCATTGCTGAAATGCGTGTCCGACAATCCGAGAGCGCTCGCCTTGGCATTCATGAGCGACACGAATTGCGATTCGTCTCCGCCGACATGTTCGACTGCCGCCAGGCAGGCATCGTTCGCTGACATGATGAGCATGCCCTTCAGAAGATCCTCGAGCCGAAACACTTGGCCCGGCTTGAGCCGGAGATGAATCTTATGTGCGCGCGCGGCCGTCGGGCTTACGGTGACCAGATCGTCCAAGCGGCCTCGCTCGAGGATTACCAGCGCCGACATGATCTTCGTCAGGCTCGCCGGCGAGAGCCGCTTGCCAGATTCGTGCTCATACAGAACACGCCCGCTGTTGAGTTCCTTTAACAGAATGCTGTGGGCGGGGACGCGTCGCCAGGGAAGCGCTGTGCCGTCGGCGCCCGAAGCATGGGCCGGCCTGGACGAAACCGAAGCGCGCTTGGCTTCCGTCGGCGACGGCGTGATGCCCGTCAACCCCGTGATCAGGATCCCCCAGCAGAGTACCGCCGCGACGAAGCGAGGCCACAGAATCAGTCCTGAACTCCGCGCGCGCATGGCCGTCATCGCCCCCTGACTACAATGTGAATGACTCCCGCACTTTGCTGCCGCGGAATCCGCTGTCGATGACTTTATGGAAGAAACGAAGGAGGTCGGCAAGATCGATCCAAAATCCGCAGTTCAAACAGCGAGCGTAGAGACGACGATTCACCAGAGTATAGTGACGCTCGATCATCATGAAGCCTTGACATTTAAGGCAATGCATCGAAAACCTTGACGTGCCACGAGGCGGTCATCCGATCCGTTTCATGACCAACGCGAGACACCCTGCCAGTAGGCCCCCGCCGAAAATCGTCGTGCCGAACGAGAGGTAGGGATTTGCACCTCCCGCCGGATGGGTTCCGTCGATCAGGTCCCGCACGCCTCCCTGCACCATCAGTACCGAAAGCGTGAGCAGCGCGCCGATCGCGAACCACCATGTGAACGATCTCACCACCGCGCCTCAGCTACGGCGCAACACCGCAAAACCGCGCCTGTCGGCCACTCTAGCGGACGGTCTTCGGAGAGTCAAGCAGAGGCTCGATTCGATTCTGTGGTTTCGGTCGTATGATGATGTCCACGCCGGCACAGCGATCACGGCACGGCGGCTTTAGGGAACGCCGTCGCTTTCAGGCCGCGGTGCAGGAAAATCGACAGGGTCCCGGCCCCGTTATCCGCCGTCACGAGCCCGGGCTCCTCGGCTTCCTTTGTCGTCGCACGAAATACGGCGACGGCGAACGGACCTGGTTTGGTCTTGTAGTTCCTCGGAGGATATTCAAAGGTCCCGTCCCCCCGGCCGAAGAGAATCGACAGGTCGTTGGACTGAAGATTAACGATGGCCACATCCGCGCGCTGGTCTCCATTGAAATCACGCGCCAGACCGAAATTCGGACCTGCATCCGCCCCGGAGTCGCGGCCAGGCTGAAACGTGCCGTTGCCGTTTCCCAGAAATGTTGAAAAGCTGTCGCGCTCACCGTTGATCACCAGGAGGTCGCGGATCTTGTCGCTGTTGAAGTCGGCGAAACTGACCCCAAGAGGTCGTTTCCCCGATTTATAATCGATCGGCATGCGGAACGTTCCGTCGCCGTTCCCGATCCAGACCGATACGGCATTGGACATCGGGCCGCCGTTTGTGACGACCATGTCCACGATAGAGTCGCGATTCAAGTCCGACAATGCGACGGAAGTCGGGGTATCGCCGTACTCATACTGCGGTCCGTGCTTGAACTCTCCGTTGCCGGTACCCAGAAAAATTTTCACTTTGTCGTTTCTCAGCGCGACGACCAAATCAGCGGCGTGGTCGCCGTTCAAGTCGTCACTCGCCACGGCGACGGGCGTTCTATGGACCGGGTACTGTGGGCCTTCATCGAATTTCCCGTCGGCGCGACCGAACAGGACGGCAATCTGATCGCTTCCCGAACAAGCAAGCACGATGTCAGGATAGACGTCGGCATTGAACGCTCCGGTCGCGAGGGATCGCGGTTCTTGGCACACGTGCAGCTGTAATTGATCGCGAAAGGTACCGTCTCCGTTCCCCATGAGAATGGATAACGTGTCGCTCGCAATGTTCGTTGTGACCAGATCGGTCAACCCGTCCTGGTTCACGTCCATGGTCGTGACCGTCGTCGGATTCTTTCCCACTTTGTAACTGGCGAAGTAGTACAGGAGATCCGGCGGCACGTACGGATCCTGCTTTGAACAGGCAAGCGCGGCAAGGATGATCGAAAGGCCGCCGACCAAGAACGCCACGGACGCTAGAAGTCGCCGGCCGGTCAGGACCGACCTGTGCCAGGGCGCCGCCGCAACCCCGATCCACCTGGAGCGAGCTCCCCGAGAATAGTGACGAAAAAATGGCATGGTTCGAAGCAAGAAGGTGAGTATACTGACCGAGTCCTTGTCTGACAATCATTCCGGATGCAGCGGATGATGCCGCCACAATAACCGGGCCCACTGCTCAAAGGCTTTGAAAATGGGACGTCACCTGGGGTAGACTACTACCCTTCCAAGGAGGAGCACCATGAGTAAGACCGTGAAAGTCGACATCACTATGTATGGTATCGCCGAGGTCCTGCACTGGTGTCACGATCGAAACAAGGGCCGCATTTCCGGAGTAGATACCGCAGGGTTCGTGAAAATGAAGGCCTTTCTGGCGGAGAAACCTCAGTCCGGAGATTACTTTACCCTCGACCAGTTCTGGAAGAAACGCGTGACGCTCGAGTTAACCGAAGAGGAAGTGGCGCTGATTGACCGCTGCCTTTACGACATCCCGAACTTCGACAACGAGCCGCTGCCGCAGATCCGCCACAAGTTTTGGCCCAAACAGGCCGCTACGACCTGAACTTGCCCCAACAAGTCACCGACTCTGCTCTGGTTTCCGCTCTCGCACGGGGGCGCCGTTCGGCAACCCCGCGCGGTCCAGAGCCGCTCGGGAAGAGGAGGGCACGCTCCTTCAGAGCGTGCCCTCCCCTTTGAGATACCGTCGAAAGCGGTCCATCAACTCGGCTCCAAGCGTTCCGCCTTCGGGCTTCTTGGTTTCCGGATCGGCAAAATGCCCTCGGATTTCTTTGAGCCGTAATTCAGCTTGTTCATTTCCCCTGAGACGTTTCGTCTTCTCCAGCGCCGTGTCGAATGCGTCGAAGGTCAATTCGTTGTAGCCGAATGAGCGGATGCGTTTGACCGCCTTCATCATTGCCTGATTGCGAAATGTCGTGAGGTGGTCCGAGTCGATTTCCTTGAGTCCCAATTTTCTGGCTCGTCGTTCCGCGGCTTTGCGAATTCCGCTCCGGACGAAGTCCGGTGACGTCTGCAACCGCTTCCAAGCCTCGTCGGTCCAGGCAACCCGTTCCTGTGGCCCATCCCATAAATCTTTGAGAACATCGCCTGTAATCTGGGTGAGGCCCTTCTCTCGCGCGAGATCTTCGGTATCATGTTTCAGCATGTCGGTCACGAACTCGACGGCGATCGGAGGCGACTGCTTGACCTTCTCATGGAGTGCGGCCAGAGCCTCCTCCGTCCAGGGCAAGGCAGCCGCGGTGCTCTCGCGCATGTCTCCCAGCGCTTCGACCTTTTCGAATAGGTCGATGTTGACCTCAAGGTGCCCCCCTTCCCTGGCGACCTCCTCCGCGATCTGCTTGATCATGGCCCGCATGAACTCCGGAACGGTATTCAGCCGCTCCTTGGCCGCAGCAGTCCAAGGCAGCTGCCCCTGTTCCATCTGGGCAGCAGCATCGGCCATTCCCGATTCGCCGCCCATTCGCCCCATCATCTGATTCTTGAACTGATCCAGCGTGGTTTCCGTAATTTCCGCCAGACCCAGCTCCCTGGCCTTCTTTTCGGCGAGGCGGCGGACCATGCCCCGAAGGAACACCGGGGCGCGATCCATGCGCTTCAATGCGCCGTCGGTCCAGCGTACATCGGTCACAGCGATATCGTCGGCATCCGGTGCGCTCATGGATTGTACTCCCTACTGATTAAGCAGTTCTTTGAGTTCCTTGCCGGCCTTGAAGAACGGCACTTTCTTGGCGGGCACGGCCACCGTCGCTCCGGTCTTCGGGTTACGGCCTTCCTTCATGCGCCGAGCCCTGAGGCGAAAGCTCCCAAACCCGCGGATTTCTGTTTTGTCGCCGTTTTTCAAGGAGTCTCGTACACAGTCGAATATCGTGTTGACGACGATTTCGGCCTGCCGCTTCGTCAAGGTCGTCACCTGCTCGGAGACCCGTTCAATGATTTGGGCTTTCGTCATATCCGATTCCCCTTTCGCTTCGATACGGCGTCGCTATATCGGCCGCGTTAAAACGCCATCAGGTACTTCAGACTGACCCCCGAATAGAAGTCCAGCCTGGGCAACACCGCCGTAAGCCGGGATTCGATCAATTCTCTGATCGAAAACCGCCGGCGCGGCTCAACCACTCTCGGTTCACCTTCAATGCCGACCAAATCCGCAGCCAATTGAATGGCGTCCTCGAGATTGCCCAATTCATCGACCAGCTTGGCCTCCTTGGCCTGACGCCCTGTGAAAATCCGGCCATCCGCAAGCGCTTGAACCGCCGCAGGCTCCATCGCACGTCCCGCAGCCACCGCATCGATAAATTGCTTGTGCACGTCGTCCATCACGGACTGCAGCAACGCGCGTTCTTCATCACTCATTCTGCGCAGCGGAGACCCCACGTCCTTGAATTTCCCGCTCTTGACGACGATCCCCTCAACCCCGATCTTTTTCAACAGGCCTTCGACGTTCGCCGTTTCCATGATCACCCCGATGCTACCCGTCAACGTCCCGGGGTTGGCGATGATCCGGTCCGTCGCCGACGCGATGTAATAGCCGCCTGACGCGGCAACCGTTCCCATGGAGGCGATGACGGCTTTGCTGTTCTTGTTCCGCACACGCTGGACGGCGTCATAAATCTCCTGTGAAGGGACGACGCCGCCGCCGGGACTGTCGATCCGTAACACGATGGCCTTGACGGAAGGATTCTCTCCGAAGCGCTTGAGTTCGGTGACCGTCGATTGTGAATCCAAGATGACGCCTTCCACGCGCACGAGCGCGATCCGGTCTTCCGTCGAAAAGTCGAGATCCGGAAAAAAGATATTGATGAAGAGCATCACCCCCATCACCGCGAGAACTCCCCAGAAGATTTTCCGCTTCAGGGGCCACTTGCCTACATTCGCCGTTGAGCCCTGGTCCATCGTGTCACTCATTTGTATCACTCACGGTCTGCGGCGCCGCGAGGATCGCGGCGCCGCGCCAATCGTGAGCTACTTCTCGTCGTCCTCCGCGGCCCGCTTCCGGCTCTGTTTGGCCGCCCGTCCCAGACTCTGATCCGGCGCCCCCTGGGCCGCATGATATTCGTCCACGTGCCGGCGCTCCGAATCCAGCTGATGGTCGCGAAGACTCAGAGCGATTTTTCGCTCATCACGATCCACCTTGATGATCTTGGCCACGACTTCATCCTGCAGCTTGAACTTCTCCTCGAGTTTGGCGCTCGGATCGAGTCCAGCCTCGCTGACATGGATCAACCCTTCGACTCCACCCTCCAACTCGACGAAGATCCCGAAGTCTGCGACCTTGCTGACCTTCCCGCTTGTGGAATCCCCCACCCGGTAGCGGCCGGGAATTTCGTCGTCCCACGGGTCACGGCTCAGCTGTTTATAGCCGAGTGAAAGTCGCTCCTTCTCCTTGTCGATCCGAAGCACGACCGCTTCCACCTTCTGACCCTTCTTGAACAACTCGGACGGATGCTTGATATGCTTGGTCCAGGACATGTCGGAGATGTGGATCAAGCCGTCGATACCTTCGTCCAGACCGACGAACGCCCCGAAATCGGTGAGGCTCTTGACCTTTCCCTCGATCCTGGTTCCGATCGGATATTTACTTTCCACCATGTCCCATGGATTAGGGGCGGTCTGCTTCATGCCGAGCGAAATCTTCCGGCTGGCAGGATCCACGTTCAGCACCGCCGCTTCGACCTGGTCTCCGATCGCCACGACACGCGACGGGTGCCGCACCTCGTGAGTCCATGACATTTCCGACACGTGCACCAGCCCCTCCACGCCCGGCTCGAGTTCCACGAAGGCGCCGTAGTCCGTCAGGCTCACAACCTTGCCGCGCACGCGCGTGCCGATCGGATATTTGCCGGCGACGTTCGTCCAAGGATCGGCCGACTTCTGCTTCAGACCGAGCGAGATGCGGCCGGTCTCCCGATCATACTTCAGCACGCTCACCTCGACCCGATCCCCCACGTTGAACATTTCCGAGGGATGGCCCACCCGTCCCCAGGACATATCGGTGATGTGCAGCAACCCGTCGATTCCACCCAGGTCAATGAAGGCGCCGTAGTCGGTGATGTTCTTGACCATTCCCTGAATCAGCTGGCCCTCCTTGAGCGTCGCAAGGGTGGATTGTCGCTTCTTGTCTCTCGTTTCCTCCAATAGCACGCGCCGGGACACCACCACGTTGCCGCGACGATGGTTGATCTTGATGATCTTCATGGGAAACGTGCGGCCGACCAATCCATCGAGGTCGCGCACCGGATGGAGATCGATCTGAGAACCGGGCAGAAAGGCCTTCACCCCGATGTCCACCATCATGCCCCCCTTGATCCGGGAGACCACCTTGCCGTCGATGCTCTTTTCCTCCTTGTATAACTTCTCCAATTCCTCCCAAATCTTCATCTTGTCGGCTTTTTCTTTGGACAAGACGAGATTGCCGTCCGCATCCTCGCACTCCTCGATGTAGACTTGAAGGCGGTCACCGATCTTGAGCTGCTGCAGCTCTTCCGCCGCAAACTGATCGCTCGGAATCATCCCCTCGGACTTGTAGCCGATGTCGACGACCACCTTGTCCTTCGTGAGGGCGACGACACGGCCCTCCGTAATGGTCCCCTCTTCGAGATTCTTGAACGTTTCTTCGTACAACGCCGCCAAGGCGTCGCGGTCCAACTGCTGTTCACTCGATTTCGAAACCGTATTCATGGGTCTATCCTACTCTCCCGACGACCGTCGGTGCTGATATGCATAATCACCGGAGCTCACTCAGCCTGGCGCGCTCCGGCTGCCGGACCATGGCCCGGAGGTTCCACCCCTCCGAGCGCCGCGATCCTTTCCATCACTGTTCGACTCACATGCCGATAAAACTGTTTCGTGTCCACGCCGTCGGTAGGACGGCCGAACGTCATCGGCTCCCCGAACCGCACGGTCACGAGGTGACGTCGGGGGCGCGTCGTCCCGGGAGGCAACACCTCATAGGTGCCCTTCAAGTACGCCGGGACGACCGGGCACCCTGTCTGCGCCACGATCATGCCCAATCCCGGCTTCGCCTCCCGAAGCTGTCCGGTGAGGGTTCGGCCCCCCTCCGGGAATATCACCACGACCTTGCCCTTCTGGATCAACCCCACCGCTGTGTCAAAGGCTCGGCGATCCAATCGCCCGAGCTTCAGCGGAATCCATCCAAGCCATTGCAGAAGCTCCTTCACGCCGGGCACGAACAGATCGCTCCGCCCCAGGTACCATGCCCGTCGAGACATCCCGCACCCGAGCAACGGGATGTCCGCATAACTCGCGTGGTTCGCCGCAATTAGCATCCCGCCCCGGCGGGGAACCGTCCCCTCGACCCGGTATCCGAGAAGACTCCAGCCGACGACCCTCGTCAGGCCCCAGAGCACCCAATACACCACCGAACTCACAACTTTGCCGCAATGATACCCATCATCCGATCGACCACCTCTGCTGCCGACAATCTAGAGGTATCGATGTGGTGCGCATCCTCTGCTGGGACCAGGGGAGCCACCGTGCGGCTCCGATCTCTGCTGTCGCGTCCCGCCATCTCGGCGCTGGTCTGTTCGATCTCCCGGGAATGCCCGGCCGCCACCAATTCCCGATGCCGTCGCTCGGCCCGCACCGTTGCATCCGCCTCCAGAAAAAATTTTACGCCAGCGGAAGGAAACACCTTGGTTCCGATGTCGCGCCCTTCGGCCACGACGGAACCCTTCTCCCCGATGCGCCGCTGAACCGGCAACAGCCAGGCGCGAACGGCCGGAATAGCCGACACGACCGAGGCGGCGGCCGACACGGCAGGACTTCGGAGGTGCCCGGTCACATCCGTTCCATTGACGCGTACGACAACCATCTCGTTCTCGAACTCCATCTTCAAGGACGTCAAGGGCAACAACGCCGCGACTGCCTCCTGATCCGTCATATCGACGCCGTGCTGCAGGACCGTCCAGGCCACCGCCCGATACAACGCACCTGTATCCAAGTACAGATACTTCAGCCGCCCGGCCAACAACTTGGCCACCGTACTCTTGCCCACCCCAGCCGGTCCGTCGATCGCCACGATCATGCGGCGCTCCTCCTTCTGCGCCCTATCGGCTCCCGGTTCGCAGGACCGACAACCGTCCGCTGAAATCGGGAAAGGACGTCTCGATACAGTCCGCGTCGTCGATCGTCGTCTCGGCCTCGGCCGTCAGGCCGGCGATCGCCAGCGACATCGCCACTCGGTGATCGCCGTAACTCCGCCCTCGGGCCGCCGCAAGCCGACCGTTTTCACCCGTCCGCCCGGTTCCTTGGATCACCACGCCGTCCGGCCGCTCCGCAATTCTGGTGCCCATGCGGCGCAACTCCGCCGCCATCGCGGCGATCCGGTCGCTCTCCTTCACGCGCAGCTCTTCGGCTCCAGTAATGATCGTTTCCCCTTCCGCCACGGCGGCCGCCACGAAGAGAATCGGAAACTCATCGATCGTTTGAGGGATGGACTCAGGTCCGATCGTCACCCCACGCAAAGGCGCCGCCTTCACTCTGATGTCCGCAACCGGTTCACCGGCTTCCTCTCTCTGCCGCAGCAACTGGATGTCGGCGCCCATGCGGGTGAGAATCTCCAAGATCCCGGACCTGGTCGGATTCACTCCGATCCCCGTGAACAGCACATCCGAGCCCGGAACGATGCTCGCACCGACGATGAAAAACGCCGCGGCGGACAGATCGCCCGGTACCGTGAGGACTGGAACCGCGGTCCACCCCACCGACGGACGTCCCTCCACGATCAGCGTCGTTCCCTCTTGTTTGAGGGGAACACCGAAAAACCGGCACATGCGCTCCGTATGGTCTCGGGAGACTCTCGGCTCCGTAATCCGCGTCGTGCCTTGCGCAAACAGGGCGGCAAGCAACAACGAAGATTTGACCTGGGCGCTGGCGACAGGCGAGGCATACGTGATACCTCTCAGCTTGCCCCCCGTGACCGCCAGAGGCGCCAGCTCTCCTCCCTTTCGGCCTGCGATCGTGGCGCCCATGTCGCGGAGCGGCTTGACGATGCGTCCCATCGGACGTCGTCGGACCGATGCGTCGCCCGTCAGCACCGTAAAGAAATCCTGCCCCGCCAACAAACCGGCCAGCAGACGGATCCCGGTCCCCGAATTTCCGCAATCGATGACGCCGCCCGGTTCCGTCAGGCCCCAGAGCCCCTTGCCCTGCACGTGAAGCGTTTCCGGCGTCTCCTCGATCTTGACCCCGAGCGACTGCAGCGCCCGCATGGTGTTGAGACAATCCTCGCCGCGACAATAATCTCGAATCGTACCTGCGCCCTCGGCCAACGCGGTCAGAATGATCGCACGATGCGTAATCGACTTGTCCCCCGGGACCGCGATCGTGCCTCGGAGCGGAGGACCTGCTTTTACCGTGAGTGTCGTCATGGGGATGGAGCCACGGCGCCGGGGGCCGGGAAACGCTCCCGCTCCTGCTTGGCCCGTTCCAGTGCCTTCTCGATGCCGGCGGCGTCGCCAGCGCGAATCAGCTCTTTCAACCGTCCCAAGGCATCTTCATAGCTTTCAATGAACGTGACGATGTTGTCGCGATTCCATAGAAAAATGTCCCGCCACATCTCCGGGGAACTCGCGGCGATTCTCGTCGTATCCCGCAATCCGCCACCGGAATGACCGGCCAGATCGAGCCCCGGCACTCGGCTCCGAATCTCGATCAGGGCATCCATCAAGGCAAACGCCGCGACGTGCGGCAGATGGCTGACTGCGCCGAGGATCTGATCGTGCAGATGGGGATCCATAGTCAGAACGGTCGCGCCGGTCTCCTGCCACATGGCCTTGATCTGCTCCAGCGCCTGCTGGTCCGTCTTGGACGTCGGGGTCAGAATGCACCGAGCCCCTGCGAACAGACGATCGGACCCCGCCGCGACGCCGGTCTTCTCTTTGCCTGCGATCGGATGCGCGCCCACAAAACGAACTCCCGGCGGCAAGACCCGTTCCGCCTGTTCCACCAGGGCCCCCTTGACGCTGCCCACGTCGGTCACGATGGCGTTCGGCTTCAGGCAGAGCGCCCACTCCGACAGGTGCCGCTCATACGTATCAACCGGCGTGGCCAATACGACCACATCGGCCTCGGCAACCCCATCCTTCGGATCGACGACGTAGCGATCGATGGCGCCCATCTGAACGGCCGTCTTGAGATTCTCGACGCGCCGGCCGACACCGACGACGCTACCGGCCAATCCCTTCCTGCGAAGGATCATGCCCAGAGATCCGCCGATCAATCCGACTCCGATGATCGCAACCCGTGAAAAATGAAGCGCCATGGACCTACAGCTCACGGCCGACCGCAACGGCGATTTTTCGCATGTCCTGCATCAACTCTTTGAACTTGGTCGGCTTGATCGACTCCTCGCCGTCGCAAAGCGCGCACTCCGGGTTGGAATGCACCTCGATGAGGATTCCGTCGGCACCGGCCGCCACTGCGGCCTTGGACATCGGCGCCACAAGATTCCATTTGCCCGTCGCGTGGCTCGGATCGACGATGACCGGCAGATGCGACAATTCCTTCAGGGTCGGAATCGCGGCCAGATCGAGCGTATTGCGGTATTGGGTCTCGAATGTTCTGATGCCTCGTTCGCACAGCATGACATTGCGGTTCCCACGCGACATGATGTACTCGGCCGACAAGAGAAACTCCTTGATTGTCGCCGACAGGCCGCGTTTCAGGAGCACCGGCTTATCATAGGCTCCGACTTCCTTCAGCAACTCGAAGTTCTGCATGTTCCGGGCGCCGATCTGAATGATATCGGCCTTTTCCAGAAAGAGTTCGATGTCTCTGGTATCCAAAATCTCGCTCACGACCGGCAGCCCCGTCTGTTTCCGCGCTTCGATCAAGTAGTCCAGCCCCTCGCGACCCAAGCCCTGGAACGAATACGGCGACGTCCGCGGCTTGTAGGCGCCACCGCGCAGGATGCTGGCGCCGGCAGCCTTGACCTCGTGCGCGATCCCGACCGTCAACTCAAGACGCTCCACCGCGCAGGGCCCCGCCATGATCGCGAGCTTGTTGCCGCCAATCTTGACGCCGCCCACGTCGATCACGGTACCGTCCTTCTTGAACTCCCGGCTCACGAGCTTCCAGGGGGCCAGAATGGGCAGCACGCTCTCGACGCCGGGCAGCGCCGTCAGCGGTTGATTCTGCAGGATGCGGTCATCGCCGATCACACCGATGATGGTCCGCTCCTGTCCGGTCGACAATTGCGATTTCAGCCCCAATTCCCGAAGTCGATCGACGATGTGATCGACCTCGCGTTCCGATGCGTCCGGCCTCAAGACGATGATCATAGGTCCCCCACGTGTTAATCAGCCCGTCTTCAAGACGCGTGCGAGCGCGCTCAGGAATATCTGGTTTTCCTCCGCTTGTCCGACGGTCACGCGCACCATTTGCCCTTCGATGTGACGAACGATCACGCCTTGCCGCAGCAGCGCCTCAAAGAGCCGGCGGCCGTCGCATCTCACATCAAAATACAGAAAATTGGTCTCGCTCGGCACCGGCGTACACCCCAGGGCGACCAAGCCGTTCCTGATCTGTTCCATACCACTTTCGTTGACCGCGCGACTCTTCGCCACGTGCTCATCGTCGCCCAAGGCGGCCAAGCCCGCCAGCTGCGCCAGACTATTGGCGTTGAACGGCGGCCGGACCCGGTTGAGCAAATTGGTGATCTCCGGCGTCGTGATACCGTAGCCGATCCGTAGGCCGGCCAAGCCATAGATCTTGGAGAACGTGCGCAGAACGATGGCGTTGCGCCCCTGCCGGACATAGGCCATCGAATCCGGAAAGTCGGCGCTCCGAACATATTCGAAATAGGCTTCGTCGAAGACGACGATGACGTGCTCCGGTACGCGCGAGAGCAGACGGTCAACCTCTCCACGTGAGACCATCGTCCCGGTCGGATTGTTCGGGTTGCAGAGGAACAACAGCCTGGTGCGCGGAGTCATGGCCGCCGCCATTGCCTCCAGATCGTGTCGCCACTGAGCCAACGGCACCGTGACCGCTTTCCCATGCGCAGCCGTCACTTCCATCTTGTAGATCACGAAGGTCTGATCCGCCATCACGGCTTCGTCGCCCGGCGCCAGGAACGTCCGCGCCAGCAACCCCAGCAACTCATCGGAGCCGTTGCCGAGGATCACATGGTCGGGGGTCACCTTCCACCGATCGGCCAAGGCCTGGCGCAAGCGGAATGCGCCGCCGTCGGGATATCGGTGCAATGTTGCCATGCCCTCATGGAGCACAGCCAAGGCTTTCGGCGAGGGCCCGAGGGGATTCTCATTCGAAGCCAGTTTGATCACCCGCTCAAGCCCCAGCTCGCGCTGCAACTCCTCAATGGGTTTACCCGGCACATAGGGGCTCAACGACAGGATATCGGGATGGACTTGGATGGTCATGGGGTCAGCTATGTGCGGGATAGGATCCCAACACCTTCATAAAGAGGCAGCGGCCGGTGATGTCCTCGACCGCCTTCTTCACCCGATCTTCCTCGATATGGCCTTCAATATCCACGAAGAAGATATACTCCCAGGCTTTTCGCCTGGACGGACGGGATTCGATCTTGGTCATGCTGATCCCGTGCGAGGCAAACGGGCGGAGGAGATCGTAGAGCGCGCCCACTTTGTCCTTGATCGAGAGCATGAGCGAAGTCTTGTCTTTGCCGGTCCGCTCCGGCGCCCTCTGGGACAGCACGAGAAAGCGGGTAAAATTGTTCAAATTGTCCTCGATCCGCGACTTGATGATCTTCAGGCCGTAGAGTTCGGCAGCCAACTGCGAGGCGATCGCGGCGATGGATGGGTCTTCGAGGCAGAGTTCCGCGGCTCGGGCAGTACTGGCCACCTCGGAAACCGGCACATGCGGCATATGCGTTTCCAGCCAATTGCGGCATTG
This sequence comes from Nitrospira sp., assembly GCA_047150005.1. GTDB lineage: Bacteria > Nitrospirota > Nitrospiria > Nitrospirales > Nitrospiraceae > Nitrospira_C. The sequence goes on along the minus strand of AP038806.1, from coordinate 1,961,366 downwards.
AGCAATAGCATGCGGATGCGAGCTGATCTTCTTGATTTCTTCCGGTGTCCCCGATTTGGACAGGAGATGATGCGACACCTCCTGGAGTACCTCCCCGTAGATCAGCAGATTCGAGTCGATGAACATGTCCAGCGTATGATTCACGACACCTTCCGTCGTATTCTCGATCGGTACCACCCCGAAATTCGCCCGTCCACGTTCCACTTCGCTGAAGACCTCTTTGATGCTGTGGACAGGGATGTACTGGGCGGAGGACCCGAATTTCTGCATACAGGCCATGTGGGTAAAAGTCGCCCGCGGTCCCAGATAGGCGACCTTCTGAGGGCCTTCCAGGGATAAAGACGCAGACATGATTTCCCGGTACACGGGCCGGATCCCGTCGGATGGAAATGGACCGGTGTTTTGGGCCACCAGCCGCTCGATGATCGCGGCCTCGCGAGCGGGCGTGTGGAGATTAGCATCGGCGTTCTGTTGTTTCTTCAGCTTGCCGATCTCAATGACGCTCTTCGACCGAATGTTGAGGAGACGAAGGATCTCGTCGTCGATTCGATCAATCTCTTTCCGGTGTTCGGAGAGATCTCCGGACATGCATCGTCCCCCTCCACCCGTGCCTCATGAGTTGGACGAACGTCCAGAAGCAGAACAGGTGAGAGCAATCGCGAAATAATACAGGATTCTGATCAGAAAATGCAAGGAGACGCTAGGACTTTCAGGTATTTATGGGAACAGGCCAACGTGATGTTCTTATACCGAGGATGAGTTGGCGTGAAGGAGTTCCTGTCAGGAATTACAGCAGTAGGTTGGACGGCTTATTGAAATGATCGTGCGCCAGCTTGCTGGCCTGTCGACCACGCCCCGTTCGCTCGAGGTAGCCGGCCTGGATCAGATAGGGCTCATGCACGTCCTCAAGGGTGCTCCTGTCTTCCTGCACGGCCGCAGCCAGGGACTCGACTCCCACCGGCCCTCCACCGAATTTCTCGATGATCGTCAGGAGGATCTTCCGGTCCATCTCATCGAAACCCGCCGCGTCCACACCAAGCCAGCTCAGCGCTTCCTGGGCCACAGCCAGCGTAATCCGACCGTCGGCTTTGACTTGCGCATAATCGCGGACGCGTTTGACCAGACGATTGACGATCCGGGGGGTTCCACGCGCGCGCGCGGCGATCTCGTCCGCTCCGGCCGGTTCGATGGGAATATTCAGCAGGCCCGCCGACCGCGTCACGATCAACTGCAGCTCGCCCGCTGTATAAAAATCAAGGCGGTACACCAACCCGAACCGATCGCGCAGGGGAGAGGTCAATGCACCAGCCTTGGTCGTGGCTCCCACCAGCGTGAACCTGGGGAGGTCGAGCTTGACCGTACGGGCTGCAGGTCCCTGGCCGACGACTAAATCCAGTTGAAAATCCTCCATGGCTGGATAGAGGGCTTCCTCCACTGCGGCAGGCAGCCGATGAATTTCGTCGATAAACAGGACGTCATGTTCCTGAAGATTCGTGAGCACGGCCGCCAGATCACCGGCATGGGCGAGCACCAGGCCGGAGGTGGCCTGGAGCGTCCCGCCCATTTCACGGGCGATGATGTGGGCGATCGTGGTCTTACCCAAGCCCGGGGGGCCGTAGAAAATCGTGTGATCCAGCGGCTCGCGGCGCTGTCTGGCCGCCTCGATGCAAATCCTGAGAGATTCCTTCATGCGAGACTGCCCAATGTATTCCTCCAGGGACTGTGGACGAAGCACGGTCTCCATGTTTCGCTCTTCGTCGGTCAATTGCGGACTCACAACCCGTTGCGGCATCATCGTGCTCGTTGTCGCCTGTGTTGACTCATTGTCCCGATGGCTGTTCCGGCGTCGGCAGGTATTTGGCCGGAGGTGGCATAGCCCCCTGACCCGGCGTCGCCGTGCTTCCGCAATCGGGAGGACAGGTCCTTCTCCCTTGTGTCGGATCCGGCAAATTCGATTCGAATTTCTGCAGCTGACATTGACTGAGTTTTCCGCCGTCTTGATTGCCGCAGCGGGACGGCACGGACGAGCGGCCGATCTCTTGATAACCGTCGGGACAGGCCCCGCAGACCGGCAGCAGATTGGCTCCCAAGGGGATGCATTCCACCAGCGTGGGGTTCCCGTCTTTGCAAATGGACGGAGCCTCCGTCATCCCGGTTACGGCGTAGCCGTCCGGGCATTGTCCACATGTCTTCCTGATGCTCTTCGGTTCCGTGCCGGCATTGTCGGCCGGCGCAAGGCTCGGGAGCGTGAGGAACAGACCCGCGACGATCAGGACACAGAGGCCTCCCCCCGTCGGACGATCACTCATGATTGGCATCACTACCCCCTGGCCATTTCCTTCAGCGAATGGCGAATGAGCTCCTGCAGACTGAGCGTCGCCGGTCGTTCTTGTCGAACTCGTTTCAGCGCCTCTCTCGCGTCCGGCAGTCGATAGCCGAGATTCGTCAGCGCCGACAGTGCATCTTCAACGAGGCTCTCGTGCGCATTCCCGGAGCTCTGCCCGGCGGCGGCCAAGCCCGGATGCAGCTTGCCCAACTTATCCTTCAGCTCCAGTATGAGACGTCCCGCGGATTTCTTCCCGATGCCCGGGATGGTTTCGAGCTTTTCCACGTCGCTTGCGTGGATAGCCGACACCAGATCGGCCACCGGCAACGCGGAGAGAATCCCTAGCGCGGTCTTCGGGCCGACGCCGGACACCGTCGTCAGCAACAGAAACGCCTCCTTCTCCTGCCGGCTGCTGAAGCCGAACAGTTGGATCGCGTCCTCGCGTACGTGGGTGTGAATGTTCAAAGAGAGCGCGGCATTCAGGTCAGGCAGACCATAATACGTGCTGAGCGGAATCAGAACGTCATACCCGACCCCCTGTACATCAAGGGTCAGATGCGTCGGCGCCTTGAAGGCCAATCGGCCTGTCAGTGAGGCGATCATGAATCCGTCGTGTGACGCTCCGGAGCAGAAGAGATCCAGCCGGCGGCTACCCGGTCGCGGCAGCGGCAACTTTTTCCATCACGTCATCCGGAATGTCGAAGTTGGCGTGCACCTTCTGGACGTCGTCATGTTCGTCCATGACTTCCATGAGCTTGAGCATCTGTTCCGCGTCTTTTTCCTCGAGTCGGATCGTATTCTGCGGGACGAACGTGAGCTCCGCAAGAGACGTATCGACCTTCGCGTCCGCCAAGGCTTTTTTGACGGTCTCGAAGTCGTGGGGGTTGGTGACGACCTCGAAGCTCTTCTCACCGGACTTCACATCCTCCGCTCCGGCATCCAACGCCAGCGACAGCAAGGCGTCTTCCTCGATCTTGCCTTTGTCGATGGTCAACAGCCCCTTCTTGTGGAACTGCCAGGCCACTGCGCCGGCTTCCGCCATGTTGCCGTGGTTCTTGGTGAACAGGCTACGGATCTCGGCCACCGTACGATTGCGGTTGTCGCTGGTGATTTCGAGCAGCAGGGCCGTTCCCCCGGGACCGTACCCTTCGAGGGTAAATTCTTCATAGGAGACTCCGGGGAGCTCCCCCGTGCCGCGCTGAATGGCCTTCTTCATCGTGTCGCCGGGCATATTCGCTTCTTTGGCCTTCCCAATCGCCAGCCGCAACCGGGGATTGCCGTCTGGATCGCCTCCGCCTCGAGCCGCAATGGTCAACTCCCGGATGATCCGAGTAAAGATCTTGCCGCGTTTCGCATCCTGAGCCGATTTGTGGCGTTTGATCGTAGCCCAATGACTATGGCCGCCCATAAATACCTCTCCTCAGTCGATCCCGAATTCGACTGTCTGGTACAGAGATTCTCCTTTGCGGTGATTCGGTACAGGTAGCACAGGGTTCGGAAGGGTGTCAATTACGAGGGCGCCGCCGTGCACCGCCGGTTCGACCCGAGGGCTATTCAGAATAGATGAGTAACTGCGCGCCGATGACCACAATCAGGCAGGCCCAGATGAGCTCCCATCGTGACGGGATCCGTTGCTCCTTCACCCAACCAGACAGCAGTTTGCTCGACCCGGCCGTCACGGCCATCGTCCCCATAATGGCATGATGCAGCGCGATTTTATCCCCGGATGGGTGGTCGCCATGGGAATGGGCGAACAGCATCAGGCCGCCGATAATCGCCATCAGCGGAAACGGGGCCATCCACCAGGCTGGGCGCAGTCCGCCAAGTCGTCGAATCAGCTCAATCCAGCCGACCGTCAACGAGGCCAGCCCGAATACCTTGTGCTGGACGATCTCGGACTCCTGCCCAAAGAATGATTGGGCGAAGGTCAGGGAGCCGATCGGCCAGGCTTCGTGGTCGCTCCAAATCATTAAAAACAGGCCGGTGGTGAGCATGGCAGCCGGCGTCACGAAGCGAGCCCAGCTCAGCACCGCCCGCCGGGAGACATGGCACAACTCCGCCAGCCCGATCAGCACGACAAAGAGTCCCGCCACATGGTGATTCCGTTCGGAATAGGCGACCCCGGCGGGCGAGCCTTCCCAGCCATCTGAGGAAGCGGCATGTCCGTCATGATGCGACCCGGCCGTGACCGCCGCATGATGCAGTTCGCCATGTTGGGCGGACGACAGGGACGGCACCAGGGCCGTCCACAGGAGGGCACACAGGAGCAGTGGTCCGGCCTGCCGCCCCGTCATCCGTGCAAGAGCAGCCAGGGGGGCAAAGAAAAGGCCCATCCGGACCGCCGGACAGGCCTTCATAGACGCCGTTTCCGACCGAGTGAGCATCTACATGAATTTCATGAACTTGTCTTTAGCGTCGTCCATCACTTGCGCCGTGATCGTCGCAACGCCGCGCTCTTTGGCCAGCCGTTCGATTTCCTTGCGGGCCATCGGACGGATGAAGTCTGGGATGTTGTCGAGCCGCTGCTCCGCTTCAGGCGTCCAGGCAATGCCGTTGGGTGAGTCGTTCTTGGAATCGTCCATTACTTGCAGCGTGATGGTCGTATAGCCTTGCTTTCTGGCATAGGCTTCCACGCTGCTCTGAACCATCGGTTTGACGAAAGCCGGGAGCCGGTCGAGTTTTTCCTTGGCATCGGCCGTCCAGGTGAACTCCGAGTGCGCCGACGCGCCGTTGGCCGGCTTGCCGGAGGACGTGAGCCCCATTTCAGCCACCATCGCGGAAAACGGGCAGCCACTGCCTCCCGTCTTGTCGCCGCTCTTGGGAGCAGCAGGCGACGCGGCAACCGGCTGTCCTCCCTGAATCTTCTCATTCAAGTACGCTGCCATCTGGCCGGACCCAGCCAAGGCTTCATCCTTCAGCGTCCCACGGGTCATTTCGAACGGTTCCGGCGCGACGGTTCTTCCGCCCAATTTCACCCCCAACGAACTGACCATTTGCGTTTCGCCTGGATTGGTCACCATCGAAAATTTCGCGCCGCAGGACGGGCAGCCGAAAAACACCCCGAGAGACCCTTCCCCGGGCTTTTCGACCTTTTCGAAGTTCATATAGGTTTCGCAGTTGAGACACACGAATTTCATGGCATCTCCTCTTGGATGAGCGTCATAGTTTTTCGGCCAAGACCTTCTTGTAATCCAGCAACGTTCGAATGCGCCCCGCGATTTCCTGGTAACGCTGGATGGTCGGATACGTCTCGTCCAGCAACGGTTCGCCCTTATCGAAGGTGCGGGCAAGTTTCCGGTCGAAAGGGATACGGCCGAGAAGGGGGAGATCCAACACTTCGCACATGGCTTCGGTGTTGCCTTCGAACAATTCGTTTTGTTCCCCGCAGGACGGGCAACGGTATTCGCTCATGTTTTCGACGATGCCCAAGACCTTGATCCCCATGTCCCGGGCATAGGTGACGGATTTCTGGACGACATCGGACGCGACCTCCGATGGAGTCGTCACCACGACCGCACCAGCCAAATCAGGAATGAAACCGGCAATAACAGGCGGCTTGTCCGCGGCGGCACCGGGCGGGAGATCCGCAAGGAGATAGTCCAATTCTCCCCAGACGACGTCGGCCAAGAACTCTCGAATGACGTTCATTTCCATCAGGCCCAACCAGACCGGACTGACATCCATGGGGCCTTTCCATCTCACCGGAGACGCAGCGCCAAGAAAGAAGTCCATCGACGCGACTTTGATACCCAACGGCCCGATGGGTGGAACCGCCCCCTCGGCGGTCATGGTGAGCGACTGGCCATGAAGGCCGAGCATGCGGGGGACACAGGGTCCATTTAAATCCACATCAAGAAGGCCGACACGGCTGTGCTGTCGAGCCAATGCCAGCGCCAGGTTGACCGTGGTCATGCTCTTGCCCACGCCGCCCTTGCCGCTCATGACCACAAGCTTGTGCTTGACCCCGGCCATTCTGGCCTGCACCTGCTGCATCTGCTCGGTGATTTGCTGCACGACTTTGGCGTCGTCGGAGTACCGAAGCTTACCGAGAATCGACTTCAAATCCTTTTCGGAAGGCATATCGACCACCTCGTCAAACCTGCGGATATCGCGAGAAGATACGGTAACATAAGGGTTTCCGGAGAGTCAAACCAACCGCCTGCAGAGGCACTCGACGACCAGTTCCGGTATCCTAAATCGAATATTGAAACGTCGGCTTGGCTCCAATGGCGTGCGCCAAAACCCCACGGCGTTTCAACTCTTCGATGATCCGGCGAGTCGCCTCATCGAAATCCGCGGGTCCTGTCAAGACGATATCCGTTCCAGCCGGCGCCTCCTCGGGCACCTTGCTCATGTGCACGGCAATGACCGGCGCCGGATGCACCAGCGTTCTGATGGCCTGCGCGGCTTCGGCATAGCCCATCCCGAACGGATTGGTCGTGGAGACGACGATCAAACCCGTATCGATGAGCAACCGCGCCACTTCTCCGTATCGGCGAGCCATCTCGGTCGTTTGCCCTCGCTCGTGCTCCGAGAGGTCGGCATCGAGACCCCGGCGGAGATTTTCTCCATCGAGCAGATAGGCATGCCGCCCATCTGCCACGAGGCGGCCCTCCAGTTTCTTGGCCAGAAAGGACTTGCCGGTATGCCGCCCTCCGGTGACCAGGACGATTGCCGCCCGATGGCCGTACTGTTGCGCCCGTTCCTCGATCCCGACTTCCCCCTTGACCCAGGCGAAATCCCGCCGCCGGGCTTCTTCGCGCAGGAACTCCTGATCGTCGTGGACCACTTCCGTGACGATCCCGCCGCCCGCGATGTCGTACTCGTCCACCAAGACGAACCGGCCGGTGGCTTCAAAGGAGGACGACAAGTCGAACGCGACCGGGGCCTTCGTCCTCACCGTCAATTCCGCCACCTGATTTCTCGCCACCGTCGTACTGTCCTGCTGCTGCGCCAAATCCATGGTGTCGATGATCTTGTGGATCACGGCGATCTCGCAATCCACTTCCTTTGTCGCGACACGCAGAAGGTATTTGCGACCTTTTTCCAGAGGACGCCGGCCCAACCAGAACAGATTGGCGCGAAAGGCCGTCGACACCAGCGGCAATTGCGATTGATGGGTCGCAATTTCGCCTCGCTCGATGAAAATCTGCTCGTCCAGGGTGATGCCAACCGATTGACCGGCTTCCCCACCGGTCGGTGACGGCTCGATATTAAACGCTTCGACGGATCGGATGTTGGCGCGCTTGTTCGAGGGAGAGAAGACCAGGTGGTCCCCGATCTTCAGCCGGCCCGCCGTGATGCGGCCGGTGACGATCCGCCGCGCATCGAACTTGTAGACGTCCTGGATCGGAAACCGGAGCGGCTGTTCGGACCGAGCCGTTTCCTTCTTGAACAGGTGCAGCGTGTCCAGTACGGTAGGGCCCTCGTACCAGGGCATGGCCGGGCTGCGTTTGGCGATGTTGTCGCCCATTTTCGCGCTGACCGGTATGACCCGTTCCGGCACGGCCCCGAACTGGCTCAGAAATTCACGATATTCCTTCTCGATCCCGTCGAAAACATCCTGCCGATAGCCGACCAGGTCCATCTTGTTGACGACGACCGCGAACTGACGCACCCCGAGGAGCGACAGCAGGTAGCCGTGTTTCTTGGACTGTTCTTTCACGCCTTCGAGTGCGTCGATCAGGAGCAGGGCGGCTTCCGCCCGAGCGGCTCCCGAAATCATGTTCTTCAGAAATTCCTTGTGCCCCGGCGCATCGATGATGATGTACTGGCGGCCTTGCCAGATGAAAAATGTGCGCGCGGTATCGATCGTGATTCCCTGTTCCTGCTCCTCGAGAAAGGCGTCGAACAGAAATGCGTACTCGAACTCCTTGCCTTGCTGCCGGCAGATCGCCTGCACCTTTTCCAGCTTGCCGTCCGGAAGTGATCCCGTATCCGCGTAGAGTCGGCCGAGCAGCGTCGACTTTCCGTGATCGACGTGGCCGACGATGACAATATTGAGGTGCTCGGACGGCTTGGATGAATGGGACATCATCGTGCGGGAAACTCCTCTGCTGATCGGAGCGTCTGGATCACATGTATCCGTCTTTACGAAGCAACTCCATCCCGCGTCCCTCGTCCTGCGCGCGACCGGACCGCTCCGCCACCGTCGTGTGGCGGAGTTCCTCGATGATGTCGTCCACGTTCTTGGCGGTCGATTTGATCGGCGTCGTGCAGGGGGCGCATCCGAGGCTCCGATATCGGGAGCCATCGCCCTTGTCGAGGTACAAGTCGATGAACGGGATATTTTCCAGCTTGATGTATTCCCAAATGTTGATCTCCGTCCAATCCAACAGGGGGTGGATGCGGATATGGGTCCCGGGCGGAAAGGTCGTCTTGAACTGGTCCCATAGCTCGGGCGGCTGATCCCGAAAATCCCAGTCTCCGTGCTTGTCCCGCGGCGAGAAGTAGCGCTCTTTCGCCCTGGTTCCCTCTTCATCCGCCCGAACGCCGAGAATCACGCCCGTGTAGCCCTTTTGCTCGAGAAGCTGCTTCAGGCCGTTCGTCTTGAGCGCCGTGCAGCAGGTCACGCGACCCAGCGTGTGATTCATGCCGGCAGCCAGCGCTTCCTTGTTTTGCCCGACGACGAGGTTGAGATGCCATTCGCGCGCCAATCGGTCCCGATACTCGATCATGGCGGGAATCTTGTAGCTGGTGTCCACATGCAGGAGCGGAAAGGGGACATGGCCGAAGAAGGCTTTGCGGGCCAACCATAACAGGACGGTCGAGTCCTTCCCCATCGACCAAAGCATGGCGAGGTTGTCGAAATGCTTGTACGCTTCGCGAAGAATGTAGACGCTTTGATCTTCAAGCTGACGCAGATGCTTCACGGATCGATCCCCCTCGTCAAATACACGTCAACCGGTGGAAGCCGCGGCGATCGGTTGCCGGCTGAGCGTTTCGAGCTTTCGCGCCGCAGCGCCGTCTTCAAGGGCCCGTCGCGCCCGCGGAACGCAGGCGGCGAGCGAGGATTCTTTCCCCGCGGCATAGAGCAACATCGCGGCGTTGTACAGCACCCAATCGCGAGCGCCTCCCTGTACCTGATTGTGCAGGATTCGGCGGAGGAGCAGTCCCTCCTTGTCCCGCTGCTCAGGTGGGAACCCTCCCATATCGCGCGATGTTCCGAGACTCAACCCCACATCTTTCGGCGCGAGGGTCAGAGGAGTGATCCGATCGTCACGCAGCTCCAAGACCTTGGTCACCATCGCAATCGACAATTCCGGGTCACCTTCGACCCCCCGGATCACGAGTGCCCTCGGTGCGCCCAACATCCGAAGCGCCTCCGCGGTCTTCTCGAAATAGGGCGGGTGGGTTAGTCCGATCACCTGAGAACGACTACGGGCCGGGTTGAGCAATCGTGCAACCGGATGAAACACGTTTCGCACGCCGAGTTCCCGCCGCAACTCAAGAAATCGATAGAGCGGAGGATGGTAGAGACCGATATCCAGGTAGGCGAACCCTTGTTTCGTCACGGCCTCTCCGGCAGCTTTCGCATCCAGATCGATCGGCACGCCCAAGGCCTCCAGGACACCCGCTTGGCCCGGCCGGCCTGGTACCCCGTCGTATCCGTGCATGAGTACAGCCGCCCCAGCCGCCGCCGCCACGATCGCCGCCCCGGCAAGCGCATGAAACGTATCCTGTTTGCCGGCGTAACTCGGCAGGTCCACCACGCCGAGTTCTTGTGGCACCGGGACCGGCGCCACATATGAACGAGCGGTCGCGGTGAACGCCGCGAGCTCGGTGACCGACTCCATTTTCACGCGCATCGCAACCAGAAACGCACCGACCTGTACGGGAGTGGCCTGTCCCTCTATAAGCGCTTTCATGGCCCGCTTGGCCTCGTCCCACGTGAGGTCTTTGGAGGCTTTCTGCCCCTTGGCGATTTTCGCGATGATCTCGTGCATCGACATCAGGAGGCCTTATGGAGCCCGCACTCCGTTTTCTCGCGCCCCTGCCATCGGCCGGATCGAGGATCTTCCCCGGGCATCACCGGCTTCGTACAGTGCGTGCAGCCGATGCTGGGATAGTTGCGATCGTGCAATTCGTTGTACGGCACTTCGTAGACTTTGATGTAGGCCCAGACATCGGCCCAGGTCCATTTCGCCAACGGGTTGATCTTGATCAACCCAAAGGTGTTGTCCCATTCGATCAACTTGGCGTTGGCGCGCGTCGGAGACTGCTCACGCCTGATGCCGGTGATCCACGCATCATAGTCCTTCAATACCCTGGTCAAGGGCTCCACTTTCCGGATCTTGCAGCACTGATCGGGATCTTTGGCCCACAAGGCTTCTCCGTGCCGTTCTGCCTGGATTTCAGGCGTCAACAGCGATTTTACTTGCAGCACTTGCGCCGGCTTCAAGTTGTATCGATGGGTGAGCCGATCCCTCGTCGCGTAGGTTTCGGGAAACAGAAAATCCGTGTCGAGATAAAACAACGGCACCGACGGATTGATCCGATGAACCATGTCGACCAACACGACGTCCTCCGCGCCGAAGCTACAGGCCAGGACGATCTTCGGTGCATAGCGTTTGATCGCGGCAGTCAACACGTCCTGCGGCGTCTTCGACGCGAACGAGTCGCCCCATACTTGTATGTCTTCAGCCGATACCTGCGTCATGCGATGCTCGCCCGCGGCCTATTCGACTTTCTCGACCAAGATCCGGAAATGTGCCGCCTCCGGCTCCAGCGCTTCCTGGAGATGGATGAGATGCCCGTCGTTCTTTAAACTCATCGGTACGTTCTTGATCGGCTCCCCGGCGTCCAACCAGACTTCGAGTTTCTCGCCGGCATCCATCATTTCCAGCTTCAGCTTCGTCTTCACGTAATTCATCGGACAGGCGACGCCGCGCAGGTCGTACAGCGGTGCACCGGTCGGAACCGGCGCAGCTGGCTTCGTCGATGCAGGGGCTGTCGGAGCCTTCTCTTCCTTCACCGGCGCCAATTTCAGGTCTTTTCCCATCTGATCCGTCGCCGTACGGCAGGCATCAACGAACCCTTTCGCAAACGCCATCTTGTCCTTGGCGGATTCCAGCGTCGTGTCCTTCGGCCCCAGATCTCCAACCTTCTTGCCCAGCTCGCGGTATTGTGCCGGCACCACACCGTGGCTCGCAATGCGACGTTCGAATTCACCGAATGTTTCTGCATCGGTCGACGGCTCGAGGCCTTCGGTCACCAGGAGCGCCTTGGCGGCGGCCAAGACTGCACGGTACGATTTGTTCACCGATACGGAATATTGATGATTGTCGATCAGCAACCGGGCTTGATAGAGCTCTTGATCTGCTTCGAGAATCCCGTTCTCGATCATCTCGAGCGCGCCGCCCGCGCACTCGCCTGGTCCAAGATCCTCCAGAACAAATTCTTCCTCGCCCTCCCAATCATAGTAAAAGGTGGGGTCGTCGTCGAAGGCCGGGACGATGGTATAGGGGATCAACTCGTCTTTGAGGGCGTTTTTGCCGACCCGATCGATGAATGCCGGCAGCCCCTCGCCGGGCTTGCGGTCGCGTCGATATACGTCGATCAGGTGGGTGATTGCTGCGGACACGGCTTTGGCTGGAAGTTTTACCGTCATCTGCCCAATTTTAGCCGTTCCATTCACCTTGCCGCCAAGGTGCAATTCATAGAACGGCGCCGTATGGTCGCCGATGCGCTTGCCGACCCCGTGCAACCCGATCGTGGCGATGTGGTGTTGCGCGCACGAATTGTGGCATCCGCTGATCTTGACGCTGACGTCTTTCAAGTCCTCCGGCACGCGCCCCGCAGGGAACACCTCCGCCAACGCCCGCGCAAGCCCCTTGGACGACGTGATGCCGAGGCCGCAGGTGTCGGTACCCGGGCAGGCGATGATGTCCTCCACCAATTCCGCACCGGGATCCGCCAGCCCCTTCGATGTCAGTTCGTCATACAGGGCTCTGATCGCCGGTTCCGGGATCCATCGAATGATCATATTTTGATTGATCGTGGTGCGGATGTTGCCGTTCGAGTACCGTTCCGCGAGATCGGCCACAAGCACCATCTGGTCGGCCGTCAAATCGCCCATAAATAACTTGACGACCGCCGCCACATAGCCGGCCTGCTTCTGACGCACGACGTTGGTGCGTTCCCACATGTCGAACGGCGTTTCCTGCACCGCGCCGTTGACCCGACCGTTTCCCGACACGCCGTTCGGTTTCACCGGTTCCGGCATGATCAAGGGCGTGGGCTTGTCCTCATGTTCGAGAAGCCTCAGAGACTCGTCGGCAGGGCGGGCATGCCCCATACTCACGTAGGCATCTTCCCAGCGACGCTTGAATTCGGCGAATCCGAGCTTGTCGATCACGAATTTCATGCGGGCTTTGTTCCGATTTTTTCGGTTGCCCAGCGTGTCGAAGACCTTGATGACCGCTTCGATGCTCGGGATCAACTCGTTCATCGGCGTAAACTCACGGAGGACTTGGGCGATGCGAGGTGCGGATCCGAGCCCTCCGCCGGCGACCATGCGAAACCCGATGGCGCCGTCTTCCCGCTTGGCGGCCAACAGCCCGATGTCGTGAATCGGCGTCAGGGCGCAGTCATGCTTGCAGCCTGAAAAGGCGATCTTGAATTTGCGCGGCAGGCTTTGATTCAGCGGGTTCCGCAACAGGTGATAGGCGACCGTCTTGGCGTAGGGGGTGATGTCGAACACTTCGCCCTGGCAGACGCCGGCCAGGTGGCAGCCCGTCACGTTGCGCACGGTATTGGCGCAGGCCTCCCGAGTGGTCAACCCGACTTCCGCCAGGCCGCGCATAAGGTCCGGCACGTCTTTGAGTTCCACGAAGTGGAGTTGGATGTCCTGCCTGGTGGTGACGTGCCCCACTCCGGTGGCATACCGTTCGGCCAGTTCGGCCACGCGTCGCAGTTGGTTCGCGGTCAGCCCTCCGAAGGGGATTTTGATGCGGACCATCTGCACGCCGGGCTGCCGCTGCCCGTAGATGCCGTATTGCAAACGAAAGGGTTTAAACAGGTCGGCGACCATCTCTCCCGACAGCAGACGCTTCGCTTCCTGTTCAAAGGTTTCGATCTCGTCGGCGATCGCCGGAGGAATCGGGTGTGTCTGGACGATGGCGGAGGTAAGGGTCTTGGCGGTCATGATGAAACCTCAGATGTGGTACATAAGGGTACGCTGTTGATCGAGCACGCGTTGCTTCCCGGCCAGCTCGTCGATGGTGATGGCTTCCAACACGTGGCGTTCCGCTTCGTGAACTCGTTCCCAAACTTTTGCGAGCAAGAGCTCCGACTTTGTCATCCGTTGATAGGGCGAACGGCCGTTCAATCCGCTTGAAGCGAGGAAGGGGCCATCTAATGCCTCCAGCACTTCGGCGACGGAGAGATCCGTTGGTTTCTTCGATAGCACGTATCCGCCTTGAGCACCGCGTTGGCTGGACACCAATCCGGCTTTCTTCATGGCATGCAGCACCTGTTCGAGAAAGCGCGCAGGAATGCCCTGCCGCTTGGCAATCGATTTCGCCTGAACCGGAAGGACTCCACTATGCATTGCCAGGTCTACAGCAGCCATAATTCCGTAGGTAGATCGAAGAGATACCTTCATATATGACTATTCCGGTAGGAATTTGTACAATGTTACCGTTCCGCTCTTCACCTTGTCAAGGTCGCTCCGGTAGGGGGTCGGTTTGCCATCAGAAGCACTGAAGTTTGTCTTCCCCGCGGAAGCGGGAATCCAGTCAAGGCCTGCTCCTCAGCATTGAGACTTGACCGAGAAGTGGATGCCCGCCTTCGCGGACATGACGCAAGACCTGCCACCAAGCGCTCACGAGGATCATCCGGTTCCTTCGTCGATCCCTCTTGCACACCTTCTAGGCTACAGTCCACGAGGTAGGGTGGGAGCGATCGCATGTGATGCGAGAACCTGTGAGGGGGTGCGGCCGTATGGTGACGCATCCATCCTAACAAAGTCGACCAGGACACCCGAGCAAGGTTCAGGAGGCTCGTGTCCGGCAGACATGACCCAGGCATAGGCAACCACGATGACTCCGTCCCGCGTCGTCGATCGCAGAACCGCACGATCACGATGAACGAGCGGTCCGTCATCCGACACCAGCCTGCGCCGTCCATCGCGCCGACGACGCCTCGCGCACGTCATATTTCGCCGTTGACATCAAATGGGCTCTGGGCAATAATCCGGCCCTCTTCTTCGGGTGGTAGTTCATGACACTCTCTCCATCGGTTTTCAGCGTTCTGCTGCTGAGCGGTGACTCGGATATCCAGACCCAGTTCAGGCAAGCGTTCAAAGACGCGTCCGTCACCACCGCAAAGGACGCTGCAGCTTTGCCGAAGGACTCGACCAAGCGGAGCTTTGACGCGGTCATTCTTGAGGCAAAGCCCGGTACTCAGGATCCCGTGCCGGCTTTATCCGGTCATCTCGATCTCACGCAGGCGCTCATCATCACCGGTACTCGTTCGGCGCTCCGCCGTGCCTCGAAATTCATGCAGACGCTGAATCGATCCAGACACGGCGCCGCCAACGGACAGGCGGCACCCTCCCTCGAGGATTTTATCGAGCGAAAGATGAGCGACTTCGTCAAGGGCATGCGGAACGGATCGGGGAGGAATCTCCATCCTCTGCTGATTTCGGCCATTGAGCGACCGCTGATCGCCAGGGCGCTTCAAGAAACCAAGGGCAACCAGATCCAAGCGGCCGAGTTGCTGGGACTGAACCGAAATACGTTGCGGAAAAAGATTCACAAACTGCATATTCCCGTGAAGCGGGGACGGCCCGCCCGCGTGCGCGACGCAGAGTCCACCGCCTGCTGAAAGAGTGATCCCGGAATCTGGGCGAGTTCCTGACCACACTCCAACCACCATGACAGGAGGGGCATAATGACAAAAGAAGAGTTGATTGCAAAAATGGCCGCATCCGCCGGAATTACGAAGGTGGCGGCAGGAAATGCGCTCCAGGCCTTTACCGGGGCAGTCACGTCCTCCCTGAAAAAGGGTCAGCGTGTTTCTCTGGTGAATTTCGGCACCTTCACCATTTCCCGGCGAAAGGCTCGACTCGGCCGCAATCCGAGAACCGGTGAAACGCTCCGGATTCCGGCTGCAAAGGTGCCGAAGTTTTCTGCTGGAAAGGTGTTGAAGTCTGCAGTCCGCTGACCACGGACGCCTGTCTGATACGAAACCGCCCCCGAGCAAAGGAGAAGAGGTTACGCACCGGTCCCGCGTGTCCTCTTCGCCTTTGCGTTTCTTGACACGAAAGTCGGGGCTATATTAGCATGCGCATCCGGACGATAGGCGCGTAGCTCAGGGGGAGAGC
Organism: Nitrospira sp.; assembly: GCA_047150005.1. Lineage (GTDB taxonomy): Bacteria > Nitrospirota > Nitrospiria > Nitrospirales > Nitrospiraceae > Nitrospira_C. The sequence goes on along the minus strand of AP038806.1, from coordinate 1,945,713 downwards.
GCTACCTTGACACGGTAGAGGTCGACGGTTCAAGACCGTCCGCGCCTACCATTCGGCTGAGGGCATCCGTATGCCTCTCCGAGGCGGGGTGCCTTTGTTGTTTTTGAACGGGTACATTGCATAAGCCGATGAAAGTCGTACTGAAAAATGGGGCGGGGCGGACGATCGAAAGCGGTGAATCCGTCCAAACCGTGCTCTCATCCTTGGGCGCGTTGGATTCACAGGTCTTGGCCGCCAAAGTCAACGGTCAGGTGGTGGATCTCTCGAAACCGCTGTCCGGCGATGCCACGATCGAGCCGCTGCGTTTTGACAGCGCGGAAGGGCGCGAGGTGTATCGGCACAGCAGCACGCACATCATGGCTCAGGCCGTCAAGGAGCTGTTTCCTTCCGCGCAACTGACGATTGGTCCCGCGCTCGAGGACGGCTTTTATTATGATTTTGCCTTCGACCGTCCCTTCACACCCGAAGACCTGACCAAGATCGAAGAGCGGGTCGGGGAAATCATTCGACGCAATCTGACCATCGGCAGACGGGAGTTCACCAAACCCGAGGCGATCGAATTCTTCCGCTCGCGTGGAGAGCAGTACAAGGTGGAACTCATCCAAGGATTCCCGGACGGTGAGTCGATCACGGCCTATACGCAGGGAGATTTCGTCGATCTCTGCCGTGGCCCTCATCTTCCCAGCACCGGACATGTCGGCGCGCTCAAGCTGTTGACCACGGCGGGAGCCTACTGGCGTGGCGACGAGCGTAATCCGATGTTGCAACGGATTTACGGTACGTCCTTTCCGACACAGGGTGATTTGGATGCTTACCTTGCGCGCCTGGAGGAAATCAAGCGTCGCGACCACCGAAAGGTCGGGAAAGAACTGGATCTGATCTCGGTTCAGGACGAGATCGGCCCGGGCCTTGTGCTGTGGCACCCGAAAGGGGCGGCTATCCGGTTGTTGATCGAGAACTTTTGGCGCGAACAGCACATTAAGGACGGCTACGAACTGGTGTACTCCCCGCACGTCGCCCGGCTCGATCTCTGGAAAACCAGCGGACATGTGGACTACTACCGCGAGAACATGTTCACGTCCATGAAGCTGGAGGGAAGCGAGTACCAGCTGAAGCCGATGAACTGTCCGTACCACATCATGATCTACAAATCCCGGCTTCGGAGCTACCGCGATCTGCCCGTCCGATATGGAGAACTCGGGACCGTCTACCGCTACGAACGGACGGGAGTGCTCCACGGTCTGTTGCGAGTGAGGGGGTTCACCCAGGACGATGCCCACCTCTTTTGTCGCCCGGACCAAATCGAGGCCGAGGTCACTCGTGTACTCGACTTCACCTTCTTCATGCTGCGGACCTTCGGATTCACTGAGTTTGAAGTCTTTTTGTCCACCAGGCCGAAGGAATCGGTCGGCGGCGACGAGCATTGGAGCCTGGCCATAAGCGCGCTTGAGGCGGCCTTGAAGAGCCGGAACATCGTCTATCAACTGGATGCGGGGGGCGGCGCCTTTTACGGTCCGAAGATCGACATCAAGATCAAGGATGCCCTGGGGCGATCGTGGCAATGTTCAACCGTGCAGGTGGATTTCAACAATCCGGAACGGTTTGAATTGAGTTACATCGGAGAGGACGGCAAGGCCCATCAGCCCATCATGATTCACCGCGCGCTTCTCGGCTCGATCGAACGGTTCTTCGGAATCTTGATCGAACATTACGGCGGCGCATTTCCAACCTGGCTGGCACCGGTTCAAGCCGTGGTGATGGCCATCACCGACAATCAACGCGAGTATGCCGCCAAGGTCGCCGCTGACTTGAAGGCGGCCGGTTTCCGCGCAGACGCCGATCTCCGCAATGAGAAGATCGGCCTCAAGATCAGAGAAGCGGAACGAGCCAAGGTCCCCTTCATGTTCGTGGTCGGCGACCGCGAAGTGCAGAGCGGCATGGTTTCCGTGCGCGGACGCAGCGGCGCCAATCTTGGGAGCATGACGATCGCCGGGGCGCTGGACCTTCTCCGCCGAGAGGCTGACCGGGTCGGACAACAACTTTCACCCACATCATGAGAGGTGGCCTATCGTTCCCAAACTGCGCGTGAACCGCGAAATCAGAGTGCGTGAAGTCAGAGTGATCGGCCCGGAAGGCGAGCAGCTCGGGATTCTCCCCACCCCGGAAGCATTTCGGCAGGCGCAGGAAGGCGGCTACGATCTGGTGGAAGTCGCCCCGACTTCGGCTCCTCCCGTCTGTCGCATCATGGACTACGGGAAGTACAAGTATGAGTTGAGCAAGAAGGACCACCAGAACCGACGTCACCAGAAATCGACCCAGGTGAAGGAAATCAAGCTGCGTCCCAGAACGGACAAGCATGACCTGGAGATCAAGGTTCGACAAATTAAGTCGTTTCTGGAAGAGGGGAACAAGACCAAGGTCACCCTGACCTACCGGGGACGCGAGATGGCCAACCAAGAGATGGGACGCTCGCTCATGAGCTCGGTGATCGAACAATTGGCCGAAACCGGCACAATCGAGTATGCCCCGAGGATGGAAGGCCGGAGCCTCATCATGATCGTGGCACCCAAGGGTTGACGGTGAGCAACAACGTTTAACCAAAGGACAACGGAATATGAAGGTGAAATCCCATAGCGGAGCCAGCAAGCGGTTTCACAAGACCGGCACCGGGAAATTCGTGCGAAAGAAGGCCGGAAAGCGGCACATTCTGACCAGCAAGAATCGCGAGCGGAAGCGCCGCTTGAGCGGCTCGGTCGTCGTCGATCCGACGAAGGCGTCCGCACTCGCGCGCCTGCTCCCGTATCAGTAGCGATCACTGCGAATCAACCGAAAAGGAGTACGCTCCCATGCCTCGCGTAAAAGGTGGGCCGAAAACACGGGCGAGAAGGAAGAAACGGCTGAAGCTTGCCAAAGGCCAATACGGAGCCAAGAGCCGGCTGTTCAGGTCGGCGACCGAATCCGTCGATAAGGGCCAGCAATATGCGTATACGGGCAGGAAGAATCGGAAACGGGACTTCCGGCAACTCTGGATCGCGCGGATCAGCGCCGCGACCAGAGCGCAGGGTTTGTCCTATGGCCGCTTTATCAGCGCCTTGAGAAAGGCCAATGTGTTGCTTGATCGCAAGGTCCTCTCGGACATGGCCATCAAGGATACGACGGGATTCGATCAGTTGATCGGGTTGGCCAAGAAGCAGCTGGCGCCCGCCGGCGCATAACCGCGCTTCCCGGATCTTGACGCCTCTGCGCGCAGAATCAGCGCGTGGAGGCTCATCCCGCCATGTTTACTCGCCCAAAGCCGAGAGGTCGATCTCGAAGGAGACGGCAGGAACGGTGATTTGCCAGCGTTCGAGCACCTCCGGATGCAACTCTCCGATCAGCCCCAGCGCCACGCCGTCCTCGCCCACGATACGACCGGCCCGCCCATCGAGAAACGAGGGATGCTGGACCGATTCCAGCTTGTAGGCCCGGTCAAGATAATACAGCAGCGCGTCCAGACAGGAGTGGATCTCGGAAAAATTCGCATCCGCATGCGCGATCAGGGCGCCGAGCACCATCACCGTGTCGGCTCCCAACTCGTGAGCCGGATCAGGCCGCGCGACCTCGCCCGCTTCGAAGAGTCGGTGAGGGAAAAAGGCCCGGCTGGACGCGGCTTCTACCCGCAGCAACGACGGCAACATCCACTGGCGCAACGCCGAGAAGTTTTGCGACATGACATTGTCGACCTGCACCAGTCGTCCCCATTCCGTTCCGTTCAATCGCATGGCATCGCATAGCAACTGGGGAGAGCCGAGAATGTTTGAGATGATTTCTTGGAAGCCCATGCCGACCATCAAGCCTCTCGCGCAATCGGACAGCGTCTCCAGGCGCGACAGGCCGCCGACCGTGAATTGGGACGGCATGACGGGAGGAAACTCGGAGAATCCTCGGCTGATCGCCACATCCTCCACCACATCCATGGGGTGCATGAGGTCATGGCGGTAGAGCGGAAGCCGCACGGTGAGGCCCTCCTGTTCCACCTTCACCTCGTAGCCGTAACTCTTCAACGCGTGACTCACGTCCTGTGCGTCCATCGCTTGCCCAAGTGCCCGTTCGATGGTGGCGAGGGAGAGGGTCCGCTCTCGCCCTAAGTCCTGCGGCGTCACCACGCGCTGCCCCAATTCCGTCTTGAACGGATAGACCACTTCCACGGGCTCGATCGCGGCGCCCCGGTCGGCGAGATTCGCTGCAAGAATATTGAGGGTCAGGATGACCATCGGAAGGTCGGTCCCCGTCACTTCGACGAACAGGGCGTCGTCGCCCACACGGACCTCGCCGATTTCCCTGCTGTTGATGATCGGAGGGAAGGACAGAATCTGTCCCTTGGCGTCCCGAAGCAACGGAACCCGCTCATTTCCCGCTACGATGGCGCCGAACTCCAGCCCCTTGGGATGAATCAGCAGCATCTCGCTGAGCGTCATGACCGTCGTCATCCCCAATGGAATAAATCTGGCGCTATCAGGCGCCACGGCTTCGTAGGACACCGGAAACTCGATTGCGGAAAGACGGTACAGGCCGATGGAGACCGTGCGGCGCTTGCGTCCGAAGATCTCCGCCAATTTTTCCTGCGTCTGGATCAGCTGCGCCAATCCCTCCTTCGCGACCCGATACCCGGTCGCCGTGCAGGCGGCCACATAGGGTCTCAGCACTTCCAACCCCGCTCCGACCACGACTTGTTTCGCCGGCGGCTTCCGAAGGGACAGAAAGGCATAGGGAGCATTGGTTCCGGCTTGCTTGATGCGGATTTGGCGCGCGATGCCCTCACAACACCACAGATCGGGTCGATTGCTGTCTTGCAGTTCGATCCGCAGTTCGCCGGTGTCGAGGCTCTGCCCCTTGAGTTCTCCCTTGACCAACATCAGCCACGCGTCCAGCTGCTCGGGCGTCACCGGTGACGGAGGCTTGGCCGGCCCGGCCAGCAGCTGTTCGAGATCCTGCCTGAAGATCGTAATCGTCGGCATGGGGTTAGACTGCGCCGCGTGTGGAGCGAATCAGATCGAGGTTGTCGGTGAACAACTCACGGATGTCATGAATGCCCAGGGCCACCATCGCCATGCGGTCGAGCCCTAACCCCCATGCGATCACCGGCACGTGGACGCCGAGCGGCATGACCACCTCCGGACGGAACAGCCCGGCACCGCCGAGTTCGATCCAGCCGAGTCGCGGATGGCGTACGTGCAGCTCCACCGAAGGCTCCGTAAAGGGAAAATAGGCCGGGAGGAACTTGACTTCCTTTGCCTGTGCAACTTCCCGCGCGAAGAGGTTCAGGAGGCCGAGCAATGTACGAAAATTGATGTCGTCGCCCAGCACGATCCCTTCGACTTGGAAAAAGTCCGTCGCATGGGTTGCATCGACCTGGTCATAACGAAAGCAGCGCGCGATCGAAAAATACTTCCCCGGAACCAGCGGATGAGACGCCAACCGGTGAGCGGAGACCGCCGTACCTTGGCTCCGCAAGACCAACCGACTGGCCCGCTTGAGATCGAATGTGTAGCCCCAGCCGGTCGATCCGGTATCCCCGCCCCGCTCATGGACCTCTTTCACTCGTGTGAGGAAAGGCTCCGCGAGACCTTTCGCATGCGTGGGATGTTTCACGAAATAGACGTCGTGTATATCGCGGGCCGGGTGAAACTGCGGCATGAACAGCGCGTCCATGTCCCAGAACTCGGTTTCCACCAGCGCCCCCCGCATTTCCTGAAAGCCCATGCTGACGAGCTTGGTCTTGACCGTATCGAGAAATTCTCGATAGGGGTGGCGCCGTCCCGGAGCGATCCTGGGTGCCCTCAAGCTGATGGTGTACTTGCGGAACCGTTTCGTCCTCCAGCCGCCTTCTTTCAGGAGTTCAGGCGTCAATTGCGAGACTTCCTCGGCCGTGTTCTGGCGGGACAGGTGCTTCAGCGCATCAAAGCCCTCGGTGGTCGGCTTCAGCCACCGGGTCACGCGATCATCCACCCGAAACGGCTCCTTGACCTTCCCTCGCTTGACGGCATGCACATCAATCACCCGCTGCTGGAAGTCGGAGAAGGTCGTTATGGCTCGCGGACCGCTGTGGAGCTGCTGGAGCAGCCCTCGCAGGGCTTCGGCGGTCTGGCTCGGTCGTCCCGTCGACTCAAGGCACCCGCCTTGAACGATCAAGAGGGCGCCTTCCTTTTTCAAGGCCCCGATGGCCCCGCTCACGTCCGACGGCTCCAGACCTTCTCGCGTCTGCAGGTCTTGGATCGTCAGGCGTTTGCCGGTCCCGGCCGCCTCGCGCGCGACGGACAAGACCAACTCGATCGGCGACTGCTTCTCGAAATACTGCTCACCGGTCTTGGTCAGCGACACGATGGGCGTCACGGTTTCGTCCTCGACGGCGAGGAGCGACTTGGCCAACAGCCACTCAACCGCCATGCTGATTTGGGAGGCTTCCAGTCCGGCGGCCGCGGCCAGCTGCTCTGTTTCCATCGCCCGGTCGCGGTGCTCCGAAAAGGCGGCAAGGACCCTGATTTCCAGGGGATGCAGACTATCGATGAGAGCAGCGATGTCCACCCGAGGGCCTATCGATGCGCCGAGGCTGGCTGCCCGGCGGCTCGCAATGCCGCGATGGTGGCGCCGTAGTCCGGGCTGGAGAAGACTGCTGAGCCTGCCACCAGCACCTCCGCGCCGGCAGCCAGAATGCGGCCGGCATTGTCCACTTTGATGCCGCCGTCGACTTCCAGGAGGGCCTGGCTTCGGACCTGATCCAGCATGTGCCTGGCGTTCGCGACCTTCTGGAGACAGGAGTCGATGAATTTCTGACCGCCGAAACCCGGATTGACCGACATGATAAGGACGAGATCCACATCCGGAAGAATTTCATCCAGCGTGTGCAGCGACGTCGCGGGGTTCAAGGTCACTCCGGCCTTGACTCGGTGCTCTTTGATCAACTGGACAGTCCGGTGGAGATGAGGACAGGCTTCCACGTGCACGGTCAAGTAGTCGGCCCCCGCGGCGGCAAACTCCGGGATGAACGCATCCGGGTTCGTAATCATCAGATGCACATCCAGCGGCAGCTTGGTCACTTTTTTCAGGGATTCGACGATCGGGGGGCCGATGGTCAAATTGGGAACGAAGTGGCCGTCCATGACGTCCACATGCAGAAAATCCGCACCCCCGCGCTCGACGGCGGCGACTTCATCCGCCAAGCGGGCAAAGTCAGCCGACAGGATCGAAGGAGCGATGCGGGCAGGTCTGGTCATGAATCTCGTTTCCTGAGGCGCGAGGCATAGAAGACATCCATCGCGTGCCGGTTATTCTCCGTGGTCAGGTCTCCCTGGCTGGTCAGGAAATCCTGGGCCCTGCCCGAAAGCCACGGAGCGAGGGACTCGCGACGGAAGTCCGCATGAGCATTGAGGAATCTCGCGACAACGGCTTCGGTCTCTTCCGGTTCGGCCGAGCAGGTACTATAGACCAGCACACCGCCGGGCCGCAAGCTTGCGCTGAGCGCATTCAGAATCTCCAGCTGCAGCGTTTGATGGCGGACAAGTGCAGCACTGTGCTTCCGCCACTTCGCCTCGGGGTGTCGGCGCAACACTCCCAACCCGCTGCAGGGAGCATCGACAAGCATGCGATCGAACGGTCCACGCTGGACTTCGGCACGATCAAACGGAGGTGTGGCCGCACGTTGCCATTTATCTCTGTATCGAGCATCGCCGGTAATCGGCATCACACTCCGCAATCCGAGCCTCGCACAATTGGCCGCGACAAGGTCAAGCCTCGTTCCTTTCTTATCGAGGGCCAGGATGGTCCCTCGGTCTCCGATCAATTCGGCCAAATGAGTCGTCTTTCCTCCCGGTGCCGCGCAGGCATCAAGGATCGACTCACCGGAACTCGCGCCGAGAAGGGGAGGGATGAGCGGAGCCGCTTCGTCTTCGACATAGAAGCAGCCCTCTGAAAATCCCGGGAGAAACGTGATGGGCCCGTGCGGCTCGATCGTGATACCCACCGGGCTCACGCTTGTCGGGGAAGCCGATACCCCGCTTTGTCGAAGCCGCTCCAGAAACTCGTCGCGTGTCGACTTGAGCCGATTGACCCTGATCGTCACGGGCGGAATAGTGACGGAGTGGGCGGAGGCGGCCTCGGCCGCATCAGGTCCGAGCCGATGGATCCATCGACGGCTCAGCCATTCTGGAACGGAATAACGCACGGAAAGCGAGTGGATGGGATCGTCCGCCAGGGAAGGCCAGGGCGCAACAGGATTTCGAAGCAGGGCGCGCAGAACGGCGTTGACGAAGCCGCTCCAATCCCTTCCCAGGAACGGAACATTGACTTTGACCAGCCGGACCGACTCGTAGACCGCCGCCGAGTGAGGGATGCGATCGAGATAGATCAGCTGATGGGCAGCGATCCGGAGAAGCATCTGAATCAGCCGCGGCAGCTTCTGCATCGGCTTGTCGAGAACCGGCTCCAACCTCCAGTCGATCGTTGCCTGATGTCGGAGCACGCCGTAGACGAGCTCCACCGTTAAGGCCCGTTCTCTCGCATCATGGCCTATCGGCGCGCAGGCCCGCTCCAGCAGGCCATCGATGGGGTCGTCCGACTGTGTCGATTCCACCAATACGGCTAAGGCGATCGATCTTGCGGAGGGCCTGTGCACGAGGGGAGCAGGGCTGGGATCGGTGGGCATGTCTAGGGACCGGGGCTAACCGGTGACGGAGGCCCCAGACGCAGGCCTGGTTGGATAGCATGGCCCGCGAGGTACTGCGACACCGTCATCCGGCGGCTGTTGGCGACCTGAAGCTCGGTGACCGCCAGCAGCCCTTCGCCGGTTGCAATGCGAAGCGCTTGCTTGGACACGTTGACGATCGTGCCCGGTGCTGCAGACGTCGGTTCGCTGGATGCCGCCGCGTTCCACAGGACCCAGCGATCATCGTGCACAAACGTGTAGGCGCCGGGCCAGGGGGTTAACCCGCGAATCCTGTTGGCAAGCGCGGGGGCGGAGAGGCTCCAATCGACGAGCCCATCCTCTTTCTTCAGCATCGGAGCGAGTGTCGCCTGGTTATCATCCTGTCGCCTCGACGTGAGCGTCCCGGCTTTCAAGCGCTTCAATGTCTCGATGAGCATCCCTCCGCCCAGTGCGGCCATGCGGACCGACAGGCTCCCGGCCGTGTCCTGCGGCTCAATGGCTAGACGTTCCTGCAGTAGGATCGCTCCGGTGTCCATGCCCTCGTCCATCAGCATCGTCGTAATACCGGTTTCAGTTTCACCGTTGATGACTGCCCATTGAATGGGAGCCGCCCCGCGATAACGCGGCAGCAGCGAGCCGTGTACGTTCACGCATCCGTTCCGGGGAAGGGAAAGAATCGACGGAGGAAGGATGCGGCCGAACGCCGCCACGGCGATGATGTCGGAATTCCATCCACGCAAGGCCGCCAAAAAATCCGGATCCCTCATCTTGGTCGGCTGCAAAATGGGAATCTGCCGCCGCAAGGCAAGATCCTTCACGGGCGAGAACACCAGCGTCTGCCCACGGCCCTTTGGTCGATCGGGTTGCGTGACCACTCCGACGACTTCGTCGTCGGAATTCAGGATCGCTTCCAGAGACGGAACGGCGAAATCCGGTGTGCCCATGAAAATGACGCGCATGCTCCCGCTTTAGCACCTGCTTCCTGAGAATGCAACCGGCACTCGACCTTTGCTTGACTTGCCGTTCGACGCTTTGTTAGATTCCGCGCGCGGGGTGGAGCAGCCTGGTAGCTCGTTGGGCTCATAACCCAAAGGTCAGAGGTTCAAATCCTCTCCCCGCAACCAACCTTCTCTCTTTTCCTTCAACAGCTTACAACCGATTCCCTCCCGGCTTCCGACACAGTGAAATTAGCCGATTGTGCTAAAACTGTGCTAATTCCCGCCGGAACACGATCAAGAATCTCAATACCAGCGCGTAAACTTTCCGGATGATGGTGCGCATATCGCATCACCATAGAAATGGTTTTCCACCGTCCAAGCTTTTGCACGGTGTAGATGTCGGCGCCGGCTTGCACGAGTCGAGTGGCAAAGGTATGGCGCAGATCATGAAACCGGAATCGTTTCACATCTGCCTTTCTCATGGCTGGATAAAAGACGCGCAGGAGATCCCGCGCATCCATTCGGTTCCCGGCCCCGTTGAAGAAGACATAATCGGTCTTGAGCGATCGGACTTTCGCCCTGGCTTTGAGTACCTCCAGCGTCTTTGCATTCACTGGAAGCGTATCTCTGCCTCCGTTCTTTTGTTCCAGCAGCGTAATAGTTCTCCTGAACAGATCCACATTGCACCATTGGAGGTTCAGAATTTCACTCTGCCGGAGTCCGGTATTGACCGCGAAGAGAATGATCTCTTGTAGCCATACAGGAGAGGCCGCTAAGAGACGCTGTTCTTCTTCTGCGGTCAGCCATCGCTCAATCAGATTCCGCACTTTCTCTTTCGAGACCCGTTGCACCGGATTGTCCGCCACCCATTCCCATTCCTTCACCGCAAGCTGAAAGGCATGGCCTAAGAGCGTCAGTTCATTGTTGATCGTCTTAGCCGCCGCACCGTCAGCCCGTCGCTTCGCTTTATGCGCTGCTAAAAGAGACGGTCGCACTTCCTTCAACGTCAAATCCCCGAAGACCCGGATCAGTGCCTGAACACGAGACTTGTCACATCTGTGTGTCGTGGGGGCTCTATTGCAAGCCGAATGATCTCTGAGATATCGCTCCAAGAGTTCTTTCACGGTCTTGTCTGCCCCTGCTTCAGGCGGATACCACTTGCCTTCAGCAATTTGGACCATCACCTTGTGATAAATCTTCTCCGCCAGCTTCTTATCCGTGACCTCCGTGGATCTCCTGATCTGTTTCCCTTCATAGGGAAAACCCATCCACCAGACGCGGCCTCGCCGAAACAGAGCCATCATTAACCTCCTTGCTTGGCCCTGATCTCGTCTGGTTTCTCGCAGGCGGGAGTATAGACCTGGCGTTTTGCTGCTTCAATCAGTTGATCCAGGTCGCGGGGTGTTTGGCGGTGTACTGGTAACACCGCCGCGGTCTGGCTTGGCTCAAATGACTGCAGCCAGGCGGTGATGGCTTCCGGGTCAAACCGGATCAATCCATGAATCTTCCGACAAGGAATCTTTCCTTGCGCCGCCCAGAGGTACAGCGTCGACTGCTTGATATTGAGCCAGGTCGAGAGCTCTTTCACGGTGAGGAGCATGATCTTACCTTCTCAAGAAGTCGGGGGCGTCTGACGACACCCCCGCACCCCCCTGTCTGGTCCGCCCGTGTCACCACCGGCGTCTTTCTTAGAAGTCGATTGGTTCTCGTTCTGCAGGAGTCCCCGATGTTTGTCTTTCCATCGGCGCTTGCCCGCACGGATTTGCCGCGCTAACCACGCCTGCCCACTGGGATCTGCCTCATAGATGACGGCCAACATCGGCGCGACGGACTGACTCACCCAGCGCTTCACCTTGGGAAGGGTCCGGGCCTCTTTCTCCACCACGAGACGGCCTTTCTTGAATCCATCGGTGAGGAGCAGCCACCAGTCCAGTAAGGGAGCCCGATACCGAAACTCGTCGTCCTCGTCGCGGCTCGTGGCTCGGAAATCGACATAGCCTCGGAGCACCCCCACCATGAATTCGAGCCAGTCGGGTTCCTCCAGGTAGGACAGGACCTGTCCACAGACTTGGGCGCGATCTTTCTTCAACTCCAACTCCCACCGGATGCCGTACTCCTGCCACTCCTCTCGCTGCTTCGCCTGACTCTCCAGGCGCTTGTCATAGATGCGCAGCAGGGTGTGACTCTGAGGACTGCCGAGATAGAGCGTCTCTCCGCTGGGCGTGTCGTGATGGAGGGACCTGGACGAGATGCGCTGTAGGTGGTCCGCCCGCGTCACACACTGACCGGCTTCCATGGCTTCCCTGATCGTCGCGAGAGGCACACAGCTGTTCCGATCGTCGAACGCACAATCGAGGCGCGTTAGATGGCCCTGTTGCGTCAAGATCCATTGAAGGACCGTGCGGACCTTTCCAGATGACCACGGGGCGACAATGCCGGCGGAGAGATCGACATGAATTTCGAGGGGCGCACGCGTCGCACCCGTGCCCAGTTTGCCCACCCCTCGGCTGGCACTCGTGGTGATCCAGGAGGCGGGATAGCCGCGAAAGCCGGTTTGGCTTTTGGTCCAGTCGCCTCCGAGCCGCTCCATCGTGGCTGTGACAGAGCCCGACGGCAGAGTGAAGGCGAGCCAATCAATGGTCAGGGTAAAGGGGGAGCTCATCGAATCGGTAGACCTCCTGTAACGAGTCCTGTGGGTAGTGCCCCCGTGTTACCAGTCCGGGGGCTGGTGTCCCCTGCGCGCGGCCGGCTCTCGCCGCCCGGCGCGCCGGGGTTCCTGCCATGGCGGACTTCGGCATTGCGTCGCAGAGAGCGAAGCACTTCGTCGAGGTCGAACCGGAGCGCGGTTCGCACACGAGTTGCCGGAATCTCACCTTTTCGGTATGCCCGCCGGATGGTGTCGGTACTGACCTGCAGCAGCGCGGCCAATTCTCGAATTGAGACACGACCGTCGTCTGTTGTCTTCTTCATGTTCGCCCTCCTTCCCTGGACCACCCGCCCTGCCTGCCGGTAGTGCTGAAGGTAGCGAACTGGGAGAGGAAAGAACATTAGGGAGAAGAGGTCAGGAGTGGTCCGGAAGGGACACGAGTATGCAGGAGGTATTCGGTCACCGGACGCACCGGTGGTGCGATCAAATCATGATAAGCCGCTCCTGGTATGGCTTATAGACGATCCGGAGCGGACGGACTCGGACGAGATCCGAGGAACTGCAGGGATGATCGAAAATATTTTCTGAGGGAGCAGGTGCCGTGGCTGAAGCCAGCCCAGCAAATTGATGAAGAAGAATGGTGCCCTCAATACGAATGGAACGTACGACCCGCGGTTTAGGAATGTGACCAAGGCGTTTTTAAAAAAAGGCTCGGTGTTTCAAATGGTTTCCCCGTTTTTCATATGAATTCGCAGTCTTGAGAAGATTCCAAGTATTCTATCGCTTCCAATGGTTTCCTCCAATTGCGATAGCTTTCAGCACAAATTCAGCTCAACCATATCCATAGAATGACGCCTCGTTCTTCGCAACGCTTTTGACGGGCTTCCAGACAGCCGGTCTTGTCCACCAATATCTTGCCATAAGTCGAGCGGCAGCCTCCGGAAACTGCTGGCTGCCGCTCATGGCAAATCGGCAAACAATCTCCTCACACCGACCAAACTGAACTCCTCTCCTTACCAGACCTCAGTGCGAGATCTTCGCGCCGAGCACGTCGACTTGCTCGATCTGTGGTGGTTCAGCAAGCAACTCGGATGCCTTGGCCATCAATGCTGCCGCGATCGGGCCAGCCAAATGTGCCTTGCGGCCTGCTTCATCAGCAAAGGCATCGAAGATGCCAAACGTCGCCGGCCCCAACTGCAGTGCGAACCAGATCGGCGTCGTGGCTTCCTGATTCGCCAGAGTGAGGCCGCTTTCGAGAAATCGTGCGACATCCGCTTCCTTCCCTGGCTTGGCTTTCAATCGCACGAACAGAGCAACTCGTACCATGGTGCTTTCTCCTTTCAGAGGTTGAACAGAGTGAGGCGTATTCTAGCGATGGATACCAATTGGCACTAGTGGCAAGAATGACAATTATGCTACAGTTCTCGCCATGCGAATTTATGTTTTCGCGCTGAATGAGGTCTTCGACACCGGCTTATCCACTCTTCTCGATACCTTCGGCACGGCGAACGACCTCGCAGAATCCGCTGGGACACCGTCGACACGTTTTGATGTGACGATCGTGGGTGTCCGTTCCCGCGTACACACCAGTCAAGGGTTGGTGGTGCCTATACGGTCGGCTACAAGACTTACGCGTCCAGATGTCGCCCTCGTGCCAGCGCTCGGGGCAAAGATGCCTGAACCCCTGCGACTTGCGCTTGAACGGCGAGACGTGAAGGACGCACAAGCGCTCCTTCGTCGCTGGTCTGGCAGCGGCACACTGGTGGGCGCGGCATGCACGGGCACGTTTGTCCTTGCTGGCACCTTGCTGCTCAATGGCCAGCATGGGACAACATCCTGGTGGCTCGCCCCGTTCTTTCGTGAACGGTACCCGCATGTCTTGCTAGACGACTCGCGGATGCTCGTGAGTTCATCCCGCTTCGTCACCGCCGGCGCCGCGCTGGCCCACCTCGATCTGGCGTTGTGGTTGGTGCGTCGGAAAAGCCCGGCGCTGGCGGCCCTTACGGCCCGCTACCTGGTGGTTGAGCCACGGCCATCGCAGGCGGCATTCGCAATTCCTGACCATTTTGCGCACTCAGACCCGCTAGTCGAACGGTTCGAGCGGTGGGCACGGCGCCAGCTGGCTGTCGGTTTTTCGCTCAGCGAAGCGGCTCGCGCAGTCGTGACAAGCGAACGTACCCTAGCGCGTCGCCTGCAATCCGTGCTGGGCAAGTCCCCGCTCGCGTACGTTCAGGATCTTCGCGTCGAGCATGCAGTGCATCTGCTACAAACGAGTACGGCCAGTGTTGATCAGATTGCCGCTCAGGTTGGCTACGCAGATGGAGTGACGCTACGCACACTCATCCGTCGCAAGATCGGCCGCGGTGTACGCGAGCTACGCGCACGTGACTGATCAAGCCCTTCCCGTAGAGTCGTTGAGCACAAGGGTTTACCCAGTTGACCACCCTGCTGCCAAACGAATTTACGGTTATTGTCCCAGCTGCCCAAGGCTTAGAGCTATGCTTACCGTGAAAAAATCTCCAGGATTTCATCCAGCGAATGGATGGTGCCCAGCAGCGTCGGGTCCCCGAACTGCTTGTTGTGACGATTCTCTTTGACCCGCTGAAGTCCAATCACCAAGTTGTTGAAATCGTCCAGTTTGGCGGTTTCGAAATACGTGATGAAGTCGAGGTCGTCTAAGCCGCTCGAGTGATAGAGCTTACGTTTGACTGTCTTGAGGTAGGTCACAGTCGCATCTGCGTGCTCTTTCATCATAGTGCCCCGTCCATCCTGCGCCGTGATCCACCATTCCGCGTCCTTTCGGATCGGTACCACGACGACATAAAACTTAGGACCGGGATCAGGTGCGGTCTTCATCGCTTCTTTCAGGTCATCCGGAAAGGCCGGCACATAATTGGCCGTTTTGGTAAGGCCGTTAAACGTATTGGTGTTTTGTAGATACTTTCCGAACGTTGACCCCATCAAGTCCACGAGGAAGGTCTGGTTGTTGAGCATTTCCATAGAATGAAGCCGGACGAAGAAGTCCGCTTTCTCAGAAAGCCCGCGAAGCAGATAGGTATCGGCCGTGACGGTGTCGGCATGTTTCTGGAAAATGGCCTTCACTTCTGCCGCGGCCGCCCCTCTCGCCGCCTTATCTAGCTTCCACCAATCTCCGTCTATCTTGAATACAGCGAACGTCCCAGAGACGCCGGGATCTTTGAGCAGCTTCTCTCGATCTGCCGCAGCCTGAACTGCATCCGCATCCGACCAAGCCAACAGCCCGACCATGACAACAGCGAGCCAACCTCTACTCCTCATGAGTGCCTCCTTTTGTCGAACAGGGATCAAGGTTCTTTGGGCTATAGTCTCCCCATATTCGATTTCGTTACAGACTAAGTTTGAGACCGGGCTTTCCAGGTCCGGAATCGCTCCAGGAGTTCATCGCGGACAGCGGGCGGGATAGGGTCTTTCGGCACAGTGCCAACGGCGCGAAGCGTCAGTCGCATCTGACGAAGATATCGTCGGCACCCCCGGCACATACCCAGGTGCATCTGGAACCGTAGACGGTCCATCAAGCCCAAGTTCCCTTCGAGGTAGTCAGTGATGGCTTCGGTGACCGCCTTACAGGTGAGCTGACCCGCGAGATAGTCAATCATGCGGTTCTTGAAGTCGTCGTGGGTCATGACTGCGCGTCACCTTGATCGAGGTACTTCTCGAGGGCACGTCGGACATGGGACCGCGCACGATGAAGCAGCACTCGTTGATGAGTCTCACCGATCGACAGAATGTTACAGACTTCCACTGCGGTTAACCCCTCCATGTCTCGGAGCGTGATGACCTGCCGTTGTGTCTGGGGCAGGGCACTAATGGCCTTCTCGATCTGTGCAAGCCCTTCTTTGGATAAAAAGAGTCTCTCGGGAGTTTCATCATCCCAGTAGCGGGGGAGAGACTTCCAATGATCGATCCAATATCCTGTAGTATGAAAGCGAGAGGGGTCCGCGGCCGGGGTTTCGGACTCGTCCGTCGAATATTCTAGAGGTGACGACGGCGCATGTCGGCGTTCACGCATGCCCCTGGTCTTTGCCTGGTTGGTCAGGATACGGAAAATCCAGGTCTTGAGTGATGAGCGTTCCTCAAATCGACCGATGCCTTCTAATACACCGATCCACGTCTCCTGCACCACTTCCTCTGCCACTGCATGACTAGACACAAAGGTGATCGCAAGACGCAGGAGGGAGGCGTGGTAGCGATCCATCAACTGAGCAAAAGCAGTTTCATCGCCTTTGCGAAGGGCTTGAAGTAAGGCTACGTCTTCCAAAAGAAAGCCCGGCGCTACCTTTGTCTGTCCAACACCATCTCGGCGAACTTCGCACGGAGACCGGCAATTCCACCGCAAAGGACTAAATCATTTATTGGAACAGGCGGAAGAATACGTCAATGCCCTAGGAAATTCGACTTCTCAATCCTCGACAAAAAGACAGGGTTTTGACCACCTCATGCGGGAGGATAAAGCATGAGGCAAAGGGTGAACCCCAATTTGTTCAGGGTTTTGTCGGTTGTCCTAAGTGGTGTATCAATCCAGACTTGAGTCTCAAACACTGTGCTAAAATTGTGCTAAAAAAAACTAAACAGCATCAAAATCGCTCGAATTAACTGCAATGAATAGAATGCGCTAAATCGTTGACAATACTTATTAAAGCGAGAAACCAGACGGAATATCAGGGCAATGCAAAATTAGTCTTTAAGGCCTCATAACCCAAAGGTCGAAGGTTCAAATCCTTCCCCCGCAACCAACCATCAGATATCTCCTCGAGACTTCTGCCCCATTCCAATGGTCTCTGTTAGATCCGGCTCACCTCACTTCTCACCATAATGGGATTGATTCTGTGACGCGCATCCGCCAGAGTTACACGTCAGCGCCCAAAGGGGATCCCGCCTACGCCATGCTGATCTTCGGTTTCGGCCTAGTCTCCCGAGCATCCGGGCATTGGCTGGTCATCACTGTAATCCTGTTCACATTCGTGCATTGGGCGATGGCCCAAGAATCAAACCAGGTTTCTGGACGCTGGGAAACTCTTGCGCCGGCTCTAATCAAGCGAACAGAAGTGGCTGCCGCTGCCGTCGGAGAAAAAATTTACCTCGTCGGTGGATTTCGCGATCTGGATTGGGTTGAGACCATTCTGAGCCGTTTCTTCAACCGACCCGGTATTCTCAGCACTGACGCCGTTGAGGAGTACGACACCACGCTTGACCGTTGGAGATTGAGAGCGCCGCTTCCCATACCGGTTCACCATGCAAGCGCCGCGAGTGTCGCCAATCGACTGTACGTCGTTGGCGGCCTCATACAATGGCCTCCTGGTCGCAGCGCAAGGGTGTTCGCATACGACCCTGCAACCAATTCATGGTCCGAACGAGCACCGATGCCCACTCCTCGTGGGGCATTAGGCCTGGCTGAGTATAACGGGAAGCTGTACGCCATCGGCGGGATAGGCGCGAACGGTAATTCCGCGGCAGTGGAGATGTATGATCCGGTGACCGATACATGGATGCCGAGGGCAGCACTTCCGACTCCTCGTGACCATTTGGCGGTAGCCGCTTCTCATCAAAAAGTCTATGCCATCGGGGGACGATTGGGCGGTGACTTCAATCGAAACGTCACAAGCGTCGAGGCCTACGATCCGATAGCCGACCGTTGGGAGAGGGTGGCCGATTTACCCATCCCGCGAAGTGGGATTGGAGCAGGGACGATTGACGGCATCATCTATACCGTCGGTGGAGAAAGTAGTGAAACGACGTTTAATCTCAACTCTGCCTACTTTCCGGCTACCAATAAATGGGAAAGAAGGGCCCCACTTCCTACAAGCCGCCACGGTCTTGGCGTGGTTTCTCTCTATGGTCGGCTGTACGTTCTGAGCGGTGGCCCATCCCCCGGCGCAACTTATACGAATGTCAATGAGGTATTCACACCGGCTTAGGAGGGACCTGACAGTGGGACACCAACCCAAAACCTCCGTATCAGGACGAGATCTGTCGGAAATGTGCGATGTCGTAGGACGCTGCATTCGTCGATGCTATAGTCTGTTCGTATTTTGAGCAGTTGGAAGGAAGCCAGATGCACTATGTGCGAATAGGGAAACGGGCTCTCAATCTCGACAGCATCGCCTATTGCGAAGTGCAAGCATGGCAGGATGAGATGAGCGTGAAGGTCTATTTCACCGGCTCCGCCAACAATACACCGTTGGTGTTCGGAGAGGGCGAGGCAAAAGAACTGTGGAAATATCTGGAGTATATAGCGGAAAAGCCTGTTTGACCTCCCAAGTTCCACCTGTCCACTGAGACCGACGCGTACTCCGCGGTGCGGTCACCCCACTTGATAAGTCACTCGTACGTTCTGGACACCGCCCAGCGAGCCCTGCGAGATAGTCTCCCTCATTTTGGGAGTCCCTGGACTTTCCATCTGCCCACCAAGTTCCGCTCCTCCCACCTTTTGTAGGGCAGACAGACCACGCGACCTCTGATTATTGTTCCCTGTAACCCTACGTTGCCGACGATGAAGCGGGAAGACGGCAAGCGGCTGGGGGAAATGTGGGTGATTCCATCATGAAGCTCCGCTACTGTACCAGGGTAGATACCCGTCTTCCTGTTGTGTTTGCCGGTGAATCGTTCGTCGGGGAAGGGACCGTGCTGAACCTCTCCGTTCCCGGATGCGCCATCACCAGCAAAAGGGTTGTCCGTTCAGACTCATACCTCGAACTCAAGGTTCTGCTTCCCGACCAGACTCCTCCCCTGTCGGTGGGCCTGGCGAGAGTCCGCTGGTGCCAGGGGCGGCACTTCGGCGTGGAGTTTATTCGGATGCCGGGTCATGATCAGGTACGGCTTGGGCGTTTGATTCGGAACCCCGTTTTCGGGAAGTCCGGCTCATCGGCCGTTACCCAGTAGTCCAATTTCCCACCTATATCTGCTACAATCGCCGTATGCGGTCGACACGTTTCCTTTCCTACACGTTCTGTCTCTTGACTCTGAGTCTTGCCGGTTGTGCGGAGCCGTTTACCGTCTTCCACAGTCAGACAGGCGAGCCGATTCTACTCGGTAGAAGGTCCTTTTCGTACGAAGGGTGTCTTTCCACGATGCAGCAAGAGTCTGATCGGCTTGGAGTCACCTTTCGCTATGTCCACGTCCGGGGGTCGACATTCGGGCGATCGCTCCTGTGGCCCTTCGAGCCAGGGTATGCTTGCGAGGCGGCGGTGGGACCCGAGCAACCTCCGACCGGTTCCTATCAGAACGTCCCTCCACTCTCTCCTCAAGGCTAGTCGCATCCGTTGGTCTGTGTCCTCCCTCGGGACCTGTCTCAGATATACCTCGGATTCGCCCACAGAACCGTTGACAGCATTTCATGAGACAGCATGAGCGGACCACTGTCATCGCACAGGAAGCACAACTGGGTCAGTTGCTGTCGCATGTGAGCGGCAAAGGTTCGTCGCATGTCCAGGCTGTTCCAGCCTGGGAATGCAACATTCGTGCTTTTTGTTCCTCAGCGTTCCCCGCTTGGCTATAATCAGGCGGGGTAATTGTGCGCAACTCCGCGACGTTCCGACATGAGCTAACCAGCGATGATCGCCGTTCTTCTCATAGAGGACAACGATGTCGACGCCCAGTTTACCCAGGATCTGTTGGCTGAATGGAGTATAGAGGAGTTCCGCATCACCCACGTCAAGACCCTGGCGGAGGGGTTGGCGCTCATCGGTCAAACTCGCTTTGACGCCATTCTTCTTGATCTTTCCCTTCCCGACGCTTTTGGATTGCCGACCGTTCGGCAGGTGCATACCACCAACCCTGCGATTCCGCTGGTCGTACTCAGCGGCGTCAGTGACCAGACGCTGGCGCTGCAAGCAGTGCAACAAGGGGCCCAGGATTATCTGGTCAAGGGGCAAGGCCACCCGGAACTTCTCGCCAGAGCGGTCCGCTATGCGATCGAACGCAAGCGCACGGAAGAACGTTTGACCTATCTCGCCCAGTACGATCACCTCACTGGTCTCGTCAACCGGAGCCTGTTTCGAGACCGCATGATTCAAGCGATGGCCCGCAGCAAACGGCTTCAGCAACCCGTCGGGCTCATGCTGCTCGATCTCGACCGCTTCAAGGCCGTAAACGACACATTAGGCCATGACATCGGGGATGAGTTGTTGAAGGCAGTGTCGGAACGATTGAAAAGCTGCGTCCGTGAGGTCGATACGGTGGCCCGCATGGGAGGAGATGAATTTACGATCATTCTGGAAGGTGTGCCATCGGAAGCCAGCATCGTCGTGGTGGCCAAGCGGATTGCCGAATCGATCTCCTCGGCCTTTGAATTGAAGGGACAGAGCGTGTCGATCGGTGTCAGTATCGGAATCACGGTCTATCCACACGACGATCAAGGGATAGACGAACTGCTCAAGCACGCGGATGAGGCGATGTATCGGGCGAAGCAGCAAGGAGGCAGCGGCTTCCATTTTCACGAGGCTTCGGGCTACCGCACACAATCCGCTCATGCCGGTCGCTGATCATCCCCTCACGCCGCCTCATCGTCCGATCTCGGAGAGCGGCGTGTCCGTGACCAATATCGCACCGCGTGAATTGGGAGTCAGCGTGTTGGAGCGCGCGAGTGCGTCCTGATCCGGAGACGGCCTGCAATCAGGCGTCATGACGAAGCCCCAGTGGAGATTGTCCGTACAGCAGTTGTCCACCAGAAGAGCTCTGGCGTGATGAAAAAGCAGGACGCCGCTCATCATATTTTCTCGACACTGATTTCTGACCAGCTCCGGATAACTGCCTTCGTCCCGAACCGCAATGCCGAAATGATGATTGCCACGGCAGACATTCTCAACCAATCGAGGCTGTGCCCCGGCAAATACGAACAAGCCGGACTCGCGATTGCCACAGAATTCGTTGCCCACGAACGTCGGCCGGGCTTCAGGCCCGTAGATGACGACGCCTGAAAGAATGCCTTCCAGGGCACGACATTGTGTCACCGTACAGGTGGAATCGAGAAGATTCATCGCGGAATGTTGATCGCTTCCGATATAGCGAAAGCTAATCCCGCTGATTCTTCCGCTCGGCACCTGCTGCAGATACAAGGGCGCGCCACGGCGGGAGAAGATTTGAACGAGATCTCGACCGGCGCCGATGAGGGCAATCGGTCGGGCCGCCACGAAGATCTTGTCCTCATAGGTTCCCGGACGGACGAAGACTTGGTCTTTCGCCTCCGCCTCTGCAAGCGCGGCGCTCGGTCTCGGATAGGCGTTGGCATCCTGTCCGTCCACCACCAGCGTTCTTCCCCCGAGAGGATTGGAGGGAATCTCCTGCTTGCCCTGATCGTCCTGCTCGGTCTTCATTCGCGTCCTGCCGCTCGATCGTTCAGGGGCCATCAACGGTCTCGGGGGATCTTTCTCTCCAATCGCCGGTCATGCCGAAGCTGCTGACATGCTCGCGACACCGCCGGTGATGAGGAACTGCGGGCTCATATTTGTCAAGCCGCGGGTTCTCCCAGACAGACTCGTACAATTCTGTTGGCCCCCCCGGAGGTCAGGGAAACCTCTACGCTCTGACTCCATGCATTGACGAGGTCTTACGCCGTTTCCTTGTCGCTTCTCCCGCCGACGACTGGCACGACGATTGCGATATCCCAGAATCCCCAGAGCCATTGTGACTCATTTCGGAGGACGGCAATGACCCCCAACAAACCCCGGATTGTTGCAGCATTCGGTCTGCTCTTGTCGTTGTGTTTCAGCCCGGTCTTGACCTCCGCCGCTCCGGGGCAAGTCCAGGATACATCGCGTCATTTGTATGATCGGGTGATGGAGGAATTCAAGCACCGTGACTACGAGGCGGCCCTGGCCGGCTTTCGCTTATTCCTCGAACTTCATGGTCAAACGACCCTCGCTGCCAATGCACAATACTGGGTCGGGGAATGTCAGTACAGAATGGGCCGCTACAAGGACGCCTTGGCATCATTCTACAATGTCGTGTCCTATTACCCCCTCAGCCCTAAACTGTCCGCGTCGACCCTGAAAATCGGCCAGACCTACACCAAGCTCAAGGACTATGAGAAAGCGCGGATCATGTACGAGCGCGTGCTCGATGAATATCCGGACAGCCCGGAAGCCGAGGCGGCGAGAAAGGCGCTCGAGGTGGACCAGTCACGAATCGAAGCGACGGCGATGTCGCCTGAATAGCGGCAGCTTTCGATATGACAACCTGAGAACATCGCCTACGCTCACTCGCCGCCGATGCCCAACATTGCTCCCAGCTGCTGGACGGAATAGAATCGATCCGCCTCGAGAACAACCAGATTGATTCCCGCCGCTTGAACGATTCTCCGGATGTCCTGCCGTTTCTCTGCTTCGCGTGGGTCCGATTGCTGGCCACCTTCGATCTGGACGACATGCTCGACGAGCCGCGATCCCGGATGAACCAGCACAAAATCCAAATTCTTGAGCGCCATGCGGCGCAGGATCTGAACCCGCCCCGTTCCTCCAGTGTGCACCCGTACAACGCACATCAGCGGAACGCGAGCCAGCACGATGTACCGATCCTCCGCGGCCATCCGGAGCAGATTATAGAGCCGCAGGTCTATGTCGCTGAGCGGAGGCTGCGGCTCCAAGATCACGCCGGTCGGCAGCGCGAGCGCTTCCGTTTGCGTCGGTTTCCGGCCGACCGTGAACCTCCACATGGCGTAGATACCTATGGCCAGACCACTCCAGAAAAATACATGATCCATCCTGCCGACTCACCTATTTGAACAGTCGAGCCCACTGCGGGCCGGCCGGAACGATCGCGCCCAGAATAACCGGATGCGCGGCTCCCGTCACCGCCGGAAGATTTCCCCACTGTCCCTTGGCCGTTCGATAGGCCAAGACGGCGAATGCGACCGCTTCAAAGGCTTTGCTGTCCCATCCCAATGCATCGAACGTGGTCACCGGTACGGGAGCGAACACGGCGGACAATTGAGCCATGATCGCCCGATTGCGAACTCCGCCTCCTCCGACCACGACTTCGTCGATCCGCCCCCTGATCCAGCGACGCGACGTTCCAACGGCCTTGGCCGTCCACGCGCTGCATGTCGCGAGGAGATCGTCCAAGGACAGTTTCTGCGGCGCCGCGAGCAGTTCTTCGACCAACGTCACTCCGAATTCCTCTCTCCCTGTCGACTTCGGGGGCCGTTGAGACAGAAAGGGATGAGCCAACAGCTTGCTCAACAGCCTGCTGTCTGCTTTCCCGCGTAGCGCCATCTTGCCGTCGCGATCCATGGGCAGACGTCCGTTCGTCATACGAGCCACGAGGTTGTCGAGCACCATGTTTGCGGGACCGGTGTCGAACGCCACGACCCCCTCCTCGGTGTGATCCGGAGGAATATAGGTCACATTGCTGATGCCGCCGAGGTTCACCACAAGCCTCGCGCGACGGGGGTGCCGGAGAAGGAGGGCATGAACCGCGGGGGTGAGAGGAGCGCCCTGACCTCCGGCCGCGACATCTCGAGCCCGAAAATTCGCGATCGTGGTAATCCCCGTTCGCTCGGCGATGACCGCCGGCTCGCCGATCTGCAGCGTTGAACGGATGGCGCCTACACCCGGCGCCTGAACGCCGTGCGGAAGGTGATGGACGGTTTGGCCGTGTGATCCGATCAGCGCAACGTCGGAGGGACGAAGTTTGGCCGCACGAATAATCTGCAACGCCGCATCGGCAAACCATTCGCCCAACAGGGCATTCAGGTGACAGATTTCTCCGACTGTCCCCGATACCGACGCAGTAAGAATCCGTTGCTGAAGCGTTCGCGGATAGGGGAGTGTTTCCGCGGCAAGCGTCTTAACTTGAAGGGATCGCTTTCGCCCCGTGATTTCAACCAATGCCGCATCGACTCCGTCGCCCGAGGTCCCGGACATCAGTCCAATCACCTTCATGATTCCCATCCTCCGCTGGTCAAGGTGTCGTTGAGCGCCGCTACGCTAATGGAACTCTCGTTCGCGGTCAAGCCGCCGGTGTGTCAGTCGAGCGGCGGGCACGTCGCGTTGACATCCTAGGGTCCCGATGTTACGGTCGCCCCCCCATGCCCCAGCGTCTCTTGCGATCGAACCGGTGCGCCCCGCTGCTCGTGCTACAACTTCTGTTCTGCGTGATCATTCCCGCCAACGCGCCGGCAAGCGGACCGCGTGAGCCTCTGAACATCGTCGTCACACTCCCCGTGCTCAAGGATTTCGTCGAGCAGGTCGGAGGGCGTCATGTCTCGGTGACCTCGCTGTTGAAGGGGTATGAGAACGAACATACCTATTCGCCGAAACCAAGCGACCTCGTCGCCGTGCGCAAAGCCCGCCTCCTCTTTCAAGTGGGGATCGGACTGGAGATATGGGTATCTCCTCTTGTAAAGAATGCCGGCGACCCTTCCCTGCGTGTCGTCACCACCTCCACCGGAATAGGGCTGATCGGCGATGCCCACATCCCCGAGGACGACCATGCAGGCGAGGAGCGGACGGGCGGAGGGAATCCGCACGTATGGCTGGACCCGACCAATGCGGCCACGATGATCCGACACATCACCGAAGCGCTGATACAGTCCGACCCGGACCACGTCGATGATTATCGCCGAAATCAGGCAGCCTATATTACCCGCCTGGACCGACTGCAGGCGGAACTGAGCGGAAGGGTCAAGGATTTGTCCGACCGGAAGTTCGTAGCGCATCATCCGGCCTGGCCCTATCTGGCCAGGCGATTCCGGTTCGATATCGTCGGGACGATTCAATTGCAGTCGGGAGGCGAGCCGAGTGCACGTCATATCCAACAGCTGATTCAGACGATGAAACGCCACCAGGTCAAAGTCGTGGTCTCCGAAATTCAACTGAGTCAGAAATTTCCCGAACTCCTGGCAAAGGAGACCGGCGCCCGCGTCGTGGTGCTGACGACCCTTCCGGGCGGATTGCCTCGAACAGACACCTATCTCGACATGTTGCGCTACAATGTGCTCCAATTGGTCAATGCGCTCGAAGCCGCTTGACCCGACGTTCTTGGTGTCGCAACCCGCCCCGGAGACGTGAGCGTGTCACTCCGTTCACAGGCCGTCATTGCACAGGCCATCATTCGCTTCGATCATGCCACATTCCAGTTTCCGGGCGTCGTGGCGCTCGAGGACATTTCGCTGGATATCCACGAAGGGGAATTCATCGGCGTCATCGGTCCGAACGGATCCGGCAAGACGACCCTGTGCCGAGCGGTGTTAGGTCTGCTGCCGCCGATCTCCGGACATCTCCGAATTTTCGACTGCGCTTGCGACAAATTGCGTTGTCACCATCGGGCCAGAATCGGCTACCTGCCTCAAAAGGGCGTAGTGGATCGAAACTTTCCGGTGACGGTCCTCGAAACCGTCATGATGGGACGATACGGGGCGCTCGGGTTGTTTGCGCGCCCGACGAGGCGAGACCGGGACATCGCGGTCGATGCCCTCGCGCATGTCGGAATGGATGCGCATCGCGACACGGCGTTGGGACAGCTGTCGGGCGGACAACAACAGCGGGTCTTCATTGCACGAGCGCTCGCGCAGCAGCCGAAGGTATTGTTGCTGGACGAACCGACAACGGGACTCGATATTCCCACTCAGCACAGCGTCATCGATCTCGTGCAGAAGCTCCATGAAGAGCTCGGACTCACCGTGCTCTTGATTACACACGATATCAACATGATCCGTTCTCGAGTGGATCGACTGGTGTTGTTGAAAACCCGCTTGTTCGCCTCCGGCCCTCCCGCCGAAGTCTTGAAGCCCGACATCCTGCGTCAGGTCTATGGCAAGGATGTGGTCATCACCGCACACGATACCATCCTCGTCGAGGACTACCACCACCACTGAGACCGGGCCATGCTGGAACTCTTTGCCTACGATTTCATGCAGCGTTCGGTACTGGCGGCGGCCTTGGTCGGGGGCCTGTGCTCCGTCGTCGGCGTGTTCGTCGTCCTGCGTGGGCTGGCGTTCGTCGGAGCCGGGACCGCCCACGCCGCGTTTGCCGGCGTCGCGCTCGGCTATTTGACGGGATGGTCGCCGTTGGCGCTGGCCGTGCTGTTCGGCTTGACGACCGTGTGGATCACCGGCTGGGTCGAGGAACACGGCCGCATGAAACTGGACGTGTCGATCGGCATTCTCTATACCGCCACGATGGCGCTGGCGATTCTCTTCATCGGACTGATGAAGACGTACAATGCGGAGGTGTACGGCTATCTCTTCGGAAACGTCCTGTCGGTCACCAAGGATGAACTGCGCACGATCATGTGGCTCGGCATCTTCATCATTGGCGTGATGCTGCTGTTTTCCAAAGAGCTGTACTTCATCGCGTTCGATCAAGAAATGGCCGAGGCTTCCGGCGTGCCGGCTCGTCGCATTTTTTTCCTGTTGCTGAGCCTGATCGCCCTCACCGTCGTCGTCTCACTCAAGACAGTCGGCGCGATTTTGGTGTTTGCTATGATCCTGATTCCCGCGTCGACGGCGTATCAGCTGACGCACAGCCTGTCCACCCTGACGTGGTACTCATTATTCATCGGCATGACCACGGCGGTGTGCGGGGTGCTCATCTCGGCGCTGTGGGATATCCCCTCCGGTCCCGCCATTGTTCTCTTATCCACAAGCCTCTTCTTCCTGTCCATTCTGTGCTCTCCCAAAAGGCGTCACTCCACCGCGTGACGAATCTCGCCTCGAAACTGACGAGACCGGGACGCCGTCAAGGAGCTTCTCGCAGCCAGCCGACGTGCGCGAGGACCTCGAAGGGTCTGTTCGTGGTGAATTCTCGGTTTGCCATGAGGAGGGAAAGGCATTAGATTAGGCGATCGTGTACGTGGCACGCATCCAAGGAGGACATATGAGCGAGACGAGTTTGCGTCGGCACCTTGCAAGCGCGCTGTGTGTCGGTCTGCTGGTCTTCTGGACCGGAACCGGTGCCGCATCAGCGGAAGAGTGGAAGACGGAAGAGGGAGGAATCGCCCCAGGGACCTTCGTGTTGGGGATGCGGGCGGGTTTTGCTCCGGTCACCCAACAGGTGAGCGCCAACACTTCGACCGATGTCGGATCGCTCGTCAACTTCCAGGCGATGTATAGCCTCAATAGATGGTTTTTGATCGGCCTGATGTTGGAATGGGAGCGGCACGGGATGAATCTCGAACGGCCCGGGGTCGACTTGGGGCACCAAGACACTGTCTCGGTCATGCCGACGGTCGAACTCCGTCCGGTCCGCTGGGGTCCGATCAGTCCCTATGTCAACATGGGTCTGGGCGTAAACGTCAACAGCTTCGGAGAAAGTAGTTCGATCCGAGGGACGACCATTTCTCCCAGTAACACATTGGCCTGGCGTCTCGGTTGGGGCGCGGACTGGCTCTTGACCAAACAGTTCGCGCTCAATGCCGAGATGGCCTACAAGCGGAACGACGGACACGTGACCATCAATAACGTGAGAGACAACGATTGGAACTACTCGTCCTTCGGATTTCTGTTTGGCGTGAAGCTGTTCTTCTGAATCGGAGAGCGTAGGGCAGGATCCGGAAAGGGCACCTTCGAGGGAGGGTCTATCGCGTCATTCCTGTTTGGCTTGTTTCGATCTGCTCCAGACCATCCCAGTCTGTTCCTTGGCGCTGAATCCCAGCTTTTGATAGAACGCCGGACGCCTCGTACACAGCCAAAAGAGCTCGACCCGACGCAGCCGCGGATGCTGAAGGATGCGCTGAACGATCTCCGTCCCGATCCCTTGCTTCTGGTAGGCCTTGTCGACGATCACGTCCCATATCGTGGCTCGGTAGACGAAGTCGGTCAAGACTCGCCCAAAGCCGACCAGGTGCTCACCGTCCCATGCAGTGAGGACGAGATCTGTGTGGCGCAACATTTCCCTGGCATCCTCGAGGGTACGATCCTTGGCCCAGGGTGCTTGGTGGAAGAGACCGAGAAGCTGCGCCGCCTGAAGATCCTTCTTGTCGGAAAAAACCAGGGCGGTCTTGAGGGCAGAAGGCATCTTGTACTAAAGTATCTCCCCGCGAGTGAGTCGGAACGGGGCTAGTCTACGAGGAAACTCATGGCAACGCAAGTCCGCAGCTGTCCCAAATGTTTCCAGTTGATGTGGCTGAAGCAGCACGATTACGAGCTGCTCGACGAACACACGATCCGCGCGAAGTGTCCGCACTGCGGTTCCCTGGTTCGATTCAAACTGATCTCAGAAGGGGCCAATGCGACGGGGCCGAAGATGGGACACTGATCTCAAGGATCGTCTTTAGAGTCCTCGTCCGGCTCCATCCAATTCCGGTTTGTTTCCCGGCAGGATCCTGTGGAGCGCCGCACGGTAATCGAGGAGCCGTTTCTCGTCGGTGCGACCGACTTCAGCCTCTTTGTCTCGCTGCATCCGTTCCAGGTGATCGAGCACGGCCAACAGGGGTTGGACCGATCCGAGCAACTCGCCGACTTCGAAGGCCTCCAGCGATTCGATCAGCGGTTCGTTTAACCCTTTGTACGCAGTGCCGGCGCTCTGGTGGCGGAATCGGGAGACGAGCTGTTCATATTCCTCGATGGCTTCCGGTTTGGGTTTGATGCCGGTCGGCACGACGGTCAGGTAGACAATCGACGGCAGTTTGGCCGCATAGGCCTTCAGTTGCGACGTCAGCCCCCCGACGGTTTCAAGCACATCTGTAACGGTCATGAGACCACCTTCTTCGTATAGGACAATGGAGAAGATCTCGTTTCTCGGCTCTGGTCGAGAATCGTCTGATCCAGGTACCGCCTGACGTTCTCCATATCTATGGGTAACGGTACCGTATACTCTCGGAACTCCCCCGTCGAGGGGTGCGTGAAGCCCAAGGTCCTGGCATGCAGCATGACCCGGGGAATGTCCAGCCCCTCGATGTGGCAGACCCTGCGTCCTCCGTAGGTAGGGTCGCCGAGAATCGGATGGCCCAAGGAAGATAAATGCACCCGTAGCTGGTGGGTGCGGCCGGTACGCGGATAGAGAAGGACGTGGGCCGCGAGTTTCGTAAACCGGCGATGGACGACATACTCCGTCACGGACGTACGCGGCCGAGCAGTGCGAGCGGAGAACTTCTTCCGTTCCTTGGAATCGCGTCCGATGGACAGATCAATCACCCCTCGGCCGGCTTTCGGGACGCCCCACACAAGGGCTTCGTAGATTCGTGCGATCGTATGCTGTTTGAATTGCATGGCGAGGTGTCTATGGGCCTGATCATTCTTGGCCACGACCATGACGCCGGACGTCTCCTTATCTAGGCGATGGACGAGCCCGGGCCGTTCCTTGCCGCCGATTGATGAGATGGTGCCGCCCGACGTCTGAAAGTGGTGGAGGAGGGCGTTGACGAGGGTCCCGGACCAATTGCCGGGAGCCGGGTGCGCGACAATGCCGGGGGGCTTGTTCAGGACCAGCAGATGCTCATCTTCGAACAGGATGTCCAGAGGGATGGCCTCGCCTTTGATTTCCAGAGGCTCCGGCTTCGGCACATCCATCGTAATCTTGTCGCCGGGCTTGATCCTCTGACTCGGCTTGACGACTTGATCGTTGATGCGGATGCGGCCTAGTTCGATCAATCGTTGCAGGGCGGACCGCGAAATGTCCCGCTCGCGGTTCACGAGAAACACATCCAGCCGCTTCGGCTGCTCCCCGGACGTGATGACAAACTCCGTGATCATATCGAGTCCACGCTACTAAAGAGATTCCCCCGAATGCAATTGGAGAGTACGGTCGATTGCCTCCTCCTGGGATGGGGGATTATGCTACAGGCCTGAGGCCGGTCCAACTTTCACGAGAGGAGGTCACGGTATGAGAGCGATCGTCTTCGTCGCGAGCGCAATAGTGGGCCTCAGCGTGCTTCTTGCAGATCGCGGGGGAGCTTCGGAACGGGAGGGCATCCCTCCGGAAACCGTCGCCGACTACATTCATGCCGTCATCGAGGCGGACCGAACGTTCTACAGCGTGCATGTGGTTGAACGAATGCAGAAGGAGGGCGGATCGGTCGCCGCCGAAGACTGGCGCACGAAAAGGAACAGATTGCCGCTGCCCGCCCAGTTCTTGATGGAGTCGAGCGAACTCGCGGCGAAAACCGGAACCAAGGTCCGATACCGTCTCATCAGCCTCTGGCCCATCAACCCCCAGAACGCCCCGTACGACGGAGCGGAGAAGGCCGGGCTCGAAGCGGTGCGTGACCACCCGGATCGAGCGTCGACAGGCACCGTCAAGATCGGCGGTCAGAGCTATTTTCAAGCGATCTACGCAGATCATGCCGTCACCAGGGCCTGCATCGACTGCCACAATGAGCACCCAAGCAGTCCGAAGAGGGATTTCAAGCTGAATGACGTGATGGGCGGGTTGGTGATCGAGATTCCAATTGGACGATAGCACAACGATGCTTCATTCTTACGGCCGCGATCCGAGCAACCGGCGACACAGGATAACGACCGCTTTCGAGAGGTCGAGATGAGCATACGATTCTCTGGGTACGATCCCGAAGGATTTTACGACGAACTGTACGAACGGATAGGAGAACCACGGCCCGGAAGCTCGCTGCTGTTGAGAAAGTTCGCTGCGCTGGCCAATGGGGAACTTAAGAAGCGCCAGCAAGCCGCAGAACGGGTCATTTTGAACATGGGAATGACGTTCGGTGTCTACGGAAGTACCGACGGACATGAGCAAGTCTTTCCCTTCGATATTGTGCCCAGGATTGTCGAGGCAGCGGATTGGGAGCACATCGAGTCCGGGCTTCGCCAGCGTATGCGTGCCTTGAATCACTTCATCGACGACATCTACCACGATCAGAGGATAGTCAAAGACGGAGTGGTGCCCGGCGAGCTGATCTATTCCAGCAAAGGCTTCTTGCAACCCTGCATCGGTCTTAACCCACCGCGAGGCATCTGGTGCCACATTGCCGGAATCGATCTGGTCCGTATCAATGACGGCCACTACTACGTCCTCGAGGACAATATGCGCTGCCCGTCCGGCGTCGCCTATGTGCTGGAAGCCAGGCAGGTCATGAAGCGGACCTTCCCAGAGCTGTTTGACGCCTATCGGGTGCGGCCGGTCGATGGCTATCCAAGCCAGCTCTTGGACACGCTCCGCTATCTCTCGGATGTCCCCGATCCCACCGTCGTGATCTTAACACCCGGGATCTACAACTCCGCCTATTACGAGCACTCCCTACTCGCACAAAAAATGGGAGTGGAATTGGTCGAAGCCACCGATCTGGTGGTGGTGGACGGATCCGTGCACATGCGGACCACCAAGGGGTTGCAGCGCGTGGATGTCATCTATCGACGGATCAATGATGAATTTTTGGACCCGTTAGTCTTCCGTCCCGACTCTCTCCTCGGCATTCCCGGCGTCATGGATGTATACCGAAAGGGCCGCGTGGCCATCGTCAACGCTCCAGGCACCGGTGTGTCCGACGACAAGGCTGTCTATGCCTACGTCCCAAAGATCATCACCTATTACTTGGCCGAGGAGCCCATCCTCAGGAACGTTCCCACCTATGTCTGTTCCGAAGAGCGGGACCGGACGTATGTGTTGGACCATTTGGATCAACTGGTGGTCAAAGCGACGAACGAGGCCGGTGGCTGCGGCATGATGATCGGACCCCACGCGTCGAAGCAGGAACGTGAAGATTTCGCACGGCGTATTCAGGCGGACCCGCGAAACTATATTGCGCAGCCGACCCTGTCACTCTCAAGGGTGCCTACCCTCGTGGAGGATCATTTGGAAGGGCGTCACGTCGATCTGCGTCCCTACATCTTGTACGGTCAGAGTGTCTACGTGCTGCCGGGAGGCATGACGCGCGTGGCATTGCGGAAAGGCTCCCTCGTGGTGAACTCATCGCAAGGCGGAGGGAACAAGGATACGTGGGTTCTCTCATGACCTCCTCGTTCATCACCGAATCACAGAGCGGCGACAGGCGAGCTCCAGACGAGCGCGCGCGGCACGGCCATCGATGCTGAGTCGAGTGGCAAGTTCCATCTATTGGTTGAACCGCTATATCGAACGGGCCGAGAACTATGCTCGATTCATCGAGGTGAACCTGAACCTCACCCTCGACCTTCCCAGGGGGACCGCCGAGCAGTGGGAACCGTTGGTCGCCACCACAGGCGACCATGAGGTGTTTGCGGGCCGCTACGGCAAAGCTACGAGGGATGCCGTGATCCGATTCCTTTCTGCGGACGCCGCGAACCCCAATTCGATCTTGTCCTGCCTCGTGGCCGCCCGTGAGAACGCACGATCGGTCAGGGAAATCATCTCCACCGATATGTGGGAACAGGTCAATCGCTTCCATTTGATGGTCAGGGACGCCGTGTCCACAGGACTCTCCAGCCATAACCTCCACGCATTTCTGTTGGACGTCAAAGGCGCCAGTCATCTCTTCCTGGGAATCACCGATGCCACCATGTCGCATGGGGAAGGCTGGCATTTCGCCAGACTCGGCCGCCTGCTGGAACGAGCGGACAAGACATCCCGCATCCTCGACGTGAAATATTTCATGTTGCTCCCAACCGTAGGCGAAGTCGGCACGCCCTTCGATATCATCCAGTGGTCCGCGCTGTTGAAGTCCGCCAGCGCCCTCGAGATGTATTGCAAGCAGCATGGTCGCATTTCGCCCAACACGGTGGCCGAATTTCTGATTCTCAATCCGAACTTTCCGCGAACCATCCGCTATTGCCTCATCAAGGCTGAAGATTCACTCCGTGCGATTGCCGGATCGGAAAGCGATAGGCACAACAATTTGGCGGAAAAACGGTTGGGCAGGTTACGCTCGGAAATGGACTACATCGATATGGCGGACATCTTATCGGGCGGGTTGCACGAGTTTTTCGATGACTTTCAATTCAAGCTCAATCGGATCGACGACGCCATTTACGAAACGTTTTTCGCCTTGCGTCCGGTCGAAGGGGTCACGACGAAGGAGACCGTGCGGTGAAGCACGGCCCCTTCCCGAGTGGTTATCCGACGTCTGGCTTCCGTCGCAGATCGAGGGTAAAGGGAAAGTCGCGATTCCGGTCTTCGGGCTGGACGGTCATCGGCCCCGGCGTATGACCGTGGGCCCAGAACCGAGCGAGGCGTCGGGCTTCGGCTTCGTTCGCGTTGACGGGAAAGACGCCGTAGTTCCGTCCTCCCGGATGCATCACGTGGTAGGTGCAGCCGCCGATCGCGCGGCCCGTCCAGGTATCGATGACATCGAATACCAACGACCAAGCTCAGCGGTCGCTGCAGGCGATCTGCTGAAGCGCTGAGTTAGCTCTGCTGCTTGATACGTCGCTCATACTCATCATGAGGTCCGACCCAAACCCAAACGAAATCTGGCCCATCCTCAACGGCCAGCGCCCGATGATGAGGTCCAACCCTCACGGACCACAGCTTGCCAACCTTTTTGAAGTGCAGCGAAGGGTGTGATGGATTGTCTTTCAGAAGGTCGAAGTTGTGGCGGGCTACTCTTTGGACGGCTTCCGGAAGGTGCGAATAGCAAGCCTAGAACCGAGCCGTTGTGCGATGGTTCACAGGTCCTTGAGGGTCCTCTTCGTTTTTTCTTCGAGCGCCTCACGCATCAGGAAATCCAGCTTCCCGGCCTCAGAGTCGACTTCGATCTGCTTGTCCCACCGCTCCCAGTCCTTTTCTGAGAGCCACCGGACGAGTTCTGTGAACTCCTCTTGGGGAAGTCTCTCGATTGCTGTCTTGCGTTCGTCAACCTTCGACATGGGTTTCCCTCCCATCGATGCTCCGTAACACCAACTCCCCGGCCTGGCGCCAGGACGGGGGGATCCTTGTTCGAGCCTCAGTATGCCACGCTCACATGCCAAGCGCTACACCCCGCTGCCCTGGCGCTGAGCCGCGGTATCGACGAGAGCGAACACCAACGATAAGGATATAGCCGACAGGGCGGCCTGCAAGCCCTTCATGCCGTGCGAAACCAGGATGCTGGCCCCGGTCAGTTTCAGCCGTTGGTTAGCCCCGGCTTCCCCGCAGTAAACGGTTTGCGCGGGCCGGCCTTTGATTTCTTGACTAACGCTTGAAACTTCGGATTGGACGCCAGCAACTGATCCATCAACGTGTCAGCTTCCTGCGACTCCAACGTCTGGATTGCCAAGAGCCGTTGATCCGGCATCTCGACCACAACAGTCTCGCCAGACTCAACGCACTCATTCAGCGTCTGTTTGAGGTCCGCTTCCAGGCGGCTCAACGGGATTGTCTTAATGGCCATGGAACTCCTCCCCCTCCACAATCAGCTTGTTACCCACCTTACGGCCGACGATCAGAATCACGACCTCGTCCCCCTGGACATTCTACAGGGCTCGCAGATCGCCCGCCCGCAGCTCGAATTCCGCGAGTGGATTCGGACGCAACCGCTTGATCGCTTTCGTCGGCTTGGTCGGTTCGTGCCCCAGACGGGACTGGATTGCGGCCTCCAGCATTTGGTGCTCGCGCACTGGCAACGATCGGTACTGACGATCGGCGTCCTCCGTGATCGTAATCTTGAACGGCATGGAGGCTCCTCACCCCGCTCACTCCCGCACGTCAGTCAGAGCGAACAACCCCAACCCAGCCTGTGTCTTTCGCCTGCTTGGTGCGCGTATCGATCTTGTCTTGCTTCCAGTTCTCGCGGACGTGTCGTGGAGTATTTTCGATGAGGGCGACGGTCATCGCACCTCCCGTGCAGGAATGAAGGGGCTAACGGCCTGCATCAGGAGCGGCGCGGCGTGCCATTCGCTGCATGCTGTTGTTAGGCCCTCTCGTCAAGCTCCTTGAGGGTCGTTCCATCCTTGGTTTTCCACTCCGTGAGCCCGTTTGCGCCTCCTCCATGGACGACGGCCGCAGCAGTGCTTGGGCTGGAGAACTCCGCATCCTTGGTAAAGGAGTAGAAATCACCCTTCGGCGCAAGCGTCCCGTCGGCCACCAGCTGCTTGCGAAGCACGACCGCGAATGGGTGACGCTCCTGCGCCGACGGCCGATCTTTCAAAACCGCAGTAGAGCCCCTGAATACGACGAATCCCTCCTGGGTGCGCTGCCCATGTGCAACAGCACCCTTGATGCGACAGATAAGCGGGCCGGCAGTCGTCGGCTTGGCTTTCGCGCCCACAATTGACGTCAACAAATCCGATCCCAGGACCGGAAGGAGTTGGCGGATCCGAGAGAGAAACACCTCCATGTCTTCCCGGTCCGACTCGGGGAGCTTGGAACCGGTTGCCTGGTTCTGCTCCAGCGTGAACCGACCGATCTTGGCCGCTTCGGAGAGCAACCGGCTCTCGAGATAACGGACGTGAGCCTTCGTTAGATTCTCGTCCTGACTTACGAAGACGATCGCCGATACCCAGAATTCCTTGCCCTTGTGCTGCTTCAAGCGATCGCGAATGATCTCCGCCTCACCGATGTACGCGTGCGGCGTGTTCGTCGCTGGGTCGGTGCCCGTGAGAACATAGACACCTGCCTTCTCGCACTCGTCCCGGGAGACGAGACGGTCCAATTCGGTTCGGGGAGCGGCCAGCGCCTTGCCCGTCCAGTTGGATATCTCCGCGGTGCGGAGGCCCTTCGCGTCGCCGTCGGGTAGGAATAGCTTGATAGTCGCAGAACTCATGTGCATCCCATGGGCTTAACTATTAGGTGAACAGCTCACCCATTGGAATCAGCAGGGGGGATGGCTCATCCTGAATCGTCTCCATGCCTGCATGAAGCATCGGCAATATCTGTCTCTTGGGTGCCATTGTCAAGTTGCCACCAGCCGAGAGGGACGGCGAGGTCGAGCGGTGTATCCAGAGAATGACCCGCGGTAGGCCGGTCGGAAGTGGCGACCGGGACAACACCTGGGAGACGATGGGAAGCCGGTTCAGAGGGCGTGGGTCGGGCTAGGCGGGCTTCCGTCGCAGATCGAGGGTAAAGGGGAAGTCGCGATTCCGGTCTTCGAGCTGGACGGTCATCGGCCCCGGCGTATGACCGTGGGCCCAGAACCGAGCGAGGCGTCGGGCTTCGGCTTCGTTCGCGTTGACGGGAAAGACGCCGTAGCTCCGTCCTCCCGGATGCATCACGTGGTAGGTGCAGCCGCCGATCGCACGTCCCGTCCAGGTATCGATGACATCGAACCGCAGCGGGGACTGCACCGGGATGGTCGGGTGCAGGGCTGAAGGCGGTTGCCAGGCCCGATACCGGACTCCCGCGACGAATTCGCCGCCGGTCCCGGTCGGATGAAGCGGGACCGGACGTCCGTTGCACGTCACGACGTGACGTGGATCGACCATGCCGTTGACTTTGACCTGAATGCGTTCCACAGACGAGTCCACATAGCGCGCAGTGGCGCCGGCGACCGCTTCTTCTCCCAACACATGCCACGGTTCAACGGCCTGTCGCAGCTCGACCTCAACACCCTCGTAGACCACGCTCCCGTAACGGGGAAAGCGGAACTCAAGAAACGGCGCAAACCATTCGTTGCGAAATGGATATCCACTGGCTTGTAAATCCCCCACGACGTCGTTCATATCTTGCGAGACGAAATGGGGCAGCATGAAGCGGTCATGCAATTGCGTTCCCCACCGCACCACCTGAGCCTGGTAGGGCTGCTTCCAGAACTTTGCGACGAGGGCGCGCAGCAACAATAGCTGCGACAGACTCATCCGGGGATGGGGCGGCATTTCAAAGGCCCTGAATTCCACCAACCCCAGGCGTCCCATCGTGGAATCCGGCGAATAGAGCTTGTCGATGGAAAATTCGGCGCGGTGTGTATTGCCGGTGAGATCAACGAGCAGATGTCGCAGCAAGCGATCCACCAGCCACGGCGTCGGAGTGTCCTGCCCAGACTGCTGTCTGGCCTCCATCTGCTGAAAGGCAATCTCGAGTTCGTACAGGTGATCGTGG
This sequence comes from Nitrospira sp., assembly GCA_047150005.1. Classification (GTDB taxonomy): domain Bacteria; phylum Nitrospirota; class Nitrospiria; order Nitrospirales; family Nitrospiraceae; genus Nitrospira_C. The sequence continues at coordinate 1,908,594 of AP038806.1, read as the reverse complement.
CGAGCCTCATCCACCCTGGGTGCCTGGCTGGTCGGCCCCACAAACATGCCAGAGAACAGGTAGGACAATCCTGGATGATTCAGCCAATAGGTAGCGAGGCTCTTGAGCAGATCCGGACGGCGCAACATCGGACTATCTGTCGGCGTGAGGCCGCCTAAGGTGACATGGTTGCCGCCGCCCGTGCCCGTATGGCGCCCATCGAGCATGAACTTTTCCGTCCCCAGCCGTGACTGGCGCGCTTCTTCATAAAGCACATGGGTGTTGCCGACCAGTTCGTGCCAATCCTTGGCCGGGTGAATGTTGACTTCAATGACACCTGGATCGGGAGTGACTTTGAACGACTGTAATCGAGGATCATAGGCAGGCGGATACCCCTCCACCCATAGCGGACTGTGTAACTCAGCCGCGGTCTGCTCAACTGCGCTGATCAGATCGAGGTAATCTTCCAGATACGACTGCGGCGGGATGAAGACGTGCAGCCGGCCCTGCCGGACCTCGATACAGAGGGCCGTCCTGACCGTACCCTGAGCCGATTCACTGGTCGCCCATGATGTGGTGATCGCGAGTTGGCATTGGTCAAGCGCTCCTGATGCGCGCGGTCGAGACCCTGCCGGCTCTAATGGCTCGCGTACCTCCAGAGGGTCGCGTTCAGGCTCGATCTCAACATCTTCCGGAACCACCCAAGGAAGCGAGGTCAAGGGCAGTCGATAGCCCATCGGCGAATCTCCTGGTAAGAGGTACAGCCGCCCTCGCTTCAGCGGCCAAAGGCCGGAAATCCATCTGGCTTTGCGCGGGCCCGAGGAGCTGGACGCCGGCGGTGCGACTGCTCTCAGAGGCAAGACATAGCCAGCCACTTCCCCCAATCCTCGATCCAGCAGGCGCGCCAAGGTACGGCGCTGCTCAGGATCCTTGAGATCTCGTTGGAGCGGGTCCACGTTGATAGGGAGCTTCTGTTCCTCCATTAGATAATGCCAGACGTCTTCGTAGGCTGGGATGGCAAACGCCTGGTCCAGATGCAGTCGTTCGGTCAACTTGGTCGCAAACTTCTGCGCATGACCAGCGGAATAACCGTAGGAGACTGATTCATCGGCGATCAACGCCGGATCGTGCCAGACCGGCTCGCCGTCCTGCCGCCAGTAGCACCCCAATGCCCACCGAGGGAGTGCTTCACCCGGATACCATTTGCCCTGACCGTAGTGCAGCAACCCACCCGGAGCAAACCGGTTCTTCAGACGTTTGAGCAAATCACCGGCATGCTTCCGCTTGGTGGGACCGAGCGCATCGGTGTTCCACTCGGCCCCCTCCATATCGTCAATCGAGACGAAGGTCGGCTCTCCTCCCATCGTGAGCCGCACGTCGCCGCCTTGCAAATCGGCATCGACCTGGCGGCCCAGCGCCTCGATGGCTTGCCACTGACCGTCGGAATAAGGCTTCGTGACGCGCGGATCTTCGTGAATCCGCGTGACCGACATGCGGAAGTCCAGCTCGGCCTCGCAGACCTCCGTCCGCCCGATCACGGGCGCAGCGCTGGATGGAGAGGCCGTGCAGGCCAAGGGAATGTGTCCTTCTCCCGCGAGTAACCCGGATGTCGGGTCGAGGCCGATCCAGCCGGCCCCGGGAATATAGACCTCCGCCCAGGCATGCAGGTCGGTGAAATCCTGCTTGGGCCCGGGCGGACCATCGAGCGACTTCACATCGGCGACCAGTTGAATCAGGTATCCCGACGCAAACCGTGCGGCAAGGCCGCAATTCCTAAGAATCTGCACCAGCAACCACGCGCTGTCACGGCAGGAACCTCGGCGGAGACGCAGCGTCTCCTCGCAAGCCTGCACGCCTGGTTCGAGCCGAACGATGTACTCGATACCCTTTTGGAGCCGTTGGTTGAGTCGGACCAGAAAGTCGGTGGTTCCCTTCGATTCGCCGTGATCGGCCAGTTTGAATCGTTCCAGCCAGGCGCCGAGCAACGGACCGCAGCGGTCCACTTCAAGGAAGGGCGCCAGCTCGTTGGCCAACTGCGACTGGTACGCAAAGGGAAAGCGTTCGGCGGAGGGCTCGATGAAGAAGTCGAACGGGTTGATCACCGTCATGTCCGCCACCAAGTCCACGACCACATCGAGTTCGGTGGTCCGCTCCGGAAAGACGAGACGGGCGAGGTAATTGCCGTAGGGGTCCTGCTGCCAGCTGATGAAATGATTGGTCGGACGAGCACTCAACGAATAGCTGTGAATGCGGGTCCTGCAATGGGGAGCCGGGCGCAGGCGGATTTCGTGAGGGAAGAGGCTCACCGGCCGATCGAAACGATAGTGAGTCCTGTGGTTCAGCGCGACCCTGATACTCATTGGATCAGTCGTTCCAAGAGGGATCCGGCAGTTCGGAGAACAGCCGTTTCAACCCGGCCCCCCACCGCTGCCGCACATGGTTAAAGTACGAGTCTTGGTCTCCCAGGCGTCGCTGGAGCCCGACTTTCAGGCTGTCCCGCTCATAACACAGCAGGTCGATCGGCGGCCCGACGGAAATATTGCTGCGCATCGTCGAGTCGAACGAGATCAGGACGCATTTCGCCGCTTCCATCAAGCCGGTGGAATAGGTGATCACCCGGTCGATGATGGGCTTTCCATATTTGATTTCACCGTTCTGACAGAACGGTGTATCGGGAGTGGCTTCAATAAAATTCCCTTCCGCGTAAATATTGAAGAGCCGGTGCCGTTCACCGCAGATCTGCCCTCCTAGAATAAAACCGGCGCCGGCATCGATATTGTGCTGCATGAGATAGGGTCCGTCCCGTTTCTGCACCTCACGCAACGTCTCTCCAGCGAGGCAGGCGATATCATACAGGGACGCACTGTTCCAGATGTTCTGCTGATACATCTGCGCTCGCTGCTCCAACAGGGCCACCACGCCCTGAGTCACGGCAAGATTGCCGGAGCTGAGCATCACGATCACCCGATCGCCGGGACGCTCGAACACCGTCATTTTGCGAAAGTTGCCGACTTGATCCATGCCCGCATTGGTTCGTGAATCCGACGCGAGGACCAAGCCCGACTCCAGGATCACGCCCACGCAATACGTCATCTCCACCCCTCACAATTCGGATATGGCTGGAACCGCCCTCGGTCGTCTCTCGCGAGGTCGGAAAGGACCGGCGCCCAAGAATTCGAGCGTAGACCATGCCCCTGTAGGCCGTCAAGCGAGCTCGTTGATGCTGAACGCACCGTGACACACACCCACAAGCTGTCGCACTCCCCACCCGGGCAGCCCAAAGAAGGATTGCCTGGCAAATGATGGTCGAGGCAGGGTCGTGATTGAGATTTCGTGACCGCAGGGGTGGGAATCGTGCATCATCCAACGGTCGGCTTGACGACGTGGCAGCGCAGGCGGACATGTGCGGGCAGCCTTGCGGAAGACGGCGTCGAATTCCTCGCGGAAGGGAAGCTGGTGCCCCATCACCGCGCCGAGGAGCCGCCCAGGCCAGTTCGGCTTGAGATAAAATGCGCCTAATCCCTCACTGCTCGGCTTACGTGGCCGCTCATATGCCACCACCGTGTACTTTCCTCTGACCCAGTAGTCCTGAAATTCCTCTTCCTGGAGGAGCTGGTCTCGGGGGTACGACGTCCCCTCGGCGACAATCCTCTCATAGAGCTTGGCAAGTAACGGCACATCCTCTTGTCCTGCCAAGGTCAATTCGATCGCTGTCCCGTCCTTTAAGTTGGCTTCAAGAGGAAAGTGCGCGGAAGCTGACCTGGTTCTTGAGGTGGAGACGCAGGGTGGATTGAAATAGGAAGGCGGAAACTCACCCGACCTTGAGCCGATTTCCGGAGGCGTTCCCTCCGTGGAACCCCGACGGCTCGTGCTCAGCAGCGGAGAAGCAACGGTCCGGCTGAGCGGGATTCCTATGCGTGGCCAGTCTTGCGGGCGCGTTCGGCGATCTTCTTGCGGAGGCGGGCTTTTTCGAGACTGATCTCAGCTTCCTTGAGTTCAGAGGGAAGACCACCGGCCTTCAGGCGTCGCTCTGCCGACTCGACGGCGGCCTGAGCCCGACCCACGTCGATGTCCTCCGCTTTCTCAGCGATCTCAGCCATGATGGTGACTTTGGTCGGCGTGACTTCGGCATACCCCCAGAGAACCGCCATGTGGCTGGTCTGATCACCGATGCGATAGCGGAGTTCACCGATTCGCAGGGTGGAAAGGAAATGACAATGCCCGGGCAACACCCCGAACTCTCCTTCGGAACCCGGCGCGATGACTTCATCCACCTGCTGGCTCAGCAGCTGCTTTTCCGGCGTGACGACTTCTAAAAGTATCTTTCCAGCCACTAGACTTTCACTCCCATCTTTTCCGCCTTCGCGACCGCTTCTTCGATCGGTCCCACCATGTAAAAGGCCTGTTCCGGCAAATGGTCATATTTACCGTCCAGAATTTCCTTAAAGCTGCGGACGGTGTCCTTGAGTTTCACATACTTCCCCGGTGCGCCGGTAAAGGCCTCGGCGACATGGAACGGTTGGGACAAGAACCGCTGGATTTTCCTTGCGCGGGCCACGACCAGCTTGTCGTCCTCCGACAATTCGTCCATGCCGAGAATCGCGATGATGTCCTGCAGATCCTTGTACCGCTGCAGCACGGACTGCACGCCACGCGCGATCTTGTAATGCTCCTCGCCGATCACTTGCGGATCGAGAATACGAGACGTCGAATCGAGGGGATCGACGGCCGGATAAATACCCAGCTCGGCCAGTTGCCGGGACAGGACGGTTGTGGCGTCCAGGTGCGCAAAGGCCGTCGCAGGAGCGGGATCGGTCAAGTCATCGGCGGGCACATAGATCGCCTGCACCGACGTGATCGACCCACGTTTGGTTGAGGTAATGCGTTCCTGCAGCGCACCCATTTCTGTGGACAAGTTCGGCTGGTATCCCACGGCAGAGGGCATGCGGCCCAGCAGCGCGGACACCTCCGACCCGGCCTGGGTGAAACGTAAGATGTTGTCGACAAACAGCAGCACGTCCTGATTCTCTTCGTCTCGGAAGTACTCTGCCACGGTGAGACCGGTCAGGCCGACGCGAAGACGGGCGCCGGGGGGCTCGTTCATCTGCCCATAGACGAGCGCGGCCTTGGACTTCGTAAAATCGTCGGGATCGATGACTTTGGACTCCTGCATCTCGTGCCAGAGATCGTTGCCTTCGCGCGTCCGCTCCCCCACGCCGGCAAAGACGGAGAACCCCCCGTGGTGCAAGGCGATATTGTTGATGAGCTCCATGATGATGACGGTCTTGCCGACGCCAGCACCGCCGAACAGGCCCACTTTTCCGCCCTTGCTGTAGGGTTCCAGCAGATCGACGACTTTAATGCCGGTTTCCAGCACCTCGGTTTTCGTCTCTTGGTCCTCCAGCTTCGGCGCGGGGCGGTGGATCGGATAGGTTTTCTTGGCCTTCAGCGGTCCCTTCTCATCGACAGGCTCGCCGAGTACGTTGATCAGCCGACCAAGCGTCTCACGGCCGACCGGAACGGAAATGGCCGCGCCGGTATCCTGCACATCCATTCCCCGCGTCAGACCGTCGGTCGAGGACATGGCGACGCCCCGCACACGGTTTTCTCCGAGATGCTGCGCGACCTCGAGTGTCAGGCGCACCGCCGGTTTGCCCACCGCCTTGTTTTCCTCCTGATTGACCTTCAGCGCGTTATAGATGTTCGGAAGATGTCCGGGAGGGAACTCCACGTCGACGACCGGTCCAATGACTTGAATAACTTTGCCTGTGCTCATGTCGCTCCTTCCTTATTCACTCCAGCCAGTCCATTCGAGCGGGTGGCGCCAGACCTGGGTGCCCGGTCACCCGCAGCGGGGTCCCCACACCGGGCGGGGTGCGAGGATGAACGGGCTGGTCGGCGGCAGGACCCGCTCGAATTCATTTCAATGCCTCGGCGCCTCCGACAATGTCCATCAGTTCCTTGGTGATGGCGGCCTGCCGGGTCTTGTTGTAATACAACGTGACCTTCCTGATGAGTTGCCCGGCATTTCTCGTCGCGCCGTCCATGGCCGCCATGCGGGCCCCATGCTCGGCTGCCGCGGACTCCAACAGGACGCGGTAGGCCTGCACTTGCACGTGCTTGGGCACCAAGGCGCTCAGGAGCTCCGCTTCGTCCGGCTCATAGAGATAACTCCCGCCGGTGGTGCCTGCGGTCTGGGCCGAGCCGAACTCGGCGGCCGCATCGATCGGAAAGAGCTTTTCGACGATGACCCGCTGCTGAATCGCGGACTTGAACTCGTTGTAGACGACATACAATTCGTCGAAGGTGCCTTCCACGAAGTTGCGACTCAGGTCGTCGCCGATATCGATGGCATGCTCGAAACTGAGCTTGTCGAAGACGCCGGTCCATTCCTGTCTGATCGTCCAGGTACGACGACGGAAGTAGTCGCGACCTTTGCGACCGACGATGCTCAGGTTCACCTGAAGGCCTCGTGCCTCGCATTGCCGGACGAATTCCGCACTTTTCCTGGTGATGTTTCCGTTAAAGCCTCCGCAAAGCCCTCGGTCGCTGGTCACGACGAGGACCTCCACTTTCCGACCCTCGTGCTTTCTCAACAGCGGATGGGCCGTACGGTTGACTCGTTGGCTTAGATTCCCCAAGACGCTCCGCATCTTGTGCGCATAGGGTCTCGCCGCCAGGATGCGATCTTGCGACCGTTTGAGCTTGGCCGCGGCCACCATTTTCATGGCCTTGGTGATCTTCTGCGTATTCTTGAAGGCCGCGATCTTGCGGCGCAACGATTGAAGACTAGGCATACAACGAGCGGTATATCGTCCGCAAACTCAAAACTAACAATTCAACATTGAACATTATTGAACATTGTTACTTGGCGCCGTACCCCATCTTCTGCTTGAACGTCGTGAGGATTTCCTTGAGTCGGCCGCCGACTTTATCGTCGATCTTGCCGATGCTGACGATTTCCTTCTTCAGTTCCGCATGGTGCTGTTGAACATAGTGGAGGAAGTCGGCTTCGAACTGCTGAACCTTGTCCACCGGCACATCGTCGAGAAAGCCGTTTACCCCGGCATAGATGGACAGCACCTGATCACTCACCGGCATCGGCTTGTACTGCCCCTGCTTCAACAACTCGACCATTCTCACGCCGCGCGCGAGCTGCATCTGCGTGGCCTTGTCCAGTTCACTGCCGAACTGCGCGAAGGCCGCCATTTCCCGATATTGCGCGAGGTCAAGGCGAAGGGTTCCGGCCACCTGTTTCATCGTCTTGATTTGGGCCGAGCCTCCGACACGCGACACCGACAACCCAACGTTGATCGCCGGTCTGATGCCCGAGTAGAAGAGGTCGCTGCCGAGATAGATCTGTCCGTCTGTGATCGAAATGACGTTGGTCGGAATGTACGCCGACACGTCACCCGCTTGCGTTTCGATGATCGGAAGCGCGGTCAGGCTGCCCCCGCCGAGCTTGTCGCTCAGCTTCGCCGCACGCTCCAACAGCCGAGAATGGAGATAGAACACGTCGCCCGGGTAGGCCTCGCGTCCGGGAGGTCGTCGCAACAACAGGGACAATTGCCGGTACGCGACCGCATGCTTCGACAGATCGTCGTAGACGATCAGCGCATGCTTGCCGTTGTCTCGAAAATACTCGCCGATCGCGGCGCCGGCGAACGGAGCCAAGAACTGCATCGGAGCCGCATCGCTGGCGGTCGCCGACACGACCATGCTGTATTCCATCGCGTGGTTTTCTTCCAGGGTCTTGACCACGCGGGCAACGGTTGAGCGCTTTTGCCCGATGGCGACGTAGATGCAGAATACGCCGAGCCCCTTTTGATTGATGATGGTGTCGACGGCAATGGCGGTCTTTCCGGTCTGCCGATCGCCGATGATCAACTCCCGCTGCCCCCGTCCGATCGGGATCATGGCATCGATTGCCTTGATGCCGGTCTGTAACGGCTCGCGAACTGATTGGCGGGTATTGACGCCGGGAGCCACCACCTCGATACGCGATGAGTGCTGCGACGTGATCGGCCCCTTCCCGTCGATGGGCTGCCCGATGGCGTTCACAACACGGCCGACCAGGGCCTCGCCGACGGGAATCTCTGCGATGCGGCCGGTGCGCTTCACCGGATCGCCTTCCTTGATGCCGACGTCGTCACCCATCAGCACGGCGCCGACATTGTCCTCCTCAAGATTGAGGGCGATGCCGTACAGACCGCCGGGGAATTCCAACATTTCGCCGGCCATGGCACCGTCCAAACCATAGACCTTGGCGATGCCGTCTCCCACTTGAATGACTGATCCGGTTTCCTTGACGTCGACCTGCTTGTCGAAGCCCTTGATCTTCTCTTTGATGATCGCGCTGATTTCGTCCGCTTTGATCTGCATGGCTGCTCCTCTATGGTGCTATTCGCGCGTCAACACTGTTCGTATGGTATTGAGACGTCCCCGAACCGTGCTGTCGACCACTCGGCTCCCGATGCGGATCTGGAGACCGGCCAGGAGGGCGGCATCGGTCTGAAAGGCGACGTCGACCTCGCGTTTCAACGTGTCGCTCAGACGAGCCTTGATGCGCTCCTGTTCCGAGGACGGTAGTGCGATGGCCGAGGACACCACCACGTGCTGTCTCCCTTTTGAACGATCGACCAGATTGGCAAAGGCATCTGCAATTTCCGGCAGGAATGCGACCCGGTGCTTCTTGACGAGCTGCCCCAGAAAGGCCTTCGCCGCCGGGGGGCAGCCCAAACGGCTGCCGAGTTCCGTCAATACGGCGACTTTGTCCTCGACGCCGAAGGCGGGTGAGGCCACCACGTGGCGGAGGGAGGCGGATTCCTTCATGGCCTTCCCGAGACCAGCGAGGGTACCTCTTGTGGCTTCTATGAACGATGGATCGAGAAGCTCGAAGAGTGCCTGTGCGTAACGTCGCGCAACTGCCGTCTTTATCACTGTGCAGGCCCGCTCTTTCCTCTTTTAGACAAACGGGAAGCTTTCGTGCTGAACGCACGAAAATCGGCGCGCCAAGTTAGCACTGGCTGATGGGAACTGTCAATACGACAACCTGCCTGTAGAAGACTAATCGGCGCGAATGATCCCGCCGCCGAGCACTGCGTCTTCCTGATAAAAGACGGCGGACTGGCCTGGACTCACGGCTCGCAGCGGAGCATCGAAGCGGATGCGAAGGATGGTCCGATCAACCGGCTCGATCGTTGCGGGACAGGCCGGCGTGGCATGGCGGATTTTGACCTCGGCTCGAATCGTCTGCGTGAACAGACGCGGATCCAACAGGTTCAGATCCACGACCTGACAACTGCGTTGCGCAAGCGACTCTTCCGGACCCAGCACGACGGTGTTGGTCGCGGCGCGGACTTCCTGGACATAGAGTCGCCGACCAGCGGCCACGCCCAGGCCGCGCCGCTGTCCCGGCGTATAGAAGGCGATGCCCTCATGGGCGCCGAGATATCGTCCTTCCTGGTCGACGAAGGCACCGCTCTTTCTCGCTTCAGGCAGTTCTGTTTCGATGAAGGTCCGATAGTCGCCGCGGCTCACAAAGCAAATTTCCTGGCTTTCCTTCAGCTCGTCGGCGGGCAGCCCCAGTGCTTCGGCCTCGCGCCACACCTCCGCCTTGTGCATCCCACCCACGGGAAAGATCAGGCGTGGCAGCCACTCGGCATGCAAGCGGTAGAGAAAGTAACTCTGGTCCTTCTTCGCATCCACGGATCGGTACAGCGTCGTCTTCCCGTTCTTTTGGCCGGTCCGAACGTAGTGACCTGTCGCGACGTACTGAATGCCGCGGGCCTCCGCAAGCTCGATGAGGCCGCGCAGTTTGACGCGTTCGTTACATCGCACGCAGGGGTTCGGGGTCGTGCCTTCTCCGTAGCCCCGGAGAAAGTCATCGATGACTCCCTCGCGGAAGGGCTGCCGCATGTCGATCACTTCGTAGGGAATGTTCAGCTGCTTCGCGACAAACTTCGCGATCCCGATTTTGCAGCATCCCCGCTCCTGCCACTTCTTCGATACGGGGGCATCCTCATCTTCGGGTTCCCAGACTTGCAGGGTCACACCTCGAACGTCGTAGCCTTGCCGGACCAGCAAGGCTGCGGCCACGGAGCTGTCAACTCCGCCGCTCATGCCGAGAAGTACTGTCGAACGCGCCATAGCGGAACGTATTCTACCGAGGCAGAAGGGAAAGGGCCAGGGGACGGTGGGGAGCGTTTCTTCCGAGACTATGAGGCGAGCGTGACGGCGGATTCTTCCGGCCACCGCTCCAACCCCATATCGCACATGCCGTGAAAATGCGACCCCTCTTCAATAGCGATCGACGGGGTGCGGATGTCACCGACGAGGACACCGGGCTTATGGACGCTGATCCTCTCCGCGGCCGTGATCGTCCCGTTGATCCTGCCACTGTTCATGAGAACGCCGGCCGACACGACCCCCTTGATGACCGCCGTTTCTCCAACGATCAGCGTCCCCGTCGTATGAATTTCGCCCTCGACATGGCCATCAACCCGCACGGTGCCGTCGAATTTGACGACACCTTTGAAGCGGACGTCTTTGGCGAAGAGCGTGATATTGTCGTGACCCTGCGCTACCGGATTCTGGCGTTCCTTCAGTGCCCACATGCCTACCTCCCGAGGGTTGTAGTTGTAAAGCATACCGTGTGTACGCCAGCCGATCGAGGATCAGCGATTAGGCGCCCACCCGTTTGACTCCGGAGGCGCTGCTGCCGCTCAGGGTATGGACCGTGGCACCTTGAGTACCCTGACCCATCTCCAGCCCCCCGTTGAACTGCACGCCGTCTTCCATCGAGAGGATCGGCGTCTTCACGCTGCCGTTGACGATGGCCGGTGCGCGCAGCTTGACGCGTTCCCTTGCCACGACGTCTCCCGTGATCTTGCCTTTACAGACGATGGTTCCCGCGGAGATTTTGGCCTGAATGACCGCGTCCTCTCCGATCAACAGCGTGCCGTCCGTTCGAATTTCTCCCTCTAACGAGCCGTCGATCCGCACCGTGCCGTTGTAGGAGATGGTGCCCTTGAAATCCACGCCTTTCCCGACAAAGGCACTGATGTCTTCCAACCCCTCCTTGACGGTTGCGGACTCCGCTTGGGGTTGTTCAATGTCCTGGTCCACGTCGGCCTGGCGTTTGCCGTCCTGCTTATCTTGTCCCCACATGAGCGCTCCTCCTACATGTATCGAGGTCGGATGTGATGCTGAATGTGCCTTAGCGCTCGGAGATATGGACTGACAGTGCCATCAGCCGCCTGATTTAGCAACTGATATGCCATTTCTCTCGAGCACATAATGCGTTGACGCTAACTCCAGCTCGGTCACTGCAGAATATTTTCCAGAATCCCGTCGAGCTCCGCGGGAGAAAAATAGTGGATGATGATTCTGCCGCCGCGGCGTCCGTTGGCGATCGTTACCTTGGTACCCAGTCGCTTCTCCAAACGGTGTTCGACATCCGACAAGGGAGACCGCCTGACCTCTTTGATCTTGCGTTTCTTCTCACCGAGAGCGGATTCGACTAGTTTTTCGGTTTCTCGGACGGAGAGACCGCGCGCCGCGATCAGTTGAGCGATTCGTTGCTGGTCGACGGGACTCGACAGTCCTAGAATGACTTTGGCATGCCCCAACGTAAGCTGATCGGTCTCGATGAGTTGTTGCACGTCCGCAGGAAGGTTAAGCAGCCGGACGAGATTGGCAATGGAAGACCGTTCACAACCGACACGCTGGGCGATCACCTCCTGTGTCAGACCGAATTCCACCAGCATGCGGTGATAGGCCCTCGCCATTTCCAAAGGATTGAGATCCTCGCGCTGGAGATTCTCCACCAGAGCCAGGACCATGGACTCGTCGTCGCTGCAGTTCCGGACAACGGCCTGAATCGTCTCCAGCCCGGCGGCTTTGGAAGCACGCCACCGACGCTCTCCCGATATCAGCTCATAGATCCCGTCTCCCTTGCGCCGGACAAGTATGGGCTGCAGCAACCCGCTTTGTTTGAGCGAGGCCGTCAACTCATCGAGTTCCTGCGCCGAGAAGGTCTGCCTCGGTTGATATCGGTTGGGGACGATCGCATCAACCCGAAGGTGCTGCACATCGGTTGCGTCAGGCATCGAAGCCGGTCTGCCGGAGGGAAGGAGCGCCTCCAGACCTCTACCCAGGGCTTTTTTCTCCATGACCGAGAAACTCCTTGGCTAGAGAGAGATAGGATTGAGCGCCGGTCGACGCCATGTTGTACAACAGCACCGGCCGACCATAGCTCGGAGCTTCCGCAAGCGTGACGTTCCGGGGAATCGTGACCTGATAGACCTTGTCGATAAAGTGCGACCGAACCTGATCTGCAACCTGCCGCGCCAACGTATTCCTCACGTCGTACATTGTCAAGACGATCCCCTCGATCGTCAGCCCGGGATTCAAGGAGTGACGGACTCGTTCGATGCTGTCGATGAGTCGTGTCAATCCTTCCATCGCATAGTACTCGCATTGCACTGGAATCAGGACTGATCGGGCGGCACAGAGAGCATTCACGGTCAGAATTCCGAGTGCCGGCGGGCAATCCAGGAAGACATAGTCAAATCGATCCTCGATCCTCTGGAGCACATGACGAAGGCGCTGCTCCCGTCCCTCAATGTTCACCAGCTCAATCTCAGCACCTGCCAGATCAGCATTGGAGGGAAGAACATAGAGGTCGCCGATCTCGGTCTTTTTCACAATGTCATCAATATTATCGTTATTTATCAAACAGTTGTAAACATTTACGTGAAGTGATCGCGGATCGAGGCCAAGACCGCTCGTGGCATTACCTTGCGGATCCATGTCGACCAACAAGACCTGCTTTCCTTGCAGTGCAACGCCTGCGGCAAGATTGACGGACGTGGTGGTTTTTCCGACTCCACCCTTTTGATTGGTTACGGCAATAATCCTGGCCATCAATCTCTTTCTACGTCACCCTTGACTGTTCCACGTGGAACAGCGTCATCTCATTTTGCCGACAGAACTGTAATCACTCGCTCGCCGGCATCCTCGGGCAAGTCAAACTTCCGTTGTTGTTCGATTGCAAACGTCGCCGGAGCATCCCGCAAAGTCAGCGGCTCCGTTCGATACAGCACGATTTTACCCGTGGGCAGAGCCAAGGAGAGCAATTCTGAATGAATGTCGTCCACTCGTAACGCCCTAGCTGTAATAAAGTGTGCATGAACGCCACCATGATCCTGGTACTCCTGGACCGTTCCAGCAAATACCTTAACGTCTGCGAGCCTGAGTGTTCCAATGAGGGAGGACAGAAACGAGCATTTCTTCTTATTTGGTTCAATCAAAGTCACCCGCAAATCGGATCGAACAATCTTCAGAGGAATTCCAGGAAAGCCTGCTCCAGTTCCCACATCAATCAATTGGGCTTGGTGCGGAACAGGAATTGTCGCAAGCGATATGAGGGAGTCTATGAAGTGTTTTGCCACAATTTCACGAGGACTTGTGATGCTTGTGAGATTAATTGTACGGTTCCAGTACATGAGTTGCGACAGATACCTCATGAACTGTGCGCACTGATCCCCCGTGAGAGCAATCCCCAGCTGATCGGCAGAATGAATGAGGAGCTTCTCTAAATCCGCTTCATGTTCCACGTGGAACACTTACGTGAACCGTGAAGAGAGGTCAAGACTGAATCTCGACTTTACTGGCTTGAGCAGCAGTTAATCCACCTTGTCTTTTACCTTTTTCCAGGGCAACGAGAAGAAGCGAGATAGCCGCCGGAGTTACACCCGAAATTCTGGAAGCCTGACCAATTGATGCTGGTCGGACTTTGAGCAGCTTTTCGCGCACCTCCTTGGAGAAGCCGGGAACGTGATGGTACGGGAAGAACGGCGGGATCGGCTTATTCTCGAATTTACTGAAACGAGCAATCTGCTGAAGCTGGCGCGTGATGTACCCGGCGTATTTGACCTGAATCTGCACTTCTTCAATAATTTCAGCATCTCCTTGTCGATCAATATCCAAACATGCGAGCAGAGTCTGATAGTCAACCCCTTGTCGACGAAGCAGTTGCGCCACCGTACATGTGCTGGACAGGCCTGAAATACCTGCCCCGTTTAGGCGCGACCGGACATCGTCCGTTGGGTTCAGGCGCAGGTTCTCCAACCGTTCAATTTCACGGGCAATCGCTTCTCTCTTGTCAAGAAACCGAGCAAAGAGGTCTTCGGAAATTAATCCAATCTGTCGACCTTGCTCGGTCAAGCGAAGATCGGCATTCCCGTGTCTGAGTAAGAGACGATACTCAGCGCGGGACGTAAACATGCGGTAGGGTTCGCGTGCATCCTTCGTAATCAAGTCGTCGATCAGGACCCCGATGTAGGCTTGTGAACGGTCCAGCACGAGCGGAGACTTCCCCTGCAGCTTCAGGACGGCGTTGATCCCAGCCATCAGCCCTTGGGCGGCAGCCTCCTCGTATCCGGAGGTTCCATTGATTTGTCCCGCATGATACAGCCCATCAACCAGCTTGGTTTCCAAAGTCGGATGCAGCTGCCGCGGCGGGAAGTAGTCGTACTCGATCGCATAGCCGGGCTTGAGCATGACGGCCTGCTCCAATCCCGGAATGGTCTTGAGGAGCGCAGCCTGTACGTCTACAGGGAGACTGGTCGAGATCCCGTTGGGATAGAACTCTCGACTCTCCAGGCCTTCAGGCTCAATAAAAACCTGATGCCGTTGCTTATCCGCGAACCGAACCACTTTGTCTTCGATCGAAGGGCAATATCGCGGTCCTGCAGATTCAATCACTCCGGCATACAGCGGAGACCGATCCAGATTTTTCCGGATGATGTCGTGAGTGCGATCATTCGTGTGAGTCAGGTGGCAATCGCGCTGAGGCGTTCGCACCTGATCGGTTCGGTATGAGAATGGCGGAGGTGGCTGATCTCCGGGCTGAGAAATCATTACGGAAAAATCTATAGTATCCCTATCCAATCGCGGTGGAGTGCCGGTTTTCAACCGGCCCACTTCAAAACCGAAATCCCGCATGCAGTCGGACAAATGCTCCGCCGATGCTTCGCCCGCCCGACCGGCCGCAAAATGCTGGAGTCCAATATGGATAAGACCCTTAAGGAATGTACCTGAAGTCAAAATGACCGCTTGGGCGTCCAGGCGTTCACCGGCTTCCGTTACGATGCCGGTGACCCTTCCCCCGCTCGTGAGCACCCGATCGACCGTTCCCTGACCGATGGTCAACCCCGACTCGCGATCGAGTGTCGTCCGCATGGCCTCTCGATACAACCCTTTGTCGCACTGCGCCCGTAGTGCTCGCACCGCCGGGCCCTTACTGGTATTGATAAAGCGAAATTGAATGCCGGCCAGATCCGTGTTTCTGGCCATCTCGCCTCCCAGCGCGTCGATCTCTTTGACGAGATGCCCCTTCGCAATGCCGCCGATTGCAGGATTGCATGACATCTGTGCAATGCGCTGCGGGTCCATCGTCAAGAGGAGGGTTCGGGCTCCCATGCGCGCCGCGGCCAAGGCGGCTTCACAGCCGGCATGACCGCCTCCCACCACGATGATCTCGAACTCGTGCCGATCCATGCCCCCTCGCTATTTCCCGATGCAGAACTCCGCAAATACGCGCTCAAGGATCTCATCGGTCGTAATCGCACCGGTGATCTCTCCCAACGCCTCCGCCGTTACCCGCAAATCCGCGGCGATCAATTCGGCCGCTACACCCTCTTCGAGCGAACCCAACGCGTGATCCACCGCCTCCGCGGCCCGTTGCAATGCCGATTGGTGACGCACGTTCGTGACGATCACCGTCTCTCCCGCATCGCCTCCGCCCGAAATCAATTGCCCACGAAGCTCGGACCGCAAGCGATCCAACCCTACGCCGGTCACGGCCGATACCGCACAGAGCCGAGCGTCGGACGGCATCTCCTCAGATCGCACGACACAGGGGAGATCCGCTTTGTTTAAAACGATGACACGGAGACCCTCTCCGGTCGCGTCCATCAATTGCCGATCTTCGTGGGTCAAGGGCTGACTCCCGTCTACCACGACCAGCGACAGATCCGCCTCCTGCTGGGCTGCCCTGGTTCGTCTGATGCCCTCCAACTCGACGGGATCCTGCGTTTCCCGGAGGCCAGCCGTATCGACCAGATGAATTCGGAGTCCCTCCAGATCGATGGACTCCTCGATCACATCTCTGGTTGTGCCCGGAGTGGCCGTGACAATTGCCCGATCTTCTCGTAGCAACTTGTTCAACAAGCTCGACTTCCCCACGTTCGGGCGTCCAAGAATGACGACACGAGCTCCCTCCCGCAAGACCTTGCCCTGCCGAAAGGAATCAGCAAGCCTGCGGATCATGACTCCCGCGTTCTCGATCGTCCGACGAAGCTCTTGTCCCGTCACGAAACTGATATCTTCCTCGACAAAATCGATTCCGGCCTCGACATGCGCCAACAACCCCAGCAGAGCCGAACGGACGGATTCCACCTCTCTCGCCAGCTCGCCCCGCAGCTGGCGCTGCGCCAGGCTCAAGCCTGCCGCAGACCTCGCGCGCACGGTATCCAATACGGCTTCGGCCTGGGAGAGATCCAACCGTCCGTTCAGGAATGCTCGTTTCGTGAATTCACCAGGTTCCGCAGGTCGAGCTCCCGCTTCAATGCAAGCCTGGCAGACCAACGACAGAATCAATCCTCCTCCGTGCGACTGGATCTCCACGACGTCCTCACCCGTAAACGATCGCGGAGCCTTCATATGCACGACGAGGGCTTCATCCAGAAATGCGCCAGGACGCGGCCCCAGCGTCCTTTCACAGCTCTTCACGGAAGCGGGAGGCAACACATCGGCAAGATGTAACGTATGGGTGGCCACTGCGCCGAGGAGGTGCCCGGAACGCAACCGGACGACCGTCTCGCCAATCCGCAGCGCCTCGGGCCCGCTCAACCGCACGATGCCGACGCCCCCTTCACCGACAGGGGTGGCGACCGCGCAGATTGTGTCGTCGAGCGATCCGCGCATGTTTCGTGATGACGGGCTATTTCGCCGGTTCGGCTATCAGAGGTTTGGCGAAGAACAGACGGTCGGTGACCACCTGTTGCGTGATGGTCAGGACGTTGTTCGTCAACCAATAGAGCACCAATCCGGCGGGAAAATTGATGAACAAAAACGTCATAAAGGCCGGGAGCATGAGCATGATCTTCGCTTGAGTCGGATCCATCGTCGTCGGCGTGATCTTCTGCTGAAGTACCATCGTCACACCCATGATGATGGGAAGAACGTAGTACGGATCCTGCACCGACAAGTCGGTGATCCACCCGACGAACGGCGCCTGCCGCAGATCGATGGTCATGTACAGGATATTGAACAAGGCGACGAAGACCGGCATTTGCAGGACCATCGGCAGGCATCCTCCTACCGGATTCACCTTGTGATCGCGATAAAGCTTGATCAATTCCTTGTTCAACCGGTCGCGGTCGTCCTTGAATTTTTCCTGGACCGCCAATACCTTCGGCTGAATCACCTGCATCTGCTTCATCGACTTATAGCTCTTATACTGCAGGGGAACGAACAACAGCTTGATGCCCATCGTCAACAGGATGATCGTGATGCCGTAGTTGTGGGTGTATTCATTGATGAAGCGGAGCACATAAAAAATCGGTTTCGCGACGGCCTTGACGACGCTCCAGCTTCCAAATATGAACCAACCGAAATCGATCGTATCTTCCAGGCCCATGCTCAAGGAGCGCAACGTGTCGTACTCCTTGGGGCCCGCATAGAGTCTGAGTCGATTGACCGCTCCATCGCCGAACGACGCCGTCTTTACGCTCGCGGACACGACCTTGTCGCCTTCCTTCTTCTCCAAGGCCGTCGTTCCACGTTGCGGCATCAAGACACCGATGAAATACTTGTCCTGAAGCGCAACCCATTGCACCGCTCCCTTTCGTTCCAGTTGTGTGTCCGGTGTTTCCTTTTCGATCTTTCCGTCCACCAACGAGGCCGGACCGATCGACCCGATCATTCCGTCGCCCCACTCCACGATGCCGAAATTCGTCCCCAAGACCACTTCATACGGCTCGGAAACTCCCTGTACCGTCACGGCCACATCAACCTCATAGCCGCCGACATGAAAGGTCAGTTGCTTCTGAACCGTCAACCCAGTTGCCGCGTCATGGAACCGCATTGTCACGTGGCCTTCCGGATGGGTTGCATCCAGCTTCACAAAATCGCTGTCGAGGGAAAATACCCCTTCGCGCACCGTCTTATTCGCCGAGGATTCCGCCAACACGATCGAGAGAGGACCCGGGAACTTCCCATTCTGGTTCTGCTGGGTCTGATGGACCAATTCCACCCATTTCTCCTCGGTGGGCGCGCTGCGATAGTGCTTGAGCTGCCAGCTGGAGATCACGCCACCGCGTGCACCGAGCACGACCCGCAGGAGGTCTGTTTCAACGGACAGCTTGCCGTCTGCCGCAGCAGGCACAGGATTCGCTTTGGGCGCGACCGCCCCGGTCCCGGACGCCTCTGTCTGAGACGCCATGGGGGCAGCAGGGATCGAAGACTCGGGCTTGTCGGATTGCTGCGGCGGCGCATCGCGCGCCGGTTCCTCCTGAACGGAGGCAGATTGCGGCAGCCACCCGAACTGCTTCAGCAGCCAGTCGTAGCTGAGGATCACGGCAATGGAAAGGACAAGAAATATGACGACGCGCTTTTCCATGGGCCTTTCGTAGCTCGGCGCTAGTCCTTCACCGGATCGTGCCCTCCGGGGTGAAAGGGATGGCATTTCAAGAGGCGACAAACCGCCAACACCGCCCCGCGCCCCACGCCGAACCGGCTGATAGCCTCAGCAGCATAGACGGAACAGGTGGGTTCAAAACGACAGGCCGGCCCCAGCCACGGAGATATCCAGTAGCGATACCCGGCGAGCACAGACAGACAGAGTCCTCGCATCCCGTCCTTCATAGAGGCCGCGACGTATCGTCCTCGTCGCGAAAGAGCCCTTGTCGATGGAGCGTCGAACACCATGCCATCCTCAAACGTTCGAAGGGTAAGCCCAGCGCCTCGCGCTTTGGAAATATCAGAAGTGCGTAGCCTTCCACCAAGCGCTCGGACACGTGCCTCGTCAACTCGCGGAACAGGCGCTTGGCTCGATTCCGCTGCACGGCAACCCCAAATCGCTTCCCGACAACGATGCCGACACGGGTTTCCGTCCCCTCTATCCTGCAAATCAGCAGATTGAACAGCCCCGTCGCCAGACGACGCCCGTGCTGCTTGACGTAATTGATGTCACGACTGACACGGAGGAACCGTTCGCGTTTCGCATGTCTGATCCCTGTCATGCCGGCACACCCCCCGCGCGCGCCCGCCAGGATGCCCCGGTCTACAAGGCTGAGCGTGACCGCACCGAACCATGCTGGATGGAAACTTCCCGAATGGGGGAACGGACGGGGGACAACGGGTGCTCGCGATGCTCGGCGGTATCCTGATCGGATTCGTTGGCTACACGGTCAATCTAGCCCGCCCCTTGGCGCGACGGCGAGCCAGCACCTTGCGACCGTTCTTGGTCGACATGCGTTTGCGAAACCCGTGCTCACGCTTCTTCTTCAAATTTGACGGCTGTTGAAACGTAAATGACATACCGTGACTCCTTCGATCATTTTCTGAAATGAACAGTGCATTATAGGTAGGGGTCTTCTACCTGTCAAACCGCGCCCGGCAGCTTGCATCTCCATCGTCCCCGACGATGAGTCGCTTTTCAACCGCTCTGCGAACCTGTATTGATGTCACGAAGTAAGCCCTTGAAAAGCCGTTCAAATTGAGGCGATTTTGTAGACCTTTCCGGCCGACTGAGCTAGACTGCCCCAGAGTCACCGTGGACCGATGCCTCGACGGCCGCCAATCGTCAATGTTTAAGGGCAAGACGGCGATTTCGGACGGACAATGCAGTGGCACTGCCTTTGCGAATATCCTGTATTTGCCGCATCATAGACCGACATCATTTGTACCGCTTACGCTCAAGATCCCGTGCCATCCGCCGACCCCTGTCGGTGACTGAAGGAGGAGAGCTCATGGTCAAACCATGGACATGTCTCATCGCGCTCTACGCCCTGCTGTTTCTCGGCGGCTGTGCGCAACCCCCCGCCGACCAAATCAGTTCGGCGGAACAGGCCATTAAGGACGCTCAACAAAGCGGTGCGGCCACGTATGCCGCCGACGAGTACGCAAAGCTCGAGGGCGGCATGGCCGCCGTCAGGAAGGAAGTGGCGGATCAGGAAGCGAAGTTCGCCCTGTTCCGAGACTACGGCAAGGTCGACCAGTTGGTCGCCACGGTCAAGACGGACGCCGAACGAGTCAAGACCGAGTCGCTGAAAAAGATGGAAGAGGCCAAGATGAGCGCCGTTCAAGCCCATCATGCCGCCGACGACGCTGTGAAACGCGCCGCCGATCTGATCGCCACGGCCCCGGGCGGCAAGGACCGCGCCGCCCTTGAGTCGATCAAGACCGATGCGGATGCATTGAAGGCGTCCCTCAACGATGTCCAGATGATGATCGACAAATCGGATTACCTCGCGGCCCAAACCAAAGCCAAGGCCATTCAGGAAAAGAGCCAGGCCTTGTCTCACGAAGTCGAAGCGGCGCTTGCGAAGATCGGAAAGGCCAAACCGATTCGCGCCAGGAAGAAATAGGGGATATCGTCGTGGTGACAGATTCTCGCACAACCAAGCCGCTCGGGTGGAGCATGACGATGCTGACCCTGTCTTGCCTCCTGACGGGTTGTGTGAAGGCCGTGCCGGAGGAGGTCGTGCAGGCGGTCGCATCCGTCGACCGCGATCTGGTCCGATTGCGCGCCTCGGAGATCGCCCCGCATGACTATGCGCGCTTCGCTCAACAATGGATCATTCTCAAGGCTCGCGTCGAAGCGGAGGACGACACGATTCGGTGGCCTTGGGAATCCAATGATTTGGAATCCGCGCTTCGCGCTTTGCATGAAGAGGGTGTCCAGACGGTGAGCAGACTGACCGAACAGCGCGAATCGCTCCGCCGCACTGCGGAGCAGCAGCTCGTGCGTGCCGAAGACCGTTCGCGCACGCTTGCACGGCAAGTCGGCACGATCGACAGTCGGTTGGTCCTCGGTCGGAACCCTGTGGAAACAGAATTGCTGCTCAAGCAAGCCCGGTCGTTTTATCAGCTGGAGGAGTACGGCCACTCGCTCGCGGCTTCAGAACAGGCCGCCCAAAGACTGGCGACGCAAGCCTCGCTGTTGAATAGCGAACTCGGACGCTACGCCAACCGCGAACGCATCGCCCGTTGGCAGCAGATGGTCAAGGAAACCGTGGAGTGGTCGCGATCACACCACACCGCCGCAATCATCGTCAGCAAGGCGGACCGCCGTCTCATCCTGTATAGAAATGGGCAGCCAGTGCTGTCATACTCGGTCCGGCTCGGCTTCAACGGCATCCGCGAAAAGCGCTACCAAGGCGACGGCGCCACCCCGGAAGGGCGGTACCACGTGACGACCAAACGCGGACAGGGGCAAACGCAGTTCTTCCGGGCGCTGGTGCTGGACTATCCCAATGCCGAGGACCGGCAGCGATTTCTTCTGGACCGCAAGACCGGGCACATTCCCAATTCGCGCGGTATCGGCAGTCAGATTGAGATTCATGGCACGGAACGCCAGCTGATGGCGCCATCTCTGGGCTGCGTCATGCTTGAAAATCCGCAAATGGCTTGGCTCTTCAACCGGGTTGAAAAGGGCACCCCGGTGACCATCGTCGGGGCGCTGGACGAACAAAACTCCGTGGCCCTCGTCTTGGCCGATCTCCGCAATCATGCGAGTGAAATATAGTTCGCATCCCATGAAGCAAGGTCGCTTGCTCCTCGCCTCAAGTGCGGTCGCCTTTCTCCTGTTGAGTCTGGCTCAAAGTACCCCGCGGATCGAGCCCGGCCAGCCCGACGAGTCCCCGACCGTCAGCGATCCGGCCGCCCTGCTCGCCCTGCAGACCCGTTACAAGTCTTTGACAAGACAACTTGCGCAGTTGGTTCCGAACCGTCCGTACATCGTCGTCGACACCGCGAGAAACCATTTGTTCATCAAACGCCGCGACCGGGTCATGTTGGACGCCCTTGCCTCGACAGGAAGCGGAACGATACTCGACAAGCCCGGCGAAGCCGCCGGCCAATGGATCTTCGATACGCCACGGGGCGAATTTTATGTTCAATCCAAGCTGGTGAATCCCGTCTGGGTCAAACCTGATTGGGCCTTCGTCGAAGAAGGCCTGGCCGTTCCCGTCAGTCAGGCCGATCGGATGGAACCGGGCGTGCTTGGCGAATATGCGCTGGGATTCGGAAAAGGCTACTTCATCCACGGCACGCTCTATCCGAGACTCCTGGGAAAGAACGTCACGCACGGCTGCATCCGACTGAACGACGACGATTTGAAGAGCGTCTATCAACTTGCGCGCGTCGGCACGCCCATCATGATCTTCTAGCCGAGTGCAGAACCACCCGGCCTTCCCATCCGTTCCCTGCCCGAAACCAACCTCGTACACCGGTCCGGTGCGACGTCTGCGGCGGCCACCGGTCCGAAGGGCGCACACGCCTCTGCGCACCTGCGGGAACACGATCGTGTTCCTCTCGCTTTCGTTGTGGATCATGACGGTGCAGGTTGCAGGGGCCGCCGAGTTCGACAACCCGCTCGACGTCAACATCAATAATCCGGTCGCGCTGCACGAAGCAACACGAGTGTTGGCCGAGGAAGTCAAACTGGCTGCCCGCCCGCAGACGTACCTTCTGATCGATCTCGCGGCCAAGACTGTCGTGCTCAAAGCACGCGGGGTGGAGCTCCACCGCCTCCGGATCATCGAGTGGTTCGCGGAATTTCAGGACAGGATGACGGGTACCTTTCGTCTCACCGGGCGACCGGCCGTGGTCCGGCGCAAAGTAGACTCGTCGGGGGCGGAGCAGGATCCGATTTCTCTGGCGGACATGCCGGGTTCTTATGAACTGGTGTTTTCTCCTCCGCTGATGCTGGCGGTCGTGGCTCCCGCAGAGCAGGCGCCGGTTCGTTGGACACTTCTTCGCATGAAACGCTGGTGGCACTGGCTGGATACCAGGGTTCGTGCCCTCTCCTCCGGCACCGATGTACAACCGCCTCCCTCCATCGAACTCACTCTGTCTGAAAGCGAGGCGCAATCCCTCGCCTGGTCCCTGACGAACGACATGCCCACAATCATCCGCCGCACGCGTCAACGCTGACCGATCAGTAGCGTTGCCTTTCCGTTTTTCGCTCCATAAAATACCTGGAAAGATATCGCCGCAGTCCCATCCACTTGCCGTGACGCCGACACGCGGGATCGTTCCGTCAGCAGTCACAGGCACGTTCCACTCGTAAGGGGTGCCGTGACTATGCCATCCGACATACGGATCAGCCGAGAAGCCCGGTGGGCGAACGACACGGCGGAGTTGCTGTGTGACCACGGCCGACAAGTCATCCGACTCCGCGGCCGCTTCCTCCTCACGCTGTCAGGCGGGTCAACACCTCAACGCCTCTATCAGACATTGGCCCAATCGACCGGGGCGCAGCAGATGGAATGGCACCGCACCGTCTTTCTGTTCGGTGACGAGCGGTGCGTGGGTCCCGACGATCCGGACAGCAATTATGGAATGGCTCGGACCTCGTTCTTTGCCCCGTTGGGCATCGATCCCGAGCAGGTATACCGAATGGAAGGCGAGAATCCGGACGCTCACTCCGCCGCTGATGAGTACGAACGTTCAATCCGGACTCTCACCGGCTGCACTGCGCCGGAGATTCCACAGCTCGACCTCGTGCTGTTAGGTCTGGGAGACGACGGTCATACAGCCTCGCTGTTTCCGGGCACCGCTGCGCTGCATGAGCCCCATCGGCTTGTGGCCGTCGGCCAATCTCCAAAGGGTGTTCCCTTGCGACTGACCCTGACCCTGGGTGTGATCAACCGGGCGAATGTGGTACTGTTTCTGGTCACCGGCTCGACGAAGGCCACGATCGTTCGCCGGATCTTGGAACCGCAGAACGCCGCCGATCGCGCACTGCCGGCCGCTCTGGTGACACCGGATCAGGGGCGTCTGGTCTGGATGTTGGACCAAGCGGCCGCATCCGAATTGACAACCCGTAGAAGCTGAACAAACCCGCTTGAAGAGGCCGTCATGATCCTTGCTGGGGATATCGGAGGAACCAAGACACATCTGGCTCTCTTCGAGTGGAAGGCAGAACGTACCGAACCGATTCGCACTGAATCCTTCCCGAGCAAGGAATACGCATCCCTGGAAGAGATTCTCGAAGAATTCCTCATCCCCCGCACCCCGTCAACGGCACATCACGAGACCGAGGCTCCCTCAGCCGCCTCTGGTGAGCAACCCGTGCCGTCGCCCCTCCCTGAACCGGCTCGTATCGCCGCCGCCTGCTTCGGGGTCGCCGGGCCCGTGATTCAGAACCACAGCAGCACGACCAATCTCCCCTGGGTCTTGGATGGAGGAGCACTGGCCAAACGTTTCGACATTCCCGTCGTCCGGCTGCTGAACGACCTGGAGGCAACCGCCCATGGCATTCTGCTCCTTCGCCCGGAAGAGCTCCACACCCTCAATGCCGGAATCCCTCCCACCCACCGTCAAGCGATCGCTCTGATCGCAGCAGGAACTGGGCTGGGAGAATCCATTCTCTTCTGGGACGGAACCCGGTACCGGCCCATGCCCTCGGAGGGAGGCCACGCCGATTTCGCACCCAATAACGACAACGAAATCGAATTGCTGCGGCACGTGCGAAGTCACTATCTGCACGTGAGTTACGAGCGCGTGGTATCCGGCCCGGGTATCCATACGATCTATGAGTATCTGCGTGATACCAAAAGAAACGAGCCGACTTGGCTGGCGGAGAAGATCGCGGCCGGCGACCCCGCCGCGGAAATCGCCGCCGCCGGCTTGAAGGGACAGGCGGAGATCGCCAAGCAGACCCTGGACATGTTTGCGTCGATATTCGGCGCCGAAGCGGGAAACCTGGCGTTGAAAGCCATGGCGCTCAACGGCGTCTATGTTGGAGGCGGCATCGCACCCAAACTCCTGCCGAAGCTTACCGATGGCACCTTCATGCGCGCCTTTTCGAACAAAGGACGCTACAAGCGTCTGATGAGTACCATTCCCGTCTACATCGTGCTCAACGATCGGACCGGTCTCATCGGTGCCGCCGCCACCGCGGCACGGTTGGCCCAATCATGAGCGGTACCGATCTCGGCTTGTTGAAGCGTTCCGCCGCCTTGAAGGCGCTGGACTATGTGAAGGACGGCATGGTCGTGGGTCTCGGCACGGGATCCACCGCCAAAGAATTCGTCATCGCGTTGGGTGCGAAAGCGGCATCCGGCATGAAACTGCGCGCGGTGCCGACCTCCCGTGAGACGGCCGTGCTTGCCGACCGATCGGGCATTACCTTACTCGACGAGAACGACCATTGGCCCATCGACGTCGCCGTCGACGGCGCAGACCAGGTCGATCCCTCGTTCAACTTGATCAAGGGAGGGGGAGGGGCTCTGTTGAAGGAGAAGATCGTCGCGGCCTTGGCAAAGCAGTTTATCGTGCTGATCGATTACACCAAACGAGTGCCGGTCTTGGGAAAGACCTTTCCGCTGCCCATCGAAATCGTTCCGTTCGGGTGGCACAATACCGCGCGCACGATCGAAGCACTCACACGCAGCCGCGTAATCCTGCGGGAACAAGCCGGATCGCCCTTTCGAACGGAATCCGGGAATCTGATCGTGGATGTCCATATGGCCCAAATCGACGATCCGCGCGACCTCGAAGCGGCCCTGCACTGCATCCCGGGAATCGTCGACACCGGCCTGTTCGTCGACCGCACGGATGTCTTGATCGTCGGCACCCCACAGGGCGTCGAAACATACCATGCCACAAGGCCGTGATCTCGTCGGTCGACGAGGTCTGTTCCGTATCATCAGCCGGACGGGTTCCGTTCTGTTCACCGCTGCGCTCACGTCGAGCCTGCGCCCGTTGTCCGTACGAGCCGACGGTCCGACCGAGACGGCACCGCCAAAGGAGAACACCATGAGCCATGAGACGCCGACCGGCGGCGCTGACCCCTATCGACTGCCGCGCCATGTCGTGCCCGTCAGGTACGACTTGCGCCTCGAGCCGGATTTGACCGCAGCCGCGTTTCACGGTCATGAAACCGTCACGCTGTCGGTCCTGGAACCCATGACCTCGATGCTCTTGAACGCCGCGGACCTCGTCATTGAACGCGCGCAGGTGGAAGGGCCGCGGGGCGAACGATTGGACGGTGCGATCGAGTCGGAGGAGCCGCTGGAGCGCTGTCGGTTGACCTTTCCCGTGGAGATCACCCCTGGGCAATGGCAGTTACATATGTCGTTCCGGGGCACACTCAACGACAAACTTCGAGGCTTCTATCGCAGCACCTATACGGACGCCTCGGGCAAGATCAGGACTCTGGCGGCCACCCAATACGAAGCGACCGATGCCAGACGGGGTTTCCCCTGTTGGGATGAACCGGACTTCAAGGCGGTCTTCGCCGTCACCTTGGTCGTCGACCCCGCGATGGCCGCCGTGTCGAACAGCCGGGTCGAGTCTGAAACCCTGGAACGGGGCAAGAAGGTGGTTCGATTCGCCGACACGATCAACATGTCGACATATCTGGTCGCGTTCGTGGTCGGACACATCGAGTCCACTGCCCCGACGTTCGTCGGAAAGACGCCTATTCGCGTATGGTGCGTGCCGGGCAAACAGGATCTCGCCTCGTTCGGCCAGAACATCGCCACCGCCTCGCTCAAGTTCTTCGAGGAGTATTACGGCATTCCTTATCCAGGAGACAAACTGGACCTGCTCGCCATTCCGGACTTCGCGTCGGGGGCTATGGAAAATCTCGGTGCCATCACCTTTCGTGAGACCGCGTTGCTCGTCGATCAACGCCACGGGACGCACGGAGAGTTGGAGCGCATCGCCGACGTGGTCGCCCACGAGAACGCCCACATGTGGTTCGGCGATCTCGTGACGATGGCCTGGTGGAATGGTCTCTGGCTCAATGAAGCCTTCGCCACGTTTATGGAAATGCTGGCGGTCGACGCGTGGAAGCCGCAATGGAAGCGCTGGGAGACGTTCTGTATTTCCAGGGCCGCCGCCCTGTCCGTCGACGGCTTGCTTAGCACCAGACCCGTCGAATATCCCGTTCGCGCGCCCAAGGACGCGGATGCCATGTTCGACGTCCTGACGTATGAAAAGGGTGCCTCGGTCCTCCGGATGCTCGAACAACATATCGGCCCCGACGTGTTTCGCAGCGGCGTCCGCGACTACCTCCGGCGACACGCATACGGCAACGCGGACACCAACGACTTGTGGGTGGCCCTGGGGAACGCCGCGAAACACCCTGTACCGGCGATGATGAACGGTTGGATTTTTCAGCCCGGATATCCTCTGGTCACCGCCGAACTCAGCGGCGAGACGACCCTGACGCTCAAACAGGAACGGTTTACCTACCTACCGCCCGACTCCCGCTCCTCATCGTCTGTTTCATCAAGCTGGCACGTGCCGATCCAGCTTCGCGTGCGATCAGAGGGCAAGAGCGAAACAGTGAGACTCCTCATCACCGGACAGGACACGCACCTACCGATAGCGACGGCGCCGGAATCCGTGCTCGTCAACGAAGGCGGCCACGGCTTCTACCGGGTACGGTACGGTCCCGTGCTGCGCGGCAAACTCCTTGCGGCCGGCATGGCTGGGCTGGCCGCGACCGAACGCTTCAATCTCATGAACGACTCATGGGCCACCACGGTCGCCGGCCTCACTTCGCTAGCCGACTATCTCGACCTGACGTCCGGCTTTTCGGAGGATCGCGACAAGAACGTGTGGGCCATCCTTCTCGAGTCATTCGCCTTCCTCAACCGCCTCATTGAGCCGGAACAGCGCCCGGCCCTCCAAGCGTTCGTCCGACGACGGGTGCACCCCGCATTCTCAGCCGTCGGATGGACGGCGGAGCCGGGCGAGGACGAGCTGCTCCGGCAACTGCGCAGCGAACTGGTTGCGGCGATGGGCCGCCTCGGCAACGACCCGGTGACCCAAACGCGTGCCGCGGAGTTGTACGAGACGGCCAAGCAGGATCCGGTCGCCGTCGATCCCAATCTCCTCCCGGCGCTGGTGTCCATCCTGGCGTTTACCGGCGACGAAGCACGATACGCCGAGTTTGCGGAACGGTTTCGGACGGCCAAGACGCCCCAGGAAGAACGCCGCTACCTCTTCTCCCTGACCGCCTTCCGTCAGCCTGAATTGCTGGAGAAGACGCTGGAACGCACGCTCAACGGACACATCCGACTCCAGGATGCCCCTGCGATCGTCAGCGCCGTCATGGGAAACGTCTACGGCAAGGAGCTCGGATGGAGCTTCGTGAAGACCCATTGGGACCGGATGGACCGTGAGTTTCCCAAGCAAGGCCTTCGCCGCATGTGCGGAGGCATCACCGCGCTCGCAACCCCGGCGCTCGAGGCCGACGTCAGGGCTTTCTTTTCCTCGCGAAAGATCGATCTGGGGGGAAAGACCTTGGAACAGTATTTGGAACAGCTTCGCATCACCGTGAATTTCAAAGAACGAAACGAAACGGCGCTCACTGACTATCTGACGGTGCACAGCCAAAGAGGAATCGCGTCCCAATCCCCTTGATGCCCTACCGCCTTGACCATGAATCGGGGCGTCGACTTGATAGCAACTCCGCGTCCACCTCACTCGTGCCGCAGGATGGAGAGTGGCCGTTCTCCCAACATGCGAAAAGTGCTGAGAAACCCGACGCTCAAGGTCAGCATCATGGTGAGCAGCACGCCCAGGAGGAGCACGCCCCAATGCAGGCTCCAGGACAACTCGAACACATAGGTCAGGATCAGCCACGACAAGGCGCTCGATAGCCAGACCGCGACGGCCCCGCCGACCAATCCGAGCAGGAGATATTCGATGGCGAACGTCCCGGCCAGTAAGGCTCTCGTCGCTCCCAGTGCCTTGAGAATCACCGCTTCATAGAGTCGTCGATATCTTGTCGTCGCCAATGCCGCCGCCATCACCAGTGCACCCGAGACGAGGCAAAACAACGCCACAGCTCGGATCGCCAGCGACAACCGGTCCAACACACGCCCGAAATTGTCCAGCACATCGCCGACATGAATGGCGCTCATGTTGGGGAAGGCCGCCACGACTGCTTGCTGCAGCGGAATTTCCTGTGCTGCCGCTACATGTATCGTGCCCACATAGGTCAGAGGCGCCCCGTCCAACGACCCCGGCGACAAAATCATGTAGAAATTCGTCGAGAAGGTCCCCCAGTCCACCTTCCGAATACTGGAGACTTCGGCGGCCACGGTGGTGCCTTGAATATCGAATTCCACCGACGAACCGATATCCAATCCCATCGCCTTGGCGGCTTCTTCCTCGATCGACACCAAGGGTTTGGAGAAGGTCTGCCCCGCCGTCCACCATCGTCCTCGAACGATCTCATTGCCCTTCGGCAGTTGTTCCAGATAGGTCAGCGCATATTCGCGCGAGACATACCATTGCCTTCGCCGCTCCTCCTTGGTTTCGTCGCGCCCTTCGTCCTGCTCCTGCACCTCGTCGACCGTGACCGCCTCTCGGCCGACGCGATGAAGCCGGGATCGTACCAGCGGTGTCAGGTCAGGTTTCGAGCCGCCTGTCTGCTTTTCCACAAGCCGCACGAATCCCTCCGTCTGGTCCGGCTGAATGTCGATAAAAAAGAAGGTCGGGGCGTCGTTCGGTCGGGCCTCGCCCACTTCCCGAACCAGTGCCTTCTCGATGAGCGACACGGTGACGATGATCGTGACGCTCAGACCGATGGCGATCAGAATGCCCGCACTATCGCCACCCGGGCGCGTCACGTTTCCGACGGCATAGCGCAGGCAGACCGAGCCGGGCCTGGGCAGACGCGTGAGCCAATAGAGCACGCTCTTCGCCGCCAGAAACAACAACGCCACGGCCAATGCCAATCCGCCGATGAACAAGAGGCCGACTTTCCAGCTCCCGGCCTGCCAGATTGCAAGACCTCCCAATCCGGCTCCCAACGTCGCGGCTGTGAACACCTTCAGTCGCTCTCTCATGATCCAGCCGACAACGCCGGTCGCTCGTACGGATCGCTCGGCATCCTCCTTCGTCTCCACGTCTTGTCGCAGGATGACAGCCGGTTTGATTTCCCTGATGGTCAGCAGCGGCCATGCCGCAAAGAGGACCGTCGCCAGCAGACCCAGAAGCCCTCCCTTGACCAAGGGGACGATGGACCTGACGGACAGCCCGGTCGATACCCCGAGTTGCTCGAGAACCTCGGATGCCACGGCAGTGCTCAACAAAGGCGGGAGCACGACCTGCAGCACGTGTCCGGCCGCCATCCCGGCGAGGCTGCCAAGCAATCCCAAGCCCAGGGCCTGCAGCAGATAGATCCTCACGACACCAGCTGAGTCGGCTCCGAGCGACTTCAGAATCGCGATGGTCTTGAGCTTCTCGCGAATGAAGGCTCGGATTGACATCGCCACCCCCACACCGCCGATGAACAACGCGGTCAGACCGATGAGGCCCAGATACCGCGACAGTTGCGAAAGAAACTGCTTCAGTTGGGGCTGGGCTTCCCGATAGCTGCTCACGCGTACGGACTCGGTCTTGAGGCGCGCTCGCAGTTCGGCGAGGAGCGGTTCCAGCTCGATACCCTCGGGCACTTTCAACAGATGACGTTCGCGCACGCGGCTTCCCCGCTTGATCAGGTCCGCCGTCTCCAACCCTTGCCGGGAAATGATGACCCGCGGGCCGAGGCTGAACGCGTTCGCCATACGATCCGGTTCAACACGCACGATGCCGGTGATGAGGAACACGGCCTGTCCGATCTTCAACCGCTCCCCCACGGCAAGGCCCATGCGGAGCAGCAACGTCTCCTGAACCACCGCGCCCAAACAGGCCGATCGCCCGCAGGTCTCCCGATCCGGATGGAGCA
The DNA here is from genome assembly GCA_047150005.1 of Nitrospira sp. Lineage (GTDB taxonomy): Bacteria > Nitrospirota > Nitrospiria > Nitrospirales > Nitrospiraceae > Nitrospira_C. The sequence goes on along the minus strand of AP038806.1, from coordinate 1,877,627 downwards.
GCCGGTCCAACGGCTGAGCGGGCTCCAGTTTCAACGTGCCGTAAAACGGATAGGCTGCCTCGACGGCCTTCAGTTCGACGATTTGGGTCGTTTGTGATGTCGCCCCGGCCGTAGGCGACTGACGTACGGCCATGGCCACCAACTCACTCACGTGCGTGGTCGCGATCCGTCGTTCAGCCAAGTCGGCCAGCAGTCGCTCTCCGCCGTCCGTGAGCCGATGGGACGAACGGATCTCGATGTCGCCTCCGAGAAGTCCCCGGGCCTCCTTGGTAACCGCGCGGTTCACGTGATCGGCGAAGAGGCCCACGGCGACCAAGGCTCCGACACCAACCGCGATGCAGACGAAAAAATACGCAAAATGACGCCACGCGCCTCGGGTTTCTCGCCAGGCCATTCGGAGTTCAAACATCGGAGCTCACCCGTTCCTCTCCAGTCAACACCATTTCGTGTTCACGACGACGGTGCGTCGGTGCACCGGACCATGAATCCGACCGCGCTGTCATCGGGTGTTGATTTCGTCGGATTCCACGTGTCCATCGCGCAAGGTGATGACGCGCTGCATCAAGGACGCGATGGAGGGATCATGCGTGACCAGGACCAAGGTGGTCCCGTGGTCCCGTTGGAGCGCGAGCAGCAGATCCATGACGTGTTGTCCGGTCGTTGAATCCAAATTCCCGGTCGGTTCGTCGGCCAACAGGGCGGCCGGCCGACAGGCATATGCCCTGGCGACGGCCACCCGTTGCTGTTCGCCCCCCGACAACTGCACGGGATAATGATGGAGTCGATCGCCTAGGCCCACTGCGGACAATAACTCGGCCGCCCGCTCCCCGGCAGCCGACGCGCCGGCAAGCTCCAACGGCACCAGCACATTTTCCAACGCCGTCAGGGTGGGAATTAGGTGAAAGGATTGAAAAATATAGCCGATCTGCGCACGTCGATACTTCGCGAGTTCCCCCTCTCTCATACGGGTGATATCCAGGCCGTTGAGCCGAATCGTTCCCGAAGTCGGCCGGTCCAACCCCGCAATGAGCCCCAGCAGTGTGGACTTTCCGCTCCCCGATGGCCCGACGATCGCCACCATCTGCTTGGTCGGAATGTCCAGCGTCACATCATGAAGAATATTGACCGGTCTCCCTCCGGCCGTCAGCCGCATAGACACATGAGCGATGTCGATCATAAGCCGGTTCTCCAAAGTCCGTTGCGCCGATGTTATTATACTGAAGTTCTATGGCCTCCCTGCACATCGCAACCGCCATCGGCTGTCTGATCGTCGCCGCCGCGTCGCTCTTCGGTGCGGCAGCTGCACCGACCCTCGCCGAAGCGCCGGTCGATGCTCGCCCCAGACTCGTGGCATTCGGAAACAGCTTGACGGCCGGATCGGGGGTGGCGGCGGAGGACGCCTATCCCGCTCAACTCCAGCGCCGGTTGGATACAGCCGGATTTCGGTACCGTGTGATCAACGCCGGAGTCAGCGGAGACACGACCGCAGGAGGCCTGCGGCGCGTCCGTTGGATCCTCAACAGCAAGCCGACCCTGGTCATTCTTGAATTGGGTGCCAACGACGGGCTGCGCGGGCTGAGCCTTGCCCAAACCAGACACAATCTTGAGCTGATCATTGAGCAGTTGCAGCAGGCCTCGGTTACGGTCGTGCTGGCCGGCATGAAACTCCCGCCCAACTACGGGCAAGAATATACGCAAGGGTTCGAAGAGATCTATCCGGCGCTGGCGCGCCGCTATCACCTCACGCTGATCCCCTTCTTTCTGGACGGGATTGCGGGCGAGACCGAGCTCAATCAGGCGGACGGCATCCATCCCACGGCAGAAGGGTATCGCGTCATCGTGGAAAACATGATCGAATCGCTGAAGCCGCTTCTGAAGAAATAGCGGAAGCCCGGGAGATACGGTGGTGGGGACGGCAATACGGACACCGGCCCGAGGCCTCCGAGCCGGATGTCCGCTTCGCTGTCGTCAAAGCACTCGTCAGTTCTTTTTCAAGAACGTATCGTAGACTCCGTAGGCAAGGATGATCCCGATCAGCGTATAATACATACCGGTGATCCCGGAATAGTCCGGCGGTCCTTCACCCGCCGGCGCATTGGCCAGGACCGGTGCCGCCACAGCCAGGAGCACGAACGCCGTCGAACCCACTTGCGTCATCAGTTTTCTCATAATACCGTCCTCCTCAGATTCGAGCACTGAAAAGAGCCTGCATTCTACTGAATTTGACCTCTGGGACGCAAGGGGACCGGGAGGAGAGGGAGGGACGATTCAGGAGGCCTGGGAACCGGATCGTTGACCGGTCTTCAAGGCGGTCGCGACCTCCCGAAAGGAGGCGGCAAGCTTGTCGAGTTGAGCCCCCTTCGCCAGCAATTCCCCGGAAATCGACTTAATCTGGCTGTCGTAGCCGGCGACCTCCGAGGCAAGGTCGGCAATCTTGGCAAACATGTCCTGATACGTGGTGATTTCCTGCTGCAACTGCTGGCTCGCCTGCTGCGCGGCCTGGACCTCGGCCATTGAGGTTTGCACTTGCTGAGTCAGACGCCCGACATAGGCCTCTCTGTCGCGCCGCTCCAACTCCATCGTCGATTGACGCTCTTCGCTCTCCTGCCGTCGTTCATCCAGGCTTCGAATGGTCTGAATCCACGCTCCGACCTCGCCCGAAACCCGGCTTGAATCGGGGAGAGCCTGTCCCTCTCCTATAGCTTTCATCGCCGGCTGAAGCCACTCGATAAACGCCATGACCTCACTGAGCTTCAGATCCGGTCCGCCGTGGGACGCCGCGGCTGGTGCTCCGCCGCCGTTTGCTTCCGATGCGGCGGCGGCCTGGGAGGTGGACGGCTGCTTGGGCCTTCTGCTCTGAGACTTCGGCTGAACCCAGCGGTGATATTCCAGCAGCACGGCGATGCAATGCCGGCACATCGGTTCCTCCGGCAAGGAGCAACTGCACCGCGACACGAGGTGACCGTCCTTCAGCTTGATCGTCTGTTCATAGAGGCCGGAATTGCCGATCACGGCGGAGGAAATCTGGGAATCGTCGGCCTCGACGATCCGAACGCGGTTCTCGGAAAGGTACTGATTGCCGATATGGAAGGCATTACGGTCGACGACGCCTTGGATCATCGGGGGATCCAAGAGGCTCAGACGTTCGGCGGAACAGGGAATCTTGTTTCGCATGAGGTCAGTACCCGCTGCGGCGGGCCATAGCCTTGCCGCCCGGGCTTAGTGTGAAGCCGCTCGGGTAAAGCTGTCAAGCATTCGACGCTTCCTCACGTCCGGCTGCCGAATCCTGCTACCGGCATCGGTGAGGGGGCCCCTGTGGGCCGACGGCCGTGAGCCACACATAGTCCGCGATCTTGTCGCTGAGCATCTCGCGGATCTCTTCGGTGCGCTCCTCATCGAAAGACGTCATGTAGAGGCTCACCTGCCGGACCTCTCCCTCTAGCCGCCGCGCAACCCTCTTGGGAACCGGCAGGTTGTATTGGACATGGCCGCCTCCGGTATAGCTCACCACCGGACCGGCCGCACGATCATTTCCCTCCCGTACACGCCGAACCTGTACCGCGAGGGTCCTGGCCATCCCCTCGTCCCGCACCATGGACGCCTCGTACATCGCCTGATACATGGCGTCCTGCCCACCGTCATGACAGGCTTTCAATTGATGCAGGATGCGGGCGCGGTACGCCGGGTCCTCGACGAAGGTCTCGTCCTGCATGTCCCACTGCTCCATCTCGGCGCTCCGTCGAGCCTGCTCGAGTCCCTGTTTGGCCACATTCCTAACCACCATCTTCGGAGGATTCATCGCGACCAGCGAAAGATGCCGCTCCTTGGCAAGCTGGACCAACGGCTCATAATCCTCGAACGGACCGCCCCAATTTTGCTTCCATCGGACCGCCGCAAGGAACTCCTCACGGCCGAGATGCTCAGGACCGAGATACTGATCGAGAGCGGCCTGACCGTCCCAGCCGAACATTTCCATGGCGAGGACAGGCCGGCGCCCTCCGGTGATCAGACCGTCGATGACCATGCGGGCCGATTCGATATGGAATCGGTTGTGATGTTCTTCTCCAAGATAAATGACCTCCTGTTCGCGCAGCATTCGCCTCAGCTGCTCCAATGACAGAGTCCGGCCGGTGACCGTCTCGATGATCTGTCCCATCTGAAAGACGGGCACGGGCCCGCCCGAATGAGCCGACTCGTGCCGTTCGACGCCGGCACAGGCCGTCATCCAGGACAAGAGCACAAGCCCGATCGCGGTCCGCCACCAACCGCGGGACGGAAGGATCAAGGTTGCCAGTGTGGATCTCATGACCTTCACCCCTAACATAGGTCCCGGTCGACGGCAACCGCCGACCTTGACCCTCCATTGCGAGGATCGCTATGCTGCCGAATGCCCTCTGAACAGCGTCTCCATCCTGACCCGTGCGAAACACCCCGATCGTCATGAATCCCCAAGCCCAGGCATTGGCAGACTTTCGCTCACAGGTGACCAGACTCCTGCAGGAGCGCGACCTTGAATGGGAAAGCTCCCGCAAATTGGTGGGGGCCGGTCGGCTGCCGGAGACACTCCAGCGTTTGACCGAAGAAGTCCGTCGCGTGGACCTTCCGCCTTCCATTTGCGAGGCGATCCTGACCGCATTGAATTTCGGTCATGTCGAACGGATCCAGGATCTCCCTGGTCCCAGGTTGAAGGAGCTGACGGGACTGCCCCCCACCAAAGCCGTGAGGGCGCTTTGCGTCTGGTTCGATCTGGCCGGCAGTTCCGAGTTCCCCGCGGCCGCCTCCTCCTTGCCCGCGACGGTTCTGGAGGCCGCTGTCCAAGACGAAACCAGCCCATTCGACGCCCTCCTTGCCGCCGATGCCCCCTCCCTGCTGGACCTCGGTGCCGGCGATCTCTCGTTCGCAGGCGAATTGGCGGATCGTTACGCCGCGGCCGCGCGAGCGCAGGGCAAGACGTTGGTACTTCATGGTGTCGATCGACTTCACGCTCAATCCAAGCTCGGTGGCCCGCTGCACCCGGATCGAACGACGCTGGATCGGCTGCGGTCCCGCCCGGATCTTTCATTTCAATTCTTTTCCGGTCAGGACATGTTTGCACTGGAGCGTCTGGACCGATCCGGTAAGCTCGTCCCCTGCTATACCCTCGTCACCTGCTGGGCACCGGCGACACCGACCTTCGCGTATGAACCCACGCGTCTTGGTCAGGACGTCATCGCCGAAGAGTTGCAACGGACCAAGGGGCTCTATCATCAGACGGACTATGACGGAGAACCGGCGCTTGAAGTACGCCACGGCGAGAGGTCCTTGCTCTTTCCGCCGTGGAAGTTCGACATCCGCGGCCCGCTGGCATTGCTCGATCTCCTCTCCCGGCGGGGGCAGATCTGCATCCTTGGCGCCGTGGATGATCAGGTGTTCTGGGAACTGGTGTCCCAGGTGCTGGAGGGACCGCAGTATCGACCGCCGAACCGCCCCTTCACGCTAGACATGATCCAGACGGTCTTCGCGGATATCTACCCACGCCTCTCGCAGCTCGGCCTTGGCGCATCCTTGAGTTTGGCCGATTGCGCGCCGTTGCGTCGCCAGATCCCCCGCGTACTGCCCGTTCACTCTCCTCATGCCGCCCACTACGCCTTCCAGTCCATTCAGGTTCGGCGCGGCGCCTTGTTCAGTGGGATGCCGGCCAGCAGCACCGCCCGCAAATTTCCGGTCATGGTAGAAGAAGCCCCTCCTTGGATGCTGACGCTCATTCCCGCGCGCTGACGGCGCAGCCTCTGCGGCTCCTCCTCGTCACTGCTGCACCCTGCCCGCTGCGCTGCCAAAATCGGCCGTTAAATTGACCGTCTCCACACCCTTTGTTAGACTCCACGGTGTCACGGCCGTGTCAACCCCAGATTCTTTACCGCACCTCATCTTCGACATGAATTCATCCCAGACCATTCAAGTCATTCAGGACAATATTGCCCGCGTCATCAAGGGAAAGGCGCAAGCCATCGAGATGGCGGTGGTCTGTCTGTTGGCGCGCGGCCATCTGCTGCTGGAGGACGTCCCCGGCGTCGGGAAAACGACCCTGGCGCATAGCCTGGCCCGATCTTTGGCTTGCTCGTTCAAGCGGATCCAGTTCACCAGCGATCTGCTGCCCTCCGACATCGTCGGAGTCTCGATCTTCAACCGCCAGAAACAGGGCTTCGAATTCATGCCCGGCCCCATTTTCTCGAATATCGTCCTCGCGGATGAAATCAATCGCACGACCCCGAAAACCCAAAGTAGCCTGTTGGAGGCGATGAGCGAAGCGCAAATCTCCGTCGACAATCAGACCCATCCTCTCCAGCAGCCGTTCATGGTCATCGCCACGCAGAATCCCGCCGAGTACCACGGCACTTTCCCCCTTCCGGAATCCCAGCTCGACCGATTCCTCATGCGTCTCCGTCTCGGGTATCCGTCGCCGGAAGAAGAGCGCAAGGTGCTGGACAGACCTCACGCCCTGCATCCGGCGGAAGTACTCGATCCCGTCCTCTCGGTGGAAGGGGTACTGGCCCTGCAACGGCGCGTAGATCAGATCCATATGGATGACACGCTGACCGATTACCTGTTGGCCCTCGTGCAGGCGACGCGTCACAGCGAACTCCTCTCCCTGGGCGTCAGCACCAGGGGCGCGCTGGCTCTCAGCAAGACGGCGAAAGCCCTGGCCTGCGTGCGAGGCAGAGACTATTGCCTGCCCGACGACATCAAGGAATTGTCTCCCATCGTGTTGTCGCATCGAGTCATGCTCAATCGCGCCCACGGAATGCGTGCACACGGCTTCGAACAGGCTGAGCGCATTATTCTCGATATCGTGGACACGGTTCCCGTGCCCGTCTGAACACAATGGACACTCGCCCTGATTCCACGGCATAGCGCTTCGCCGCGGCTCGGCGTCCATCGCCCCGGCCGTCTCGGGACAACTGCCGGGCTCCGGCCTCTCTACGGTGATCGCATCAGGGGATCTGATGACGCGCGGCCTCCGACACTACCGTGACCTCCTCTGCGCGAGCCTTCGCCTATTCGCCACCCGCCGGTCGATCCGTCTGACTCCTGAGGGCATCCGCTTTCTCTTCTTCACCGTGGCCATCGGCGTCGCCGCCATCAACACGGGCAACAACCTGTTCTACCTGTTGCTGGCGCTGATGCTGAGCTTGATCATCATCTCCGGATTCCTCTCCGAACATTGCCTCCGGCGTCTGTTGTTTCACCGACATGCTCCGGATCTCATCATGGCTCATGACCCTGCGACGGTGTCCCTCTCGGTGACGAATCGCAACAGGCATTTGTCCAGCTTTTCACTGCGCCTGTTCGATGTCCTCGGCGGAGCGGACATCGATCGGGGGCTCTTCGTCCGGCAGTTGCCCGCGCAGCGCTCCGTCCTCTTGTCCTATCCTCTGCTGGCGACGAAGCGAGGACGCATCGTCCTGGAGCAGATCCGGGCCGAGACACTGTTCCCGTTCGGACTGTTCTTGAAACGCGCGCTCTATCCTGTGGCCACCGAGGTCCTGGTCGGACCGCCGGTCAAACCGCTGTCGGTCCGCTTTGTCGACGAGCTGGTCAGCGAAGGACAGGGCCGGCCCCTGCCTCGCCGGGGCCACGGGACGCAGCTCTATAACCTGCGGTTGTACCAACCGGGAGACGACTCCCGGGCGATTCACTGGATGACGACGGCGCGGACGGCGCAGCTGATCGTGCGTGAAACCGAAGCCGAGGACCAGCGACGCGTTACCATTATCCTTTCCTGCACGGCTCCCGACCATCTCGATGCCTTGTTTGAACGGAGCGTCACGCTCGTCGCCTCCCTGCTCTGGCAATTGACCCAGCGGAATTTTCCTCTTCGGCTCCTCGTCGGGGAGGAGGACTCCGGCCAGGGAGCCGGCTCCGAGCATCTGTTGGCCATGATGCGGCTGCTTGCCTTGTGTCGGCGCTGTCCGACGGGGCCACCGGGCAGCGGACCGGATGTGTCGGCACTTCTGGACAGCGATCCAGGCTATGTGTTGGCCGTCGTCCCATGGACGGATCCGGACGGGGGCGGGACGACGATCGCGGCTGATCGTATCGTCGAGGGAGCCCAGCTCGAGGACCTGACCCATGCCTTTTGAGCAAGCCTTCAAATTGAGCTCGCTGCTGTTGGCGGCCACCGCCTTCTCCGGAGTGATTCTGGGCCATGGTCTCCCTGCTTGGCTCGCCCTCATGACGGGACTCGCGCTGACCCTTGCCGTGCTCGATGCCGCAGGGATCGCGGTCGTTCCTCGACCTGCCGGGACCCCGGCCGGTTTACGCAGCCTGGCCTTGCTCTCGGCATTCGCGTTCTTCCTTATCGACCTGATCGCGGTGTCTCGCGAACTCTTGACGTCGGGCATCCATTTCCTGGTCGTCCTGCTCATCATCAAACTGACCTCGCTGGAAGAACGTCGCGACTTTCGCCAACTATACGCGATCAGCCTTATGGCCATTCTGGCTTCCGCAGCGTTGACGACGGAGGCCTGGTTCATTGCCGTATTTGTTTCGTATCTCCTCACCGCGGTGTGGACGCTGCTGCTCTATCATCTGACAGGCGCGCATCCGGCCGCTGCGGCGGCGACAACTCGCACCGGTGCGCCCGCCGCGCCGTCTCGAGAACGCGCCGCTTCGTCCATGAGCATTAGCGGTCGATTCTTCTGGTTGACCAACGGAATCGCCGTCGCCACATTCGGCCTGACGCTCGTCATCTTCTTTCTGCTGCCGCGAATCGGTGTCGGGATCCTTCAGAAGTCCCGCGGCGAGGGACTGAAAACCACGGGCTTCGCGGAACGGGTCGACCTGGGCATGATCGGATCGGTGAAGCAGGATCCTCAAGTGGTCATGCGGGTCGAACTTCCGGATCACCCCGCCGGCGTGCCGGACCGATTGTATCTGCGAGGCGTTGCCTACGATCAATATGACGGGAGATCCTGGAGCACCGGGAATATCCGACGCCGCAATCTCGGAACCTTCGGCGACGGGACATTTGTCGTCCGTCCGTCCGGAGCGCGACAGGCACAGGTCGCCTCGGTCTCCATCCAACAGGACATTTTGCTGGAAGCCCTCGACACCGCGGTGCTCTTCGCGGTCCCCTTTGCGGAGTATCTGAGCGGCGATCTTGCCGGCGTACAATCCGACGGGATGGGAGCGCTTTATCTGCCGTTTCCCGCCTCCTCTCGCATCAGGTATTCCGTCACATCGCGGGTGTACCACGTCGACGATGATGAGAAACATGCCATGGTATTGGACTATCCTCGCCCCGTGACGGAACGGTACCTGTCTCTTCCGGACTTGTCCGATGGAATCCTCAAATTGACCCAGCATGTCGTACGGGATGCCCGCGCGCCGTTCGATCGAATCCTGGCAATCCAGCAGCATCTCCTCCATACCTATCGCTACAGTCTCGATCTCGAAACGACGACGTCGCTCCACCCCCTTGAGGATTTCCTTCTTACCCGCAAGTCCGGGTACTGCGAACATTACGCCACGGCGATGGTCGTCATGCTGCGATCCCTCGGCATCCCGGCGCGCCTGGTCACGGGATTTCTGGCCACGGAATGGAACCAGTTCGCCGGGTATTTCACCGTCCGGCAGCGTGATGCTCATGCCTGGGTGGAAGTCTACTTTCCCCAATCAGGCTGGACGACGTTCGACCCCACTCCACCAACGGGAGCGTCCGCCGCCCCATCAAGTTTGAACGCGCTGTTTCGGGCCAGCGAGTCGCTGCGGCTCTACTGGGATCGCCTCTTCATCCGGTACAGCGTGAGGGATCAGTTTGCGATGATTCACAGCCTCCGGGACATCGGCGACGCCGTTCGCGATCTGACCGGTCGATGGATCGCCTCGCTGGATCTGACCGGGAACAGAGTTCTCACCGTCTTGGAGCGCATACCGGCGCAGGCGGCGGAGGACGGCGTCGTCACGCTCATCGTCATGACTCTGCTGGGTGCTGGCGCCCTTGCCATCCTGCTGAGGAAGATGCTGCGCGTTCTCGCCACCCCGGAGCTTCAAACGCAGCGGCAGCAGTCGAGGATCACCAAGATCTACAAACAGATGGTCCACACGGTCGCGCAGGCTGGGTTCACGAAGCCTCCCGCCACGACACCGCTCGAATTCGCACGATTGGTCGCAACCAAGTGGGCGAGCGCTGCTGAAGGGGTTTCGCAATTGACGGAGCTCTATAGCCGTGGACGATTCAGCAACATCCAACTCACGGCAGAGGAACTGGCGTATGCCGAACAACAGCTCCGCGCGCTTCAGCGACTCCCAGGTCGTCCTTCCTAGCTGTTACGCCTTCTGATCCGGGGCAGACCGCGCCGGATGGCGACACGATCCACACCTAGGGAAGGTCTGATTTATTCACATTTCCACTCAGAAATTTGTTCCTGGGCTGATCAGCAGGACGAATCCGGTAGGCATCCGCTGGTCCGGGAGCCTGTTCATGGGGCGCACCCACCGTCCGATGGCTCGTTGCCAGTCTCCGGACCCCCGTTCCCTACGTCTCCGCCAAAAGCCGTCGCCGCACCATGTACAGATTGGCCAAGCCGCAGCTGATCTGGAGCCAGTGGGTGTTCTTCGCCAACCCACGGTACCGGACTTTGGCCCAGCCGAAGATCCGCTTCATCACCAAGAACACATGTTCGACCTTCGCACGGACCTTCGACTTCGTCCGGTTCCTGGCCCGCTCCGGTTCACTCAGCGGCTGATGGCGATGGGCTTTCGTCTGCACGAAGCTCTTGGCCCTGGGGGCGTGGCGCTGCATCACGTCACGTTGCCCGCTATAAGCTGAGTCGCCCCACACCCGGGTCTCCTGCCCATGCAGCAGTTTGGGCAACACCTGACTGTCATGGATATTCGCCGCCGTGGCCGCGACCGAATGAATCAGCTTGGTGCGGCTGTCCACGCCAATATGGGCCTTCATGCCGAAGTACCACTGGTTTCCCTTCTTTGTCTGATGCATCTCCGGATCCCGCTCCTTCGTACGATTCTTCGTCGAACTGGGGGCACTGATAATGGTGGCATCCACGATGGTGCCCCGGCTCACGGTCAAGCCCTGCGCCGCCAGATACGTGCCGATCCGCGCAAAGAGCTGTTTCCCCAACTCGTGGGCCTCCAAGAGATGCCGAAACTTGCAGATGGTCGTCTCGTCGGGCACGGGCTCACGGCCCAGATCAATGCCCACGAACTGCCGCATGGCCCGCGAGTCGTACAACGCTTCCTCCACGGCGGGGTCCGACAGGTTGAACCATTGTTGCAGACAATGGAGGCGCAGCATGCGTTCGATCCCGATCGGTGGACGCCCCGGGCCCTCGGCCTTGGGATAGACCGGCTCGATCACGGCCACCAACTCCGCCCACGGCACCACGCGATCCATCTCGTCGAGGAACCGCTCGCGGCGGGTGGGTTTGCGATACTGTTCGAACGTGCCCTCGGCAAAGGTCTGTTGCGGCATGGGGGTGCCTCCTCAGAAGTGAGGCGCCATCCTTAGCATATCTCGGAAGAGGAATAAATCAGACCTTCCCTAGCTATCAGGCAGACATGATAGAGACAATGAGGGGAGACAAAGCAGGAATGACGTCTCGGGCGACGGTCGAGCTCCTATCTATGGATCGAGGACATTCGGAAGGAAGAATTGGAGCGGGAAAAGGGATTTGAACCCTCGACCCTCGCCTTGGCAAGGCGATGCTCTACCACTGAGCTATTCCCGCTCAAAACCAGAGTTGTTGAGGAGGATCGGATTCTACTGAGCGCGGCATAGGCTGTCAAGCAAGGCGGAACACGCCCGGTATGACAACGAGCTCAGCCAAGGGGTCAGCGCCACGAAAGCAGCCTGAGAATGACCGGAGCGGCGGAGCGTTCGGGCGACCGGGCCTGGATGCCTCGGCACACCGGTCTTTCGGCTCAGACACCTCTGCTGCTTCTGTGCACTTGACCGTCCTCCAGGGGTCCAGTAGAGTTGATTCAAGCCATTGCAGGCGCACGTTGATCCCTGAGGGCCGAAAGCGTGACCTTCCGTCAGGAGCAGTCGATTCCATTTGCCGCTCAGGCCATCCCTTTCGATGAATTCTTGGCGGCAGGCAAGCTGCCGGATGGATACCTTCCAACGGAGTATCTGGCTCAACAGTTCGTCGAACGGCTCGTCCACTACGTTCTCAGTGTCCCGGCCGGCAGCTACACGATGGCGCAACTCAGTCATCTCCTCGAGCAACTCGATCCCAGAGCGCAAGTGTTTTTCTTTAAGCGGCTCAAAGAAACCAGCCCCGACAGCCTCAAGGATTTCGCCCCTCTCTATTACGGCTTCATGAACGAATTCCATTCGCTGCTGTTCACATAAACAGATCCCTAAAAATTTCCCTTGTTGCCGTCGGATTCTCGTGTATAATTGGGTGGTTAACTCGTTGCGTTTGAACTTCTAAAGGAGCGCTATGAATCCGACGTTACAGCGGGCCGTTACGAGCTTCTACAATCTTGTGTACGAAGCCCAGACCTTCGCCACTACCATGGCCCGAATCGATACGGCCGAACAGGAGCATTACGCCGGGCGGATTGAGGGGCTCAATTGGGTGCTGGATCGATGCCAAGAGTTGGAGGACATGGACGCCAACCTGACTCCTTCGTCTTTGCAGCGGGTGCTTACCGAGGTGAAGTCAGATCTTGATCACGAATTGTCGGTCCAGCGTCGCGAGAAAGGGCGCCGGGCGGATGGTCGAGAGGAAGCCCTGAATTTTGTTGCCGATTACCTCTCCAGCCTGATCACGGCCACAGAGATCGAATCAGCCAAGACCCCAGCGGCATAATCCTCGCGTCAGTCTTGCTTTATCAGAGCACCCGGCGGGCCGGAAACGCCATGTTGCGCGAGTGGATCATCTTCGCTCTCTGTCTCGGAGTGGGCGGCCATATCGCGCTCGGCGTGATGCTGCATGCTCCTGACCTCTGGCCCTGGAGTACGGCTGGGTTCTACGGTCTGCTCAGCGGGCTCTTGGTCTATGCGGTCGTCCAGTGCGGGCGGCTTATCTGGAAGATGGCTCGTCGGGATTCCCAAGCTCGATCCAAGGAACGGCCCGATCCTTTCTCATGGTGACGGCCGTCACCAGAGCCCTGAAGTTGACCGGCTCGTGACGGCCGCTTTACAATGCCGTCCATGTCTCTTCCACCCCGACGCCCCGGCCGTCCAGTCATCCCCGGAAGGTCGCTTCGGCCGGATCAAGCGCTACGACCCGAGGCGGCCGAGCGACCCGAGCAGTTCCGATCCCTGAATGCGTCGCTGCTGTACTGTCCCCGTTGCCGTGTGGCCACACCGACACGCGAGCGACTGCTCCTGGTGTTGCCGACGGGGGATCTTTACGAGTATTTGTGCCAGCAGTGCGGAACGTCCACCGGATCGAAGACTGCATCGTAAGGCAGGTCGTGCAAAGGCCGCACAGTTCGCCGTGGCGGAGAAGACCCGGATCTAGGCGAATTCGTCGAGCGGGATGGCTTCTTCGATCAGCATGACGGGGATGTCTTCGCGAATCGGATAGAGAATCTTTCTGTCTGCACGGACCAGCCCTCCATCCAGCAGCTCCGTCACAGGTTTCTTCCCCTTGTTCTTCACGGTTCCCCGACCCACCGCCTCGTTGATCCTGTCGATCAAGACTTGGTCGGCCAAACTCACATCGAGCTTGGTTTCCGGACAGCAGAGGATCGACAATAGCGCTTTATCGAGATGCGCGGAGCGCCGACTCCCTCCATCGTCCGTCATACGTCACTCCTGCAAAGGGCGAGGTAACGATCAATCGGTCGATAGAATAGGGTACTGTTCCCCTTGAGTGCAAGTCTCATACGTCGCTCCATTCCATACACGTTTCTGTTACACTACGACCAACACGGAGGCTTCATGAACGTCTGGTGGCGGTATTCCCTCGCCGGGTTGCTGATCCTGGTGCCGGCTTGGATCACGTTTTTGATCCTCTCTGCGCTTATCTCGACCGTCAACCAGATGATCGGGGAGCTCATGCAACATTTCCGCCTTTCCGAAACACCGCTGATGGGCCTGGTCCTGTTCTTTCTCCTGGTGCTCTTGACCGGCGCCCTGGCGACACGGATGTTGGGGCGACGGGTCTTGACCAAAGCAGAACGGTGGATTGAAAGCCTGCCGCTCATCCGCAGCATCTACCTGACGCTCAAGGGCATGACGGATCTCTTTCAGTTCCGCTCCCGATTCGGTCGCAGTACGGTAGTGGCCTTCCCGTTTCCCCGCGACGGCTTGTGGGCGCTGGGATTCGTGATGGGGGTGGCACCGGCTGCGGTTCAGGTGGATCCCGCGGTCACCCTGACGATGGTCTTCGTTCCGACTGCCATTCATCCCTTCACCGGTTACCTGGCCTTTATCCCGGAGTACAAGCTGCGTCACCTCAATCTCTTGCCGGAAGAAGCCATGAAGATGGAGTTCTCCGCGGGCTGTTACAAGCCGACGGCCGGCTGGTTGAGCGTCCCGAGATCCTCGACATGACGTCCAGCCACGCATCGGACCGATTGATCATCAGGCGAGCGCGTGAATCCGATGTCCCGTCCATCATCGGATTCAGCGCCGCCCTGGCGCTCGAAACCGAGGGTCGCGAGCTGGATCCGGCCCGTCTCCGTCACGGCACGCTGGCGTTGCTTGACTCACCGACCCACGGATTCTTCATGGTCGCCGAAATCTCCCATCCCGACCGACGCTTAGTCGGTCAATTGATGATCACCTTCGAATGGAGCGACTGGCGCAACGGAGTGTTCTGGTGGATTCAGAGTGTCTATGTGGATCCAGCCTGGAGACGTCAAGGCGTCTTCAGGCAGCTGCACGACACCGTCGTGCAGGAAGCCGCGTCTGATCCCGCCGTGTGCGGCATTCGCCTGTACGTCGAAAAGGCCAATCACGTCGCCAAGCACGTGTATGACCGCGTGGGTTTGGCCTCGTCCGGGTACGAGGTCTACGAAACGGACTTTACATTGCCGAAGCACAGGGATCTCCATCCCCGGTAAGGATGGAGACGGCCCGTTCAGAAGGAGGTGGTATGAACGTGTTGCGGAACCTCGGTGTGCTCCTGCTCCTCGTCGCGAGCGCCTGCGCCTTCAACCGCGGGACGTTGGGCGATGACATCAAACCCGATGTCGTCAACAGCATCAAAAAATCCACCACCACAAAAACGGAAGTCGTCGCTCTGCTGGGCGCACCGGATCGCATTCTCCAGGTCAACGGCCGCGACGTGTTCCAGTACTACCGCTATGATGCGAAAGCCGGCAGCTTGCTCCTCATCATCCTGAATTTTTCCCGCCTCTCCGTCAAAAGCGACGATTTGTTCATCCTGCTCAACCGCGAGGGTCTCGTCGAGGACGTGATCTCGTCCCGACGAACGGAAGCGTTGGAATTCCGTTTCTGGCCCTTCGGCGACTAGGCGAACGATGCCGCGACGTCCGAGTCAACTCCTCGTGCTGCCGATCATTGCGCTGGCGCTCGCCATGACAGCCTGCAACGTGGTCCGCGTCACGTTGAATACACCGATCACGCTGAACGACGTGACGTTCATCGAGCCGGGTCGCACCAGCCTATCCGATGTGATCGCCAAACTCGGGGCCCCGGATTCCATGACGGACTCCGACAACGGCATCGTCGTGACCTATCGTTTTCTGGACGTGCGATACTCACGGGTCAATTTCGGGTGGTTGGCCAAGCTCTGGTCACCGGTCGATCCGGACCTGATTTTTTCCCGCCTCGGGCTGGGAGTGGATGCCTTCCAGGTCCTCTGCGACTCCAACCTCGTCGTCCAACACCAAAGTTTCCTGCGACACCTTGCCGGCCCCCAATTTACGCCGTACCCTTTCTAACGCATCCTTCACACCCTTCTCATTGCCGCTCCATGCAGGTCCGGCTATAATCCCCCGCGTATGGACCGCCTTCCGACGAGTTCCTCCTACATTCCCGCCGATCACGATCTTGAATTTCTCCAGCGGGACGACCTGCGCTCCGTGCGCGTGGGCCTGGAGTTGCTGAAACCCGAATTGATCCAGCGTGAGCAGGGCATTCAGTCGACCATCGTCGTCTTCGGCAGCGCCAGGGTGTCGGATCCGGTCACCGCCGGCCACGCGCTTCGGACGGCGGAGGACGACTCCGCGCGGTTTCCGGATGATCGGACCAGGCAGCGACGGCTGGAGATCGCGCGGCGGCAGTTGGCCCTCTCCAAGTACTACGATGTCGCGCGCGAATTCGGCCGTCTCGTCTCTTCGACTTGTCAGGTCGACGGCCGCTGTGACTATGTGATCATGACCGGGGGCGGGCCGGGCATCATGGAAGCGGCCAATCGCGGAGCCTCGGACGTCGGGGCCAAATCGATCGGGTTGAACATCACCCTGCCGCATGAACAATATCCGAATGCGTATATTACGCCGGAGCTCAGTTTTCAGTTTCGCTACTTTGCGATGCGAAAGATGCATTTCCTCATCCGAGCCAGGGCGCTCGTCGCCTTGCCGGGAGGATTCGGCACGCTCGACGAACTCTTTGAAGCCCTGACGTTGCTCCAAACCGGGAAGACCCGGCACCTGGTCATCGTTCTCATCGGACGCAACTTCTGGGATCGACTGATCGACTGGTCATGGCTTGTCGATAACGGCTTGATCGCCCCAGAGGATCTTCACCTCTTCCATTATGCCGAAACGGCACAGGAGGCCTGGGATCTCATTGTGCGCCACAACGGAGTGACGGGCTCGTGACACGTCCATTTTCCGTCATCGCGTGGCACGAGCGAACCGGCGGACGGAATCCATCGATGATCCAAGAACTTCGCGTCACCGTAGCGCTTGTCTGCCTGACCCTATCTGTTGCCGCCGCGGGTTGCGGCTCCGTCCTTGCGGCGGAATCTCAGGAACCACGGCACCGTGCCAGAGAAATCGGCATCGTGATCGGCTCTTATGAGCCGGGTCCGTTCAACGCCATCACGGACGTGAGCGGCGTCAAAGTTGGACACCGAACCGTGATCACGGGCAGCGGCCCTTTGAAGCCGGGTGTCGGCCCGGTGCGCACCGGTGTCACCGTCATAGTTCCGCGTGAAGACATCTGGCATCGGAAAGTACCGGCGGGCTTCTTCGTTCTGAACGGCACCGGGGAGACGACCGGCTTGGCCTGGATCGCCGAATCGGGGTTTCTGGAATACCCGATTGCCCTCACCAATACGCTGAACGTGCCAAGGGTCGCCGACGGCGTCATGAGTTGGATGATCCGGCAATATCCTGAAATCGGCATTACGGACGATACGCTCACCCCCGTCGTGGCGGAATGCGACGACGGCCGCCTGAACGACATCCAGGGCCGTCATGTCTCGGAAGCGGATGTGGCCCTGGCGCTGGACGGCGCCTCGACCGGTTCGGTGGTGGAAGGAACCGTCGGAGCGGGAACCGGCATGATTTCCTATGGATTCAAAGGGGGGATCGGAACGTCTTCACGCCGGCTGACGGCGGAAGAGGGCGGTTACACCGTCGGGGTCTTGGTCAATGCCAACCACGGGCGGCGGCATGAGCTGATCATCGACGGAGTTCCGGTCGGTCGATCCTATGACGTCGCCCAACTGACGTCCGAGGCCCCGCACATGCCGCTCGCGGAGGCCGCGACAGCGGGAGCCGGAGAAGGCTCGATCATCATCGTCATCGCGACCGATGCACCACTCGACAGCCGCCAGTTGACGCGTCTGGCCAAGCGGGCCGCGCTCGGGCTCGCCCGTACCGGGGCGACGGCCCGGCACGGCAGTGGAGATTTCATGCTGGCCTTCTCCTCCGCCGGCGTCATTCCCCATTACCCGAAGGAGCGCACCTACCAGCTGACGCACCTGGCGGATACGCATCTCAACCCGCTGATTACGGCAACGATTGAGGCCACGGAAGAAGCGGTTCTCAATGCGCTGACGACCGCGACCACGGTCGTCGGCCGTGACGATCACCGAATCGAAGCGATTTCGCTCTCCCGGCTGCGCGGGCTGCTGCAAGGACGCGCGCCGTAGCGTCGTGACCGGTCGCTCTGACTTGCAATTTACTCGTCGGCCTCGCTATTCTCACGCCGCGCCTTACGTTGGGAGGTTCGGATGAACGACTACCAGATCGGCGGCGGGTTGCGCTTGCTGACTGCTGTGGAGAAAACCGGCGCATTTGGTGAATTCCTCAAGACCCGCATGGTGCGGGCACTGGAAACCGAAGACCCGACTGAACTGCATTATCTTCTCGCCCAACTCGACGATTACTATCACTACATGTGGCGGTACTATAAGAAATTGGCCAAGGACCGCGCCGAGCGCATGAATCCCGGCGTATAGCCTCACAGCCGCGAGGATCGCGCACGATCATGAGCTACACAACACAGACCGGAACTTCCACCGCCCTTCGCTTCGCCGTCGCCCTCTCCAGGAAAACGGATACCGAAGCGGCGTTACGGGACCTGGCGGATGCGGTCCGGGACCAAATCGGACGGGCTCCGGTCGATCTGGCGTTCGTCTTTTTCTCGGCGCACCATGCAGCCAACGCCGAGTTGATCGCTTCCATGATTCGCGAGAAATTGCAGGTCCACACCTGTCTCGGCTGTTCCGGTGAGGGCGTCATCGCAGGCGCGGAAGAACTGGAGACGGCGGCGGCGTTGACTCTGTGGGTCGCGCGCTTGCCCCATGTCTCGGTCAAACCGTTGCGTCTGTCGTTTTCACAGGCGCAGGATCAGATTCAGATGCCGGGATGGCCGGAGCCGACTGCCGGCGAATCCACCTTCATTCTGTTGGCCGATCCCTTCACCACACCGCTGCATGACGTGCTCGCCCTGCTGAACGACCGGTATCCGAGAGGTAAGGCGGTCGGAGGCCTCGTCGGAGGCGGCCATGGACGGGGCGAGAACCGCCTGATCAGAAACGACGAGCTGTTCGACGGCGGGCTCGTGGGAGTCCAGCTGTCCGGTCCCCTGTCGGTCCGAACGGTCATCTCCCAAGGATGCCGACCGATCGGCGATCGGTTCGTCGTGACCAAGTCCGAGCAGAATCTGGTGTATGAACTCGGCGGCCGGCCCGCCCTCACACGCCTTCAAGACGTGTTCGAATCGTTGGAGGGTTCCCAGCGCCGGGAGGCGCATCAGGCGCTTCACGTCGGCATCGTCATCGACGAACATCGCGATCGATTCGAACAGGGCGATTTCCTCGTCCGTAATCTGGTCGGGGCCGACCAACGGTCGGGGGCGATCGCCATCGGGGACACCGTTCAAGAAGGGCAGACGGTGCAGTTCCACATACGAGACGGGAAGTCCGCAAGCGACGATCTTCATTTCCTGCTGGCTGCCGACCGACGCAAACACCAGCGTCCTCCGCTCGGCAGCCTCTTATTCAGCTGTTGCGGGCGCGGGGAAGGCCTCTTCGGACGGCCGAATCATGACAGCACCGTGGTGCAGGAACGCCTGGGCCAAATTCCTTTGGCGGGATTTTTCGCCCAGGGCGAGATCGGCCCAGTGGGGGGGCGAAATTTTCTGCACGGCTATACGGCCAGTCTGGCCCTCTTCGCGGAGCCAGAGTCATCCGAACGGGCGTGACGTCCGACCGGAGCCACCACACCATTCATTTCACGACACAAAGGAGCCGACCATGGAGCATGCGACCCCCGACGGCAACGAAGTGACCACCTCTTCAGGTCTGCAATATGTCGATGTCGTAACGGGGACTGGGGCCTCCGCGAAGGCGGGGCAAACCGCCACCGTCCATTACACCGGCTGGTTGCAGAACGGAACCAAGTTCGACAGTTCCGTCGACAGAGGGCAGCCGTTTTCCTTTCCCCTCGGAGCCGGGCGTGTCATCAAGGGATGGGACGAAGGGGTGCAGGGAATGAAAATCGGCGGCAAGCGTCGGTTGACGATCCCGTCCAACCTTGGCTACGGCGCCAGAGGTGCAGGCGGCGTCATCCCGCCGCACGCGACGCTGATATTCGAGGTCGAATTGCTGGGATTGAACTGACCATACCCGGGACGATCTCACGCGCGGGCGCTGATCCCCCGTTTCACCATGATGAACCGTACCCCTCTATACGAGACGCATCGCGCAGCCGGCGCCAAGCTCGTCGATTTCGCCGGGTGGGACATGCCGATCCAGTACGGCAGCGTCGTCGAGGAGTATCAGACCGTACGGGCCAAAGCCGGGCTCTTCGACGTCAGCCATATGGGACGCCTGCATCTCTCCGGAAGCGGCAGCGGCCCGTTCTTGCAACGCTTGACCACCAACGATGTGACAAGACTCGCGGTGGGGCAGGCTCACTACTCGATGATGTGCCGTGAGGACGGTGGCATCCTCGACGACGTCTTTGTGTATCGGACCGGTGAGACCGATTTCCTGCTCTGCGTCAACGCCTCGAATCGGGAGAAGATTGTCGAGTGGACCAAGCAGCAACATCGCGCCACGGATCAGTGCGCCATCGAAGACCGTTCGTCCACCGTCGCGCAGATCGCCGTCCAAGGGCCCTTGTCACGCACGGTGCTCGCTCGTCTGTGCACAAAAGACATCGGCTCTCTCAAGCTCCATCGCTCCTATGAAGACCGGATTGCAGGGGTCCCCTGTTTCGTCGCAAGAACCGGGTATACCGGAGAATTGGGATTCGAGCTGAATATGCCGTCAGAGCGAGCGACGGAGCTCTGGCACAGCCTGTTGGAGGCGGGCAAGGATCAGGGAATCAAACCGGCGGGTCTTGGAGCCAGAGACTTGCTGCGGCTGGAGATGGGCTATCTCCTCTACGGCAACGACATCAATGAACAGACATCTCCGCTCGAAGCCGGCGCCGAATGGACCGTCAGTTTTCAGAAAGGCGCGTTCGTCGGACGGGACGCACTGCTCGCCCAAAAGCATTCCGGAGTGCGACGGCAGTTCGTCGCGTTCGAGCTCAGCGAAAAGGGGGTGCCCAGGCACGGATTTCCCATCCTCGACCCGGCTTCGTCGCGAACCATCGGGGAGGTCACCAGCGGCAACCTGTCACCTCTCCTGCAGAAGGGGATCGGGCTCGGCTATGTACCTGTTTCCCATTCGACTCTCGGTACCGGCATCGCCATCGACATTCGCGGCAAGGTGTTGCCGGCTACCATCGTGAAAGCGCCGTTCTACAAACGAGCCACCTCGCAGGGATGATTGATGATCAAGTCCATCTATAAAGGGCGGGTCATCACGGTGAACATCGACACGGTGCGCCTGCCGAACGATACCACCGTGGACTTGGAGATCGTTCGACATCCCGGCGCGTCCGCCATGGTGCCGATCAAAGAGGACGGCACGATCATTCTTGTCCGCCAATTTCGCCATGCGGCGGGCGGGTTCATTTACGAGATTCCCGCCGGCAAGCTCTATCCGGGTGAAGATCCAAAACTCTGTGCGGCACGTGAGCTGGAGGAAGAAATAGGGTACCGCGCGGAGCACTTGACTTTGCTTTCAAGCATCCTCACCGCGCCAGGCTTCACGGACGAAGTCATCCACATCTACAAAGCCACCGGTTTGATCAAGACCCAGCAGCAGTTGGACAAAGACGAGGTGTTGGAAGTGGTGGAGCTGCCTCTACCGGAGGTCATGACGATGATTCAGGACGGCAGGATTCGAGATGCCAAAACGATGGTCGGCTGTCAGCTCGTGTTCTTAAGCGGCTCCCGCTAGAAATGCCAAGGAGCCTCCCGCACATACGGAAGGCTCCTCAAGCCAGCGAGCCTCGCCACAAACCGATTAGTGACCCTTCTTGTCTTCCTTCTTCTCTTCCTTCTTGTCACCGAAGGTGTCCATGTGGCCACCCTTCTTCTCGTCCTTCTTATCCTTCTTCTCATCACCGTACACGAGGACGTGGCCGCCCTTCTTCTCGTCCTTCTTGTCCTTCTTCTCGTCGCCCGCGAAAGACGGTGCGCTGAAGGAGATCGCCACCGCCACCGCCATGACTGCCATCAACATGCGCTTCATAGGTACTCACCTCCGCTAAGGTTGGTTGAATGATGTGCCGCACAATCGGCACGCTTTAGGAGATCAGCAAGCTTGGTGCCGGGTAGGGCTTGATACCATAACGCTGAGATTTCCTTCGGTTAGATGACCGCTCCCCCCTCGCTTTTAAGGCCATTTCCCTCGTCACCCTGTGGCAGAATAGCGGAGTCCTGCTAAACCGCCTCAGCAACCCTCATGGACAGGGGAGTTCCCTTGCCTCGAACCAGGCTCATCCTGCCGGATTATATTCGACCGGGGCTGCGGATTTTGTTTGTGGGGATTAACCCCGGCCTCAGGTCCGCCGCCACCGGCCACCACTTCGCAGGCTATTCGAACAGGTTCTGGAAACTCCTCTTCGACTCGCGACTGGTCGGAGAGCCGCTGGGGCCAGCTCAGGATTTTCGCTTGCTTGAATGGGGCCTTGGCTTGACCAACATCGTGGCGCGCGCGACCGCCGGCATCGACTCGTTGACCACCCGGGACTACGAGCGCGGCACTGCACGCCTGCTCCGGCTGATCAGCCGGAATCGGCCCAGTGTCGTCGCGATCCTCGGCATCACTCCCTACCGGCATATCTTTCTCCTTCCCTCCGGGCAGCCGGTCGATCTGGGGAAACAGACAACAACGCTGGCCGATGCCTCCGTCTTTGTCTTGCCGAATCCCAGCGGCAGAAACGCGCACTACCCCTATCGGACCATGCTCAAGACATTCCGCGCACTACATCGGGCGGCGGGCTCGTAATCGGTCGCTTGTGGGAAGACCTCGGCCGACTTTCCTCTGTCCCTCATCTTGGCTGGTCAATTTCCCTTGGCACCGCTGCTGCTTTCGTGTATAGTTCACGTTCGCTCCTTCCAGTGAGCGGCTCATGATCGTTCCCTACCTGCTGATTCTTCTTGCCCTCAGTCCATGGTCGGTTGAGCCCGCGCAGGCCCAGCCGACATTGCGTACGCTCATCAATGAATCGATGGACGAATGCCAACTGGGCCGACTGGCGCAGGAGCGGGGATCACGCCTGGCTCATTTCGAAAGGGGCCAGCGCTTGGGAGAGCAGGCCATTTCCCTCGACGACAGATCCCCTGACGCCCATTTTGCTCTCTTTTGCAACCTCGGGGAGTTGATGCGTCTGGACGGGGAAATGAGCCTTGGCTCCGTGATGGGTTTTCGCCGCATGATGAAAGAATTGGACCGCACTCTCGAACTCGAGCCCGATCATCTGGACGCCCTCTCCGCGAGAGGCACCTTTCTCGTGAGACTCCCCGTCATGCTGGGCGGCAATCCTGATACGGGGGAGCAGTTGCTTCGCCGAGTAATCGCGAGTGAACCTCAGGCGGTCAATGCCCGTTTGAGCCTTGCGAAAAGCTACTGTGCCCGAGGCCGCCACAACGAAGCCGTTGTCCTTGCTGCGGAAGCCCTCGTGCTTGCCGAAGCGCAGCATCGCGACGATTTTATCCCGGAAGCGAAACGAGTCGTCGCCCAACTCCACGCCGTCGCCAATAAGAGCAACTAGTCTCGACCCCGCCCCAGCCTGGAAGATCTCGTCTCATCATGCTATGTTCCGGCCCAGCAGATTCAGTATCTCGTCGCTCGTGAAGCGTCGTTCGTATCCCGCTCGTTGCTCCCGCTTCACGCGATCCGCTTCACCTGTTTAGGCACTGAGCCAGGAGACTAGATCTCATGCTATTAGAGGGGAAAAAAGGATTGGTCGTCGGCGTCGCCAACAAACACAGTATCGCCTGGGCGATCGCCCAGTCAGCCGCAGGCCAGGGAGCGCGGCTCATGTTCAACTATCAAAATGAGCGTCTCAAAGAAAACGTCGCGGAATTGGTCGCCACCATGCCCGGCGCCAAAGCCTTTCCCTGTGACGTCGGCGACGATGCGCAGATCTCCGCTCTCATGCAGGAGGTGCAAAAAGAAGTCGGCACGCTCGACTTTCTTGTCCACTCCGTCGCCTTCGCTCCCCGGGAAGAACTGACCGGTGCCTTCGTCAACACGACGCGACAGGGATTCGCCACCGCTCTGGATGTCAGCGCCTACTCCCTCGTGGCCGTGACGAGAGCGGCTTTGCCGCTGATGACCAACGGCGGCTCGATCGTCACCCTCACCTATCTCGGCGCCGAACGGGTGGTTCAGCATTACAACGTGATGGGCGTCGCCAAGGCCGCGCTGGAATCGACGGTTCGCTACCTCGCGCACGACCTGGGTCCCAAAAACATTCGGGTCAATGCCATCTCCGCCGGCCCGATCAAAACCCTTGCCGCCCGTGGCGTCTCCGGCATCAGCAAAATGGTCGATCACCACAAGGAGTTTGCTCCGCTCCGTCACGCAACCGAGCAGGGGGAAGTGGGCGATACGGCGCTCTTCCTCATCAGCTCATTGGGCCGGGGAATTACTGGAGAGGTGATCTACGTGGACGGCGGCTATCACATCCTGGGCTCGCTCGTTTCCATGGAGTAAGGCCGTGCGCTGGTAAGCGAGGAGAAGGAGGTTATTCTAGCGCTCGTCTAAGAGCTTTCAATCGTCCAGCCTTCTTCTTACTCTCCAGTCTTCTATTCTGCGAACTCTTGGTAGGCTTGGTAGGTCTGCGTTTCTTGCGCGGGATCGCCACGCTTTGAATGAGCGCGCGCAAGCGGTTCAACGCTTCTTCGCGATTCTGCTCCTGACTCCGAAACTGCTGAGCTTTGATCGTGATCACGCCCTCGTCTGAAATTCGGCCATCCCGCAATTTCCGCAGTTCTGCTTTATAGAACGGCGGCAGCGACGACGCGGCAACGTCGAACCTCAGATGTATGGCCGACGACACCTTGTTGACATGCTGCCCTCCCGCTCCTTGCGACCGAATCGCATGGATTTCGATCTCGGAGTCGGGGAGGATGACGTGTGATGAAATGTGTAACATGGGGCCTATATAACGTCCTTTATCTGTGACGATTTCCAGGCAGGTAACGAGTGGATCTCTGCAGCACCTTCGATATTGAGAGCGCCTTACAGCTCCCAGGCATGCGATCACTCGGTTCGGGAAAGTCTACGCAGTCGGGTATCTCAAATTCCGCTCCATATCCCACTTATGGAGCGGCCTACAGATCGAACGACCCGCTTCAGCTCCGCCGAGACTATTGTCGCGCCCGCCACAGTCAGCTGCAATCGAGGTTAGACCACTTCCTTTGCGAACTGGCTGAAGAACGATGCATCAAGTTCGTACGTCTGCTTCGGCCTCAGGCCGAGCTGGAGTTCTTCGAGCATTCCCGCCAGTTTTTCGCCATCAACCAGTTCGATTGGAGGAGCGCCGTCTCGAACAGCCTCCTTGCGTGCTTCTGAGGTAAACGAACCCGTAGTGATGATGATGCCCTTGTCGGCGCGCCCCGTCATAGCGCCGCGAAAGTCTCGAACCTGGCTTGGGGACACTGAGCCAGTGTACTTCTTGCACTGGAACAAGACCTTGAAGCTCACGAGTGGGTTAACTTGGAGGATTCCAATGCCATCGATACCCCCATCGCCAGAACGTCCAGTGATGGTCACTTCCTGAAAGCCGGATTCCCTCAGGAGGCGCTGACAGAATCGCTCAAACCCAGAGGCCGGGAGATTTTGGAGTGTTTGAGCCAGTTCCTCGCGGTAGTTTCCAGTAGCCGGTACGGCTCCCGTTGGACTGGGCGCTGCATCAACGTCATCGATGACTGCATCCTTCGTCTGTACGTTTACCTCGCGAACGATCGACGCAACATCCGCATCACTTACCTCACCGAGCTGTCTGCCTTTCTCGGTAAGAGTCCAAACACCGCGTTGCGATGAATCGATATACCCGGCCTTGGCAAGATAGAACCTTGCCCAGTGTACTTGGTTTTCGAATCGAGTTTGAACCCCGGATGGCAGTGGTTCTGACTGCTCTGCCTCTGAGATCTTCAGGCGACGAGCGATGACAGCCCGTACCTCGTCCGGCCGTCCTGATCCACCCAGTTCCCGGACTGCGGCAATGACGGGTTCAAGGTAGCGTGCGAATTGCGAGGCGACCTTCGTGGTCTTCTTCGGAGGCATATCTTCCTTTAGTCGGCCCAACCACTAAGCCCGGTGCAGGCCACCCGCGCAGCAGAGCACCGCTGCCCAAGTAGTCCGAGAAGAGGCAACTCTACTTGAACATCCAACACTTGTTCAATATTTCATCCCGCTCAGCCGGTCAGGATAGACTGCGAATCGTGTAGCCCATCCGGCTATCAGCCAGCAGGCTATCCCCGCGAGCACCTGAGAACGCACCGGAGCAGGAATGCGCCGCGCCGATCAGTTCCCTTCTTTCAATCGCGTCCTGACCCACGATGGATTCTTGCGGCAATCGAGCACGGCGTGTATACGCACCAGTTGCTCTTCGACACTGTAGTAGATGGCAAACGGAAACCGCTTGGAGAGGCATCGATGATACGCAAATACGATCTGATGAACCCCTGCGTAGATGAGAAGAGACTCGATATCCGAGAAGAGGCAGTCTATGAAATACGATCCAAGCCCTGGTTCCCGGCTTTCGTAGAACTTGAAGCCGTGAATCAGATCCTCCTGGGCTTCATCCAGGATCTCTATTTTCACGACAGCTTCTTGCGAATGTCCGCTTTGGCTGTTTCCCAGTCGGTAAATCGAGATGTGCCATCGACAAACTGCCGGCGGCGTTCATCGAGGACATCCTTGTGCCAGGCAGGGGACTCAATGACTTCGGGAGTGCGGGCTAGATCTTCCCAGATCGACTCCATAATCGCAAGCTTCTCTTGGAGGGTCATATCATTGAGAGGTAGGTTGATCGACATAAGCAAAGTATACCGTGATGTCAAACCAATTGAAACTTCTTTGGTCGAGCATTGCGCCCCTCGGGCTTCGCCCAAGAATAAAAGAGCTGATCCAGTCCTGAATTACATCCTTTCCTGTTTCGTTGAAGAATGGCCAGTTCAATTCACAGGCGCACAAGTTTACTGTAATGCTCAAACGGCATCCAGCAGCGTGGTTAGCGGACGGCCGGGCTGCTTCCATGCCGACTTTGCCGGAGGAACCGGAACCCATCCAGGGTCCACGCTGAAAGAAGTCAGAAGCTGACGAGGCTGCTGGAAGCTCGGGTGGCTCGGCGAACGGGGCAACTTCTCACCCGCCCGACCCTCGCCGCGCCGAGACTCGGTCGTTCGCCAGGCGCGCGGAACGGAAGGGCCCCACTGGGGGATGGGTGGAGTGAGCACGGTGGGGCTGTTCGCCGAGACAGGACCCGCGCAGTATCGCTTAGGATCTGAGAAACTTGTTACTGCAGTTCTGGCAGGCGGTCGATGATGCGCAGCCTCACCTCATCCCCCACCTGCATCTGCACCATCTTGGTCGTCAAACTACTCTTCACCCGCAACGCGTCTTCCATCTTGAATTGCACTTGTCCTCCGCACAATTCGACAAGATGGAAGAGCAGCAGGGTCGTCAATCGCTGCAGTTCGTCGTCGCTGGTATGCTCGCTGAGGTTGAGGATTTGGGACATGATTGAAGGCCTCGCTTCCGGCGTTCGGTGTAATTTCTTATCGCCGAAATGCGGGCCAATCCACAATGCCCCAAAGGAGGGGAGCTACCTGCGTGACGCAAGCCGCAGGTGTTCAAAGGCTTATCCCGCTACCCGCGAAGCTGACGTATTTCTTTGAGCACCGCGTCGATTTCATCCGGATGATTCAGAAGCCCCGGAGCCAGCCGTACGTACTGCGTGGCATAGGGCGTCACACTGCCAATGATTCCCTTTTCGCGCAGCCTCTTCACCGCCTGCTGAGGCGACAGGCCTGCCACCTCAAAACAGACGATCCCAGCCGACAAATCCTGCGACAAGGGCGTATGAAGCGTGACGTGCGACATCGTCGAAAGCCCTTGCTTCACTTGTTGGTTCAGCTCGTAGATCCGCTGCGTCACGCGTGACTTCCCGAGCGCCTGATGAAACTTGAAGGCTTCGTCCAGCGCCCACCGGTGCTCAAACGAATGAAAGCCGCCCGGCGTCATGTAGACGGATTGCGGCAACGCTCTCTGCGGGATCACATTCATCCACATGTCGTACGCTTCCGTGTTGAACGTGGGAATGATGGCCTGGGCGATAGGCCAGGCGCCTTGCCGCCCCCATACGAGCCCCGTCCCTCGCGGCCCGAACATCCACTTGTGCGTTCCGGCGACCAAAAAGTCGCATCCCACCTCGCGGAGTCGAAAATCTTCAACGCCTAGCGCATGCACGCCGTCGACACAGAAGATGATCCGATTTTCTTCGCTGCGCGAGGCATTCAATGCTCCCAACGCCCTGGCCATCTCCGCAATCGGCAGCTTGAGCCCCGTGCTGGAATGCACCCACGTGACCGCCACGATTCTGGTGCGGGGCCGGACATGCCGGACAAGCGCCTCGACCAGACTGTCTCGCGAGACGGCCCGCAGATCCTGGTAGAGCGGAATCCGGCGCACGCTGGCTCCGGTACGAGCCGCCCGCTGGTTTAAAGAGGTTTCGGTTGAATAATGGTCGTGCGTGGTCGTTAAAATCTCATCCCCTTCGCCAAGCTTGAGCCCGCCGTACAGCAGACCCAGTCCCATCGTCGTACTGTCAGTCAGCGCAATTTCGGTCGGGTCTACGCCCAGGTATCCGGCCGCCGCCTGAAGCACCGCCGCGTCCTGTTTCGCCTCGTGTTCAAACCAATACCCGATTGGATCGGCATCGAGTCCTCGACGATGGCGTTCGATCGCCTGCCTCACCGGCAACGGATGGGAGGAGAGGAAAAATCCCGCAAGATGGATGAGTCCGGGAGCAAGCGGGAAATGTGCCCGCACGCCCTGCCAGTCCGACCCGACGGAGACGGACGGCTGCACCGTTTCCGCTTCGGCAAGGGCGGCGTGGCGAGCCAAGACGGCGGAGCCGAGGGCCAGGCCGGTTCGGATCAGGAAGCGTCGACGATCGATCATGGCCATGAGAGCCTCCCGTGCGGAAGAAGATCCTGCATGACACACCCTACTGCAACGACCGGAGACCGAGCAAGAGCCGGCGCTCGCTACGGGCTTCGCAGTGAAGTGGAGAGGAGCAACGAGTGGACTACTGCCGCCTTCAGTATTGATCCATCGGAGGGCAGGTACAGATGAGATGGCGGTCCCCGTAGGCCTCGTCGATCCGGCCCACGTACGGCCAGAACTTCCGGTCCCGAACCCACGGAGCGGGATAGGCCGCCTGCTCTCGGCTGTAGGGACGATCCCATGTGGATGCCGTGACTACCGACGCCGTGTGCGGGGCATTCTTGAGGAGGTTGTCCGCACGGGGCTGGCGACCATCGATGATGTCTTGAATCTCCGCGCGAATGAGGATCATCGCATCGCAAAACCGATCGAGCTCGGCTTTCGATTCGCTCTCCGTCGGCTCGATCATCAAGGTACCGGCCACGGGAAAGGACACCGTCGGCGCGTGGAACCCGTAATCCATCAAACGCTTGGCCACGTCCATCGCCTCGACCCCGGCGCTGTCCTTGAACTGGCGAAGGTCCAGAATGAACTCATGTGCCACCAATCCCGAAGTGCCGGTGTAGAGAATCGGATAATACTTCTCCAGCCGCTTCGCCATGTAGTTGGCGTTCAACATCGCGACCTGCGTGGCTTTGGTCAGACCGTCGCGTCCCATCAAGGCGATATAGGTCCAGGAGATCGTCAAAATGCTGGGACTCCCGTACGGAGCAGCAGAGACGGGACCCATCGATTGAGGACCACCCAACTTCGTGACCGGGTGCCCCGGCAAAAACGGCGTGAGATGCCGCGCCACGCCGATGGGCCCCATGCCGGGTCCGCCGCCGCCATGGGGGATGCAAAAGGTCTTATGCAGATTGAGATGGCAGACGTCTGCGCCGATGTCGCCGGGCCGGCAGAGCCCCACCTGCGCGTTCATGTTGGCCCCGTCCATGTACACCTGGCCGCCGTGCGTGTGGACGATTTGGCAGATGCGACGCACCCCCGGCTCGAACACTCCGTGGGTGGACGGATACGTCAGCATCAGCGCCGCCAACCGCTCGCGATGCTGGACCGCCTTCGCCTCCAGATCCGTCAGATCGACGTTCCCCTGCTTGTCGCACGCGACCGGTACCACCGTGAAACCCACCATGGCCGCGCTGGCTGGATTCGTTCCGTGCGCGGAGACCGGGATCAGACACACGTCGCGATGAAATTCTCCCAGGCTTCGATGGTAGGCTCTGATCACCATCAGACCGGCATATTCTCCTTGCGAACCGGCGTTCGGCTGCAGCGACACCGCGGAGAACCCCGTGATTTCGGCCAGCCACCCCTCCAATTGGCGGAAGAGTTCCTGATATCCTTTCGACTGCTCGGTCGGGGCGAACGGGTGCATGCGGGAGAATTCAGGCCACGTCACCGGCAGCATCTCCGTCGTAGCGTTGAGTTTCATCGTGCAGGATCCCAGGGGGATCATGGAATGGGTCAGCGACAGATCCCGAGATTGCAACCGGTGCAGATAGCGCAGCATCTCATGTTCGGCATGGTATCGGTTGAATACTTCATGGGTCAGATAGGGGGTCGTACGAGCCAGGTTGGGCGGAAACGACGTCACCACACGTCCCGCCAGGTCCGAGACGGTAAACGGCAGCCGCTCATGTCCCGCAAAAATCTCGATGAGGCGGCGGACTTCGTCCTCTGTGCTCATTTCATCCAGCGACATCCCGAGGGAGTCATCGTCGTACCGCCGCAAGTTGATGCGTTGTTCATCGGCTCGAAACACCACCTGATCTGCCTGCGCTTTCGTCGTTCGTACCCGGAGCGTATCGAAGAAGACCTCGGTGTCGACCTCGAAATCCAATCGCCGTAGCCCGGCGGCCAACGTCACCGCCAGACCATGAACGCGTTCGGCGATGCGACGCACTCCCTCCGGACCGTGGTAGACCGCATATATGCCCGCCATGATGGCCAGGAGCACCTGAGCGGTGCAGATGTTGCTGGTCGCCTTCTCCCGCCGAATGTGTTGCTCCCGTGTCTGCAGCGCCAACCGATAGGCCACATGTCCGGCTCGATCCTTGGACACTCCCACGATACGACCCGGCATTTGCCGTTTGTATTCCTCCTTGGTCGATAGAAAGGCCGCATGAGGTCCGCCGAATCCGAGCGGCACGCCGAATCGTTGGCAGGACCCCACAGCAATGTCCGCCCCGAATTCTCCGGGCGGCCGCAGCAACGAGAGGGCCAGGAGATCCGTGGCGACCACCACCAACATGCCCGCCTCATGCGCCCGAGTCACAACGTCGCTATAGTCTCCGACATACCCGTCGGTGGCGGGATATTGCAGCAGAATGCCGGCGAACGTTTCCTTCGCGAACTCGATGGCGCCGGTCCGTCCCACGTGAAGCGCGATTCCCGACGGTTCGGCCCTGGTCTGCAAGACGGCGATCGTTTGAGGATGGCAGTCCTGCGAGACAAAGAACCCCTTGCGCTCCTGCCCGGCGCTCCGCGCGACGGCCATGCACATCGACATCGCTTCGGCTGCCGCCGTCGCCTCGTCCAGCAAAGACGCATTGGCCAACGGCAGAGCGGTCAGATCGGCGACCATGGTCTGAAAATTGACCAGCGCCTCCAGCCGTCCCTGTGCGATCTCGGCCTGATACGGCGTGTATTGCGTATACCACCCGGGATTCTCCAAAATATTTCGCTGGATGACGCCGGGCGTCACGCAATCGTAGTACCCCATCCCGATCAACGACCGGTACACTCGGTTTTCCACCGCCAGATCTTGCAGATCCTGAAGGGTCGCCCGCTCGCCCCGATTCGACGGCAAGTCCAGCCCACGATTGAGTTGAATATCGCCCGGGACGATGCACTCACCGAGGGTGCGGAGCGATTGATGGCCGAGCAGCGCGAGCATTTCCCGAATATCGGCTTCCGTCGGGCCGAGATGCCGGCGGATAAACGTATCGGTCGATTTCAAGAATTCCGGTTCAGACATGGACGTGATTCGCCCTTCCGAGAGACTCGTCGCGGTTCAGACGCACGGAATGAGGTTATCATGGTGCCCCCTGCTTCTCCAAGTGTTCTGTAACGACCGTTCCGCGCCTGGAGATCGGGGGCCGGGGGTTTTGATATAATCCACACTCACCAGGCATGCGTATCTTAGTGATCGAAGACGAAACCAAGGTCGGCTGCTTTATCAAGCGCGCGCTCGAAGAGGAGAGTTATGCGGTCGATCTGTGCGAGGACGGCGCCAAGGGGCTCGAAATGGCGCTGGCGACCAGCTATGACACCATCGTTGTCGACCTGATGCTCCCCTCGCTGTCCGGACTGGACATTCTGAGGGCCGTCCGCCGCGAACGGATCCAGACGCCCATCCTCATTCTGACCGCACAATCCCAAGTCGATCAACGCGTGCAAGGGCTCGATGCCGGAGCCGACGACTACCTGACCAAGCCCTTTGCCATCGATGAACTGCTCGCGAGAATCCGCGCGCTGCTTCGGCGAGGCGCCACGGATAGCCCCGGAGTATTGCAGGTCGACGACCTGCTCCTGAACCCGGCGACGCGTGAAGTCACCAGAGGGGGACAACGCATTGACTTGACCTTGAAGGAATATGCGCTGCTCGAGTATCTCATGCGGCACAGCGGCCGGGTCCTCACCCGTCCCATGATTTCCGAGCACGTGTGGAATCAAGACTTCGATACCTTCACCAACGTCATCGACGTCTATGTGAATTATTTGCGCAACAAGATCGACCGGGGACGTGCGAGAAAACTCATCCATACCATCCGAGGCAGCGGGTACATGCTGAAGGCGGACTAGCAGGATGCTCACAGGGGTTTCCGGCACTTTGGCAGGGAGAGCCTCCACCTCCATCTGAGCCTAGGAGTCTGTTGATGCCGCTGCGCCTTCGCCTCACGCTGTGGTATGGCAGCGCCTTGGCGCTTGTGCTTATCATCTTCTCGACCGTCCTGTACCTGGTGACCGCCCGCAACCTTCGAGACTCCGTCGATCAATCGTTGGAAGAAACTGCGGCGGCCGCGGTGCGGTCGCTGGAGGAACGCGGATTTCTTCCGTTGATCAACGAAGAAGAGTTGATGTCGCAGTTCCCCGAACTGGCACGCATCGACAAATTCTTCCAGATCTTCAGCCCCTCCGGAACCATCACCATCCGTTCGCCGAACGTGAAACAACACGAGTTGCCCTTGAGTCGCGAGGCCTTGGAAGTGGCTTTTTCGGGACGGACGATTTTTGAATCGGCCAAGTATCCGAAGGAACCCCCGCTGCGCCTGATCTCGGTCCCGATCATCTATCGCGGCAACCTGCTCTACATCGTCCAGGTCGGAACGTCCATGGAATCGGTCGAGCAGACCCTCAACCGCCTGTTGCTCGTGCTGTTGGTCACCACGCCTGTCGCCCTGACCGTGTCTCTGGCCGGCGGCTGGTTCCTGGCCGGGCGGGCGCTTCGTCCGGTCGACGCCATCACGTTGGCCGCTCAGCGGATTGCCGCAGGAGACCTCACCCAACGGCTGAACGTTCCCGCGTCGGCCGACGAGATCGGTCGGCTGGCCGGCACCTTCAATAACATGATCGCTCGACTGGAAACGTCCTTTCGCCAGATCCGCCAATTCAGCAGCAACGCATCCCACGAACTGCGAACGCCCTTGACCGTCATGAAGGGAGAAACAGAACTCGCCTTGAGACGGCCCCGCGAGGCGGCGGACTACACCGTCGTATTGGAAAGCAACTTGGAGGAGATCGATCGCATGACCCGCATCGTCGATGAACTGCTGTTCCTCTCCAGAGCCGACATGGGCGAAGTCAAGATGGAACACCTGCCGGTCAACCTCGAAGGCTTGCTTGAGGACATCTCGCGACAGGCCTCGTTGTTGGGGCAGGAGCGGGACATTCAGGTGGTGCTTGGGCCGATCACGCCCGTCGTCATACGCGGCGACGAGCTGCGTCTGCGCGAACTGTTCCTGAACCTGGTGGACAATGCGGTGAAGTATTCCCGAAGGGGAGGGACGGTCGAGGTGACAATGACTACGGTTCCCGGCTTCGCCAAGGTGACCGTCACCGACCAGGGCATCGGCATCGGTCCCGCCGATCTCGAACGCATTTTCGATCGGTTCTATCGCACCGATGACGCCCGTGCCCACACCAAGAAAGGCACCGGCCTCGGCCTGTCAATTTGCGCTTGGATCGCCGAATCGCACCACGGCCGCATCGAGGTGCAGAGTGAGCTCGGCAAGGGCTCGATCTTTACCGTCCTGCTGCCGTTCGCTTAACGCCTTTTAATTCCTTCCTAATCCGCTTCTCATTGCCGGTTGTTACTGTCTGTCTGCGGGTCAACACATCTTCCGGTCATTATCAGCAAGGAGGTCGCAATGTCGTCGCTTCATAGAATCGGCAGGAAAGTCGGTCTTGCAGTCGGTATCGTTGTGCTCGGCGCGACCCTGCTCTTGAGCGCTCAACCGTTCATGGCTTCCCACGCATCGGAATCGCCGGGCGCGTCGCCGGTTGCGACGGCGGCTCCCATGACAGCTCCCGCCGCCGGATTCACAGACGTGGCCAAAGCCGTGACTCCCGCCGTCGTGAACATCACGACGGTCCTGACGGACAAGGGAGGGGACGGCCGGAACGTCCCGGACGAGTTGCGCGAGCGAATGGAGGAGTTCTTCGGCGGGCCGTTCGGCCCGCGCGGATTCCGCGGGCCGCAGGCCCCGCCGGAACCCCGCGGACACCGAGGAGGCGGACAGGGCTCGGGCGTCATCGTCTCGGCCGACGGCTATATTCTGACCAACAATCACGTGATCGACGGAGCCCGAGAAGTCACCGTGACCCTGCCGGACAAGCGGGAGTTCAAAGGCAAGATCGTCGGGACCGATCCGAAGACGGACCTGGCGGTCGTCAAGATCGACGCACAGAAGCTGCCGACCGTCATTTGGGGAGATGCCTCCAAGTTGCAGGTCGGCGAGTATGTTCTCGCCGTGGGGAATCCCTTCGGCCTCAACTCCACCGTCACCCTCGGCATCGTCAGCGCCTTGGGCCGAGGCCGCATGGGCATCACCCAATACGAAGACTTCATCCAAACCGACGCGGCGATCAATCCGGGAAATTCCGGCGGCGCCCTCGTGAACACCAAAGGCGAACTCGTCGGCATCAACACCGCGATCTTTTCGCAGACAGGCGGCTATCAAGGCGTGGGCTTCGCGGTGCCAACCAGCATGAGCAAACCGATTTACGATAGCCTGATCAAGAACGGGAAAGTCGTGCGCGGATTTCTCGGCATCGGCATTCAGGACCTGAACGGCGACCTCGCCGCATCCTTTGGCATGAAGGAAGCCAAGGGCGCGCTCGTCAGCGACGTCAGAGAGGACAGCCCCGCCGACCAGGGAGGTCTCAAGCAGGGCGATGTGATCGTCTCCTATCAGGGCTCGCCGGTGGAAGACGCCGTGGCCTTGCAACGGATGGTGACGAGGACGCCGGTCGGTGCCAAGACGACGCTCAAACTCGTCCGCGAAGGTCATGAGCGGGAGGTGACGGTCACGATCGGGGAGCAGCCCGACACGTCGAAGGTCGCCAAAGCGGAATCCGTTGAGAGGGACTATGCCTTCGCCGGCCTGGCCGTGCAAGATCTGGATAGGGATACGGCCCGAGAATTGGGTCTGAAGGGCAAGGCACAGGGGGTGGTGGTGACCAGCGTGGAGCCGGACAGCGGCGCGGACAAGGCAGGGCTGATGCCGGGCGACGTGATCCGGGAACTCAACCGTCAGCCGGTCAAGTCGGTGAAAGAGTTTGAGAAGGTCTCCTCCGCCGTGAAAAAAGGCGACAACATTCTGATTCTCATCAATCGCCGCGGCAATGCCTTGTTTCTGAGCGCAAAGGTGTAAGGGGGTTCGGCGAGAACGGGGCGCGCCGTCAACGGCGGCCCCGTTCCCGCACAGTCTGTGCGCGGGGCGCCGGCGAGGGCCGATGGTTGACGATGTGCCCGACGAGATCGTAGATTCCCGAATCGGTGATCTCGACCTTCACTGTGTCGCCGGCCGCGGCGAGCCCGTCATTGATGTACACGACTCCGTCGATCTCCGGTGCCAAGCCTTGGTGACGTCCTTGGAGCAGATGCTCCGTCTCTTCTGAAGATCCGTCGACCAACACCTCCATCACCGTGCCGATTTTTTCCCGGCCTTTCGCAGCGGCGATGGATTCCTGGACGGCCAGCAGTTCGTTGCGGCGTTCTTCCATAACCGCCCGGTCGAGTTTGTCGTCCAGGGCGACAGCAGGAGTGTCTTCCTCATCGGAGTAGAGGAACGCCGCCACCCGGTCGAACTCGGCGCGCTCCACATAACGCTTCAGCGCGTCAAAGTCGGCCTCCATTTCACCGGGAAACCCGACGATGAACGCCGTTCGAAAGGTCACGCCGGGAATGCGCCGTCGAATACGTTCCACCAACCGTTCGATGGCCGCGCGATCTCCCAACCGATGCATCCGATTCAGCATGCGATCGGTGATATGCTGCAACGGCATGTCGATATATTTCGCGATCTTCTCCTCGCCGGCATACAGGTCGAGCAGCTCATCGGTGACTTGTTGCGGATAGAGGTAGAACGGTCTGATCCAGAGCAGACCGTTCACCTTCACCAACCCCCGAAGGAGTGCCACGAGCCCGTTGCGGATTCCGAGGTCGACGCCGTAGTTGACGGTGTCCTGCGAGATCAGGTTGATCTCCTTCACACCCTCGGACACCAGGCGATGCGCTTCGGCCACGATGGACTCCACCGGCCGGCTGCGTTGTTTCCCCCTCATCAGCGGGATCGCGCAGAACGCGCAGTTGCGGTTACAGCCCTCCGCAATCTTGACGTAGGCGCTGTGGCCGGCGCCGAGCCGCAGACGTGGAGCCAGCTCGTCGTACAGATAGGGCGGTTTGCTGAGCCATACGCGCCGATGCCGCTTCTTCGGCGCCAGGAGATCACGGCAGATCTCCGCGATCCGTCCGAACTCGCCCGTTCCCACCACGCCGTCCAATTCCGGCAACTCTTTCCGGAGATCGCCTTGATAACGTTGTGCCAGACAGCCGGCGGCAATGAGGACCTTGCAGGACCCTGTCTGTTTCAGCTTGCTGTGATCGAGAATGGTGTCGATGGATTCCTGCTTGGCCTCCTCAATAAAGCCGCAGGTGTTGATGATGACCACCTCCGCCTTCTTCGGATCGGTGGTCAGCTCAAACCCGTCGTGAACGAGCGTCCCGAGCATGATCTCGGAATCGACCTGATTCTTGGAGCAGCCTAGATTCACGAACCCGATGGTCGTCTTCAGGGGACTGGCTCCGGACGACACCTTCCGTGAAGACCGGTGCCCGTCCCCTTCTCTTGACCTGGCTCCCGCGAGGTGGGGTCTCTTCCCTGCGCCGGAGATCTGAATGAGCGATGCCATGGCCGATCAGTCTACGGGACCGGCAAAA
Organism: Nitrospira sp.; assembly: GCA_047150005.1. Classification (GTDB taxonomy): domain Bacteria; phylum Nitrospirota; class Nitrospiria; order Nitrospirales; family Nitrospiraceae; genus Nitrospira_C. The sequence goes on along the minus strand of AP038806.1, from coordinate 1,840,220 downwards.
AGACTGTCAAATAGCGCTTGCAGACGGTGGCCGCTTCCCCTATCGTGAGGCCATGCTTCGTACCTTCCAAGGAATCACACCCACCGTTCCTGCCTCCTGCTACGTCGAAGACACCGGGATCGTCATCGGTGACGTGGCGATGGGGGAAAACTGCAGTGTGTGGTTCCATGCCGTTATCCGGGGCGACGTTCACTTTATCCGCATCGGACATCGCACCAACGTTCAGGATCTGTCCATGTTGCACGTCACTCACGACACGCACCCGCTGATCATCGGCGACGATGTCACGATCGGCCACAGCGTGGTGCTGCACGGGTGCACGATTAAGGATCGCGTCCTAGTTGGCATGGGATCGATCGTGATGGACGGGGCGCAGATCGGAGAGGATTCCGTCATCGGCGCCGGCTCGTTGATCACCGAAGGGACGGTCGTGCCCCCGAAGAGTCTCGTCCTGGGTTCTCCGGCAAGAGTCAAACGACCCGTGACGGAAAAGGAATTAGCCTGGATCAGCGAGTCCGCTCAGAATTACGTCAGGTATGCGCGACTCTACATGGGCGGCGGCTCCTCATCGCCGCCCGGATTTCGTCTCTAGCGCCTTCGCTGGTTTCTTTTCCGTCGCGCCCCGATTCTCATGATACAGATTGGATCCCCGACCAACGCGGTGGGATATTGACGCCGCTCCACAAGGTAGGGAATCCGGCGCCGGTGACACCAATCGGCAACCCATATCACTTCCTCGACCGACGTGGTCACCACTCCCGGTAACCGCAGCTTGGGCAGGCACCGGTCCACGATCGACTGCACGACTCGACGCTCTTTTTGGAACTCGACAGGGTCGAAGGTGACGGGATCCGCGCGTCCATACGACAACGGCGCGAGGTGCGGGAATCGCTCAGGGTCATTCAAGACGCTGACGATCCAGATGTGATCATAGACGCCTGACGCCGCGGCAGCGTCCGTTGCTATGAAGCGCACGCCGGTTCCGCGGCAGACACGATTGAGCGCAGCCACTTCGAGCCGACGGAGATTGTACGCCAGGGTCTGGCGACCCAGTTCAAGAGCTTCCGCCAAGAGCACCGGCAATTCCGCCACGCCCGCCCCGACATACAAGCTGCGTCCCGCTCGAGGCAATTTCGAGACAAGGGTACGGGCAACGCGAAGTCCCAACTTCAGGCAGGGCTTGCGTTTGGCGCGCCAGAATTCATCCCCTCCCTCATAGCAATAGACTCTTCCGAGCGTCCGATATTCGAGGCGATCGAATACCCCTCGAATGACCGCGCTGGTCGAGGGTTGGATCACGCGACGGTCCTTCATTCGGAACCCTGCTCCGGGATCGACTGAACCATGGCTGACACCGCGTCGGTTACCCGCTCGATAAAATCGAGATTCAAGGTTTCAATGCCGTCGGTCGGTTGATGGTAGTGGGGATTTCTAAAGTTCGCTGTATCCGTCAACATGACCGCCTGGAATCCCTCATCCCAAAACGCGGCATGGTCGCTTCGCCGGGTGTCGGGAAGATGTTCTCCGCGGCCCGGGACGATCATGCTCACCGTGTCCAGCGCAGGGACCCGGCTCTTTGCGCTCCTTACCATGGCATCGACCAGCCCACGGGAGGACTCATTGCCGATCACGCCGAGAAAATTTCCAATCGTGGGAACGGCAATGGGAATCCCAGGCGGCTGGCGCTGCGATCCGTCCTCGTGTCTGGCGTACCCAACGCACTCCAGGATGATGGCTCCGCCGAAAGGCTGCTTCGCGCGCCGGAGCTCGCTTGCAAAGGCCCTGCTTCCGACTAGTCCTTCTTCTTCGAGGTTGAACGCCGCCAACCACACGGGCCTGACCAGCGGGACTTTGCGCAGGAGATCCGCCAACTCGAGCAACACGACCAGTCCGCTTGCGTTGTCGTCTGCCCCAGGGCTCCCGGCCACGGTGTCGTAATGCGCGCCGATGAGGAGCGGCGCCACCGTTGGCCGTTCCCGGCGCTCGACGGAGGGAGAGACGGCAAGAATGTTGTTGAAGGCCCGGCCTCGCGCACGAAACGCGCGTCGGGTCGTCGCCCAGCCGTGCCTGGAAAATTCGTCCGTCAGGTACTCGGCAGTCTGCCGTAATGCTTGCGGCGCGGTATCGGGGTGGCGTTCACGCACGAGCGCCCGAAGATGGCGAAGGATGGTGGGGCGTCGGGTCGACACTAGACAGTGGCGGCGCTAATTAGGACGTGATTTCGGTTCCGATGCCTTTGTGAGTAAAGATTTCCAGGAGGATGGCGTGCGGGGTTCGCCCGTCGATGATGTGCGCCTTGGCGGCACCCTGCTCGAGGGCATCCAAACAGGCGTGGACTTTCGGAAGCATGCCTTCTGTGATCGTGCCCTTCTTCACCATGCGCTGCACGTCTTTCCGGGAAACGGTCGAGAGATGGCGACCGTTCGCATCTCGAATCCCTTTGATGTCCGTCATCATCACCAATTTCTCGGCGCGCAACGCCCCGGCGATGGCTCCCGCCACCAAATCGGCATTGATGTTGTAGGTATTCCCTTCCCGATCGGTCCCGATCGGAGCGATCACGGGGATATAGTGATCGCCCTGGAGTTTCAGCAGCAGGCTGGGATCCACCTTTTCAATATCACCGACGAATCCGAAATCGCTTTCGGCGTCGTCTCCGTCAAAATCCCGTTCCAGGCTTTCCGCCCAAGCTTTGGCGGTCAGCGGCCTGCTCAAAATGAGACCACCATCCTTCCCGCTGAGACCGACCGCGCTGCCGCCGTGCCGGGTGATGAGATCGGTGATCTCCATGTTGATCTTGCCCGCCAACACCATTTCCACGATCTCCATCGTGGCCTCGCTGGTCACACGGACGCCGTGGAGGAACTTGGATTCGATGCCGAGTCGATCGAGCATCTTGTCGATCTGAGGGCCGCCGCCGTGGATGATCACCGGGTTGAGACCGACATACTTGAGAAGCACGACGTCCTGCGCGAACCGTTCCTTGAGCGAGGATTCGATCATCGCATTGCCGCCGTACTTGATCACGACGGTCTTGCCCCGGAAGGTACGGATGTAGGGCAACGCCTCGATCAGGACATTGGCTTTCTTGATCAGTTTGTTCATTCCGTGCTCCTCACAGACGGTGGGCGTGTCCTCGGAACGCTACCTTATCACGATCAGGATAACGCGCACAGACCTGACCTTCGGCGATCCTAGCGCGGCCTGACCGTCTTCCGCTCCTGGTCCCGCGTGGCCGCGTCGGCTCGCGGATGCGCCTTGTCGTAGACGGCCAGGAGTTGGTCCATCGTGACATGCGTATACTTCTGAGTCGTACTTAGCGACGCATGCCCCAACATTTCTTGAATCGACCGCAAATCCGCTCCTTCGTCGAGGAGATGCGTCGCAAACGAATGGCGCAGCGTATGGGGGCTGACCGAACCGCCGGTCAAGCCGCTGGAATGCCGCGCCACGATGCGGGCGACGCTCCTGGTCGTCAATCGTCCTCCCAGGCGATTGCGAAACAAGGGCAGCCGCGGCTGCTTCGAGGAACCGGCCGGTCGCGAGGGAATCGGGTGCTGCGTCAGATATTCGCCGATCGCTCGAAGCGCCACGTCTCCGATCGGCACGAGCCGTTCCTTTCGCCCCTTTCCCCGTAGATGAACGATCCCATCCGAGTGGCGGACATCTTCCAAGTCCAGCGCGACCACCTCGCTGACTCGGGCGCCTGTCGAATAGAGCGTCTCCAGCAACGCGCAGTCGCGCGCCGATTGCGGCCGTTTGGTGGAGGAACCTGCCATCACGGCGGCCGCCTCCTCCTTCGTCAGAACCCGGGGAAGCAGCTTGGGCTGCTTCGGCGTCCGGATATCCCGTGTGGGATCGCGCGCGACGAGTCCGTCCCGCACCAGGAATCGGTAGAAGCTCCGGAGACTGGCCAGCTTCCGCGCCAGGGAACTGCGCCGTATCCCGCCTCGATCCAGCCACTGAAGGTAGGCACGGACGGCCTCGCGGGAGAGAGTGCCGGGATCCACGGGGGCCATGGCGAGGCGATGGGCGAGGAGAAAGGTGTGAAATTGGCGCAGATCCGATGTATAGCCGCGCAGTGTCTCGGGCGAGGCGCGCCGCTCCGCGCGGAGGAACGCTATGAAAGCCCGGATTGCGCCATCCATGCGGCAAAGTCCGTAAGCGCGCGCTGGGCGATGAGACGACGCTTCTGCGATTTATCCCTCACCACTGCGGTCAGCGGTGGGAAGAGGCCGAAATTCGCGTTCATCGGCTGAAAATGCCCGGCATCCGAGGTGGTGATATGGGCCACGAGACTGCCGTGAGCGGTCGTCGGCGGAGGCGACAGCAAGGCCTCCCCGGCCAGCGCGCGAGCCGCATTGATTCCCGCGAGCCCTCCCATCGCCGCGGAATCCGTATAGCCTTCGACCCCGACCAACTGCCCGGCGAACAGCAGCGATTCTCGGCCCTTGAACTGAAGCGTGTTGCGAAGCAGCTGGGGCGCATTGATGAACGTATTGCGGTGAAGACTGCCGTAGCGGAGAAATTCCGCCTGTTCCAAGCCCGGGATCATCCGAAAGACCCGCTTCTGCTCGCCATAGGTCAGCTTGGTCTGGAACCCGACCAGGTTATAACAGGATCCATGCCAGTTCTCCGTGCGCAACTGAACGACCGCAAACGGTCGTCGCCCGGTCCGGGGATCCAGGAGCCCCACCGGTTTCAGCGGCCCGAACTGCATGGTCTGACGCCCGCGTTCCGCCATGACTTCGATCGGAAGACAGGCCTCGAAATATGGGGTTTTTTCGAATTCCTTCGGCTGCACTTTTTCGGCCACAAGCAAGGCTTCGTAAAACTTGTCGTACGTCGCCTCGTCCATCGGGCAGTTCAGATAGTCGTCTCCCCCCTTCTGGTAGCGCGACGCACGAAAGACCACGTTCATGTCGATGGAGTCGGCATCGACGATCGGCGAGATCGCGTCATAGAAGTACAGATGGCGCGAGTGGGCGAGGGCGCCGATCGCCCGCGATAGTTTGTCGGACGTCAACGGTCCCGTCGCGATGACACAGACGCAGTCCTGAGGAATCTCCGTGATCTCCTCATGCAGGATCCGAATGTTGCCATGGCTCTCAAGGGCCTGGGTCACGTGGGAGGAAAACCGTTCCCGATCGACCGCCAAGGCCGCTCCGGCCGGAACGCGCGCCTGTTCCGCGGCCCGAATGACCAGCGAACCGAGCCGGCGCATTTCCTCTTTCAGGATTCCCGGGGCGCTCGTCGAATCCGCGGATCCGAGCGAGTTCGAGCAGACCAGTTCGGCCAGGCCCCCCGTCTTGTGGGCCGGCGTCATTTCCTTCGGACGCATTTCGTAGAGCGTGACTTTGGCCCCGCGGTTGGCCGCCTGCCAGGCCGCTTCGGATCCGGCTAACCCGCCGCCGATAATGACGATGTCCTGACGCATGAACCGGGGTCTCAAGAGGGATTTCCAGGAGGATGCGCATTGTAAGAATCTCATTTTGAGGATGTCAAGGCAACCGTGACGGACATTCGCAAGAATCCGCGAAAAACCCAGAAGAGGCAGCGTTCTTGCGTTGAACGGCGGCCAGGGCCATGCTAGACTCGCTTTTCGTGGGCGATTAGCTCAGTGGCAGAGCGCTTCCTTCACACGGAAGAGGCCACAGGTTCGATACCTGTATCGCCCACCATCTGCGGCGCAAGGGCCTGTGCCACCGCCAGTCTGAGTTCTCCCGACCGAAATCTCCCGAATTCTGGACAGATCTCCGGAGGTCGGCTACACTTCAGTTCGTCTACATCGAACTCTACAGACTAAGAGGGGTGCACATGAAGACGACAGCTCGTGCCATGGGAGCCCTCCTGCTGCTGGCGCTTGCAGGTTGCACAGCCAACAAACAGACGGTCGATGCGAATGGGGATTATGCCGCACCTGCCAGTATCTACAGTGTCATGGACAGTACCTCGCTGGTCTATACCGATGTTGCGGCCGGCGCGCCGTTGAACGACCACCCATTGCGGTGGACGGCCTTTGTTCTCCATCCGGCCGGGCAGGCGCTTGACTACGGGATTAACCGCCCGATCTTCTACGGCTTGTCGAGCAAGGTACCCTATCTCTTCGGCTACACCAGCGAAGACTCGATGTTGGACAACCAGCGTCGCTGATTCGACTCCCTTCTCAATGAACTAAACGTGTCAGAGTCCTCGACTGCGTTCCTTCAAGGGAACACAGTCGACGGCCGTTGCGCGGCTGGCAAACACCAGAAAGTTTCTGTATCCTCGGCTGCATGATTCTTCCGGAAGCGCGCTACGAACCTCCTCGCGGAACCGGTGTCGTTGCCGCATGCCTCGTTGGGCTGGCCTTCTTGCTGGGATCCTGTGAAACGCCGAACCCACGGCAAGCCAACCTTCCTCCGTCAGAAAGCGACCTTGCACTTTTGAAATCGGATTCGCTGTGCGAGCGGAAGGAGCATTTTCTCCAACGGCATGCGCTCTCTTCCCTGAAAGTGACGCCGTGGGGCACGGGGCAGGAGTTCATGGTCCCCACCGATCAAAGCCCTCTGCACGGGGACGAGTCGTATTTTTTCGACGAAGACGGAATTCTCGCCGGCGTCCTCTATACGTTTCGCAGCGGCCTGGATCTGAAACCGTATCCGACGCTCCGGCACACTCTGTCTCTGCTCAAACCGGTCACGGAATTCTATCTCCACGTCCCGGGCTTGTCGACCGAATCGAGCTTCGATTCTTCCGCCCTCTACGAAACAGGCGACGAGAAAACGACCACCCAGTATTTAGTGATCGGCTTCAGAGAGCGCCCGACCTTGTTGCAGGCCTCGATCACGACCGATCCCTATGTCAGACTTTTCTCTCCCTACCGCCGCGAGTTCCTGGCCCGTTTGAAGTCGACCGGCACCCAGAAGGAAGGACAACGGATCGATCCACAGGGATCAGAGGACAAAGAACCGTTTGCATCGCTCCAGCAGTTCGCCCGAGGACAGGCCGCTCAACTCTCGTACTGCGGACCACAGAATTATCGCGTTGCGGCGGACGCCTACCAGAAGGCTATTTCGAGCGGATTCACAAATAAAGTGTGGCAGGCGGAAGTTCACCACAAATACGGTCAGGCGCTCTTTGGACTCGGACAATACGAAAAGGCGAAAAGCGAAATGCTGCAGTCGTTGGCGATCCGGCCCAATACGCCGGATACCCTCAACAATCTCGGCTCGGTATACCTCAAGCTCGGCGACAAGACGGCGGCCCAGGCGGCCTTCGAAAAGGCCATCATCCTGCGACCCAACTATGCGATCGCTCGCTTCAACTTGGCGGAAACCGTCGAGCCCGCGAATCCCAAACGGGCGCTCACTGAGTATGAGACCTATCTGGTCTTGGCGGACGGCATTCCCGAGGAAGCTGACCGCATTGCCCTCGTGCAGCAGCGCGTCAAGAAATTAAAGCACTGACGGTTGGACTGTTTACCGGCGGGCTCGTTCTTCTTGTTCTTGCAGGGTCTTACAGGCGATACAGAGGGTGGTGACAGGACGGGCTTTCAACCGTTGGTAGGGGATTTCTTCTTCGCACCGTTCGCAGATCCCATAGGTGCTCTTCTTCATCCGATCCAACGCTTCATCGATCTTCTTGAGGAGCTTCTGTTCGCGCTCCTTGATGCGCATCGTAAAATTCTGATCGACCTCGGCCGAAGCCTGGTCGCTGACGTCCGGAAACGCCTCTTGACCGTCTCGTTTGGTCAGGCCCTCACCGGCCTCCTCCAAGATGGCGGCCCGCTGTTTTTGGAGTTCCTTACGTATGGTGGAATACTTCCCGGCGCCGTCGGAAGATTGAACCTTTCGCTTGGGAACGGAAGGCTTCACTGAAGCGCCGCTGGTGCGTCTGACGTGGGGACGTGCTTTCATACCAAAATTGCTTCCTGGCGGCACCGGTAACGACTATACCAGGGGGGCCAAAAGAGGGTCAATGGGACGCGCAAACGCGCCGCGCAAAACTTCTACAGCTCCCGCCGACCCTCGATGGATTTCAACAGCGTGACCTCATCGGCATACTCGATATCCATCCCGACCGGGATCCCGTAGGCAATGCGCGAGACCCGGGTTCCCAACGGCTTGAGTTGATTCGTGAGGTAGATCGCCGTGGCTTCTCCTTCGATGGTCGGATTGGTTGCCAAAATCACTTCCGCAACGCCGCCCAACTTGACCCGGTCGATGAGTTCCTCGGCGCGAATGTCCGATGGTCCGACGCCGTCGAGCGGCGACAGCGCCCCTAGAAGGACATGATACAGGCCGCGATACCCTCCCGCACGTTCGATCGCATAGAGCGTACTGGGTTCCTCCACCACCAGGATCCGCGAACGGTCACGCTTCGGGTCGAGGCAGAACTCGCACAGATCGCCTTCGGCGATGTTCCGACACTGGCGACAAAACGAAAGGCCGTCTTTGACCGCCCGCACCGCGTCAGCCAATCGCAGCGCGTCTTCCCGCTCGGCCTTCAAGAGATGGAACGCCAGTCGTTGAGCGGTTTTCTGCCCGATACCTGGAAGACGAACCAGCTCCCGAACCAGCCGCGCGAGCAATCCCTGTTGATCGACAGCCATCGTCGTCCGGCCCTAAAACAATCCCGGCATGTTCATGCCGCCGGTCACGGCTTTCATCTGTTCGGCCATCATGTCATGGGCCTTCCGGAGAGCTTCGTTCGTCGCGGCCAAAATCAAATCCTGCAGCATCTCCACGTCGTCGGCCTTGACCGCTTCGGGATTAATGCTGATCCCAACGAGCTGCATGGCGCCGTTGGCCGTCACGGTGACGGTCCCGCCGCCCGCGGAACCGGTGGCAGTTTTGTTGGCCGCCTCTTCCTGCAACTTCGCCATTTGCTGCTGCATGGCCTGCGCCTGCTTCATGATGTTGGCCATATTTCCGAACGGATTCTTCATTCCTGCACCTCTTTCTGCCGCGTCACCGGTCGGACGTCGGTGAGTTCTGCTCCGAAGATTTCCAACGCCCGTTTCACGACCGGATGGGCGCGCGCCTGCTCAAACAGCACCAGCCGCTGCTCCTGCTCCTTCGCCGCTCTGATCTGCGCCATCGTGGGCCCAGGCGGATCCTCCTCCGTCTGCTCAACGATGCGAAGCCGCATCGGTTGACCGCTGAGTCTCGCGCAGAGCGCGGTCAGCGCCTGCATGTTGTCCGGTTTCTCAAGCATGGCCCGCGCCACAGTGGCCTGCTTGTCGAATCCGATCGTGATCACGTTGCCCTCAATGCCGACCAAACGCCCCCTCTCGAGAAAGGGCGCGACGTTGGGAAACGCCAGCCCCACTTCGTCTTGGAACTGCTCCCACTTCAGCGTCACCGCACCGCCGCTCGGGGGCGATCCAGAAGCAGCCGCCTCTGCAGGAGAACGCGCGGACGAAGTCCCCGTCCTCGCCGCAGTGGAGGCAGAGGGGTCTTGTGCAGCCGATGCTTTGGACGCTGCGGACACCTGAAGCGCCGGCGACGACACCGGGGCCGTGTGTGGCTCGGGCCCGGGACCTTTCTCCGCGCGCGGCGCCGCCGGAACGGAAGGGCGCTCCGGCGCGAGGGGGCGAGCGGGTTGTCCCGCGGATGCTTCTCCTTTTCGAAGAAGGCGGGTCGCTTTCACCGACGCGGTCTCCAGCACGAACCGAGGATGCGCACTGCTTCGGAGGCTATCCTCCGCCTGGGTAAAAATAGCGAAGAGCTGTTGCAGTTGGTCAGGGCTGAACGAACCCTTATCCGACGCGAATTGCGCGAGGTCCTCCGAAGAGGCTTCGATCAACCGCGGCCATTCATGCGGCGCGGTGACCGAGACCACGAGCATGTTCCGCAAGTATTCGACGATCTCCGCGCAATAGGCACGCAGGTCGTGTCCTCGCTCCAACAGGGTCGACAAGACGTGCAGCGCGGCAGCGCTGTCCTGTGCGATGAGGGCTTGGATCATGGCTCGGACCAGTTCTTGGGGCACGGCCCCCAGCAGGAGTTCGAGATCCGCGTGGACGACCGTCTTTCCCCCGAACGCCATCGCTTGGTCGAGTAAACTCAAGGCGTCGCGCATGCTGCCTTCACTGGCCCGAGCCAAGGCCGCGAGGCTTCGATCTTCGATCGTAATGCCGTCCTGCGCCGCCACGTGGCGAAGGCGCTCCACGATCTCGGTCCGGGCGATCCGCCGAAAATTGTAATGCTGGCAGCGCGACAGGATGGTCGCCGGTATCTTGTGGATTTCCGTGGTCGCAAAGATAAACACCACGTGCTCCGGAGGTTCCTCCAAGGTCTTCAGCAGCGCGTTGAACGCGGAGTTCGACAGCATGTGGACTTCGTCGACGATGTAGATCCGATACTGTCCTCTGAACGGAGCAAACTTGACGTTTTCCCGGATCTCCCGCACATCGTCCACGCCAGTATTGGAGGCGCCGTCGATCTCGATCACGTCGACCGAATTCCCCTGCGCGATCTCGACGCAATTGACGCAGACGGCACACGGCGAACCCGTCGGCCCGCGCTCGCAGTTGAGCGCCTTGGCAAGAATCCTGGCGACCGTGGTCTTGCCGACACCTCGTGTCCCGGAAAACAGATAGGCCTGCGCCACCCGCTTCGACTCAATGGCGTTCATCAGCGTCTGCACGACGTGCGGCTGACCGATCACATCGTCGAACGTGCCGGGCCGGTATTTACGGGCTGAGACTTGGTAGTCCATATTTAAACCAATGACGTGACTTTATGAACACTGCAGGATGCTCAAAACGGTTTCCCAACAAGGCCACAGGGAGGGAGGACCACGAGGCGTACGTTGTTTAGTACGTCGAGTGGAGCGACCGACCGAGAACGAAGTTGGGGACCGTTTTCAGCATCCTGCTATAGCGGGGCCAGGTGATCCTGCGGCACCCAGAACTGATTGCTTACCGTTGCTTCCTTCCGGACCTGGCGGGGTTCACAGGGTTCTGTTGCACAGGGCCCGGCCCCTTTTTCAAAGCGCTGAGTCCTGAGGAACGAGTTCCGAACCTAGCCCTATTGAGCCCTGTTTCGTCTCGTCCAAACTCAGCACACAGCACTTGTTACTCAGCACTCCGGGTCGACAACTCAGTGAAACCAAGGAACTTATCCCGTCGCCGTCATTTGGTGAGGCTCCGGGTCGAGCACGCTTGGTTTGGCGGAGAGGGTGGGATTCGAACCCACGGTCCCGTTGCCGGGACGCATGCTTTCCAAGCATGTCGATTCGTCCACTCTCGCACCTCTCCGCAATTTTCGGGAATGTGATCTTAGCACGCACGTTTTTGAGCGGCAAGGTGAGCGTTTGACGCTCCTCCGATGCTTTTCTATACTGCCGAACAATCCGCGGACAGGTCGCATGAACATCATCCTGAGCATGACCCTCGCTCTGATCTTCCTCGCCGGCATTGTGAAGACGCTGACGGGAACGGTCCAGGCTCAGGTGGAGAAGCAGGTGAAAGCAACCGTCAAGGGGCTCTTGGAAGGCACGACGAAGCCGCAAGACTTGCCACGACGGGGGAAGGAGCTCCTGGGGGAGCTGTTCGGTCGCTAAGGAGGCGCCGTGATGATTGCAATGGAGACGCTCACGCAATACGCCGTGCGATACGGTCTGCAAGCGGTGGTGGCCATCGGGATTTTCGCCGCCGGAGTGATCGTGGCACGGTGGGCAGGGAATCTGGCGAGACAGCAGCTTGAGCGCCACACGCTTGAGCCGCCGGTCCGGCTGCTGTTGGTTCGCGTCGTCAGGATCATCGTCCTGTTGTTCACGACGGTCATCGCGCTCGAGGCGCTTGGGGTGCCGATCGCTCCCTTGATCGCCGGCATCGGCGTCGCCGGCGTGGGGATCGGACTCGCACTCCAAGGCGTGCTCGGCAACGTCATGGCCGGGCTGTCTATCATCTTCACGAAACCCTACCGAGTCGGCGAGCACATCTCGCTGTTGGGCGTGCACGGGGATGTCGTCATGATCGACATCTTTTCCACCGTCCTCATGCACACGGATCACTCCCGCGTGATCATCCCGAATCGGAAGATCATCGGAGAGATTCTTCATAACTTCGGCACGATCCGTCAAATGGCGCTCACGGTCAACATCGCGTACACAGCCGATATGGACCGAGCATTGGCCATCACGCGGGACGTGCTCCAGAGCCATCCCAAGATCCTGAAGGACCCGGCTCCGTCGGTCGGCATCAGCGCGCTCGGTCAGCCGGCCGTCACCATTGCTATTCAACCCTGGACGGCCGTCGCCGACTACGGTTCGACCCAAGGAGAAATCAACAAGGCGGTGATGGAACGATTTCGGGCCGCGCAGATCGAGTTTGCCCCTTCTGCCGTTGCACCAAGGACCTAGGCTCGACATCCGTCATCGCAGGGCTCGAATCGGCACGGTTCCGTCCGCCGGTTCGTCCGTCGCCATGGAATCGCCCTCACGAAGAAGCACCCTGCATCCATGCCTGAAGGATTCTTCATGCAGGATCCGCACGGCGCGGACAACTCCTTAAGCAGTTTCTGCCAAGAGCATCGGTTTCTCGCGGCACCGACTTTGCTCGTCGTCAGCCTGCGGGTCTGATTATTGCCAAAACCGTGAGGATTCGGTTATACACCTAAGTCTCACTCCAGTTGATTCGACCGGCAACTCTCGCAATCGGCCCATCGGAAGGCTACCCACGGAACTAAGGGGAATTTGACGTTCATGCGACGACCCTCGATTCTGAACGCCTGGGCGCTCGTCCTGGCTGTCTGTCTGGCCTCTCCCTTTTCCGCAGTTGCCGCGGACACGGACCCGCCGGCCGGTCCCCCGGCCCCGGTTCCCGTCGATATTGTGACCTTGAAAGACGGCAGTGTCCTGTACGGTGAGGTCATCGAAATGACCGAGGGAACCCTGTTCCTCAAGACCGTGGACAGCGCCGACAAGGCATTCAAAGTCAAGTGGAGTGAGGTCTCCAAGCTGGCCGTCACCCATCCTCTTCCGTTTCATCTGAAAGAGGGCACCATCTTGGTGGGCACGACCGAAGCGGACAAGGACGGCTTCCTTCTGCTGAAAGTGGAGTCGCTGGCCGAACCCCTGACGATTCCCGTCGGATCGGTCGCTTCCATCAACCCGCTGGTCCAGCCACCGGTTATTTTCGTCGGCGCAGTGACGGCCGGCATCTCGACGGCGAACGGCAACACGAACTTTCAAAACGCGAGTTTCCTCTTGGACCTGACCGGACGCAGCGAAAAGCTGCGGCTTCTCTTGAACGGCCGGTACGTCTACAACGAGAACAACGGCCAACTGGCCGCACGGAACGCGCGAGGCACGGTCAAACTCGACTTCTTTTTCACCAAACGCTTCTACGCCTTCACGAGCGCCTACTTCGAGCAAGATACCTTTCAGGACTTGAATCTCAGAACCGCACTGGCGACCGGACCCGGCTACCAATTCATCGATCTGGGGGATTTTTCCGGCCCGTACTTCAAGGACATCACTCTGTCCGCTGAGTTCGGCGTCAGCTATTTCAACGAGGATTTCAAGAATCTTCCCGATCAGTCGTCCGTGCGCGGTCGAGGATCTCTGAGGCTCAATTGGCCCATGCTGGACGAGCGAATCGTGCTCTATCATTTCGACGAATTTTTCCCTTCATTCCAGAACAGTCAGGATTACTACCTTACGATGGATCAGGGTATCCGGCTGAAACTCATCGAGGGGTTCGTCGCGAACTTTCAATTCACCTACCGCTACAACAACACACCCCCGGCCGGTGTCCAGAGTACCGATACGCTGTACCTCATCACGTTCGGCTACAATTTCGACACGACACGACGGCGTTGAGTTCGGCTGAAAATCTGTCCCCCAATCACTCGAAACAAGGAGGGTTCCGATGTTGAAAGAATTCAGGGATTTTGCGATGAAGGGCAACGTCCTCGACATGGCCATCGGCGTCATTATCGGAGGAGCCTTCGGAAAGATCGTGTCATCGCTCGTCAGCGACATCCTGATGCCGCCCATCGGGTTGCTGATGGGGAAAGTGGATTTTTCCAGCCTGTTCCTGACCTTGTCGGGAACCCCGCAGCCTTCGCTGGTTGCAGCCAAGGCGGCGGGAACGCCGACTCTCAATTACGGCGTATTTCTCCAGGGCGTGTTCGACTTTCTTATCGTCGCCTTCGTGATTTTCATGCTGGTCAAACAGGTCAACCGCTTCAAGAGGGAGGCTCCCCCGGCACCGCCGGCCGGGCCTACCAATGAAGAGAAATTGCTGATGGAGATTCGGGACGCGATTAAGAGTCAGCGGCATTGAGCATGATGCCATTCCTGAATTCTACGGTCGGCGAGGACCTGCTCCCTCCCCGCCACGCACGGCAGACCCCGTGTTCGTCTGACATAAGAGCGCCCATCGAAAAGCCAAGGAGGATTCAATGCGATGCGAGAGACTGGTAGCGGTCGTCCTGGGATTACTCGTCACCGTCGGAGTGACGAAAGAGAGCGGTGCCGCGTGGTACTTCCAGGAAGAGGCACCGAATGACAGCACGAGCCGTGCGATGAATGAGATGAAGGCCAGGTCCCACGAGGCGTCGCGCCTAGCCGATCCGCGGGATCAACGAATCGCGGAACTGGAACGCATGGTGGCGGAACGAGACAAAGAAATTGCCAGGCTGAACGGACTGTCGGGCGATTTGAACCAGGCAAAGGGTCGGAGCGGTGACCTGGAACGCCAGCTGGCCGATCGCGACCGGGAACTGGCCGACCGCAATCGGGAGTTGGCCGCGCTCCGTTCCAATGCAGGTGATTCCGAGAAGATGGCCCAACAGCTGTCCTCGACACAACGGGAGCTTGAAGTCTCGAAAGCCCGCACCGCCGACCTTGAGACGCAGATGAGCACCCTCTCCACCTCGTCCGGGGCCGAGATCGCCGCGCTTCAAGCCGGTGCAGGCGATAGGGACAAGCTCGCCTCCGAGCTGGCTGCGTCGAAACAGCGGACGGCGGAACTTGAAGCACAGTGCGCGGCCCTCGGAAGCGCCGCGGGTGAGAAAGATAAACTCATGGCCGAGCTGGCCTCGGCCAAGCAGCATACGGCCGATCTGGAGAAACAACTGGCGGACCGGGATCGAGAGCTGGCGGGACTTCGCGGTGACCTCTCGGCGGAGATGGCGAAGCTGAAAGAAGCGGAACGCGGACTGATCAGGGCGCTTAGGCCTCAGATCGACAAGAAAAACATCACCGTCGATTTGAACAACGAACGGCTCCTCATCAACCTGGCCTCCGGCTACCTGTTCGACTCCGGAGACGATCAGCTCAAGCCGGACGGCGCGGAGGCCTTGAAACAGGTCGGCGCGATTCTGAAGGAATTCCCCGAATACAAAGTTGCGGTGGACGGTCACACGGACAACCGACCGATCCGCGGCGCGTTGAAGACAAAATTTCCGTCCAACGTGGAACTGTCAGAAGCGCGCGCACGGAATGCCGCCGAGGCGCTGGCGGGCGGCGGATTTTCAGGAGCATCCACCGCCGGCTACTCGGATACCAGGCCGGTGTCTTCCAATACCACCGATGCCGGACGAGCCCAGAACCGGCGGGTGGAAATCCGCGTGACCAGATAGGGCCCGCCTCCACGGAGGCAGGAGTCTTCATCAAGAAGGCTCTTGCCTCCCTGCTACATGGTGCAATTGTGCCGATCCGCTGCGCCAGGGTTGGCATCTCCGCGAAGCGTCGTCAAGATCTTGAAGTGGCCCAGTCCAAGCTCCCGCCCGTAGGCTTCCCCGACAAGGACGTCCTGAACGTGTTGATGGTCCGAAGCCCGAAATTCCGAGCGACCTTCCTTGAGCCCGTCGAAGTGATGCCCCTCCAATGCCTTGATCACCGCGGGCGTCTCGGTCGTGCCGGCTCGTTGGACCGCCTCTAAAATCTGCGTCATAGCGGCATACCCCAGATAGCAACGTGAGGTCGGTGTGTGATTGTACTTGTCGATCACCGCCTGGATGAAACGCCTGGAGCTTTCGGTCTTGATTTTCGGATCCCAGATCAAGCCCCAGATGCCCGCATTATTGGCGTAGCCCAATGGTCGCCCGATTTGCTCGCCGCTGATCAGGCCGCCGATCCCGATCTTTTCTTTGGCTAGATCGAGCTTTCCGCAGTCCTTCAGCGCGTGGACGAGGTCCCATCCATAGAGATTGAGAATGATGCACGTCGGCTTTTTGGCCTTTGCCGTCGTCAGAGCCGACGTGTAATCCGTGGTTCCAAACGGCAGCACGGTTTCTCCCACAACCTGCACATGGTGAGGCTGCGCCGCATCGAGTACCGCCTGGGCGGCTGTCTTCCCGTCCAGCGTGTTTGCCGTGATCATGTACCACCTGGTTCCATGGGCTTTGATCAGTTGGGGAACGACCGCTTCCGCGAGCATCCTGGCATGCGGCATGAAGACGAACGTATGCGCGTTGCAAGCTTCTCCGGTCAGCTCCGGCAAACAGGCACCGGTGACCATGAACAGCTTGCCTTCTTGATGAGCCACGGCGCTGACGGCAAGCGCGCACTCTCCATTGAACGTCCCCATCAAGAAATCGACCCGATCGTCACGGATGAACGTGGTCGCCGCCTTGACCGCCGTGTCGGGATTGGATGCATCATCGGCCTCAAGCAGGACCACTGGCCGCCCGATCACCCCGCCGCTCTTGTTGAAGAGATCAACGGCCACATTGGCCCCGTGCACGTCATGGATCGACGAAGTCTTGTACGGACTGGACAATGGATCGAGGATTCCGATCTTGATCGGCTCGGCCGCCAATGCCGCGCCCCTGCGGGGAGGACCGTCTAATCCCCGAATCGTCCAATCACCTGATAGCACCGTGGCGCCGGTCAATGCCGAAAGTTGCAAGAACGCCCGACGAGAAACGTGGCTCATGAACGCCTCCTTCATCTGCGGCGCCCACCGTCGATGTCAAAGGAGAGCCGGATCTCAGATCGTCCTATTATTCGTGCGTCTTCCTGTCGTGCGAAGAAAGAGATCTGGAACAGACGAACTTCCGCGTGCGGGATTGCCGGATCATCCTGACAAGCCCCGCCGAGCGGAAAAACCGGAAGGGTGGTTTCAGCATCGTGGTATGGATCGATCGGATCTGATTGAGATGCCACGGGTGACAAGGAAAGCATCTCACCCTGGACTCGGCCCAGTGCCTCCGGTTGTCCTGTCACCAATGGGGAGCGTGAGCTCCCGACTAGCTGTATTGGTCCTCGGTGTATACCTGCTTGATTGCCCAGAACACGGCTTCTTTGAGTTTTTTGATCTGAGGATCCACCGGGTCTTGCCGGATTTTCTGGAGTTTCTTATCGAGTTCGAAGAGTGGCTGGACAGACCGCCGGTCCGGCACCCTTCCAAGCGCCCATGCGACTTCAGTCTGGACGGAGATATCCACCCCGGGAGCGTCCAACATTTCCAGTAGCGGCGGCACCACCGATGAATCGTTGTGCGTGTTTCCCAGATCTCCAAGACCTTTGGCGGCAGCGGCCTGCAATTCCGGCTGCTTAGAATGTTTCAAGATGTCGACCAGAATCGGAATGCCCTCCTTACCCATGTTGCCCAACGCGACTGCAGCCTGCTTGGAAAGATCTTTGTCCTTGAGAGCGGCTTTGAGCTTCGGAAGCGCCTCATCCGCCTGCATTTCGCCCAGAAGAGAAATAATCTTGAGCTTACGGATCTGCGGCGTGTCCGCCGCTTCCAACAGTTTCAGTAATCGATCCGGCTGACCCCACTCAGCCGTCAGCAGGACCGGGAAATCATATTGCTCGAGTTTCTCCCGCAACTTGCCCATCGCAAAGACGCCCGGGTCGCCGGCATTGGCCGTCTGCGTGGCTGACATGGCATCCTCGAAGTCGGTCCGCACCTCTTTCTGCCATCTGACCTTCAGTTCACCCAACACATAGGTCAGTTGGCAGGCCGGACCTTTCCACAGGCGCGACGGAGCATCAGGAAGGTCCGCGTCACCCCCTGCGACAGTCGTGCCCTCCCAGGTCTTTCGTTGTTCGCATTTGACCCTAAACAGGGCGTCGTGGGGCTTGCCTGGGTCCCCGACTGTTCGATACCCCAACTCGCTCAGTCGCCGAGCGACAAGCTCGGCGATCGGCGCCGCATCGACAGATCCTTTATCAGACAGCATCAGAGCCTCGACCTGCACCGTCTCAATCTTCTCGAGTTGGGCTTTCTGTTCCGCGGTGAAATAATCCCGATAGGCGAGCGAACGGGGCGGATCGACAAGAAACAGAAGCAGGAATGCTGTCGTCAGTGCCACATGTAGAGCAGCGTGCATGGCGGGCCTCTTCAGAGGGTAAGCATGCCGATGAACTACGCCTTCGACGATTATACCGGTTCTGTTGGGCGCCGCAAACCCGGTTTATAGGAATAGCTGGGTAACAAGTCGCCTGCCGTGACCGTCCGCGCCGAAATCCTCCCGCCGCCTTCCCCCAAACCCGCTGACCGCCCCGCAGGAGTATGGGTTGACAGTCGCACATGTCCAACGGTACAAAATACCGACAGGAGCGTGTAATTTCGCCTGTTTGCTGAATAGGATGGGACCGAACTCCGGGACTCCCCGCCGTGCGAGAGTGGCGGAACTGGCAGACGCGCGAGACTTAGGATCTCGTGGGTAACCGTGGGGGTTCGAGTCCCCCCTCTCGCACCAGGCCCAAGCCTAGGCAGATGTCGTCTGCCCGGCGTTGACAACGACAGAAGGCAACGACAAGCTAGAAGGATTGAATGCAGCCCATGAAAATGGAAATGACCGAGCTGGGGCCGATGAAACGGGCCCTCAAGATCGAAGTGCCGGCAGAGGAAGTCGCGCAGCGGTTTACCCAGGCCTACAAGCAACTGAATCGCCAGGTGCACATGCCGGGGTTTCGCCCGGGGAAAGCTCCCCTCGCGCTGCTGGAAAAGCGCTATGCCAAAGCGGTTGAGGAGGATGTCGTCCGGACTCTTGTCCCGGATTTTTACGACCGAGCCGTCCGTCAGGCCGGAATCTCTCCGGTCCTGGTGGAAATCCCGCCCCTGGAACGGGTCAAGATTAAGAAGGACGCGCCGTTTACCTTCACGGCCACCGTTGAGATCAAGCCAACGATCGAATTGCGGGATTATAAAGCTCCGAATCCCATCTCCTTGAAACCGGACAAACGCAGCGTCACGGACGAGCAGGTGGCGAAGGGCATGGACGTCCTACGTGAGCAGCATGCCCGGCTCGAAGCCGCTCCCGCCGGCCATCGAATCGCCGAAGGGGATTTCGTCGTGCTGTCGCTGGCTGGCCACTTGGATGGCCAACCGTTGGATGGCACCAAGAAAGAGGGGCACCTGCATCGGGTCGGTTCGAAGGCTACGCTCTTGGGCCTGGACATCGATCCTCACGTCGTCGACAAGACGGAAGGAGAGTGCGTCACGATTTCCCAGCCCTACCCCGCCGGCCACCCGGATCCTCGCGTGGCCGGGAAGACCGTCACCTTTACGCTTGTGGCGAGCGCCGTGAAGGTGAAGAAGCTGCCCGATCTCGACGACGAGTTCGCCAAAGATTGCGGAGCCTATGCCTCTCTGGCTGAACTCACCGAACGGCTGCGCGGCGAATTGGAGAAAGCGCTGAAGCGCGAAGTCGAGGAACTGCATAAAGATACGATCATCAAGCGCCTTGTCGACACCCATCACTTCGATCTTCCCGACACGCTGGTTGAGCGTGAATTGGAGGCCATCATCCGGCAATATGCCCAACAGCAGCGGCGCGCCGGGAGCGATGTTCCCGGAGGTGCAGAGGCAGCCGATCCCGCACAACTCCGCCAGCAGAATCGGGATGAGGCGATGCGGCGGGTGAAGGTCGGCTTGATTCTCGAAGCGATCGCCGAGAAGGAAAAGATTACCGTCAGCCAAGAAGACGTCGACAAGGAGGTCAATCGCCTCGCGCATGAACTCAAGATCGCCCATGGCGACCTGGTCAAGATGATCCAGGCGGGCGGCCAGGATTCTCTGGCAGAATTGCGGGCACGCATTCTTGCCGAAAAATCTCTGGATTTCGTCTATCGCAACGCCGTGATCCAAGGATAGCCTGACAGCGGGTGAGGGGTCGCGAGACCGTCCGGACAATCTGGAAAGGAAGAACCTGCATGCTAGTTCCCATCGTCGTCGAACAAACGAACAGAGGCGAACGCGCCTACGATATCTACTCTAGACTGTTGAAGGACCGCATCATCTTCCTCGGAGCGCCGATCGACGACGTCTTTGCCAACCTGATCATCGCCCAACTGCTGTTCTTGGAGGCCGAGGACCCGGAAAAGGACATCAATCTCTACGTCAATTCGCCCGGCGGCAGCGTCACGGCCGGCCTCGGCATTTACGACACGATGCAATACGTCAAACCGCCGATCAATACGATTTGTCTCGGGCAGGCCGCCAGCATGGGAGCGTTGCTGCTGACCGCAGGCACGAAGGGGAAGCGCTTCGCCTTGCCGAACGCCCGCGTGATGATCCATCAGCCGTTGGGCGGCTTCCAGGGGCAGGCCACCGAGATCGACATTCATGCCAGAGAAATTCTGAAGATCCGGGAACGCCTGAATGAAATCATGGCAAAGCACACGGGTCAGCCCATTGAGAAAATTGCCCTCGATACGGAGCGGGATTATTTCATGTCCGGCGAGGAGGCCAAGCGCTACGGCCTTATTGATGAGGTCATCACTCGCGCTCCCAAGGCCCTCAAAGCGGTAGGATCGGACAAGGACGGCTCCAAGGATAAATAGCCGGTACTGGCGCAGGAGGACGCATGGCCAAGCAGGAAAAGATGGATCGACACCTGCGATGTTCGTTTTGCGGGAAAAGCCGCGATGAGGTCCGCAAGTTGATCGCGGGGCCGACCGTCTACATCTGTGACGAATGCGTCAACCTGTGCAACGACATCATCGCGGAGGACTGGGAAGAGGCCAAAGAAGAGATCTCGTCCAAGCTGAAAAAACCCGCGGAGATCAAGCACCATCTTGACCAGTATGTGGTGGGACAGGAACGGGCGAAGCGCATTCTCTCCGTCGCCGTGCACAACCACTACAAACGTATCTCCGCCAAGGAAAAAGATGTCGACGACGTTGAACTACAGAAGGGCAATATCCTCATGGTTGGCCCCACGGGGACGGGCAAGACCCTGCTGGCGCAAACATTGGCCAAGTATCTGGATGTGCCTTTCACGCTGGCCGACGCCACTACGCTGACCGAAGCCGGCTACGTCGGCGAAGACGTCGAGAACATCATCCTGAAACTCCTTCAAGCGGCGGACTATGATGTCGAACGGGCCGAGCGGGGCATCGTCTACATCGATGAGATCGACAAAATCAGCCGGAAGAGCGACAGCCCCTCAATCACCCGTGATGTCTCGGGTGAAGGTGTCCAGCAAGCGCTGCTCAAACTGATCGAAGGAACCGTCGCCAATGTGCCTCCGCAAGGGGGTCGCAAACACCCTCACCAGGAGTTCATACAGGTCAACACCAGCAATATCCTGTTCATTTGCGGCGGCGCCTTCGTCGGGCTGGAGCAACTCATCGAACAGCGGCTGAACAGAAAATCCATGGGATTCGGCGCTGAAATCCTGAGCCGAGGTGAAATCCGGCTCGGCGAGCTGTTCGAGCAAGTGCAGCCGGAGGATTTCCTGAAATACGGTCTGATCCCCGAGTTTGTCGGCCGCCTTCCGATCGTGGCCACGCTCGACGAGCTGGACGAACGCGCACTGATCCGCATCCTGACGGAACCGAGAAACGCCCTGACCAAGCAATATGAAAAACTCCTGTCCTTCGAGAAGATCAAGCTCAAGTTCACGGAGGGCGCCCTCAGTGCTGTCGCGCGAAAAGCGTTTACGCAAAAAACCGGCGCACGGGGTCTTCGGGCGATCTTGGAAGAAGTCATGCTGGACGTGATGTATGACGCCCCATCCCAGAAACAGATCAAAGAAGTACTCATCACGGAGGACGCGATCCTCGGGAAACACGCGCCGATCCGCATGTTCGAGCAAGACAAGGACGCCAAGACAGCCTAGGGCCGGCCATTCGTCCCGCCGCTCTTCGCGTCTCCCTGCGACCCCATCGGTGGAGGCTTCTTTTCCGCTCCCATCCCCACTCCCGACCGACCGCCGTTGATAAGTGTGCGGTTTTCCTCGACAAGCGGAAATGCTGCGCTATACTTGCGCTGTATCGCCACTCTGGGGGAAGCTGTGAAGTATCAGGTCGTGTCCAGCCTCAGGCACAAGGGTAAGACGATCGAGATGGATTCAGCCCGGGAGATCGTCACCCTGCTGGCCATCAACGGCGAACCGATGGGAAATCTCTCCTGGGATTTCGTGATCGACCAGATTCTTGCGTATAGAAAGCCTCCGGCTGCACGTGAGTCACGCTCCGAACCGCGAGTCACTCTGTCATTTCGAGTGAAGTACAAGACTCCCGAGGGACAGCAATTCGAAAGTCGGGCCGGTGGGATCGGAGGCGGTGGCCTCTTCATCGAGAGTCTGACCCCTCTCGCCGTCGGGACCCAACTCGCTATGGAGTTCTCCCTCCCGGAAAGCCCGAACGAATGGCTGCCGGCCAAGGGCCTGGTCGCATGGGTCTGTCCGAAGGCCGATCAATACACGTTCAGCCCCGGAATGGGCGTTCGGTTCACCGAAATTCCACCGGAGATCCGGAACCGGGTCGTGGAACTCGTGAAGAGCATCCAGCATGTGGGCAAACCGGCCGCCTGATGGACCCAGAAGCGGCCGCGCAGCGATTGTCTAGCCGAAGGACAGAAGCGATGAAATTTCCGGTCACGATGACGCCGGGGCATGATGGGACAACCCTCGAGATCGACACCAATCAAGAGCTGATTGCGCTGCATGACAAGCATGGTGAACTATTCGGCACCATGACATGGCAGGAAATCATCGAACGAGTTGTGGCCACCAACGACGCCCATCGGTTTGCTCATGCCCGCGCTCACGCGCGGGCTCCGCTTGCCGTCAAGGTCCGCTATATGACGCCGGAGGGAAAACAATACGACAGTCTGACGGGCGGCATCGGTGGCGGCGGGTTGTTTATTGAAAGCAGCACGCCCCTGGCACCGGGGACCGAATTGGCCGTCGAATTCACCCTGCCGGACCGCCCTTGGGCCAAGCACAAGGCCAAAGCCAAAGTCGCCTGGACCAGGAACAAACCCGAGCGCTTCTTGCTTTTTCCGGGGATGGGGGTTCAATTCACCGATATCGACGATCAGGCCCGGAAGGAGCTAGTCGAATTGGTGGCTGCCCTGAATCGCTCGCGTGTTACGTAGGCTCGCGTTCCGCCCACCGACGCACAGTCCGATTCTTATCCGTTCTCGCCGCTTGTTCGAGCGCACGTCGCGTGGCCTCATCCCCCGCCATTCGCAGTCGATAAGCCGCTTCCGCGCGCACGCCCGGATCGGGATCTCTTGCCAACTGTTCTCGTACCCGAGCCGTCACCGCCGGCGTATTCATCTGCCCCAGAACCGCGACCGCTCTTTGACGTACCCGAGGATCCGGATCATCCCGCAGCACAGTTTCGAGAATGCCGAGCCATGGCGTGACATCGATGTCGACCAGCGCCGACATCGCCGCTCTCCTGGCCTCGATATCGGGTGAAACCAGCAGTTTCGAGATGGAGCGGAGCGACTCGGCCGGTGGTTCCAGTTCGCCGATCGCCAAGACCCCCGCCTGTCGTACCGATTCTTGCGGATCGCTCAAGACACCGACCAGCCGGGGCATCACATCATTTCCGGACGATGCTCCGAGCCGACCGAGTGCTCGGGCCGCGGCGCGTCGTACGGCCGGGGACTCGTCCTTCAGAAGGTCGGCCACCGGCAGGGCGGCGGTTTGGTCTCCGATCTTTCCCAAGGCTTCTGCAGCCGTCTCCCGGGTATCCGCACTGTGATCACGGAGAAGCGCCAGGAGGATGGTAACGGCCTCATCCGGCGACGACGGGGTTTCTCGAACACATCCGGGGGACCACAAGAAACCCATTGCAATCAACACAGGCAGGGTGCGGCGGTATGCTGTAATACATCCCCGTTCGCGGTCCTTGCCCGCCGATTGCATCACGCTGGTTTGGGGGGATCTTCCTGAACTGCAGGGAGTTCCTTGGCGGCTTCGATCGATTGTTGCAATTCTTTCTGGGCTGCGTCCATCTCGGCTTGAATGGTCCGCATCTCGGGGTCAACAGAATTGCGTACATCCGCCACAGCTTGTTTGAACGTCCGCAAGGCATCCCCCAAGCCTTCACCCAGGCTCTGCATATCCGCCGGCGAGACGCCGGCCGGTTGCGTTGCCTTCGTCTTCATCGCCGCCTGCTGCGCCTGGACTCGGGCCACCGCGTCTTTGTTCACGACAGCCGACGGCCGCTTGGTCGTCACAGGCTTCTGCTGCGCGTTCTGGGGAAGAGGCGGGTATTGCGTCCGTATCATGGGTGCGGGTGCCGCGGCCCGTTCTTCCATGGTAGGGGGGCGCTGACCCACGTCTGTGGCAGGCGCCGAAGCGGGAGCCTTGGGGGCGGCTGAGTGGACCTGCGGCCCCATGTTGTACATCGCAGCCGCAGTGGTGCCGGGGGTCAATTCGGGACCGGGCGTGTAGGGTGCCGTAGGCTTCGGCTGAGGAGAGGCCGCTCGGGGACTCGCGGAAGATTGCATCCGATGGACCTCCGCCTGACCCGGGGGCGGAGCGGCCTGGTCGGATTGCGTCGCTTCCGGAGGAGGAATGTCGTGGACCTCTTTCTTAAATCCCTTGAGTGCCTTGCCGACGCCTTCCCCGATTTGAGGAAGCTTACCCGCTCCAAAGATGATGAGCACGATGGCCAGGATGATGATCAATTCCGATATGCCCATGGTGCCGAACATGGCGTCGTCCTTTGTCTTGCGCGAAGGAGGCGATCTCGCAGACGTTCACTGTATAGGCCGGCTGGATCTGCTGTCAAGGAAGCGGTCCGAGTGAAGACCCGTCACAACAGCGGTGACAACTCTTCCTGAAGCGGAAGTCCGAAGACCAGCGCGGTGCTCTCGGACAGATAGACATCGAGTTCGCTCCTGATGCCGAATTCGCCCGGCAGATAGATCCCAGGCTCGATGGAAAAACACGTGCGCGGGATGAGTCTTCGCGTCTCCTGCGTCTCAAGGCCGTCGATATTGGCGCCGTTGCCGTGCACCTCCTCGCCGATCGAATGGCCCGTCCGGTGAAGGAACTGGGAGCCGTAGCCGCCCGCCTCAATGACGCGGCGGCAGGCATTATCGACCTCCCATCCGAATGGACGAACTCCGGCCGCCAGTTGCGCACACACAAAATTCAATGCGGCGTCTCGGCCCTTCTTGACGAGATTGAATACAGCGCGGTGCTTATCGGGAACGGTCCGTCCGGCAAACGCGGTCCATGTGATATCCGCGTAGACCGAACCGACCCTGGCGCGTTTGGCCCAGAGATCGATCAGAACCAGATCATCCCGCCTGATGTCGGCGGATCCGGACGGCGAGGGTCCGTAATGCGGATCAGCACTGTGCGCGCTGACGGCGGCAATCGGCGCACTCGAAGTCGTCATCCCTGCGTCCCGGATCCGACCGAGAATGAATTGCTGCAAGCCGTACTCTGTCAGGACCCGTCCGCCGCCCACCATTTCTCCGACATGCGCAAAGGCTTCGTCCACG
Source organism: Nitrospira sp. (assembly GCA_047150005.1). GTDB lineage: Bacteria > Nitrospirota > Nitrospiria > Nitrospirales > Nitrospiraceae > Nitrospira_C. Next base: position 1,814,569 of record AP038806.1, on the reverse strand, counting down.
ATCCGTCTGAGCGCCAGGGCCGCATACTGGTGAGACTCCAGTTGTGCATCTGTCCAGACCGCTTCAAATATTTGAATCAGATCGCCCGAACTGACGACATCGACCCCGAGGCTCTCGACGAGTTCGACGGTTCCCGCATCGACCCGCGACACATATGGCACGGCGTTCATGGGAGAATACTGCATCAGGACTCGGCACCGCCCCTCCAATATCCGCGCGAGTAACTCACGCTGCTGAGCCCAAGACACGTAGAGGTGGGACTCGCCGGGCAACGGATCCAGCACGTACGGCTCGATGCGGTGCAAGAGCTTTTGCGGGGTTCCTTCGGTCGGAATCCAGTAATACCACCGCCTGGTGACGTGCATGCCGGCGTCAAGCAGCAGGATGCGGTAGCTCAGCGGATCGCTCCCTCGAAAGTCGTAGAACAGCCAGCCGTCGACGGTTCCGGCCTCTTTCAAGGCCAGTTGAACGGCTCGCACACGGTCCAGATGAGGCTGATCGGTCACGAGGCGCATCTTATCGTCGGGCCGGCGGAGTCGTCAACGAAAGTGACGGTCGACCATTACGGCATGCTACAATATCCCTCATGCCGACGGATCCCTGTATCGAATCAGTTCAATACCGAATCACATTGTTCTTCGGACCGGAGGCGGTGGAGGCGAAGCCTTCCACCCATGCCTGCGTGTTCAACGTCAAGAAGCGCAGTTGGAAGGGGGGCATCCAGGTGCTCGTGGAGATTACCGAGGCTCAAATCCAGGCAAGCCGCACCGCTACACACTTTTCTCGGTGGCTCAGCGAAACCTTGGCCGACACGGCATTGGACGATCGTGCATCACAGGAAGCACGGGCCGCCGAACTGTTCGTCCAAGCTCTCTGCCGCTGCCGGCTCGACCGGCTGTTGCAGGCCGGCATCGCCCAGGAGAACCAGCGTCTTACGGCCGACGCATGGGACGTCGAAACGCAAGCCGATCTGATTCGGCGTACCGACTTCATCCGATCCTACGTCGCGGCCGAAATGGACCTCCAGCCCGTAGATCCGACTCAAAGCTGAGATACCTATCTCCAAGAGGCAGGGGGGTTGCATTCACAGGTGAATTTGTTATAACCGACAGGGACATGCATGTGGATGGCCCTCAGGTGCCACCGCCGCAGTTCATATTATCCAGTTGAAGAAGGAGGGCCTTCCGTGAACCGCTATTCGTCTTCATTGATAGGTCTGCCCGTATCCTCAAGATTTAAGATCATTGCCCTGACGATGGTGCTGGCGTTCTGGACGGTCGCCGTCGTATCGCCCGCTTGGAGTCAAGAATCCGCACCACCTGCTCCATCATCCGAAGGCGGGAACGCGTCGAGCGCCGGCATAGGAGTGCTCTCCGGTTTGAGCACAATTCTTTACCTGCCTGTGAAGACCGCCTTCGCCATCGGAGGTGGCTTGGTCGGAGGTCTCGCCTACGTGTTCTCCGGGGGGAACGAGCATGCGGCGAAGAGCATTTGGACGACCAGCATGTACGGCACCTACGTCATCACGCCGGAACATCTCCGGGGTGACAAGCCGATCCGCTTCCTCGGCGTGGCCGATACCGGCGATGCGTCAACACAAACGACCGCCCCGGCAATGGACTCAGCCCCGGCAGTCGAGCCGGTACGCTGACCGATGAAACCGCTCATCGGCGTGACCCCGGATTTCAACGCCGGTGATCGAAAGGAATGGGGCGGCAAGGAGCCCACGTATTTTTTGCGCGCCCGCTATCTTCGCGCCATCGAAGAACTCGGTGGGATTCCCATCGTGCTTCCCCTCGCATCGGACCGCGAGGCCCGCCGCCGATTGCTCACCAGTATTCACGGATTACTCCTGACCGGCAGCGGTCCGGATCTCCCGCCCGAACTGTACGGGGAACGCCAGCGATACACATTCGAACTCGTAAGCCAGCGACGCTCGGCGTTTGAACTTCACATGATCCGGATAGCCCAAGCCGCCGACCTGCCGGTCTTGGGCATCTGCGGAGGGATGCAGACCATGAACGTCGCCTTGGGGGGCAGCCTCTTCCAAGACATTGCCTCTCAGGTGGACACGACCCTCAAACATCGCCAAGCGGCACGCGCCACCCGCCTGAGCCATGTGATACGCGTCACCCAACACAGCCTCCTTCGACGAGTCCTTCGCACAGCCACCGTGCGTGTCAACAGCTCGCACCATCAGTCGGTAAAAGATGTGGCACCCTCGCTCGTGGCGAGCGCCGTGGCTCCCGACGGGATCGTCGAAGCCATCGAGTCACGGAAGCACCATTTTTTTCTCGGAGTGCAGTGGCACCCGGAGTTTCTCTTCGATCGGCATCGCCCCCATCGGCGACTGTTTGAGGCGTTCTTGCGCGCCGCGCAACGGCACCCGATCGCGCGGTGACTCCCGGTTGGACCACAGCAAATGTGGAGATACCTGCTATACTTGGCCTGACGTGCACGATCAGGTGATTGACGCCCCCCGGTTGTCCCTCCCGCGCACAAGAAAGCACCCGTGATACGCAGCCTATTTCGGACCAAGCCGATTGAACAGATTCTGGCGGACGCCGATCATCCTACCCATCGACTGAAGAAAACCTTGACAGCCTGGGACCTCACCTGCCTGGGCATCGGGGCCATCATCGGAACCGGCATCTTCGTCCTGATCGGAACCGCGATCGTCGGTGATACCCACCGTCCTGGAGCGGGACCGGGGATCATCCTCTCCTTCATCCTATCCGGACTGACCTGTGCGCTGGCCGCCCTGTGCTATGCCGAAATGTCCGCCATGATTCCCGTAGCCGGGAGCGCCTATACGTTCTCGTATGCGACGCTCGGAGAAATGCTCGCCTGGCTGACGGGATGGAATCTGATCCTCGAGTATGGGGTCGCCTGCGTGGCGGTCGCCATCGGTTGGTCTGGCTATTTCAACAATCTGCTCCGGCTGGCCGGCATTGAACTTCCCCATTGGGCGACCCATCCGCCTGGTGGTTCCGAGGGGGGGGTCGCCAACCTTCCCGCTGCCATCATCGTGCTCCTTGTGACCGTCGTCCTCGTCGTCGGCATCAAGGAAAGCGCGCGAATGACCGGCATTGTCGTCGTGATTAAACTGGCCGTCATCCTGTTCTTCATCGGGATCGGGAGCACCTCGTTGAATCCCAGCAATTGGTCTCCGTTCATGCCGCAGGGATTTGCCGGTGTGGGAGCGGCCGCCGCCATCGTCTTCTTCGCGTACATCGGATTCGACGCCGTTTCGACGGCGGCTGAGGAGGCCAAGAACCCCAAGCGCGACGTCCCAATCGGGATTATCGGATCGCTGGCCGTCTGTACGATCCTCTATATCGCGGTGGCGACGGTGCTCACCGGGCTGGTCCCGGCGAGCCGGATCGACATCCACGCTCCGGTGGCGGAGGCGTTGCAGCTCGTTGGATTCAAGTGGGGAGCCGCGGTCGTGGCGATCGGCGCCGTGGCCGGCATCACCAGCGTCCTCGTCGTCATGATGCTCGGACAGATCCGCGTATTCTTCGCCATGTCGCGCGATCGACTGCTCGGTCCGTGGCTGTCCGCCGTCCATCCTCGCTTCGGCACACCGCATAGAGCCACGATCCTGACCGGCATCGCCGTGGCAGTCCTATCGGCGTTGATTCCCATCGGAGAAGCCGCGGATATGACCAATATCGGAACGTTCTTCGCGTTCGTCCTCGTTTGCGTCGGCGTCATCGTGCTGCGCTATACCAACCCGGACTATCCCAGACCGTTTAGGCTTCCGTTCATGCCCATCATCCCGGTACTCGCCACAATGGCCTGTCTCGGGCTGATGTGGCAGTTGCCCGGATTGACATGGATCCGCTTCAGCGTCTGGACGGTGATCGGTATTCTGGTCTATCTCGGATACGGGTTCAAACAGAGTAGACTGGCGGGGCTCGAACCGACCACGCAGCTCATCTGCCCTGAGAAGCAACCATGATCAGGCAGCCGGACCGCCTTCGGGCTCGGCAGAAGAAACCGGTGCAGGAGGCTGGGGCGCGGCCGCCGGAGCAGCAGGGGACGCTGTTGGAGCCGCCGCAGGCGGAGCGGCAGGTTTGGGAGGAGCGGGCTGCTTGGGAGGCGCAGGCTTCTCCGGCTTGATTCCACCGTCCCATGACGGCCCGGAGTACATGTCGGCCGACAGTCCATTGGCTTTCCACTTGTTCTCGAAATCCGCGGCAGCCTTGTTGGGAGTCTCTCCGGTCCCCACCACCTGGTTCCAAGGATAGACCTTCGGACCAATCTGACATTGGTTGTCCGTCCTTCTCAGGTATAGCGCGATCGGGTTTCCGCGATACGGCCCCAGGAATATGTGCACGCAGCCGACGTATTCGATCAGATTGGCCATGCCGACTCCAGAGAAGCGGCATGATGCCATAAGAGCCGAGAGCCAGGCAAGGCCGGGCGACCGGCGTGCTTTCCCCACGATGACTCAGGCGGCCGAAGTGTGACCCTCAGCTACCCCCTACGTGATGCCCGTTGGTTTTTTCCAGCAGCGCGATACAACGAGGTTCTTCCGAGCGAGCGCAGCCGAGCAGCCGGCGGTATTTTCTGCAGAACCGATACGGGTGTCTATCGAGCGATCGGTTTGCCGTGGAGATTATGGGACGGGAACAGAGTACGGGGTCGGACGTTTTCGAACCAAGAAGACCCCGACGACCAGGACCATGATCACCATCACGTTTAGCCCCACGTCCATGAGGTATTGGTAAAATTGATTTTCATTCATCGACGGGAGATGGGACAGCTCTGCGCTGGCGGTCAACACACGTCGCGTGCAGGCGATGATGCCGACGGCCAGATAGGGCTCCAGATCGAGCACCTCGGTCTGGAGGAAGCGGATCACCGTGCGAAACAACTCGAGCAAAATGATCACGAGCAGGATATCGTTCAACAGTTTGAGACCGGACGGCAAGATCCCGATCTGACCGGCCCTGGTGGCGAAGACGTACCAGGCATGGGCGAACAAGAGCATGCCCAGCACCAACAGACTGAATCCGGCCGTCATGTAACCGAGCCGGTCGAGCCATTCCATCACCCCACACCAGCGATTCATGACTGCTTTGCGATCCTGCATGGAATCCTCTTACTTCGTCCGGATCATGCGGTTCCAGCCGGCGCATTCGGTTGAGCGTCCGGTCCCCCCTCTGGATCTGCTCCCCGCAATGCTCCGTACTTGAGCTCCCGCATCGAACTCACGGTGAGCGAGTGACCGCAACAGCGGATCTCCTTGAAGCCGGCACCCCCGTCCATGATCATGACCCGCAGCCCGCAGGAATCAGGGTAGAACTTCTTTTCATCGAGAACCACCGCCAGCGGCAGAGCGCCCTTTTTCCGACCGCCGGATGGGCGGATTTCGGGAACAACATCCTCATCCGTTAATTCATGGTCACAACACATGATCTTTTCGAAGCCCGCTCCTCCCCCCATTACCTTGACCACCAACCCGCACGAGTCAGGATGGCGTTTTCGCTCATCAATCAGGTCGCCTTTTTTCAGCGGCACGGGATCTCCTTCATAATACGATTATCGTTAAAGAGTCTGCGGAATCGACGCTTTGGCCATTCTGGCCCCCGCCTGATACACGCTCTGCAAGAGCGCCTGGTGAGTCCGGCAACCGGCGACGAGCCGTGCGTCGGAGATCGAGGCCGGCCTGTAGGGGAGCACATAGCGCTGCTTCAACCGCTGAATTCTCGCCACGGACTGATCCAGACGATCCATCGTGATGTCGCCGGCCGCCACAGACTGCTCGATCGCCTCAAATGCCTCCACTTCACGCTCCCGATCTCTGCAGATCAAGAGCACGTCGCACCCCGCCTGGATGGCGCGGACGGCGGCATCGGCGATTCCATAGTGGTCGACGATCGCGTGCATTTCCAGATCGTCTGTGAGCACGACGCCGTCATATCCAAATTGATCGCGCAGCAGATGCGTGACGATGAACGGAGACAGCGTCGCGGGACGCTGCGGGTCCAGCGCCTTGTAGAGCACGTGCGCGGTCATCATCGCGGCCACACCAGTGGCGGCCGCACGCCGAAACGGCACTAACTCCACCGTGTCGAGCCGTTCCCGAGAGGCATCCACCACTGGAAGCTCCTTATGGGAATCTGTCGCGGTATCGCCATGACCTGGGAAGTGCTTTCCGCAGGCCACCACCAGGTTGTCCTGCAGCCCGGCGGCCGTGAGAATGCCCGACTCGCTGACGAGGTTTGGTGTCGCCCCGAACGCTCGGTCGCCGATGATCGGATTGTTCGGGTTACTGTTCACATCAAGCACGGGGGCCATGTTCATGTTGATTCCGACGGCCCGCAGCTCTTTCGCGATGGTTGCGGCAGCCGCATAGGTCAACTCGGCGGAGTTGCACCGGCCCAGCACCTCGCAAGGAGGAAAAATCGTGAAGCCGGCCGGCAATCGCGAGACGCGGCCGCCTTCCTGGTCGATCGAGATCATGAGGGGCGACTTCGGGTTGCATTGCTGCAGATCGTTGGTCAATTCCACGATCTGGCCGACGGACTCCAGATTTCGCGAGAAGAGAATGACACCGCCGGGCTTGTAGGTTTTCAGAAAGCCCGCGAGTTCGGGTGTCACGGACGTACCCATGAAACCGATCATGAACAGCTGGCCGATTTTTTCGCGAACCGTCATGTGAGATCGCGCCACGCTACAAACTCCGATCGATCAGATACTGAATCAGCAGCCTCGTGCCGATGCCCGTGGGACCCTTGGGAATATAGGCCCGCTCCCGCTCACTCCAATCGGTGCTCGCGATATCGAGGTGCACCCACGGATAGTCGCCCGCGAATTTGCTCAGGAACAGCGCGGCGGTGATCATGCCTCCTCCGCGGCCTCCGATATTCCGCATATCCGCAACATCGCTGCGCAGCTGCTCGAAATACTCTTCCCACAACGGCATCTCCCAGACGCGTTCGCCCGCCGTCAGACCGGACTTTCGAACCTGGTCCTTCAGTCTGGCGTCCGTTCCGAACATGCCGATGGCGAACTGGCCGAGAGCCACGACACAGGCGCCCGTCAGGGTTGCGATATCGACCAGGGCCGCAGGATTGTAGCGCTGGGCATAGAAGAGCGCATCGGAGAGAATGAGCCGCCCTTCCGCGTCGGTATTTTGCACTTCGACGGTCTTGCCCGAGAGCGTTTTCACGATGTCGCCCGGTTTCATCGCCCGCCCTCCCGGCATGTTCTCCGCCACCGGCAGAATACTGATGAGCCGAAGCGGCAGCTTCAGGCGAGCGGCTGCTCTGACTGCCGCCAGCACCTCGGCACCGCCGGTCATGTCCGCTTTCATGTGTTCCATGTTCTCGGCCGGCTTCAGCGAGATCCCTCCCGTATCGAATGTAATGGTCTTCCCGACGAACACGACCGGACGCTCATCCTTTTTCCTGGCCCGATTGTATTCCAGGATGAGGAATTTCGGCGGCTCGTGACTGCCGCGGGCCACGCCCAGCAGCGCGCCCATGCCCAGGTGCTCCATGTCTTTCTGCTCAAGAATCTTGAGCGTAAGATGCTCCTGCTTGGCGATCGCTTTGGCTTCGTCGGCGATGCGCGTCGGGGTCATGACGTTGGAGGGATGATTGCAGAGGTCGCGGACGAACATCGTGGCCTCCGCCGTAGCAAGGCCCCGGCGGACGCCTTCGGCGCCCTGACGCACCTGACTCTTTTGCGGCACGAGAAGGGTCATGAAACCGATGTCTCTTGCGGTCGTATCCTCGCTGCGGTAGGTCATAAACTGATACCCGCCGAGAACGGCGCCTTCCGTCATGGCCTGAGCAATCTCCACCGGAGAGTGCCCCTTGGGCGTCGAGGTCGGATAGCAGACCGTGAACGCATCCACTTTCGCTTGGCGCGCACGTTTAGCCGCGTGCCCCATCGCCTGTCGCAGGGTGTCCAGCGTCAGCGACTTTTTCTTCCCCAATCCGATCAAGAGCAGTCGTTTCGCCGGCACCTTGCCTTGCGTGGGGAACAGCATCGTTTCGCCCGTCCGCCCCTCGAACTCCCCGCTCCGGAGGAGACCTTGCAGCAAGCCGCCGAGCGCCTTATCGATCGCGCCGGCATCCTGTTTCGCCAAAGCCTCCCCTTCACAATGCGTCAAGACCAGAACCTCGACCGACTCGGACTCGGGCCGCCCCACGTTGATCTGAACCTGCATCAGCTTCATGACCTTCCCCTTCTTGCGCTTGCTTGAGCGTGCGATGCCGGCCGTCAGACCGACGGCCGGAACCGGTTTCTTAGACGCCGCGCGCGTCTGGTGCCCAAATGAACTTGTGGAGTTGCAGCTGGAACCGAACCGGCAGCCGGTCCCTCAAGATCCATTCGGCCAGCTGCCGTGGTTCAAGGCTCTCGAAGACCGGACTCATGAGCACCGGGCACAATCCTGTCAGACCATACTGCTCGATGATCCCCACCGCCCAGTCGTAATCGTGCCGGCCGGCGACCACGAATTTGACTTCGTCCTTTGCGCTCAACCGCGTCAGGTTCTGCCACCACATCCGTTCCGTCATTCCGCTTCCCGGGCACTTCACATCGAGGATTACGTGTGCACGGCGGTCAACCGGTGAAATATCGATGGCGCCGCTGGTTTCAATCAGAACCGTGTAGTCCGCCTCACACAATGACTCGATAAGCTGCAAGGCTTGGGGTTGCGCCAGAGGCTCTCCACCGGTGATTTCGACGAGTCTGCATCCATATGACTCGACGGTGGTCAACACGTCGCCAACGGACATCTCTTCCCCTCCATGAAACGCGTATGCCGTATCGCACCACGTGCAACGGAGCGGACAGCCGGTCAGCCGTACAAAGACGCAGGGTCGCCCTGCATAGGTGGATTCCCCTTGGATACTGTGGAAGATCTCGGTGATTCGCATGCCGAATGTTCCGTTCCGGAAGTCGCTCACGCGCGCTGCTACCGCCAGCGCACGATCGGCCAGTGATATTGCACGGCGAGCGTGCCCATCCCGCGGATGGGGTTGACGACCGTCGGATGGCCGACCGCTTTGAGTATCTCAAGATCTCCAGGACTATCGACATAGGCGAAGCAGGACCCTAAGTCGAAATCCAGCTCGGCAGACAGCCGTTGAATGAGTGCTCGTTTCTCTTCGCCGTAGGGCAGAGGAGCAACCAATCGGCCCGTACAGAGTCCTTCCGCCTGCTCAAGGACTGCCGCAACAGATCGATCGACGCGGAGCGCCTCCGCAATAGGTTGAACGAGGAAATGCAGCGAGCCGGTGATGAGGACGATCCTGTGCCCGGCACGACGATGTTCTTCCATCCGCCTCATCCCGTCGGCCGCCACCACGGGGCAAAGCTCCTCGCGACAGAACTCCTCTCCCAGCGGCTCGATCACTTGGGCCGGCTTACCGGCGAGATACAACTTGTGCTCGCGGAGAGGCTGGAGCGACATCGCGGGCGAATGCCGGAGGAGCCATCCTACGCTGGCCTTCAATTCCGGCCAGCCGACGACCTTCCGCCTCCAGAGAAACCGGAAGAATCGCACCTCGCTGGCCTCGCCAGGCAACAAGGTATTGTCCAAGTCAAAGAACGCGGCGACCTGAGTCCCGGTTCCAGACCGGGAAAGCATATGAGCGGGCGTCATTGATGAGTCGTCCTGAGTCGGATGATCCGAAAGGTGTGCACAGAACCCATTCGAGACGTGCGGACCGATTCTACCGAACGTTCCCTTCGTTGACAAGAATTTTGCCCTACTTCTATAATGCGCTTCCCTCTGGCTTGCACGGAGCATGCGGGCGGTTTGACGATCTGTAGGATCTTTGAACGGACCTGCGACGAGACTGCAGTCAGCGCGAGCGAAATTCTCGGGCACGCTCAACATGTCCTTGAACGAGGCCGCAGAGAGCCTGCGAACGAGGCGTAGGAGGTTGTTACGTCGCAGTGAAGCAGGCGACCGAGGACGAAGTTGAAGGGCATGTTCAGCGTGCCTTAAGTGCCGAAGTGGTGGAATGGCAGACACGCACGTTTGAGGGGCGTGTGGCGAAAGCCGTGCGGGTTCAAGTCCCGCCTTCGGCACCAACATCATCTTCCCTCACGTGGTGACCCCGGTCGACACAAGACTGCGCGGTTCGTTTCATCGGCCACCTGCTCCCGGTTTCACGCCAAAGGGCCGCATTAAGAAGAAGACCCCTCTCCACGTGAAAGACGCCAATTGTTTGCCCTCCCACACAGCGGATGCTAGAGTGATCCAAGAGACGCACACGACCGAAAAGAGCCGTGTCGGGGGCGAAATGTGACCTTGAAGCGAACGGGGAGCGCTATGCCTTCCATTCTGATCGTTGACGATGAGGACCAGATTCGCCAACTGATTCGAACCACGTTTGAAGAAGCCGGATATCGCGTCGCAGAGGCCAGCAACGGACGAGACGCGCTCGAGCAGTACCGCCTCCAACCCGCGGACGTCGTGATTACGGATATCTTGATGCCCGATCAAGATGGTTTGGAGTGCATCACCGTCTTGCGACGCGAAGCGCCGCGCGTGAAGATCATCGCCATTACCGGCGGCAGCGACATGATCGGAGTCCTTGGGTTTCTGGACGTCGCCAAAATGCTGGGCGCGCACAGCACGCTGCAAAAACCCTTTGAGATGAAAGCTCTACTTGAAGCAGCTGAATCCGCGCTCCTTGCCTGAAGATTCCGTTACACTCCGCCCGCCCGGCGTTGACAAAACCATCCCTCACACTCACACTGACCCAAATCGGACAAGCTCTACGGCATGAACCAGTTCTGGGTCCAACTCGTCAACGCGTTCGCAGGCAGTATCGTCGTGGCCATCGGCGCATGGCTGGCATGGGATCGACTCTCGCCTGTCGGAGGAGGCATCATCTTGGCCGTCTCTCTAGGATTTCTGGCACGGGGAGGCAGAACTATCACCGCGATCTGGGCTTGGGTCACCTTGTTGTTGGGGATCGAGAGCTTCGCCTGGCCGATCGTCACGATGCAACAAATCCGTTCCACAACCTCCCAGCCCTCCGACGAGCAGATGGGCATGCTGCTCTCCGCCGCGCTCATGGGCATTCTCTCCGCAGCGTTTTGGTTGGCCTTTTCCTACGGATTGTTTAAACGGTCGGCGGCACCGACCGTGGGATCCGCCGCAGACGCTCCTCCTCCGGCTGTGCGCGCTGCATCCCGCAAGAAACGCTGATCACCACATCTCGACGGGATCCACGTCGACGTCAAATTTAACGATATGCCTCGGATGGGCATCCTCGACGAGTTCAAGACTCTGCCGCACCAACCGCACGCCCTGTTCCCGCCAAGCAGACTTGACCAAGATCTGGCGTCGATGCCGCCCGCGAATGTTGGGGCCAGGAGGCGTAACTGGCCCGAGTACGGCATTCTCTCCAAGACCGGTCGGTCGCACCTTATCCGACATGATCAGAGACGCCCGGAGCCGGTCGACCAGTTCACACGCGGCCTTCTCGACAAGGCTCTGATCCCTTCCCGACACGTAAAGCCCGATTAAGTGAACGGCTGGCGGATACCCGAGCGTTGTTCGATGGCGAAGTTCTTCGGCGGCGAATATCGTCTCATCCTGGTGAACGACTGCCTGAATGGCATGATGAGACGGCAGGTGAGACTGGATAATGACGCGTCCCCCGTCTTTGGCCGGGCGGGCCAGCGCCGCGGCATCCCAGAGCATATGGTAGCTTCGCTCGGCAGCCCGAAAATCGGGAAGATTGAGACTGGCGTCCGCATGAACGACCCCGACAAGACCGACCAGGGGCACGGCATAGTCCCGGAGGACCAGTTGCGTCCCAATGAGGACATCCCACTGACGGTCCTGAATGGCTTTCCAGCCTGAGATCGCCTGTGACGGCTTCCGCATGGTGTCCCTATCTGCTCGGACCACCCGTGCACCGGGAAACAGGCAGCCGACTTCTTCCTCAAGCCGTTCAGTCCCATCACCGATCGGCTGCAGGCGACGCCCGGAACAGACAGGGCAGGTGCTCGGAGAAGCCGTAGATGTTCCACAATACGAACACAGCAACCGCCCGGTCCGCCGGGAGTAGGCCAGTGCAATCCGGCAGGACGCGCATCGGGGCACTTGACCGCAATCGCGACACACAAGCGCATTCGCATAGCCCTTGCGATTGAGGAAGAGCAGGACACCGGATCGGCGGTCGATTGCCTCGCGCATCGCGTCAAGCAACGGCAGAGTCAATAGCGTACCTTTTCCGAAAGACCGGAGGTCGACAACCTCGATGTTCGGCCTCGATCCCACCGGCGGCGCCTGGCGGATGACCGTACCCGAGTCGTCCATGGGGCTGGCGACCTCCAGCGGGACCTGAGAACACCCGAGAATCAGGACACCTTGACCCGACTCAATTCGTAGGCGCGCCACCTCCCGGGCGTGATAACGAGGCTCCTGCGGTTCCTTGAGCGACGTATCGCCATCTGCCTCGACCCAAATCATTCCCAAGGACGAGAACGGAAGAAACACGGCTGACCTGGTTCCCACCACGACCTGCGGCGTCGGCTCCTTCACTCGACTCCACAGCTCCGCGCGCGTCTCATCGGGTAAAGCCGAATGCAGGCAGGTGGCAACGGTGACGCCCCGCTTGGTGAGCCTGTCGGCCAACCACCGCGCTCGATCCGTTTCCCCGACCAACACCAGGACCGACCGTCCGCCGGTGATCGTTCGGTGAATCGCCCGGTACAGATATTCCATGCGGTCGGCGAGGGAGGCCTGCAGAACGACGGTGTTCGACCGGCGGTCGTCGAGTGTGGTCTGCAGACGTGACTCAAAGGCACGGAACATTGTGCCGTCCTCAAACGTGTGCTCCTCGTGGGGAAACGAACCGGACATCGCCATCTGACCCGATTCAACCGATGGAAAATCCTCGTGATCAGATCGTGACTGAACCTGGGTCGCCCAACCTTTCTCGATGAGATCTTCTACGATTCGCCGTTGCATCGAAGCGCGGTGCGTCAAAAGCGTGGTCACCCTGATGCCCGTCGGCTTCTTTCGCAACCGTTCAAGCAGGGAACGAGCCTCGTCCCCAAGGGATCCTGTTCTTAGTGCCTCGCGACCCGATATCGTCAACTTGAGGCAGCTCCTCCGCTGCTTGCCACCGCCAGGAGGGGGCAGCACCAACCTCAAGCATTGCCCCAAAGGGGCGACGTAGTGATCTGCGACATGCCTCGCAAGCTCAAGTAGCTCCGGCGGAATTTCATTGAGTCGGTCGGACGTGGTAGCGGAACTGATTTCTTTGAGCCGTTCCCGGCTTACTCCTACCGGAAGGCGCTCATCGATCGAGATCACGGCGCCTTGGAGCTGACTCCGTCCAAACGGCACGTGAACACAGTGTCCGACTCGAAGGATCGCCCGTAGATGCGCGGGCACCAGATAGGTAAATGAACTCCGGATGTGGCGAGGGACCACGACCTCTGCGTAAAGACGTCGATCAGCAACGGGCAACTCCGCGGGCGAAGCGTCTCGCATGCCTCATTGTAGCAGCAGGAGAAAAGAGGGGACAACGGAAGGGCGAAGACGGAGGGGCACGCATCCGCATGCCCCTCCGTCTCATAATGAAGTAAACGAGTTAGGGTTGAAGGGGAACGGCATCGGCAGGCTGCTCCTGATCGACCGCTTCCGAAGTCTCCGTCGCTTTCTCCGCCGTGAGTTGACCAGCACCGACCCGGTCGGCAACATGACCGGTGGCGTTTGCCTGCGGGGCCGGAGCTCGGTCGGCGGACGCCATCGAGACCTCCGGTTTTTCCAACGGTCGAGCACCGACCTTCTCCGCACGTTCTTCTACAACCGGGCCCCGAGCCTGCTCGGAGAGAGTCGCCTCGGACTCCGGAAGGTACAGCACGATATCCACCCGGCGGTTTTTTTGTCGACCGACCTCTGTGGCATTGCTCACCAGAGGTTTCGTATCGCCGTATCCCACGGAGGAGATCCTGGCCGAATCGAGTCCGCCTTTCTCAACGAGATAGCGCAGCACACCGCTCGCCCGGGCTTTCGAGAGATCCCAATTGGTCGGGTATCGCGATTTCAGGGCGGGACCGATTTCCATGTTGTCCGCATGTCCCTCTACACGAATGAGCTGATCCGCTGGTGCGGTTTTCAGGTACTCGGTCAGCGCGTCAAGAACTTTATAGCCCTCCGGTCTGATTGTCGCCTCGCCCGATTCGTATCGCAATTGCTTCATGAGATCGCTGAGCGTGATACGTGTCTCGCGCGATATAGGCTGAACGTTCCGGGCCTCGCTTCGACTCACCTCCATGGTCTGTGCACCATTCGTCTCCTGACGAGTCGCGCTCGGCGGCTGCAATTCCTGCGGTGCCGGCATAGACACGGGAACAGCGCCTCCCTCCGGTGGCTTAGTGCGGAACCTGTCCCCGGGCAGAATTCGTGATGTCGATCGCGTGACCAAGGCGGTCGAGGTTCGCGCCTCAGTCGAAAGAATCTTGATCTCTCCAACCGCCCTCGGTGGCAAATTCCCGCCTGAGCGAATGACTTCCATGGAATCACCAGGCCGCACTCCGTCGTTGCTGCCTCGGTCGACATAGACGATATTGCGCTGCGCCACCAAGGTCATGCCCTTGTCGGCTTGGAGCTCGACCACTATGCCGCTGACATCCCCGGAAGACGGAACCGAAGCCGGCTCCGGTTCGGTCGGTAGCGCGAACTTCACCACCGGATCACCAGGAGCCACTGCTCCGTAGGCCCGGATCGCCCGCACTGTGGTGAGCGTCTTGTCCACCTGTACGACCTCGACGATGGCCAGACGAATGACGAGGTATCCCAGATTCTCCCTCGTCACTGGATGGAAAACCTTGCGAGCTTTCTTGAATACCGTGTAGAGATCACCGACCGTCGCATCTCCCGGATTTTTCAGCCGCAGATAGAGGGTATCCCGCAATCCCAACTGCATCCGATCACCGGTCGTCTGATTGTCCCCTGTAGTGACATTCACCACCCCGTCCTGCGGGGTAGTCTGTTGGATCGAGCCGGCGGCGAAGCCGAGCGCCGTTTCTCCGAATCGAATCACGTCCAGATCATCCGCCCAGGCCACAACGGGTGCAAGGGTCATCACGCTGAGGAGGAACGCCGATGCGGTGCGAGTGAAATAGATGCTCATAGGTCGTCCTTCTTGTTGGAAACCAATGCTCTTGAGAGAACCTTAGCAAACAGTCCCAGATTGTCAAGAATATTGCAGACTTGTCCAACGATTGACCCGACATCAAACCCGGTGGTAAAGTCCTGCGAGAATGAAGCAGGCGGCCCAGGATGGAGTATGATGTCCGCGCTTCCCCGCCAAGTCCAGGGACGATCCCGGCGCTCTTCGATTGAGACGCAGATCCATCGCCGGAAGAGCGCCTCCGCTTTGTCTCCTTTGGAAGCGGAATGGGACGGTGGCGATCAAGCCAAGCCAGTCCACCTTCGAATGTCCTCCGTTTTGATGGCATCGCAGCCGAAGCCGTCGAAACTGCCTCCCGCTTCGACGAGAGACCTCGACGAAATCAAACGGAACCCCGAAGCCCTCCCCTAGGACTTTTGGGGTCAGGCTCCCCTAGGTCCTTTGTACGCTTGCTATCTCTGCGATCCGCCGTCTAAGATCCCCCATTCTGGCGCAACTCAAGGTGTTGAAAGGTCATTTCGATGAGTGGCATTGAGTTACTCCTCGAGTATCTGACGAAGTATTTTCCGATTCTGCTTTTCATTTTTATCGCGCTGGCGTTCGGCGTCGTGACGCTCCTGCTCAGTTATTTGGTTCAACCCAAGTATCCCGAACCGGAGAAACTCTCGACCTACGAATGCGGGTCGGAACCCTTTTCGGACGCCCGCATGCCCTTTCCGGTCCGCTACTATATCTTCGCGATGCTGTTCGTGATTTTCGACATTGAGGTGATCTTTTTGTACCCCTGGGCCGTGACGTTCGAGAAGCTCGGCCTGATCGGGTTGGTCGAAATGCTCATTTTCATCGCGTTGTTTGTGGTGGCCTATGTCTATGCGTGGCGCAAGGGAGCCCTGGAATGGGACTGATTCAACTGGGCAGGCCGGAGAAGGACGGGGCACCGGACGTCATTACGACGTCGGTGGAAAAGGCGGTGAATTGGGCCCGCAAAGGCTCCCTCTGGCCGATGACGTTCGGCCTGGCGTGCTGTGCCATTGAGATGATCGCGGCCGTGTCCTCGCGCTATGACATGGACCGCTACGGCGCCGGTGTGTTTCGTGCCTCTCCGAGACAATCGGATCTCATGATCGTGGCCGGGACCGTTTGCCGCCGGATGGCTCCGGTCATTCGGAAGATTTACGACCAGATGCCGGAGCCCAAGTACGTCATCGCCATGGGATCATGCGCGACGTCCGGCAACATTTACGACAGCTACAGTGTCGTGCAGGGAGTCGATCGGTTCGTGCCGGTGGATATTTATGTGCCAGGCTGCCCTCCCACTCCTGAAGCCCTCTTCGACGGAATCTTGAAATTGCAAGACCGGATCATGCAGAAGCGGGTGTTCTTGAGGCAGCCCGAGCAGGTCAAGCCGCGCGTCAAGGCATAAAGAGCGTCCATGTCTCTCCAGCACGTATCGAATCGCATTCAAGAGAATTTCAGCGGGGCGTTCATCCAAGCCGTCGAATGGCGGGGAGATCTGGCGGTGACGGTCAGCCGGGAACGGCTCCATGAGGTCGCGCAGTTCCTACACGACGATCCTGCAATGGGCTTCGACTACATCGTTCATGTGAGTTCCGTCGATTGGCCGGACGACGAGTTGCGTTTTGAAGTCGTGTACGAGTTCTATTCCATCCGCAAGCGCCACAGAATCAGGCTCAAGACGCGCGTGCCGGAATCGGACTGCGTCGTGGACTCGCTGACTGATATTTGGAAAGGCGCGGACTTCATGGAACGGGAAGTGTACGACATGATGGGGATCAGATTTCGTCGTCATCCCGACCTCCGCCGCATCCTCATGCCGGACGACTATACCGAAGGCTATCCCCTGCGGAAAGACTTTCCGCTCCGTGGGAAAGGATGGCGCGACACGTTTGATTTCCTGGACGAGACGGTGCGTTAAGGACCTGTCGAACCATGGCGTTTGAAGATCAACGCACGACGGTGTACAAAGTCGATCCGGCGCACCCGGAAAGCGAATCCCTGCCGACGCTCCGCACGGAGGAGCTGCTGCTCAACATGGGCCCCCAGCATCCCAGCACACATGGAGTGCTAAAGGTCATTCTTGAGTTGGAGGGCGAGCGCTTGGTCAAGTCGACGCCGGTGATGGGATTTCTCCACCGAGGCGTTGAGAAGCTGGCGGAAGAGGGTACCTACCATCAGTTCATCCCCCATACCGATCGGCTCGATTACGTCTGCGCGATGTACAACAATTTCGCCTACTGCCGCGCGGTCGAGAAACTCATGAACATCACCGTACCGGAGCGGGCCGAGTATCTCCGCACCATCGTGGCGGAAGTTCAGCGGATCATCGGTCACCAGTTCTGGCTCGGTACGCAGGCGCTCGACATCGGCGCCATGACCGTGTTCTTTTATTGCTTTCGGGACCGGGAAATCCTGCTGGATTGGTTTGATGAACTGTGCGGGGCCCGACTGACGACCAGCTGGTATCGTATCGGCGGGGTCGAGCGGGATTTTACGCCCTCGCTGCTGGCCAAATTGAAACAGTTCTTGGACTATTTCCCTCCCAAGATCGACGAATACATCGTGTTCCTGGAAAAGAATCGAATCTGGCTGGCCCGGACGAAAGGCGTCGCCGTGATCTCCGCAGAGGATGCGGTCAACTTCGGGCTGAGCGGGCCGACGCTCCGGGGCTCCGGGGTGGACTACGACCTGCGCAAAGCCGAACCCTATTCGGCCTATCCGAAATGCGAGTTCAACGTGCCGCTCGGCAAGAATGGAGATACCTACGACCGGTACTGGATCCGCGTCATGGAGCTCTACGAAAGCGTGAAGATCGTCCGGCAGTGCCTGGAACAGCTGCAGGAGGGGCCGATCATGGCCGATATCCCCAGCGTGACCTTGCCGCCGAAGGAACGGGTCTTCACGAATTTGGAATCCATGATTCAACAATTCAAGCTCTTTTCGCAGGGATTCAACGCTCCACCTGGAGAGATCTACTGCGGGACCGAAGCCCATAAGGGAGAATTGGGCTTCTACATCGTCAGTACTGGCGGGGGAAAGCCCTACCGGCTGAAGATCCGCGCCCCCTCGTTCATTCACATGGGCGCGTTCGATCACATGTCGAGGGGATACATGATCGCGGACGCGATTACGCTCTTTGGTACGTACGACATCGTTATGGGAGAGTGCGACCGATGAGAAGTGCCGAGTGCCGGGTGCTAAGTGCTGAGACTAAGAAACCACGGCGCGAAGCACGGTGCTCAGAACTCAGCACTCATGACTCAGCACTGGGGAACCTATGGGACTGAAACCGGCCACAAATCCAGAAGTTGAAGCCGCGACCATCGAGCTGAACATCGACGGCAAGACCGTCAGCGCCAAAGACGGTGTGTCGCTTTATGACGTCATCGCGAGCACCGGCAAGATCGTCCCGGCGATGTGCTACCACTACACCTTCGATCCGTTCGGCTCCTGCGGAATGTGCTTGGTCATGCAGGAGGGCAAGAAGGCTCCGGTTCGCTCCTGTACGGCCAAAGCGGCGGCCGGCATGGTCATCCGGACCGAAGGGGACGACCTGTTTCAGGCCAGAAAGAAGGCCGTCGAGAAACATCTCTCGGTTCATCCGCTCGACTGTCCGGTCTGCGATGCCGACGGACATTGCGAATTGCAGGACATGGCGTTTCTCCACGGTGTCACGAGTTTGCCCAACGCCAAACAAAAATTCATCCCCGAAGACACCCGCAGCCTGGTGCTCGACTTCAACATGAATCGCTGCATCGCCTGCGCCGAATGCATCAACGTGTGCAAGGACGTGCTGATGATCGATGCGCTGCAGTTCATGAAAAAAGGCGGCTTCAACCAGGTGGTGGCGAAGGGAGATCTCCCGCTGTCCTGCGAATTCTGCGGGGACTGCCTCGCCGTCTGTCCCGTCGGCGCCATCACAAACAAGTTCTCCAAGTATCTGTACAAGCCCTGGCAGATGAAGAAGACGACCACGACCTGCAACTACTGCGGCGACGGCTGCCAGATCCATGTGGAGACCAAGGATTCAGAGGTCGTTCGCGTGACCTCCCCTCTGTCGTGGAAAAACAAATGGGGTGATCGAGCCGACACCTCGAAGGGACACGGCGGCATCTGCGTCAAAGGACGATTCGGTTTCGAATATATCGACTCGCCGGCCCGGCTGAAACAACCGCTGCTTCGCAAGGAGGGGCAACTGGTCGAGGTGCCCTGGTTGGAGGCCATGCACGCGACCGTCGACCGGTTCGCCGAGGTCAGAAAGAAGCATGGGTCCGATTCCATTGCCGGGCTGATCACCGCCCGCTGCACGAACGAAGAGCTGTATCTGTTCCAGAAACTCATGCGGGCCGGGTTCCGCACCAACAACCTCGACAGCAGTGCGCGCTACGGCCATATGAATTTCGTCCGCGCCGCCAAACACGCCTTGGGCCTCGGGCGCACCCCCAACGATTGGGAAGATCTGACCAAAGCGAAAGCGGTCGTCATCATCGGCTCGAACCTGACGGAGACCAATCCGCTCACCGCGGTCAGAATCAAGGAGGCGATCCGCGTTTATAAGACGCAGGTTATGGTGTTTGACTCTCGTGTCACCAACATCGGCAAGCTGGCCTCGCACCCCTATCTGATCACGCCGGGCACCGAAGGGCTGGTCGTCGATGGACTCGTCAAGGCGGCCATTGAGCTCGATCTCGTGGACGAAGAAGCCGTCGCCGCCCATCCACAGGCGTTCACCGCGTTGAAGGCGGCGCTCGCGAGTTGCTCGTTGGAGCACATTGCGTCCAAGACCGGCCTCGCCGTCGACGCGTTCAAAGAGGCGGCCGCCATCTTTGCCGAATCGCCGCGAGCGATCCTGCTCTGCGCCGAGGGCATCGTGCGCCAGCCGGACGGCTATCAGAACGTTCTGAAGCTAATCGACCTGGCCTGGATCACGGGGAAGCTGGGCAAGCCCGGCTGCGGCGTGAATACCGTAACGGAGGAGGTGAACGAGCAAGGGGCGGCGGATATGGGTGTGGCACCGGAGTTCCTGCCGGGGCTCGCCGGGTTTGAGGATGAGGCGATGCGCGATCGGCTGGCCAAGGCCTGGGACGTGACACTCCCGGCCGTCGGGACGGGCGCCAACCTGGTCGAAATTCTGAAGCGTTGCCGAAGCGGCCAGATCCGAGCTCTGTACGTGGTGGGTGAAAATCCTCTGGCCACGCTGCCGGCCTCCCTGGAGATCAAGGCGGCATTGGAGCGGCTGGACCTGCTCGTGGTCCAGGATCCGTTCTTGACCGACACCGCTCGTCTGGCGCATGTCGTCCTTCCGGCATCGACCTACGCCGAAAAAGACGGCACCTTCACCAATCTGGAAGGCCGAGTGTTGCGTGTCCGGCAGGCGATGGATGCCATCGGAGAAAGCGTTCCCGATTGGCATATCATGACCGCTCTGGCAAACGGCTTGGGATGCCGGTGGGAATACGAATCGGCCAACGAGATTCAAAGCGAAATCATGAAGCTGCTCCCCGGTTATTACAACCTCGGCCAACCTCGCAGGATCGTTCCGACCGCGGATCGCTATCTCTCAAACGGTTACGGCAGTGCCGTCGCGGCGCGCTACAAGACGCCCCTCTCTGATTCCAAACGCCCATTCACGTTGCTCATGGGCCAAGTGCTCTACCATTCCGGCAAACTCTCCACGACGGCGCCGGGGCTGATCAAGATCGCGCCCAACACGCGCCGCATCGGGATGAACGCGTCAGACATGGAACGCCTCGGCTTGAGCGACGGCGGCACGGTCCGCCTGACCTCGGATCATGGCGAGCTGCAGATCGGCGTCCAGCGGGATCACACGCTTGCGCCCGGGATTTGCTTCTTCCCGGAGCACTTCAACGATCCGCCCGTCAAGGATCTCATGGTCGTTCATGTGGATCCCGTCACCGGCGTACCCTCGTTCAAGCAGACGCGCGTCACCATCGAAGCGGCCTAGCCCGGAACGGAAACGAACATGAGCGTGGGCACACTGACAAAGAAAGTTCTTCAGGCGGCGCTCTTCTATGAGATCTGGGAGGCGATGAAAGTCACGTTCAAGCACATGTTCCAC
The DNA here is from genome assembly GCA_047150005.1 of Nitrospira sp. GTDB lineage: Bacteria > Nitrospirota > Nitrospiria > Nitrospirales > Nitrospiraceae > Nitrospira_C. The sequence goes on along the minus strand of AP038806.1, from coordinate 1,793,335 downwards.
AAGCCCATCACCTTCCAGTATCCCCGGGAGCAACGGGCGATTCCCGACACGCACCGGGGGGCGTTAGGCTTGTTGCGCTACGACGATGGTCGCGAACGGTGCGTGGGCTGCGATCTGTGCGAAGCCGCCTGTCCCTCACGTTGCATCAAGGTCATCAGCTCAGAGGATGCCGAGCGGCCTCTTCAACGCTACGCCAGCGAATTCTATATCGACATCACCAAGTGCGTGTTTTGCGGATATTGCGTCGAGGCCTGTCCCGTCAACGCCTTGGCCATGACGAAGGTCTATGAGTTTTCTACGCACGACAAACGGACGCTCCTCTTCGACAAGAAACGCCTGTACGACATCGGCGAACGCCATCTGGACGACGCGAAGAAATATCTCTATGCCCACAACCAGGAAAAGAACGTCGAAGAAAGCCGGGAGTATCGGTACTATTTCCCGCAATCCGTGGCCAAGTCCACGCAGTCGACGCCGAAGCATTTGAGCTGACCCCGACCATGATCTCAGTGTTCTTTGCCTATTTTGCGCTGATGAGCATCGCCGCCGGGGTGCTGACCGTGGCCCTTAAGAACCCCGTTCATTGCGGCCTCGCGCTCCTGGCCTTGCTTCTTCATGTCTCCGGCCTCTTTATCCTGCTCAATGCCGAGTTCTTATGGGCGGTGCAGGTGGTAGTGTACGCGGGGGCCATCCTGGTCCTGTATCTCTTCGTGCTGATGCTCCTGAACCTCAAGACGGAGGAACGGTACTTTCACACCTCCTCGAAATACTTTCTGGTTCCGGCCCTTCTGGGCTCCCTCTACGTCCTCGCGCAGCTCTTTCACTCGCCGTTCGGCGGGGCCAAGGGCGACGCACCGGCACAGGCGGTCCTCCAAGACGGCAACACGTTCGCGGTCGGGATCAAGATGTTCAGCGAGTACCTGTTGCAATTCGAAATTGTCGGCGTGTTCCTTCTGGGAGCCATTATCGGAGCCATTGTACTGGCAAAAACACCGAAACCGACCGACGAGCAACGCAATGTTCAATGATGAAATGATGAATGGTGAGTGTTCAATTGAATCATTCGGTCGCTCGGCATTGAGCATTCAGCAGTAACGATTGGTATTTATGGTTCCACTGTCCGCATACGTCGCCGTCAGCGCCATCCTGTTCATCACAGGATTGCTGGGCGTGCTGATTCGCCGAAACTTTATTATTGTCCTGATGGCGGTCGAAATCATGTTGAATGCGGCCAACATCAATCTCGTCGCCTTCTCGCATTATCTGGAATCGATGGCGGGCCAGCTCGTCGCGCTCTTTGTCATCGCGATCGCCGCCGGTGAAGCGGCCGTCGGCCTCGCGATCATCATCGTGGTGTTCAGAGGGAAAATTTCGACCAACGTCGACGAAATGAATCTGTTGAAGTGGTGAGCCTCGAGTGCGTCAGGCCGCCCCTGCCGAAAACAGGAACGTACCGTGACCGAACTGCTGATTAAATTGATCCCGGTGTTTCCCCTCCTGGCGGCCATCGCCAACGGATTGGCCGGCCGCCGCTGGTCCCATGAAACCGCGCACCGTCTGGCCTGGGGCTCGGTGGGCCTCTCGTTCCTCTCGACGATCGGCGTGTTCATCGACGTCCTCCGCACCGGAGCCGCGCAAGAAGTCGTGGCATATCGGTGGATCTTCGGCGGCGACCTGACGATCAATCTGGCCTACCTCGTCGATCCCCTCACCTGCGTCATGCTGCTCGTGGTGACGGGCGTCGGCTTCCTGATCCATGTCTATTCTGTCGGCTACATGCACGGGGAGACCGGCTTCACGCGCTTCTTCACCTATATGAACCTCTTCATGGTGTCGATGCTCCTCCTCGTGATGGGCAACAACTATGTGGTGCTCTTCATCGGGTGGGAGGGCGTGGGCCTCTGCTCCTACCTGTTGATCGGCTACTACTATGACAAGATCTCGGCGGCCAAAGCGGCCTCGAAAGCCTTCGTCGTCAACCGCATCGGCGATGCCGGATTCCTCCTGGCGATTTTTCTAGTCTTCATCAACTTCCGCACGCTGGACTACACCCAAGTCTTCCCGCAGGTCGGTCAGCTGTCTCCCGACATGGCCACGGCCATCGCGCTGTGCCTGCTCGTGGGCGCCGTCGGGAAATCGGCCCAGATTCCGCTCTATACATGGCTTCCCGATGCGATGGAAGGTCCGACCCCCGTCAGCGCCCTCATCCATGCGGCCACCATGGTGACGGCGGGCGTGTATATGATCGTCCGAAATCACGCCATTTTCGACTTGTCGCCCACCGCGATGGACATCGTGGGACTGATCGGCGGCGCCACGGCGCTGTTTGCCGCCACCATCGGGTTGGTGCAAACCGACATCAAGCGGGTCTTGGCCTATTCCACCGTCAGTCAGCTCGGCTATATGTTTCTCGGCTGCGGCATCGGCGCATATACCGCCGCCATTTTCCATCTCATGACGCACGCCTTTTTCAAAGCACTGTTGTTTCTCTCCGCCGGGTCCGTCATTCACGCGCTGGGAGGGGAGCAGGATATCCGGAACATGGGGGGACTGAGCTCGAAGATTCCGTGGACGTACCGGCTGTTCCTCATCGGCACCATCGCCATCGCCGGAATCCCTCCGTTGGCAGGTTTTTGGAGCAAGGACGAGATCATGGCGCATGCCTTCACCCATCACCGGTACCTGCTGTACGGCATGGCGGCAGCCGGAGCGTTCCTGACCGCGTTCTACATGTTCCGCTTGACGTATCTGACCTTCTATGGCCAGTCACGAATGGATCATCACACCGAAGCACATGTCCATGAGTCCCCGACAGTCATGATCGCCCCGCTGACCGTGCTCGGTGCGCTGTCACTCGTCGGAGGATTCCTGGGGTTCCCTCCGGAACAGGGCTGGCTCCATCATTTCCTGGCTCCGGTCGTCGGCGCAGGGAGCGAGCACGACGTGAGCACCGGTTTGGTTCTGACCCTGATGATGATCGCCACTGGGATCGCCTTTCTCGGCTGGGGTTTGGCCCACTATTTCTACAGCATCTCTCCGGCCACTCCGGACCGCTGGGCAGCGAGAGCCGAGCCGGTCTACCGACTCCTGTTGAACAAATATTACGTCGACGAACTCTACGACCTGTTGTTTGTCGAGCCGACCAAGAAACTCGGGCTCCTGCTGGACTGGTTCGATCGTACCGTCATCGACGGTCTCGTGCGGGCCGTCGGCCAGCTTGCCGAACTGGGTGCCGCGGGATCGACATGGATCGAGAAACACGTCATCTACGGCGGTCTCAACGTCATCGGATACGGCAATCATCTCATCGCCAGACAATGGCGCCAGCTGCAAAGCGGCATGGTCCATCACTATGCCGCGATCATCGTGGCGGGGCTGTTCTTGCTGGCGCTGGTCGTGCAGTTCATCGTACAACGATAAATCACGAGCATGCTAGAAGAACTCTCATCCACGTTTCCCATCTTGTCCTGCATCCTCTTCTTTCCGCTCGCCGGTGCCGCCGTTCTGTGGCTGATCGACGACGAAGATATGCTGAGGACGTCCGCTCTCACGGTCTCACTGGTCGAGCTGGCCCTGACGATCTTCGTCATGGTCCGTTTTGTACCGGATTCGGCGGCCATGCAATTCGTCGAACGGGTTCAATGGATTCCAGCGCTCGGCATCAGTTACCACCTGGCGGTCGACGGCATCAGCATCTTGTTCGTCGGACTGACGGCCTTTTTGACCGTGCTGGTCGTCATCTACTCCTGGGACACGATCCGGCATCAGATGAAGCTCTACATGATGTCCCTGCTGGCGTTGGAAACCGCCACCATGGGTATTTTCATCTCCCTGGATCTCATCCTCTTCTTCGTCTTCTGGGAGCTCATGCTGATTCCGAGCTACTTCCTGATCAAGTTGTGGGGAGGAGGGGCCGAGCGCCACTATGCGGCCCTGAAATACGTCCTGTACACCCTTCTGGGCAGCGTGTTCATGCTGGTCGGCATCGCCCTTCTGGACATCAACTACCACAATTGGGCGACGGTTCATCGCATGGACCGTCTGTATTCCTTCGACTTCCTTGAATTGCTGACCGTCCCCATTCCCCTCAGCCAACAAGTGTTGATCTTCTGGCTGATGTTCCTCGGCTTCGCGTTCAAAGCCCCGGTCTTTCCGTTTCACACCTGGCTGCCGGACGCCCTGTTGGAAGGCCCCGTGGGCATGGCCGTGATGCTGGCGGGCGTCAAACTGGGCACCTTCGGATTCTTGCGCTTCAGCATCCCGCTGCTCCCCGATGCGGCCACGAGCAAGACCGTGGTGCTCGTGGTCATGAGCTTGGGACTGGCGGCCATCGTGTACGGAGCGATCATGGCGCTGGTCCAGCTCGACTTGCGTCGGCTCCTGGCCTACAGCAGCATCAGCCACCTCGGGTTTGTCGTGGTCGGCCTGTTCGCCCTGAATTATCAGGGACTCCAAGGCAGCCTGCTGACCATGATCAATTTGGGATTCAGTACGGCCGGCCTGTTCTTCATCGCCGGCTTTCTCTACACGAGGCAGCACACCACTCAATTGGCAGCATTCGGGGGGATGGCAAAACATACCCCGTTGCTGGCGTCGTTCTTTTTGCTGATCGGCCTTGCGTCGATCGGGCTTCCGGGCACGAACGGGTTCGTGGGCGAATTTCTCATTCTACTGGGCACGTTCAAGGCCAATTGGATATACGGAGCGATCGCCGTGACGGGTGTCATCACCGGCGCCGCCTATTTTCTGTGGTATTACGAACGGGCGATCCTCGGACCCGTCGGTCAGGCGGTGAAGGATTCGATCGCCGATCTGCACCCTCGGGAAACGGTGATCGCCGTGTCCCTTTCCATCATGATCCTGTGGATCGGACTCTATCCGTCCCCGTTTCTGCGCATGATGAACGGATCGGTGCAGGCCCTGGTCGATCGGCTCAATCACGCGACCGTTGCGGCCGCCGGAATCCCGTCCCACGAGAAGGTCGATTGACACCATGAGCGACTACGCGCTGCTGTACATTCTGTTCGCGCCTTTTGCCGGTGCCATTGCATTGATCTTCGTCTCCAACCGCCAGGCCTTGCTCGTGCGGGGCATTGCAGCCTTCTCGGCCTTTGTGTCGCTCCTGGTGTCCTTGTATGTCTTCTATGCCTACGATCCCATCGCGGGAGGCTTCCAATTCGTTCAAAAGTTCGAATGGTCCCGGCAGCTTGGCATCTCCTTGCACCTCGGCGTGGACGGGATCGGCACTCCTCTGGTACTTGCCTCGTCCATCCTGCTGTTCGCCGGCATCTTCGTGTCCTGGCACATCAAGGATCGGACGAAAGAGTTCTACATCTGGCTGCTGATCCTCGCCGCTGCCACCATCGGCGTCTTCATGTCCCTGGATCTCTTCTTTTTGTATTTCTTCTACGAAATGTCCGTGATCCCCATGTACCTGCTGCTCGGCATGTGGGGAAGCCACACCAAGAAATATCTCGAGATGACGGATGCCGACGGTCTGAAGCTCCGGGATTCTGTGGGGTTCATTTTCAACTTCGGCGCGAACAGCAAGGAATACGCAGCCATGAAACTGGTGCTGTTCCTCTCGGCGTTCGCAGTCGTCGCCTTGATGGGTATTCTCTTGATCTACAAGTACGCAGGACTGAACACCTTCGACATCCTGGTGCTGCGCGAACAAGCCAAGCTTCTGAACATCCCGGTTCTCGGAACGACACTGGACAAGATCATTTGGATTTTGATCTTCTTCGGATTTGCTTCAATCGCCCCGCTTTGGCCGTTGCACTCCTGGTCTCCGGTCGGCCATGCGGCCGCACCGGCCGCCACCAGCATGCTTCACGCCGGCGTCCTGATGAAACTCGGACACTTCTCGATCATTCGAGTGGCATTCGAAATTCTGCCTGAGACGACCCGCGAACTCATGCCGATTGCCGCGGTTCTGTGTGTCTTCAGCATCATTTACGGCGGCTTCGTGGCTTTTTATGCCAAGGACACGAAATATGTCATCGGCTATTCCAGCTCCAGCCATATGGGATATGTGTTCCTGGGCATGGCCGCATTGGATTACATCAGCCTCAGTGGGGCGGTGATCTACATGTTCGCCCACGCCATGGCCACCGGCATGCTCTTCGCCATGGCAGGCTGGGTCTACGATCAAACCCATACGCGCGACATTCCCTCCCTCGGCGGTTTGTCAAACCGCATGCCGTTCATCGCCGGCTGTTTCGTCGTCGGCTGCATGGCCTCCATCGGCATGCCCGGCACCGTGAACTTCATCGCCGAGGTCATGATCATCGTGGGAAGCTGGAACAAATATCCCCTGCAAGTCATCATCGCCGTCGTCGGCATCGTTCTGACGCTCGCGTATCTTTTCAAGATGATGCGGGGGCTCTTCTACGGCCCGATGGACCAGAAGTACAGCCACTCGCAGGATGCCATCGCGATGGTGGACCGCTTGCCCCTGTTGATCATGATCGCCGTCAGCGTGGGATTCGGACTCTTCCCGATGCATCTGTACAACGTCGTGCGGTCGGGGGTCGATCCGCTCGTCGCCAGAGTCACGCGCGTCGTTCCGGTGGCATCGGCACCTCCTGATGCCGTGCCCCTGTCCGCTCCCTCGATCGGTGATGCCGCCACCGCGGCGCTCCCTCATCTGGCCCGCCGAACCTCGGAGGTCGCACCATGACCTTCTCCTTGAACATGTCGCCGGCGGATCTGCTTCTTCTGCTGCCCGAGATCATCCTGACCTGCTGGCTCTGTGTGCTGCTCATCGTGGATTTCTCGTTTCCCCGTCTGCCGAAAGAGCACCTGGCCTATCTGAGCATCGTCGGGCTCGGGGGCACGCTGGCCTGCTTGGTCTGTTTCGACGTGTTCGGGATCACCGGCACCCTCTTCTCGAACATGTTTGTGGTCGACCGCATGGCCTTGTTCTTCAAGGTCTTCATCGTGGCCGCGACGATCCTGGTGATTCTCGCCTCGATCGAGTTCGTACACCGGTTCACGTTTTTCCGCGGCGAATACTACTTCCTCGTCGCGATGTCGGCACTGGGCATGATGTTCATGGCTTCGGCCAACGACTTGCTCTCAGTCTTCGTGACGTTGGAATTCTCGACCTTCGGGTTCTACGTGCTGGTCTCCTACCTGCGCGAGGATGTGGCCTCCAACGAAGCCGGACTGAAGTTCTTCATCCTGGGAGTCTTTGCCGCCGGGCTGTTGGCTTACGGGATCAGCCTCGTCTATGGTGAAACCGGTAAACTGGTCTTCTCCGATATGAAGTCTTCCCAAGCCACACCGGGGCTCATCATCGGGTTCCTGCTCATTTTCGGGGCCTTGGGATTCAAGATCGGGGCGGTGCCGTTTCATTCCTGGATTCCCGATACTTACCACGGCTCGCCGACACCGGTCACGGCGTTCCTGTCGATCGCCCCCAAAGGGGCGGCCTTCGCCATCCTGCTCCGCATGTTCTTCGTCGCGCTCGCCACGTTCAAACCGACCTGGGTGTTGATCCTTGTGGCGGCCTCCGTCCTCTCCATGACGTACGGCAATATCGTGGCCATCGCCCAACGGAACATCAAGCGGCTTCTGGCCTACTCCGGCATCGCCCAGATCGGCAACGTGTTGATCGGCCTGGCGGCCGGGACGAAAATGGGGAACGACGCGATCCTGTTCTACCTCTTGACCTATCTCTTTGCGAATCTTGGCGCCTTTGCCATCGTCATTGTGGTCAGCCAGGCCATCGGCAGTGAAGAAATCGACGACTACAGCGGCCTGGGCCGGCGCTCGCCGTTTCTGGCCTTCTCGATGCTGATCTTCCTGCTGTCTCTAGCCGGTGTGCCGCCGTTGGCGGGGTTTATCGGCAAGCTCTATATTTTCGTCGCAGCCATCAAAGAAGGTCTGTACACCTTGATCACCGTGGGGCTGATCAACATCGTCATTTCGCTGTATTACTATTTGATCGTCGTCAAGAAGATGTACATCGTCGAGCCCCACGATCCTTCACCGCTGACGGTGTCAGGTCCGATGAGGGCCGTCGTGTACATCGGGCTGGCCGGCACCCTGATTATCGGCGTGTATCCGCAGCCCGCCATCGATTGGGTGGTCTCGGCGACGATGATGTTCAGCGACCTGGCCGGCCCCGCTGCCTCGCTCCCCGCACCTCCCCTGGTCATCCCTTCGGGTGGCTGACGCCTCATCCGTGTCCTTGACCCCATTCCGTTTCTCGACTGAAATATTGCTTGCAGCACGGTCAGCCCCAGAGTAGAGTTCCGTAAGCTGGCGCCCCGTGCCCGTCCCGCTGACCGGCTTCGCTCAGCCATGGAATCAGCCACTCAGGACCGCCCAACCTCCTTACCGGTCGTTTCGCCTGATCCGTCAGACGCCCTATCGACCTCGCCAAAGGTTCGCACGCCACCCCGCCTGAGACTGCCGGCTTGGGCAACCCGGTGGTCGATCGAACAACGGGTGCTGGCCGGCTTCGGCCTCGTGTTTGCCGGTATCGTCGTCATTAGTGCCATTTCCTATCGCAATACCTCCGTTGTCGTCCGTAACAGCCAGCTCGACACCGCAAGTCACGAGCTCATCCAACTGCTGGCCTCCATCGGCCAAACCCTCGATGCCGCGGAGAACGGCCACCGTCGCTTTCTGGTGACGGGCGACGATTCCTATCTGAAAGCGCACCGCGCCGTCCTGGAGCAGGCTCCGGAATATTTCCGCTATCTCGAATTACTCACCGCCGATACGCCAGAACATGCGCCTCGCGTAGTGCGACTGGAGGAGTTGATCAATCGGCAAATCCAAACCGAAGTCGCGGCAATCGCCGAGCGCGAGCGCCGCGGCGCGGAGGGCGTCCGGCATCTCGCCCTTTCCGGCGTCGCGAAGCACGAACTCTCCGAGATTCACGCCGTGATTGCCGAGCTTGAATCCGATGAACAACGCCTGACCCAAGCCCGAGTCGTCCAATCGACGGCGAGCACCCGCAATACCATCGCCCTGCTGGTCCTCGGCGCGCTGCTGCAATTGGTACTCCTCGCCTCCGTCTACTACCTGATTCATTACGACGTGACGGCGCGCCGCCGCATCGCAGCCGAGCTCAAGCGCCGCGGGGAGCTTCTCCAAGCCGCCAACAAGGAACTGGAGGCCTTCAGCTATTCCGTGTCCCACGATCTCCGTGCCCCGCTTCGTCACATCGACGGCTATGCATCGCTCCTGGCCAAGACGGCGGGCGCGACGCTGACCGACAAGGCGCAGCGCTATCTCCAGACGATTTCAGAGTCCGCCAAGCAGATGGGTCAGCTCATCGACGACCTTCTCGTGTTCTCCCGCATGGGCCGTCAGGAAATGCTGCACGCCACGGTCGATCTCAATCAGCTGGTGAAGACCGTCATTCATGATTTGCGGCTTGACTTGCAAGCCAAGCCCATCTCCTGGACAATTGGCCCGTTGCCCGAGGTATCCGCCGATCCGGCCATGTTGAGACAGGTGTACATGAATCTCGTTTCCAACGCCGTCAAGTTTACGGCGACGAGGAACGAGCCGAAGATTGAAATCGGCGCCCGGGACGGCGCGCCGGGCGAGGTCGAGTTGTTCGTGCGCGACAACGGGGTCGGATTCGACATGCAATACGTCAACAAGCTCTTCGGTGTGTTTCAGCGGCTGCATCGAAACGACGAATTTGAAGGAACCGGCATCGGATTGGCCAATGTGAGACGGATCATTCATCGGCACGGCGGCCGGACCTGGGCGGACGGCGCCCTTGATCAGGGAGCCACCTTTCATTTCTCTCTCCCGATCAAGAGGTCTGCCTGATGACCACCGTGAAACCCATCCTGCTCGCTGAAGACAATCCGAGGGACGCGGAGCTGGCACTCGCCGCCATGGAAGAGCACCACATCGCCGATAAGGTGGTCGTCTGCCACGATGGAGCCGAGGTGCTCGACTACTTGTATTGTCGCGGCTCCTATCGGGGGCGCCAGCAGGGAAACCCGGCCGTCGTCTTCCTGGATCTTAAGATGCCGAAGATCGATGGGCTGGAAGTGTTGCGGACCATCAAGAACGACGCGGATCTCAAACCGATTCCGGTTGTGATGCTGACCTCGTCGAGAGAGGAACGCGACCTCGCCGAGAGCTATGCCCTGGGGGCCAACGCCTACGTGGTCAAGCCGGTTGAGTTTCATCAATTCATCACGGCCGTCAAAGAGCTGGGAGTCTTCTGGGGGGTCATCAACGAGCCCCCGCCACCCGGCATTGAGTCTCGCTCCTAACCTCTCCGTAAAGGACAAGTGAACCAGCCGCTCCGTCTGCTGCATCTTGAAGATAATCCGGTCGACGCCGAGTTGGTCATCGCGACGTTGACCGAAGCAGGACTGATGTGCGCCGCTCATCGAGTGGATACCCGCCCCACCTTCCTGGCCGCGCTCAAGACGGGAGCCACGGACCTGATCCTGGCGGATTACTCTCTGCCGGGATTTGACGGCATGAGCGCCCTGGCGCTGGCCCGCCAATATGCTCCGGAGGTTCCTTTCCTGTTCGTCTCCGCCTTGATCGGTGAAGAACTCGCGATCGACGCGATGCATCAGGGGGCGACGGACTACGTGTTGAAGCAGCGCCTGGGGAGGCTGGTACCGTCCGTTCAACGGGCGCTAAGGGAGCGCGACGAACGCCGGGAGCGGCAACGGGCCGAAGAGGCCCTCAGACAGAGCGAGAAACAGTTTCGGCAGGCGCAAAAGATGGAAGCTGTCGGCCGCCTCGCGGGAGGCATCGCCCATGACTTCAATAATCTGCTGACCGTCATCATGGGATACGGTCACGTCCTGTCGACTGATCTGGGATCGGACCATCCGCTGCACGGCAAGATCGATGAAACCCTCAAGGCCTGCGAACGGGCCGCCCTGCTGATCCGCCAGCTCCTGACATTCAGCCGAAAGCAACCCCTTGAACCGAAGTTTCTCGTCATGAACGGCGTCATCACGAACCTCGAAGGCATGCTGCGACGGCTGATCGGCGCCGACATTCGTTTAGCTCTCGCACTTGATCCTTCCAACAGCCATGTACGGGCCGATCAAGCCCAGTTGGAACAAGTGGTGATGAACTTGGTCGTCAACGCAAGGGACGCGATGGCCAACGGTGGGATTCTGACGATCGAGTCCGCCCTCGTGGACATCACGACGAGTCCGCCGTATCACGTAAGGCCGCTGACTCCCGGGCCGTACGTCAGACTGTCGGTAAGCGACACAGGATGCGGCATGGATCGCCAGACACGGTCACATCTCTTCGAACCCTTTTATACGACGAAAGAGGAGGACAAGGGCAGCGGTCTGGGCCTGTCGACCGTCTTCGGGATCGTCACGCAATGCGGCGGTGCGATCGATGTCAGCAGCCGCCTCGGCTGCGGCACGAGATTCGACATCTATTTTCCCAATACCCAGGGGGAAATCCTCTCGCCGGCACAGGAGGAACATGGCCCGCCCCGCCGAGGTACCGAAACAATCCTCCTGGTCGAAGACGATGAGAGCGTTCGGATGCTGGTTCGCGACGAACTCAGAAAGCTGGGCTACCATGTGATCGAGTCAAAAAACGGCATCGAGGCCTGTTTACTCGCCAGCCAGCATGTCGGATCCTTGCACCTGCTGCTGACCGATATGGTCATGCCCAGCATGGGTGGCCGGGAACTGGCAAACCACCTATTGGTCATCAAGCCGGATCTGCGTATTGTGTTCATGTCGGGTTACACGGACGACATCGGGATTTTGTCCGGCCAAGAGGATGGAACCACGGCATTCCTACAGAAGCCGTTCACGCCAGAGGTCTTGGCTCAGACGGTACGCCAACTTCTCGACACGACCGTCCCACGGTCAAAGGCCGTGTCCGGGCGTTCGTCCGGACGAAGGCGGTAACGGTTTGCAATGGTTTCATGCCCACTTATCCGGCGATGATATTCCGGTACGCTTCATCCCGTCCCACCGGGTTCACCCGGGCTTGCCGTTGTCTCTATTTGCTCTGGCTCGCATCCCTAACGACGCTGACCTGTAGCCTGACCACGGCATGGGCCCAACCTCCCACCTGGGACCATCTCACCGACGGATTGCGCGTGACGCTCTGGTCGACTCCCTGTCCGGATGTCCCGCCGTTGCTCATGATCGGGATCGACCCCGATCGCTATCGGTTCGCGGTGCATTACTATCGAAACGAGCGGCTGGCTCAACCGCCCGACATCCATGAATGGCAGGCGAGGATGGGTCACGATCTTGTATTCAACGCCGGCCTTTTTCGTGAAAACTTCGCCTATCTTGGGCTGTTGTTCGGCAACGGACTCTCGCTCGGCGGCAAACAACACGGGACGTGGTTTGGGCTGTTCGTCGCGGAGCCGACCGAGGCCGGCGCTCCTCCCGTCAGGATTCTGGATCTTTCTGTCGAATCCTTTGACGTCCGGCAAGTTCCCTATCGAGAAGCGGCGCAATCACTCATGCTGCTGGATGAGAATGGGACGATTCGCGTGCGACGGTCAGGAAAACAAGCACATCAAACGATCCTGGCGGAAGAAACCGGCGGGCAGGTGCTGGTGGTCAAGACGACTCAACCTTCGACGTTGTTCGACATCGGTCAATGTCTACACGAGGCGTTTCCGGCGATCCGGAGGGCCATGGCGATGGATGGAGGATCGTCTTCCGACGTCGCGCTGGCTCCCGTGCTGCGCCGCAAGGCGACTCACGCCAATCTTGGGGCCGCGTGGATGTCGTTTCTGGCCGACACAAGCGCGGGCCATATCGGATTGCCCGCCGTCATCGGCATCAGCCCGAGACGCCCGTCCGCGCCCTCCCGGGAGATCCCACCGCGGAAGTCAGCGCCCCGCTGATGCAACGGGATAGCCCGCTTCCATCCAGGCGTTCATGCTGCCGTTGACATTGTACACCCGCGTGTACCCCAGATCGGCCAGCGTCTCCGCCGCAATGTTGCTGCGATGGCCCGATTGACAATAGACCACGATATGATCACCGTAGTCCGCGCCGAGATCCCGGTGACGTGCCTTGATTTCGCGAAAATCGATGTTGAAGTCGGTGCTCGGAATGTAGCCTCCGGCATGTTCTTCGGCCGAGCGGACATCAACCAGAATGAATCCTTTCTGGGCGGGCGAAGGAGCTTTGTTCAATCCGGCTTTCAACTGCTGCACGGTCAGTAGATACGAATGATGCGCCGAGACGATGCCGATTGTCAGCGCCGACAACAACAGGGCGCCTCCGCAGAGCACCAATAGTCGTGTGATCATGATAAGCCTCCTGCACGACGGCAAGCGTGGTGAATCGTTCGACAGAGCCGATGACAATAACTATTATGATAGGAGCCTCATGAAGATCGGGTCAAGCCTCAGGGTTTCGTTGCTGCTGATCTGCCTGGCCGGTTGTGCCGAAGGCGCCAAGCTCGTACAGGATAACGGAGACAGCGGCGTCGTGGTGTACCCATTTAAAGGCGACCAGGGGGCCATGCTCTCTACGTTTCGGACAGAGGCGCTGGGGCTGATTAAAGAAAAGTGCGGCGGTCCTTATACGATCGTTCGCGAGGGCGAAGCCAAAGGGCGGGCTCGAATTGCCGGGGCGGTCCAGGGGTCTCAAGAAATGGTGCGTGAGCGGCGATGGGGTATTGAGTTTCGATGCAAGTAACGCGGGCGAGCGGTGTCACCGACCGCTCAGGCCGGCGTCGCCTGCTGACGGGTGAGATCCTCGATCGTCAGAAGCGCGATGAGCGAGACGCCTTCTTGCTCCACGCGCGCACGGCCGTTCTGCTCCTTCCGATCCACAATCACGAGCGCCCGCTGTACGATCAACCCGGTCTGTCGGGCCGTCGCCACCGCCTTCAACAGAGAGCCTCCGCTGGTCAACACGTCATCGACAATGAGGGCCCGGTCTCCCGGTCGCACGGCCCCTTCGATCAATTTCCCCAAGCCATGGTCCTTGGCTTGCTTGCGCACGACAAACGTACGCCAGTCGCGTGGCGGAGTGGCCCGATATCCGCAATCCGAAATGGTCGTCGCGATCGAGATGGCGCCGATCTCGAGTCCGCCGAGGCAGTCAATCTCGTCTCCGAGCAAGGCTTCAGTGGCCAGAATCCCGACGAGACGCCGTGCCGATGGATAGGCCATGAGCGAACGACAATCGACGTAGTACGGACTCCTCTCACCGGAAGCCAGCACGAATCCCTCCTCTGAATCCCACTTGAACGACTGAGTCTCGTGAAAGGCTCGAGCCAAGTCACGCTTCATTTCCGTCTTCGTCGCATCACCGATGGTCATGACCGCCCCTCAATCGTTCTCAACGAGAACGAGCCAGCATACGTACAAAAACTGACAATAAATTGACCGTTTGACCCGTTCACGCTACGGTCAGACGACCCTAATGCACGTATTTTTGTTTCGTCACCCACAGCGCTAACAAGAACCTCGCATGCCGGCTGGACAGGTCGTGGTGGGCCGCTGGGGAGGCTCCGTGCGTTCGACCGCAGGCGGTGGCTCGCCTTCACCCGATTCGGTTTTGCTCCGAATCTCAGAAGAGGTGTCAGGGTAAGCGACGCAGCCCGTGGCGACCAGGAACAGGTGAATGAGCAACGACCGGATCAACACGAGGCACCTCACAGCGACCGGCTCATCTTGGCATAGCTCGACGGCAAAGTGAAGCGACAACAGATGGGCCAGGGGACAATTCACAACGCGCAGGGGTTTCGGGGGTTGGCCGTCCTCCTCTTCGTCACGGTCGCCTCAACCCTCCCATCGCCGAGCTTCGGCGAATCGGTCGATGGCGACCATCTGCTGGTAAAGGGGTTTTCGTTCACGGGGAACACGGTCGTCTCACAGCTGGAGTTGGAGAGACTTACTCAGCCGTATATCGGCCAGTCGCTCGCATTACCGGATCTTGAACGTGTGGCCGGGACCGTCCAGGACCTCTACAACAATAAGGGCTACACGCTTGCCACCGCTTATATTCCTCAACAGGACATCCGATTCGGCGTGGTGAACATCGCCATACTCGAGGGCCGGGTCGGAGACATCGTCGTCACGGGTAATCGGCACTATTCAACGGAATTCATCCGCGGCAGTTTCGCCCAAGCCATGGAAGACAACGTCATCCGCAATGTGGCGTTGGAGCGTGCTCTGCTGTTGCTGAACAATTATCCGGACCTGAAGGTATCGGCCGTTTTGGAGCCGGGAGCCTCGACCGGTTCGACCAACATCCAGGTCAAGGCCGAGGACAAGCGTCCGCTCCATGCCACGGTGGATTTCAACAACTACGGTTTCAACACGATTTCTCGTTACCGCGTCGGCGCCGGAGTCGAAGCCGGGAACGTCCTGTTCGACGGCGCCACGCTTAACCTGAACGGCATCATCGGAAATCATCCCGATCAGTTGCTCTTCGGTTTCGGCGCCTATGCAGTCCCTCTCGGCGTGCACGGAACGAAGCTGGTCCTGTCCGGATCGGGAGGCCTCTTCAACGTGGGAGCGGAACTGGCGGCCCTTGGCATCGAAGGCCGCATCCAGACGTTTGATGTCTCGGTGAACCACCCTTTCATCAAAACGCGGTTTCAGTCCCTGCTCGCCGATTTCGGTTTCGCGGGAAAGAACAATCAGCTCTTCACTCTCAGTCAGCAGACCGGCGACGATCGAATTCGGGAGTTGAAGTTGGGAGTCAACTACGATCGTCTCGACCTATCCGGTCGTACGTACTTCTCGCTCTACGGTTTCCAGGGACTCGGCGAAGCGTTGGGAGGCATGCAGAACAATGACCCGCAATCGACCAGAGCAGGCGCAGACGACCGATTCACGAAAGGAACCTTGACGGCCGGGCGAATCCAGAGCCTGGGTCATGATGTGCTGCTGCTCCTGAGGGCAAGCGGCCAGTTGACGACACGTCCTCTCGTCGTCATCGAGCAGATGCTCCTGGGGGGACCTGATTCGGTGCGAGGCTATCAACTCGGCGAACGGTTCGTGGACGAAGGCTATACCCTCTCCGCCGAAACACGGATCCCGATTTTCCCCTCCCTGATGCCCGCCCCGTTGAAGCAATTGCAGGGTGACGTCTTCATCGATTACGGCGCAGGTCGGCTTAAGAATCCTCAACCGGGCGAGGTCGCGTCAACCAATCTGACCGGTACGGGGTTCGGGCTCCAGACCGAACTACCGTACTATTCGACCAAGCTGCGGTTTGACGTAGGGTTTCCCTTGGGACCCAAGCCAAGCGGAGGCACGATTTCTGGGGATCGCTCTCCAATCATCTATATACAGGCCATTGCGAGATTCTAAGCAGTATGAGTGCCCTTCACCTGCTCCACACTTTTCGAATACGCCTTTGTGGGACATCATGCCGTCCACGGAAAGGATGGCCTTCCCGCTCTCGATACGGCTGTCGTCCCTCGGGGGCACATTCTTCGCCTCAGGACGAGTCGCCGTCCCTCGGCTACACTCTAACCAAGAGGAGTCTTTCGGAGCGATGAGGCGACGGCCTCCCCACATAATAATTGCGATTTCCGGCCCCCGGCGCCGTTGGCCAGGGCTCCGCCAAATTCTCTGTGTTGCGCTCGCATCACTTCAGCTCTCGCTTCCGAGCCTTGCCGCCGCCCTTCCCAGCGACGGACACGTCGTCGGCGGGCTTGCGACCATTCAACAGACGAATCCCGCCACGCTGAATATTCAGCAGACGACCGACAAGGCCATTCTGAATTGGCAGAGCTTTTCAATTGGGGCGCATGAAGCGGTGCGTTTCGTACAGCCGTCGGTGAGTTCCATCGCCTTGAATCGGGTGATCGGCGTCGATCCCTCGGTCATTCTCGGTCAATTGCAGGCGAACGGTCGGATTTTCCTGGTGAATCCCAATGGGATCCTCTTCGGTGCCGGAGCCCAGATCGATGTGGGCGGGCTTCTGGCAACCACGCTGCAGATTCGTGACAGTGATTTCATGGCCGGCCGCTTGCTCTTTGCACAAGATCCCCTGAAAGGCCTGCGAAGCGTCATCAACCACGGCACCATTCAGGTTTCAGACCATGGATTCGTTTTCCTTGTCGCGCCCGGCGTGGCCAATGACGGACTGATCGTTGCCAACCTCGGCAAGGTGCTGCTTGGCTCGGGACAACAGCTGACCCTGGACCTCATGGGGGACGGACTCATCAATTACGCCATAAGCGGGAAAGTCCTCGACCATGTGACGGGCATGGACGGCAAACCGCTGACCTCAGCCGTCAGCAACTCCGGAACCATCCAGGCTGACGGAGGGCGGGTCATCCTGTCGGCGAAAGCCTCCGGCGATATCTTCTCATCCGTCGTCAACCAAAGCGGGGTCATTCGGGCAAAGAGTCTCGTGAACCACGGCGGCGTCGTTCGCTTGGAAGGGTCCGACCCCGTTGCGAACACCGGCAGCGTGGGGTGGCAAACCAATCTAGGCCGAGTCAAGAACGCAGATGGTGCCGTCATCAACACCGGAACGATCGATGTCTCGGCGGCGCAACCGGGGGCGGCACAAGGCCAGGTAACGATAACCGCTCAACAAGTGGGAGTTGTCGGATCGATCCTGGCCAAAGGCGCCGATGGCGCCCAGGGCGGGCGCGTACTGATTTCATCCACCGATCAGACAGTGGGGACGAGTGACAGTCTCATCAATACGTCAGGAGTCGGAAACTCCAGCGCCGGCAACATCGTAGTCTGGTCAGACAAGAACACGTCGTTCGGCGGCTCGCTTCTGGCGCAAGGAGGAGCACTCGGTGGCAACGGCGGTCAGATCGAGGTCTCGGGCCATGAGAATCTGGGCTTTTTCGGGAGCGTCAATGCGTTAGCTCCGCTCGGATCAGCGGGAACCCTGCTGTTGGATCCTCGCAATATTACCATCGCGACAGCGGGAGGCGCCGCATACAATCCCGGCGTCAACAATCTGTTCGCGAATACTCCGGCTGCAGACGTGACTATTACTCCCGCCAGCATCAACGCGGCAGCGGCCAATGTCGTGCTCCAAGCCAACAACGACATCACCGTGACGAATGCCGTGGCGATGACGAACAATGGCGTCGGACTCACCATGCAGGCGGGGAGGGACATCAACGTCAATGCCTCCGTCAGTACAAACAACGGACATATCTCGATGACCGCAAACGATTCGTCGTCGATTCTGGCGAACCGCGTGAACGGTACCCCTGGTGACATCACTTTTGGAGTCGGAGCACACCTGAGTTCCGGCTCAGGGAACATCAGCCTGACGATCGATCCGGCGACTGCGGGCAACTATGATCCCGGCAGCATCACCACCGTCCGGAACCTGACCACCACCGGGAACATTGCGATGAGCTCGCCGCTCAATGTGACGCTCTCCGGCGCAGTCAACGCGGGTTCGGGCACCGTCACGATCAACGCCAATAGCGACGGAGCAGGCGGTCAGAACTTCACCATGAACGCCGGCAGTTCCATCGCCACCACCAACACCGGAGCTAATGCGGTTCAGATCATCGTCAACAGTCCGACAGGCGGCACAGGGTCGGCTGCTTTACGCGGCTCGATTACGACTGGGAACGGCGGGACCGCGACGGTTTCCACCCGCGGGCAGGCGGCAGTCGGAGGAAACACGACCGGCGGCGCGATCACGCAGGGTGCAGCCCTGACCATGAACACCGGCGCGGCGGGAACCGTCGCGCTCGCTACCGGTGCCGCTGCCGCGAATATCACCCTCAATACCGCGGGTAACGACTTCACCGGCGCGGTCGGTGTCAGCCGAGCCTTTAACGTCGCCCTTCGTGATGCCAACGCGTTGACGCTCGGCGCCTCGACGATTTCAGGAACATTGGGCGTTACGACCGCCGGAGCGCTCACTCAAACCGGCGCGTTGACGGTGACCGGCGCAACCACCTTGGCCGCCGGCGCCGCCAACAACATCACCTTGAACAACGCGGGGAACAACTTCAGCACCGTCGGTATCACGAACGGCAACAATGTCGTCCTCACGGACACGAACGCCTTGGCGCTGGCCGCTTCCACTGTCTCCGGCACATTGGGTGTCACAACGAACGGGGCACTGACCCAGAGCGGTGTGCTGGCCGTGACCGGAGCGACCACGCTCGCGGCCGGCGCCGCCAATACCATCAACTTGGCCACTTCAGCCAATAACTTCAGCACGGTCAGCGTCACGAGCGGCAACAATGTCAGTCTCCGAGACACCAATACGCTGATCCTGGGCGCTTCCACGGTGAGCGGCAATCTGGCGTTCACGACCGGTGGGGCTCTCACGCAATCAGGGGCACTCACTGTGACCGGCACGACGTCGTTCACCGCCACGGCGGCGAACACGGACATCCTTCTGGGAACGCAGGCCAACACTTTCGGCGGAGCGCTTTCATTTGCCGGCACGCTGGGTAATTTCCGGGACCTGTCCATTCGTAATGTCAACGCAGGGGCGACCGTTCCGGCTCTCGCAGGTCTGACTGCCTTGCGGAATCTCGCTCTTCAATTCGATAACGCGGCCGTTGCACTGCCGGCCCTCACGCTCGCGGCGGGGGGTAGTCTGAACGTCACGGCCGGTGGCCCCATCACGGACAGCGGGAACATCATCATCCCGGGGACGACGACACTCACGGCCGGGGCGAACAACGTCACGCTCGACAATGCGAACAACTTCACCGGCGCCGTCTCCGTCGTCAGCGGCAACAACGTCACCCTCAACGATGTCAATGCTGTGGTGCTCGGCCCTTCGACCGTCTCGGGCTCGCTCAACGTCACTGCGGTCGGAGGGGTCACGCAAACAGGGGCCCTGAACGTCTCGGGCACGACCACGCTCGCGGCCGGCGCCGCCAACACCATCACCCTGACCAATGCCGGGAACAACTTCTCCACCGTCGGCATCATCAGCGGCAGTAACGTGGCGCTCACCGATGCGACTGCCCTGGATCTCGCCGCCTCCACAGTGAGTGGCAACCTTGTCCTCACGATCGGCGGGGCTCTAACACAAAGTGGCGCACTTGCCGTCACCGGGACGACACAATTTTCCGCAACGGCAGCGAACACGGATGTGCTGCTCGGCACGCAGGCGAATAACTTCGGCGGGGCGCTCGCGTTCGGCGGGACGCAAGCCAACTTCCGCGACGTCTCGCTCCGGAATGTGAACGCGGGCGCGACGGTGCCGGTCCTCGCCGGCCTCACGAATTTGCGCAATCTCACCTTGCAGTTCGATAATGCGGCGATCACCCTACCTGCCACAACTTTGACCGCCGGTGGCAACTTGACCGTGACGGCGGGCGGTGCGATCACCGACACCGGCAATCTCGTTGTCCCCGGCACCACCACCCTGACGGCCGGCGCGAACAACATCACGCTCGATAATGCGAACAACTTCGCCACCGTCTCCGTCGTGAGCGGCAACAACGTCACGCTCACCGATAGCAACGCCCTCGATCTCGGCGCCTCCACCATCAGCGGCACCTTGGGTGTTACGAGTGGGGGTGCGATCACGCAATCTGGGGCATTGAACGTCACGGGGACCACGACCCTCGCGGCCGGCGCCGCCAACAACATCACCCTGAATAACGCCGGCAACACCTTCAGCACCGTCGGAATCACCAGCGGCAACAACGTCGCCCTCACCGATAGCAACGCCCTCGATCTCGGCGCCTCCACCGTCAGTGGCACTTTGAACGTGACTACCAACGGCGCGCTCACCCAGAGCGGGGCCGTGACCGTCGCCGGCACCACCACGCTCGCGGCCGGCGCCGCCAACACCATCACCCTGACCAATGCGGCCAACAACTTCTCCACCGTCGGCATCATCAGCGGCAATAACGTGGCGCTCACCGATAGCAACGCCCTCGATCTCGGCGCCTCCACGATATCCGGGACGTTCGGTGTGACCACCGGCGGCACCCTGAGTCAGTCCGGCGTGCTGGCCGTGACCGGCGCCACCACGGCGACCGCGACCGCGGTCAATACGGATGTGCTGCTCGGCACCCAGGCCAATAACTTCACCGGCGGCGTCTCCTTCGGCGGCACCCAAGCCAACTTCCGCGATGTGCAATTGCGCAATGTGAATGCCGGTGCCACCGTACCGGCGCTGGCCGGCCTCACCAACCTGCGCAATCTGACCCTGACCTTTGATACGGCCCCGATCGCCCTCCCGGCCCTGACGCTGACGGCGGGCGGGAACTTGAATGTGACCGCGGGTGGCGCCATCACCGAAACCGGCAATCTCGTTGTCCCCGGCACCACCACCCTGACGGCCGGCGCGAACAACATCACGCTCGATAATGCGAACAACTTCGCCACCGTCTCCGTCGTGAGCGGCAACAACGTCACGCTCAACGACATTAACGCCTTGGATCTCGGCGCCTCCACCATCAGCGGCACCTTGAACGTCACGACCAATGGGGCCCTCACCCAGTCGGGCGCCGTGACCGTCGCCGGCACGACCACGCTCGCCGCCGGGACCGCCAACAACATCACCCTGAATAATGCCGGCAACAACTTCAGCACCGTCGGCATCACCAGCGGCAATAACGTGGCCCTCACCGATAGCAACGCCCTCGATCTCGGGGCCTCGACGATCAGCGGCACCTTGAGCGTCACGACCAATGGGGCCCTCACCCAGTCGGGCGCCGTGACCGTCGCCGGCATCACCACCCTGGCGGCCGGGGCCGCCAACAACATCACCTTGAATAATGCCGGCAACAACTTCAGCACCGTCGGCATCACCAGCGGCAATAACGTGGCCCTCACCGATAGCAACGCGCTGAACCTGGCTGCCTCGACCGTGTCCGGCGCGCTGACCGTGACCGCGGGCGGCGCGATCAGTCAAACCGGCGCGCTCAACGTCGCCGGCACGGCGAACTTCGACACCACCGCGGCGGCCACCTTAGGGTCCGTGAGCCTGACGAATAGCACGGCCCTCACGCTCAACACCTCGACGGTGGGCGGCAATCTGACCGCCGCCACCACCGCCGGCGATCTCACGCTGCCAGCCGGCCAAACCCTCACGGTCGTCGGCGATGCCACCCTGACGCCGGCCGGCAATGTGAACCTCCTGGGCACGACACGCATCGGAGGCACACAGGCCTCCGTCGGCGGCAGCGGGTCCACTTTTGTGTTAGGCGCGGATACGAATCTCAATGCGCTGCCGTTGCCCGGCACCGGCAACATCACCGTCAATACCACCGGCACCACCGCCACCTTTGCGGGGCCGCCGCTGCTGCCGTCGGCTATTACGCTTAACAACGCCGGGAATCAGTTCGGCGGCCCGGTCTCGGTCACTACCGCCGCCCCGGCCTTCACCGGCACCACCACGGCCACCCATAACCTGACGCAGAGTGCGCCGGTCACGTTGAATGTCGGCCAGAGCCTGACCGTTACCGATCTCGGCGGCACCGCCGGCACCCGCGGCAACATCACCTTGACGAATGCCGGCAATAGTTTTGAGACCGTCACCTTCACCGGTGGCAACATCGCCTGGGCCGAGACCGGCCCGGTCACCATCGGCAGTGTGAGCGCCAATGCCGGCGCTACCTCCACCGGCACGCTCGCCATCACCGCCACCGGCCCGCTCACCCAAACCGGCGCCATCACCGCGGCCGGCACGACCACGCTCGCCGCTGGGGCCGCCAACACCATCACCCTGACCAATGCCGGCAACAACTTCAGCACCGTCGGCATCACCAGCGGCAACAACGTGGCCCTCACCGATAGCAACGCCCTCGATCTCGGCGCCTCCACGATATCCGGGACGCTCGGTGTGACCACCGGCGGCACCCTGAGTCAGTCCGGCGTGCTGGCCGTGACCGGCGCCACCACGGCGACCGCGATCGCGGTCAATACGGATGTGCTGCTCGGCACCCAGGCCAATAACTTCACCGGCGGCGTCTCCTTCGGCGGCACCCAAGCCAACTTCCGCGATGTGCAATTGCGCAATGTGAATGCCGGTGCCACCGTACCGGCGCTGGCCGGCCTCACCAACCTGCGCAATCTGACCCTGACCTTTGATACGGCCCCGATCGCCCTCCCGGCCCTGACGCTGACGGCGGGCGGGAACTTGAATGTGACCGCGGGTGGCGCCATCACCGAAACCGGCGCCCTCACGATCCCTGGAACGACCACCTTAGCCACGACGGTCGCCGGCGCCGACATCCTGCTCAATACGCAGGCGAATAATTTCACCGGTGCCGTCTCCTTCGGCGGCACCCAGAGCAACATCCGGGATCTGGGCCTGCGCAATGTGAATGCCGGTGCCACGGTGCCGGCGCTGGCCGGCCTCACTAACCTGCGCAACCTGACCCTGACGTTTGATAATGCCTCGATCACGCTGCTGGCGCTGACGGCCAGTGGCAATCTGACGGCCACCGCGGGCGGCGCGATCAGTCAAACCGGCGCGCTCAACGTCGCCGGCACGGCGAACTTCGACACCACCGCGGCGGCCACCTTAGGGTCCGTGAGCCTGACGAATAGCACGGCCCTCACGCTCAACACCTCGACGGTGGGCGGCAATCTGACCGCCGCCACCACCGCCGGCGATCTCACGCTGCCAGCCGGCCAAACCCTCACGGTCGTCGGCGATGCCACCCTGACGCCGGCCGGCAATGTGAACCTCCTGGGCACGACACGCATCGGAGGCACACAGGCCTCCGTCGGCGGCAGCGGGTCCACTTTTGTGTTAGGCGCGGATACGAATCTCAATGCGCTGCCGTTGCCCGGCACCGGCAACATCACCGTCAATACCACCGGCACCACCGCCACCTTTGCGGGGCCGCCGCTGCTGCCGTCGGCTATTACGCTTAACAACGCCGGGAATCAGTTCGGCGGCCCGGTCTCGGTCACTACCGCCGCCCCGGCCTTCACCGGCACCACCACGGCCACCCATAACCTGACGCAGAGTGCGCCGGTCACGTTGAATGTCGGCCAGAGCCTGACCGTTACCGATCTCGGCGGCACCGCCGGCACCCGCGGCAACATCACCTTGACGAATGCCGGCAATAGTTTTGAGACCGTCACCTTCACCGGTGGCAACATCGCCTGGGCCGAGACCGGCCCGGTCACCATCGGCAGTGTGAGCGCCAATGCCGGCGCTACCTCCACCGGCACGCTCGCCATCACCGCCACCGGCCCGCTCACCCAAACCGGCGCCATCACCGCGGCCGGCACGACCACGCTCGCCGCTGGGGCCGCCAACACCATCACCCTGACCAATGCCGGCAACAACTTCAGCACCGTCGGCATCACCAGCGGCAACAACGTGGCCCTCACCGATAGCAACGCCCTCGATCTCGGCGCCTCCACCGTGAACGGCACCTTGAACGTCACGACCAACGGGGCCCTCACCCAGTCGGGCGCCGTGACCGTCGCCGGCACCACCACGCTCGCGGCCGGCGCCGCCAACAACATCACCCTGACCAATGCCGGGAACAACTTCAGCACGGTGGGCATCACCAGCGGCAATAACGTGGCGCTCACCGATGCTAATGCACTGGATCTCGCCGCCTCCACGGTGTCTGGGAGTCTTTCCGCCAACGCCGCCGACCTAACCATCGGTGGAGCAGTGGCATCGACCGGCAGCATCCTCAACCTGGCTGCGGTGAACTCGGTGACGCAACTTGCCGGCCTGAGCACGACGGGAGCCAACAGCATCACGGTGACGGCGGGAGGCCCGATCACGATGGCGGCAGCAGCAACGACAACCAGCGGCACAGGGAATCTCAACTATACGGCGGGAACGGACGTAACCTTAGGATCGGTCAGTACAGGTGGGGCGGTGGACGTCATCGCAAACGGAGGATCGGTGCTCAGTGCGGCAGGGGCAGGCACCAATGTCACGGCCGGAGCCAACTCGACCCTTCAGGCCTTCAATGGAGTGGTCGGGACACAAGCCGCGCCCATTACGGTCACTGTCAATCCCGGAACGCTGAGCATACGTGCAACAGACGCGGTCAGCGGCATATCGGCTTTCTTGAACGGCGCGGTTCTCCCGAGCAATTCTCTCATCCTCTTAAACGTCCCACCGGGACTGGTCTGCTTCAACGCCTGTCCTCCTCCCCCGAACAACAATCCTCTCGGACCATTTAGTGGAATTATTCCTTCGTTCAATGTTGACTCGGTTGTGCCCTGGTATTTGCAGCAGCCTTCCGATCCTCCCATGATCAGCGTATTCTCGACCTATGTTCCTCAATCCGTTCTGGCCGAGGAACGGGCGGACGTGCAAGGCACTGAGAAAAGCGTAAGACGAGAAGTCGCTCCCTGTTTCCCCCTCAGTTCTTGCATGCCTCCCGCGACTACTCTCTCCGCCCCCGCAGGAAAAGAAGCGGGCATCGCCCGTTGATCCTCTGGGACACGGCGGACCCGCCCTCCTTCGACCTCGGTCGGCATCGCCGGCGCCCACGTCCCTGCCTCAAACTCACATCATCAATACTACGGCCACTCGTGCGGCCGACGTGAGGTCACACGAAATCACTGCAATCCAGGGCTCTTCCCAGTCCATTCGCCTCGCCGAATCATGCTATTCAGTCTTCATGAGTGATCGAGAAGCGGATGGAGGGTGAGGACTATTGGATCAAGGACAATAATGGGAAGAAAACCAAGGTCCACGTCGATAAGAGCACGAAGATGGATAAGGTGGTCGTCGGCGATCAAGTCAAGGCCTATGTGACCGACCGGGGGCCGCACCACAACACTCCAACGCGCGGATTGAAACGATCCGGCCATGAGGCCGATTGCTGCCGCAGGAAGAGTTGTTCAGAACACTCGAGTTAAGAGCAGGGTGGTTCCATGGCACGATATGGAAAGGGCGCTCGGAAGTCCGTGAAACGGGCGATGCACAAGCGCAAGAAGGGCTCGTTGAAAAGCGGAAAGAGCGGCAACCGCGTCACCAGCAGAAAGCAGGCCATCGCCATCGGCTTGTCGGAAGCCAGACGCAAGGGTGCCAAAGTTCCTCCTCCATAGCCGGAGGAAGCGCCCGCACACGATTCAGGCAGCCACCAGCGGGGTTGAAGGGGATTGCAGACGGATTCGAATTCGGAGAAAGACGAACTCGGTGGATCCAGCCGGTGCGATCCCCACCCGGCAGATCAGAGCGCCTTCGCGGAGATCGGCTTTGCTCCTTGTCGCCATGTCGCAAGCCACGCTGAACGCGTCCCGCGGCTGTTCCCCGCGCAACGCGCCGGTTCTCCATAGGAGCCCCAGATATCCACGGACATGCCGCGTCACCTGCCTCCGAAGAGTTGGAGCGCTGCAAGCCGCGGAGGCAGCCCATTCGAGTTCCGTCGAGCACCAACCCATGACCAAGTCTCGGGTTGTGCTGGCCGATGGCCTACCGGCTGAGCATGGATTGGACCGGATTTCTTCAACTGAGACGCAACACGTCATAAGGTATACCCTCGACTACCGGCCGTTGCTTCCACGGGGAAGCAGGGCTGTCGACAGCAACCTCTGTGCCCCACCCTCCACGGATGTAAGCCCCTGACTTTCTTAGGTAGAGGTGACCAAGGGTTGTGTAGGTGTGTATCTGACGGACTACGCCCGGTGATCGGCTCAGCGCGAGTCGGGATGACGAATACCACCCGAGGAATCGAGTTCACCACTGCTTTGGACGAACCTCGTGACCTGTCCGTGCAAGAGATCGGCGACGGCCGAAAGGTCGAAGGGCCATGCATAGCGTAAGACCACCGTTGGATGTTCCCGGCGTAACCGATCCAGAATTTCCGGGATTTCGATCTCCGAATGCGATCCGCCCGGCGTAAACATCGTCGTCGCGACGGTGATCTGCGCGGCACCCCGACCGACCAGATCCTTGACGGCCTCCTCCAAAGTCGGCGCACAGAACTCATTGTACGCAACGGCAAACAACACGCCTTTCAGCCGTGTTCGGAGCTGACGAGCCACCGATTCCAGGCCGGCCTGATAGGGATCGGTGACGTCCGTCCGGGGCCAGCGCCTGATCCTCTCGTCCAATTCGTGCTCTTCCGGCGACGGCGACAGATGAGCGGCGCGTCGTTGTGCCTCCAGTCGCTTCAGTTTCGTCACCAGTTCCTGCGGACAATCCTTCGGAATGCCTCCGTGCCCGACGAGCACCACTCCTTGCTTTACCGGCGGCATGCGATCTCCTCTGTATGGTTACGGAGCATCAGCTCCCTTGGATAGGGATTGAGGTACACCTGGTCGCGAATGTAGCCGACGTCGAACAACTGCACGTAGTGCTTGACCAACGTCAGCGGGACAATCAAAGGAGTCATCCCATTGTGATAGTCCTCGATGAGGCGCAGCAATTCATCCTTCGCCTGAACAGTCAGACGCTCCTTGAAATACCCCACGATGTGCTGCAGCACGTTCACATGCTTCCGAGCCGTCGCTTTGACGGTCAAGGCCCTCATGAATAGTTGTCCATACCGGAGGGCCAGATCTTTCGGACGATACCGGTTGCACTGACCCACCAAGCGACCCAACGCCTGGTAGTCCTGGGCACTGTGAGCCAGCAGCAGATAGTTGTGTATCGTATGGAATCTGACCACGGCTTTCCTGGTCACGCCCCCGGCAAGCAAATCCTGGAACCGGCGGTAGCCGAAGACCCGCTCAATGAAGTTCCCCCGCAAGAGGGGATTGCAAAGCCTTCCTTCTTCCTCCACGGGGATCATCGGAAACTGCTTCATGAATGCGCCCGCGAAGATGCCGACGCCCTGTCGGCTCGGCATCCCCTGTTGGTTGTAGACACGAACGCGCTCCATGCCGCAGCTTGGAGAGTCTTTCTTGAACACGTACCCGGACAGATCCAATGCTTCCAGTTCCTGAACGCGGCGAGCCGTCATCCTCTCCAACGCGCGCGTATGATCGATTCCGCTCTTGATCGTCACGAGGCGGGGACACCGGGAATCACCGACCAGTCGCATCGCCTCGCGCGGCGTGCCGAGCCCTGCCTCCACCTCAGGACAAACGGGAACCCATTCGACATACCGGCCGAACACATCCGTCAGAAAGCCGTCACGTTTGTGTCCTCCATCGAATCGAACGTTGTCGCCGAGGAGACATCGGCTAATCCCTAACCGGAGGACCGGAGCCGTCATCTGACCACCGCCGGCTTGCCGATCTGCGAGTATTCCTCTCTCGATTGCCTATGATCGACAATGGGGGTGAGGTGGTTGTCTTCAAGCCGCAACTCTCTTCTCAACCGGACGACCCCGCGCATCGGTGGAACTCCTGGGAGACCGGCTTCGGCTCGTTCCCCTTGGTCGACCCCTCGACGAAGAGGGCGCGCCGCCTGGCATCATGAGTGCTAGCGAGCCGGATCGGCGTGTGATCCCTTCGGCCCTTTCGAAAGATGGTCGCTGTCGATGCGCGTAACGGACACCTCCCGAGCGGCTCCCTCTCCCTTCACACTGAGTTTCACCGCCGTCCCTGCCTCGCCACGGATCATGTTCACCACCTGATCATAGGTCTTGCCCGACACAGGCGTCCCGTCGACCGACAGAATCTCGTCCCCATGCACCAGGCCGGCCCCGTGAGCCGGCCCTTCCGGATGCACCATGGCGACGCAGAGCATGGCCGGATCGCCGATACGCTCGGCGCCCACCTGCAACGACACGCCGATCACCCCCTTGGGGCGCGTCGCCTCTTCCCCGTGCTTGGACGATGTCTGATCGGTCGACTGATCCGCCCCGGCGGGCGACGCGATGAACAACAGGCCGGCTATGACGGTGATTGACATCGACAACATTCCGAGTGTCATGTGGATTCCTCCTGGGTTGAAACCTTTTATGCTGCGAGCGCGACCAGGGACAGCCCCGTGCAGAGCACGGCAGAATTAAGATAGAGCGACCGCTGATGAAGCCGGTTCCGGCGCCTTGGAGATCGGTGTCGACTCCGGCAGCCAGGGCCTGCACATAGTCGATGAACCTTGCCATGGTCGGCCTCCTTCACGCCTTGGTCCAAATCGCCTGCAACGCTCCCTCAAGCATAGGGTAGCGGAATCGGTAGCCGCCCTGCAGCGCGACGACCGGCGCCACGTTCTGACCCGTCGTCATCAGGGAGCCAAGCTCTCCCAGACCGGCCTTCAAGACGAATTCAGGCACCCGAAGCCATGAAGGTCTGCGCAAGACCCGTCCGAGCGTATCGCAGAAGTCCCTCATGGTGACCGGCGTCGGAGCAACGGCATTGACCGGGCCGACCACATGCTGATTCGTCAGTGCCCATTCTATGATCCCGATCATGTCGTCGCGATGAATCCACGAGATCCATTGGGTACCCGGCATGACCGGTCCGCCAAGAAAGCACCGGAACGGAAGCGCCATACGAGGCAACGCCCCTCCACCTTGTTCGAGAACCATGCCGGTCCTCACGCACACGACTCGTATTCCGTAAGACGACGCTTCCTGCGCGGCGGACTCCCATTGCACGCAGAGCTCAGCGAGAAATCCACGCCCCCCCTCGCACGACTCATCGAGAACTTCTTCGCCACGAGGGCCATAGAAGCCGACGCCCGAGGCGTTGATCACGACCTGAGGCTTCGTGGCGAGGTTGGCGCAGGTCTGGACCAGGAGACGGGTTAGCAGCACCCGGCTTTCTGTGAGCAGCCGCTTGCGACTCTCCGTCCAGCGGGAATCGCCGATCGACGCACCGGCCAGATTGATCACGGCTTGCGCCCCGTTCAAAACCTGCTCCCACCTTCCAGGCGTTATCGCATCCCACTCGACCGCATTCACACCTGATCCGAACAGCCGTTTCGCGTAGGCGGGGCGTCTGGTAAGGACGGTGACATGGTGGCCGTGCTGTTGCAGAGCTTCACAAAGACTCCTGCCGATAAAGCCCGTTCCACCGGCCATCACAATGTCCACAAGTCGTTCCTCCCAAGGCTTGAAAGGACGTCGTGTCATTCGGCGAGCCCGTCCTCCTCCTCGCCATCAAGACCCTCGCTCCACACGCGTAGCACGTTCGGCTCGTCAGTCCGATCACCTTCCAGTCATCGTTCGGATCTCGCGTATGGCGAACGTACTCAGCATTTCCGCGAGTGACTCCTCGTTGGGAGCCTGTGCAATCGTGCCATTGACGTACAGGATTCTGGCCCCCACCACGTCCGTAACTCGCTGGGCCTGATCGTGCCCCCTCTTACATCGATCGCTTCCGGCCGAATCTTCCGTCGCCGGCACGCTGACCGAGGACACGACGACGTTCCCGATCACCCCGCGTTTTTCTCCTCCCAAGGTGATATTGGGCAGGACTCCCACGATGAGGAGATACCCCTCCATCGTCTCATCCGTGACGGTATAGCCGTCAGCCCGGAGCTGCCGCTTCATCGCAGCCTCGACCAGAATGCCTTCCATCTTGTTGCCGGCATTCAGGATCGACACGGTTTCCGCCCGAACGGGGAGAGATCCGTCGAGACAGAGCAGCCACGACAGGACAAGACCGATGATCGATATACTGCGAGTGGTCGTCCACATCGTCATCCCTCCTTCTTCCACCTCGAGTCGCCCACCGCCACAGATGGCGTGGCCGAGGTCTCTGAATCATGGAAGTGGATCCTAGCAGGAGACTGGACGTATTGCAGCTGCCCGCGGACGACATGGCGCGACGCAGACAGACAAACCCGCGGGAGGAATCGCACGAACAATGATCGCTGACTCGGTTGTGTTCTGGAGTTGAAGCAGGCAGGCAATGACCGCTAGTGCGGCTTCTTCAGTTGATTGAGCAGGAGATTCAGGCGCTGTTGATGGTAGGAGGCGAGGGCCTGAAACTCGATGCCGATGCCCTCCGCTCCACACCACCGAACATTCGCGGACTGAATCGCAATGGGCAGGTCGTCCCCCGTGAAGAGTAAGAGGTCGATCACCATATTGGGAACAACCCGAACGGTATTCTGAATCCGACAGCCCTTGCTGGAAAGATCGACGGATCGGGTGATGTGCGGCCCATCATGCGCCAACAGGGCGCACGGGAGTGAGACAGGGTATCGTTGATAGCGGCGCTCGATCATGACTGGCACCATGGGATGCAGATGCGATGCCGTCGGGGTGCAGCGCGGCTTTCCCTGCATTATTGAGGCGTTCCATCTCGGGAGGGACCGAAGACAAACTCTTTTGTACATCGGTGGAGGGACTGGCGTACGCAAAGGGATCTTTCGCCGCGCGATCATGTCGAAGAGGAAAAGGTCAGCATCTCGCTGCTGATCCATGTTCCGTTCGCGTTTCTAGCTCATTGAACACTTAGGCAGGTCTGATGGGTGGTGCCGAAGCCGGGATTTGAACCCGGACACCCTTGCGGGCGCTAGACCCTGAATCTAGTGCGTCTGCCAGTTCCGCCACTTCGGCAAGAGGCTTGTTCAAACGGACGAGGAACGGGATTATCCTGAATTGCCCTCGTCCGCGTCAAGCAACTCTCTTGGACGATCGCCGCTCAGCCGCCACGAGACGACAAGGCAGTCGATGTCCACAGGCCCGCCGTCGCGATGTCCTGTCGGGCGCCGGTCAGGATAATCCGCTCTCGCACGAGAGCCGCCGATCCGAGCAGCTCCGCCCCTCCGATCCAGGGGGCGTTGTCGGCGATGAGAACATCGAACCTGACACGGCTGAATAATGGATCGCCCAATATACGAGCCGCGGTGGTGATGACCAAGCGCCGGTTCTGAATGAACGCTTGGCGGTTGGTGTTTTCTTCGGCCGCGAGCAGTTCCCGGATTTTTTTCGTCCCTCCCAGCCGCACGATGTCTTCCTTCAACTCTTCGAATTCGGGTCGTATGTCCTTAGGCACCGCCGCCTCGGGCGCCAGCTCGGCGATGCGGGCCCTGGCGATCTCCAGTTCCTTCATGAGATCCGCGATTTGGCTTTCGTAGAGTTCCCGATACTGGTGCAGCGATTCGACGTTCTTGCCCACAGCCTGCATGCTGAGCCGGCGCAGGAGCGGCAGCTTCTCATACTCCGCGAGCGTCTCGTTTCCCTCCTGGAGTTTCCGCCGAAGGTCGTTCACTTGGGTCAACAGTCGCCATTCGAGCAGGCGCACTTCGTCGAGGTCCTTCTGCTTTTGCGACTTGTAGGCCAGCAGCGGCGTCAGTTCCCGGAACCGCTCGTACTTGCGTCGGAGCGTGGCTTTTTCCGCGCGGGACTTGGCATAGAATTGGTGCATCTGCGCCTCGAATCCCAACTCATGGATGGGCAGGCCGGCTGCTTCCCGCGCCAGGGTCATCTCGTAGCGGCTGATCCAGGTCTTGTAGACGAGTCCCCCGGCCTTCATGGCCCGGGCGATGGAGCCGGCCACCTCGTCCGCCGCATCATGATCCGGGCACACGAGCAGAATCCGTTTGTTCGCTCGAATCGCCTCGATCGCCAGCGCCGCGATGCGCTGTCGTCTCGTCGCCGCGTCGTCGGACCATACCGTGGACAGCATGGCGACTCCGCCGGCTTCCTCTTGCCCAGAAACCGCTTCGAGCATCGGAGCCAGGCGATCGGCCGGTCCGAGCCGGGCGGTATCAGCTTGAGCAAGCATCTCGGTCAATCTGGTGCCGCGGGACGCCAGACTTCCCGCATAGTCGGGCACGATGGTCGCCCCAGTCACCACTGGGCCAATGGCATCCACGGCCTGCGCAAGCAGAATATTGCCCTGAGAGCGAAGCACCACCCCCTCCGTCGGTTCCACGTCATCCGAGGGAACGATTGAAAAGGGCACATCGGTGGCGAGCGTTCGGCCGGCAGGCAAGACGAACTCATAGAGGTGGAGCGCCCCGACGGTCTGAAGCAGACGCCCGTCTATCGGCGCGATCGGGCGGTCCATTTCCGCGACCGCCGGCCGGAGTTGATCGTCGGAAAGCCGATCGGCCCAAAGCTGAATCAAATCTCGCGCGGCAATAGGCATGCGTCCCGAGCGGCTAAGCGGCAAGGCAACTGTGATGCGACATCATACGGGCAGCCGAGGCCGTGAGTCCAGTTGACTACCGACGTCCTGGAGCAGAGAGACGCCCACCCAAGTGGCCCGGCGAATCCGTAGGACACCGAAGAACAGAATTGACTTTTCAGCCTCCCGCCAGTATTCTCTTTTTCTTTCCAACAGAAGGAGTTAGGGCCATGAAGGTCATTCTACAGGAGACCATGGATGGGGTCGGCCATTTGGGCGATCTCATCGATGTCAAAGACGGATTCGCGAGGAACTTCTTGCTCCCTCGCAAGAAAGCCGTCGTCGCCAACGATCGGAATATCAAGTCCTTTGAGCATGCCAAGCGGGTTGCGGCCGAACGGGCCAAGAAGGAAAAGCTGGAAATCGAGGGTCATGCCAAGAAGCTGTCCACGGTCACGCTGACCGTGGAGGCGCAGGTGGGTAAAGACGACAAGATGTTCGGCTCCGTGACCGTCAAGGACATTGCCGAAGGGCTGGCCGAGCAGGGGTATCAGGTCGATCGTCGGAAGATTCAGCTGCCTCATCCCATCAAGGAACTCGGCAGTTTCACCGTGCCCGTCAAGCTGCCGCGCGAAGTGACCGCAGCCGTAACGGTACGGGTGGTGAAAAAACAGGAAGTCGAACCGGCTTCCGCTTAATCGAACGGGACGCCACGATGTCAATGAAGGATGCCGTCGGTTCGCTGGACGCCTTACACGCCACCGATCCGGAAGTCTATGCCGCCATCGACGCGGAAGAGGAACGCCAGCGCCACAAGCTGCTGCTGATCGCCTCGGAAAACTTCGCCAGCCCCGCCGTCCTCGCCGCTCAGGGCTCCCTGATGACCAACAAGTACGCGGAGGGCTACCCGGGCAAGCGCTACTACGGCGGATGCCAGCACGTCGACACCGTGGAAGACCTGGCCATCCAGCGGTGCAAGCAGATCTTCGGGGCGGAGCACGTGAACGTCCAGCCCCATTCGGGCTCGCAGGCCAACATGGCAGCCTATCTGTCCGTGTTGAAGCCTGGCGACACGATTCTCGGCATGGACTTGGCCCAAGGCGGACACCTGACGCACGGCAGCAAGGTCAATTTCTCGGGATCGATCTTCCGTGCCTTTTCCTACGGAGTGAACCGCCAGACCGAGACGATCGACTACGACGCCGTCCAGAAACTGGCCGAGGAATGCCGGCCCCGGATGCTCGTCGTCGGCGCCAGCGCCTATGCCCGCACCCTCGACTTTCCCCGGTTCGCCCAGATCGCCAAATCGGTCGGGGCCTATTTGATGGTGGACATCGCCCATATCGCCGGGCTGATCGCAGCAGGTCTCCACCCGAGCCCGATCGCCCACGCCGATTTCGTGACCACGACTACCCATAAAACCCTGCGCGGGCCGCGCGGCGGTGTCGTTATGTGCAAGGCCGAGCACGCCAAGGCGGTCGACAAGTTCGTCTTCCCGGGTAT
This sequence comes from Nitrospira sp., assembly GCA_047150005.1. Lineage (GTDB taxonomy): Bacteria > Nitrospirota > Nitrospiria > Nitrospirales > Nitrospiraceae > Nitrospira_C. Next base: position 1,759,044 of record AP038806.1, on the reverse strand, counting down.
GCAAGGCGGCCCCCTCATGCACGTCATCGCGGCCAAAGCCGTCGCCTTCAAGGAAGCGTTGTCGCCGGCCTTCAAGCGGTATCAACAACAAGTGATCACCAACGCCAAAGTGCTGGCCCAAGGCCTCCTGGACCGGGGATACAAGATCGTCTCCGGCGGGACCGACACGCACCTGATGCTCGTCAACCTCGCCAGCAAGAACATCACCGGCAAGGAAGCCGATGCCGCCCTGGATGCGGCCGGGATCATCGTCAACAAGAACGCGGTGCCGTACGATGAGAAGCCGCCGGCCATCGCCAGCGGGATCCGGCTGGGAACCCCGATCGTCGCCACCCGCGGGATGAAGGAAGCGGAGATGCGATCGATCGTCGAGCTGATCGACACCGTGCTCCAGCACCGACAGGATCCGGCGGCACTCGAGACCGTCCGCGCCAGGGCCAAGGAGCTCTGCAGCCGCTTTCCGATCTTCCACGCCTATTGATTGAATGCACGCGCATTCCGCATTGAACCGACAAGGTCGTCGCCGGTGAAATGCCCGTTCTGTGATGAAGTCGAAGACAAAGTGGTCGACTCGCGCATGGCGAAGGAAGGCGAGTTGATCCGCCGGCGGCGCGAATGCCTGGGATGCAAGCGGCGGTTCACCACATACGAGCGTGTCGACGAGATCCTCCCCGTCGTGGTGAAAAAGGACGGCCGGCGCGAAGCCTTCGACCGGGCCAAAATTCTTTCGGGGCTGAAGAAGGCCTGCGAGAAACGTCCGATCAGCATCGTCACGATCGAAGCGGTCGCCGACCGCATCGAAAAACGCATACAGGAGATGGGGGAAACGGAAATCGAAAGTCGGATTGTCGGCGAGGAGTTGATGAAGGAGTTGCACCAGTTGGACCAAGTGGCTTACGTCCGCTTCGCCTCCGTCTACCGGGAGTTCAAAGACATCGACCAGTTCATGGACGAATTGAGAACGTTGGCCCAACAACGCCGCGAGCGGTGACCGGCCTCACCCACGCTGCGCCAACGATTCACCCATCCCGCCGATTGTCGTCCGATGTGCGCTCGACGTTCCTGAACATCCTGCGGTCAACGCAAGGCTGTACCATGCCCATGGCTGAAGCCAAGTCGTCTCACGCGCGGCGCAAGTCGGGCTCGATGCCCGGGACCACGCATGTCGCCATCATCGGCGCGGGGCGCGGCGGCACCGCCCTCATGGAGATTTTCGCGAACGACCCTCTCGTGGACATCGTCGCCGTCGCCGAAACCAATCTCGCCGCCCCCGGGCTGGGTCTCGCCAAGCGGCTGAAGATTCCCATCACGCGCGATTACCGCCTGCTGCTCAATCTGGATCGTGTCGATCTGATCATCGACGTGTCCGGCAGTCTCGAAGTCTGGAAGGTGCTCCAGGATTTCCACCGCCTGGGCGTGACCATCCTCGGAGGCGCCAGCGCCAAGTTCATGTGGGAGCTGATCGAAGCCCGCATCCGCGCCACGGCCGAGATCGAGAAGACGCTCAACAAGTACCAATCGCTCTATCGATTGTACGTGAAGGAGACGGGCGCCGCCGTGACCGAAGAGCGCACGAGGATCGCCTGCGAGATCCACGACGGTCTGGTCCAGAGTTTGGCCGGCGTGAATTTCAAGCTGGAACTGTCCCAACAGCTGCTCCGGAAGGATCCCAAGGCGAGCCTCGCGACCCTGCGCGAAAGCAAGCAGCAGCTCAAGCTCGCGATCCAGGAGGCGCGGCAGGTCATCTTCAATTTGCGCCCTCTCCAGTACGACAAGATGGAGTTGATACCCGGCCTGACGAACTATCTGAAGTCCTACCAAACGCAATCCCGCGTCAAGACCGAGTTCAAGGTGTCCGGCGACGAGCAAATCCTCTTTCCCCGCACGAAAATCTTTCTGTTCCGGATCGTGCAGGAGGCCCTGAGCAACGTGGCCCAGCATGCGAAGGCCAGTCGGGTGTCCGTGCGCCTCGAAATCGACTTTGATCAACTGACCGTCACCATTGCGGACAACGGCATCGGCTTCGACATGGAGCACGTCCTGCATAACCCCGAAAAGTGGGATCACTTCGGCATTCGCGGCATCGTCGAGCGGGCCCGGCTCGTCGGAGGGGAGGCCACCATTCAGTCGAAGAAGGGGCGCGGGACGACGATCGTCGTGGAAGTACCGCTCGGCAAGAAGGAGGCCTCGGACGATGGAGAAAATTAAGGTTTTGATCGCAGACGACCACCGCGTGGTGCGCGAAGGGCTCGCCGCCATTCTCAAGACCAAGGACGACATCCAGGTCGTCGGCGAAGCGCAGGACGGCATGGAAGCCGTCGAAAAAACCAAGACGCTCCTGCCCGACGTCATCCTCATGGACGTCAGCATGCCCCGCATGGGAGGAGTGGAGGCGACCCGTCAGGTCAAGCGTGAGTTCCCTCACATCGGCATCGTGGCCCTCACGATGTATGAGGAACAGCAGTACATCTTCGATCTCGTCCGCGCCGGCGCCACCGGATATCTCTTGAAGGATTCCGAGTCGTCTCAGATCGTCGCGGCCATTCGCGCCATCTACCGGGGCGAATCGCTGATCCATCCCTCCGTCGCCAGCAAGATCCTGGCGGAGTTTTCCCTGATGGCGCAGAAGAAGGGGAAGAAGCCGGCCTGGGTGGAACATGATCTGACCGAACGGGAAATCACCGTTCTGCGTCTCGTGGCGGACGGCAAGACCAATAAGGAAATCGCCAACAGCCTGGACCTCAGCGAGAAGACCGTTAAGAACCACGTGCGCAACATCTTCCACAAGCTGCAGGTCTACGACCGCACGCAGGCGGCCATTCTCGCCATCCGAAAAGGACTGATCGAGTTGGATCCGCGACCGTGACCGAGGACATCCTCCGTACCTACCCATAGCGTACGCGTGATTCGAATCAGAAGATTCGCCGCTTCCGTTCACACCGTCTCTCTCGCCACCTCTCTCGTCTCCGACTTCCGCGACCTGCTTTCCACATAAGCTCCTGAAACACGAAACACCGGCACACATCATCAATTCCTACCTCCATCGCACGAGCGGATATGCACCAACCGCACTGTGCGAAGCAATGCTGCCGATCGAATCCTCCAAACGAGCCACTCAAAATGGAGCAGGCCTGAAGGGACAATGCTTCGGCTGCACCGTCGCTTTGGAGACGGGAATCTTCACGTGCCGTCATTTGCTCCCGAGGACCGAAAATTGCTCCTGCATAGGATCACAAGAGAGCCGACTTCTCCCCGCTCTCGTTCGCGACGCCGAAACTATATTGCTCTCGAGGGGTTGTTTTCATGACTCGTTCTTCAATTCTTCGTCCAGCCACCTTCCGGAATAAGCGCTCTCGCAATCGTGAAACCAGCCCGACAGCCTGCTGCCCTCGCAATTCGTGGGGCACGAGGCATGGGGGAGAGCCATGAGCGGACGCACCTCTGACTGCTTCGTGCCGCTCTGCTGTTTCTGGATGATCTCCGTCGCATCCTGTACCAGGGCGCATGAGCCCCTGGCTCTCGATTCGCACGATCTATCCCGCGACGGACGGACAATCGCGACGTACCACGCCGATCAAGCCAAGACGTTGGGCAAGAAGGCGGAAGACGTTTCGGAGCAGGCGGCGGCCTATGAGCGATTGTTCGGCCCTGACTCCGAATGGGTGGCCGGGGCCAGGCTCTTGGCTCAATACTACGAAGAAGAAGCGAAAGAAATGGAGCGGTCAGCCCGCCGATACCGTGGCGCCCTCGACCGCCAGGCTCCACAAACCGATCTGAATCACCCGTAGATGGGCCGCTGAGCAACAGAAACGGAGGCTCCCATGCGGACCACTTCATATCCAGTTTCAGTGTTCGCTCTCATCATCGCTATTCTGCCTGCCGTCGGTGGATGCGCGGGAACGAGTGTGCAGCCTGGAGAGCGCGGGCTCTATTGGCATCCCTTTACGGAAGGGCTATCGACCGAACCGTTGCGGGATGGTTTCTATTGGCGAGCGGTGTGGAACTCCATCTATGTCTATGATGTTCGCTGGCAGAGTTACACCGAAACCGTCGATGCCCTCAGTTCGGACGATTTGCTGGTGCAACTGAAGACCGCCATCATCATGCGGCCGATTCCGCAGGAAGTGTATTTTCTCGCCCACGAAATCGGAACGGACTTCTACCCGAGGGTCGTGAAGCCTGAACTGCTGGCGGCAGTGCGAAGTGTCGTGTCCGGCTATGCCATGGTTCATGTGCCCGAGAAGAGCGCGGAGATTGCGAACAAGGTTCAGGCGGTGGTCGTGGAGAAACTGAAAGGGCGGCACCTGGAGATTGCCAGCGTGGCGTTGGCGGACATCGAGTTGGCCAAGGTCGTGCTGGACGCCGTCGAGCGCAAACAGGCGAAAGAGCAGGAGAAGGAGCAGAAGGAATTCGAACTTGTCATCGCGGAGAAAGACGCGGAAATCGCTCGACGACGGGCGAAGGGAGAGGGCGACGCCGTTCGAATCCGGTCGGAGGGAGAGGCCGAAGGCCTTCGTATTCGTGCAACGGGCCAGGCGAAGGCACAGGAAACGATCACGAAGACCCTGACGCCGGAGTACCTCCAGTACAAGTTGTACGATAGTCCCAATGCCAAGCTGGTGCTGTTGCCGGACAAATTGAACGTGCCGATTCTGGTGAATCCAGGAACGGATCAGCCACACTCACTCTATCAGGCGGAGATTCCATCTCGTTGAACGCCGGCTCGGACATCACCTCCGTCACGCACCGGACTCTGACGTCGCGCGCGATGACGGTCCTGGAACCGAGAAGCCGTTTGTCGAGCCGGGCGCTGTTCCACCTCTGGAGGACGTCATTCCGACACTGTGACCTCAACAATAGGAGGAGGCCGTCATGGATGGTTACGGCAAGCGGGTTCTCATCGTGGATGACAATGAAAAGAGCAGGCAGGTGCTCTCCCACCTCCTTGAGCAGACGGACTACAACATTCATCTCGCCGCCGACGGGCTTCACGCGTTGAAGGAGATGAATAAGAGACATTTCGATGCCGTCATTTTGGAGCATCACATGCCGATGATGGATGGAGGGGAGTTTCTGCTCTTGAGCCAGGCCACCTGGCCTGAGACACCGGTCATTATGCTTTCCGGTGAAGCCGACGATCTCGAACGCCACATGATCGAGTTGGGCGCGTTCGCGTGGGTCCGCAAACCCTACGAGACCGATCTGCTCCTGAGCGTGCTGCTGTCGGCAGTGCGGCAACCACAGGCGGCCCAGCGCGAACAGCTGGCCGCTCGCATGGCGGAATAGGTGCATCCCAAATGCGTTGGCTGATGTGCGGTTTGGCCATCTTGTTGAGCGGGTGCCATGCGACCCAGGCGCTCGACGGTGCGCGGGTACCGAGCGAGCCGGCCTTCAGGGACATGTGGGCACGCTACTCCGATTGCCGGTCCGGTACCGGTGTATTCGAGACCTGGCAGGACGCTGAACAGCTGAACCGTGCGGTCCGTCTCATCGATAACTCGCCCCGTGCGGCTCATGTCCTGCCGCAGGTGTTCGAGCAGGCGCTGGCGGTGCCGCCCCCGCGCTTGGCCGTGGACCCAAGAGCCATGGCCGCCGCTTGCACCTTGTCGGCCGGCCGCGTCGCCCACCAGGCAGGACAGGATTGGTTGGCCGCGAAACTGTTTCGGTTCGTCCTCCTGAATTTTGAGGAGTCTCGATACACCTACTATCGGGAGCAGGCGTTCAAGGGCATTGTCCAACTCGGAAATTCCGCGGGTGAACAGATTCTACGAGTCCCGACTCGACAGACTCCCTGACCCCTGTAAACAGGTACTGGTGGAGCCGGAGCCAAGGACGCATGGAGGGTGCCATGAAACTATCGAAGCTCGCGCCGTTCCTGTGCTGGATACTGTTCATGACACCATGGTCGGCGGCCGCCAAGCTGGCCGGGGATCACGATGAAGAGCATCTCATCCATGTGTATGACCATCTGGCTCCATCGACGATTTTTCTGTCGGTGATCTATGAATCCGTCCATCCGCTATCGCGACCGTCGACGACCGGGGTCGGTGCCGGATTTCTGGTCGATGAGGCGGGTACGGTCCTGACGAACGCGCACGTCGTGGACGGAGCTGATTCGATCATTGCCACGTTGTTCGACGGGACAAGGGTTAAAGCGGACACGCTCGCCCTGGATCCGGTGACTGACGTCGCCATCCTGTCGATTGCCGCCTCAGGAAAAAAGCTTGTTCCCGTCAAGCTCGGCGATTCGGACCGTCTCCGTATCGGACAGCACACGTCGGTCGTCGGGAGTCCGTTTGGCTTGGGCTTTACCTTGACGACCGGCATCATCAGCGGGCTGGGTCCCCCCAGCAGACGGCTCAGTAACGGTCCGTCCCGCCTCATTCAAACGACGGCTCCGATCAATCCAGGAAACAGCGGCGGACCGTTGGTGGACTCCCGCGGACGGGTCATCGGGATTACGACGGCGGCATTGATGGGGGCGCAGAACATCGGATTTGCCATTCCCATCAACATCGCCAAGGAGATTTGGGTTGAATTGAAAGAGAAAGGGAAGCTCGAACGGCCATGGCTGGGCGTCACGGGACAATTCATCACCGAGGAGATTCGGACGCTGGTCGCCCTCCCCCTCCGCGACGGCCTGTTGGTCGAGGACGTGGAGGAAGGAAGCCCCGCAGCGAACGCCGGCATCAGGTTGGGAACCATTCGCATGGTCCTGGATGGGATTACCTGGGTCTTGGGCGGCGACATTATCCTCACCCTGGAAGGGCAATCCATCCGCTCCGCAGATGCCTTTGCGGAAGTTGTGAAGAGCCTGCACGTCGGTCAAACGGTTGAGGTTGAGTTACTGCGGGATGGCGAGCGTCTCCACACCTCCGTCGTGCTGGCGGAACGTCCCCCGGGCTCCATGCGGCCGGCCAACCGCGCAGGTACGCCCGCCACCGGGACGGCATCCCGCCAGGCGACGCCGATTCCCCTTCCCCGGTTGACGGGGTTCTAAGCGCCGGACGACGTCCGGCAAACGGAGGAGTGTCGAATACTTATGACGACGCCATACGATTTCGACCTGCTGTGCATCGGAAGCGGTCCGGCGGGCCAACGGGCGGCGATTCAGGCCGCAAAGGTCGGCAAGCGCGTCGGCGTCATCGAACGCAGGCGCGTGGTGGGAGGCGTCTCCGCGGCGACCGGAACGATTCCCAGCAAGACGCTTCGCGAAGCAGTGCTGTCGTTTCTGTGCATGACCAACCACGCAGAACAGCATCTCGGCAATTACTCCGAAAGCCGGCCCACGGCATCTCAGCTCCTCACGCGTGTCGACGCCGTGATCAAGCGGGAGGTCGACGTCGTCGCCGATCAACTTCGTCGGAACGACGTCTTGTTGATTCATGGGGAAGCCTCGTTTGCGGGCCCCCATACCGTAACGGTGACCGGCGACTATGAATCCAGGATGCTCACCGCGGAGAACATCTTGATCGCGGTCGGTACAGTTCCGGCCCTGCCCGACGGGGTGCCGGTTGACGGAGACGTGATCCTGACCAGCGACGATATGGTGAGATTGAAGCGGCTTCCGCGCAGAATGGTCGTAATCGGCGGCGGCGTCATCGGCATCGAATACGCGTCGATGCTCGCCGCGTTGAAAGTCAACGTCACGCTGGTCGACAAGCGCACGCGCCTTCTGGAGTTCCTGGATTCCGAGATCGTGGATGAATTGATGCATCAGTTACGCAACCGCAATGTGACCTTTCGGCTCGGTGAAGCCGTCGAACGGTTGGAGTTGACCGAAGATGAGGCACGTCGCGCGGTCATTACCTTGGAATCCGGCAAGCATATCGTCGCCGAGTCCGTCCTGTATTCAGTCGGAAGGATGGGTGCCGTCGATCGGCTCAATCTGGCCGCGGCGGGATTGGCGGCCGATAAACGGGGGCGCTTGAGGGTCGACGCGCAGTTCAGGACGGAGGTTCCTCACATTTTCGCCGCCGGAGACATCATCGGCTATCCCAGCCTCGCTTCGACGTCCGCTTCACAGGGACGCCAAGTGGCCTGTCACGCGTTCGGGATCGAGCTCGATCCGCTCCCCGAGCATTTGCCGGTGGGTATTTATTCCGTTCCGGAAATCTCCATGGCGGGGCCACCGGAGTCCGAGCTGACCGAGCAGCGCGTTCCCTACGAAACCGGCATCGCACGCTACCGGGAGATCGCGAGGGGACAGATTCTGGGCGACGACAGCGGCCTGGTGAAGCTCCTCTTTCACCGGGAGGATCGACGCCTGCTGGGCGTCCATGCGATCGGAACCGGCGCGACCGAGCTCATTCACATCGGGCAGGCCGTGCTCGATCTTGGAGGAGGGCTGAACTATTTCCTGCGGGCCGTCTTCAATTATCCGACGTTCGCCGAGTGTTACAAGGTGGCGGCGCTGGATGCGTTCAACAAGCTGGAGATGGAGCGCAGGCCCAAGCACAAGGAGCTGTTGTCATGATGCCGCGATGGCTGCTGACGGCGTTGGGCACGATACAGAAAGATCAAGCCGATTTGTCCTTCGCCCTGCGCCAACGGGTCACGGATCAATCACGGCGACAGGCCGGACAGCGACCGCTCAGCTGACGGGAATGACGGGGCAAGACACAGTAACCTGTACCTATAAAAAGGAGGTGCCTCATGCGACACCGGTTCACGATCCTCGCTCTGGGTATTCTGACCGCATTTGTCGGCTCGGGAGTCCCGACCTACGCCGATGAGATGCTGGGAGGCGAGCCGCGAGAATTTCACGTGGCGATTTTGTCCAACGGCACGGTCGATTTCATTCTTCCCTCGACGATCGTGGTCGACGAGAAGGTGAGGCTCAAACCGCTCGAGCTCATCGTGACGAACGACACCAAGGACAAACACGGGTTCGCGGTCGACAAACTGAAAGTGAAGGAGATCCTGAAGCCAGGGGAGACCAAAACCATCAAACTTGCCGTCACGGATCTTGATTCCCTGGGAGGAACCGAGCAAAGCGCCTACCGCATGTACGATCCCGTTCGCGCGAGGACGGTCGGAGGACAACTGCTCGTCAAACGATAGGCGCCGCACGGCGATCCGTCACGGTTCAGACTATCTGTCCATGACGAATCGACCGCTCCGGATTGGAGGCGGTCTGCACAGGCTCACATGGCATCCATAATTAATCATAGAATGGGGAGGAGAAGAACATGAGAACGCGTCTTTACCATAATGTAAATGTATTGCTCGTCTCCGCATTGTTGGTCGTCTTTGTCTCCTGGATGATTCCCAGCGCGGCCCAAGCCTGGGTCCCCCCGCAATGGGTCGATAAGGTCGCCATGGAAGTCATGATTCAAAAGAACATGGCCAAGAAAGGCAATTTCGATTCCTACTTCAAGCAGTTGGACGTGATCAGTGAGGCTGCCGTCAAAGGGGATTACGCCGGCAAGCGGAAAGGTCTGAACCGCTTCCTCGAAATGTTGGAAACGAAAGAGGGAGGGATCAGCACCGACGCAGCGCACCAGATTTTTGCCACCGTCGTCAAGTCCGTCCCCTATGCCGTGCTGCTGCCGCTCAAGAGCGAGGACAAGCTCGATCCGGAGGAAAAGGCGCTCGTGGACCGCATGAAACGGTTTGCGGAGGAGGTCAGACAGCAGGACGAACGAGCGGCTCTCTCGTTCTAGGCTCACGACTCACTCTCCACCGGCCTCCAGTGATCCATCATGGAGGCCGGAATCCGGGGGAGCGGCACTCCACAGTGGGGATTAAGAAGATGAAAGAGGTCAGGATGAAGCTGCAGGCGAGACGAGTTGTTAAGAAGGTACGAGGGGAGCGATCGGTGCCTCCGGTAAACGGCGATCGGGCAGTGACCGACTCAACGATCAGCCATCATGCCCGCATCGCCGTGCGCGCGTATGCCATCTACGAACAGCGGGGCAGACAGGATGGTCAGGACGTGGATGATTGGCTTGCGGCGGAACACCTCGTGAACCACGACCCGGACCCTGGGACCTCGGCATAGCTGTGTGACGGACGCGAGCGAACCGGCGCTCGGTGGCAGGCAGCAGGACATTGCAGGCGCGCAATCTTGGTCCTCGGCCTCTTCGTGATGCGCCGCCGGGCAAGACGGCACCGGGCGGGTGCATGGATCACGCGACGAACATCAGCCCGGAGAGGTCAATCATACATAGGCACGTCTGCGACCCGTTCGATCGTGACATGCGCTTCACCTCACCTCTCCACTCGGGCATTTCCCAGTCGTCTCGCGCGGTGTGAATGCGCCATAGTCACAACAGGTCGAGCGGTTCCGCGCCATGACGGACGAGCCGATCAAGACGTTTGTGCTGCGCAGCCTCAAGGACTCTCCGCCGTATTTCCACGACGGACGACTGCCGACGTTGGAGGATTCGGTCGAGTTCTTCAACCTCGTGGGCGGTCTCACGTTGGATGCGGAGGAAAAGAAGGCGCTCACGGCCTGCTTGCGCGCGCTCTAATCCGGTCGCGGGAGCGATGCATCGATGGCCGAGGATCGACGTCCAAGGTGACGCTCATGTCTGACAGCACGATACTGAATCAGATCGAAGAATTGGTGTCGCAGAACCATCGCCTGCAGGGGAAAGAATTCCTTTCAGAGGAAGAATACTCACGGCTACGGCGGGTCCAGATCGAAATCGACCAATGCTGGGATCTATTGCGACAGCGCCGCGCGCTTCGTGCAGCGGGCCAAGACCCCGATCGTGCGCAGGTTCGGCCGGCAGAGGTCGTCGAGAAGTATCGCCCATAGGTCTCGGTATCAGCTGAAGGAGAGAGGAGGACACGTCATGAAGACTATCCACGTGGCACGCGTGCTCGCCGTCGGCATCACCGTCGGAGTGAGCGCCGGAGCGGCCATCGGAGCCGGTTTCGAACCGGCGGCTGGGGAGTCCCCATCTGGGACCGTTCCGATCGGAAATCGCGAACAGGTCATCACCCAGCAAACGAAAACCCAACTCGCGGGCAACCGCCTGGTCACCGGCCACGTCAAGGACATCCGAGGCAATCAAATGGAGGTGGATATCGGAAATCCGAAGGCACTGTACATTCCATTGAAGCCGACAACGGACAAGGGCCACACCTTCAAACCGGGAGAGCTCGTCGTCATCACGCTGAACGACCACAATGCCCTCGTGGACTTTCATCATCAGGGAGAAACGTTACGTCCCCAGATCTATGTCCTCGAGATTGCGACGCCGGACGTGACACCGGTTCGGTGAGACGGTCATGAGAACCCGACCGAACGATCCGAGAGCCGGACGGAGCGTCCGCCTTTCGCCGAAGGGCGGAAGCGTCATTCGACAGTTTCGATCGCTGGAGGACGGATTTCGCCAGCGTGGGGAAAATGCGGGGCGTCGGCTGGGCCATCTGTTATCAGGATCCGGACAACGGCCGGCTCACGAACCCTTGGGTCACCTGACATGAGCACGGCAACGTTGCCGGCTTCGCGCCGGTGCTCGTCATGGATGTCTGGGAACATGCCTATCTCTTGGATGATGCCCCCTCTCAGCGGCCGCAGTATATCGATGCCTTTTTCGCCAACATCAATTGGCGCATCGTTGACCGCCGGGTCGAGGACACCGAACGGCTGCGCAAGCGAGCCGCGTGAGGATCTATCGGCAGGGCCCAAGGAGAAGGAGTAAGAAAAAGTCGATACGTAAGAGGTCAGACGGTTGGCGTGTCTCGCGAACGGATCCGCGCTAGACCGCCAATTCCCCGGCCGGTTGTGTGTGGTAACGACCGGCAATCCGTCTGAATTGACGGCTGGACAACGCCGCCACGCAGGCAGTGCCGAGCAGGACAAGGCCGATCCCCAACAAGCTGACATGCGGTCCCATCGTGTCGGCAGCCCACCCAAACCCGGCCATCCCGGCCATGGCCGAGGCCATGGAACCGGTGCTGAACGTCGTAAAGACGCGCCCCAGCAACGGAGCCGGTGTCACCTCCTGCAACACGCCCCACACGATCGGCATGAACAAAGCCGTGCTTCCGCCGATGATCAGAATCAGCGCTCCGGCGATCAACGGAGCCGTCAGCAAACTGAGTCCGCACATGGCAAGACCCCCGACCACCATCGAGCGGAAGATGAGGGTGAAACGGCGAGCCAGATCGCCTTGCGCCAGAGAGGCCAGCCAGGTCGACGTCGCCAGCATGCCGGCGCCCAGGGCAGACCAGAGCACTCCCAACTCCAACGCGCCTGCGCTGAGATTCTGCTCCGCGAAGACCGGCAACATGAACGCGAAGGCGCTCGCGGCCAAACTGTAGAGGGCGGCGGCCAGCATCAGGACGAGCATGGACTGATCGAAGCATACGAAGCGAATCCCCGCCATCAGCTCCTGTTTCAAACTTCCGCGCACAGGCTCCTCCGCTCCCGCCTCCCTGGGTACGGGCTGCAGACGGATGCCGACGAGGCAGAGCGCCGACACGAAAAACGTTGCGGCATTCACGTACAAGACGTTCTGTGACCCGACCAACGCGATCCCGATTCCGCTGATCAGGGGACCGATAAGCAAACCCACGTTCGTGGTGGTCTGGAGTAACGCGTTCGCCGCGGTCAATTGATCACGACGAACGATCTGCGGAACCGAAGAGGAGAGGGCCGGCCCGAACACCGTCGATACCACAGCCAGCAAGAACACGGCCACGTACAACCGCTCGAGCGACAATTCGCCGATCGCGTACAGCACGGGAATCATCAGTACCAGAAACGTCCGTGCCAGATCGACCTTGATCATGACGGATTTCTTGTCCACTCGATCCAAATAAACCCCGATCAAGGGACCCAGGATAAGCGGCGGAATCGTTTGCAGAAGGCCGATCACGACCATTTTCATGGCCGATCCGGTCAATTGATAGACGAACCAGAGTAGGGCGACCCGGTTGAGGCTATCGCCGACCTGAGACGTCATCTGTCCCCAGAACAGCAGGGCAAAGTTCTTGGTCTTGAGCAGACCCCAGCCCGGTGTGCTGGACGTCGCATCGGAAGCATCGGGGGAAGAATCGGATCGATCATTCGGGAGACGCGTCATGATAGGTTCACATGTCCTGGGTTGGTTGATCGTCGGTGATGACGGATTGTCGAGATGCGCACTGTCGGATCCTGACGAGGTGAAATGCACAGACCTTGCCTCAAAGTGCACCCCCAGATCAAGAGGGCGTTGCGTTTTATCATATGGGGTTAGCATGGCGATCGGCGGTGAAGTTCAAGACTATTTCGCCCCATGAGGACAATTTGTCTTACCAATTCTGCTGCAGCTCGATCGCGACCTGGACCTTTCCCTAGAGGCCCGACCATACAAACTTCCAGTCACGACTGACAGGTATCCCCTTCACCGGCCATCGGCTGCGGGACCATATGGGCCACAGCTGGCTCGGTCATTCGGCCTAGGAAATGACCGGTCCAAAGTCCCGTACCGGCCATGACCAAGCCGATGACGGTAATACTGACCGGCACGCCGTATTCGCCTGTGACCCAGCCGAAGAACGTAATCCCTCCCATGGCCGCGCCCATCGCTCCCATCGTGTAGAACCCCAATACACGGCCCAACAGGTGTGGAGGCGTCACTTCCTGCAGGACTCCCCACGCGATAGGTGTGAGCACCCCGAGCCCACCACCCAGGAGAATGAGCAGACCGGCTGCCGCCGCCGGACGTGCGGCCCACACCAAGGCCAGTAGAGCGGCGCCACTCGCGGCGCTTGCCACGGCAATGATCTTCAGGCGACGTTTGACGTCCCAGGCGCTGATCGTGGTGAGCACCACCGACACGCCCAGCAGCCCGACCCCGAGCATCGACCACAGATACCCGACTTCGACCGGCCCGAGGTCCAGCAGTTTTCTCGCAAACACGGGAAACAGCGTCGTGAACGCGGCCGTCGCGAAGGTATACAGCGACGCGGTCGCGGTGAGAAACAGCACCAGCGGCCGGCCTCTGACCACATAGAGGAACCCTTCCATGACGTCGCCCCAGGTCGAAGCAAGGGAATCAGATTCGCCGCTCGATACAGACGGCGCGAACCGGATGGGGAGAAAACAGGCGGCGGAGATGACGTACGTGGCGGCGTTGAGGCACAGGACTTCCTGGGAACTCAAGGCGGCGATGCCCAATCCGCTCAAGGCCGGCCCCATGATGATCCCCAAGCTTGTCGTCACCTGCAGCAAAGCGTTGGCGGAGGTGTATTGGGCGGGTGCAACCAGCGACGGGATGGAAGCGGTAAGCGCCGGGCCGAAGACGGCGGTCGCCATGGCGTGCAGGGTCACCAGCACGTACAGCGCCGAGACCGTAAAGGTATCGACGGGCATCCAGCAGGGAATCAGGCCGATGACGAGCGCCCGCACGAGATCCGACAGGATCAACAGCATCTTCTTCGGGAGTCGATCCACGGCGACACCGATGAGAGGAGCCAACACGATGGCGGGCACCGTTTGCAGCAATCCGATGACGCTGGTCTTCAGCGGCGAGCCGGTGACGGAGTAGACGAACCACAGCAGCGCCAGCTTGGAGATGCCGTCTCCGACCTGCGAGACGACCTGGCCCCACCACACCAGACTGAAATCGCGGCTGAGAAGCCAGCGCCGCGGACCGAGTTGAGTTGTGAGAGGGACCGAACGGTCCTGCACTGACACGGTCCCCCATGCAAGGTTGAGATGAGTTCCGATGGGGCCTGTTTTGGGGCCGCTACTCTTTTGCGATGATCTGCACGCCGGAAGTGTTGACTGCTCGAACGCCGGGAACGTGTCTGGCCGCTTCCGCCGCTTCCAGTGCGATGACCTGAAACCGGGTCTTGCCGCTCAACAGCACGACGCCGTTCTCCGCTTTCACGTCGAATCCCACGGCCTTCAGGGTCTCGCTGCGCGCGAGACGATCCCGGACGAGATGGGCGATCGTTTCATCCTGCTTCTTGGCCAGCGAGGCCCGGAGAGTGGGAGAGGGGGTCAATTTGTTCACAACCGCGTCGACGCCGTCGATCTTCTTGACGATATCGGCCGCGCGGCTCTTCTCCTCCTCCGTCGGCACGCTGCCGCTCAGGACGGCTTTGCGACTGTCCATTTCCACTTCGATATCGAACGGAAAGAGCAGCGGATCCGCCATCAGCGCCAACTTAATCGTGAGGTTGAGTGACGTCACCGGCTTCTTGCCGGGATCCTCCGTCTTGGCTTGTGCCGGCTCTTCCGGCTTGGCCTTGTCCTCGACCTTCGCTCTCTCCTCAACCTTTGTCTTGTCCTCGGACTTGGCTTTGTCCTCCGCCTTCCCTTTTTCTTCGACCTTAGCCTTCTCTTCGGTCTTCGCTTTTTCCTCAGTCCTGGCCTTCTCTTCGACCTTGGACTTTTCTTCCTTGGCCTTCTCCTCGGTTTTGGCCTTCTCTTCGGTCTTCGCCTTTTCCTCAGTCTTGGCCTTCTCTTCGACCTTGACTTTCTCGTCCGTCTTGCTCTTGTCTTCAGCCCTGGGCTTTTCTTCCTTGACCTTCTCCTCGGGTGGGGATTTTCCGCCCGCGTCGGTCTTGGTGTCCGCTTCCAGCTTCTTCTTCGATTCGGGGGCCGGTCCTGAATCCTTTGACCGTTCGTCGCTGTTGTCGGCTGCTTCAAGCCGGGGGACTTGCCACCATAGGAGCACGAAACAGAGGATCGCGAGCCAACCAACGGCTCCGGCTTTGCGGATTATCACGGACAACGAAACCAATCCCGGCTCCTACCGATGCATCATTTCACGACTGCGAGGTCCATCTTCGCCGCCGCCTCTCGCGAAGCCTACTGGGAGATTCCCTAGGCCCCTCAATCCAGGCGAGGAGATCATACAGCGTCCCGAGGCGGGGGGGTGAGTAGTAGTCGTGGCCTCCCCTGCAGACACAAGATACCGGAACGCGCGCCCGTTAGCCAAGGGTATTTCCCAGTTAGGGGATCGCCCAACAGCTTGCTATGGTGCCGGATGAAACCGGCGCGCCATCCACGTCGGGAACCAGCGGGGCACGACCTATGAAATCGACGCGTGTATTGGGCATGATCATGGCCGGCGGCAAGGGCTCGCGACTGCTTCCCTTGACAGAGGTGCGTAGCAAACCGGCGGTCCCATTCGGCGGGACCTATCGGATCGTGGATTTTGTCCTCAGCAATTTCGTCAATTCCGGCATCACCGCGCTTCATGTCCTTGTTCAATACCGCTCCCAATCGCTGATTGAGCACCTGCGCAACGCGTGGCAGATCGGCGGCCGGAACAAAGACAATTTCGTCAGTGTGGTGCCGCCGCAGATGCGGGCCCGCGAAGGGTGGTACGAAGGTACGGCGGACGCCATCTATCAGAATCTCAATCTCATTGCGGATTTTCGGCCGGACGTGATCGCGGTCTTCGGCGCGGACCACATCTACCGAATGGACATCGACCAAATGGTGAGCCGTCATCTCGAAACGCAGGCAGATGTCACCGTCGCCGTGCTGCCCGTCCCGGTGAAAGCGGCTACCGGATTCGGCATCGTGGAAACCGACGAGAGCGGACGGATGATCGGGTTCCAAGAGAAGCCGGCTCACCCCAAACCCATGCCGGCCCGCGACGGCTACGCGCTGTCCTCCATGGGCAATTACCTCTTCAACACCGAGACCCTGGTCCCGCTGCTGAAACGCGACGCATCCCGCGAGGGTCCGCACGACTTCGGCCGCAATATCGTGCCGGAGCTGCTCGTCGATCATCTGGTCCATGCCTATGACCTATCCGACAACCGGATCCCGGGGCTTCGCACCTACGAGGAACGGGGCTACTGGCGCGACGTCGGCACCTTGGATGCCTACTGGCAAGCGAACATGGATCTGCTCGGCGAAGCGCCGATCCTGGATCTACGTAACGCCGATTGGCCGATCATCTCCGGCCGGTACGATGGACCGATGCCTTCGTTGATCCATAGCCGCATCGACGATTCGATGATCGGACAATCCAGCCAATGCGTCGAAGCCGACATCCGGCGATCCGTCATCGGGCGAGGAGTCCGCATCGAACGGGGCGCGCGGCTCGAAGAGTGCGTCCTTCTCGACGACGTCCATGTGGGCCCGCAAGCCCGGCTGCGCCGCGTCATCGCCGACCGTGGCGCCGTGATTCCCGGACACAGCCGCATCGGCTATGAGCCGGAGCGGGACGCCGCGCGCTTCCACGTGTCGGAATCCGGCCTGGTCGTGCTGCCGCATCCCTCGGTCGACGCGGAGCCCGGCCGGCTTCGCCAAGCCTCGTGACGCCGGACGTGACGCCATGCCGTCGTCCATCCCTTCGCCCTTGTCCTTGCCCTTGGCCACCTACCGGCTGCAATTGCATTACGGCTTCACATTTGCCCAGGCCGGCGAGATCGTCCCCTATCTGCGCGCGCTCGGCATCAGCGACTGTTACCTCTCTCCGATCAACCGGGCGATGCCCGGCAGCACGCACGGCTACGACGTCATCAACCCCGCCGTCCTGAATCCCGATCTGGGCACCGAGGAGGACTTCACCCGGTTCGTCGAAACCGTTCGGTCGCACAACTTAGGTCTCGTGATCGACACGGTCCCCAATCACATGGGAATCGGCAAGACCCTGAACGGCTGGTGGCGTGACGTCCTGGAGAACGGCCCCGGCTCCCGCTACGCTGCCGCATTCGACATCGACTGGCATCCCATCAAGCGCGAGTTGGAGAACAAAGTCCTGCTGCCGATCCTGGCCGACCAATACGGCGCGGTGCTCGAACGGCGGGAGATTCAGATCGCCTATGAGGAAGGCACCTTCCTGCTGCGCTACCGTGACCATGAATTGCCGCTGGCGCCCAAGACCTGGGTCAGCTTCCTGTCGTATCAACTCGACAAATTGGTCCGCGAGGGCGAACAGGACATGCCGGTGATGGAACTGCAGAGCATCGTCACGGCTCTGAAAAATCTCCCGGGGCCGGACGAGCGGGACCCGAGAGTGATCGAGGAACGCAGCCGGGAGAAGGAGGTCATCAAGAAACGGCTGGCGGTGCTGCTGGGAGACCACCCCTTGGTGCGGACGTTCGTGATGGAGAATCTTCGCCTCTTCAACGGGGAACGAGACCGGCCGGAGAGCTTCAACCTCCTGGACCGACTGCTGGATGACCAAGCGTACCGACTCGCGTCGTGGAAGGTGGCGTCGGAAGAAATCAACTATCGCCGCTTCTTCGACATCAATGAGCTGGCCGCCATCCGCGTCGAAGACGAGGCGGTGTTTCAAGAGGCCCACCAGCTGGTGCTGCGCTTGATCCGACAAGGGATCGTGCGGGGATGCCGCATCGATCATGTGGACGGCCTCTATGATCCCGGTCGGTATCTCCGGCATCTGCGTGAGCTGATAGACCGGGACGACGGCGATCTCGACGCATCCCTTTTCTATATCGTCGTCGAAAAGATCCTCGGCCAAGACGAATCGCTGCCCGACACCTGGCCCATTCACGGCACGACCGGCTACGAATTTCTCAACGACGTCAACGGCCTGTTCGTCGCCGTCGACCACAAACGCCTGTTCACGGACATCTATGCCAGAGTCGTCGGCCGTGAGGACGCGTACCAGGACCTGGTCTATGCGGGCAAGCAGCTGATCATGCAGGTGTCGATGTCGAGCGAGATCAACGTCCTGGGGCATCAGCTCAACGTCCTATCGGAGCGGGATCGCCGGTCGCGGGACTTCACCTTGAACAGCCTGACGCATGCCATTCGGGAAATCATCGCCTGCTTTCCGGTCTATCGAACCTACATTACCGACGGACCGGAGCCGGTCTCGGACCGTGACCGAGCCTACATCCACATGGCCGTCGCCCGGGCAAAGCGGCGCAATCCGGCGATCGACGGGCAGGTATTCGATTTTATCCGCTCCCTGCTCCTCAAGCAGGGGGACGCCAGGACACCGGAGGACCGCGAGGAACGGATGCGGTTCGTCATGAAATTTCAGCAGACCACCAGCCCGGTCACCGCAAAGGGCGTCGAGGACACGGTGTACTACCGTTATCACCGGCTGATCTCGCTCAACGAGGTCGGCGGCGATCCGGATCAGTTCGGCTTGTCGGTCGAAGAATTCCACAGACGCATGAAGGAGCGGCAAGCCCGCTGGCCGCACGGTCTGTCGGCATCGTCCACCCACGACACCAAGCGGAGTGAAGACGTGCGCGCACGGATCAACGTGCTATCCGAGTTGCCCCAGGAATGGAAATCACGGATCGGCCGATGGAGCCGGCTGAACCGCCCGCATCGCCGCGAAATCGACGGAGAACGGATACCGGACCGCAACGATGAATATCTCCTGTATCAGACGTTGATCGGCGCATGGCCCCTTGAGCCGCTGACCGACCAGGCCTATCGAACCTTCTGCGACCGCATTCAGCGCTACATGCACAAAGCCGTGCACGAAGCGAAGATCCACAGCAGCTGGGTCAATCCCAGCCCGACCTATGACCAGGCGCTCCAGAGCTTCATCGAGACGGTACTGGACCGCATCCCAGCCAACCGCTTTCTCGAGGATTTCCTGCCGTTCCAAGCCCGGGTGGCACAATACGGCCTCTACAATTCGATCGCACAGGTCCTGCTCAAGATTACCGCCCCGGGGGTTCCGGACGTGTATCAGGGCGCCGAGGTGTGGAATTTCCACCTGGTCGACCCGGACAACCGCGGCCCGGTGGATTATGCGGTCAGAGCTTCGGCCCTTGACGAGCTGCGCACCACGATCGAGCGGATCGGGTCGGACCGCGCGGCGTTTGTGCGCTCACTCTTCGAGCAGCCGGAAGATGGGCGGGTGAAGCTGCTCACCATCATGCTCGGGCTGGAACAGCGCAGGCATCGTCCCGAGCTGTTTCAACTGGGCGACTATCTGCCTCTTGAATGCGGCGGCAACAAGAAGCGGCATCTCTGCGCCTTCGCCCGCGTACGCGACCGACAGGCCGTCATGACCGTCGTGCCTCGCCTGGTTGCCACCTTGGCTCCGGACGAGAAACAGCTCCCAATCGGGCCTTCCATTTGGGAAGACAGTTGGGTAGCGGTGCCCCCCTGGCCGACACTCGGCGAGTACCGCCATGTTCTGACCGGAGAAACCTTCGCAGCCGAGTCGGTCAACAGCCGCCGTGTCCTTTCATTGAGCCAAGTCTTCGGTCATTGCCCGGTGGCTGTACTGGAGCGCCTCTCCTGAACCATCCGACGATCTCCTGTCGTGGCGAACCGACCGGTCGTGGCTAGCCCGCATGATTCACGAGAGTTCGTGACGAAACCGCGGAGATGCCGCGCGAGACGGGCGAAACCTTGTCGCAGCGGCATATCGGCGGTTGCAGCAGAAGTCATCGTGAAGAGTGCGGGCTAGGGAGCCTACCAGTTGGTGCAAGCGGACCGCGGTTGCTAAGGTCGATTTCAGGTCAATAGCCATGCAGGCGAAGAAACGAGAAGACGCCTTAGCAGTCCTGCTTCGGGACCATGAACAGGCTCGAAGTCTCTACGAAGCATTTGAAACCGCCGGAGGGGACGATCGCTATTTTATCGCCAGCCGGATTTTGCGAACCGTGGAACTGCATGGAATGATCGAAACCGAGCTGTTCTATCCGGTCTTGGCTGCGCGTCTCTCTGCCGCTGCTCCCCAAGAAGCCGCCGCGCTCTTGGCCGAGGCGGTGCGGGACCATCAGGATCTCAGCAAGCGCATCGCGCAGGTCCGAGATGTCCTGTCGCACGACGAGGAGTTCCAGCTCGAGATCGAGCGACTGATGGCTGAAGTCTGTCGCCATTTCGAGCAGGAAGAACAGACGATCTTCTCTCTCGCGCGCAAGTTGTTGAGCGGTGCCGAACTCATGCAAGTCGCCGACGACGTCCGGCGGATGAAAGAAGAGGATCCGAGACGCGCGGCCTAGCCACAGAACCGAACCAGCGTCAAATGAGGTAACCGATGGACGATACAACGCCACGACGCGTCGGATTGGCGTCTCTCCTGGGCGGGATTCTCGAAGACTTCAAGACACTGATGCGGCAAGAGGCGCAGCCGTTGCGCCATGAATTCCAATTGGAGTTGTCCAAGACGGGACGAGCCGCCTCCGGATTCGGGATCGGGATCGCCCTGGCGGCGGTCGCCGCCCCGTTTCTGCTGCTGATGCTCGTGCATGGGCTGACCGTCTTGGCGGGCCTTTCGCTGTGGGCCTCCTACGGGTTGGTGGGCGGCCTCCTGGCCGGCCTAAGCGCCGCCTGTCTCGTCAGAGCTCAGTCCATGGCGGGGCGCGTTCATCTGATGCCGCGCCGAAGCCTCTTCGCGATAAAGGAACACGTCCAATGGATCACAGAGCGCATGACGTACAAGAGGACTTGAAGAACATCCAGCGCACTCGCATAGCCTTGGACGAGAAAATTCACCTGCTCGAACATCAGGTGGAGCACAGGGTCCGGGAAACCCGAGATGCGGTCCTCGAGATCATCGATCGCACAATCCCCTCTGCGTTTTCGCGCGCCGCCGGAGAGCGCCCGTTGGTCTTGGCCGGCGGCGTCGTGGTACTCGCCCTCCTGGCCGGATGGATCGACCGTAGGCACCGTAACGGCGGCGTCTATCCGTTTTTTCCGTCTCTAGAGTATCGACGATTCGACCGCCGACGAAGGACCGGCGAACCGAAGCCCGGATCGCCACGCAACCGCCGCACCATCTTACGGACAGTCCGGGAAGACGTGGGTGAAGAGCTCCGGCGCGAAGGCATCAGACTGCGTGAGGCGGCGCTCTACGCAGGCCGTTCCCTGTTTCGCGACCTGGCTCGTACGGCCAGCGCTCTGCTGATCAAGCACCTCACCCGTTCGTCCGCCGGACGCCACCATGATGATCGTTTGGATCGGCTCTCCGAAACGAGACGGTTCACATGACCGTTCCAGCGAAAGGACGAGATTTCGAGCGTGAAATGGGATGACATGAGCTGCAGCTCCGACGCCGCCTCCGTCGCCGGCTCGTCGGCCGCCTACAATCCGAGGAGCGCCTGCGCCGCAACGTTCCGCGCCCGTACGCCGTCCCGCCTTGGAGAAGGAAGACCTAACGGGTCCACCACCCCATGGAGGCGACCCACAAAAGACGGCTCCGGGAGGTGCGCACCCGGCAGGCGTTGGAGGCGGAGCAGACGCAAGTCTCTGACGGATAAAGAAATAACGCCTTCTGTCCATCCTGCCCATTATGTAACCATCGGTTACTTTTTGTTTGACATTCAATTTTCGACTGGTCATACTGCACCGCAGCCTCTGCTCAATCGATCATGATTTTCCGCTGCTCTGCAACCCTTATGGTGTGAGATGGATTCCCTGCTTAGGGTCACCTCCTGCTTGCTTGCCTCGGGCCAAAGCCTTTCCACCCAATTGTCGTCCACCTCGATTCGCCGATCGCTCGCAAATGGGACAGATCCACTTGGGGAGCGTTACAGTAACCTCCTCCCTGGGAAACAGCGTCGCGCCCTAGGGGCAACATTTACACCGCCTCAGATTGTGCGGCACATGATTGGGTGGGCAGAAAGTCAGGGAGTGACATATGACCGCATCGTCGATCCGGGCGCTGGATCAGGAAGATTCTCCATAGCCGCGGCTCGAGCTTTCCCGGGAGCCAAGATCATCGCCATCGAAAATGATCCTAGCATCGCTGCTCTTCTTCAAGCCAACCTTGCTATCGCCGGGCTCAAAAACCGTGTCACCGTCATCGCAAATGATTATCGCGCCGTTCGATTGCCTCAGATAGCAGGGCGAACTTTGTTTATCGGAAATCCGCCCTACGTCCGCCATCACGATATCGATCCTTCTTGGAAGCGCTGGTACAAGGAGACTTGTCGATATTACAAGTTGCCGAGCAGCGCCCTAGCCGGTCTCCATATTCATTTCCTACTCAAAACTCGTCAACTGGCCGTTACGGGAGATCATGGATGTTTCATTACAGCCGCTGAATGGCTCGACGTAAATTACGGCTCTACCGCACGCGCGATGTTGACGAACGGCCTGGGAGGTCGATCCTTGCATCTTATCGAGAAATCTGTCCAGGTCTTTCCCGATGCTATGACTAGTACCGTAATTCTGTGCTTTGAAACGGGTTCGCGCTGCCGCTCAATGCGCGTCCACCATGTAGGAAATGTCGAAGAGCTAAAGGATTTGCGGGACGGGAGACCGATTAGTCTTGTGCGGGCAAGAGCCATTGAAAAATGGTCGCAACTTCCTTGCCCGGACTACGGCACAGAAAAGGACAGGATTGAACTCGGTGAACTCTTTCAGGTACACCGCGGCCAAGTCACAGGTATGAATCGTGTGTGGATAGCTGCGCAGAAGGCTCACGATCTCCCTCCCTCTGTGCTCGTCCCGACCATTACTCGAGCAAAGGAACTTATACACGCTCGCGACTTTCGATTGAGTGACACAGGAAAGTTACGGCGCGTCGTGGACCTGCCCGCTGATCTCGACCGCTTTGCCAAGAAAGATCGTGACCGCATCGAGGCCTTTTTGTCATGGGCCCAGTCTCAAGGAGCAGCACAGAGCTACATTGCCCGGCATAGAAGCCCTTGGTGGCGTGTCAATCTGAGAGCTTCTGCACCGATCGTCATGACTTACATGGCGCGTCGTCCTCCTACATTTGTTCTCAATGCTTGCGGAGCAAGACTATTAAACATTGCCCATGGTCTCTTCCCCAGAATACCTCTATCCGAAGAGGATCTGTGGTTAATCGTTCGTTGGCTGAACAGGAATGTCCGTGCAGTGGAAGGTCGAACTTATGCCGGTGGCCTCACCAAGTTCGAACCGAAAGAGGTTATGCGCCTTCGTATACCGCGCCTTGAAATATTGCGGGCGATGGAGCCGGTTGGATGAGTTGGCCGAAAGGCGCACGAAAATGGTCTCGCCGAGAAATTCTCAGTGACGCAAGGCAAGCCAGGGAGCTGTTCAGGCAACGCCGCCTAGAGGAACCGAAAGAACGTTACTTGGCCGCGTTTCAGCAACTCGAACGGGCTAATAAACAGGTAATCGAAATCCTTCCGCAGCTCCTGAGCGATCCGGTTGCTCCCGAGCTAATCGCTTCAGTTGTACAAGATCGGTATCTCCTCACCGCTCTTCGATATCTGGGCGCTCCACCCATATCAACAGATGACCTAAGAACATTGGTCGGCGATACACTCGCCCCGACTCTTATTGCAAGCCATGCCGAACGGGCTAAGAGTGTGGTGGACGTAATTCGGCGCGTCCTCGATCCGAAGCGATTCCCTTGGATGTACGAAAACCGGCCGCCCACGCCGAGAGAGAAGCAGGCTGCCATACTTGCTTCCTCAGTTGTTGCCTCTGCTCAACATGTGCAGACATCGAGACGTGCCGACGAGCGTGATGCTGTCGAAGGAGCAGTGAAGAAACTGCTCATCACCCTCGGATGGAAACAAGTAGGGGCAACACGAAAAGGAATCCAGACCTTACTGACCGACGCACCACAGAAGAAATGTTTCATGATCGGTTGTACCGTCGGCGAGCACAACGCCGACATCGTCGTTCGGCTTGGGGATGGCCGCGTGCTCGCGCTAGAGTGCAAGGCATCCAACTCGGAGATCAATAGCCGGAAACGAATCAATAAAGAAGTGGCGGTCGACGCGGGCAGCTGGGTCAGACGATTCGGTGAACAGAATGTGGTTCCCGCCGCAGTCATTCAGGGAGTCTTTAAGCCTGTGTATTTGCTTCAGGCACAGGATACGCCTGTGGTTTTCTTTTGGGCGCACAGACTTTCCGATCTAAAGACGTTCCTTTCTCGTACAAACTAATCGACATTTCGGCGACCGCATTCCTGCCTCTGTCGGAGCCACAACGACATGATGTGGTGGCACCGACCTCCAAAGATAGCAGCTCAAATCACTCTGTATGACTCTTTCAGGAATGGCTGCTGCCCCATGGGAAGCTTAGGCCGGCAACGATGGTCCATAGTTTTGAGGGTTGAGTGTATCGTTACCGGTTGGGAATGAGAGGAGAACTAGGGGCTTGCCTAGGGCATCTACTCTATTCGTCAGCCTATACTTTACCCGCTATTCCAATCACTTTGGATGAGGATGAGAGATGTCACAATCCGACGACGCTCCGGCGGCGGTCGTGGAGAAATCTGTTCCTCACCGATACGGCGCCGCCGTTCTGTGCGCAGCGAGCGCGATGGCCCTGCGGTGGGGACTCGATCCGGCGCTGGGCGACAATCTTCCGCTTTCGACCTCGTTTGGATTCGTTGCCCTGTCCGTCTGGTACGCCGGATGGGGACCGGCGGTGTTGACCGCGGCGCTCTGTTACGTCGCCACCAACTGGCTGTTTATCGAGCCGCGATATAGATTCAGCGATCAGCTTCAAGATCATTGGGGAATCGCCGCCTACCTGTCGAGCATCGTCGTCATTATCGGCATCGGCGAAGCCGTGCGTCGGACTCGGCGCCGAGCCGCGGCTCATGAAGAGTTGGTGCTGCACAGAGAGCAGGCGCTGGAAGAGGAAATCCAGGAACGCCGACGTGCGCAGGCGGCGCTGCAGGAAAGCGACGAGCGCTTGAGGGTGGCTCAGCACGCGGGACGTGTCGGCTCGTTTGAATGGAATATTCGAACCGGCCTCAACACCTGGACTCCTGAGCTGGAAGCGATATACGGGCTGCAAACGGGTGAGTTTGCGAAGACACAGCCGGCGTGGGAAGCCTTTCTCCATCCGGCGGACAAAGATCAGATCTTAGGTGCCATCGAGCGGTCGCTGACGACCACCGATCCGACCGAGGAGGAATTTCGTATTGTTCGACCGGACGGAACCGTTCGCTCACTGATCGGGCGTTGGCAGATGTTCCGAGATCCCGCCGGTAATCCGCTGCGCCTGACCGGGGTCAACGTCGACATCACCGAACGGAAGGAGAGCGAGGAGGCCCGGCGCGAGAGCGACGCCCGTTTCCGCCTGATGGCGGATGCCTCCCCGGTGCTGATTTGGATTTCTGGCTTTGACAGGCAGCGCACCTACTTCAATAAGGGTTGGCTGGATTTCACCGGCCGCACGTTGGAGCAGGAAACCGGCATAGGCTGGAACAGCGGAGTGCATCCGGACGATCAGAGCCAGTGTCTCAGTCTACAGACCGAGTCGTTCGACAAGCGGGAGCCCTTCGAAGCGGAGTTCCGTCTGCGCCGATTCGACGGTGCCTACCGCTGGATCCTCGACAGAGGAATCCCATGGTTCGATGAGAACGGAGCATTTCTGGGTTACGTCGGATCCAGCGTCGACATCACCGATCTCAAGCAGGCCCAAGACGCCCTGCGGGACAATGAGCAGCGGCTGAGCGGTATCATTACGTCGGCCATGGATGCGATCATCACGATCGACGAGCAGCAGCGGATCACGGACTTTAACAACGCGGCCGAGACGATGTTCGCCTGTTCGACCGACGTCGCGCTCGGACAATCGATCGACCGCTTTTTGCCCCAAAGCTTTCAGGCGCTTCACGCCAAGGAGTTGAAAACGTTCACCAAGAGTACGGCGACCCCGGAACGGCGCAAGGGGGTCCATGGTACCGTTTACGGGCGACGCGTCGATGGCGAGGAGTTCCCGCTCGAGGCCTCTTTCTCGCAGCTGCAGACCGCGACCGGCAAGTTCTACACGATCATCCTGCGCGACGTGACCCAACGGCTCTGGCAGGAACAGGCCTTGCGCCACAGCGAGGGGCGCTACCGTGACCTCATTCAGGCCCTGCCGGCGGCCGTCTATACCTGCGACGAACGAGGCCGCATCACCCTCTACAACCAGGCGGCCGTCGCGTTGTGGGGGCGGGAACCGGAGATGGGCAAAGACCTCTGGTGCGGATCGTGGAAGATCTATGCGACGGACGGCCGGCCGCTTCCCTTGGACGAATGTCCCATGGCGGTCACCTTGCGCGAAGGCCGCCCGATACGCGGGCGAGAGATCGTCATCGAACGGCCGGACGGCACGAAACGGCATGTCCTGCCGCATCCGGAACCGATCTGGGACGACGCCGGCAAGGTCATGGGCGGCGTGAACATGCTGGTGGACATCACCGAAAGCAAGCGTGCCGAACATGCACTCGGTCAGTTGGCCGCCATCGTCAAGTCCTCCGACGACGCCATCATCAGTAAAGATCTGCGCGGTATCGTGACCAGCTGGAACGGCGGCGCCGAGCGGCTGTTCGGCTACACCGAGGGCGAAATGCTCGGCCAGTCGATCTATCGGCTCATTCCTCTCGACCGTCATGACGAAGAGTCGTCGATTCTTAGGCAGCTCGCCCGCGGGGCGCCGGCCGGCCATTACGACACGATTCGGGTCCACAAGGACGGGACCGCGATGGCGATCTCCCTGGCCGTGTCCCCCATTCTCGACGCCCATGGCAACGTGGTGAGCGCCTCTTCGATCGCGCGGGACATCACCGAGAAAACGCGCGCCGAGGAGGCGTTGCGGGAACGGGACCTGGCCCTGACCGTCTCCAACGAAGCGCTCGTGAAGCAGAAAGCGGCGCTGGCCGAGGCCAATAAGGAACTGGAGAGCTTTTCCTATTCCGTCTCGCACGATCTGCGGGCGCCGCTTCGCACCATCGACGCCTTCATCCGCATTCTGGAGGAGGATCACAGTTCGCAACTAAGCGCGGAAGCGCAGCGCTGCCTCAGGATCGTCCGGCAGGCCGCCGGGCGAGCCGGTGAATTGATCGATGATCTCCTGGAGTTCTCTCGTCTGGGCCGACTTGGGATTGATTTCCGGTCGGTCGCCATGACCGACCTGGCGCGCGCCGTGGCGGAGGAGCAGCACCTGCTCCACCAAGGCAGGGCCGTCGAGCTGATCATCCCGGATCTGCCGCCGTGCCATGGAGACTGGCGGCTGCTCAAGCTGGTCTGGACCAATCTGTTGTCGAACGCGTTCAAGTACACGAAGACCCGGGAGACCGCCCTCGTGACGGTTGGCTGGCTTCCGGACGACCAGCAGGCCGAGGCCGTTGTGTACTATGTGAAGGATAACGGGGTCGGGTTCGATATGAAGTACGTGCACAAACTCTTCGGGGTCTTTCAGCGCCTGCATCTGAAGGAAGATTTCGAGGGCACGGGCGTCGGCCTGGCCATCGTCCACCGGATCGTCCATCGGCACCGAGGTCGCGTCTGGGCAGAGGGCAAAGTGGACGGCGGCGCGACATTCTATTTCTCTCTGCGAAAGGCGCTGAGACCATGAACGATCTCGAGATTCTGCTGATTGAAGACAATCCCGAAGACGTGGAGATCACCTTGCGGGCATTTCGCAAAAACAATCTCACGAACAAGATCCACGTGGTCCGGGACGGCGAAGAAGCGCTGGAATGCTTGTTCAGCACGGGCCGCTACAGCGAACGCAGCACTTGCAATCGAACGCGGTTGATCCTCCTCGACCTCAAACTGCCCAAGGTGGACGGCCTCGAGATTCTTCAACGGTGCAAAGGCGATCCCCGCACGAAGAACATTCCCGTTGTGGTCCTCACCTCCTCGCGGGAGGAACAGGACCTGATCCGCAGTTACAATCTTGGAGTCAACAGCTACGTGGTCAAGCCGGTCGACTTCCCTCAATTCAGCGAGGCGGTCCGGCAATTGGGCATGTATTGGATCCTCTTGAATCAGGTCCCGGCCGAACTCTCGGAGCAGCACCAATCGTACTAACCTCAGGCGAGAGGAGCGCGGGCCATGGCACCGTTCAATTTGCTGATCGTCGAGGATGACGCGGCCGACGTCGAGTTGGTCGTGCGGGAACTCAAGAAGAGCGGCTACGAACTCCATTGTCTGCCGGTGGCAGACCGCGAAGCCTTCATGCAGAGCCTCGTCGAGCACCGGCCGGATCTCATCATTTACGATCACAACCTGCCGCAATTCAGCTCGGCGGAAGCCTTGCGGTTGACGCAGGAGCACGGCGGTGGGATTCCTTTCATCATCGTCTCGCACGCCATCGGCGACGAGGACGCGGTGGCCCTGATGCGGGCGGGCGCCGCCGATTATCTACTGAAGGACCGGTTGGGCCGTTTGGGCGAGTCGGTGCGCCACGCGCTCGAGCAACGCCGGCTTCGCGAGGAGCACGCGGCCGCCCGGCAGTCCATCGTGACCCTCAACGAGGAGTTGGCCCTTCGGATCGCCGCGCGCACGGCCGAATTGCGCGTGGCCAACCATTCCCTCGAACTCGAGCTCGAACAGCGCAAGCGCGCGGAAGAAGCGTTGCTGCGGCTGAACGGCGAATTGGAGCAACGGGTCGAAGAGCGGACGCGCGACATCGTCGCTTCGCACAACCGGCTCCAGGCGCTGGCTTCCGAGTTGACCCTGGCCGAGCAGCGCGAGCGCAAGCGCCTGGCCGCGGAGTTGCACGACTATCTCGCCCAGATGCTTGCGCTGGGGCGGATGAAGATCGCGCAGCTCCGCTCGAAACTGGTCGCCGGGGATCAGCAGATTGACCCGCTCGTGACCGAAATCGACGACCTCTTCAAGAAGGCCGCCGATTACACCAGGTCCCTGATGGCAAAACTGAGCCCGCCCGTGCTCGACGAGCTTGGCCTCCCGGCGGCGCTCTCGTGGCTCGCGAGCGAGATGCCGCTGCACGGGTTGAAGGTCAACGTGCAGCTGGGGACGGACAAGGTCTCGTTACCCGACGATCAGTCGGTCCTGCTCTTCCAGTCCGTACGCGAGCTGCTGCTCAACGTCGCGAAACATGCGGGCACCGACTGCGCCACGGTGAATCTCGAAGTCGAGGAATCAGGCCGTCTTCGCATTGAGGTGCAGGACGGGGGACGGGGATTCAACCCGGCCGCGCCGGAATCCAAACCGGCCGGCTCGCACTTCGGGTTGTTCAGCGTCCGGGAGCGCATGCAGGCGATGGGCGGATGGTTCAATGTCACAAGCTCGCCGGGCGTGGGAACCACCGCCACGCTCAGCCTGCCGTTGCCGACGAGCCTCGAGCCCAAACAGACGGACACCGGGTTGCAGTCCTCGGAGACTCTCTCTCTTGTGTCTGATCAATCACCGGAGGGTCATGCCCATCGCATCCGCGTGCTGTTGGTCGACGATCACGTCATGGTGCGGCGGGGCCTCAAGGTTATTCTGGAAGGCTTTCCCGACCTCGCGGTCGTCGGCGAGGCGGGAGACGGCCGCGAGGCGGTGGAAAAGGTGGCTGAGCTGGCTCCGGATCTCGTGCTGATGGACATCAACATGCCCTGGATGAACGGCATCGAAGCGACCAAACGGATCAAGCGGGATTGGCCGGAGACTCCGGTCGTCGCCCTCTCCATCGATAATCAGCCGCACACCCGGGACGCGATCACGGCGGCCGGAGCGACGACGTTTATATCCAAGGACGCAGCGGCCGAGGATCTGCACGAGGTCATCCTCGCCGCGGGACGTACCGACCGCCCGGAGGGCCTGGTCCAGCCGGAACGCCTGTCTTGAGGCTTCTACGGCGGTCCAAACCTCCGCAGGGCGGGCCGGAACCACCCGAGGCCAGCCCGCCCGGTTTCATGCGAAGACGAAGACAACCGATAGTCCATTCCTGAGCGAACCCGGTCGGCAGAAAATGAGCCCTTTGGACTTTCTCGACGGCGGCGGCGAAATGGGCCGGCGCGTCCGCGCCTTCGACTGGTCCACCACCCCGGTGGGACCGGCGGTCGACTGGCCCCAAAGCCTCAAGACCGCCGTGAGTATCTGCCTCGGCTCCCGCTATCCGATCAGCATGTGGTGGGGCCGATCCGCCTGCACAACCTTTTATAACGATGCGTACATTCCGATCTACGGCTCCCCGAAGCATCCCAGTGCGCTGGGCCAACCGCTGCAGGAATACTGGAAGGAAATCTGGCACATCATCGGCCCCATGTCGGACAGCGTGTTCGCGACCGGAGACGCCACCTGGTCGGAAGACCTCCTCCTCGTGCTGAAACGCAGCCTGCCGCGCGAGGAATGTTATTTCACGTTTTCATTCAGTCCCATTCGCGACGACGCCGGATCGATCGGCGGCGTTTTCTGCGCCGTCACCGAAACCACCGAACGGGTGGTGGGCGAGCGGCGGCTGCGCACCCTGCGCGACCTCGGCCGGGCGCTCGTCGACGTCAAGTCGGATGACGGAGCCTGCATCGCGGCCACAAGCAGCCTGGGCGCCAATCGCGCCGATCTCCCTTTTACCTTGCTGTATCTGCTCGACGGTGGCGGACGGTGTGCCCGGTTGATCGCCACGACGGGCCTGGCTGCCGGCACATCGGCTACCCCGGAACGGATCGACATGGGCGATGCGGCGGAGTCGACGACCTGGCCTCTACGCACGGTATTCGAGACCGGAGGCGGCGAACTCGTCTCGAACCTGACGGAGCGTTTCGGATCGTGCTTGCAGAAATTCCGTCCCGAATCCCCCCAAACGGCGCTGATTTTACCGATCGCCACACCGGGGCTGACTCAGGCGGCCGGATTCCTCATCGCAGGTCTCAATCCCCAACGTGTGCTGGACGCCGGCTACCGCGGTTTCCTGGTTCTGATCGCCGGCCAGATCGGCAGTGCGATCGCCAGCGCCCGGGCGCTGGAAGAAGAAACCAGGCGCGCGGAATCATTGGCCGAACTGGATCGGGCCAAGACGGCGTTCTTTTCCAATGTGAGTCACGAGTTCCGCACGCCGCTGACGCTGATGCTTGAGCCCTTGCGGGACAGCCTGGACGACCGGCTCGCTCCCCTGGCTCCCGTCCATCGTGATCGGCTCGGCCTCGCCTACCGTAACAGCCGGCGTCTTCTCAAACTGGTCAATGCCCTGCTCGATTTTTCCAGGGTTGAAGCGGGCCGGGCCCAGGCCCACTACGAGCCGACCGATCTGGCGGCATTGACCGCCCAGCTCACCGCCGTATTTCGGTCCGCCGTCGAACGGGCGCAACTCAGGTTGACGGTGGAGTGCCGGACTTTGTCCAAGCCGGTCTATGTCGACCGGGAGATGTGGGAGAAGATCGTGCTGAATCTGTTGTCCAACGCCTTCAAATTCACGCTGCAGGGGAGCATCGCCGTCGTCTTGCAGGAGGACGGACCGGCTGCAGTCCTGGACGTCCGCGACACGGGCGTCGGGATCCCCGACGAAGAGCTGCCGAAAATCTTCGAACGGTTTCATCGCGTGCAGGGCGGGGGAGGACGAACGATCGAGGGCAGCGGCATCGGCCTCGCGCTGGTCAAACAGCTCGTGCAGCAGCACGGCGGCTCACTGACCGTCACCAGCATTGTCGACGAAGGATCCGTCTTTACGGTCAGAGTCCCCTTCGGCACCGCCCATTTGCCGGCGGACCACGTGAGACCGGCCGGCCATCCTGAGTCGACCGGTGCAAGGGCCGATCTCTATCTGGAGGAGGCGTTGCGCTGGCTTCCTGCCGAGACCGGCATCGAGCGGCGGGCATCGGAACCCGAGGCGGAGGGGAATCCGGAACCTTCGATCCGTCTTCGTGACGGAGCACCCGAGCAGTCGCGGCCCCGCGTGCTGTTGGCCGACGACAACGCCGATATGCGGGCCTACCTCACCCGGTTACTGGATCGACGATTCGACGTGGAGGCCGTGACCGACGGAGCCGCTGCGTTGGCCGCGGCGCAGGCCCGCCCGCCCGACGTGATTCTGAGCGACGTCATGATGCCCACGCTCGACGGGTTCGGATTGGTACGCGCGCTGCGCAATGATCCTTCCACCAGAGCCATTCCGATCATTCTGCTGTCCGCGAGGGCGGGTGAAGTATCCCGCATCGAAGGATTGGCACACGGCGCGGATGACTATCTCATCAAGCCGTTCAGCGCGCGGGAACTTCTGGCCCGGGTGGAAAGCCATTATGAATTGGCGCGCGTGCGTCGAGACATGCAGGGAGAGCTCGCCCGCAGCAAGCTCTTCCTGGAGCGCATGGCCGCTGCCACGCCGGACATCCTGTTCGTCTACGACATCCGCGAAGGCCGCAACATCTACTCGAACAAACGCATCGACTCCGTGCTCGGCTACAGCTCGGCGCTGATTCAAGCGGTACCCGGCGAATTGATCGATCAGAGCGTCCATCCGGACGACCTGCAGGGGACGCTTGAGTGGTTCGCACGATTCGACGGGACCGCGGAAGGAGAGGCCTTGGAGCACGAGCACCGCATCCGGCATGCGGACGGTTCGTATCGCTGGCTGCTGTCGAGAGCGACGGCATTCGAACGTGATGTGGACGGCCGAGTGAAGCAGATCATCGGCGTCGCGACCGACATCACGGAGCGCAAGCAGGCCCAGGAGGAGTTGCTCGTACGCAGCAGTCAGCAGCGCCTGCTCTTTGAATTGGCCGAAGCGGTCAACCATGCCGACGCGCTGCCCCAGCTGTACGAGCGGGCGCTCGACTCGATCATCCAGACCCTCGGCGCCGATCGAGCGTCCATCCTCCTCTTCGAGGGCGACGGCGTCATCCGGTTCAAGGCCTGGAGGGGCCTGTCGGAACAGTACCGGCGCGCCGTGGAAGGGCACTCTCCTTGGAGCGCGGATGAACCGGATCCCCGGCCGATCATCATCGGAGATATTGCCGATACGTCCCTCGACCCCGCGCTGAAGGCGGTGATCGACCGGGAAGGAATCCGGGCTCTGAGTTTCATCCCCCTGATGTACGGCGGGAAGCTTCTCGGCAAGTTCATGGTGTATTTCGATCGACCTCGGACCATGGACGCAAACCAGATCGCGTTGGCTCAGGCGATCGGCGGAACATTGGCCACCGGCATCGACCGGCGCAGGGCCGAAACTCGGTTGCGGGAGAGCGAAGACCGGCTCCGTTTGTTTGCCGCTCGGTTGGAGCAGATGGTCGCGGATCGCACCAACAAACTGCTGCAGTCGCAAAAGCGGTTGCGGGCCATGGCGACAGAGCTGAACTTCGCCGAACAACGGGAACGGAAGCGGATGGCCATGGAACTGCACGACCACCTCGCCCAAATGCTGGTGCTGTGCCGGTTGAATCTGGGGCAATTGAAGCGGACGGCGAGGCTGGACGACAAGGGTGCGGAACTGGTCCAACAGACACAGGACGCGCTGAGCGAATCACTGACCTATACGAGAACCTTGGTCGCCGATCTCGCCCCCACGGTCCTTCACGAGTTCGGTTTGGTTCCGGCGCTCAAATGGCTGGCCGACAGAATGAACCGGCACAATTTGAACGTGGACGTGAAGGCGGAAGGGGTCGGCGAGGTAGCCCTCGCTGAAGATCAAGCGGTCCTTCTCTTTCAATCGGTGCGGGAATTGCTGATCAACGCCGCAAAACACGGTCAGTCAGGCCAGGCGTTCCTGTCGATCGTGCGACAGGAGGGAACCTTGCTGGTCGAAGTTGGAGACCAGGGGAAGGGGTTCGACCCCAACGCGGCCTTTGCAGCCGAAGTGCCGACGGCGCTTTCGTCAAAGTTCGGCCTGTACAGCATCCGGGAACGGATGACGGCGCTGGGGGGTAGGCTCGACCTGATTTCGCAGCCCGGCAAGGGCACGAGGGCTCGCCTGGTCCTGCCGTTGCCGAATAATGCTGAGCCGGCGGGCATGGGGGCCGAGCGAGGCACCGGAGCCGGACCAACCGGCTTGCCCATGTCTCGTGTGGCGACGCAATCGGATGACCTGCTCCGGGACGACCGCTTTGCCAACCTTGTTCCGCTTCAGACAGCAACGCACCGCGTGCTCCTCGTGGACGATCACGCAATGGTACGCCAGGGGTTGCGCAGCGTCCTGGAAACCTATGCGGACGTCGAGATCGTGGGCGAGGCTCGGGACGGATTCGAAGCTCTTGCCTGCGTGGATCGGCTGCAACCGTCCGTTGTCGTCATGGACGTCAACATGCCCGGGATGAACGGCATCGACGCCACGAGACGGATCAGGGCGTCCCATCCGAACACGATCGTCATCGGCCTGTCGGTCAATGCCGGCATTGAGAACGATCAGGCCATGAAGCAGGCGGGCGCAGCCGCGTTGTTGACCAAGGAAGCCGCGGTCGAGGAACTGTACGGTGCCATTCAGGTCCACCAGGCGACCGGCGCCGCCGGTCACATGAGCCAAGGCTGATCACCGACCTTATCTACCAAATCTACCGCCCGTTCCATCACTGCATTTCCATCGTCTCTAGGGGTTCCCCCAGTTGGCATTTCCCCTTGCGGAGGTATGTTCATTGCGGTCAATCCTGCGCCGCTTTTCCACCTCATCGTCCTTTTTCAAGGAGACCGGGATGAAGGACTCTGCCGTGGACGTGAAGACTTCGAAGGCCTCCGCTGAGAACGGCTACACCCGCCAGAACGTCAACCAGCAGCTCGGAGAGATCTTGAGCGTCATGACGGCCTACCGCAACGGCGACTTTTCCGTCCGGCTGCCGGCCACGTGGACCGGCGTGCTGGGAAAGATGGCGGACACGATGAACGAGGTCCTCGACGTCAGCGAACGAAGGGCCAGCGAGACCGTGCGGGTCTGTCGCGTCGTCGGGAAAGAAGGACGGCTCAGGCAACGCCTGTCCGTGCCGGGGGTCACCGGCGGGTGGGCGAACGAAATCGACTCCCTGAACCAATTGATCGACGACCTCGTCTCTCCGACCACGGAAGTCACCCGTGCGGTCGGCGCGGTCGCCAAGGGCGACCTCAGCCAAGCCATGGCGCTGGAGAAGGACGGTCGCCCGCTGGAAGGCGAATTTCTGCGGAGCGCCAAACTGCTGAATAAAATGATCGAACAGCTCTCCGTGTTCACCTCCGAGGTGACCCGCGTCGCGCGCGAGGTCGGCACCGAAGGCAAACTCGGCGGCCAAGCCCAAGTCAAGGGCGTCAGCGGCGTCTGGAAAGAATTGACCGATTCGGTCAACCAAATGGCCGGGAACTTGACGGCCCAGGTCCGGAACATCGCCGAAGTCACGATCGCGGTGGCCAACGGGGATCTCTCGAAGAAGATCACCGTGGACGTCCGCGGCGAGATTCTCCAGCTCAAGGAAGCCATCAACACGATGGTGGAGCAGCTCCGCTCCTTCGCCTCCGAGGTCACCCGCGTGGCCCGTGAAGTCGGCACCGAAGGCAAACTCGGCGGCCAGGCGATCGTCCCCGGCGTCGCCGGCACCTGGAAGGATCTCACCGACAACGTGAATTCCATGGCCTCCAACCTGACGGCCCAGGTCCGGAACATCGTCGAAGTCACCGTCGCCGTCGCCCGCGGCGACTTGTCGCGCAAGATCACCGTGGACGTCCGCGGCGAGATTCTCCAGCTCAAGGAGACGATCAACACCATGGTCGAGCAGCTCCGCTCCTTCGCCTCCGAGGTCACCCGCGTGGCCCGTGAAGTCGGCACCGAAGGCAAGCTCGGCGTCAACGCCGCCGTGCCGGGGGTCGGCGGTACCTGGAAAGACCTCACCGATTCGGTCAACGCCATGGCCAACAACCTGACCGCTCAAGTCCGGAACATCGCCGAGGTGACGACGGCGGTCGCGCGCGGCGACCTATCCCGCAAGATCACCGTGGACGTGAAGGGCGAGATTTTGGAGCTCAAGAATACGATCAACACGATGGTGGACCAGCTGAACGGCTTCGCGGCGGAGGTCACCCGCGTGGCCCGCGACGTCGGCACCGAGGGCAAGCTCGGTGTGCAGGCCGCCGTGCCGGGCGTCGGCGGAACCTGGAAAGACCTCACCGATTCGGTCAACGCCATGGGCCTGAACCTCACCGCCCAGGTCCGCAACATCGCCGAGGTCGCGACCGCAGTCGCTCGGGGCGATTTATCACGCAAGATTACCGTGGACGTGAAGGGCGAGATTTTGGAGCTCAAGAATACGATCAACACGATGGTGGACCAGCTGAACGGCTTCGCGGCGGAGGTCACCCGCGTGGCCCGTGAGGTCGGCACCGAAGGCAAGCTCGGTGTGCAGGCGGTCGTCCCCGGCGTCGCCGGTACCTGGAAGGACCTCACCGACAACGTCAATTCGATGGCCAACAATCTGACGGCCCAAGTCCGGAATATCGCCGAAGTGGCCACGTCCGTCGCGCGCGGCGATTTGTCCCGCAAGATCACCGTGGACGTCAGCGGCGAGATCCTTCAGTTGAAAGAGACGATCAACGTCATGGTGGAGCAGCTCCGGTCCTTCGCCTCCGAGGTGACCCGCGTGGCCCGTGAGGTCGGCACCGAAGGCAAGCTCGGCGGCCAAGCCCAGGTCAAAGGCGTCAGCGGCGTCTGGAAAGAATTGACCGAGAGCGTGAACGAAATGGCGGGGAATCTGACCGCCCAGGTCCGCAACATCGCCGAAGTCACGGTGGCGGTGGCCAACGGGGATCTTTCGAAGAAGATCATCGTGGACGTCCGCGGCGAGATTCTCCAACTCAAGGAAGCGGCCAACAGCATGGTGGAGCAGCTCCGCTCCTTTGCTTCCGAGGTCACCCGCGTGGCCCGTGAGGTCGGCACCGAAGGCAAACTCGGCGGCCAAGCCCAAGTCAAGGGCGTCAGCGGCGTCTGGAAAGAATTGACCGATTCGGTCAACCAAATGGCCGGGAACTTGACCGACCAGGTCCGCAACATCGCCGAAGTCACGATCGCGGTGGCCAACGGGGATCTCTCGAAGAAGATCACCGTGGACGTCCGCGGCGAGATTCTCCAGCTCAAGGAAGCGGCCAACACGATGGTGGAGCAGCTCCGCTCCTTCGCCTCCGAGGTCACCCGCGTGGCCCGTGAAGTCGGCACCGAAGGCAAGCTCGGCGGCCAGGCTCTGGTCCCCGGCGTCGCCGGCACCTGGAAGGACCTCACCGACAACGTGAATTCCATGGCCTCCAACCTGACGGCCCAGGTCCGGAACATCGCCGAAGTCACCATCGCCGTCGCCAACGGCGACTTGTCGCGCAAGATCACCGTGGACGTCCGCGGCGAGATTCTCCAGCTCAAGGAAGCGATCAACACCATGGTCGAGCAGCTCCGCTCCTTCGCCTCCGAGGTCACCCGCGTGGCCCGCGAGGTCGGCACCGAAGGTCGGTTGGGGGTCCAGGCGGTGGTGCCGGGCGTCGCCGGCACCTGGAAGGACCTCACCGACTCGGTGAATGCCATGGGTGCGAACCTGACCGGGCAGGTGCGCAACATCGCCGAGGTGACGACGGCGGTCGCCCGCGGCGACCTGTCCCGCAAGATCACCGTGGACGTGAAGGGCGAAATTTTGGAGCTCAAGAATACGATCAACACGATGGTGGACCAGCTCAATGCCTTTGCGGCGGAAGTCACGAGGGTCGCGCGCGAGGTCGGCACCGAAGGCAAGCTGGGAGGGCAGGCGGTGGTGCAGGGCGTGGCCGGCACCTGGAAGGACTTGACGGACTCGGTCAACGTCATGGCGACCAATCTGACCGATCAGGTCCGCGGGATCGTCAAGGTCGTCACATCGGTGGCGAACGGCAATCTGAGGCAGCGGCTCATGGTGGAAGCCAAGGGGGAAGTCGCCGCGCTGGGCGAAACGATCAACAACATGACCGACACGCTCGCCACGTTTGCCGACCAGGTCACCAACGTCGCTCGGGAGGTCGGCGTGGAAGGACGGCTC
This sequence comes from Nitrospira sp., assembly GCA_047150005.1. Classification (GTDB taxonomy): domain Bacteria; phylum Nitrospirota; class Nitrospiria; order Nitrospirales; family Nitrospiraceae; genus Nitrospira_C. The sequence goes on along the minus strand of AP038806.1, from coordinate 1,720,579 downwards.
GGCGGGCAAGCCAACGTGCCGGGCACGGCCGGCACCTGGAAGGACCTGACCGGAAACGTCAATCTGTTGGCGGCCAACCTGACGACTCAAGTCAGAGCGATCGCCGAGGTCGCCACGGCCGTGACCAAGGGCGACTTGACCCGGTCCATTCAAGTGGAAACGCGCGGCGAGGTGGCCGAACTCAAAGACAATATCAACACGATGATCAACAATCTGCGCGAAACCACGGAGCGCAACAAGGAGCAGGACTGGCTGAAGACGAACGTGGCGAAATTCACGCGCATGCTGCAGGGCCAACGCGACCTCTTCACCGTCGGCCAGATGCTCCTGTCCGAACTGGCTCCGCTGGTCGAAGCGCAGGAAGGCACCATCTATCAGATGGATGCTGGAGAGGGCCAGCATCCGTCCCTGCGGCTCCTGGCCTCCTACGCGCGGCAGCGGGGACAGGCGGAGCGGTTCTCCGTGGGCGAAGGCCTCGTCGGCCAGTGCGCCCTGGAACAACAACGGATCCTCCTCACCGACGTGCCCCCGTCCTATACGGTCATCCAATCCAGCCTCGGAGAGTCGATGCCGGCCAATATCGTGGTCCTGCCGGTCCTCTTCGAAGGGCAGACGAAAGCCGTTATCGAACTGGCCTCGTTGCGCCCCTTCACCGTCTCCCATTTGACCTTCCTGGAACAGCTCACGCAGGGCATCGGCGTCGTCCTCAACACCATCGAGGCCACGATGCGGACGGAAAACCTCCTGCAGCAGTCGCAACAGCTCACGACCGAGCTGCAGTCGCAGCAGAAGGAGCTCACGCAGACCAACGAGGAACTCGAGCGCAAGGCGAAACAGCTGGCCGAGCGCAATACGGAAGTCGAGCGGAAGAACAAGGAAGTCGAGTTGGCACGGCGCGCCTTGGAGGAAAAGGCGGCGGAGCTGGCGCTCACGTCGAAGTACAAGTCCGAATTCCTGGCCAACATGTCGCATGAACTGCGCACGCCGCTCAACAGCATCCTCATCCTGGGCCAGCAGCTCGGCGACAACACGAGCGGGAATCTGACCGCCAAGCAGGTGGAGTTCGCGAGAAACATCCACAGCGCCGGTTCGGATCTGCTCAATCTGATCAACGACATTCTGGACCTCTCGAAGATCGAATCCGGCACGGTCACGGTCGAAGCGGAAGAAATGACGTTCCAATCCCTTCGAGACAGCGTCGAACGCAATTTCCGCCACATCGCGGAGTCCACGAATCTCCCCTTCCACCTGGAGTTCGACGCGGGCCTGCCGCGCGCCTTCACGACCGATCCCAAGCGGCTGCAGCAGATCCTCAAGAACCTCCTGTCCAATGCCTTCAAGTTCACGTCGCACGGACAGGTAGCGATGCATGTTCGGTTGGCGTCTGAAGGATGGACGGCGGAACACCCCGTGCTGAGCCGGGCTCACACGGTCGTGGCTCTATCCATCGCCGACACCGGCATCGGCATCGCGCCCGAAAAGCAGAAGCTCATCTTCGAGGCGTTCCAGCAGGCCGATGCGGGGACCAGCCGCAAGTACGGAGGGACGGGATTGGGACTCGCCATCAGCCGTGAGCTGGCGACGCTGCTCGGCGGCGAAATTCGGTTGTTCAGCGAGCCTCGGCAAGGCAGCACCTTCACCCTCTATCTGCCGCTGGTGTACACCGGGCCGTCCTCGGCGGAGATCCGTCCCGCCGGCGCGGCGGCCGCCCTCGGCCACCCGACCCCCGCACTGCCGATTCTGCCCGTGTCGGCGGACGACAAGATTCCTGACGACCGCGAGTCGGTGCAGTACGGAGACCTGGTCCTGCTCATCGTCGAGGACGATCCGCACTATGCGCGAGTGCTCCTCGGTCTCGCGCGGGACAAAGGGTTCAAGGGGATCGTCGCCACGAAGGGCGGACAGGCATTGGACCTGGCCGCCGCGTATCGGCCCGCCGCCATCACGCTCGACATCTTTCTCCCGGACATGCTCGGCTGGACGGTCCTGAACAATCTCAAGATGGATCCCAAGACTCGACACATCCCGGTGCAGATTATTTCACTTGAAGAGGAGCGGCAACACGGCCTCGCCCATGGAGCCTTCTCCTACATGGTCAAACCGGTCACGACCGAGGGACTGGAATCGTGCTTCGACCGCATCCGTAATTTCATCACCCCTCACCTCAAGCGGCTGCTGGTGGTCGAAGACGACGAGTTGGAAAGCCGCAGCATCCGCGAGCTGCTGCTGCACGACGACATCGAGATCGTCGACGCAGGCACCGGCACCGACGCGCTTGAGGCCCTGCGGACCCAGCCCTTCGACTGCTGCGTGCTCGATCTCCGCCTTCCCGACATGAACGGCTTCGATCTCCTCGATCAGATCAAGACCGATCCGGCGTTGGGCACCGTGCCGATCGTGGTCTTCACGGGAAAGGACTTGAGCGCCGAAGAAGAACGCCGGCTTAAGGCCGTGGCCAAGAGCATCGTGATGAAAGACGTGCGGTCGCCTGAGCGCCTGTTCGATGAAACCGCGCTGTTCCTGCATCGGGTGGTCGCGGACCTGCCGGCATCGAAACAGCAGTTGCTGGCGCGATTGCACGAGTCCAACGCCGTCCTGCGCGGCCACAAGGTGCTGGTGGTCGACGACGACGCCCGCAATATTTTTGCCCTGACCACCGTGCTGGAAAACCAGGAGATGGACGTCGTCAGCGCCACGAACGGGCGTCACGCGATCGAGATCATCCGCAACGCCTCGGATCTGAGCGTCGTCTTGATGGACATCATGATGCCCGACATGGACGGCTACACGACGATCCGGGAAATCCGCAAGGACCCTCAATTCCTGTCGTTACCGATCCTGGCTTTGACCGCGAAGGCCATGAAGGGTGATCGGGAAAAGTGTCTGGAAGCCGGCGCGTCGGACTATGTGGCGAAACCGGTCAATACGGAGCAGCTGCTCTCGATGCTCAGGGTGTGGCTGTACCGCTAGGACGTGCTGGGTTCACAGTGTTGGGTGCTGAGTTTCGGAACAGATCTCAGGACTCAGCACTCAGGACTGAACGATGAATGAGCCTGTAAGCATATTGTTGGTGGACGACGATACCAGGAACCTGGACGTGCTCGAGAGCATTCTCGAGTCGCCGGACCATCAGCTGGTTCGCGCCAGGACGGCGGACGAGGCGTTGTTGGCCCTCATCGCCGAGGAATTCGCCGTCATCGTGCTCGACGTGCGGATGCCGGAGGTGAGCGGCTACGAACTGGCCCAGCTGATCAAGCAGCGGAAGCGGACCCAACACGTTCCCATCCTCTTTCTGACCGCCTATTACCGCGAGGACGCGGACATCCTGCAAGGCTACGGCGCCGGAGCGGTGGACTATCTGAGCAAGCCGGTCAACCCCCTCATTCTCAAATCGAAGGTCGGCGTCTTCGTGGACCTGTTCCGAAAGACCCGCGCGCTGGCGACGATGAACCGCGCCATGGAGGCGGAGATCGAGGAACGGTTGAAGCAATTGAAGGCCTCATTGCACGAGAAGGAGATCCTCCTCAAGGAAATCCATCATCGGGTCAAGAACAACCTGCAGGTGATCTCGAGTCTCATCGATCTGCAGGCCGACCGGCTGACCGATCCGGCTGTCCGCTCCCTCTTCAAGGATGCGCGTGACCGGGTGCGGTCCATGGCGCTGGTCCACGAAAAATTGTACCAATCGCCCGATCTGGCCCACGCCGAGCTCGGCGCGTACATCCGCAACGTCATGGACGAGCTGTTTCTTGCCCATGGAGCGATCTCTTCCAAAGTGCGATTGCGCATGGAACTCGATCCCGTACTCCTCCCGGTGGACATGGCGATTCCCTGCGGCCTTATCCTCAACGAGCTGGCGACCAACAGCCTCAAACACGCGTTCGTCGGACGGGAGTCGGGCTGCATCATGATCCAATTGAGATGCGTCGAGGCCGACGAAGTGAGACTCGTGTTCCACGACGACGGCCGCGGACTTCCACCGGAACTCGATTGGCAAGCGGCCGGGTCCCTGGGGTTGCGGCTCATCCGGATGCTAAGCCGGCAACTCAACGCGGACCTTGCGTTCCGAAACGGATCCGGCACCACCTTCGAGCTGCGATTCGATCTGCCGATGGGTATCCGAAGTCGGTCGTCCGAGACCAAGGCGGTAGGGAATGCCGAAGGGCAACATTCTCATCGTTGAAGACGAAGCGGTGGTGGCGGCGGATCTGGCCGGCAAGCTCGAACGGGCCGGCTATCGTGTCGTCGGCATCGCCGCGGACGGCGAAGAGGCCCTGGAGACCGCCGCCGCGCAACTACCGGACCTTGTGTTGATGGATATCCGGCTGGCCGGCCCGATGGACGGCATCGAGGCGGCGGAGCGGATCCGGGAGGCCTGCAGCATTCCCATCATCTATCTGACGGCTCATTCCGATGCCAGCACGTTGCAACGAGCCAGCATGACGGAGCCGTTCGGCTACATTCTCAAACCCTTTGACGAGCGCGACATCACGACCCAGATCGAGATCGTGCTGTACAAGCACGAAGCGGAGAAGTCTCTGCGTGAAAGCGAAGAGCGGTATCGAACCCTGGTCGAAACAGCGACGGACAGTATTCTCACGGTCGATGCCGGCGGCGTCATCCTTTCCTGCAATGCCGCCACCGAACGGATGTTCGGCTACCGCCGCGAGGATCTGCTGGGCCGCAAGGTGACGATGCTCATCCCGGCCTGGTTCGAAGAGCGCGAGCCGCCGCTCGGCCGTCCGGAAGTCCACCGGGCGCCGGGAGACGGCCTGAGACGGGATGTGACAGGACGGCGGCGGCAGGGTGCGGAATTCCCGCTAGAGGTCGCCTTCAGCCGATCATCCGTCTCCGGCGAGGCCTGCTATATGGGAATCCTGCGGGACGTGTCGGAACGTACACGCGCGGAAGCGGAACTTCGTTGGCGGGCCGACCTCCTCGAGCAGACGCACGAGGCCGTCATCGTCTGGCGAATGGGCGGCGGCATCCTGTATTGGAATCGCGGGGCGACCGAGCTCTACGGCTGGACCGTTGCAGAAGCGACGGGACGATCCGTGCACCGCTTGCTCGAGTCCGCACTGCCCTGTTCTGCGCCGGACTTCGATCGCCGATTGCTCGAAGCAGGGCGTTGGTACGGGGAAATCCGGCAGCGGACGAAGACGGGGAAAACCGTGCTCGTCGAGACACGTATGGTCCCCATCCCCGACGACCCGGAGGACGTACTCGTGCTGGAGACGAACCGCGATGTGAGCGATCGTCATGCGGATCACGAGAGAATCTGCCGCTTGGCCGAGGAGCTGGAGCAGCGCGTCGTGGAGCGAACCAGCGAACTGATCACTTCGCAGGGTCTGCTGCGCGCACTGGCGGCTGAATTGACCGTCACAGAACAGCGGGAACGTCGCCGAATAGCGACGGAACTGCACGACTACCTGGCTCAGCTGCTGGTCTGCGCGCACCTCAAGGTATCCCAGGCGCGCCCCAAGCAGAACAGCCTGGAAACGGAGGAATGGCTGGACCAAGCGGCAGAAGTGCTCCAGCAGGCGCTCAGTTATACGCGATCGTTGGTCGCCCAGCTGACCCCCATGGTGCTGCATGAATTCGGCTTGTCGTCCGCCCTGAGGTGGCTTGGTGAGCAGATGCAGAGGCATCAGTTGACCGTAGACCTGGACATCGCCGCAACCGAGCCGGTGCCGCTCGCGGAAGATGAAGCCATTCTTCTCTTTCAGTCGGTCCGCGGGTTGCTGATCAACGTGTCAAAGCACGCGCGCGTCGATCACGCCGCCGTGCGCCTGACCGAGACCGACGGGATCCTGCGCATCGAGGTGCGGGATGAAGGCAAGGGTCTCGATCCGTCGTACGGAGACGCTGCGGACGAAGGGTCTGCCACGACCCGATTCGGCCTCTTCAGCATCCAGGAGCGGATGAAGGCATTGGGAGGCTGGTTCACGATCGGCTCGACGCCGGACAAGGGAACGGTCGCCGCGATGACGCTGCCGTTGACAAAGCACGTCGAGTCGGACGAGCGGGACGGCGCACCAATGGCCGCGCGGACCGAGGATCCGGATACGGCGATGGAAACCGTAACGCACCGACACGCCAAGACAGATCTCCCGGCGACAGGCCCGTTGCCACCGCCGAAACCAGCCAGACCGCCGATCCGCGTGCTGCTGGTGGACGATCATGCCCTGATGCGACAGGGGTTGAGAGGTCTCCTCGAAGACGGCACCGATGTCACGGTCGTCGGTGAAGCCGCCGACGGCGAAGAAGCCCTCGCGATCGCCGAAGCGTTGCGACCGGAAGTCGTCATCATGGACATCAACATGCCGAAAATGGACGGCGTCGAGGCCACGAGACGCCTCAAAATGCGGTTACCCTCCATTGTCGTTATCGGTCTTTCGATGCACACGAGCGCCCATCATCGGGAAGCGCTGAAGAACGCGGGCGCGTTCGCGTATCTCACGAAGGGGTCGGTCTCCGACCAATTGAAGCAAACCATTCTCGCCGCGAGCCTTGCGGAGCGACCGACCATCTCGGGTGACCCGCCGCCTGCCGACGAGACCTCGTCGTCCTCCTCCTCCCAGACGGTTCCCTATCGCACGGTCTGATCCCATGGATTCAATCGTTCCACCGGAGATCAGGCAGTTCATCCTGGACCATATCGATTCGATCGCGGAGTTGGAAGCGCTGCTGCTGCTCCGCAATACGCCGGACACCTGGTGGCAAGACGCCGCCGTCGCCCAACGCCTGTACCTCGGGGTGGAACAAGGGCACCCGGTTCTGGCCAGGCTGGAGACCGCGAAGCTGCTGATCTCCCAAGACGGAGCACCGGGCCGTCGCTGGCGCTATCGGCCACAGTCGGGGGACCTGCGCGAAATGGTGGATCGGCTTGCCTACTACTACACGAAGCATCTCGTACCAGTGTCAAATCTCGTCCATGCCAAATCGAAAAGTCGGCTCCAGGAATTTTCACGCGCGTTCGATCTCCTGGAGGAACAGGACCCATGATGAGGATGCTAATCTACGGACTCTGCGCCGTGACGTCCTCTCTCTGCGCTTGGCTGCTGCTCCAAGCCTACACCCGAACGACCTACAAGCTCCTGCTGTGGATTGGTTTGTTCTTCGTCGTCTCGTCAGTGAACAACGTACTCTTGATGGTCGACAAGCTCGTGTTTCCCGTGACGATCGACCTCAGTGTGCCCCGCTATCTGATCTCGCTCCTGGCCTTCGGCATCCTGTTTCGCGGGCTGATCTTCGAGGAGGAATAGACGAGCATGCACGACTTCGGCGTATTCCTGCTCGGCGCCCTGGCCATGGGGGATTGCGTAGCGGGTTTGTTTTTTTTCCGATACTGGCTGGTCGCGCAGGACCGATTCTTCCTATACTTTGCCGCATCGTTCGCGATCCAGATGGTCTGCCGCATGCTCCTGATCGCCACCACGGCCAACTCGGAAGCCGAGCCCCTGGTCTATGTGTTCCGCCTGCTGTCCTACATGGTGATCCTGGCAGGCATTTTCGAGAAGAACCGGGTGAAGATCACAAAAGCCCTCTCGGGACGGTCCTGACCCCTAACGCCGCCCATACCCCCGCAATCCAGACCGCTTCCACGATGCGAGCCGTGGATTCAGTGGATTCATTGGATGCAACGGCATCGTCGAACAACGTGGCGTAGGAGTCCCGCATGTGCAGATCGAATCGGCTCTGCCGCTCCGCCGGCACGCCGGCGATGGATGCGAGCGAGGTCAGATACTTGCCCCGTCCCCTGGACATGTCTGTCCGCAGATTGTCGTGGGTATCACGAGTGAAGACTTCGAGATTCCGCTTAGCCCTGGCCCGATCGATACCGGCGGCGGAATCCGGCGTGGTACTCGAGGAGAGTTCTTTGGGCGGCGCCCAGCATCCCCAGGCTCGACATATTCGCCTCTCCATGATGATGGTCTCCTCCCGTTGTGTCGGTCCGTTTCACATTCGAACTGTCGTGTCGCACCTACTCGTACACATGCTGCGCATACTGTTCATACCGATGGGGACAATCGCTCCCATGCGCCTGGGAAAGCCCCCGGCCCCCAACGACATGATCCCGAAGGGAGGCGAGCGGATTGCTGGTTGCACTCGTATCCGCGCGGCAAGTCGCGGCTTTCATGGTTGCTAGGGTCTTCCCCAGTCTTGAGTGTCGGCTGTAAATGCTACATCATGAAGCACGTGACGCACGTCGATTGCGAGGCTATGTGAGAGATCATCAATGACTACGGCCCGACCCTTTTCGTCTCACGAGCTCGCCCCCTCTGTACGCCGGTCGATTCGGAAATGGACCATGACGCTCGGGGCGCAAATGCGGGAGGATGGAGTCGGCTTCCGCGTCTGGGCCCCGAAGCGGGAACGGGTAGACGTGGTCTTCGAAGGGACGGGGCGGAGCGTGCCGTTGACGAAAGATCCTCTCGGATATTTTTCCGGATCGGAGCCGGCCGCCATGGCCGGCATGTTGTACCGCTACCGCCTGGACGGAGCGGACAGCTTCCCCGATCCCTGCTCCCGTTTCCAACCCGAAGGACCGCACGGCCCATCGTTGATCGTCGATCCGCGCGCCTATGTCTGGCGTACATCCGGCTGGCGCGGGATGACGCTGCGGGGGCAAGTACTGTATGAGCTTCATGTCGGCACGTTCACGCCGGAGGGCACGCTCGATGCGGCTGCCGACCAACTGGACGAACTCAAGCGTTGCGGCATCACGCTGATTGAGCTCATGCCCCTGGCCGAGTTCCCCGGCCGCTTCAATTGGGGATACGACGGTGCCTCGCTCTTCGCTCCTTGCCGGCGCTACGGCGACCATGAGGCGTTGAAGCGCTTCGTGGACGCCGCGCATGAGCGGGGACTCGGTGTCATCCTCGATGTGGTCTACAACCACTTCGGCCCCGACGGCAATTACCTGCCCGCCTACAGCGACGACTATGTGACGGACCGGCACCCCAACGATTGGGGACAGGCGGTCAACTTCGACGGACCGAACGCGCACGGCACGAGGGATTTCGTCCTGCAGAACGCCTGTTACTGGATCGACGAGTTTCATTTGGACGGCCTGCGTTTGGACGCGGTCCACGCCATCTACGACGACGGACCCCGCCATATCTTGGCCGAGCTGTCGGAGGGCGCCAGGACGGCGGCGGCGGAACGCTCGATCATCTTGATCGCGGAGTGCGAGGCGCAACGGATCGAGGCGCTTCATCCGGTCGAGCGGGGCGGATGGGGACTGGACGGTATCTGGAGCGAGGATTTCCACCATGCTTGCCGTGTGGCCCTGTCGGGCCGGAGCGAGGCCTACTATACGGACTACCGAGGCAGCGCACAGGAACTGCTGTCTGCGATCAAGCGGGGATTCCTCTACCAGGGGCAACGGTATGCCTGGCAGGCGACTACCAGAGGCACGGTGGTCAAAGACGAGCCCGCCCAGAGCTTCATCTTCTATCTGCAGAATCACGATCAGGTCGCCAATCATCTGCGAGGCGACCGTATCCATGCGTTCGCGTCACCGGCTCGGTACCGGGCCCTGGTTACGCTGTTCCTGCTCGCCCCGGAAACGCCCTTGCTGTTCATGGGCCAGGAATTCGCCGCATCCGCCCCGTTCCTCTTTTTCGCCGACCACGTGCCGGAACTCGCGCAGAAAGTCCGCGAAGGGCGCAAGCGGTTTTTGTCGGAGTTTCCTCCGTACGCCACCGCCGAGGCTCAGGAGGCGATGCCGGACCCGGGAGATCTCGCCACGTTTGAACGCTCGCGTCTGGATCTGTCCGAACGGGTGCGCCATGCCGCGCAGTATCGCCTCCATCAGGATCTGCTGCGCCTACGCAGAGAGGATGGGGTGCTTGGCCGCCAGAATCGCCGGTTGATCGACGGCGCGGTACTCGGTCCGCAGGCGTTGGTGCTGCGCCATTTCACGGACTCGGAGGAGGACCGCCTCCTGGTGGTCAACCTCGGACCGGATCTACCATTGATCCCGGCACCCGAACCGCTGTTGGCTCCGGTTGCGGGAGGATCGTGGATCCTGCACTGGTCGAGCGACCATCCTCTCTACGGGGGGCCCGGCATCGTCAATCCGTTGTCGGAACGAGGATGGGTGGTGCCAGGCGCGACCGCCACGCTGTTCGTCGCCGCGAAGTCGGAGACGCCGTAATCCTGATCATCCTTGAGAGAAACGTTGCGCATGCCCATGACCATGACGACCCCCGAACCGATTCGTTCCACGCCGTCGCACGACGGCGTGTCGTCCTGGCTCGCCAAAGAATGGCTGGTGACGAACGGCGTCGGCGGTTATGCCTCCAGCTCGCTGCTCGGCATTGCCACCCGCCGCTACCATGGACTCTTCGTCCCGGATATCCCGGGGCGCGGTCGCCTCGTGATCGTTCCGCGCCTGGATGACACAGTCGAGCAAGACGGCGAGCGGTTACTGCTGGCCGGCGCGGAATACGCCGACGGTGCCATCGACGGCGACGGGCTCCGTTGTCTTGAGGACTTTCACCGTGACCGCCAGACCCCGGTATGGACGTTCAACGTGGGAGGGTCGATACTCGAGAAACGGGTCGTCGCGCCCCACGGACAAAACACCGTGTACGTCCATTACCGGTTGCGCAAGGGGCCGCCGGTCCGTCTGCAGCTCCGTCCCTTCATCACATGCCGGTTGCACGATGCACCGCTGCCCGATCGACGTGCGCCTTCCTGTCCGTTGACGATCGTGGACGAACGGTACGAGATCGCGCTGCCGGACTGCTTGCCGGCCTTGAAGCTGGGCCTGCGGTCTCAGCGCGGTCTGTTCGTGGCCGACACCCTCGTCAGCGCCAACGTCTGCTACCGGGTCGACCGGGATCGCGGATCCGACCATGTTGAAGACCTCTTCAGCCCCGGCTATTTCTCCGCTGATCTTCGGGCGGGAGAGTCGATCGCCATCCTGTTCAGTGTGGAGCCCTGGGACCGGTTGGAAGCCGACGTGTCTCAGATCTTCGAAGCGGAACGCGGTCGGCAGGAACAGCTGCTGCTCGTCTCGCCGGAACTGTCTGCTGACGACTATGCTCGACAGCTCCGATTGGCTGCGGACCAATTCATCGTCATGCGCGGCGCGAGACCTCAGGAGCAGGTTCCGGCCCACGCGTCGGGGGACGAGGCTCGGACAGTCATCGCCGGATATCATTGGTTCGGGGACTGGGGACGCGATACGATGATCAGCTTGGAAGGGCTGACGCTCTGCACCGGACGACATCAGGAAGCAAAGGCCATTCTCCGGACGTTCGCGCGCCACATCAAGGACGGGTTGATCCCCAATCTCTTTCCCGAAGGCGCGCGGGAGGGGTTGTATCACACGGCCGACGCCACGCTCTGGTATTTCCATGCGCTGGACCGGTATCTGTGTGCGACAGATGATCACGACACATTAATGGCGCTGTACCCGGTCCTGAAGGACGTGATACGCCGCCATCGGGAAGGGACGCACTTCAATATCATGGTCGATCCCGATGACGGCCTCCTCCGGGCCGGCGCTCCCGGCTATCAACTGACCTGGATGGACGCCAAGGTCGACGACTGGGTCGTCACGCCGCGCCGCGGAAAGCCGGTCGAGATTCAGGCGCTCTGGTACAATGCCTTACGGCTTATGGCTCGGTGGGCCGACCGGTTGGGAGAGCCGCCGGATCCGTGGCGCGGGCTGGCCCGGCAGGTAGAAGCCTCCTTTCACCGCCGCTTCTGGTATGAGCCGGGCCGGCATCTGTACGACGTGATCGACGGCGAGCGGGGCGACGATGCCAGCCTGCGCCCGAATCAAATCTTTTCCCTGTCGCTCAGATTCCCGGTGCTCCGCCCGGAACGGTGGCGGCCGGTCGTGGAACTCGTCACCGAGCGGCTGCTCACGCCCTTCGGCTTGCGCTCCCTCTCGCCGGCGGATCCGGATTATAAACCTGCGTATTCGGGAGACCGGCGCGCACGGGATGCCGCCTATCACCAAGGGACCGTGTGGGCCTGGCTCATCGGGCATTATCTCGACGCGCGACTGCGCGTCGACGGCGACAAGGCAGCGGCACGCGGTCTGCTCGCCGCCTTTCATACGCACCTTGAAGATGCCGGCATCGGGACCATCAGCGAGATCTTCGACGCCGAACCTCCCTACCGGCCCCGTGGATGCATTGCCCAAGCCTGGAGTGTGGCAGAGGTCCTGAGAGCCCACCTCATGGTGCGGAACGCCTAACCGGGACCGGACAGGCGCCGGTCGAGAGCGGGTAGCGGATGCAGATGCCCCCGCCCGACGAAAACGGACAGGAGAAGGGTGCGAAAAGGAGTGTCCATGGCCGACACGGTGGGAGACCTGCTCATCGACCGGCGATCGCGTTTTCGGGCCGGCAGGTGGTCTGTTGCGCGGGAGACGGAGGCTTCACGATGCTGATGGGCAAACTGGCGACGATCGCGAAATACCGATTGCCCGTCAAGGTCATCGTGATCAAGAATCACCAGCCGGGCATGATTAAATGGGAACAGCTGGCGTTTGAAGGCAATCCGCAGTACGGTGTGCAATTACAGCCGATCGACTTCGCGGCGGTGGCGCGGGCATGCGGCGTCCCGGGGTGGCAGGTGGCCGATCCGAGGCATGTCGCCGGTGTCCTCTGAGGAGGCGTTCAAACAGCCCGGCCCCGCCTTGGTCGAAGCGGTGGTCGATCCCAGCGAGCCCCCGCTGCCCGGGAAGCTCACAACCGATCAGGCCTGGCAGTTCGTGAAGGCGCTCACCAAGGGCCAGCCGGATCGTTGGGAGATCATTCGAACCGTGGTGGAAAACAAGATCCGGGAAGTGGTCTGATCAGACCGGTTCCACCGCACGCAACCCAAGACGCGAAGAGAGGACACGAACACCGTGGCATACAGCATTGCCAAAGCCGTCGTTATCAAGCAGGGCAACCTGTTTTTCCTGTCGCCGCCGGAAGGCGACGTGCCGCTGACCAAAGGACACGGCTTCGGACTCTATTATCACGATTGCCGCTACCTGAGCGGGTATGAATTGATGGTGGAGGACGAGCATCCGGAGGCGCTGGCGGCCCGCTCGTCGGAAGGGGCTCGGGCGGTCTTTCAGCTGACCACGCCCGAGTTCCGGGCCTCCGACGGCCGCATCATTGATCGAGAAACCGTCGGCCTCAAGTGGGAACGCATCATCGATGCCGAGTCTTGCGTCCTGCACGAGCGACTCGACATTCAGAATTTCGGGTTCGAGCCGGTCGAGTTCGCGCTGCGGATGCGCTTTCGCGCGGGGTTCGAAGACGTCTTCGCCATCCGCGGCATCGTGCGGGAATCCAAAGGGAAACTGTGGCGGCCGCGATGGCTCGACAAGCGCCTGGTGTTTTCCTATTCAGGCGGAGACGGGATCTTCAGAAGCCTGGCGATCCACTTCGATCCGCTTCCTACCGTGATCAAGGGCGCCGCTGTCGAGTTTCGTCTCAAATTTCGACCCAGCGAAAACACGCAGCTCCGGATCGTGCTGGCGATCGACGAAATCGAGAATCCCTCCAACCGGACCGTCGCGCATGTCCGCTCCTCCGTCGATCTGCCCGAAACCCGGGCGTCCCGCGACGAGCGGACGAAACCGGAAACGGAATTCGACAGCGACAGCCTGCTCCTGAACCGGGTCATGCGCCGCTCGCTGATGGATCTGCAGATGCTGAAAACCTCGCTCGGGGGCGACGAATTCTTCGCCGCGGGTATCCCTTGGTTCGCCACCTTGTTTGGACGGGACTCTCTCATCGCCTCGCTGCAGGCGCTGGCATTCTGGCCGGACACGCCCGCGGACACGCTGCGGCTCCTGGCGCGGTATCAAGGAGCCGAAGTCAACGAGTGGCGCGACGAGCAGCCGGGCAAGATCCTGCACGAGCTCCGGGTCGGGGAATTAGCGAGGATGAACAAGATCCCCCACACGCCGTACTACGGGACGATCGACGCCACCCCCCTCTTCTTGATCCTGCTCAGCCGGCACGCGCAATGGACCGGAGACCTTGCGCTCTTCCAGGAACTCCGGCCCTCCGTCGAGCGGGCGCTCGACTGGATCGAGCGATACGGCGACGAAGCGGGAGACGGCTATGTCAGTTACTCCGGGAACACGAAGAACGGGCTGCTCAACCAAGGGTGGAAGGATTCCGGCGACGCGGTCATGACTTCCGAGGGACGGCTCGCTCATCCGCCGATCGCCCTGGCGGAAGTGCAGGGCTATGTCTATCTCGCCAAGACCTCGATCGCCGAATTGTTCGAGCGGGACGGCGAGCCGCGGCTGGCGGCCCGCCTGCGCGCGGAGGCGGACGCCTTGCGTGCACGTTTCAACCGGGAGTTCTGGATGGAAGACGAGGGATGTTATGCCTTGGCGCTGGAAGCGGAGCACCGGGCCTGCCGTGTGATTTCCTCCAACGCCGGACAGGCGCTCTGGAGCGGCATCGTGGATGAACGGAATGCCGGCCGGGTCGTGAATCGGCTGATGCAACCGGACATGTTCAACGGGTGGGGGATCCGGACCCTGTCGCTTCAGGAACGCCGATACAATCCGATGGGCTATCACCTCGGCACCGTATGGCCGCACGACAATTCGCTGATCGCGGCGGGGTTCCGCCGCTATGGATTCGACGAAGAGGCCCGGCGCCTGTTCGTCGGACTGTTGGACGCCGCCATCGAATTCGAAGATCACCGGCTTCCCGAACTCTTCACCGGATTCTCCCGCAGCGAATACGGCGTGCCGGTCCGCTATCCGGTGGCCTGTCACCCGCAGGCCTGGGCGGCCGGCTCTGTGCCCTACCTGGTCGAAACCTCGCTGGGCCTGACTCCCAAAGCCTTCGAGAAACGGCTGGAGGTCGTGCGTCCCTGTCTTCCGGACTTCGTCCGGCGCGCGGAGATCAGGCGGCTGCGGGTCGGGAAGGGTTCGGTCGATCTGCGCTTCGAGCGCAATCGGGACGGCATCCTGGAAACGCACGTAAGCCGCGTGGCCGGGGACCTGTCCGTCGAGATTCTGTCTTCTCCCTCCTAGTCGGGTGCCCATCCCTTCCGGGAACACCGGATGCGCAACGCGCCGATAGTGCGGCCATCTGCCGCCCTCGCATCGGAAAAGCCGCCACGTCAGGTGCCTGGCCCCTCCGGCTGCCTCAGACATTCCCGTACCGCTTCGACAACGGCTTTCTCGCTCCCCTCGGTTTTCTCGATGTAGGCGCGGACACCCAAGGCCGACGCGGTCGTGCAAAGCGCGACGCGGTCATGCGCCCCTCATGCGGTCATCTCAATATTCGAAGCCCGGCAAGGCAGGCGGCGTGTCCCGAATGTGCTTGGCGAGAAGGGCATAGCATTCGCAAGTCCGCCGTTCGAGTTCCTGGCGGTGAAGAATGATGGCGATCTCGAGCTTGCACTCGTCCCCGACGGTGCCGAACAACGAGAGGACCGCTTGGACGGGAAAGTATGCAAAGGCCACGGGTTCGTCCGTGGTCTCGACGATCGTCCCTTTGGCGAGGGACACCAGTTCCATCGAGGCCCACAGTAATCGACGATCGGTCTGACTCAGAGAGCCAAGGATGCGATTGTCCGTTCGTGAGTCCGCGCTGAACGCGTTCGGCTGGGCGTCCTTGATCAAGCCCACGTTGCCGGTTCACAATACCCTATCGGCGCGTGCCTGTCTGTCATACGGCTGACGATGTCGGTGAATCGTGGATCCGATGAGGCGGGTTGACCAGGCAGGACCTGAGACAGGCTAGGTAAGCTAGGAATAGCCTAGGAATGCCGGAGGGGCAAGCTCTGCAGATATTCGGCCAATGCGTCGCACAGAATTCCGTAGCATTCGCACGACGACGTCTCCAATCCCGGCCGGTCCTGGATGACCAGGCATCCTCGCCGATATTCAATCAGGCCCTCGCTCTGCATCCTTCCGATCAATGACGTCACCACCGGTCGTCTGGCTCCCACAATAGCGGACAGCATTTCCTGGGTAAACTCCAACTCCTGCTGGCCCGTACGATCCTGAGCCGTCAGCAGCCACCGGCTCAATCGCTGCCGCACCAAGTGAAACCTGTTGCAGATCGCGGTTTGCGCCAGTTCCGCCAACCGATATCCCGCGTAGCGCAAGACGAGTTCATACAGGGTGGGCAGTTGCGCCCGCCGCACCGACGACGACAGTTGACAGGCCATTCCGCCGTGCTGGACCATGCATTCGAGCGACTGACTCCGAGACCCGGAAAACTGCAGCAGGCCGACCATGCCCTCTTGGCCGATCAGCCCCGTCTCGATCGAGAGCCCGTCCTGGGTCACCGCCATCAGCGACAGGGCGGCGCTCGTGGGAAAGAACAGCCATTCGCATGCCGTGCCGGCCGACTGGAGGATTTTGCCCTCGTGGAATGACACTCGATGGCCCCACTCACGAACCAGCCGCAATTCTTTCTCCGGCAACGCTGCCAGTATGGCATTGCGGCATTCGGGAAAATCCCGTTCCATTCTCCTGTCTAGATCCTTATCTATTTCCGTAGTCATCGATGACCGCGTCCATTTTTTACTATCCCGGCGATCCCCCGCATCTTGTACTGGGAACATCCCTAGTATCGCGATCTGATTTCTTTGCGAAATTCTTGGCCCTAGCTTGATCTGGTGCTTCCGCACGTGGCGTCGATAAGGTGGATGACGACCGACGGAGCCTGTCAGCTGTGAAGAGCGGCGAGATCGCCCGACAACTCCGACGCTACCGTCTCAAGCGCGACTTCGGCCGGACCCCTTAACCAAGCGACGCCGGCCTGACCAAGAAGGACCTGGCCCGGTATTACGAGTTGATCGCCGATCGCATCCTTCCGCACCTGCGCGGACGTCCGTTGACCCTTGTCCGCTGTCCGCAAGGTTATCAGGAGTGCTTTTATCAGAAGCACGTCAATGAGCGGATGCCGCCGGCGATCGGTCGCGTCGAGATCGAGGAGGACGGCGGTCGAGCAACGTATATGACGGCGGACTCGCTCGGGGCGTTGCTGGACCTCGTGCAGATGGGCGTGCTCGAGTGACAGACCTGGGGCGCCACGCGCGACCGACTGGACCGGCCGGATCGGCTAACGTTCGACTTGGATCCCGATCCTTCACTGCCGTGGGCACGCGTCGTCGAGGCGGCGCAGCTGATGAAAGGCCTGCTCACGGAGCTCGGCCTCGTATGCTTTCTCAGGACGACGGGAGGCCGCGGCCTGCACGTGGTCGCACCAATCCAGCGAAATGTGGGTTGGGAAGAGGCCAAGGAGTTTGCCAAATCGGCCGCCGATCACATGGCGGCAACGATCCCGGAACGGTTCACGGCCGTCATGGCCAACGGGCGAGGAAAGGGAAGGTGTTCATCGACTACCTGCGCAATGCCCGGGGCGCGACGGCCATCGCCGCCTATTCGCCCAGAGCCAAGTCCGGCGCGCCAATCTGCGCGCCGATCTCCTGGGATGAACTGAGTCCGAAGCTGAAATCCGATCGATTCACGGTAATGAATATCATGGAGCGGATCAAGGATCAGACCCACGATCCTTGGGAGGGCTACGAACGATCGGCACGAGCCGTGACGGATGCGATGCAGTCCCGGCTGTCGAGACGGTGACTCGAATCACGAGCCACCGTCTCCGATCCTTGCACGCCCAGCCTAGGCCGCATCCGGCTTGGTCAATGTGCTTCCTGCTCCGACCAACCCCTGATTGCCGCCTCGGACATGCGCATGAGGCTTGGTCCGGACCGGCAGGGCGATCAACCGCTCATACAGGGCCACATACTCACGCACCATGCGCTCCACCGTAAAGCGTGATTCGAAGACCTCCCGGCACCGCCGACGGTCGATCAACGAAATGCGCGGGACCGCCTGCACCATATCGTCCAGATCGTCGCAGACAAGGCCTGTCACTCCATGGTCGATGACCTCGGGGATAGACCCGCGCCGATATGCCAGGACCGGAGTTCCGCAGGCCATCGCTTCAATCAGCACAAGCCCGAAGGGTTCCGGCCAGTCGTAGGGGCAGACCAGCGCCGCCGCATGGCCGAGAAAGTCGTCCTTCTCCGCGTCGTTGATTTCTCCCACGTATTCCACCAGCGGATGGTCGAGCAACCGTTCAATCTTCTGTTTGAAATACTCCTGGTCCGCGGGATCGACCTTGGCGGCGATGCGGAGCGGGAGTCCGACCCGCTTAGCGAGTTCGATGGCATGATCCGGGCACTTTTCGGGAGAAATGCGCCCGAGAAATGCGAGGTAGGATCCCGGCTGATCATGCGGTCGGTACAGGTTGGCCGGAATGCCGTGATACACGGTATCCGCCCAGTTCGCGCCGGGCAGCGGGGTCCGTTGCGCGTTGGAAATGGACACGACCGCCATCTCGGCGTACTCCTGAAAGATCGGGCCCAGCTCGGGCAGGTCCAGTCGTCCGTGCATCGTGGTGACGACGGGAACATGTGCACGACGGCTCATCGGAAATCCCAGAAAGTCGAGATGCGAATGCACGATGTCGAACTCATCGGCCGCGGCCCCCAGAGCCCGCTCGAGCTGAAGCACCAGCGGGGCATCGCGGTTCACCAGCCCGGTGTTCAAGCGCAACGCGTGAGGGCAGAACGATTGCAATTTCGCGTTGGTCTTGGAATCCCCGCTTGCGAAGAGGGTGACTTCGTGGCCTTGGCGGACCAGTTCTTCGGTCAAATAAGAAACGATCCGTTCGGTGCCTCCATAGAGTTTTGGAGGTACGCTTTCCCAGAGCGGAGATATCTGCGCGATCTTCATGTCCTCGTCCTTTCTGTATTGTTGAAGTTCTTATTGGCAATGGCGCCCATGATACGTAGGGATCGGGGGGGTCCCTTGAGCCTCCCCATCCTATGGGGCGCAGCGCGTTCCTCGAACTAGGGAAAGCCCCAGTCGGATTCAGCCCGCTCCGAACAATCGATCCCGGTCGACCCGGTAGCGACCCCTGTCTCGCAAACCAATTTCCATGCCGACCGACTATCATGCCTGTTCACGACCCTGTCCGGCAAGCGCTCGGTAGTGGGTCAATGTGGCATCAGAAGTAAGGAAGTTTGTCATTCCCCCGGAAGCGGGGAATCCGGTCAAGGCCTTTTCCCCAGCCCGGTACATTCACGTCACGTGGAGGCTCCGCGAAAGAAATATCGGACATTCTATCTCGACGGAGGACAACCTGTCGTGATTCGGTATCGTTCTCACGCCCGTTCACCACAAATGTTCTGAAATATCGCCTCGTCGCCTGCCGGTCCGAGCTTTGCACGGCTTCCATTAAATTCGGTCATACTTTTACGATCACGCGAGAAGAGGAGGATGCGATGCGCAACAGTGATTACGAGTATTACGAGGACGATGTGACGGGCTGGTCTGCCTTCATTGCAGGCGCGCTGATCGGGGCTGGTGTGGCGCTGTTGTTCGCGCCGCAGACCGGATCTGAGTTGCGAGGTATGTTGCGAAACTATGCTTCGCGGGCCAAGGACGACGCCTTTGAGCGCGGCCGGGCCGCATGGGACACGGCGGTGGAACGGGGTCGAGAATATTACGAGCAGGGCCAGGAAGCCGCGCAGGATGCCGGCAGGGCCGCGAAAGAGTATGCGCAAAGCGGCAAGGACGCGTTTCGCGAAGCGCGGGAGTCCTCACACAATCGGGGATGATCTGATGATGCCTTCGGCCTTGTCTCGAAGCAGAGGGGCGGACTCCACGGCGAAGTCGGCGAGGTCTTGAATTCATGGGCGCCGAGCGCAGCACCGTTCGTATCGCGGCCGTGGGAGATTTGCATTGTCCCCGCACATCCGATGAGGAATTGAGGGACTTGTTCCACCGGCTCGCGGAAGACGCCGATGTGTTGCTCCTCTGCGGCGATCTGACGGAATTCGGGCGGGTGGAGGAGGCGCGCCTTTGGGAAGAACATCTGGACGCGCTGCGGCCGTTGCCGGTCCTAGCAGTCCTGGGAAACCATGAATTCGAATCCGAGCAGCAGGAGGCGCTGGCGCGTGTGTTCATGGATCATGGCGTGACGATCCTCGACGGCACGGCGGTCGAGGTGCGAGGGATCGGATTCGCCGGCGTGAAAGGATTCTGCGGCGGATTCGGGGAACGGGCGCTGCAGCCGTGGGGGGAAAGTATGCTGAAACAGTTCGTTCGTGAGTCCGTTGATGAAACGCTCAAGTTAGAATCGGCCTTGGCGAAACTGCGGGCTCCGTCACGCGTCGTGATGATGCATTACGCGCCGATTGCGGGCACGGTCCAGGGGGAGCCGTCCGAGATTTTTCCGTTCCTGGGTTCCAGCCGGCTGGAAGAACCGGTCAACCGGTACGGAGCCAGCGCCCTGTTCCACGGCCATGCGCACCAGGGAAGCCTGGAAGGCAGAACCCTCGGCGGGGTGCCGGTGTACAACGTCGCCTTCCCGCTGCTGCGCCGACATTTTCCCGGCCGGCGTGCGGTCCGTATTCTCGCGCTGCCGGCGGCGTCTGAGCCCCTCGCGGCAACCAGAGAGGACACCCATGCAGTCGGACTGGATGCCTGAAAACCAGGCTCATGACATCTATCGGGAGGCGCTGGCCAGCCTCCAGGCCTCCGGCGTTCCGTTCCTCGTCGGCGGCGCGTTTGGACTGGAAAGTCACACCGGATTGGTCCGGCGGACCAAGGATCTGGACCTCTTCGTTCGATCAACCGACCGCCACCGGCTCATGGACTGTCTGAGCCGGACTGGTTTTCAGACCGAATGGCGGTTCACCCATTGGCTGGGCAAGGCCTGGAAGCAGGAACACAGCATCGACGTCATCTTTAACTCCGGCAACGGGCTCTGCGTCGTTGACGATCTGTGGTTCCAGCACGCCTTGCCCTCGGTTATTCTCGGCATCCGGGTCAAGGTGGTACCGGCGGAAGAGATGCTGTGGTCCAAGGCCTTCGTCATGGAACGCCACCGCTACGACGGCGGAGACATCGCCCATCTCCTGCGCGCGCGAGTCCATCTCATGGACTGGGCCAGGCTACTCCGTCGTTTCAACGTCCATTGGCGTGTCCTGTTCAGCCATGTCCTGTTGTTCGGATACATCTATCCCGCGCATCGCCTCCGAGTTCCCGAATGGTTCATGCAGGAGATGCTGCGGCGCGTCAGGCTCGACATGCAGAGCCTGCCGGCCGATCCACGCGTGTGCCAAGGCACGCTGCTTTCCTGGTCCCAATATCTGGTTGACATGGACCGGGGAGAGTACGAAGACGCACGACACCCTCCACGCGGCAGCTTGACGTGGGCCGAGACACGCCACATGACCGAGGTACTGACTCAGGAGTTGGACACACCGTGACACTCTTCTCTGTACTCGTGTCCGCGTTCAGGCCATCGGGGAGGCGGGCGAACGCCTTTGCCCTCGGTGAATCGATTCCTTGGAATGCGGACACGTTTCCCTCTCACACCGTCAGACGGTCGATCGAACTGGCCGCGATGGTGCCGGGACGGGACGGCGGACGGCTGGAGCCGGCAACGTTGGAACGACGGTCTCGAAGGCGGCGGCGGGCTGGGATTGGTACTGTTGTCGCTCGGGCGCGCGGCCCGTCGCAATACCCGGACACTTTAAGCCATTCATTTTCTGAAAACCTGTCGATCATGGGAGGACTCCTCTATGTCGCCTGCTATGGCGCGGGAGCCCTCAGTATGGACGCAGGCCTCGAGCGCGCCCGCTCTGCAGCACCGCCTCATCGCATACTGAAACGTGCCGTGCGTGAGGAGCGGGGAAGAGCGAGGGCGGCCGTTCTGTCCGTATGTTCACGCATAGATCCTCCTATTGATACGCTTGATACGCTCGCGATCGATTGATGCGTGCCTTCGTGGTTCCGCTCCGCAGACCGTCTCCAGCGCTAGCAGGCTGTCGGAGGTCATCACAGGGTTTGTCAACACACTGCTAGGATTCGTCGCGGTCCTCACGGTGTACGATGCGCTCGAATACTTCGAACTGCTCCTGACATGAGACGCATCGCCGCGCGAAGGGCAATGCCTGCAGACGGCCGGCGGCAATCGGTACCTCGCAGTCCTGGCAGATGCCATAGGTGCCTTCATCCAAGCGCTGCAAGGCTTCATCCAGCTGCACACGCTGGCGCGTCCTGGCTTCCAGCAGGGCAATTTGCTGCGCCGCCGTCGCGTCGCGCAATGACATATCTTCGAGATCCAGCACCGAACTGTCTTGAAAATGCCCGTGCTGATCCCGATGTTGGGCGATCAACCGATCGATCTCTTTCTGCAGTGTCGCGCGCCGCTCGAGGAGCAGAGCCCGCAGCACGTCTGGCCGCCGTTCGGTTTCCGTCATCGTCTTGTGCATGGCAACTCCTTGGATGAACAGAGGGGATGAAAATAGAGCACGTTTCAATTGCTTGATTAGCTTGTGCAAGTCCGGAGCCGCGAGATTCGTGCCGGGCGCCACACGATTGCCGGAGGCGTTCGGTCGCTTTTCAGCCCTTTCGAGCCGGCTCGTTGCCGCCCCGCGGCCGAGTCATGGGATCAAGTTGTCTCGGAAAGGACAATCCGTCTGGAGTGAGGTGGACGCCGGAGCAGCGAACAAAGAAGGCAGAGGAGGAGATCTCCTCTGCCTTGCGTCGTCTCTCGTCGAGTTCGGCCCTTAGTGCGGGAGTGTCATGAACCGAACAGTGGGCAACTCTCGGTTCCGTGACAGAACGGTTCGAACGGGGGCGCGTACGAATGCGTTCCTTTCCCTCGGCCGCGTGGCAACGAAAGACAACGGTCTTCAACAGAGCTCCCGATTCTCCCAGATAGCCGTGCCGCCCAGAAGGCCGGTCAGCGATGCGATGATCGTCGCGTCGGACGGCAAGGGGACGGTCCCCCTTCGTCCCGCATACGGTTATCCATCTCTTCGTTCTTCGTCGGCTGTCATTCAATGGGTGCAAGAGTTCGTGCAAGAGACGGACCGCTCCAGAGGCCGTCCGACAGCAATGCCTGCAGCCTGTGATCTCCCTGTAGACTTCGCGCAATTGCCTCTGCCGCTGTGGGCGAGGCGTGTGACCGTTCTGAAGACAGTCGGACAACATGTTCCAAGCCGGACAGACTGCTTCGTCTCGAGCAAGGGACGAAGAGTGATCCGTTACGGACCTTCCGTCCCCTTTTCCTCTGTCCCGTCCGCCGAGAACGGCTCGGCCGGCAGCTGCTCCGCAGTCGGACTCCTCTGCGGCACGACATCAGGAATGGACGCGTCCATCACTCGAACCGCATGACCGTATCGGTCCAGACGCATGGCAATTCTGGCTCCGACGGTCACGTTTTCGAACAAGTAGACCTTCGACACATCGAAATAGATCGGACGCCCAAGATCGGTCGTCAGCAAGCCCTTGCCGTTCGAAAGATCGAGTTTGGACAGGGTTCCCGCGACCAGGTGCAGCTCAGCGTCGGCGGGCTCGGCGAGGTCCCCAGTCGCTTGCGACAGGGATGGGACACCCATCGCCACTATAAGCGTCACAACGACCCAAGCCGAGGTAACGCGAGTCATGGCGGAACCTCCTTCCTAGGATCTCCTGAGTTGTGAATGTCCGGAACCGGTATTCCTCCGATTCGCGTTCAGATGTGTTACGGCTGCGGACGCGACGGCTGAGGCGGAGGATTAGGCTGCGGCGGCGACGCAGCAACCTCTTCTTGATCGATGCCGGTTCACATGTCCCTCGTTCGACGTGTTCCGCCCCCGCGCCCGGTCGGGATGAGGTCTCGGAGGTCTCTCTTTGTAGAATGGCCATACCGCATGGAGCCGCCTACTGGGAGATTCCCTATGACCGGACCGGTCATGCCGCCGCACCCGTCATCTCGCGGCAGGCTCCCGCGCAACGTCGACATTCCTCGGCACAGGTCCGGCACAACGGGTGATGTGGGGCGTGCTGCACGCAGATTTCGGCGCAGCGATCACAGATCTCGGCACACGCGCGGCACAGGGATTCGGCGGACGGCGAGAGCCCGCTCATCCACCGGGCCGAAAGCGTACATACATCCGCGCAATCCTGACACAACCTGATACAGAGCTGCTGCAGACGTTGGTCGTGTCCGCCACTCGTTCCGATCATGCCGATCATGTCGTCGGCGCAGCGGTCGCAGATCCTGGCGCAGGCCAAATAAGCCTCAATACACTGTTGCATGGGCTGTGTGAGCGTTCGATTATTCTGATGCGTGGTGTTCCGTTCCTTCTGTCGCCCGGGTCGGCCGGCCGATTCCCGCGGCTGTTACAAAAGTGGTGGACGGCTTATTCGATCGATCGGGATCTGGATCACCCCACGGGGACTCGACAGCGCGATCAACTGGGAGGCTTCTAAAAGGGTTCCGGCGATGTAGTCGGGCCAGCGCGGTTCGGTGAGGTTCCACTCGGTCTCATGACCATTCGTTAATAAAACCGTTCGGCACCCGACCCACCGGCCGGTCTCCATGTCGTCGAGTGTCGCTCCTACCATCCACGACTGAGCCATGTCGACAGCCAATTCAGAGGCCGCGCGAATCAAAAGCCCCGGCTGAGGCCTGCGGCACAGGCAATGGACGGCATACCGCCGGACTTGGCCGTCCGGATGGTGCGGGCAATAATAGAACCCTCCCAAGGGCACGTCTTCTTCGATCAAGCGGGCTTCCAGGTGCTCCTTTATTCGATGCACATCCGATTCGCCCAGGACTCCCTTTGCCACGCCGATCTGGTGCGTGACGACGATGACGGTATACCCGGCGTGCTGCAGCAAACGGAGCCCTTCGAACACATCAGACATCAGACGGCTCGGCCGGGCGCCGACACATTCACTTTCGAGCACCCCGCCTTGATCCAAAAATACGGCACGAATCATGACCTTCAACTCCTTCCATGGCCAATTGATCGGGCAACCACGGAAGCGGCCGGCGACGGCGCGGACGCTCAGCACCTTCCGTCGGTGTTTCCGATCGGCGGCATGACTTCGTCATGGTGATGACGCCGATGGCCCGTGCCCGACCTCGATATCTGAAATCTGCAAAGAACAGACCCGGCCGCGGTGCTCGAGAAGTGAACGTGACAAAAGAAAACCCGGGCCGGTGCATTAGTGAGCGGACCGAAAGCCGACATCCTGTCCTGCGATCGACAGTCTGTCTCGCTGAAGCCCGGTCTTGCTGCGGGGCGAGGTGGAATGCCGGTTCAACCCTCTACCATCTGCGGACACGTGAGGAGCGGACGGCCTTCGGCTAATGGGAAACACAGATTGCAGGTTGCGCGGCACGTCGCCTCGCACTCAGGCGGCCGGCTCGCGACGAGCGAGTCTCGACTCCGCAAGTCGTTTCTATTCAGAGGATGGGGATCGAGGCACATTGTTGAATAGCGACACCAGCCACGTGAGCGTGCTCCAAACCCAGCCAAAACACCACCTGCCCCGCATGATCGAGCACCTGGCTCCCGATCGAGGTGCTCTGGCGGCTCTTCCCGCTCACCGGATCAGGCAGGACGCTCGCCGCGCCGGCGCGGGCGTGTCATGGTTCCGCAACTCGGTCCTGGACTCCGTTGATCCCAGCCGCCTGCCCGAAGGCACGCTGGTCCGGCCGATCCGCAACGAGCACCGCTACGATCTGCTGCTGCAATTCCTCGCCCGCGGCCCGCAAGTCGATGGCGCCGACGCCGAGGCGGAATCCTAAAAACAGCAGCACCAGTTGCAGTAGGACGGCGAGCGCCCATCCGCAGGCGATTTCGAGCCACTTGATACGTGGACGTTCTGTAGGCCTCCGGGAGACGGAGCGCGCGACGTCCATCTTCGGTGCCATCAGTACCCCGCCATCCAGGCCGGAGCGGCGTCCGGACGAGGTCGATCCTGTTGAACAACGGGGTGCTCTGCTCCTTCGGATGCGGCAGCCGCGACCACGCTCAGTAAATGATCGCGGTCGAAGGGCTTCTCCACCAGGGCGAACGCTTCCGCACTGAGACGATCATGCTGCTTGAACGATACGCTGTCGCCCGTCACCACGATCACGGGGAGATCCGGCCACATCGCCCGAGCGACGTCCAGCAGTTCCAACCCGTCCATCCTGGGCATGCGGTAGTCCGTCAGCAGGACGTCGTACCGCCGGCGCTTCAACGACTCGACCGCCTCGAGCCCGTCGCCCGCTTCATACACATTGAACCCCGCCGCCTCCAGCACTGCGGAGAGGATGAATCGCACATCGGCATCGTCCTCCACGACAAGGATTCGTTTTCCATACCCTTCCACCTTCACACCTCCTGCATGAACGACAGTGAATGAATGATTACGACCCCATCATGGATCGTTAATGAGCAAGGATCGGGCCTTGGGATTCGGATGGAAAATCATTCCGATTCGTTGTTGCAGGGAGGACGGTCTGTCCCCCGCACGACAATCTGTCCTCAGCAGGGATAGCCGAAATAGCGTAATTTTCTGAGCAGCGTCTTGCGGTGGATACCGAGAATGGCGGCGGCGCGGCCGAGGTCCTGGTTATGGGCCTCCAGCACGCGGAGAATATGATCTTTCTCCAGCTCGGCCAGCGTCACCCAACCGCGCGCTTGCGCCGCCGCCTGCACGGTGGCGGTCTGAATCGTCTGCGGCAAATCCTCGGGGAAGATGACGGACTGCGGAGTCAGGGCGATAGCCCGTTCGACCGCGTGCTCCAATTCCCGGATGTTGCCCGGCCACCAATAGCGGGTCAAGAGTAACATGGCCTCCGGCGCGATGCCGGTGACCGGCGGGGACTTCTTCTGACCGTACATCTGAATGAAATACTGAGTCAGCAACGGGATGTCTTCCACACGTTCGCGGAGCGGTGGAATCTGAATCGTGACCACGTTGAGCCGGTAATACAGATCCTCCCGAAACGTGCCGACCTTGACCAACTGATCGAGGTCTTTCTTGGACGCGGCGATGATGCGGACGTCGATGTTCATCGGCGCGTTGCTGCCGACTCGCCGGATCTCCCGTTCCTGGATCACCCGCAACAGCTTCCCCTGCAGGACCGGAGACAGGTCGGCGACTTCGTCCAGAAAGCAGGTCCCCAGATGCGCCTTCTCCAGCAACCCTTTCTTGGAAGCGACCGCGCCGGTGAAGGACCCGCGCTCGTGCCCGAACAATTCGGATTCGAGCAGGCTTTCGGCCAACGACCCGCCGTCGACGGCGACGAACGGACCGGCGCTCCTGGCGCTGTTCGCATGGACAGCCCGCGCGATCAATTCCTTGCCTGTGCCGCTTTCCCCTTGGAGCAGTACGGTACTGTCGGTATGGGCCACGCGGGCGATGGACTTGTAGACCGAGACGATCCCGGCGCTGCTGCCGATCAAGTTGTCGAACCGGTAGCGATCCCGCAGCTGCTCCTTAAGCGCCTCGTTCTGGCGTGACAGATGCTTGTGCTCCAACGCGCGCCGAACCACCAATCGGATATCGTCGACGATAAATGGCTTGCTGAGATAGTCGAATGCGCCGGACCGAAGCCCATCCACGGCGGTCTTCAGAGAGCCGTATGCGGTCATCAGAATGACCGGCACGTCCTGGTGCCGGTTCCGTAACTCGTCCAGCAAACTCATGCCGTCCAGACTGGGCATGTGGATGTCCGACATCACGAGATCCGGCGGGCGATCCGTGATTCGCTCCAGGGCCGTCTTGCCGTCCGACGCGGTTTCCACGTCGTAGCCCTCTTTTGCAAGGATCTCGCGCAGCAGCCCTCTGGTGTCTTCGTCGTCGTCCACAACGAGCACATGAGAATGAGCATCCATGAATTTCTCCATTCCATTTATTCCGCCGCCGGGAGGTACATCACGAAGCTGGTTCCTTTTCCCGGCTCGCTTTCGACCGTGACGCGTCCTTCGTGAGCCCGCACCGTTTCCTGCACGATGGCCAGTCCAAGACCGGTGCCGCGGCCCGCCTGCTTGGTGGTGAAAAACGGCTGAAAAATCTGCGTCCGATGATCGGGATTGATGCCCTGGCCCGTATCGACGATCTCGACCGCGACTCCCATCGATCGGGACGATCCGCGCCGAATCGCCGCTCCCTCGACTGCGCGCGTCCGCAAGCACAGCGATCCTCCGTTGGGCATCGCCTGCAGGGCGTTTTCGATCAGATGATTGACGGCCTCCTGCATCTGTTGGCGATCCACTTCGACCGACGGAAGATCATCCGCCAATTCGGCGATGCAGGCGACGTGCAGACGATCGCATTCGGTCTTGAACAACGTCACGCAGTCCTCGAGACATTCGTTCATGTCGGTCCGCGTCCGGACGGGCGGCGCGCGGCGCGCGTACAGGAGCAGATCCTGGATGATGCACGAGGTGCGCTCGATCTGCGCTTCCACCGTCTGCAGCCGGCCCCGCACCTTGGACGGCAGGGACAGGTCCTCCATGAGCAGCTGCACGTGTCCGGACAAGGCCGTCAACGGCGTCCCGATCTTATGGGCGACCGTCGCGGCGAACTGCCCGATGGCCGACAACCGCTGCGCCCTCGCCGCAGCATGTTGGACGGCCGAAAGGATCTCGTTGGTCCGGGCGAGGGCTTCGTTCTTGGCCCGCAGTTCTTCTCCGGCCCGTTGCAGGTCCGTCTCGGCCTGCTTTCTCGCGGTGATGTTGCGAATCATCATCGCGAGGCCGGATGGCGTACCGTCCGGAGCCGCGACCGCGAACGCATGGACGTTCAGATACTCAGGCGGCCGCTCATCCGGTCGGTATTGTGTTTCATAGGAGATCGGTACTCCGGTTTCCCGCACATGCTGCAGACGTTCGACCGGCAGCGACAAGGCGGCCCACAGTGACGCAGACGCGGGTACCGACCCGATCAAGTCCTCCCGCGTCCCTCCTGACAGACGGAGAAACGCGTCGTTGACTTCCAGGAGCGTCCCATCGAACGTGGCATAGGCGATCGCATCATGAGACGAATAAAAAATGCTCTTGAATCGTTCCTGCACCGCTTGGAGTGCCGCCTCGGCCCTCGCGCGCCCGTGCTGCGCCAACAACAGTTGATATCGACCTTCGCTGGCCCGTAAGGCTTCCACGGTACGGCGATGCTGCAACAGAAAGAGGCCGGTAACGACCAGCACGATGAGTCCCAGCCCCCGATTGGCGACCGCCGGCTGGTAGACCAGACCCTCCTTCGGATCGATCATGCCCGCCAACAGCAGAGCGCTTCCGACCGCCAGAGCGATCCCGGTGTATTGCGGCAGCAGCTGGGTCGTCAGCACGACCGGCACGAAGTAGAGCACCCAGATCCCCGCTCCCAAAGAAAAGTACCGGTCGGCCGCGAACGTGGCGACCGTCATCACGACCAGCAGGATGACGGTGGTCAACTTGTTGGGGAACAGTATCGAGTGCATCGGTCTGGAGTTCTGCATCACGTTATGCCCTCCCTCGGGACAAGTTGTCCCGCATCGGAAGGTGCCGCCATCCACTGTCCGGCATAACGATCTGACGTAAGCCGTAGAATTTTCATAGGTTCATCGCCCTGGCAATCTTTGTGCTTCCCCGCGATGACCAGGGCGTAGCGTCTGATCGTCGGCAGAGGGATTTCCACCTCGATCGACCAACTCGCCGAGCAATGCACCCTTTGGAGAGGAGACATCAGCATGAATTGTGAACGATGCGGTGGTTTTAAAGTCTTCGATTACTTCTATGGGCCCTTACAGTGCGATGGTTTTCGTTGTGTCAATTGCGGCGCAATCACCGATATGCGCATCCTGACGCCTCGCCCGGCACCACCGAGCAGAAACCGGATGAAACTCGGACGTACGCCGCTTTTTGCGCTGGCGGGGGCGGCCCGAGCCGACCGCCGGCCATGATCAAACTGCTTGGTTACGTCGTCGGACGCGCCGGCCGCTCCACCGCGTCGACGCGTCCAGAACGCTCTGCTGGTCAGTCCGACAAACCGATCGAATAAACGAGGTCATCGAGACACTTCACGATAAGCCATCCTCTACGGTGTCTCGGCGAGGAAGGTAATAAATCGCGATCATACGAAGCAGTCTGACTCACCCGCCGGGGGACCGTACACTGGGAGAAGCCCTAGCCCGCCGTTTCGTTCCGTTCAAAATAGACATCGAGCCAAGGCGCAAGATGAAAGTCCCCGCCGGCTGGTTGCCGGGAGACCGCACGGGCGGCGCGCCAACAGCCTTTGACGACGTGCGCTTCGAGTCCGGTCCACCATTTCAGATGGCCGGCCGGGACGGAGGGCAACGTATCGGGATGACAGGATCGCAAGGTCAAGCCGAACGACCCCACCAAGCTGGCGAGCCCGGCAGGAGAGTATCCATACAGGTAGGGAAAGGTCAGGAGGTTGTTCCAGGCCAACGCGGCATCCAATGGTCGCCGCCACCTCTTGGAGAGTTTCGCTCGAAGCGTCATCGCCCATTCGAAGCACGCGCCGTTCGGAATCCGGATCACGAGCACTCCACGGCGCCGTAGGAGCGGGGCGACGGAACAAAGCAGGGCTTGAGGATCGAGGAGTTGACCGAAGGCGTTCCAGATGGTAATCGCATCGAAGGAGCTCGGCGACAGCCCCGCGTCCTCGACGGTGCCTTGCACAATCGGCAGTCCCTGCCGCCGACAAAAGTCGGCCACAGTCCGGTCCGGGTCCAGGCCCAACATGTCCCAGCCGAGCGCCCGCCCTTCCGCCAGAAACCCTCCGACAAAACTACCGACCTCAAGAATCCGGGAGGTGCCGGTGGCTCCGGCCGGCAGATAATTGAGCAGGGCAGCAGCCTTGGGCCGAAACCAGTGTCGTTGGGCAGTGAATGCTGCTTCGAGATCAGCGCCGTCGTATCGTTCAGTTTGGTAGGCTCGCATAATGGCTTCGGGCCTGGGACGGGGATTCCGATACAGCAATCCACACTCCAGGCAGGCCACGAGACTGGCCAAATAGTTCTGCGTGAAGAGCCAGCGGTCTTCCGACGTCGCCGATGACTGCATGAGCCAGCGTCGGCGATAGAATCGCTCCAGAAGCCGTCGTTGCTCAGCAAGCTCCCCGGACGAGCAGACCAGCGACCATCGGCTTGCCCGGCACACCTGACAGCCGAAGGAAACCCGCGGCTCCTGCATGAGACCCGTTCCGGGGGAGCGGCCGGCCTCCGCACCCGCCTTCGGCTGATCTTTTCGATGAAGAGGCCCACCCATAGTGACACGACTCATCAGGTGATTCGTTCTCGGATCTCGGTGCGCAAGCAGTCTCCTACAAGCCCAGCAAAAATCCCGCCAAGGGACGCTCTCCGACCGGACGGACTCTATCATCAGTGTGCGGGCTCACACCCAGTCCGGCTAGGGGTCTTCCCAGTAGGTCAAAGCCTCGGGGCGGCGTAACGTGTTGCTGTGGAGCGACCCTCTACGCGCGAAGAGGGAGGGACCCATTATGGACCAACCTTCTGCATCCATCTCATCCGTGTCCTCCGCGGCGTCTGTGGCGACGACGAAACTGAAGTCCGACATCACCGACCGCATTCTCGAGACGGTGAAACGGACACAGGTGTGCGAGATGGAGGATCTGGTACGAGCGTGTTCCTCCTACACCTGGAACCAGGTGTTTCTGGAAGTCGATCGTCTGAGCCGCACGGGCGAGCTTCGATTATTGCCGAAGCAGGGCGGCGTCTATGCCGTCACACTGCCGGCCGCATGACGGGTGGACGAGGCGACCTGACATGTCGACCGTCGGACGGCCGGGACATCGCACGGGCACAGTGCTTGGCGCCATCGCCGTCGCATGGCTTACGGTCGGATCCGTGATTACCGCGCCGGCTGACTCCACCTATGCGGCAGACGGGATAAGGACGGCGCTCGACGCGCCGTCGGACACCCACACGATTTCAGGCACCCTCAGCATGTTGGACGTTGAGGTGGGGAAGGGGATCCTCACCACGGACCTCGACAAGCCCGTCTTCTTTCGTCTCACCAGACCCGATCTGTTCGTACACCTGTCGATCGGAGACCGCATCACCATCCAACTCGACGATGAGGGCCGCGCCGTGAAAGTCATTGAGGCCTTGCCGGCCGAAGTCCATGAGCCGCCGCCCCCGCCGAAATGACTCCAGTCCTCTTCCATCCCTCTTCCGATTCATGTGAATCGCGCATGAGCACCGGCTCCCCCGAACCTAGGGATTCCACTAGTAGCCAGGGAGACCAAGCGGCTTTTACTCTTACTGGCTTTCCTCTGTAAATAACGGGAACGCCGGTTCCCCGTCGGACGCACTACGGATAAGGCCAAGCCTGTCATGAGCGACTTCCAAGCCACCATCGTCAACGTCAATGAAGGCAAAGGGCAACGGTACGAACGGCGGAGCATGCTCGAACGCGCCGGGTACCGGGTTCTCGATGCAGATTGCGGTGCGGACGCGCTGCGCTTGCTCCAGGACGTTCGTCCGGAATTGGTGCTGCTCGACATCGATCTGCCCGACATCAGCGGCTTCGACCTGTGCCGGCAGATCAAGAACCGCCCGGAGCTGTCCGACACAATGGTCTTGCACGTCTCGGCGGCCGAGGTCAGCCGATCGGACCGGGCTCTCGGCCTGGAGATGGGCTCCGACGGCTACCTGGTTGAGCCGATCGAAGAGCCGGAGCTGCTCGCGGGTGTGCGGTCCCTGCTGCGCTTGCGCGCGCGGCAACGGGAGAACGAAGGCCTGCTCGCGCGACTTCGCCGGAGCGAGGAACAGTTCCGCGGCCTCTTCGAACAAGCCGCAGTCGGCATGTGTGTACTGGGCCCGGACGGTCGATTCCTCCGGGTCAACAACCGATTGGGCGTCATTGCCGGACGGACCGAGCGGGAGTTCATGGAGCGAGAGCTTCGCGATCTGACTCACCCAGGGGATCGGGAGGAACATGACGCGCAGGTGGGCAAGCTGCTCCTGGGAGGGCTCGCCGAGGTCTCCTTGGACCAGCGTCTATTGCGGCCTGACGGGCGGACGATCTGGACCACGCTGACGCTCTCGATCCAATGGGATGCAGGGGGTCGGATCCAATCGTTGATCGGCGTCGTGGAAGATATCGACGCGCGCAAGCGGGCGGAATTGGAATTGCGCAACTATGCCGTGCGGCAGCAACTCCTGAGCGACGCCATGGACAGGCTGCTGCGGATGGACGATCCGGCCCGGGTGATGCACGAGATCTTTGCCTCGCTGCGCTCGACGTTGGAACTCGACACGTTCCTGGATTACGACACGCGGCCGGAGCTCGACGGCATCGAATTGTCCACCTGGGCCGGCATCCCCGAACACGCGCTGGCGCCGCTCCAGTTTCTAAAATTCGGCCAAGCCCTGTGCGGCACGTCGGCCGAATCGCGGCAACCGATCGTCATCGAGCATCTGCAAACCGTCTCCGATCCCAAAGCGCTCCGGATGCAGGCAGCGGGATCCAATGCGTATGCCTGTTTTCCTCTCATCGTCGGGAACCGCCTGCTCGGTACGCTCGCCTTCGCCAGCCGCCGCCGCTCGTCGTTCGAGTCCGACGAACTCGACCTGTTGGAAGCCGTGTCCCATTCCGTCGCCATGGCCAAGGAGCGCCGCCGCCTGCTCCAGGAGGCCCGGCAGCGGGCCGCCCAGCTTGCCGAGAGCGAAGAACGACTCCGCTTTGCGACGGAAGGAGCCGGCATGGGCACCTGGGACGTCGATCTCAGAACCGGCCGGATGGTGTGGGACCGACAGAACGCGCAGCTGCTGGGGTACTCGTCGGACGCCTGTACCGCCTCCGCCCGGCAATGGTGGAACCTGGTGCTCAAGGAAGACCGGCCGGCCGTGCGCGAGGCCGTGTCGGCTGCACGACGGAGCCGCGGCTTTTACCGCTGCGAGCACCGCATCCGGCGGGCCGATACCGGAGAAAGCCGTTGGCTGGCCTCGTTCGGTCGTATCCATTATGACGACGCCGGCAATCCGGCCCGGTTCGCCGGCGCGGCCTTCGACGTGACCGAACGCAGGGAAACCGAGTCGCGACGGCTTGAATGGACGCGCGAGCTGGAGCGGCGAATCGGTGCGCGCACCAAGGAGCTGGTGCACACTCACGACCGCCTTCGCGCCCTTGCCCATGATCTGACGCTGACGGAACAGCGGGAACGCCAGCGTATTGCGGAGGAGTTGCACGATTATTTGGCGCAGATGCTGGTGGTAACCCGTTTGAAGATCCGGCAAGCCGACAAGATGCTCTCGACACAACCGGCCTCCGCCGTCTTGGACGAGGCCGACGGTCTCATCGATCAATGCCTGACCTATACGCGCACGCTGGTCGCCGAACTCATGCCACCGACGCTCCGGCAGTTCGGCCTGGCCCCGGGATTGCGCTGGCTCGGCGAACAGATGAGACATCAAGGCCTGCGCGTGGACGTCGATGTGCCGGCGGTGACGCCGTCCTTGCCGGAAGACCACACGGCGCTCCTCTACCAATGTGTCCGCGAGTTGCTGTTCAATGTGTTGAAGCATGCCGGAACGAAGGCGGCCGCGGTCCGCATGACACAGGACGATCGAGGCAGGATGCAGATCGTCGTGCGGGATGAAGGGTACGGTTGCGATCCGGAGGCCGTCATGGAGTCCCGAGGCGATAAGTTCGGATTGTTCAGCGTTCGTGAGCGCATGGAAGCTCTCGGCGGATGGATGGAATTGGAATCGAAGGCGGGGGGCGGCACCATGGTGACGCTGGGTCTGTCGGCCGACGTTCCCCCGGGCCGGCCGGCAGCGGCGCAGCCCGCCGGACCCCGGGGCGGGGTCTCCGGCCCGGACGCGGTCGCTTCGCCGTCCGTCCCTCTCGAATCGGGATCTCCCCATGCCTCCAACCACCCGTCTCCCATTCGCGTCCTGCTGGTGGATGATCACGCGATGGTCCGTCAGGGATTGCGCAGCGTCTTGGACGCCTATTCGGACTTGACGATCATCGCCGAAGCGGGCGACGGCGAGGAGGCCGTGACGCTGGCCAAACTGCTGCATCCTGACCTGATCGTGATGGACGTCAACCTCCCAAGGCTCGACGGCATCGAGGCGACCAGGCGGATCAGAACGGACCGACCCGATACTTTGATCGTCGGGCTTTCGGTGAACGAAGCCGAACACGTGGTCAGTGCCATGAAAGCGGCAGGAGCCGTGGCCTTCCTGACCAAAGAAAGTGCGGCCGATCATCTCTACGAAACCATCGAGGCCTTGGTGGAGGGGCGGTAGACGCTTCATCCCCCATCGGTGGCTTGTCTCGACGCCGATCGGGCGTCGGCCCTCACTCGCTATCCGCCGACGATTAGCGGTAGAGTTGCCCGGGAAAGGAGCCGGCCGGCTTCCCTCAAGAAGGTGCCGTGACCCGCCGATGGATAAGCCCCATACACACAGAGTGGGACGCTATGGGACATATGCGGCGATCGCCGCCCTGTATGCCGGCATCGCTTGGCTCGACCTCATGCTTCCGCTCGGCAACGCGGTCTGGCTCCTCTATCTCTTTCCACTGTGGCTTCTGTCGCACCTAAGCCCCTTCGACGCGCGAGTCGTCTACCGCGGCGCCGGGCTGACGATGGGCCTCATCATCGTCAATTTCCTGCTGTCCGAATCCGGACTCTCCGCGTCGACCGCGGCTCTCAATCGAGGCATCGGCATCAGTCTCGTCTGGATCATTGCGCTGCTGCTGGCGCGGGCCCGCCGCCAGGAGTCGGCGCTGCTGGAGAGCCAGGAACGCCTGCGGATGGCCCTCGACAGTGCCGGCCTCGGCATGTGGGACCAGGATATGCCGTCGCGCAGGACCGTCTGGAACGAGCGGGCCTATGAGCTTCTCGGCTATCAGCCTCCGGCGCCGGCCTCCGGCGAAGCCCTGTGGAAGGCTGCGGTGCATCCGGCCGATGCGGACCAGGCCGCCGCCGAGGTCACGCACGCGCTGAAAGGACGATCGATTTATCGACACGAGCATCGGATCATCCGCCGGGACACCGGCGAGATCCGTTGGATCGCGCCGTACGGGCGCTTCCTCTACGACGGATCCGGCCGCGCGCAGCGGTTCGTGGGCGTGTTTTCCGACATCACCGATCGCAAACTGTCGGAGGAGGCCTTGTTGCAAAGCGAGGCCCAGTTTCGGATCAACTTCGAACTGGCCGCCGTCGGACAGGCGCAGGTTAGCGTCACCACCGGCCGATTCATCCGCGTGAACGACCGGTTTTGCGACATCGCCGGCTATCCCGCCGCCTCCTTGATGGGGATGACGCCTCACGATCTCACGCATCCCGACGACCGGTCCGTCGACGATCCACAGGTCGAGCGGCTGCTGCGCGGCGAGGTGGACGAATATCACTGTGAGAACCGCTATCTGCGCCAGGACGGCGACGTCCGGTGGGTCCGTGTGTCGGCTCGTCTGATCCGCGACGCGGCGGGAGGACCGGCGCGGACCATCGTGGTGGTGGAGGACATCACGGAACGCAAGGAAGCCGAGGCGGCGCTGCTGAGACTGACGCTGAATCTGGAACAGCGGGTCGAGGAGCGGACGAAAGCGTTGACGGAGTCCCAGCGTCGACTGCGCGCGCTGACGTCCGAACTCAATCTGACCGAACAGCGGGAACGGCGGCGGCTCGCGGGGGAACTGCACGACTATCTGGCCCAGCTGCTGGTCGTGGGGCGTATGAAGATCGGTCAGGCCCTCCAGCGAATCGGGCAGGGTGAGTCGCGCGAGCAGCTGACGGAGGCCGATCAGGCGCTCGATGAGTCCTTGACCTACACACGCTCCCTGGTTGCGCAGTTGGCCCCCCCGGTGTTGCAGCAATTCGGCCTGTCCGCCGCGCTGTCGTGGCTCGGCGAAGAGTTCCGCCGCCACGGCCTCGGCGTCACGGTGGAGGCGCCGCCTGAGGCGCCACCGCTTTCGGCGGATCAAGCGGGTTTGCTCTTTCAATCGGCGAGGGAGCTGTTGATGAACGTCGTGAAGCACGCCAAGACCGACGAGGCCTTCGTCACGCTGCACTGCGAGGGCCGGAGCCTGATCTTGACGGTTCAGGACAAGGGAGCGGGCTTTGACCAGATCTCGGAGCAGGAAGCCAAAGACAAGCTCGGACTCTTCAGCGTGCGGGAACGGATGCACGCGCTCGGCGGCTCCTTTACGTTGGACTCCTCGCCGGGAACCGGCACGCTGGCCACGTTCACGCTTCCGCTTGCCCCCGGAGAGTCCCCCGCGTCAACAGAGGAGCAGGGGACGGACCGCGATATGCCCGCCTCCGATCATGAGGGCCGATCGGGGCGCGAAGCCGACATCGCCGAGGGCGGCGGACCCCAACCGATTCGTGTCCTGCTCGTCGACGATCATACTATGGTGCGCGAGGGACTCCGAAGCTTGCTCAGCGACTATCCGGACATCGAGGTGGTGGGCGAGGCGGGCAACGGGGAGGAAGCCGTAGAACTGTCAAGGCATTTGATCCCGCGTGTCATCGTCATGGACGTGAACATGCCGAAGATGGACGGCATCGAAGCCACGAGAATCATCGTCCGAAGCCTCCCGAGCGTGGTCATCGGGCTTTCGGTCAACGCGTCTCGACGGGTACGAGATTCGATGAGCGAAGCCGGGGCGTATGCGCTGCTGACGAAGGAATCAGTGACCGAATCGCTCTACCGCACCATCAAGGCTGCCGCCCACGGCACGATCGGCCAGGACGACCAGGAAGTGTTGCCCTTTTCGGGGGCCGATACCCAGAGTTGAGACCGTACGCCACGGGGCGGACGCTCAGCGCGGCACAGACCCCGTACCAGGTTCGGGGGCGATCCCTTGCCCTTGCCCGCGGTCTTGCTCGGATCGCATGAACGCCGCACTGCGAAGAATCATAATGGTTTTCGCATGACCATTCGGCAAGACCCAGGCATCGATCCGGTCTCCCGGCTGGACATGCCCGAACTTCTCCGTATCCGTCCCCACATGAATCTTGGCTTCGGTTCCCGCTTCGTCCTTGACCACGAATTCCTCCCCGGAGATCGTGATCACGTCGAGGACAAAATGCTTCGGATCCTGCGCCGATGTGGCGGCTGAGGCGATCGCAGGCTGTAGCCAGACTGCAAGTCCGCACAGTATTCCACAAGACACGCCGGTCACCAAGGCTCGACCAGAGCCTGGAACGGCCGTGATTAGTCTCCGCACGCGTTTCGTCATAGACATGATTTGCCTCCGATCCTCAATGGCTTCGTTGTCACGAGATCCGAAGCGGCTATGTCACCGGAGGCCGCCGCCCCATCACAAAACTCACGGCTGCAAAAATGACAAAGACGACGAACAGGACATAGGCGATTTGCGTGGCTGTCCCGGCGATGCCGCTCAACCCAAGCAACCCGGCAATGATCGCAACAATAAAGAATGTAACCGCCCAGCTCAGCATAACGACTCCTTTCGTCGAACCTTCATGGCTCCATCTTGCATGCACGTGCCTCCTCTCTAGCCCCATAGCCGAGTCCGAGGGGCACCTCTGCCTGAATTCCCAATCAGGCGAAATGGACAAGTACAGTGCACCCTGTTGCAGGACCGCTTTCACCTGCATGTGTCCAGGCTAGCCCGCCTCGGTGTCACAAATAACTGGTGAAACTCCCAGATTATCCGGCTGGAGCCCCCGGCTGTCCGTTCGGGCTCATCGCGGTTCCGTCAGAAGTACAGCGTCAGAAGTACAGATGGACCCCGATGCCGTACCAGGAGACATGCTCTGTATAGAATTGTCCGTTGGGGGAGGGACCGGCATAGTACTCGCCGAGGACCTGGATTCGGCGGTCTCCAATGCGGGCGTTTTCAAATTGCACGCCGGCCATGATG
Organism: Nitrospira sp.; assembly: GCA_047150005.1. Lineage (GTDB taxonomy): Bacteria > Nitrospirota > Nitrospiria > Nitrospirales > Nitrospiraceae > Nitrospira_C. The sequence goes on along the minus strand of AP038806.1, from coordinate 1,681,906 downwards.
GATTGCCCGACGCCCCAGTTGTTCATTTGGTTGCACTGAAAATCGCCATAGGCGACAGGACGAAGCACTCCGTCCAGAAACGTGCGGGTCGAAACCAGCTCGACTCCCCATTGGGTCGTGGCGAGGCCGAGATCGTCCGGCTGGCGGTGGACCATGACGCCGCCGCCCCCGTACACCCGCAGCCAGTCGAAGATCTCGTACGAGAGTTTCGTGTCCAATTCTTCGTAGCTCAAGTTGACCCGCGTGACGCCGGGATTGTTCAGCAGGAATTCGTCGCCCAAATGCGAGCTCTGGTGCTGAATCCGCCCCATGAGGGAGAATCGGCCGTTTCGATAGCTGCTCAACAATCCCACACGGTAATCGGCATTGACCAGATCGATGGAGGCCGAGCTGATGTCGAAAATACTGAACACGCCGGCTTGAATGCCGACATCCCACTCGCCGCCGAACAATGATCGATTCCGATAGATCGCGAAGGTTTCGCCGAAACTGGCGGCGAATACTTCGGACAGGTTCAGACCCTGGGCATACTGTCGATAGCTGGCGCTGAAATGTGGCCATCGGGGGTCGGCATGGAGGGGGGCAAACAATAGGCCGCGGGGAAGCCATTTAGTATGCGATTCGGGAATCGTGACCTGGGCACCCTCCGGGTTCGGAGGGATCGAGGCCGGATCGCCCGTGCGGAGGGTGACCCGAGTCACGCCGGGAATCTGGCGCAGTGAGGACTCGATCTTGTCACGGTCCACATTGCCCAGCTTCCTGGCGGTGACGACGACCTCGCCATTCCGGACCTCGACGACCGCATCCGTCACTCGGAACTCATGCTCGAGCATCGCCGATGCATAGCCGGCGATATATTCATCCGATGCGAGAGCCTGGCTTCCTCCCAGCCACAACCAGCAACACAGTGCCAGGCTGAGGATCCGCCGACACTGTGCGCCCTTGCCCCCCATGCCCGCTTCGCCCACGTGTTCCCCTACTCCCTTCAAGGAAAGACCCGCCCTAGGCCCTCCCCCATCCTTCTAACGAACGGGCTCCTTTCCTACCTGATCCGGCTTGTTGCCCTGATACCATTTTATCCGCCCATCCGGAAATCTCATCCTTCCGTTCACCATACCGTCTGCCATTAAGATAGTCCACGCTGGGCAAACCCCCTGGCTACCACGAGCAATTATCTAGGTAACTCTCTTGATTCGAACGGTACGCGACAGCTGCGTCGCTGAGGCGGGAGGATCGACATGGTGCACGGTCAGAGTGGCGACGACCGGGCCGGATGCTTGATCGGCAGGGCGGTGCTGATCTGCATCACGGCCAGGGAACGGCCTTTTAAGTCGTAGTGCGTGCCCTCCGTGACGAGGGGGGCTCGCGCGGGAATGAGTTCCTGCGTGGTATCGACCACCAACTGCCAGCGGTCGTTCGCCGGATGGGGAGGCAGCATGAACGAAATGGGTTCGTGGTGCGCGTTCATAAGAATCAGGAACGTGTCGTCGTGGATGGCGTTGCCTAGATGGTCCTTTTCCTCGATGCGATCTCCAGCCAGGCGCACGCCGAGGCAGCGGACGTATCCCTGCTGCCAATCCGCTTCCGTCATTTCCTCGCCGTCCGGTCGAAACCAGGATAGATCCTTAATGTCGGCGCCGTAGATGCTCCGCCCCTGGAAGAACTGGCGTCGCCGGAAGACGGGATGCGCGGCCCGCAGCATGATCAGTGCGCTGGTGAACGCAAACAGCGCCTGATCTTCGTTGGATACTTCCCAATTCAACCACCCGATCTCGTTGTCCTGACAGTAGGCGTTGTTGTTGCCGTTCTGGGTCCGCCCGATTTCGTCGCCCCCGCACAGCATCGGAACGCCCTGCGACAGCAAGAGAGTCGCCAGCATGTTGCGCTGCTGACGGACCCGCAGCTCGCGGACGGCGGGATCGTCGGAGGGGCCTTCGGCCCCGCAATTCCAGCTCTGGTTCTCGTCCGACCCGTCCGCATTGCCTTCGAGATTGGCGTCATTGTGCTTGTGGTTGTACGACACCAGGTCGTGCAGTGTGAACCCGTCATGGGCCACCACGAAATTGATGCTGGCGAATGGGCGCCGTCCGCTGGCCTCGTACAGATCGCTGCTGCCGGACAGCCGGTAGCCGAGTTCACTGACCTGCCCCCCATCGCCCTTCCAGTAGCGCCGGATGGAATCGCGGTACTTGCCGTTCCATTCGGCCCACCCGGCGGGAAAATTCCCGACCTGGTAGCCGCCTTCCCCGATGTCCCAGGGCTCGGCGATCAACTTCACCTGCGAAAGCACAGGATCCTGGTGGATGATGTCGAAGAAGCCGCCGAGCCGGTCGACGTCGTGAAGCTCCCGGGCCAGCGTGGAGGCGAGGTCGAAGCGGAATCCATCCACATGCATCTCCAGCGTCCAATACCGGAGGCTGTCCATGATCAATTGCAGCGTCCGCTGGTGACGCACGTTGAGCGTGTTTCCGGTGCCCGTATAGTCCATATAATAGCGGGGCTGGTCCGGGACCAGCCGGTAATAGGCCGCATTGTCGATGCCACGGAAGGAGAGGGTGGGGCCGAGTTGGTTGCCCTCGGCCGTGTGGTTGTACACCACATCGAGGATCACTTCGATGCCGGCGCTATGAAGGGTCTTGACCATGGTCTTGAATTGGTTCACTCCGAGCTCCGGCTGGGCGGCGTACCGCAGGTCGGGGGCGAAGTAGCCGATCGTGTTGTACCCCCAATAGTTGGTCAGCCCCTTGTCGCCCAGATGCTTGTCCGCCACGAACGCGTGCACCGGCAGGAGTTCGATGGCCGTGACGCCCAGGCGCTGCAAATATTCGATCACGGGTCTCGTGGCCAGTCCCGCATACGTGCCGCGCAACGCCTCGTGGATGAGGGGATGCCGCATCGTGAATCCCTTGACATGCATCTCATAAATCACCGTTTCGCTCCAGGGACGACGAAGCGGCGCGTCGCCTCCCCAGGTGAAGGCCTCTTCGATCACCACGGATTTCGGAACCTGCGACGCGTTGTTTCGCGCATCGAAAGACAGGTCCGCGTCCGTGTCGCCGATCCGATAGCCGAACATCGAATCGGACCACTGCAGCGCGCCGTTCAGCGCCTTGGCATAAGGATCGATCAACAGCTTGTTCGGATTGAATCGGTGCCCGGCCAGCGGCTCGTACGGACCATGGACTCGGTAGCCGTACAGCTGGCCCGGCCTGGCCTCAGGAAGAAAGACGTGCCAGACCTGGTTCGTGCGTTCTTCCAGGCGGATGATGTGGGTTTCCTTCTCCTGGTCGGGTCGGTCGAACAAGCAGAGATCGACTCCGGTGGCGTTCTCGGAAAACAGCGCGAAATTGACGCCTTCACCGTCCCAGGTCGCTCCGAGTGGATAGGGATGACCCGGTCGCACGGTGATTCTTGTCATGCACGTTCTCCTCGTACCGCGAACTGCTCCGTTTCCGTGGACTCGAGATACAGTTCTCGGAGACGATACCCTCCCGTTCCATCTAGTCGTCCCATTCCATCCCTATTGAGTCACCGTACTCCGGGAGGTCATGGCACGGCACTCGGAATTTCCCCAGGTTCCCGGAAGAACTAGGGAGAGGCCTAGTTTCTGCAGGCAGTCACGTAGGGGATAATTTCTTTACGCTTGCGGAGGACCCGTCTTGAAACGGCCGGAAGACCTGTACGATGATGGGGGTATGCGGGAAAGACCGCCCACCGAATCGGGAGGGGCGAGCGCTATGCCCATGAAAACGGCGAGAGTCCTCTTGGTCGATGATCATCCGCTCGTCCTGGAAAGCATCCGCCAACTCCTTGAGTCCCATTTCACCATCGTCGGAACCGTGCAGGACGCGGGGGACATTATCGGCAAGGCCGTGGAGTGCCGGCCGGACGTCATCCTCCTCGACGCCTGCATGCCGGGCATGAGCGGGTTCGCCGCGACCAAGCAACTCAAGAAGTTGTTGCCGTCGGTCAAGATCGTGCTGGTCACGATGCTCACCGAAGCCGTCTCGATCAGTGAAGCGTTCCGAGCCGGCGCCACCGGTTACGTCCTCAAACAATCGGCCTCGGATGAGCTGCGTGCGGCCATCGACAGCGTCCTGGCCAACAAACGGTTTCTCTCGTCGAAGATCGATCCGGAGGTCCGTGAGGCGATGGAGCACGAATGGTTCAGGCCGGAGGGCTTTTCAAGCGATCTGACCGCCCGCCAACGAGAGATCCTGGTGCTCCTGGCCGACGGCCGATCCACGAAGCTGATCGCCCAAGAGCTGAAGATTTCGATGAAAACCGTGGAATTTCACAAAGCCAACATCACTCGGAAACTCGGAGTGCATACAACATCCGATCTCATCAAGTTCGCGCTCGCCCAGGGGATCACGACTCTCTAAAGAAGGAAAGTGCTCAGTCCTCAGTGCTGAGTCCTGGGTAGCTCGGACCTCGCTCACTAACTCAGCACTCAGAACCCAGCACTCAGCACTTTGTTCAGTGTATGCTCGTCAGTCCCGCCGCAATGGCATATTTTGTCAACTCGGCCGCAGTCCGCAAGCGCAACTCCTTCATGATCCTGGTCTTGTGGAATTCGACCGTCTTCACCGACACGTTGAGGATGGACGCGATTTCTTTGGTCGCCTTTCCTTCCGCAACAAGCTGCAAGACCTCACGCTGACGTGAACTTAGGGTCGGTGCGAAGGCCCGATCCGCATCGACAGACGTCGCCGCAGAGGACTTGTTTACCGCCTGGTCGACCAGACTCTGCGCCACCATCGGCGACACGAACGTCCGTCCCTTCACGACCTCGCGAATCGCTTGGACCAATTCCGATCCGACGGACTGTTTGAGTACATAGCCGGACGCGCCCACTCGAAACGCCTGAGTGACGAAGTTTTGCTCCGAATGCATGGTGAGCACGATGATCTTGAGATCGGGCTGGTGTTTCTTGAGCTGCACCGACGCGTCGAGGCCGTTCAACAGCGGCAACGAAATGTCGACCACGACGATGTCCGGCTGCAGCTTCGCGGCCTCCGCGACGAGCGCGCGTCCGTCTGCGACGATGCCGACCAATTGGAATTCCGGCTCGAGCAGCTTCTGAATTCCCTCGGCGACCAACACGTGATCGTCGGCCAAGAGGATGCGATAGGGTTCCGCCATGATAGCCTCGCTGCAACAGGTGGAATCGATCTGCCGGATATGGAAGAAGTGTACCCAGAGTCCCTGGTGGGACTCAAGGACCTCGCGAAAGCCCCCCTGTTGCGGACCGGCAAACAGCACTAGCCCGCCTTATTCATGACGGTTCGTGACGAAACCGCCGAGACGCCAAGCGAGACGGGCACGCGGAGTCCCGCGCGGCCGAGACGTACTCGTGCAGTACGTTGAGGCCGCGTGGGGCGAGCCTGCCCGCCGGCCGCGCGAAGCTCGCGGCCAGGCTCGTCGCAGCGGCGTATGGGCGGTTGCAGTAGAAGCGGTCATGAATAATGTGGGCTAGGGGCGCCCCAGGAGGCCGGGATGAAAACCCTCGATCGACGACCGATTTCCGGGAAGGTCCAATCACCCCGGATAGAGCCTGCAAGCGGGACAGGTTGTCCGTTTGGCCGACCGGCCGGGACAACCTGTCTCGTCTGAGAATCCATGCCGAGCCCACGTGCCGCCTGGCGAACTCTCGTGGCGAAGCTTTGCCAAGTCCTCCTGTCTCATGTTATTTAAGTGAGCTTAGACGAAGGACCATCTCTCGCTTCCATCTACTATGGGTGAACGATGCTGAATCAATCGTGGACACTCAAGCTTGCTCTGGCATGCCTGTGTATCGGCACACTCGGCGCGACTGTCGGATGCGCCAAGCGTGCCGTCTCCTCCGCCGGCGAACAACAATCGCCAGCCGCCGCCAAAGCGGCCCCGGTCGAGACCATCGTGCCGGATAAGATCGTGACGTTCCCCGACCACCAGCCGGCTCCGGCCCCGCCTCATCCCGTCGGCAGTTCCTCGGTCGCCGCGTCCGGCCGTGAACAGTCGGCTCCCGATTCAGGGCCGCACCGGGCCGTCGCACAGCCGAAATCGCAGGCGGGCGCTGCGGCGTTGGAGACCGAACCCGTCCTGACCGACATCTTGTTCGACTTGGATCGCTATACGATCAGAACCGACGCCCGTTCCGTGCTGGATACGAACGCGCTGGTTATCAACGATCTTTCTGGTAAATCCGTCGTGATCGAAGGGCATTGCGATGAACGCGGAACGCAGGCCTACAATCTTATCCTGGGGGAAAAGCGCGCCAAGTCGACAAAACATTATCTCGAAGATCTCGGCATACCGGCCGCGAAGTTGAAGATCGTCAGCTATGGAGAGATACGCCCGTTGTGTCATCAACACGAAGAACGCTGCTGGCAACAGAACCGCCGCGCGCATTTCACCGTGCAATGATTCATGAGCGAAATCAGAAAGGCGGGGTCTCTGGCTCGACGCAGACCGAGGTCAGCCTTCCGGGCGGGGTTGCCGATCGACAGCGCTTCGGCAAGCTGCGGCGGGGCGCTCGAGCGACGGTCCTATGTCTCTGTCTGTGCATTATCATCCAGATGCTCGAGGTCTCCGGCACATTGCTGACCCCGGCGTCGTCCTCCGATCTCCTGAGCACGTCCATCTTGGAAGGATTTTCCATTCTGACGACCGCCGCTCAGCCTCCACCCGTTGCCGTCATCGTGGCGGCTCCGGACACGTTGTCGTCCTCGCACCTGCCGGTACCCACGCTCACGCTGTTTCATCCTCCGCTTCGCTGACCGGTCGGATACGCGCAAGCCGAGCCGTCCCGAGAGGAACGACACACATCCGCCGGAACATCGTTATGCAATTCACACGAGAGGGAGTATTGACAATGATACGGGCACGCGTCGGTCTTCTCATTCTGGTCGCGAGCTGCACGCTCCAAGCCTGCGGGCATTCCCCGATGTCGGACAGCCGGGGGGCCGTCCGGACGATCCGCATTTCGGACATCGTGAAGCCGTTGACCGTCTATGCCCGCTCCGGCGAGGAGATCCGTTGGGAGAATCTTCGGGCCACCCCGGTGCGAATCGGGTTTCTCCACGGGCGGCTGCTTGAAGAATTGGGGTGCCAGAAGGGTGTGAGTTCGTTCTTCGGGGAAATCGGCGATACCATCACGATCGGGCCGGGAGAGTCGGCCAGCCTCTGTCCGCTGCGATCCGGCACCCTGCAGTTCAACGTGTGGTTCGATGCGGACAACCCCAGAGGCGAGATCAGCCCGACCGCGACCATCCACGTCGAAGCCCGTAAATGAAGGAACCGTGTTGATTCATCACTCAGGACCTACAGCACGTCGCTCCAAGGGGGGCTGACGGCAAAGGTGGCATTGATCATGCCTACATGAGAATAGGCTTGAGGAAAGTTCCCGGACTGGATGTTCGCCCCCGGCATGAAGTGTTCCGAGAATAGCCCGACGTGATTGGCGGCGGCCTGCACGCGATCCAGAATGCTTCGTGCCTCAGCAAGCCGGCCCAGGCGGGCCAGAGCTTGTGCGATCCAAAAGGAACAGATCACGAATGCGGACTCCGGTTTTCCGAAGTCGTCCTTGCGGACGTACCGGTAGAAAAACCCCGTATCCGCACCGTCGCGCTTCATGGCCAGGTCGTCGACGATGTGCAGGACGGTGGACTCGCAGAGGTGGCGATCCGGATAGCCCAAGATGGCGAGTTGCGAGAGGGCCGCATCGTGGCTAGAATCAGTCGGACCGTTCCGAAGCGCTCCCTCCTGCACGCCCTTGAGCAAGGCTTGGGCCGCTTGAAGCCGGGCGGCGGTCAAATCCAAGGCAATCGAACGGAGGTGCCCTGCGTGCTGAATACGCTCGAGACGTTCCAGCCCGGCCCAGCAGAGCAGGTTCGTAAAGGAATGCTCCTGCCAGCCGCCGCGGATTTCCCACAAGCCTGCGTCCCGCTGGCCGATGCCGCGGACACACAGCTGCGCCAGGTGACCCAGGAGTCCGTCCAGATCCTTGGTGCGCAGATCGAAAAACCGCTCATCGAAGAAAATCGGCGTGAAGGTCAGGATCATCTCCCCGTAGGCATCGTTTTGAATCTGGTCGGCGGCCTGATTGTGGCTGCGGACCGGAGTGCTCCCACGGTAGCCGGCCCAGTTGGCATGCTCGATCTCAGGAAGCGGGAGCCCCTGGCTGAGGGTATAGACGGGCCTCAGTCGGTCACGGGAATGTTCATGGGTATGGGCGATGTTGAGGAGAAAGTTCAGGAAGGCTTCCATCTCCTCGAAGTGCCCCAGATTGTTGAAGGCGGTCAGGGCGAAATAGGCGTCCCGAAGCCAGCAATAGCGATAGTCCCAATTGCGGGGACCGCCCGCTTCCTCCGGCAGACTGGTGGTCATGGCGGCAAGAATGGCGCCCGTATCCTCGAAGCAATGGAGTTTCAAGGCCAAGGCGGAGCGGATGACCGCCTGTTGATGGAGCAACGGAACGGAGCAATGCTTGACCCATGTCCGCCAGTGGCGGGCCGTCTGCTCGAGGAAGTCATGGGTGACCTTGATGAGATCGTCCTCGATGCCCAGTCCCCAGGTCAGGCCGAAATAGAATTTCCGCGTCAGCGCAACCGGGATCTCATCGCAGAGGTAGGTCAGCGGCATGTTGGTCAGCAACCGAAGGGATTCCCCGCGGATGTCGTAGCGCAGGTGCGTGTTCCCTCTTACGGGAGGCACGGGCACTTTGTCCCACCCGGACACCGGTTGACAACTGACCCGGATGGCCGGTGTGCCGTGAAGCGGTTCGACCAGCCTGAACAGCGCGGCGGGACGATAGATGCGGCCGTACTGCTCGAAGCGCGGGCAAAAATCGGTGATTTGAAACGCGTCGCCGTTGGCGCTGGTGACCGTCGTGATCAGAATGTTGGTATTCGGCAGATACTGCTGGCTTGTGGTAGGCTCCTTGGCCCCGGCCGGACTCATGATCGAGAAATGGCCTCCGTCGGGATCGAGAAGCCGGCCGAAGATCGGAGGACTGTCGGGACGGGGGGCGCACATCCATTCCACGGAGCCGGCGGCGCTGATCAGCGCGGAGGTCTGGCAATTGCCGATGAGACTGTAGGGGTACATTGCCCCACCATAGGCGATTTCCCGACCGAAGTAAACGAGAGGTGACGAATGCGCTTATCCTTGCGATTTCTTTTTCCCCTCGCCCTCGTCCTGGCCGGTCTAGCCTATGCGGTGATTCCCCTGGTCGACAGCCTGACCTTGAAATGGTTCGTGCGGGATCTGGAAATCCGATCCCAACTCATCGGTCGCATGGTCGAAGCCCCGCTGGCGGATCTACTGGCCTCCGACTCCAAGACCAAGCTGTTGAACTATCTGCACCGCATCATCCAGGACGAGCGGCTCTTCGCCGTCGGTTTCTGCGACCGGGACAACCGCCTGGCCTATAAGACCCTGACGTATCCCGATTCGATTCCCTGCGACGGGCCCGGGACGATCAAGGCGGAACAGACCGCCATGCTGCGGCTGCCTCACGGCGCGGTCCACGTGTCCGCCGTGGGCATCGAAGCCAACGGGCGGCAGATGGGCCGCTTGATGCTCGTGCACGACATGAGCTGGGTGCAACGACGCAGCACCGATACCAAGTGGTATCTCTTCTATCTCTTCGCGGTCATCGGCGCGGTGATCTCGCTGGTGACGGTGCTGGTCGCGCACCTGAGCTGGCGCGGCTGGGTGTCCGGGGTGCAATCGATGCTGCAGGGCGAAGGACTGGTCGCCCTCATCAAGAATCAAGACCACCACTCGGAACTGCAGCCGGTGGCTCAAGATCTCCGCGCCCTGATCAATGACCTTGAAGCCGACAAGCGCATGCGCGACGAAAGCCAGATGAGCTGGACCCCGACCACACTGAAGGCAATTCTCCACGATCACCTGGCCGGTGACGAGGTGCTGATCGTTTCGAACCGCCAGCCGTACATTCACATGTGGAATGGGCCGCACATGGAGGTGCAGGTTCCGGCCAGCGGCGTCGTGACCGCTCTGGAGCCAGTGATGCGCGCCTGTTCGGGCGTCTGGATCGCGCATGGCAGCGGAACCGCGGACCGAGAAGTGGTCGACGCCCGCGCCCATGTGCGGGTGCCTCCGGAGCATCCAGCTTATGAGATTCGGCGCATCTGGCTGTCGCCGGAAGAAGAAGACGGATACTACTATGGGTTCGCCAACGAAGGTCTGTGGCCCCTCTGCCACCTCGCCCATGTGCGCCCAGTGTTCCGTACCTCGGATTGGGAACGGTACAAGGAAATCAACGAGCGCTTCGCGATGGCGGTGCTGGAAGAGGCCAAGACGGACAATCCGGTCGTACTCGTGCAGGACTATCATCTCGCATTGGTGCCGAAGGTCGTGCGCGATCATCTGCCCCATGCGACCATCATCACCTTCTGGCATATTCCCTGGCCGAATCCCGAGCGCTACGCGATCTGTCCCTGGCACCGTGAAATCCTCGAAGGCCTGCTCGGCAGCAGCATCCTGGGCTTCCACACCCGCTTTCATTGCAGCAACTTCATCAATACGGTCGACCGCTCCCTGGAGGCCAGAATCGATTGGGACAGCTCCACGATCTCGCACGGCGGCAAGCTGACCACCGTGAAACAGTACCCCATCTCCATCGCCTGGCCGACTCGGGGACAGCCGGAGCAGCCGTCGGTCCCCAGCTGCCGAACCCACATCCGGGCCATCAACGGCCTGTCCCACAGCCATCGGGTGGGGGTCGGGGTCGAACGCCTGGATTACACCAAAGGCATTCTGGAGCGCTTTCTCGCCATCGAACGGCTGTTAGAGCTGGAACCCGAATGGATCGGTTCGTTCTCGTTCGTGCAGATCGCGGCGCCCAGCCGGTCCAAGATCGACGAGTACCGGCAGTTGACGGAGCAGGTCGTCGCCACGGCGGAGCGCATCAACCATCGGTTCGGGCAGGAAGATTATCGTCCGATCCATCTGCGGATCGAGCACCATGACCCGGAGGAAGTGACGACCTACTACCGGGGCGCCGACTTCTGCATCGTCAGCAGCTTGCACGACGGGATGAATCTCGTCGCCAAGGAATTCGTGGCGGCGCGGGATGATGAAGAAGGCGTGTTGATCCTCAGTCAATTCACGGGCGCCGCGACGGAGCTGCCGGACGCGCTGGTCGTGAATCCCTACAACATCGATCAATGCGCCGCAGCGTTGCATGTCGCGTTGAAGATGCCGCCGGTCGAGCAGCGCGCGCGGATGCGCAGCATGCGCGGGATCGTGCAGGAGTTCAACGTCTATCGCTGGGCGGGCCGGATGCTGATGGACGCCGCCCGCATGCGACAGCGCGCCCGCGTCGCCCGCCAAACGGGCGCGCGCGACATCCGAACCAGCACTAGAGGCCAAGCATGATCCATCTGCTGTCGGAGGAGGGGCGACGCGCGCTCGGCGGCCTGGCGGCACGGCCGCTTCTCTATGCATTCGATTTCGACGGCACGCTCGCCCCCATCTCGGCCGACCGGGACGGCGTCACCCTACCCCGCGCGACGGGCGGATGGCTGGCGGAACTGGCCAAGCGCGCGGCCTGTGCGATCATCTCCGGGCGGGCGCTGGCCGACCTGACGCCGCGCGTGAACGGCTCGGTTCCGCACCTGATCGGCAACCACGGCATCGAGGGCCCCCTGTCGAGTCTGGAGACCCTTCGGCGGGCGGAGGACGTCTGCGAGCAATGGCGGCGCGAGATGGCGAACGGACCGGCGCGCTCGATGGCGTCCGCGGGCGCCGAGATCGAGGACAAGCGCTACACGCTCACCATCCACTTTCGCCGCGCAACCGACCCTGCCGCCGCCTGCGCTCAGGTGCTCCAGATCCTCAACCGATTGACGCCTGCGCCCTCCCTGATCATGGGCAAGCAGTCGATCAACGTCCTGCCACCCGGCCAGGCCGGCAAGGGATCCGCGGCTTCGGCGCTGATGACGCATCTCCGTCGTGACGGTCTCTTCTACATCGGGGACGACGAAACGGACGAGACAGTGTTTTCGCTGACCGAGGGCCTGGTCATGGGAGTGCGCGTCGGACGGGAGGCCGGCTCGCGCGCGCGCTACTACCTGGATGATCAAGGCGAGGTGGAAGAAATGCTCATGTTGCTGATCCGTGACCTGGACCTCTCGCCGGCTTCGCGCAATGCCGGCGTGGCCGGCCATGCGCCACACGTTCACGAGATATCCCGCGGATCGTGATCCCGAGCCTTCAAGATTCCCGTCCGGCCCCCTTCCTTTGCCCGCCCATCGGCGATTGGCCCTGCTCTTGCACCAACATCGAACCGCATCGACCGAGGAGCTGCTCGGGCCCGAACTCGACGCAGGGCGAGGCGCGGGAGCAGTGCGGGCTGTTGCAAAAGGCGACGGCAGCACTTACCCTCTCTGGCATGCGGCGCGCCGGCGCGGCGTTGTGTCCGATTCGGCTGAAAAGGGACGACTCATGACGGAAGAGTGGGGAGCTGTTCTCGTCGTGGACGACGACCAGGACTTGCGAGAGACGATTTCCGACTTGTTGAAGGACCGCGGACATCACGTCACGACGGCGGCCGGTGGCACAGAGGCCTTGGCGCGATTAAAGGAGGCCGAATACGCCGCGGTGCTGACCGATCTTCGTATGAAAGGCGTGGAGGGCCTGGAGCTCCTCACCGAGATCAAGCGTCTCTATCCGGACATCGGGGTCGTCTTGATGACGGCGTTCGGATCGGTGGAAACGGCGGTCGAGGCGATGAAGCACGGGGCGAGCGATTACCTCACCAAACCGGTGAAGAAGGACGAGCTGCTGCGGGTGATCGAACGGGTGATCCGCGAGGCCTCTCTGCGCCGGGAAGTCGGCCGGCTCCGGAAAGAGGTGCACAAGGAATACAGTTTTCATCAGATCCTGGGTAAGAGCAAACCGATGCTGGCCCTCTTCGACCTGATCAAACGGGTCGCGGACAGCCCGACCAACATCCTGATCACCGGGGAAAGCGGCACCGGGAAGGAACTCGTTGCGAAAGCCATCCACTATAACAGCGACCGGAAGGAGATGTCCTTTGTGCCGGTCAACTGTGCGGCGATTCCGGATCAATTATTGGAGAGCGAGCTGTTCGGCCATGTCCGCGGCGCGTTCACCGACGCCAAGATGGACAAACGGGGGCTGTTTGAGGAGGCGCAGAGGGGAACCCTCTTCCTGGACGAAATCAGCGAGCTTCCGTTGATGCTGCAAGCCAAGCTGCTCCGGGCCATTCAGGAAAAGGAGATCCGGAGAGTCGGCGCCACAAAGCCGGTCGACGTCGACGTGCGCGTGATCGCGGCAACCAATCTGAACCTCACGGAAGAAGTGAAGGCCAAGCGGTTCCGCGACGACTTATACTATCGCTTGAATGTCATCGAGTTGAAGCTGCCCCCACTCCGGGATCGGCGGGAGGACATTCCCCTGCTGGTCGAGGCCTTTCTGAATAAGTGCGGCGAGGCACGCGGCAAGAGCGTCAAAGGGGTGGGTGAATCCGCGTTGGCCATGTTGATCGATTATGACTGGCCGGGCAACGTCCGCGAACTGGAGAATGTGATCGAACGGGCGGTGACCTTGAGTCGGAGCGACAAGATTCTGCCGGACGACCTGCCGGCGGCGATTCAGGGCTCGCGCGGCGACCGCCGCGTCCTTGATGAGGCGGCGGAAAAAACCCTGCCGCTGCACGAGGTTGAAAAAGAATATATCCGAAAGATCCTCGAAAAGACGGGAGGCAACAAGTATCGGGCCGCGCACCTGCTGGGCATCGACCGCAAGACCCTCTATCGCAAGCTCGACGAAATCGCGGGGACGGGGCAGGCGGCGCAATCGGATGGGTGAGACGCAGGCTCCGCCTGGAATCGACGTATGAACGACGCCGCCAGCCCGTTATCCCGCCCCATATCCCTGACCGTGCCCGTCCTCCTGGCCCTCGGTATTTTCCTCGCGGACGTCCTGGCTCCCACCGGCATCGCCGTCTCCGTGCTCTACATCATCCCGCTGCTCTTGACCTTCTTCTCAGACCGCGAGGGTGCGCCGCTCGTCGTCTGCACCGCCGCGACGGGGTTGCTCTGGGCAGACTTGGCGGTCAATCCCGAAGCCGCGCCTGCGTACGCCCTGGTGAACCGGGGCTTGGGCACCGGCGTGCTCTGGTTGATCGCCTGGCTCTTGGTCCACCACAAGCGCGCGCAATCCTCTCTTGAGGCGACCGAGGCCGGACGCCACCAAGCTCTGGAGGCTCTGAAGGCCGAACGCACGGATGCGCAAGAGTTGCTGACGGCCGCGCAAGAAGCGCGAGCCTATGCGGAGACGGCCGTGATGGGGGCGGTTGCCGGCAGGCGAGAAGCGGAGGAGCGCTACCTGATCACGCAACTCCGGCTGGAAGGCATCATTCAATCGGCGATGGATGCCATCCTGACGGTGGACGACCAACAGTGCGTGGTCATGTTCAACCATGCGGCCGAGCGGATGTTCGGCTGCCCAAAGGCGGACGCCCTGGGACAGCCGCTCGATCGCTTTATCCCCGCCCGCTTCCGGGAAGCGCACCGGCATCATGTCGAGAACTTCGGGCGGTCGGGAGTGACGGCGCGCAAAATGGGCGCGCTCGGGACCGTCACAGGCCTCAAGGCCGACGGGGAGGAGTTTCCGGTCGAAGCCTCGATCTCGCAAATCGCGGTCGAGGGCAAGCGATTCTTCACGGTCATTCTCCGCGATCTCACGGAGCGCCGACGCATGGAAGAGCAACTCCGGCGGACCGAACGGATCGCCGAGCTCGGCACCCTTGCGTCCGGCATGGCGCACGAGATCGGCACGCCCATGAACGTCATCCTCGGCCGCGCGGAATATCTGATGGATCGTGTCCGGGAAGAATCGGTCAAGAAAGGCCTGCAGACGATCATCGTCCAAGTTGAACGGATCACCAGAGTCATGAATCAGCTCCTGGCCTTCACGCGCCGGAAACCGCCCATGCGCGGTCCGGTCGACCTGAAGACGGTCGTGGACAACACCGTCGAGATGTTTCACGAACGACTGGCGAAAAGCCGGACCACGCTGGAGTTGGATCTCGTCCCGATCTGTCCCGCCGTATCGGCCGATGCCGACCAGATCAGTCAGGTGCTGATCAATCTCATCATGAACGCGCTCCACGCGATGCCGGAGGAGGGCACCTTGCGGATCCGGCTTGAGCCACGGACCGACGCGGTGGCGCTGTCGGTCGCCGATACCGGCCAGGGCATACCGCCCGACATCCTCGGCCGGGTGTTCGAGCCGTTCTTCACGACGAAGGAGTTCGGAAAAGGCACCGGCCTCGGCCTCACGGTCGTGAAGGGCATCATCGACGAGCATCAGGGATCCATTGCGGTGCAGAGTGAGCCGGGCAAGGGAACCACGTTCACGATTCTGTTGCCGATGCATCAAGAAGGTTGAGGTTGAGGTCGACAGGCCCTGGGGCATCTCGCAACAGAGCCCGAAGACCCCCCTGTCGTCTTTCTCGCCAGTCGTCCTGCCCCTTCTCCGTCGCGGATGATGAAGTACCGGGAAATCGCGACCTTCCCTTGCTGTCTCGCGGCGGCACGTGCCTTGCTCGTCCAAGCCTTCGTCCCGGACAGGCCTTGCGAATCGAAAAGGAGACGATCGTGCTTCATCGCCATACTGAAGTTGTGTTGATCGTGGAGGACGACCGAGAAATGCGCAGTCTACTGTGCGACGAGTTCTGGAGCGCCGGCTACCAGCTTCGGGAGGCGCGCGACGGAGACGAGGCGTTTCAGGCCGTCCTGCAGGCTGTGCCGGACCTCATCCTCACCGACCTCCGTATGCCGGCCGGAGGAGCGGAATACATCAGCCGCCTGCGTACCGTGGCGCCCGCCTGCCCCATCGTCGTGATGACCGCCTTCGGTGACCCGGCCGTCAAGGCCGCAGTGCTCGCGGCGGGAGCCTCGGTCTATTTTGACAAGCCGGTCAGAGTCGGAGAGCTGAAAGCCTGCGTCCAGCAGCTATTGCTCAAGCTGCGGGAATCACGCCCCGAGGCTTCTCCCGAGTCCACCGCGGAGCGAACCAGGACCACCCAACATATCAAACAATAGAGGGACAACCGAGATGGCCGGATCTCCACGAGACGTTACCCGTGATTCCGCTGTTGCCGACCTTGTTCTGAACGCCCGCCTAGAAGCTATCAAGTTGCTCGCCGGAGGGCTGACCGATCGCGTGGCCGTTATGGACCGTCATTTCAACGTGATCTATGCCAACGACGCGGCCTGGTCGACCGCATCAGGGGAAGGTCGGCAGGGCGTAAAATGTTATGAAGCCTTCGCCCGCCGGAGCGAGCCCTGCGAAGCCTGTCCGGCCTTCCACGCGATCGAGACGAGGAATGTTTCGATGGCTTGTGCCCCCGTAGAGTACGATACCCCTTGTGGGATGCGTCAGTTCTTTCCTCTCGTCTCGGGCCAGGGGAAGACGACGTCCATGCTGGTGTTGTTCAAGCATGAACCGGTCCGTCAGGTGCCGATCCAGGGCTCCGAACCCATGACACCGCGGGAATCCCTGTGCGGTCTGGTCGGGCGCAGCCCCGCGATGCAGGAGCTGTTCGACATGATCGCGCTGGTGGCGGACAGCTCCGCCACCGTGCTCCTCCAAGGAGAAAGCGGGACCGGCAAGGAATTGGTCGCGCGAACCATTCACGAATTGAGCGAGCGCCGGAACCGGCCCTTCGTCGTCGTAGATTGCGGATCCTTGCCGGAGACCCTGCTGGAAAGTGAGTTGTTCGGACACATCCGCGGGGCCTTCACGGGTGCCGCTGCGAACAAACGAGGGTTGTTCGAATCGGCCGACGGCGGGACCATCTTTCTCGACGAGATCGGCGACACCACGCCGACGTTTCAGGCCAAACTGCTTCGCGTCCTTCAAGAAGGTGAAATCAGACCGGTCGGGGGCACCGAGCGGATCAAGATCCACGCGCGGGTCATATCGGCCACGAACAAGGATCTCGCCGAACTCGTCAAGACCAAGGGCTTCCGGCAAGACCTCTACTACCGTCTGGCCGTCTTGCCCTTGTTTCTGCCGCCGTTGCGCAACCGCCGCGAGGACATCCCTTTGCTGATCACACGGTTCCTCGCGGCGGCCTGCGAACGACACCGTCAGCCACCGCGCACGATTTCCCCCGAGGTCCTGCAGGCGCTGAGCGAGGCGACGTGGCCGGGCAATGTGCGCGAGTTGCAGCATTACGTCGAACGCGCGGTCGTCACCACGACCGGCCCTGCGTTGCCCTGCGCCGACATCGTCGCCATGGGATCCGGTTCGGCGCACGATCTCCGGTCCGTATCACGCCAGGCCGTGAAGGAGGCTGAGAAGGCGCGTATCGTTCAGGCTCTGGCGCAGGCCGGCGGCAATCGAGTCAAAGCAGCCAGGTTGCTCAAGATCAGCCGAGCCAGCCTGTATACAAAGCTGCGCACCTATCAGATCGAGTAGATCAGGCTATCCGCTTCTTCATCATCGATCGTTCCATCGGCATCCACGCGCACTGAATCAATCGGGATTCGGGCCGGAGCCTCGCCTCGCCCCCATCCGGTTGCACCCGCCGGTTGCACTCGGGCGATCGGCCTTCGACTGCGTCGGTCGATTCCATGATCCGCTGCCCCATTACGCGCCAATTTCCTCGCAGACCTGTCCAACAGATTGGACAGCGTAAGACGCTGATTTCTCTCGTGCCGTCTAAAACCTTCATGAAACTGTCCAAACAGCTGGAGCGCACGCAGGACGCAGTGTCTTCACCTCTCCGAACCGAAGGTCGTAAGCCCTTGTCTCTCCGGATATTTTTATTCCGCACCGGCGACCCTGCATCGGCACGGCTATTGCGCTATCGCCCGAGTGCTGGTGAAGGCCCGGGTGATTAGGACCGGCCTCCGAATGACCCTCCTTCGAAAGAAGGAAACCTTCACCAGCTCTATCCCCTCAAGGTCGTTGGCCGGAGGTTGCTCGGAGGCCGGTGCCCTGACTACATGGAACCGGGTCGTTGATTAAAAAATCGACAGGAGACGTGTTTCAACCAGCCGCCGAAGAGGCGGGTACAACAGGGGGAGGCCGTATGTCTCATCTATATCAACCACAACGCAGGCAGAAGCGCACCGGCGCCGCCCTCACGCTCCAAAGCGTGCTGCTTGCCGGCAGCTTGGTGGCGACCGCGTGGCCGTCAGGGGCGGAACCATCGGGGTCCCACGATGGCCATGCGACACCGGTATCGATGCCGGGCTGGACCCAGCAGTTGAAAGGCCAGACAGTCGTGGAGGACACGATCGAAGGGCGGCCGGAACGCTCCGAGAAGATGGAGCTCCAGCACCATCGCCTGATGCGCAGGCTCGAGGAGCAGGCGCAGAAGGACGCGCAGGCGCAGCAGACGTCCGGCGCATTCAACAACATGTCCATGATGCACCAATACATGGGACAGGACGGCAGCAGCTTCCTGCTCATGACGGATGCCGGCAAGGGTGAGCCGGTCCTGTCATCGGGGGGCAAGTGTCCGGCCAACGCGCCGACGAAGACCTATGACGTGTCGATGATCAATATCGAGATCACCTTGAACCGCTGGCTCGACTACTATCCCGGCTACATGTATGTGCTGAGCGAGGACGTCGAGAAGGCCCGCGCAGAGGAAGCCAAGAACAAGGCCTCCCGCGACAAAGACGGATATGATCCCGGCGCCGTCACCACGGGACTGCAGGGCGATGTGATTCAACCGTTGGTGCTCCGCGCCAACCAGGGCGACTGCATCAAAATGACGCTCCGCAATCAGATGGAGAGCGAGGACGGGAGCTTGTTCATCCAAGCCTCCAGCATGATCGTGAGCACGACCGGCAAGCCGGCGACGACGACAAATCCGGATTCCATCGTGGCGCCCGGCAAAGCCCAGGAATTCGAGTGGTATATCCATCCGCACATGCAGGAAGGCGTGCGGCAATTCCACTCCTACAGCCATGACCGCGAGCTGACCGTCCTCGGCCTCTTCGGCGCGTTCATCGTCGAGCCGAAGGGCTCCAAGTACTTCGACTCGCTGGGCACGGGCCCCGACAAGCCGGTCAGGAGCGGCTGGCAGGTCAACATCGACAACGGGTCCGGACCGGACTTCCGTGAATTCGTGCTCTTCTACCATGAGATCGGCGACGAAGCCTTCCGCCCCTTGAACAAGAAGGGCGATTTCCTGCCGCAACGCGATCCGCTGACCGACGCCTATCGGCCGGGCGGCCGCGCGATCAACTATCGCAGCGAGCCGTTCGGGATCGATCAGATGCACCTGCAACATGAATATTTCGGGTTCGAGGACGAATCGATGGCCTACAGCGCCTATACGTTCGGCGACACGCCGACCACGATCGCGCGGGGCTATCTGGGCGAGCCAGTCAAATGGCGGCTGGTGCACGGCGGTTCCGAGGTGTTCCACTCGCATCATCCGCATAGCGGATCGATCCGCTGGCAGCGGAGCCCGGGAACAGAGCCCAACAATCTGTGGGCGATGGGCCAGGACGGTCCGGTGAAATATCCCGTCGTCCGGACCAAGTCCGACCGCGTGGACGTGGAAGTCATCGGCCCGTCTGAAGCCTTGGACCTGGAGCCGGAATGCGGCGGCGGCGGTTGCCAGCACCTTGCGGGTGAGTTCCTCTATCACTGTCACGTCGCGCATCATTACGTGGCAGGCATGTGGGGCTATGGCCGGTTCTATAATACGCTGCAGGTCGGTTCGGCCCATACGGACACGATGCCGGACTTGCAGGAATTGCCGGACCGGAAGGGCCGCATCAAGCAAGGCGTCTCGTCCGACAAACTGATCGGGACCACCCTCGATTGGTTCGGCAAGACGTTCAAGATCGTCGACAAGGGCCAGAAGACCAACTGGAAATCCGATCCGGTCATCGTGAACATCAAGGATTGGGTCGAGATGTTCGTGCCTGCGCAAGGACAACCGGGTCACACGAACGACGAGAAGGGCCAGATCCTCTCCTATGATTCAACCGTATGGGACTGGAAGTGGGACGGCAACATCGCCCGCGGCGAACGCGAGAGCACCGCGCAGAATCCCAAGTATCAGTGGGCCGCGAAGTGGGATGACAGCACCAGACCGGCGATCCTGTTCGATCCGACGACGGGGAAACTGGCCTGGCCGCTCTTCAAGCCGCACTTCGGTAAACGTGTGCCCTTCTCGGCGAACCACAGCGGTGCGCCCTGGCTGGAGCCGATCCACCAGGATGCGAACGGCGAACGGACCTCCGAACCGGCCAAGCCCGGCGAGCAGGGCCGTTGGAGTCTCTGTCCCGACAACGCCAATCAGAAGTTCTACAACATTCACTTTGCCCGGATGCCGATCACACTCGCCAAGAAACAGGGTAAAGAGCCTCCGATCGTCGACAAGGACGGCCTGATTTATGTCCTGCACGAGGAAGAGCGCTTGATCAGGGCGAACGATGATCTCAAACTTCCCGCCGTCATTCGCGCCAATGTGTATGACTGCGTGGACCTGGTGCTCACCAGCGAGTGGGACGACGACGATTACACCAATTTCCAATCGTCGAAGATCAACATCCATCCTCACTTCTTCCAGTTCGACACGGGGAACTCGGACGGCGTGATCTCCGGCTTCGAGTACGAGATGTCGGTGCGCCCGTTCACCATGTTCGGGAAGAAGACAAAGCACGGGCTGCCGGCGCCGATGGTCGCCAAGCTCGTCGGCGGCGCGAAAGCGGGAGCCACCGGCATCAAGATCCAGATGGCTCCTGGTGCCACGGCGTTCCATGTGAACACCGAAGTCATGGTCGGCATGGATTGTCTCGAGAACGGCAACGATCCCACGGCCTCATTGCCTCGGGATAAAAGCTGCTCCGAGGTCGCCCGCATCAAGGACATCAAGGGCGATCAAGTGACGTTCTTCAAACCGCTGAAGCACAACCACCCGGCCAACGATCTCGTCTCGCCGGAGTTCGTGCGCTATCGGTGGTGGGTGGACGTGGATATGGGGACCGTGTTCTGGCATGACCACGCGTTCGGCGCGACGACCTGGCCGCACGGCGGGTTCGGCGTGACGCTGGTCGAGCCGTTCGGATCCACCTATCACGATCCGAAAAACGGCAAGCTCGTCTACAGCGGCCCGATTGCGGACATTCACAGCAACGAGCCGATCGGCGCCGGTGTCAGCGGCAGCTTCCGTGAATTGATGGTTTCCATCCACGACACGGTGCCGCACACCGTCAACATCATCGAAGCCGGCAATCCTCCGGGACAGCCGATCGAGGTGGCGTTGGAAGCGGGTAAGACGGTGTCGTTCCAGATGCCCGAGAAGATCATGAACGCGCCGAACAAGTACATCAACGGCGGCACGCATACGACCGGCAGCGGGTTCAACTTCCGCGCGGAACCGTTTGCGCAACGCCTCTCGAACAACCCGGACACGTCCAAGCTGTTCAGCAGCGCGATCCATGGTGATCCTGATACCCCGCTGTTGCGGGCGTACACGGGCGACACCATGGTGTTCCGCCTGTTGCACCAGCTGATGAACGAATCGCACGTCTGGACGATCTCCGGCCATACCTTCCTCACGGAACGGTATGCGGCGGACGCCAATCGGAAGAACTCGATTCACGTCGGGATCGCCGAGCGGTACGACCTCGTGACCAAGGCGGGCGGATTCCAGGGTATGCCGGGCGACTACATCCACTTCAACGGCCGAAGCTCGCACTTCGCCGAAGGCGGATGGGGAATCGTGCGCGTGCTCGACAAGGAAACGCCGGACCTCAAGCCGCTCCCGAAGGGGACCAATCCGCTCGGGATTCCCGCCACGCCGAGTTCAGTCTGTCCCGCCGACGCTCCGGTGAAGAACTTCAACGTCGTGGCGTTGGACCGCCCGATGAAACTCAACCAGAAGGCGCCGGATGTGATCGAGGTGGATTTCGAGCGGAAGATTGAAATGACCATGCCGGAAGGCAAAATCTTCGCGCTCGAAGAGGAGGCGACGACGGTGGCCAGCGGGACGACTCCCCATCCCCTGACGCTGCGCGCCAACCTGGGCGACTGCATCAAGGTGAATCTGAAGAACAAGATGAAGGCCAGCCGGGCGTCTTTCTTCGCCCCTGGATTGGCCTTCGATCCGAAAGACAGCCAGGGCCTGAACGTCGGCAACAACGGCGGCGATCAGACCGTCGGTCCCGGCGAGAGCCGCGCCTATACCTACTACGCCCATCCTGCCAACAAGGAGACGACGTCGCTGGTATGGGACGGCGGCAACATCGTCGTCAATCCGCGCAACGGATTGTACGGGGCCGTCATCGTCGGCCCGAAGGGATCGCAGTACCGCGACCCTGTCACCGGCGCCGACCTTTCACAGAAAAACTCCTGGAGGGCCGACGTCATCGTCGACGCCAGCCTGCCGGAGAACGTGGGCAAGCGGAACTATCGTGATGTCGCCCTCTATTTCCAGGACGAGGACAACATCATCGGGACCGCGTTCATGCCCTACGTGCAGAACGTGGCGGGGCTGACGTCGGTGAACTACCGCGCCGAACCGTACAAGTTCCGTGAAGAACAAGGCTGCTCGCTGGGCAAGATCTTCCAGCCCTGCGTCGTAGACAAGCCCGAAGATCCGGCCACACCTCTGATCGAGGCGCACGCCGGCGATCCGATTCGTATCCATGTGATCGGAGCCAATAGCGAGCAGAACGGGATGTTCGGCGTCGAAGGCCATGAATGGCCGATCGAGCCCTACATGCCGGGCGCCGATATGATCAGCGTGGTGGAGTACGCCGGATCCGAGACCCTCGATGTCTTCATCCGCGGCGGAGCGGGCGGACCGTATCGCCAGGCCGGAGATTTCGTGTGGTCGAACAATCGGCTGCCCTACACGCAATCAGGGCAATGGGGCTACCTCCGGGTGTTGCCAGCCGGTGACGCACGGATTCAACCGCTGGGCGCGGCCGGTATGGGTGCCAAGCGGGCGGAGCAGGAGCCAGCAACTCAGGCTATTCCAACCGCTATGCGGTAGAACAGAAAGGACTAAGGCGTGAGGACTGGGGACTGAGAGCGTTCGATCTCAGCACTCGGTCCTCAGCACTGAGCACTCGACAAGAAGGGGAGCTGCGCCGACGGTGTAGCTCCCCTATCTCATTTCAAGAGTTATACGTTCTCAACACTCACAACTGAAAACTCAAAACTTAAGCAGAGGCCGGAGGAAGGACGATGATCAAATATCTTACGGCAGCACTGATCGCGATAAGCCTGGGCACTCCCGTCCACGCCTATGAAGAAATCACGGTCGCAGACGGCGGCACACTGAGTGGGACTGTGACACTCGAGGGGAAGGTTCCCAAGCCGAAAGGCTACAACCTCGTGACGTTGCCGGACCAATACTATTGTGGGCGCATTTCCGATGGCCAAGGCTGGCGCATCCTGCAGCCCTTCCAGGTCGGACCGCAAGGAGAATTTCGAGACGTGGTGGTGTATCTGGAAGACATCGATCGAGGCAAACCGTTCGCCGAGGTCGGCCTGCCGCAGGTCGAGGCCAAAGACTGTCTCTTCGTTCCGTTCACGACAGTGGTGCGGGACGATCAGACGGTGACGGTCGTCAACATGGATCCGGTCATGCACGACATTCAGGCGTACGAGACCTCCCATCTGGGTCCGCGCGTCCTGTTCAACGTGCCGCTGCCGATGAATCCACAGCACCCGCGCAACTTCAAGGATCGGAGCGACGCCGCGCTGTACCATCGGCACATGGCCGGCGCGCCGATGAAGCAGTTGGTGAATCTCAGCAAAGGACGCCGGGTCTTCGTCATGCAATGCGGCTTCCACGCCTACATGGAGAGTTGGGGCCTGGCCGTGACGAATCCGTACTTCGCCAAGACAGACGAGCAAGGCCGGTTCACCATGACCGACGTGCCGCCCGGAACATATAGGCTGGTCGTCTGGCATCCCTACGTCCGGACCGCGATCGAACAGACCGTCACCATCGACTCCGCTCGAACAGCCCAAGCGGACATCGTGGTCACGGCCCCGACCGGACGACTCTATGCCAATGAAGTGATGGATCATCCTTACGTCCGCTACAACGTGCCGGAGGACACGCAGAGAGACATCGACCCGATGATCCAGAAGCAGGAACACTGAAGAGAGGATAGCGGGATATGGGGGTTACCCCCTTTCGCCTTGCGGTCGCGCTGCTAGTCGCTCTGTGTGCTTCAGTGACGCCAGCCAAGGCCGATCACGAATCGTCGAAACAGCCGCCGCTCTGGACACCGCTCGACGGACCGGAGCGGCTCGCCGCGATGGACGCGCCGGTAGGCATGGTCGAGGTGCCGGCCGGTTGGTTCCTCATGGGTAGCGATCCGAAGATCGACAGAGCGGCAGGACCGCAGGAGCTACCTCAACACAACGTGTACGTGGACGGGTTTGAGATCGACAAGTACGAAGTCTCGAACGTGGATTACCTTCGCTATGTCCTGGCCACGGGAGCGGATTGGCCGCGGTTTTGGCGCGAGAGTCCATTCCAGGAAAAGGCCGCCCTTCACCCCGTAATCAATGTGAGTTGGAACGACGCCGATGCGTACTGCCGGTGGGCGGGGAAGCGGCTGCCCACGGAAGCGGAGTGGGAGAAAGCGGCAAGGGGCGAAGACGGGCGAGTGTTTCCGTGGGGGAATGAGCCTGCCGGATGGCTCAAGAGCAACATCGCGCATCCCGGTTCCAAACGTGGATTCAAGTACCCTCCGCTCGCGAACGTGAATCGCTACGATCAAGGCGTGAGCCCTTATGGGGTGCACCAGATGGCGGGGAACGTCAGCGAGTGGGTCGCTGATTGGTTCGATCCGGAATACTACCAGCGCGACGAGAACAGGAATCCTGCCGGGCCGCAGCACGGAGTGGACAAAGTCTTTCGAGGCGGGTCATGGAACGAGGATCCGGAAGTTGCCCGCTCGGCCGGACGGAACGCCGGGGCGCCGGACCGCAGGAGTTACCTGACGGGCTTTCGGTGCGCGAGAGTCTCGAAGCACTCCTCGATCGTGCAGACTTCGATCGACTCCGTCAAGCCGCATGGCGCGCAAGAAGGAAGCGCGGAACCGGAGCCCAGACCGACTCAGGACACGCCGCGACTCGACAGGCTCACCGTCCAGCGTTCCATCGGTGGACGATCGGCCCATCACGAACGGCGGCATTAACAGCAAGGAGGCCAAATCGTGGAACGAAACGACATGTACAATTTGAAAAACCGGGACCGGATCATCAACGCCTTGCTGATCACTATCGCGCTGTTCACTCTGGCGCGCGTCGCCTGGGGTCTCGACACGCAGGACATCACGGTGGAATGGACGGAGGACGGCAAGAAGCTGGCGGCCGAGCGGGTGTCCACGTGGGCTCCCAAAGCAGAAATGGTCCGGATACCCGCCGGCGAATTCGTCATGGGCAGCGACAAGAAAGTGGACCGGAATGCCTACAAGGCGGAGTTACCGCAGCGTCGCATCTCCCTCGATGCCTTTGAGATCGACAAGTATGAGGTCACGAATCTCCAGTATCTCAAGTTCGTTCTGGAGACGGGGCGGAACCCGCAAATTGACTGGCGGTACGACGGAGGCAATTTCCAGGGAGCGATGGCGAATCACCCCATCATGCACGTCAGTTGGTTTGACGCCGACGCCTACTGCACCTGGGCCGGGAAGCGGCTCCCGACGGAAGCGGAATGGGAAAAGGCGGCCCGCGGAGAGGACGGGCGCCTGAATCCCTGGGGGAACCAGCCGGCCGGCCTGAGCCGTGTGAATTTTGGCCGCACAGGTCTCTCGGGCCCGGTGCGGGACAGGCCGGAACGGCTGCTGATGTATCCACCGATCATCGCGGTGGACAAGTATGAAAATTCGGTGAGTCCGTATGGGCTCTATCAAACGATGGGCAATGTCGCCGAATGGGTCTCCGATTGGTACGATCAGGACTATTACAAGACGGCGCCGGACCGGAACCCGAAAGGACCGGAGACGGGAACCCAGAAAGCGTTTCGCGGCGGCGGGTGGATGGACAGCACGACGACCATGCGGGTGGCGATGCGGAACGGGACCGACCCGACCACCAAGATCAATTGGTTGGGATTCCGGTGCGCCAAATCGATGCAACCGCCGAGCGTCATCGGTCAATCCTCAAGCGAGAAAGACAGGAGCTAGGGGAAGGAACGTGGACTGCCGCGGACACACCCTGCGTCCGACATCACGGCGGATCTCGCGGCAGCCGTCGATCGGGACGATCGGCACGAGATCCAAAGAGCCCGTTGGGACCAGCACGAGTTCGTCCTGTTGGAACGGTTCGCTCCACCGAGGGTCGTCGAGCCCTGTCTGGCCGAGGTCGAACGTCTCGAGGGCGAGGCCCATCGGAACGATGTGCCGGGTCACGAGCAGGGAGACCGCGTCGGTTTCTGCCGGACGATGTCCGGACCGGGCCTGGGCGTCCCATTGTCAATTCATCTGTCCCCGGTGCCTGGCCGTGTCCCGCGAGCGCGGGGCGCCTCCTCATCCCTCCACGTCAGGTCTTTTTGTCCCGTGCCCGCCTATCCTCAGGACGTGCGGTGAGCCTGCTTGCCGAAGTCACGGCATCGATCCTGTGGCAGGTCGGAACAGTAGCCGTCGCGCCGTCAGTGGAAAAACTCCCCACATCGAAGCTCGCTGTTCGCGCTGACCCATTCGCGAAGATGAGAAATCAGTTATTTGCAAGACGATGAACTTGGAGGAACGCCAAGAACGGATCGTGCACTAAGTCGCTCGCAGTCGTCGTCTCATGTGGACCCTCCAGGCCGGGGGCAGTGAGGAATATGTATCGGAACCCCGGCGATCTCCCCGTCGAACATTCTGGCACCTACCTGCATCATGGCCGCGCGGTCCCGTGCGCCAGCAAGCCACCACGTCAAAGGGGCTCGAAAGCTCCCCTGCTCATGCCCTTCGGAGCGGGAGGTTGATAGCCAGTTTGATGCTTCGTCTATTCACCATGCTGATGTCTCGGGCCGGCGAGCGCATGTCAGCTCATCGCTCGAAGGAAGGGCCGTGCTCCTCGGCGAACAACCAAGAGGAGAGACATCATGCAGATTCACCGGAGGAAGAGCAGCCGGACCATTGGACTGTGGCGTGTCGCTCTTGTGATCGCCGCGGGAGTCGTTGTCTGTGGTGCCTGGTCGGCCTTGGCTGAGGACCAGGCATCCACGCAGCCGGCCTCGGCGCCAACGGCGACAGGAAACCGAGTGTTCTTTCGAGGCGGCTGGGCCGCCCTGAACAGCAGCCGCGGCGGCGAATTGTTCACCAACGTGCATGGGCTGGCCGGCGGCCCGTCGAACGATGATAGTTCGGGCTACTATATCGGCGCCGGAACAGATCTCATGCTGACGAAAGACGCCTGGGGGATGATGCAAGGCCTGGGCATCGTCGGGGAAATCGGCGTGGAATATAAGCGATTCAGTTCACAGACCGTCGCCAATTCGGACTCAGCTCTGACCGGCGCGCCATTCGCCAAGACACAGGTGACCATGCTGACCATCGATGTGGCGCCAAAGCTCAAATTCAGACAGGGCACCGGCTTCCAGCCCTGGGTGATACCCGTCGGACTGGACTTCCACGTGATTAGCCCGCCCTCTAATCAGACAAACTATCTCGACATCGGCGTCCAGTTCGGCGCAGGCGCGGAATTCCGGGTCTGGAAGGAACTCTGGCTCGGCATGGACGGACGATATCATCTGGCGTCGGGCGCGACGAACACCGTCAACAACTACGGCACCGTGGGCGGCTACGTCGCCATCGGCTTCTAGCCCACATTATTCATGAGCGCTTCTACTGCAACCGCCGATACGCCGCTGCGACAAGCTTGGCTGCGAGGTTCCCGCAGCCAAGCAGACAGGCTCGCCGCTCAGGCGTCAGTTTCACCCGCCCACCCCAGGCGCGCCGAGACGCGCCTCTACCCGAATATCCTGTTTCAAGTATGCCTCGGTCTCTCGGGGCTCCGTGCGCCCGTCTCGCCTGACGTCTTGGCGGTTTCGTCACGAACCGTCATGAATAATGCGGGCTAAGGCATCCGCACGCGGTTTGCCTCGTTCGTCGCAGTCGAAGTGTTGATGGCAGCCGCGGTGGTGGCGCAATCATAATCTCTCCTGCCCCATTCTGCGACAGCCATGAAGGGCAACTTGAGGCAGGGCTCCCCTTATTCAGGTGCTCACGAAGAACAACGGTCGGATTTTCCGGCACAAGCGCCGGTCTGCCCGCTCACAGTCTGCGGTTTCTTCCTTGCACTCTCGAGATCATATGAGAGGGAAGGTCTGTGCCGTCGCAGCACTTCTGTGGTTGGTCACGCTCGGCGCCGCCGGGTGGTTGTTCGTCAAGGGTTGGACGGCACCGGCTACTGACGGCCGCACCGAGATTGCATTGGCGGCCGGTGAACGGGACCTGATTCTCGGGGAGATGCGGCAGCTGTTGAAAGCCGTGGACGGCATCGTCAGAGGCCTCGGGGAGCCGCAACCGGACCTGCAATCCGCGGAGCAGGCGGCGAGGGCGGTAGGGATGGGCATGGCGGCGGATGTCAATCCGGCGATCATGGCGAAACTTCCCCTGCCGTTCAAACAAATGGGCATGTCGATCCACAAAGACATGGATGCGCTGGCGGATGCGATCGTCGAGAAGGAAACGTCTCAACAGATTCTGCGTCGTCTGTCGAGCATGACCGCGCGCTGCACGACCTGTCATGACATGTATCGACTGAGCGCCGGTCAATTGTCGCGCTCCCAGTAGCGACCGGCTGACAGCGCGAACGCGAGAAACGGATGCCATCACGCTCCTCGCCCCCGTACATGGACGAATCCTTTTGTTGTGTGAATGCTCAGAATACGCATGATGGGAATTTCGTCCGAGAACGCGAAGGACCGGCGGCGGCCTGGCGATACGAAGCGGCAGGAAAGGAGGCGTTATGGCTCGCATTGCGATTATCGGGGCATCAATCGGGGGACTGCCTGCGGCCTATGAAGCCCGGGCGATGCTGGACAACAAGCACAAGGTGACGGTGATTTCGAACGTGGACTCGTTTCACTTCGTCCCCTCGAATCCCTGGGTGGCGGTGGGATGGCGCAAACGCAAAGACATCAGTTTCGCATTGGGGCCTGTACTGGAAAAGAAGAGGATCGAATTTGTCCATGCCGCTGCGGATCGGATTGAACCGGAGCAGAATCGGGTCATCACCTCAAAAGGAGAGGTGCCGTATGACTATCTGATTATCGCGACCGGACCCAAGCTGAACTTCGGCGCAGTGCCGGGCCTCGGGCCGAGCGGCTACACTCAGTCGGTCTGCACCGTGGATCATGCTGAGCAGGCGTATGGAGCCTATCAGAGTTTCTTAAAGGAGCCGGGCCCCATCGTGGTCGGCGCCGCTCAAGGAGCATCCTGTTTCGGACCAGCCTACGAGATGGCTTTCATCCTGGATGCGGATCTACGCAAGAAGAAATTACGCAAGAAGGTCCCGATCTACTTTGTGACTCCGGAGCCCTACATCGGCCACATGGGGCTGGCGGGTGTCGGCAAGTCCAGGCGCCTGATGGAGGATGAATTCGCCGAACATTCCATCAAGCCTATCTATAACACCGCGATCAAGGAAGTGCAGCCCGGCAAGCTCCTCTTGGAGGACGGCCAGGAAGTGCCGTTTCGCTATTCGATGTTCATCCCGCCGTTTGCCGGTGTGGACGCGGTTGCCGGCACCTCCGGTCTTTGCAACCCGAAAGGCTTCGTCAACATTGATGCCTACCAGGCAAACCCCAAGCACAGGAATATCTACGCCGTGGGCGTCTGCGTCGCAATCCCACCGGTCGAACAGACGCCCGTTCCGACCGGCGCCCCGAAAACCGGGTACATGATCGAATCCATGGTGTCGGCTGCAGTGCATAACATCCACGCCGATATCGAAAACAACGACAAGAAGGATACGGCCACCTGGAATGCCATCTGTCTGGCCGACATGGGAGACACCGGCATGGCCTTCGTCGCGTTACCGCAAATGGCGCCCCGCAACGTGACCTGGGCGAAGAAAGGCAAATGGGTGCATCTGGCCAAGATCGCCTTGGAGAGGTATTTCTTGATGAAGATGAAGAAAGGTGTGAGCGAACCGTTCTTCGAGAAGGCGATCCTCAAGGCGCTCGGCATCGGGAAGGTGGAGCATCAAGCGTAGACACACGAGGCGAGCCGTGACGCAAGGGACATTGACGTGATTGGCCAGGTGGCCTTGCCGGTCGCGGTGGGCCTGCCCATCGGCCTTCAGCTCGGAGCCACCGGCACCGGCGGCGCGGTCCTGGCGGTACCAGCGCTGGTGTATCTGGCAGGCGTCCCGGTCAAAGAGGCAGCCGCCATGTCGCTCGTGATCGTGGGCGCCTCCGCATGGCTCGGGATGTGGGAATACAGCCGGCTCGGTCTTGTGCGGCCCAAGGCCGCCGTGGCCTTTTCCGGGACCGGCAGCATCGGCTCCTGGCTGGGGGCCTACGGACACGAACTCGTGCGGGGCGAAATGCTGCTCATCGGGTTTGGGATCATGCTGCTGTTGGCCCGATACCTGATGCACCGGCACAGTCGCACCGCCCAGACAGAGTCTGAAATGAGCTGCGCCGTCCGATTTTCGAGGAGTTGCTGGCTCAAGCTGGCGGCTCTCGGCCTGGCGGTCGGTCTGTTGAACGGGTTCTTCGGCGTGGGCGGAGGTTTCATGATCGTGCCGGCGTTGGCCCTCTTCGCCGGCTTCGCCGCGCGCGAGGCTGTAGGCACGTCGCTCTGTATCATCGCGATCATCTCCTTGGGCGGCCTGGCCCGGCATCTGGAAGCCGGCGTCCTCAACGGACCCCTGCTCCTGCTCGTGCTGCTCGGAAGCGCAATCGGCATGCTCCTGGGCGCGCGGCTCGGCCAAATGGTTTCACCCCCGACGATGGGCCGAGTGACCGCCTCCATCACGGTCGTCATCGCGGTCACGCTGCTTGCGATCAACACCGCCAAGGTTCTTGGGATGTCCCAATGAATCACAAGCCGGCCTTCCCCGAAAGAATTCGGTTCGCTGCCATCCATTTCTCCCGCTTTTTACCATGAATCTTTCGAGCCGTTCCTGGTCTCATATGGGTAGAAGGAAAGGAGAATCCCGATGAAACTGAATGAATTGTTGCGGTTGATTGCAGGCGTCTTTGTCCTGCTCGCGATATTCCTGGGCGCCACGGTGCATCCCTATTGGAATTACTTTGCCGTATTCGTGGCCCTGAACCTCATCCAATCGGCCTTCAGCGGCTGGTGCCCGATGATGGCCTTGTTGCGCAAGCTCGGTGTGCAGGAATAAGACGCTCGCCGACGAGGAGCGAGGAGGAGACGGAGCGTGGGACGGTTGGTGATCGCGCTGTTGCTGCTGGCAGGATGCGGATCCAAGGACGAGCCGGCCTCTTCCGTCGTATCGGCGGCCCCGCAAGGGATGATTCAGGCCGCGGTGGTGGACATCAAGACCGTCCAGGTTCCCGTCGGAGTGGAGGTCACCGGACAGGTTCAGCCGATGTTCCAGGCGACGTTGGCGAGCCGTATTCAGGGGACGATCGACCAGTTGCTCGTACGGGAGGGGACGCAGGTTTCAAAGGGCCAGATCCTGATTCAGCTGGACAGTCGCGACGTGAAGGCCGATCTGGCGCGCGCCACGGCGGAAGAGGAGAATGCCAGGGGGCAGCTGCACCGCATGCAATCCCTGCTGAAAGATCAGGCCGTCTCACGGCAGGAAATGGAGAATGCGTCCCGTGCCTTCAAGGTTGCCGAGGCCAACCGCAAGGCGGTGCTGGCCCAACTGAGCTATACCGTCGTCAAGGCTCCGTTCGACGGTGTGATCACCGAGAAGAAGGTGGAAGCGGGAGAACTGGCGTCGCCGGGGCAGCCATTGCTTAAAATGGAGGACCCTCGGCAGTTGCGTTTGGAGGCGACGGTGGCGGAACGGGATCTGAAATCCGTTTCGCGCGGCGACAAGATTCCGGTCGTCATCGATGCGCTGGGGCCGCAGGCATTGAGCGGTGTCATTAGTCAGATTCTCTCGGCGGGCGACCCGCAAACCCACACCTTCATGGTGAAAGTGGATCTGCCTGCGACACCGGGCCTCAAGACCGGGATGTTCGGCCGATTTCAACTGGGTACGGGAACGGTCCAGACGATTCTCATCCCCGCTTCGGGCCTGGTGGAGCGCGGCGAACTGACCAGCGTGTTCGTCGTCGGCTCTGATCAAGTGGCCCGGCTCCGTTGGGTCAAGGCAGGACGTCGCTTCGAGGACCGCATCGAGATCCTCTCCGGCCTGAACGTGGGCGAGCGGGTGATGCTGGAGGGCAGCCGCGGCGTGGATGGTGCGACCGTGGAGGTCGTCGAGGCCGTAGCACCGGCAAAGCCGTAAGTCGCCCCTCGTCCTTGGTCGAGCGTCAATGGGCGCTGTCCGGCCGAGTGGAATCCGGACCATGATTCGACAGACCCTGCGGGGCGCTCACCTCACCGAATGACGCATGACGGACTATCACCCGGGGCTTAGCGGTCGGATCGCCTCACTCTTTATCGGCAGCAAGCTGACGCCACTCATCATGCTCGGCGCCCTCCTGCTGGGTCTGTTCGCCATCGTCGTAACCCCTCGTGAAGAGGAGCCCCAGATCGTCGTCCCCATGGCCGATGTCTGGCTTCCTTTTCCCGGCGCTTCCGCCAAGATCGTCGAAGAACAACTGACCAAGCCGTTCGAACGCAAGCTCTCAGAGATCAAGGGGGTCGAGTACGTCTATTCGATCTCGCGGCCCGGCGGCGCATTGATCATCGTCCGTTTCTACGTCGGCCAGCCGATGGAGCAGAGCCTGGTCGATCTCTACGACCGGCTGATGTCGAACCAAGATCTCCTGCCTCCTGGCGCCGCGCCGTTTCTGGTCAAGCCCAAAGATGTCAACGACGTCCCGATCGTCTCCGTAACGCTCTCGAGCCGGCGATACGGCGAATTCGAGCTGCATCAGCTTGCCGAGCAGGTCTTGGAGGAGGGCAAGAAGGTAGCGGGAACGTCGGCCGGGTTCATCGTCGGCGGACTGCCGCGGGAGCTGCGGGTTCAGATTGACCCCGCTCGCTTGAAGGCCTATGGACTGACGCCGCTGCAGGTGGCCGGCGTCATCAAGGGTGAGAACTGGGCGCTGCCGACCGGCCGGTTTGACAGCCGCAACCGGAGTTTCCTTGTGGAAACAGGCCGCTTCATCCGATCGCGCGAGGACCTGGAGTCGCTGGTCGTTGGAGTGAACGAGCAGCGGCCGGTCTATCTCAGGCAGGTCGCCGACGTGACGGACGGGCCGGGAGAAGCGACGCAATATGTCTGGTTCGGACAGGGCCTCTCGACCGGTCGTTCGTCAAGCGTGACGCGTGACGCGCAGGATGGATTGCAGTTCGACAGGCCCACCGTCCCGCGCCCAGTCGAGGGACGAGAGACGCTTCACGAGGAACGTTTCACGGAAGAAGAACCCGCCGTGACGGTGGCCATCGCCAAACAGGCCGGCATCAATGCCGTGACGGTCGCGCACGAGGTGATCCGCAAGGTCGACGAGATGAAGGGCGTGACGATCCCAGCGGATGTACGCGTCACCGTCACGCGCGACTATGGAGAGACCGCGCAGGAGAAGGCCAATGAACTCCTGTGGCATCTGCTCATCGCCGTCGTCGCGGTCGTAGCCTTTCTCGGGGTCGCGCTCGGACCACGTCCCGCGCTGGTCGTCTCGATCGCGATTCCGCTCACGCTGGCGCTGACGCTCTTCACCTCCATGCTCATCGGGTACACGATCAATCGCGTGACGCTGTTTGCGCTCATTTTCTCCATCGGGATTCTCGTGGACGACGCCATCGTGGTGGTTGAAAACACCTACCGGCATCTCACCCTGCGGCTCAAGCCCCATCGCGAAGCCTCCATCCATGCCGTGGATGAAGTCGGGAATCCGACCATCCTCGCGACCTTCACGGTCATCGCGGCGCTGCTCCCGATGGCCTTCGTGTCGGGCCTGATGGGGCCCTATATGCGTCCGATTCCCGTGAACGCCTCGATCGCGATGTTCTTTTCGCTCCTGGTGGCGTTCGTGGTGATTCCCTGGTTCTGCCAGACCTGTTACCGGCCCGGCGTCGCCGTTGCGGGGGTCGATCACGAGGGGGACGAACAGAGCCTCACGGCGCGGCTGTACCGCAAACTGGTCTCGCCGTTATTGGCGCACCCGATTCTGGCGTTTGTGTTCCTGGGGGCCGTTGCCGCATTGCTCATCGGGTCCTGCCTGCTCTTCTATACCCGTCATGTGGTCGTCAAGATGCTGCCGTTCGACAACAAGAGCGAGGTCCAGTTGGTCATCGATATGCCGGAAGGGACGACGCTGGAGGAATCGGCCCGCGTGACGAAGGCCCTCTCGGAGTATGTGCGCACGATTCCGGAGGTGCGTGACTATCAGGCCTATGTCGGCACGGCATCGCCGTTCAATTTCAACGGCCTGGTTCGCCACTATTATCTGCGGGAGCAGCCGCACGAGGCCGATATTCAGATCAACCTGGTGGCGAAGGATCAACGCACCGCGCAGAGTCACGTGGTCGCCCGTCGGATGCGCCCTCACGTGCAGGAGATTGCCCGCCGCTACGGCGCCAACGTGAAGATCGTGGAAGTGCCGCCGGGGCCGCCGGTGCTGTCGGTGCTGGTGGCCGAAGTCTACGGTCCTGATTACGGCCGGCAGCTCGCCGTCGCGCGGGAGATCCGGGGATTGATGGAATCCACGCCCGGCGTCGTGGACGTG
The DNA here is from genome assembly GCA_047150005.1 of Nitrospira sp. Classification (GTDB taxonomy): domain Bacteria; phylum Nitrospirota; class Nitrospiria; order Nitrospirales; family Nitrospiraceae; genus Nitrospira_C. Next base: position 1,647,102 of record AP038806.1, on the reverse strand, counting down.
GACGATTTGATCGAGGCGGATCAGGCGAAATACCTCTTCACGGTGGACCGGGCGAAGGCGGCGCTCACGGGGATTCCGTCGGAGGACATCGTCAATACGGTGCGCATGGCGTTGGAGGGGACGAAAGTCGGCCTGGTCCATATTCCACGGGAGAAGAGTCCCGTGCAGATCATGTTGCGACTGCCGCTCACGGCGCGGACCGGGCTTGAGCATATCGGGGAGATCGGATTGCGCACGAATACCGGCGGCCTTGTGCCGCTGTCCGAACTGCTCGTGGTCGAGCCAACCATCCAAGAGAAGGCGATCTACCACAAGAATCAGAAGCCGGTGGTCTATGTCGTCGCCGATGTAGGAGGCCCAGGCGCCGAGCAGGCCGAGAGTCCGGTGTACGGCGTCCTGGGTGTCGGGAGTAAACTGGAAGGCTATCAACCGGCCGAAGGTTATCAGATCGAGCAATACTATGCCGCCCAGCCCTGGTCGGAGGACAAGATCGCGCTGAAGTGGGACGGGGAATGGCACATCACGTATGAAACGTTCCGCGACATGGGGATCGCCTTTGCCGTGGCGATGTTGCTGATCTATCTGCTCATCGTCGGTCAGTTTCAGTCCTTCCTCACCCCGGTGATCATCATGGCTCCGATTCCGCTCACGCTGATCGGTATTCTGCCGGGACATTGGCTGACCGGCTCCTATTTCACGGCAACGTCCATGATCGGATTTATTGCGCTGGCCGGCATCATCGTCAGGAATTCCATCCTGCTGGTGGATTTCATCCAACTCCAGGAGGAGGCGAGGGTTCCGTTGTTCGAGGCCGTGATCAAAGCCGGCGCGATCCGCACCAGACCGATCCTCTTGACGGCCGCCGCCCTGATGGTCGGCGCCTTCGTCATTATTCTGGATCCGATCTTCCAGGGGCTGGCCGTCTCGTTGTTGTTCGGCGTCGGCGCCTCGACCTTGCTGACGCTCGTCGTCATTCCGGTGTTGTACTATCACATGATCGGACGTCGGACATGAGGTACGGAGGCTTCTCCAATGGCTCTCGATTCCAACAGACCCAACCGACCGAAGAGCATGGGAGACAACGTCGCCCTTCGCGCACCGGTCTTGTGTTACAGTTCCAGCGGCAATCAGTCATGGGTGCCGCTCAACGAGGAATGCGATTGGGGAAAGTCTCAGCCGGCTTCGTATCGCGGCACATGATCATCGGGTCCTCTTGTTCATGAAGATCTCTCGAACGTATCTCACCCTCGCGCTCGGTGCAGTTCTTGTGGGTGTCTCGGGCTATGTGCTGGCCCGCTTCATCGGACCCGGAGGCCTGCCCGAGGGATTGATCCAGGCGAACGGCCGCATCGAGGGCGACCACGTCACGGTGGCCAGCAAATTTCCAGGTCGGATCGTTGAGCTTGCCGCGCGCGAAGGAGCCAGGGTGATAAAGGGGAACGTCCTCATCCGGCTGGATGATACGCAGACGAGGACCAAAGTCGACCAGGCGGCCCGGCTGGTCGATACGGTGTCGGCGCAAGTGGAAGCCGCCCACACCCAGCTTGCCGTGTTGAACCTGGACGTGCCGCTGAGCATCGAGGCCGCATCGGCGAAAGTGGCCAGTGCAAACGCGGCCGTCAAGAAGGCCCAGGCGGTGGAATATGAAGCGCGGCGCGACGTGGCCCGGATGCGCGCGCTCATCCGCGAACAGGCGGTCTCGCAACAGCAGCTGGATCAGGCCGAAGCCCGATGGAAAGTTGCGGTGACCGACATCTCTGTCGCGAAGGCGTCGCTGGATCAGGCGACCAAAGAACTGGGACAGGCCGAACTGGGCTGGCCGAGGATCCGAGCCAAAGAAGCCGAGGTGGCGGCGCTCGAACGGCAGCGGGATCAAGCGGACGCGGCGCTCGCCGAGGCACAGAGCGTTCTGCAGGATCTCACAATCGTGGCGCCGACCGACGGAACGGTCACCACGCGCATGGTCGATGTCGGCGAAGTGGTGGTAGGCGGCGCGCCCTTGCTCGAACTGGTCGATCTGGACCGGTTATATCTCCAAGTCTATGTTCCGGAAGTGCAGATCGGCAAAGTCAGTCTTGATTTGCCCGCTCGAATCTATACGGACGCCTTTCCCGACCAGCCCTTTGAAGCGACCGTCCGGTATATCGCCTCCAAAGCCGAATTCACTCCCAAGGAAGTCCAAACGCCGGACGAGCGGGTCAAGCTCATCTATGCCGTCCGGCTCTACCTGAAAGATAATCCGGAACACCGCCTGACGCCCGGCTTGCCGGCCGACGCCGTCATTCGCTGGAAGGACGACATCGCATGGGCACGACCTCGGTAGGCGGATCGCACCGACCTCTGGAGGCTTCGACGCTCAGAGGTATCCGGTGGAAGAGCCCGTCATGAGTCAGGATGCGCCGATCGTTCGCGTCTCCGGATTCGTCAAGCGCTACAAGCGGCATGAGGCCGTGAGCGGGGTGGATCTCACGATCAAGAAAGGCGAGATTTACGGCCTGATCGGACCGGACGGCGCGGGAAAGAGCAGTCTGATGAAGGCGATCGCGGGCGTGCTGTCCTATGAGGGCGGCGAGGTGGAGGTCTTCGGTACGCCGGTCGATTCCGAGCCGTCCGCCGAAGCAGTGAAGCCGCGTCTCGGTTTTCTCCCGCAGGGTTTGGGATTGAACCTCTATCCGGAACTGACGGTCGAAGAGAACATCGACTTCTTCGCGCGGCTTCGGCTGGTCCCGGAAGAACGACTGCGGGAAGACAAGGCCCGATTGCTGGCCATGACGCGACTGGATCGATTTCGCGATCGGGTGACGAAACACCTCTCGGGCGGGATGAAGCAGAAGCTCGCCTTGATCTGCACGTTGATTCACCAACCGGAACTGGCCATTTTGGACGAACCGACCACGGGCGTCGACCCCGTCTCCCGGCGGGATTTCTGGGCCATTCTCGCGGAATGGCTGGAAGCCAAGGACATGACGGCACTGGTGTCCACTGCCTATATGGATGAAGCCGTCCGGTTTCACCGTCTGTCGTTCATGTCCAAGGGCCGGATCTTGGCGGCAGGCAGTCCGTCTGAGATTCGATCGCTGACCCAAGGCCTGATCGTGACGTTCGAATCCAGTTCTCAATCAGACGCGGTCGAGCGGCTCAAGACACGCTATCCTCAAGTGGAAACGCTCGGGCCTTCCATCCATGTCTTTGCGCCGGAGACGGACGCGGCCGTGGCACTCGCCGAGATCCGAAAGACGCTGGGAGGATTGCCGATCGAACATGTTCATACCGATGATCCCGAGCTGGAGGACGTCGTGGTGTCGTTGCTGCTGCGGGAACGGCAGGACCGGCCCGGCTTCCCAACCGACACGAGCGGATCACGGCCCGGCGTCGTACCGGTTCCGTTCGATGGCCTGGCCGTCGAAGCCCGGCAACTCATCCGGGATTTCGGCAACTTTCGGGCGGTCGATCAGGTGAGTTTCTCCGTGAAGCCCGGAGACATTTTTGGCCTGCTCGGCGCGAACGGTGCCGGAAAGACCACCGTCATCAAGATGTTGACCGGCATCCTGTCTCCCACGGCGGGTGAAGGGTGGGTGGCCGGCGCCGACATGCGCCAGGCGGGCGGCGCGATCAAAGAACGCATCGGATACATGTCCCAGGCCTTCTCGCTCTACCTCGATCTGACGGTCGTCGAGAATATCCGGCTGTTTGCCGGTATCTATGGGTTGGACCGACATGACACGAAACAACGGATGGCCTGGATCATCGACATGGCGGGGCTGACGGGCTATGAGGCGGATCGAACGGGAAGGTTGCCGATGGGGGTGCGCCAGCGGCTGGCGCTGGGATGCGCCCTCGTCCATCGGCCGCGAGTGTTGTTTCTGGACGAGCCGACTTCCGGAGTCGATCCGATCGGTCGGCGCCGGTTCTGGGACATTCTGTCGCAACTCGTCCGCACGGAGGGTGTGGCGATCCTCGTTACCACCCATTATATGAGTGAAGCGGAGCATTGCGACCGGCTGGGGCTCATGCATGCGGGGCGTCTAGTGGCGGAAGGCTCTCCCGCGGACTTGAAGCGACAGCTCGTGCAAGAAGCAGGTCCGCTGCTGGAGATCGCGACGGACCATCCGGGACGCGCGATGGCGCAACTGGCGACGAGCGGCCTGGCGAATATGGCCCTGGCCGGAACAAGAATCCATCTCTTGTCTCGCGATCCAATCAGGGATGAAGCCAGAATTCGAGCCGTGCTCGCCGACTGCGGCATTACCGTGGAGGGTGTGCGGACAAGACAGCCAAGCCTAGAAGACGTGTTCGTGTCGCGCGTACGGACCTTAGAACAAACAGGACCGGAGGCCCGGTCGAGCTGACAGGGGACTCGAGATAAGCCATTCGTCTCATGAATCTGCGTCGCATCAGAGCGGTCGCGGTCAAGGAGTGGAGGGAAACGACCAGGGACCGGTTGTTTCTCGGCCTAGCCTTCCTCATGCCCGTCCTCTGGCTGGTGGTATTCGGCTACGGGCTCGTCATGGATGTCGAAAACATTCCATTTGCCGTGATCGACCACGACCACAGCAAGATGAGCCGCGACTACATCTATCGGTTCATGCAGTCGCGCTATTTTTCCTATCGTGGCCATGTCGCCGACATGCGGGACCTCGACCAGTTGTTGACCGAGACGAAAATCCGAGCGGCGATCATCGTGCCCGAACGGTTTCAGGAGCAGCTCGCGGGAGGAGAAGCGGTCTCCGTCCAGACGTTTCTCGACGGCACCTTTCCGCTTCATACTGATATCGCGAAAGGCTATATCATCGCCATCAATCAGGCGTTTGGCGAGGACCTCGTCAGCGAGTACATCAGCGGACTCCGCGGGGTGACACGAGCGGAAGCCAGGCGGGTGGTGCGCCCCATCGCCGTGGAGATCCGGTATCTCTACAATGAAGAAGTCCGGAGCAGTTGGTCGATGGTGCCGGCGCTCGTCATGTTCACGTTGATGCTTGCCTCTCCGCTCCTGACGGCGCTCGGGGTCGTGCGGGAAAAAGAAACCGGTTCGATCTACAATATCTACAGTTCCACCGTGAGCCGCACCGAGTTCCTGGCGGGGAAGCTCCTGCCCTATATCGCGATTTCCCTCTTCAACGTCGGGACGCTATGGCTGATGGCCGTCCTGTTGTTTCAGGTGCCGTTCAAAGGCAGTCTGCTGTTTTTCTACTCCGCCTCGGTCCTCTTCATTCTCTGCACCACGGGAATCGGTCTGCTGATCTCGCTGCTGGTCCAAACGCAAATGGCGGCGCTGATTATCACGATGGTCGTGGCGATGTTGCCGACCATCTTGTTTTCCGGTTTGCTCGTGCCGGTCGCCTCGCTAAGTCGTGGGGCGCAGTTCCAAGCGCATTTGTTCCCCGGCATGTATTTCACGGACATCGTGCGGGGAAGCTTTCTCAAAGGAGTCGGCTTGCGCGTCCTGTGGCCCGATGTGGGGGCATTGGCGATCTTTGCGGTCGCAATCGGTTTCCTCTCGTACCGGTTGTTTACCAAAAGGCCGAAGGCATGACAGGAGGCATTCCGATGAGCGGCCATCGCGCTGCCAGATGGTGGCGTCGTCTTGCGGCCATGACCCAGAAGGAAGTGCTGCAACTGGGACGGGATCTCCCGCTGCTTCTGTTTCTGCTGTATTCGTTCTCGCTTTCCGTCTATGTCAGCGGTGTCGGCCTCACGATGCAGTTGCGGAACGCCGATCTGCTGGTGCACGACGCAGATCACAGTCTATCCTCGCGCGAGCTGATTCACCGCTTTCAGCAGCCCTACTTCCGCTTCAACGGTGAAATCGCCGATCCGCGGGACGGACGCCGGCGCCTGGATGAAGGGAAAGCCATGGTCCTGTTGGACATTCCGCCCCGCTTTCATGAGGCCCTGGCCGGGCGTGAAGCCACGGCCGTGCAGATGTTGGTGGACACCACCAATGCGCCGCAAGGTCTGTCGGCCGCCGGCTATGCGGCACAAATCGTCAGCCGATTCGGCTCCGAAGTCGGGCTCGCCTCCATCGGTCTTGGCTCGACGCAGTCCGCCATACCCATGGTCGTGAGCGCCCATCGCGTGTGGTTCAACCCGAACCAGGACGAGACCTGGTTCCAGTCCATCTCCCAGTTGTTGCGCATGATCACGATTTTCGCCGTGCTCTTGCCGGCGGTAGCCCTGGTACGCGAGAAGGAACGGGGCACCCTCGAGCAGCTGCTCGTCTCACCGCTCTCGCCCGTTCAGATCATGCTGTCAAAAGTCCTGGCGATGACCGCCGTCATCCTGCTCTGCGCCTCCATCGCGGTGTATGGTGTCCTGCGGCCGGTGTTTCATGTCCCGATGAAGGGGTCGGCGTGGCTGTTCTTTCTCCTCACAGGCCTGCACATCTTTACCACGTCGGGATTCGGTCTGGCCGCGGCCACGGTCACGAGGAACCAGGCGCAGGTCGGCATGATCACGCTGTTCCTCGTGGGTCCGATGATGTTGCTGTCCGGCATCACGACCCCGTACGAATCCATGCCCACGTGGGTGCAGACGGTCATGGCGATCTCGCCGCTTCGGTATTACATCGACATCACCTACGGCGTCCTCTTGAAAGGCGCCGGGCTCGACCTCCTGTGGAAGTCCGTGGGAACCATGGCGCTGTTGGGCGGGGGACTGTTCGCCTTCGGGATGTGGCGGTTCCGGCGACAATTCGAATAGTCCTTTGAGGGGACCCCGCAGGCCGCTGAAGAATCCCCCGGCCGGCTCGCCCGGCTCGCATGGAGGATCGCGATTGCAATCGCTCCCATTGTCCGCCGTATACTCGAGCGGGAGCCCGCCGTGAAGGTCGAGATCGCACGAGTATAAGCTGACATCGCTCATGCCGGAGGCGGTTCCGGCGGATCGGCACGTATGAACAAGAAAGTCTCATTTTCCATTTGGTACGTCTTCCTCGCGATCTGGGCCGTCATTCTTCTGCACGATTTTATTTCCACGGTGAACAAGATCGAAGAGATTCCGTACAGCCGCTTTAAGACGCTGGTTGCCGAAAACAAGGTCACCGAGGTCGCGGTCAGCGCCCAAACCATCACCGGGACATCACGGTCAGGAGAGGAGGCCAAGGGAGCATCGAAAGACACGACTCAGGAATCGACGCGCTTCACGACAATTCGGATCGAAGATCCCGACTTGGTGCGCGACCTCAGTCAACACGGGGTCACGGTCACCGGCGTCATTGAATCTACGTTCCTGCGCGATCTCCTCTCGTGGGTCCTGCCCGCGCTCGTCTTCGTCGGCATCTGGTTCTTCTTCATCCAGCGCCTCGGACAAGCACAGGGCGGCTTCATGCGGGTCGGCCAGTCGAAGGCCAAGATCTACATGGAGAAGGACATCAAGGTCACCTTCGCCGACGTGGCCGGCGTGGACGAAGCCAAGGAGGAACTGCAAGAAGTAGTGGAATTCCTCAAGACCCCGGAGAAGTTCACGAAACTGGGCGGCAAGATTCCGAAGGGGATTCTGTTGGTCGGTCCCCCTGGCACCGGCAAAACCTTGCTGGCTCGGGCTGTCGCGGGCGAATCCGGCGTGCCGTTTTTCAGCATCAGCGGCTCCGAATTCGTCGAGATGTTCGTGGGGGTCGGAGCGGCCCGGGTACGCGACCTCTTCGAGCAGGCCAAGAGCAAGGCGCCCTGCATCATCTTCATCGACGAGCTGGACGCCCTCGGCAAGGCGAGGGGGATGGGGCCGATGGCCCACGAGGAGCGAGAGCAGACGCTCAACCAACTGCTCGTTGAGATGGACGGATTCGACCCGCGCATCGGCGTCATCCTCATGGCCGCCACCAATCGTCCGGAAATCCTCGATCCCGCGCTGCTCCGAGCCGGACGATTCGACCGGCACGTCCTCGTAGACCGCCCGGACAAGAACGGCCGGCTCGCCATTCTCAAGGTCCATGCGCGGTCGGTTGCGCTGGGGCCGGACGCCGACCTCGGAGTCATCGCCGGCATGACACCAGGGTTTTCCGGCGCAGACCTCGCCAACGTGATCAACGAATCCGCCCTCCTGGCCGTCCGGCGGGGGAAAGACCGCGTCGGGAGCGAAGAGTTGCAGGAAGCGGTCGAGCGCGTGATCGCCGGCCTGGAGAAGAAAAACCGCGTGCTCAACAAGATGGAGAAGGAACGGGTCGCCTACCATGAAACGGGACATGCGTTGGTCGCGCTGTCCATTCCGGGATCCGATCAGGTGCAGAAGATCTCGATTATTCCACGCGGAATCTCCGCACTCGGCTACACGCTCCAACTTCCCACGGAAGACCGCTTCCTCATGGCCAAGTCCGAATTGGAGAACAAGATCGCCGTTCTCCTCGGGGGCCGGACCGCCGAGGAGTTGATGTTCGGCGAGGCCTCCACCGGCGCACAGAACGATCTGTTGAAGGCAACCGACATCGCAAAAAGCATGGTGAAGGCCTACGGCATGAGCGAAAAGATCGGCACAGTAACCCTGGAACAGGAGCGGCAGCCCCAATTCATGCAGATCCAGGGTCCTGCCGAAAAGGGTGACTATTCGGAAGAGACTGCCCGGGAAATTGATTGTGAAGTTCGGCGGATCATCGATGGACAGTATGAGCGCGCGAAACGGCTTCTCGCCGAGAGAAAGGCGGCCCTGGAAGAAGGGGCCAAGCTTCTGCTGGAGCGGGAGGTCATCACCGGAGCGGAATTGAACGCCATCATGGACAAGCGGTGAGCGCGATGCGGCCTCCGTCGCGCCACGGTAGGTCAGCACACCTCCGTTCCGATCCCGCGCTCAATCAGTCTCAGCCGAACCAAGACGGGAGCACAGGGGATCGCGTCCTCGCACCGGCCGGTTCGAAGCCGGATCGGTCCTTGAGGATCGACCGGGAATCACGTATGGTCTCGAAGCGTACCTCCTGAACGCGAGCCGGTACGGCAGCGGCAAACGTCGACGACCTGCCATTGCTACGATGCGTAACTGATTGCTGATGTCCGATCTCTCGTTGGTTCTCATCTCCCTGCACATCGGCGCCGCCGTCACATGGATCGGCGGCATGCTGTTTCTATCGTTGGTCCTGGCACCGCTGTTGCGGCAGGCCGACGACCCATCCTCCTTCAAGGTCTTGTTCGGCATGGCCGCCCGCCGCTTTCGGCTCGTCGTCCGACTGACGATCGTCATCCTGATCGGGACCGGTCCGCTGCTGCTGGAAGCCAGAGGGCTATCCATCACGGAGCCGTCGTCGTGGCCCTACGTCCTATGTGTGAAGCTGACGCTCGTTGGCCTGCTCCTCCTGTTCACGTTCTTGCATGACCTCCTCCTCGGCCCCCGCGTTCTCCGCATCGGCTCGCAGCCGGCCGCGGCTCGTACGACGCAGGATCTGCTCCTGCTGAGCGCATCCCGATTGGTTCCGCGCCTGGCGCTTCTGACTGCGCTCGCGGTGCTCGTCGCCGCCGCCGTGTTGGCCCGCAGCGATTAGTCAGGCGGACCGTCCTCCAGATCCACCGACACGCCGATCCCGTTCCGTTCGAAGAAGGCGGTCACGTTCGAGAAGGCATTGGCGTACAGCACAGCTCCGAACACAATAAGAAGCATGCCGCTTGCTTTCGACAGCAGGTTCGAGCAGGGCCCCGCCTGCTTCAGATAGACGAGGCAGCGGTCCGATCCCAGCGCCGCCGCCAGCAGCGGCAGCCCCAGTCCCAGCGCGTAAAAGGCCAGCCACGTCACGCCGTCGGCCAGGGTGTCGGCATTCTCTCCCGCTGTCGAGGGATCACGTCATCCTTTGAGCGTCGAGAGGAACTCTCGAAACTGAGGATTCTGGAGAATCCCGCCTCCACGATGGACCAACACAATGTCGCCACGGGCGTCCAGCAACACATAGGTCGGCGTGGCATTGACCTTGAAGACCTGAGCCGTCCAGCGGTCTTCATCGTAGGCCGTGGGAAAGACGAAGGTGGCGGCGCGCTCTTTCACGAAGGCTTCGACATTGCTCCTCGTGTCGGCAAATCCGATCGACACGACCTGAAGCGCGCTTGGCCTGTCTCGTTCGTAAAACGACGCAAGGGCCGGCAGCTCGCGTTGACAGACCTTGCACCAGGGAGCCCAGAAAACCAGGAGCGCCGGTTTACCTCTGAGTGAGGCATGACTGTAGGCCTCTCCCGACAGGGTCACCAGTTCGAAGGCCGGCGCGACGCTGGACGCCGCGTCGGCCGCCGGTACTCCCGTTCCGACACCGAATCCCGCCGGCTCGGCCAGCCCGATGACCAGACCAAGGATGGCTGCGGTGATGCGAGACATGATCGCGGTCCTCCTTATGTTACGGCTTGATGTAGAGGTAGCCTTCCTTCTGAAGATCCGCGATCCGTTTGACGGCAACCGGGTGCAACGTCGCAACGAATCCCTTCGCCAAGTTGTCGATCGTCTTCCCGAAGGCCTTCATGGACACCTGGCACATCTCGGCCTTGGCGCCCTTTTCGATGATCTGGCCGAACCGCTTCGCCATCTCGGCATCCATGTTGTCTTTCTCGAAGAGCTCGAGCGCGGGGCCGTGGACGACCAGCTCCACGTCGATCTTGTCCGGGCCTCCTTCCGCATCGATGTGTTTGTTGATGAGCGCCAGCGCGTATTTCGCGACCTCCGGATCCTTCCCGTCGACGTGGTACAGCACCTTGACCTTTTCATTGGGAACTCCATCCGCGGCGTGAGACGGACTCGACCAGCCCGCCATAACGCCGATGGCAACCAGCGCCAGCGCGATTCCCGGTACCTGCATGATCGATGGCATCCTCATGGGTTCCTCCTTGTGATGAACGGCTTGTTGCAAGGTTTCTGGGCACAGCCTATCCATTCACCGGCCGGAGCGACAGAGGAGAGATCCCCGACGCTGCCGACTTTTCTTCCCCTATCGATAGGGGAAAACGCCTCTATTTGTTGGGAAGTCGTTGCGTGAAGTACATCGCCGCCTGCGTGCGGCGCGTCACGTGAAGCTTCTGGAAGATATGACTGAGATAGTTGCCGACCGTCTTGTCGCTCAGCGAAAGCGAGGCGGCGATTTCCTTGTTGGTCAGCCCTTCGGCCACCAGCGCCAAGACCCGCTGCTCCTGGGGCGAGAGCGGATCCCGCTGGTCCGCGGCGGTCCCGCCCGTCATCGTCTGTACATGGGCCAGCACCCGCTGCGTTGCGCCGCGATCCAGAATCGATTGACCGCCGGCAACCATCTTCACCGCGTTGATCAGTTGCTCGCCGCCGACCTCCTTGAGGAGAAATCCGCCGGCACCGGCCAATATCGTCGCCAGCACCGCGTTGTCGTCCGCAAAGGAGGTCAGAAACAGCACGGCGATGTCCGGCTGCGCTGCGCGAATCGATCGGCAGGCCTCGATTCCACTGCCGTCCGGCAGGCGTACATCCATCAGCGCGATATCCGGCTTGAGCCGCAGGGCCTCGGCGACCGCGCCGGCCACGGTTCCGGCTTCTCCGACGACATCGAACCCGCCGGCTTCGGTAAACAGCGTGCGCAAGCCGATGCGCAGCACCTCATGGTCGTCCACCAGCAACAGTCGGATCGTTTTGGCCTCAGGCCGACGCATGCGACGCCTCGTGATCAGGCAGATCGAAAATAACGCGCGTTCCGCGATCCGGCTCGGACAAAATGTCGAACCTCCCCTTGAGCGCCCTGGCGCGGGCCGCCATATTCTTGAGCCCATGTCCCTGGTCATGGGAAGCCGGCGGCCGGCATCCCGTTCCATCGTCTTCCACGATCAGACGCACGTGGCCCGCATCCATGCACAGCGACACCGTGCCGGTTCTGGCTCCGGAGTGGCGGAGACTGTTGCTCACCGCCTCCCGGGCGACTGCCAACAGGTGCGCCGCCTGCTCGGGTGTGACCAAGTCGGCCGCCGTCGGATCGATCACCAACCGGAAGAGCGGGTGCGCCGGGCCCGCCATACTCCGTACCAGGGAACCGAATGCGGCTTCCAGCTCGCGTCCGTTGAGGATCGGCTGCTCCAGTCCGACCAGATAACCTCTCAAGTCACGGATGACGAGTTTGAGATCGGCAATGGCCGATCCCAGCAGACCGACGACGTCGCCGGTCCGATCCGTCACGAAACGTTGGCACCGTTCGAGGCTCAAGGTGACCGCATAAAGCGATTGGATGATGCCGTCATGAAGATTCTGGGCGATCCGTTCCCGATCCTCGAGACTGCGCCGGAGGTCTTGCTCACTTTCCCGTAGTGCTCGCTGGACCACCGTCGTATGCTCCAAGGACCGGTTCAAATCCGAGATCGTACGGAGGTAGCCCCGGCCGACCTCCCCCAATACGAGCAGATACGCAGCCAGGCGCAGGCCGTGCCAGAACCACCAACGGCCATCCCACGGAATCGAGTACATGAACACCAGTTCCGCCACCCCGAACAGACCTGCCAGGGAGGCCAGGACCAGATCCTCTCTGCCGGCCGATTGCCGATAGTCCCACAGCAGCCGCGCCGAAGCCGCGAGAAAGCATAGACAGGCGAGACTTTGCGGCGCCACCGCCGTCGGGGTAAATTCCCCGTTCCGAATCATCTCGGGAATCCGATCGGGATACGCGATCGTCAATATCCCGAAGAGCGTCGCGCCGGCCGTGACGCCCCAGGGCAACCAGGCTCGTCCCGACTCGTCTTGATCGGGCCGACGACGACAGAGCATCACGAATCCGGCACTGCCGATGAAGCTCGCCATGTTCCGCAATACGACGAACCCGTCGCCCGGCTGCGCCGTCGCGTGAAACAACTCCAGGATGCCCATGCCGAGGAACCCCGCCGCAGGAGCACGCAACCGACGACCGGCACGTTCGCTGTGCTTCTGCAGCAGGATGACCGCCATGGCGATCGAGGCCAGTCCGCCGAGCGCTTCCATGGTCGAGTGGAGCGGCATCTGATGCCATCGCCACTCTGGCCATTGGGCCTGCAAGACTCCGGTCAACACAAAGAGACAGAGCAATGAACCGACGAGAGCGAGCGACAGGAGGAGTGGCGACGTGATCCGCATCCTGCTCTCCAAACCATGGCGATGATCGGCATGACATAGTAGCGAATCTCACAGGCTTTGATAAGCACCTCCCATTCCGATCGGTCTCCCGCAGGCAGCGCCGAACGGCCTCTCAGTCCATGACCGATTGCCTATTCCCTGCTCACTTTCTATTATGATGATGGAAGACTCGGTGAATCGTACCCGATCTTCGGCAAGGAACGTTCACGGCGGTACCGTACCGGACATCTGAACATGGCGCGATCGGCATTCGGCTCCGGCCCCTTCCTTCTCACTGTCAACGGAGGTTCCTCCAGCCTCAAAGTCGCCCTCTTCCGAAACGGAAACAATCTGATTCCAGTGGTACGCTGCCTGGTCAGTCGGATCGGATTTCCGGACAGCACGATGGACGTCATCCCACGGATGGATGGTGAGACCGAGCGTCGGACGCTGTCAGTCCCCGACCATACCGCCGGTGCGGAATTGGTCCTGGGGTGGTTGGAGCAGTCGGTCGGCCTCGACCATATTCGCGCGGTCGGTCATCGTATTGTCCATGGCGGTTTGACCTACAGTCGACCCGAACGTGTCACGCCGGGTATGCTGACGGAGTTGGAACGGCTCAGTCCGTACGATCCAGAGCACCTGCCGTCGGAAATCTCCCTGATTGAAGCCGTCGGTCGACGATGTCCGCACCTTCCTCAATTCGCCTGTTTTGATACGGCGTTCCACCACGATCTACCTCGTGTGGCCTCCCTGCTGCCGATTCCCCGGCGCTACGACGCGCAGGGACTTCGGCGATACGGATTTCATGGTCTCTCCTGCGCTTTTCTGATGCGAGAGTTGGCGCGCGTCGGGAAAGCCGGAGAAGCGGACGGCCGAGTCATCCTGGCCCATCTGGGTAATGGAGCCAGTCTGACAGCGGTGCATCGAGGCAACAGCGTGGAAACCACGATGGGATTTACACCGACCTCGGGGCTGCCCATGAGCCGCCGTTCTGGCGACTTGGATCCCGGGATCATTGCCTACTTGGCCCGGACGGAGGGGATGGACGTGGAGCGGTTCCACCGGATGGTCAATGAGGAATCGGGGCTCCTCGGTGTGTCCGAGCTTAGTCCGGACATGCGTGATTTGCTGGCGAAGGAAGCGGATGATCCCAGAGCCGCCGAAGCGGTCGCGCTCTTCTGTTACCATGCCAAGAAGGCGGTCGGAGCCCTGGCCGCAGCGTTGGGCGGATTGGACACACTGGTCTTCAGCGGCGGCATCGGCGAACATGCGGCGCCGGTTCGCGCGCGGATCTGCGAGGGCATCGAGTTCCTGGGGATCACCATCGATCCGCAGCGAAACCAATCCGGCGAACCGGTGCTGTCCGGACAGGGCGGACGGGTGACCGTGCGCATGATCCCGACTGACGAAGAAAGCGAGATCGCCCGATCGGTCCACGAACTGTTGGATCAGGATTGAGAGAATCAAAAGCCGCAGCTGTGGCATCTTGCGTCGGCTCTTCCTCCGGCCCTGGGGAATTTGACCCCAGTCACCTCAAAACCCGTTCGTTCTCCAACGTGTCCCCCTGGCATGACCGTCGCACTGTTGGATCGATGAATCCTTCTGATCCATACTGCCTCAGAGTTAGGTAGGACATGACAAGGAGGTGCCTGATGCCATGCAACGTGGGAACTGTCGAACGATCCGTACGGATTCTGTTGGGCATCTTGCTGTTGGGGATCGGAGCTTTTGCCGGCTTGTCTCCGATGGTGACAGGCGTCGCGCTCGTCGTGGGAACCATCGCGTTGGTGACGGGAGCCATCAGCTTCTGCCCGCTGTGGGCGCTGCTGGGGCTCAATACCTGTGCGACGAATCCCGCGGCCAAACACTAGGGCGGCATCGTAGCTGCCGCATGCTCACATCGGAAACCGGGACCACGGGGGCGATCCGGACTATGAAACTGCGCGCGACCTATCAAGGGGGCGTACGGTACGACATCACCAGCGGCCGTCATCATCTCGTGACGGATCAACCGGTGCCGGACGGAGGCGAAGATGCCGGCATGAGCCCGGTAGAACTGTTTGTCGGATCGATAGCCGCTTGTGTCGCATATTTTGTGGGACGGTTCTGCGCGCGACACGATATTCCGCGGGAAGGCTTGGCCGTCGAGACTGAATGGACGATGGAGGAGGGACCGCATCGTGTCGGACACATTGAGCTGGTCGTGCACTTGCCGCAGCCTGTGCCGCCCGAACTGAAGGACCGGCTCCTCAAGACGGCACAGCGTTGCACGGTGCATCAATCGATCGTGACGGGACCGACGATCGACATCTCATTGCACCAAGCAGGCCGAGACGAGGCGGCACCATGAGCCTCGGCGGATCGAAGCCGGGCTGTTCGCGTCGGACCTGGCTGAAGTGGCTGCTGGGAGGCGGCGCCGGGGCAGGACTTCTGATGGGCGGACGGCCTGCGGCCGCGCAGGCGATCGAGCATGCTGATATCCACAGAGATACCGGACCGTTGATGATCCGGGTGGGTCGGCCGTTCGACGCCGAAACTCCGGCCCGCGAGTTCGTGTCCTTTCTCACCCCCAATCACCGCTTCTTCGTGCGAAGCCATTTCGGCCCGCCTCCATCCGAGTCCATTGCCGAAGCCGACTGGACACTCCGCATCGCCGGCTTGGTCGAACAACCCAAGGAGCTGAGCCTGCGGGACATCAAGCGCCTGGAGACCGTGACCGTCACCGCAGTGCTGCAATGCAGCGGCAACGGCCGCGCGTATTACCGGCCTCGGGTTCCCGGCGTGCAATGGGATCGGGGCGCCGTCGGCAACGCGCAATGGACCGGGGTGCGGCTGCGCGAGGTGCTCGGGCTCGCAGGCATCCGCAACAACGCACGCCACGTGCAGTTTCAAGGAGCAGATCGACCGGCTGTGCCATCGGTACCGCTGTTCACCCGAAGCATCCCGCTGGAGAAGGCGCTTCATCCGGACACGTTGCTCGCCTACGAAATGAACGGGCGTCCGCTTCCGCTCCTGCACGGTGCGCCGCTCCGGGTCATCACGCCGGGCTGGATGGCGGATTCCTGCACGAAATGGCTGACGGACATCACCCTGCTGTCCGAAGAGTCGGACGGCTATTATATGCAGGCGGCCTACCGACTCCCAGTGGACCCAATTGAACCGGGAACGGCGGTAGGGAGCCACAGGACCAAACCAGTGGAAATGATGGTCGTGAAGTCGCTCATCGCTGCGCCGGCGGAAGGGGCCGGAGTGCCCTTGGCTCCGGTCATGATTCAGGGCGTGGCCTGGAGCGGGGGGTCGAAGATTCTCGCGGTGGAAGTCTCTCTTGATGAAGGGAAGAACTGGCAACCGGCTCGGCTGGTTGGAGAGGAGCACCCTTACGCTTGGCGACAGTGGCAGTTGATCTGGACTCCGCGCGCTCCCGGCTCCGTTTCGATCTTCTGCCGCGCCACGGACGAATCGGGGGCCGCGCAGCCGGCCACCTCATCCTGGAACCCGGGCGGATTTCTTTGGAACGGCTGGGACCGGGTGACCGTCACGGTCGGGGACTGACACCCTTCTTCGCGCGGCCTGCCCGTCACATGGCTTCGGCAGGCGCGCGCGGTGTCTCTTCCCCTCGTATGAAGGAAGGGGTCGGGAACCATTTGCGCGCAGCGCCCTGCGGGTCGTCCCGACAAATGGTTCCTGACCCCTTGGAAAACTGTGAGGCGAGACATGCGGGCAATCACCGGCATCGTGATCATCTGCGGCCTCTTGGCCGTTGTCCTGACAACGGCCGCGCAGGAGGATGACAACGACTCGATTGCGGTCGCCCTCGCCCCGCGGGGGGAAGGCCTGATCGTCGCCCGCTGCACCGTTTGCCACAGCGAAGATCTCATCACGCAACAGAGGTTGCCGCGCGAGCGATGGGAGGCGATCATTGAAAAGATGGAGCACTGGGGGGCTCAGATCTCACGGGACGAGACAGGTCTGCTCGTGCGGTATCTGTCTGCCCGGTACCACCCGGGCGCACCCGAACAGCTGGCACCGATCGAGTTGGGGACGGCGGAACCCCTGAATCAGGAAATGCAGGCCGACGGTCCGCTGGTCGGCGTGACGCAACGAGGCGCCGGCATCTTCGAACACAACTGCCAAGCCTGCCATGGCGCCGGTGCCGGCGGAGGGATGGGGCCGAAGCTGGCGGGCAATCCCATTCTCAAGCACGAAGACCTCTTCTGGGAGACAGTCTTGCACGGCCGCGGACCGATGCCGGCTTGGGGTTCGGTGCTGAGCATGCAGGACATCGCGGACGTTCATGCGTGGTTGGCGGCAAGGGAAACAACTCGGTAACGGTTGCCTGATCGAAAGGGGACTGAAGCATGCGCGCGACAAGCGGGGTGGCCATCGGAGGCGCATTACTCGTTCTAGTAGGTGTGATGTCGACGCCCGGATTGCTCTTCGGAAGCGATCACCAGCGCGCCAAGGAATTGATCGAGCATGCCTGCGCCGGATGCCATCGGCTCCAAGGCACCGCCGAGTCGCGCTTCAATCTCAGAGCGCCGGACCTGATCTGGGCCGGCAGCAAGTATCAGCGCCCTTGGCTGATCCGGTGGCTGACCGGGAAGGAAGCGCCGCTCTACGCGAAGGGCTATCGCTGGGACCTCAGCGAAGGAGCGGCGCAACACCCCGTCGTCAGCGAGGCAGATGCGAACGCCATCGCCGATGACTTCGAGAAGAACAACAAGGACCCACGGGTGAAAGTCGGCGCCTTCGATGTGTCGAAAGTCTCCAAGTTCGAGGTGACGTTCGGCGGCATGGCGTATAAGGCGCATGCGTGCCTGGGCTGTCATACGGTCGAGGAAAACGGCACGCTCATCGGCGGGCCCCAAAGCACCGCGCTCCAGAATGCCGGCCAGCGCTACAACCCGGACTGGCTCTATCGGTTCGGACAGAATCCGCAGGACTTCATCATGCATACCGGGGAATTTCTGGCCGACGCAACCGATCCGCAACTGCGGGCGGTGATCGGGTACCTTGCCGCGCAGGGCATCAAGGAATTCACCTACTACGAGCCCTGGACGAGTCAGGAGTTCGCCAATGCGAGCCTCGATCGCGGTAAGCTGCTGTACAAGGAATATTGTGCCCAGTGTCACGGATTCACCGGGAAGGGTGACGGTCCGGCCGCTTCAGGACTGCAACCGAAGCCCGCGATCCATGCCAACATCCCGTTCGAGAAGCTGCCGATGGACTATCTCTACAACGTGATCAATCACGGCGGCGCAGCCTTGGGCAAGTCCCCGAGCATGCCTTATTGGAATCTGACGATCGGCCAGCAGGGCGTGGCCGATGTCATCGCCTACTTGAAGGCGACGTTCAAAGGAACGCCGGCCATGGCGAATGCGCCGAGCGGAGGCCAGAGCGAGGCCTGCGTGCAGCCTCGAAAGACCGCCAAGGCGCCGGACGATTTCCTCTCAAAGACCAACCCGCTTCCCGCCTCAACCGGAACAATCAACGCCGGCAAGACGCTGTTCCTCAAGACCGCACAGCCGGTCGCCTGCGTCATGTGTCATGGCGAGCTGGGGGATGGGAAGGGGTTCATGGGCGCCGCGCTCGTGCCGCCGCCGCGCAACTTTACGTGCGGCGCGATGATGAAGGACATACCGGACGGCCAGTTGTTCTGGATCATCAAGAACGGATCGCCCGGAACCGGCATGATGTCGTTTGCGGCAATACCGGACGACCAGGTCTGGCAATTGATCCATTACCTTCGGAGCCTGGCTAATTGACCGCCGACCACCCCGCTTTCATCGCAAGATGGCGCAGCTGGATTTCTGACGCGGCATCGAAACCCGATGCGGCCATAGAAAGGAGAACACCCATGACTGTGAAAACCGCCGGAACCGTCGTTGCCGTCGCGCTCCTGCTGGGAGGGTGCTCCCACCATCATACTGGTAAACTGGAGCACAAGCTGCACGCCAAAGCCATCATCACCGGCCCAGGCATCACCGGGGAGGCCCATCTCTATCAAGAATACGAGGGTCGCATCCGGATCAAGCTGAAGCTGGAAGGCACGGCCGACAGCGCGCTGACACCGGGGCGGCATGCCGTGCACATCCACGAGACCGGGGCCTGCGAGCCATTCACCGCCGCCAACGGTCACTACGACGGGAACGTCGACCCGCAGATCAATCCAGAAGCACAGGTCGCGCCTGGCTTGGGCAACCATCCCTACCACCTGGGCGACTTGCCGAACGTCGTGATCGACGAGGGACGAAAGGGCTCGCTGTATACGATAAGCAGCCGGGTCGCGCTCAGTCCTGGCTTGACCACGCTGCTGGACAAGGACGGCAGCGCGATCGTGATTCACGGGCTGGAGGACAAATACTTGCCCGATCCACCCACGAAGGACGCGCCGGGCGGTCCTCGAATCGCCTGCGGTGTGATTGCTTTGGAAAAGTAAGGGCGAGCGCGCGAATTCGAGCCGAGACGGCGAAGGAGGAATGCATGGCGAGTCTCATTATTTCAGGCAGCCGGGGCACGGACGATCCGACGATGGCGACCCTTCCTTTCATGGCTGCAAAGACGGCGAAAGAGCAGGGCCACGATGTCGTACTCTGGCTCTGGAACGAAGCCGTGACCTTGGGACGCAAGGGAACCGCCGACCATGTGCAAGGCGTAAATCTGACTCCGTTAAAGGATCTTCTATCCGCCGTGCAAGCTGCGGGGGTCCCGATCTGGGTCTGCGGAGCCTGCGCGGTGGCGAGGCAGATCGGCGGATCAGATTTGGTGGCAGGAGCTTCCATTAAGGGCATGCCGGACTACATCAAAGCCGTGGCCGAGCGGGAAAAGAGCATCGCATTCTAACCGGAAAGGCGAACGACTTTGATGCGGCGGACCACTTTGGCTGTGCTTATTCTGTCAAGCGTCTTGGTGGACGGGGCAGGAGCGGCGGAGCGGCATATGATGCAGCCTCGGGTACCAGCCGGCAAGCTGGACGAAGCCAGAGCGCTCAAGAGTCCTCTGCCTGATTCCCCCGAAACGGTCGAGAAAGGCAAAGGGCTTTACAACGGCAAAGGCACCTGTTTCAACTGTCACGGAACTTCAGGAGCCGGAGACGGGCCGGTTGCCGCCTCACTGAATCCCACTCCCCGCAATTTTCATCATCACGGATTCTGGCGGCACCGGACGGAGGGCGAGATCTTCTGGGTGATCAAGCACGGCTCACCCGGCACGGCCATGATCGGATTTGATGGGGTGTTGTCGGACGAAGAGATTTGGTCGATCATTCAATACGAACGAAGTTTCTCGGGCGGCCATGGGCCGGCCAGGATAGGCCATGGTCGAGGCATGGGAGGTCCGGACAGCGGGACGAGCGGCATGGAGCATCGAGGTTCGATGGGGGGCTGCGAAGGTCAACGCTGCGATCGCTGATCACGTGACGCCCGCTGCTCGCCAAGGGTCGCGTGCTATCCTCTCAATTTCATCTTCATCTCGGCTCGCCATACAGACGCCTTGTCCGCGAGGCACAGTGCGCCGGTTGCGGCTCGTGCCTCACGGCATGGCGCAGTGGGACCGACCATGATACGGTATTGACCTCAAGGGCTGCCGGCGAACCGTTGAGCATGAGGTCGGTGAAGCCCGGTCGAGAGATCTCAGGCGTCGCAGCAGGGAAGGTCACTGCAAGGAGGGAGGAAACATGATGACCGGAAGAAGGGTTCTTGTTACCACGATAGGCTGGCTCACAGCCGGCTTGTTGATCGGAGCGACGATCGGTTCAAGTCGGGTACAGGCACAGTCGCCGGCAACGGCCGGAACGGTTGTCGTGGACGGTATCACCGTGCCGGACATCGGGCCGATGCCCACCGTTGTGCCGATTCCTTCCACCAACCTGAACTACAAAGCCAAGGTGGAACTGGGCAAGCAACTCTATTTCGACGGCCGCCTCTCGAAGAATAACGCCATCTCCTGTGCGTTCTGCCACAACCCGATGACCGGATTTGCCGATCCTCGCCAGACCTCGATCGGTGTAGGGGGAGGCATCGGTGGGCGGCAAGCGCCGACTGTGTATAACACGGGACACAATCCGCTCCAGTTCTGGGACGGCCGCGCCGGTTCGCTCGAGGAACAGGCGATCGGCCCGATCGCCAATCCCGTCGAGATGGCGGAAACGCACGAGAACGTCGTGAAGAAGCTCGCCAAGATCAAGGGCTACCAAGACCGGTTCCGGGAGGTTTTCGGGACGAACGTGAATCTTCAAGGAATCGCCGAAGCCATCGCCGCCTATGAACGGACGATCGTTTCCACGAATTCGGCGTTTGATAAATACGTCCTGGGCGACAGCAAGGCGATGGACGAGTCGGCGGTCCGAGGGATGACGCTGTTCAAGGGGAAAGCGCGGTGCATTCTCTGTCACAACGGACCAAATTTCACCGACAATCAGTTTCATAACCTGGGCGTGGCGCAGGTCGGGCCGATGAAGGAGGATTTCGGGCGTTTCGATGTCACGAGGCAGGAGAAGGACAAGGGGGCGTTCAAGACGCCCACGCTGCGAAGCATCACCGAGACCGCGCCCTACATGCACGACGGCCTGTTCAAAACGCTCGAAGAGGTCATGGCTTTTCTCGATCAAGGCGGCGGCCCGAATCCGAACCTCAGCTCCATGATGAAACCGCTCGGCCTGACTCCACAGGAGAAGACCGACCTGGTCACGTTTCTGAAAGCGCTGACCGGTGAGCCCATCAAGTTCGAAATGCCGAAGTTGCCGAAGTGACGGAAGGAGAAAAGGACATGACGGATGCAAGGACCAGCAGAGGTGACCGACATTCCGGCCCGGGTTAAGACACTGCCCTGAAGGAGGCCACTGCAACCTCGGCGTTCGGAGCCTTCCGCATATGAACCCGGTCATGAAACAAACGTTGGAGCGGGAAACGAAGCTCGGTGTGGACAGGGGATTTCGGTTGCCGGATCTGCCCGGCGAACCCATCAAGCCTCGGACGTTTACCTCGACCTATTTTGATACCGAGGATCATCGGCTTGCACAAAACGGGATCACGCTCCGTTATCGGACTGAGGCCCGCGCGGGCGTCTGGCAGCTCAAGCTTCCCCGGGAAGGTGCCCGCTTGGAATTGGAATTCGCGGGCAAGCGCATCGGTCCTCCCACTTCACTGACCGAGCTTCTCCTTGCCCACAGCCGCCGCCAGCCGCTCAAGCCTCTGGCCAGCCTTCGCACGAAGCGGACCGGGATCCGCGTCTTGGGAGACGACGGTCCCTTGGCCGACGTCGTCATGGATGCCGTCGCCTTGCTGGACGGCCGACGCGTCACCCATCATCTGTATGAGGTGGAAATCGAGCTCATCAACGGCTCGGAAAAGGACCTCGCGCGAATCGAGAAGCCGCTTCGCGAAGCCGGCGCGCGCGATGGGGACCCGCGGCCGAAGTTCTTCCGGATCCTGGGATGGCCGCCGTCCCCGATCAGCCAGACCCCCTCAGGCCCCGAGCCGATCGAGCAGGTAAAAGCCCTGCTGCACAGGGAAACGTCCAGACTGCTGTCACATGATCCCGGCACGCGCCTCGGCAGCGACCCGGAGGACCTTCACCAAATGCGGGTGGCGGCCAGGCGGCTCCGCGCTTACCTCCGTGCGGCGGCACCAATGCTGAACCCCGAATGGGCGGAGTCGCTCGGAGACGAACTTGCCTGGCTGGGGCGCATGCTCGGTTTCGTGCGCGATCTCGACGTTCTCTTGAGCTATCTCAACGCCGAACGGGCCGCGTTTCGTCCTCCGGAACGGCGGGCACTTCAGCCGGTGATCAACGAATTACAGCGCGAGCGAATGGAGGCGCGCGATCTGCTGCTGCAGGCGCTCAAAAGCGAGCGTTATCTTGCGCTGCTCGATCGATTGGAAGCCGCGGCGCAATCTCCGGTGGTCACGGGGGATACGGTCTCGTTGCTCGAGATCACTCGCGCGGAGTATCGCAAGCTCCACCGCGCCATGCGAAAAGGCGGCTCCGAGGCGAGCGACAAAGCGCTGCACAAGATCCGCATCAAAGGGAAGCGGGCACGGTACGCGACCGAACTGGCGGAGGTTTCCCTCGGTAAACCGGCCACGCGTGTCATCCGTCGGATCCGGGACCTGCAGGACCTGCTGGGGGAACACCAGGATGCCGTGGTGTTCGAGCAACGGTTCCGCAAGTTGCTTCGACATTCGCGAGGCAAGCTGGCAGCCGTCTCCCTGGGGCGCCTCATCGAACGTCAATGTGAGCGGCGCCGCAAGATGAGAGCGGCGCTGCCTGCCGTCTGGTCCAAGCTGGACCGACGCGCGGCCAAACTCTGGCGATGAGTGAAACGCTAACTTACCGCATCGATCGGGGCAACCGATCGGATGTATGACAGGACATCCAGCATCTGTTGATCGCTCAGTTTGCCGCGGAACGAGTGCATGGGCGTGAAGAGCGCGCCGTTCGATATCGTGACGAGCAGCTCCCAATCAGACTTGCTGCGCACAGCGGGCGAAAGGAAATTCGTGGGCTTGGCGATCAGATCACCGGCCTCCGGACCTCTTCCGTCCAGCTTTTCTCCGTGACAACGGAGGCAATGCTGCCGGTAAATGGATTCGCCTTCCTGAGGGTTCCCGCGGACGGTTTGGGCTGATGCCACGAAGGCGGCGGCGAACACGAGCGTGAGGGCGATGAGAAGGGCTGTGACTTTCATGTTCCTCCTTTCAATGAACGACGAGTACGGGACCGGCTACCCGATGCAGGATGGAATGCGACACGCTTCCGAGGAGAAAGCGGTCGACTCCATGACGCTGGTGAGAAGCAACGACGACGAGATCCATATCCTTCGCTTGCTCCGCCACCATAGCGGCTGCTTCACCCGTCGCCACTCTGGTCGTGACCCTGTATGCGGGAGACGACAAGGATGCGGCGACACTTTTCACCAGGTCTTCAGCGTAGCTCTGCGCCGCCGCCGTCCACGATTCAATGCCCGCCGCCATGAACGGCCCACCGGCTCTCAGCGGCACGACGACGCTGAGGACGCAGAGTTCGACTGGATTGATGAATGGGTGACATCGCAACCATTGGACGATGCGCTCGGCATCGTCCTTTCCTTCCACCGCCGCCAGCACGCGCCGCGCCGGCCTGGCCTCACCCCTGACGACCAGCGTCGGACAGGCCGCATGCATCAACACTCGATGAGACACGCTGCCCAGCACCGTCTCCGCCAGCCGGCCTCTTCCGCGCGCGCCGACCGCGATCAGATCGGCCTGCATGGTCTTCGCTTCTTCAAGAATCAGACGTGCGGGATTGCCGATCTCGTTCACCCGCTTGATCGCCGCGGCGCCGACAGGCAGCATTTGCTCCGTCCGATCCAAAACCTGCCTCCCCGCGTCGGCCAGCGTGCGGCGAAACTCTTCATACCCCTGCAGATTGGCGATCTGGGCGAGCGCCGGATATTCGAAGATGCCCATTTCGATGCCGTGAACCAGGATCGCCTCCGTCGGGTGATAGAGATGCAGAACTTGCTTCACCGCGGTGAATGCCTCCTCCGACCAGTCCACTCCCATCACGATTTTCATCAGTCATCCTTCCTTGTCGCTCCAATAGTGCTCAGTGCTGAGTCCTGAGTGCCGAGTTTCAATCCTCATCCTGATCGTCGTGAACGGCACGATCTCCGTGACAAGCCTGCGTCGGCGCGTCGCTGCTCAACTCAACCGTGAAGATGCCCGTCTCATCCGATCGCGATGCGAAGCATCCGCCGAATTGAGATACTTCACGACCTCGTCGTCCGGCACCTGGGCAAACTCGGCATAGTGTTCTCCGACGGACCAGAAAGGTTCCGGCATCGCGAGCACCACCAGGTCATCCACCAGAGACCTGGCTTTCTCAATGGTTTCCGCAGGACCCACCGGGACGGCGGCGATCAAGGCGCGCGGAGATTCGTTCCGAATGGCCGCTACCGAGGCGAAGAACGTCGCGCCGGTGGCGATGCCGTCGTCCGTCAGAATGACGCATCGATCCTTCAGCGGTGTAGAAGGCCGGTCTCCCCGGTAGAGCCGCCGCCGTCGGCGGATCTCCTCCCGTTGAATCTGCACGAGATCCTCGATGTCCTTGTAGGACAAACGGTACTCGCCCACGGCATCGGGATTCAAATAGACATTGCCCGTTTCGCTGATTGCGCCCAGGGCGTACTCGGGATTCTCGGGCAGTCCGATCTTGCGCGTAATGAACACGTCGAGAGGAAGATGGAGTTCCAGGCTCAGTTGATAGCCGACCGGCACGCCCCCGCGCGGCAGCGCGAGGACCAGGCCGTTCGGATCATCGCGATACCGCTGCAGCTTGCCCGCTAACCGTTGTCCCGCCTCTTGACGATTTCGGAAAATCACAAGAAACTCGGCTTTCTCCCGACCGCGTCGATCAGACGAACGCTCACACCGTTCCGCTAAGGACGCCGACACCGATCATGAACATCGCCGCCAATACGAGAATGGCGACCAGCCACCACAGACGCCGATGCGTTGTGCCGGACGTGTCATGCCAGCGGATCTCCCAGGGAACTTCGAGATAATGCGGATGGCGAATCATGCTGCCCTCCCTCGTCCCGGCCTTTTGGAGCCTCAGACAATCTTGACCTCCACAGCTCTTGATTGTGCTTTTTCGGACTTGGGCAAATGCACCTTGAGGAGGCCGTCCTTGTATTCCGCGGCAATCTTGGATCCATCGGCGTCCTCGGGCAGCGTGAAGCTTCGTACAAAGCTTCCGTACGACCGCTCGACCCGGTGATACTTCTTGCCCTTCTCTTCTTTCTCATGCTTTCGCTCGCCGGAAATGGACAGCACGTCGTCGTGAACTTTGATCTTGATGTCTTCTTTTTTCATTTCGGGGATTTCGGCCTTGACGACGTACTCTTTCTCATCCTCCGTGATGTCCACCATCGGCGACCATTCGGCCACCGAAATCGCTTCCTCTTTTTCGGTATTGGGCATCCCAATGGCGCGTCCGATCACGCCCGAAAGACGCTTTTCCATTTCCTCAAGATCCCTCAGCGGGCTCCACCGTGCGATCGGTTCCCATCTTGTTAGACCCGCCATGGCCTATCCTCCTTCCTTAATGCTTTGAGCCCCTAATGGGGCAATAGGTTTGAACTTTTCTCCGTCGCTGCCACCACTGAATAGCATCCCGGCCTTTCTTGCTTGAGCGCCACCGCACCTGATCTGCTCAAGCAGTCCAATCCCAAAAAGACCTGATTCCACGTCAAATCCGGGCAGGCGGATAACATCTGCTCCACATCGCAGCCGGGCGACTGCCCTACAAACTCCAACAGACGCTGACGGATATCCCCGCGGATTTCCATGGGCCCCCCTGGGCTGACGTGCGTGGCTGCACCCTTCCGGGTGCATCGGTAGTGCCACACGTAGATTCCAGCAGTCGAAGCTGCCGACTCCCGAAGATTCAACGAGTTGACGAGGCGCTTCAGGGGATGACTAGGAGGGAACTGTGGCGTTCCAGGGATGGAGCCTCTTGGCTTACTGTGGAGTCATTCATCAGAACCTAAACCTGGACCTTTCTTGGTATGAGTGAAGGACGTGTCGCCGGCGAGCCGATGACGGTTCGCTGGGGCGCGGAAGAGGCGTGGGTGGCCACGGCCAAGGGAAACACGCCATAATAGGGGAGGGACCGCCCACGGAAAGGCGCGCTTGCGCGACGGTCGATGAACAAAACGATCCACATTGCCTGTCCCCACTGTCGAAGTCTCAACCGTGTTCCGACCACGCGGCTAGCCGACCGGCCCAACTGCGGCTCGTGTCATGTGCCGCTATTTACCGGCCATCCGATCAGGCTGACGGCTGCGGACTTCGATCTCCATGCGTCGCACTCCGACGTTCCGTTGGTCGTGGATTTCTGGGCACCATGGTGCGGTCCATGCCTCACGATGGCACCCGCGTTCGAGCAGGCGGCCAGGACATTGGAGCCTCAGATTCGGCTGGCCAAGGTCAACACGGAGGAGGAACGAGATCTTGCGACCAGGTTCCGCATCGTCAGCATTCCAACCCTGATGGCATTCCGCGGAGGCCGAGAACTGGCACGCCAACCAGGTGCCTTGGGAGCGCAGGACATTGTGCGTTGGGTACGGGCAAATGTGTAAGACCGATGAGCTCGACGCGACGACCGTTGCAGGAGCAGCGCAACATCTGCGACGAGGCAGCTACCATAATATAAACACAACGGCGGCGGCGCTCTCGCCTGAGGGAGGGGATCTCATGACGCGGAAGGAAGCGGGAAACACCTTGATCGATGGATTACCGCACCGGTTGCAGCGGGCCAATATGTGGATCCGACTGCTCCTGTTGGGCGGAGCGGTCCTCTGCCTCGTTCCGGTGCAACCCGCTTCCGGAGAGTCCACAGGCAAACAGCGGAATCATGTGGAGGCTGAAAGGGCGGTGTTCAACGGGAAAGGAGCTTGCTCCTTAACCGATCAGGAACTTGCCGATACGTTGGCCTTCCTGGCGCTGCTCCGGCAGGAAGGTGCCGCAACATCCCGGTGATCGGCTTGATTCGGAAAATGCAGGAGAGGACAATCGCCAGTATGTCGATTCACCGGGTACCGAGAGCCTTAATCCTATCACTGAGCTTCATGGCGACGGCCATCGTCGCGCACGGCAACGTCTCGCTGGCGAACGATGGCGGCCTTCAAGATAGCGACAGGCACCGTGTGGCCGGGACCGTCTCAGGGTCTTCCGCCGGAGACGCCCCTCGGGGAAAGGAGCTGTACGGTGCCAGTTGCATCGTGTGCCACGGCGCGAAAGCGGAGGGAAACATTGGTCCCCGTTTGGCGGGCAACCCCCTGCTGTCGAATGAGCAGGCCTTCCGAAAGATCGTGCACGAAGGACGGCATATGATGCCGCCTTTGAAGGGTTCGATCACCGATGGGCAACTGGCCGACATTCTGGCCTGGCTCAAGACCCTTCCCTAGCCCACATTATTCATGAACGCTTCTACTGCAACCGCCGATACGCCGCTGCGACAGGCTTGGGGGGACGAAGGTGTCTCTCCGGCGGCGACCATGAAGATGGGCTGCGCCCGATGAGCCGCCGGCTCACACGAAGTGCGGTATGGCAGGCTCGCCGCTCGGTCGGTCGACATACTGCGTCAAGTATGCCTTCCTTCCTCGTGGCTCCGCGTGCCGGTCTCGCCTGGCGTCTTGGCGGTTTCGTCACGAACCGTCATGAATAATGTGGGCTAGCCGCTGTCGCCGAACCCCGGCAGAACCCGCCGAGTCCGGTCTCAGCAGACTCGGTGCTGATGCGTCTCCCGAAGCCTGCGCCGCCTCAGCGGACAACCAGTACAGAACCGGCAACGCGGTGCAGGATCGCGTGCGAGACGCTCCCCATCAGCAGTCGATCGACGCCGTGACGCCCATGGGAGGCGACCACGACAAGGTCCCGGTCTTTCGCCTCCGCGGCGACGGCCGCCGCCACATCTCCGGTCACGACACTCGTGCTGACCGTGTAGTGCGTGGATAGGAGGGCAGCCCCCGCAGTTTTGACCGCATCTTCCGCGGCGGTTTTCGCCGCCGCCGACCACTCGTGAAAGGCCGCGCTGTCGTAGGGGTCCGCCGGACCGACAGGCGCCAGCACGTTCAACACGCAGACCTCGACCGGATGCGAGAACGGGTAGGCCGTGAGCCAGCGCGCAATGCGAATTCCGTCGTCCTGTCCTTCCACCGCGACCAACACCCGCCGTACCGGCTTCATCGCGCCCTTGACGATCAACGTGGCACGGTCGGCCTGCATGGCGACGCGATGAGACACGCTTCCCAGGAAGACTTCAGCCAATCGCGAGCGACCCCGCGCGCCGACCACCACGAGATCGGCCTGCACGGTTTTCGCCGACCGGTGGATCAGTTCAACCGGATGGCCCACCTCGTTGATCTTCTTCACCGCTCCGAACCCGGCCGGCAGCAAGCCCGCGGCGCGATCCAAGACCTGCCGACCGGCGTCCGTCAGGGCGCCAACGAAGTCTTCATACCCCTGGATGCTCGCCGCTTGGGCCAGCATCGGATAGTCGAAGATGCCTAGGTCGATCCCATGCGCGAGCGCGACCTCCGTAGGGCGGTACAGCTGAAAGACCTGCTGAACAGCTGTGAAGGCATCCTCCGACCAATCGACACCGATGACGACTTTCATATGACCATCCTTCGCAGGCCTTGTGAACCGTAGGCTATGCCTGATCCGTCCCGTCGCGCCCTCTGTTCGCCAGCTCGAGGCAGGTCAGGACTTCGTGATCGCTGACCTGCGAAAAGTCTGCATAGTGCGTGCCGACCGACCAAAACGGCTCCGGGCAGGCCAGCACCATCAATTCATCCACGAGGCTTCGAACGTGTTCGACCGTCTCCACCGGGCCGACCGGTAGCGCGGCAATGAGTCGCCTCGGTGCCTGAGCCCGAAGCGCCTCCACCGCCGACAGAAACGTCGCCCCCGTGGCAATCCCGTCGTCCACCAGAATGACCAGCCGCCGGTTGGGATCCATGGGACGGCGTCCCTGCCGGTACAGCCGCTGGCGGCGGAGGATTTCGGCTCTCTTCTCGGCCGCCAGGGCCTCGATCAATTCCGGCAACGACCCGTGATCACCGGCATTCAGGGGGTTCACATAGAGATTGCCCACCTCGGTGACCGCACCCAGGGCATATTCGGGGTTCTCCGGCGAACCCAGTTTGCAGGCGATGAAGACATCGAGCGAAAAGTGAAGCACGAGGCTCAGCCGGTAGCCCACCACCACGCCGCCGCGAGGCAGCGCCAGAACCATGCCATCAGGACTGTCTCGATAGGTGAGCAGCCGCTGCGCAAGACGGTCTCCGGCGTCGTCACGGTCGCGAAACATCCTCACCACCGTCCGCCGATGAGAGTCCCTCCGCACAAATCCGCGGCATGGACCATTGCTCGTCTTTCGGCGGGACGAACCTTGACGCCGGGCCAGGCGCGTCGATCGCCTCGCCTGCGCGCGTCATCCGGGCCGGCGGCTGAAACGGACGGCTCGGAGCCGGTTTGACGAAGTGATTCAGAAGCGTGGAAGAGGGGACGTCCGGGGAACGGGGACTCGGACGGCTGCCTGGCTCCCGTTGTCGAAACAGGCCGGCGCGGTACTCCCGAGTACCTGATCCTGTTCACACGGGCGGCAATAGTGGAACATCGCATACACGATGGTCCTAAACAGTATGTCCACCGCATCTTGCTTGCGCACGAACGCGACGGCGCCGGCGGCGATCATCGAGTTGTAGATGTGGGGAGTATAGTCCGCCGACAGGCCCAGAATCACCACATGCGGCATCGATTGTTTGAGGCAACGTGTGGTGTCCACACCGCTCGGAGAGATCAGGTTGACGTCCATCAGCACGAGATCAACCTTGTGAAGGACCGCCTGGTCGATGGCGCTCTCGCCGTCGGAGGCGTCCGCGACGACTTCGATGAGATCCTCGTATGGCTCCAGGATGATCCGCACCATCTCGCGAATCGCCGCATGACCGTCCACGATCAACGCTCGCCAGCGAAGTCCGGGGTGGAGTTGTAAGGCCGAAGATGACAACGCTTGCTTGTCCCATGTCGACACATACATGGCCATGGCGTCTTCCCTCCCGGTCACGCAGATCATGCCGTAGGCTGGCCGTTACACATAGCGCGTCCGACAGGACGGAATAACTAGTAAACACCCTAGGGTGGGCTTTGGGACCAATCTCGTCGCGGGTCGGTGCCGCCTTTTCAGTATCGGGGCAAGGGCCTTGTCCGTGATGCGGGGACTCCAACCGTGGCATCGCTCCCCGGCCATGCCCGTGCGTATGTAGCCATATGGGACAGAGCTGATGCCGGTTGCTCACAGGATCGCGACGGGGATGGCCGACCGATAAGCTCGGCGGCATCATCAATTTCCCCGCTCTTCTGGCTCTGTTGTTATCTGCGGTCCGTGGAGTGAACAACGACGTCGACCCTACCGCTGCCGCATGGCCAAGGCACCGCAGTTGCACCGCGTCAGCCTGAGCTCCCAGAAGGCAGGCACCGAGTGGCCGGACTCGAGCATGCCCGCTGTGGGAAGCGGACCGTTGCCTTTCGCGGCGGCTGAGCCCTTCCGTCAGTGCGATGCCTGGTTGGAAAAGCACAGATGAAATCCCTCATCGACATGCTCAACCGCACGGCCGATGGCGCCTTGCTGGTGAACGAAGACGGCAAGGTGGTCTTGTGGAACAAGGCCGCCGAGCGACTGTTGGGATTTCGTGCGCGGGAGGTTATCGGTCGCGACTGCCATGAGGTGATGCGGGGCGAAACGCTCTCAGGCCACCCCTTCTGTTCCGCATCATGTCTCGTCGGACACCGGCTCGGTTGTGGAGGCGGGGTTCGGAACTTCGATATCCAGACTTCCACCAAATCCGGGAAGCCTGTCTGGCTGAATGTCAGCTCCCTTCCGATTCCCTCCAGGAAACAGGAGCGGTTCCTGTTTGCCCATCTGTTCAGGGATATCGGGAAACAGGCGAAAGTGAGGCGCCTCGTCAACGAATTGCAATCCGTTCTGTCATCCCTCGGCGGGCAAGTTGCCGAAGCACAGCCCGCGCGCGCTCCGGCCTCTTTCTTAAATGAGGCTCCCGACATTCCGCCCTCCTTGCCCTTGAGCCGCCGAGAGCGTGAGGTGTTGCAGCATCTCGCACAGGGCGAGCGTACCGCCCGTATCGCCGACGCGCTCTGCATCAGCACCGTCACCGTGCGCAACCATATCCAGCACATCTTCGACAAACTCGGCGCGCATAGTCGCGTCGAAGCCCTTGCAGTCGCATTCCATCACCCAATGTCGTCTTCCTAGTCACGAGTCGCCTGAACTCGGGCGCTTCCCATCGGATATCCGATCGCTCTTGATCTCCTCTAGCAGCATGCGCTCTCCGTTCTGATGCCTCCGCATCATCCCAAAAATGATGCGGCTGATTCATTGTTCGCAAGGGCGAGACTGATTAGGCTGTAAACGTGACGTCGGATCCTCACAGAGGCATGCGTCAGGGGGTGTCGAAATGAGAAGGGGGAAGAGTCGGTCGGAGGTGCGTGATGTGCATCAGCGAAGATATCAGGCGAACGGCAGCGATCCTGCTGGCGCTGACAGGCTTGTTGGTGGTGGCAGTGGGAGGGCCGATGGTCGCTCCGGCAGTCCAAGCCGATTGGCTGGATGCGATGATGAGCGCTGTTCGCATCGAACAAATGAACGAGGGGCCGTTCTGGGGCACGTATGAGCCGTATGTCGTGCAGCTCGATGTCGTCCGGGCTTATTACGAGAGTGGAGATATAGATGGGGTTTATGCAGCGATGAATCACTTCATGGATATGCTCGAACGTCGGGAGAACGATATTCCATCGGAGGTGGCGGATCGGCTGTTCGATTATTGCTATCTCGTGACGCCGGCGAAGTACCACGACGTGTCCCGCCACATCGACCGGTTCCTCGATCATCAGTTCGGAGGAATTGCCGGCTGAACTGACCGGTGTTCGAGAAAGGGAGGTGCGCTGTGAGAACGATCAGAAGTGATGTGATGACGGCGGCGTTGTGCTCTGCCGCATTGGTCCTGGGCCTGCCGCCAAGCCCGGGAATGACCGTGAGCGACACGGCCGCGGCAGGACAGGAACTTCCGGAACTGACGATCCAAGTGACCATCAAGAAGATGGAGTTTCATGTCACCGGCTATGGGCGAGAGGGGAATCCGACAGCTATTGTGGTTCGCAACGAAGATGGGGTGACGCATGGATTCTTTTCCCCCCTGTTCAAGGACACACCTGTCCGTCTTGAAGGGGACGGGTATCAAGCTGCGGGAAAAGAGGGTGCTGCGTTCCGCGTAGACCCGGGGAAAACCATGACGCTCCATTTCACCAAGGGCTCGGCGACGGCCCCGCTCACGATGGCGAGTCCCCTTGTTCGCCATGTCATCTGGTGCGACATGCATCCGGATGTGAAGGGAGAATTGTTCATCATCGAGCGTCGAGGTTAAATGGATCGTCCCTTCAAAGGAGAGGAGGTGAGGTTGGAGAATTGCAGTGACAACCGCAAACGTGTCGGAAAGTGTGTCGTAGGAAGAGGAAGTGAGCAGTTCACGTGAGAACCAAGGAGGCAGATGATGGAGATCAGAGGACATACCATCACATTGTTGGCACTTCCTTTTGCCGTGGCGGCGATCACGTTGCTGGGGATGGGAACAGAGAGCGCCTATGCGCAGGCAAAGGGAATGGGAGGAGCGCCCTCGAAGGTTGAGATCACGATTAAGGATCGGGACCATGGGTATGCCACCGTGGGCTTCACCACGCCATCACAGGATACCACGATTGTTGTCCGGAACCTGGACAGCGTGACCCATGGGTTTGCCGCGAAACTGTTCAAAGAGGTGCCGGTTCGCATGGAAGGTGACGGAGTTCTGCTGGAAGGGAAAAAAGTGAAGTCCTATCACTTGGATCCGGGAAAGACGATGACGCTCCACTTCTCCACCATGCCATCGAAGAGCGATCCTGCGACGGGGATCGCGGAGACCGTCCGGTATGCGATCTGGTGCGACATTCACCCTGAAGTCAGGGGGGAGCTGTACATCGTCGAGACCAAGGGTGAAATCGGCGGCGGCTGATCGCGTCGTCCATCCTGAGGCGGAAGGTGTCGTGCCGTGAGACGTCCAAGGCCATACCTCCGGTCGGAGCGTTTGGCGACCGCAGCCCTGTTCGGCGCTCTGCTTCTCTGGAGCCCGGTTCGGGCTGCGGAGTTTCACTTCGTGGTGCGAGACATCGGAGAGAAACGCGCCGTGTGGGTGCCGCAGGACGTGGTCATCCACCGCAGTACAGAGACGCAGGATGGTCTGGTGTTCGTCTTAGAAAATCCGACGGATCGCACCCATGCCTTTGCCGCTATCGGGCTGTTCGAAGAAGTAACCGGCACGGGCGGGGACCTCACCAGAAAGCCGCTACGGGTGAACGTGACGGAGGAGGACACGGTCCGCGTGCAGATCAACACGGCGCAATTTGAGAAACGTATCGATGAGACGGTTGAAGAGTTTCCATTTTTCTGCCCCCTTCACAAAGGGGATGCTCATCTGGGCGGGACGATCCGCGTCGTCCCATAGTTTCGATCAGTACGGGTCCGACCGGGAATCAAGGAAGGAACAGCATGAAGAGCGTTCGCGGTAGATTATCCGTATCGAGCCTGAGCTTCCTCTTGCTGGTCGCCCAGAGCTGTTTGATGCCTTCATGGGGTGTCGGTGGAGAGTTCCACTTTGTCATCCTTGATCTGGAAAACGATGCGGCAGCCTGGTCCCCGCGTGAGGTGATCATTCACAAGCGCACGGATCTCAAAGGAGGACTCATCTTCATCCTGGAGAACCCGACGAGCCGCACCCACGTGTTTGAAGCCCCGGGACTGTTTGAGGAGATTGCGGAGGGAACCAAGACCCCGACCGTGAAACCGCTGCGGGTCTATGTCGCCCCGGGGGAGACCGTGCGGGTCCGGGTCAGCACGGAACAGTTGAAAGTTGAGCCTGAAACGGACGCGTCAGGCACTCAAACCTGTCCCTTCTTCTGTCCGTTGCACGGGGCCGAGGAGGCCTTGCGGAGCAGAATCCTGGTGGTGCCTTGACGAGAGAGCGAGGAGAATCATGAACCAGGTTATGATTTCCCGAAAGGCGATCGCCTTCATGCTCTGTGTGTGCGTCGTGTCGCTGATCCCATGGATCGCCAATGCCCGGTACAGGGGCCAGGAGAAGTGGGCGGATCGACACAGTGATATCACGTGGAGAGTCGACACAGTGGTTGCGATGTACAGCGGGTTCGAAGGCTGGGAGGAGCAATTGACCGGATTTGTCATCGTGCAGGCGGGGATCGCTTCGGCCAAGGGCGAGGCGGCATCATTCGATCCTTACCTCGGCCAGGTCGAATTGGTGCGAAGTCTCTACAACCGGGGCGACTGGAAAGGGACCTACGCGGCGATGAATCATTTCATGGATATGCTGGAAGCCCGCGAGGGATCCATCAGCGCCCAAGCCGCCGATGCGATTTGGGATCTCTGCTATGCAGTCACCCCACCGGCGCTCCATGACGTGAAACGACATCGGCAGTGGTGGGACAAGACCGTGGATTGGGAGAAGTTCTTCTGGGAGGAATAGAGGATCTGCTGGCATTCCGCTTGCCTCATTTGACGGATGAGGTGTGTGTTCATCCCGCAGGGCACTGTCGTGAAGGACGGAAAGGAGGGCCCGATGAGAAGAACGGAGTATTTCGCTAATGCTCGTGATCCCGGAACCTTGACCGTCCCTCAGCTGATGCAGGACGTCGTCGTCACGGTCGGCCCGCAGACCAATGCTCGAACCGTTGCAGAGCTGCTCGCAGAGGGAAATTTCGGCAGCGTTCCGGTCGTCGAGGAGGATCGGACTCTGGTCGGTCTCGTCAGTGAGTTCGATCTGTTGGGAGCAATGGATCAAGCCAAGGATATCCGCACGATAACGGCTGCGGATGTGATGACTCGTGATGTCGTCACAGTCACGGAGGACCTGCCGGTCAAAGACCTGATCCACCTATTGCAAGAACGTCATTTGATTCGGGTGCCGGTCGTGAGAGGGAAGACCCTCATCGGTATCGTGGCCCGCCGCGACATCGTATTCGGGTATGTGAAGGCAACGGCCAAGTATTGGCCGTAACCAGAAGGTGACCAGCAGGCTTGGCGGAGTATCGGTGGGTTCGGCCGCGGCTTGCTCCTCCCCTGGGGATTAAGGCGACCATCTGCATGCCGGAACTGTAGCAGAATTCTGGAGGAGTTCACGCTCAGCAAGTTGAGCCTGGTGAAGAACCGGATGGGGCAACTGGACGACAGGAAGGAAGGACCTCTGACACGCGCGCTGCGGGATGACCACAGACGGCTCGATGCATTATTTCAAGTGGCCACGGCTGATCTCCAAGTGATTGACGGTGTGGCGTACGACCAATTCCGCGCCGGTCTGTTGCGGCATATCGGGATGGAGGAAAAGATTCTGATACCCGCTCTTCAACGCCTGCAGGGAGGCGTGCCGTATCCCCATTCCGCCAAGCTCCGCCTCGATCACGGCGCCCTTGCCGCCCTGCTGATGCCCACTCCCACGCCGGCGATTCTCGCCACGATCCGCGCCATCTTGTGCGCGCACAATAGGATGGAGGAAGGATCTGACGGCCTCTACGCGGTCGGTGATCGGTTGGCGGCCTCAGAGGCAGACGCCCTTGTCGCCAGTCTGTCCGCTGCTCCTGAGGTCAAGGTCATGCCCCATTCGGACAGCCCGGCCGTGATGAACAATCTCCGCGGTGCGCTGGAACGAGCCGGTTACCGTCTGGCCTATGACGAACGCTCCCGGATGGACGAGGCCGGGACGGAATCCGCACGCTGAGCGCTCCGCCAACCAGATAAGCTCCCTCCGTCGCCACAAGACCATGAAGACTTCCTCCGAGAGCGGAGAGAAGCACCGGCTTCCACTATTGGCGATGGGGATGGTCGCCCTTCTCAAACATCCAGGCTATCGAGGCCATGAGCGAGAAGCAGCGGATCTTGACCCTGACCAATGAGGGGGCGCGATCGGTCTCGCGCGCGGATCGCGACGTTCCGTCTGCCGCCTCAATCGAGAACGAACGTCACCTTCAGATCCACGCGGTAGAGGTCGACCTTGCCGTTCTCGACCACGACGTGCTGTTCCTTGATCCAGGCCGATTTGATGCCATGCACGGTCTTGGATGCCTTGGCGATGCCTTGCACGATGGCATCCTCAAAGCTTTTTGTGGATTCCGAGCTGATTTCGATGATCTTTGCAACGGACATGGCGTCCTCCTCCGGTTAACGGCTGATTGCTGCGTATGGGCCGGTTCCACACAACAGGATCGACGGTTCCCACGTGTTTCTTCCTGTCCGGAATTGCTCTGTACGGGAAGTGCATGAGATATGCCTGTTCTGATTCGTTGAACTAAGGCCCCAGAACTCCAGGAGGCGTAGTGTATCGCAGCAAACTGCGAGAATCCGGTGGGGAGTTAGGCGTCATCGCACATACCCTATGGGAGAAATACTGCGCGGACAGCCATGGCATCGCGATTGCGTCATTTCGACGATCATGAAGGGGGTCAACACACTCGTCGCAACTGTCCTGCTGACTGGATGTCTGCTGGTCGGCCGCTGCCATCACCCGACCCCTTCGGCCGCAGCAGTTGAGATTGCACAAGGAGCGGTCGCAGCGGCAGATGGGACGGTCATGAAGGAACTGGCCGGAGCCTTCGATCGGGCGGAGGTCGCGCTGCAACATGCCGATCTCGAAGCACTGATGCAATTCTATGCGAAAGACTATAACTATCATGGCTTGAAGCGAGTGGATGTCCGCCGCGTGTGGGATGAAGTGTTCAGCCACTATGAGCAGATCATGTCCAGGCACGTGTTCACGGAACTCAAGGTGGTTCGGACCGGCTCCGTCAAGAAAGCCTATGTCACCTGCGCGGGCGGGTTGTACGGGGTTGAGAAGGGGACGGGAAAGCCCGTCACCATCGACAGCTGGGCGGGCGAAGTGCATTCCCTTGTCAAAGAACAGGACGGATGGAAGTTTCTTGGCAATGTGGAGGGTACTTCTCCTGTCGCTCCACCGGCCAGCGCCCCTCATCATCCATTGTTCTAAGGCGCCGATGGTCAAACGCATCGTCATCCTTCAAGGTCACCCGGATGCGCAGACGCGCCATTTCGGCCATGCGCTGGCTGACGAATATGCCAAAGGCGGCCAAGATGGCGGGCATGACGTGACACGAATCGAGGTGGCTAGGATTGAGTTTCCGCTTCTTCGCACGAAGGAAGACTTTGAGAAGGGGACTCCGCCCGACTCGATCCAACAGGCGCAGGATTTGATCAGACGGGCAGACCATCTGGTCATCTTCTATCCGCTCTGGCTCGGCTCGATGCCCGCGCTGCTGAAAGGGTTTCTCGAACAGACGTTCCGTCCCGGATTTGCGTTCGAATATCAGAACTCCGGCGGGATGGCAAAGAAACTGCTCACGGGCAAATCCGCCCGCATCATCGTCACCATGGGCATGCCGACCTTGGTCTATCGCTGGATCTTTTTCTCGCACAGCGTGAAAAGTTTCAAACGCAACCTCCTCGGCTTCTGCGGGATCAGCCCGATCAAGTCCACGCTCATCGGGAACATCGAGGGAATGACCGAGAAGCAACGGATGAGATGGCTGGATGAAGTGCGGGGATTGGGGATATTGGCGAAGTAGAGAGTGGAGCGGCGCGGGTCCTGTCGTCGGGCAGCCCAAGTGTGCTCGCACCCCCGCTCACTATGAAGGCTTACCTTTTCGTTCATCCGGCACTGAGCGATCGCGCAGGCGCGCGATGAGGTCCTGATACGAGCCGGTCCGCAAGATCTTCTCGAACTGACTTCTGTAATTCTTCACAAGGCTGATGCCGTCCGCGATGATGTCGTAGGCGTACCACCGGCCTTCCCTATTGATGAGGCGATAATCCAAGGGATATTCGGTTTTGCTGGATATAAACTTGGTGCGCACCTCGGCATATTGACCTTCCAGCCGCTCACCCAGGTACACGACCTTTTCTCCTGAGTAATCTTGGATTTTTCCCGCATAGCGATCAGAAAGAAACTGCTTGAAGAGAGGGAAACCTGGAACTGACCGAGGAGGCACGGTTGGAACAACCGTGCCCGAGAGAATTCCAGAAGGCAGCGCGGGGAAAGCCAGAGAGCCACCCGCGCGGTAGTTCCGCCCGGCCGAGCCCGGAGGGATCGCTTCGGGAGGTATCAACGCGAAGCGCGAAGGCGCCCGCCGGCTAGCATTCCAGCTTCGTCGGCTCCCGGTGAAACTCCGCCACCTGCGGATGGACCAGCTCGGCGAAATCCCGATACCGCAGCTTGATCGCTCCCACATGAGTGCCGGCGTCGAAGAAAACCACCTCGTCGCTCGTCAGCAGTCCATCGACATAGACCGACATGCCGTAGAGATTCCCGAAAGGCGGCATCGAGCCGATTTCGCAATCGGGGAAGAGATGGGCTAACTCCTCCTCCGTCGCCAGCCGCACGTGAGGACATCCCAGGATGTCTGCCACATGTTTAAGATCCACCCTCCAGTTGGAGGACAGGACCAGCATCACGAACCGTTCGCCTGCCTTCACGACCACGACCTTCGCGAACAGATTTCCCGGAACGTGAAGACTCTCCGCCGCCTCTTGTGCGGTATAGGCGACCGAGTGATTCACGATCTGGTAAGGGACCTTCTGGCTGTCCAAATAGCTTTGCAGTCTCTTGTGGATGATCATGGCGTCCTCCCTGAGCAGGCTATTGAAAATGCCGATGTGTTACCCGTCCGCCTGGGCGTGCGGATCAATAGGTTGTCAACGCCGCTTCCGCCGCCATAGTTCAAACGGCTCGCAAGCGGAGTGCCATCGGCGCGACCGAACCGGCCACAACAAACCGGCGGAGAATAGAGTGGTTGGCGGCGCGACACAACGGAGCCGGGAAGTGTACGACGGAGCACCGTAGCGGAATGGGACAACAGGCCCCGGGCGACCTGACCCGATATGCTACCTATCCTGTTTCAGGGCGCCGGAGCGAGTCGTTCGCGGCCGTGTGGCGAGGTCAGCTCTTGAAGGGGACCGACCGGTACGATCCGCGTCGGATTGATATCGTCGTGGGTGATGTAGTAGTGCCGCTTGATGTGGTCGAAATTGACGGTATCGGCGATGCCGTCGGTCTGATAGAGGTCCTTGAGATAGGCAAACAGGTTGGGATAGTCGATGATTCGCCGCATGTTGCATTTGAAATGGCCGTGGTACACGGCATCGAACCGGATGAGCGTCACGAACAGGCGCCAATCCGTTTCGACGAAGGTATTTCCAAAGAGGTAGCGGCTGGTTTTCAGACGGTCGTCCAGTTGGTCCAGCGCGTCGAATAGGCGTCGCACGGCCTTTTCGTAGACCCGCTGGGAGGTGGCGAATCCCGCGCGATAGACTCCGTCGTTCACGTTCTCATAGATGAAATCGTTGAGATCGTCGATCTCCCTCTGAAGACGCTCCGGATAGAGATCGATCCGGCTGTCCGCCAATCGATCGAACGCCTGATTGAACATCCGCATCAGATCGTCGTCCGAATTGCTGACGATCCGTTTGGTCACCCTGTCCCAGAGGACCGGCACGGTGACACGGCCCCGATAGTGAGGATCCGTCGCCCGATACGCCTCACTCAAGAACTGAAACTCGTTGATGCTGTCGAGTGAATGGCCCGGCCCCTCGCGAAAGGCCCACCCTCGCTCGTCACGGATCGGGTCCACCACGGTCATGCCGATCACGGATTCCAGCTTCTTGAGCCGGCGCACGATGATGGTGCGGTGCGCCCAGGGACAGGCCCAGGACACATACAAGTGATACCGGCCGCTTGCGGCAGGATACCCGATGCTTCCGTCGGCCGTGACCCAATGGCGAAAGGCGTCCGCCTGCCGTTTGAATTCGCCGGCCTCCGACTGTTCATCAGGGAATTGCGCGCGACCGGTCATGGCACTCCCGTAGGAAACAACCAGTGGTTCTTGTCTTTTACCATAATTCTAGACTGCAAGATGTGCCGGATCGCATGGAGTCCGGTCCCACGTGCATTCGAAGCCACTCGCGGCAGGACAACCGGAGCTTCCGCCGGACATGGGCCCAATCGCGAAAGGCGTCAGCCTGACGTTTACACTCGCCCTCGACAGACTGCTCGTCAGGGAAGGAATTGCGTGCGAACGTCCATGATGCACCCGTGAACGAGAGGCTGTATCGCGTACCAGGGAGCGGAATCGCCTCATTCTTGCCGGACACTTTCGCCTGTCGCCTTTCACCACATCAAGAGAAGCCCGACCGTGGCAAATCGCCACGGCAATCGTCTGCTTGCCTGCAAGTCCACGGGCTTGACAGGCATATCTCGTGCTGATATTCGGGGAGACGGTATACGAACGAGCGGGCAGCACACCTCTTGGCTGGGAGTGTTTCCCGTTGAACCGGAGATTTCACAGACGGTTCGGTCGCCACGCACGCGTCGCGCTGGCAGCGTTAGGCGTCACGCTCTGGCTTGCGGCATGCGGGAACGAGGCGCGAGACGGTTCATCGGCCACGACGGCGACATCACGGCCGCCCCGGGCGCCCGTCGGCCTCGTGAGTTTGACCGCGGACGAACTGGCGAGAACGTCCATTGAGGTTGCGCCGGCCGTGCGCGGATCTATCCGCGTGTCCCGCGAGTTTCCCGCAACGATTCAACCCAACGAAAACGAATTGGCCGAGGTGACGACGTTGATCCGAGGTCGCGTTGTCAAAGTGCATGTGGACGTCGGCGCGGATATCAAAAAGGATGATCTCCTCGCGCTGTTGCACAGCACCGATCTCGGATTGGCGGAGGGGGCGTACTTGAAGGCGACGGCCCGTTTGTATGAAGCGGACCTGTCTTATCAGCGAGCGAAGGAACTGCACGAAGCGCGGGCGGTGAGTCTGGCGGAGTTACAGCGCCGAGAGGCGGAAATGCGAACTGCACACGCCGAAGTCCGTGAATCTCGGAACCGGCTCGATCTGCTCGGCGTCCCGCGACATGAGATTGACCGCCTGGATCGCGAGCACACCATCAAAGCCCACGTGCCGTTGCGCGCGCCGTTCGATGGGCGCGTGATCATGCGCAACATCACGCGTGGCGAAGTCGTCGAGACGAATCAGAAGCTCTTCACCGTCGCCGATCTGTCTGAGGTGTGGGTCACCGCCGCAGTTCCGGAGAAAGACATCGAGTACATCCAGAAAGGCCAGAGCGTGGACATCATCGCCGCAGCCTATCCTCATACCCTCTTCAGCGGCACCGTGACCTATGTGGGAGACTTGCTGGACCCGGCCACCAGGACTCTGCGGGTCAGGGTTACGGCCTCCAACCTCGACAAGCGCCTGAAACCGGAGATGTACGCGCTCGTGCGGGTCTATGCCGCTCCCGATCCCGACCTGCTGACTGTTCCGTTGTCGGCCGTCCAGAACGGTCCAGCCGGCAAAATGATCTTTATCCGGCGCAGCTCTTCAGAATTCGAAGCGAGAACGGTTCGGCTCGGCGAGGAGTATGGAGAGGTCGTGACCGTGCTCGACGGTCTGCAGGCCGGCGAGACGGTTGTGACCAAAGGATCCTTTGTGCTCAAGTCCGAGCTGGAGCGGCACAAGATCGAGCCGGCGTTATGATTGGATCTCTTCTGGAGTTTTCGCTTCGTCAGCGGATTCCGGTGCTGGGCCTCGCCTGTGTGCTCTCCGTCGCCGGTGTCGCGACCTTTCAATCCATTCCAATCGACGCGTACCCCGACGTCACGAACGTCCAGGTCCAGATCCTCGCGGAAGCGGGGGGTCTGTCGCCGGTCGAGATCGAGCGGTTCATTACCTATCCGTTGGAACTGCAGATGACCGGTCTGCCGGGTCTCGACGAAATTCGGTCTCTGTCCAAGTTCGGTCTCTCCCAGGTGACGGTCGTTTTTCAGGACGACGTCGATGTGTATTTTGCGCGCCAGTTGGTCCTCGAGCGGATGATGGCGGCCAAAGAGCGTCTGCCCCAGGGCATCGAGCCGGTGATGGCGCCGGTCAGCACGGGCCTCGGGGAAATCTACCAATACTATCTGGAAGGACCGCGCGCGCACGAGACCGATCCCGCCACGGTCGAAGCAGAATTGACCGAGCAGCGGACCCTGCAGGACTGGGTGCTGCGCCCGCTGTTCAAGAGCGTGCCGGGCGTCATCGACGTCAACGGGCTCGGGGGATTCGTCAAGCAGTATCAAATCCTGGTCGATCCCTCGAAGCTGAGAAAATACGACCTGACACTGAGCGACATTTTTGAAGCGGTGGCGAGGAACAATGCCAACGCCGGCGGCAATATCCTGGAGCGTCACGCGGAACGCTCCATCGTTCGCGGACTCGGTCTGATCAAGACGGTCGGCGACATCGAGTCCATCGTCGTCAAGGAGTCGCACGGCACACCGGTCTTCGTGAGGGACCTCGCCGAGGTGCGGATCGGACATGCGGTGCGTCACGGCGCCGCCGTTCTCAACGGCGAACGCGAAGTGGTGACCGGGACGGTCCTCATGCTTCGCGGAGGCAACGCGCGGCAGGTCGTCGAAGCGGTGTCCGATAAGGTGCTCGAACTGCACCGTGAGCGAGTCCTTC
Organism: Nitrospira sp.; assembly: GCA_047150005.1. GTDB lineage: Bacteria > Nitrospirota > Nitrospiria > Nitrospirales > Nitrospiraceae > Nitrospira_C. Next base: position 1,603,932 of record AP038806.1, on the reverse strand, counting down.
CTCCGGACACGAAGATCGTGCCGTTCTACGACCGGATCGAGCTTGTGACCGCTGCGGTCAATACGGTGAGGGATGCCTTGATTGAGGGGATTCTCCTCGTGGTGCTGGTCTTTATTTTCTTCCTGGACCACGCGCGGAGCGCGGCCATCGTGACCGTCACATTGATCGTGACCCCCCTGGTGACGTTCATCGCCATGCAATGCCTGGGACTCTCAGCGAATCTCATGACCTTGGGCGGTCTGGCCATCGCGATCGGCGAGGTTGCAGACGGTTCACTGGTCGTCGTGGAAAACGTCTATCGCCATCTCGCCCTCCATCGTCATAGCGGGCGCAGCACGCTGGACGTCGTCTTGCAGGCAACGAAAGAAGTGGGGCGTCCGATCTTGTTCGGCATTCTCATCATCAGCGTCGTCTTCCTGCCGCTCATGACGCTTCACGGCATGGAAGGCAAGATGTTCGCTCCGTTGGCCTACACGCTGGTCATCGCCCTCTTGTTGTCGGTCGTCGTGACGCTGACGCTCTCGCCGGCCCTGGCGTCGTTGATGCTGCGAGGCGACTATCCCGAAGACACGCGCCTGACCCGCTGGATGAAGCGTCGATACCAGCCGGTCTTGGAATGGTCGCTCCGGCGCCGCGGACCCGTGCTGATCGGCTCGGCGGCGTTCGTGCTGCTCAGCTTGCTCCTCGTGCCGCGCATCGGACGGGAATTCATTCCGATCCTGGAGGAAGGCGCCTTGACGCCGCAGATCGTCCGGCTGCCCAGTGTCTCCCTTTCCGAATCCATCGAGATGGAAAAGCAGGTCCACAAGGCGATACTCGAGTTTCCGGAGGTCCGCACGGCTGTGAGCAAGATTGGACGGCCCGACATCGCAGTCGGCCCTGAGGAACCGAACGAGAGCGACCCGATCGTTTCTCTGCGGGAGCGCCGCACCTGGACCACCGCAAAGTCGCAACCGGAATTGACGGACGCGATCAGACGCAAATTGGGGGAGATACCCGGGATCTCCGTCCTCATGAGCCAGCCGATCCAGGAGCGTGTCGACGAACTGATTTCCGGTATTCGGACCGAATGCGCGATCAAGCTGTTCGGACCGGATCTGGGCGTGCTCCACGAGAAGGCGGAAGAGATCGCGGCCGCGATGCGGATGATCCGGGGCGTCAAGGACGTGAAAGTCGAACAGATCGCCGGACAGCCTTACCTGACCATCGACATCGATCGACAGAAGATCGCGCGCTACGGCATCAACGTGGCCGACGTACAGGACCTCGTCGAGACGGCGATCGGCGGGAAGCGCGCCACGGAGGTCTACGAAGGCGAGCGGCGATTCCAGCTGGTCCTGCGATTTCCCGAATCGGCCCGTAACAGCGTGGGAACCATCGGGAACATTCGCGTCAAAGCGGTCTCCGGCGCCCTGATCCCCATGCACGATCTGGCGAAAATCGAAATGCGGGATGGGCCGCTGCGAATCAGCCGCCAGGAAGTGAAGCGCCGCATCTATATCGGCTTCAATGTGGTCGGGCGCGACATCGGAGGGGTGGTGGATGAAGGGCGCAAGCGACTGGTGGAAAAGGTCCGTTTGCCGGAGGGCTACACCATCACATGGGGAGGGGCTTTCGAGAACATGGAGCGCGCCAATGCGCGCCTGCTGATCGTCGTGCCGATCACGCTGGGACTCGTGTACTTTCTGCTCTTCTGGGCATTCCATTCGCTCCGGCATGCGACCTTAATCATCCTGAACCTGCCGTTTGCCTTGGTCGGCGGCGTCGTGTCACTCTGGCTCAGTGATCAGTACTTGAGCGTACCGGCATCCATCGGTTTCATCGAGCTGTTCGGACTCGCGGTCGGGAACGGGATCGTCCTGGTGTCCTATATCAATCAACTGCGCCAGGAGGGCAAGCCGACGGAGGAGGCTATCGTGACCGGTTGCACACTGCGGTTGCGCCCGGTCGTCATGACCATGATGACCACTCTGCTCGGCCTGCTGCCCCTGGCACTGGCTCAAGGAATCGGCGCGGAGGTCCAGCGGCCGCTGGCGACCGTCGTGATTGGCGGCCTGTTCAGCTCGACGTTCCTGACGCTTGTGGTGCTGCCGGTCCTCTACCACCGGTTTGGCGGTGAACCGGTGTCGAAAGAAATGGCGCCCCAGTGGGTGTAATGCGGAGCGGACTCGCAATCCTCGCTCCTCACGCTTGCGCGCAGTGATACCCGCCAACGACAATGCCACATTGGCCCTCGTTTTCAGCAGACCATGGCTGAACCGGATCGCACGACACGGCCCCTCGAACGATGGCACGCCAGACTGGTTGATGAACTGGCGTCGGCGCTGAAAGCCGACATCGACATGGGCCTGGCCGCGCGGGAGGTGGAGCGGAGGCGGGCTCGATCCGGATGGAACGAACTGCCAGAAGCCACACCGGTTTCCTGGCTGACGATCCTCCTCTCCCAATTCACCGGCATCATCATCTGGGTCCTGATCGCCGCGGCGGTGGTGTCCGGTCTCCTGGAAGACTGGTTGGATACGGCGGCTATCCTCGCCATCGTCGTGCTGAACGGCCTCCTGGGTTTCGTGCAGGAATTCCGGGCGGAACGGTCCTTGGCTGCGCTGCGCAAATTGTCCGTCGCGACCTCGCGCGCCATCCGGGACGGCGCACTCCAAACCATCCCCGCTCGGGACCTGGTTCCCGGCGATGTGATCCAGATCGAGGCAGGAGACAGGATTCCCGCCGATGGCCGCCTGATCTACACCACCGCCAATTTTCAGGTTCAGGAAGCATCCCTGACCGGCGAATCCACAGCGGTTCCGAAGGATTGGTGTTGGCTCGGCCTGTCCGACGTGCCGGTCGCCGACCGGCGCAACATGACATTCTTGGGCACGACCGCCGTGTCAGGGAAGGCACGGGCCCTGGTCGTGGCAACAGGCATGAAAACGGAACTGGGCCGGATCTCCTCGATGATCCAGGAAGCGGAATCCGCAGAACGGAGAGAAACGCCACTCCAGCGGAGGTTGGACCAGTTCGGTTACACGTTGCTCTGGCTGGCGCTCGCGGTGGTGACGGTTGTCTTTGCCCTCGGTTACATTCGCGGGGTGCCGCTCGTCGAGATGTTCCTGACCTCCGTAAGTCTCGCCGTGGCGGCCGTGCCTGAAGGGCTACCTGCAGTCGTGACGATCACGCTGGCCCTGGGCGTCACCCGTATGGTGAAGCGGCATGCCCTGATCCGGAATTTACCCGCTGTCGAGACGCTCGGCTCATCAACCGTCATCTGCACGGACAAGACCGGTACGCTCACCAAGAACGAGCTGACTGTGACTCGGCTGGTCATGGACGGCCGCCTCTTCGAGGTGACGGGAGAGGGGTACGAGCCGACCGGAGACATACGAGAAGCGCGTCCTGAGACGCGAGTGTTGAGTCCTGAGTGGTCGGACCCCAAAGGTGTCTCCTCTCGGGAACACTCAGCACCCAGCACTCAACACTCAGCGCTGCCGGCCGGCCTCCGGCATCTTCTGAAAGCCGGTCTGCTTTGCAACGGAGCCGCATTGGCGAAGGAGGATGACACCTGGAGAATCATCGGTGATCCAACCGATGGCGCACTGCTGGTCGTGGCGGCCAAGGCGGGATTGGCGAAGGAGGATCTCGAACGTGCGGCCCCATTCCACGCCGAGATACCCTTCGACTCCGAACGGAAGATGATGAGCGTCATCCGGCAAAGGGACCGCGACCGAATCGTGTTCGCAAAAGGAGCGCCGGATGTCTTGCTGGCTCTTTGCGCCGCGCGCATGACGCTGGAGGGTTCCATTGAACCGATGGACGAGCAAGGCCGTCGGGCTGTACTCGACGCGAATGCCTTGCTCGCCCATGAGGCACTGCGCATCCTCGCCGCAGCCTATAAGCCTCTCGACCACGGCGATGCCGGCAGTCCGGATCTGATCGAGCGGGATCTCATCTTCCTCGGTCTCTTTGCCATGAAAGATCCCTTGCGGCCGGAGGCGACGGAGGCGGTGCGGTTGTGCCGCGAGGCCGGCATTACGACGGTGATGATCACCGGCGACCATAAGGAGACCGCGTCGGCGATCGCGAGAGAATTGGGCCTGGCGGACGCCCCGAATCGGGTACTGTCCGGCCCCGAGCTGGACGCGCTTAGCGACGAAGAGCTCTCCGGGCGGGTCGAGCGACTGTCGGTGTACGCCCGCGTCTCCGCGGAGCACAAATTGCGCATCGTCAAGGCCTGGAAGAGCCGAGGGGCGGTCGTCGCCATGACGGGCGACGGCGTCAATGACGCGCCGGCGATCAAGGCCGCCGACATCGGCATCGCGATGGGGATCACCGGCACGGACGTGACCAAGGATGCCGCCGACATGGTGGTCATCGACGATAACTTCGCGTCTATTACCGCCGCCGTGGAAGAGGGCCGAGGCGTCTTCGACAACATCCGGAAAACGGTTCATTTCCTTCTCTCGTGCAACATGAGCGAGGTCCTGGTGATGTTATTCGCGGCCCTGCTCGGCTTGCCGCTGCCGCTGCTGCCGATTCAGATTCTCTGGATGAACCTTGTCACGGACGGCCTCCCGGCTCTAGCTTTGGCGGTGGACCCCAAGGCGCCTGATCTCATGTGCCGGCCCCCCCGCAAGCCGGCAGCCCGTTTGCTGGACAGCACCCGGCTGGCCGCCGTCGCTGGCGAAGGGTTGCTCCTGGCCATCGTCGCCCTGGGCGCTTTTACTTACAGCCTGTTCGTCTGGCGGCAACCGATCGAGCAGGCGCGGACCGTCGCATTTGCCGTCATGGTCGGCGCCCAGTTGGTGCATACGTTCAACTGCAGGAGCTATCGGTGGTCGCTGTTCCAGATAGGTGTGGCTACCAACCGTCCGCTTATCTGGGCCTTTCTTGTCTCCTTGGGCGTGCAGGTGGCGATTCTCACCGTTCCGGCGGCGCAACCCATCTTCAAGGTTGCGCCGCTGCCGTTCGAAGACTGGAAATTGATGGTGGCCATGGCCTTTCTCCCCCTGGCTGCGGTGGAAGCGATCAAACTCGCTCGGCGGCACCCTTCCTTCGGGTTTCGTTAGGCCTCTCTCTCGCATCGAGGTCAATTCCTCCGGCCCGTGTCCTTCCAGGCTGCTCGACCAGTTCACGATCGACCCGACCGGTCGCGGTCGTCATCTCAGGATATCGGTCACGAGGCTTGAGGGGAGAAAAGGAACGTCCTTGGTATGAGCTAATACGAGGAAACCGTCAGATGTCAGGCGGTTCCGAACTATGTACTTCCGGTGGGCCCCGATGCTGTTGACATGAAAACGGATCCGGTGCTAGCGTGAACGTGCCTTTCGGCATGCTGCGTTCCAAGCAGTCCATCTTGGGCAAACCGCAACGGCAGCCTCGTATGAAAGCACGAAGGCCAAGACAACAGCCCTTTTTCAAGAGGGTGTTCGTTGTGCTCGCCGTCCTGCTCCTCTCGGTGCCCTACCTCGTCGACGTGGCCTACTACGGAGACCTGACCCCCACGCACTTCGCCCAAGTCGTCGATTCCCAGGGGGAAAAGGCCGTGTCCGGCGACGAAGCGGTGTCTTCAGACGACTCTCCGGAGGATTCCCTCATCATCGGTAGCGAATCGGTCAATGCTGTCCATCCTTCATATTCCGGCGATGACTCGAAGAACGGTCCTCGGTCCCAATTCTCGGCTGTCGCGTCGCACACATCCCGCCCGCCTCCACTCTGCTGATTCCTCCGGCCTGGAGCTTCAATAGGTGCGCCATGAGCGGCGCCGGCTGTCGGCAAGCTTCGAGGCCGGCGTCCGTCGTGACGTGCTTCCGCCGCGCCCGGCTCTGGTCAGACCGGGGAAGCGACATCATGAACCTTGAATCTCACGAGGTATGTCGAACATGTCTGTGACGCTGGAGAAGAAAATCGCGACAGGTCTCGGAGGCGCCCTGATTCTGTTGATCGGATTGAGTATCGTGTCCTATCGGAGCGCCACTGCGCTCGTCGATCGTGAAGCGAGGGTCACGCATGCCCATCAGGTGCGGCAAGCCATCGAACACCTGAAGCTCCTCGTCGCCTACGAGGCCGCCCCGGACAAGGTCGATCTTGTTGCCGGCCGCGCCACAGACGGCGGACCCGTTCGTGAGGCTGGCCGGGACCTGCGCGCAATGGCGGAGAGTCTGGCCCGTTTGACTCAGGACGATCCGGGTCAGCGAGAACAGGTCAGTGCCTTGCGTCGTCTGATCGATGCGGACAGGCCGCAATTCGCGCAATCCGACGGATCGATCGGGTCACAGGAGTCCGGGGTGACGTATGCGCGGGAGACGCGGCTCCAAGCCGGAAAGACCGAAGACACCTTCGATAGGATCGTCCGGACGCTGGAAACCCTGGGGAAGCAGGAAGAGATGAACCTGACCGCCTGGTCGAAGCAGGCGGACCGGGCGGCATCATTCACCATGGCGCTGGTCATCGGCGGATCCCTGTTGACGTTGCTGCTTGCGGGCGGGGGCGGCGCATTGATCTTTTGCGACCTGGCCAAGCGGAGGCGTGCCGAGGACGCCGTCCGTGTGAAGCAGGCCTACCAGGATTTGATCCTTCGTTCCTTGCCCGTTGCCATGTACTCCGCTAAATCGTCGGGAGATTTCGGCGCCCTGTGGGTGAGCGAGAATATCGAGGAGTTGGCGGGATTCTCCGCTCGAGACTTCCTGAACGACTCCTCCCTCTGGGCCACACGACTTCATCCGCTCGACAAGGAAGGCGCCCTGGGGAAGTTTGCCACGCTGCCCCAGGACAACACGCTGTCCATGGAGTATCGCTGGCGAACGCGCGACGGGGAATACCGCTGGTTCCGAGACGAAGCGGTCCTGATTCGGCGCAAGGACGGCGCCCTCCAGGAGATCGTCGGCCTGTGGACCGACATCACCATGCAACAGAAGGCGGAAGAACTGATTCGGAGGCAAGCCGACATTATCAACCAGGTTGAGGAAACGGTCATCATCATCGACCTGAACGGCTATGTGATGAGTTGGAATCACGGCGCCGAAAAGCTCTTGGGATATTCCGTGGACGAGGCCATCGGGCGGCACATCTCTTTTGTGTATCCGGCGGAAGATCGGGCATATCTCGATCGCGAAGTCCTCGCCCCCGTCAAGGCCAAGGGGACTCATCACGTCGAAGTTCGGCGGCTGACGAAGGACGGGCGCATACGATTCGCCCAGCTGTCGCTCACATTACAGAAAGACGGCTCGGGTGCCCCGATCGGCATCATCGGTTATTCCATGGACATCACCGAGAGGAAGCGGGCGGAAGAGGCGCTCGTCGACTCCCGAAACCAACTCGAAGCGCTCGCGGTGCGGCTCCAGTCGGTTCGGGAAGAAGAACGAACCCGGATCGCGCTGGAAGTGCACGATGTGCTCGGCCAGGCGTTGACGGTGCTCAAAATGGATCTCTGTTGGATTGGAAAGCGTCTGGGCGATGCGACGACCCAGGCCCGGTTCGAGTCCCTGCACGCCCGCGTGAATTCAGCCCTCGGCCTCATTGATTCAACACTTCAATCCGTGCGCGAGATCGCGACGGAACTGCGGCCCGGCGTGTTGGACCAACTCGGTTTGGCCGCTGCGGTCGAGTGGCAGGCCCGAACGTTTCAGGAGCGGACCGGCATTGCGTGCGACACACTGATACGGCCGCACCGCATTCTGCTGAGCGCCGAACAATCCACCGCCTTGTTCCGCATCTTCCAGGAGGTCTTGACGAACGTGGCGCGGCACGCGCAGGCCACCACCGTGCGCATCAGGCTGGAAGAGTCCGACGACCATGTGTCGTTGCAGGTGACGGACGACGGCCGAGGCATTCCGGAAGGAGCGCTGACCGGGCCTCATGCATTCGGCATGTTGGGGATGCAGCTTCGAGCCCAGCAGCAGGGCGGAAAGCTGACGATCCTCGGAAAACCGGGAGCCGGCACGACGGTCACGGTCCGGATACCGGTGCACCGGAGCGGCGATGATTAACATTCTCCTCGCAGACGACCATCCGTATCTCCGTCGCGGCCTCATCCAAATCCTCAGGGATGAGTTCCCCGGCGCCGTGATCGGCGAAGTGGCGAATGTACCGGAGCTGCTCGAACAGGCTCAGAAACTGCGATGGGACGTCGTCGTGCTGGATCTCACGATGCCCGGACGAGGAGGTCTGGAGGCGTTACATGAGCTGAAACGGCTTTGTCCGAACCTTCCAATTTTGGTGCTGAGCATGCATCCGGAAGATCAATTTGCCGTGCGAGTACTCCGAGCCGGAGGGGCCGGATACCTGACAAAGGAAAGCGTGCCGCAGGAGTTCGTCCGCGCAGTCAGGACCCTCTGGAAGGGAGGGAAGTACATCACTCCGAAAGCCGCCGAACTGCTCGCCGCTTACGTGGATCGACATGGCGATACGGAACAGCCGCTCCATGATGCGCTATCCGATCGAGAATACGAAGTGTTCAGGATGATTGCGGCAGGACAAACCATCACCGAGATCTCCGAACAGCTGGCCCTCAGCGTCAAAACCATCAGCACGTATCGATCCCGGGTTCTGGAAAAGCTTCATCTGAACAACAATGCAGACTTGGCGCGCTATGCCGTCGAACACCATCTTCTGACCTAACCCTTGCCGCGGGATCCTGCATGGGACCTCCGCTCTCCTCCGCTCAGTCGACCTGCCGTCCCGTAGGATGCGACCAACCGGCCCCAACGGCCGATGACACCTGTCCGACATGCCTTCGAGGCGAATTCCTACATGGATTCACGATCTGTTCCGATTCGTTCCGCCGAGGCCGCGGACTATACCGTACATGTGCGGCAGGAGGAACCGGATCAACGAGAATGAGCCACACTCGGCGCCCTGAGAAAGGAGACCTGGTTATGAGCACAGAAGTCATGGAAGCGGAAGAAGCGGTTCTCAACATGCTTCGCCGGTACGAGGTCCTCGAGATGGAGGACCTGATCATCGGCCGGCCTGATTTCAGCTGGGCGCAATTGTTTCTGGCCGTCGACCGGCTCAGTCGAATGAACGTCATCGTGCTTTCCCGGTTCGGGCTGCGCTACCACGTGCGGCTCCTGCCCCATGGAGGCCGCGGAGGCCGCCTCAGCAGGCCGCAGGGCCAGAAAGAACCGGCCGCCCGCCTGGTCTCGGAAGCGGACGCATGCCGGACCGACATCCCCGCCTAGGCTCTCGAGAGCGAGGGGCTCCGCCCGTCCCCACAGGCCCGCTCACGCGCCACGTGCATCGTCGAGGCGCGTGAGCGACGCGGCTCCGGCTCGCCCGCGAAGTCTGTCCTCCCGCCCTGACTCACCGCAGCAATTCTGCCTTACCCCACTCTGTGTAGGAGATGTCCTACGGCCGGATCGCTCCGTATCCGGTGTCGGATTTGGCCGTTGTCCGAAGGACCGCCATGACGATTTCGTGTCTACTGCCCCATAGGGTAAGTCAGGAAAGGAGGACTCCATGACGCCTCTTTCTCCGCTGCAGGTAGAACGGGAGCACGACCGCTCTCTGTCGCTCTTGATGGCCCTTATGCTGGCGACGTTGGACTTTTTGACAACCACAGACGGACAAAACGTGGCGGTTGCGTCCGACTGTCTTGCCGCAGAGTTCACCGGGTCAAGGCCGATTCTTGAATTTCCGACGTGGAGCAGCCTCTCTCAGCGGAGTCTTTCGTCCGTCATTTCACCCCGGGATGGCCGTAAAGATTTCCCAGCATCTCGAGCATGTGTGCCGATGCCGACTCTCTCAACTGTCCTGGCCCATACGGACACGCGGAATCAGACGATCGCTCCGCTCGATGCCGCTGTGGGACAGGGCTCTCAAACCAGCACCACGGTGAATCGCGCGTCGACAACAGGCAGCCGAACGATGAAGACGAAGTCCCGCATCCCAACCGTCAAGATCAGCGTTCCCCCTCACAGCGGAAAGAGACATACTCTCAGGACATGGACGACGCCGATCGAGCTCGAGGCCCAGACAGGCGAGAGACCGTCCGTCATCATTGGACCGAAGGATCAGCACAGTATAAGCCACACCACAGGCATGAACGTATTCCCGCCCGCCCCCGTCACTCAGTCGAGACGCCAGCCGGTTGATCTTTCGAATCCCCTTCGGAATGTCGTTCCCCACCCGGGGTACGGCGACGAATCCACCCGCATGAACTCGACGACGACCCTGGCGCTGCACGGCGGAGAATGCGCGTATGGATGTCCGTGAGGACGCGCGGGTCCTGATTCAACGGGGAGTCGGCCGAGGAGGAGTCGATCGCGGGCTGCGGGGAGCGCGGACCTGAACGAGGTTCAGGCCCGTGTGGTGGCATAAAACCACCGTTTCACACATTCCACCGCGAGGACATAGGCAGCCAGTATCGCCGCCAAGAGAAGAAGAAATGATGGAGGCATCGGAGTGAGGCCGAGCGAGGCGGCGAGAGGCAGAAGCGGAAGCACCAACGTCGCCACCGCGACAGCGGCGGTCGCCCAGGCAAGGGCCGGGCTGGGCCGGCTGGCGACGAATGGGCGTCGGGTCCGCACCACCAGCACGATCGCGGAAGCCGAAATCACGGATTCGATGAACCAGCCCGTGCGGAATTGGTCCGTCGAAGACTGCAAGATGAGCAGCAGTCCGCCGAACGTCAGATAGTCAAAGACCGAACTGACGAATCCGAACGTCAGCATGAACTTCCGGATGAATCCGATATCCCAGCGTCTGGGTTGCTCGACCAGTTCCTCATCGACATGATCGGCGGCGATGGTCATCTCGGGAATGTCCGTCAGAAGGTTCGTCAACAAGATCTGCTTCGGCAGCAGGGGAAGGAACGGCAGGAACAGCGAGGCGCCGGCCATGCTGAACATATTGCCGAAATTTGCGCTGGTCGCCATGAAGACGTATTTGAGGGTGTTGGCAAACGTCGTCCGGCCTTCGCGGACCCCCTGGACCAGCACGGCCAGATTCTTTTCCATCAGCACGATGTCCGCGGCGTCCTTGGCGACGTCCACGGCGCTGTCCACGGAGATCCCCACGTCCGCCGCATGAATCGCAGGCGCATCGTTGATGCCGTCGCCCAGGTAGCCCACGACGTTCCCGGTCTGTTTGAGGGCGCGGATGATGCGGTCCTTTTGATTGGGCTCGACTTCCGCAAACACCTCAACGGCATTGACCCGCTGCAGGAGCGCCTCCTCGGTCATCTCACGGAGTGCCGGACCTGTCAGGATCCGTCGGGGGTCAAGCCCAACCGCCCCGCTGACATGAGCCGCGACCAGATGGTGGTCGCCTGTGACGATTTTGAGCGCGACACCGAGCTTTCGCAGACTCCGAACGGTGTCTTCGATCTCCGCCTTGACCCGATCGTCGAAGACAATCAGCCCCAGAAACGTCATCTCCACTTCCTGGTCTTTGTCGATACGTTCCGTTCGGCCCATGTCCCGATAGGCGAGTCCGAGCGTTCTCAACCCTTTCTCGTTCAGCGCTCGAGACTGCGATCGAATGCGATCCGCATGCGCGGCGATCGGCGCCCTGGTTTCATCGGCCACCTCCGCCCCGGTACAGACGGCCAGCACCTGTTCGACCGCGCCCTTGGTGACCAGCAGGTGAGTGGCCGGGGTCTCAGCCAGGATCGACAGGCGTTTGCGCATGAAGTCGTACGGCACCTCGTCCAATTTCCGGTGTCCTGCAAGATCGCAGACACATTGCGTTCGAAGCGCTTCATCCAGCGGATTGACGAAACCGGTTTCATAGGCGGCGTTGAGCGCCGCGTGAAACAGCACCCGCTCGCTCGGACGTCCTTCCACATCCAGTGCCGCATGCAGCCGCATCGTGCCTTCCGTCAATGTGCCGGTTTTGTCGGAGCAGAGCACGTTCATGCTGCCGAAGTTCTCGATGGCGGCCAGCCGCTTGACGATGACCTTTTCCCGGGCCATGCGCTTGGCGCCGTGCGACAGGTTCACGCTGATGATGGCAGGCAGGAGCTGCGGCGTCAGCCCCACGGCGAGGGCCATTGAAAACAGGAATGAATCCAGGACGGGACGTCGGAGATACACGTTGACGACAAAAATGGCCGATACCAGCAGCAGCGTGACTTCGAGGAGCAGATACCCAAACTGTCGCACCCCCCGTTCAAATTCGGTTTCCGGCGGCCGAAGCATCACATGGCGGGCGAGGCGGCCGAACTCCGTGTCCCGACCGATGCGAACGATCACGGCTGTCGCATGCCCACTCACGACGTGGGTTCCCATGAAGAGACAGTCGGGGCGGCCGATCAGCGGCGTGGTGTCGGACACCGCTCCGGGCGCTTTTTCGGCGGGATAGCTCTCGCCGGTCAACATGGCCTCATCCACGAAAAGATCTTTCGATTCGAGCACACGTGCGTCTCCCGGGATGCTGGAGCCGGCTGTGAGATCGACCAGGTCGCCGGGAACGACTTCCTCAAGCGGCACTTCGGCGAGTTGTCCATCACGCCAGACCCGAGCCTTCACATGGACCAAGTCCAGCAGCGCGCCGACCGCCTTGGCAGCCCCATACTCCTGCCAAAACCCCAATAGGGCGCTCACCAGAATGATGCCGAGGATGATCACGGCGTCCGTTCGGTCCGACAGGAAGAAGGACACGGCAGCGGCGAACAGCAAGATCAGGACGATAGGATTTCGGACTTGCGAGAGCAGCAGCAGGAACGACTGGGCGCGTCGATGGAGCTTCAGTCTCGAAGAGGCGTACAGCATGAGACGCTCGCGGGCCTCTTCGGTCCGCAGACCCTCCGGCCTGGTCTGGAGGCCATCGAGAAGTTCGGCGCAGGGCATGCTCCAGAACGACGGTGCATGCATCATGGCTCGCTCAGGGTCCTGGTTGATGGATCAGGCTGTGACCACCACAGCTTTGCCGCCAGCATCTTGCGGCCTTCCTCGGCGACCAGCAGGCCGGCCGATCCAAGGAGCAGGGGGCCCCACATCCAGAAGGGGATCGGAGCGGTGCCGAGCAGCCAGTTCCCCATGGGGCTATACACGATCAGCATCAACAGCAGCAGTGCGACGCCGACGCCGACCAGCGTCAACCGGTTGCTCGTCAAGCCCAACTGGAGGATGGAAATTCGATCCGATCGCGAAGCAAACGCGTTCGCGACCTGGCCGAGGACAATCGCCGCAAAGGTCACGGTCGTAGCCTGTCGGTACAGCGGTGAGGACCAGTCCAGGGGAGCACCCCAAGTCCAGCCTTGAGCAAAGAGAAACCAGAAGAAGGCACCGAGGGCGATCACGCCCTCGATCACGCCGAGAAATCCGAATACGCGCAAAAAGAGCGCCTTGTCCATCAGATGCTCGCTGCGCGGGCGAGGCGGGATTGCCATGATCCCTTGATGCGGCCGCTCGGAGCCGAGGGCGATGGCAGGCATCATATTCGTGCCGAGATCAATGGCCAACAGTTGGGGAACGGTCAATGCCAACGGCATGCGGAACAGCCCATAGCCGAGATAGGGAAGCATCTCCGCCACGTTGCTGGAGAACACGTAGGTCACAAACTTCCGGATATTCGCAAAGACTGCGCGGCCTTCTTCGATTGCATTCACGATCGTCGCAAAGTTGTCGTCGAGGAGGATCATATCGGCGGTTTCTTTGGCCACGTCCGTCCCGGCAATCCCCATGGCCACGCCGATGTCGGCTTTCTTGAGCGCCGGAGCGTCGTTGACTCCGTCTCCGGTGACGGCCACAATTTCTCCCATGTCTTTTAGCAGCGTCACGATACGCATTTTGTGCCTGGGCGCCATGCGCGCGAAGATGGGCTCGCGCTCACCAGGGCGAGAGGGCGTGAGGAGCTGGCGGACTTGCTCGTCAGTGAGATCGTCGAGCTGCCGCCCCTCGATGACCGGGGCGATACTCACGCGGGTCCGGTCGTCGGGCGGGATCAACCCGACTTGCCGGGCGATGGCCACGGCGGTGAGGGGATGATCTCCCGTGATCATGACGACACGGATCCCCGCCCGATGACAGCGAGCCACTGCTTCCGGAACTTCGCGGTGGGGCGGATCGATCATGGCGACCAACCCCAGAAACGTGAGTTGTTGCTCCACTCGGCCGCTCTCCAACAATTCCGGGCTCTGGACGATCTCCCGCGAGGCCATCGCGAGGACGCGATAGGCCCGCGCGGCAAATGCGCGGCTCTGCGCGAGCAGCCTCTGCCGGTCCGAGGGAGTCATCGGCGACAGAGTTCCCTGGTGGAGGCGCTGTTCACACAACGGGATGACGGATTCCGGCGCGCCTTTGACGAAGGCCGTGAGCCCGGTCTGCCGCCTGTGCAAGGTCGTCATGCGCTTGCGGTCGGCGTCGAACGGAATCTCGCCCATTCGCGGCAAGAGAGGCCGATGCAGCAGGCCCTGTTCCTGCGCGAACTCGACGAGCGCGACCTCTGTTGGATCCCCGGCGGCGGTAATTCGTCCGTCCGGACGTCGCACGCGGGTCACGTTATGACAATGTCTCACCGCATCGAAGAACGATCGCCACTGATCCGAATCGACGGCGTTGCACACGCGCCCAGCCATGACAAGACAGCCCTCTCGCGTTTCCACCTCCAGATCGTCGAAGTAGAGTCGATCCACCGTCATCCGATTCACGGTGATCGTGCCGGTCTTGTCGGTGCAGATCACGGTCGTACAGCCGAGCGTCTCCACCGAAGCGAGCTGCTTGATCAGCGCCTTGCGCTTCGCCATTCGCTGGGTGGCCATCGCGAGCGCAAAGGTGACGGTCGGCAACAGCCCTTCCGGCACGTTTGCAGCGATGAGCCCGATGCCGAAGATGGCGCTGATCCAGAGCCCCAATCCCATCGAGAAGCTGACGGCAAAGAACAAGAGCCCGATCACGAGCGAGATGAGCCCGACGACGCGGCTGAGCGCCGCGATCTCCCGCTGAAGCGGGCTGGGACCCGCCTCCACTGTGGTCGCCAAGTGAGCGGTCCTTCCGAATTCCGTCTGCGCACCGGTCGCATAGACCACGGCGCGACCGTGGCCGGACACGATGGTCGTGCCGGCGAAGACGAGATTGGACAGGTCCGTGAGGGAGTCATCCGATAACGCCTCGGTGATGCGTCGCCTGGGAATCGACTCACCGGTCAGTGACGAGTTGTCCGCGCGCATGCCGAAGGCCTCCACCACACGCGCGTCGGCGGAAACATGGTGGCCCTCCTCAAGCAAGAGCAGGTCACCGGGGACAATCTCTTCCCGGGGGACTTCCTCCGGTTGTCCTGCTCGAAGCACCCAGGCCGTCGCCGGGAGCAGCCGCTGAAGCAAATGCGCGGTGCGGTCCGCCCGATATTCTTGAACGAACGCGAACATCGCGTTGATGACGATGACGCCGACAATGACCCACCCGAGCGCCGCCACTCCCTTCCCCGGCTCCAGGTATTCCGTGAGGAAGGAAAGGCCCGCCGCAATCCACAAGAGAATCGCGAGGAAATGCGTGAATTGGTTCAGGAAATGCCGAAGCGCTGAAAAATCGGCCTGGTCGCGCAGCCGATTGAGACCGTAGTGCGCGAGCCGACGTCGGGCGTCCTCGCCCATCAGGCCAGTTGACGTGGTTCCCAACTCTTTGTAGACCGTTTCGACAGACATCTGCGCGATGCCCGTCGCGGAGAAATCAGGCACGGGCCCCTCGCATGATCTTGGCGACCTGAGCGAGCTCGTCCGGCGCCTCTAGGGCGACAGTCCATCAGGCCATTAAGGATACGCCCGTTGTTCGGCGCATTCACCGGCTATGCCGGTCTGCTGTTTCGTTTACGAGGATGTTGGCGGACGTAATTTTCCTACCTGCCGCGTTTTGCAGCAGGTCGAGTCTATCCACTGTGGTGATTCGCGTCAGTCTTGAATACGACCGCTCGCCTTGTGGATAATCCTCCCGCCAGGTGCTCGCCTTGTGAGCACATGGCCTTCGGTGCATCATGGCATCCATATTGATTGCTCGGAAGGCGAATGGGAAGAACGAGGAGGTTTGATGATGGCGGCGCGCGGCCTGTCGGTCTTGTGGGGAATTCTTCTTGGAACGTCGCTGGCGTTCGCCGAAGGAAGCCCTGTCGCCAAAATCGCGCCGTCCGGCGAGTATCTCGAGTTCGAGCAGGACGGTCGCTCCGGACCGGAGCGCCTCCCCCTGTACCGGACCGGCCGCGTCCGTTATTTCAGCGCAGGCGTCGGATTCGAGGAGCGGTCCGCTTCGTATCCTCCATTTTCCCTGAAGCTGGTCTTCACTGCGGGAGGGAACCCCTTTCTCTCCGGTGTTGCGGTCACGATCACTCCGGCGCGCGGAGGCAAGCCGATCGCCATCCCGAGAGAGCAGGTGGAAGGACCTTGGCTGTTCGTCGATCTGGCTCCGGGGCTCTACGACGTCACCGCAAGCTACGGCAACGATCTCCAACGGCTCAAGAGTGTGAAAGTCGAGTCCGGCAAGCAGCGGGTGATTCACCTCCGTTGGGCGCACGATCACGGGATCAGCATCCATACCCCCGAAGAATGAACCATCACAACCCCTGAGTGAGAAAGAGCGGCAGATGCGAAAACAGACCAAGGCGGGGCGGGCGCGGTCGACCGAGTTTCAGTCCATGACGGTCCGACAGGTGATGGGAAAGCGGCCGCAGGCCGTGCGCCTCGGCACGAAGGCGCACGTCATTGCCTCGCTGATGGCCGAGGGTTGCGGCGCCGTCCCCGTCGTGGACGGAGCCAAGAAGTTGGTAGGAATCGTCAGCGAGCACGACCTCTTGGCGGCCATCGACGGCGGCCACACCCTGAAGGCCGTCGCCGCGGGCGACATCATGACCTCCAACCCTTACGCGATTCCCCAGGAAACCACCCTGGGCACGCTCGTGCACGTGCTCAGCGCCAGCGATCTCGTGCGGGTGCCGGTGGTGGATCACAAGGGAAAGGTGGTCGGGATCGTGACCAGGCGTGACCTGCTGCGGACCTATCTGAAAACCCGCTCGCCGAAAGCCGGTCCGCGCTGAATGCGCCATGAGGTCTTCCGGACATGATTGCTCGCAGCGCGCAAACGGGGCTTGCGGAACGGTTGGCGGCGATTGATTGGACGCGTCTGTCCCACGATCTCGACGAGCAAGGCCACTCCGTGGTTCCGCGCTTGTTCACTCCCGCTGAATGTGTGTGCCTGTCGGCACTCTACGACAACGACCGCCTGTTCCGCAGCCGCGTGGTCATGGCACGGCATGGATTCGGGCGCGGAGAGTATAACGGAGACCGTGGCGACCCTCCGGACCGTTCTGTATCCGCACCTCGTTCCGATCGCCAACCGGTGGAACATCCTTATGGACACGGCCGTGCGTTTTCCTCCGACGCATCAGGACTTTCTCGCCCGCGGCCATGAAGCGGGACAGCGCAACCCAACGCCGCTTCTGCTCCGATACGGTGTCGACGACTACAATTGCCTGCATCAGGATCTCTATGGAGCACTGGTGTTTCCGCTGCAACTGACGGTCCTGCTGTCGAAGCCGGGCCAGGATTTCGCCGGTGGAGAATTCGTGATGACGGAACAGCAGCCGCGGCCACAGTCACGGCCGATGGTCGTGCCGCTGCGGCAGGGGGACGCCGTGTTGTTCGCCGTCCGCCATCGTCCCGTGAAGGGGTTCTGCGGTTGGCACAGCGTCACGCTCCGCCACGGGGTCAGCCGCCTTCGCTCCGGGCAGCGATAGACCCTCGGTGCGCTTTTCCACGACGCCGCCTGAGCCGCATCCCACAGCCGAAAGCGCCCGAAGGACCAGCCCCGCCCGTTACGGCGCCCCCTTCTTGGCGGGTGACGGAGGCCGGCAGGGGCCGGGCCGGTTCAGATCGTTCGGCAGAGTCGTCCGTGCATCGACGCAGGCGGAGTCGAGCTGAGCCTGTGTGAGACCCATCACGGATCCGAGGTCGGCTCCCCGCAAGTCGGCGCGGTGCAGGTCCGCATCGTCAAGCCGGGCGCCGGTCAGATCCGCTCCCGACAAAGACGCGCCGCGCAGATCGGCCTCCTGCAGGTTGGCATGCGCGAGTTTCGCACGGCTGAAGTCGGCTGCGCGCAGATCGGCCGACACCAGATTGGCGGATTCCAAGGTCGCATTGTTGAACCTGGCGTTCCGCAACGAAACCTTCGGCGCATAGGCCTCGCTGAGATCGGCAGCCGCGAACGTGGCTCCCGTCCCGGTCGTGCCGATGAGAATCGCATGGTCCATCCGGGCATTCCGGAAATCAGCTCCATCCACCATCGCAAGGTAGATGACGGCCATGCTGAGGTTGGCGGCACGCAGATCGGTGCCGGCGAGCCTTGCACCTTCGAAGTTGACCCCTTCCAGATCGGCTCGGTGGAAGTTCGCCGCCTGCAAGTCGGCAAACCGGAGGTCCGCCCCCCTCAACAATGCGTCCTGCAAATTCGCTCCTGTCAGGTCGGCCTCATCGAAGTAGGCTCCCTCCAGGTCCGCGTCGGTGAGTTGGGCTCCGCGCAGGAGCGCGCCGTCAAACAGGGCGCCCTGCAGATTCGCCCCTTTCATATGGGCCTCGGTCAGATCGGTGCGGCGGAGGTCCGCTTCCAGCAGATCGGCGGCGGAGAGGATCGCACGAGGCAGGAGGGCTCCGTAAAAGTGGCTGTCCGCGAGGTCGGCATCGGTGAAATCGGCGGCGGTCAGATTTGCCCCTTCAAAATGGGCCCGTTCCAAGGCGGCCTCCTGAAGGCGGGCTCCGATCAAGGTGGCTCCCAAGAAGGCTGCCTCGTCCCCAACGGCGCGCGAGAGATCCGCACCCGACAGCCGGGCCCGCCGCAGATCGGCCCCGGAGAGGTTGGCCCCCTGTATGCGCGCCTTCGTGAGATCCGCCCCTGCCAGTCTGGCCTGGACCAGCGCACTCCGTGATAGGTCGGCTTGCCCCAGCAGGGCACCTTCCAGGTTGGCCCGCTCCAAATTCGCGCCCGCGAGTTGAGCCCGACGCAGATCCGCCTGGCACAGGTCGGCCTTCCGATGGCCGGGATGATGCCGCTGTTCCAGCCACTGACCGTGTGATCGGACGACGGCCTGCAGCACCTTGGCGGAGATTGGTTTCTTCTTGTAAGGACCGGCGCAGGTTTTCTCCGGTGGCGGCGATCCGGTTCCCCCCGTGACGGCGTAGACCGCAACGGGCGAGAAGAGAGCGGCGGCGAGTATGCTGGGAATCATCCACGACCGAAGAGCGGTATACCTCACCAGATTTCTCCTTGGAGCACCGGCCGATGGAGGCCGCGGACTCGTATCATTGTCCTGGCATCGCCAGCCGTCGGACGTAGGCCACCACGTCCTGCATCTCTCCGTCAGTGAGCTGCCCGCGCCATGAATGCATCGGACTGAAGACAATGCCGTGCTCGACCGTTCTGAGCAGATCTTCGTCCGATTTGAGGTAGGAGCCGAAACGGTGAAAATCGGCCGGCTTCACTCTCAGTGATGCGGCCTCCGGCCCGTCTCCCCAACCGCTCGGTCCGTGACAACTCTGACAATGTCGCTCGTACACCTGCTTCCCGCGCGTGACATCGGGAGGATAGTCCTGAGCCACGAGGGTCCACGGCACCACGAGAATCGAGAGGATCAAACAGCTTCCCCGCAACAATCGGGGCATGTGGCGCCTCAACTCTTCTTCGTCGTGTGGGCAATGAAGGAGGTATATAACTGTTTCATGTTGGCGCTCCCACACGAGGGGCACATGACCTTTCCGCTCTCATGTTCCTTCAGGGTGAGCACCACCAACGATTCCTTTCCGCAGTCGAGGCATTTATAGTCATACATCGGCATCGGACACCTGACGAACCTTTTTCTTCGCCCGTTTTTCACGAGATTTCCGGAGTTCGATGCCCACAGCTTCAAATGACTCACGGATCGCTTCCTCGAACGTCTTGTTGTCCTTGCGCGCGCTGATGGTACGCCGTCCCGCCAACGAAACGACTACCAGGGCTTCGGCGACATTCGAAGATTTCTTATGATGGGAGTTCTTGGTCAATGTCACCCGCGCGTGGACCAGGTCGTCGTGCCCCCGTTGCAAGACAGCCATCCGTTCTTCGATCTCCCGTCTCCAGCGAGGGGTCATTCCCACATGACGGCTCTCCACCTCCAAGTTCATCGTACCTCCTCAGGCAACCTCTTCCCGCGCATAACATAAAATTTAGCAAATGACATGCCTCTCGCGCCGGGATCCTGACCCGACCAATTTGAGCCTAACGGTTGATATTCCCGCAGCGTGAATCTCTCACGCCCCCTCACCTTGGTTTCCTGTCGCATTATTCCTCAGCCCCGTTCCCCGCCACTGAAGCCCAATGGGACAACAGGGTTGCGGGACTGCCGGCTAGTGCAACACGAGAACGGGGCATGGCATCTTATGCAACACCGCGTGCGAAACGCTGCCGAGCACAAACCGCGTCACCCCTTTTCGGCCCCGTGACCCCATGAGGATGAGATCGGACCGGACCTGGCGTGCTTCTGCGAGGATCGCCTCTGTCGGCGAGCCGAGTACCGCACGCCCCTTCGCTTGATACCCGAAAGCCCGCAGACTGGCTGCGGTCTCTTCGATGAAATCACGCGCGCTCTCGAGAGCCCGCCCCTCAAGTTGTTCGGCCACCGAGGCTCCCGCCGGCCAGGGAGGTCGCACCGTAGGAAGAACCGTGAGCAGACAAATCTCCACCGGATCGTGAAACGGTCTACCCTGCAGGAAACGCAGCGCCGCCTCCTGGTCGTTGGGTCCTTGGATTGAGAGGAGCACCTGTTTCATCGCCTTCACCGGTCCGCTGACCACAAGTTTCGCGCAAGGAGCCTGAGTGAGCACGCGATGCGAGACACTTCCCAGCAGGCGCTCCTCGACGGGGCCGACTCCTCGCGCTCCCATTACGATCAGATCGATATGGTCCTGCTCGGCCACCGTCACGATGATGTCAGCCGGCGAACCGACCTCAAGCCGCTTGCTAGCCGGACCGGCATGCAGCGGCAAGAGAGACTGCACGCGATCGAGCAGTCGTTCGCCATCCTCACGCATACTCCGCTCGAGCCCCTGATAAAGCTCCTCGGCCACCTCCGGCATCATCATTGGATAAGCCGGTCTCGGCACATTGAGGGCATGCAGCAGGACAAGTCGGTCCGCCTTCGCCAAGCACTTCAGAGCCCGGACTGCTTCGTACGATTGATTGGATCCGTCAACGGGCAGCAATATCTTCATCGCAGACCCTCCGCTGCTTTTCCTTTTGATCCTTGCGCGAAGCGGGGCTCTAAGGCGAATGTTTGCTGGAACCACTCCAGAGCCTCGCTGGCAACCTGCTCGAGCGTTCCCGGTTCTTCAAACAAGTGAGTCGCGCCCGGGATGATGACGATTCGCGTTCGGCAGGTCAGCAGTCCGGCGGCGGCTCGATTCAGCTCAATCACCGCCTCGTCGTGCTCACCGACGATGAGGAGGGTCGGAGCCTTCACGTGCGGAAGATACGCCTCGGCCAGATCCGGCCGCCCGCCTCGCGAGACGATTGCCTTGGCCGAGGAGGAGGCTCGGGCCGCAGCTTGCAGCGCGGCGCCCGCGCCGGTGCTCGCCCCAAAGTAGCCGAGCGGGAGCGTCCTGGTCCGTGTGTCTTGGCTCAACCAGCGGCTTGCCAGCAGCACCCGGTCTGCAAGGAGGTCAATGTCGAAGACGTTGCGACGATCCTCTGCTTCTCGTTCCGTCAACAGATCGAGCAATAATGTGGCGATACCACTCTGCTGAAATTGATGCGCGACGTACCGGTTGCGAGGGCTCAGCCGTCCGCTGCCGCTTCCGTGGGCAAAGAGGACGACCCCGGCGGCGCCGGGTGGGACGCCAAGGAATCCGTTGAGGAAGAGCCCGTTCTCCGACACAGAGACAGGCCATTCGCACCTTGGATACGGCATGCCGGCCTCCCCGTGATTGCCTTTTTCTTCACCAGCCTAGCCCGCATTATTCATGAACGTTTCTACTGCAATCGTGGATTCGCCGCTGCGACAAGCCGCCTCCCTCCCTTACGGCTCCACGTGCCCGTCTCGCCTGGCGACTGCGCGATTTCGCGACGAACCGTCATGAATAATGCGGGCTATGATCATTCCGGAGAGGGTGGATCCCACAGGACGGTGCGTGGCCGAGACAGCTGGAGCAATCAGTGACATTCCGTGGGACATAGGAGCAACAGATAGACCGCCACCGCGATACCCACTGCAATCGCTCCCGCCAGCAACCATCGCACACTCGTTCTGGACATCACGCTCCTTCGGTTCGCATCCTTCCCATACATCGAAATTGAGCAATTCCGATACCGTGGCGCTCCGTCCCCGATTCCTTCCGAACAGCGTCGTTTCTGCGGCCATAAACCCTCCTGTTGCAGAGACTGCCCCCTTCTGCGACAGAAGCCCGCGGCAGTTGTAGCAGGGCTCCACGCTCTGCGCATCTAGAGCGCACTCTTCCTCCACGCTCACCGGACGGTCGACGTTGAGTACTCGAATGTTGTAAGCCCGCTCCCGAAAATCGTGCCTGCGGAGATGCGATTACCCTGTGGCATTGCCCTTGCTACTCCAAATATCAGAGTGAGGGTATTTCCCTGTTTGACCTGTGCGGGTTCAATCGCGCCGTCACGAAGGGTGCCTCCGAGGAAGATGCCGTCTCGACTCGGGGCCGGACAGTTGGTAGAGTCGGCCCGCAGGACGGCGAGGGAACGGGAGCGAACGACGCATCCTGTGACCTAGCGCGGAGCAGGTCGGCAGCCCAGGCGCGCCGCGTGGTTTCGTGCCGTGGATGGTGCGTACTGGCGTCGGGCATTTCAACAGGGAGGTTCTCATGGTGAACGTAGGGAGTTGGATGGCGGTCGCCGCATTGTCGGGTATCTGCTGGTTGGCCACGGTCGTACCGGTCGAATCCCAGGCTGAACAGAGCGTGGAGGTGACGATCCGCGACTTTACGTTTCTGATCACCAAGGAGGCGCCGCTTCGTCTCGGCCTTCCGACCGTCATCTATGTCCGCAATGAAGATGCCGAGCGGCACGACTTCGGGTCCACCATGTTCGAAGGACTGCCCACGAGGATCGAGAAGGACGGCGTCATCGTCTATGGGCGGGGGCTTGAAGGGGTGATGCTCGATCCGAAACGGGAGGCGACGATCCGCTTCAACATGGAGCGACCGGGACGCTATACGTTTCGCTGTTCAATTCATCCGAACATGAACGGCGAGTTGCTGCTCTTGAGTGCAGAGGCGGTCTAGCTTTAGAGTCCTGAGTTATGAGTCCTGAGTGCTGAGTTACAAATGAAGATCGAACGTATTCTGCTGGCAACGGATTTTTCTTCCTGGGCGCGTCGGGCGGAGGACTATGCCTGCTCTCTGGCCTCTCTCTGGCACGCCCGTCTGACCATCATGACCGTCCTGGAATTGGCGCCGGGGATGAACCCGGACTATCCCGTCAATCACCAGTATCTGACGGAGCGCATGCGAGAGGCGTCGGAGCAGCTTACCGAATGCAAGCGACGCATCGAGCTTCGAGGGATTTTCGTCACCACCAGAATCGGGACCGGACTCCCCAGCGAAGAGGTGGTCGCCGCAGCCCAGGCGGAAGACTCAGATCTCGTCGTCCTGGGAACGAGGGGAAAAAGCGGTTTGGCCCATGTGTTGCTCGGGAGCACGGCGGAGCGCACGATTCGTACGGCGCCCTGTCCCGTTCTCGCCGTGCATCTGACAGCCACTGAGGGTTCGGCTCCCCAGACCGGTGTGAGGCTGGAGCGGATTCTGGTCCCAATCGATTTTTTCGACGGTTCGCTGGATGCGCTGGAGTACGCCGCCTTGCTAGCCCGGCAGACCAAGGCTTCCGTCAAGCTGCTCCACGTTCTGGAACCGGTGTCCTACGGGTTGGACTTCACGCTCGGTCGTACAGAAGAACGGGAGCGGAAACGGGAGCGGTTGACGAAACGTCTCGATGAGCTGTCCGCCGCGCTCACTGCTGCGGGCATCTCGACAACCAGTCTGGTTCGAGGAGGAATTCCCGGCGACACAATACTAGACGAGGCTCGGACCTGGCCAAGCGATCTTCTCGTGATGGGGACTCACGGACGACGAGGAATCTCCCATGTGTTGAGCGGAAGCATCGCTGAAGCGGTGCTTCGTCGCGCACAATGCCCGGTGCTGACCGTCCGCAGCCCGAAATTTCATCCGAGTCATCAGCGGCTGACCCGGAAGTCAGCCCTTGCGGGCGAGAATCCTTAACCGTCAACCGAGGAGTCTGTGATGCGTGCGACAGTCAAGTCGGCAAACAAGTCCAAGGCGGCGCCAATCCGTTCGGTTTCTTCTTCCCGGAGGCGGAGCGAGGCGCCGGAGGGTCTGTGGGAGCGTATTGCGAGCAAGGCTTACGAACTGTGGGAACAGCGCGGGTGTCTGGAAGGCCATGCGCTTCGTGACTGGCTGGATGCGGAAGAAATCGTGATGGAAGAGATCCATGAAGCGCGGGAATGATTCGCCGCATGGATTGGCCGTTCCACTCGACCCTTCGCTGGAGACCCTCCTCGCGCGGCTCGAGGCACTGTCCCTTGCACCGCAATTCTCCGTTCAACGCGAGGTCGCCCTTGAGCGAGCTCTTCGCCCCTATCTTGAATCCTCGGGGGATGTCCTGCATCCCCTGGCCCAGGAAGTCGATCTGGCCACGCTGGCCGTATACTCGGATTTCTACCCCGAGGATGGACAGCTTACGCTGATCGAACAACTCCGGGACGTGATCACGGAACATATCCCGGACGAAGAGCGGCGGTGGCTCGATTCCCTCAAACACTCCTACATGGACCTGCTCGAAGTGCTCCCGGTCGAGCCGGCGGATGCGCCGCAGGCTGTGTCCTTACGTTCGATGGGCGATGGAATCCAGATCCCGGTGCAGGGAGGGGAGTATGCCCGAGCACTGAGTGCGGGACAGGTGCTCCTCACCCGCGTCGTGCGCGACCCGGACGATCCAGAGCGGGGAATCGGCCGGATCGCCGGAAGTGCGCTGGTGCTTTCCAGAGAGAAGGCTCGCGCGGTGCTCGATGCCTCGCGCGAATGGGAGCGGAGCATGGAAATCTCGTCCGGCTCCTTCGTGCTCGGGGATTGGCAGGAATTCGTCAAACGGTTCGGGCATGTCCTGCTGTGGAATTTTGCCTACCTGCGGCTGGCCACCCTTCTCAATGCCGTCGTGCATACCCGCTACTTGACAAGGGAGGGAGCGTCTTTTCTCTATGTATTGGCTCTTTATGATCATCGCGAGTACGGATTTCTCGCCGACGGTCTCTCGGCCATGAAAGAAATCGAAGTAGGCGCTCTCCGGCATCCTGTTATGCCATCAGGGCAAAAAGAAAAGCCGGTCCGGGTCTGGATTCAACGGGCGAACGGAGAAGATGGCGTGGAATCGCCCGTTGCCCGGCTCACGCTCACTCCCGTGCAACTCATCGTCGAGTGCGATACGGCGGACCGCCTCAATGCGATCAAGCATCAATTAGCCTCGACGTTCGGCTACTCGCTGCACTTTCGAGGCGAATCCCTCGCGCCGCCTCGTCGTGACCTGCCGGTTGATCAGTTGACTCAGGGAGAGTCGCCTTCGGTGGTTGTGAGCGAGGAGGAAGACCTGGCTCTCGTCCGAAACTTCCTCGACACCGCGTACCTCGAATGGCCGGACCAACCCTCGGCGGCCTTGCAGGATCAGACGCCAAGGCATGCGGCGGCTCAACCGGCTTCGCGGACACAGGTCGCCGACCTGATCGACGAGATGGCGCATGTCGACCTCGGCATCCTGCGGCTGGGAACACCCGCGTTTGATTACAACGTGCTTCGCGCGCATGTGGGACTCCTATGACGGCATGACGAATGCGGGAGAGACGGCGTGCGATGACCGACAATCGTTCCTCAGACCATGAGATCGAGCAAGCCCTGTCGGCGGAGCAAGGCCGCTCCGGCCTGTCCGGCCGTCCGAATATTCTCAGGCTGCTGCTGGCGATCCAGGACCGGATTGGATACGTGCCGCCGCAATCTGTTCCGCAGATCGCGCGGGGGATCGGGGCGAGCGAGGCAGAGGTCGCCGGCGTCCTCTCGTACTATCCGGACCTGAGAACGGCGGCTCCGGGGCGGCACGTCATCCGTATCTGTACGGGAGAGTCGTGCGTGGCCAATCATTGCGTCCAACTGGTGAAGGCGCTCAGAGATCGGCTGGGCATCGAAATCGGCCAAACCGATCCCGGCGGCCGTTTCACGCTCGAGAGGGTCTATTGCATGGGCAACTGCGCCGTATCGCCTGCCGTGGCGGTGAATCAGGATCTCTACGGGCGAGTCGAGCCGACGCAGATTCCCTCCCTCTTGGATCGTTATCAATGAACCACGCCACGCTCTATCTGTCCTCCGACACATCGTCCCGAGCGGTCGGGGCAGAGCGGCTCGCGGACCTGCTCCGTCATCGACCAGATGTCCGGCTCGTTCGCACCTCGTCGCGCGGAGCCTTCTTTCTCGAACCGATGATCGAGCGAGACGCCCCTGACGGTCGCATGGCCTGGTTCAACGTGACCGCGGACGATCTCTCGGAGATTGTAGCCGGACGAGGAGGGGTTCCGCTCCATTCCATCCCGTTTCTGTCCGCTCAGACCCGGTGCACGTTCTCGAATTTCGGGACCACGCAACCGCTTGCCTTGGAAGAATACCGGAGGACCGGCGGCTTTGAAGGACTCGAGAAGGCGCTGGACATGACTCGCGATTCGATCATCGACGAACTCAAGCTCGCCGGTCTTCGCGGACGCGGCGGGGCGGCGTTTCCAGTCTGGAGCAAATGGCAGGCAGCCTTGCAGACGGACGCGCCGGAGCGGTTCGTCGTCGCGAACGCGGACGAGGGCGATGCCGGCACCTATTGCGACCGAATGATCATGGAAGGGGACCCGTTCCGACTTATCGAAGGAATGCTGATCTGCGCCCATACGATCGGCGCGACAAAGGGATATGTGTATTGCCGACAGGAGTACCCGGCCGCAGCGGGAGCGATGCGGACGGCGGTGCGCCTGGCCGAGGAAGCGGGTCTCCTCACGCTGCATGACAGGCCTTTCGCCGTCGACATTGTGCTGGGCGCCGGTTCCTACGTCTGCGGAGAAGAAACGGCCTTACTGGAGTCACTGGAGGGGCGACGGGGTGTCGTGCGCGCCAAACCGCCCTATCCGGCGGTCTGCGGACTCTATGGACAGCCGACGATCGTCAGTAACGTGCTGACCTTTGCGACTGTGCCGAATATTCTTGCCCGCGGCGGAGCCTGGCACGCGTCGTTCGGCACGGAGCAGTCGCGCGGAACGATCGCGCTGCAGATCGGGGGACGCGTCGCGCAGCCTGGGCTCGTCGAAATTCCCTTCGGGATGCCCCTGCGAAAAGTCCTCGACCAATTCGGCGGAGGGATGGCGGCCGGCTCTCGTTTCAAAGCGGTGCAGGTCGGCGGGCCGCTGGGCAGCCTGTTCCCTGAATCGAAGCTGGACATTCCGATCTGCTACGACGCGTTTTCAGATGCCGGGGCGATCCTGGGCCACGGTGGCATCGTCGTCTACGACGAGGGTACGGACATGGTGGAGCTCGCGCGCCACTTCATGGCGTTCACGGCGGACGAGTCCTGCGGCAAATGTACGCCTTGCCGGATCGGCTCGGTCCGCGGGTGGGAATTGCTGGACCTGGTTCATGGAGGTCGAGCGACGACGGCTGAATTGACGCTGCTGACCGAACTGGCGGACACAATGAAAGCGGCCAGTCTCTGTGCGCTGGGGAGCCGCGCGCCCTATCCGGTTCTGACAGCGATTGAACATTTCCCCCGCGAGTTTCAGGTGCGCTTGAGAGCGGAGGGGACAGAAACAGGCTGAGCGGTGGTCCCATGAACCTTACGATCAACGGTCAGGTCGTCGCGGCCGAACCGGGCGATACCATTTACACCGCCGCTCACAAGGCCGGCGTTGCGATCCCCGGTCTCTGCATCTCGCATCACCTGGCTCCCTTCGGTTCCTGCCGCCTCTGCCTATGCGAAATCGAGGGACAGCCCGGCACCCCGGCCTCCTGCACGACACCGGTTCGTCCCGGTATGGTGGTGCGAACGGAGAGTGATCGACTGACCTTCCATCGGCAGAATATCGTCGAACTGTATTTGTCCGAACAGCCGAACGGTTCGACGTCCGAACCACTGCGCGAACTGGCGCTTACCTACGGGGTCCGGAAAGTTCGCTATCCGGACGGTGCTCATCAGACGCGTCTCGCCGTGCGTGACGACTCGAATCCGTTCTTTACGTTCGACAACGCGTCCTGTATTTCCTGCGCCCGCTGCGTCCGGGCCTGCGATGAGATCCAGGGCACTTTCGCGTTGACCATGACGGGGAGGGGATTTGCGGCAAGGCCTGTGGCCGGCGCCGCCGCCATTCTCGGCCACACTGCGGCATTCGCCACGTCCAACTGTGTGTCCTGCGGAGCGTGCGTGAAGGAATGCCCGACCGGCGCGCTGACGGAAAACACCGTGCTCCGGCTGGGACGGCCTACTCAGACTGTGAAAACCACCTGCGCCTACTGCGGGGTGGGCTGCACGTTCGATGCGGGCGTGCGCGAGGGACAGGTCGTGCAGATGCTCCCCGCCGACGATGGGCCGTCGAATCTCGGCCATGCCTGTATGAAGGGACGATTCGGTTGGACCTACACGACCGCCGAGGAGCGGCTGCGGAGGCCGTTGCTCCGTGAGGGAGATCACTGGAAGGAGATTTCCTGGGACGCGGCTCTTGACCATGTCGCACGGGAATTCTCTCGGATTACACGAGTGCACGGCCGGGACGCGCTGGCGACGATTTCCTCGAGTCGGGGAACGAACGAAGAGAATTATCTGTTCGGTAAGTTCATGCGCTGCGTGATCGGAACCAATCATATCGACAACTGCGCGCGGGTTTGCCACAGCGCCACGGTCACCGGAATGATGGAAACACTCGGGGCCTCCGCCGCGACGAATTCCATTGCAGACCTGGATTTCGCCAGGCTCATCATGGTGGTCGGGGCTAATCCGACGGAGTCCCATCCCGTTGTCGGTGCCCGCATCAAACAGGCGCACCGGAAGGGCGTGTTTCTCATCGTCATTGATCCGCGGCGGACCGAGTTGGCCCGGCTGGCCGATCTGCATCTGCAACTCGAACCGGGGACCAACGTGGCGTTGCTGAACGGGATGGGCCACGTGATCGCTCACGAAGGCCTCCTTGATGAGGAATTCACCCGCGCCAGAACCGAAGGTCTGAACGAATGGAAGCGGGCGGTCGCGGATTGCACGCCCGAGAAAACCGAGCGGATCACCGGTATCCCGGCTTCTCTCATACGAGAGGCGGCTCGCCGATACGCGTCAAGCGGCGCGTCCTTTTGCGCGCACGGGCTCGGCGTGACCGAGCATCGTTGGGGCAGTCACGGAGTCATCGCGCTGGTGAATCTGGCGTTGGCTACCGGAAATATCGGCAGGCCGGGCACCGGCATCAATCCGTTGCGCGGCCAGAACAACGTGCAGGGCGCCTCGGACGTCGGCTGTCTCCCGACCTATTTTGCCGGCTATCAATCTTTAGACGATCCCGAACTCTCGATGCGGCATCAACGGATCACAGGCCGCCCTCTGCCGGGAATGCGTGGGATGAAAACCCCCGAGATGTGGGATGCCGCGGTCGACGGCCGCCTGCGAGCCCTCTGGATCATCGGCTACGACGTCGCACAAACCGATCCAAATCTCAAGAAAGTCCATGCGGCGCTCAAGCGCCTGGAGTTTCTTGTGGTACAAGACCTTTTTTTTAGTGAGACCGCCAAGTTCGCTCACCTGATCCTCCCCGGCGCCTCCTTCTTGGAGAAGGACGGCACCTTCACCAACCTGGAACGGCGGATTCAGCGCATCCGAAAAGCAGTGGACCCACCACAAGGCATTCTCCCGGACTGGCGCGTCGTCTGCGAGGTGTCCCGTCGGATGGGTTATCCGATGACCTACACCCACCCATCGGAGATCATGGACGAGATCGCACAACTGACCCCCATGTTCGCCGGCGTCTCGTACGACCGACTGGAGGATCATGCCGGTCTGCAGTGGCCGGTTCCCGACGGAACGCATCCGGGGACGCCGATGATGCACCAGGAGAGCTTTCCCAAGGGCAAGGCGCGCTTCATCTCGGTGGACTATCTGCCGCCGGGCGAAGCGGCGAGCGAAGAGTATCCGTTTGTCCTCACGACGGGGCGGATCCTGCAGCACTATAATTGCGGAGCTCAAACAAGGCGGACGGACATCCTGGCCTTAGTGGACACGGACGTGCTGGAGATGCACCCGCTCGATATCGACCGGCTGCATCTGATTGAAGGCGCGATCGTCCGTTTGGTGAGCGCCAGAGGTACGGCGATCCTTCCGGTCGTGAGAAGTGAGCGTGTGCTTCCCCGACATCTCTTCACCAGCTTTCATTTCCCGGCTTCGACAGTGAACGAATTGCTCTCATCGAGCGCCGACGACAGCTCAAAGTGCCCGGAATACAAGGTGTCGGCCGTCCGGGTGGAGCCGATCGACCGGGACGCCCTCGATCGAGAAGATGAAGTGGAACTCCGACAGATTCGCAGGCAACTCATTCTTTAGGCGCACATGGATCCCATCGAGACATCTTCCGCATTACCGCTCGACGCCTATGCCCCCGCGCAGATTGCCATGCGGGTGCGCGACGGCGGTGTGACCAAAGCGACCCTCCCTGTTCCCACGATGTTTGCCTTGGCGCTATTGGCGGGAGCATTCATCGCCTTAGGAGCACTCTTTTACACCGTGACCATCACGACGGGACCCGCCGATCCACCGACGACCATCGGACTTGTGCGCTTGGCGGGTGGCGTAACATTCAGCTTAGGGCTCATTCTTGTGGTGGTCGGCGGGGCGGAACTCTTCACCGGCAACAATCTGATCGCGATGGCTTGGGCGTCCGGCCGCGTGACCGCTCTGCAAGTCCTTCGGAACTGGGTGTGGGTCTATCTCGGCAACTTGGTCGGAGCAGTCGGAACGGCGATTTTGATCTGGATGGCCAACGTACACAGTCTGAATGACGGCGCAGTCGGAGACACGATGGTGCGGATCGCGCGAGCCAAGGTGTCGCTCGATCCGCTATCGGCCCTTACCAGAGGTATGCTCTGCAACGTACTCGTGTGCCTCGCCCTGTGGTTGTGCATGGGTGCGCGCGGTGTCGCCGATAAGATTCTGGCGATCATATTCCCGATCAGCGCCTTCGTGGCCTGCGGGTTCGAACATTCCGTCGCCAACATGTACTTTCTCCCCATCGGAATCATTCTGACATCAGCCGGCGCCGCGCCAGTTTCGCTGGCCGGCGCCCTCAGCAATCTGCTGCTCGTGACGATCGGAAATCTGCTGGGTGGGACCATCCTCGTCGCGTTGGTCTATTGGTCTGTGTACTTGAGAAATCCGGGGCCCCTTCAAGAGAGTCCAGGTAGATGAGGACCTTCCGCACCATTGTCGGAATGGGCGACCGGGCATGGAGCCGGCTCTCTGTCGCCTGGCACAGGTCGAGTGTTCACAGAGCCGCTCCGTCAACAAGTCGAGGCCGTCGGTTACCTGAACGACGCCGCTCACACGAAAGGACGAGAAGATGAACGTTCTAGTCGCCATGGATGGATCACAGTATGGCCGGCAGGCTTTGAGTTGGGCGGCGGCGCTGCCGCTGAAAGACAAGCCTCGGATAACGGCCTTGCATGTTCTGGATATCGCCGCCCTGCGAGCCCCGTTTGTCTCGCAGTCCATGGTGGCCGGGAACGAGCGGTTCATCCAGCAGGAAATCAGGCGGATGGAGCGGCGGTCGGCCGAGACCCTCGCCGGGGCGCGCCGGCAGATGCGCGTTCTTCGCCTCAACGGGAAGGCGAAGGAATTGCGCGGGGGCGTCGCGCCGACGATTCTCAAGCAAGCCCAGAGCACCCACGGCATGATCATCGTCGGCAGCCAGGGACTCGATGCACTCGACCGCCTGATGCTCGGCAGTATCTCGACCAATGTGCTGCATCATGCGTCCTGCCCCGTGCTGATCGCCAAGACGCACGTCAAGTCGGTGCGCCGGATCGTCCTGGCGGCCGACGGATCGCCGTCTTCACGGCAGGCGATGAAATGGCTCCTGACGAAATTCCGCCCTACCGTCTCCACGAGGGATGCCCGGGAACCGATCCACGTGACGGTGGTTCATGTGATGCCATTTCTCAAGTATCCGGAACTGAAGGAAGCGGGGAGTCGCCTCGCTGAAGAGTATCGACGCAAGCTGGCCGACGCGGGCTTCGCCGCTGACGCCGTCTGCCGGTTGGGCAGGCCGGCTGATGAGATCGTGAAGGTGGCCACGGAGCGCCGAGCGGACTTGATCGTCATGGGAGCGCAGGGTCTGGGAGCGATCGCCAGGTTCGTGCTGGGCAGCGTATCGACCCGAGTCGCGCAACGATCCTCCGCGTCGGTGCTGGTGACGAGATGATCGCCGCTTTTTTATCGCGGGGGTAGTTGGAGGGAAAAGCCGATGGCACTCCTTCTCAAAAGTCACAGGTGTCAGGTTTTTACAACAATGAATCTGAATCAGATAGAATGAATAAATACATTATATAACAATATCTTACGATACATTCCTGCCAGAATTTCTATTGGCATGTGAGTTGCTGTCTCCACCTGCAGATCGGAGGTGCCAGGTGAGACTGCAACAGACCTTAGCCAATACGATAACCTGCACAGGTGTTGGTCTTCATTCAGGCCAACCCGTGACCTTGACCATGAGGCCGGCTCCTCCTGATAGCGGCGTCGTCTTTGTCAATCGAAATGGACATGCGGGAGCCTCTCTCGCGGCGACCGTCAAGCATTTGGTGCCGACCGAGCTTTGCACGGCGATCAGCGGCAATGGATTTCAGGTCAAGACGATCGAGCATGTCTTGGCGGCACTGGCCGGATTGAACGTCGACAATGTGTTCGTCGACGTCGATGCGGGGGAAGCGCCGGTCATGGATGGCAGCTCCGCACAGTTCGTGCGTTTGATCCGTTCGGCCGGCTTGGTTTCCCAAGCCAAGCGCCAACCGTATCTGAAGATGACAAGACCTCTTGAAGTGGTGGACGGGTCACGCCGGATTCGTATTGAGCCGTCGTCGACGCCGAGAATCACCTATTCTATTCAATACAACCATCCTCTGATTCAGACGCAGACGTACACCCATGAATACTCGGCGGACGCATTCGAGTCGGAGATTGCCGATGCCCGGACGTTCGGATTCTTGGAGGAAGTCGAGGCCCTATGGGCGCGCGGGCTTGGGCGCGGCGGCAACCTGGACAATACGGTTGTGTTGTCGAAGGACGGAGTCTTGAATGAATCCGGCCTCCGTTTTGCCGACGAGTTCGTCCGGCACAAGGTGCTGGACCTGATCGGCGACTTTGCGCTCCTGGGAGTTCCGTTCATCGGTCATCTGATTGCCGACCGCTCAGGACATGCCCTGCACACAAAACTCGTGAAGCAGATTCTGGATCATCCGGACTGTTGGGTGCTCCTCAACGCCGACCATGGCGTGACGGTTCCCGAGCTTCTTTCCGCCGTGTCCTCCTCGCGGCCGACCGCGCCTGTGGCGCTCCAAGCCGCTTCCTAAACACCCTTGCAAGAAGCCACATCGAGACTGTCCCGCCCCCCTCGGGGGCGGTCGATTGGTCTGCGTCGAGATACCGATGAAGCGGTGGGGTCGTCGGTCAACGTCGGGAACGAGTGGCCTCGTTCCCGACGCTGGAATCAAGGCGGGACTTACTTCTTTTTCTTCTTCGCTGCTTTCTTCGTCGCCAAGACTCTCACCTCCCTTCGTCCGTCAGTCCGTCAGACCCGGGTATAGGCGCGGCCTTTCTCTTACTATTGTCCGATGTCGCCCTCGATGTGAGCGGCGCGTTCCGCTCGCACCGACTCGCGGAAATTCTCCCATCGCGCTGCGGCCCCGACGCCATTCCGAGCAGGATGAGCTCTCGACGCCTCGGACGGTCGGCAACTGCCAGCGGCTTCAGCAATCGGTTGAGTGAAAACAATCGGCGGGATCGTTGTCGGCATCTTCGCGATCGAGCGCTTCGGCCGAGTCGCAAAACTGATCCAGGGTTGCGACGTCCCGGTTCAGGCGGTGGTGCTGTCGTTGATTTCCTGATAATGGTTCCTATCGAATCATGTTTCACTGCTCAGCACGAACGCATCTCTCCGCACATTTGTTCACGAAACCTTGATCGTCGTCTCTGCTTTATAGTCTTGCTTATGAATCAAGTCAATAGAACGAATGCGAATCGGGGCCTGCCGCACGATGGAACCACGAGCGGAGTCGTTTAAGTTCGTGTCGGGCCGCGCATGACCCACGGACACGGACCATTCAAGAACCGCCATGCTATCATGCGACATCCATGCGTCCGGCAGACTCAGAAGACATTCCCCCCGACCAATTGATGACGGTGGCGGTCGAGGCCGCCAGGCAGGCCGGGTGCCTGCTCCTGGACTATGCCAAGGCCGGCTTCCGCATCGAACATAAGAATCCCATCGACCTCGTCACGGACGCCGACCGTGCGGCCGAGCGATGCATCGTCGAACTGATACGCCGACGGTTCCCTTCACATCGGATTCTTGCCGAGGAACAGGGACCGACCGTCCAAGCCCCTTCCCGTTATCAATGGATTGTCGATCCGCTCGATGGAACGACCAACTTTGCCCACGGGTTCCCATTCTACAGCGTCTCGATCGGTGTGGAGCGCGACGGCACCGGCCTGATCGGCGTCGTCTTCGATCCGACCAGAAACGAATTGTTCACGGCCCAAGCCGGCGCCGGGGCGCATCTCAACGGAACCACCCTTGCCGTCTCGCGCGTCAATCACCTGGATCGGGCGCTCTTGGTCACGGGATTCGCGTATGATATCCGAGAAACCGCCAACAACAATCTGGATCATTTCGCCCGCTTCGCGCTCAAGGCGCAGGGGCTGCGTCGAACGGGCAGCGCGGCCCTGGATCTCTGCTACGTGGCGTCCGGACGATTCGACGGATTCTGGGAAGTCCGATTGAACCCCTGGGACATGGCGGCGGGAGTCGTCGTTCTCACGGAAGCGGGAGGAACCGTCACGGATTTTGCCGGCGGCGCCCACTCGATTTACGGGAAAGAGCTGGTCGCCAGCAACGGGCTGATCCATGAGGCCATGCTGGAGGTCCTCCGACAAGGAGCGCGGCCTCGTCCCTGACCGAAACACGACCCGACGGCGACCTCCTCAAGATACGGCGCCCGACTATCATATACAGCGGCAAGGTCGATGGAGTATGATCCTGAGAAGTCCGCGGAAGAAAAGGAGTGCGACGTATGGCCAGGTCAGTGCCTCCCTCAGGACAACCGAACGGCAATCCACCCCAGCCGGACGAAGCCGAATCGTCCGCCACGGAAATCGAACTGCTTCGGGTTCAGGTCAGCCGCACGGGGTCCCAGGTCGATGCTCAATGGGCGATTCACCCCCAGCTCAAACAAGACTTGCTCCCCAACGAATGGCAGGAAGTCACGGATCTTCTGGGAAAAGTGACCGGTATCGTCGGACGCTGCTTTTCTCAAATCCTCGCCCAGGCCGACGCGGGTCCGCCCAGCAACGCGTGACATTGAGGTCGGGAACCTCTGACCCTTTTCTCAGCCTCAGCCTCAACCGTAACCTTCCAAATCAGGGAGTTCTCATGGACACCTATTACCATCCGCATGACCTTGGAAAATTTTCCGATATGGGAAAAGACAACAAGGCCCTCTGGGAAAAATTCATGGCGTACTACAGCGCGTGCTTTGCCGAAGGAGCGTTGACGGAGCGCGAAAAGGCCTTGATCGCGCTCGCCGTCGCCCACACCGTGCAGTGCCCGTACTGCATCGACGCCTATACCCAGGCTTCCCTTGAGAAAGGATCAAACATCGAGGAAATGACCGAAGCCGTGCACGTCGCGTGCGCGATCCGTGGAGGAGCCTCGTTGGTTCACGGTGTGCAGATGCGGAACGTCGCCGAGAAGCTCTCGATGTAACCGGGACAGCCACCGGCCCACGCCGGAGTCAGTCCCTCACAGGTAGGGATGTTCTGGGATGGCCAACGTGAAGTACTTCCCTCGCTCTTCGTAGAGGATGCGCCGGGCGGTCAGGTCAGCCAGCACCGGCGCCAACGGTTCATCACCCGCTTCGCGGGCGAGCGCCGCCTGAATCTGTTCGGGGCCTTTCGCCGCCTCATTGCAAATTTCGATCACCTGCGCCGCCAGACCGTCGTACCGCCTGCGGATGGGGGAGCCGGGTGTTCGTCCGTCATACACTGTCACGTAATTCAGCGCCTTGGAATAGTACAGGAACGGCCGGTCGTTCGACATATGCAGACGGCGCCAGCCCTCGATCTCCGAAACCAGCTCCTGATACACATGCGGATCGACCGGCCAGTCGTCCAACTCATACTCGAAATCGTATGCGATCTTCTTCAGGTCGACCTGACGCGAGTCGTATATATATTCGTACGCCGCGCCGGGACCCGTGATCCGCACGCCGTATTCCTGCGGCCTCATGTAATAGGGACTGAACCGCTCCAGCCAGAACTTTCCCGTGGACTCCGGCGGCTGGAGATGCAGCAACGACGGGATCACGTCGATCTGACGGCGATAGTCCTCGTTGGTCTCGCCCGGAAATCCCAGGAGAATGTTCCAGGACACGGCCACCCGATAATAGAAACTCCATTTCAGGCACAGGATGTTCTGCATCGGGGTCACGCCCTTGTCCATCGCCCTCAGCTGGTTGAGGCTTAGGGACTCCAGGCCCGGTTGCATGCACTTTACTCCGCCGACCGCGAGCGTGCGGATTTGACTCTTGTGGAGATTGCTCTTGGTTTCGATGAACACGTCGAGGTCGCAGTGGGCCGCCGCGAATTTTCCGAAGAGATCCTCGACATATTTCATGTCGATGATGTTGTCGACCAGCCTGAACCTGGCCGTGTCGTATCGATGCGAGAGGTAGGTCATTTCCCGCGCCACCTGCTCCGAAGATTTGGCGCGGAATTTCATGCTTTGCGCGTTCAGCCCGCAGAACGTACAGTGGTGTTTCTCACCCCACCAGCACCCCCGCGAGCCCTCATACAGGAGGATGCGGTCCAAACCCTGGGACGATTCCCCCAATTCGGCCAGCAGGCGGTAGTAATCGTCGTAATCAGGAGGACCCGTCTTGGCGAAATCAGAAAAGAGCGAGGCATTGGGGGTCAGCCGGATGTCGTGTCCCTCACGGTACGCGATGCCGTTGGGATATCCCGATGCATGACGGCCCAGCACCTTGCGGACCAGGCGGGGAAAACTCTCCTCTCCTTCGCCGACGACCACGTGGTCGATGAATGGAAACGCCCTGAAGTATTCGAGACCCATGTCGCCGTCGTAGTTCGCGCCGCCGAAGACGATCGTGACCGACGGGTACAGGTCCTTGATCAGCTTCGCCATGGTCAGGCTGGCCACGTTTTGGTCGAAGGTCGAGGTGAAGCCCACGAGACGGTATTGCCCCCAATCGATCGAGGTGAGCGCCTGGGTCAGGAACTGAGGGGCCGTGCGGACGGCCATGTCTTCGAAGTAATCAAGTGAACGCCCGCTCTCCTGGGCAAGTTGCTCGAAGACCGGTTTGAAGACCCGCGGATATTCGGCGCGCTTGGGATTGTCGCGAAACAAGAGGTACGAAAAGATCCACTCCCCGAACAGCGCGCGCTTCTCACAGATCAGTTCATACAACGGCGCCCCGATCTTGTGGGCGAAGCGGACGTTGAGGTGGTGACAATCGACGGGAATGCCTTGAGATTTGAGGAGAGCCGAAAGGGTGCCGAGCTGAATCGAGGGGTACTTCGAGTAGCTGAACGGCATGTTGACAAGGGCCACCTCCGCCTTATCGCTCATCCGTCGCCTCGCTCGCCATGAGGACGCCTCCGGACCGACGCTAGTTCGCGGACGGCTTCAACAGGCCGAATTCACGATCAGCCTTCGCCGCCAGATAAAAATCGCTCTCCGTCAACCCATTGATCTTGTGCGTCCAGATTTCCACCTTGCACTTGCCCCATGCTAAATGGAGATCCGGATGATGGCCTTCCGCTTCCGCCACGGCCCCCACTTTGTTGACGAAAGCCAACGCCTGGGCGAAATCGGCGAAGGTGTAAAGCCGCTCGAGATGGCCCTGCTGGTTGATTCCCCAACCGCGGCCGAGTTCCTTGAGCAGCGCCTGCGCCCGCTCGTTCGGCAGCGGGGGCACCCCGCCCCGACAAGGCACGCACTTGTTGTCGGCCAGACCCATAAGGATCCTCCTTCAAACACTTTATTTTAAAGAGGCGTCTTCTTCGAGCGCAACCACACCCGTCACGCAGCCTGCTGCGCGAAGAACAGCCCTCGATTGATGTCCCCGATGCTGACCATGCCCACGAGCCGACCCTGATCGACGACAGGAATCCGCCTGAAGTTCTTGAGGCCCATGTATGAAGCGGCTTCGAGGATCGGAGCGCTTGAGCGAAGGGTCAGCGGGTTCCTGCTCATCACCTCTTCGACTTTTTTCGCCATGATCTCCGGATAGCCCTCCTCCATTGCGAGAAAGTCCCGGCTGTGAACATTGTCGTGGATATAGTCCCCATAGTTCGGATAGAGCGGAAGCAGGATGTCGCGCACCGTCACGATCCCCACAAGGCTGTTGTCGCCTTCGACGACCGGAACGGCGCCACAGTGCCGGCTTAACATTTTGATCACGACGGAGCGAACCGTATCGGTCGGATACGCCGATACGAAACCCGTGGACATGATATCGTGTACGAGCATGGCATCCTCCTTTACGAAAATGAGGAGCGCGGCTATGAATGAAACGTATTCTAAACCTCTTTTTGGACGTGAAACCAGATGGCCGGTCGAGGCCGGGCGCTATTCACCCTCGTCCGGAGCGCCACCGGATCGAGCCAGATCGTTCGGCTTGACCTTGTCCGGGTCGAACTTCGCCGCGGCCTTGGCCATTCGGTCGAGCGCCTCATCAAAGGACAGGGGCGCGGCATCCTTGGGCCTGAACCGCACCGGATTCACACGTGCCACGAGGAAACTCTTCAAGTAGGGGCTGGTGAGACCTCGCGCCTTGAGAGCCTCGACCTGCTTGACGATTTCGTCGTCCAACGCCAGCAGTACCTTGGCCATACCCCGCCGTCGGTCGAGTCCCGCCTGCATAGGCATGTGCAAGAACTGCTCGACGCGCTTCAGGACGGGATGGTAGGCCCCGCCGCTGAATCGCGGCCGGTCCTCATAGCAGAGTCCCAGCGTGATCAGCGACGGTTCCTCGAATTCCAAAGCGTAGGCGTCTTCGGCGGCGTCATCGAGCTGCGCGAGTTCTTTGTACATGCGGATGACTTCCAAGGCTTTCTCACGGAGGTTGTGGGCCTTTTCCGTATTCAATGCCAGGATTTGATAGGCCGCAGTCGACTCAGGGACTACGATGGCGACGATGCTCTTGGCGCCGAGCGTCCGCATGGCGGACAGCCGATGGTTGCCGTTCGGCGTCCAGTATTTCGCGACCTCATCCGGCTTCGGCATCCGCACCGCGATGATCGGATCGAGGAAACGGCCGATCTTGCCGATGACGGCCTCGAGCTTTCTCACGTGGGTATCGGAGAGGTTGCGCTGATAC
The DNA here is from genome assembly GCA_047150005.1 of Nitrospira sp. Lineage (GTDB taxonomy): Bacteria > Nitrospirota > Nitrospiria > Nitrospirales > Nitrospiraceae > Nitrospira_C. The sequence continues at coordinate 1,564,298 of AP038806.1, read as the reverse complement.
GGCGTCGGCTCGACGAGGTCGATCGGCAGCGCCGCCAGCACCAGCCAGCGGCCTCCGTAGGGCTCCCGATACACCGCCAGCACCTTCCCGCCGTCTTCCTCGATCGTCCGATGCAGCTGCGCGACCTCCCCAGGAGGCGCGGCGGCCTGCAATTCAGCCGCGGCCAGCCCGATCGATGCGCCGACCGGTCGTTTCCGTCGTTTGACGGCAACGGAGCCGGAGCCCTTTTTTCCTTTTCTCTCCGCCATGGGACCTATGGTATGTGAGCCGGCCGAGAAAGAAAAGCGGGAACAGCTCGAAATCTCAAGGCCGCCGGACTACACTGACGGGCCCATGAGTCTCTCACCGCCTTCGAGCCGTCCCTCCGACCGTTCTCGAACGACCATCGGCTGGTTCACCGCCGCCTGCGTGCTGGTCAGCAATATGATCGGCGGCGGCATCTTTACGACGACCGGCATCATGGCGCGGGATCTGGGCGATCCGCTGCTCATCCTCTTGCTGTGGCTCATCGGGGCGCTGTTCGCGGTCGGCGGCGCCACGGTGTACGGAGAGCTCGGCTCGCTCCTGCCGCACGCGGGTGGCGATTATGTGTATCTGAGACAGGCGTACGGACCGGTCGCGGCCTTTCTCAGCGGATGGGCGTCCTTCACCATCGGGTTCGGCGCGGCCGTGGCGGCCTCGTCGATCAGCTTCGCGTCCTATGCGCTACAGGTCATCCCCATCGCCGACGACACCGGCTGGCTGGGGCGAGGTCTCTCGCTCTCCCTACTGTGGACGGTCACCTTGGTCCATTGCCGTGGGGTGGGCACGGGAGGGCGCATGCAACTGCTGCTCACCACGACCAAGGTGGTCGCCATCGGCGGTCTGATCCTGGGCGGTCTCTGGGCGGCAGGGGAGTGGGGCCATCTGACCGAACGACCGGTGCACGCGCAGCCCTCTCTCGGCGCGGCGGCCGTGTCATTGGTGATCGTCACCTACTGCTATATGGGATGGAACGTGGCGGGCTATATTGCAAGCGACATTGCCGACCCGCGGCGCACCCTGCCGCGCATCATGATCGGAGGCACGGCGTTCGTCGCCGCCGTCTATCTGCTCCTGAATCTCGTCTATCTGTCGGCCTTGTCGATTCCCGAGCTCGCCCGGGAGCCGATCGTACCGGTGGCGGAGAAAGCGGCGGCCGCCTTGTGGGGGCCGGGAGGCGGACGACTCGTTTCCGGCATCCTCTGCCTGTCCATTGCGGGAGCTGTGAGCGCCATGACCTGGGCCGGCCCCCGTGTGTACTGGGCCATGGCGCGCGACGGGATCGTCAGCCCATGGCTCGCCGCGCTGCGCCCGACAACCGGCGCACCGGCCCGTGCGATCGTCACCCAGAGCCTCTGGGCGTCGCTGCTGATCCTCAGTGGGACGTTCGAGCAGTTGCTCGTCTACAGCGGCCTCGTGCTGTCCTTGTTCCTCGCCCTGACGCTCTCGTCCGTCTTCCGCCTGCGATCACGTAGTTCGGCCGTGTCCGATGCCTACCGCGCTCCCTGGTATCCTCTGTTGCCTGCTGCGCTCGTGGCCGGAGCCTTATTCCTCGTCGGCTACAGCCTGCTCCAGCGTCCGGCCGAATCGCTCTTCGGCGCCGCGACCATTTTGAGCGGGATCCCGCTCTACTGGTGGTGGAAAACAGATCGATCTTCCCCCAAGCCGTAATCCGAGCGGCTTGACGAAACGAGCGAGGACGCTGTGAGATGGACCAATGCTCAACGCCGCACCGAAAGCAGGGGGTGCTGCAGAGACGGCACGGGCGACCTCATCCGCTGGTGGGAGGTGGTCGCCCGTGGTCGGCGCTTAGGGCGCCGGTTATTTTATAGGCTATTGGTCTTGTTTTCTTGCGGCCCGCACGACCCGCGCGATGTTAGGTGATGCAAACTTCCAGTCGGGGGAGACTGTGTCAATCCCAGGCGCTTGGGTTCCTCGTGTTTCGATCGGCTCTCCGGAATGAGTCAGGCTCACACCCGGTTGGTCTTTGGTGCCCATACGGCACAGCCAGCGGAGAACCGACTAACACGACCGACGAGAAGCCCGCCCTTGCATTGGCGGGCCTGACGGGCCAGGTGGAGTCGCGTCGTCCATATCCACCCTCCTCTCTTGTGAGGTCCACGAGAGACCTGGGTAACAGCCGCGCGGTCTGTTCGATCTCTCGACCTTCGTAAGCGTTCGGGCCGCGATTTTTTCCTACGCCCATTAGAAAACGATGTCAATGACCCATTCCACTTTTTTGAGTCTCGTGCTCAAGGCATAAGGCATGCCATTGTTTCCAGGACCTGTTCATTTCCGAAGCTCCAACCTTTTGAAACCGGCCGGAGGGTGAAACAGCCCGTCGTCCAGCCGCTTCGCATCGATTTTCGTCACCTCGGATCGAGATTCCTCTTTGCCCGTCTCGTCGTAGTCGATCTGCCGGAGCGGGAATCCCCCATCTTTGAGGAGATCGCGAAACCAGGACGGATATCCGCCGCGGGTCGAAGCATCGTCGGCAAGGACCCCGTACAGGGCCGCATTGCTGAGCCCCTTAGCGATGCACAGCTCGCTCATGCTGCCGTCCGACTTGTCTTTGGCGACATAGCCCTCACAGGAGTAGCCTGCAATCTTCCCATTCTTTCCAGTTTTGGTGACGGTCATGTCGTCCAGGACCGATTTGGCATCCGCGACACCCAAATCCGACCAGGTCACGATCGTGTACGTCTGGTCGTCACGATCGACGAAGAAGCCGTCCTTCTTCTTGGCATCCCAGACGCTGAACCCCGCGTCGCCGTCGTCGATCCGCATTTTCTCTCCCTTGAAATAAAACGTCCTGGTCTCCGTCTCATCGCCGGAGGTTTCCTTGAGCGTGATGACGCCTTCAAACGGCGCGGCGAACGATGGCACCGCCTGTCCGCACCAGAGCATGACCCACATCGCGATCGTGGCGGTTTTCATGGTCGGGTCCTTTCTCGTGGAGACGCGCACTCTATTGACCGCCTTCCTGTTGCTGTTTCTTCATCCGTTCGCGGAATTGCTTCATCATCTCGGACATGTCGGGCCTGGTTCCTCCGGTCGAGGCTCCGTCTGTTCCCGCTCTGCGCTTTTTCATCTCCTCCATGCGCTTCTGAACATCTTCGCCTCCCATGGCCCCCATCATGGCGCCACGGTCCATCTTCTGATATCCGGCGGGCGCGGCGAACAGCGCGACGTCCATCGACTTCGCTTCGATGCCGGTCACTTCCGTACGGGTGGCCACCGCTCCGGTGCTGTCGTATCGGATCGAGCGCAGCCCGAATCCCCCCTCGTTGATGAGCCGCGTGACCCAGGGCGGTTGCTTCTTCATGGGCTCCATCCAGAAGCTTGCCGTCCGTCCAAACCCCTTCGCGACACAGATTTCGTGCTTCTCCTTGTCCTCGTCCTTCTCCTTCACGCGCCAGATTTCGCAGGAGCGACCGGCGACCTTGTCGGTCTTCCCCGTGCGCTCCACCTCGTAGTCCTCCATGGCCTTGCTGATGCGTTCGCTATGCTCCCCGCCGAGACTGATCTCCGTATAGGCTTGCCGTTCCGGAAACAGGATGAGCATCGTCTTGGCCTTGGAGTCGAGAATCATGACATGCATCCTGCCGTCAGCTCGAGTGCGTTCGATCCGAGCCTTGTCACCCTTGATCATCCAGTCCATCTTCGCCGGCTGTTCATCGCCATGCGTCGTGGTCATGTGAAGGACGCCTTCGAAATCCCCGGCCGAAGCCGGTTTCACCGACAAGCAGGCGGCAACCATTGCGGAGACGAGCACGGTGACGACCAGACGCATGCGACCTCCTTGTGGACCGGATACGCAGACCTGGTTCATGAGTCTACCCCCGTGAGGATGGAAAAGCATCTCTCGGGATCACGTACGGCCGTGCTAGCCGATCTTCAACCGGTCCCAGTCCACATCAGTTGCGGCCGGCGGAGTCCCGAGCTTCATGTCTTCCACTGCCCGGACGACGCGGTCGGCAACCACCAGATTCCGGTACCATTTCCGGTTCGCCGGCACGATGTACCAGGGCGCGCTGTCCGTGCTCGTGGCGGACATCACGTCCTCGAACGCTTTCATGTAGTCGCTCCAGAGTTTCCGCTCCTCGATGTCGCCCGAGTCCCACTTCCACCGCTTCTCCGGGTTTCGAATCCTCGCCTCCAGCCGTTCTTTCTGTTCGTCCTTCGAAATGTGGAGGAACAATTTCAGGATGGTCGTGCCGTTGTCGCTCAGCAGATTTTCAAACTCTTGAATCTGCGTGAACCGCCGCTTGACCTCCCGTTCAGACACCAGGCCGTGCACGCGTGTGATCAGGACGTCCTCGTAATGAGACCGGTTGAAGATCCCAATGTAGCCTTTCGCCGGCACTTCCTGGTGCACGCGCCAAAGGAAGTCCTGGGCGAGCTCTTTGGAAGAGGGGGACTTGAAGGACACGACCTTGCAGCCTTGCGGGTTCACGCCCGACATCACGCTCCGGATCGTGCCGTCCTTTCCGCTGGTGTCCATACCCTGGAGGATGATCAAGAGAGCACGCTTCCTATTGGCATAGAGCCGCTCCTGCAGCCGACTGAGCTTTCGAATCAGCCGTCGCGTCTCCGCCTTGGCCGCGGCCTTGTCGTCGTCATGCTTCCTGTAGGGTCCTGTATCGTCGGGATCACAGGTGTTCAAGTCCAAGCGAGAGCCGACCTTGACGCGATGGAGCTTCATGGGTATCTCCTGGCCGGAAAGCGCGGCCTGAACGGACCGCGCATCGTCGCGCGCCGTCTCAAAACTCCATTGTACTTCAGCCGTCCCCGCGGTGGGGACAGAACGTGACGGCTCGGCCCGATGCTGGGCACCCAAGCGGGAGGAGCGGCGGAGAGCTTCTTGGCCATAGACTTGACGGCCAGGCTTGTCGCAGCGGGTTAGGGCTGGGCGGGAATGTCTTGCGCGCAGCGGAAGCCGACGTTGGGGTCGTGTTCCGTCGGGTCTCCCTTCGTGCGGAACGTCGAGCGCAGGCGATAGGGTGCATTGGTGTACGACCCTCCTCGTTGCACTTTCGCTGCACCTTCTGCCGGACCCCGCGGGTTGATGGCGGGATTCTTGGAATAGAATTGCTCGTCATACCAATCGATCGTCCACTCGTAGAGATTGCCCGCCATATCGTGGACCCCGTAGGGGCTCTTTCCCTTGTCCCTGTTTCCGATCGCCGAGACCGTGTCGGCCCCTTCCTTCAATCCGAAGACGGCATGGGCCGGGGTCGGCGCGTCATTGCCCCAGGGGTACATTCGGCCGTCGGTCCCACGGGCGGCCTTCTCCCATTCCGCTTCAGTCGGCAACCGTTTGCCGGCCCAGAGACAGTAGCCCATCGCATCCATCCAGTTGACCCACCGGACCGGTCGATCGATATGCAGGACCGGCGTCTCCTTGTCCTTGAATCCCCACGGCGGTTCGATCTGAATGGCTTCGACGAACTTGGCGAAGCGCCCGTTGGTGACCTCGAACTTGTCGATGTAAAAGCTGTCGATGAAGACTCGGTGGATCGGTTGTTCGTCGTCATCGCCCTTGTCGCTGCCCATCGCGAACTCGCCGGCAGCGATCAGGACCATCGGCGCTCCGTCTTTGCCCGCGATCTCAGCCGAGAGCGGTGGTGCAGGGACCTGTTTGGAGGTAGACGGTGTCGATCCGTTAGCTGCAGGGGGGGATTTGACCGGGGGCTTGGGCTCGCTTTCTGCAGCCTTCGGTTTCGCCGGCGCCGGAGCGGCTGGTGCTGGCGCTGGGGCAGGCGCCGGAGCAGGAGCCGGTATGGATTCCGGTTTCGCCGGACCGGCTTCCGGCTTTGCCTGAGTCGCTTCTTTGCCGTTCGTGTCGGTGGGAACCGGCGGCTTCGCGGCAGGCTGTTTGACTTCGCCCTCCGGCGGTTTAGGTTTTGGAGGTGCCGGCGCGGAAGGAGGCGCTTGAGCTCCTTCCGATTTTGGAGTCACAGGTTCGTTGGCCGGTGCCGGCACGGCCGTCGTTAAGGCGATTGAGAGCACCGCCGTCAGCATGACGGCCGCCGTTATTCTCATCGTGTGATCCGGGTCGTTCTTTTTTCCGGCCGATCAGCCGGAACAAGTCTGACTCCTTCAGGGTACCGAAAGGACCGACAATAAATCTAGGCCCGAGAGCGAATCCCTGCGAAAATGAACGCCTTTTAACCAAATTTGTAGGGGAGTGCCTACAGGGAGGTACCAAGAGGGACGGACCACGTAGTACAACTACCGTAGCTGAGTTTGGCAATGTGTGGCCCAGCATGAACATTCAACGCCGTCTTGTCCTGTACGGGGCGATCCTGTTTCTTCTCTCCTCATTGACTGCCTGCGTGTCGGTGCGTGTCGAGCCATTGACCCACGAAGTGTACCCTCCGAAGAAGAATCATGAGCCATTGCAGTGGCTGGAATCCGAGCCGGAGACTCCTCACGTGAAGTTGGCCCGAATCATTGCGACGAGTCAGAGCGCGGATGAAGACGAGATGAGAGAAAAGATTCTGGCCCGTGCGGCTACGCTCGGAGCGGACGCGGTGATCATGGGGAAATCGGACGTGTTGGAAAGCGTCGGGACGGGATCGGCTCCCCAATCCACCATGGGACCAGCGGGAGGAAGTAGCGGAGGATGGTGGCCTTTCTATTATGACCGCTGGAGCTTCGCGCAAAGCCCAACCGATGAGACGAGATTCACCGAGTATTTGTCCGGAACGGCCATTCGATACGTAAACGAGCCGTAATTGAAGAGTCCTTGACCCCCGGTTTCGATGTCGTGAACGGCCTCAGAACCATGCGAACATGCGCCGGATGCCGACTTCGATATTCCAAATCATAGGCGCCAGGAAGGCTCTGTCCCCAGAGCCCGACCTCAGGCCTGAGCCAGACTCCCCAATCCTTCGTGAACCGATAGCCTGTCTCAAACTCCAACGTCATGCCAGTTGTTGCCTTGCGCTCCCAATCTATTTGACCGACCGCTTCGACCTGGGTCCACCAGTGGTCCGTCCAAAGGTGTTTATCCGCCCGCCTCAATCACGAATAAGACGATGAAGAGCGGGCGGCACGCACACAAAGAACAATCACCTTGGGGTTTTATCCGGCGCCGTTCATCACGATAAGACAATAGATAGGCGCCGGTATACAAGATGAGAAGCGGATATTAAAGGTGTTTATCCGCCCGCGCCCATCACGATAAAGCAATGAAGAGCCGCCGGAACGCACGAAGTGCGGTTTGGTGGAGGCGAGGGGAGTTGAACCCCTGTCCGAAGATCGTCGGCACACCGGATCTACATGTGTAGCCGATAGTTTGAGTTTCGCAACCACCCACGCCCATCGGCTGGCTTAGAATGGCCGCTAGCCCAGAAAGTTCTCGTCCTCAGCCGCTGAGCACCGGCCTTGGACCAGCCCGCTGCATCGCGCCCCGTCCACCCCCGCGGGCCTCAGGTGGAGAGACGTCACGGCTTAAGCCGCGAGTGCCAGTTCTTGATTGGCAGTTGCATTTTCCCGGAGTTGTACGAGTCCCCGAGAGCTCGACATGCACCGATGGCGTCAGTATCCCCGTCGAAACCGGTCGCCCCCCTTTCAGTTGGTCGTTCGTCAATCGTCGTTCGTGAAGCGCAAGCGACCTCATTGCACGCGAGATACACTTCACGTTTCACGAGAGACGTGCTTCTTTAGATGCTCATCTTACCGCACGGATCAAGGGGATGCCAAGGACGGAGCCAATCCGGGCGGCAAAAAGCAGACCATCAATTACTTGGGATGAGGAATGATCGACAAGAGTATGTACGTGTCGCCGTCAATCTGAAAATAAAACCGATAGTTGTCGTCCACCCGTGCCTGCCAGATATCATTCACCTCATCATACTTCTTGGCCCGCAGCGACGGGTGTCGGAGGGTGGAGAGGAGGAAGGCCAGTTGCTTGTCGAACTTGGCTTTACGCTCTTCTGGAAGTTTCTGATACTGTTTACGAAATCGGGCGTGAAGGACGCCGTCATGCAGTCCGGCGGCGGAGAGCACGAATCGTCGCCTGGGAGGTAGGAAAGGGCCCCTTGACACGACTGCGTTTGACCTCGTTGAGAGCCAACGTCAGCTCACGATCGATCAGACGCTTCGGGATCAAGGTAATCGTTCTCCCTTCGACCTTCGCCTCAAAGAGATCTCCCACAGCCACGCCAGCCTTGGCACGAATTTGCGGCGGGAGCGTCACCTGGTAGTGAGATTTCACTTTCACAACAGCCATCAAAGGAGCCCTTTCAGAGGACGATCAGCCAATTCACTATAGGTCCGCATGATTCAGGCTGTCAATGAGGATCGGTTCCATGCTTCCCACTCATCCACCGTTCGACCAGAAATTTCCGCTCGCGCCAGGCGTCGAGGCCGCCTTCGAGCGGGCGAACTCGATGAATGCCCTTCCTTTTCAGCAGCAGCGCGGTGCGAGCGCTGGATACTTCGTTCGGGCAGGTGCAATACAACACGATGTCCCGGTCGCGCGGAATCTCATGGTGACGGCGATCGACTTCCTCCAGAAGGAGGTTGAGTGCGCCGGGAATGGTTTCCGGGTCCATTTCAAGGGACAATTGATGCCGGACGTCGACGACCGCGATCGGCTCTCCTGCGTCCAGCCGCTGTTTGAGCTCATCGACGGAGATTTTCGACATCCGGAGGCCACGCATGAATTTCCGCCGGTGATGGAACTTGTACCCGACGAATCCCGCAAGACCGAGGAAGGCGGTGGCCAAGAGCACCCCGCCCGCTTGATCGAAGAGACCGGCGAGCTGTTCCAACTGATTGCTGAAGAGCGCGCCGATTCCCGCGCTCACACCAGCCCAGACCACGGCGCCGACCGTGTCATAGAAGAGGAAGGTGCCTGCGCTCATCCCCACGATCCCGGCCAAGGGGCGAACGACGGTGCTGAAGCCGGGAATGAACTTCGCCACCAGCAGCGAACGGGCTCCGTGCTGATGGAAGAGGTTTTCTGCGCTCCTCACGCAAGATTCCGGTTCAAGGGATACCCGGCAGAGGATCCCCAGTACTTTTCCACCCTTGATCCGTCCCACGTAGTACCAGGCCAGGTCGGGCAGCAGCGACGCCGCGACGGGTATCACGATGGCCGTGGCCACGCTCATTTTTCCGGCCCCGACCAAGGCGCCGGCGGCGATCAAGAGGGGAATGACCGGGATGGGGAGGCCCAGCTGTTCGACAAAGACGACCCAGAACAAGACCGACGCGCCGTGGTCGACTAAAAACTGTACTGCGCTCATGCGACCATCCCGTTCAGGTCAGGCGCTCTTAAAGCGGGTAATTCTCGCGAACGCGATTGCGGCGAAGGGCAGCGCCAATCCAAGCACCAATTGCCAGATCAACAGATCGCCGAGCTGGCTGTAGTCAGCCGGGGTCTGAAGCGCGCCGGACGCCTGATCCCGCACTTCCCTCGTCACCACGAAGATATCGTTCAGGTACTGCGTCCCAAGCTGGCTCAGGGACAGCGCGAGATTGGTGAACGACGCCATGACGGCAAAAAACGTGGCTTTCAAATCGGCCGGGGCCGAGTTGGCGATCCAGGCCAGCATCGGAATCATGGAAATCTGGCCGAGCGGCGATTCCAGCGCCGTGTCGATCAAGGCGATGAAACGCGCGTCGACGATTCCTCCCGTCATCCTGGCCGTCCATTCATGCAGCCCGTAATACATGCTGACGACCGGCAACGAGAGCAGGGTCCCGATCGCCGTGAGAAAGCCGACGACATAGGCGATCGACCGCTCGGCCATGAACCGGCGGAACACGAACAGGCCGGCCAGCGTCAGGGTGCTCCCGATCAGCGACAGCACCGAGAGAAACTGCTGGTCGAACTTCAGCTCGTCGATCATCCACCAGGTCGTGCCTGGGCCGGTGCCTGGGATGGCCCGGAAAATAAACACGACGACCGCCGTGCCCACTAAGGTGAAGCGCTTGTCCGGCTCCAGTTCACGCACCAGCTTCGCCATCAGGAAGAGCACAATCGCCATCGAACCGACAAAGACGATCTCTTCGCTGTACGGGAATCCGCCGAGGCCCACCGTGAGCGTAAACAGCGCGAAGGCCAGGCTCCCGCCGAGAATCCACCAGTTGGGTTCGGTCGGTTCAGCCTGACCGTCCCGAGCCTGTACCATCTGTTTCGCCTGCTCGCGCGAGAATCCCTCCGAGATGAGCTGCTGCTTGTGTCGCCGTTGCAGCCGCCAGGCGAACCCCACGCCAAGGACGGAGACGAAAGGAATGACCAGCGCCATGAGATAGACCTGTTGGTACAGCCGAACGAGCTCTGTTTGAGGCAGGGCCTCCGTCCCACTGAATATGTAGACGTTGATTAGCGCCACGATGACGCCGCCACCGATGATCGCCACACGTCCGAGCGTCTGCATCGTGGTGTGCATGAGTTTGCGTTGCGACTCGTCGAACGGCTGACCCTGCTCGTTGACACGCGGCACCGCCTCGACCGTCATGGCGTCCGCCACCGCATCCTGAATGACGTAGCCGATCGGGGCGAGGAGCGCGCTGATGATGAACCAGACTTCTGCCGACAGGATGGCGGTCATCGACTCACGACTGCCGATCAGCGCCGCCATGATACCGAGGCTGACGGCCAGCAGTCCCGCGCCCAAGCCGACCAACCAGCTTTTCCAGCGCCAGAGCAGATCGACGGTGTGGCCGATGGGCATTTTCAGCGCCCAGGGAATGCCGGCCCAAAAGCCGAGCGCGGCAAGAAACGACGCGGAGAGGCCTAGATAGTCTTTAACGAAAAAGGTACCGACGATACCGGTCAGGCCGGAAATCCCGTAAGCCACGTAGACCATCAGCGGCGGCAGATAGGACAGCCGCATCTCGCGTCCGAGCGACAGAATGTTCCGATCGATCCAACTGGTGAGGTCGTTCAGCATGCAGAGCGGCGCCGTCAGGCCGAGACGATCGCGTCCGCTTCGATCTCCACGAGCATGTCGGGATCGATCAACCGTTTCACTTCGACCATCGTCGTGGCCGGCCTGATCGTGCCGAAGATTTCCCCGTGCGCCCGGCCCACCTCCTGCCACTGATCGATGTTCGCCATGTAGATGCGGGTCCGGACCACGTCGCTCAACGAGGCCCCGGCCTGCTTGAGCGCCGCTTCAATGGTCTTGAATGTCTGGATCGTCTGCGCATAGGCGTCCTCTTTGCCGACCAGCCCGGACGGCGTCATGGCCGTCGAGCCGGATACGGATACCGATTGACCGACCCGCACCGCCCGCGAGTAGCCGATCTTGCCTTCCCAGGGACCACCGGTCGAAACATTCTGTCGTGCCATGCCGACTCCTTCTGCTCGTTAACTCAAGGGAATGCGGCTCTTGTTCTGACCCAGCCAGGCGGCAAACGACTGCAGGGCCGGGTTCAGCGCGCGCGCGAACACCGGATCGCGAGGCCCGCAAAACACCTCGTTGAAGTCGCGGTTGAATTGAAACATGTTGCCGAGATCATCGGCGCCGGGAAAGCCCAGGCCGCGATACGCTTCCGGGGACATGTCCTGATGGCGCACCGGCTGCTTGAAGGCGTCGGTCATGGCCTGGGCCATCTCGGCCCCGGTCAACAGCTCTCCCGCAATCCCGACGGTCTTCCCGATATACTCCCGGCCCTTCTTGAAGATGCCGAGCGCGCATTTGCCGATGTCCTCTGCGGCGATCCCCGGCAGTTTCTTGTTCCCCATCGGCAACGTGAATTGCAATACACCGTCAGGCCCCTTCTTCGGAGCCATGCCGAAGAAAATCATGTTGTCCCAATAAAAGGATGTCAGGAGCAAGGTCGTGGGGATCGCCCGATTGGTGAATTCCTTATCTGCCTCCCCCTTGGCGTCGAAATGGGGGACCTTGTACTTCCCCATCAAGGTCGGCATGCGATTGTCGGAAAGCGGCACCCACCGACGCGTATCTTCGAGCGTTGACCATATCACATGCCGTGCGCCGGCCGCCCTGGCCGCCTCTGCCTGGGCCGCAGCCTGTTTCAATTCCTTCTCCGGTGAGAAGTGCTCCCAGAAGTTAGTCACGCAGAACACGCCGTAGGCTCCTGCAAAGGCGCGCTTCAGGCCCCCGAGATCATCGAGATCGGCATGGACGACGTCCACGCCCATAGCGATCAACGCCTTGGCCTTCTCGCTCTCTGGATTTCTCGTCAGCGCGCGGACCTTCATGTCTCCGGCCGGATCGTTCACGATCGCCCGGACCAGTCCCCCGCCCTGCGCGCCGGTTGCCCCGACCACCGCGATGACCTTCTTGTCCGTCATGATTGGCTCCTATACGGCATATTATTCGTCTGCTTCCGCATGCTTGTCGAAGACGTACCGGCTCATGAGGGCATGACGAGCCGTCGTTCGAGAAGGTCTTCAAGCTTCCTGCGAAGAAGGTCCGGCGACAGGCGGACCCGATGTCCATGACCGGCCAGCACCCACTCGAACCGGTGGTGAAGCAGTTTCTCGATCGACTGAATCAACTGTTCGCGGTCCCAGACCAGCGATTTCGGCGCGCCCAGTCGCCCGGAATCCGGCTCCCACCAAAGATGGTCGCCGGTAAACAGGAACCGCTCCTTGTACAGCAGCGCTTGCGAGCCCGGCGTGTGGCCCGGTACGGGAATGACGAGAAAATCCGGCGCAAGCTGCTGAGGTTCCGTCCCCTCGACAATCCATTCCGCACCGGGAACCGCGTCCGCGTCCGCGCAGTGGATGATCCGCTTCGCCCCGAAGTGCTCGGCATATTTGTCGGCATCGGCCACGTCGTCTTCGTGCGTGAGGAAAACGCTACTGATCCCGCCCATGCCCTCGAACGCGTTGACCAGTTGCTTCAGATATCGAGGCGAATCGACCAGCCAGTTGCCGTCGGGATGCCGGACGAAGAAACTGTTGGCGCCGAACGACTTCTCCGAATTGAACCCGCAATAATAGACGCCGCCATCCAGATGCAGAGGGAAGCTGGCTTTCGCCTTCTGCAAGCGCACGGGGTCGCTGTGCTCTGTCCCGATTGAGCCGACCGGACAGGCGAGGAGCGCTTGATAGGCTTGGTGAGTCTGCTCGTCACCGTCCGGCTGGAGCACGACCGACGAATATTCGCCGATCTCCTCGAAGCTCCTCGGCGCCAGTTGTCGGCAGGTGTCGCAGTTGATGCACGATGCGTCCACGAAAAAGTTTCCCGCCACGTTGGAATCGAGCCGCGTCTTTCGGTCAGCCATAAACCAGCTTCTACGCCTTCATGCCGAGCGTCGCCTTCCTCAGCCGTTCGCGATCCGCTGCCCGCCACAGGTACCAGGAGGCGGCGGTGCGGTAGGGTTTCCATCTTTGACCATATCGTAACATCTCCTTCGAAGTCGGCATTGATCGGCGGCCGTACGCGACGCGAAAGCCGTTTCGTAGGCCGAAATCATCCACCGGCAGCACGTCCGGACGACCCAGCTGAAAAATCAGCAGCATCTCGACCGTCCACTTCCCGACCCCTCGAATTGCGATGAGTCGCTCGACGATCGCGTCGTCGTCCAGCCGCTTGATCGCGCGACTGGTCGGCACCGTGCCGTCCAGCGTCCTGGCGGCCAAATCTCGAAGCGCCAGCACTTTGGCTCGAGAGAACCCCGATCGTCTCATCCGGCTCGCGTGAAGCGTGAGCAACTCCTCCGGACGAGGGAATCGACGGCGGGGGAAGAGGGAGACAAATCGGCGGAGAATGCTTTCCGCCGCTCTTTCGTGAAGTTGCTGATACGCGATTGCTCTGGCCAGCGATTCAAACGGCGACCGCCTAGTCCGCGGCGCCAATGTGCAGGGCCCGATGTCTCGGATCAATCGCTCCATGACCGGGTCGACCAGCGAGAGATGGCGAATCGCTGATGCGTGGCGCATCACCGGTTTACCGAACCAGAGATGAAACCTGGCCCCACTGAGCTGAGAACACAAATTCGCCGATCGGCTTGCGGGCGCGCGGCTTCATTTCCCGTTCGCGAAGACGATCGGAAAGCAGCGACGGGTCCCCCGGATAGCCCACGGCGATCATTGCCACCGGTTCATACCCGGAAGGAATCCGACAGGTCGACCGCGCCTTCTCGATGTCGAACCCGGCCATCTGATGGGCGACAAGTCCGAGCGCCACCGCCTGCAGGACCAGATTTTCCGCCGCCAGACCCGTATCATGAAATGCGTGCCGGTTCGGTTTGTCGTCGTCCTCAAAATGCAATCCCGCTACCGACAGAATCAACAGCGGGGCACGGCAGGCCCATTTTCGATTGCTCTCATTTAGGCATGCCAGAAGCCGATCGTAATCCGCTCCCGCGTCGCGGCTTGCCGCCAGGAAGCGCCAGGGCTGCTCGTTGTTCGACGAGGGTGCCCAGCGCGCCGCTTCGAACAGGCTCCGCGCCTTTTCCCCCTCCAGAGATCGTTCGGCAAATGCGCGCGGACTCCAGCGGCGGCGCAAGAGGTCATGGATGGGATACTGGGACTCCGCAGGCTTTTCCATCAGGGCTCACGAAGGCTGGACCTGTTTCCCGCACACTTCGCGTTCGGCCCGCAACCAGTCCTCGTCGGCCCGGCCATCCCCGGCGCCCCGCTCGAGGTAGAGCTCATAGGCGCGTCGAGCGATTTGTTGATGGAGGTCCTGGGTACTCGGCCCGTTCCCGCCGGTTCCGAAGATGATGCGTTTGAGTCCCGAGGACGCGGGTTGCTTCGTCGTTCGTTTGGACATGGCTGCCTCCCTACACGATGGTCATGAACCGACGTTGGCGGGCTTGCGCTTCGCCCGCGACCGATCTTATCCGGCACTCTTCTGAGTCGTCGACCCCGAATTGCCGCCGGCCGTCTCCGGCGACCACCCGCCGCCCAAGGCCTTGTAGAGCTGGACGACTGAGACGAGATGGAGGCGATGGGTCCCGGTCAGCGCCAATTCCGCATCGAACAGATTGCGCCGCGCGACCAGAACGTCGAGATAATTCGCCAATCCCCCTTTGTACCGGAGCTCGGCCAGTCGAAACGCCGATCTCAGGGCATCCACCTGCTGAACCTGCGCTACGCGCTGCTCGCGAGCCGTGCGGACCGCGACCAGGGCGTCTTCCACTTCCTTGAAGGCGACAAGGAGCGTCTGCTCGTAGTGCGCCAGAGTCTGTCGAGTTTGCGCTTCGACGGTCTTCTGTTGAAATCCCAGGATCTGCGCATTCAAAAGTGGGCCTGCCAGGGTCGGACCCAGCACCCCGAATTCGCCTTCCGAGTTGAACAATCTCGCAATTTTCGGATTGGCGACACCCAGGATTCCAGTCAGGGACAGTTTCGGAAAGCGGTCCGCTTTCGCCATGCCGATCCGCGCCGTGGCCGCCGCCATCTCCCGCTCCGCCTGCACGATATCCGGTCGTCGTTGCAGAAGTTCCGACGGCAGACCAGCAGGGACTTCGGGGGGAATGACCTGTTCGGTGAGAGATCGCCCCCGTGGAATCTGCTGGGGATTGCGGCCCAGCAAGACACTGATCTGGTTCTCTTTCTGCACCATCTGACGTTCCAGCTCAGCCGTCCTTGCCGCGGCATTCGCCCGCTCCGACTCGAATTGATCCAGATCCAGCTTGTTGGTGAGGCCCTGTCGCAGCCTGGCCTGTGCGATCCGGACGGACTCTTCCCACGATTTCACGGTCTGCCTGGCGATCTCCAATTGCATATCGAACTGCAATAGATCGAAATAGGCCTCCGCTACGCCGCTCACAAGTTGCAACACCACCGCCCGTTGGCTTTCCTCCTTGGCCAGGAGGTCCGCGCGAGCCGCCTCATTGGAGCGGCGGATGCGGCCCCAGATATCGATCTCCCATGAGATATTCCCCTGCAGGTAATAGTTAAACGGGTTGGGAAAACCGGGAACGAGGAAGACAGATCTTCGTCCGAACGACGGCGCATACGCCGTGCCGCTCAACTGGGGGGCAAAATCGGTGCGGGCGATGAAGAGTTTCGATTCAAATTCTTCGATTGTGGCGATCGCCCGTTTGAGGTCTTTGTTCTCTTCCAGTGAGATACGGATCAGTTTCTGGAGTTCTTCATCTTTGAGCAGCTCCCACCACGGCATATTGGCGATCGAGGACGTATCAGTCGTCGGTTCCGCCATCCGAAACTTCTCCGCCGGAAACCCGGCCGGCCGTTCGTAATCGGGCCCGACGGCACAGGAGAGCGACACGGCAGCCAAAAGAAGAAGCAGTATCGTGCGCATTTCAGAATCCCTCCCCGGCAGAGATGAGCGGACCCGTTGGCCCCGCATGTGACGGAACTGGCTCGCGTCGACGAACGGTCAGCTTTCGAATCAGCACGTAGAACAACGGCACGAAGAAGATCGCCAAAAACGTCGCGGCGAGCATGCCGCCCAGGACCCCGGTGCCGATGGATTGGCGACTGGCTGCCCCCGCGCCGGTGGCGAACACCAGCGGCACCATGCCGAAGATGAAGGCCATCGACGTCATGATGATGGGACGGAACCGCAAGCGCGCGGCCTCCACTGCCGCTTCGATCAGCGGACGTCCGGCTTCGTAGCGCGTATTGGCGAACTCCACGATCAAAATCGCATTCTTGGCCGCGAGACCGATCAGCGTGACGAGGCCGATTTGGAAATAGATGTCGTTCGTGAGTCCTCTCACCCAGACCGCCGTCAACGCCCCAAAAATTGCGAAGGGCACGGCCAAGATGACCGCGAAGGGCACGACCCAACTCTCGAACTGCGCCGCCAACACCAGAAAGACCATCAGCAGGCCGATGACGAAGACCAGGTTGGATTGACTACCCACCCGGCGTTCCTGAAACGAAATATTACTCCAGTCGATCGCATAGCCTTGAGGAACCAAGACCTCCTTCGCCACCCGGTCCAGCGCTTCGAGCGCCTGTCCCGAACTGTAGCCGGGTGCGGCGGAACCCAACACGAGCGCCGTGTTGTACCCGTTGAAGTGGTTCACCGGATCCGGCCCGCTCTGATACTCCGTCGTGACGACCGTGTCCAACGGGATCATGTTCGTGCCTTGCGCGTTCTGTGCGCGGACGTAAATCTTGGAAATGTCCTGCGGCTTGGAGCGAAATTCCGCGTCGGCTTCCGTCTGCACGTGGTAGATGCGCCCGAACTTGAGAAAATCGTTGATATAGAACGTCCCGAAATAGGCTTGGAGCGTATCGAAAATGTCCGAGATCGGCACGCCGAGCGCCTTGGCCCGTTCGCGATTCACGTGAGCGTAGAGCCGGGGCGCGGAGACCCGAAAATTCGTGCCGACCTGGCCGAGGGCCGGCTCCTTCTTTGCCCGCTCGATGAATTGCTGCGCCACCATGGCGAACTTCTTGAAGTCCCCGCCGCTCGGATCCTGCAATTGTGCCGAGAAACCTCCGACCGTGCCTACGCCCCGGAGCGACGGAGCGTTGAACGCCAGGAGCAGAGCTTCCGGAATCTTGGCGAACTCCCCATAGGCCATGCCGATCAGCGATTGCACGTGAAACTGCGGTTCCTTTCGTTGGTCCCACAGATGCAGGGGCACGAACATCGTGGCCGCATTCGGCCCTCTGGTTCCGAACACGAAGTTCTGTCCGGACATAGCATCGGTTGAGTGAACGGCCGGGTTCGCCTGGAAAAACCGCTCGATCCGCTCCAACACCGCGTCAGTCCGTTGCTTCGAGGCCCCGTCGGGCAACTGCGCCACGACGATGAAGTAGCCTTGGTCCTCTTCGGGCAGGAAGCTGCGGGGCAGGGTGCTGAACATGCCGAACGTCACGAGCAGCACGAGACCGAACACCAGCATCACCCGAAGGGGTCTGACGACGAGTCCGCCGACGATGCTGGTATAGCCATGTTGCGTTCTGCCGAACACCCGGTCGAACCAGATCCAGAACTTTCCTCGTTCGCCCTGTTGATGGACCAGGACCATCGCGCACAGCGCGGGGCTCAGCGTGAGCGCGACGAAGCCGGAGACTGTCACCGAAATCGCAATAGTGGCGGCAAACTGCTTGTAGAGTTGCCCCGTGATGCCGCCGACGAACCCGACCGGCACGAACACCGAGACCAGCACCAGCACGATGGCGATGACCGGCGCGGTCACTTCATTCATGGCGCGTTTGGCCGCCTCTTTGGCGGAGACTTTGTCCTCGCGCATGTGCCGTTCAACGTTTTCGACCACGACGATGGCGTCATCGACGACGATACCGATGGCCAAGACCATCCCGAAGAGCGTAATGGTATTGATCGAGAAGCCCAGGGCGTACAGGCCGGCGAACGTCCCGATGAGGGAGACGGGCACCGCCACCGTCGGAATGATCGTCGCCCGCCAGCTTTGGAGGAACAGGTACACGACCAGCACCACCAGGACCATCGCTTCCAGCAATGTCTTCACCACTTCCTTGATGGACACTTCGATGAATCTCGTGGTGTCGTAGGGAATGTCGTAGGACACGCCGGGCGGAAAGCTCTTGGCCATCTCATCCATCTCAGCCCGCGTCCGCCGCACGGTATCCAACGCATTGGCTCCCGGCGCCAGAAACGTGACGATGAACGTGGTCGGGCTGCTGTTCCAGCGGCCTTCGAGCGCATAGGATTGCGCGCCGAGTTCGATGCGGGCAACATCTTTCAATCGCACGAGCGAGCCGTCGGGCAGGGCGCGCACGATCAACTCCTCGAAATCCTTCACCTCGGTCAAACGCCCCTTGGTGATGACCGGAATTGTCAACTCGGTGCCTTTGGGCGCGGGTTCCCGCCCGATCGTGCCGGCCGGATAGTCGCGGTTCTGTTCCCGAATGATCGCCGCAATGTCCGTCGGGGTCAGGCCCAGCTTAGCCATCAGCAGCGGATTCAAGATGATGCGCATGCTGTAATTCTGCTGGCCAAAGACCATCGCGTCGCCGACGCCCTTGACGCGACGCACGTTATCGACCAGCCTCAAAATTGCGTAGTTCGACAGGAACACGGCATCGTGATTGGAATCGGTCGATTTGAGGGCGATCACCGCGACCAAATCAGGCGACATCTTCTTGACGCTGACTCCCTGCCGGATGACTTCGGGAGGCAGCTGAGGCTCCGCGAGTTTTTCCCGGTTCTGCGTCTGGACCTGGGCGATATCCGGGTCGGTCCCGATCTCGAAGGTCAGCTTGATCGTGACGTGCCCGTCGTTGCTGCTCGTGCTGTCGAAATAGACGAGATTGTCGATGCCGGGAAGCTGGACTTCGATGGCGCGCGCGACCGATTCCGCGACGACTTCAGCGCTCGCGCCGGGATAGTCGGCATCGATCTGGACGACCGGCGGCGTGATTTCAGGAAATTGGGCGATCGGAAGAAACTGAACGGACAGCAGTCCCATCACCACAATCACGATGGACACGACGGACGCCAGAATCGGCCGATCGATGAAGACGTGCGAGGTCACCGGTTATCCTTGCTTGGTCTGATCAGGAGAAGCATCCGCCGGAGGGTTTGGCGTCCATGGCACAGCCTTGACCGGAGCGCCCGGTCCGATCTTCATGAGTCCGTTGACGACGACCCGCTCGCCGGGATTGAGCCCCGAGTCGATGAGCCACTGATCCCCTTGCCAGACCGACGCTTCGACCGGCCGAATTTCGATCCGTTCTTCCGGCCCCACGACAAACACGAACGGGCCCTGAGGCCCTTGCAACACAGACCGTTGCGGAATCAGAACGGCGTTCGGCTTGGCGTCTCCCTTGAACTTCACTTTCACGAATTGTCCCGGCAACAGCGTGCGTTTGGGATTCGGAAAGGTCATGCGCTCGATGCGCGAGCCTGTCTCAGTCCGCATGCCCGGCTCCATGAGATCCAGAACTCCCTCGTAGGGATAGGCAGTCCCATCCATGAAGGTCAGAGCGCCGCGCAATTCATAGGCACCGGGGTGGTTGATCTTTTTGGCTTCAATGTCATGGGTTCGCTTGAGAAAAAACGTTTCCGGCACACTCACGACCACATACATCGGATCGACGCGGTGAACCACTGTCAGCAAGTCCGTTTGAGCCGAGACCAGACGTCCCTCGTAATACCGGCTACGCTCGATCATGCCGTCGATTGGAGCCGTGATCAGCGTGTTGTCGAAATCGAACTGCGCCTTGATGAGATCGGCCTTGGCGCCCTGCAGGGCCGCTTTGGCCGAGAGATTCTCCGCCACCGCGTCATCCACGTCCTTCTGGCTCACGGCCCGCTCGATGAGCAGCGGCTTTACCCGTGCCAGGTCCTGTTTGGCCTGCACAACCTTGGCTTCGGCTTGCGCGATCTTAGCTTTGGCGCTTGCCACCGCGGCGTGGAAAGGGACGGGATCGATCTGGTAGAGCCGATCTCCTTTTTTGACCTCACGGCCCTCCGAATACATCACGGCCTTGAGGATCCCCGTCACCTGCGAGCGGATCTCGACCGGACGGGAGGCTTCCGCCTGACCGATGAATTCCGGTTCATCCGGCACGGTCTGTGTGGAGACGGTGATCACTTCGACCTGAGCCAGTTGCTGAGCCGGAGCTGAATCAGCCTGCTCCTTGCACCCTGGCAGTCCCGCCCCTAACGCCAGAGCGAGCAACGAGGCCATACATCCGAACGGTTCTTTAGCCAAGAAGGCCATGGCGTCTTTCTCCGGTTGCTCCCCGAATCGCCCTGCCGGTAGACACAGTGATTGCCGCGGCGGGATAGAATACCAGCACCCTGATGAGAACGAGCAACAGAATAGCTGGAATGATCACCAATACCAAGAGGACAAGTCCTTCCATAGTCACTCCCTCCCTTCAGCTGATCTTCTTTTCGTGCGCACAGGAAGTCTCGGCGGCTGCGCCGGTGATCTCATCGACGAGACATCTCATCAAACAACCTGCGGCAACAAACCTCGCGCCGGTTTTCCACATTCGAGTCAGGAGGGCCTTCCCTTCCGCAGCGACGAAGGTCACGCCGCTCAGGTTGATCACGGTCCCTCTTCGCTGGTTGTCATCCAATCGGCGCCAATAGGAATCGACCTCCTCGACCCAGGGACCAGCCAAGCGCCCCTCGAGCAGCAGGGACATCGATTCGGTCCCTTCAGCTGTCTGTTCGGTGATTTTCAGCATCCCTTGTTCCCCCTGACACAAGGGAATGGCAAGGCCCGTTCCAGTTGAGGCGACTGAATCTGCTCCTGTAACTGATTGAAAGAACAAGGCGACTTTGATCTTCCGCCATCCAGCCCCACTGAATGACGAGGGAGACCTGCCGATATCCCGGCACAAGCCGAACCATCGGCAGGAGACTGGGCGGGTAGGAGAAATCTATCGGCGTAACGACGGGGAACCCTTGCTTTGACGCAACCGGCGCCTATTCAAGGCTTGCGCGTATAGGTGATCTCCAGAAACTTCATTTCCTTCTCTTTGCCGTGACTGCCGTACATCTCGAAGATCTGATTGTTGTTATCGACGATCTTCCAGACCGCGCGATGCGACATCTTGCCTCCGCCAGGTTCCGGATGCGAGCCGCGCAACGTGATGGTTTTGCCGTCGGGGCTGGCCGTGCCTTCCATGAAGAAAATCCCCGTGCCCATGCTGTCGATCCAGGCGGTGACATACTTCTTCGTCAGGTTGTCGTAGCCGTCGATCCCGATGCCGTGGAAGGGCTGTCCCATCATTTGGCTATGATATTCCTGATAGAGAAATCGCCCGTCCAGCAGCATCTTGGACTCGGAGGTGCCGTCCGATTCCACCGGCGGCTTACCCGGTTCCATCCATTCCTTTGTATGGGTCGTGTAGCTGCCGGCGATGCCGGCGAACAATTTGTGCGGCTCCCCGGGCGTGCCGAGCTTCTTCCAGACCTCCATCATTTCCTGTTGGTCCATTTGCTTGTCGTGTTTCTTTTCTTTCGCCAGGACCGGCGAGACGGTGAGCATGAAGCACATCGTCGTAATCGTGAGAGAGATGAAGCGCATGACGGCCTCCTTGTGATTGAGTGATGGGCACAGTGACGGAACCAATTCTCGCGACCTTGTCGGTCAGCTTCGCAAGGGAATGAGCGCCTGCAGTCGCTTGTCACGCAAGTACAACCCTCCCCAGACCAGGATACCGAGCACGATCGCCATGAAGAATGGTTCGCCGACTCGCACATGAGTGGCGGTGGCGCCGCCGAGGTACCCCGTCAGCAAGATTGCGCCGAGCACGGAGGTGCGCGGGATGACATAGAGGACCGTGGAGGCGAGTTCGACGATCCCGAGCGGGAGCGCGACGTGCTCGGGATATCCCAGATGGATAAACCCCTCCATGGCCGCCGGTAGCTTCAGCAACTTCATCGACGCGCTGAAGAGCAGCATCAACACGGGCAGCGCCCCCATGGTATATCCTGCCCAGAGCATCTTCTTCGAGGGGGGCGAGAAACTCGAATAAGTTGACGTCATGACCTTCTCCTCTGCTTTGCATCAACCATGACTTTGAATCCGCCGTAGACCATGCGCTTGGCATCGAACGGTAGAGATTTCACGAAGCCCCCATCTTTGTGTTGAGATCGTCGCCGGCGCACTCTTTGTAATCCAGCGCGCCGTGATCCCGCCAGATTTTTCCCGCCTCCTGCGCCAGGAGTCGATAGGCCTCGAGGGTTTTCTTGGGAACGGGCAACACATGACCATCGACGTAACGCATTCGACTGCTCTCCTCTATTTCTCAGCCAGCGCCTTGAGGTTGGCCAAGCCCGCATCGAAATCTTTCCCGACCATCTTGTCCATGCTGCAAAAGAGTCCCATGACCTTCATCATGTACGGCTGCGGGCCATACATCGCCCACGTGACCTGCGTCGAGCCGCCGCTGGGAGCCACCGTGAACTCGGCCTGGTTGTGCGCTTCGAACGGTTTGAAGAAATCCAGTTTGATCAGGACCTTCGAGGAAGGAGCGGACCCCATCACTTCCATGCGACCCGTGCCGACGTCTTTGTTTCCGTCCCATTCGAGCACGGCGCCTTTCCCCTGCGAGGCGCCGCTGTGTGTCTTTTTCATCCCCGGATCCTTCTTCTCCCAGGGCGACCAGGATGCCCAGGCGTGGAGATCGTTGATGAACCCGAACACCTTGTCCGGCGGCGCCGCGATGTTCGCTGACCGTTGAATACGAAACGTGTCAGGTTTGGTTGCGGCATAGCCGAGCACTGCCGCGATCGCGGCACCAGTTACAATCATGATGGTTGTCAGCATGGCCACTCCTATCGTTTCAAGTGCTGAGGACTGAGCGTCAATGGATGATTAGTTCTTCTTGGCTGTTTGAGTCCGTCGCCGCGCTTCCTGTGCTCTGATTCGTTCTTCCTGTGCTCTCAGCTCAGGCGTGAACTCAGCGCCGAAATCGTCCGCTTCAAACACTTGACGGATTTCGATTTCGGACTCCTCGCCGGGCATCGGATTCGGACAGCGCTTGACCCATTCGATCGCCTCTTCTTTCGACTTGCACTGCCAGAGCCAGTAGCCTGCGATCAACTCCTTCGTTTCGGCGAAGGGACCATCGATGACGGTCCGCGTCGTTCCGGAGAACTTCACTCGCGCGCCCTTCGAACTCGCCTGGAGCCCCTCTCCGGCAAGCAACAGTCCGGCGTCGGCCAGGTCCTCGTTGAACTTCCCCATGTCGGCGAGGAGCTTCTCGCTCGGCATGACGCCGGCTTCCGAATTCTTCGTGGCCTTGACGATGATCATGAATCGCATTGGAGGATCCCCCTTCCGGTTTCGAGTTGCGAGCCGGTCAACTCCGACTCTCCTTCCCATCACTCATTAGTCGAATGACCGTCTCTGAAATCGACGGGCTGACTTCGTCGTCCGTGATGCATCGCTCGTATCTCGTCACGAAAACTGCCAACACTCAGCGCGTCCGCCCCATACGTGCTTCTTGCATCGCTACTCTCCGGGCAACCCTGTGATTTGCCTCAGCGGTCGCACCTCGACCGCGCCGATGCGCCCACCGGGAATCCTGACGGCGATACGAACAGCCTCGTTGAGATCCTTCGCATCGATCAGAAAGTAGCCGGCAAGTTGCTCTCTCGTCTCGGCAAACGGCCCGTCGGTCACCAGCGGCTTGCCCTCCCGAACACGAACGATGACGCCGGTCGCTGCAGGCTGGAGCGGCGAGGCGTGCACATACTGCCCGTTGGCGTGCAGGTGATGCGTCAGCTGCACGGACTCCTCAAGCATCTCCTGTCGCTTGGCTTCGGGCATCTTGCTGAAGGCCTCTTCGTCATGATGAACCAGCAACAGGCACTTCATTCGTATGCCTCTTGCCATCCCGTCGTTTGTACAACACGCTTTCCGCTCACACAGGCCGTTCAGCAAGGCCGTAGCGAGGAGGCGACGCGAGAACGACGCCGGCGGCCTGTTTCAACCGTCTGCTAGCCGCCCGCCATGGCTCCCACAATCAGAAACGGTTCCGCGCCCGTTGCTACTGCATCGGGCAGCGCGGCATCCGGCGATGAATGGGACAGGTCCTGCTCGCAAGCGAAGAACCTCACAAAGGCTCGACGCTTGAGCGTCACATGGTCACGGACTGTCCCCCGTAACATCGGATAACGGGCTTCGAGCGCGTCAAGAATCGCGCGCGGCGTCACCGGCCCGTCAATTTCAAGCGTCACCTCGCCGCTGACGCGCGCCAACGTCCGCAGATGAGCCGGGAGCACGACTCGAATCATGGGTCTCTCGTCACGCTTTACGCTTTATTACGGTATCGTCTTCCGACTCAGCACTCAGGCCTCAGCACTCAGCACTTTTATGGGAGTGTCTGCACCTCGACCGACAGGACCGCCGGCAGATCCCGTACGATCGGCTCCCAGCTGTCGCCGCCGGTGGCCGATCCATAGACCTGTCCGCCGGTGGTGCCGAAATAGATCCCACAGGGATCGAGCTGGTCGACGGCCATCGCATCGCGCAGGATGTTGACGTAGCAATCCCGTTGCGGCAGCCCCTTCGTCAACGCCTCCCACTCGTTGCCGCCCGTTTTGCTCCGATAGACGCGCAGCTTGCCCTCCGGCGGATAGTGCTCCGAGTCGCTCTTGATCGGGACGACATAGATGGTATTCGGTTCGTGGGCATGCACGTCGATCGGAAAGCCGAAGTCGGTCGGCAGGTTGCCGCTGATTTCATGCCAGGAGCCGCCGGCATCATCGCTCCGCATGACGTCCCAGTGCTTTTGCATGAACAGCACGTTCGGGCGCGACGGATGCATGGCGATGCGATGCACACAATGCCCGACATCCGCATCCGGATCGGGCAGTTCATACTGGGACTTGAGGCCTTTGTTGATCGCCCGCCAGGTCTTGCCGCCGTCGTCTGTGCGAAAGGCACCCGCCGCGGAGATGGCACTGTACATCCGTCCGGGATCGGTTCGATCCAGCATGATGGTATGCAGGCACATCCCGCCTGCGCCCGGCTGCCACAGACTGCCCTTGACCTCGCGCAGCCCCGCCAACTCATGCCAGGTTCGCCCCCCGTCGGTCGTCCGGAAAAGCGCCGCATCCTCGACCCCGGCATAGACCGTATCGGGATCGGTCAGCGACGGCTCGAGATGCCACACCCGCTTGAATTCCCAGGGCTTCTGCGTGCCGTCGTACCACTGGTGTGTCGTGAGCGGTTTGCCGGTTTCGACCGAAGTATCGTACAGAAACATGTTGCTTTCGCCCTTCGGCATGCCGTCGGGACCCATGAGGTCCTCCGGCTTGGTCCCAGGCGCATTCCAAGTCTTGCCTCCGTCATCCGATCGCTGAATGATCTGCCCGAACCAACTGCTGGTTTGCGACGCATAGAGCCGATTCGGATCGGCCAGCGACCCCTTGAGATGGTACAGCTCCCAGCCGCCGAAGAAGGGACCGCTTACGTCCCATTGTTTGCGTGTTCCATCCGACGTCAGAATGAAGGCGCCTTTTTTTGTCCCGACGAGTAATCGCACCTTGTTCATGCCTGACTCCTTTCATAGGCCTGCTTCAATTGTGTGATGTCGGGTTTCTTCATGTGAAGAATGGCTTGCATCACACGGTCCGTTCTCTCTGTGTCTTGGTCTTGCAGCATCTCCGTCAAGACCGTGGGAACGATCTGCCAGGACAGTCCATATCTGTCTTTCAGCCAGCCGCAGACTCCTTGCTCTCCCCCGGCGGAAAGTTTCTCCCAGTATTCATCGATTTCTTGTTGCGTCTCGCAGTTGACGATAAGCGAAATGGCCTCGCTGAATTTAAAGAGCGGGCCGCCGTTGAGCGCCATGAACTCTTGACCTTCGAGCTCAAACGTCGCAGTCATCACCGATCCTTTCGGTCTGCCGGAGAGCTTCGCTCCTGCTTCTCCATAGCGAACGATGCTTCCAACCCTGGAGTGCTTAAAGATCGATTGATAAAAATTCATCGCCTCTTCCGCTTGGTCGTCGAACCACAAGCACGGCATGATCTTTTGCATGAGCTGTGACTCCTTCGCGTCGGGTCGATCATTGCTACGTCGGGAGACCGGGAATCTCGATGACCGGGCGTACTTCGACCGTTCCCTTACGTGCCATGGGGATACGCGCGTCCACGGCGATCGCCTCGTCAAGATTGTCCGCCTCGATGAGGAAATATCCGCCCAGTTGTTCCCGTGTCTCCGCGAACGGACCATCGGTCACCAGTCGCCTGCCGCCACGAACCCTCACACTCGTCGCCATCGACGTCTCGTGGAGAGGATTGCCGGCAACATACTGTCCCTTCGAGTGGAGCTCATGAGCGAGTTGCGAGGATTCCTTGTAGCAATCCTGCCGTTCGGCCTCACTCAACCCCGCCTTCTCTTCAAAGTAAATGAGCAACATGTATTTCATCAGCAGGCCTCCGTCCGTGTCATCCGCTTGTCGTGAGATAGTCGTGACGGAGCCCTGAAATCGACATCGGCCCGGCGGCCTCCGGCACGTGTGCGTAAGCGATTGATATTGGAACGGAAGTGCGGCTCGTTGGACGGAGGGCACGACCAAGGCGAGGATGGCATGCAGCAGGATGAAACGACACTCGCTGATCGATTCGTGTCTCGACGGCTCGAGTTATCCTGCTGCTCCGGCGAGCGCGAGTCTTTCATGGCTGATGTCCTCGCTTGCGGGACTCGGCTGATGCTGGGCGGCGATGAGTGAATAGAACACCGGCACGACGAACAGCGTGAATAACGTCCCGACGGTCATCCCTGTGACCAATACCATCCCGATGCTGTTGCGGGCCGCCGCTCCCGGCCCCGAGGCCAGCACCAAGGGGAGGTGGCCGAAGACGGTGGCCGCGGAGGTCATCAGCACCGGCCGCAGTCTGGTCAGCGAGGCCTCACGCACCGCAGCCATCCGCGAAAGCCCTTGCGCTTGCAGCTGGTTGGCGAATTCCACGATGAGGATGCCGTTCTTCGCAATCAGCCCCACCAGGGTGATCAGTCCCACCTGCGAGTAGATGTTGATCGTCGTGAGGTCCAGGAAGCTGAACACCAGCGCGCCGGAGATGGCCAGAGGAACCGAGCCGAGCAGGACAATCAGCGGGTCGCGGAAGCTCTGGAACTGCGCCGCCAGCACCAGGTAGATGAGCACGACGGCGAATCCCAGGGTGACGGTGAGCGCGGCACCCTCCTGGCGGATCTGCCGTGACTCGCCCGCGTAGTCAAGGACGACGCCGGGCCCGGCCGACGCAGTGGCCGCAGCCTCGAGGATGCGCAGTCCTTCTTCCTTCGTCACGCCCGGCTTGACCCCGCCGAAGATTCGGACGGCATTGCGCTGCTGAAAGCGGTTCAACGTCCGCGGGGCCGTGCTCGTTTCGATGTGCGTGAACGTCGAGACCGGCACAAGCTGGCCGCCGGGTGTCTTGATCTTCAGGTCCAGAAGCGGATCGACCGTCGCCCGGTCTTTATCGCCGATTTGAGGGATGACCTTATAACTGCGGTCGAAATAGTTGAACCGGTTGACATAGGCGCCGCCGAGGAGCGTGCCGAGTTCACGACCGACCCCGGCGAGGTCCAGCCCCAAGTCGGCCAGCCGTTCCCGGTCCAGGACGACGCGGGCTTCGGGCAGATCGATCTTCAAGTCGGTGTCCACATACAAGAACCTGCCGCTCTGCCAGCCGGCGCCCAATACGGCGCCGACCGTCTCAAGCATCTGCTGTGGCGGCACGTCGCTCTGCAACACCAGTTCAACATCGTACTGACCGGGGGTCGGCAGCGGCGGATCCAGACGGGGAAAGACGCGCAGGCCCGGCACCTGCGACACCGCGCCATAGACTTCTCCGTACATGGCTTCCGTCGAACGTGCCCGCGCGTGCCAATCCTTCGCGACCAGGCCTCCAAAGCCGCCCCAGGCGGTGGTCAACGACCAGGTGAACTCCGTTTCGGGGAAAGCCGTGATGGCCCGCACGATCTGCAGATGCTCGCGGTTGGTGGCGGCCACGGTAGAATCCGGCGATGCTTCGAAGAACAGACTGATATGGCTCTGATCCTCCACGGGGGCCAGCTCTTGCCTGGAAAACAGATACAGCGGCCATGCCGCCGCCATGATCAGGAGCGATGCCGCGATGATCCCCCAGCGCATCCGAAACGCGCCGTCGAGCAGTCTCGCGTATGCGCGGCGCACGAGTTCGAAACCGCCGTTGACCAAGGAGGTCAGCCGGCCCTGCTCGCCCTGGGGGTGCACGAATCGGGAACTCATGACCGGCGACAGCGTGACGGCCACGATACCCGACAACACCACCGCTACGGCGAGGGTGATCGCGAACTCCAGGAAGAGCGAGCCGGTCAAGCCGCCCTGGAAGCCGATCGGCGTGTACACCGTCGCCAGGGTAATCGTCATGGCGATGATCGGGCCGATCAGCTCCCGGGCGCCGGCCAACGCGGCTTCAATCCGCGACTTGCCCAGACGCACATGACGCTCCACGTTCTCAACGACGACGATTGCGTCGTCCACGACCAGTCCGACCGACAACACAATGGCGAGCAACGTCAAGAGATTGAGGCTGAAGCCGAACGCGAACATGAAAATCGCCGCCCCGACCAGCGAGACCGGCATCGCCACGAGCGGCACGAGCGCCGTCCGCACGGAACCCATGAAGAGAAACACCACCACCGCCACGATCAACACCGTCTCCGAGAGCGTTTTGGTGATCTCCGTCAGCGCATTCCGCATGAACATCGTGCCGTCCCAGACGAGGCGCATGTCGATGTCTTTCGGCAGGGTGGGGCGGATCCGTTCCATTTCGTCGCGCAGCCGGTGCGCGACATCGATCTCATTCGCGCCCGGCACGGGCCAGACTCCGAGATACACGCCTTCGGCCCGGTTGTACTTCGCGACCATCTCGGCCTCTTCGGCATCCCGCTCGACCCGCGCGACGTCCTTCAGGCGCACGATGGCTCCGCCGCGATCGGCGACGATCAGTTCCTCGAACTCGGCGGCCGAACGTAGGTCGGTGTTCGCGAGCAGATTGACCTGTACGAGGTTCCCCTTGGTCCGGCCGACCGCGGCCAGATAGTTGTTCCGCCGGAGCGCCCCTTGCAGATCACCGGGCGACAGATTGAACGAGGCGAGGCGATCCGGGTCGATCCAGACCCGCATGGCGATCTGGCGGCCTCCCTCGATCGTCACCCGCTGCACGCCGGACAGCGTAGACAGTTGCGGCTGCAGCGTGCGCGACAGCCAATCGGTGACGGCCGGCACGCCGCGCTCCGTTGATGTGAAACTGACATAAAAGGACGCATACGGCCGATCGGCGCGTTGCACTTCGACCACCGGCGGCTCGGCTTCCGGAGGCAGCTCGGATCGCACCTGCTGAAGCCGTGCCGTGACTTCGGCCAGGGCGGCCGTGCTGCTGTGATTCAATTTCAAATGGACCGTGACGGTGCTGACGCCGGCTCGGCTGGTCGATTCGACGTAGTCCACGCCTCCGATCGCGGAGACGACCCGTTCGATCGGGGTACTGAGAAACCCGCGCACCGTTTCGGCGCCGGCGCCGTAGTAGACCGTCGTGATGACGACCGAAGAGCTCTCGATTTTCGGGTACTGCTGCACCGGCAGAGCCGTCAGCGCCCGCCAGCCCGCCAGCACGATCACAAGGTTGACGACGACGGCCAGCACCGGATGTTTGATGAAGATGTCGGTGAACGAGCGCATGAGCGTTATCCTTGGTCCATCATGGTATTCGTATTCTGCTCAGCCGGCCTGATTTTGCGGGCTGGAACCTTCGTGATCTCCGGCGATCGTGACAAGGGCCCCGTCACGCAGCTTGAAGGACCCGGACGCGGCGACTCGATCGCCGGCCGACAGCCCACTGCGCACCACGATCTCGTCCCCCACCATGGCTCCGCTCTCGACCTGCCGCACAGAAGCCCTGAGCTTTCCGTCTTTGTCCGGCGCGATCACAAACACCTGATCGCCGCCCGGCCCCTTTCTCAGCGCACTCACCGGAACGGCGACGGCCTTGCTTGGAGAGCCGACCGGAACCCGCACGCGCACCGATGCTCCCGGCGCCGGCCCGTGGGAAGCTCCCTCGATCTTCGCGCGCACCATTTCATTTCTGGTCTCAGGATCGATTCGCGCGTCGAGTGCGACGATCGTGGCGGCGATAGGAGATGCGTCGGCCGTGACGAAGACCTCGACGTGTTCTCCCACTCGCAGGCTCGAAGCGACCTGCTGAACGACCGTGAAGTCCACGTGGACCGCGTCGTCGACGCCTTGGAGCGTCGTGAGTCGGCTGCCTTCATTCAGGTATTGGCCCGGATGGACATCTGCCAAACCCACGCGCGCGCGAAACGGCGCCCGGATCGTCTTCCTGGCAATGACAGCCTTGGTACGGGCGATCTGGGCCAATGCGACATCGAGGTCCGCGCGCGCCCGATCCACTTCTTCCTGAGCAGTCGCAAGATCCCGCCGCAAGTGCTGCCGGCGCTCGAGCACGGATTTCGCGAGAGCGGCCTGGGCCTGCTGCGCCTTCAAATCCGCCTCTTCCACGGACACATCGAGCGCGACAAGCACAACCCCCTTCTCGACCACTTGACCGGGAACGAGCCGGACTTCCTGAACAGTGCCGGGAAGCTCGTTGCGTAGGGTGATCGACCGCAGGGCCAACACCGTTCCGATCGACGTCGTAGACTGACGATGTGCAAGCTCCCTCGCCACGGCCAGCGTCACCGATTCCATCGGCTCGGGCTGTCGCGCGGAAACCTCGTTACGGTCTTGTATTGACGCGTACTTCCAGCCGGCCAACCCGACCCCGGTTGCCGCAACCAGGACAAGGAGTAGCGATGATCCGAACCAGCCATGACGATTCACGTGCGACCTCCCACATGCCTGCCGGTGAAAAGATAGGACCTACCAGGCCTTCCTACAGACGGTGTGATGCAGCAATGCCCGTACCCTTCACGACGAATCAGGCAGAGGGATGCTAACTACCGATCAACAAGAGGATTTTTTATCGAGAAGGGAGCACCACATTACGGAGACGGGAGATCTGCGACGAAGCAAATCTGCCGACATCTCGGCGCATGCCGACATCTCGGCGCGGAGGGGACACGGGTGACAGACGCGATGCGGACGCCTGCATGGAATGGAATTGCAACCAGACGAAGAATACAAAGAGAAAGGGGGCCGCGTCGTGGTGTGACGCGGGCTCGCGTCAGGCCGCTACGGGATGACCGGTCGACTCGCGTTCTATCTCACGTTCTTCGACTTCCATGGCTCGCCAGGCCTCAATCCCGCCCGCCAGCGGCCACACTCCTGTGAGACCCTTCTCGCGGAGGAGGCGGGCGATCGCGATGCTTCCCGCGTCGCCCGGGCAATCGCAGTAGAGAATCACATCTCGATCCCGAGGAAGGTCGTGATGCCCTGCGACGACCTCCTCGGCCGACAACGACAACGCCCCAGGGATCCCCACCTTCTCTCGGCGGGCGCCCAGTGGACGCAAATCAACGATGATCGGCTGCTCTCCCGCACGGAGTTTCTCCCGCACTGCACGGGGGGTGATTCGTGGCACCGGATCTCCGCCGCGATATCGATTGAGCACCCTCAAGACGACATAACCGATCGCTCCTACCGCTGCGAACAACCCGACGATGGGCCCGAGGCCGGCGCTCACCGACAACGCCCGTTCGAGCTGATCAGTAAACATGTATCCCAGCCCCAAACCTGTCCCCACCCAGAGGACCGTGCCGACCCCGTTGAACAGCAGGAACTGCGAGAGGCGCAACCCCACGATGCCGGCGAGGGGAGGGGCGATCGTGCTCAAGCCGGGGACGAACTTCGCGACGATCAGAGACTTGACGCCGTGACGGCTGAAAACATGCTCTGTCCGCCGGATGCATGAAGCCGGCTCGATCGCAATCCGGCAGAGCCAGCCCAGCACCTGACGGCCGCGTCGCCGGCCCAATTCGAACCACACCTGATCGCCCACCAGCGACGCGAGCACGGCTGCGCCGGCGGCGACGGCCAGATCCACGTGCCCGGAAGCGGACAAGGCGCCGGCCGTGACAAGAAACGGCACAGCAGGCACCGGTAAGCCGATCTGTTCCGCGAGGACGGCGACAAAGACGACGATGGCGCCGTGTTCCATCAAGAATCCTACAAAGTCGTTCATCTGCCGCTCCGTGTTTACGCCGTCCGTTGATGGATCGGCTTGCCAACACGGTCTTGGCAACGATCATTCCACAGATCCACAGGCTGAAAGGATGGGCTTAACTTATCGAAACTATGGACAGATGGGATCAGGAACGAGAGAGCTGTTCGCCACCGATGACGCTCGGCTGAGCGGTGCCGACGCCGAGATGTCGGCACCTGCCGAGGATTCGGCAGACAGGGAGGGTGTGGCGGTCACACTGGTTCCAGTCAGGCGGGTCTGGCAATGCCCAGTTTCTGCATTTTGGACTGGAGTGTCGTCCGTTTCATCCCGAGCTTGGCAGCGGCGCCCGAAGGACCGCCGATGGTCCAGCTTGAATCCCGCAGCGCTTTCAGAATGTGCTCTCGTTCCGCTTCCTCGAGCGTCGTGACGGACCCATTGACTGTGCCGATCGGGCGTTTCAGTTCCGACAGTTGCACGAACAGCTCGGACCCGGACGACAGAATCACCGCCCGCTCCAGAAAGTTTTCCAGTTCGCGGACGTTCCCCGGCCAGGGATAGGATTGCAGGGCTCTCATAGCTTCCGAGGGGATCGTCTCGATGCGCTTTTTCATGCGTTGCGCGAACTTTTGGGCGAAGTGCCGAACCAACAAGGGGATATCTTCGGTCCGATCGCGGAGCGCCGGCACGGTGATCGGAAAGACTTTCAGTCGATAATACAGATCGCTCCGGAACTTCTGCTCTTCGACGAGTTGCGCCAGATCGCGGTTCGTGGCCGCGACCACACGGACATTGACACGAATGGTTCGCGTGCTCCCCAATCGTTCGAACTCCTGCTCCTGCAACACCCGGAGCAATTTCACCTGTAACTCCAGGGGAATCTCGCCGACCTCGTCGAGGAAGAGAGTTCCACGGTCGGCCAGCTCGAAGCGGCCGAGCTTCGTCGCAATGGCGCCGGTGAACGCGCCTTTCTCATGGCCGAACAATTCGCTTTCCAACAACCCGGTCGGGATCGCGGCGCAATTGAGCTTGACGAACGTTCGCTCCTTCCTGTCGCTGAGATTGTGGAGGGCGCGGGCGATCAGTTCCTTTCCGCTTCCCGTTTCACCCAGAATCAGCACCGTGGAATCGGTCGCGGCCACGGTCTTCACCTCTTTCAGCACGCGTTTGAGGGCGGGGCTTTCACCGACGATCTCCTCGAAGTTGTACTCGGTCTGGATCTCTTCCTGCAGATAGAGCTTCTCTTCCGCCAGCTTGTCCTTGAGTTGAGCGATCTGCTTGTACGCCAAGGCGTTCTCGACGGCGATGGCGACCTGCTGCGCCACCTGGCCGAATAGGTCGACGTCTTCCTGCGTAAATCCGTCGTCCTTTTGCCGGCCGATGTTCAAGGCGCCCAGTGCGCGGTTGTGCGACATCAGCGGAGCGCTGCAGAATGACTTGACGCCTTTCTCCAGCAGCCGGCGCGTGATTTCCGAAGTCCCCGCCTTCTCTCGCAGATCCTGTTCGCGGAACACCGCCGGCTTTCCTGTCTCGATCGCCGCGCAGCAGGGGGTCCAGATCACCTCGTCCGTGCGTCCGCGTTCGATGAAACTCTCGTTGGTCGCGAAATCCAAGACCCGGATGCGCCACTCGCCGGTCGCTTCGTCGCACAGGAGTAGACTGGAGCCGTCGTGCCGGATGACCGTCCGCAGGCAGGTGCTGACGGCGGTGAACAAGTCGTCCAGATCCAGATGCGCCACCACGGCATTGTTCACGTCGAGCAGGAGACGCTGGCGGTCGCGCTCGCGGGCCAGTTGAGCCTGAGACGACTGCGCGCGTTCGTAGTTCAGGGCGTTCTCGACGGCGATGGCGACTTGCTTCGCGACTTGGTGCATGAAATCGATCTCGGCAGCGTCGTAGGTTCGACGATCCAAGCTGCCGAATCCCAGGGCTCCCAGGCGTTGATTCGCCGTGGTGAGGGGCACGACTCCGAACGACTGCACGCCGTTTTCCCGTAACTTCGCCATCAGGGCGGAAAAGCGCCGCTCCTGTGCGACGTCGCTCACCATCAAGGGCTGCTGTGTCTTGCACACGAGGCCGCCGGGAGACTCGTCGACGGGTATTTCAAGGCCGGGCTGGATCGTGCTCGGGATCGAGGTGACCAACAGCCACAGGCGCATGACGTCTTTGACAGGATCGTGGAGCCCAATGTTGATGAAGTCGAAGGGCACGACACGGGGGAGCCGCTGCGCGAGGTCGTGGAGCAAGCGGTCTGCGTCGTGGTGTGACGCGATGGATTCCGTGACTTCCAGAAGGAGACGCAACCGGTCGCGATCATGAGCGAGGTCTTGATGATGGAGGACGTTGTCCACGGCAACCGCCACCTGCTTGCCGACTTCCTGAAGAAATTCCGCGTCCGCCTCGCCATAGGCGCCCTTCTGCAGGCTCGCGAACCCCATGGCGCCCAACCGTCGGACGGCCGTGGTCAGAGGAACGACACAATAGGAATTGACGCCGTCCTCCTGCATCCGTCTGGTCACCGTCGGCCAACGCCGCTCCTCGGAAAGATCCGACACGAGAATCGGTTGCTGGGTTCGCCACACGACTCCGGCGGGAGTTTCCTCGACCGGCTCCTCGTGGCCGCCCACCAGGTCGGCCGGCACGTTC
This sequence comes from Nitrospira sp., assembly GCA_047150005.1. Classification (GTDB taxonomy): domain Bacteria; phylum Nitrospirota; class Nitrospiria; order Nitrospirales; family Nitrospiraceae; genus Nitrospira_C. The sequence goes on along the minus strand of AP038806.1, from coordinate 1,529,139 downwards.
GCTTGAATGGTCTGGAGTCGCATCACGCCGCGCGCGGGATCGTGGAGCGACAGGGCCACGAAATTCACCTCCACCACTCGGGGGAGGCGTTGGGCGAGATCGCTGAACAGCTCGTGCAGATCGCGGTGGGCGGAAATCGCCTCCGCCACCTCCAGGAGGGCTTGGTACCGTTCAGCGAGCGTCTCGCAAGGGGAGGCAGAATTCCGGTCCATACGCGCTCAGTATGGCGCATCGGACCGCGACGGCTCAAGAGGGCGAGAGGGGTCGGCTGTCGTTACCCGGTCGCCTAAATGCCGATCGGATGCTCGATGACCTCGTGATCCGCCGTCCGCATGCGTTCTTGTCTAGACCCTAGCGACAACCGGGTAGGTCGTTTTCTCCCACCCAGATCGTCGCCTTTTCACAATCCTCCGCACTCGGCGGCCGAGGGTCCGGCACCTTGCGGTCAACGGGAGGCAGCGTTCGTATGTACGCGATCAAAGAGCGGACATCTTCCTCATCCCAATTCGACGCAAAGTCCCAGATCATCCCTTGCCAATGGAGCGCTCGACCGTTCGCCGAGACCCCGCTCCGAATCGCGCGGGCAACGGCCGCATCGGTCCAGGCGCCAATCCCGTTCGTCGGATGGGAGGAAATGTTGCGCGACCACCTGGTGCCGGCCGGCGCCCAACTCGTCTTTCTGGCCCCCTCTCCGTTGCCCTGATGGCACATGGCGCAGGAGGCGATCGTAAACAGATACTTTCCTCGCATGACCATCGCCCCTTGCTCGGGACTCCGGAACGCCGCCGGGTCCGGTTCATGGATTGTCGCCAGGACCGGTTTGGCAATGACCTCCGGCGGAATGAAGGACGAAGCCGGCATGTCATTGATGATTCGGACGAGGAACGCCACTGTTCCAATCCCCGCGAGCCCGAGAACCAGCCATATCCATCCAACGGGCCGACGCGGCCAGCGCCGTTCACGCGGACCGGCCAGGATGAACGCCACCACGCCCAGGCCCAACACCAGCCATTGCGCCATGATCAGGACCTGCTGGGGTAGATGGCGCCGGATCGGCTCGGACGCGGATTGCCCGAAATTACCATCCAGGAATGTGATGGTTTCGGGAAGGGTCGCGGGGAGCGGACGCGTGAGCTTGCCGATGACCGTTTCCAGCACTCCGTAGCGGAGCGGCGGCGGAATTTCATTGCGGACCGGCGTCAGGGTTTTGAGATACCCGGCGATCGCCTGCGCATCGTCGTCTTTGAGGGCATGCAAAAAATGCCAGGGCATGTCGAAGACGTTCAGATGTCGATCGGGCGTCTTCCCGTTCCGGATCGCCTCGACAATCTGTTCCGGCGTCCAGCGACCCAGCCCCGTGTCAGGATCAGATGTCAGGTTGCGCGACACGAGGACGCCGTGCGGCCAGACATCCACCCGTTGTCCGCCCGCAAGATAAAAATCGTCCCGATAGATGCCGCCCCTGGTCGCCTGCGTATGGCAGAGTCCGCACATTTCTGCATGAACTAGATAGTCGCCCCGCTTGATAGGATCGGCGAGCTGACCGGGCCCGCCGAATTGCCCGCCCGGTTCCCAGGGCGGAATCCGAGACAGCGACAGGACATAGTTCACCAGATCCCAGCGCTCTCCCGGCGTCGTCTTGTCTTCGAACGACGGCATGGGGCCGGGGGCAAGACCGGTGGTGATCCGCAGCCAGATCTGCTCAGGCTCCCTCCCGCCCCGGAAGGTCCAGGGCGCGGTGAGGTCGCGGGAGATGACCGGTTGACCTTTCGCATCGGCCAATCGAACGCCGCCGCGTCCCTCGGGACCATGGCACGCAATACAGGCCTGCGTCTTAAACAATTCCCTTCCCCGGCCGATGCTGGCCGCGTCAGGCGCGACCCGCGGGGGGATGGTCAGAGTGGTGGGAGGGGAACCGGCAAAGGCGTTCGACAGGCTCTTGACGTGGCCTGCGACTTCGCGAATCTCTTCCGCGCTCAGGATATCCTGCCAATAGGGCATCGCGCTGGCCCGGAGGCCGGTCGAGATCGTCCGGATCAGGTCGGCATCACTCGGCGGCTGACCGGCCGGCGTGGACTTGTATTTGAATTGGCCGCGGGTGAAATCCCGAGGACGGGGAACCAACGACGTGGCCGCCGGCCCGTTGCCGCGACCATCAGGGCCGTGACAGACCGCGCAACGCTGCGCAAAGAGTCGCTTGCCGGTCGGCATATCCGCGGGTACATCGGCTCCCGGCGGCCAGGTGAGTTCAGCATTGGCCGTCGGGTCCGGTTGCCAGTTTTCAAAGGGCTGACTATAGCCCACTCGCGCATAGATCGACCGGCCGAGATCCAGCAAGAGGAGCAGCCCCAGTGTGACACCCGCGACGCGACGCCGTGAACTCAGAAGGGTTCTCATGACCGATCACCCGTTCCTTTCGTTTCCTGGGCTTTCCCACTATCGTGACGCCAAGAGGAACATCTCGGTCAGATCTGATGGATCGGTGACAGCCGATCCGGGCGCTCCGCGATACCCTGTCCCGCCTCCGCAACCGGGAGGTACTGGCCGCCCTGGTCGTCGAAGGCCATCACGTTGCCGCTCTCGATCTCGTAGATCCAGGCATGAAGCCGCAGGGTGCCGCGGCTCATCGCCGCCAACACCGACGGATGGGTGCGAAGGTTTTCGATCTGCACAAGCACGTTCTCTTCGATACAGACTTCGAGCTGCTCCTCCTTCGGAAGGTCCTTGTAGTGCGTCGCCATCACCCGCCGCGTGGCCTCGGCGTAGGTCAGCCAGCCCTTCGTGGCCGGCAAACTGTCCAGCGAGGCCGGATCGAGCACCGCCTTCATGGCGCCGCAATAGGTGTGGCCGCAGATGATGATGTCTTTGACCGCCAACGCCTCGATGGCATATTCGATCGCGGCAGCTTCGGCGCCGTGAATCGGGCCATAGGGTGGAATCAGGTTGCCGGCGTTGCGCAGAATGAACAGATCGCCCGGCACCGTCTGGGTCAGAAGCGTGGGGCTCACTCGGCTATCCGAGCAGGTGATAAAGAGCGCGTCCGGCTCTTGCCCCTTGGCGAGTCGCTCGAACAACTCCTTCTTTCTGCCGAAGACGCCGGACTGAAAACGATGAATGCCGTCGATCAATCGTTTCATCCCTTCTCTCCTCCGTTGTCCGTCACCGAATGCATCGCCACAGAGGTCTCCTTCACATCAGTACCCGGCCGTGAAGCATTGCCGGACATGTGTCGGTTTCTCCACTTCGTCGATCATGCCCATGGCGTTAGCCCACACCCAGTCTGAAACTCGAGCGCACAACAAGACATCTTGCATTCACGTCCGAACCAGTGGTTACATTACCGTCGTACTAGACCTTGGCGATATTCCATTGCCATATGCCGTTCAACTTCTCTATAGAGTGAGCTCAACCGGCATTCATTCAGTCTCGTCCAGTTGCCGCTCCACTTCATCAAGCGTTTGTCCGGTCTGAAACCGCTGAAAAAGCGGACTTGCCAACAAGAAGAGCCACACGACCAACACAAAAGGCGACGTCAGTGCCGGCATCCCAAGAGGCTCCAATGCAGCCGACATGGCCGCGAACACGACCGCCGTCGTCACCGCGGCCAGTGTTCCGTATGCCGCTGAGGCTCCATTCAGTACAAAAAACCCACTGCCAAGGGCAATCGCCGTCAGGACGGAGTTAAAACCGAAGGCCCCGGCGCGAATCGCCGGCTCGGCGGCCCCCATGCCCCACGCGACGAGCAATCCCACGAATGAACCCAGGAAGGCTGCGGCACAAGCCCCTCGCGAACTGATCAGGAGTCCGACGGCAAAGAAGACGCCGGTGATGGCGTTGCCTTGGAAGAAGACCTGCGCCACACCGGTCAAGAGACCCTCGACGACTGTCGAAACCGTCACGATGCCCTCAACGGTGGCTGCCTTCGGAAGCCCGGCGGTCGGTAGAAGGCCGGTCGAATGCAGACGGCCGAACCGTGCGGTGGCCAAGACGAAACACAGTGTTGTGAGGACGAACGGTGCCGTGAGCGCGGGAATCTTCCAGGTGCCCAACAGATGGAACAGAGCCGCCATGATGACCGTTGTGCAGGCGGCGGCGAGAACAACATAGCCCCAGGCCAGTATACTCGGTTCGAGAAAGTACAGGAGGGCGATAGCGACGAGCGCACCGTTGAAACCGAACAGGCCGGCCCGTACGTGAGCACGATCGACCCCAAGGAGCACGGCGGTCGCTGTACTCGCGGCCGTTCCAAGCAGAACCGCCCAGCCGAACAGCATCGAGTTGTAAAAAATACCGGCCAGAAAGATCAGGCCCGCATAACTATTGTTCTGCAGCATCACCTGTCCAATCCCGCGAAATACTGAATCGATGAAGCCCAGGAATGGATGAGAGGTCCGACCGTTTTCGCTGCCAAGCCCTGTCGAGGACAGCGTTTCAACACAGGTTGAACATGCGGCACCAATACTCGCGAGTTTCACGAACATGCTCCCTACGTAAAATGGTACGAGGCGAAACCCAACGATGTGCGCGTCGCTCAGCAGCTCACATTTGCGCGGAGCCCGGGGACTGACAGCCTTCCCCGCGTCAGCGCGTGGTGTCTGTCCCCGTCAGAACCGGGACCGGCGTCCGGTGCCCGCCCGTGGCCCCGTACCGGCCGATGGGGTGATTCGCCTGATCGGAGCAATCTTGACTTGAGCCACGGCCTGGCGCCGGCGCCAGGCCGTGATGGGGCGGATTCCCGAGGAATTACTGGCTCAGGACTTCCAGAGGTTGACGACGGTCCCTTCCTCGTTCAGTTCGACGGTGACGGTGGACCCTTCCTTGATCGGCTTGGCTTTGACTTCGAGCCTCTCGAGCGGAAACACCTTTTCACCATCGGGCGTCCAGAGCTTGATCTCTTTCTTGGTTTTTCCCACATAGATCAACTTGCCGGAGATCAGCCGGTGCGGCTGAGCATGGCCCTTCATGTGATGGTCGACGACCATTCCCTCTTCGTTGATCCACAATGAGATTTCGTCCCCGACCTTGATGCCGGACGGCGCCGATTTCGCGTTCAGTCGATAGGTCGCCGCGGGCGCCTTGACGACGATGATGCCGGGCTGGATCTTCTCCACCACTCCATGCGCCTTGATGTTGTAGCCGGGCTTGGTGCGCGGCTGTTTATTGAAGTGCATTTCGACGGTGAACCGGTGGACATCGATCACTTTCCCGGCTTCATTGACCTCGATGGTCACCGGCGTCCCTTCCGTAATGGCGGAGAGCTTCGACTTGCCGGTCTGCACGTCGTAGGTCTTTTCCCCTTCCTGTGTCTGTAGCTTGATCTCCGTTTTGTCCGCCGACGTGTAGGCCAGAGCCCCGGTCACAAACTTGTGAGCATGGCTCGGGTCACCTTTCCGATGCACATCGATCACGGCATTATTCTCGTTGACCCACATTTCGACCTCTTCCCCTGGCTCGAGGCCCTTGGGAAGAACCGGAGCTGCGACGGTCATCTGGCCCCAGGAAGTCTTGATGACAACATGGGTGCCTTTCACCTTCTCGACCACCCCGTTGACCTTCATTTGTGTCGACGCACCCGGCTTGGTCCCCTCGTCGGCAAAGCCGTACGGGGTCAAGACCAGGCTCACAGCGAGCGCCCCCAGCAGGATCAGATTGCGGCTTGCGCTCCCTTTCCTGGATTCCACGGTCAGTTTTCGGCTCTCATGACTTACACCGTTCACGCTTGGCCCTCCTCCTGGTTGATGGATGAACGCGCTCCCGCATGACGGACCGGCCAGCCACGTCGACCCCGCTTACTTATATGCCAGACGACCGTCCGGCTACAACCGAAGACTTGACCGCCCTGCGGCATCCAGCTCAGGACCCTGCGCCGCGGAGGATCCGGGCGAAACAGTCCCTGTCGAGCAGGTCCCCGATGACGTTCACGGTCACATCCGGGGGGGGGAACCGGGCGACCTCCTGCGAATCCAGCGCATAGTGGCCCTGCCGGGGAAAGACCGTGGTCACACGGGAACCCCATATCGCTTTCACAGCCGAGAGGATCCGAACCTTGTCGTCGACCAGCACGTACCGATCGGCCGGAAACCGCCGTTCTACGTCCTCGAGCTCCCGTTCCTTGTGAATGTAGATCAGGACGTTCCCGTCGACGGCCTCATGCAGCCCGGATTGCTCCACCTTCCTCGGTTGGAACACCACGTCTCCGTCCGAGAGGATCACGGCCTTGCCCGCGCGCCTGGCTTGCCCGATCACATCGAGCCCCCTGGGATACAGGCGGTCCGCAAACGGGTAGTTGATCAGAAAGTGGGACACCGTCAAGAGATGGGGATCGCGTGGATACTCGATGCGATACCGTTGAAGCGCCCCGAGATAGTCGGCATACCCCAGCTCACGACGCAACTCCTCGAACAGCGCCCAATAACGCTCTTGCCGATCGGGACCGACCTCCTGCTCCAGATGCCAGCGCAGGTCTTCCGTCACTCGATCGTTGTCGAGCAGCGTGTTGTCCACGTCGAAGAGCAGGACGACTTCGCCGGACGGCATGATGAATTCCTTAGGCGATCCGATGGGACCGCCGTTACTTCGTCTCTCGTCGCTGCGTCAGATAGCGGTACATCCCTTCCACATTCTCAGGAAACCAGTCGCCGTAGCGCTGCCACCGTTCGTACTTGGGAAGCTGAACCGCCTGTTTCGTCTCCTCGAGGCTCGCTCCCTTCTGGAGTTGTTCCTGCACGGCAGCCCGGAGGTCCTCCAGATAGCCGCGGAACATCCGCACGTGCTCCTTGTTCCCGATCTTGCCGTGGCCTGGCACCAGCCGGTCGAAATCCAATTGCTCGACGCGCTTGAGCGATTCGATCCAGTCGTCCGGATAGTCGCTCCTCATCGTACGATAAGCGACCGTCTCGACCGGGATGAAATCGACGGCGAAGAGCAGCCGTTGCTCCGGCAGCAGAACCACCAGGCTGTTGTCCGAATGGTTCTTGCCTGTATAAATCAGCTCAACGTGCTTCCCGCCGAGCTCGATGGACATGCGATCCGTGAAGGTGAGGTCGGGCAGGGGCGTGAGGGGGTCGGCCGCTTCCCGGATCTTCACTCTTGCTCCGGCCTGACTGACGAACAACGCCGTATCGGCGAACAGACTGCCGCCCGTGATGTGATCGTCATGATGGTGACTATAGACGACATAGCGAATCGGCTGGTCGGAGTACTTTCTGATCTCTTTCTTGAGCCACGTCGCCGCCTCCGCGCTGATAGGATCCGTAACGATCACTCCCTTGGGGGTCGTGATGAAAATCGCCTGGTGGAACTGATGTCGGAACGCATACACGCCATCGCCCAAGCTCGTGATCTCGTTCTCCGGACGGCTCTCCTGGGCGAATACGGGCAAGCCCTGCCCCAACAGACCCACGAGCGCCAGCATCATGAGTATGCGTGTGGACACTCCCAGCACACAGGTCGCACCGCTCCGATTCACCGCCCTCCGCCTCCCGATGTTCTTCATAGCCGCTCCTTTACGGTCCTGCGCGATGAACGTTCTTGCGCACCCCCGCCGACATCAGGCCGTCGGCGGTCTGATCTCCGTTTCTCCTTGGGTGCCCCCGGATGATGATCCCACCGGAATCACTCCTCGCATCCACGAGCTGCCAGAATCTTGCCATATCCCGTATGAACTGTGTGACTCCGTGCTGGCTCGGGATTCAGGTTCCGAGCTTTGCGTCCATCGTAATGGTCGTATTCAGCAGACGTGAGATGGGGCAGCCGGTCTTGGCCGCCGTCGTCGCTTTCTCCCATGCGGCGGCGTCGGCTTTCGGCACCGTGCCTCTGACGTCCAGATGGATCTTGGTGACCGTCCACCCTGCGTCGAGCTTCTCGAAGTGTACCGTAGCGGTCGTTTCGAGTTTCTCCGGCGCGAGGCCGGCGTTGCCCAACTGGGCCGACAGCGCCATGGTAAAACAGCCGGCGTGCGCCGCCGCAATGAGTTCTTCCGGGTTCGTGCCCTTCCCGCTTTCGAATCTGGTGCCGAACGAATACTGGGCCTGCGAGAGGACACCGCTCTCCGTTGAGACGGTTCCCTTGCCGGCCTTCAGATCTCCTCGCCATGCGGCGGATGCGCTTCGTTTCATCATGTTCTCCTCCCTGTCCATCAATGGACTGTGCTTGGCCCGTCGGCGACGGGCTCATGGTTGTTGATAGCTGATGCGGTAGATCACACCCGCCAAGTCGTCGGATACCAGGAGCGCGCCGTCGGGCATGATCAGGACGTCGGCCGGACGCCCCCAGGCCTGCTGACCGCGCAACCACCCCTGCGCAAACACGGAATAGGTCGGAGTGCCTTTCTTGTCCCGTGAGACGACCGTGAGCCGATATCCGGTTTTCTCCGTCCGATTCCATGAGCCGTGCTCCGCGATGAAGATTCGGCCCCGGTATTCAGGCGGGAACATTGCGCCGGTATAGAAGCGCATGCCGAGCGATGCGACATGGGGTCCGAGCGCAACGGCGGGCGGCGTGAACTCCGGGCAGGAGTGTTTAGCCCCAAACTCCGGATCGGAAATCGTGCCGCCGTGACAATAGGGATAGCCGAAATGCAGGCCCGCTTTCGGCGCATGATTGAGCTCATCCGGCGGCTGATCGTCGCCGAGCCAGTCACGGCCGTTGTCCGTAAACCACAACTCGCGCGTGGCCGGATCCCAATCGAAGCCGACCGAGTTCCGGACGCCGCGGGCGACCACTTCATAGTCCCCGCCGTCCTCGTTGATGCGCGCAATCAGCGCGTACCGGTCCGGCTCCGGCTCGCAGATGTTGCACGGCGCCCCGACCGGTACGTAGAGTTTCCCGTCCGGTCCGAAGGCGATGAACTTCCACCCGTGCGACGTTTCCTTCGGAAAGCGGTCCGTGACCGTCACCGGCGACGGAGGATTCGACAGCCGTTCCTCGATGTTTTCGAATCTTACGATACGGTCGACGGAGGATACGTACAGCGCCCCCTTTCGATAGGCCACGCCCACCGGCATGTGGAGTCCGCTGGCGACCGTGAAGACCTGATCGGCCCGCTGGTCTCCGTCCTTGTCGACGACCGCGTACACTTTCCCTTTCTCTTTGCTGCCGACGAAAAGGGTGCCGTTCTGGCCAAGGGTCATGCCTCTCGCATTCGGCACATCGTCCGCGTAGATCGAGATCGTGAAGCCCGGCGGCAACGTGATGCGGTCCAGCGGGAGGGACCCAGCCTCGGCTTGTGTGACGAACAGGCAGAGCCAGACCATCCACCAGCAACGTACGCGTCGCGCCCGGTCCGTCCGTCCGGTCCTCGCCGGCGCCTGAGGATAGTGCATCCTGATGTCGTGACTCTCTTGCATAGGGTCCTCCGTCGACAGAGGCGGAAGGAAGCCGACCCCTGCGAGTCTCAGCTACGAACAGGCCGTGGCGTTCCGCGATACTCGAAGACCACGGGCATCCCGACCTGGTGAACGGCTCGGGCCCGCGCCGCTTCGATCGTCCAATGGTCCGGCGCCAACGCACAGGCCGGATCGGCGGCGGCCGCGTTCCCTGTCACATGATAGGCCTGACATCGGCAGCCACCGAAATCCGTGGTCCGGCTCGGACAGGACCGGCACGGATCGGGCAGCCACTCCTCTCCGCGGAATCGGTTGAAGCCGGCGGACTGACCCCAGATCTCCGCAAGAGGCCGCTGCCGGACATTGTCGAAGCTGAGGCTCGGGATCGTATGGGCCAAATGGCAGGGCAGCGCCAGTCCCTCGGGGTTCACAACCAGATAGCGACGGCCCCAGCCGTCCATACAGGCTTTTGGTCGGTCCGCGTAATAGTCCGGCAGGATGAAGCACACGTCCATCGTGCCGCGGAGCCGCCGTTTGGCCTCAGTGGCGACAGCCCTCGCCCGCTCGATTTGCTCGCGAGTCGGCAGCAGCGCTGTCCGGTTGTGCAGGGCCCAGCCGAGATACTGCACATTCGCCAGCTCGAGGCGGTCCGCCTCGATCCGTTCGGCCAGCCGGATGATGTCCTCGATCTCGCCCAGATTCTCCCGATGGAGCACCACGTTCATGGTCAGCGGCAGTCCCAGCGACTTGACCCATCGCATGACCGCGAGTTTCCGGCTGAAGAAGGACCCTCCGGCGATCGTGTCGGCCTCCGCCTGTCTCGTGCTTTGCACCGACACCTGCACGCTGTTCAATCCGCACGCCTTCAATCGATGCAACCGTTCGAAGGTCAAGGGGATCCCGCTCGTGATCAGGTTGGTGTAGAGCTCCCGTTCCGCCGCCCGCTCGATGAGCCGCTCCGCATCATCCCGCAGCAGCGGCTCACCCCCGGTGAGATTGACCTGGACCACGCCGAGCGCGTCCGCTTCGTCAAAGACGCGCAGCCATGTCTCCGTGTCGAGCTCGGTCTCCGAGCCGACCGAGGCCATCGGATTCGAACAATAGGGACACCGCAAAGGACACCGATGGGTGAGCTCGGCGATCAGTGTGTACGGGCGATCGAGCGTCTTCATCCGGCGTCCTGAATCAGTCCGCGGTCCGCGAGCGTCCTGACGAAGGCACGGACGTCCCGTGCGATCTCGTCGGGAGACGCACCGGCATGACTGTCGGTCAGCGCTCGGATAATGTCGTCCGTCGTCTGCTCACCGGTACACCGCCGCAGGATGTCGCATCCCGTATCGTTCAAGTCCAATCCGGCTTCGGGGTACAGGAGCAGCTGCCGGCCGGTTCGCCGATCCAGTCGAAGCCGAGCCACGGGATTAAGCCGAGGCCTGACGATGGTGTCCGGCATGAGCGTTCCTTTCGTTCGCCGACATCGGTCCGACGTAGGCGGCATGAATGCAATCGAGCAGATGCCAGAGAATCTCCGCCTTCTTGATCAAGGCCTCGATGCAGGCGGTTTGACGTTCGCTGGTGGTCGCTTCCCGAAGCACGAACAAGACCGCTTGCCTCGCGTCGAGATCGGCGCGCGACACGCGCATCCGAAAATAGGCCAGCGCCTTGGAGCCCACCCAGGGATAATGGCGCGCCCAGGCGTCCAGCCTCCGGCTCATGAGCGCGGGCGCAAACAACTCGGTGAGTGAGGAGGCCACGGCTTCGAGCAGTGACGCCTCCCGCACGAACTGCACGTAGCCGTCGCAGGCCAGCCTGACTCCCGGCAGAACCGATCGCAAACTGCGAACCTCGTCGACATCGAGGCCCACACCACGCGCAAGGATCAACCAGGAGTCGAGACCTCCTGCGCCGGTCTCACCGCCGTCTTGATCCTGGATGCGCCGGATCCAGACCCGTCGGAAGACCGGGTCCTCCGACTTCGAGAGAATCAAAGCATCTTTGATGGGAATCCGCGTTTGATAGTAGTACCGGTTCAATACCCATTGCTGGAGCTGCCCCTTTGTCAGTTTCCCTTGATGCATGCGCAGGTGGAACGGATGCCGATCATGGTAGCGGGAGGCGCCCTCTCGGCGCAGCCGCGCGAGAAATGCCGCGTTCGACAGGGATCGTGGATCGGAGCGCCGACTCATACGTGAATTTCCATCCCGTCCCGTCCGACCTGCCATCCTGCCGCCTCGACCATGGCTCGCTCAGGAGCATCCTCGCGCAGGATCGGGTTCGTGTTGTTGATGTGAATAAAGATCCGGTGTCGGGCGCGAATATCCGCCAGTGTCGCCAGGCTGCCGTCCGTCCCCCCGACGGGCCAATGGGCCAACTCTTCGGCCGACTTTCTGAGAAATCCCGGGGCCGACAGCTCATCGCTCGACCAGAACGTCCCGTCGAACACGATCCCGTCGGCCCCGGCCAATCGATCGAGCAGCGCGGCGGTGATGCGCCCGACAGACGACAGATAGGCCAGCACCCGTCCGCTCCCGACCTGGCGGAACCGAAGTCCCACGTTGAGTTCCGGATTCTCTCTCGCCACCATCCCGTCCAAATGGACCGGCGGTTTCCCCGGTACGGCGAACGCCGTGACCGTCAAGCCGGACGCAACCCCGTTCGCACACTGGACGGCGTCCTCTTCTCCGAGCGCGAGCCTTCGCCAAGTGACCTGGCCGGGAAACCGTTCCAACGTCCGGTACAGCACATTGCCGTCCATGAATCCCCGTCGGACCGTGTCCGTCGCATAGATGACGAGGGGCTGGTTCTCGCGAAGCGAGAGAAGTCCCAGGCAGTGATCAAGATCCCCATTGGTGAGAAAAATAGCCTCGATCGGCGTCGCGCGCCCGGTCACCGGATGCAGAGAGCCGAAGCCTTCGATCTGCATGCGAATGTCGGGAGAGGCGTTGATCAAGAACCAGGTACGCCCGTCCGCGCTCAGACCACTCGACTCCTGCGTCCGAGGGCTTGCGGCGATGACGCCCTGCCGCAGACCGCTACAATTGCCGCATGCGCAGTTCCATTGCGGAAAGCCCCCGCCGGCGGCAGAGCCCAAAATCCGCAGGATCATGTCGTCGCCGCTGGGCGTTCCTGCCGCGGGGCCGTGATCTCTGCCGCGCGCCGGTTCTCTCTGAGGTCCGGGATGTCGTCACGATCTTGCTGGTAGCCGTTGATTTCCGCATCCATCCTGATTTCTGTAAAGGCAGGCGCTTCCCACTTGCGCATGATCCCTCCTTCCGGCCTATGATGAGGCGGCCGCACTATGAGATTTCCATCGCGTCCATCGTACACGGAAATGATTCCCGGATCACCAGAGGTCTCCCCGAGACTGTCGGAGACCGGATGCGTTGGGCGGGAACGGCTCATCGGCGTTCGACCGCGTACTCGATCATGCGGCGCGCGATTTCCTCCTCGCCCATGATGACGACTCCGGCACCGCGGAGTTGGAGATGCTCCACTTCCGCGTCGGAATGCGCGCGAGCGGCTACCTCGATGGACGGATTGAGGGCCCGGGCGCGCAGGATGACCTGGCCGGCCTCGAACACGTTGGGAATCGCGCAGATCAGCATACGCGCGCGGTCGACCCTGGCGGCCTCCAGTATTCCGGGCGCTTCCGCATTGCCGAGAATCGCCTGTTCCCCTTGCCCCCGCAACTCGTTGACGCGTTCGGCGTTGTTCTCGATGACCACGACAGGCTGGTTCCCGTCCCTGAGCGCCTGATTCACCAGTTTGCCGACCCGCCCGTGTCCGACCAGAATCACGTGATCCGCCGCCGAAACGGCCGGGATGGCCGTATGTCCCGCCCGACGGCCGCGCGGCTGAAGCCAGTCCACCATCACGAACCACACGGGATTCACGATGATGGAGAGAATTGCGCCGGCCAAAATCAAATCCCGACCCTCGTGCGGCAGCAGATCCGACTTGATACCGAGTTCAGCCAGCATGAAGGCAAACTCGCCGATTTGCGCCAGGCTGGCTGAAATGGTGATGGCCACACGCTGCGGATGTCCGAACAACAGGACGATCACCCAGGCGGCAAGCGACTTTCCCACGAGGATGATCAGCAACGTACCGGCGACGGCCCACGGCTGGTGGACCAGGATGCTCGGGTTGAACAGCATGCCCACCGCGACGAAGAAGAGCACCGCGAACGCGTCCCGCAACGGAAGCGTTTCGGCCGCCGCCTTATGGCTGAGTTCGGATTCGTTCAGGATCAGCCCGGCGAAGAATGCCCCCAGGGCGAACGAGACACCGAAGAGGGCGGCCGATCCGAATGCCGCCCCAAGCGCGATGGCCAGCACGGCCAGGGTGAACAGCTCACGCGACCCGGTCTTCGACACCTGTTCCAGGGCCCACGGAATCAGCCGCTTGCCGATGACCAGCATCAAGGTAATGAACAGCACCACCTTGCCAAGCGTCACCGCCAGCGTGACCAGGAGCGGACCGACCTGTGCCGAGGTTCCCGACGAGTCCTTCAACGCACCGGACAACGCCGGCACCACCACCAAGGCCACGACCATGGCGATGTCTTCGACGATCAGCCATCCGACCGCAATCCGGCCCTCGGACGTGTCGATCAAGCGACGATCCTCCAGGGCCCGAAGCAGGACGACCGTGCTGGCGGTGGACAGCGCCAAGCCGAACATCAGACTGGTGCCCAGGGGCCACCCGATCGCATACCCCAGTCCCCATCCAAGTCCGGTGGCGATGATAATCTGCGCGATGGCGCCGGGAATCGCGATGTGCCGTACTGACAACAGATCGCTGATCGAGAAATGGAGCCCCAGGCCGAACATCAGGAGAATCACGCCGACTTCGGCCAGCTCCGGCGCCAGCGAACCGTCGGCTACGAACCCGGGTGTGAACGGACCGATTACGATGCCTGCCAGCAGATAGCCGACGATGGGAGCCATCTTGAGGCGGTTCGCAATGGCGCCGAACACGAACGCGACCACGAAGCCGCCGACCAAGATGGAAATCAGGGGATGTGGGGTCATGTGCCCGGTCCGGGCATGAAGTATCGCATGCCGGTTTTCTTCATCGTTTCCTTTGTGTTCGGCACGACGGCGACCCAGGCGGCGGTGGAAAACCCGCGACGCTGGAGGAGGAGCGTGCCCGCGACGCCGGCGAGCAATGGAAGCAAAATAATGATTGGCAACGTCATAGCGGGAAGGCGACGAGGCTAGGCTTGAATGGGGACGACGAGGACATCACATTTCGACCCAGCGAGGACATGGTGTGTGACGCTCCCAAGTAGCCACTCTTTGACCATGGATTGACCGTGCTTGCCGATGACGATCAAGTCCGCTGAGAGCTCCTCCTCTTTGGTAAGAATCACACGAGACACGTCGCCGCGCACGACGGTAAACGAGATCCGGTGCGCATCGTCCCCGAAGTCGCGGGTCAGCTCCTTGATCTTCTTCTCGGCTTCTCGTCGTTCCATCTCGCAGTATTTTTCGATGGTTTCGTCCGACGCATCGGCTATCTGGAGTTTTCCTTCAAACGGAACGCGAAACGCATGGAGAATCGTGATGCGGGCATTGTGAGCGATTTGCGTGGCCGTTTTCAACGCGGAGGCGGAATAGGAAGAAAAGTCGATCGGCACGATGACACGCTCGTACATCGTTTGCGGCGGGCGTTTGACGATGAGCACCGGTCGCTTGCACATACGCAGCACGCGTTCTGCCGTCGTGCCGAGGATGAGGTCGCGCAGCGGGTTCAATCCGTGCGCCCCTAGGACAAGCAGGTCCGCCGCCTCAGATGCCGAAAGAATCTCTTCCAGCACCTCACCCGTCTTGACGGATGCACTCGCCCTGACTGAGGTCGTCTTACCGATGTTCACGATCGTCTCGTTCAGCGAGCGCCGGGCCTCGTCGATCAACCTCGCCTCAACACCGGCTGACCCCTGGAACAATTTGCTCAGAGCACTCAGAGAAGACCCACTGATCACATGCATCAGATTCAGCTGAGCCTGCTGTTCCTTCGCGACGATGGCGCCACGCTCGGCGGCATGCCTGGCCTCGTCTGAAAGGTCCGTCGCCGCGACTATGGATTTCATGCGTGATGCTCCTCTTTTGTGACCAATGAATCCGAAAGATACGCCGGTTCAACCGATGGACTCACGGCGTCGGCCCCTTTGAGGTCGCGGGTCACGACTTTCTCCAACTCGGCAATCGTAAAGACTGGCACGCCGGCCAGCAACACCTTGCGACCATTCTCCGGAATTTACGTCGGTCGAGCGCACAACTTGCCATGAGCCACTCCGCGCATAGGCCAATCTGTAGCAGATGTAGCAGGGCGCACGCCACGATGACAATCAGGACCTTAGAAGATTACTGAACAGGAGTGATGCGTATGGGACGTTGAACGGAGAAACTATCCAAGAGACTGGGAAAACGTCGGCCGTGCTCTAATAGCCCACGGTAAAGCGTTTGCGGATATGAGCAGGCCGTTCCAGCTCGTCGACCATCGCCACGGCGTAATCCTCGACCGAGATGCGGCTTGCGCCGTTCGCATCGCGCAACAGCTGGTCCGTTCCGAGACGGAACGTGCCGGTGCGCGTCCCCGGCACCAGGTCAGCCGAGGGAGAGAGGAAAGGCGGTCGGGCAACGCCGACCTTTTTCACACCGTTGATAATGGCCTTCGTGCCCCTGACCTGTTGATTGTAGATGTCCGGATTCGTCCAACCTGGATTGAAGGCGCTGATGACGGCGTCTTGCCCGGAGACCGGACGGGCCAAGTCATCCTCGTCGTAGACATCTCCTTGGCAAGGACGGAGCTTGGGATGCGGCTTCAGTTTCTCGGGATGCCGGACAATGGCCGACACCTCATGGCCGCGATCCAAAGATCCTTCACGATAGCCGAGCCGACGAAACCTGTCGCCCCGATCACTGCAATCCTCATCTGAAACTCCTTTCCTGGACTTCAGAGCGTCCTGTGCGTGCCGTCGCAGAACGGTTTGGTCTTCGTTTGTTTGCACTGGCACAAGGCGACTTGCTTCTTCTCGATCATCGTGAATTCAAGCGGCGCGAACCCGGTCCCGGTATGCGAGCCGTCGCAGAAGGGCTGGCTCTTCGACCGCCCGCATTGACACCAGTAGTAGGTGCCGGGTTCCAAGGTAAGCACCGCCGGCTCTTTGGCTGCAATCACTGGTTTTTCCATAAAACAGTCCTCCTGTGGTTAGGTTATAAACGCAGCGGCTTGATAGGCGAGACGACCGCCGCCGGGTCGTTCTTCCAAAGAGACTCGTCGGCATCCACGTACAGCTCCACCTCGTTGCCGTCGGGATCGCGGAGATAGAGACTCTGGCTCACGGTATGATCGCTCATCCCGTCGATGGCAACGCCGGCTCCTTCGAGCTCCTTTTTCGCCGCCCGGAGTTCGTCAAGGCTGTCGCCGATCTTGATGCCGATATGATAGAGCCCGCGACGTCTTCCCGGGGGAGGCCCCGGCGCATCGCCGACTTGAATCAATAACAGCTCGTGATGCGTGCGGCCCGAAGTGAGGGCGACGGCCGCGCCGTTGAAGATTTGTCCCACTTCTTTGAATCCCAGAAGATCCCGATAGAACTTTAACGACTGTTGCAGATCCTTCACATAGAACACGACGTGACCAAGGTAATGGGCTTTCATCTGATGGACTCCTTTCCCGACGCCGACTGCGCGAGCCGCGCTCGGACCTCGGCGTGCGCCAATCCCACATCAGGGCTCCGCTGCAACGCCTCGTAATACTGTCGGGCGAATCCTTCTCCCTCCTCCGACGGCGTCAGCAACGTCCGCGCCGACGCGAGCAGCGCGGTGATTTCCGCGGGTGCCGTCGGTTCCGCACTCTCGTCGAGTTCGTCGAGTGTGACCATCAGTTGCGACAGAGGCCTGAGCCAGGCGAACCAGGGATCCCCCAGCACGAGCTGCAGGAACGCGCCGTTGGAGGCGATCCGGCCGTGCACGCGCTCGTAGGCCCGCCGTTCATCATCCAGTAAGGCCTTATGCAGTCGAAGCAGCGATCGAGACAGCTCGGCGACTGGACTGTTCGTACGACGCTCGTGTGACATGAACGTGTCTCCTTGGCCTACGCCTTGTGCGCAGATGGTCCGCCCCGCGCGGTACCGACCGGAATGACCGCTCCGCCGATCTGGCCGGCTTCGTCAGAAGCCAGAAAGAGCAGCGTCTCGGCGATGGATTCCGGCTTCGCCCAAGCCGAAGGATCAGCCTCGGGCATGTTGGCCCGGTTGGCCGGGGTATCGATGGTGGTAGGCAGCACTCCGTTGACGGTGA
This sequence comes from Nitrospira sp., assembly GCA_047150005.1. Lineage (GTDB taxonomy): Bacteria > Nitrospirota > Nitrospiria > Nitrospirales > Nitrospiraceae > Nitrospira_C. The sequence continues at coordinate 1,511,507 of AP038806.1, read as the reverse complement.
TCCCCGAGCCCTTCAGTTCAAGCGCCAATACTCTGATCAGCGCGAGCAGCCCGGACTTGGCCACGATATAGGCTCCGGCTCCGGGGAACGGCTCAACGGCCGCCCAGGCCGCCACGTGCAGAATGCGGCCGCTCCCGCGATCCATCATATGTGGGAGCACGGCTTTTGAGAGCAGGAACGCCGGCGTGAGATTCACACTCAACATGCGGTGCCAGAGAGATACTTCGGTATCCGCGATGCGTCCCGCCGCAAAGCCGCCGACCAGATTGACCAACACATCGAGGCGGCCGGCGGTTCTGACCACGTCGTCCACCAGGCTCCGGACGTCTGTTTCGTCGGTGACGTCGGCCTTCATCGCCTTTCCTTCGGTCACCTGCCCCGGCGGCGGATTACGGTCCGCCGAAATGACCCGCGCGCCCGATCGCGCGAAAGCCGGGGTGATGGTCTGGCCCAGGGCGCCCGATCCCCCGGCGATCACCACGACTTTCCCGTTCAATGCTGTCGACATGCGGGTATCGAACCTCCTCTTGTCACGACTTGCCGAATCTCACGCCGGCCTTCTGCACCTCCTGATAGGAGAGGAGCCACACGAGAGACTCGTCGCTCAGGTCGCCAACTTGAATGCGATTGCCCCATGGGTCCCTGAAGTCGCAGCGAAAGTTCGGGTGGAGTTTCAGCTTGTACTTCTTCGTCAGTTTGCGGCGAACCTCTCGGATCTGCTCTGCGTCACGGACCATTAAGCCGAAATGCTTCACGCGATCCGGCTGCAGCGTTTCAACTTCGAAGATCGCCATGAACTGGTGCTCGCCGAGCTTGCACCAGGCTGCACCTTCTCCACCGCGCAACATCTTTAATCCGAACACGTCGGAATAGAACTTCACGGCCTTCTTGGCATCCGTGACTTCGATGACCACATGATTGCACCCGTAGACCTGCACCGCCATGGTTCACCTCTTGCCTGCCGTACCCGCACTGATTGTCGCCGGTTGCGCCAGAACCTTTTCGATCGCCGCGACAAACTGTTCGACCGGCTGCGCGCCCGATATCCCGTATGTTTGGTTCAACACGAAGGAGGGGACGCTGCGAATCCCGAGTCGATGGCCGGCCGCCTCTTCCACCTTGACCTCCGCCGTTCCCTCGTCCGTCCGGAGGAAGCGTTCCACCTCGATTCCGTCAAGTCCGGCACGCTGCGCCAATCGCACGAGCGTCGCACTTGATCCGATATCCGCTCCTTCCTCGAAATAACCCTTGAACAGCGAATCAACCACCGCGTCCTGGCAATCTTGTTTCGCAGCATGCCAGATCAATCGATGGGCTAAAAACGTGTTCGGCGTCCTGCCGATCTTCTCGAAGGCGAAGGCAATGCGATCCGCGCGTCCCGCTTCCGACACATGTTCCTCCAATCGCCTGAAGGCATCCATGCTGCCGAACTTGGCTTCCAGGTAGGCCGTTCGCTCCATCCCTTCCTTCGGCATCGTCGGATTCAACTGGAACGGGCGCCATGCGATCCGGCCCTTCACGGAACCCTGCAATTGAACCAGCGCCCGTTCCAGCCGACGCTTCCCCACGTAGCACCAGGGACAGACGACGTCGGAGTAGACTTCGATGGTCAGAGCGTGATCGTTCACGACAAATGTCCCATTCTCCCGGCGCGATAGTCGTTCACGGCCTGCACGAGCTCCGCCTGGGTATTCATGACGAACGGACCGTAGCGCGCGATCGGTTCGTCGATCGGCTCTCCGCCGAGGACGAGCATGACCGAGTCCTCTTTGGCTTCCAGCGTGATTCTCTCGCCTGAACGACCGAAGAGAGCCAGTTCGGCTTCACCCGCCGATTGCGTACCGTTGATCACGACCCGTCCATGCAGCAGGAACACCGACGTGTTGAACCCTTCGGGCAGCGACAGGTCAATCGAGTGTCCCCCGTTCAGTCGCAGATCGTAGAGATGTACCGGACTGAAGGTCTGGGCCGGACCTTTTTGTCCGCGGAACTCGCCCGCGATGACGCGCAAGCGCCCGGCACCCTGCCCGAGATCGACCGTCGGAATCTCCTCGTTCACCAGAGTTTGATATCCGGGTTTCGACATCTTGGACGATTTCGGCAGATTGACCCACAGCTGGATGCCCTCCAGCGTGCCTCCGCGCTTGGCGAATTCCTCCTCGTGCAGCTCTTCGTGCACGATGCCGGACGCGGCGGTCATCCACTGCACATCGCCAGGGCCGATCACACCCCCGCTTCCGGTCGAGTCGCGATGGGCGACCTTGCCCTGATACATGATCGTCACGGTCTCAAATCCCCGGTGAGGATGTTCACCCACGCCGAGCCGCTGGTCGGTCGGCGGGAAATACTCCGGCCCCATGTAGTCCAGAAGCAGGAACGGCGACAATTGCTCGTCCACTCCGGCGCCCGGAATCATGTTGCGTACCGGAAACCCGTCGCCGACCATATGCTGGGACCCTGCGTGATAGACCCCGACGAGTTCCTTTGCCGGAGCCGCCGCGATCGTAACTGGCTTGTTCATCGTGGACTCCTTTCTCTGTTCTACTCGGGAAATGCGCACGCTGCTATTAGAACCGCCGTTCCTCCAGATCATACACGTCGAACCATACGTAGACCGGACGATGCGGCGGCACGAACTGCGGGATGTAGTCCTCCAAATACTGCTGAGCCTGGAGACTCATCTCGCTGAGTTTCATGTCCCGCATCGTATTGTTCCACTTCAGCACCGCATCAGGGTCCTTGACCGTGGACGCACCCTCGATCCACCTCGCGAGTTCATCGTCCGTCGCTCCCGTCGCGACGACCTCCTTGAACTGCTCGGGCGTGATCCTGGTAAACGAAAACCATTGGGAAGCCAGCGAGCAGGGCCAGTAGTTGTATTCGCCGTTCATGTCCAACAGAAATGCCCGGCACTTATCCGCGCAGCGAGCCGCGATCACATACCCTCCCAGCTTTTCCCGGGGGCTCCTCGGGTAGCCTTTCCGGAGATCCTTGGCCAACTGCTTTACCTTCGCAATATCCGCCTTCATCATCGCCTCCTCGATCTGGCCTGAGCGGCCTCAGAGATTTGCCGTTCCTTCAGTCTCCCAAATGAGCACTTCGGCTCCAATCGTGTCGTCGGCCGTCAGCTTGCGGGCTCCGGCCGCCGTCAGCCTGACTGCGTCCCCTGTGCGCAACAGTCCCGCATCTTCCAGTTGCGCAGCCCCTTTGGCCACATAGACATGAACGTAGCGGCTGTCCGGCACCGTCACGATCTCGCCCGACTTCAGGCGTCCGCCCCAAAGCACGGCCTGGTTCTGGTGTATCCTGATCGCGGCATCATGACCGCGCCCAGAGGCGATGGGAACGAGACCTCCCTTGGCCAGCTGCGCGTTGATATCCAGCTGCTCATAGCCTGGAGCAATGCCTTCCGTGTCGGGGACCACCCACATCTGAATGAAATGCACATCCTTTTCGTTCTGTGGGTTCATCTCCGAATGCCAGATACCCGAACCGGCGCTCATCCGCTGAGCCAAACCTGGATAGATGATGCCCTTGTGACCTTCCGAATCCTTGTGCTCGAGCTCGCCGTCCAGCACCCATGTGACAATCTCCATATTCTGGTGGGGATGCGTGCGAAAGCCGGTCCCGGCCAAGACCCTGTCGTCGTTGCTCACCAACAGCAATCCATGATGGATGTTGGCCGGGTCGTAGTGATTGGAGAAGCTGAAGCTATGCCACGAATCGAGCCAACTGATCCGGGTATGGAACCGGTCAGCGGCCCGTCGAATGTCGACGGACGGAGTCACGGTTATGTGTGTTTCCATCATGCTCCTCCCTTCATGCGCGACGGCCTGCGCCTTCATCTCACACCCGGTCGGCAATGGCCCGATCTAGAGACCAGCGGCCTCCTCCGGTCACCAACAGCGCAAGACCGATACCGATTGCCAATAGATGATACTCGAAGCCTTCACCCTGTTGCTGCCCGAACCAGTTCATGAAGAATCCGTGAGGCAAATGGCTCGTCACGATCGCTCCCAGCATGATGACGCTCAGGCTCGCGGCTGTAAAGCGGGTGAGGAGACCTGCCAGCAATCCGAGGCTGCCGAAGAATTCTCCGATGATGACGAGGAAACCGATGATCCAGGGCAAGTGCATCGTCTCCGTAAAAAACCCCATCGTCCCGGAGAATCCGTACCCACCGTACCAGCCGAGCAGCTTCTGCGCGCCATGGGGGAACATGACCAACCCCAATGTCAGCCGGAGAATCAATCCGGTCCAATTGTCGTCTGTCCGAAAGAGCGCCTGCATCGTACACCTCCCTGAGTCGATGTTGTGGCAATCGAGCGAGCAGACGCTCTCCCGGATCACCGATTCCTCTCCTCCTGCCCTGACCCCAGTATAATAGTTCTAGTTAGAACTAAGTCAAGGGTTCTCTGCAGCCGAAGACAAGCCAAACATTAAGTTATTGATTGGCAATAGCTATTTGACATGGAACCTCTGGAAATCTAGACTCTCCGCGCTCAACTCCCATCGGCCCTTGAATGCCTATCACACGCAATACTGTCTCACCCCATCATTTCAATCCAGAAGTGACGCTGCCTTTCCAACTTCGCCTTAAGGATTTTGAGATGGCTATGCAGGATGTCTACGACTTTTTCTATGATGTGAATCTGGGACTTACTGAACGTGGACTGCAACGACTTGATGACATGCTCAGACCCGCCATCAGACACACACGGCGCACGGGATCAACCGACTTTCGAAAGAATCAGCGAGGCGAGCTAGGCACTCGTACCGCAACCCTGCATAAGGAAGGAATCGAGAAGTTGAGAACGAATTGGGTCTATAAGCTCGATAGCTGACTAGCCCCCTTCTTCTTGAATGCGACCAATCCCGGTAGGGCTTTCTTCGCCATCTCAAAATAATGCGGATCCTTCTCAATCCCGATACTCGTATATCCCACAGATTCAGCGGCAGCGAGCGTTGACGCCGCGCCACAGAATGGGTCGAGTATGACTCCCTGCCCGAGAGGGAGGACACCTCGAACCAACGTGCGAAGGAACTGCTGTGGCTTCAAGCTGGGATGTGGTGCGAGCGCTCGTTCGGACTTATGAGTTGGCGCGGAAGGAATCACGTCACCAAATGGCTTGTCCGATGAGGGCCTTCGAAATCCACCAGTTCCCCACTTTCGCAAGTTGTCCTGTACTCGCCCCTCTAATGGTTTGCGGAAGAGTAGCCACGGCTCCCACATGGATCGCGGCATCACGCTGACGTCCGGAAACTCCGCGTGAGCGTCTTTCGGTCTGTCTCCACCTCGCATGGTCATGACCAGTCGAACGATCTCACCGCGTCTCTCTAGGCCCGCCTTTACCAGGGCCCCCGAGACCAGATAGGAAAGCAAGGGATTTGTCGCTACAACGACGTTCGCCGCTGGAACCAAAACAGGAAGGAGCGCCTTTGCCCATTCAAGAAAGAATAGCTCTAAAGCCCGCAAATCTTGGAGCGACAGCACTGTAAACCTGGGAAGCGGCGCCCGTCGAACTCCGTCAAATGAAGGAGGGATACGCCATACTCCTCCCTTGCCTCTTCGTAACTTCTCCTGCTGCTCCGAGGTGTACTCGAACAGTCCGTACGGAGGGTCCGTCACGACAGCGTGGATAGTATTCGGCCGCTGCCTACGCAACCAATCGAGACAATCTGATTCGAAGATTTCTGCCTTCCCAAAAGAACAATACCGAACACAATCTGGCCGAGCTTCGGAGGCCCTAGCCGCTCTTGCTTTAGCGGCCACCTTTAAACCGTACTGTCCTCTGCCTGTCCGAACAAAGATCGAAGGAGTGTTGAGCCTCAGGTAAGATCGAACGCTGGATCTTGCTCCATCTCCAATGAGATCGGTTACATGTTGCTCAATCACTTGTAGAGGAGCACCACTTGGCCTGGCATGCAGTACTGAAAGAATTGCATCCCGGACTTCTCCCGGGCGTCTCTTTTTCTGCTGAAGCATCGGTTTGTACCCGCAGCGGACAATAAGACGTCTAGACGTCTTTGTCAACGCTGAAGATTGGCGCTTCTTCATACCCGCTTCTTCATACCCGCTTCATCATCCGTTCATACTCGGGCAATACACTACGCCCGTACCACCCAGGCATCACCAGGGGTACCCTCCGGCATCGAGCTGTAGCATCTGAATGCCATCTCTTTGTCGGTCCGGACGGGCAGGGACTCGCGCGGAAGGAGGAACGTCATGACGAGTGTTGGAGTGACGGGTCGCATCGCATTCCCACTACGTGCGCACTGAGCGAAATCGCGCGGGCTGACACGATGACGATCGAATCGATCGCTCCGCAGAGGCTGACTGCAATATTTCAGGGAGCGAGCGTTTTCGAATGATTGAATGTGTTCGTTGAGTCAGATGAACGATGAAATCCCAACGATTCGATTACGGTCTGATTCTTGCGCGTCAGAGTTTCGGCTGGAGTACAAAGCGGCCAACTCAAGTCGTCCTCAGCGGTGAAAGAAGGAACTCTATCGTGAATTTGAAAGGCCTCGTTCATCGGGAGCTCGGGGAAGGGTTGACCGAAGCGGAGCCGGCCTCTGCAGTGGAGGTTTCTGTGCGGACAATCGCGAACACTCTGGCTCACAAGCTCCCTCGCGACCCCGCCATCTGGGAAAAGTTTGCGCGGTACTTTCGGATGGATGTAGATTTCCTCCGCACCGGAGAGTCGACACACGCAAGAACAACGGTGGAACTCCCGGGGCGCACCCATCATTCCGCGGCGGCTCAAATCCGGAAGTTTCCCCTGCTCCACTGGCAGCACCTGAACCAGATCGTCACAAGCAAAACCCTTCCTGGAGTCATCCACGCTGAGGCTTTGATCGAGGCGACGGACGTGGCGGGGACGCGCACCGTCGCCGTGAAAGTCTCAGACGACTCAATGGAGCCCCTATTCAGCGAAGGGGAAATGCTTTTTGTGAATCCCGACGTCGAGTGGAAACCGGGCGACTCTGTCATTGCCCAGAGTCAGGACGGACACTCGGAGGCCCTGTTCATTCGACAGGTCAAACGCATTGGCAGTCGCTGCATGCCCCATGCGCTGAGCCGGAAGTATGATGACCTTCCGGTAACGAACCGGGACGCCGTGCGGGGATAAGGTCGTCCGGCCGAGAAAGAATCTCTGATGGACAACCGGCATCCACGACTCGAAAGGAGAACACGATGTCTCGAAAGAATTTATGGCGACAGGCCGTGCTCATAGTCTGCTGGATCTCGGCTGCAGCCGTCGCCGAGGCCGGTTCCGGTCCCGAGCAAGCCCACCCCCAGCTTCTCCTCGGAGATCGGGTGCTTCTTGGCACCGTACAGGAAGTCAGGGGCGCTCAGGCGAGGATCGACACGGGTGAGGGACAACCGCGATTTGTACCCATGGGAGTGCGAGAGGCCAAAGGACTGCCGGATCTGAAGAGAGGGGATCGCGTCGAAATCATCGTCAATGATCAAAATCTCCTGGTCGATGTCCATCTGATCGGCGAGGCGAGCTATCATCGCGTCGTTGAAGGCCAACTCATTCAACCCCTGGTGACGGGGCATGATCGGGCGGTTCTTCGCTCGACTTCCGGGCTAGAGGAGTCTCACTTCATCAGACCGGTGGCAAGAAGCAAGATGGCGTCGGTTCCTGTCGGCGTCGCCGCCGTGTTTCTCATCGATGAATCGGACAGGATTGTGGACGTGACCTTCGGCACCATGGAAGCGGTGCATCGCGCAGCGGAACTCTGGCGACAGAAAACTCCCTTGAAGGGAAACTTCGCCAGAATTACCGGCGTGATCCTGGCCCCGCTGGAGAACAACGGAGTTGCCATCAGAACCGAGGATGGCACAGACCTGGCCTACGAGGTACGTCCGCTCGCTCAGCCGAGGCTGGCGAAGCTCTCCAAAGGCGATGCGGTGGTCCTCCTTGTTGACGACGAAAACCAGGTCATCGACGTCGCGGTGCCGCCCGGTTCACGCCGCAGCGACTAGCGATTGCAGAGGAGTTGCCCGTGATACGCATCAAACGGATATACGAGACGCCTCGACCGAGTGACGGAGTGAGGATCCTCGTGGATCGAGTGTGGCCACGAGGGATCAGTAAAGAACGAGCGCGCATCGTTCAATGGCGAAAAGACTTGGCACCGACCACGTCGCTCCGCAAATGGTTCGGGCATGAACCCGGCAGATGGATCGAATTTCGCAGACGATACCGAAGGGAGTTGATTCGGTCGGGAATGAAGGATGGGCTGAAGGAGCTTGCGCTCCTCTCACACAAAAGGACGATCACGTTGGTGTATGGCGCAGCCGATGAGGAGCATAACCAGGCGCTGGTCCTGAAGGAGATCTTGGAACAATTGAATCGTAGGGGCTCAAAGTGCCCGTCTCGCCTGGCGTCTTGGCGGTTTCGTCACGAACCGCTCATGAATAATAATGTGGGCTAGTAAGCGAGGCATCGCGGCATGAGAAGTAGGTGACGTGGCGACGAAGCACGGCGGCATCAAACGGTTGCTGTTCGCAACCGACTTTTCTACCTGTGCCCGTCACGCCGCGGAGTATGCGGCACTGCTAGGCTCGGCCTACGGGGCCTCGGTCGATGTCATCCATGTGTCGGAATTGTATCCCGGGGTCTACGCCGGAGTGCAAGATTATCGGGAAACGGACGGAATGCTGGCCGATACGGTCCAGTGCCTTCAGCGATCGATGCTTCCAGTGACCGGTCATCAGTCGACCGGAATTCCCAGTGTCCAGATATGCGCGGCAGCAGCGGACTGGCGGGCGGATGTTATCGTCATGGGCACCCATGGAAGGACCGGGCTCGAGCACATTCTCTTGGGCAGCACCGCCGAACGAGTCCTCATCACCGCTCCCTGTCCCGTGCTGACCGTCAGAGAGGTGACACGCGCCGCAGGGAAGCCTGCTCAGGTTCCGATCAGCTTCGAGCATATCGCCATTCCGATCGACTTTTCCGAATGCTCGGTGAATGCCTTCGAGTTCGGCATTCATGTGGCGAAGACCTTCGAGGCGTCCGTGACCCTCCTCCATGTCCTGGAGCCCCTGTCCTACGGCGACGATTTGACGCTACGTCAGGCGATGGAGGAGGGAGGTGTCGACGAGCGGATCGACGCCCGACTCGGAAGCTATGTGAGCAGGAGCGAGTCGGCCGGCGTCGTGGCCCAACGGGTGATTCGCGGCGGGATGCCGGCCGATTCGATTCTCGACTTTGTTCGAGCGTCGGCTTGCGATCTCATTGTCATGGGGACGCATGGCCGGCGCGGGATTTCACGCCTGCTCCGAGGCAGCGTTGCGGAAACCGTCTTGCGTCTCGCATCCTGCCCCGTCCTCGCCGGGAAGCGGTTCCCTCGCTCGTTCCCTTCGTGACCGACTCACTCTGGATTTCTGGACCGCCCACCCTTGATGGCCCGTTCAATTTCGCGGCCGGCCTCACGGGCTTTGATGGAGTCGCGGCGGTCATGCAGTTTCTTGCCTTTTGCCAGTCCCAGTTCCACTTTGGCGAAGCCGCGCTTGGTGAAATAGATCCGGAGGGGGATGAGGGTGAGACCCTTCTGCTGCGTCTTCCCCATGAGCTTGTTGATTTCCTTGCGGTGCAGGAGGAGCTTGCGGACCCTGATCGGGTCGTGATTCATGATATTGCCGTGGCTGTAGGGACTGATGTGACAGTGGTGAAGGAAGAGTTCCCCGTCTTTCACGCCCGCGTAACTGTCTTGGAGATTGACCTTGCCTTCCCGCAGCGACTTGACCTCCGTGCCCTGCAGCTGGATGCCGGCCTCGAACCGCTCTTCGATGAAATAGTCATGGAAGGCTTTCCGGTTGGTCGCCACGGCCCGTTCTGTCTCTCGTTGTCCCATCCGTCGCTCCGCTTCCCGCCTTGACCCCGCCGGCACCACGCCCTAAGATCCGACAATGCGCGGCCCTGGACCCGTTGATGCCTTCGGAACCGTCCTGTCCGGCCTGGCCAAACGACTCGGCCTGGAGTCACGCCTGCTGGAATTGCGCCTTCAGCGTGATTGGGTCCGGATCGTCGGGGAACCGATCGCGTCCCATACCTGGCCGGATCAGATTCGCTTCAAGAAACTCTACCTCATCGTCCGCAACTCCGTCTGGATGCAGCAACTGACGTTCTTGAAACCGGCGCTGCTGGCCAAACTGCACGAAGCGAACGGGACACTCATCACGGATCTCGCGTTGCGCGTGGGCGAAATTCCTGCAAGCCGCAGCGGCCCGGTCCCCGCTCTGCCGGCCAACCGGGTTCCGACAACCGAGGCCGCACTGGTCGAGGCTTCGGCTCACGCGGCGGCGATCCAGGATGAAGAACTTCGGCGCCGCCTCACGCAGGTGATGGCCGAAGCCCTGTCGCGCGCCGGCCCCCGCTAGCAGGAGTTGAAACGTCCTCCAGCTTTTCAGCAGCCTGTTAGGATCCGGGCTGGAGCGCTTCCTTGAAGAGCCGACGAGAGTACGCGGCGGTCGCAGCCGAGTCCGGTCCATCCACCAGCGGACCGATCCGTCCCTCCTCTTCCGATTCCGTCAATTGATAGAAACCGCGCATCGCTTTCCGGAATCCTTCGCGAACCTCTCGATCTTCCCCGCTCAGGTACTTGTGCAGAATCGGCGCTTCCGCCCAGGCGTCATGAGTAAAAATGTAAATGGTAATGCGTCGGTATCGCCCGTTCGGATCGTCCGGCGTGGTGGGCCTGATCTTCATGGGACCGAAGTTTCTGGTCTGGCGGCCCATCTTCCGAAACCGCTCGATGAGCGTTTCGATTTCGGTGTCGCTCGTCCAAGCCGGCACGTGCACCGACACTGCGGTTCCCTCCTGCGATCCGATGCTGTAGGGTGGAATCGATCGGTCCGGCCGGCTGAGATACATGCCGCCCCAGATCAGGGCGAACGATCCGAAGAACACCGCGAGGGCCAGCTTGACAACGGTATCGAGCGGTTTCTTCTGGGGGGAAGGGGGCTGGGCTTGGATCGTCGTGTTGTTCATGAGCGGGGCGAGCGGCCACGGGGAGGGCGAGGCGGGCGTTATTGACCGGTAGCGTGTTCGTCGGGACCTTGCTCTTCCCGCTCACCGCTTTCAGCGAGCCGGGCCACCGCCACGACACGGTCCTCCTCACCCTCGAGGTCGAGGATTCGGACGCCTTGCGTGTTGCGGCCGATCTCGCGAATGTCATCCACCTTGCACCGAAGCACCTTGCCTTGTGCGGCCATCAGCATGATCTCATCGCCGTCGCGTACTTGAAGGAATCCGACAGCCAATCCGTTCCGTTCGGTCGTCTTCACGCTGATGATTCCTTTGCCGCCGCGACCCTGTACGCGGTATTCCGTGACCGGCGTCCGCTTGCCGTAGCCTCCCTCCGTCACCGTCAGGATGGCGGTCGTCGAGTCCGGGGTGATCGTCTCCATCCCGATCACCTCGTTGCCTTCCTCGAGCGTGATGCCCTTCACCCCGTAGGCGGTCCGCCCCATCGGCCGGACCTCGTCCTCTTTGAAGCGGATGGTGATGCCCTGTTTCGTGCCGAGCAGAATCTCCCGTTGACCGTCCGTGATGTGGACGGCGATGAGCTTGTCGCCCTCTTCCAGTCTCAGCGCGATAATGCCGCCCTGACGTGGATTGCCATAGGCGGACAGCTCAGTCTTCTTGATGATCCCCCGCTTCGTGGCCATGATCACGAACCGGTCGTCGCGGTATTCCTTGACGGGAAGCGTGGCCGTGACTTTTTCGCTTCCCGAGAGGGCCAGCAAATTGACCAGCGCCTTACCCTTGGCCGCGCGGCTCGCCTCGGGGATCTCGTGCACCTTCAGCCAGTAGACTTTTCCCGCGTCCGTGAAAAACAGCAACGCGTCGTGCGTCGAAGCCGTAAAGAGCGTCTCGACGAAATCCTCGTCCTTGATGCCCATCCCGATCTTGCCCTTTCCCCCGCGGCGCTGGGCCCGATAGAGCGACGCGGCGTTGCGCTTGATGTAGCCGGCGTGGGAAATCGTGACGACGACCTCCTCTTCCGCGATCAGATCCTCAATGCTAATCTCCGCTTCTTCTTTGACGATCTGCGTCTTCCGCTCATCGCGATAGGTTTCGTAGATCTGGGTCAGCTCGTCCTTGATGATCTTGCGCACCAAGGCCTCGCTGCCCAGGACCGATTTGAGATACTCGATCTGCTTCAACACCTCCGCGTATTCCTCGATCAGCTTGGTACGCTCCAGCTGCGTCAGACGCTGCAGCCGCATGTCCAAGATGGCGTTCGCCTGAATCTCGCTCAGGGCGAACTGTCGCACCAGGCCGACCCTGGCCTCGTCCGGCGATTGGGAGCGCCGGATCAAGGTGATCACGGCATCGAGGTTGTCGAGGGCGATTTTCAGGCCTTCGAGAATATGCGCCCGCTCCTCGGCCTTCCGCAGCTCGAAGGCCGTCCGCCGCACCACCACTTCGCGGCGATGCTCGATGAAGTGGTGCAGGATCTGTTTGAGGTTCAGCACCTCCGGGCGGTTGTTCACCAGCGCCAGCATGATCACGCCGAACGTCGTTTCCAGCTGCGTGTGCTTGTAGAGATTGTTCAACACGACCAACGGGATTTCCCCGCGCTTGAGTTCGATGACGATGCGGACGCCCTCCCGCGCCGAGGATTCGTCGCGCAAGTCGGAAATGCCCTTGATTCGGTCCTCTTGGATCAGCTCCGCAATCTTCTCGATCAGTTTCGCCTTGTTCACTTGGAACGGAATCTCCGTGACGATGAGCCGTTCGCGGTCCGTGCGCTGCTCCGATTCCACGACAACCTTCGCCCTCAGCTTCAGAAGGCCGCGCCCGGTTTCGTAGGCGTCCTTGATGCCGCTCATGCCGTAAATGAATCCGGCGGTGGGAAAATCCGGTCCCGGGATCTTCTTCATCAACTGCGCCACGGTCACGTCGGGATTCTCCAGCAGCAACAACAGCCCTTCCACCACCTCGCCCAGATTGTGCGTCGGGATGTTCGTCGCATAACCGACGGCGATCCCACCCGCTCCGTTGATGAGGAGATTGGGGACTTTCGTGGGGAGGACGAAGGGCTCCACGCGGGACTCATCGTAGTTCGGACCGAAATCCACCGTTTCCTTGTCGATGTCGGCCAGGAGTTCTTCGGCCAACCTCGTCATCCGGGCCTCGGTGTACCGCATGGCGGCGGGAGAATCACCGTCCATCGACCCGTAGTTGCCCTGGCCGTCGACCAGGGGATAGCGCATGTTGAAATCCTGCGCCATGCGCACGAGGGTGTCATAGATGGCGGAATCGCCGTGCGGATGATAGTTACCCATGATCTCGCCGACGATCTTGGCGGACTTGCGGTACGCCCGATTGTGGACCAAGCCCATCTCGTTCATGCCGAAGAGGATGCGGCGATGCACGGGCTTCAAGCCGTCACGGACGTCAGGGAGGGCGCGTCCCACGATCACGCTCATGGCGTAATCCAGATAGGACGACCGCATCTCGTCTTCGATCGCGATCTGACCTAGTCGTTCATCCGGCGGCATGTTGCCTTCTACTCCTCTTTCTTCGAAAAAATGATACGCGGGTGGCGGCGGACGGGCGATCTTCTCACCCTCCCACCCCGCCGCGCCGAGACGCGGCTTTCACCGAGCACGCGCAGCGGAAGGGACCCACTGGGGGATGGGTGGAGCGAGCATGCCGGGGCTGTCCGCCGACAGGACCCGCCGCCCGCTACACATCCAGATTTCTCACTTCGAGCGCGTGCGTTTGAATGAAGTTCCTGCGCGGCTCCACCTCGTCGCCCATGAGAATGGTGAAAATCTCGTCCACCCCGGTCATGTCTTCCAGCTTGACCTTGAGCAGGGTGCGGACCTCCGGATTCATGGTCGTCTCCCAGAGCTGCTCAGGATTCATTTCACCCAGTCCTTTATAGCGTTGGATGCTGAGCCCCTGCTTCCCGAGATCCAAGATGGTCTTGACCAAGTCGGACGTCGAATGGAGCTGCTGCTCCTGTCCCTTGGACTTGAGCCGGTAGGGCAGGCGGCCGAGACCGATGGCGGACGGCGCCAGCTTCTGCAGTTCCCGGAAATCGGCGGAGCCGACCAGCTCGTGGGTCACTTCGAGAACGTGCGCGATCCCGTTGGCATGGACCCGGCAGGACACCCGGTTCGATTGATGTTCCTCGTCCTGAAGAATGTCGAGGGTGGGAGCCAGCTTGGGAAAGACCAGACCGAGCGCCTTCTTCACGTTCGCCACAATCTTGACGAGGGCCTCATGGTTCTTGAGCAGATCCCGATCCAGACCGGGCTCGTCGACGAACGCCCGGACCATCGCGGCTTCATGCGGTTTCTTGTTCAACCGCATGAGCAACGTCTCGAACGTGATCATCTTCTTGAGAATCGGCAGCAGACGCCGTCCCGTGACGAAACCCTGCGCCCCTTCCAAATAGAGCTCGACGTCCTCGACGGCCAGGTCGGCCAAGTGCTCGTTCAGTGCCCCCTCGTCCTTCAGATACCGCTCGGCCTTGCCCTTCTTCACCTTGAAGAGCGGCGGCTGCGCGATGTACACGTAACCCCGCTCGAGCAGCTCGGGCATTTGCCGGAAGAAGAACGTCAGCAGCAGAGTCCGAATGTGGCTCCCGTCCACGTCGGCGTCGGTCATGAGAATGATCTTGTGATACCGGGCTTTCGCGATGTCGAAGGTGTCCTTGTCGGCCTTGTCGCCTTCCTCGCGCTTGCGGCCGATGCCGGTACCCAAGGCCATGATGAGCGTGCGGATCTCATCGCTGGTGAGCATCTTGTCGAAACGCGCTTTTTCGACGTTCAGGATCTTCCCCTTGAGCGGCAAGATCGCCTGGAATTTCCGGTCGCGGCCTTGCTTGGCCGAGCCGCCGGCCGAATCTCCCTCCACGATGTACAATTCGCTGACCGCCGGGTCCTTCTCCGAACAGTCCGCCAACTTGCCGGGAAGCGACCCTCCGTCGAGCGCACTCTTGCGCCGAATGAGATCCTTCGCCTTGCGGGCGGCCTCGCGGGCGCGGGCGGCGTCGATGGCTTTCCCGATGATCTTGCGGGCGACCGGAGGATTTTCCTCGAAATAGGTCCCCAGGGCCTCGTTGACTGCGGCTTCGACGACCCCCTTCACCTCGCTGTTGCCGAGCTTGGCTTTCGTCTGACCTTCGAACTGGGGGTTGCGGACTTTCACACTCACGACGGCCGTGAGCCCCTCGCGCACATCGTCGCCCGTGAGCGACTCGGTGTCCTTCTTGAGGAGATCATTGGCGTTGGCGTAGTTATTGATGGTCCGCGTCAGCGCGGCCTTGAACCCGACCAGGTGGGTGCCCCCTTCCTTCGTGTTGATGTTGTTCGCGAAGGAGAACAGGTTCTCCGCATAGCTGTCGTTGTACTGGAGCGCCACTTCCAGGATCATCTTCTCTTTTTCGACGTTCACATAGATCGGCTTGTGCAGGGGAGTCTTGGCTTCGTTCAGGTGCTCGACGAACGAGACGATGCCTCCCTTGTACAGGAAGGTCTGTTCCTTAGCGGGCTCCTTGCGCTCATCCTTCAAGGTGATCGCGAGGCCCTTGTTCAGGAACGCCAGCTCTCGAAGACGCTGCGCCAGCACGTCGAAGCTGAACTCCAACGTCTCGAAAATCTGCTCGTCCGGCTTGAACCGGACCTTGGTGCCGCGGCGCTTCGTTTTCCCCGTATCCTTCAGCGGAGCGCCGGGCTTCCCGCGCTCGTACCGCTGCTCGAAGACCTGGCCGTCCTGCCAAATCTCCAACTCGAGCCATTCGGACAGCGCGTTGACGACCGAGATACCGACTCCGTGCAGTCCGCCGGACACGGTGTAGGCGCCCTGCTCGAACTTGCCGCCCGCGTGGAGCACCGTGAGCGCCACCTCCGCAGCCGACTTCTTCTGGGTCGGATGCATACCGGTGGGAATGCCGCGCCCGTTGTCGACGACCGTCACGCTGCCGTCGATGTGCACCGTGACCTCGATCGCTTCCCCGAATCCGGCCATGTGCTCGTCGACGCTGTTGTCGACGACTTCGTAGACGAGGTGGTGCAGCCCGTCCACGCCGGTGCTGCCGATGTACATCGCCGGACGCTTGCGGACCGCGTCGAGCCCTTCCAGCACCTTGATCTGGTCCGCGCTGTAACTGTCGGACTTCGGTGAGTTCGGTTCGCCCGATATTTCGTCAGATTCTTTCGTGGCCATCCCGTTTCCTAGTCGCCTCATTCCTTGCAGGCACCCTGTGTCCCACGCGCCGGATTCATATCTTGATCGGCATCACGACACACTTGAATCCAGGACTTTCCGCTTCTTGAATGAGGCAGGGGCTCAACGGATTGTCCATTTGGAGCGAGAGGGTCTCGCCGTCCATGACTCCGAGCACGTCAAGCAGATACCGTGCGTTGAATCCGGTATTCAGCGCCTCTCCCTCGTACCGAGCCGGGAGATCTTCCGTTGCCTCCCCGTAGTCGGGACTGCTGGAGAACAACGAAAGTCGCCCCGGTGCGAACGACAATTTGACGGCGTTGGCCTTGTCCCTGGACAGCACGGACACGCGGCGCAACGCGCTCTCCAACTCCAGCCGATCGACGCTGATGCGTCTGTTGCTTTCTTTGGGAATCACCTGCTGATAGTTTGGATAGTTGCCCTCCATGAGGCGCGAGGTCAGCAACAGTCCGCTCTTCCGGAAGATCATGAGATTTTTCGTGAACCCGATCAGCGGTTCACCGTCCCCGCCCTCTTCCAAGAGGCGCCGCATTTCATGGGCCGCCTTCTTCGGGATGATGGCCTTGATCTCCTGCGGCACGGCCTTCCCCTCCGGTTTTCCCAAGTCCTGTTCCGTCACGGCGAGCCGGTGGCCGTCAGTCCCGACCAAGCGAAGCGTCGTCTTCCGGTCGGCGGAGATCAATGTGACGAGCAACCCGTTCAGGATGTAGCGGGCGTCGTTGTCTCCCGCGGCAAAGAGGGTTTTCCGGATCAGTTCCAGGAGACCCGCCCCGGACAGGGGAATGAGCCCTTCGCGTTCGATGGTCGGCAGGGCCGGGTAATCGGCGCTGGGCAATCCCACGATCTTGAACTGGCTCTTCCCGGCCTGGATGCTCGTCCAGTTGTTCTCTCCGCTGGTGATTTCAATGTCGCCCGAGGGCAGCTCCTTGATGATTTCGTAGAGCTTGCGCGCAGAGAGGGTGATGCCGCCGGTATTCTGAACCGTCGCCTTGTAGAGGCCGCGCATGCCGATTTCGAGATCCGTGGCGATGATTTCCACTCCCTCCTGTTTGGCTTCCAGGAGAATGTTCGACAGGATCGGCATGGTGTTGCGCTTTTCGACGACCCCCTGGACACGTTGCAGGCCCGTCAGCAGTTCGTCGCGTCCGATGCGTACCTTCATGATCCCCTTCTCCCCGAGCGACCGTCAGCCGCGCAGGATCTTGTCCTTGAGTCCATCCAGCGTCGCCTGCAGCGCGCTGTCGCTTTCCCGCGCCTTGCCAATCTGTCGGCAGGCGTGAATGATCGTCGTGTGGTCCTTGCCTCCGAAATGCCGCCCGATCTCCGGATATGACGCGTCGGTCAGCTCCCGGCACAGGTACATGGCGATCTGTCTCGGATGGACCAGGGTTTTGCTCCGGCGTCGCGACTTCAGATCCGCGATTCTGACATGGAACCATGTGCTCACGACCTCCTGGATATCCTCCAGGGCCACGATCTTTTTCTTGTCGCCGATGAGGTCTCTCAAGACGTTTCTCGCCATGTCCAACGTAATGACTTGTCCGGTCAGCGACGCGTAGGCGCCCAGGCGGACCAGAGAGCCTTCCAATTCCCGGATGTTGCTTTTCATCGTGGTCGAGAGGAACTGGATCACATCCTCCGGCAGGGTGACGCCTTCATCTTCGGATTTCTTGCGTAAAATGGCGATCCGCGTTTCCACGTCCGGTGGTTGGAGATCGGCGATCAGTCCCCACTCGAAGCGCGACCGCAACCGCTCCTCGATATCGGGCATGTCTTTCGGGAAACGATCGCTGGAGAGCACGATCTGCTTATGCGCCTCGTAGAGGGCGTTGAAGGTGTGGAAGAATTCTTCCTGCGTCCGTTCCTTTCCAACCAGAAACTGGATGTCGTCGATCATCAACATATCGATGTGCCGGTAGCGCTTCCGCAAATCCGTCATTTTGTCGTAGCGAATGGAGTTGATGACCTCGTTCGTAAACTGCTCGGTCGTCAAGTAGGCAATCCGCAAATCCGTGCGTTCCGCGACATGATTCGCAATGGCGTTGAGCAGATGCGTCTTGCCGAGGCCGACCCCTCCGTAGATGAACAATGGATTGTAGGCCTTGGCCGGCTGCTCGGCGACCGCCATGCAGGCGGCATGGGCGAACTGATTCCCGGCACCGACTACGAAGTTCTTGAATGTATACTTCGGATTGAGTTGGATGCCGCGCTTCGCCTTGGCTCCCGCGACAGCTCTGGCTGCCTGATCAACGACGGTGGGGTCTATGTGCTTGGTCGACAGACGGTTGAAGACGACGAACGATACGGCCGTTTCCCCTCCGCCGCGGGCCGTCGAGACCGCCTCTTCCAAGAGCGGTCCGTAGTGCTGGCTCAGCCAGTCACCGAAGAACTTGTTCGGCACCGCAATCTGAGCCGTACTGTCTTCAATCCGTTCCAGGTGCACCGGTGTAAACCACGTATCGTACACCTGTTTTGGGACTTTTCCCTGGATATAAGCCAAGGCCTCTTGCCAGACCGATGCGATAGTCATAATCCCTGAAATATCACCCATACACAGGTTTATTCACACCTGTGGATAACTGTATATCCTACTGCCTCTTTCGGTTACGCCGCACACACCGAGTCCCCGGTCCCCGGATGACCGATCACCACCCCGACACGTGATTCAGAGGTTGCTGACTGTGCACTCACCATCAACCCAGAGTCAATCCCCAGCTCCATCACCAGGATCTTCCGGTGAACTTTTGTTTCACAGTCAACACTTATGTCCTCTCCTCCTTCTCCACAGGACCTATTACTACTCCGACTCCGACCACGGATTTCTTTCTTCTGAGAGACTCCCGGAAGTAACAGAGTGTTCCTAGATCACCATCACACGGTCGCTGTCGAATATCTTCTCAACCAATTCGTCGTAGGTCACCGTACCTTCGTCCCTTGCACGCCCCTGCTCGATCCTGAGCACAATCCCGTGTGGCACGGACATGACAGATGACGTAGCCGCTTCCAGCAGCACGACATCGCCGAGGGTATCGGAAGGGCGAAACAGGGCATCCGGGATCTGATCAGGCGGTTGTCGAAGAAGATAGAGAAACGAGTTCATGTGAAAATCACTGTTCGCTCAGCGGCGCGTAACAAGGATTGAATATCCTGTCTCGATCGCGGTTCCACCGCATAACCAGGTAGAAGTGCCGTGGGAACGCTTGTGTCATCGACGACGAACCGGACGGCCAGTTGTTGGAACGAAGGGCGGTATCGCTCAAGGATATCGACATCGATGACATCGTCGGTATCCTCGGTGAGGAGGCGAGTGGCGGGACCCAGGAGGACGACGGTCGTCTCATGGTCGCCGGCGGACAGGCCGAGGGCGATACGAAGCGCTTCGACTGGTCGGTGCGTCTCGCGAGGGTCCTCTGTAATCACCACGGCAATACGCTTAGCCATTATGGACTATCATGTGAAGGCGAGAAAGCGATCACAGCCATCGATGATTCCGGAGAGCACGACCAAGCCAGAAAGAGATGCGCGGGAATCAACCTGTTCTGTGGGGACGCCGTGTTGCTGGCAGCCATACGCACAGATGGACAGTCTGGCCCCCTGATCGAGGAGGCCGATGTAGCGATGGTCCCGGACGTTCTTGACGCCCTCGTCGATGAGGTAGAGATAAACTTCGATTCCTCGACCCAAAGCGGCTCGGGCGAGATGAGCGACTGTCTCAACGCTGGGGTCCGATGGGGGTGTGGATAACAAGAGACCCAGCTTCTGCGCAGCCATGCGACGACCTAGAACAAGGAAAGAAACTTTGCTTATTATTCAAACTGTTAGACGAGTGTAATGGGGCGAGCCTACGGGGTTTTCGAAAGGAAGTCAACACGAAAAATATGCGCGTTATGAACGAGAAAGCTGTGCGAGAACGTAACGCGGGATCTCCGGGAAAGGCACCTCTTCCTGTGCCTTGGTGTCCATATTTCGGACGATGACGGTCCCACGGCGGACTTCGTCGTCGCCGAGGAAGACAGCCCAACGGCTTCTGGTCCGATCAGCCTGACGGAGGTGTGCCTTGAGCGTGGTAGACCGGTAGTCAGTCTGAGCAACCAGCCCGGCCCGCCGCAATGCGTCGAGCACCCGCACACCGGCCGGCGCTCCCTCCGTTCCGAACGAGGCCACATAGACTGAGGGGAGGGAAGAAGACTGCGTCGCCTCCGGCAACATCAGGAAGATCCGCTCGAGGCCGGCCGCAAACCCGACCGCGGGAGTCTTGGGTCCTCCGAGCGTCTCAACCAGCCCGTCGTACCGGCCGCCGGCTCCGACGGCGTTCTGAGCACCCAAGTGAGACGATGTGACCTCGAAGGCCGTCAGGCAATAGTAGTCGAGGCCGCGGACCAAGCGGGCATTCACGTGGTACTGGATCTCGAGCGCGGTCAGGCCGGCGAGCACCTCTTCGAAGTGAGCCTTGGCTTCCGCCGACAAGTGATCCATAAGGCGAGGCGCCTCCTCCGTGGCAGCGCGGCATTCGGGGACTTTGCAGTCGAGCACCCGTAACGGGTTGGTGTCCAGCCGTCGAACACAGTTGGCGCAGAGGCGGTCCGTGCGCCCCTTCAGAAACGCGACGAGCACCGGAAGATACGCAGTCCGGTCGGCAACGGTGCCGAGACTGTTGACTTCCAGCGTCAAATCCGGAAGGCCAAGGTCCGACAGGAAGCGCCACAGCAGCGACATGACTTCCACGTCCGCCCGCGCATCCTGCGTGCCGAAATGTTCGACGCCGAACTGGTGAAACTGCCGGAGCCGGCCGGCTTGCGGCCGCTCATGACGGAACATCGGCCCGAGATAGTAGTATTTCTGCGGGAGAGGATCGGCTGCTCGATTGTGCTCGACGAACGACCGGACCGTGCCCGCCGTGCCCTCAGGTCGCAGGGTCAGCAGGGTGCCGTCGCGATCGGGAAAGGTGTACATCTCCTTCTCCACGATGTCCGTGGTGGCTCCGATGCTGCGGGCGAACAGTGCCGTCACCTCGAAAATGGGCAGACGGATTTCCTGAAATCCGCACCGTTCCGCCCACCGGCGTGCGGCCTCTTCGATGAAGCGCCACCGCGGAGTTTCCTCGGGTAAAATGTCCTTGACGCCTTTAATTCCCTTGATCATGAGCAAGCTCGCACGTCTCGCCGATGCGAGCGGACTATAGCGACGGCCTCGCGGCCAAGTCAACGCGCAGGCGGACGACGCCGCGCTTGCACGCGGCGGACGCGGAGCGCTATAGTGGCCTCCTTCCACTCCCGTCTCTCCCTGAACCGGAGCGTCGCATGAGCGTAGACCGTCCAAGCCGTCGCGTGATCGCCGTGGCCCCGATGCCGCCTGAAAAGTCCGCCTATGCCTTGGCCCGGTACAGCCGGTCTCCCGATTCCATCGAGAACAGCATCAAATGGGTCCACGGACATTCCTCTGAAAAGTTCTGGGAACAGTTCTACTTCGATTACGGCCACGCTTCCATCGCCGACCTCGGTCACGTGATTGTCTGCTTCGAGGAGATCACTGAATTGGCGGCGATCCGCCTGGAAGACGAACCGGTGTGGGACGGGCAGGCGAAATCGAGCCGGTATCAAAACTTTGCCTCGAGCGGGTGGTATGTACCAGACGCGATCCACGGCAGTGAAACGGAAGGAACCTACCAGGGCATTCTCCGGAGCCTGGGGGAAATCTACCGCCTCTTGCACGGCCCGCTGGTGGAATTTTTGTCGGAGCGCGATCCGCGCCCGGAATCCATGAAGCCCGGCGACTACCAGCGCACGATCGCCGCCAGGGCCTTCGACGTCACGCGCTATCTGTTGCCGCTGGCGTCCCGCACCAACGTCGGCCAGGTGGTCAGTATCAGGACGCTGGAGAAGCAGATCACCCGGCTCCTGTCGTCCCAGCTGCCGGAGCTCCGCATGATCGGTGAAGATCTGAAGGACGCCTGCCAGCGGCCTCCGATGAACGTCTGGGGCGAGCTGAACGGGCAATCGACCGGCGCGCACGAATCGCTGGCCCCCACGCTGGCGCGCCACGCCAAGGCCAACGAGTATCAAGGGACCGTCTACACGGACCTTGCGCGGTATGCGAAAGAGGCTCTCCGCGGAACGGGGCTCGACGAGGCCGCCACGTGGGGCAGCCAGCAGCCGGTCGAGCTGATCGAACCGCACGACCCCTGCGACGAAGTGGTGGCGACGCTCCTCTACCGCGTGTCCCAAGCTCCCTATCGAAACGTCCTGGCCGTCGTCCGCGACTGGACCGAGAAGCAGAAGCAGGAAACAATCGAAGTTGCGCTAAGCAGACGGGGCCCCTATGACGAACTCATCAGGGAATTCCGCAGCGGCTATCCGTTCACGTTCGATATTCTCATGGACATCGGTGGGTGGCGCGATCTTCATCGGCATCGGCGATGCCAGCAGATCCAACAGAACTTCACGACCCGACACGGGTACGACATACCCCGACCGCTCGTGCAGGCCGGTCTCGATAGAGAATACAAGCAAGCGATGGACGCCGTGCAGGCGGACATCGAGCAGCTCAAGAAACTCAACGGGGAAGCCGCCCTCTACGCCATTCCGTTCGGATTCAAGGTCCGCTGTCTGTTCAAGATGGATTTTGCCGAGGCCGAGTACATCGCCAAGCTGCGCTCCGGCGTGAAGGGACACTGGTCCTACCGGTCCGTCGCCTGGCTGATCAAGGAGAAGGTGGCGGAGCGCTACCCATCCCTCGGCCGGCACATGCAGGCGACCTCGCCGGATGACGAAGATACCTTGACCAGATAGCCGGCCGGTTCTTCTCGTCATGAGCGACCACCGAACAGCATGCGAAACCGCCCTCCTGGAGGGCGACTGGGAGCGGGGCGCCCAGGCGGCGCTGACCTGGGCCCGCCATCCCCAGGCCGGCGATCCGCGGGACCCCCGCCCGCATTTCGTGCTGAACGTCACCCATCTTCTCAAAGGGCGATTCGCCGAGGCCTGGACGAGCCACGCACACTGTCTCCAGGAGGAGGAGGACATCGCGCGGATCAAACAGTGGACGGAGGACCTCGTCGCGGTGCATGGCGACCAGGCCTCCGCCCATCTCATCATGGGTCTGTTCCTGGCGCAGTCGGGCCAATCGGAGCGATCACAGCAGAGTTACAAGGAGGCCTCGAAGCTGGCTCCGGCGTCCGCCTATCCGCACTACTTTCTGGCGCAGATCCACGAACGGGCCGACCGTCCGGATATGGCGATCAAAGAATATCGGGAGGCCGTACGGCTCGATCCCGGCTACGCGCCGGCTCGGACCAATTTGGGCGTGGCCTATCAGGAGCAAGGCCGGCTGGAAATGGCGATCCCGCAGTATCGGGAAGTGATCAAACTCGACCCGAGCGACAGCGTGGCCCATGCGAATCTGGCCTGTGCCTTGGTGGAGCAGGGCAAACAGGAGGCGGCCGTGCAGGCCTACAAGGAGGCGCTCCGGCTGAATCCGCACGACGCAGAAGTGCGGTTTGCGCTCGGCAGCTTGTATGAAACACGGAACCGGATGGACCTGGCGCAGAAGGAGTATGCAGAGGCACTCCGGTCGAATCCCGACTTCGGACCGGCACATACGGCGCTCGGATGGATCTCACTGCGGAAGGGGCACTTGCAGGACGCCTACGAAGCCTTCAACCGCGGCCTCAAAGCCAACGAGCAGGACGCCCGCGCCTATCACGGCATCGCCGAGTACTATGCGCAGCGGCGCAAGCCGGAAAGCGCGATGGACAATTACACCAAGGCGCTCAAGTACTACAAAGACCCCGACATGAAGAACGCCATCATGAACCAGCTGTTTCAGGAAGGGCGGGTCGGGGACTAGCAAAGATTCCGCCGTGACCACCTTAACGATCAAGAATATTCCGGAGCCGTTGGTCAAAAGACTCAGGCAACAAGCAGCCGTCCACAGACGGAGTTTGAATTCTCAGGTCATCTCTTATCTCGAACAGATGACGCATAGTATTCCTGTCGATACGGAAGCATTGCTGGGGCGGGCGCGGGCCATTCGCCGGACCCCAAGAATAAAACTGACCGATCGCATCCTCGACGGACTCAAGGCGGCCCGCCGGTCATGATCGTGACCGATACGAATCTACAGAGAAGAAGAACGGAATTCCTGACCGAATGGTGGTCCTGCACGGCGGAAGGACATTTGACCTTTGGAGATTCCGTTAACCTATGAGCCGACAGGAGCGACTAGCGCGACTAATCACTGCCATCCAGGAACTCTCAGACTACAGGCTGCAGCTAATTGATCTCATCGTCAGCGTCTTTTCTCTTCCCAAAGAGTATAGGAAAAGCGAAGGTTTGGGTCTTATCTCTGAGCGTGTATTAGAAGATTTCGGCGATGTGCTGCGTCTTCATCATTGCTTTTCTCGCGAGCCATTCTCCAAGGACAAGTTTGAGTACGCTCTGGAAAATGTGCTCAAAACAGCTGGTATCAATGCAAATCTGGCAGCACGTGGGCAGCGGGGCTACGACATATGTATCGGGGGAGAACATTTTTCGCTCAAGACAGAAGCGGCCAAGGCCATTCGTTTAGACACTATTCACATCTCAAAGTTTATGGAACTAGGCGGTGGGCAATGGGGAGACGATCCGGCGGACCTGATTGGGTTGAGGGATCAGTTTCTTACTGTTTTGAGCCGAATCAATAGAATCCTTATTCTACGTGCACTAAGAAAAGGAACGCCCGATTGGCTTTACGAGCTGATCGAGGTTCCCAAGGCACTTCTCGAAAAGGTTGTTAATGGCCGATGTGAAATGGTGAAAGATAGCAGTCAGTATCCGAAACCAGGATACTGCTATGTAGAGGAGAAAGGAAAGATTCTATTCGCATTGTATTTTGATGGAGGGGGCGAAAGAAAATTACAGATCAAAGCCTTGGGCAAGGATCTGTGTGTATTTCACGCGTCATGGAAGTTCGATCAACCTACAACAAATCTGTAAAGAGCGCTGGCGCGATGCCTTGCAGCCTTTCTTTTGCGATATTTATATAAGCACTTTTCACCTCAATTCCTATACATTTGCGACCCGTTTCAAGTGCGACTATTCCCACGGTCCCGCTGCCTAAGAACGGGTCAAGCACTACGCCCCCCTTGGGAGATCCTGCCAGAATGCATGGGCGGACCAGCGCACGTGGGAAGACAGCAAAGTGAGCTTCCTTACACGCTTCGGTGTTGATCTGCCAAACCGTCCGCTTATTTTTCCGTCCTTTCCCGTCGGCTGTAGGTTCCTTTATGGCATCCTGGTCGAAGTAGTAATTCTCGCTCTTCGAAAACATAAACAGATATTCATGCGAGACAGTTACTCGATCTTTGACTGATTCTGGCTGACAGTTCGGCTTGTGCCAAATGATATCAGAGCGAAGGTACCAGCCATCGCGCTGAAGAGACATTGCAAGCATCCAGGCCACTCCGATTAGGTCCTTAGGCTTCAGCCCTTTTGGCGTATCGGGACGATATGACATGGCCCGTCCTTGATTCTTCACGTCCTTATCACGCCACCCCCGCCCCCCCGATGTATAAGTGTTTCCGATGTTAAGCCAAAACGTACCATCAGGCCTTAGCACGCGGCGCACTTCCCTAAAACAATCGACCAAGTCGGCAATGTATTCTTCTACGGTACTTTCAGCTCCAATTTGGCCGCGATATCCATAATCCCGCATCCCCCAATAGGGCGGAGATGTGACACAACAATGGACTGTATCATCAGGCAAAGCTGACAACTTATCCCTAACATCGCCACTGACAATTTGAACCGGTTCATTGTCCGAGCACCTAAGAGGCCACACTGACGTGCCATTGACGTACGGCGCGCTCATTTTTTTCTCCCACCACGATTCACAGCTTGTCGGCTGGACGGAACATATTGGGCTGGCTCTTCTCGCACCTTCGACAGAAGCGTTTGAATTATATACGCGTGAAGAGTCTGATCGGATTCGATGGCTTTATACTTTAGGGCCTTGTGCAGTTCGTCGTCCATTTCAAGAGGGAATGTCTTTCGGCGCTTGCGGTCATTGGGAAACGTCATGGTCAGAAAACTTACTCTACTAACCTAGGTAAGTCAATATGAAACCATTCGAATGAGAACAATTTGACAATTGAGCCGACCTTACCCTCCTGCTTCGCAGGCGTTCAAAAGCGTCGCCAGCGAGGCCGCAGCGAGCGAGAAGGCGAGGCGTATGTTTGCTGATACGTTGAGCCTTTGAGTGAAGCGAGAACAAAGCGAGCGGCGTTTTTCAACGCTTGACTACAGTTCGCGGATGGCGCCCTGGAGGACCGTAATCTGCGTCACCGGATCGCCGGAGCTCTTGAGTTCAGTCCGGATCTGATCCTTGAGGTAGGAGGAATAGCCGACGCGGTCGAGCAGCAGGTCGAGAAACCGCTCGGCAGGAAGCAGACTTTGGGCCTTGAGTTCGTCGATGGTCTCGTCGCTGACCGGGACATACGTACTGCCCAGGTGGAACACGACGTTGTAATAACGCCCTTGCCCGATTCGTTCGAACCGCAAACCCTTCACGATAGACTCCTGACCGTGGACGGACCGCCATTCTAGACAATCCGTCACGGGAAAGACAAGGCCGGAACGGAGGCGGCGACCGGTCAGGAACTTTTGTTCTTCTTGCCGAAGTACTCCTGCCGGCTGACCGCCACGTCGGCCACGAACATGACGCCGGAGTGCCGTTCGAACAACGGCCTGAGGCCGGCCAGAATCGGCTCGACCTTGTCTTCGGGCACCACCGTCATGATCATCTCCAGACTTTCCTGCTCGCTGAACATGAAGTGCGCTTCACGCACCCCATGATGGCCCTTGCCCGACACGTTGCCGATGATGGTATAGCCGGTTGCATTGACACGGTCGAGCAATTCCGTCACGAAAGCCCGATGGTCCCCGGCGACGATCACACGAATTTCCTTCATCGGATGCAGGACTAGCCCGCCCATCTTACGTCTCCTTTCCCGGCCTTCATTCAGAAGGTTACGGCTATAGTTTCTTCCCTATTCGATCGCATACCATGCCCCCGTGGGGCGATACCGATACCATACCGCATCCTCGGGATCGAGCGCGACGAGATGGACCCATTCATTGCGGTAGAAGTGCTGCAGCACCTCGTGCCGTCCGATCAGTTTGTCGATGCGTCCGCGCGGCGCCTCGACGATGGTCAGCAGCCGCATCGGCTCGTGGTAGGGCAGGTCGCCATCCATGACGGTCTGCCGCGCGAGCCCCAAACGAAGATCGCTCCAGGGTCCCGACATGATCCCCAGTCGCGCGACGACATTGTGGTAAATCTTGCTCCCGCTCCCGTAGACCTCGTTGTCGGTGGTGGAAAAATAATGCTCCATGTTGATCCACTGCGCCACGACCTGCGGCGCGGTCAGCAGCACCTCCAGCAGGCGATTGGACGGATCTTCCCGATAGTCGTAGGAATGGAGGAAGACCCGGCCCTCGAGATCGAGGCCCTTGGTCAACTCCCGGCGACCGAAGATGATGGCCGTATTGCCTGAGAGCCCCCATTCCGGACGGACCTGGCTCCAGTCCGCGCTGCGCCTTCGCACGTGCGCGACCGCTTGCTGTCCCGCAGGCGGCGGCTCGAGGTCGGGAAAGCGCGCGCACCGTTCCTGGCTCGTCAGTTCGGCCGCCTCCTGGAGGTCTTCCTGCAACCGGGCCAGATCGGCACGGTGGGTCGGTGGCACGTCTTCCAGGTCGAACAGCGTGACGTGGTCGGTCGTGGTATCCATCTGGCCGGCCAGGAAATGGGTGTCGGACGGGATGTCGAGGCCGTTCTTGGCCAGGCGTTCTCGCACCGTCCGATTGTTCGCCATCATGGCCAGGACCCGCGCATTGGGCTTGCCTTCATTGCCGCCGCAGGCCCCGCAATCGAGCGCGGATTCATAGGGATTGTTGTCGGACGTGCTGCTATGCGCGCAAAACAGCACCAGCCTTGCGAAATTCTTCGTCAGACCCATCATCCGCAACGCTGTGTCCACCGTCAGGACCTGTTCATCCGTTGTGAACCCGGTACGCGTGATCCGTTCCCGCTGATGGGAGGCGGAGCGTGCGCTGATGCCGTACTGCCGCTGCAGGAGTCCGACGAGCCGGTCGAACGTTTCCGCGGTGAGTCCCGCCTGTGTCGCCGCGTCCAGGAGGACCGGATTGGCTTCTCCCGCGCCGCTCAGCGCCCGTTGCCGCAGGCCCTCGACGAGCGCGGGCGTGATGCGGGACTTGCGCAGCCCTGTATGTTCTTCGAGCGCGGTCCTGATCCTGGCTTGCTGCTGCGCCGCCAGCATCTCGGCGGTTTCGTCGGGGGCCATCTTGCCGACGGTCAGCGTCGTCGCGATGGACGGGACGAACAGCCGCCGCAGCCAGGACGTCCATCGACGGTAGAGGGACGGCCACAAGGTCTTGCTGAAAATGGGAATCGCGTAGACCCATCCCAGCGATTCCACCATGACGTAGGGCGTGACCACGTTTTCCTTGAGATCGTGGAGCAGTGTGTGGCCGGCATGGACCCATTTCGTCCGGGCCTCATGAGTGGAGACCTTGTGATCAAGATAGCTGCGTGGGATCTCCCGCACCTCGTTCTTGGCGCGCATGATGACGGGGAACTGTTCCGTGTCGTGTTCTTTTCCCCAAGCCCGGAACCGGATGAACGCGGCGAAGAAGCCGGCGAAGCCGTAGGTGTCGTGCGCGCCGGTCGATTCCAAGTGCCGGCGGAACGGTTCGGATCGCACGTCGATGCAGTAGACCGACTGCGAGTAGGGCCGACTGATCATAGGGGCTCGCGTCGCCCCCTCCGCTGGCGAAGCCAGCGGAGCCTCCCCCTCACGCGCGTTTCGCGCGAGTTTCCCAATTAGCGATTCCTGATAGCCCGCTTCAAAAGCCTTGAGCCAGACCGGGCCATGAGCGGACTCCGGAAAGGCCTCAATCCATTGGACAAGCTGTTTCAGTGCATCGGGAGGGGTGGCGACGAGCTGCTCCGGGTCGAGACCCAGCGATTGCGTCAGGGTCAGCAACGTTCTGGCCGCGCCCCGGCGGGCGGCCGATGCCTGTCGGGGAACCACGTCGATGTGGTAGCGATCGAGCACCGCCTTCCATCCGTTGCCTCTCTGGTGGGCGAGGCGATCGACCTCTTCCGCATACAGGGCCGGTAATCGCCCCGCGACCCGTTGCTTCCGCAAATAGTACTCTTCCGGATGGCTGCGCATGTATTCGGTCACCGCCTCGTAGCGACCGTCGATACCGAGTTCGGTGCGGCAGGCTTTCTGGACGAGCTCGCGCGCGTACCAGAGACGGATGGCCAGGAACTTCACGAGCCCGGCCGGATACGCCTGTTGCCAGGGATAATCTCGTTCTTCGCCGCGCCACTTGATGAAACCGGCCCAGCCCGGGAGGGCGGTCAATTGGAGGGAGAGATAATCCTGACGGAGGTCGGACGGGATGCCCAGTGTATCGAGGCTCTCCAGCAGGGCATCCTCGGGATGATCGGGGAGGGCGGCGATCTTCCGGCCGCTGTCGGCAATCCCGCAGGGCGACCATTCATGCGCGGCAATCGTCTTCCACGCCTGGTACAGACCCTTCTCGCGTTCGGGCATGGCCCAGGTCGCGTGTCCCTCGTCGAGGAAGGCTTCGCACCATTTAATGAGTTGGTCGTTGATCTGGCGGACGATCCGCGTACCCAACGTATCGTCGCACCAGTGCGACAGGGTGAGCCATCGCCCCAACGCGGCTTCATCGGCCTCCACGATGGCGCGTATCCGCGTCCGGAGGTCCGGATACGTGAGCACGGACTCCAGGCGAGTCGCGAGCCGTTCGATCAGAACATGGGAGGGATCGGGCAACTGGCTGTCGAGAGGTTCGACGGCGGGCGATCCCAGTCCCTCTGTCAGACAGGCGCGCAGCACCTCGCGGTGCGGGACGGTGCGGGCGCCGATCGCGACACCGGCATCTTGCGTCAGCGGGCCCAAGGCCTCATCCAGGTGTTCGGGGCGGATCCGTCCCGATCGGACGTAGTGGCGATACAGTTCGCCGGGAAGATAGCCGTTCCCGCCCATGAATTGCTTGCCGCGCCGGACCGTTTCCTCGAAGGGAAGGTATTCGAGACTGTGGAGCGGATTGTGATGCACGAACGTCCGCATCGGCCAATATTGCGCGATGACTTCTCCGGCGAGGCGAACGACCCCGCGCAATTCCATCCGTCTCGATTCGATGTCGGTCGCACGATCTACCGATTCCACGTGGACAATTCTCCGATGGTGACGGTCCCGATCCGGGATTGGTCGGAGGCGAAGAGGGTCGACGGTGCCAGCCCCAACGCGAGCAGGACCAGCACGACGATCAACAGCGAAGCCAACTCGGCGCGGAGCAGATCGGTGTATCGCAGTTCGGGCCGTCGAACGCCGAAGAGCACCTGCTGCACCATCTGCATGATGTACCAGGACGCGGCGAGCCATGCCAGAAGTGTGACGAACAGGCCGGCCAAGGAAGGAAACGGCGAGTTCAGCAGCAGCCCCATAAATCCGGCAAACACACCGAAGGGTGGCAGGCCCATCGCCGCCAGCGCGAGCAAGGACAGCAAGACCGCATATTGCGGCATGCCGGTCGCCAGGCCGCTGATCGCTTGCGGGTCCACGTCGTCGCCGTATCTGGTGCGGACGACCTGCCAGGCGACCATGAGCCCGCTGGTCGCCAGACCTACCGTCCCGACCAGGAGCGCGGCCCGGGGCGTCGCCGTTCGCGAGGCGGCAGCGAACCACCAGAAGATGGAAAGGAACGAGAGACTGCCGTAGGCCAGAAGGAGTCGGACCCGGGACTGCGCCAAGGCCTTGAGCGCGCCGTATGCGGCACCTACCAGGGCGAAGAAACTCACGGTCCAGGCCACGGTGTCCGGAACCGTGGGCAGGGCAGCCGCAAGTTGGTGGAGACCGGTGACCGGGAGTAGGACGACGATGAACGAGGGCAGGCTGCCCGGCAACCGCGTCAGCGCCGTCAGGTAACCATCGTGAAAGGGTACGAGGGGAAGCAAGACCGCGCCGGCAAGCAGGGAGGCGACCGATGACAACGGAGCGTCCGCGGCGGCCGACACGGCGGCACATAAGGCGGCGAAGCCGTAGGCGCCGATGCCCCACCAGGACCTGGGCCAGAGCGCGCTGTGGTGACGGTAGAGCAACCCCGCAATCAGTGCCAAAAGGAGCGTCACGCTCAAGAGGGCGATCGGCCGCGGGTTGCTCAGGGCCGACAAGCCGAGTCCGAGACACACCAATGTCAAGATCCACGACAACCGGTGCTGGTCATGAACCGGTTGGCCCAAAATCGAAATCGTGGCGGCCAATGGCAGCAAGTAGAGCGGCAACAGTCCTTCCGGGGGCAGATCGATCCGGTCGGCCAATCCAGCGACCGAGGCGAGGCTGATCACGGCCCAGGCGACGGAGGACCGTTTCAGCCGTTCCGGATCCGAGCGGAAGGGCAGGCAGGCGAGCGCCCCAAGCAAAGGAAGGCCGGCAAGCAGCCATGGTATCAGCGCGCTGCCTGTCATCGCGACCAGCCTCCCTCCCGCTTGTCGACCCGATGGGCCAGCCGCATGATGGTCTGCCCGATCAGCGCATAGCATTCGTCGGCGTAGAGCCGGTTCATGAAGGGCAGGTAGAGGCGTACCCGCACATCCTCGACCCATGCCGGCAGCCGCAGCGTCATGCCATGGGCGCTCATATAGAGATAGGCCCAACTGGCGACGGTCAGAATCGTGGCGGTCACAATGATGAAGTCGAACAACCAGTCGGGAAGATCGGCGGCCTTGAAGTACGAGGCGACTTCTTCCGGATTCGGGTACAGAAACTCCGTGAACGACTCGACGGCGAACAGGTAGACGAACACGATAAACAGCAGCGTCATCAGCATGGCGGCCGAGACTTTCCAAGACGCCACCTGGCGCAGACGCGTCAACGTCAGGATGGCCTGTGACGAGGTGATCCAGATGAAGAACAGAAAAATCACCGTCCCTTGCGATTCCAACAAGGGGATGCGCAGGACCCCATGCGTGACCAGCAGAATGAGCAGCGGGATGAACAGCGTGGTCACGGCCCCGGTGAACCACGTGAGACGGGGCAAACCCGGTTCCTCTGCCTGATGATCGACGTGCGGGAAATGCGGTTCCTGCCTGGCCTTATGGATGACGTTTCCGCAGTTCAGAAACACGGTCGCCTTGAATAGGCCGTGAGCGATCAAATGGAACACCGCGAGCGAGAAGGCGCCAAGCCCGCATTCCATGATCATGTACCCCATCTGGCCGATCGTCGAGAACCCGAGCGTCTTCTTAATGTCGTTCTGGGCCAGCATCATGGAGGCGCCGAGGACGGCAGTCAGCGTGCCGATCAGAAAGGCGACGTGCAGGGTCGTGGAGCTAAGTCCGAACAACGGCGCAAGCCGGTTGATCAGAAATCCACCGGCATTGATGATGCCGGCGTGGAGCAACGCGTGCACCGGCGTCGGCGCGAACAGCGACCCCGGCAGCCACAGATGGATCGGAAACTGGGCCGATTTTCCCATCGCCCCGACGAAGAGGAGCAGCGTGACGGCCGTGGCGCCGCTCATGTCCATGCCGGGCCACAACGACAACATGACCGGCGTGTCGGCCGCTCGCGCGAAGAGCTCATGGAATTCGAGCGTGCCGTACAATTGGTAGGCGAGTGCGATCCCCGCAAGAAATGCCATATCGGCTACGCGCAGGAGCGTAAAGGTCTTGAAGGCTCCCGCCAGCGTCCCCCCATGGGCATGATTGTGGGCGAGGACGTAGAGCAGGTAGCTGAGGATCTGCCAGAAGAGGAACAGCATCATGAGATTGGCGCTGGACACCATGCAGATGAGGACGAAATCCGTGAGGCAGATCATGGCCAGATATCGGCGGGCGTGCCGATCCTGGTACATGTAGGCCGTCGAGTAGCTGTAAATAATGACGCTGACCCCGGTGATCAGCGTCATCATCACCGCGCTCAGCCGGTCGACGTAGAATCCGATGGGGATCGCAAAGGAGGCGATCGAGGACAGATCGTAGAACCGGATCGAGACGGGCCCGCCGGTCGTCACGAGATACAGCGTCGCCACGGCGACAAGGAAGGCGGCCCCGATGGGATAGGCGGCCATCTTCGCCCGCGCATGCTCGGAGCCGCCCGGTCCGAATACGACGATGCCGGCGGCTGTGAGCAGGAGTAGCGGTACCAGCAAGACAAGCGTCACGACTCCCTCATCAGGGGCTAACCATTAATACGACCTTCAGACCGTCGTCAAGCACGATCAGGCAAGCGCGATCAGGACGTCCGTCCCTGCGCCAGCTTTTCGACTCGCCGGATCGCGGCCAATTGGGCTTGGCCCAGGCGCTGGACGCTTTCGTCGACGTGGAGCCGATTCAGGAAGAAGACATAAAGCCGGAGACGGATGCTGTGGATCCACGCCGGCATCGGGAACGATCGGCCGTGAGCCTTGAGATAGACGTAGCACCAGCCCAGAACGGTCGCGAGCGTCGCCGCGCCGATCATCATGTCGAACATCCGGCTCGGCAGCTCCGCCGTCTTGAAGTAAGACGCGACGTCGTCCGGGTTGGGATACAAAAACGCGGTGAACGACTCGACGGCAAACAGGTAGACGAACACGACGAACAGAAGGGTCAGCAGCATCGCGGAGGACACTTTCCACGACGCGACGGCCCGGAGGCGCGTGAGCGTCAGGATGGCCTGCGAGGAGGTGATCCAAATGAAGAACAGAAAAATCACGGTGCCCTGCGCTTCGAGGAGGGGAATGTGCAGCGCCCCGTGCGTCAGCAGCAGAATCAGCAACGGAATCAGCAGCGTCGTGATGAACCCGGTCACCCAAGTCAAGCGCGAGTGGCTTTCCTCAACCGTCTCCTGCTCGAGATGGGGGAGATGCCGCTCCTGCCGAGCCTTGCCGATGACATTGCCGCAATTGAGGAACACCGTCGCCTTGAACAGGCCGTGAGCGATCAAATGGAACACCGCGAGCGAGAAGGCGCCCAGACCGCATTCCATGATCATGTACCCCATCTGCCCGATCGTCGAGAACCCCAGCATGTTCTTGATGTCGTTCTGGGCCAGCATCATGGAGGCGCCGAGGACGGCGGTCAGCGTGCCGATCAGAAAGGCGACGTGCAGGGTCGTGGAGCTGAGCCCGAACAACGGCGCGAGCCGGTTGATCAGGAACCCGCCGGCATTGATGATGCCCGCGTGCAGGAGCGCCGTCACCGGCGTCGGCGCGTACAGATACCGCGGGAGCCAAATGTGGAAGGGAAATTGCGCCGACTTGCTCATGGCTCCGATCAGCAAGAGCAGCGTGACCACCGTCGCTCCGTTGCACTCTATGCCGGGAAGCAGCGCGATCGTGACCTGCGACTGAACGGCGGCGGCAAACAGCTCGGGGAATTCCAGCGTGCCATACAACGCATAGGCCAACGCCGTCCCGGCGAGAAAGGCGACGTCTCCCGTCCGCAGTAACGTGAAGGTTCGGAAGGCGCTTTCCAGCGTCGCGGCGTGTGTGTGATTGTGGATGAGGACATAGAGCAGATACGAGAGAAGCTGCCAAAAGACAAACAGCATGATGAGGTTGGCGCTGGACACCATGCAGAGCAACACGCACACGGTGACGCCGAGCAGCGCGAAATAGCGCCGTTCGTGCGGCTCCCGACTCATGTACTGGATGGAGTAGGTATAGATGATCGTCCCGATGCCCGAAATGAGCACCATCATGACCGCGCTGAGACGGTCCACGTAGAAACCGAGCGGCAGGGGAAACGAACCGGCCGGTGTCGGATCATAGAAGCGGATCGTGACCGGCCCTTGCGTGGCGACGACATAGAGGGTTGCCACGGCGCCGACGCAGGCGGCGCCGATCGGCCACACGGCGATGTTGATTCGGGTACGCAACGCCGCCTCCCCGCCGGCCACCACGATGAGCGTGGCTAGCAGCGGCAGCAGCGGAACGAGCAGCACGGCGAACGACCACATTCCACACCCGCAAAAAGACAAAAAGCCAACCGGGCGTCTCGACGCTCCGGTCGAGCCCCGCGGTTGGCTTGCACTGCGACCGGCCGTTCGATCGAACTGCCGGCCACCCTACGGCCCCTGACGGCCGACCGTGACATCCTGCTCGTCTGCGACACGAAATTCGGGGCGAGCAACACTGTCGGGCGACCGATCCTTGCCCATCATTAATACGGGGTTCGGACCAGCGTCAAGCTGGAATCGCGGCATGAGTCCTCTCAACAACCGTCCGATGGTCCGAAAGACCTATCAACCACCGGCGCGGCCGGGCTGCTTGTTCGGGCTACTGCGCAATTCTATAATCCCGAAGATACATGCGGGCGCTGGGTGGCGCCTCGTTGCCGAGAGTCGCATCATGGAAAACGCCATACGAAACGCCATCATCAAGTTCGAACAGGAGTTCATGGGGCGCGGCCCCGACGACGTGCGAGCGTTCATCGTCCGCGATCTCGTGGTGGTGCGGTTGAAAGGCGTGCTGACGCCCGCCGAGCGCCAACTTGCCAAGACAGCCGAAGGCGTGGACATGGTCAAGCGACTGCGCCAGACATTGATCGCCCAAGGCCGCGACAAACTCTGCGAACAGGTCAGTGACATCACGGGCGCGAAGATCTTGGGCCTCTTTACAGACATCGACGTCCAGCTGGGCGAGCGCGTCTTCGTCTTCACCGTCGACCGAGACATTCAGGCGGTCGGCCGCTAGGAACCACTCCTCTCGTGACGTCGAATCGCGGTTGCAAGCCGCACGCCGGTCCTGGCATGCTGCATCATGGCCGGTCGCACCCTTGAAACGCTCCGTTTCGACAACAGCTATGCGCGTCTTCCGGATGCCTTCTTTGCCAAGCTGAACCCGACACCGTTCAGCTCACCCCCTCGGCTGATCCACGCCAATCCTGCCGCCGCCGCACTGATCGATCTTGACCCGGGGCAGTTTGCTCGCCCGGAATTCGCAGGAACTTTCGGCGGAAGTCTATTGGCATCGGGTATGGATCCGTTGGCCATGCTCTATGCGGGCCACCAGTTCGGCGTCTATGTGCCTCAGCTGGGCGATGGGAGGGCCATCCTGCTGGGGGAAGCAGTCAACGAACGAGGCGAATCATGGGACCTGCATCTCAAGGGGGCCGGGATGACGCCGTTTTCGCGGGACGGCGACGGCCGGGCGGTGCTGCGGTCGACGATCCGTGAATATTTATGCAGCGAAGCCATGCACGGCCTGGGCATCCCGACGACACGGGCCCTGTGTCTGGTCGGCAGCGACGACAAGGTGTACCGGGAAGAAGTCGAAACCGGTGCCATGCTGCTGAGGATGGCGCCGTCCCACGTGCGCTTTGGCATGTTCGAAGTCTTTTATTATCGGAAACAGCACGACCGCTTACAGACTCTGACGGACTATGTCATCGACCGACAGTATCCGCATCTGCGCGGCGCGACGGACCGTGTGGCCCGCTTCTTCTCGGAAGTGGTCGAGCGGACGGCGAAACTGATCGCCCAATGGCAGGCCGTCGGCTGGGCGCACGGTGTCATGAACACGGACAACATGTCGATCCTTGGACTCACGCTCGACTACGGACCGTTCGGCTTCATGGACGAGTACGACGCCGGCTTCATCTGCAATCATTCCGATCACAACGGACGCTATGCCTTCAACCAGCAACCGTACATCGGACTCTGGAACCTCAGTTGTCTGGCGCAGGCGCTGCTGCCGCTGGCGCCGAAAGAAGTCTTGAAGGAGGCGCTGGATCGCTATACCCCGACCTTTGAGTCGGAATTCCGGAGGCGGATGCGCCTGAAGCTGGGATTGCAGGAAGAACGGAGCGACGATGATGATTTGATCGGCGAACTCCTCGGCATGCTGCAGGAGAGCCATGCGGACTATACGCGATTGTTTCGAGAGCTCGGCCGGTTCGACAGCGCACCGGGCGCGACGAACGAGCCGCTGCGCGAGTATTTTCTCGATCGCGGTCGGTTCATGGCCTGGGCGGTGCGGTACCGGGAGCGGCTGCGAGACGAAGACAGCGCAGACGGCAACCGGCGCGAGCGGATGGACCGGGTCAACCCCTGCTACGTGCTGCGCAACTATCTCGCACAGACGGCGATCGAGAAGGCGCGAGGGAAAGATTTTTCCGAGGTCGAACGGCTGTTCGATTTGTTGCAGGATCCCTACCGTGAACGACCCGGGATGGACGCCTATGCCGCCTCCCCTCCCAACTGGGGCAAGCACGTGACGGTCAGTTGTTCGTCCTGATCGGCCTGTTAAGGGCTGAGCATGACTTCTTTCGTTCCCCCAGATCCGAATACTCGGGTGAGGCGACGCTCTCCGAAGTACGTTCCCACCTTGCAGGCCCCCTCATGAAGTGTTGTAGAGTGGCCTCCGCACGGCAGGGGAGGACGCGTGGCTAAGACCCGCAGTGACTCGAAGCTTGCAGTGGCGGGCGCGCTGACGCTCGCGCTCGCCATCGGCGGCGTCCTCCTAGTCAAGGAACCGTTGCGCAGCTCGCGACCGGTCGGGTCCGCGCTCGAGCTGAAACCGGGGTCAAACGAGCAGATCGTTCAGGCACGGCTGTGGGAAGATCCGGTTGCCGCGGTAGGGCGGGCCATCCGCCAGTCCGGGTCCAAGCCGTCGTCCGGCGGGGAAGCCTCGCTGGCGCGCCGGCTCGCGCCGTTGCGAAAAGCCATTACGGAACGGGCGGAGAACGGCCAGCGGGTGACGGTGCTGCTGGTCACGACCAGCGGCGGCCCCTACGTCGACAACGTCGAATCGCGCATTCGCGACCGCTACGCCATCGGCACCGCGCTGGGGGTGGGCTGCTACGCTCCGGAGGGTGAAGGCTACCTCTCCTTCGTCGAATGGGAGCCCCGCGGCGCGATGCCCGGGCTCCCCTACGAATGGTACCGGCTCAGAAAGACGCGGGTGTGCGGCGCGGAGGATACCCGCGCGGACAGCGTGCTCGTGGTCTGGTTTGCCGACGAAGCGTTGAGGCGGGGATTTCTCGCGACCTTGACCTCCTTCTCGCAGGCGCTGGTCTGCGAGGACTCCGCGCAAGGCGAGTGCCTGCTGACCCAACAATCCCCCAAACTGGTGCGGATTCGCTCCGGCCTGCAACGGGCGGTGACCGTCAAGATCATGGGCCCGCGCAGCTCGTCGGCCTTCCGTGCCATTCTGGACGAGGCCGGCCAATTGGCCGCGCAGTCCCGAGACGGGATCGGATTCTGGCCGAACGCCGACGGCACCGTCGAGCTCTACTCGCCCTGGGCCAGCGCGATGAAGGGACTGCTGGCTTACGGACTCAAGGCGGAATCCGGGCGGGGGGCGGCTTGCAGGACCTACGAAGATTGCGAGCACGAATTCCATCATCGGCTGACGGACGCCCATATCCGATTGGTCTATGAAATCGGATCCGACCATCTGCTCTTCGAAGCGCTGGTCGCCGAACTGGAGCGGCGGCAGGTGAGATTGGGCTGGGATGCCGTGATCCTCATCGGGGAGTGGGATTCGTTCTATGGCAGGGCGTTGCCCATCGAGTTCCGCGCCGCCGCCTGCGTCAAGGTGGCCGCGCTCCCCGAGCAGGAGCTCAAACAGATCCTCGTCCCGGTCGACATCAAGGAGCGTTGTCCTACGGTCCCGCGCGCCGTCGACCTCCAGGTCCAGCGTCCGACGGATTATGAAGATCTCCGGCTCAACGTGTTTCGCTACAGCTATCTCAGCGGCCTGGACGGGGAAGTGCCGGGCGACGATGCAGCCCGCGCCGCCCGGGCCGCGCGGGCGAGCGCCGATCAATCGAAGGGCTCGGTCGGCGATCGGCCGGAAGGTACGAGCCAGCTCGACTACGTGCGGGCATTGACCGCAAGAATCTATGAGGAAGGAGAGGGGGCGAGGGCCATCGGGATTCTCGGCACGGATCCCTACGACGCGCTGCTGATCATCAAGGCGCTCCGACCGTCGTTCCCCCATGCCATTTTTTTTACCGTCGATCTGGACGGGCGCCACCTCCATCCCAGCGAATACCGGTCGACCCGCAATCTGGTCGTGGCCTCGCCGTTCGGGCTGCAGTTGGAAGGAGGGCTGCAGCGCGACGTGCCGCCGTTTCGCAGCAGCTACCAGACCGCCACCTATTTCGCCGCCCTGCAGGCGGTGGGCCATGTCGTGTGCCTGCCCGGGGGGCAGCCGCAGCCCGGCCGCTGTGCCTCCTCCTATCACGTATCGTTGACGCCGGAGGATCGTCTGTACGATCCGGGCGTGCATCCCAGGCTCTTCGAGGTGGGGCGGAACGGCGCCGTCGATCTGAGCGTCGTGGAGAAAGAGGGGGTTCGGACCATCCACCCGCTGCGGGGTGATCTCGCGTACCGGGACGACCACGGTCAGCTCAAGCAGGGGACGGGGTTCAACGACACTGCGGTAGCGGTGTCGGGGATCGTGGGCCTGCTGATTCTGACCATTGTCGTCTGGAGCAATCAGCGACTCTGGAATTGGGCGTCGGAGAAACCCAAGCAGGTCGGCGCGCTGGCCCTGCTGGCCCTGGCGTCCTTCTCGGCGTTCCTGGCGTTGGGAGGCGCGCCCGCTCTGTTGGCCGGGCATGACGAAGGAGAACCGTTCTCCTGGACGGACGGCGTGAGTATCTGGCCGAGCGAGTTGTTGCGGCTCGTGGTGGTCGTCATGAGCGTCGTGTTCCTGGCGAAGGGTGCGCGCGACCTCGCGCACAACAGCGACCGTCTCGATCGGCGATTTCGATTCAAGCCCGACTCACGACCGCAAGGCTTCGGAGCCTCGTCGTTTTGGGCGAACCTCCAGCGTGTCTATCATCCGTCCGCGACCAGAATTCCGACCACGATGGACCAAACCTGGTCCTGGTATCGTGAAGCCGGCAGGCCGGTCCAGCGCGTCGCCCGGACGCTGCTCCTGTTCCTGCTGTATCTGGGCGTCATGTGGTCGTTGCAACGATGGGTGCTCGACGAGGAAACGATCCATCCCTGCCGGGGGGCGTTGAGTTGCGCCGTGGATTCGTTCATGACGCTGGGCACGGCCGCCATCGTCGTCCTCCTGAACCTGGCCGTCTTCGACGCGGTGATGCTGTGCCGACGCTGGATCGGCTGGGTCACGACCTCGACCGGCGGCTGGTCCGATCAGGTACAGGACGAGTACCTCCGCGATTACGGTCTCAGTGAGGCCCACAAGACCGAGTTCCAGAAGCTCAGGTATCTGGCGGTGATCGACCTGATCGGCCTGAGGACCGAGGCCGTGAACCGCATCATCCGCTACCCCTTCATCGCCCTGCTCATCATGATCGCCGCCCGCAACGACTACTTCGACATCTGGAACTATCCCAAGCTGTTGCTGCTCATGTGGTCGGTGAACATCCTGCTCGCGCTCATGGGTGCCTACTTGCTCTATCAAGCGGCCAACAACGCGAAAGCCGCCATGTTGGCCGGGTTGAGCCGGCAGATGGTGCAGACGCTCGGAGTCGGAAAGGATCACGATGTTCGGACGAAGCAGATCCAGCACATCATCGGCGAGGTGGAAGCCAACGAGCAGGGGGCCTTCGTGCCCCTGTACCAGCAGCCGGTGATCGAATCTTCGCTCTACGGCCTTATCGCACTGCTTCAATATCTTTACATGCGGTAGCGGGAACCCTCGTGCGCGAAGCAAGAACGGGCGGAGTCAAGATCAGGCTGACGGGCCGAATGGTGAACGGATGCAGGCTGGCTGTTGACCCTACTTCCGTATAGTAGTAAGTAGGCGCAAATAAATGCGAGGAAGCTTCAGACGTCAGGCAGGACAACAGGGGCAGGGGAGCCGTCTGGTGAGAAGAGAAAAACAAGGGGAGAGTGTGGTGACAAGAATCCTGCGA
Organism: Nitrospira sp.; assembly: GCA_047150005.1. GTDB lineage: Bacteria > Nitrospirota > Nitrospiria > Nitrospirales > Nitrospiraceae > Nitrospira_C. The sequence continues at coordinate 1,470,369 of AP038806.1, read as the reverse complement.
GCGATTACCGGGGCAACAGCCCTCGTTCTATGGGTGGGTCTCTCTGCTTGTGGTTCCAGTGACAGTTCCCAGTCCGCGGCGACGGCTCCGGGGCCCGGCTCTATCACGGGGACTGTTGCCGGCACGAGAATCGTGGCAATTGATTCAAGCGATCAGATCGTCGCGGAGGACGACACGACAGGTCGACCCCGCGATGCTCAAGGCCATGTCCCCTATCAAATCTCTGGACTCCAGCTCGGGACCCCGCTGAGGGTGTTTTTCATCACCGGCGGGCGAATCTACCCTCTTTACATCGGCAATCCTGAAACAAACGTGTTCTCTCTGACACAAGCCGGGGCGATCGACCTAGGATTTGTGGCGACCAGCGCGACCCCGACGGAAAAGGCCACTCCGGAACATGTCTCTCCACCTTCGTCTTTCAATCCGGGTCAACCGAACACGACCCTCCCGGCCAGCATTGCCCCCACGATAATGGTAACGAGCCCCGCACAGAACGCCGCACTCCCGGCCGGCCCCGTGACGGTCAACTTCGGGGTGCAGAATTTTTCCCTGGGCGGGGTGGGGGAACCGCACCTGCAGTTCCAGCTGGATAGCGATCCGACTGCGTACGATTTCTTGAACGGGACTACGAATCAAGTCCAGCGTTCAGGGAACCCTGCGTCGGATGTCTTGTGGCAAAGTTCCACGGCGATACGCCTGACCAATCTCGGGAGCGGGTCCCATCAGATTCGATTCACGCTGGTTGATGCAGCCGGGGTCGCGCTGAACAATCCGCAGGCCACGACCTTGCTCGTCTTCTCCGTTGGAGTTCCTCCAAGCACCACCCCGACCATCAGCGTCGTCAGCCCCTCGCCGGGTGCCACCTTCCTGCCGGGAGCGGTGCCCATTTCCCTGGCGACAGCCAACTTTAGCATTGGACTCCAGGGGCAACCCCATGTCCATTTTTTCTTGGACAACGATCCGACGCCCTATGAGTTCTTCAGCGGACCTAATGAAGACACGGGCGTGCTCTATGAGGGGAAACACACCCATGTCGTGCACTGGAAGACCAGCACGTCGTTTCAGATCTTCCAGCAACCCAGCGGCACGCATCGAGTCCGTCTGCAACTGGTCGACAGTGCGCATAATCCGCTTGGAAATCCCGAAGCCACTCAAACCATTACGTTCACGATCGCAGAACCGCCCGGAGGCGAAGTCCGGTTAGAGCCAGTCCTCAGCGGCCTGGATATACCGGTCACGATGGCTGTTGCGCCGGATGGCAGAGTGTTCTTCAACGAACTTCTGACGGGAAACGTGAGGATCGTCGATATTGTGGGAGGCGCGTGGCAACTGCGCCCGACGACTTTCTATCATGTCGATGTCGGCCATGGCAGGGACCAAGGTCTGCTCGGCCTTGTGCTCGATCCGAACTTTTCGACGAATCACTACGTGTATCTCTACTATGTCACCGCAGACCAATTGCACAATCGACTCATTCGTGTAACGGAAGTCAACGGCCGAGGGACGAACGAAACACCGATTCTCGACGGCCTACCCGCCGGCGACATTCACAACGGCGGAGTCCTTCGTTTCAGATCGGACGGCAAGCTCTACGTAACGCTCGGAGAATGGAATCGCCCGCAATTGGCGCAGGACATCAATTCATTGGGCGGCAAGATTCTTCGTCTCAATCCCGATGGTTCAGCCCCCGGGGACAATCCCCCAGGATTCGGCGACCCCAGGATCTATGCCATGGGCCTTCGAAACAGTTTCGGGGCCGTATTTCATCCTCAAACCGGCGACCTCTGGGTCACCGAAAACGGGCCGGATACCGACGATGAAGTCAATCGCATCGTGGCCGGCGGTAACTATGGCTGGCCTACTGTCACGGGCATAGCCAACGATCCGAGGTTCCTCAACCCGATCGTAGCCATTACGCCCACGATAGGACCGACGGGCATGACGACGATCCCGCAGAATTCGAATTACCCGTCCGCCTTCCACAATAATCTGCTGTTCGCCGATGTCAACGGGGGCAAACTTCGGCGGATTGCATTGGCCGGAGCACAGCTCGATCATCTTGGAGCAATGGCCGTCGCGTTCAATGGAGGATTGGGAGGACTGCTCGATGTCATTCAAGGACCGGGCGGGTTCGTCTACGCTTCCGGCTTCAATGCGATCTATAAAGTGATTCCAAATTCCAATCCATAATCGCACATCGCATATCGCAACCTCCAAGGTCAACGACACAGCTCCTTTTGACGCCGCAGCGGGGCGAGGCTCCTTGCAGTGCGGAGTCGCTCGTCATAGAGTGGTTCACCGATGAGGCGAGAGCGCGTTGGTGATCTTGACGTCCGCATCACAGGCGGAACGGACGGGAAAGGCGGCGGCAGGGGGCCGGTCGTCATCCTCTTGCACGGTTTCGGCGCGCCTGGGACCGATCTCGTGCCCCTCGCCGGCGTCTTGCCGGTTCCCAAGGGCGCGCGATTTCTCTTTCCGGAGGGCCCGCTCTCGCTGAGTTTCGGGTACGGAGATTCCCGGGCCTGGTGGTTGATCGATATGGCTCGACTGGAGGCGGACCGTGCGGCCGGGCGTCTGCGGGACCTCTCCACGGAGGTGCCCAGAGGGCTGCCGCAAGCGAGGCAGATGATGGAACAGCTGCTGACCGAACTGCCGCGTGTCCTGCCGATCGATTACCAGAAGACCGTCATCGGCGGCTTTTCCCAAGGGGCCATGCTGACCTGCGACCTGGTCATGCGCACGGCCTACCCGTTTGCCGGGCTTGTACAATTGTCCGGAACGCTCCTGGCACGCCATGAATGGCGGCCTGCCGTCGCGAAGCGAGCGGGCTTACCCGTGTTTCAGAGCCATGGCACCCAGGATCCGATCCTTCCCTATGAGATGGCCGAACGGCTGCGGGACGAATTGATCCAGGCAGGGCTGGCGGTCGCATGGCAGAGTTTCCGGGGCGGCCACGAAATTCCCGAACCGGTCCTTCGGCAGTTAGGTTCGTTTCTGACGACCGTCCTGAGTCGAGCATGAAGACGACCCATCTCTTCGAAGCAAAGGGTGCCGACGGTAAATTGATCCGGGGGGATATCGCCGAGGGCGCCGGACGCCAAGTCCTCTTCATCACAGGATTCCTGTCCAGACGCTGGGGAAGCAAGAGCAAAGCCCTGGTCCAATGGTGCGCGGAGCGCGGATGGAGATTCTGTTGCTATGATGTGCGAGGATTCGGAGATTCAGAAGGGATGTTTACGGACTACAGTCTCTCGGACTGGATGGACGATGCCCGGGTCGTGATGTCCATGCTCAAGCAGGGGCCGCCCGTCACGATCGTCGGCAATTCGTTGGGCGGCTGGATCGCCTGGTTGATGGCCCGGGAGTTCGACCATATCGATCGGCTGATTCTCATTGCGCCGGCCTTCAATATGATGGGCGTCCGCGCAAAGGACATCCCCGATCAGCGTCGACGCGACTGGATCAGGTTTGGCTCGATGCCGTGGGATGACGATCCCCTGCACAAGGACTGGCCGCTTTCCTGGAAGTGGGTCGAGGAAAGCGAGGCCGTCTGGAAGACGACGTTCGATCGATTGAGACCGGTGAGGACGAGCATCATGCATGGATTGGAGGATGCGGCGATCGCACCGGATGGCAGCCGGCGGTTCGTCGAACAACTTCGTATGCATGCTCCATCGTTTCCTATCGATCTTCAACTCGTTCCCGGGGACCATCGATTGAGCAGTCCCGAGCACATCGACCTCTTACGTCGGCTGGTCGTCGAGCAACCGTGACGCGCCGTCATGTTGACGCTGATTCATAAAGAGTGCGGAGGCCCGGCGCTGGAAACCAACACCGCCGTTGGAGAAGTGTGCGTGCTTCCTGTCGATCGGTTCCCCTTCCCCTGTTTCACCTGCCTGGAAGACATTCTCGATGAATCCGAAGTCAGGCTCTCCGAAGAGCTGAGCATCTGAAGCGACGTCCTCCGTCTTCGGGAGATGTGACGCGGCCGGCATGAATTGAGCTTCCGGCGGCCGGTCTGCTAAGGTAGAACCCTTTTGATCAACCGGCAAAGGAGCCTATGGCGACCAACGACAAACAGGTCATCTTTTCTCTCGTCAACGTGGGCAAGGTCTATCCGCCCAAGAAGCAGGTGTTGCGGGAGATTTATCTCGGCTTCTACTACGGGGCCAAGATCGGCGTGCTCGGACTCAACGGGTCCGGCAAGAGCTCGCTGCTCAGAATCATCGCAGGCATGGATGAAAATTACACGGGCGAGATTACCCGATCGAAGGGCTACAGCGTGGGCCTCCTCGAACAGGAGCCTAGACTGGACCAGGACAAGACGGTCAAAGAGGTGGTCGAGGAGGGTAAGCACGAGCTCGTGGCCCTTTTGAAGGCCTACGAGGACATCAGCAACAAGATCGGCGAGGCTTCGCCTGACGAGATGGAGAAGCTGCTCGACAAGCAGGCGCAGCTTCAAGAGCAGATCGAGGCGGCAAACGGGTGGGAATTGGAAAACGAGCTGGAGATCGCGATGGATGCGCTCCGGTGCCCTCCGTCGGATCAAAATATCTCCACGTTGTCGGGCGGAGAAAAGCGCCGGGTTGCCCTCTGCCGATTGATGATCCAGGAGCCGGATATCCTCTTGCTGGACGAGCCCACGAACCATCTCGACGCGGAATCCGTGCAATGGCTGGAGCAGCATCTGCAGCAGTACAAGGGCACCGTGATCGCCGTCACGCACGACCGGTATTTTCTCGACAATGTAGCCGGCTGGATTCTTGAGCTCGACCGCGGCCATGGCATTCCGTTCCAGGGCAACTATTCGTCGTGGCTCGAACAGAAACAGGAACGGCTGACTCAGGAGGAGAAGGCGGAGTCCAAACGCAAGAAGACGTTGGAGCACGAGCTGGAGTGGATCCGCATGTCTCCGAAGGCCCGCCAGTCGAAAGGCAAGGCGCGGCTCAACCGCTATGAAGAACTGGTCAATCAGGCTCAGGAGCAGCGGACGGAAGAATTGGAAATCTTCATTCCGCCCGGCTCCAGGCTGGGTGACGTCGTGGTGGAGGCGAAGGGCGTGACGAAGGCCTTCGGCGACCGTCTCCTCTATGAGAACATCAGCTTCACATTGCCGAAGGGCGGCATCGTCGGAGTGGTCGGACCGAACGGGGCGGGCAAGACCACCTTGTTCAAGATGATCATCGGCAAAGAGAAACCGGATGCCGGCACGATCAGGATCGGGGACACGGTCAAGCTGGGGTATGTGGACCAGGATCGCAGCCTCGACGGCAACAAGACCGTCTACGAGGTGATCTCTGAGGGTCAGGACACGATCAAGCTCGGCAAGGTCGAAGTCAACGCGCGGGGGTACTGCGCACGGTTCAATTTCGCAGGCACCGATCAGCAGAAAAAGGTCAAGGACCTGTCCGGTGGAGAACGCAACCGAGTCCATCTGGCCCGCATGCTCAAAGAGGGGGCGAATCTGATCATCCTCGACGAGCCTACGAACGATCTCGACGTGAACACGCTGCGCGCGCTGGAGGAAGGATTGGAGAACTTTGCCGGCTGCGCCGTCATCAGCAGCCACGACCGGTGGTTCCTCGACCGTATCGCGACGCATATTCTGGCCTTCGAGGGCGACAGTAAGGTTGTCTGGTTCGAGGGCAACTACAGCGAGTACGAAGCAGACCGCAAAAAACGCCTCGGCAAGGAAGCGGACCAGCCGCATCGAATCCGATATCGCAAGCTGACCCGCCAATAACAGTGCTGCGATGGCGCCACTCGCGATCGTCACCGGCGCAGGCGGATTGATCGGCCAGTATCTGGTCCGGACCGTCTCCCGCTGGGCGCCCGACTGGGAGATCCGAGCGTTGACCCGCCGCGACCTCGAGCTCACCGAGTTCCCGGCCGTGGAGACGATGTGGAAGACGCTCAATCCCCATGCCGTCATCCATTGCGCGGCGTTGAGCCGGACCAAGGACTGCGAGCAGGATCCGGCGGCGGCCCGTGTGGCGAACGTGCAGGTCACGGCACACCTATCGGCGCTGTCGCACGACATCCCTTTTCTCTTTCTCTCGAGCGGAGAGGTGTTCGACGGAAGACGAGGCTGGTACGAGGAGACGGATGAGGCCGTCCCTATCAATGTCTACGGCCGGACCAAGCTCGAGGCGGAGCAGATCGTGCTCGGCAATCCGAGGCACTCGGTCGTCCGGATCGTACTGACCGCCGGCACCTCCGAGTCGGGGGATCGGAGCTTCGTCGAAGACATGTGCCGGGCCGCCCATGCCGGCAAGGATCTGAGGCTCTATGCGGACGAATTCCGTTGTCCGCTGCCGGCCGGCGTGATTGCGCGGGCCTTGTGGGATCTCCTCAGAGCCGGGCGCCCCGGTCTCTACCATCTCGGCGGTTCGGAGCGCTTGTCACGGTGGGAAATCGGCGAACTGCTGCTTTCCCGCTATCCGGTCCTGACAGGGCGTCTGGTCCGAGGCTCAGGACGCGATCATGTCGGGGCTCCAAGGCCCGCGGACCTGTCACTGCGCTGCGACAAGATTCAGACGCTCCTATCGTTTCAGCTGCCCGGCCTCGCCCAGTGGTTGACACGATGGGGGTCGGATGGGGATCCATGGGATTATCCCGCGCCATGATCGGACGAACCGGCGACGAGCCGTTCCCAGCGATCAGTTCGGCGGGGACATAGATGGCTCCCGATCCGCTCACGCTGGTCCTCGCCGCCTATGCCGCGATGGTCGCGGTGATGGCCGGTCTTTGGGTGCTTCAGCTCCTGTATCGCAATGCCTCGCTTGCCGACGTCGGCTGGTGCGCCGGTCTCATCGCCGTCGTCTGTTGGTATGCCGCCCAGGCGTCGGGCGATGTCGAGCGGAAGGCGGTCGCGCTCGTGATGGTGTCGGTCTATGCGGGGCGTCTGGGGATGTACCTGCTGTTCGATCGAATCGTCGGCAAAGTCGAGGATGCGCGCTACCGCCGCCTTCGGGTTGCATGGGGCCGGGCAGAACACCTAAAGATGCTCGGCTATTTCCAACTTCAGGCTGCGGCCGTCGCGCTGTTCTCCTTGCCGTTCCTGGTCATCGTTCAGAATCCACGCCCGCCGTTCGGATTGGTCGAGTTGGTCGGGATGATCGTCTGGATCGTCGCGGTGGGAGGGGAGGCTGTGGCCGATCATCAACTCGCGCGGTTCCGTGCGGAGCCCGCAAACCACAACCGTGTGTGCCGGGCGGGGCTCTGGTGCTACTCACGGCATCCGAACTATTTCTTCGAATGGCTCCACTGGTGGGCCTACGTCGTCATGACGATCGGTTCGCCCGGGTGGCTGCTCACCTGGCTCGCGCCCTTGGGGATGGGCTGGGCGTTAGTGAAAGTGACGGGCATTCCGCCTGCCGAGCAGCAGGCCTTGAAGCGGCGAGGAGATGAATATCGGATCTATCAGGAGACGACGAGTGCGTTCGTGCCATGGTTTCCGCGACCGTGGCCGACTAATCGCGGTTGATCGCGGCCAGCCGTGAACGGGCGACGTCCGCTTCAGGGCTGGTCGGGTATAGCCGGACGAGCTCTTCGTAGAGCTGCTTCGCGTGGGGGACGTTCATCTGCCGTTCTTCGAATTCGGCGGTCTGCAGCAATTCCTTCGGCTTGTCGCCGGTACAACCGGTCCATAGAAACATCAGCACCAGTACGGCCGCCGCCCGCCCGTCTATCGACTTGATTCCACGTCTCACGTCAGTGAATCCATTTCCGCCAACCGGTGGCCGCGCGCACGTCTTTTCTCGCATGGTACGACAACCCGTTGAGCTTGTCCCAGTCCAGATTGACTCGGCCGCCGGACGCCGCGTGAAGTTTCGCCCAGGATTCGAGAAGTTGCAAGCAGGCGTGATCGATGTGACGGAGTGAGGAAAATCGGACCTCGAGGTCCGTGGACGGCGGCACCTTCTCCAGGGCCGTCGCCAATCGAGGCAGGCTGACGAAGGTGGCGATTCCCTGTAGATTGAGCGTCAGCCTCCCGGTCGACGGATCGTGCTCCAGGGCGGTATCGAGATCCTGCGTGGTATACAGCAGCTTGGCGAGGGCCAGCCCGACTCCGACGAGGACGCCGGTCAGCAGATTGGTGACGACGATCGTGCCGAGCGTGGCGGCGTAGATCAGGACCTCGCTCGAACCGTGCCGTCGGAGTTCCCTGATCGTCTCGACGTTCATGAGCTTGTAGCCCGTGAATACGAGCACGGCGCCGAGGCTGGCCGTGGGAATCAGGCGCAAGATAAACGGAAGAAACGACACGAACAGGAGCAGCCAACCCCCGTGCATCATGGCGGATGCGCGTGAACGCGCGCCGGCTTCGACGTTCGCCGCGCTGCGAACGATGACGCCGGTCATAGGCAAAACGCCCAGGAACCCGCACAACAGATTGCCGGTCCCTTGCGCGAAGAGCTCCTTGTTATAGCGGGTGCGCGGGCCATGGTGAAGCTGGTCGATGGCGGTCGCCGACAGGAGGGTTTCCACGCTGGCGATCAGCGCCAGGGCCAGAGCCTCCCCGAGGATCGCAGGGTCGAGCAGGTTGCGCATGGACTCGAGCGTGGGAGGGTTGATGATCGTGAGGAGGTTGTCCCGTACCTTGACATGAGCGATGTCGAGGCCCAGTAGCGCCGTCGCCACCGTGGCGAGCGACACGCCGAGCAGGACGGAGGGTAAGGCTTTGAGCGTCCTAGGCGCGTAGAGATTCCACATCACGATGCCGGCAATGGTCAGGACGCCGATCCTCGCCGCGAGATGGTGATTCATCGGCGCGCTGTCGTCTTGCACCAGGCCCTTCCAGATGGCCGAGGGCAAAGTGGCCAGATTCTCCAACCCCGATCCTTTTGGTACGTCGTCTATCATGATGTGGAACTGGCTCGCGCAAATCAGCACCCCGATGCCCGCCAGCATACCGTGCACGACAGCCGGGGACACCGCGCGGAACCATTGACCGAGTTGAAGCCAGGCCCAGTTCATTTGAATGATGCCGGCGAGCATGATGATCAAGGCCAGGCGTTCCATGCCTTGTTCCTGCACGATCTCGTAGACGATGACGGTGAGGCCCGCGGCCGGCCCGCTCACCTGAAGCGGACAGCCGGCCAGCGCCCCCGCGACCAAACCTCCGATGATGCCGGTGATGATGCCGGTGGCCGGCGGAGCGCCGGACGCCACGGCGATACCCATGCACAGCGGCAAGGCAACGAGAAAAACCACGACCGAGGCCAACAGATCGTGGCCGAAGGTTTCCCACCGGAATTGAAGCCGAAACGCCTGGGATGTCATGAACTGCTACCACGGAGACGAGGACACGCGGCGCCCCCACCGTCATCGAGTCCCTGTGATCCGGGCAAAACAATTGAGAACAAGGTCGATGCCAGCCGGTCAGGCGCGCGTCTCGATCGTGTACCCGGGCGTGGATATCGCCTCGCTCCGGCAGCGGGGACAGCGGCTCGGGCGTGTCAGACGAGTCCGGTCGCGGAAGGTAAACCCGCAGTCATGACATGCGGACGGCCGCAGCATGAACCGGCGGGAACGGTCTCGCGCCAGAGACTTGACGATGTGCGCGAGGTGTTCCTCCACCTGCCGCTCGCTGATGCTTGCCAGCTCGGCGAGTTGCCGCGCGGTCCGGAACGTTCCGGTCAGCAACAGAGAAAGCTGTTGCCGCAAGGTCTGATTCCGGGTCTCCATCGTGGGCTCATAGTAGTGGTTCCCTCCGTGAAAACCAAGCGCCTCCGGGCGTCTCCGACACAATTGCGGCGGGACGGATCCTTGACAGGGTGGAGGCGAGAGGACTACCTAGTCGGTCATGAGTCCGGGTCTGAAGGTATCGCTCGTGGCCGTGTCCGCCGCGGTCATGCTGGCCATAGGGCTGTGGTTAGCCTGCGGGATTCTGGGCGGAACCACCAGAGGGAAGCGAGTGGCCAAGGCTCTGAACATTCCCCGTCCCGCCGTCATCGCCCACCGTGGCGCTTCATATCTGGCTCCGGAAAGCACGGTGCCTGCCTATCTGATGGCTCGGGAGCTCGGCGCGGACTATCTGGAGATCGACCTTCAACGGACGAAAGACGGCACATTGGTCGTCGTGCACGACGACGATTTGTCCCGTACGACCAACGTGGCGGACGTCTTTCCCGGACGCGAGAAAGACACCATAGACATGTTCACCTTTGCGGAGCTGGCACAGCTCGATGCGGGATCCTGGTTCAATCGAGCCTTTCCCGATCGGGCGCGCAGTTCGTTTGAGGGACTGCGGATCCTCCGGATGGACGAGGTCATCGCCGTGGCGGAGTCGGGGACCAGGCGTCCAGGTCTCTATATCGAGACGAAAGCCCCCGGCCGGTTCCCGGGGATCGAAGAACAGCTGGTTGCTGCCCTCAGGAAACGAGGGTGGATCGAGGATCGCGAAGGGTCACCGTCCGGCCGTGTGATTTTTCAGTCGTTCGAGCCGAACAGCCTCGTTCGACTGAAAGCGCTCGCCCCTCTAGTTCCTCGACTGCTCCTGCTCGATGAGATCATGGTGAGCCGGGAGGGGCTCGACTCCTTGATGAAGATCGCGTCGGACGTCGGTTCCGGCGTCGGGACGTGGGGCGTCAGGTGGGCCTTCAGCCCGTACTGGTCCGTCTCGGCCGCCCCCAGACGGTATCTCACTACCTGGCCCTGGCACACGGGCCAGGCTCATCGGGCCGGCTTGTTCGTCCATCCCTGGACGATCAACGAACGGTGGGAAATGTGGATGGTGACTCTGAGCGGAGCGGACGGATTCTTCACCGATCGCACGGACGTGGCGCGGTCGATCTTGGGGAAATCCGGTTCGGATGACCCGCAGACACTTTGGAATCAAATAGGCTACTAGGAGAAGCCCTTGTGGCCACGCGGCGCGGGTTCGGTTTCTTGGTTGAAGGAGCTCTCTCGATTCTGTCAGAATTTGCCGGGACGTAAGCTTTGGAGCGACAAGTCTTTCCCGCTTCGCGGTCTGCCGGTATGAAATTTCTCGCCGTTCATCCTGGTCCTCTCATGTACACGAAAATTTACCTGCGACTGGAGCCGTTGGGGCTTGAGCTGGTTGCCCAAGCCGTTCGTCAGATGGGGCACGCGGTTCGGCTGATCGATCTGCAGGTGGAAACATGGAAGGACTATTTTGCGCTCGTGCGAACCTGGAAACCTGATGCGGTCGCTTTTTCATGCAATTACTTGGCGAACGTGCCGGAGATTGTGGACCTCGCTAAATCGACCAAGCAACAGGCGCCGAACACGTTTGTGTTCGTCGGCGGCCACAGCGCCTCGTTCGTGGCGCGTGATCTGCTCCGGCATGCCGAAGGGGCGATCGATTGTGTGCTCAAGGGGGCAGGTGAAGTCTCGGTTCCTCTGTTGCTGCAGGCGGTGGAGCATGACCGGACCGCCGTGGCGACCGTTCCCGGGGCGGTGACCCTCGACGGCGAGGGTCCGCCTCCGCGGTTCGTGGACAGTCTGGACGACTTGCGTCCGGCACGGGACCTAGTCCGCCACCGGCGGAAGTATTTGATCGGCGTGCTGGACCCCTGCGCCTCAATCGAGTTTGCGCGCGGGTGTCCCTGGGATTGTTCCTTCTGCAGCGCCTGGACGTTTTACGGCCGCAGCTACCGGACGGTCAGTCCCGAAAAGGCAATCGAGGATCTTTCGAGGGTGGACGAGCCGGGGATTTTTCTGGTCGACGACGTGGCGTTCATTCAAGCGAAGCAGGGATTCGAAATCGGCGAGGCGATCGCGCGTCGGGGGATCAAGAAACAGTATTATCTCGAAACGCGCGGCGACGTCTTGCTGCGCAACAAGGACGTCTTCAAGTTCTGGAAGACGCTGGGCCTGCAATACATGTTTCTGGGGGTGGAGGCGATCGACGAGGAAGGCCTCCGGATGCACCGGAAACGCATTTCCTTGGGACGCAATTTCGAGGCGTTGGAATTCGCCCGGTCCCTCGGCATCACCGTGGCCATCAATCTGATCGCCGATCCCGACTGGGATCGGAAACGGTTCGAAGTGATTCGGCAATGGTGTTTGGAGATCCCCGAAATCGTGAACATCAGCGTCAATACCCCATATCCCGGCACCGAGAGCTGGCACACCGAGTCTCGCAAGTTCAAGACGCGCGATTATCGCCTCTTCGACATTCAGCACGCGGTGCTGCCGACCAGGCTGCCGCTTCCGGAGTTCTACGACGAGTTGGTCAAGACCCAACAGGTGCTCAACAAGAAGCATCTGGGTTGGACGGCGCTCAAATCCACGGCGAAACTTGCGGCCGGACATCTGCTGCGGGGTCAGACGAATTTCGTGAAAATGCTGTGGAAGTTTAACAGCGTCTATGACCCCAGACTGCAGATGGCCGACCATCAGCGCCCGGTGTCCTACGAAATGTCCCTGCCGGGGGCTGCGCCGGGGAACTCGACGCTTCTGTACATCTTGCCGCCGAAAGGTCGGAAAGGGCGCGCCCTCGACGAATCGACCGAGCGGTTTGTCGAAGCTACGCGCACCGGCACCGGCATCTAAGTCGTCACATTCCTCGCGGCCGAACGGGCCCGTCTCCTGGTATACTGGGCGTCGGAACGGTCTGGTGTGCTCATGGCGATGACGACGAATTGGATGGAGCTTGCCGAATTGGCTTTGGCCCGCATCCGGGCCGCAGGGGCGGACTACGGCGACGTGCGTGTTCAGCACAGCCTCACCCAGCACCTCGAGGGCGAGGATCGCCGAATTGCGTCCATCCGGGACATCGAGGATGCCGGCTTCGGCATCCGCGTTCTTTATCATGGCGGCTGGGGGTTCGCGGCGAGTTCCGTCTTGTCGCTTGAAGAGGTCCCGCGCGTAGCCGACCTGGCGGTGGAGATCGCCCGCGGCTCTTCCTCGCTGGCTCGGGAGAAGGTGGTCCTGGTCGAAGAACCGGTGCATCGCGCCAGCGTCGAGACTCCCTTCCGCATCGATCCGTTCGGCGTCCCGCTCGAACACAAGACCACCCTGCTGTGCGAGGTGATGGAGTACGTCCACCGCCAAGCCGAAGTCGTCCGAAGCCGTGCTGTCCTCTGGGCTCGACGGGACCGGAAACTGTTCTTGTCGACCGAAGGCTCGCAACTCGATTTCGATCTCCTGGCGGTGCAGGGAGAGTTTACCGCCGTCGCGCGGCACGACGGCCGGTTTGCGTCGCGCAGTTTCAGTACGCCCCATTTGCGGACCGGATACGAGCTGATCGAAGATGCCGGACTGCTCGCGGAAGCCCCGCGCATCGCCACTCAGGCGGCCGAAAAGGTGCGGGCCCCGGCAGTAGAGCCGGGGCGCTACGACCTCGTCCTGGACGCCGAGCATCTTTCGTTGACCATGCATGAGTCATGTGGTCATCCGAGCGAACTGGATCGCGCGTTGGGCTACGAGGCGAACTATGCCGGTACGAGCTTTCTCACCCCCGACAAGCGCGGGAGCTTCCGCTTCGGCTCGCCGAGCGTCTCCCTGGTCGCGGACAATACCGAGCCGGAGACCTTAGCGGCGACGGGTTATGACGACGACGGCGTCGCTTGTCAGAGATGGGACATCGTGCGGGACGGCCTGTTCGTCGGATACTGTACAAATCGAGAAACGGCGTCGAAGATCGGCGAGACGCGCTCGCGCGGCTCCAATCGGGCCGAGGGGTGGGGAAGCGTGCCGATCGTCCGGATTGCGAACATCGGACTCGAGTCCGGCACGGCCGGCTTGGACGACTTGATCGGCGACATCAAGAAGGGCATCTACATCGAAGGGCACGGGTCGTACAGCATCGACCAGCGGCGGTACAACTTCCAATTCGGAGGCGACGCCTTTTGGTTGATCGAGCACGGCAAGCGTACGCACATGCTGCGCGATGTGATCTATCATGGGATCACGCCGGAGTTCTGGGGACGATGCGACGGCGTCGCCGATCGGACCCACCGTCGTCGATTCGGATTCATTACTTGTGGAAAGGGCCAGCCGGGCCAGTCCGGCTGGATGACGCACGCCGCCTCGCCGGCGCGGTTCCGGCAAGTCGACGTCATCAAGGGATAGAGTCGCGCGTGAACGTGACGGGTAAATCATGGCCCCGGATGACCGGCCGCGAGGAGTTTCGTTTTCTCGCCGATCTGGTGTTCCGTCGCTCGGCGGGGGACGCGACGACCGTGGTGCTCCACGATCACCACGGCGGGACGACCAGGTTCGCCAACAGCCAGGTCATCCAGAACGTGGACGCGAGACGAGGAATCTTGACGGTGACGGTCGCGCTTGAAGGCCGGCGGGGCACGGCCAGCACGACCGACTTCACGGCCGGAGCGATCAACAACCTCGTCGCCAGGGCCGAGCAGGTCGCCAGACTGTCTCCCAAGGATCCGGAGTACCTGCCGCCCCCGGAGCAGACGACGTTCCCGCATCGCGCCACCGCCCGGCCGGAGACCGTCGCTGCAGGGCCGGCGCGCCGGCTCGAATATGCCAACGAAGCGATCGGGCAATGCCGCATTGAAAATCTCCTGGCAGCCGGGATCGTCTCCTCGTCCCTCTCCACCGTCGGCATTGCGGCCAGCAACGGACTATTCGCTTTCGAGGAACGGACTGAGGCGCGGTTCGGCGTCACGGTTCAGGCAGGTGAGGCGACGGGATGGAACGCCGCGGCGCACCGTTCGCTGGATCATCTCAGAGTTCAGGAGCGCACGCTCGCGGCGATCGGGAAAGCCAAGCGGGGTCGCGAGTTCAGGGAACTGCCGCCGGGCCGGTATCCGGTCATTCTTGAGCCCGCCGCAGTGGCGGGGTTGTTGTCGTGGGTGCTCTGGACCTTGGATGCCAAGGACTACGACAAAGGGACCAGCCCGTTTAGCGGCAAGCTCGGCCGGCCGGTCTTCAACGAGCGGCTCACGCTCCGTAATCTTCCCGATCACGCCGATCTCCTTGGAGTCGGGTTCACGTCCGAAGGGCTGCCCAGCGAGACGACGACCTGGGTCGACAACGGGACGTTAAGACAGCTGTCCTACGACCGGTTCACCGCTCTGCGCCATGGCATCGCGGTCGTTCCGACGATGGAAGCCCCGTTCCTGTCGGATTCCAAACCGTCGGCGGCGAAAACTCAGGATCTCGTCAAACAGACCGACCGAGCCATACTGGTGACCAACTTCTGGTATATTCGGGTCGCGAATCCTTCGGACCTGACGCTGACGGGGATGACCAGGGACGGAACGTTTCTCGTGGAGGACGGCCAAATCGTGGCGCCGGTCAAGAACTTGCGGTTTCACGAGAGCCCGCTTCGGGCCTTTACGCAACTGGAATCCTGCACGGAGCCGGCCGAGGCCGTCACGTCCGAGACAAGCAAGTCGCTCGTCCCGGCGATGCTGATCCGTGATTTCAACTTCTCGAGCGTGACGCGATTTTGAGCACGACCAGCGTTCCGCCGATCAACTCGTTGCATGTCGTCCGATAACGCGCATTCGCGGCATCGCCGCAGCCGGATGTTCTGTCCGACAGTGGGCACCCTCACTCTCCTGCTGACCTGCGCACAGGTGCAGGCCGCTGCGCCAATTTTCGAGAACCTCGGCACGCTGCATCACCCGATTTCCACCACGTCGCAATCGGCCCAACGGTATTTCGATCAGGGACTTCGGCTGGTCTACGCCTTCAACCATGAGGAAGCGATCCGATCGTTCGAAGAGGCGTCCGAACAAGATCCGCAGGCGGCCATGCCATACTGGGGTGTGGCGCTGGCGCTGGGCCCCAATATCAACGCCGGCATGGGGAAGGACCAAGAGCGGCGCGCAGTCGAGGCTGTCAGGCAGGCCCGGAGTCGAATGGATCAGGCCGGCGAACGGGAACGCGCCTATATCGAAGCCCTGACCAAACGGTATGTCGTCACGAAAGGAATCGGACGGAACTCGCTCGCCAAAGCCTATGCCGATGCGATGAGGCTCGTCCGGCGGCGCTACCCGGACGACCCCGATGCCGGCGTCCTGTTCGCCGAGGCCATGATGAATCTTCGGCCGTGGGATTTGTGGACGACGGACGGCAAGCCCAAGCCTGGAACGGAAGAGATCGTCGCGACACTCGAGACGGTGCTGGCCCAGCATCCAGACCATCCTGGCGCCTGCCATTATTACATTCACGCCGTCGAAGCATCGCCGCAGCCTGCGCGGGCGCTCACCTGCGCCGACCGGCTGGCCGATCTCATGCCGGGGGCCGGCCATCTCGTCCACATGCCCGCCCACATCTATGCGAGAGTCGGAAAATATCACGAATCGGCCGAGCGCAACGCCCAAGCCGCGCATGTCGACGAGACGTATCTCGCCGAGCATCACCTGGCCGGCGACTATGCCGATGGGTACTACAGCCACAACCTCCATTTTCTGTGGTCGTCACTGATGATGGAAGGACGGAGCGCGGAATCGATCAAGATCTCCGGCTCGCTCCTGGCCACGATCACCGAGGAAGCAGCCCGCAAGGATCGCTCGAAAGAACAATATCTGCCCTCCAAGCTCTTCGCCTGGATCCGTTTCGGTCACTGGGAGGATCTTCTCAAGGAGCCGCCTCCGCCTCGTGGGTTCCGCCTCATGGAAGGTGTCTGGCGGCTCGGACGCGGCTTGGCGCTGTCCGCGACCGGGCGGCTGCCCGGCGCAGCGGGGGAACACTATGCCTTGGCCGGGCTTACGAAGCAGATTCGCCGGACGCGTCTGCCGCAGGAAAAGATTGAACGGGATCAGCTCAAGATCGCCGAACGGCTGCTCGCGGGTGATCTGGCGGCGCGTCACGGGCGCTACGACGAGGCGGTCCGTGCCCTCCAGGAAGCAGTCAAAATCGAAGACGCTATGCAGTACTCGGAACCGCCCCTGTGGCCTCTCTCGACCCGCCTGTATCTCGGCACCGTCCTGCTGATGGCGCATCGTCCCGCGGAAGCCGAGCTGGTCTACCGCGCGGATTTAAAGCGGTTCCCGGAGAACGGGTGGGCGCTGTTCGGACTGGGACAAAGCTTGAAGGCGCAGCAGAAGGACGAAGAGGCGACGGATGCGGAGCGCCGGTTCCAGGCCGCCTGGAGCTACGCCGACGTGACGTTGGCCGCCTCCAGATTCTGAACCGCGGTATTTCTTGGCAAACGAATCGGGCGACCGGCTACAATCGTTCGTGGCGGAATGAGTGAAGGGGGCGCGGCGTGCGGTACATTGTCGGTGTCATGGGGCCGGCCAAAGCCAGGAGAAAGGACATTGAGAACGCTCGGGCGCTCGGAGAGCTGATCGCGCGCCAGAATGGGTGCTCCTGACCGGCGGGCGTGATGTCGGGGTGATGCACGCGGCGAATCAAGGAGCGAAAAAAGTGGCCAGAAGCCTGACCGTCGGTGTGCTGCCGTCGACAAAGGATCGAATATCGAAATATGTCGACGTGGCCGTGATCACCGAAATGGGCAATGCCAGGAACAATGTCTGCGTGCTGTCCAGCCAAGTGATCGTCGCATGCGGCCTGGGCGGGTCCGGAACGGTGTCGGAAGTTGCGCTTGCCCTCAAGGCTGGAAAGAACGTGATCCTCCTGGGTGCCACCCCGGCGGAGGACAAATTTTTTAGGAACCTGGGCGGCAAGTTGGTATCCAGTGTGCAGACCCCTGAGGATGCCATCAATGTCATCTTGACACGGGCCAAACGAGACGACAGCCGGGTCATGCAGGAACCGGAACCCTGGGTGGGATTCTGACTCTGGATCAGCCTTCCGTCAGATGTGATGGCGGCCGCCCGGGTCAGCGCGGATGACGGCCGGCACATCCGTTCCGAAACAGAATTCGTAGATACCTATAAGGCGCTTCCTGACGGTGTTCGAGATCGTTCCCGGAGCTCTCTGATGCGTCACATACTACGGATGCTCGTCCTGTTGGCGGTAGTGCAGACGGCCTTTGGTATGCCGATTTCTCCGGTATCCGCGGGTCCAACTGTGGAACCGACCACGGGGGCGAAAGCCTATTTTGCAGGGGGATGTTTCTGGTGCATGGAAGAAGCCTTTGAGAAGGTTGACGGAGTCATGGCGGTCATTTCCGGATTCATGGGCGGAACGGTGAAGAATCCGAGCTATGAGGACGTGTCGTCCGGTCAGACCGGCCACGCCGAATCGGTGGAAGTCCAGTATGACCCTTCAAAGGTCTCTTACAACCAGCTCCTGGAAGCCTTTTGGAGGAACATCGATCCTCTCACGGCGAATGCGCAGTTCTGTGATCACGGAAGTCAGTACCGGGCAGCCATCTTCTATCGAAACGAAGAAGAGAAACGGGCGGCGGAGGATTCCAAGCGGGCGATCGAACAGTCGAAGCGATTCAAAGAGCCGATCGTGACTCAGATCGCGCAGGCAACGGAGTTTTACTCGGCGGAGGAGTACCACCAGGATTTTTACAGAAAGAATCCCATCCGGTACAAATTTTACAAGTCCACGTGTGGTCGCGCCCGGCGATTGGAAGCCTTGTGGGGTCCGGCGTCGTGAATTAGGGTGAGGCCGGCGGAACGTGAGCGGAACACCCGTAGGGAGAAGAGTCGGCGCAGGCGGGCTAGGCTTTGGCTTTCATCAGGATCGCCCGCAACCGTTCACGCTGGGCCGGCCGAATCCCCAAGAATTCCAGCCCGAAGGTCTGGTCCTTGACCCAGCGCACGATGCTGTCGTCGATGCGGAGCGGCCAGGGCTGATCCTGCAGGAAGAGCGACAGTTTGAAGACCATGCCGCACTTCACCTCCGTCAGGGAAGTGGCCTGGCACCCTCCGGTGGAGATGTCTAGGACCGTCGCCTCCCCCTCGAACTCGTCTTCTCCGAAGAAGAACAGACGATGGCTGACTTTCAGACGTCGTCCCCGGCGATCCTGTCCCTCATTCCCGCTCATGTCTGCCGGCCGCCTTTCGCACCTGAACGAGGTTCGGGCTCATCTATCCGCTGGTACCAAGCTTAGCCGATGAGTTCGCATCAGGCCTTCCCCAGGCGTGGTACTTCCGAGGAGGGATGAAACGGCCCCTTTCAGCGCACTGTATCACAGACGAGCCTACTGCCTAGCGAAAACGGATACCTGCCACCGGCCTGCTGAGCCACCTTGACCTTTTCGGTGGCCTTCTGCCAGAAGGGACGAAACCATCACCAGGAGGATTGCGGTGGGACGGACTGTCATCAATGAACGATTGGCCCGGCTCGGGCATTCTGAAATTCGGGCCATGACCCAGGCCTGCGTACGGGCCGGGGGGGTGAATATGGCGCAGGGGGTCTGTGATACGCCGGTCCCTTCCGTCGTCATTCAGGCGGCAGAGCGGGCGATGCGGAACGGAAACAACACATATTCCCGATTCGACGGGCTGGCCGAACTGCGGCAGGCCATCGCCGACAAGTTGGCGAGGGACAACCGTGTTCGGGCTGATGCCGAGGTTGAGATCACGGTCAGCGCGGGGGCGACCGGTGCGTTCCACTGCGCCTGTCTCGCGCTGTTCAACCCGAAGGATGAAGTCGTCGTCTTTGAGCCGTATTACCAGTATCACTTGAGCGCGTTGCTCGCCGTGGAGGCGGTGCCTGTGGTCGTCTCCATGCATCCGCCGGAATGGACACTCTCGCTCGAGGAAGTAGAGCGGGCCATCACGCCCAACACCAAGGCCATTCTCGTGAACTCACCGGGAAACCCGTCCGGCAGGGTGTTCGACCAGTGCGAACTCGAAGGCATCGCCGCCCTTGCCCGTAAACACGATCTCCTCGTGCTGACCGATGAGATCTATGAATATTTTCTCTATGACGGACAGTCGCACGTCAGCATGGCCTCCTTGCCGGGCATGGCCGACAGAACCATTACGATCGGAGGCTATTCGAAGACATTCAGTGTCACCGGTTGGCGCATCGGTTATGTCGTGGCGGCGCCTGAATGGTCGAAGACGATCGGCGCGATGAACGATCTGCTCTATGTGTGCGCACCGACGCCGCTTCAAGTCGGGGTGGCGGCCGGGATCCGCGAACTGCCCCCTTCGTTTTATGCGGAACTCGCGAAGGAGTATCAGAGCAAACGGGATCGATTCTGCGGTGCGTTGAGGCAGGCGGGATTGACGCCATCCGTACCGAAGGGGGCCTACTACGTGTTGGCCGACGCATCACGGCTTCCAGGGAAAAACGGGAAGGACCGTGCTCTGTATGTGTTGGAGAACGTCGGCGTGGCGGGAGTGCCGGGCGAGGCGTTTTTCTCCGGCTCGATGGGCGGTCGCTTCATCCGGTTCAGCTATGCCAAGACGGACGCCGACATTGAGGAAGTCTGCAGACGATTGTCGAAGTTGGCATGATCATCGCGCACACTTGCCGCCATCACAAGGCGATGATACAACCAATACATATGCAAGGGTCCATCTGTCGAACGCTGCTCGTAGGCCTGCTGTTGTGGGGCGGAGTCGGGTGCGCGAAACCGGTGCTCAAGGACCAAGTCCCCGAGCCCGCAAGCGTCCTTTCTGATTCCTTCGAAGACCGCCGCGTTTTGGCCGGGGAATGGGAGTACGAGGAAGGCGCGGTCGTCACACTCCGGCTCGATGAGCAGGGAAACGGCACCTATGCCTGGAAGGACGGACAGTTTGCCACCACGGCTTTGAGGGGGCGGATCTGGGAAGGACTGTGGTCGCAACGCGAGAATGATCGGGAAGGCGGGTTTCAAGTGGAGTTCTCGTCCGATTTCTCGGAAGGGGAGGGGCGCTGGTGGTACACGCGGATCGGCCAGGACCGCACCCCTTCGCAGAAAGGGGGAACCTTCCACGTGACCAGAAAGAACCAGTCGGCTTCCCGTGGCGAAATTCCTCAGTGACCCTCCTGTTCGGAGGCTGCCGGCGATGAAAGGCCAAGGTCGGTGATACAAAGGAAGTCACCCCGGTTTGCGGTGCAGCTCCCCATTCGTTTCACGGACGACACCGCCGACGCCGGCGGGACCATTCTGAACATCTCTCATGACGGCTGCATGATCACGGCCAGTCGGACACCGGACACGGCGACGTATCTGCGCCTCGATATGCACTTGCGTGAAGGGGAACCGCCGGTCAAGGTGAGTCTGGCGGCGGTTCGCTGGGCTTCGAAAAGTCAGTTTGGATTGGAGTATATCAAAGTCGGGCCTGAAGAACGGGAGCGGCTGAAGCACTTCATGAACATGCTGGAGCAGTCGCCGGGATTCTGAACGCTCTTTGCTTCCGCTCGGCCTGATCGGATCATTTCATCGCAACGGTTCGTACCTGCTTGAACGTCGTCACGCCGCCGAGCACTTTCCGTATCCCATCCTGCATCAACGTGGTCATGCCTGCCTGCGTGGCGGCCCGCTGCATGTCCGAGGTTCTGGCGCGGCTCTGAATCATGTTCTTCAGCTCGTCGGAGTTGCAGAACATTTCGTGCAGCGGCACTCTTCCCTTGAATCCCGTATGATGACAGGCTTCGCATCCCTGGTTCCTGTTCAACAGGAACGCTTCGTCGTACGGAATGCCCAGTCGTTCCCAGGCCTCCGTCCCATACGCGGCGGCGAGTTCGTCGTACTCCTGCCTGGAGGGATGATACGACTGTTTGCAGGCTGTGCAGAGCCGCTTGCACAAACGCTTGGCGATCACGCACAGCATGGAGTCGGCAAAATTAAAGGAATCGCATCCCATATCCAGCAGCCGCGATACGGTTTCGACGGCACTGTTGGTGTGCAACGTACTGAGCACCAAATGTCCGGTCAAGGAAGCCTCGATCGCGACCTCGGCGGTCTCCTTGTCGCGCATCTCGCCGATCATGATGACGTCAGGATCCGCGCGGAGGAACGATCGCATCGCGGATGCGAACGTGAAACCGATGCGCGGGTGGACCTGGACTTGCCGCAACCCTTCTTGCGTGATCTCGATCGGATCTTCCGCCGTCCAGATCTTGCGTTCGTCCGTATTGAGGTGCCGGAGTATGGCGTGCAGCGTGGTAGTCTTCCCGGACCCGGTCGGCCCGACGCACAGGATGAGCCCGTGAGGTTTGTCGGCCAGCTCGAGCAGAATGGCCAATTCGCGCGGGGAGAATTCCATCGCTTCGAGGGGCAGCGGCTCCTTGGCACTGAGAATGCGGAGAGCCACGTCTTCATTGCCGCCCGCCGTCGGCAACGTCGCCACGCGCAACTCAATCAAGCGCTCGTCACCGAGCTTGAAGCGGATCTTGCCGTCCTGCGGTTTCCGGCGCTCTGCGATATCCAGACTCGCCATGATCTTCATGCGTGAAACCAGCGCCCGGCGGTAGGCGGCCGGCACCCGCATGTAGGTTGCACACGTGCCGTCCACACGAAAGCGAACCGCGGTTTCCTTGCGATCCGAGTAAGGCTCGACGTGAATGTCGGACGCTTCTTTGCGGTAAGCCTCGACGATGATCTGATTGGCGAGCCGGACGATCGCGGAATTGTTCTCGTCGATGGAATCCCCTTCTTCGTCGGCATCCCGTTCCGAGCGCGCTTCCGACCGCAACTCCCCCAGCGTGTCGCTGATCGAACCCATATCGCCGTCGCCGCTGGCCAGCTGGAGATACCGCTGGATATCGCGCTGGAGACTGACCGAGAACCGGATAGTGAGGCCCGGGAACGCGCGGCGGATGTCGTGGCCCTTCTCCAGGTCATGGGGGTTGTCGATCAGGACATCGATCACCTGTTCATAACGCCGGAATGGAATCCAGTGATACTTCTTCAGATAGTCGTAGCTGAGATCCTTGAGCAGGCTCGGATCGGCGACCGATCGCTCATCGAACGGCACGTACGGACAGCCAAAGAACGTGCTGAGCGCCTTGCCGAGGTCAGCCTTCGGAACGTGATACTTATCCAGCAGGAGCGATTCCAACTCAGCGGTGCCGGCTAACGCGGTCTGAAATGCTTTGACCAAGTCCGCCTGGCGAATGAATCCGTCGGTCACCAGAGAGTCGAAGGCCTCGGGATTGATCGGTGCTCTGCTCGGCTTGTGTACAGCGGTACGCACGTATGGATCGCTATGATTTTGTTATTGAGTTCGACCATTCCCAGTATAAAAGATTCCCGGTGATCTACAAGGAATTTGCGAAGTGCCGACGGGTCCGTGGCGGATTTCCTGGGCGGATCTATTGGGTCCCACTCGTGCCGGGCGGGTTGACGACTTCGAACAACGCGGAATAGTCCGCGTCTTGCAGACCAGTCGCGATGGTTGCCTCAAGAAGGGTCCCGACAGCGTCCGCTGACTCGGACCGAAGGTGCAGGCCGTCTGCAAGGCGACCGAACAGACGAAGATCTTTCAGCAGATGTGCCACTGAAAAATTTGGCTGGTCGTACTGCCGGCTGAGGAGACGTGGAAGTTTCTTATCGAAGGCAGGAGCAAACAGCGCGCTCTCGCGAAGGACCGCCATGAATGTGTCGGGGTCGATGCCGAATCGCTGAACCGCACCGAGGCTCAGGGAAAAGGCCGCCATCTGTGCCGCGATGAGCTGGTTGAGGGCAAGCTTCAGCGCCGCGGCGCGGCCCACCGGGCCGACTAAGCGCGGGTGCCTGCTCAAGGCGTTCCAGATGGAGCGCCACTCCTCAAACTGCTCGGCGGTGGCTCCGACCATGACCAAGAGTGTTCCGGCCTTCGCCTCGGTCAGACTTCCGAGCACGGGAGCTTCGCAATATTCCGCGCCGAGATCACCGAAGTCTCGCTGCAGCACCCGACTCTCATCGGGGCCGATCGTCCCCATCTGAATCACCGTCTTGCCGGACAGGCGTCGCGACGAGAGCGGACTCAGCAGCATCGACCGGATCGCTGCTGCATCGGTCAGGACCAGGATGATCCCGTCGGCCTGTGCAATGGCATCCTCGGGATGCTCCGCGATAGCGATTCCCTTCGAGCGCAGGACACGAGTCTTGGAGGCTGTTCTGTTATACGCGATGATGGACAGGCCGCCGTGGTGCAACCGCTCGGCGATGGCGCCTCCCAGCAGGCCGGTGCCGAGGAGGGCGACTGTTTCGGGCTGCGTCATCGCGGCGCCTGTTTGCCGGTTCGAGCGACGTGGCTTCGCAGGAGCGGCTGCAGGTGAGGTTCGGGCATTCCTGCCAGGGCGAGCAAGCCTGTGAATTGAGGAACGGGCTGATTGAATTTCAGGGAACTGCAATCGGCGTCTTCGACCATGCCGCCCGCCTCTTCGATCAGCAGAACTCCGGCCGCGAGATCCCATTCGTTTTCCTTCTCGGCCGTGACTGCGGCTTGGGCTCGGTCGGTCGCGACGAGGGTCAGGGCATGGGCGATGGAATGGAAGGGGCTGGTTCTGACGCCTTCACCCAATCCGGTCCAACGGCCGCCGCGAAACTCTCCCGGACTGACCATCACGAGCGGAGGGTCCGTCGTGGTCGGCCTGGAGACCGGCTTGCCGTTGACCCGGAGGCCGCCGCCTCGAACGGCGGAGAACAGCTCGTCGGTCGAGGGATTGAAAATGACCGCCGCAAGGGGCCGGCCGTTCTCGACCAGTGCGGCGGAGATGCAGAACTCCGGCAGTTTCTTGATGAAGGCCCTGGTTCCGTCGATGGGATCGACGATCCAGACCCGGGCGCGCCCCAGTCGCGCCGGATCGTCCGGAGATTCCTCCGACAGCCACCCGTCTTCTGGAAAGTGCTTCTGCTGCATCTCGTGAAGTATTCGATTGACTTCGAGATCGGCGGTCGTCACCGGAGATCGATCCCTCTTGGTCTGCACGTCAAAACCGATGCGCGACAATTCCAGCGCCCTGACCCCGGCTTCGCGCACGGATTCGACCAGCAGGTTGAGTTCTCGATCCATATACTGAATACTGACCTTCGGACCCCGTATATCTCAGCCTATCAGGTCTCGCATGGCGGTCAAAGGGGAAAGTCGCAAACCTCGTACGGCACGCCACTTGACCCACTGCAAAAACCTGCGTACAAGCAGAGCGGATCCGCTGCAAGCTCCCGAGAAGATCTTCCACATTCGTGGCCCGCGCACGAGGGCACCGTATCGGAGGGCGGAGACGGGGCGGCATGGCGTCGGCGTGGAGAGTGGCCGATCAACCGACAGGCTCTCTCCTGGCGGGTCCTGCCGCACATGTCGGAACGGTTTGCTCCCACGGCCCGTCAGGTCACCCATGAAACTGGTCCAAAAGCGTTCGAAGAAGACCGGACTTCCGCCGGGAACCATCGTTCACATCGGCGAGAAGAAGTCCGAGACCGTCACCATCACGGCCTTTCACTATGCCGGCGGATACTGCGAGGAACGGCACGTGGATGACCCGGCCACGCTCGCGCCGCCGACCGACGAATCGGTCGTGTGGATCAACGTCAGCGGAGTGCACCGTATGGATGTGTTGGAAACGTTCGGCAAACAGTTCGGTCTCCACGCACTCCTGCTGGAAGATATCGCCAACACCGACCAGCGTCCCAAGCTGGACGACTACGAGACCTATTTCTTTCTCGTGACGAAGATGTTGACCCTGACCGAGACCCAGAACGTGATGGTCGAGCAGGTCAGTCTGGTCCTGGGGCGGAACTACGTTTTGTCGTTTCAGGAAAACGGAACCGATGCATTCCAGCCGGTACGCGAGAGGCTGCGCGGCGGAAAAGGCCGCCTACGGCAGTCCGGCGCGGACTATCTCTGTCATGCGCTGATCGACGCGATCGTGGACCAGTACTTTGCTGTGTTGGAGGTGGTCGGCGAAAAGATCGAGTCCTTGCAGCAACTGGTGGTGGCCGATCCGCAGCCGGAGACGCTCCGTGACATTCACGCGCTCAAGCGTCAATTGCTCTTTCTGCGCCGCGCCGTCTGGCCATTGCGAGACGTGATGAACAATCTGTCGCGGTCGGATTGCCCCTTTCTCCAGCAACCGACCAAAGTCTTTCTCCGTGACGTGTACGATCATGTGGTGCAGATCGTGGATACGATCGAAACCTTGCGCGAAATGGTCTCGGCCAGTCTCGACATCTATCTCTCCAGCGTCAGCTACCGTCTGAACAGCGTCATGCGGATGTTGACCGTGATCACGACGATCTTCATGCCGCTGAGCTTCATCGCGAGCATCTACGGGATGAATTTCGAGCACATGCCCGAGCTTCGGGCGGAATGGGGCTATCCCCTCGTCTTGGGAGTCATGGCCGTGGTCGGCATCGCGATGCTCGTGCTGTTCAGGAAGAAAAGATGGCTGTAAGCGGGCGCTATTCCTGTACCTCGACGCGATCCACAAAGTACGGCGTCTCCCCGAAACACGTAGTGGGAAGATAGCGATACTCCTTGTAGTGCAACACCAGTCTCTTTCCCATCAACTGCACCAACTGCGCCGCGACGTTCTCGTCCCACACGCTGAATTCCCAAAGGACGGGGGCCACGCCCGGCACCGTCGTCATGGCCAATTCTCCCTCCGTGGTCTTGCACACCCAGCCCTTGGTCGACAGTTTTTGGATGTAGCCGGCTCTATTGCCGTCCGAATAGCTGTAGTTCAGGGCCACCAGCATGTACGCCGCGCCGAAAAAGAACAGCACGGTGAACAGCAGTCGCGGTCGCCAGAGCCACCTCACGAGAAACCTCCTCGACTAGGAAGGGAGATCGAGAAAAAGCCAGGGCGCGTCGGTTTTTCGCTTGGCTTCATACGCGGTGATGGCCGCTTCGTGTTGCAGGGTGAGACCGATGGCGTCAAGGCCCCGATAGAGACAATCCTTTCTGAATGCATCGATCTCGAAGCGATACGACACTCCGGTCGGGGCGGTGACCATTTGTTGGCCGAGATCCACGGCGAGCCTATATCCTTCCGTGGCCAAGACGTCCTTCATGAGGGATTGGACGTCGTCGGACGTCAGGACGACCGGCAGGATGCCGTTTTGAAAGCAGTTGTTGTAGAAGATGTCGGCGAAGCTGGAGGCGATCACGCAACGAAACCCCTGATCGAGTAGAGCCCAGGGCGCATGTTCCCGAGATGACCCGCAGCCGAAATTGTCGCGCGTCAGGAGAATCGCCGCATCGTGGTAGCGGCGCTGATTGAGAAAGAAATCGGGGTCCGGCGATCCGTCCTTCCGTTTTCGCCAATCGTAGAAAAGGCCCTCGCGGAGGCCGGTCCGCTTGATGGTCTTCAGAAATTGCTTCGGAATGATCTGATCCGTGTCGACGTTCACACGATCGAGCGGGGCCACGATTCCGGTCATCTGGGTGAATGCTTGCATACGTTCCTGCCTATCTCCAATGTCGGATATCGACGAAATGCCCTTCGACCGCGGCGGCGACCGCCATGGCGGGTGACACCAGATGGGTTCGGCCTCCCGCGCCCTGACGCCCCTCAAAGTTTCGATTGCTCGTCGAGGCGCAGCGTTCGCCCGGTTGAAGGATGTCGGCATTCATCGCCAGGCACATGCTGCAGCCGGCTTCCCGCCACTCGAATCCCGCCTCCAGAAAGACTTTGTCGAGCCCTTCGTTCTCAGCCTGTTGCTTGACCAATCCTGATCCGGGAACGATCATGGCGTGCACGGTCTTGGCGACTCGTTTCCCCTTGGCGAATCCTGCGGCGACGCGAAGATCCTCGATGCGTGAATTGGTGCAGGACCCGATGAACACCTTGTCGATCTTGATCTCCGTGATCGGCATGTTCGCCGTCAAGCCCATGTACTCGAGCGCGCGCTCCACTGCCTGCCTGGCTTTGTCGTCGGCCAGGCTCCGGGGATCCGGAACGCGGCCGTCCACGCCGGTCACCATGCCGGGGCTCGTTCCCCAACTGACTTGCGGCGCGATGGTTTCGGCTTGCAGCGCGACCGTCGCGTCGTAGCTGGCGCCTGGATCGGTCTCGAGCCGTCGCCAGGCTTGAACCGCCCGCTCGAAAAGATCTCCTTGCGGCGCGAGCGGCCGTCCTTTGAGATATGCGAAGGTTTTGTCGTCGGGAGCCACCAGGCCGGCCCGCGCCCCACCCTCGATCGACATGTTGCACAGCGTCATTCTGCCTTCCATGCTCAGGCCCATGATCGTCGACCCGGTGTATTCCACCACGTAGCCGGTGCCGCCGGCCGTCCCGATCTTGCCAATGATCGCCAGGATGACATCTTTAGCCGAACAGCGGGGAGACAGTACGCCGTCGACTCGGATTTCCATGGTCTTGGGCCGCTTCTGCACGAGACATTGCGTGGCAAGCACGTGCTCGACCTCGCTCGTGCCGATGCCGAAGGCCAGGGCGCCGAACGCGCCGTGGGTCGAGGTATGCGAATCGCCGCACACGATCGTCGTTCCCGGCAGAGTGAATCCCTGCTCGGGACCGATGACGTGAACAATGCCCTGCCGCGGATCGTCCATGCCGAACAGCGTGATGCCGAACTCGCGGCAGTTGTCCTCCAGCGTCCGGATCTGCTTGGCACTGATCGCATCGGCGATCCCCAGGCGGCGGTCCGTCGTCGGCACGTTGTGGTCCGGCACCGCCAGCGTGGCGGCGGGTCGGCGGGGTCGACGGCCGGCGAGCTTCAGCCCCTCGAATGCTTGAGGTGAGGTCACTTCATGGACTAATTGGCGATCGATATAGAGCAGGGTCGTGCCGTCCGGCTCCTGCCGCACGACATGGGAATCCCAGATCTTGTCAAATAGAGTCCGTCTGGACATGCACTTCCTCCGTTACACGGGTCGGGGCAGCCCATTATACAGAGGTCGACCTAGGAATTGACAAGGGTGCTTCCTTCCTGTTTATGTCGGGCCGAAGGACGTGGGTCCGGTCCTGTTTGGTGACGTATGGATGAAGCGGCGGAATCTGCAGGCTGCATGGCGCCTTCGACGGTGCAATGGTGTGGGTGGCTCCTGGACAGCTATCGGCATTGGATCGGCCGGGACCTCATCGAACGCGCCGGGACGCCGGAAATCCAAGCGCGCACGCTGTTCGACGCGCCGTTTGTGGTGGTATCCCACGGAGTTGAAGCGGATCCGATTCTGAACTACGGCAATCGCCGGGCGCTGGATTTGTGGGAATCGACCTGGAAACAGTTGGTGATAACCCCGTCTCGCCTGACCGCCGAGCCGGTTCATCGGGACGAACGGGAACGGATGTTGGAAACGGCACGCTCGCGCGGCTTTTTCAGCGACTATTGCGGGGTGCGAATATCCATGACCGGCCGCCGGTTCCGCGTCGAGGGGGCGTGCGTGTGGACGATCATGGATGCGCGGGGAGTCAGGGTGGGGCAAGCGGCCAGCTTCTCACAATGGACCATGCTTTAGAAACTGGAAACGGGGTACTTGCTTTCCTTCGACCATGACCGTCTCTTCAAACATGGCCCGCGGTCTGATCCACAGGCCCCGTGCGCCATACAGGGCGCGATACACCACAAATTCCTCCTCGGTCTCCGAATGTCGGGCTGTCCCGACAACCTCGTACTCGTTCCCCTTGTAGTGGCGATAGCGGCCCGGCTCAACCATCGTGTAGTACTATACGGCAACCGGATCAGTTATCCCAGTAGGGAGGCGCATGGCGAACTCGCATGACATCGTGATCATCGGCGGAGGATCCGCCGGCTACGCTGCGGCGCGGACTGCGGCCGATCGGGGCGCACACGTGGCGATCGTCGATCAGGGCCCGCTCGGAGGACTCTGCATCCTGCGAGGCTGCATGCCGACCAAGACCATCCTGCGCACGGCTGAGATCGCCGGACTGATGCGGAGGGCCAAGGAGTTTGGTCTCTCACCGGTGCAGGTGACTGCGGATTTGGAGAAGATCGTCGACCGCAAGGATCGATTGGTCCGGGAGTTCGCCGATTATCGCATCGAGCAGCTTCGCGACCCGCGGTTCACGCCCTACCAGGGTGCCGCCTCCTTTCTCTCTCCTCACTGCATACGAGTTGGGTCGCAAGAAGTGGAAGCGAAGGCGTTCGTCATCGCCACCGGATCGACGCCGAACGATGTGTCGGTGCCGGGATTGAACGAAACAGGATATCTGACCAGCGATGCCTTGCTTGATCTGCGGGATCGGCCCGCGTCGATGGTGGTGTTGGGCGGTGGCCCGGTCGCCCTAGAATTCGGTCAGTTTTTTGCCCGGATCGGCACCACGGTGACGATCATTCAACGGAGCGGTCATCTGCTCTCACACCTTGATGCGGATGTCGGATCCGCGTTGGAGCAAGCCTTGCTGGAGGAAGGTATCGCGGTGTTCACCGGCACGGCTCTGGAGCGAGTCGAAGGATCCGGCTCGAGTAAGCGGGTGCGTTTTCGTCACCGGGGACGCGAAGTGCATGCCGACGGAGCGCTCATTCTCCAGGCGTTGGGACGGCGACCGAACATCGACCAACTGAACCTGGACAAAGCGGGGGTTACGGTCATCGATGGGCGAGTGGTAGTTGATGAAACCATGCGGACGTCACAGCCTCACATTTTCGCCGCCGGCGACGTGACCAACCTGTATGACATCGTGCACATCGCCGTGCAGCAAGGTGAGCTGGCCGGCTTCAACGCGTTTCAGCCGGGGGGACCGCTGCGATCGTTCGACGGCCGGTTGGTGACCGAAGTCATTTTTACGGAACCACAGATCGCGACGGTGGGATTGAGCGAAATAGCCTGCCGCGCGGGAGGAATTCCCTATCTTGCCGCTTCCTACCCGTTTGCCGATCATGGGAAGGCCATGTGTCGCGGCGACCATCACGGATTCGTCAAGCTGGTGGCGTCCCCGGCCGGCGGGAAATTGATCGGGGCCCAGATCGTCGGACCGGAGGCCGGAGAGCTCATCCACGAGCTCATTGCAGTCATGTACTATCACGGCACTGTCGCCGACCTGCTCCGCATGCCTCATTATCATCCGACTCTGGCCGAAATCATCACGTATCCGGCCGAATCCCTTGCCGAGCGAATAGGGTTGCTATGAGGCTCATCCTGCTGGCCGCCTTGCTCACGTGCTGGTTCGTGGCCTGCCAGCAGACCACGTGGGAATCGACCATGGCTGCGGGACAACAAGCTGTTCAGCAAGGAAATTATGCGGAGGCGGAACGGTTCTTTCTCGCGGCGGTGCGCAAGGCGGAAGAGTTCGGCTTGCACGATCGTCGGGTCGCCGTCAGTCTGTCGCAGCTGGCCCAGGTCTATGCCGGACAGGGCAAACACGTCGAGGCCGAGCCGCTGTATCTGCAGGCGCTCAAGATCTATCAGGAGGTGCACGGTGAGGACCACCCTGATGTGGCGGCCACCTTGAACAATCTCGGAGTGCTGCATCGCATGTACGGGCAATATGCCGAGGCCGATCCCTTGCTGACCCGAGCGCTGATCATTAAAGAGCGCCTTCTGGGAGCGGAGCATCCCGATGTCGCGCTCAGTGCGGCGAATCTGGCCCAGCTGCGGGTTTCGCAGGGCCAGCCTGAACGGGCGGAGCCTTTATATCGCAGGGCATTGAGCATACGCGAAAAGGCGTTGGGTCCGTCCCACCCGGAGGTCGCCAGGACCTTGGAGGAGCTGGCCAATGTTTTGAGGAAATTAGGCCGGAGGGAGGAGGCCGTCTCCCTGGAGGTGCGGGCCCGCGAGCTCCGGGCTGCACGGAGTTGAACCGGGGCCGCTTTCCAGTGTAGCGTACAGAGCATGGATTCCCCACCTCCTGTCCGCGTGAATTGGCGAATGAACGCCATGATGGCCAGGTTCGTCGGTATCGTGGCCATCGCCTCGGGGTTCGTCATGGGGATCTACGGACTGGATGAACAGGGATCCCGATGGCTTCAGACGGCGCTGGGCCTCTTGGTCACGGGCATGTTGGCGCAGGGGTATGCGCTGTATTGTTCGATCAAGCGGATGCAGGAGCTTCACGACCGTCCGAAACCATGATGCGCCCTCACCCCGTTCGTCACGTCCTCCTACTCCTCGTGAGCATCCTGTTTGTCGCCGCTTGCGGCGGCCCCTGGCGCGACGGGTACTTCAACAAGGGCGTGAATCGACTCACGCAGGACGAGGTGACCGAGAAACTGGGTCCGCCTCATACGGCCAAAACGCCCGCACTCGGTGGAGACAGTGTCTGGACCTATCGGGTGCCGCTTGCCGAGCGAGAACTGAGTCGTTTGCATTTCTCGGGATTGGCCAACGCCACAAAACAGGCCACGTCGCTGCTGGGGAAACCAGGTGAGGGTCCCAAGGAAGTACTCTACTGTTATCGATACACCTTGACGTTCAATGAACAGAAGGTGCTCAAGCAATGGAAGCGGGAGGAATGTGTGCCGGGTACCCGCGAAGCCCTACTGCAGAACGAATAGATCTATCCTCGCCCCATATCGAGAGTCCCTGTGAGCCGGGCCGCCCGGAGTGACTCCGACGCGGATCTGACAACGCCGTCGTCGAACCGGCCGTCCAGCGTGGAGTGTTGTGACCCAATTTGAATGGATCCGCTTCGATAGCTCGGTGAGCTGGGATGGGCTCAAGTCGCTCATTCTGCTGGTGTCGCTCCTGATCATCCGCGCCCTGGTCGTGCGAGGAATCTCGCGCAATACCGGGTTGTCGATGGAAGCGAAGCGGCGCTGGGTCGTGACGACCAGAAACTCGATTCTCTTCGCGTTTCTGATCGGCCTGGTGGTGATCTGGGCCCACGAGCTCCAGGCCTTCGCCGTCTCCCTCGTCGCCCTGGCCGCCGCACTCGTCCTTGCGACCAAGGAACTCTTGCTCTGCTGGAGCGGATCGGCGCTGCGGGTCGGCGGCAAGGTCTACTCGGTCGGCGACCGCATCCAGATCGCTGGACATCGAGGGGTAGTATTGGACCATGATATTTTTACGACCAAGCTCCTGGAGATCGGTCCCGGCCAGGCGTCCCATCTCTACACCGGTCGAGTGACGGTGTTTCCCAACAGCCTCCTCTTCACCAACGCCCTGGTCAAAGAGAATCCGGGTCAGGAGTACGGGCTTTATACGCTGACGGTGCCCCTCCACTCGGACGAGCACTGGCAAGAAAGGGAGAAGCGCTTGCTCGAGGCGGCCAAGGCCGAATGCGCGCCCTTCATGGCCGAGGCCAGCCGCCAGATGAAGCTCCTGGAACAGACCAACCTGCTCGAGGCTCCCTCTCCGGAGCCTCGCGTCACGATCCAGCTGGTCGACGCGGGACGCATCCACTTGATCTTGCGGTTTCCGGCTCCGGACCGCGGCCGTTCGAGAATCGAGCAGGCTATTTTCCGCCGATTTCTGGCTCCCGACCCGTCTTTCCCACCTCGCCTGTCATAAGCAGCAGCTCCGCTTGTCCCTCCGGGGAGGCATCTGGTAGCATCGTGCGGTCTTCGGGATGTGACACTGTGAAGATCGCCACCTTCAACGTCAATTCACTGCGCAAACGTCTCCAGATCGTGCTCGATTGGCTGGAGCAACAGAAGCCCGATGTGCTCTGTCTACAGGAGACGAAAGTCCAGGACAGCGAATTCCCTCTGCTTGCCCTGGCTCCCTCCGGGTATGAGATCACGTTTCGTGGAATGAAGTCCTACAACGGCGTCGCGATCCTGAGCCGAAAGAAACCCGACGCGGTCCGGGCGGGGCTGGACGACGGAGGAGAACCGGACGAGCCTCGGCTGCTGCACGCGGTGATCGACGGGATTCCGATCCTCAATACCTATGTGCCGCAGGGGTTTGAAATCGATTCGCCGAAATACGCGTACAAACTGGAGTGGTATAGGCGACTCCGAGCCTACTTCGACAAGCATCTTTCCCCGGATACGCCGGCCATTTGGTGTGGGGACATGAATGTGGCGCCGAGACCCACGGACGTCCATAGTCCCGAGAAGCATCTCAAGCACGTCTGCTATCACGAGGATGCCAGGAACGCTTACCAGGCGGCTCTGGCCTGGGGATTCCAAGATGTGTTCGTGCGGCTGTATCCGGACCGCCAACAGTATACGTTTTGGGATTACCGGGCGCCGAGTTCGTTGGAAAGCAATAAAGGATGGCGCATCGACCACATTCTTGCGACGGCGCCGCTGGCTGAAAAATGCATCAATGCCGACGTCGACGTCGAGCCTCGTCGGGCCAAGGATCCCTCAGACCATACCTTTCTCTGGGCGGAGTTTTCGATTCCGTGACCGGGGACGAACGTGTCACCCGTCGACCGGTTCCGTCGCGCCGAAGAGGCAAAAGAGGGATTATGTTTCCGAACGATGAGGGGCGGTGAAGGCGGCGAGCAACAGTTCCATCACCAGCACTCCGACGAATACGGCGCCGGCCTGGGCGGCCACCAACTGCCATAGTGTTTTTCTCTGTCGCTCGAGGGGAGTCAGGTCGGCTTCCGGAAATTGCCTGGCGATCTTGGTTTCGAAATCATCGAAGGCCGCCGAGATGGTTTTGGCCAGCGCCAGTCCCTCTCCGGTCCGGACATAGGTCAGGACTTCATCCGATTCCCCGTTGGCAATCTTCGTGGCGAGCCGCCGTTTGGTCGTGATCAGTTCATCAAGCCGCCGCGTGAGCACCTGGACGCTCCCCTGAAGTGCGGGGGTCTCGCTGGTCAGTCGAGTCAAGCGCTCCAGCGCCATCGGGATTTCTTCCTCGGCCATGACCATGGGTGCGAGGAAGTATGGTTGCCGTATTAAGACGTACCCGCGAAACCCATTGTCGATATCCGCCGTCCAACGACGCAGGATGAGTACCTCTTCGCGGATCGCACTACGCTGCTGCTGCGAGACCAGGCTGTCCTGCCACTGACGGAGGAGCATCATCTGCTCGACGGAAAATATTACGATCAGGACAATTCCCGCACCGAGGTAGGCCCACAGTTTGGATTTTTGTGCCACGAGTCCCTTTGGGGTCCGTAATCCCGAGGCGAGGCTTCGGGGGTGGGGGGGCTCGCCGAGGCCGATAGACGAAGGGCAGAGTCTTGCGATGAAGACTCTGCCCTTCCGCGCTCGACCGCCCGCGGCCCGAGGCCGCGGGCTCGCCGGGCCGGCCTACAGCCAGTTCACCCGTTCGGCGGGTCGGACGTAGATCGGCTCTTCGACCTGAATGCGCGCCACTTCCTTGCCCGACTTGTTGAAGCCCAGCACGGTATCGTTGTACATCTCGAACCGCTTGCCGTGAATCTGGGTCTCAAACACCTTCGGGCCCGGAATGACGTCATACCGGAAGACGATCTGCTGGCTGGCTCTCCACAGCTGGAGCACCGCCAACAACTCCCGGCTCGGCACCAGATACTTCTCAATGGCGTTGTCCACGCCCGGCCCAAACATCTGCCGGGCATAGCCCCGCGGGCTGTGCCGCGGCGGAATGTAGTAGCCATTGGGCTCCGTGCCCCACTGCGGATACAAGGGCAGCGCCACCTGCTCCACCCGAATGGTGTAGTACAGGGGGTGCCACCGATCCTCCGCCCACAGGCCGTCTTCGCCGATGCGCACCAGGCTCTGCATGCGGATCTTGCCCACGCACGCCGCCATACAGCGCGTTTCCATCGGCTCGCCGCCCGTCAGCGGATCCTTCCCCTCGATCCGCGGATAGCACGCAATGCACTTCTCCGACACCCGGGTCGTCCCCCGGTACATCGGCTTCTTGAACGGGCACTGCTCCACGCACTTCTTGTACCCGCGGCAGCGGTTCTGGTCGATCAACACAATGCCGTCTTCCGGCCGTTTATAGATCGCCTTGCGCGGGCAGGCGGCCAAACAGCCAGGGTAGGTGCAGTGATTACAAATCCGCTGCAGGTAGAAGAAGAACGTCTCGTGCTCCGGCAGCGAGCTGCCGGACAGCCGCCACGGCTCATCGCGCGAGAACCCCGACCGATCGATGCCCTCCACCAACGAGCGCATCGAGGTCGCCGTGTCCTCGTAGATGTTCACGAAGCGCCATTCCTGGTCCGTCGGAATGTACCCGATCGCCGCCTGGCCCACCTTGGCCCCCGCGTCGAAAATGGTCATCCCTTCGAACACCCCGTAGGGCGCATGGTGCTTGCGGCCCACCCGCACGTTCCACACCTGCCCCCCCGGGTTCACTTGCTCGATCAACTGCGTGATCTTCACGTCGTAGAACTGCGGATACCCCCCGTACGGCTTGGTCTCCACGTTGTTCCACCACATGTATTCCTGGCCCTTCGAAAACAGCCAGGTCGACTTGTCCGCCATCGAACACGTCTGACACGCCAAACACCGGTTGATATTGAACACAAAGGCAAACTGCCACTTCGGATGCCGCTCCTCATACGGATACAGCATCTTCCGTCCCAGTTGCCAGTTATAGACTTCTGGCATTGTGAATCCTCCTTCTGGTCATGATCAGTTGGTTACGTGGTCTCATGGGTGTCATCGCAGCTCAAGCTGCAAGTCCGTTGTCCTTACACCTTGATCTTGATGTGCTCACCTTTGAGCCACTTGATCATGAACTCGTTCTCCTGTCCCGGGGTAAAGCCGGTGCGAACCGGTTCCCACGGGCCCCGCGCGCCGATGCCGCCGTCTTCCGCCTTGGTGATGCGGATCAGACATTCCTTCGGCGTCGTATTGACCGCGTGGTGGTCGATCGCATAGCCCCACTTGAACTTCCAGGCAATCGCGTGTTTGCCCGGGAGGGAGTCGGTCTGGTGCATCGGCATCAGCCACGACCGGGTAAAGGACTGTTGGGCCCCGTACCGGAAGTTGGACTGATAGCCGGTGTCCACCGCGATGGCTCGGCCGTCCGGCCGGGTCTCGTGGCCCTTCACCGACTTCGCCGTCGACACGTACGGGGCGTGCTTCGCCATCGTCACGTGGTACGGATAGGCGGGGTTGTACTTCGCCCGGATCATCAAGCGCGCGACCTTGTAGAACGGATCCGAGGGTTTCCAGCCGCGATAGGGCCGGTCCACCGGGTTGCCGTCCACGTAGACGTAGTCGCCGTCGTTGATGCCGCGGTCTTTGGCCGCCTGCGGGTTGATATGCAACTGGTGCTCGCCGACGCCCGGCGTCCGTTTGTCCATGCGGTACGGATCGCCGAAGTTCGACTCGTAAATCTGCACCCAGTCGTTCACCGACCACTGGCTGTGCACCCGGTGCCGGGTCTTGGGCGTCACGCAGTAGAACTGGTAGCCCTTCTCCCACAACGGGTTGGCATGCCGCTTGATTTCCGACCATGGCAACTTGATGTTGCGCACATGCTTGTCGTCATGGTGCTGCGCCGTGATCGGAATGCCGTAGTCGTCCGGCCGGACGTACGGGTTGGTCGTGAAGATGGCGTTCGGCAGATACGGGGTCGCCTCCGGGCCTTCCCGGTGCACGATGAAGTTTTCCCCGTACTCGATCGCCTCGGGCTCGATACGGTAGGTTTCAATACGACCGCATCGCGTCCACTGTGGCTTCGATTCGTTCGTTTCTTCCCAGAGCGGATGGCGGGGATAGGTCCGTCCCATGACCATCCAGCCCTTCTCCGACTTCAGCATCACGTCAGCGTTGTACCCATAGCAGGTCGCGCTGGCGTCGAGCGCGCGTTGGACGTACACGTCCACGCGGTTCTGATACACGAAGTGGAACACCTGACGGATACGGACATCGCCCGTCATTTCCGTCAGTCTGGCCGCCACGGCCGCAAAGGTGTCGGCATCGTTGCGGGTGTCGTACAGCGGCCGGATGCCGCCTTTCCAGATTTGCACCCACGGATTCGACACCGTCGCCGTCATTTCCGGATAGGTGAATTCCATCCAGGAGTTGCAGGCAAAGGCGATGTCGGCGTGGTTGACGTCCGAGGTCATCTCAATGTCTTGCGTGACGATCATCTCGATGTTCGGATCCACGTTGCGCACCATGTCATAGTGGTGCTTGGCGTTGTTCAGAATGTTCACGTTGGTCACCCACCGCACCTTGCTCGGGCTCGGCATGTGGGTTTTGCCCGTGAACACCTTGCGTCCATACTTCGGCGTATTGACGATCAGGGCGGTGTCGCCATGATTCCAATACCCGACCTCCTCGCCGTAGTAGTAGGACTTCGTCTTGATTTCCTTGCCGTGCGCATTCGGATCGAGGGTCTGGTTGAACGGATCCTCGCCCGTATGCACCGCCAAGCCGGCCCCCGACCAGGGGGTGGCGTTCCAGATACCGGCTTTGTAGTTGCCGGACCAGGTATGACAGCCCGTGCCGAATTTTCCCATATTGCCAGTCAAGGTCAGGACGAATGCCGCCGCCCGACCCATTTCCGTCATATGGAAGTAGTGACACACACCTTCGCCGTTGTGCATGGCCGCCGGCTTCACGGTGCCTGAATCCCGACCCCAGCGGACGATCAAGTCCTTGGGTGACCGGGTGATCTGATTCACCGTGTCCAGATCGTAGTCCTGGAGATGGACCAGGTACATCTGGTAGATCGGCGATACGTCCACTTCGCGACCGTTCAACAGCTTGACGCGGAAAGTCCCGGTCAACGCTGGATCGATTCCAGTCTGCACGAAATGGAAACCGACCTGTTCCCGGTTGACATAGACCGGCTGTTTTTTCGCCAGGTCGTACATCATGAATCCGCCCAACCGCTCGATCTGCTCCGGCTTCAACGCCTGAATCCGTCCCGAATAACTCTTGGAGTGATCCGGGAACTTGAAATCAGGGACGACGTCGCGCGGATCCAGATATTGGAGCGTGTCCGTCCGGACCAGGATGGGAAGGTCGGTAAACTGCTTGATATAGTCGATGTCCTGCAGATTCTCGTCGAGGATGATTTTGCAACCACCCAAGAACAGCGCCGAGTCCGTCTCCGGACGAACCGGAATCCAGTAGTCGGCCCGATAGGCCGTCGGATTGTACTCGGGCGTGATCACGACGATGCGGCCGCCACGCTCGATGGACTCGAGCTTCCAGTGGGCTTCCGGCATCTTGTTTTCGACGAAGTTCTTCCCCCAGCTGGTGTTTAGCTTGCTAAACCGCATGTCGGACAGGTCGACGTCGCAGTTCTGCGTGCCGTTCCACCACGGATGGGAGGGATCCTGGTCGCCGTGCCAGGTGTAGTTTGAATAGTACTTTCCACCCTGGGCCCTGTCCGCGTCCACTTTGCGGATCCAGGAATCCAGAAGCGGCAACACGCCGCCGTTAAAGCGGGTGTTCATCATCTTACCGATGATGCCGAGCACAGGCATGCCGGCCCGATGTTTGAAACACCGAACTCCGGCGCCCTTCATCATCTCGATCATTTCCGGCGCATACCCCTGCTCGCGCAGACGCCGCGCACCGGCTTCGCCGCTGTACCGGGTCGCGATGAGGATGCAGCCCTTGGCCGCATAGGTCGCCGCGGTGTCCCAGGAGACGCGCATCATGTCATCGAGGAAGCGCGCGTCGAATTTGTATTTCCGCTTCACATCCGGCGTCAACTCGGGCGAGCCGGCATCCATCCATTCCTTCCAACCCTTCCGCATCAACGGTCCCTTCAAGCGATAGGGACCGTACACGCGGCGGTGGAACGTAAACCCTTTCAGGCACATCCGGGGATTGTGTGCAAAAGTCCCGCGGTTGCCGTAGAGATCTTCGTACGTCTGATGGTCATAGTTCTGTTCGACCCGCATGACCACGCCGTTGCGAACAAAGGCGCGAACGCGGCATCCGTGGGTGTCGTTCGGGCAACAACACCACGTAAAAGACGAATCGTAACGATACTGGTCGTGATAGACACGCTCCCAGGATCGATCTGGATAGTCACCCAGTGGGTTACCCACTTCGATGACCGGCTGCAGCGCCGTCAAGGCCAGAACCTTGTCCGCTACTGCCACAGCCGCGACCGTTCCAGCTGTAATTTTGAGGAACTGCCGACGTGAGACAAGTGATTGCTGCATCGCGAACACCTCCTACTTCAAAGACAATCTTGCGTAACGCTGTCGTTACCTCTGTCAATTCTGAAAGGTCGGCCGACCCTTCCTCCCACCCCCTTTCAGCCAAGGTCGAGTCGCACGAATAAGACACTTCGTCGCTCTGTCCAGGGACATCTTTTACAAGCACTGTGCCTGCTGCTCGCATCAATGCGAGGCGAACCGCTAGAAAACAGAGAGACATTTACGTCTTAAAATCAATATCTTATCGGCGTGACGTGGGAGTCGATTGTTGAGAGAAATTCCAGCGAAAGGGAAGTCCTGTCAGTAGAGCCTGACGACGAGAGGAGGTGAGTAACATAAGTTTCTGATTTATATTAGTATTTATGTGTCAGCGAAGACTGACAGCGGGTCGATCTTGACAGAAATGCTTGAAAAATGCCGAAGATAGAAGGAAAGGTGCTGTCGGGTGTCAGGAAACAATGACAGCTGAAATTACTTATCGTCGCGCAAATATCGTCTCATGATTTCGTGGAAATAGGAGCGAGGGAGTCCTGCTTCTTGAGCTGCATGCGTGACATTGCCCTGGTGGTGGTCCAGTTTCGACTTGATGTAGCGGCGACTGAAGTCCTCCAGTACTTTCTCTTTCGCTTTCGCATAGGGAAGAGAGAGGTAGTCGTCCCCTTGGCCTCTTCTCGCTTGGTCGGTAAACTGTAGTAGACCGATGACATCGTCTTGACTGATACGATCCCCTTTGGCCAACATCACCGCCCGTTCCATGACATTGCGGAGCTCCCGAACGTTTCCGGGCCAAGGATAGGCCACAAGTTCCGTGACGGCAGAGGGATGCAATTCGTTCACATACTTGCCGAATTCCTTCGTATATCGGGCGATGAAATGCCGGGCAAGGAGCGGAATATCCTGCGTGCGCTCGCGCAGGGACGGCACCCTGATGGCCATGACATTGAGCCGGAAGAAGAGATCCTTGCGGAATTCATTCCGTTTCACCTTCTCGGTGAGTTCTTGATTGGTCGCCGCAATGAAGCGTGCGCTGACTTTTTTCATCTGCACGCTCCCCACGGCCCGCATTTCTCCTTCCTCAAGGACCCGGAGCAACTTGGCTTGTAACGGAAGCGGCAGGTCGCCGATCTCGTCGAGAAACAGCGTGCCCCCGATGCCTCGTTCGATCAATCCGAGCTTGTCGCCCACGGCGCCCGTAAAGGCGCCGCGCACGTGGCCGAAGAGCTCGCTTTCGACCGTTCCTTCCGAGAAGGTCGTGCAGTCGACGACCTGAAACGGACCGTCACGCTCGGTACTTCGTTCGTGGATGGCTCTGGCGATCAATTCCTTCCCCGTGCCGGTTTCTCCAATGATCAAGGTGGTGGACTGCACGCGCGCTGCGGCTTCGATCATGGCAGTCACGTTGCGGATGGCGGGGCTCACGCCGATTAATTCTTTGAACGTCTGAAGCTCTGTCTTCTGGGGCGGCTCGTAGCGGAATAAGATCTCTGAAATCCGCATCGCCCGATGAATCCTGGCCGCCAGGTCCAGCTTTTCGAACGGTTTCGTAACATAGTCGAATGCTCCGCACCGCATCGCTTCGACGGCTGTGTCCACTGTGGCCACCCGACTGATCACGATGACCGGAATCCTGCGGTCTCTTGCCTGAATTCGCTGCAGCAGCTCAATGCCGCTCATTCCCGGCAGCCGGACTTCCGTAATCACCAGGTCAACCCGCCTGTCTTCGAGGATCTTCATCGCACCCTCTGCGCGCGCGGCGATCACCAAGTCGACCTGCTCATCTTGCTCGCGGGGAAGTTCTGCCTCGACGGTATGCAGGAATACTTCCACGTCCCCGCCATTGTCCTCTACCAGCAGGATAGTGAAAACCTTATCGGTCGCCGGTTTGATGCTCATGGCTCCTCGTGGGGTCTTGGCTGTCGTCACCGCTAGGCTACCATAGGAGAGCTGCCGTCCTCCAACCAGTCGTGGTGCGACTGGGAGTCGGCGCGCGACTCAGGAACGGCGTACTTCGGTCATGCATTTGACCAAATCACGGTAGGAGGGACAGGGGGTTGATGGGCGAGAAGAGAGAGGGTAGAGGTAGACGTCGGGCCGCGACGAGCGAGAACCGTGGTCCCGATCGGAACCACTGGTAGGTTTCGGTCCGGTCGTGTGCGCGACGTCCACGCCTGCCCTGTTCAGCCGGCACGGCAAGTCGTCCGAGCCAGCCGAACCAGAACGAACCCTAAGCGGCATCGAGAATCGGTTGCTTGCCTCGTCCTTTTAAGGAGCGATTCTGGGCAATCAGTGGATCAAGTACCAGACCGCAATTGATGCAACGGTGCACGGTGACGTCAGTTGAATACTCAGGCCGCCACTCCTCGATCATCAAGCCGTGACATTTTTGACAGGTCATTGCCCACCTCCCAGAAACAGGTTTGAGTACGAGCGCAACAGTAGCATCAATAGATTAACGGGGTGTTAACGGTTAGTTAAAACCCTCTAATGCGAAACAGGGGAACCGATCATCGGAGATTTTCAGGAGAAATTCTGGTCCTCGCCGGATCCGATCGGGATTCCCA
The DNA here is from genome assembly GCA_047150005.1 of Nitrospira sp. Taxonomy (GTDB): domain Bacteria; phylum Nitrospirota; class Nitrospiria; order Nitrospirales; family Nitrospiraceae; genus Nitrospira_C. The sequence continues at coordinate 1,428,187 of AP038806.1, read as the reverse complement.
CCGTCCTTGAGACGATCGTTTCGATCCCTTTCCGCCCTTGCGCCGTCAGGGCTGTGCTGATAGTTATGCGCTGATCGTCTTCAGAACACGTTCCATGTTCCCATGCGACTCCGGTCATGAACAAGCAAACGGCGGACGTCGTCATCGTCGGGGCCGGGGCGGCCGGCCTGACGGCCGCCATCTTCGCGGCTCAAGCCCACGCGAACGATAACCGCATCGTGCTCCTCGACGGAGCGGCGACGATCGGAGTGAAGATTCTGGTATCGGGAGGTGGACGCTGCAATGTGACGCATCACACGGTTGCTCCGACCGACTTCTTTGGAAATCGGCGGATCATCAAGAATATTCTCGCGGGGTTTCCGGTTCCGGACACCATTGCGTGGTTCGCGTCGCTGGGCGTGGAACTCAAACGCGAAGAAACGGGGAAGCTGTTCCCCGTCACCGACAAGGCTCGAACGGTCTTGAGCGCCCTGGTCAGCGGCTGTCAGGCCCACGGCGTAGAGATTCTGTGCCGGCATCGCGTAAACCGAATAGATCAAGCGCCGGACCAGCACGATGGCCAGGCATTCATGGTGCATCATCTGCACGGAAGCGTGGTCGCCAAGAAGGTGGTGTTGGCGACGGGAGGACGCTCACTTCCGAAGTCCGGCAGCGATGGAACGGGCTATGTCATGGCCGAACAGTTGGGACACCGGATCTCGCCGACGAGCCCGGCGCTGGTTCCTCTGGTCTTGGACGAAGGCATGTTTCACCGGCACCTCACTGGTCTCTCTCAGATCGTCCGTTTGACGACGGTCATTGAACGGAAAAGGGTCGATCAGCGGACCGGGAGTCTGCTGTGGACTCATTTCGGGATCAGTGGTCCGGTCGTGATGGATGCGAGCCGCTTCTGGACCCTGGCATGGCATCAGGGCAAAGACGCGGACGTATTCGCCAATTTTCTGCCGGATTCGACGCCCGAAGATGTCGATCAATGGTTCGTGCAACAGGCCGTGCAGTCGCCGCACAGGAGCATTGTGAAGACCCTGTCCCAACGTGTGCCGGCACGCTTCGCCGAGGAGATCAGCCGGCATGTCGGGTGCGACCCATTGGGTCCGTTGGCCCAATGCCCCCGCCAAGACCGGCTTCGTCTTGTCGGCGCGCTGATCAGATTTCGGCTGCCTATTGTGCGAGACCGCGGGTGGAACCACGCCGAGGTGACGACCGGCGGCGTTCCGTTGGAAGAGGTCGACTATCGCACGATGGAATCCAGGCTGGTTTCGGGGCTCTATCTTATCGGTGAGATGCTCGACTGCGACGGGCGGATCGGCGGGTTCAATTTTCAATGGGCCTGGGCTACCGGGTCGCTGGCCGGCCGTGCCATCGCCAGGCAAACGGTTGGTCCGGCATGATTGACATTTTACGCGATGACCACAACAATGAGAGAGAGGAAGTGAGTCTCCAATTTTATGGAGCGATGGTGAAGACGTCGCAGTCGTTTCCGACCCTCCTCACGATCTGTTGTCTCTTCCTTTCGCTCGCGACCCTGACCGGTATCGTTGCAGCGGATGAGCCTGTCTCCGGGGCGAAGGCGCAAAGCGCGCGCGTGCCGTTGGTCACCGTGCGTCCGGTCGAGATCGACGACATTCTCTACAATCCCGGCATGGGGTTCGCCGATTTTCATTTCGGCTTTGACCATCCTCCGTCGTTGAGTCAATACCCTCGCTCGACCGTCGCCTATTTCCGTTGGTCCTGGGCCGACCTTGAACCGGCCGAGGGTGTCTATAACTTCGAGTTTGTCGATCAGGTGATCCAGCAGGCTAAGGTCAAAGGGGAGACCCTCGCTTTCCGGATCATGACAGAGTACGAACGTGGATCGCCTCAATGGCTGCTGGATAAGGGCGTCGAGAGCGTCAAGGAGACCGATGGAATTTTTCCCGACTATAACAATCCCGTCTTTCTCGACTATCACGAAAAGCTACTCGCCGCCTTCGGGGCTCGCTATGGGCGGTCGCCCGATATTGATCACGTGGACATTGGCTCGATCGGTTGCTGGGGAGAATGGAACATGGCCTGTTGCTTCGGGGTGGAAGCGCGATGCAAGCAGCTGTATCCGACGGAGGACAATCAGCGCAAGATCACCGATTGGTACTTCCAGTACTTCCCAGACCGGCCTCTCGTGATGTTGGCCGGCGGCCAACTGACGTATGCAATTGCTCGGGGGGCCGGCTGGCGCGGGGACTGTTTTGGCGACTTCGGCTACTTCGGGCCCGATTGGAACCATATGGAGCATGGCTATGCCCGCAAACTACGGGATCCGGTCGTCGCGGAGGCGTGGAAGCGAGGCCCCGTACAATTCGAGGTGTGCGGCGTCATGCAGGATTGGGTCGACAAGGGCTTCGATCTCGACATGATTCTGCAGAAAGGACTGGAGTGGCATGTTACGGTACTGAACGCCAAGTCCTCGCCTATTCCGGAGGCCTGGCGTCCGCGCATCGACGAGTTTCAAAAGCGGCTCGGATATCGGCTGGTGCTTCGCGAATTGACGCACGCCGCCGAGACCAGTCCGGGCGGCGTCGTCGCCATTGAATCACGATGGGACAACGTCGGAGTGGCTCCGATGTATCATGTTCGCCCGCTGGCCTATCGCTTGAGGTCGGAGCAAGACGACGTAGCGGCACAATGGCTGAGCCGCGCCCGTCTCATGAACTGGTTGCCGGGCTCACCGATCCTGGTCGAAGATGTGGTGACTTTGGCGAAAGACCTTCCGGCTGGGCGCTATCATCTTGACGTGGCAATCTTGAGCGAGGACGGAGGAACAGCGGCCGTGGAGTTGGCGATTGCCGGGAAGCGCGCGGACCGCTGGTATCCGGTCTCAACGCTGACGATCCGCAACGGGGAGGTGGGGCAGGGAGCGCCGTCACCGTGAGGATGACGCGGTTCTTCACCATCTTCTGCACCTCACTCGGCAGCAAGATCGTGGTCGCGCTGACGGGTCTGATGCTCGCCGGATTTGTCGTGTTCCATATGCTCGGCAATCTGCAGGTGTTCGACGGCCAGGAAGCGCTCAACACCTACGCGGCCTTTCTTCAGGAAATGCCCATCTTTCTCTGGTCCGCCAGGGGCGGACTTGTGTTGGCCGCGGCGTTGCACATCGGATTGACGATCCAACTGGTGATACGAAACCGTCGGGCTCGCCCCGTGGCCTATGCAAACCGGGTCTACCGGCAGGCATCGCTCTCCTCCCGCTCGATGGCCTTGACCGGAAGCCTTCTTCTGTTGTTCATCGTGTTTCATCTGTTGCATTTCACGGCCGGGGTCGTCGACACCTCGTTCATGGACAGGCTCGATCCGAGGGGCCACCGGGACGTCTACGGCCGAATGATCCACACGTTTCAGATTCCGTGGTTCGCGCTGCTGTATCTCCTCTCGCAAGGAGTGCTGGCGGTGCATCTGAGTCATGGCGTATCCAGCAGCCTGCAAACGTTGGGATTGGAGCATCCGATCCTCAATCGAGTCTTCAGAGCTGCCGGTCCGTTCGTGGCCGGAACGGTGGTGCTGGGCAATTCGGCGATCGTCCTGGCGATCGCACTGGGGGTTCTGCGGTGATGATCCGTCTCGACTCGAAGGTGCCGTCGGGCCCGCTGGAAACAAAATGGGACCGGCACCGGTTTACCGAGAAACTGGTCAGCCCCAACAACAAGCAGGCCATCAAGGTCATCGTCGTCGGAACAGGGCTCGCGGGTGCCAGCGCCGCCTCCACCCTGGGCCAACTCGGCTACCACGTCGACTGTTTCTGCTTCCACGATAGTCCGCGCCGCGCCCACAGCATCGCCGCCCAGGGCGGCATCAACGCGGCCAAGAATTACCAGGACGACGGCGACAGCATCGCCCGTCTGTTCTACGACACCATCAAAGGCGGCGACTTCCGTTCCCGCGAAGCGAACGTGTATCGACTGGCGCAGGTCAGCACGCAGATCATCGACCAATGCGTGGCGCTGGGCGTCCCCTTCGCCCGCGAATACGGAGGGCAGTTGGCCAATCGCTCATTTGGAGGTGTGCAGGTCTCGCGCACCTTCTATTGTCGAGGGCAAACGGGTCAGCAATTGCTGCTGGGTGCCTATTCGGCGCTCTGTTGGCAAATTGAACGCGGCCAGGTCGTCATGCATCCGCGAACCGAAATGTTGGATCTGATCGTCGTCGACGGTCACGCTTGCGGGATCGTGGTCCGCGATCTAATCTCCGGCCGGCTCAGCGTGCATGTGGCGCAGGCCGTCGTCCTCGCGACCGGAGGCTACAGCAATATCTTCTATCTTTCGACGAATGCCACCGGCTGCAATGTCACCGCGACTTATCGGGCCTGGAAGCAAGGCGCCGCGTTCGCCAATCCGTGTTTCACTCAGATTCACCCGACCGCCATTCCGCCGAGCGAGGAGCACCAGGCCAAGCTGACGCTCATGTCCGAATCGCTTCGCAACGACGGCAGAATGTGGGTGCCTCAACGGGCGGGGGATGCGCGTGCGCCTGAGGAGATTCCCGAGTCTGAGCGGGACTATTTTCTGGAGCGGCGTTACCCGCGGTTCGGCAATCTCGTGCCTCGTGACGTGGCGTCGCGCGCCGTGAAGGCCGTGTGTGACGAGGGCTGCGGGGTCGGACCGGGCGGTCACGGCGTGTATCTCGATTTTGCCGAGGTGATCGAGCGGGAGGGCCTTGGACTGGTTCGGGAACGTTACGGGAATCTGTTCGAGATGTATCAGCGCATTACGGGAGAAGATGCGTATAAAGTTCCGATGCGGATCTACCCGGCGCCGCACTATACGATGGGGGGCCTGTGGGTGGATTACAATCTCATGAGTACCATCCCGGGTCTCTTTGTCGTCGGCGAGGCCAATTTCGCCGATCACGGAGCCAATCGATTGGGAGCCAGCTCATTGATGCAGGGGTTGGCCGACGGATACTTCATTCTGCCGTATACGATTGGACACTATCTGGCCACGACCAAGAACGAGCCGATTGTGCCCGACCATCCGGACGCTCGGGCGGCGATGGAGCGTGTGAACGCCCGCTCGGCGAAACTGCTCGAGGGCAACGGCAAGCGCACGGCGGCCTCGTTTCATCGCGCGCTCGGCCACATCATGTGGAACGCGTGCGGAATGGCACGCCATCGCTCCGGGCTCCATCACGCCTTGCAGACCATCCCACCGCTACGGCACGATTTCTGGCGTCAGGTGGCCATCCCTGGTTCGGGCGAGACATTCAATCAGCAATTGGAGTATGCGGGCAGGGTGGCGGACTTCCTGGATTTCGCGGAGTTGCTGTGCCATGACGCGCTGTACCGCGAAGAATCCTGTGGTGCGCATTTCCGCGAGGAGCACCAAACCGCCGACGGAGAGCCGATTCGTGACGACGGACGGTTCGCCTTTGTCGCCGCGTGGGAATATCAGCCCAACGGGACGCCAACCCTGCACAAGGAGCCGCTGACCTTTGAGTTCGTCCAACCGGGCATGCGGAGTTATCAATAGAGGGGCCTGAGACAGGATCGCGCGAACCATGCACTTTACCTTGAATGTGTGGCGGCAACGGGGCCCGAACGACGAGGGCGCGTTCATGACGTATCCGGCCACCGATATCAGTCCCGCCATGTCGTTCCTCGAAATGCTGGATGTGATCAATCAGCGGCTGATTCTGAACGGCGAGGAGCCGATCGCCTTTGAATCGGATTGTCGCGAAGGCATCTGTGGGGCCTGTTCCCTCGTCATCAACGGTATACCTCACGGTCCCGACCGAGGCGTCGCCACCTGCCAACTCTATATGCGCCGGTTCGCCGACGAGACGGTCCTCACCATCGAACCCTGGCGCGCCAAGGCATTTCCCGTGATCAGGGATTTGATCGTGGATCGTCGGGCTTTGGATCGCATCATGCAGGCGGGCGGTTATGTTTCTTCGAACACCGGAGGCGCGGTCGACGGCAATACCATTCTCATCGGCAAGGATCGGGCGGAAACGGCGATGGATGCCGCCTCCTGCATCGGCTGCGGCGCCTGCGTGGCCGCCTGTCGGAATGCGTCGGCCATGTTGTTCGTCGCGGCAAAGGTATCCCACTTGGCTCATCTGCCCCAGGGTGAACCGGAACGGGCCAGGCGCGCCGATGCGATGATGAGGGCCATGGATCGAGAGGGATTCGGCTCCTGCGGCAACCAATACGAGTGCGAAGCCGTCTGTCCGAAATCGATCAGTGTGCATTTCATCGCCACGTTCAATCGGGAATTCCTCCGATCGACGATCGCCGAACCCGGTCCCCTCACCGGTGTGCCGGCCGACCCCCACGCGGAGTTTCACTAGGCGCGGTCGGCGCCCTCGCCGGACGGGTCTCCCGGGAAAAGCGCTGTTTTGTTGACAGGACCGGGGAGTTGCCTTATCGATGGTCTCAAGACAGTCCCCGATCAAACAAGCCGGACGTGGATCACACCCGACGACGCCATGGCCCGCCTCCTCCAGTGCCCGCAGTGCCGTCAAGAACACGTCTTGCGTGCGCAGCCGGTTTCGGCCGGCGAGCGAGTCGCGGCGCTGTTGATGATGTCCCCCTTCAGCTGCCAGCATTGCAGTTGTCGATTCATGGCCTCCCGGATCGGCCTGGCTCTCCCCGCGCGAAAGGTCGAGCGACGCCAGCATCTCCGAATTCCGGTTCGCCTCTATCTGTCGTTTTCCGGAGGCAAAGTGCGCGGTGAGGGCATTGTGATGGACCTCTCGGTCGGCGGGTGCATCATCAAGAGCGACACGCAGGTTCATGTGGACGATATCTTTTATCTGGAGATCACGACCGACCAGGATGAACCGCCGTTGGAAGTGGCGGCCATGGTCCGATCGGTCAGCCAGAGAGGCATTGCGTTCAAGTTTCTACGGGCCGCTCAGGAGAACAAACGCTTGCTGGCGTTCGTGCAATCCCGCACCATGGAAAACCATGGCCGGCTCGCTCCCAAACTGCGGGCCGCCAGTTAGGCCAAGAGGGCTGACTCTTCACTTCACATCGAAGTCGATCTGTTTCGACACCCCTTAAGATACCTTTCACGAGGGACGCTTCTCGATTCAAAGCGGCTGTTCCCAGGCGGACGGCAACGGATATTCGGCGACGAGTCGTTCGTGCTCGGCCAGGTCGAACGGCTCAATCAGCAAGTCTTCCCTGTCAAGCGGCTCCGCACAGGCGGCAGAGACGAGAAAGTCGATCAAGGACTGCGCCTGCATCTCGGTGGCAAATCGATAGAGCCCATACTCGGGCATCCCGGACGACGGATGCCAGAAGGCCAGTTCGATCGCGCTTCCTTGATACAAGCCGAGCGATCGGTGGCGGACCTGGAATCCGCCGGGCGAACGCGTTGAGTGGTCACGTGACATGTCCCTTGGGGCGCAATATATCCAAGACCGCAGGCCATGATAGCATGAGTGGGCGGCTCGTCAGAAGGAGGAGGATCATGGGTACAATGCGAAGGATCGCCGGCTGGGTGGTGTTGGTCGCCTGTCTGAACGGGTGCGGCTATAACGATTTGCAGGGACTGGACGAGGATACGAAGGCCGCGTGGAGTGAAGTGGTGAATCAATACCAGCGGAGGGCGGACCTCATTCCCAATCTTGTGGCCACGGTCAAAGGCTATGCGGCTCATGAGAAGGACACGCTCGAAGGGGTCGTACAGGCGCGGGCACAGGCGACCGGAGTTCAGATCACGCCGGAAAGCCTGAACAATCCCGAAGCGTTTGAGCGGTTTCAGAACGCACAAGCCGGTCTCACGTCGGCGCTGGGACGGCTGATCGCGATCGCTGAAAACTACCCAAATCTGAAAGCCGATCAGAATTTTCGAGATCTGCAGAGCCAGTTGGAAGGCACGGAGAATCGCATTGCCGTCGCGCGCAAGCGCTACATCGACCGCGTGGCCGAGTACAACAAGATGGTCCGGTACTTTCCGACGAACCTGACTGCCAAGTTCTTGCTCCATCTCGAGGAGCGGCCCAACTTCGCCGTGGCTGACGAAAAGAGCGTCGCTACGCCGCCGCAAGTCAAGTTCTAAGCCTTCCAGGCCGAGTATGAAACTGGCGAGCACGAGCCAGGTCTGGCAAGGGCCGCTCCGGCTCTTGGTCCTGATCACCCTGCTTTTGGTCGCGATCCCGCTCTTCGCACTCGAAGTTCCTCCGCTGACCGGCCGTGTCGTTGACTCCGCTCACGTGCTCCCGACGTCCGACGTGGACTCGTTGACGGCGTCGCTCAAGGCTCATGAGGAGAAGACCACCAATCAAGTCGCCGTGCTGATCGTGCCGTCGCTCGAGAGCGAGCCGCTGGAAGAATATGCCCATCGCGTGGCGACTTCCTGGAAGCTGGGCCAGCGGGGCGCGGACAATGGGGTATTGCTCCTGATCGCGGTCAAGGAACGACGGCTGCGTATCGAAGTCGGCTACGGTCTGGAAGGAACGCTGACCGATCTCCGTTCCGCACATATCATTCGCGACGAGATAGTGCCGCGATTCAAAGTCGGCGACATGTCGGGAGGCGTGCGCGCCGGGACCGAGGCCATCCTCAAGACCATCGAAGGGACGTACGAAGCGAAGGGCCGCTCCGCCGCTCGAAGGGGCTGGGGTCAAGAAACGGATGCTCTGCAGCTTGTCTTTATCGGGGTCGTCGTCGGATTTTTGGCGGGCATCGTGCTCAGTCAAGGGCTACGACGAACCAGAGCCCTCTTCGGGAGTCTGTTGGCGTATCTGGTGGCGCAATCTGCGAGCATGGCCTTGGGAGTCGCGGCGGCTGCGGTGACGGCGTTCCTGCTCTGGCTCGTGCTCTGGACCAATCGCGGCGGTTGGAACCGAAGAACGTATGACGACTGGACATGGTACAGCAGCCGCGGCGGCGGGTGGAGCGGGGGTTCGTCCGACAGCGGGTTCAGTGGAGGCGGCGGAGATTTCGGAGGCGGAGGGGCCAGTGGCAATTGGTGACGGTGGTCGGATGCTCACATTGGAGGAGCGGGAGCGCGTCGGCGAAGCCGTCCGCGCAGCCGAGCGCCGGACGCGCGCCGAAATCGTCCCGATGATCGTATCGCGATCCGGCTTGTATCGGGACGCCAAGCATCGAACCGGCCTCATCCTGGCCTTGCTTACGCTCACCGCTCTTCTTATGTTGGAAGCGGCATGGCTGCCATGGAGCTGGGACGACGAAAACGCAGCGTGGCTGGTCCTCGGCACGGTCGTCGCCTATGCCGCAGGAACGTGGTTCGGCACCTTTGCGCCGATTGTGCGGCTCGTCACCTCGCGCGAGCGGATGCGCCAGAAGGTCCGGCTCAGGGCCGAACGAGCCTTCGCGCAGCACGGCATCTTCCAGACCCGCGAACGGACTGGAATCCTGCTCATGCTCTCGGTGCTCGAACGCGAGGTCTACGTGCTGGCGGACAAAGAACTGATCCGGCTGGTGTCCGCCGGCCAGTGGGATGCAGTGGTGCGATCGGTGATCGAAGGAGTTCGCGCCGGCGACATGGCCGCTGCTCTGTGCGCAGGCGTAAGCCGTTGCGGAGAGATTCTGGCCCGCGCGTGCCCGACGACATCGGGCGACAATCCCAACGAAATTCCGGACCGCGTGATCGAAGAACCTTAAGAGACAGTTCAATAGACTGCCTGCCATCCTTCCGCTAGAATCCCGAATCATGTCCCGATCTCCCGCCGGACAAGCGGTTCCGGTCCAACTTCCGGAAGAAACCCGCTCGGTCGTCAAGGCCGCCGGGCTCATCGGGATTGCCACGTTCTCGAGCCGTATTCTGGGTTTCATTCGAGACATGGTGCTGGCCCGCCTGTTCGGGGCGACGCCGGCCGCCGACGCCTTCTTCGTCGCCTATCGCATTCCCAACTTGTTGCGCGAGCTGTTTGCAGAAGGGTCCATGTCCTCGGCGTTCATTCCCGTGTTCACCGAATATCAGACGTTGAAGTCCAAACAGGATGCATGGGAGTTGGCGAGCGCGGTGTTCACGACGCTGTTGACCATCGTCACCGGGATTACCCTGCTCGGCGTGCTCGCGTCGCCCGCCATCGTCTGGGTTCTGGCCCCCGGGTTTCACGGCGACCCTGCGAAATTGGAGATGACGACGCTGCTGACGCGCATCATGTTTCCCTACCTGCTCTTCATCAGCCTGGCGGCGCTGGCCATGGGCATTCTGAATTCGCTGCGCGCCTTCGCCGCCCCGGCGTTTTCGCCGGTGTTTTTCAATCTGTTCATCATCGGCTGCTCGTTGTTCCTGTCCCCAGCGCTGCCGGAGCCGATTCTCGGGGTCGCGATCGGCGTCGTGGCCGGGGGAGCGGCCCAGTTTGCGATGCAACTGCCCGGGCTCAAATTGCGCGGCATGCTGTTCGGGTTTCGGCTGGAGCCGAGTCACCCCGGCGTGCGGCGAATCGGCACGTTGATGGTGCCGTCGCTGCTGGGTCTATCGGTCACGCAGATCAATATTACGGTCAGCACGATCTTGGCGTCCTTTTTCTCAGGTGGACCGACCTATCTGTTCTATGGAATGCGGTTGATCCAATTTCCACTGGGAATTTTCGGGGTCGCGCTGGCCACGGCCATCCTGCCGACACTGTCCGCGCAAGCAGCGAAGGGTGCCCTGGACGAATTGGCCACTACCGTGGGCTTCGGAATCCGTATGATCCTGTTCATCATTCTGCCGGCGATGCTGGGCTTGATCCTGCTGCGCGTGCCGCTGGTGCATCTGTTTTTCGAGCATGGCTCCTTCACTCACGCCGACACGGTCGCCACGGCCACGGCCGTGCTCTGCTATGCGGTCGGCCTCTGGGCCTTCGCCGGTCTCCGTATCATCGTTGCTGCGTTCTATTCCTTGCAGGATACGAGAACCCCGGCCATCTCCGCCGCCGTGGCCGTCATAGGCAACATCGCGTTCTCGCTGGTGCTCATGGCTCCGTTGGGTGCTCCGGGATTGGCCTTGGCCACCGCCTTGGCGGCTATGCTCAACGGAGGCATCCTGGTGGTGATGTTGACCCGGCGACTGGGTGGTGTCGATTGGCGATCGATCGGCCGCTCGTCGCTGAGGGCAGTGGTCGCGTGTGTGCCGTTGATCGGGGTGTGTCTCTGGGCAGCCGGAGCCGAGATCTGGAGCCATCAGGGCGATTGGGCGGTAAAGTCCGCCACGCTGGGGCTGGCGGTCATAGTCAGCGCAAGCGGATACGCCGGTGTGCAGGCCATGTTCGGCTCGGAGGAATTGCAGCTCGTGTGGGGAATGGTGCAACGAAGACTGGGGCGTCTCCTGAGAGGCTAGGCGCGAGGCATGGTCCGAGCAACGGTCTTTCAGTCAAGCTGGGGCTGGGTCGGTATTGCCGAATCCGCCAAAGGTATCTGCGCCGTCAGCCTGCCGAAAACGAGCAGGCAGGAAGCCGAACGGAGTCTTCGAAAGGCCACGGGGCCGGTCATGATCGGCCGCGCCACCCACGGATTGCGGCAAGCGAGAGAGCAGCTGAAACTGTATCTGTCGGGCCGCCGCCATTCGTTTTGTCTTCCGCTGGACGTTCAGCGCGGAACGATATTCCAACAGCGGGTCTGGCGGGTGCTTCAGCGCCTGCCGTACGCCTCCCTGCGCTCCTATCGGTGGGTCGCCTCTCGCGTCGGAGGGGCCAGGTATGCCAGAGCCGTCGGCAATGCGGTCGGAGCCAATCCGATTCCCATCATTATCCCCTGCCATCGGATCGTGGCTCATGATGTCTCGCTGGGAGGATTCTCCGGAGGCCTGCCGATGAAGCGACGACTGCTCCACTTGGAAGGAACCCTGTCTTCGCTGCGTCGCCGCCGAGCGGAGAGGGAAGCGTGAAGCGCAGGCGATTCCTGTGGCCGAGATATATTTGGTGAGATACGAACCACGAGATACGGAAGCTCAATGAGGGCTGTCATCCAGCGCGTTGCAAGGGCATCTGTGGAAGTGGACGGACAGATCGTGGGACAGATTCGCGATGGGCTGCTGGTCCTTCTGGGGGTGGCCGATGGGGATACGGAAGCCGACGGCCGCTCGCTGGCCGAGAAGCTGCGTACGCTGCGGATATTCTCCGACGACCGGGGCAAGATGAATCGATCCCTCACGGATACGGGGGGCTCGGTGCTCCTCGTCTCCCAATTCACGCTGTTGGGCAACACCAGAAACGGCCGCCGTCCGAGCTTCGAGGCGGCGGCGGCGCCCACGGAAGCGAAGCGTTTGTATGAGTTCGTCATCGGCGAATTGCGTGAACGAGGCGTACCGGTGGAAACGGGGGTGTTCGCCGCCCATATGGCCGTAGATTCGGTGAACGACGGACCGGTGACCTTCGTGCTGGAGACCCGTTGACCGGCCGAGTCTGGTTTTAGGAAGTGTTCCGTCCGACGCATGAAGCACACAGGATGCGACTGGCGGCTACTCTGTTATACTAGGCGCAGAAGGTCATAGCAGGGAGGGCGTGATGGGAACAGAGGTTCCTCCTCGACATCCGCTTCGGCAGCTTTTCGGGGCATTGACCGAGAAGAGCTTTACGGAACACCTGGGTTGGCCCGATCTGAACGTGACCACCTACCTGTCGAATCTCCTGGTCGATTTCGCAAGCACGGACCAGCTGTATAAGGTCCGCAACCAGCAGGGCAAACCTCTCGATACCGTGGTCGAGCTCCTGTATGAGTCCGAGGTGCTGTACGGGGCGCAGTCTATGGAGCGAGAACGGGACGTCCATCAGCATATAGGCGATTTCACCCTGTTCATGGCCGGTCTCTTTCCGGAATACCTGCGCCGACTGAAAACTGCCGGTCTGATCTATCACCAGGACTTTCTCGTCGATTATGTCAAAGCCGGTAAGCGCTCCTACGGTATCGTGGCTGAAATGGCCCGTGATCCGGGACCGGACGAGCTTCCGCTGTTCAGGAAGCTCTCCGAGAACTTTGAACTCTGCGTGACCGGATTGGGATTCGTGCGCTCCGATCTGGATCGCATGCGAGACCCGGCCTATCGTCATGCCCGGGACCTGCTGCTCAATTGACACGTCTTCCTCCTCTTCTGCTAGTCCACGGCGGTGCAGGCCGTCATCCCATGACTTCGCAACAAGCCGAAAGCCTGAGGGTGGCTCTGAAGGCCGGATATGACCTCCTTGAACGAGGGGGCCCGTCCCTGGTCGCCGTCGAATGCGCAATCGGCATCTTGGAGGAAAGCGGAGCGTTCAACGCCGGTCGCGGGGCCTACCGGCAACTCGACGGGGTGCGGCGGTTGGATGCGTCCATCATGGAGGGAAAGGGCTTGCGGGCCGGCGCAGTCGCCTCAGTCGAGGGCATTGTTCATCCGATCACCGCGGCCAGATTGGTCATGGAAAAAACGGATCACGTGCTATTGGTCGGTCCGTCGGCTACCAAGTTCGCCCGTCACTTCAAACTGCAACAACTCCCGCGGACGCGGGCTCGTCCGGGGCTGTCGTACGATCGCTTGCTCGCCCGCAAGTCCACAACAGGGGAGCGACATGGAACAGTCGGGGCCGTGGCATTGGACCGAACCGGTACGGTATCGGCCGGAGCGTCTACCGGCGGGATCGAGCGCATGTTGCCCGGCCGGGTGGGCGACACCCCGTTGATCGGCTGCGGCGTCTACGCGGACAATCGGTCAGGCGGGGTGTCGATGACGGGCATCGGTGAAGGCATCATCCGTCTCGCCCTGGCCGGGACCGTCTGCGAGCGGCTGGCCAAGGGCGAAAGCCCGATGACCGTCGCCCGGCGGATCTTGAACCAGTTGGTCTCGCGGATTCACGGAGCGGCTGGTATGTTGATTGTGTCCCAGAACGGGCGGTTCGCCATCGCTCACGTCACCTCTCGGATGGCGGCCGGCTGGTGGGGCGGCACAGGCAGTCCAACTGTGAGGGATCGTTGGACATGAACGAAGTCCTGTTTCACCTGGCCTTTCCCATTCACGACCGTCAGGCCGCCAAGCGGTTCTATCTCGACGGGTTAGGTTGTACGCTCGGGCGCGAATCGGAGCGGGCCATGACGTTCGGCCTGGCCGGCCATCAGCTCGTGGCCCATCTGGTGGATGCGCCGCAGCCGCAGCGGGGTATCTATCCGCGGCATTTCGGCCTCGTCTTTCTGTCGAAGGCGCAGTGGCAGGAATTTGCGGATCGCGCCAGGTCCAGGGGACTCTCGTTCTACCAGCAGCCCCGGGTGCGATTTCCAGGCACCAGGATCGAACACCACACCTATTTTCTCCAAGATCCTTCGGACAATCTGCTGGAGTTCAAGTATTACACGCATGAATCCGCCATCTTCGGGGAGCGGGACGTACCGGAAGTCGGAGATGCACACGAGTCGCGATAGCCTACTGCCATCCTTTTCTTGGCGGCGTTCCGATCGACGCCGTACCTGATCCTCATCGATGCGGGTGATCGTGCCGTTCGAGGGCCGGCCTAAGCTGCAATCTGAACGTCGTCCAGGCCACGGACCTATCGTGTGACCGGCCTTGTCGAAACTTTGCTCATGCGCCGCAAGATGCGCTCATGACGACGGGTCAGAGCTGTGGTCTTTCTGAGCGGATCATATCGACGCGGCGCGGGCAACATGGCCGCGAGCCAGGCTGCTTCATCGGCGGACAGGTCGCGGGCCGGCTTCATGAAATGATGACGGGAAGCGGCCTCGGCTCCGTAGACTCCGTTCCCCCATTCCGCCACGTTCAGATACAGTTCGAGGATCCGGTCCTTCGAGAGGTGCTGTTCGAGGGATCGCGTAATCAATGCCTCGTGCGCTTTCCGGAGCAGGGAACGCTCGGAAGACAGATACAGGTTCTTGGCCAGCTGTTGAGTAATCGTACTGCCTCCGCGTTTCAGCTCGCCCTTTTCCAGGTCGTAGAGCGCGGCGTCCTTCAGGCCTTCCCAATCGAATCCTTCGTGCGAGAAGAACGACGCGTCCTCTGCCGCGACGACCGCCTGCCGGAGATACGGCGAGATGCGGGAGAGCGGGACCCAGATCCAATGGCGCCCGATGGAACGACTTTGCTCCTTGGCCTGGGCTTGTCGCGCCTCAATGAGAGCCGTGATCGTGGGATTCGCCGTGCGGAGCGCGGATACATCGGGCATGGCGAGTAGCCAAAAGAGTCCGAACGCCGCCAAACCGATCGCGCCGCACAGGAGAAGTCCTGCGGCCAGACGCGTTCGTCGACGTGGTGTTGACTTCCGCACGGAGGCTGCCTATGACGATGGTGGACAAGATGAAGATTCTGACGGCCGAGTTTATCAGAAGTTGCGTCCGCCCCGAACAGTTTCCGAACGGCGGTCTGCCGGAGGTCGCGTTCGTCGGCCGTTCGAACGTCGGCAAGTCCTCGCTGATCAACTCCCTGCTGCAACGGAAAAGCTTGGCGAAGGTCAGCCGAACGCCCGGTAAGACCAGGGCCGTCAATATCTTTTCCGTAGTCACGGGCGATGTACAGCTCTCGCGGTTTGTGCTCGTGGATCTGCCGGGATACGGATACGCCAAGGTTTCGAAGTCGATCCGCGCACAATGGGGACCGCTGATCGAGGCATACCTGACCGGCCGGGAAGAGGTCCGGATCGTCGTGCTGCTCGTAGAGAGCCGGGTGCCCGCCGCTCAGGACCGGGCGACGATCGAATGGCTCCTCTCCATCGGTCATCTCCCGGTCGTCGTGGCGACGAAAGTGGACAAGCTGAAGCCGAGCGAGCGGGTCGCCGCCCTGCGCCGGTTGGGGGCGGAATTGGGTCTTGACGACCGTTTGCCGGTCATCGCGTATTCGTCGACAACGGGCGAGGGGAGGGATCGCCTTTGGGCGGTGCTGAAGGAGCGGACTCGAACTTGATTTCGATATATGCCTTGTTTTTCAGGTCCGCCAACCAGCTCTGGAACATGTCCTCGCTCTTCTGTTGATACACGAGGGACTGAATTTCCAACCGCACTTCATCATACGGGCGAAACTGCTTGGGCTTCTTGTCGTCCAGTCTGACAATGTGGAAGCCCTCCGGTGACTGAATCACATCGGAAATCCCGCCCGGCACCAGCTTCGAGACACCCCGCTCGATTGCCGGCAGCAACTCTCCCTGGCGCACGAGACCCAACCGCCCGCCGCGGGAGGCGTTGGCTCCGTCCGAATACCGAAGCGCGAGATCTTCAAAGGACTCGCCTTGCTTGAGCAATTTCACGACCGTGTGCGCCTTTTCGGTCGCGTCCGATAGGTCGTCTGGCGAACGCGGCCGTATGAGGATCTGGCTGAGCGTGTATTCTTCCGGCAACGAGAAGCGGTCGCGGTGCTCGTTGTAATAACGCTTCATTTCTGGATCCGCGACCATCACGCCGCTGCGGACTTCCCGGTCGACCACCTTGAGGAGCGTCAGCTGCTCCCGGACCGCCTTCATGTTCGCGGGGTCCTTCTCGTCCAGTTTTTCGCCCTGTTGCTTGAGCTGGTGGACCGCCTGTTTCACTTCCTGATCGGTCACTTCGACTGAACGGGCTTTGGCCTCCTGCAGTTGGAGGCGGCGTTCGATCATGGCGGTCAGCGTCATGGATTCGGCGATCGAGAGTTGCCGGATCAGCTCCGCGCCCCGGTACTGCTTCTGAATACGATCTTTCTCCGGCTTGAGCTCCCGATTCATCTCCGACAGCATGATGAGGTCGGCATTCACGATGGCGACGATACGGTCTTCGACACGGGCCGCCTCGGCGGGAGGCTGATCAAGCAGCAATGCCAAGGCCCCGCATACGCCGCCCGCGACGAGCCGTGTGATCAATGAGGTTGGACGGATCATCACGTAGGAAAGGAGAATGGCCTGGTCCGGTACGACCGAGCAGGCGAGCGATCCCGGTTCATAATCCGTCGATTCTACAGGAGACGGGCCCGAATGAGGAAGGGCAGCCCGATGGCCTACAGGCCGGTCGGATGCCACAGGGCTAGGAAAGACTCGGAGGGTGTATCAGCGGTTGGCCAGATCCCCGGCGCCGAATCGGGAGACGTCGGCGATCTTGACGACCGCCTTGGCGCGAATGTCGGCGATGACATCGTCAAAGCGCTTCTGGCGCTTTTCGCTCAACAGTTCCTGTCGGAGGCGTTCCCTGGTCGCCAAATCCGCCTGGATGATCTCGGGGTCCAGCGCCGTAATCCTGACGAGATAATAACCGGCTTCGGTCTTGATGGGAGCGCTTGTCATG
Source organism: Nitrospira sp. (assembly GCA_047150005.1). Classification (GTDB taxonomy): domain Bacteria; phylum Nitrospirota; class Nitrospiria; order Nitrospirales; family Nitrospiraceae; genus Nitrospira_C. The sequence goes on along the minus strand of AP038806.1, from coordinate 1,411,035 downwards.
CCCGGTTTCAGCTGATGAATGACTTCGTCCACTTCCGGCGAAACCAGATCCTTGCGATACGGCCCCAGGTCTCCGCCGTTGGCTTTGGTCTTGGTGTCGATGGAGTAGCGCTGGGCGAACTTGCCGAAATCGCCGCCTAGATTCACCTGCTTCTCGAGATCCTTCGCAGCGGGGAAGTTCGGGAGCAGCATCACGGCTACCCGCACTTTCAAGGGGGTCAGCAGTTGGCGCGCATGCTTGTCATAGTAGGCGTCCAATTCTTCCTTGGTCAGTTCGATCTTGGTCTTGATGCGGTCTTTCAGCAACTCGTCCAGCATCAACCGTTCCTTGTAGCGGCGGGCTCGGTCCCTGATCTGATCGTTTTGGTCCAGGCCCTGCCTGCGTGCCTCCTGCAGCAAGAGTTCCCGAGTAATCACTTCGCTGAGCAAGCGCGGTTTGCCTCCTTCTTTCTCATATCGCGCGCGGGTCGCCTCCGGGAGTTCGCTCCATTCGGCTTCGAACTCCGCCTGCGAGATCGGCCTTCCATTGACGAAGGCCACGATCCTCTCCTCGGAGGGCGGCGGAGTACAACTCGCCAGCAGCAGCAACAAGCCGCCGCATGCCAGGCGCAATCGGTGGTCAAACGGGGATACGAATGGACCGGCAGAACGAATGGATCGGGAAACCATGCGTGGATGAACCCCTCACTGCGTCGTTGACAATCATGCCTTCGTTGAAGTGGTGGTATCACAGACTTCCAGGCTTTGCAACATTGCGGCGAGTTCTCGAAAGATGGAAGCCCAGTCCTGGTGCGACATTTGGAGTTCGAAGGACGTCGGCGAGAGAAAACGGACGCGGTTTATGTACCGATCCATCAGCTGCTGGACGGCCGGCGGACTGATCCGGCTCTTTGCCCCCCAGACCACCACGACCGACTGGGCCTTCAATTCGATCGAGTCGAGGTACAGCATCTTGGCGTGGAGGCGGATCTGCATGACTTCGAACAGCCGCTCGACGGGCTCAGGGGGAAGTCCATAGCGGTCCTGAAGCTCTCCATGAAGCAAGGCCAGCTCGCCCACCTGCTGGCAGGAGGAGAGCCGCTTGTAGAACGACAAGCGCTGATGTGGATCCACGACATACTCTTCGGGAATGTAGGCGGACACGTTCAAGCGAAGCGTGGGATCGGGCTCCTCTTCCACGACGAGGCCTTTGAGCCGCTGGACCGCTTGCTCAACCATCTGCATATAGAGGTCGAGGCCGATGGCGGCGATATGGCCGGACTGTTGCTTGCCGAGCAGGTTTCCCGCGCCCCTGATCTCGAGATCGGCCGCGGCGATGCGGAAACCGGATCCCAGCTCCGTGAACTGCTGAATGGCGATCAACCGCTTCTGGGCGTCGCCGGTCAACGTGCCTTCGTCGGGAATCAGAAAATAGGCATAGGCCTGATCCCCGCCTCGTCCGACCCGTCCGCGCAGCTGATAGAGTTGCGCCAGGCCGAACGTATCGGCTCGATTGACGATGATGGTATTGGCGTTCGGCACGTCCAATCCCGATTGAATGATCGCGGAGGCGATCAGCACGTCCGCTTCCCGGTGGAAGAACTTCAGCATGACGGCTTCCAGCGGCTTCGCATCCATCTGGCCGTGGGCCATGACGATGCGGGCTTCCGGGACGATCTGTTGCAGCCACGCTCCGGCTCGCTCCATCGTCTCGACTCGATTGTGGACGAAATAGACCTGCCCGCCGCGTCCCAGCTCGCGGAGAATGGCTTCGCGGATCAGCTTGTCGCTGCCGCGGACGACTTGCGTGCGGATCGACAGCCGGCCGGCCGGCGGCGTGTCGATGATCGACAGGTCGCGCACGCTGGCCATGGCCATTTGCAGGGTCCGTGGAATCGGCGTGGCGGTGAGCGTCAAGACGTCCACCTGTGTGCGCAGCGTTTTGAGCCGTTCCTTGTGTTTGACCCCGAACCATTGCTCTTCGTCGATGATGACCAGGCCAAGATTTCTGAACGTCACGTCCTTCTGCAAGAGGCGATGGGTGCCGATGACCACATCGATGATGCCCGCCGCCACGTCTTTCAAAATAGCTTTGGTTTCTTTGGGAGACTGGAATCGGGATAGCAGCGCAACTTTGGTCGGAAAAGGGGCGAATCGCTCCGCAAAATTGTCGTAATGCTGATGCGCCAAGAGCGTCGTCGGCACCAGCACGGCCACCTGACGATTGTCCTCCACAGCCTTGAACGCCGCCCGCATCGCCACCTCGGTCTTGCCGTAGCCGACGTCGCCGCAGACCAACCGGTCCATCGGCCTGCGCGATTCCATATCGCGGGTGATGTCTTCGATCGCTTTGAGCTGATCGGGCGTCTCTTCAAATTCGAACGCCGCCTGGAATTCATGGTATAGCGTGCTGTCCGATCCGTAGGCATGGCGTGTGGCGAGCTCCCGATTGGCATACAGGTCGATCAGGTCTTGAGCCATCTCCTCGATGTCCTTCTTGACGCGTGCCGTGGTCTTGGCCCAGGCCGTACCGCCTAAACGGTCCAGCCGGGGCACGTGTCCGTCGGCGCCGCTGTATCGCTGCACCTGGTTGAGCCGGTCGAGCGGCACGTAGAGCTTGTCTCCGCCGAAAAACTCCAGGATCAGATAATCACTGTCGAACTCCGTGACCGTCAGACGTTTGAGCCCCTGGTATTTGGCGATACCGTGTTGGACGTGCACGACATAGTCGCCCACGTTGAGATCTTCGAGCGACGACAGGAAGGTTGCGGCTTTGCTCTTGGCCTGCGGCTTGTGACGTGTTCCTTTGGCGAACAGTTCCTCTTCCGTTAAGACGGTCAGCCGCAGTTCCGGGGAGAGGAATCCGGCCGAGAGTTCTCCTTGCAGGACGTAGAACGGCGCTTTGGCCTGGCCGGCCCCTCTCCAGTGTGCGGCGGTCCATTCGACTGCCGGGACATCGTGCTCGCGCAGCAGGGCCAGGAGACGTTCCACTTGGCCGCGACTCCTCGCGACGAGCGCCACCCGGCACGCCTCGCGCAGGCGATCCAGGATCGCCAGAGTTTGGGTGAACGAGGTGCCCCGCACGCCGAGCCCGGCGCTGGCCGGGAGCTGCGCCGGAAACGCCTGGACCGGATCCCACGACGGATCGCCCGCCGCCAGCGGTTCCAACGCGAGTTGGGACCAGGCCGCCGTGGCCGCGATCACGTCCTGCCAGGTCAGGAACAATCGTTCCGGCGAAGGATAGGGGGACGAGGTGTCGCGCTCGCTATGGCGCAGATAGCCGTCGTCGATCCGCTCTAAGAGGTCGGCGGCGGACCGCGCCAGGACGGCGGGCTGATCCAGGACCACCAGCGGCGATTCGGAAAAATAATCGAAGAGCGTGTCCATGCGGGGGTAGAGATCCGGCGCACGCCACTCGGCATCGGCTTGAATCGGAGCGAGGGCCTCAGCCGCCGCATCGGGCCGCACGTATTCACGCGCCGGCAGAATGACGGCCCGATCCAGCTTCCGGGTCGATTTCTGGGTGGACGGATCGAAGAGGCGCAGCGAGTCGATGGTCTCGCCGAGAAACTCAGCGCGCAACGGATCGCCGTATGCGGTGGAGAAGATGTCGATGATGCCGCCGCGGATGCTGAACTCGCCGGGGATTTCCACCACCGACACCCGTCGGTAGCCCAGCCGCAACAATCCCCCCGTCAGGGCATCGCGCTCGATGGACCCGCCGACGTCGAGCCGGAGCAGCGAGCGGACGAACGTCTCCGCCGGCATGAGCCGCTGAATCAAGGCGGCGACCGAGGTCACGACCCGCGCGTCTGAGGCGCCGTGGATTCCGTGCAGCGCGTTCATACGGCGGGCGATCAATCCGACGTGGGGCGCGGTCGCTTCATATGGTAGCGTTTCCCATCGGGGGAAGAGCGTGAGCGAGTCGGTCGCACGACCGGTCAGCCGGTGAAAAAACAGGAGGTCGTCGTAGAGACGCTCCGCGGCCTCATCGGTGCCGGCGACGATCAGCCACGGCTTGCCGGACAGAGCGCCGGCTCCGGACTGCCACAGCTCCGTCAGGGCGAAACCCGATGAGGAGCCGTGTAGACCGGTTAGGCAGGCGCGGCCCTGGAGACCGGCTAAGGCCGTTGCGACCGGGGTGATCCACTGAGCGGCTGAAGACATGGACGGATTCGCCACGGTTCTGATTCCTCGATCGTCAGGACCGCTTCTGAAACGGCGGGGTCATGTTCCTGAGTCTGCGGCGGACCGGAGTGGAATCCGAGCGAACTCGGCGAGATCGGCGAGATCGGATGGGTCGGCCCTGTCGCGATAATGAGTCGGCTTGGTGCTCGCGGATCATGCAGTTCGGCGGTTTCGTGGTCCAGACGGTTTAGTTAGATGGAGCGGATCCGTTGAATGATCGACGTCGTCGAGGCGCCTGGGACGAGCGGGATCGTTTTCACCATTCCCCCGCGCCGTTCCACGACGTCGCGGCCGACGATGCGGTCGACCGGCCAGTCTCCGCCTTTGACCAGGACGTCCGGCTGGATCGCCGTGATCAGATTCAGCGGATCCGGTTCGCTGAACACGACCACATAGTCGACCGACTCGAGCGCGGCCAGGACTTCGGCCCGTTGCGCATCCTGGACCACGGGACGCCCGGGCGCCTTGTTCAACGCGCGTACCGAGTCGTCGCTGTTGACGCCGACGACCAGCAGGTCCCCGAGCTGTTTGGCCGCTGCGAGATAGCGGGTATGGCCGACGTGCATGAGGTCGAAGCAGCCGTTCGTGAACACGACCCGTTTGTTCGAGGCGCGGGCGCGCTGCAGGGCGGGAACCAGTTCGCCCATGGTCAACACTTTCGTAGACATGCGGCCCATCATACCGACTCCGCCTCCCGGATGGAACCGGCTGGTTATTCGTCGTCCGTCCGGGAGACGCCGCCGAGTCCCATCACGCCCGACCCATGCCGGGCGATAATGGCATCCATCGCCTCGATGGCCTTGCTGCGGCGCCCGTCGAAGAGTCCGGATGGCGCGGGAGTCAGCAAGGTCACGGCCAATCCGGCCAATCGGTACGCGACTCCGGGCTTCATGAGTTCCTGAAGGCTCTCTCTAATGGTGGGCCACATGTCGGGGTCGTAGTTGAGCGGTCGGGGAAACCGGCGCTGCTTCGTCGTCACGGCGAATCGCGCGTCCTTGAGCTTGACGGTCACCGAGCCCGCCGCCAGGGCCTCCTGCCGGAGTTCTCGAGCCAGCGCCGTCAGGAAACCGCGCAGCACCCGCTCGATAAAGGCCGGGTCTCCGGTGTCGTGCTCGAACGTGGTCTCATGGCTCATGCTCTTGGATTCGCGGTCCGGCACGACCGGCTCGTGATCGATCCCCTGCGCGAGTTCCCGCACCCAATGGAGCCGCTGGCCGAAGAGCGGGCGCAGCGACGTCTCCCATCGCGGATCGAGCAGATCGGCGATCGTGCGCAGTCCGATGGTCTGCAGCCGCTCGCCGGTCTTGGGACCGATGCCCGGCAGCGCTCGAAGCGGCCGATTGGCCAGAAACGCCGCTTCCGATCCCGGAGCGATGATCAGCAGACCGTCGGGCTTGGCCGCGTCCGCCGCGATCTTCGCCGTCACTTTGCCGGTGGACGCTCCGACCGTGCAGCAGAGACCGGTTTCGTCGAAGATGGCCCGCTTGATCGTGCGGCCCAATGCCGCCGGGTCGGGATGCAAACGCTGAAGGTCTGTGGTGTCGACGTAAAATTCGTCGATGCTGCTCCACTCCACGGTGGGAAAAAGGCGGTCGGTCACGCGTTGCATCCGGTCGTGCAGTTGGCGGTAGAGCGGGCGATCGGGAGGCAGCAGCACGAGATCGGGACAAAGGCGGATCGCCGTGACCGTCGGCATGGCGGAGTGGACGCCGAATGCCCGCGCCGCGTAACTCGCGGCGGCGATGATGCCCCGTGGCGCCTGTCCGCCGACCGCCACGGGCTTGCCGGCCAACTCCGGGGCCTTCACGATCGCGGCGGAGGCGAACATGGCGTCCACGTCACCGAAGAAGATCTGACGCGGCCATCCCATGGGACATTCCGCTCCCGCTAGAAGGGCAAGGAGAGCTGCGTGCGATCCTGGGACGGGCGGGCGGCTGTGGACTCGATGCGGCGCACGGTGCCCAGTTCCTGCAGTGCGCCGCGGCAACTGCCACAATGGTGTCGACGCGGTTGAATCGTCCGCCGTTGGCGGCGATAGATGCGGCCGCATTGCCGGCACCGCCACGCGAAGCGCGCCAGGGCGAGAACCTCCTGTTGCAACGAATGGTACAGGGTGACGGAGAGGGAGCCGTCGCGGTTCAACTCGGTCATTTTCCTCAGGAAGTCGGGACCATGACTGGGGTGTCGCTTGAGGATGTCGTATTGCCACTGATGGATCATTTCATGTGCCATCGTGCTCAGCAGCTCGTTGAAGCCGTGCGTCGACCGGGCCAGCAGCGGCGTGAGGAGCGGCAGGGACAACCGGATTTCCCTCCGTGGCTGCTTGGAGGACGCCGGCTCGCTCCACGATGATCTGGGTCCGCCGCGGCTCACGAACATGCCGATCGAGGAGGTAAGCCGCCGGCTCCAGACCAGATCGATGGGAGGCAGGGCCCCGTCGAAAAATCGCACGTTGAGGTCGAACCAGATCGCCGCAAGCTCGTCCGCCGTCAGAGGAGGCGTGGGGGAAGAAGCCATGGTGAATTACCCCAATTCTTCGTAAATGGCCGCCGCGAGCAGCGGAACCATGATTTCATGATGACCGATGAGCGCATAGCCCTGGCCGCCCTTCTGCGTCGGTCGGCGCACGACGTTGGTCAACGGGCGGTAGTGCGACAGAAAGTCCATGTTGACGGTGGTGATCTGCGTCAGGGCGTGGCCGAGATTCCGCGCGAGCGACACGGTCTTGAGGAACACTTCCGGCAGGACCACGGCCGAGCCCATGTTGAGATAGACCCCGCCTTCCATCCCCGACACCACGGCCGTCAGCCGCCGAAAATCAAACAGGGACGTGTCGCCGATCGCCGCGCCGTCGGCCGACGGATGCATGTGAATGATGTCGGTCCCGATTGCGACGTGCACCGTGACCGGGATGCCGAGTCTCACACCGGCCGCCAGGATGCTCGTCTCGTGGTTTCGAAACAGCCGGCGGGAACGATCGATATAGCGTCCCACGGCCTCGCCGAGCCCGCACTGTTCTTGCGCGCCCTGAATGATCGCTTCGTTGATCATGCGGCCGGTTTCTTCGGCCATGCCGAAACGGCCTTGGTCGATCTCGGCGTCGACCTCCTCCGACGTATGGCCCATGAGCGCCAGCTCGAAATCGTGAATGATGCCGGCTCCGTTCATGGCCACGGCCGACACAATGCCGCGGTTCATGAGGTCCACGAAGATGGGAGTCAGTCCGACCTTCACCACATGGGCGCCGATGCCGACGATCACGGGCCTGCGCTTACGATGGGCCGCGGCGATCGAGGCGGCCACGGCTCGAAGCGTCTTTACGCCAAGGATGTCCGGCAAGGACCGGTAGAATCGGGCGAAGCTGTCTCCGCGACGCCACGGCTTGGCGAAATCGGACACCCGCACTTTGCTGTGGCGCTTTTTCAGGGGATACGTCTTCAGGTCCGATACATTGATCGGCGGGATCAGCGCGCGAGCCGCGCGAAGCGGGACCTTCCGGTCAGGAGGCTTTGCCAAGGAGATGGTCCTCGATCAATTCACATATCACGTGGCCCATCGTGATATGGCATTCCTGGATGCGGGCGGTCACCGTGGACGGCACGACGAAGGGAAATTCCACGAGTCCGGCCAGCTTGCCCCCGCTTCCGCCGGTCCAGGCGACGGTGGTAAGCCCGCACGCCTTGGCGGCTTCCGCACCCTTCAGGACGTTGAGAGAGTTGCCGCTGGTGCTGATCGCAATCGCGATGTCGCCCGCCCGGCCGTGGGCGCGAACCTGGCGCGCGAAGAGCTCGTCGTATCCGTAGTCGTTGGCGATGCAGGTAATGGCGGCGATGTCGGTCGCCAGGGCAATCGCCGGCAGCGGCGCGCGGTCTCGCTTATAGCGGCCCACGAATTCGGCCGCGATATGGGCCGCGTCGGTCGCGCTGCCTCCGTTGCCGAAGAGCAATACCTTATGCCCCTTCGCGAGGGCCGCCGCCGTCAGTTCCGCAACTTGCACGATCCGGTCCGCCTGCTCGCGCACGAATTGTTGTTTGACGGCCGCGCTTTCCGCAAACGCGTTGAGCACCGCATCTTTCATCGCGCGCGATTCTAGGGGCAGGGCAACCGTCCTGTCAAACGCACGCGCCGTGCGGTACGAGCGTTACGACTTGGTGTGCGGCGGCGCCGAGGCCTGGCGGACGGCGCTCATCGCCAGGGCGATCATGGAGCCGACGTCGGACACGCTGGCGGGGAGCACGAGCGTCGTGCCCGCTTTTGCCAACTCGCCGAACTTGGCGATGTACTGTTCGGCGACCCGCAGTTGCACCGCTTCCTGGCCTCCGGGAACGCGGATGGTGTCGGCGACCTTGTGCAGTCCCTCCGCGGTCGCCTGCGCGATGGCGAGGATCGCGGCCGCCGCGCCTTCCGCTTCGTTGATCTGCTGCTGCTTTCTCGCTTCCGAGGCCTTGATGACTTGCTGCTTTTCCCCCTCGGCCTGGTTGATGGCGGCGTCGCGCTCGCCCTCGGAGGTGAGAATCAGGGCGCGCTTCTCGCGCTCGGCGCGCATCTGCTTTTCCATCGCGTTCAGCACGTCCTTGGGAGGCGTGATGTTCTTGATTTCATAGCGCAACACCTTCACGCCCCAAGGCTCGGAGGCCTTGTCCAGTTCGTTGACGACCTGGATGTTGATGTTCGTCCGCTCTTCGAACGTGCGGTCGAGTTCGATCTTTCCGATTTCGCTGCGGAGCGTCGTCTGGGCGAGCTGCGAGAGCGCAAAGTGATAATCACTGATCCCGTAGGACGCCCGTTCCGGGTTCAACACCTTGAGGTAGAGCACACCGTCCACGGAGACTTGCACGTTGTCGCGAGTGATACAGACCTGCTCGGGGATGTCGATGGCGACCTCCTTCAGCGAATGCCTGTATCGGATGGTGTCGATGAACGGGAGCAGGATGTGGAACCCGGCGTTCAAGGTGGCGGAATATTTGCCGAGCCGCTCCACCACGTAGGCGCTCTGTTGAGGCACGACCACCGCCGTCTTGGCGATCACGTAGAGGACGAGCAGCGCTAGAATGAGCACGACGAGAGTTCCCGATGCCATGCGACCTCCTCACCCCAAAACAACTAATAAGACAATAATAGATGGAGCGGCTATTCGTTGGTGATCCAGATCGTCAATCCTTCGACGCGGGTCACTTTGCCCCGCTGGCCCTTGCGGAGGGATTCGGGGCCGACGTTCTTGGCCGTCCACGTCGTCCCGCGCAGTTCCGCTTTTCCTGTCTCCCCGGCCGCCAGCGGCTCGAGCGGAATGGCGGTTTCTCCGACCATCGAATCGATGTCCGGCTCACCGCGTGGCCCTTGAGGACTCAATTTCGCCAGGAGCGGGCCCCGGAAGACCAAGAGAGAACCCACGGCCACGACGGAAAACAGCAGCCATTGGATCCAGTCGGTCTGGACGATCCCGGTTCCGGTCGCCGTGCCGACGATCAACGCGGCAAGACCAAAAAAGAGAATGTAGAATCCGCCCGGCGTCGCCATCTCAGCCCCGAGCAGCGCCAAACCCAACACCATCCAGTACCACCAGACCATCGGGAAGCCTTCCGAGAGGAACGCGATGCGGAGAGACGATGCTGCGCGTTGCCGCGAAGTCTAAGCGCGTTGCGAGATGTCGTCAAGCGGAAGCGAGGCGCCGCTCGTGTCAATTGATCACCGCCCGGACCGATGCTATAGTCCGCGCGCGATGGCACAAGAACAGCCGGTTCAAGCCTTGGTCGTGGCGCTGACGAAGGAGGTCGCGGGTGCGGTCTATTCCCTCAACCGCTTGCGACCCGACGCCGCCTGCTTCGTCCTTCCCGAATCGGCGAAACCGTTGGTCGAACACGATCTGCAACCCAAGCTGTCCCAGATCCCACGACGCTGGGACTGGATCGTCGTGCCCGATGTCGAGAGTTTCCCGGCCTGTTACGTGACGATCGCCCGATCGTTGCCGACACTGCTCGAAACCTGGGGAATCGAATCGGGAGCGCTCGTGGTGGATCTATCGGGCGCCACGGCGGCGATGGCGGCGGGGTTGACGCTGGCGGCCATGCCGCATGCGTCCCGCGTGGTATCCGTCATCGGCGCGCAAGAAGGGCGTGACGGAGAGACGGTCACGCTCGACGGGATCGAGTGGCAATGGGTCCAGGCCAATCCCTGGGACGAGGCTGCCAGAGGCACGAGGCGAGAAGGATGTGCCCTGTTCAATCGCGGCGCGTTGGCGGCGGCCGCCGCGATCTTTCGCCAGGTCGAGCATCGCGTGAGCGGGGGGCTGAAACCGCTGTATCGCGCGCTCGTCGACGTGGCCGACGGCTATGATTTGTGGGAACGGTTTCAGCATCGTCAAGCCTGGGAGAAGTTGAAATCCTCGATCAAGGCGCTGGAGATGGCGACCCTGTTCGGCGGCCCGGCGGAAGTGAAGGCATGCCTGCCGGCGATCAAAGCCAATTCGGGGTTTCTCGAGAAGCTCGTGCTCGACCCCTCGGAAGTCAAAGAATTGGTCGCGGTCGATCTCCTCGCCCATGCGGGACGTCGATTGCGTGTGACGAACGATCCGGAGGCGGCGATGCGAGCACTGGTCAGGGCGCTGGAAGCCATGGCGCAACGCCGCCTCTTTACAGCGCATGGGATCAAGACGTGGGACGTGCGGCCTGATCAGTTGCCCCAGGTCCTTCAGGAAACCTGTCGCCTCTGTCATATGGACGACATCGACGGCAAGTACCGGCTGCCGCTACAGGCCCAGTTCCGTGCACTGGCCGGACTGGGCGATCAATTGGGACAATCCTTTCTGCGGGAGTGGCCCACCATGAAACCCCTACTCGATGCGGCGAACCATGGGATTCTGGGTCATGGATTCGAACCGGTGAAGGCCGAGCGGGTGCAGCAGCTGTACGACGTGGTCGTCAGAATGGCGAGCGTGACCGAGTCATCTCTACCTCAATTTCCAAAGCTACATCTACCGTGAAGCGTATCTCGTGAAGCGTGAAGCGCAAGCAGAGAGCCGGATACGCGGGCGAGAAATATGAAGATCAGAAATTTTCGCGAGCTCGAAGTATGGAGATTAGGTAAGGAGATCGTTCTCGCCGTCTATCGAGTGACGAAGAGTTTCCCGAAAGAAGAAATGTACGGACTTGTCTCGCAGATGCGTCGTGCGGTTGTGTCGATTCCTTCAAATATCGCGGAAGGATTTAACAGAAAGCATAACGCAGAATATCGACAGCTCCGCTATGTCGCGTTGGGTTCCTGTGCGGAACTCGAAACACAAGTTGAGGTGGCCCACGATTTAGGATTTCTGTCGATCGGCGATCGGGACACGGTGCTGGAACAGCTCGACCACGAGTCCAGAATGCTGAGGAACCTGATCAAACGGCTCTAGCGAGATACGCTTCACGAACGACGAGATACGAATGGACATCCGCATTTATTACGAAGACACCGATTGCGGGGGCGTCGTCTACTACGCGAACTATCTCAAGTATTTCGAACGGGCGCGGACGCAGTATCTTGAGGAACGCGGGTTGTCGGTGGCGAAGTTGATGAGCGAAGGCACCGTGTTTGTCGTTGTGCATGCGGAAGTGGACTACCGTTCACCGGCTCGCTATGGAGAGACGTTGGTCATCGAGACGGCCGTCCATGATCTCAGCGCCGCTTCGTTGACCTTTGCACATGTGATCAAGGACAAAGAAAGCGGGCGCGTCGTGGTGGAAGGCTCCGCCAGACTGGCTGCCACCAACGGCAATGGTAAGGTGACGCGTCTCGACAAGGTGATTGTGGCCGCGCTACAGTCCGACGCGAAAGGGAACAGCTGATGGACAAAATCGGGACCTGGCTGGCCATTGGGGGTGTGGTGATCGGCTTCGTCGTGCTCGGTTGGCTGCTGTTCTCGGAAAATCCCTCCGACAAGAAAAAGAAGTAATCGCGGGACGCTCATCAAGACAGGAGCCACCTATCCGCGTCAGCGCCGATCGGAGAATCCGGCCTTGAGCCAAGCCTCGCCGTTCTTGTAGGCGATGCGCTCGGCGACCTCCGTGGGCAACTCGGCCAGCCAGGCCCGAACCGAGTCCGCGTTCGAGCCGATGCTGTTCCAGCGATCCGGTGTGTGGGTATCGGTGCCGACCATGAAGCGATCGGAAAACTCCAGCAGGACGGTCCGCCAGTCTGTCGCAAGCCGGCCGTTCAGGACCAGATCGTCGCGGGACGAGAGCTCGACCCACAAGTTCTTGTAGCGGTGCAGCATCTCCCGTATCCTCGGAGCCTTCTCATAACCTCCGTGGGCCCAGAGAATACGAGCACCAGGATCCTGCCGGAACAGGCGTTCCACTGCGTCGGCATCGGAATGCGCGTGCAACATCAGACGGTGGTCCTTCGCGAGTTGCACGATAGCTCGGACAACCGGAAGATCAGCATTCTCGCCGCTCACGTGAAACTCTCCAATCGCAACGTAGGAGTGCAGGCTCAGGCGCTTCCGGAGGTACTCAACCACCGACTCATCGAGAAACCAGCTGCCGGTTTCGCCGTTCCGACGGTACGGTCTTAACTCCGGAATGATCAGGTCGCGCGCTTCCGCCAGCAATTTCTGCGTGCCCTCGTCGCTGGAACTCGAAACGAGCGCGCGCCTGACTCCGGCGTTACGCAATCGCGCGATCGCTTCTCTCGACGGGATCGACTCCCAGACGTCGTGATTGTAGTGGATGTGGGCGTCAAACAACGGAAGCTCAGTCGCCTGCGCAGGCGCATCCGTGCAAAGCAGCAGGACGAGCGGAAAAGTTAAGAGTAAAGGGCCCATTGAGTGGATCCTGCAACCTTCACTTTCCCCGAATCTAGTTGGCCAGGACTGGCGCGGCGCTATCGTCCTCGGTTAGCCGCTGTTTTCGGAAGGACGTGTGGTTCCTCATCCCGAACCGCGCAAAATTTTCCGGATTCTCCGTGAAATACAGGAAAGTGTCAACCTGATCCGTTCCAGAGAACTTCGCCACCCGGGCGGCCTATCCACCTGGCCCGTAGCCTATTCCTGCCTCACCTCGTCATTCGAAGTGATCGTTCGGCGCGGCAAGGTCGATTTCATGGCTTGCTCCGGCGACGAGTGTCTGCCGCTCGATTGCTTTCGAGGATGCAGCCCCTTGTCTCGCTTGAGTCGGTGCGGTCGCAGATCGCTTCCCGACCGTCGTTCCGGTTTTCTGCAAAGGTCGCAAGACGGGTGAAGGTCCGATTCCGTCGGCTCAGCAGCCAGCGGTGTGGAGGAGAGGGATGAAGGCGGCGCGGTCGATGGTTGCGCCGGTCCCTGATGGGGAACGGCGAGGATCAACCCCACGGCAATGAGCGTGCCGAACGTGGTTCGAGCGTGAGCCATGATACTGACCGGCACGCACAGTCCATGCCATAGCGGTGCGGTTGACATTCGAGAAAACCGCGTGCTGGAATGGCAGCGTATCTTGTAGCTCGTGAAGCGTATCTCTACGATGCCCTTCATTCTCCTGCGAGATACGAGATACGAACGACGCTTCACGGAGGTTGAGTCATGGAAATGTTCGGCCGAGTCGGACTCGTTGAGATTCCCATTCTGATCGCACCGGATCAGAAGGTATGGATGGATAAGATGATTAAGGAGGGCAAGATTGCAATCCCTCCGGGCGGGACTCTGGAAAAAGGCTCATTGTATTCAATGTTTATCCGCATGCTCCTGCACAATGCCATGGAAGAGCAGAAACGTCAGGAGGCCATGGATGCGGACGACGAGGACGACGAATAAGTAACGTGAATCGTGATGCGTATCTCGTGAAGCGCAAAGGAGAGAAGATTTCTGTATTGGAACCGGTCGGCTTGTATCTAACGAGATACGAGCGACGCTTCACGAGCAACGAATTACAGTGTTTTAAAGGCCGCGTATGCGGCGCGGAGCGTCTTGTCGATGTCTGCCAAGGAATGGGCGGTGGAGAGAAACGCGGCTTCGAACTGGGAAGGTGCCAGGTAGATCCCCTGTTCGAGCATCGTGTGGAAGAACCGGCCATATCGCTGCGTATCCGATCGCTTGACCGTCGTCCAATCGGTTACCGGACCTGAGGTGAAGAACGAAGTCAGCATGGAGCCCACCCGCGTCTGCGTGAGCGGGATGCCCGCCTTCTTGGCCGCAGCGCCCAACTCTTTCGCGAACGTCGCGGCCCGCGCTTCGAGCCCGGCATAGACGCCACGGCCCTTGAGTTTGGTGAGCGTGGCGATCCCGGCTGTCACGGCCAGCGGATTTCCCGACAAAGTCCCGGCTTGATAGACCGGCCCAGAGGGCGCGATGAGATCCATGATTTCCCGCCTGCCGCCGTAGGCGCCGACCGGCAGTCCTCCGCCGATGATCTTACCCAGCACCGTCAAGTCGGGCGTCACCCCATAGAGGTTCTGTGCGCCGCCGTAGGCGACCCGAAATCCCGTGATCACTTCGTCAAAAATCAGCAGCATGTCGTGCTCGAGCGTCAGTTTCCGCAGCTCGGTTAGGAAGTCCGGAGCCGGAGGCACCACGCCCATGTTGCCGGCAATCGGCTCCAGAATGATGCAGGCGAGGCGGCCGCGATGTTCGTCGACCAGGCGGCGGACCGCGCCGATGTCGTTATAAGGGGCGGTGAGGGTATGTTTGGCGAAGTCTTCCGGGACGCCGGGCGAATCCGGGATGCCCAACGTGGCAAGGCCGGACCCGGCTTTCGCAAGCAGATAGTCACTGTGGCCGTGGTAGCAGCCTTCAAATTTCAGGATCGTGTCGCGCTTGGTGAATCCGCGCGCGACCCGAATCGCGCTCATCACCGCCTCGGTGCCGGAACTTACCAGCCGGATCTTTTCCATGGAGGGGAACGCCTCCTGGATCATCGCGGCCAGCGTGACCTCCAACTCGGTCGGCGCGCCGAAACTCGTGCCGCGCCCGGCCGCCTTCCTGAGTGCTGTGACCACCGAAGGCGCCGCGTGCCCGAGGATCATCGGACCCCAGGACAGTACGTAGTCGATGTAGGCGTTACCGTCGACGTCGTAGAGACGTGAACCCTTCGCCCGGCTGATGAAACGGGGTTGGCCTCCGACCGAGCGAAAGGCCCGCACCGGGCTGTTGACGCCGCCTGGGATGAGCTGGTTGGCCCGTTCGAAGAGTTTGGCTGAGCGCGTGGTCTTCATGACGGGGGCGCAACCTATCATGGTCGGCGAGAACCGGTCAAGGAAGCCGACGACCTCGATCCCAGCTCGAATGTGGTCGAGGATGCCAAAAAAATGGCGACTTCGATCCACAGGCGATTCATTTTTGATTCAGTCGGATGGTGATGGTCTCCACACGCGGGTTTGCGATTTATTTAGGAAATACCGCTCTCCTCGGGCACACTGGGCATCGGTCCGAATCTTGCGTTATCTACAGACAGGATCTGAAGAAGGCGCTGAGTATGAAGGTCGTGTGTTCCTGGTGCCGGTACGAGGGAAAGAACAGCGACGTGGTGGGGGAGAAGCCCCCCTTCGATGATGTGCGGGAAACACACGGCATTTGCAAGATACACCGCGATGAAGTCCAGGCCCGATGGCGGGCGTCCCGTGCCTGTGACCGAGACGCGGCAACCGACGGTCCGCTGTCTCATGGACCCTTCCGGTGGAAGCGGCGGTGAATGACCGGAACGTCTGCCCCATCAAGCGTACTCTTTTACCCCAGCTGTCCCCTCCAGTCGATCTGACCTTACGCGGACCTTACGGTGCCGCGTGTCCTGCCGATGGCGGTACGGATTCAGGTTCCGGCTGAAGGGCGCCTTCGCGATGTCTTGGGCCGGAGTCGCCGCACGTCCGCACCAAGGTCCACCTTCGGGATCGACCAGTGCGCTCGTTTGAGTCGCTGCGGTTCGGACACGGTCAGGATCACGTGAAAGGGCCGCCTGGATCCGGAACCGGCCTGGCCGGTCGCCCAGGCTTCACCCGCGTCGCTCAGCACCTCGAGAAACGTGCTGTAATCTTCTTCCTCCTGCGTGAGCACCTGCTCCGCTTCCGTGACGGCCAGCACGTAGCCTTTGGCGGGCAACCATTCCAGATCCGCGAGGCACTCTTCCAAGGCATCCCAGTTGTGTCCGAAATAGTCGGGAAACTTCAACGCGCGGGCGAATTCCTGGAACAACCCGGCGCCCGTGCGGCACTTAGCTCCGCGGAGCACATGCAGACTGAACCCGTCCGGGACGTGAAAGATTCTCTCGACGTGATCTCCCGGATTGAGCACAAGCAGCATGACCCAGGGTGCCTTGATCGACTGGATGACGGAGCCGAGGGACGTCTGGTGCGGCATGGGCCTTACCTGAAAGGAACGAACGTTCGATAATGGTCGGCCGTGTAGTAAGCCAGGCCGGTCTTCTGCTCGATCACGATCCGTTCCGCGTCGCGCGGCCGGCCTCGTAGCTTGGGGTTGACATCATACTCTCGGTACAGACCCCGAGGGAGCCGGCGTTCGCGGTTGTGAAACGCACGTCCTCCCACGTAGCCGGGAGGCGGGGCGCCCTGACGCTCCCGAATCGTCTGGAGGAGGTCCTTCGCCTTTTGAGGAATCTCGGTCTTCTGACTGAGTGCCGAGGCCGCCTCGTCCGTTTCCGAGGGCAGACCGTTGCTTGGGAGTGTCTGAAGCTTGGAAGAAGCACGCCCCGGCGGCTCGATCTGCGGATCGACCGTGCCGGTCGTTCCGACCGTCGCGCTGAGCAGCAGCGCGAGACCGATCAATCCCGACCAGATGCCTCGTGTGGGTGGGCGCATCATCGCCGGATGTCCCGATAGAGGCCAGACGCTATCATGCGTTCCGAATCGAGGTCAACGAAGCGCGGGAGCGCGTATGGTCAGTCCGTCGCTTCGCTTCCGTGCATCCGGGCGAAGAGCGCCCAATTGAACGGTTTGGGTGATACGGCGTGGAGTGGAATGGTGTCGATGGTCGCCTGATCGCGATAAGCGACCATGCAGCCCACGATCGTGTCGGGCGCCTCCACCACCCGTCGGACCGTTTCGTATGCCAGGTGCTGCGCGATGGTCTTGTCTTCAGGTGTGGGCGGCGCGCCTCTGAGCGTGTGGCCGAGAATGGTGGCCTTGGTGGCCAGCGTCAGCGGATACTGATCGGCTTTCACCTGGCGCTGCGGCCAGTGCGCGATCGTGTCGGCGATGTGGTCGACCAGACCGTGCACGCCGCCTTCCCGGTGATGGCGGTGAGGAGTGCGCTCCGCCACCACGAACAGATGACTCTTATTGGGAACGCCCAGCGTGCGCTTCAGCGTTCCGAGGATGATCTCGTCGATGTAGGCGTCCGGATCCGGATGCTCGTTGACCAACAGACCCTCTGCGCGCGCCTGATAGGCGCACGCCAGGGCCAAGTGTCCTGACCCGGCGCCCATGACTTCGACGAAGAAAATGCTGCCCATGGCCGAACTCGTGGCCTTGAGCGACTCGATCGACTGGTTGGCGAGCGCCACGGCCGAATGAAATCCGAGCGAGGTCGTGCCGTCGATGTTGTTGTCGATGGTGCCAGGAAGTCCGATAACCTGCACGCCGAAGTTTTCGTAGATGGCCCGCGCGCCTCGCAGGCTGCCGTCGCCTCCCAGCACGACGACGACGCTGTCGTTTGCATAGGGGGTGAGGTGTCGCATCGCCGCCTGTTGGACCCGCTCGTCTTTGAAATCTTCGAACCGGCTGCTACCGATGGGACTGCTCGCCAGGCTGCTCATCCCCCGCGTGTCGTGTTCGGTGACGGCTTCGATCCAATTGTTCGCGAGACCGAGAAACCCGTGACGGACAAAACGCACCTCCAGTCCGAACCGGTTGCCGGTCACGCGCAACTCCTTGAGCGCGGCGCCGGCGCCAGCAAAGTCTCCTCCCGAAACGAGGGCTATGAGCCGCTTCACCTGCCGCGGCTTGAGGGTGACGCGATCCCTGCGCTCACGCTCCACCGTTTGCCAGGCCTCCCGCGCGATCCGCTCCCGCTCGGAGAGGCCGACCGCCGTAGAGTAACCCTACAACCGTCCATGCTCGAACGTCAGGAGCACAACGTTGTCCTGGCTCTCTTTATAGTCACTGAACTCCGTAAAGGCTTCGTGGAACGGCCGGGCATCCAAATAGATCATCAGCGCACGGAGCGTCGAGCTGTGCGTATACAGGCAGGCGACCTTGCCCGGGTGCGCGCGCCCGACGCCATGGAGACCGTCGATCACGTCTACGTACAGGTCGAAGAACGAGTTGCCGCCCGGGTAGCAATAGAGGGGATCCTTGAGCAGAGACTTGGCGCTCTTCACGTCGACGCCGAATACCCGGGCCGCTTCCTCGGCCTCCAACGTTTTCTCCATCCCGGTGACCCACCCGAAATCCGATGACTCCAATGCCGGCTCGAGCGCCGGCTCCGGTCTTGATCCCGCGTCCGGCACGAGGGCCTCGACCACCCGATAGAAGAGTTGTTTCGTGTTGGGACTGCGGCTGATGAAGTGCAGAAAGGCGTGCGGGTTGAGATAGTTGGAGAGATGGAGAAAATCGAGCTGCTGGGCTACCACGCCGACCATGCGGGCCAGTGCGGCCCCGACCGAGTCCGCGCGGGAAAATCCCCGTTCGGGGTCGAGTCGATTCATCAGGCGGCAGCCGACACGGTGAGTCTTGCTCTCGCCCCTGGAGACACCGTGGCGCATCGTGAACAGCCGGGTCCGGCCCGTGAGATCGCGGGGTAACAGCCAGAATCGATCGTCGCCCAGGTCCAGGACGATCCGGCCTTCGGCCAATTGGGGTGTGAGATCGGCCCGGGGGACAATGGCCACGGGGCGGCGATGCATCGGTTTGGACACCGTTCGGATCGGCGCGTGCAACAGCGGCTGCAATTCCCCCGATGCCAGACATGTGTTCCAGGCGGCGAAAAATACCAGCGGATCCCCCGCGCAATGGTCTTCGAGGAGCGCCCGTCGCGCGGCCCGATAGGCGGCGGCGTCTTCGAATCCGGCCTTGGCGCGTTCAACGAACGACCGGACGGCATCGAGGGCTCCCTCTGCCGCCCGGCGTCGATCGTTCGTGGTCGGAGGCGGAGAGGGCAGGAGCAGATCCTCGTGGGCTTGCCGCTGCGCCAGGAGTTCTCCGTAGGCCACCAGCCCGCCGATCGTCACGAAATCAAGTCGTCGGGTTGGGTGCTCCATGGGACCTCCCGGTACGCGCCTCAGGCTGGAAGAATCTTTGCGGGTGGAATTCTCGTTTGTTAGAATGACCCGTCATTAACGCGAGAGAGACCTTTCTCCGTCCAGCTGCCTTCCGGATGCCTGCGGCGCTGGCCCGCAATGAATATTGGGTGGCGGTTACTGTCTTGTCAAGCACGAAGGGCGTCGCATGAGAAAAGCCAAGATCGTCTGCACGATCGGTCCGGCCAGTGAGTCGCTGGACATGCTGGGTCGTCTCATCGAGCATGGAATGGACGCCGCCAGACTGAATTTCTCCCACGGCACGCACGCCTCGCACGGCCGCGCCATTCAGGCCGTTCGCGAAGCCGCCGCCGGCCGCAAGGTCGCGGTCGCCATCATTCAAGACGTTCAAGGACCGCGCATCAGGGTGGACGAGGTGAGCGAAAAGGGTCTGGAGGTCGCACCCGGGCAATCAGTGCGACTGCGGACGGCGCTGGCCCGGTCGGGCGGTCAACTGGCGCAGTCGGGCGCTCAGGGCGCTCAGATCGGTGCCGCGCCCGGGGGGATGTCCGACGGGCAGATCGACATTCCCGTGACCTACCAGCACTTGGCTCGCGACGTCAGGCCGGGGGGGCGTATTCTCATCGACGACGGCCTGATCGAGCTGACGGTCACTCGAATTGCCGGCGGTGTCGTCGAGTGCTTGGTTGTCACCGGCGGGCGCATCCTCTCGCACAAAGGCATCAATCTGCCAGGAACGACCGTCAGTGCGCCCACGCTGACGGAGAAGGATTGCGAGGACATCCGGTTCGGAGTCGCGGCGGGCGTGGACTATATTGCGCTGTCGTTCGTCCGCGGACCGGAGGACGTCAAGGCCGCGAAGCAGTTGGTCGCCGCCTGCGGGCGGGACGTGCCGATCATCGCCAAGATCGAACGCGTCGAAGCCGTGAACGCCTTGCCCGCCATTCTGGACGCCGCGGACGGCGTCATGATCGCGCGCGGCGATCTGGGCGTCGAGATGGGGGCCGAAGCCGTGCCGGTCCTACAGAAGCGCATTATCGCCGAGGCCAACCGCCGTCGCCGGCTGGTCATTACGGCGACCCAGATGTTGGAATCCATGACCCAGCGTGCCAGTCCGACCAGAGCCGAAGCCTCCGATGTCGCCAATGCGGTGTTCGACGGCACCGATGCCGTGATGTTGTCGGCGGAAACCGCCATCGGACGCTATCCGGTCGAAACGGTTCGGGTCATGGATCGGATCATCCGGGCTGCGGAGGAAGGGATTGAGCCGTCGGCCGTGCGCCGGCGTGACGCCGACGGCAACGCGCGGTCCTGTTCGGAGGCGATCTGCACCGCGGCATCCACGGCCGCCTGGGCCATCACGGCCAGCGCGATCGTGGCATTCAGCGAGTTGGGCGCGACGGCGCGGTTGATCTCCAAGCAACGCCCTGCGGCCCCGATCGTCGCGTTCACCCCGTTCGAGCCCGTTCGTCAGCGGATGGCGCTTTATTGGGGCGTGATTCCGCATTGCATGCACCAGATCGCGCAAACGGACGAACGAGTCCACGAAGCGGAACGCCGCTTGAAGGCGGAGGGGTTCGTGAAACCGGGCGAACGGATCGTCATCTTGTCCGGGACACGGATCGGACAGCCGGGAGGAACGAATCTCATGAAGTTGCACGAGGTCCCATGAGACGTCGGCCATCTCGGTCGGTGCCGGCCTTCCTGAGTCTGCTTGGACTGCTGTTGTTCAGCGGCGCGGCAGCCGGACAGACCGGGGGCCTCGAGCATTCGCCCGCCGAGATCGTGAAAAAGTATTTCCTGCTCGATCAAAAGGGCGCGCGCCTGGACTCCCTGTCGTTCGAAGCAGTCGCGCCGTATACCGACTGGCGGGACGAGCCGACCTGGGGGCGCATCGTGGTCATCCGCGGCTTTACCGTGGCGGAGCACTACACTCAGTGGGATATCGTCGATCGCCTGGAAGTGGTGGTGCCGGTAGCATTTCAAATCATTGGATCCGTCTATCTTGAAACCGCCGGATTCGTTCCCGAGGCGGGAACGGAGGAAATCCGTGTCCGAGTCAAATCGGTCAAGAATCGCTGGAGAATCATCGAGCCCGTGCTGCCCCCGCATGTCGGCCAGAAGCGGATGCTCAATTACGTGCGCGAGGCTTGGGTGAAGGAAAGCGAGCCGGACAAGCGGGACCGGCTCGCCGGGTTGGAGGATGAATTGCGGAAGGTGAAGTAATGGGAAAAACGCCGGTCGACTTACTGATATTCGATCTGGACGGCACGCTGATCGAATCGAAATGGGACATCGCCGCCTCCGTGAATTTGACGCTGGCCGAGCTGGGGCTGCCGGAGCGTCCGCTCGAGGAGATTTTCGGTTTCGTCGGAGATGGAGTGAAGAAGTTGCTCAGACAAGCGGTGGGAGAGAGCAACCCGGACCGTTTCGACGAGGCTCTGCGGGTCTTCCGAGGGCATTACCTGGCGCATTGCCTCGATCGCACGCGCTTTTACCCGGGCATCGAGCCGGCGTTGCAGCATTTTGGTCGCACCAGCAAGGCGGTGGCCACCAATAAGTCCATCGAATTCACCAACGTGATCCTGCAGGGCCTGGGCGCGCAGCACTTTCAGTTCGTCGTCGGCGGCGACAACGGGTTCGGCCTCAAACCGGAACCGGGCATGTTGTTGCACATCATGGAACGCCTGCAGGCCGTGCCGGACCGGACCGTGTTGGTGGGAGACAGCACCAACGACATCAACGGCGGCCACAATGCCGGAATCCGCGTCTGCGCGGTCGGCTACGGCATGGGAAACCGTGAGCGCATGACCGCCTGCCGCCCCGACTGGTTCATTGAACGACCGGAACAATTGATGGAGATATTCGAATGAACAGAGAAACGTCGCTCGTATCTCGTATTTCGTCGTTCGTTGGTTGCCGTTCGCGAGATAGCCTTCACGCCTCGCGCTTCACGGCCTTGGTTCTTGCCATGCTCCTCACCTTGAGCCTGAACCTCAACCCTCTTTTTGCAGCTGCGCCCGGCTTGGCCGAGCGGGTGATCGAGCACAAATTGGCCAATGGCCTGACGGTGCTCATGGTCGAGCGGCATCAAACGCCCATCGTCTCGATCAACATGACCTTCGCGGTCGGGGGAGTCAACGAACAGGTCGGGCAGACCGGGCTGGCACATCTGTACGAGCACATGGCGTTCAAGGGGACCAGGACGATCGGGACCAAGGACTATGCCAAAGAGAAGCCGCTCCTGGAGGAGTTGTCGCGGGCCGGCACGGAGCTCGAACAACGGCAGCGCGAGGCGGCCCGGCGATCTCAGGAGCGGCCAGCGGATCCGGACGAGCAAGCCGCCATCGCCGGCCTGCAGCAGCGCGCGAAGGAGCTGCAGGAACAGGCCGCGCAGTACGTGTCCGGCAACGAAATGGCCCTGCTCTATCAGCGTCACGGCGGAGTGGGACTGAACGCGGCGACGGGGAAGGATTTGACCCGCTATATGATCAATCTGCCATCCAACCGGTTACCGCTGTGGGCGGCGATCGAGGCCGATCGCATGGCCAACCCGGTCCTTCGGGAGTTTTACAAGGAGCGGGGTGTGGTCATGGAAGAGCGGCGGTTGCGCAATGACGACAGCCCGAGCGGGCTGCTCTTTGAAACCTTTACCTCGGCCGCGTTCCGCGCCCATCCCTACGGAGTTCCGACGATCGGATGGGAATCGGACATTCTGTCCTTGACGCCGGCCACCACGGAGGCGTTCTTCAAGACGTACTACGGACCGGGACGCGCCACGATCGGCATCGTGGGAGACATCACCCCGAAGGACGTGATCACCTTGATCGAGAACACGTTCGGAAAAATTCCGGCCGCGCCGCCCCCGCCGCAGATCGTGACGGTCGAGCCTCCGCAGCGCGGCGAGCGCCGGGTTGAAGTCGAGTTCGACGCGGAGCCTTCCCTGGCCATCGGCTTCCACAAACCAGGCCTCGGACATCCGGACGATTATGTGTTCGACGTGATCGACGAGATCCTGACGGACGGATTGACGTCGCGTTTGTATACCAAGCTAGTGCTGGGCGGCAGGCTCGCCTCCTCGGTCAACTCGGACGCCAACTATCCGGGCGTGCGTGCCCCCAATCTGTTCGTGCTGCAGGCGACCCCGCTGGCGCCTCATACGGCGGCGGAGGTCGAATCCGCGATTCTGGCCGAATTGGAGCGGCTCAAGAGCGAGCCGGTCACTGCAAAGGAGTTGGAGAAAGTGCTCAACAATCTGGATGCGGATATGGTTCGCGCCTTACGTTCCAACAGCGGGCTTGCTTCCCAGCTCGCCCTCTATCAGACCGTGGCGGGGGACTGGCGCTACATACTCAACGCGCGGGACAAGATTGCAGCGGTCACGCCGGCGGACATTCTACGCGTGGCCTCGGAATATTTCACCAAATCGAACCGAACCGTGGCGACGTTGGTCAAAAAAGTCGCGGTGAAACAGGCGGCCGCGGCGTCGGCCGGTGAGGTGACTCGATGAATTTCGTGAACCGTGTGCGATCGACTATTCGGCGAACCGGCCTGGCAGCGGGTGTGGCCGGCTTCGCATTGCTGTTTCCATTGATGGTCGCCGCGGGCGGCGACGCGACGACGACTGATCCCAGGTCAATGAAGTTCGAGCCGGTCGAATTCACTCCGCCCGATCCCGACCGGGTGATGCTCGAGAACGGGATGGTGGTCTATCTTCTTGAGGACCACGAACTGCCTTTGATCACCCTGTCCGCGACCCTGCGCACGGGAGCCTGGCTTGACCCGGCGGAGAAAGTCGGTCTGGCCGCGATCACCGGTACGGTCATGCGCACAGGCGGCGGCGGCACGCGCTCGGCCGAACAGGTGGATCAGGAACTTGAGCAATTCGCGGGCGATGTCGGCATCGCGATCGGGCGGCTGTCCGGTTCCGCCTCGCTCGATGTCTTGAGCAAGGATTTCAAGCGAGGTCTCGATATCTTCGCCGGACTGCTCCGTTCCCCCTCCTTCGAACCGGCCCGGCTGGAGCTCGCCAAGCTCCAAGCGATCGAGAGCATCCGGCGCCGACAGGACAATCCCGGTTCCATCGTCAGCCGCGAATTCCTCAAACAGCTCTACGGTCCCGACCATCCGAGCGCCAGGGAGAGCACGGTCGAGTCCATCCGGCGGATCACGCGCACCGACCTCGTGGCCTTTCACGGGAAGACCGTGTATCCGAACGGCATGATCCTGGGGGTGACGGGCGACTTCCGCAAGGATGAAATGTTGGCGATGCTGCGGGCGGCCTTCGGCGACTGGAAGAAGGGGGAGGTACCGGAGCTGAAGATTCCCGATGTCCGGGAGTCGGCGGCCTCGGCGCCGGCGATCCGGTTCGTCGGCAAGGAAACCTCGCAGACGCACCTGCGGGTCGGCCATTTGTCCATCAAGGAGACCGATCCGGACTATGCGGCGCTGGCGCTGGCCAACGACATTCTCGGAGGCAGCTCGTTCCGGAGCCGCCTGTTCAACGATGTCCGGACCAAGCGGGGACTGGCCTATTCAGTCGGGAGCCGCCTCACTCCAGGGGTGCACGATCAGGGAGTCTGGCTGATGCGGGCCGAAACGAAGCTGCCGTCCACACAGGAAGTGATCACCCGGTTCGTGGCCAACCTCGAGCGCATCCGTACCGATGTGGTGTCGGAAGAGGAACTGGCGGAGGCGAAGGAAGCGTATGTGAACTCCTTCGTCTTTTCGTTTCCGAATGCCGCCGCCGTCGTCAATCGGTTGATCGAACTGGAATACGACGGGCTGCCGAAGGACTTTTTACAGCAACTGCGTGCCCGTGTCGTCGCGCTCAAGCGGGAGGAACTGCTCGCTGCGGCGCGGAAACATCTTCATCCCGACCGGCTGACGATCGTGGCCGTCGGGCCGGGCGGCGCCTTGCCGAAGATGTTGTCCGGATTCGGGGAGGTCAAGGAAATCAGGCTGGAGCCAGAAAGCTAGCCCACAGTATTCATGAGCGCTTCTACTGCAACCGCCGATACGCCGCTGCGACAAACTTGGCTGCCAGGTTCCCGCAGCCAAGTGGGCAGGCTCGTTGCTCGGTCGGTCGACATACTGTTTCAAGTATGCCTTCCTTCCTCGCAACTCCGCGTGCCCGTCTCGCCTGGCGTCTTGGCGGTTTCGTTACGAACCGTCATGAATCATGTGGGCTAGGGCTGCCGGGGAGGGTGCTATGGTGACCTATGTCATGCTGCTCAACTGGACGGATCAAGGCATCAGAAACGTCAAAGAGTCGCCGAAGCGATTGGATGCCGTGAAGAAGCTCGCGAAGGATTTGGGAGGCGAGGTCAAGTCCTTCTACATGACGCTCGGATCGTATGACCTGGTCCTCATCCTCGATATGCCGAACAACGACAAGCAGGCCGCCTTTGCGCTCAAGCTCGGCTCGTCGGGAAACGTGCGCTCGACGACGCTGAAAGCCTTTCCCGAAGAGGACTACCGCCGCATCCTCGGCACGCTCGTCTAGCAGGCGGGCCTCGGCCGGCGGCACGATGAATTGGGCATACCATGCCGCTGGAAGACGACCTGTGCGACATCCTGAAGAAGGCACGTGGGGGGCTCGGGCTCTCGATCCGAGAGGTCGCGAGCACGGCGGGGTTGAGCGAAGCGGAGATTGCCGGACTTGAGCGGGGGAAGCGGCCGTCCGATCGCGAGACGGTTCGGGCATTGGCCGAGGCTCTGGGCCTCAGGCCCGACCCGTTGATCGGGGTGGCGATCGAGAACTGGCAGCCGGCCGACCGGTGCACGCCGTCCTGGGTGGAGACCATCTACGGATCAGTCGGTGGCTATGGCGTGCAAGGCTACCTCCTCCACGACGACGGTGAGGCCGTGGTGATCGATACGGGCTATAATGCACCGGCCATGATCGCCGCACTTATCAATCGCCGCTTGCGCCTGGTCGGCATCTGTCTGACCCACGGGCACTCCGACCATGCCCGGGGGATCGACCAGTTGCTGGCTCATCGAGCGGTGCCGGTGTTCCTTGGGACGGCCGACCGCAGCCTCCTGGATTGGCAGCCGCAGGCCGGACTCCTCACGTCGCCTCACGACGGCCTGACCATCAGGGTCGGAAGCAGGACGGTCCGGTGTCTGACGACGCCCGGTCACACGGCCGGAGGAATTTGCTACCGGGTGGAGGATGCGGAGCAACCGCTCTGTTTCGTCGGGGATACGCTCTTCGCCGGCTCGATCGGCCGCTCGAATCCCGGCACCCTCTACGAGACGCACCTCGATTCGGTTCGCCGCCGTCTTCTCACGCTCCCGGCCGAGGTTCGCCTGCTGCCCGGACACGGTCCGGCGACGACGGTGGCCGAGGAGCGGGACCACAACCCGTTCGCATCCGTCTGCTGAAGAGTTGCAGATGGAACCTGTCGACGGACATCGGTCGATCCTCTCCACAGACGACGGGGATGTACGGCGCGGCGCTGCTCCCGGGTCGCCGTCCGCTGAACCGGACCTCGATGACGCGGACGAGCCGTCCGCATTCTCCACGTGGATCCTTCCTCTAGTGCTGTTCAGCCTCACGATCTTCACGACGTTGTGGGCAGGCGCGTATCAAGCCTACGCCGGCATGGTGAGGGGGCCGGTCGATTTTCTCCTGGCCCATCCGGATAGGCTCTTGAAGGGAGTGCCGTTTGCAGGGACGCTGCTCTTCATCCTGGTCACGCATGAACTCGGCCACTATGTGTTGTCGAAAATTCATCGGGTGCCCGCCTCTTTGCCCCTCTTCATTCCTGGCCCACCGCATTTCATCGGGACCTTCGGCGCCATCATCCGCATGCGCGGACCGATCCTCAACCGTCGGGCGCTCTTCGACATCGGTGTTGCGGGACCCTTGGCGGGTTTCGTCGTCGCGGTGGTCGCATTGATCATCGGGCTTCGCTTCTCCGAGGTCGTGGACCGTACCGCCACCTTCGGATTGCAGCTGGGAGAGCCACTCCTGCTGCAGTTTCTCTCCTGGATCGTGATCGGCTCGCTTCCGCCGGATGCCGACGTGGTCCTGCATCCTGTGGCCTTTGCCGCCTGGTTCGGTCTCTTTGTGACGTCCTTGAATCTCATTCCCATCGGGCAACTCGACGGCGGTCACGTCGCCTATGCGTTGTGGGGCGCGCGCCAGCGCACGATGGCGTTCGCCATCGTGCCGGTGTTGATTGTCCTCGGATTCGTCGGATGGCCCGGTTGGTTCGTCTGGGCCTTCATGGCCGGTCTGTGGGGGCTTGGACATCCTCCGATCCGGAATCCCAACGTGCCGCTCGGCACGGCCAGAATGCTCGTAGGCTGGCTGGCCCTGCTGGTGTTCGTCGTCACCTTCGCGCCGATCCCGTTCTCCTTCCATTGAAGAGCGAGTTGACGCATCACCTGGGGATGGTTGCGATGCTCGTCGCCTGCGTCTGGGTTGCGGTGCTTCTGCGGCGTCATCAGCGACGCCGTTCCCGGTAACAGTCTCGCTTGCTCCTGAGTCACGACTCTTTTACGATATGACCCTCCATACGCGACCGGGAGGACTCGGTGCCCAAGAGACGACGATGTGCCGTTTTGGCGATAGCGGGAACCTATTGTTGTCTTGTGGCGGCCTCCATGGCGGCCGATCCGCCCGGCGCCGCTCGATTCACTCTGGTCATGGACGGAGCCGGCGTACGGGATGACCGGACCGGCTTGATTTGGGAGCAGGAGCCGGACCGGGAACATGACGTCTGGAGCCGGTCGATCGAACGTTGCAGGACAAAGGACGTCGGAGGTCGCAAGACGTGGCGTGCCCCGTCCGTCGATGAGCTGAAAACCCTGATCGACCCGTCGCAGCATGATCCGGCGCTGCCGCCCGGCCATCCCTTTTCAAACATCAAGTCGGAAATCTACTGGACGTCGACACCCGACCCCAAGGACGACATCGTCGCCTGGCAGGTGAGTTTCTTCAGCGGCGAGCCGGTCACCGATCAGAAGTCCGGCACCCGCCGCATGTGGTGCGTCCTCGACGAGCCGAAACGATGACGCGCCGTTCCTCGCTCTTCCGACCTTCTCATCCCCAGACCGAAAGCTGATCGCCGGCCTTCGGCATCGTTGACTCTTCCGTCACGTTCCCCGCTGGATTTTTGACACCGTTTTTATACGGCGTTTGGTAGCGTTCGAGAGCGGGATGAGACGAGGGCACGGATGGATCTGCTCGTACTTGGTTTGGCGATCGGGTTTTTCATCCTGTCGGTCTGGCTCGTCTCGGCGCTCGATCGACTATAGGGGAGAGGCCCATGAACGTGATGTATTGGTTCGGCGCGATACTTTCCGTAGGCCTTCTCATCTACCTCCTGGTGGCATTGCTCAAGCCGGAGAAATTCTGATGACGTTCAACGGGATCGCCCAAATCGTCGTCTGCCTTACCGTGCTGCTGGGGCTGGTCAAACCGCTGGGCTGGTACATGGCTCGGGTGTATGAAGGGAAGCCTTGCGGCTTGGATCTGCTGCTAGGTCCCGTTGAACGGGTCACGTATTGGTTCGGTGGGATTCGTCCTGCCGATGAAACGGATTGGAAAATCTACGGCATCGCCATGTTGCTCTTCAATGCCGTCGGCCTCTTGTTCCTGTACGGACTGCAACGGCTGCAGCATCTCCTGCCGTTGAACCCAGCCGGCCTCGGAGCCGTCTCTCCGGATCTGGCGTTCAACACTGCCGTGAGCTTTGCAACAAACACGAATTGGCAGGCCTATGGAGGCGAAACGACGTTGAGTTACCTGACGCAGATGCTGGGCCTGACGGTGCAAAACTTCTTGTCGGCGGCGACGGGCATGGCTATTCTCGTCGCGTTAATCCGTGGGTTGACGCGTCGCAGCTCAACGACGATCGGGAACTTTTGGGTCGATGTGACCCGAAGCGCGCTGTACATTCTTCTTCCCCTCTCGGTCCTCTTCTCCCTTCTTTTGGTGTCTCAAGGTGTCGTCCAGACGTTCAACGCCTACCAGACGGGGACGCTGGTGCAACCGGTCGGTTACGACAAGTCGGTCGTGGATTCGAACGGCCAACCTGTGCTCGATGAACAGGGGAAGCCGAAAGCGGAATCCGTCGCGGCGACCGAGCAGGTGTTTGCGGTAGGACCAGCGGCCTCTCAAGTCGCCATCAAACAACTCGGCACCAACGGCGGCGGCTTCTTCAACGTGAATAGTGCGCATCCGTTTGAGAATCCGACGCCATGGTCCAACGCTCTCGAGATCTTGGCGATCCTCCTGATCCCCGCCTCACTGTGCTACACCTTCGGCCTCATGGTTGGAGACACCCGTCAAGGTTGGACCATCCTTGCCGCCATGACGATTCTCCTGTGCTGTTTCATCCCGGTCGGGCTATGGGCCGAACAGAGAGGCAATCCATGGCTGACGAGCGACGACGTGGATCAGCAGGCATCCGATGGCCAGGCCGGCGGCAACATGGAAGGCAAGGAACTGCGTTTCGGTATCACCGGTTCGGTCCTCTGGTCCGCGGCCACCACCGCGGCGTCCAACGGATCAGTGAACTCGATGCTGGATTCCTATACGCCGCTGGGCGGCTTTGCCCCACTGTTCCTCATGCAATTCGGCGAAGTGGTCTTCGGCGGCGTCGGTTCCGGACTCTACGGCATGATCGTGTTCGCCATCGTCGCCGTGTTCGTTGCCGGACTGATGGTGGGGCGGACGCCGGAGTATCTGGGGAAGAAAATCGAATCCTATGAAATGAAAATGGCATCGCTGCTCATCTTGATCATGCCGCTGATCGTGCTCGGCGGAACGGCGGTTGCGGTCAGCGTCAGCGCCGGGACGTCTTCCGTGTTGAATCCCGGACCGCATGGATTCAGTGAAATTCTGTATGCCTTCACGTCTCAAGGCAACAACAATGGGAGCGCGTTCGCCGGCCTGAACGTCAATACACCGTTCTATAACCTCGCGGGAGGTCTTGCGATGTTGATCTCACGGTTCTGGCTTGCGGTTCCGACGCTCGCGCTGGCCGGCGCCCTGGCCAGGAAAAAACTGGTGCCCGCCGGCCCCGGCACCTTGCCGACCCATACCCCTTTGTTTGTCGTCCTTCTTATAGGTGTGGTCATCATGGTCGGGGCGTTGACATTTCTGCCGGCTCTGGCCTTGGGGCCCGTGGTCGAAGACCTATTGATGCAAGGGCGGTAACGAGGAGTCACGTGATGCCGATGACGGCCAGCCCACATCCATCCCAATCCTTGATCGGCACGCCGGTCGTGCGTCAGGCATTGCTCGATGCGGTCCACAAACTGCATCTCCGCCATCAGGTTAAGAATCCCGTGATGTTCGTCGTCTGGGTCGGTTGTCTCCTCACAACCGTCCTGTTCGCGCAGGCGCTTGTGAGCAGGGGCGAGGCGCCGGCTTGGTTCATTTTGGCGATCGCGGTCTGGCTCTGGTTTACCGTGTTCTTCGCCAATTTCGCCGAGGCCATGGCGGAAGGACGAGGCAAAGCGCAGGCCGAATCCCTCCGACGTTCGCGTCGAGAGTTGACCGCCAAAAAACTCGGGAGCATCGAAGCCGGCCGCGAGCATCATGCCGGATGGAACCACAAATTCCAGCGGCGCGATACATTCAGCGCGATTCAGGCCAATCTGCTCAAGAAAAATGATGTAGTGCTCGTGGAGGCGGGAGATCATATTCCGTTGGACGGCGACGTCATCGACGGCGTGGCCTCGGTGGACGAAAGCGCCATTACGGGCGAGAGCGCTCCCGTGATCAGAGAAAGCGGGGGTGACCGATGTGCGGTCACCGGAGGCACGAAGGTGCTATCCGATTGGCTCATTGTCCGGGTCACGACGAATCCGGGTGACAGCTTTCTCGATCGGATGATTGCCATGGTCGAGGGAGCCGCGCGTCAGAAAACGCCGAATGAAATCGCCCTCAATATCCTTCTCGCGGCGCTGACGATCATTTTTTTACTGGCTACGGTCACCCTCCTTCCCTTCTCCCTTTACGGCGTGACGGCGGCCGGACAAGGATCGCCGGTGACGGTCACGGTGCTCGTGGCGCTCCTGGTCTGCCTGATTCCCACGACCATCGGCGCGCTCCTCTCGGCTATCGGGATCGCCGGGATGGATCGGATGGTGCAGGCGAACGTCATCGCCATGTCCGGGAAAGCCGTGGAGGCGGCGGGTGATGTCGATGTGTTGCTGCTCGACAAGACCGGCACCATCACGTTGGGCAATCGTCAAGCGACCGCCTTCGTTCCGGCCGAAGGAGTGAGCGATCAGGTCTTGGCCGACGCGTGTCAGCTCTCGTCCCTTGCCGATGAAACGCCGGAAGGCCGCAGTATCGTCGTGCTGGCGAAGGAGAAGTACGGATTGCGCGCGCGCGACATTCATGAATTGGGCGCCACGTTCATCCCGTTCAGCGCACAGACGCGCATGAGCGGAGTGGATCTCCATGGACGCGAAATCCGCAAAGGTTCGGCTGAGGCGATGGAATCCTATGTCGCGGCGCGCGGAGGACAGTTCTCTGCATTCGTGCGGACCCAAGTGGAAACCATTGCCAAGCGGGGTGGGACGCCCCTCGTGGTGGCGGAGAGCGGCAGGGTCCTCGGAGTCATCGCGCTTCAAGATATCGTGAAGGGGGGAATCAGGGAGCGGTTCGGCGAGCTGCGACGGATGGGCATCAAGACCGTCATGATCACCGGTGACAATCCGCAGACGGCTGCCGCGGTGGCGGCAGAGGCTGGGGTCGACGATTTCCTGGCGCAGGCCACGCCGGAAGCCAAGCTGAAGCTTATCCGTGAGCTTCAAGCCGAAGGCCGCCTCGTCGCCATGACCGGAGACGGCACGAACGATGCGCCGGCATTGGCGCAGGCCGATGTGGCGGTGGCCATGAATACGGGGACACAGGCGGCCAAAGAGGCCGGGAACCTGGTGGATCTCGACAGCAACCCCACGAAGCTGATCGAGATCGTGGAGATCGGCAAACAACTTTTGATGACGCGCGGTGCGCTGACCACCTTCAGTATTGCCAACGACGTGGCGAAATACTTTGCGATTATTCCGGCCGCCTTTGCGACGACCTATCCGATCCTAAATGCGCTGAACATCATGCACCTGGCCAGCCCCCGCAGCGCCGTCCTCTCGGCGGTCATTTTCAATGCGCTCATCATCGTCGCCCTGATTCCCTTCGCATTGCGAGGCATCGAGTATCGTGCCATGGACGCCGGCTCTCTGCTCCGGCGCCACCTCTTCGTCTACGGATTGGGCGGGGTCATCGTGCCGTTCGTCGGGATCAAACTGATCGACCTGCTTCTGATCGCGTTGCATCTTACTTAGGAGTCGCAATGCGCGCTCACCTGCGACCTGCGCTTACGATGTTGTTCATCATGACGGTCCTCACGGGTCTGATCTATCCGCTCGCGGTCACGGGACTGGCCCAACTGATGTTTCCGAACCAGGCCAATGGCAGCTTGATCGTTCGTGATGGCCGGGTCGTCGGATCCGAGTTGATCGGGCAGCACTTCGACAGACCGGAATATTTTTGGAGCCGTCCATCGGCTACCTCGCCGTTCCCCTACAATGCTGCGGCGTCGAGTGGATCAAATCTCGGCCCGACCAATCCGGTCCTGATCGAAGCGGTGAAAGCGAGAATCGCCGCCCTCCGAGCCGCAGATCCCGGCAACGACCTCTCCGTTCCTGTCGATCTGGTCACGGCGTCGGGGAGCGGACTCGATCCCCACATCAGCCAGGCCGCAGCGCTGTACCAAGTGAAGCGGGTCGCGCATGTCCGAGGTCTGGAAGAGAAGACGGTGAAGACCCTGGTGATCCGGCATACGGAAGAGCGCCAGTTTGGATTGCTGGGAGAGCGGCGGGTCAACGTGTTGAAGCTGAACATAGCGCTTGGTCAGCTCCGTTGATCTCGAGCGTGTGAGCGGCCGATCATGACGATCGGCGCGATTCCCGGCGGCGCGCCGCACCGGATGTGCGGCGTCTCATTGACGGCCTGTTCGCCCTCCCCTAGAATTCATGCGTCCCATCCCGCTCCACGCCACGGCCCGCGACGGGAGGCTCCTCTCATGAGCCAGGAACGACCGAATCCCGACGCACTCCTCGCACGCGTTCGCGCCGAGGAAGCCAGGCAGTCGGAAGGCAAACTCAAAGTCTTCTTCGGAGCCAATCCCGGTGTGGGGAAAACCTATGCCATGCTGGAAGCGGCCCACGAACAACGGCGCGATGGCGTGGACGTCGTCATCGGTGTCGTGGAAACCCACGGACGTCCGGATACCGACGCGCTGGTCAGCGGCCTTGAAGTCTTGCCTCGCCGCGCGGTCGAGTACCGCGGCACCGTGCTTCGTGAGTTCGATCTCGACGGAGCCCTGGCGCGGCGTCCCACCGTCATTCTGCTCGACGAGCTGGCTCACACCAATGCGCCGGGACTCCGCCATGAGAAACGGTGGCGGGATGTTCAGGAGCTTCTGAAGGCCGGCATCACCGTCTACACGACGGTGAACGTGCAGCACCTGGAGAGCTTGAACGACGTCGTGGCGCAGATCACGGGGGTGCGCGTGCGCGAGACGGTGCCAGACTCCGCTTTGGAACGGGCCGACGACGTGGAGCTCATCGATCTGCCGCCTGACGATCTGTTGCAACGGCTCAGGGACGGCAAGGTGTATGTTCCTGAACAGATCCAGCATGCGATTCAGAATTTCTTCACGAAGGGGAACCTGATCGCACTCCGGGAGCTCGCCTTGCGACGCACCGCCGAACGCGTCGACCAGCAGATGGAAGTCTATCGCCGCGACCACGCGGTGATCCGAACCTGGCCGGCGGCGGAAACCATTATGGTGTGCGTCAACATGAAACCCCGCGGCCCGCGGCTGATCAGGGCTGCGCGTCAGATGGCCGCGGGACTGCACGCCAAATGGATCGCCGTGTATGTTCAGATTCCCCGACACCTCCGCCTGCCGCAGCGGGAACGAGAGCGCCTGTCGCAGACCATGCGATTGGCGGAGCAGCTCGGCGCCGAAACGGCGACCTTGACCGGCGAGAATGTGGCGCAGGAACTGTTGAGTTATGCGCGCCGCCGCAACGCCACCAAGATCATCGTGGGCAAGCCGGTACGGTCGTGGTGGAAGGAATGGGTCTTCGGCTCCGTCGTATCGGACCTCGTCCATCAGAGCGGGGATATCGATATCTACGTGATCACGGGGGAAGCCGGGGAAGGTCAGCCTTTGGTCCGCCGGAGCTTTCAGCGGACCAGCGATCTGTCGGGATACGGATATGCATCCTTGGGAGTGCTGGGTGCGAGTGCGGTCGCGTGGGCGATGTTTCCGTATTTCGGATCCGCCAATCTCATCATGATGTATCTCATCGCCGTGGTCGTCGTGGCCATACGCTGCGGGCGCGGCCCGTCGGTGCTCGCTTCCTTTCTGAGCGTCGCGGCGTTCGACGTCTTGTTCGTTCCGCCGTACTTCTCCTTCGCGGTTTCGGACATTCAATACGTGTTGACCTTCGGCGTGATGCTGGTTGTCGCGCTCGTCATCAGCAATCTCGCCGTCCGGATTCGACAGCAAGCCGAGCTGGCGAGGGCCAGGGAACAGCGGACGAGCGTGCTCTACGCGATGAGCCGGGATCTCGCGACCCACCGAGGAACAGGAGTGTTGACCCGGCTTGCAGTGCAACACCTGCGTGACGTGTTCGACAGTCAGGTGGCGATCTTCCTGGCCGACTCAGAAAAGCGGGTCCGGCTTCAGCTGGGCGAACAGCTGTATTTCGAGTTCGACCCCAAAGAATCCGGCGTGGCTCAATGGGTGTTCGATCACAACGAGCGTGCCGGTCTCGGAACCGATACGCTGCCCGGAGCCAACGGACTCTATCTTCCCTTGGTGGCGTCGACGGGACCGATCGGAGTGGTGGCCGTGCGACCGAAGGCTCCCGGTCCCTTGCTGGACTCCGAAGCGTTGCACTTGCTCGAATCTCTTGTCAGTCAGATTGCGTTGGCGATCGAGCGGACGCGCCTTTCTGAAGAGGCGCATACCGCGCAGGTTCAGGCGGAGACCGAGCGCATGCGGAACGCGATTCTCAGTTCGGTGTCGCATGACCTGCGGACCCCGCTCGCCACCATCACCGGTGCCGCCAGCGGCTTGGTCGAAGAGCACGGGCAGCTGGACTCTTCGGCTCGTCTCGAGCTCGCCCGATCGATTTGCCGGGAGGCCGACCGCTTGGACCGCTTGCTCAAGAACCTGCTCGACATGATGCGCATCGAGGCCGGAGCCGTGCAGCTGAGCAAGGAATGGCATCCGGTGGACGAAATCGTTGGTGCGGCTCTTGCGCGGGTGGACGGGCGCTTGTGTGACCATACGGTCCACACCGCGTTTCCCCACGACTTGCCGCTCTTGCTGGTCGACGGCGTTCTGCTTGAGCAGGTCCTCATCAATCTGCTTGAGAATGCCGCAAAATACGCGCCGACAGGGAGCACCATCGATTTGTCCGCGTCAGCCGGCGATCGTGAGATCGTGGTCGAGGTGGCCGATCGGGGCCCCGGCCTCCCGGTCGGGGAAGAAACCCGCATCTTCGACAAGTTCTATCGAGGCAAGATGGCGCGCGAAGGAGGTGTCGGATTGGGACTGACGATCTGTCGCGGCATCGTGGAAGCCCACGGTGGACGCATTTGGGCCGAGAACCGCCGGGGTGGAGGGGCGATCTTCCGCTTCGCGATCCCCCTGCCGGAGCGGCAACCGTCCATGGAATCGGAACAAGCCGAGGCCAAGACGGTCTGATCGATCCTGAACACCATGATCACCGAGAGGCAATCCCCGTGATGTCCGGACAAGAAGCCACCGTGCTTGTCATAGAGGACGAACCGGAGATCCGGCGATTTCTGCGCACCACGTTGCCCGCACACGGCTTTCGATTGATAGAAGCGACGACGGGACAGGAGGGCCTCACTGAGGCCAAGGCGCGAAACCCGGATCTGATCTTGCTCGATCTCGGTCTGCCGGATCTTGACGGAACCGAAGTGATTCGACAGGTGCGGGAGTGGACGGCCACGCCGATCATCGTGCTGTCGGCCCGGGAGCAGGAGCAGATGAAAGTCGGGGCCCTCGACCAGGGCGCCGATGACTATGTGACCAAGCCGTTCGGGGTTCACGAGCTTCTGGCTCGGATGCGCACCGCTTTGAGGCATGTCGCTCGTGTCGCCGAGGCCGGCGAATCGGTGTTCTCGGTCGAGGGATTGCGAGTTGATCTCGGGCGGAGGCAGGTGTTCGTGTCGGGGAGAGAAATTCGTCTCACCCCGATCGAATACAAGCTGCTCACGGCTCTTGTCCGGCATGCCGGAAAGGTCCTGACCCATCGCCAGTTGCTCAAAGAGGTGTGGGGTCCGTTGCATGTCGAGGAATCCCACTACCTCCGAGTGTATATGCGCCAGCTCCGGAACAAGGTGGAGGTCAATCCGGCGCATCCGAAACACCTGGTCACGGAGTTGGGAGTCGGTTACCGGCTGAGGACCGACTGAGACATTCAGGGCGAATCGAATGTGCCGACCACGGAGAAGATCAGCATCTGCTGCCCCGGCGTGAGCACGTTGTTCGTGCCCTTGAAGAATCCCCCACCCGGTCCGGTGGAATCGTCGTACCGGTATTCCAGGCGGCAGATCGTATTGGTCCACTTGTAGGGAATCCGATACTCTCCCGTGGTCGTGATGGCCTTGATGAATTGCTCGGATCCCGTCATCAGACCGTTTCGGTCCCAATAGAACTCAGGCCTGATCGAGACCGCCCAGGGGCCGGCAATCCGCCATTGTGTTTCCAGGGTGGCTCCAGTGTAGAAATCCCGAGGATTCCCGGGAGCTGAAGCGTTTTTCTGGGTCCCGACCTGATAGTCAATGGCCAGAGTGACGCGGTCTCTTTTCCATTCGATGATGCTGTCTGAGAAGAAACGCCAAAATTCTATGGCGGTGTCGGACTGATCGGGCCCGTAATAGATCGTTTCTTTGATAGTCCAAGCCGGAACCGGCTTGTATTGCACCTGCCCTCCGTAGCTTGGAACATTGTTCGAATTTTCGAGATGGAAATAATCATTGATGATAAAGAAGGCACCGCTCCATCGCTCGTTGAACTGGTATTGGGCATTCACTCCGAACATCAAGTAGGGCGAATAGTCCGCGATCCAGGCGCGGGTGTAGTTGCCGTTGTCCTTGGCATAGAGCGACTCGTAGCCGATAAAGCTGTTGAACAATCCCGCCTGCACGGTCAGCCCGTTCCCGATAGGAGCCAGATAGGACACATTCGCTCGTCCGAAGTGGCGCCAGACGTCCGAATCCGACACCTTGGGTAGACCGACCGCAAAGCCAAAGGCCTTCGAGTCCTCACCGGTTTGCACAAGCAACTCCGTCCCCCACCGCGAGGATTCCGTCGCATCTTTCCGAACATATCCGCCGATCATGTTCAGATTGAACTCGTTGACTTTCGGTGTCGTGCTGCGATCGCGGAAAAAATGATTCGCTGGAAAATTAAAATTGAGCGAATAGCCGAGATCGAGGAATCCTCCATAGTGCCACAGAGGCTTGTCGGAGGACAGGGGTTTAGCCGGCGATTCTGCCTGCGCGTCGGAGACGGGAAAGTTGCCGGAGGACGGTCGAGGCGTTGCCTCTTCAGCCGATGCGGGAACCGGAATGATGGTGGCGCCCAACCAGCCGGCCAGACCAAGCGTCCGCAACAGGGTCCAGTTCACTCGAACGGCTCCTCCTTCTCGTGTACGGCCCGAATCAGTGAAGCATCCCGCCGTTCCCGCCGGACACGATAGCGCATTATCCGTCAAAATGAGATAAAAAGGCGGAGCAAACGTGTTCGGAAGGTATCAAGACCGGAGGAGCTTTCTGTCTTCAGCGGATGGTCTCAGCCGTCGGCGTGAACCGGTGTGATCGTGCGGGCGGGAACGACCGTCGATCTCCTGAAAATCGGCACGTGCTTCACCGTGATGCTTGTTTCAGCCTGGCCGGCTGGTGCCCTGCCGGCAGGCGCGGCGCAGGTTCCGGCTGTTCTGGTCACACAGGCAGAATCCGACGCCGCTCAAAACGACGAAAAACCGAGATCGCTGTGGCGCTACGGTCTCTATCTTGATCTGAGCTATGCAATCGATTTCAACTTCCCCGAGAATCATCAGTGGCGCAGCAAGGTTACGACGCAGCGAGTCAATGATCCGAACCTCAACATGGCGCTGGCCTATGTCAGGAAAGACGCGAACGAGTCATCCCGTTGGGGAATGGAATTCGCCCTTCAAACGGGGCGCGATGTGGACGGGGAGGTTCCCAATGCCAGCAACCGGTTCGGAGACCCCTATGAGCCCGCGGATACCTTCAGTCACTTTTCCCGTGCCAACGTGTCTTATCTCGCGCCGATTGGAACGGGTCTCACGCTCACGGCGGGGTTGTTCAACAGCTTTATCGGCTACGAATCGTTCTATGCCAAGAACAACTTCAATTATACGAGAGCCTACGTATCGGATTATGCGCCCTATTTCATGTTCGGAGCCTCCGCCCAGTACCGGTTCAGCGAAACGGTCAAGACCGCGTTCTACATCATCAACCGATACAACTTCCTCTCATACCCCAACAACCTTCCCGGTTATGGTACGCAGGTCAGTTGGGCGGCTTCGCCGGAGCTGACCTTCACCCAAAACCTCTACTACGGACCGGATCAGTCGAATACGCAGCTCAAATATTGGCGCTTCTTCTCGGATAGCATTCTGGAATGGAAACGCGGCGATGTCACGATCGCGATGGCCTACGACATCGGCACCGAACGCGCGATCCCGGAGGCGGGAGAAGAACAGGAGTTGTGGACGGGAGGCGCGATCTGGACCCGTTGGCAGATGGCGCGGCTCTGGGCGGTCGCAGTGCGACCTGAACTGTACTATGACCCGAACGGGATTTTAACGGGCGCGAAACAGTTCATCAAGGCCGTCACGACCACCTTGGAGTATAAATGGGAGTACGCCTGGACGACCACGATCTTTCGTCTCGAATACCGGTTCGACAATTCCACAGGACCGCAAGGAGGATTCTACACAGGGGGGCAGATCGCTCCCGGCGTCATCGGACTGACCCCATCTCAGAACCTCCTGTTCTTTTCAGCGCTCTGGAGCTTTGATTCTCGATGACGGACCGGTCCGCCCCTGGAGGCTTCCGGATGCGGTTGAGTCCTTCCGTCACCTTGCGCTCCAAATCCTCCAGTGCTTTCGTTTTCGCTTGCTCGACCGCCTCCTCATCGTCCAATAACGCGGCGGGCCCGACCGTATGGGCGCGGCCCTGCGCTTCCGCTTCGAAGAGGAGGGAGCCACTCTTGACGTCCCACAGAGAGCCTCGCACCAGGCACAGCGCGTCACTGTAAGTTCCATCTGCAAAGTAGGCGCCGAGGATGGTCCAGTACAGCCATGACGCCTTGTAGTTGTTGTAACGATCAACCGCCCCGGCCCCATCGAGGACCAACAATAGATCGGCTCCGTATCGCGCGGCCGAATCACGGAGCTGGACCAGCTGAAATCCTTTCAACGACGATCGAGGGATGTACTGAGCGCCCTTCAGATCTCCGTTCTCTACCAAGACCTTTGCCCAGGCCAATACGTGGTCCCGATTCCGATCCGTCCATTGGAAATCGTGCGGTAGAATTCCAGCCCGTTTGAGGTAGAGCCCCAGGGCCGGGGACTCGGTCCGGATGTGAAACGACGGCGCCGGCGGCGCGGCCGATGGAGTTTCGAATCGACCGGCCTCCTCACGAAGAATCTCTTGCAGCGGCTCGACCGGGAGGCCTCGGCTACTGCTGCAGGCTGCCAAGAAGCAGAGGAAGCCGAGTAGAGCGTACGATGGGATGGGTCGGCGTGGCATCGGTCACTCGCTCAGCGGAGTGATCTGGTCGGCAACGGCCTGCACCACGCCCTCCCGCTCCCCCGCCACCTTAAGACCTTGGAAACTGAGATAGTATCCGCCGTGGCTCGGAGCCTGGATCGTCGCGCGAAGTTCGATCCGTGCTCCGTTCTCCACGTCCGGATCCTTCACGATCGGCACACCGCACTGGCCGAACACTGCGACGCCGATGGATGCCGTGTCGTCCTCCAAATGGAACAGATAGGCTCCATAGCAAGTCGTGCCAGCCGGCAATTTGTACGGATCGAGCGGCTGCACATTTCTGACCGTACCCTGCAACACCACTTGCTTGAGGTGAAAGACGCGCGGTTCCTCCAAGATCTCGCTCACGCTGAGCGGATCCCCCGCAGCCGGCGCGGGGAACCGGAGAGAGATGCAGAGGCATGCCGCGACGAACGGCAACACGAAAACCTGCGAGGGGCGTCTCATCGCGCGTCATTCTAGCATGCCGCGAACGCCGGAGCCGCGGCCGTTCTCTTTCGTCCGAGCCGGACAGCCGCTATAATCCGCGACGATCTTGTGGAGGACCTGCTCATGAGCCTGAATGCCGTTCTCGAGAAATATGTGCCGGACTGCCGCACGCGATTTGAAGACCTGCTCGGGCAGATGGTCGAGATCCCGTCGATCAGCATGGATCCGGCGCGCGCCGGCGACATCCGACGCATGGCGACCATGGCCGTCGATGTGCTGAGGGGATTGGATGCGGAGGCTCGGATTGTGGAAACCGGCGGCTATCCGATCGTATCGGGCGGCTGGATGACCGGGTCACATCATCCCACCGTGACGATCTACAACCACATGGACGTCCAGCCGGCGCAGGAAGCGGAGTGGACGAGAGACCCGTTCGCCTTCGCGAACGAAAACGGCATCTATTGGGGTCGGGGTGCGACGGACGACAAAGGACCGGCACTTTCCGCCCTCTTTGGAGCCCGATTGGCGGTGGAGCAGGGCGTACCGATCAATATCCGGTTCCTCTGGGAGCTGGAGGAAGAAATCGGGAGTCCGCATTTTGCCGCGGGGCTGAAAGACCGAGCGAGGGTTCCGTGTCCCGATTCGGTGATCGTATCCGACACGATCTGGATTGCGAAAGGGCGGCCGGCCATGCCTTATGGGTTGCGTGGCTTGATCGGAGCCAGATTGTCGCTCCGCACCGGCAGCAAGGACGCCCATTCCGGCGTGACGGGAGGGGCGGCCAGAAACCCTCTGGCCGAACTGATGGATGTGGCCATGGCTTGCGTGAACGCGAAGACCGGGGAGGTCAAGATTCCCGGATTCTACAAAGAGGTGACCGCTCCGACCAAGGCTGAGATTGCCAGCTTCTTGAAGTCGGGATTCGCGGTCAAGCGGTTCAAGGAGGCCTATGGATTTCACTCGCTGCGGACGGAGGTTCCCGCGGAAGTGACCCGCCGCATCTGGGCGGCGCCGACGTTCGAGGTGCATGGTTTGACCGGCGGGTATCACGGCCCCGGTGTGAAGACCATCGTGCCCGGCCATGGCGAACTGAAAGTCAGCATGAGGCTCGTGCCGAACCAGACTCCGGAAAAGATCTTCGCATTGCTCAAGGCGTACGTGCGGAAGCTCAATCCGAACGTCCGCGTGGAGCCGGAAGGGATGCTGCACCCGTTCAAGGGCAGCTTCGACGGCACCTACGTGGAATGCGTGAAGCGGGCCGCGAAGGCCGGGTTCGGCAAAGAGCCGGCCTTTATCCGGGAGGGTGGCTCGATCGGTGCGGTGGTCACGATGCAGAAGATGTGGAAGGTGCCGATTCTATTTTTGGGCCTCAGTCTGCCTGAGCACGGCTACCACGCGCCGAATGAATACTTCGATTGGGGTCAGGCGTCGGGCGGGATGAAAGCCTTCGCGCATTATTTTGCCGAGGTGGCCAAGATGGGGAAAGGATAGATTGCGGGGCCTGTCGCTGGCCCGCTCGTCCGTCCTCGCCAATCTGGTATCAGGTGGTGGTCTTAAGTGGTAAGGAAGGCATAGTGCCTCACCACGTTTCGGCCGTTGCTACGGTGGTTGTCCTAACCCTATTGGCCCCTGTTTTCTGGCCTCTGCTCTAGCTCCCACCGTCCTGTACGGCCTGGAAGTTTGAGCGCTGCGGTCAAGTGTGTGATGAATTCGCGGCGCGGAAGGTCTTCGGCGCCGAAACGCATGACATGCGGTGAGGATTGCTGACAATCGAATAGGGTGAATCCCCAGGCATGAAGTTGTCGAACCAGCAAGGCCAGCGCCACTTTCGATGAGTCATCCACCTTCGTAAACATGGACTCGGCGAAAAAGGCTCCCCCGAGCGCCATGCCGTATACCCCGCCGACCAGTTGGTCTTGCTGCCATGTTTCAATTGAATGGGCGTAGCCCATCTCATGGAGCGTCGAGTACGCTTCAAGCATCTCCGGAGTGATCCAGGTGCCTCCTTCGGGGTGCTGCGGCCTGGGACCCGCGCAGTGAGTCATGACTCGGCGAAAACAGGTGTCGAGGGTCACGGTGAAGTCGGCGCGGCGGATTGTCCGCGCGAGGCTGCGGGAGATATGGAGCTTGTGTGGGAAAAGCACGGCTCGAGGATCCGGCGACCACCAGAGAATCGGCTGGTCGTCCTGATACCAGGGGAAAATGCCGCGCCGGTAGGCTGCAAGCAACCGCTGCGGGCTCAAATCGCCGCCGACGGCAAGGAGGCCCTGCGATGACGCCGCCTCCACGGGCGGGAACCGGAGATCACCTGGGTCGGAGCTCAACCGGAACATGCGGCAACAACCGCGCGAAACTCACCGCGACAGGCGCTATCCGTGCTTCGGATCTTCAGACGCCAAGAGGGGCTGGAAGACCGGGTCCGCATCGAGCACCGACTTGAGGGATTCCGCGCCGATGAAGAAATTCCAAATCTCCTGAGTCTGGCCCGGCACCTCGACGAACCATTTTCTCGCTTCCGTCAGGAGTGCGAGCATCTCACGATTGTCCCTGGTCGGGCTGAACAGGAGACTATAGGCTTTGGTGTATTCGGCGATAAACTTGTCGAGCGGCAGTTCGGCAAGAGCGAACGCCTGGTCCGCGTCCAAATAGGCGGCGCGCACGTCGGGATCGTCCATGATCCGGTTCCAGGCCACCTTGTTCACGCGCGCCCAGGCGAGCTGCAGCAGTGCTTCGGCTTTGCCGGACTTCCGTTCGGCGGGAACGTCCTTGACGAGTTTTTCGAGGACTTCGATGGAAAGATCCTGATCGTTGTTCCATCTGAGGGCCGCGCCCCAGCGAAAACGGTTGTCGAGCTGCTCGGGTCGTACCTGCGCCAAGGTCTTCAAGGCCGGCAAGAGTCGATAGAGATAGTCGGCCGTTGTGGGCTTGTCGAAGCCGCCCATTTCCATGCCCAGTGAGAGGTCCATGCGCGTCGATTGGGCGTAAATGTTCCAATAGTGCTCGTTGACCACCATGGCGAGGGCCGGATCCTTGACGGTCAAATTGTGCAAGGCGACAGCCTGCCGCAGGACGACGCTGTACAAGTCTCTGGTCAACACGGTGAGAGCGTCAGCCTGATTGGGATCGATGATGAGCACTCGG
The DNA here is from genome assembly GCA_047150005.1 of Nitrospira sp. GTDB lineage: Bacteria > Nitrospirota > Nitrospiria > Nitrospirales > Nitrospiraceae > Nitrospira_C. The sequence goes on along the minus strand of AP038806.1, from coordinate 1,367,260 downwards.
TTCAGGAGCGCGACCCGATCACGCAGATTCGGAAACGATGCGGCGCGGGCGGCGGAGGCCACCAACAATCCCGGCATGTCCTCCGGGCTCCACCACTGGAGCGATCCCGCGACCGGCCCGCTCCGTACCGTCACGAAGGGGACGATCTCCTGAGCGATACCGTCGACCGGAGTTCCATCCTTCACCAGAAGGTTGACGACGGCGACATCCCCGGGAAAGCCGTGTTTCTTCAGTCCCGACAACACGACCCATTGAGTGTGGATGCTCTTGAGGGCGCGTCTGGCCGGCTTCACTGTGTTGGCCCACTTGTAGCTGCCGGGCGCTTTGGTCACGGGCGAGGTGATCGGATCCTGGTAGCGAACCTCGACCGTCACCAGATTCGCCGGTACCGAGACGAGCGGGGCGTTGTCCCGAAGCGGGAATGAAGCGTTCGGCAGGGGCTTTGTCGAAACGACCTTAAGATGCAGTCCGCTTCCCGGCGGAGAGAGACCGATGGTGTCCATGACGAAGGCAGACGCCGGATAATGGTTGAGTTCCTCGCGGAAAAATACCAGTCCACCGTTGCTCGGCCACAGGATGTCCATACCGACGTCCGAGTGCGTGAGCGCAGGCTCGTGCGCGATTTTGAGCTGGTTCCAGCAGGCCTCGTAGGATGGATCGGTCGGAATCGGATAGGGTTTCAGGGCACCCCCCTTGGCCGTCACCAATCGAAACTGGCAGGCAAAGTCGAGCTTGACCGCATCGGCGACCGCGCCGCGCGACAGCGCCTCGGCGAACTGGACCGCCACCGCAGCAGAGGTCCCATCGCCTTGCGTCTTCTTTGTGGCCTTTGAGGCGGCGAAGGACGCGGAGGGTCCGTTCAGGAACATGCACGAGAGAACCAGCGAACCAAGAAATGCAACGCAACTCCCTGCGATCGTGTGCCGGCGAATCATGTGGTGAAGACTCCTACGGTTGCACCATGGGACAAAGAGCGTACTTTACCACGTGGATTTCTTGATCCGAAAGAGGTCAGAACGTCGGCTAGCGGGTTGGGGGCGGCGTGGCTGAAGAGCGTGAAAATCGGACCAGCGAGCGGATGTACGCGAGCGCGGCGCGTTGTTCTTCCTCGGACAAGCGGTTGTTCCAGCCCTCCATGGAGGTCCGCGGCCGCCCGTTGGCGATGATTTTCAGGAGGTCCTGATCCGTCTTCGCGGACATCAGGGCCGAGACGAAGTTGCCAGGTCTGGGCGAGAGGGAGGGCGCGAGTTTGCCGTCGCCGCGGCCTTCCGTTCCGTGGCAATCGGCGCAATGGCGCTCATAAATCGCGCGCCCCTGCTCCAACTCTTCCGGCGTCGCGGACCGGGCCTCTGACCAAGAGAGCAGGCCGATGAGGGCCCACACGATTCCCCACACCGGCATCATCTACCCTCGAGATCCCGATCGGGACGCTTGGAGAATCTCGCGACGCAGCCTCGCTCGTTCGGAGGTCGAGAGATGCGGTGTCGGTCGATGACAGCACAGTCTTACGGTTTCCCGCAGCGACGCGACGAACACTTCGCAGTTCGGGCACGTTCCGAGGTGCCGGCGCAGCTCTCGGCAGATCTCGGAGGGGAGCTCGTCGTCGATGTAGGCCGACAGCTGGCGAAGGATGTGCAGGCAGCGACCGGGGCGGTGAGAGGAGCGATGCGTCGGCCGGCCAGGTCTGCGCGAACCGGTTTTGGATTTCTTCATGCCGGGAACCCTCCAGACTCGCGTGATCCTGCGTCTGAGTCTCGTGCCGACTCGGTGAGGCCTCGCGCGCTCAATTCGCGCCTGACGAACAGTCTCGCTCGGTGCAGGCGGGATTTCACTGCCCGTTCGTTCGCGCCCATGATGGTGCCGACCTCCTTCGCGCTCAGCCCTTCCATGTCCCGAAGCACCAAGGTCATGCGGTACTTGCTCGGCAACTTTTGAATGGCCTGATCCAATGCTTCTCGCAACTCCTTGTTCTCGAGCGCTTCTTCGGGGGTCAGTCCGTCGACCGGAATCTGCAGATGAAATTCGCCCTCGGAGGTCGGAATGAACTCGTCGAGCGACAGCTCGCGCTCCGGTTGCCCCCTGCGTTTGCGTCGCATGCGCATACAGGCGCGCGTTGCGATCGTATAGAGCCAGGTCGAGATCCGTGCGTCGCCGCGAAATCCTCGGAAGCCTCTGTAGGCGTTGAGAAAGGTTTCTTGGACGAGATCCTTGGCCGACTCCATTTCGCCGCAGAGTCGATGCGCGTATCGATACACCAAATCCACATGGTCTCGGTACAGTTTATCAAAATCATCCGGCTGCCGTGAGGTGCGGGATGATTTGGAAGGTGACGTGCGACGCATGAATGCCGGCGCTCACGGGTTCGGGGCTGAGGACGAAGCGGGAACGTGATGGTCTCGCAAAGGCGGCGCGCCCGATTCAAGGTCGACCGTGACCTGCTGGCTATCGATCCTGAGGGTCAGCGACTGGCCGACCTTGACGTGAGGAACGCCGATCTTGGAGTTGACCATCACGACGCCGACCGGCGTGCGGAGAAAAATAAAGTTGGATTTGAGTTTCAACACGGTTCCGGACAACAAGACCCGCGCATCGGAACCGACCGGTGGAGTCTGACTGATCTGGAGATCGTATTGCAGGTCATGGACGCCGATGATGGTGTGGAAATCGTCGACCTCGACCGTCAACGGATCGCCCTCATGAAAGGCCGCCAGGCGCGTTTGCTGCGTCCCGACGTGAGTCGTTTCGTCGCCGTCCGGCGTCCACCATCGCAGCGTGTTCGGCGCGTCCGAGCCCGGGGTCATGGGACCCGCCAGGTAGCGGTGAATTCGCGAGCCGTCGCTCTTCTTCAGAATCTCCACGACCAAGTGGTGTTCGTGGACCCAGAAGCGAACCTCATGCGAGGCTCTCAGATCCTTCAGCGTGGTTTTCGAACTCAGGGTCAGCGTGCCGATGGGGGTCCTAAGGAACACGATCCCCGCTTTCGTCCGCCAGACCGAGCCGCGTAACGTGATGGACGGGTCTGCGATCTCGTCGGAATCCTGGGAGGCCGGCTCCGTTGTGTCCGCGGAATCAGGAGGAGACTGATCCGTGCTCTGAGGGATGGCGGGAACACATGGGCCGAGGACCGCCCAAACCAGCGTCACAGACAGCGCGAGGGTACCGCACCGAAAACGAGCGGCCCGTATCGAAGGAAGGATCATAAATTTCTTGGGTGATTCGTCGAGCGGTCGGCCGGACTCGCGTCAACCACAGCCTTGTGGAATAAACCATGCTGATCCAGAGGAGTCAAGACGAAAGACCTGTTGGACGGTCGGCGCGCGCCCGGGTTCAGGCGAGGGGGGCGTAGGGTTGCAACAGGAGGATCATGCGAGGTTCGCGATCGGGTGAGACGGGAATACCGAATCCCCTGAGCAAGAGCGGCGGGGTGATCATGTGGCAGACGCGGTGCATCTCGAACTGTTCCCACCGGCCTCCTTGTGCACGGTGTTCCAATTCCGCCACGATCTCGCGGCAGAATTCGACGAGGATGGTGGGCATGGATTCGGGCGCCAGATTCGGCCACAGGCCGTGTGCACCGCCGAACAGAGCCATCAGCGCGCAGGCTTGTCCGTTCATGTGCAGTATGCGGGTCGGGGCGGACAGCAGAATCACGCCGCAATCGTACGAATCGAAGCGGTCGGGGGGCGGCGGAGATATGGGAGCCGATGCGGGATGGTGGACCGGATGGCTGGCTTCACCGAGGGCGGATCGTGAGGACTGCGGTACGGTCTCTGGCATGGCGGCCCCCGATTGAAGAACGGCATCGGGGATCTGCAAGAGTCAAACCCGCCTGCATACCGGTCTGGTCACCCGGAATCTCGGCCAATACGAAAAGGGATGCGATGTCGGATCGGTATCGCGCACAAACTCAGTCGTTCGGTGGACGGAACTGTCCGCTATTTTTTCCGGACGAGGAGCCGAATAGGGGTGCCCGAGAAGCCGTGCTCTTTTCGGAGCCGGTGTTCGAGGTAGCGCAGGTATGCCGGCGTCATGTTTTCCGGATGCCCGACAAACAGGGCGAAAACGGGAGGTCTCGTCGCGACCTGCGTCATGAAGGCCGATTTCGTGATCTTCGTCGGCTTCCCTTTGCGGGAAGGCAGCGGATGGGTGGCGAGAATGGTCTGAAGCAGTTGATTGAGTTCGCCGGTTGGTATCCGCCGGGTGAACGAGGCATAGACATCGTCGATGGCGGGGAAGAGGCGTCGCAACGAATCGGGTTTGACGGCGGCGCCGAAGAGGACCGGCGCCCAGGTGAGGAAAGGAAAGCGCCGCTTGAGATCCTGCTCGAACCGTTGCCGGGCCTGCGCGTCCCCTTCCCGCAAGTCCCACTTGTTCACCAGCAGCAGGCAGGCGCGACCCTGCCTGATGACGAGGCCGGCGATCTTGGTGTCCTGTTCGGTAATGCCTTCCTCGCCGTCGAGCAGCAGGACCGCGACATCGGATCGGCCGATGGCCCGCAGCGAACGGGCCACGCTGTATCCCTCGATCCCACGATCGACCTTCCCGCGACGGCGGATGCCCGCCGTATCCGTGAACAGGTATCGTCGTCCCTCGTACGTCGCAAGCGAATCGACGGCATCCCGGGTCGTGCCGGGAACGTCGCTCACCACGACCCGTTCCTCTCCCAACACCGCGTTGACGAGCGTGGACTTGCCGACATTCGGTCTCCCCACCACCGCGATGCGCGGCACCGGGCTCTGTTCGCCGGTGTCCTGCTGGTCGGACAGCAACGGATACAGGGCATCCAGCAGGTCGGCCACGCCGATTCCGTGTTCGGCCGAGATCGGGAACAACGACTCGATCCCGAGCTGATAGAAATCCGCGACCAGGACTTCGGTCTTCGGTGTGTCGATCTTGTTGATGGCCACGAACAACGGCTTGGTGGTGCCGCGCAGGAGCCGGACGACCTCCTGGTCCTGCGGCGTCAAGCCGGCTCGTCCGTCCATCAGAAGGATCAGCACGTCGGCTTCGGCGATAGCCAGTTCGGATTGTCGCCTGATGAGGGCCAGCATCCCATCCGAGGCAGCCGGCTCGAGTCCGCCGGTGTCGATCAGCCGAAAAGGACGGTTCCGGTAGTTGGTATCCGCATAGTTTCGATCCCGGGTCACACCGGGGACATCGTCGACGATGGCGGTTCGACTGCCGAGGATGCGGTTGAACAGCGTCGACTTGCCGACATTCGGCCGCCCGATGATCGCGACCAACGGCATCGGTGACGGTAGAGAGTTGAAGGTGGCGTGCGAAGACATGGGAGCCAGACTGTGTGCAGGACTCTCGGACCCTAACATAGGAATTTTCTCAAAGACAACAGCCCCCGGCCTCGGGCGTACCGAGCCATTGGGTCGTTTTCGCCCCCGGCCTCGGCTATACTCTATCCGATGAACCCGTCTCCATCGGCCGAGGTGCCCCCGGTACTCGATTGGTCCCAGATCGACGACGTCCTGGTCGACATGGATGGGACCCTGCTGGACCGTCACTTCGACAATTTCTTTTTCGAAGAAGAGTTACCCCGCCGGTACGCGTTACGCGAGAAGCTGTCGCTCGACGAATCCCGGGCGCGTTTAATGGCGATGTACCGCTCGGTCGAAGAAGAGCTCGCCTGGACCGATCTTCATTACTGGACGTCCCGGGTCGGTATTGACGTGGTGGCCATGCACCGAGAATTGGACCACATGATCGGGTTCCTGCCCGGCGCGGCGGCGTTCCTGTCCGCCGTCAGACATCGAAAGAAACGAGTGACCGTCCTCACGAACGCCCATCCGGCGGGCGTCGAGATCAAGACGGCCAAGACCGGCCTCCAGCGTCGGGTAGACCGCATCGTCGACGCGTTTGAAGTCGGCTATCTGAAGATGCGTCCACAATATTGGCCGGCCTGTCTGGAATTGGTGAAGTTTGATCCGACCAGGACCCTCTTCATTGACGACGACGAGCGCTGTTTGGCGGCGGCCAGACAGTTCGGCATTCTCCATCTCCTTCACAGCGCGAGGTCCAGCACGAAATCGCCGCCGGCATTTTCGGCCTCATTTCGGTCGGTCCAGGATCTTTCGTCCCTCCTCAATGGGACCGTGGCCTCCTCCCGCTGACCGAGTCGCCGGCTCGGCCCAGCCTTGGTACATCGCCCCGACGAGCTTCGGCACTCCGGTCATGTGAAATCGCTCCAATTGGATGAGCCGGAAGCCGCTGTGCTCGATGAGCCGGTCGATCCGGCGGTTCAGGTGACAGCCGCATCCAAGGACGTTCTGGATCGGGTTGAGCCGGTCTTGCCAGGCTGCGATACGCTCGTCTTGGCATCGCCCGTGTTCCAGAAAGATGAATCGTCCGCCGGGCTTGAGCACCCGTCGAACCTCCGCCAGAGCCTGGAGCGGATCCGCGATACTGCACAACGTCCAGGTGCTGACCACCCAGTCGAATTGGTGATCGGCAAACGGCAATGCCTCCGCAGCCCGGTGGTGGATCTCGACGGGGAAGGGGACTGCAGCCATTCGTCGAGCCACGACATGAGGCAGAAAGCGAGCCGGGTCTGCGGCCGTCAGGCGTCGAACGGCGGACGGGTAATGAGTCAAATTGAGGCCCGAACCAAACCCGATCTCCAGGACGTTCCCGCGGACGACGGTTAAGAGTGAGCTTCTGAGGCGCTGAAACTCCTTGCCGCGCATCAGCCAGTCCATGAGGCGCGGAAAGACGTACGCCGAGTACAGTCCCATTCCCCCCTCCCTACGGCGGTCCACTTCGAACGAAGAATAACCTGCGCATCCTCAGGAGGCTAGTCTGTGAGGAAGCTGGAACACTGACCCGGTCAGGCCGATATCAATCACTACGGCATCAATTCGGTGGCTACGCTGAATCATTTCGTCTTCGGCGTCGGCTACCACTTCTAAACGACCCGCCGGGCCTCTCGATCCGATTCTCGCGCGCTCCCGCTCCCTCGCGTTCCCCAAGATTCTTGTTGCTCCGGCTGGTCTATGTTAGAGTCCTCCTCTTTGATTGTGGTCTCCAGCAGCCGTTTACCCAACGCACATGAGCAAGACGTACGATCATCACGCGATTGAGGCGAAGTGGCAGGCCTATTGGGAGGCGCATCGACCCTTTCGCGCCACGGATGACCCGTCCAAACCGAAATACTACTGTTTGGATATGTTCCCCTATCCCTCGGGATCAGGCCTCCACGTCGGCCATCTCGAAGGCTACACGGCGACCGACATCGTCTCCCGCTACAAGCGGATGCGGGGATTCAATGTGCTGCATCCGATGGGGTGGGACGCGTTCGGCTTGCCGGCCGAACAATATGCCGTCAAGACGGGCATCCATCCCGCCATCACGACGGCCGAGAACATCGCGACGTTCAAGCGGCAGATGAAGCGGATCGGGCTTTCGTACGATTGGGAGCGCGAACTCAGCACGACCGACCCGGACTACTACCGTTGGACACAGTGGATTTTCCTGCAATTGTTCAAGCGCGGACTCGCCTACGTGGCGGAAGTCCCGGTCAATTGGTGTCCCGCTCTCGGTACGGTTCTGGCAAACGAGGAAATTGTCGACGGAAAAAGCGAGGTCGGAGGATTCGAGGTCGTGCGGCGACCCATGCGTCAATGGATGCTGAAGATCACCGCCTATGCCGATCGATTGCTCGACGATCTTCGACTGGTGGAATGGCCGGCCAGCACGCTTGAAATGCAGAAGAACTGGATCGGTCGTTCGATCGGCGCGGAAGTGGAATTCCGTCTGGCCAACGCAAACGCGGCTATTCGCGTGTTCACCACCAGACCTGACACGCTGTTCGGAGCCACCTACTTGGTTCTCTCTCCGGAGCATCCCCTGGCCGGGGCCGTGACGACCGCGGAACGGCGGGACGAGGTCGCTCTCTATCGGGAGGCCGCGGCCAAGAAAAGCGACTTGCAGCGCCAGGATCTGCAGAAGGACAAGACCGGTGTCTTCACCGGAAGTCACGCCGTCAATCCGGTCAACGGGGAGGCGGTGCCGATTTGGATCGCGGACTATGTCCTGATGAGCTACGGAACAGGAGCGATCATGGCCGTGCCGGGCCATGACGCGCGCGACTGGGCGTTTGCCAAGACCTATGAACTCCCGATTCGTGAAGTCATTGCCGGCGGAAACGTCGAGCGCGCGGCGTATGTCGACACCGAGGTCGGGCGGGTCGTCAACTCGACCGCACCGGACGGTTCGTGTTCGATCGACGGACTGTCGCCGGTTGAGGCCATCCCGAAGATCACCGCGTGGCTGGAATCGCGCGGTCAAGGCCGGAAGACGGTCAACTACAAGCTGCGGGACTGGCTCTTTGCCCGCCAACGCTACTGGGGCGAGCCCTTCCCGATTCTGTGGGTAGACGGCACGCCGCAGCCGATTCCCGAAGAACAGCTGCCGCTGCGACTGCCAGAAACGAAGAATTTCAAGCCGTCGGGGACGGGGGAAAGCCCGTTGGCCAATCTGGAGAGTTGGCTCGACACCGCCGATCCGACGAGCGGCAAGCCGGCCAGGCGGGAAACCAACACCATGCCGCAATGGGCAGGATCCTGCTGGTACTACCTGCGGTTCATCGACCCGGACAACGAGAAGCACCTCGTGGATCCGGCCAAAGAGCGGTATTGGATGCCCGTTGACCTCTATGTCGGCGGCAGCGAGCATGCCGTCCTGCACCTCCTGTATGCCCGCTTCTGGCATAAGGTCCTGTACGACATCGGCGTCGTCGGCACGCCGGAACCGTTCAAGAAACTGGTCCATCAGGGCATCGTCCTCGGAGAAGACAATCAGAAGATGTCCAAATCCCGCGGCAACGTCGTGAATCCGGATGACATGATGGACCAGTTCGGGGCCGATGCGGTGCGCCTCTACGAAATGTTCATGGGGCCGCTCGAAGCGATGAAGCCCTGGAGTACCAGAGGCGTGGAAGGGGTGACACGCTTTCTCGAACGAGTCTGGCGACTCATGATCACCGAAGAGGGGCGGGTTTCCGGAGCGATTACCGACGATCCTCCCGGTATGGAGCAGCAACGGGTATTGCATCAGACGATCAAGAAGGTGACCGACGATATCGAAGCCCTCCGATTCAATACGGCGATCTCGCAGATGATGGTCTTCACCAACGAGATGACGAAGGCCGAGCGGCGGCCTCGAGCCGTGATCGAGCCGTTCATCTTGTTGCTCTCTCCGTTTGCCCCTCATCTGGCCGAGGAACTGTGGGCGCTGCTCGGTCATCCGCCGAGTGTTTCGCAACAGGCGTGGCCGACCTTCGATCCGGCGCTCATCGTCAGCGACACGGTGACGATTCCGATTCAGATCAACGGCAAGCTTCGCGGCAAGATCGAGGTGTCCCTCGACTCCACGCGCGATGAAGTCGAAGGCTTGGCCAGAGCCCGAGCGGCCGAATGGCTGAACGGGAAGGAACTGAAAAAAGTCGTGTACGTCGAGAAAAAGTTGATCAATTTCGTCGTCTGATGAACCGCACGCCCGCAGAAGCATCTGCCCGCGCCTCACGGCGCAGCCCGGCTCGCGTCTCCGTCACCCAATCGTTCATGCTGTGCACCGGTCTGGCCCTATCGATGGCCGTGCTGCCGGTTGCCTGTGGATACCAGTTCCGGGTGGAAGGTCCCGGTCCCACGATCGGCGGCTCTCCGGCCACTGCATCCTCGACCCCACCGCCTCGCATGGTCATCCGGACATTGGAGAACAAGAGCTTCGAGCCGAATTTAGAGTCGCGGTATACCAATTACCTCAGGCATGAGTTTGCGTCAGGAAGCGGGGCGCAGGTCGTTTCGGATTCGGAGGCCGCGGACCTCGTGCTGTCGGGACAAATCCTCTCGGTCGTCGTTCCGACGCTGAGCTTCGACCAGACGACCACGTTTGAAAGCCGAACGGAGGTAGTGATTGCCGTCAAGGTTGAAGAAACGAGAACGAAGCGTGTCGTCTGGATGCAAGTCGCCAAGGGGGCTTCGGAATTCTTCATCACCACGGATCTCCAGTTCAATCGCGTGCTTCAAAACCGGTCCCTCGAACAGGCGGGCAAGTTTGTGGCCGAGGATTTGGCGTCGCGCTTCTTGCTTCAGCTCGAATCGGGACAGCTGGCCAAGCCGAATTCCAAACTCGAATCGAAAGCGCCGTAAGAGTACACCGCCATGCCACCATCGCTTTTGCCGGCCCAGGTTCCGTCGCATCTGCAGCAGGCGGAGCCTGCCTCAATCTACGCGGTGGTCGGAGAGGAGGACTTGCTGAGGGATGAGGCTGTGGCATGTCTGAAGGCGGCGGTCGTTGGTGAGCAAGGCGACGCATTCAACAGCAGTCAGTTTCATGGAGACGAAGCGGAAGGGGCGGAGATTATCGCCTGCGCCTCCGAATCCGCGGTGTTCGCGTCCCGCCGGTTGGTCGTCGTGAAAGGGGCCGACAAGCTGCCGGCTAAGGAGGCCGAAGCCCTGCTTCCCTATCTGGAGAGCCCGAATGATTCCACGACCCTCGTCTTTGCGGGGCCCAAACTGGACCGCCGGTTGAAATTCACGCAGACGTTGATGAAGCGCGCCGTCATTGTCGATTGTTCGCCTCCCAAAGAGTCGCAGTACATGCCGTGGCTCAAGAGCGAGGCGGCGGGGCTCGGCGTCAAGCTGGACGATGGGGCGGTAGGGCTTCTCAAGGAGTCGTGTGCGGGATCGCTCTACGCCGCCCGCCGGGAACTGGAAAAACTGGCTTCGTATGTGCCCGCGAACCGTTCGGTGACCGCGACGGATGTGGCCGTCATGCGGGGCACAGAACCTGGCGCGTCGGTGTTTGATCTCACCGCGGCAATCGGTGCCGGAGATCGGGGTCGCGTGTTGGCCATCATGGCGAGGAACATGGAATCGGGAGAGGCCCCGCTCAAGATCCTTGGTGCGCTGGTCTGGCAGTACCGCCGTCTCTGGAAAGCCAAAGACCTCATGGGCCAAGGGGGACGACAGGGAGAAGTGGCAAGGATGTTCCGGATGGATCCGTCAAGCGTCCGTGCCTTTCTCGATCGATTTTCAGAGCGGCATCTCACCGAGGCGTTTCGGCGATTCCAGCAAGCGGACAATGCGCTCAAGGGCGGTAGTGCAGGACGACCGGAGCGGATCCTGGATCAGCTGATGTTCGAGCTGTGTAACCGGGAGCAGCGGGACGCGCAGCCAACCGCTTCGATGCGAGAACCGGTCGCATCTGTGCAGCGAAGCCGCACAAAACCGGTTCCAAACGTGCGAACGGTTACGCGCGGGGCGCGCCCAGGGCGTTGACGCGGATCGTGAGGCGTGAAATCCGTCGGGAGGCGGTATTCGCTTTCAAGATACCTTTGGTCACCGCCTTGCTGAGGGCTGCTTCGGCTGCCCGCAAGGAGGTCTTGGCATCTTCAGCCTTGTTCTCGGCCACGGCGGTCTGGACTTTCTTGACGAGTCCCTTCACGACGCTCAGAGCGGCGTGGTTCCGCGCCCGCCGTTTTTCGGACTGCCGTGCTCGACGAATGGTTGACTTGTGGATCACCGGCATAACGTACTCTCCTTTTAAAAAAGAAGGGTTTGTACCATAAGACTCGCCGCATGGTCAAGAGCGCGCATTGAGCGTAGAGAGGAACCCATGTCGAAAATCCTTGCACATGACAGACTGATCCTGGCGCTTGACGTACCGTCGGCGGCCGAGGCTGAGCGGCTCATGGACCAAGTTCAGCACCAGATCACCTTCGTCAAGGTCGGATTGGAACTCTATACGGCGGCCGGTCCGACCATGGTGCAGCGGCTGATTGAGCGGGGGAAACGCGTCTTCCTCGATCTCAAGTTCCTCGACATCGAAGAGACGGTTCGTCGGGCGACCGAACGAGTGGCTGCCATGGGAGTCGACTTTTTGACCATCCATGCCAATCGGAAGGCCCTGGCCGCCGCGGTGAAGGGACGGGGCGATTCGAGTCTCAAGCTCCTGGCCGTCACGGTGCTGACCAATTTTGACAGCCATGATTTGAGGGAGATGGGAATCCAACATTCAGTTCAGGACCTGGTGACGGCCCGGGCGCTGCTCGCTTCCGAAATGGGTTGCGACGGAGTCGTCGCGTCGGGAGAGGAACCAGGCGTACTCCGTCCGAAGGTGGGGCCACGGTTTCTGATCGTGACACCGGGTGTCCGTCCGGCAGGTAAAGACACCGACGACCATGCCCGCGCCACGACTCCATCCCAGGCTATCGATGCCGGGGCCGACTACCTGGTGGTCGGCCGGCCGATCAGAGCGGCATCGGATCCCGCCGCTGCAGCAAGCGCCATCCTGGCCGAGATGCAGGCCGCATTCGATCGGCGAAGCTAAAGGGTCGGTTGCGGGATTTTGTCCGTCTTTGTTAAGATCCCGTGCCGCCGTTGAAAGTCCGTGCCTGTGCCGCCCCGTACGGTGGATGTAGCTCAGTTGGTTAGAGCGCCGGATTGTGGATCCGGAGGTCGCGGGTTCGAAACCCGTCATCCACCCCAAACCTTCTTCTCATAACCATTCTCACCATTTTTGACCCGCTCTTACTTTCTTGCACTGGTATCGAGTCAACTATCATGGCTAACATTCGGATGATTTTTTGGCCACTTATAGCCGCTACAGGTCTTACGCACGGAAACAAAACGATCAGGCGGTTACAACTTGGATGGTGCTTCTGCCGCTGCCGACCGGGGTCACCTCCACCTTTACAGCGATTCGTTCTTTCATCTCCTCGACATGGCTAATCACACCGACTTGGCGACCTGTTGCTTGAAGTTGTTCTAGGACAGAGACCGCCATTGCCAGGCTATTGCTATCGAGTGCACCAAATCCTTCGTCGATAAACAAGCTCTCAACCTTAATCCCGCGATTCGACGACATGCTGGCGAGCCCGAGTGCTAGAGAAAGGCTAACCAGAAATCTTTCACCGCCCGAAAGGTTATGAACACCGCGGACCTCATCAGCCATGTTGCGATCGATGACCTGTAGTACAAGATCGCTGCCTGGTGCTCGTTGTAGCTCATATCGAGGGTGTAAATTATTCAGGTGCTGGTTCGCCAAACGAATGAGATGATTTAATGTCAGAGATTGAGCGAATCGCCGAAACTTGGTGCCGTCAGCTGAACCGATGAGATCGTCAAGCTGTCCCCATACACGTGCCTGCTGTTGTCGCTCATGAAGAGCGGCTTTGATTTTCCCTGTTCTTGAACGCGCTTGGTCGTCACTCAGGAGAACCGAGCTTGCTTCGACATATGCCTCTGATGCCTTGGTGTGCTGCGCCTCTATCTCCTTGAGGGCCGTGGCGATTTCTTCTCGAGTTTGTGTCGGGTGATCAGCGGCTTCGTGCTCCTTAGCAGACTGTTGTCTCTCAAGGAGAGTTGCCCTTGCGGCCGCGACGGCTTCTCGAAGGGTATCGAGACGAACCTGTTCCGCTACAACCCATGCCTCACCTTTGGTGATTGCGGATTCGGCTTGCGACCTACTGATGTTATTGGCCAGGAGCTTTTCTGTGAGCAAAGCCTCTGCCGATTCATGGTCGATTCTTGCTGCCTCAGCGGTCTTACGAGCGGCAAGGGCATTTGACGACATCCCAGCAGCAATCTGCTCGGCCATGGATTTCTTATGCTCGGCTTCGTTCCAGAGTTTTTCTGTGGCTTCCGACCGCTTTCTGTATTCAGTCCGAACCTCTCCGACGGGCCGTCCTTTGATAACCAGGATGCGCTCACTATTGTGCCCGTTGAGCTCATCTTTCTTGTCTGCATGTCGTTTCTGGGTTTCCTCGATGGCGGTCTCCAGCCCCTTGAGCGTTGCCCGCTTTCCCTCCAGATCTGCCTCAACGCGGGAAATATCGGCAGCGGTCATCTCATGCCGTCTACGACATATATGCCAGTCGTTGACAAGATTGCTGCAGATCTCTACGAATGGTTCATCGGTGCTGGTAATTTGATTCTGCCAGTTGGGAAACACCAGGGCGAGCGCTGTGTCGAGACGGGAATAGAGGGAGACTAGATTCTGCTTCGTTCCTTGAAGAGTCGCTTGGAGCATCCCCGCCTTACTGACTTTGTCATGTTCTTCATCCGTGAGCTTCACAATGTCTGCATTTGCGGTTAATAGGCGAGCGCGAACGTTCTCACGATCATCGGAGACTGTTCGGATTTGAGCTTCAGCGTCGGACGCACGCTTAATGATCTCCCTGGCATCACTCAGCAGCTTCTCCACTGTCCCTCGAGCGGAGTTGATGGCCGCTACACTTTCTGCGCCAATGGCATCCTCGGGGAAGGTTGGGACGGAAACTCCAATCTCGCCACAATAGGTCGATGCAGAAGCAACTGATGCCTGCCATTTGTCGAGTGCAACCCGCAATTCTTTCTCTTGAGTCGATCTCCGCCGCAGGACTCCTTCTAGTGCATCCTTTGCCGCAGCGATCTGTGTCTCTGAGCGGGTACGGTTAGCCTGAGCGGATGACACCTTCGTTTCCAACTCGGCGACGCGACTATGATCGGCCAGTACTCGAGCCTTAAGGAGTCGATCAACGTCGGCGACGGGGTGTTCCGTTGCTCCGCAGACTGGACATGGTTGTCCCTCTTCCAGTTTGAGTCGAAGATGCTCTGCTGCCTCCGTTCCCGCCGCTTCGGAAAGAGCAAGGCTGCGCCGGGCTTCTTCCATACGTGCAAGGTCCGTGGGTAACTCGGCATCTATCTGAGTCATGACCCCGGAAGCGCGATGGATGAGAGTTTCCTGCTTGGCTGCCTCATCGTTTGCCGTAATGATTGCCCCATGGGCCTTCCGGGCATCTTCTGAAGCGTGCTGCGCATTATCCAACGCAGCCTGAACCTGCATAAGCTTATCGCGTCTGGCTTCAACCGCAGAGGCATCGATTGCGCCAGCAATTTGTCGGAGGGTGGCAATCTGCTCGTCTAGTTTACGGTCTTGTTCCTGGAGGGCCGCGACCACACTTTCCTTTTCCCGGCGGGATGTTCTGGCAACTTCCACATCGAGAGCAAGCTGCCGAATCATTGACTCGGTTGATGTAATGTTAGATGTCAGAGTGAGCCGCTCGGATAGATCCCTCTCGACATCTTTCATTCGTACCGAAAGTGCCTCGATTGATTTGTGTTCTTCGAGCCAACGGCCATCATTTTCACGCTGGTCTCGTGTCGCCCTGAGTGTACGCTCGACCTCTGTAACGGCATCGTGCGCGGTGTCTTTCTCCTTGAAGCTCTTTCTTAGGAAGTCTGCTAGATCTGCCAAATCAACCTTGGCTAATTCAATCAGGGCGTCGAGCCGTTGCGCTTTATCGAGCTCAGGGCCTATCGCATCATAGGCGGCTCGTTCTTTGTCGCGTTCACCCTTGGCAGCGTTGCTCGCCGAAACTGCTTTATCGCGCTTCTCTAGCGCTGTACGTTCACCTTCCTGTGCCTCGGCGAATGCTTTCCCTGCGTCTGCCAGCCGCCTTCCGGTGGCCGTTGCTGTCTCGATCTCGGCACGCAGGGCAAATGCCTTCTTTGCCATTGCGAGTGTGGCCCGATCACTCTCAGCATTGTGATCTAACGCCAAGGCTTGCGTCAGCGCCGCATTCCCTTCCACAACACGTGTGTCGAGTCGAGATTTAACCTCGTGCCAATCCTCCCATTTCCTGAGAGTGACTCGGGCTGCCTCGATACGGTCTCGTTCAGTCCTAGTTTCCTTGAGGCGTAGCTCTGCCGCAGTTCTTGCTTCATCCCCAAGTGGCTGATGCTCACCGAGTTGGGTTTCAAGGTCTCGTAGCGCTTCCCGCTCCTGTTTGGCTCGGGCGAATGCGGCCCGCGAGATATCAGAGTAAATCTGGGTCCCTGTGATCTTTTCGAGGAGTTCGGCTCTGTCTTTTGAGCCGGCCTTTATGAAAGTGTCAAAGTCGCCCTGGGCTAGAAGGACTGATCGTCGAAATTGATCGAAGCTGAGCCCGATTCGCTTTTGAATCTGCTGAAGCGCATCAGTCTTCTTGTCACCGATAATTGCGCCGGACTTGATCTCCGTGAGCGTGATCTTCTGACCCTGAAGTTTCCCATTGGCTTTGCCCCGCGCACGATTCACTTCCCAACGAGATCGGTACCGCTGTCCATCCTGTGCGACAAAGTCTACCTCCGCATAGCCCGTGCCGGCGCCATGACGAAGAATCCCGCGTACGTCATCATATTTGAGCTGCTGCGAAAGATCGCCTTCGATCCGTCCAATTGATGCTCCACTCTCTGCTGTATCCATGCGAGGGAGCCGGTCAAACAGTGCAAGGCAAAGCGCATCCAGCAGGGTTGTCTTCCCAGCGCCGGTTGGCCCAGTAATCACGAAGATGCCAGAGCTGCGGATTGGCTCTGCCTCGAAGTCGACTTCGAATGGGTCGGAGAGGCTGGCAAGGTTTTCGCCTCGGATCGCAAGGATTCTCATGTCGCGCCTGTCTGATCGTTCTCCGACGATGAGATGCTCGTCAGCACTTCGTCAAAGGCGCTTTTGAGTTCCGCCGCCGGCTCGACTCCGTATTCCTCAACATGTCGACGAGCGAAGACGTGGGCAGGCTCCAGCGCGTCGAGCTCTGTATCTCCTTCCACGTTGTCGGCTAATGTGCCTCCCTGTCCTTCGGTCTGGCGAATGATGCGGGTGAGTCGGACAGGCTTCCCCTCCAAGGCAGCTTCGATACGTGACCGAAGCTCTGGCTCAGCTCCATCGAGCCGAACCGCGACCTCCAGGAATGGTCGACGATCCTGCCCAGGATCGTCGATCTCGAGGTTGCGTAATTCATCCTCGACTTGGTCGAGTGGCGCTGCGCCAACTTCCGGAATCCGAAGGAAGGCGACGGGTCTTGGGGTCTGCACCAAATCTATTGTGAGGTCAGCCGTCGTATCGAAATCGATCACGACGATACTGTGTTGATAGTTCCTCTCCGCGACCGACATAGGAAAGGGCGATCCGGCATAGCGGATGATCGTGTGACCTGAGACAGACTGTGGTTTGTGGAGATGGCCTAAAGCGACATAGGAGACACTTGCTGGGAAAAGATCAGAGGAAACCGCCTCCTCGCCTCCTATGACGATTCGTCGTTCGCTCAGTTCCGACACTGCTCCGCCGCTCATGTGTAAGTGGCCTGTGACGATCAATGGAAGACCTTCATGCATGACGTGCCCAGCCTCAATAACTTGCTGGTAGAGAGCGTGAAGGGGGCGTTCACCACTGGCGACTGTGGGAAGATCTCCGGGGCGGAGGTAGGGGACGGCAGCGCACACAGCTCGGGGCGTTCCGGTCGCGTCCCGTAGTTCAAGCAGGGTCTGTCCTACAACCGGTTGACTATTATGCCGAGGCATTCCCCCGATGAGGTGGACTCGGCTAGCATCAAGAAGGTGTTTCGGCAGCTCAAGTCGTGCAGCTGAATCATGATTGCCGCCGATGAGCACTATTTGAAGGTGAGGACTTTCGGTTATTACTCGCCGTAAGAATCGATACAGGCGCTGTTGAGCGGGGATAGGCGGATTGACTGTGTCGTAAACGTCGCCCGTGATGATGAGTGCGTCAGCCTTTTGTTCGATCAGTTGGTTGGCTAGCCAGTCGAGAAACGAGTCATGTTCGACGCGACGGTCGAAACCATGCAGTTCCTGGCCAAGATGCCAATCGGAAGTGTGGATGACCCGCATATTGTGTCTTCTCAGTTGGCCATTTCCCCGGAAACACGGTTGTCACTGTACACTGACGGCTGGATTCAAAATCTCATTACACAGGCGTTCGAGACTCGGCGACCTTTTGCCTGATTCCCAAGCTTGGGCAAGACAAAACCCGATATGCAGTGTATTTTTCCGAAGTCCGCCAGCATGGCCGTACTGCTTGTCAGCTTCTGCTTGAAAGGCACTCCACTCAGCTGCACCAATTTCTGCTCTAACAAGCGAGCCAATATTTGATCGCCACATGACAAACCCAGGGCCCCACAAGCTGGTTGTGGGTAATGGGTTTTCGTTTGCCTTGCCTAGAAGCGCAAGCAGGGCTTTGTTATCTTTCTCATGTTTTGCCCTCTTGCCTGGATCCGGCTCATCGGCATCTGAATCAAAGACAACGAAGGTTGGAGTGCCGATCCGTTTGGCAATCACCACCGGGCGTAACATCTCACTCTTGCCATTCACGGGGACAATATGACAACCGCTGCGTCGGTACTGGTCCCATTTATTGAGGAGATGAAGGTAGGAACTCAGATAAGCAACATCTTCAAGACCCTCGACCAATACGAGACGGGAGGTGAAAAACATCTCATTGAGCGAAGGCTGTAATGCTTGGTGGATCTTTGCCAGAACACCCTGAGGTTTACTGGGCGGTTCTCCCGTGGCGGCTGCAACGGCATCGGCTATGTCTTTGTAGGACATATATGTGACTGTCGAGTGCTTTAGAATGGCATCTTTTCTGACCATGCGGACATCTTCAAATCCCTCGCCGGAGACGAATAATGGACTATGGGTCGAAACAATAACCTGTGAGTTGGCTTTACTGAGGTCTTGGAGGACGGTGGCTAGATGTCTGGCCTGAGGGGGATGTTGATAGAGCTCAGGTTCTTCGCACCCTAAAATAAGCCGCGGAGTGGCCTTGTCATCGCTACTAGCGAGTTCATGCAACAAAGCAAGGAGGTAGGACCTCTGAAGGCCATGCCCGAATCTGGGGAGTTCACCCTCGAAATTGCCCTCTCCTGCGATGATTCTTGCTAATGGCTCTTCGACCCGCACAGATTTATCAGGATCTTGACGCCACTCAAGCTTCAAAGTGGCTTCTGGGTGTGCCCACTCGGTTAAGCGGATCTGGAGTGAATCTGAGAGTTCCTTCAAAACCTCCTGATTCTTATCGAGAAGCTGTTGATATTGTTCCTGCATCCCAGTGCGAAGAGCTTTGACGGCCTCTTCAAAATTTGTCTTCGCCCGAACGGTACGCGCCAGCAGTTTGCCGAGGGCTGTGTCTCTGGCCTCAAGCTGTTCCGTGGCTGCATCTTTGACTGCGGGGACGTAAACCCACTGAATGTATTGTGCAAGACGGTTAGCACCCTTGGAGACCCCATAAAACTGATCTTCGCTCGCGATCAATTCGCATTGATCGGGGTGATCGGTTTCATACTTGCGGAGAGCCTCGATCATGGCGTCCTTCGTGCCTGGGGTTGGAAGATCGCCAAAGTGTTTCTGGATCTCAGTATAAAGAGTCTTTAGTTCAGAGACCTTCTTGTTATCACCAACGGCTCGGAAAAATTCTTTGAACCCCGGCATGGCGAGCCGCTGGCCGTACTGTCTAACCTCGGCTTTTCCGGTGGCATCATTGAAAGTAGCAACTGCGGAAATGATGAGCTTTCCCTGACGATAGTAATTGGAAAAGTCCTGCTGGGCTTCAGGGCGTAAGTCTGTGAATGTGACAGTAATCTCTATTGGTTCAGCGGTATTCTTTTGATGAAAATCCTCACGATCGAGCTGACTCAGGTCAGTGCCGGAGTTCTCGGTTTCACGAAAAAAGACGTTGAGGGCGCACAAGATGGTCGATTTGCCAGAGCCATTTGGCCCCACTAGGCAAGTGTAGTCATTGAAAGGGACGGTGACATCGGCAAAGGATCGGAGATTCTTAATGCGTACTGATTCGAGTCTCATCTTGTTGTAGGCATCCGATCCCTCAATCAATAAGTCTAGGAAGCCCAGATGTGCACACAAGCTCCGTCGTATATAGCTTGTTTGGACTGTTTCTCGAATCTCTTTTTAGGAGGTTTATCCAAGTTCCAGGCAGTTGCCATTGCTTGGGGAAAGGGGCATCCTTCTGCTTCAAATGCTTACATCTACCATGCCGAATATTTTGCTCATGACCTGACTCGGCAGGCTACAAGTGGCATGGATCGGTCGTCCATGTCGCTATTCGACGCGGCTGTGGACTTGAACCCTTGGTTCTCTGTCTTGCATCCATCCGAAAACAATGGGCGCTCGAACTGAGAAAGCAAGTAACCGAGTACATCCGGTACACTGAGCGACGACCAATTACGCGTCCATTCAAGCCAATCGATGATGAACATGCGCTGTACCAAGGCTGTGTCTGCATTCCTCCAGCGCGTAGACAGCTATGCTCTTCCGCAGCGTCAGCGGCATCTAACCGCTTTGATCTTGCGCAAGCTGCTGGCCTCGTGTTCATAGGCCATCGAGGGTCGTCCTATGGTTTCCAGGCCAGGTGATTCAACAGGTCGGCGAGTCGAACGGCTGCCTTCGTCAATTGTGCCGCGACGACGGGCTCATGGCTCGTGCTGTATTCGGCTTTCGTGGGGGGAGCGTCAATCGTCATACGGATCGACGCGTCTGCGCGTTGACTATCCCGCACAATCCCATTTCGCCGGACAAACTCATAGGCCTTCGACGCGCGTGCCGTTTTGAGTGAATCCGTTGCCCAGTGCGCTCCCCAGCTGAAATGCTCACCCGATGAACGATAGTCCGACGCGGAGGCCAGCGTCATGCGTTGGGCAATGAGGTAACCGAGTCGTGCGACGTCCTCAGGGGCGGGCGTCTTTCCACACGCACGTATCCCGGCCAAGGCTTTGACGAGGCAGCTATCCCACAACGCATGCAGGTTATCCCTCGCTGAGTCACTGAATAGCAAATCGTTCCCGCCGCGATCGCCCAGTACGCCAACCTGACCGGCATCGTGAGGATGTTCAATCAGGACCGGATTCGGCAGATCCTGGTGCGTGGTCCGATAGTAACCAGTTGTGACATGCAGGGGCTGATGGACGTCCCCTACGAGATGAATGAGCCACCGAAGCGCCTGGGCCTTTGTCCAGGGGGTTACGTCGCCGACGGTTTCGAGCGTTTCAATGCACACATTGAGCATCTGCACGATGTCATGAGGATTTGTAAACGGTGTGAGGAGATCGTCGAGATCCGCGTCGTCGGGATAGTGCGCACTTCCCAGCGGCAGATTCACGAAATGCCACTGGGCATGGTCGGGAAAGGCTGTATTGAACGCCTGAGCTTCTTTCAACTCGTGCTCGGTCAGTTTGGACGCAGCGACCCCGTGTCGTTGGAGATCCCGGATCTGATCCGGCCATGTCGAGGCTTTTGCCAAGGCATGTGGGGGGAGCGTCGTGCCATGGCCGAGGATCTGTGCGATGGTCTTCGTCGTCTCAGGCGAGAGATGCTCTTGCGCGGCATCGGCAATCACTTCATGACCGAGACTTTCCCATGCTGAGGGGTTCTGGGGCCAGAAGAGCATCGCGACGATCCAGAGGAGAAATAGCCGCATCACCTCTTTCTCCTGCTTCCGCATGGAACGAAGGAAGCTACCTCTTCTCAAGAGTCTAATCAAGGCGTGTCAGCGGATAGACTGCGAGAGGGGCATGTTCCTGGTTCCCTGTTGATCGAAAGCTCGGGAAACTGGGGAAGACTCACGTGCGGAATTGCAGACCTGTGCGCATCACTCCGGTCTCGCCGCCGGCGCGGCGCTTCCGGATGGGCTGGTGGAGGATGGGGGGAGCGGTCGAGTCGGTATGCCCTGACGTTCGAGTTTCTCCAGAACTTCCTGTTTCAATCTCGTGGGTTCCTCGATCCGGTTCTCGCGCTGGAATGTGCTGAGCTCTGTCGCCTTCCTCGCATTCAGATCGACCACGTCGACGTCGTCCCTGACGAGGGTCGGCGTCAGAAAGACCAGCAAGTTGAGTTTTTCGGTCGCGCGGCCCTGAAATTTGAACAGCCAGCCCAAATAGGGAATATCGCCGAGCATCGGAATCTTGCGCTCGCTGATGACGATATTGTCCCGTACCAATCCTCCGACCACCAGTGTTTGCTGATCTTTGGCCACCGTCGTTGTTTCCATCGAGCGTTTGGTGGTGGTGGGTCCGACGGGTACGCTCGAGGTGCCGCTTCCAATAGTCTGGGCGACGTTCTCAGCAATGGCCGTGATCTCCTGCTTGATCTCCAAACGGATCATGTCGTCTTCGAGCACCTGGGGAGTCAACTCCAACGTGACGCCGACGTCTTTGCGCTCGATCGTGACGAGGGTACCGCCTGTGATGCCTTGTGCTTGCCCTGTGGGGAAGGGCCGATTTTCTCCGACCACAATTTTGGCCTTTTGATTATCCGCGGCCAGGACCTGCGGCGTGGAAAGAATGTTCGTGTCGGTGAGGTTCATGAGCAACTGCAGGAACGCCCGAACGTTGACGGTGTTCAGTACCGACAAGGCTCCCCCGGTCGATGCGTCGGCGCCCAGGCCGAGGATGGTTTGCGCGATAGTGGAAAGGTTTTCGGGGGCCGTATTGACTCCGACGATACCCTGGACGTTTCCACTTTTTCCGACGCCGATCAACTGGACAGGATCGGTTCCGATCTGCTTGAGACGGTCGACCTGGACCTCAAGGATCACGGCCTCGACAAAGACTTGTTTGCGGCGGGTATCCAAATCGCGGATGACAGCCTGCAACTTGCTGTAGGCGGCTTTGGTCGAACTAATGATTATGGCATTGGTCGCCTTGTCCGCGAAGACTTGAACCGGCGCCTCAAATTCCGTCAGCGGCCTGATGGGTGGTCGGGTGCCCGGTGTGATCTGGGCTACCGTTTGAGACCGGGCCACCAGATTCGTCAACACGGCGGCAAGGTCCGTCGCGTTCGCATGCTTCAACTTGTACACGAAGACCCCTCGTTCCGGCGGCAATTCCCCCATCGGGACGATCTGATAGACGGAGCCTTTCGGAACGACCGCCAACCGACTCACTTCCAGCGCCGAAACAAAGAGGTTATAGGCCTGCTCCTGGTTGACCTTGGTCGGGGAAAAGACGGTGATCTTTCCGCCGGCCTTCTTCACATTATCGTCGAGAACGAAGTTCTTCCCCGTCAGTTCGCTGATAAACCGCACGAAGACGGGCAGTTCCACTTCATTGAAGTCAAGACTGACTCGACCGGGGGAGGGCGGCGCGGTTTCTCCGTTGGCGATAGGCGGCAGGGAGGTCTCGCACACCAGTAACAGGGCGAGCGCAATGGCTCCTCGCAAGACCATGAACCATGAAAAAGCCCGAATGCGCATCGGTCTCTCGCAATTGACCCAAATCCCATCATGGGCATTCACGGAGCAATAAGGGCTTGACGCTACCACAAGCCTTCTCGTGACACAACCTTCAGGGACCAGTGTCCTCTCGGGAACCTGTTTCCGAGAGAGGCCCTGCAAGGGGATGTCGACTCCGTGCTGACCCTGATGGCCCTCCGATCATTCTCGACTGGGATGTGCATTTTTGGAAGAAAAATAAGAAACCAGGAGAACAGGATCGGGCTAACCGACCGGAATTAAAGGCTCATCCTTGCGGGCATTCGCGCCACAATGGCATCAGGATTGCACAAGCCAATCCGGTTCCTCACTCCGCACGGACATAGTCGAATCACGCGATCGAGCCGAGGCTCGAGCAAGCGGCGGAACCACTGCGTGCAAGCCATCATCTGGTAAGGTTGAAACGTGCGGACCGACAAACGAGCATCACACAAACCCGACAAGAAACCCGGGGCTAAAGGACCCAAGCAGGGCGTCGTCGGGTACAGCAAGAAAAGCGCTCTCCTCGAAGAAGCCATCACTCACATGAACGCCGGCAAGTACGGCCGGTCGTCCGCCACGCTCAAAGAACTCCTGGTGCTCGATCCCCAAAACATGGAGGCTCGCCGCCTCTTTGCCACACTGCACCTTCGACTGGGCAGCCTCGTGACGGCAAGGGAGGCGTTTGAATCGTTGGCCAATGAGGCGATCGGGAGACAGGATTACTGGCTCGCCGAATCCCTCCTGCGAGAGTATCTCGCGGCCGGCCCTCGGTGCATACCCTTTCTCGAACTCCTGGCCCATGTGTACGAGGAAAAAGGGGACGCGATGGCGGCCGTGGCCGAACTGGGAAAAGCGATCGAAATTCTATTGGAAGACCCCGATCCTGACCACCCTCAGAAACCTTCTCAGCTCTACGGAAGGATCAGAGAGCTGGCCCCCGCCAGTCCCGTCGCCTTTCAGTTCGCCTCCTCGTTCGATATCCAGACGGGCGAATTTCGACGACAACCTCGTGAAGGCGAGCCGCTGCGCGATGGAGAAGACCCTCCGCAGGGTGATGCTTCGACGATCTCGGACAGGACGAACCCTATGACGGAGGTCATGCCATGGGAACGTCTGGACGAGTCGGTGCCGCCGGTTTCTTCTCCCGCTTCCATGTCTTCCTTGGAAGATCACTCGACAGCCTTGGCGTCCACACCTCCCGTACGGGAGATGGAAGTGCCGCTCGTGGAGAGGCCGCCATCGCCTCTTGCGGTTCCGGCTCTGTCCGCAGGCGCTTCCGCTTTCGGTTTGCCGTCGGAACACGAAGCCGTCGTGGTGGAATCACAAACGGCATTGGACCGGTCGCCTGAGGAGTCACCCGATCCGGTCCTGCCGCGCTATGAGCCGGACCTCGCATCCGTTTCGCCGAGCCTCTCGATATCGGAATCGGTTTTCGATTCCGTAAATTCGGCCGATGCGCCCGCGACCGAGCCTCCGTCGATGCCGTCGCGGATGCCTTGGGAACATGTCGCGGATCCGGGTCTTGAGATTGTCGAGCCGGAGCCTCCGGTCGTCACGGAGCCTCCGGTCGTGGCGGAGTCGTCCGCCGACAAGCCGGCGATTCTCGAATCCGAGCCGGCCTCGTCCCCGGCCTTATCCACGGAGTCTTCATCCATTCCGCTCTCTCCTCCCACATCCAGTGAGTACCCTGCCGCTATCGACCAACGAGGCGTGATCGGAGCCGAGCCGATCATTCAACCGGCCGAATCCACGGGTGAATCTCAGCCCTCTCCTACCCCTTCGTCATCCTTGTCCTTTTCCTGGAACGCAATCTTCGACTCTGCTTGGAAGATTGCAGTCGGTACGACGGCCCCCGGTACTCCGGATATACCGAAAGAACCAGAATCGACGGTAGCGGCCGAGTCGGACGTCCCGCCTGCGCTGCTGGACAGGCTGGTCGAGACCTCTGAACCCCCCTCCATGCCGTCAGCCGGTGCTCAAGAAGTCGAAACCTCTGTGCCCGCGCCGCCGCTCGAATTTTCGATCGCACCGACCACGCCTGTCATGCCGTCGTCGAGTGATCCCCAACGGCAAAGCGGGGTTCCGGAGCCCCTCTGGACTCAGGCGACGAGCCTCCAATCGAGTTCGGAACTTTCGGAGCCTAGTCCGGTCGAGGAGCCTCGGATTCTAGAACCGGCGGGTGTGGATGCCGTCGCTTCTTCCCCTGCGGTCGGCGATCCGATGGGTCGGACCGTCGAGAACCAGGGAGCGGACAACGTTCCGTCGGAACCAGCCCAATTCGATGCCGCTCTGCAGAAGCCTTCTCCCGAGTTCCGGCTTGCCCCCGACACGGAGACCGTTCCTGCCGCTGCTCTCACGGAGTCGGCTCACGTCCAGGAACCACTCGTGAAGGACATGTCGCCGGATGTTGCCGGGGCGAATGCGACGACAGGGACCGCGACTCCCTCGAGCGAAACGGACGCTTGGTGGAACACCGGGGAGGTCGCGGTGCAACATTACCGTCCGACCGTTGAAAAGAAGACATGGGCGGCTCAATCGGTCGACTTGAGCGAACCTCCGCGACCCGCGGCAAGCGCGGACGCACCGACCGAATCGGTCTCCGAGTTGTCGCAGGGATGGGAAGCAACCGGAGCGGATAAAACAGTCGCAACCGTGCTCCCGGGACCTGCCGAGGAAGAGCCCGTCCCGCCACCGCAGGATACGAGGCCGGAATGGGTACAAGCCAGTGATGCGATTGTGCTTGCGCAACCTGCGGCGCCGGCATCTGCGATGCCGCTTCTCCGATCCGAATCGTTCGGATCGTTCGAGGAACCGAGCCGCTCGTCAGTTGCCGCCGCCGTCGACGCGCTCTTTGGAGGGAGCGGTCAAGGTCAGGCCATTCAGACGACGGAACATACGACACCACCGAGGTCTGCTCTCCGATGGTCCGCCCGCTTGGCGCGGCTGCGTTTTACCGTCACATCCCTCCTCGGCTCCTGCTTTTCGACGACCAGGGCATTCGTGTTGTTGTGTGTCAGTCTGGCAATTCTCAGCCTGGTCGTCCTCGCGCTTGGTGTAGGAGTACTTGCCGTCTCGTGGATCGCAATGGAAGAAGCCCCGACACCGCGTTATCAGACTCTCACCTCGGGTCCGCAGCGGACGATTACCGATCCCAAGAGTAATGGCTACCTTCTGCTGCTGGGCTTCGACGCTCCATCAGGCGGCGATCCGTTGAAGGTTGGATATGAACGTAAGCCGGATGAGCAAGACCTCTCACAATCTCAAGGGTGTATGTCGGAGCACGAGGTCAAGACCGCGGCATCCGGTACGGGGTCGGGGTCCGGCATCGTAGACGGCTGGTTCAAACGCGCCGACCCTATCGTGCAAGCGAAAGCCGGATCAGATGCGCTTCGATCCCTTCTGGCCAAGGAGACGACGTCGCTTTCCAGATATCAGCAGTACTTGGGGATGCCGTTTGATGATTGGGGATTCGGGCAGATGCTCAGTCCGAATTGCGCGCACATGCTCCTGACCCACCGATTGTATCTCATGGAGGGCTTCAATCAGGATCTGGTTTCGGGGGTAACGAGACTGGAGAAAGACATGGAGTCGTGGAGAGCGGTGCTCGGGCAATCCAAGACACTCATGATGAAGATGCTGGCAGTCGCCGCGGTGCAGGATGATGTGAGGTTGGCTTCGTCGGTTTTGACCCGTTCCGATGCGGATGCGGCGGTGATCAATCGCCTGTCCAAGATCGTGCGCCCCCTTGATCAACTGGAGCTGTCCGTCCGATGGCCAATGCAGAGCCAGTTTGCCTGGGCCACACGAAACGTCGCGGCCGACCTGAAGAAATACCGGACAGAAGCACATCCGCTCTACGTGTCGATGGCGGCCGCCATGCCTTTGCCTGTGCAGCGGCGCGCAAACGCCTACGCTGAATACTATGAAGCAGCCAACAAGGCCGTCGCAGAGGGGCGGTACGTCAATCTTCCCAAACGGTCGCAGTTTGTCAGGACCTCCGCCATGAGCTTCGTCGACTACTGGGCCAATCCCCTCGAGCACGTCATCGGCATCGACCCCTTACCCTCCTGGGACTCGTATGTGGGACGGATGGTCGAAACCGATGCGCAATTGCGACTGGCCAGCTTGCAACTCTGGGTTCGTCGTGGACCTCAGGAAGGAGATGTGCTGACGCGTCTTGCCAAGGCCGGGCAAGCGTACTATGACCCGTTCACCGGATTTCCCATGTTGATCAACCAGGAGAAGCGTCTGTTGTATAGCGTCGGCCGAGACGGAAAGGATCAAGGCGGGGATCCCGGACAGGACGTAGTTGTCGCGATTCCATCTCTCCAATCCGGCGCGGTCGAGTCCAAACGCGCCTCCAAGTAATACCACCCCCTCTCCTTGGGACCGCTCGCGAGACGATCGCTCGGCCCCGCGGCAATCTGTCGCAGTACGCCCCTCCGGCTCCGCTCTGCTTGACACCCCGCTCGGTATTCCACAGAATCTGACAGTCACCCGGCTTACGAGGAACATGATGCCGCCTCAGCGCACCGGCGGATCCGGTTCGTTCACCAGGGGATCGCTGTCCGTCACACCGATCCCCACACGCAACGTTTCCAATGGGGAATTCATCCCCGTTCCCCAGACCCTCCAACAAGGTCGCGTCGAATATCGGGTCGCGCATCTGGCCGACCGGGCGGCCGGGCGCCTCGGCATATCGAGGCGGGAGTTCCTCCGCGGCACGGGCGGCATCGCCGCCGCCTTGCTGGCGATGAACGGAATCTTCGGCCGTTTCTTCGGCATCGGGGAGGTGGAGTTGTTTGAGCCGTCGGCCTTTGCCGAGCAGCAGGGCGATCCGTACTTCATCTTCGACGTGCAGACGCACTACGTGAGCACGGATTACGATCCGACTGACGCGGAGAGCCGAAGGAAGGGCGCGGTGTCCAAACAGGCATTGATCGCCCTCAGGCGGCGAATCCGGGAAACCGGCGTCAATCCCGCCCTGGCCGGAGATCGAGGAACGATGGATGACTTGTCGTGGCAGAACTTTGTGAAGGAAATATTTCTGGACAGTGAGACGTCGATCGGGTTGATCAGCACGCCTCCTGGTCCCTATCCCCAAGCCGCGGTCGTTCCTCCGAAGGAAATGGCGCATATCCGCGACGAAATCAACGAGCTGGCCGGATCGCGCCGGATGCTCGCCCACGGACTGGCCACTCCGCAATTGGGCTCGGCCGACCTCGATTTCATGGCCATGCAGGCCGAAACGTTGGGCATCGAGGCCTGGAAGTGTTACACGGGATCCTGTCCGAAAGGGTTCGACCGGGGATGGTGGATGGACGATGAGACGGTGTCATATCCGATGCTCGAGCAGGCGCGGAAGCTGAACGTCAAGCGGGTCTGTGTCCACAAAGGCCTGCCGCTCGGTCCCGTACCGGACTACAATCATCCGAAAGATCTCATCAAGGCGGCTAAAGATTTTCCCGACATCACCTTCTTGGTTTACCACTCCGGTTTCAAGACCGTGGCCGGGATCGACGACGTCTTCGCCCAATCGGGCGAGATCCCGTGGACGACGGAATTTTGCAGAATGAAGAAACGCGAGCCGGGGATGACCAATATCTACATGGAACTCGGATCGACGTTTGCGCAGCTGGTGACGGCCCGGCCGGAGATGTGCGCGCATCTTATCGGACAAATCGTCGAGGCATTTGGAGTCGAGCATGTTCTGTGGGGAACGGATTCAATCTGGTACGGATCGCCTCAGTGGCAGATCGAAGCATTCCGGCGATTCCAGATTCCCGACGAATTCGTCGAACGGCATCGGTATCAGCCTCTGACCCGCGACGTGAAAGCCAAGATCTTCGGATTGAATGCCGCGCGGGTGTTCGGCGTCGACGTGACGGCGACCCGGCGCGAGGTCCCTCGCGACTATCTGGGACGGATGAGGATGAGTTACCTTGAGGAAGGGCCCGAGCCCAGCCACAGGCTGTACGGCTGGGTTGCGGGATAGCGGAATGAGCGGGGTCGCGGCGACGTCCTTCCGGTCGTTCGCCTCCGTCAAAGGTTACAGGAAACAGAAAGAGGCACACGAATGAAAAGCGAAATTCTCTATCCGGGGGCATTTCCGATGGTCCGTATCGAATTGTCGGATGGCGAAACCATTAAGGCCGAATCCGGGGCAATGGTGGCCTCGTCTCCCACGATCGACGTCGAAAGCAAGATGGAGGGAGGATTTCTGGGGGCGCTCTCGCGCAAGTTTCTGACGGGCGAAAAGTTCTTCTTCCAGACGCTGCGAGCCAGTCGAGGGCCGGGCGAAGTCCTGCTGGCTCCCACGGTGCCGGGTGAAATCGTCGTGATAGAGCTCGACGGCCTCAATGAGTATCTGGTGCAAAAAGACGGGTTTCTCGCAGGTGCCGAAACGGTGAAGATCGACAGTCAGATGCAAAGTCTCAGCCGTGGCCTGCTTGGCGGCGAGGGGTTCTTTATCCTCAAGCTCAGCGGCAAGGGGACGCTGATCCTGAACAGCTTTGGAGCAATTCACCGAATCGATCTCAAGCCCGACCAGGAGTACATCGTCGACAACAGCCACCTGGTCGCATGGTCGGCGACGACGTCCTACCATGTCGAACGGGCAGCCGCCGGGTGGGTCGCGAGTTTCACGTCCGGAGAAGGATTCGTCTGCCGATTCCAGGGCCCCGGCGTCGTCTATATCCAAAGCCGAAACCCGGGAGGGTTCGGCCATTGGATCAGACAGTTTATCCCGGTGTCTGAATGACGAAGGGGTAGCGGGAATCCTCTATCCCTCCGTACCCCTATGGAAGCCAACGCTCTTTGTTTCGGCGCCGAATTTCCCGCTACCGGGTTGCCCTGCCATGTGGAAATCGTTCCTTCCGGCATCACGCTTCGATTTGACGGTCAGCCGTTACGACCGGATGGGGACGTCGTTCCCTTTAGCAGCCTGTCCGTGTCGGCCGGCGGGCTGGACCATGATCAACTCGTCGTGAGATGGGGCGAGGAACAAGGAAGGCGAACGCTTTATCTAAGGGACCATGAGCTGATCCGAGCGTTCCGGGAGACGGCGCCGAACATCGTGACCGGAGAACTGGACGCGGCGGCTTCCATGGTCCGGCAGAAACGACGAACGCGGCGAATCTCCTGGATTGCCGTGGGCGTGCTGCTCCTGTCCCTGGGATTTGTCCTTTGGTTCGGCTCCGATCTCGCGGTGAACGCGGCGGTCGGTCGTATCCCCGTGGAGTGGGAGCAGCAACTTGGTGAGACGGCCTATCGCGATTTTCTCGCCCGCCAGACGGTGGTCAAGGAGGGGCAGGCCGTCGACGCGGTCCGGGAAATGACCCGTCGCTTGACGGATCAGATCCCCGACGATCCGTACCGCTTCGAGGTGACCGTCGTCAGAAGCGACGTCGTCAATGCGTTCGCGTTGCCGGGCGGCTATGTGGTGGTGTTCACGGGCCTCCTTCGGAAAGCGGAGAGCGGGGAGGAGGTTGCCGGTGTCCTGAGCCATGAACTCAATCATGTCCTTCACCGTCACGGATTGGAGCGGGTCGTGAAGCAGGTCGGGTTGATGACCGTGTTGTCGATTCTTCTGGGCGACCAGCAGGGTCTGATCGGCCTGACGAAACAGATCGGCGGGGAGCTGCTTACGCTCAAGTTCGGCCGTGCCCAGGAGACCGAAGCCGATGTGGACGGCCTGCGGCTGCTCCACCGGGCTAGGATCGATTCCAACGGTCTTGTGCGGTTCTTCGAGCGCATGGCTGAACAACAGCATGAGCCGATCGAAATGCTGTCGACGCATCCGATGAGCGCGGCACGCGTCGAGCGATTGAAGGCGGAGGCGAAAGCTCTGCCGAAGCGGGTCGTCGAACCCTTTACGTTCGATTGGACACGCGTGCAGGGTTCACTGGACGGCTCTCGGTAAGGAGCCACCGTGGATGTTCGAGTGGGCATCGTGGCCGACACCCATGGCCTCTTCGATCCGGCCCTTGGAAGGCATTTCCGGGGGGTCGATCGCATCATTCATGCGGGCGATATCGGAGACGTCGCCGTGATCGAGCAACTGCAGCGGATTGCGCCGGTGATCGCGGTATCAGGCAACGTAGACCGTGGACAAGCCGGACGGTTTCCTGCGGAAACGGTGATTGAGCTGGCCGGATATCGGATCGCCGTGCGGCACATCGTCTATGAGAGCGGAAAGATACGACGGGACGCACAGCTCTTCCTGGAGCGCACGCGGCCGGATGTGTGTATCTTCGGACACACGCACAAGCCGCACATCGAGTGGATCGGCCGTCTGTTGTTGTTTAATCCAGGCTCGGCGGGGCCGAGACGATTTAATTTGCCACGGTCTCTCGGCCTGCTCTCGATCAGAAACGAGGATCGACAGGCCGCGCATATCCCGTTGCCCGATCGGGCGGAGCGCTTAGGCCCCGCCGACGGAGCGCGCGCGTCGTCCGATCGAACTCGACCGTCGTCCAACCGCGTGGTCGGACATTCCGCCCAATCCAGTAAAGGAGAAGCAAAAGGAGGCAAGCGGTGAACCCTCTGTTCAAAGGCATGATCGCACTTCTCGTGAGCACCAGCTTCTGGCCGACGTCCTTGGCGCATTCCGCCGCCACCAATCCCGACACCGGTCCTGGATGCGGGCTAGGAAGGCAGTTGTGGGAGGATTGGAAGGGCAAGAAGCAGATCGCGCCCCAGTTGTTTATGGCGTCCACGAATGTCACCGGGAGCTACACGTTCGCGATCACCTCCGGTACGTCAGGCTGCAGCAATGACGGAACGATTTGGGACAGTCAGAAAGCCGGTCTCTTCATCGAGATCAACTATGCCAATGTGATGGACGACATGGCCCGTGGAGGAGGTGAGCACCTCGCGTCGCTTGCCGCCTTGCTGGGGGTGACTCAAGAGGAGGAAGCGACATTTTTCTCCTTGGTCCAACGCGAGTCTCCTCCCCCGGCGTACGGGGAGCCGGCGCTTCTTCTGGAATCGCTTCGGGTACTGCGTCGGGACATGGCGCAGCAACGGCTGATGGCGGCGTCCGCAGCCGGACAGTAAACAGCTTCCGCTTCGCGCCGGGATTCCGGAGTACACGTTGCGGACCGAGAGAATGGGCCGATCGACCAACAACACGATCGTCCCCTTCCAGTCGTTCGGAATCACCAGCCAGACCATGGGATGCAAAAACAGCGGGAAGTTCTGGGCCGGGCACAAGGGCAACATGTTTGCCAGCCTGAATTTCGAGAACCTTTCCGGGTCACTTTGATGGGCGTGTCCGAGGACAAGCAGCCCGAATTCTTTGCCATGACGCAGGAGCGCTATATCTCGCTGGTGAATGCTGGTGAAGCCTCTCCCGTCGCCATGGTAAAAGCTCTGAATGACGCCGCGGCATCGTATCCGGCATCGACCACCGTCGCGTCCAAGTAACGACATCGCTCGGTGTTGCGGGACACCCGCTGCCGAGCGGGCGCCCCGCCTGTCATCGCGAGTCTCTCGCTGCACTCTGACCGTCTCTCTTCTCCTCGCGCTGTCGCCATGGTCGGCCGGTGCGACGGAACGATCGGATCCATCGTATGTCGACGAGCTCGTCGCACAGGCGGGCTCGGCGAAACTCTTCGAGGAACGCGAATGGCATCTCCTTCTGCATTACAGGCCGAGACTCTTCGGTGGATTCGCCAGCGAGCAGGACGACCCGGGATTCTTCCTCTCCGATGCCGGGAAAACCGATCCGGAAGCCGAGTTGGAGGCGACCTTGCGCCACTTCTTCTCGGCGGACGCCGTGGGGCGGTCGAAACAGCCGGCGCAGTGTGCGTTCATCGCCCGGTATCAGTGGTTGAAGGAGAAGCTGGCCTTCGACGCCGCGCGCCTGCCTCCTGAAACGTGCACACGCTTCGATGAATGGCTCGCGGAACTCAACCCCCAATCCATCACCCTCATTTTCGCCTCCGCGTTCGTCAACAATCCCGCCTCGTCCTTCGGCCATACCTTTCTCCGTGTGGATCAGAGGGGTCAGACGGATCAAACCAGAATTCTGGCCTATACCATCAACTATGCGGCCGAAGTGCCACGGGATGCCGGATGGATGTATCCCATCAAAGGTCTGTTCGGAGGGTTCAAGGGCTATTACCTGACGCCGCCCTATTATCTGAAGGTGCGGGAGTACCGGGATATCGAAAATCGCGACATCTGGGAATATCGCCTGAATTTCTCGGAGCGGCAGGTCCGTCGACTGCTCGAGCACGCGTGGGAAATGGGCAATGCCTATTTCGACTACTTCTTTCTGAAGGAAAACTGTTCCTACCAGCTCTTGTGGCTCTTGGAGTATGCCGACCCGTCGTTACATCTGACCGATTCCTTCTACCTCTGGACGGTTCCGGCCGATACCGTGCGGCTGATCGCCGCCGATCCCGGTCGGGTCACCAGCGTGACGTATCGGCCCTCGCGGAGCAACGTGGTGAGGCGAAAACGCGAGTCGCTTTCGCCCAACCAGCGTGCCTTGGCGCAACGGATCGCCGGCGATCCGAGCGCCATGACCGATCCGGCCTTCGCACGGCTCCCGGCCGCTCAACAGGCGTTCCTCTTCGACCTTGCGTCCGACTATCTTCGCTATCGCATGGATACGACGGACAAAGCTCTTCCCGAACTGAAGGAACGAAACCGGGAGGTCTTGGCGGCCCGGAGCCGGTTGCACATTCCGTCGCCGGAGTTCCCCGTCACGCCCTTCGCCACGCAGCCTGAGTTGGGGCACAAGACCTCACGAGCCTCCCTTGGAGGCGGGTGGCGCAACAACGACACCTTCGAGGAATTGGCCGTGCGAGCCGGCTATCATGACTTGCTCGATCCGGAGCCGGGCTATACCCCGGATGCGCAGATCGAACTGGCATCGGTCACCGCCCGCTATTACAACCGGGCTGATCAGGCGAGGATCGAGCGCGTCACGCTGGCGAACATTGTGTCGCTGTCGCCGATCGATTCGGTCTTTCATTCGCCTTCGTGGAAGTTCGACCTTGGGATGAACACGATCAAGTTCAACGGGTGCCAACTCTGCAGCAACGGTGTGGTCGGTGGAGGGGTCGGAGGGGCCCTGGAGTCCAAGTGGCTCCGTCGAGAAGTGTTTTTTGCGTTTGCGGAAGTCGAGGCCAACTACAGCGTAGCGTATGAGGACCGGTATCGGGCCGGAGGAGGCGGCACGGCGGGGTTTCTGGCAGATCTGACCGAGCGATGGAAGATGCTGGCATCAGGAAGCTATTTCAAGTACCCGCTCGGCGACAAGTCCGATGACATACGGTGGTTCGTCGGGCAACGGGTCACGCTGTCCCAGAACGTGGCATTGCGCCTGGAATATCGTCACCGCGATCAGGACAACGACGTGGTCTTCTCGGTTCAGGGATTTTTCTGAGAGGGCATGACCGCACGAAGCTCGGGACACCGGGCCGTTTCGAGTCTGAAAAAATTGACACTGGAGACAAGTCCGAATATACTCGCGCTCGGTGATTTCCATGACGAGGTTTCCTCGGGGCGTCACACATTACTCAACTTTCCTTTTCAAAGGAGGACCCATGAAGAAGAAGGCATATGTACTCTTGTCCGCCGCATTCGTCACGGCATTCGGTCTGAGCTTGGCCGGTTGTATGCCGGTTGCGTCGCCGGTGACCGGTATCATCTTCACCGAAGTCAAGTACGGTTTCATGGCGACCACCGCCACGGCAGCCACGAAGGAAGGCAAGGCTTGCGCCCAGACCATTCTCGGATGGGTTGCGACCGGTGATGCCAGCTTGACGGCCGCCAAGGCAGCCGGAGGAATCACCACAGTCTCGCACGTCGACCACACGGCCAAGAACATCCTCGGAATCGTGGCCGACTACTGCACGATCGTGAAGGGCAGCTGATTTGACCCGTTGATTCGGATGTCGGGGCCTTTGGGAGCGTTCTCCTAAGGGCCCCTTCCTTTTTCTGATTTCTGAGCTGCCGAGACAGCCGTCTCGCGGCCGCCTGCCTCCGACGTCTGTTATGGCACTGTCCATCTGGGCGTTCGGCCTCCTGAGTCTTTTGGGCTTTCCATTCACCGTTCGGGCGGAAACAGAGACGCGTACGGACGTCTACCTGAGTCTCTATGCGATGGGGAGCTGGCCCTACAACCGCGATGCGTTTGTGCTTTCCGGTCCTGCTGCCGGCACCAGTGTGGGAAACGGAGCGGGGGCAGGTCTGAAGGTGGCGGTGTTCCCGGTCATTGGAAAGGGATTTCTCGGCATTGAACTTGAGTCGATGGGCAACAGCAGCAACCTCTCTGTTCCGCTCACGACCGGGCCCGGCGCGGGGACGGTGGGGCGTACTAATCTGTGGGTGTTCAACTCGATGGCGAATCTCATCCTTCGATATCCCGGGCTGCCCGTCATTCCCTACATCGGGGTCGGCGGAGGGCTGTCGCAGGGCGTGCTCAGCGGCGCGAATGTCCCCGGCCGTTCGGATCAGGACTTCGAGAGCTCGGCGGCATTCGGGTATCAGTTCTTGGGGGGCCTGCAGAGCGACGTGACCAAGCGGATCTTCCTCTTCGGGGAATACAAATACCTGTCGGCCAACTATCACTGGCAGATGTTGTCTTTGGAGTATCGCTGCCAGTATGCAGTGGCCGGAATCGGTCTGCGTTTCTAGGCTGGATCAGACGGGCCTTGACGGCATGGGAGTCCGATGAGCGGCATTCTTGATCGCTTCTTCGTGTTTCACCCCGATGCGTGGGACGACCAGGATTGGAAGCTGCGAAGCGGCGTACCGCTGGAAGACGTCTGGTTTCCTTCGGCCGACGGGACCAAGCTCTTCGGGTGGTACATAGAAGCGGCCGCGGACCGCCCGGTGATCCTCTGGTGCCACGGCAATGCCGGAAACGTCATCAACCGCCTCGACAATCTGGTCCGGCTGTTCAAGTCGTCGTTTTCGGTCTTTCTGTTCGACTATCGGGGCTATGGCCGCAGCCAAGGCCGTCCGTCGGAGGAGGGGCTGTATCTCGACGCGATCGGCGCCTATGATTACCTGACCAGAACGAGGATGATCCGCCCCGAGCGGCTGATTGTGTTCGGCCGGTCGCTCGGCGCCGCGGTGGCGGGCGACCTCGCCGCTCAGAAACCGGCGGCGGGCCTGGTGCTGGAATCCTCGTTTCCTTCGATCGAATCGGTTGCCAAGGTTCATTACGGCGGTCTTCCGCTTCACTGGCTCCTGGGGGCGGAATTTCGCCTGATCGACCGATTGCCCACCCTGTCGCTGCCGAAGCTGATTATTCACGGCGATCAGGACGACATCATTCCGCTGGTCTTGGGCCGGCAGGTCTTCGATGGCTCGCTGCCGCCGAAATCGTTCTACGTCATCGCCGGTGCCGGGCATAACAATACCTACGTGATCGGCGGAAGCGTATATTTCAACCGATTCGCCGAGTTCGCCCTGGACGCGGTCCGTTCTTGACGGTTCGCCCCTCGATCGCCGGGGCAAGACGCAAGAAGTGATTGGCGGCCAGCGTGACTTTTGATAGAGTGCAAACCGCCGATGGTCCGGACCCCGTTCACGGGCCCGGTCGAATCACTCGAACAAATCATCGAGGAGGCCGGTGGATTTCGTGCTCACTCGACGTGCGTCTTGTGTCCTCGGGCTCGTGCTGGTCGTCGCTTCAGGCTGTGCAGAACTGGAAGGTCCTGCGACCCGCCCGCTGGCCGGTGACGGCGGCCTCTGGGATGCCGCAAGCGCCGCAACGTCGCCGGATCGCATGTCGAACATTGCGGACGGCTCCGCATCCGATGGCTCGCGACGCGTCCTCGCCGCGGCGTCTTCGCCGCCGCCGCCCCGTGACGCTGAATCCGCCGAAGAGATCTTTGATCCGTTTGCGAAGCCGGACGAGGCCACGGGAGAAGAGTACGACCCGTGGGAGCCGCTCAACACCAGGATTTTTGAATTCAACCGGCAGATGGACAAGTATGTGCTGAAGCCGGTCGCCCAGGGGTACGATTTGATCGTTCCCGATCTGGTTCAGATCGGTGTCGGCAATATCTTCTACAATCTTCGCTTCGTTCCCCGTTTTCTCAACAACATCTTTCAAGGAAAGTTGAAGGGGGCGAGCATCGAAGTCGGTCGCTTCGTCCTCAACAGTACGGTCGGTATCGCAGGATTTTTTGATCTGGCCCAGGACGTCAATCTCGTGACGCCGGAGGAGGACCTGGGGCAGACCCTCGGGTTCTACGGAGTCAAACCGGGTCCGTACGTCATCGTTCCCTTCCTGGCTCCCTATACCGTGAGAGACCTCATAGGCTATGTCGGGGATATCTTCCTCAATCCCATCAACTGGATGTTCGCGCCGATCATCGAGGTGGACGGCGTGCCTTCCGTCATCTCCCACGCCAACCGCAATACCAGCACGGCCGTGCAAATCGGCGCGCGCGTGGGAGAGATCGTCAACGACCGCTCCCGGAACCTGCAGAAGTTTCAAGGGGTGGAGGAGGCGACGTTTGATCTCTATACCGCGGTGCGGAATGCCTACCTGCAGCAGCGCGCCAGGCAGATCAGAGAATAAACGGTCTGCTTGCGGCGGGTCGGATTATGGAATCATCTGCAACTGCCGTCCGACCTCGGCAAACGCCTGAACGGCCGTTTCCAACTGCCCGGTCGTGTGGACGGCCGACATCTGCACGCGAATGCGAGCCTGGCCTTCGGGCACGACCGGGTAGCTGAAGCCGACCACGTAGACCCCTTGCGTCAACAACCCCTCGGCGAGGGCTGTGGCCAGTGCGGCGTCGCCAACCATGACCGGAATGATCGGATGGTCGCCCGGTATGAGCCGGAATCCCAGCGAGCCGAGCCTGGCGCGAAAGAACGCGGTGCGGTGCCGCAACGCGGCACGCAAGTCGTCGCCGGCCACGACGAGTTCAAGCGCGCGCAGGGCTCCGGCCGCCACGGTCGGCGGTAATGTATTGGAAAACAGATATGGCCGTGAACGTTGACGGAGCAGCTCCACGATCTCGGCCTTGCCCGACGTGAATCCGCCCGCCGCACCCCCGAGCGCCTTCCCCAGGGTACCGGTCACGATCTCGATGCGATCCGCCACCCCGAAATGCTCGGGCGTTCCCTTCCCTTGACGACCCACGACACCGGTCGCGTGGCTGTCGTCGACGACCACGGCCGCATCGTATCGCTCAGCGAGATCGACGATGCGATCGAGCTTGGCCAAGTCTCCATCCATGGAGAACACTCCGTCGGTGGCGATCAGTCGCATGCGGCAGCTCTGAGCCTCCACGAGCCGTGACTCGAGTTCTCCCATGTCGGAATGGGCGTAGCGCAGCCGTTTGGCCTTGCAGAGCCTAATGCCGTCGATGAGGCTCGCGTGGTTCAGGGCATCGCTGATGACGGCGTCGCGCTCATCCAGCAAGACCTCGAACAGTCCTCCGTTCGCGTCGAAGCAGGACCCGTAGAGGATGGTGTCGTCGGTGCCGAGAAACGCGCTGACGGCCCGCTCGAGCCGCTTGTGGAGGTCCTGGGTTCCGCAGATGAACCGGACGGACGCCAATCCGTATCCATGCGTTCGAAGTCCGTCCATCGCCGCTGCGATGATCTGCGGGTGGTTGGCGAGACCGAGATAGTTGTTGGCACACAGGTTGAGGACCCGGCCCTGGGCGACGAGAATCTCGGGTCCTTGAGGGCTCAGAAGCAGTCGTTCGGACTTGTGCGTGCCGCGCGAACGGATGTCCGCGAGCGCACGGTCGAGGACATCTTTGAAAGAGGAATAGGCCATGGCGGTACTGAATCAGCCGGAGTCGTCGTCGTCCGGAGGCGGCCTATGGAGTCGCTACGGTAGCAACACCACCTTGCCGCACTGGCCGGAACGCATCAATTCGAACCCCTGCGCGAATCCGCTCAGGGGAAACGTATGGGTGATGACCGGCTTGATGTTGAGACCGGCCTTGAACAGTCCGGCGAGCCGATACCACGTACTGAAGAGGCGCCGACCCGTAATGCCGTGCACGCGGATCCCCTTGAAAATGATTTCGTTCGCCAGATCGCAGGTGATCGGCCCGGTGGGGATCCCGAAGAGGGTGACGCGTCCCCCGTTCTTGACCGCTCCGAACGCAAGATGCAGGGCGCTCGGATCTCCCGACATTTCAAGCGACGCGTCGACCCCTTCACCGACGGTGATGTCTCGGATGCTTGCGGCGAGCTTGTTCGGGGCCTCGGCTCCGGCATTGAGCACATGATCGACGCCGACCTGTTTGGCCAGGGCCAGACGATACTCGCTGACGTCCGATGCAATGATGGTGGCGGCCCCTGCCGTGCGTGCGACAGCCGCCGCGAACAATCCTGTCGGTCCGCATCCGGTGATGAGCACCGTGTGACCGGTGAGGTCTTCGGCCAGGGCGGCATCGACCGCATTGCCGAGAGGTTCCTGCACCGACGCGAGCTCGGGGGGCACGGCGGAGGCGGTTTTCCACAGGACGTTCTCGGGGAGGACCACGTACTCCGCAAACGACCCGTCCCGGTCCACGCCGAGAATCCGATAGTCCCGGCAGACGTGCGCCTGTCCCGTCCGGCACTGAAAGCAGCGGCCACAGGTCAGATGCGATTCGGCCGCCACATAGTCGTCGACGTCCACGAGCGTGACGTCGGTTCCGATCTCCACGACCTCGCCGCACATTTCATGGCCGATGATGCGCGGAGGATGAATTCGGCTGTGCGCCCAGGGATCCCAGTTGAAAATGTGCGCGTCGGTTCCGCACAGCGAGGTCGCCCGCACACGGACGACGGCGTCGGTTGGCCCGGGGGTGGGATCTGGACAGGTCGTCAACTCAAGGCCCGGTTTCGCTTCACGCTTGAGGAGGGCCCGCATGCGACTATCTTACTCCGAATCGAGCATGGATGCCTAACCGATCCGGAAAAAACGGGTTGCGCCCGGCTCTGCGCCATGGGTAGGATGCGATCATGGCCGCGTTGCTTCACAGGGGCCTGGTCCTCGTGACCGCATTGTGTG
Organism: Nitrospira sp.; assembly: GCA_047150005.1. Classification (GTDB taxonomy): domain Bacteria; phylum Nitrospirota; class Nitrospiria; order Nitrospirales; family Nitrospiraceae; genus Nitrospira_C. Next base: position 1,327,236 of record AP038806.1, on the reverse strand, counting down.
CAAGCGGGCTGCCCGCGACCGCGACGCTCGCCGACTCAGGCACTCCAGCCGCGACCTCTCCATCGTCTGCCGGCTCGGCCAAGCGCTGGACCCGCTTTGATCTCAGCCAGGCCGGCTCAGGAGGCGACCTACAATCCGGCAAGCCGCTGACCCTCGACATCACCCTCGGCGGGGTCGTCCAGAGTTCCGTCCCCGTGGTGGCCATCTGCGAGTCGGTCCTCTTCGAATCTCAAACGGCGACGCTCGATCCGGAAGGGGACTCAATGACCCTCAAGACGACCGTCACACTGGAGCCGATGCCGATGAGCCGGACGTCGGTTCGCCCCAAAGCCGCGCGGATTCAGGTCAGCTTTGCACGCTTTCGGCAGGACAGGTTCGAGCGATTCATGCGGCGGGTCATCTATGTAACGCTGAACCCGCAGGAAGCGCCGCCCGACGGTGCCGATCCGCCGCCGATCAAGCCGGAGGAGCCGTCGGTCACCGATCTGGTCGCTGATGAAGTGCAGCCTGACGCGATTCCCGTGACCGGAGAAGCCCTGGCCGAAGAAGATCTGATGCCTCTTGCGGATCCCGGCCAAGGGCGGGCCTATTGGCAACATGTGAGCCACTTGGTGAGCCGCAGTTGGGCCAGGCAGGTTCGTGAAATGAGGCGTGGGCCAAGCGGCGAAACGGTCAGGGTGCATTTCCAACTGTTTCCGAACGGCCGTGCCCAGCTGATCGAGATCGAGAAAGGCTCCGGTGCCCGTGAAATCGATGAGGCCGGGATTTATACCATTGTCAATGCGCAGCCGTTCCCGCCGTTTCCCGATGAATTAGGCGATGAAGCGGTGGATGTCCACGTTCGAATGCGGACGGGAGCCAAGCCCAAACAACGTGATGTCCAATCGGTGACGAATCCATCCGCCGGCCGCCCCGACGCTCCGGGCGGAGGGGTCAAGAAGTAATCCATCCTCATATCTACAGAAAGGATCAATCGATGGTGAGTGGGAAGAAGATGACATGCTGCTCCGCGGCTCTCATGACGGCGCTGTTCCTCGGTGTCCCGTTGTCCGTCCATGCCGAGACGGCGCGGTGGAACGTGGATCCCGAACATTCGACGATCGAATTTCGCGTGTCGCACATGGTGATTTCAAAGACGACCGGACGATTCATGGACTATACCGGATTCGTCGAGATGGACGCAGAAGCCGGTACGATCAAGGCCATCGAGGCGACGATCAAGGCAGCCTCCGTGAATACCAATCACGAAAAGCGCGACGCGCATCTGCGGAATCCCGATTTCTTCGATGTCGAGAAGTATCCCCTCGTCACCTACCGGATGAAAAGCGCCAAGAAGGCGGGCGACGGGTATGCGGCAGTCGGAGATCTGACCGTGCGGGGCGTGACGAAGGAGATCACGCTGACCGGAAACTTCAACGGGGCGACCAAGGATCCCTGGGGTAATCAGCGTGCAGGTTTTACCGGTGAGGGAAAGGTGAATCGAAAGGATTTCGGCATGGTGTGGAACAAGACCCTCGACGGCGGCGGTCTGGTCGTCGGGGACGAGGTCTTCATCAAGCTCGATATCGAGTGCATCAAAGAGAAGCCGTAATGCGGTCTCGCATCTGACCTTCCGAACCTTCTTTCAAAACGACGGCGATGAAGGCGATGATCCTGAATAGGACGGCGGCCGTGGAGAGCAGTCCGCTCGTCTGTCTCGATGTCCCCATCCCGGAGCCCGGTTCCGAGGACCTCCTGGTGCGGATCCGATGCTGTGGGATTTGCCGCACCGATTTGCACGTCATCGAAGGAGAACTGCCGGCCCCGGCCTTCCCGCTGATCCCGGGACATCAGGCGGTCGGCATCGTCGAACGGATGGGCTCCGACGTCACCGGACGGCGGGTCGGCGAACGGGTCGGCATTGCCTGGCTGCAAGGCACGTGCGGGCAATGTGAGTTTTGCCGGAGCAGGCGCGAGAATCTCTGCCTTCAGGCCCGGTTCACCGGGTATCAAGTGCCGGGCGGGTATGCCGAGTATGCCGTGGTTCCGGCCTCCTTCGCCTATCCGATTCCGGAGATATTCAGCGACGAAGAGGCGGCACCCCTCTTGTGCGCCGGAATTATCGGCTACCGTGCCCTGCGGTTGAGCGGAATTCAACGGGGCCAGCGCCTAGGGCTGTACGGATTCGGTGCTTCCGCTCATATCGCCATTCAGATCGCGCACCATTGGGATTGTGACGTATACGTGTGTTCATTGAAGCCGGAACACCAACGATTGGCGCGTGAACTGGGCGCCCGATGGGTTGGAGGCGCGGCGGATCCACCTCCCGTCGCCTTGCACGGCTCGATCATCTTCGCTCCGGCCGGTGAATTGGTGCCGCCGGCGCTGCGGGCGCTCGAGCGCGGCGGCACATTGGCGCTGGCGGGGATTCACATGTCTTCGTTTCCGCCGCTGGACTACGACCGGGATCTGTTCGGCGAGCGGGTGCTCAGAAGCGTCACGGCCAATACGAGACAGGATGCCATGGAACTCCTGCGGGAGGCGGCCGCGATTCCGATCCGGCCGCGCAGCCGACAGTTCCGCTTGGAAGAGGCGAATCACGCGCTGCAGGCGCTCAAGGCGGGGACCATCGCGGGGGCGGGGGTCTTGACCGTTCGATGAATCAACCGACTCGGTGACCGCAGGCTGAACGGTCACCCGCTGTGCTAGGATGGGGCGATGCGGCGAGGAATGGTAATCGGATTGGCGCTGGGGATCTGGGCTGGGGCGGGGCATCCCGCCGCGGCATTGGAGTTCACGGCCGATCAGTTGACCAAAATCGACGGCCGAACCCACAAGTCCTTCATTTATTACCGCGACCAGATGTGGCGCATCGAACATCATTCGATGGGTCCGGTCAACGTGAGCATCGTCAGGAAAGACAAGCAGGTCGTCTGGCTCCTGTTGTCCAGGATGAAGCACTTCAAGGAGGTGCCGTACGATCCGGACCAGGATCTGCGCGTGACGGAAAAGCTGGAGGGGGAGATCTCCCGGCAGGAGATCGGCACGGAAACGCGTGAGGGTCATCCGACGGTCCTCTACGAAGTGACCACCAAGCATGGAGAGCGGGTCGAAAACTATTATCAGTGGGTCGCGACGGACATACACTTTCCCATGAAGCTGGCGAAGAAGGACGGCAGTTGGATTGTCGAGTACCAGCATGTCAAGCTGAGGTCGGTCTCGGACTATTTATTCAATTTACCGCTCAATTTCCACCCGCTCGAAGAATTCCAGAAGGAACTCCCGAGCCAAGTCCCGTGAGTGCACCGCGCGGTGGAGGCGGGGAACAGATGGAGGTCGTATCGTGAGGGCCGGAATCGTGTCGTCTGCGGCAATCGCGGTGTTGGGAGGGTTCGTGGGGATCTCGTTCGCCTTGGACGTGGCCGATGTGACGAGAGAATGGACTGTAGAGGGCAAGAAGCTTGCGGCTGAGCGAATCAAGCTTCCCGCCCATGATGAAATGATCCGGATTCCCGCGGGCCCGTTCCTCATGGGAAGCGACAAGAAAATCGATAAAAATGCTTACGCTGCCGAATATCCGCAGCGAAAGGTCCATGTCGACGCGTATGACATCGACAAATATGAAGTGACGACCGTGCAATTCTTGAAATTCGTCCTTGCAAAGGACCTCCCTCCGCTCATTGATTGGCAGTACGACGGAGGAAACTTCCAGGAAACCATGTCCAATCATCCCGTCATGCATGTTTCATGGTATGACGGGGACGCCTACTGCAAATGGGCGGGCAAGCGATTACCGACTTCTGCGGAATGGGAAAAGGCTGCCAGGGGAGAGGACGGCCGCATCTATCCATGGGGCAATCAGCCGGCCGGCCTGAGTCGGGCGAACTTCGGCCGCACGGGACTGTCCGGACCGGTGCGAGATCGGCCCGAGCGGCTCCTGCTCTATCCGCCGATTGTCTCGGTGGATAAATACGAGAATGCGGTCAGTCCGTACGGAGCGTTCCAAATGTCCGGCAATGTGGCTGAATGGACGGCCGACTGGTACGACGCCAACTATTATAAGCACGCGCCCGACCGCAATCCCAAAGGTCCTGCTCAAGGAACGCAGAAAGCCTTTCGTGGCGGAGGATGGATCGACAGCACGCCGTCGGTGCGGCCTGCCCAACGAAACGGTGCTGATGCGAATACGAAAATGAATTGGTTGGGGTTCCGTTGCGCGCGCGACGTCAAAGACACAAGCGAGCCATCCGACGCCAAGTCCCAACAGACCGGTTTGCGCTGAGGCGTCATTTCAGAACGCACATATTCGGCACGAACGGATGGCACCGAGCCGATCTTGGCGGAGCCTCCTTCGCTTGCATCGGCTCGTGCACATCGGGGTTTCGTACTCTGACCGTCGTCAACACGCCTCCGCGACCTCGTCATTTCCTGTCTGGACCCTCCGCCTAGCCGGTTCTCATCACACGTCAACGGGCCGCCGCAGATGGTTCCGCCCGCACGGTTTTTCTCAACCCATCAGTCTCCTCATTCTCCTCATTGCGTGGGTTCATGGCTTCGGTCGGCCGACGAATGGTTGCGACGATCCTCGTCCGTCAATCGGTTGTTCTGGCAGGTCAACTCGCCGTGGGCCTGCACGCATACGGTCGGATTTGCCGCCAACATGATCTCGTTCAACGTGCTCTTTTCTGGATCAGTATTCTGTTCGTGTTCTGGCTGGCTTCGCTGGGCGCGAAAAAAGAGCCGGTGAAGGAGACGAGCCCCGTTCCTGCGCATCTGCCTCAGCCGATTGCCGTCCTCCATCCGACCGGTCCGGCCTGAGGAAACGCCCCGCGGGCCTGGCCCGCGGGGCATCCCAATTCTTCTCTCTGACTCGACAACGCACGACGGCGAGACGTCGCGATTGTCGTGGCGAGAATCGCGACGTGTCGCTGACTATCCGGCCAGTGCGCTGCCGCGCATTGCGCGCATCCACAGCATTCACCACGGGTTATCATCGAGTTTGGAGTGAAGTCTTGCGCTAGTCGATGGTATGGGAGTTGCCACGTCCGGATCGACGGCTTCATCGACGATCGGCTCGATCTGTCCGGAATCGGTGGAGAGAAAGGAGGTGGGGTTCGAGGCGCATCTCGACGTGCAGGGGCACCTATCATTGGGCTTTTTATTTTTACAGCAAGGAGGAATAGCCTCATGGTTTGGTCACGTAGACAATTCTTGAAGATCTCGGCGGGGACCGTCGCCGCGGTGGCGGTGGCGGACAAAGTCCTGGCGTTGACGGCGTTGCAGCCGGTCATCGAAGTTGGGAACCCGCTGGGCGATTATCCGGACCGCTCCTGGGAGCGGGTGTATCACGATCAATACCGCTACGATTCGTCTTTCACCTGGGTCTGCTCCCCGAACGATACCCATGCCTGTCGGATCCGGGCATTCGTTCGGAACGGCGTCGTCATGCGGGTGGAGCAGAACTATGACCATCAAACCTACGAAGATCTCTACGGCAACCGGGGCACGTTCGCGCACAATCCGCGCATGTGCTTGAAAGGGTTCACGTTTCACCGCCGCGTATACGGCCCCTATCGCTTGAAGGGACCATTGATGCGGAAGGGCTGGAAGCAGTGGATGGACGACGGCTCGCCGGAGCTCACGCCGGAGACGAAGCGGAAGTACAAGTTCGACAGCCGCTTCCTCGACGACATGATTCGCGTGTCCTGGGATACGGCCTTCACCTACGCGGGTAAGGGCCTGATTCTCATCGGGAACCGGTACAGCGGCGAGGCGGGCGCGCGGCGTCTGCGTGAGCAGGGCTATGCGCCGGAAATGATCGAGATGATGAAGGGCGCCGGGGTCCGCTGTTTCAAGCATCGCGCCGGTATGCCGATTCTCGGTTTGCTGGGCAAGCATGGCAATACCCGGTTTAACAACAGCGTTCTGCCGTTGCTCGATTCCTGGATCAGAAAAGTCGGCCCGGACCAGGCCCAGGGCGGCCGGTACTGGAACAACTACACCTGGCACGGCGACCAGGACCCGTCTCAGCCTTGGTGGAACGGGACGCAGAATTGCGACACGGACCTGTCCGATATGCGCTTCTCCAAGCTCAATACGAGCTGGGGCAAGAACTTCACCGAGAACAAGATGCCGGAAGCCCACTGGAAGCTCGAATCCATCGAGCGTGGCGGCCGCATCGTCGTGATCACGCCCGAGTACAATCCGACGGCCTATCGCGCCGACTACTGGATTCCAGTTCGTCCGGAATCGGACGGCGCCCTGTTCCTCGGCGCCAGCCGGATCATCGTCGAGGAGAATCTGCACGACATCGATTTTCTGAAGCAGTACACGGATATGCCGCTTCTCGTGCGGACCGACACCTTGCAGTATTTGGATCCGCGGGACGTCATCAAGGATTACGCATTGCCCGATTTCAGCCACTCCTATTCGGGCCGTATACAAGGCCTGAAGCCGGAATACATCCAGCGGCTCGGCGGGATGATGGTCTGGGACCTCAACAAGAAGCAGGCGGTGCCGCTCCATCGTGAACAAGTGGGCGTGCACTACCAGGAGACGGGCGTCGATGCGGCGCTCACCGGAACGTACCGGGTGAAGATGCTCAACGGCCGCGAAGTAGACGTCGCGCCGATTTACCAGCTCTACATGGTGCACTTCCAGGACTACGATCTAGACACGGTGCATCAGATCAACCGGTCGCCCAAGGACTTGATCGTCCGCTGGGCGCGGGACTCGGGCACGATCAAGCCCGCCGCGATTCACAACGGCGAAGGCGTCTGTCACTATTTCCACATGACGTCGATGGGACGGGCGGCGGCGCTCGTCATGATTCTGACCGGCAACGTCGGCAAGTTCGGCACGGGATGTCATACCTGGTCCGGCAACTACAAAGTGGGCATCTGGAACGCGGCGCCCTGGTCGGGGGCCGGTGCGGGAGTCCATCTAGCGGAAGACCCGTGGCACTCGAATCTGGATCCGAATGCGCACGGGAAGGAAATCAAGTACAGAACCTACTACTACGGCGAAGAGCCCGGGTATTGGAACCACGGCGACACCGCCCTGATCGTCAATACGCCGAAGTATGGACGCAAGGTGTTCACAGGCAAGACCCACATGCCGAGCCCGAGCAAGGTCCGGTGGGTCGTCAACGTGAACATTCTGAACAATTCCAAGCACCACTATGACATGGTGCGCAACGTGGATCCGAACATCGAGATGATCGTCACGCAAGACATTGAGATGACCTCGGACGTCAACCACGCCGACATCGCCTTTGCCTGCAACTCCTGGATGGAATTCACCTATCCGGAAATGACGGCGACGGTGTCGAATCCCTGGATTCAGGTCTGGAAGGGCGGCATCCGGCCGCTGTACGACACTCGCAACGACCTGGATACCTTTGCCGGCGTCGCGGCCAAGTTGTCGGAGATGACCGGCGACGAGAAAATAAGGGAAGTCTTCCACTTCGTGTACCTGAATCGCGTCGACGTCTATGCGCAGCGGGTGTTCGATGCATCGAGCACGTTGTACGGGTATAGCGCCGACGTGATGCTGAAGTCGGAGAAGGGCTGGATGGTCATGGTGCGGACCTATCCCCGCCATCCGCTCTGGGAAGAAGTCAACGAGAGCAAGCCGCAGTGGACGCGATCCGGACGTTTGGAAACGTATCGGGTGGAGCCCGAGGCGATCGAGTACGGGGAAAACTTCATCGTGCACCGGGAAGGCCCGGAGGCGACCCCGTATCTGCCGAACGCCATCTTCACGACCAACCCGTACGTCCGACCGGACGACTACGGCATTCCGATCACGGCGCAGCACCATGACGACAAGACGGTGCGCAACATCAAGCTGCCGTGGGGGGAAATCAAGCAACATGCCAACCCGTTGTGGGAGAAGGGCTACCAGTTCTACTGCGTGACGCCCAAGACCCGGCACCGGGTGCACAGCCAGTGGTCGGTGAACGACTGGGTGCAGATTTACGAGTCGAACTTCGGCGATCCGTACCGCATGGACAAACGGACGCCGGGCGTCGGCGAGCACCAGTTGCATATCAACCCGCAGGCGGCCAAAGACCGCGGCATCAACGACGGCGACTACGTCTACGTGGACGGCAACCCGGTGGACCGGCCCTATCGCGGCTGGAAACCCTCGGATCCGTTCTACAAGGTCGCGCGCTTGATGATCCGGGCGAAGTACAACCCCGCCTATCCGTACCACGTGACGATGGCGAAGCACGCCCCGTACGTGTCGACGGCGAAGTCGGTGAAGGGCCACGAGACCCGGCCGGACGGCCGAGCCATCGCGGTGGACACCGGCTATCAGTCCAACTTCCGGTACGGGGCCCAACAGTCCTTTACCCGGTCGTGGCTGATGCCGATGCACCAGACCGACTCCCTCCCGGGCAAGAACGCCAACGGGTTGAAATGGAAGTGGGGATTCGAAATCGATCACCACGCGGTCAACACCGTGCCGAAGGAATGTCTGATCCGCATCACCAAGGCGGAAGACGGCGGCATCGGCGCGCGGGGCCCGTGGGAACCGGTTCGCACCGGCTTTACCCCGGGACAGGAGAACGAGTTCATGATCAAGTGGCTCAAAGGTGAGCACATCAAGATCAAGGTGTAACTTCAGTGCTGAGCGACAAGTGCTGAGTCCTGCGTGAAGCGGGACTCGGCCCTTGGCCAAAGCACTCAGCACTCAGGACTGAGCACTCAGCACTGAAAGGGAGGATTCACAATGCCAGAAGTCTATAACTGGCAACTGGGACGGAAGATGCTGTATCCGTATGAGGAGCGGCATCCGAAGTGGCAGTTTGCCTTTGTGTTCAATATCAACCGGTGTTTGGCGTGTCAGACGTGTTCGATGGCGGACAAGTCGACCTGGCTGTTTTCGAAGGGCCAGGAATACATGTGGTGGAACAACGTGGAGACCAAGCCGTACGGGGGGTATCCGCAGTTCTACGACGTGAAGATCACGCAGTTGATCGAGCAAGTGAACCCGGGGGGGCAGGTGTGGAACGTGCGGGTGGGCCGCAAGCACCATGCGCCCTACGGGGTGTTCGAAGGGATGACCATTTTCGACGCGGGGGCCAAGGTGGGCCAGGCGGCGATCGGGTACATTCCGACGGACCAGGAATGGCGCTTCGTGAACATCTACGAGGACACGGCGACCTCGATGCGCTCGTTGGTGGAGGGCATCGATCGGTCGGGGTTCTCGCGCGATGAGCCGTGGCGGCTGTCCGGCAGCTCGCTGCCGGAGCACGAGACGTTCTTCTTCTACCTGCAGCGGATTTGTAATCACTGCACCTACCCTGGCTGTTTGGCCGCCTGCCCGCGCAAGGCGATCTATAAACGGCCGGAGGACGGCATCGTGTTGATCGACCAGAACCGCTGCCGGGGGTACAAGAAGTGCGTGGAGCAGTGTCCGTTCAAGAAGCCGATGTACCGGGGGACGACCCGGGTGTCGGAGAAGTGCATTGCGTGCTATCCGCGGATCGAGGGCAAGGACCCGCTGACGGGCGGCGAGCCGATGGAAACGCGCTGTATGGCGGCGTGCGTGGGCAAGATCCGCATGCAGAGCCTGGTGCGCATCGGCGAAGACGGCCTGTGGGCGGAGGATCGGTGGCACCCCCTGTACTACACCATTCGGGTGGAGCAGGTGGCGCTGCCCTTGTATCCGCAGTGGGGCACGGAGCCCAATGGCTACTACATTCCGCCGCGGCACAGCCCGCGGGGCTATGCCCGGCAGATGTTTGGGCCGGGCGTGGACAACGCCATTGAGAAGTATCTGGTGCCGAGCCGGGAGTTGTTGGCGGTGCTCCAGCTGTGGAGAGCCAGCCAGCAGATCGTCTTCCGGTATGACGTCATTCCGGGCCCGAAGGTGTTTGAGACCCAGATTCACGGCAAGCGGTTCGAGATGTACAACGATACCGTGCTGGGCTTCAACAAGTCGGGCAAGGAAGTGGCGCGCATTCAGGTCGAAGAGCCGATCTACGTCCGACCCGCCGAACGGGTGAACTGGCTGTAGGCCGGCCCGGCGAGCCCGCGGCCCCGGGCCGCGGGCGGTCGAGCGCGGAAGGGCAGAGTCTTCATCGCAAGACTCTGCCCTTCGTCTATCGGCCCGCTTTTCCCACAACGAGCCGGGGCAACGGCTCGGATTGACCTCGAATCGGAAGGAAGCGAGCGGTGCAACAACAGGGTAGAGTATGGGCGTACCTTTGTACGGGCGTCCTCCTCCTGCTGTTTTTTGCAGCGGAACAAGTCTACATCCTCAAGCAGTGGCACGAAGTCTCCGATGCCCAGGAACTCCGCAACGCGATCATGGTGCAAGTCCTGCAGCTCCGGCGATTGGCCACCGATATCGACAGCGGATTTCGCGGATACGCGTTGATGCGGCAAAGCGTGTTCCTCGTGCCGGTGGTGGCGGCCGAAGCGGAAATTCCCCGGGCGTTGGACCGGTTGACCGAGCTGACCGGCACAACCCCCGCACTTCAAGGAAGTGTCCAGGTGCTCATGCGGCGGCTTGACGAGTTGATCGAGACGAAGCGCCAGTTGACGTTCAAGATTGGGTCGGGCCACGAACAAGAAGTCCTCAACTACCTCCGCGGCGGTGATGGCGTGGCGCTGGCCAAGACGATTGCCAACGTGTTTGACGATTTGGAAGCCAAAATCGAGCGTGAATTCCGCGAAACGGATCTGCCTCAAGCCGAATATTGGAGACAGGCGATGTGGCAACTCATCGCCGCTCAGGCCGGCGCCGTATTGGTCGGCCTGCTCCTCATGAAACTGTTGTCGGCAGCTTTTGCCGTTCCCCGTCGTGTGGAAACATAAGCGGGATCGGTACGATTCCGCGGTGCCACCAAATTTCCGAACAAGCGATGGCAAGAGCGTCCTGTGCGGAAGCGCACAATATTATATATGGAGTGAGTCATCCTCGGCTTGCGATTGAGAGAAGGGCTCGCGTATCCTGTCAAATAAGGCTCCTGAGGGAGCCTTTCCATTTGCGGAGGAACGAGGATGCGGAACGATGATGAAAGCTATCGCGCATTGCTGGCCGTCACGAACGTTCTGAATTCCCAGCGTGATACTGACAGCCTCTGGCGGGCGATCGCGGAGCAGATCAGAAAAGTCCTTCCGTGGGAGCGGGCCGGCGTCACCCTGTACAATCCGGACAGCGATTCGTTCAGATTCTATGCGGTGGAAACGACCTTGCCGCATCGGGAGCTGCCGCGTGACGCGGTCATTCCCAAGGTCGGAAGCGCCGTCGGGTGGGTGCACGAGAATCGGACGATCCATGTTCGTCCGGATCTCCGCCGGCAACGGCTGTTTCTCGAGGACGAGTACTACGTGCGCGAGGGATTGGGCCGTATGATCAATTCGCCGCTGATGGTGGGCAATGCCTGTATCGGGACATTGAACATCGGCAGCGTGGAGTGCGGGGATCCTGACCCCACCGATCTGGAATTTCTTCAGCTCGTCGCCATCCAGATCGCCTACGCGATCGACCACGTCCAGGCCTACGAACAGATCGATCGCCTGCGGCACCAACTGGCCCGCGAAAATGAGTATTTGGTCGAGGAGCTGAAGCTCACGCACAACTTCGGCGCAATGGTCGGACTGAGCGCGGCGTTCCGAACTGCGCTGATGCAGGCGGAGGCCGTCGGCCCGACAGGGACTACGGTGCTGGTCACCGGCGAAACGGGTACCGGCAAGGAACTCATGGCGCGGGCCATCCACGAATTGAGCAGCCGCCGAGACAAGCCGTTCGTCCGTGTCAATTGCGCGGCGCTTCCGATGGGTTTGGTCGAAAGCGAGCTCTTCGGCCACGAGCGCGGTGCATTCACCGGAGCGGACCAACGGCGAGCGGGCCGGTTCGAACTGGCCAACGGCGGCACGCTGTTTCTCGACGAAATCGGCGAGATGCCGCTTGAAGCTCAGGCGAAGTTGCTGCGGGTGCTGGAGGACGGGTTGGTGGACCGCGTCGGCGGCACGCGCCCTATTCCCGTCGACGTCCGCATCGTCGCTGCGACGAACTCGGATCTGGTCGCGGCCGTCAATGAAGGACGGTTCCGCCAGGACTTGTACTATCGCCTCCACGTGTTTCCCATCAATCTGCCTCCCTTGCGGGAACGGCGCGAAGACATCCCGCTCCTCGCGCGGCATTTTCTGGAAGCCTATCGAGCAAAGTTGAAACGTCCGATGCTGGAGCTGAGCGCGGAATCGATGTCGCGACTCACGAGTTACTCCTGGCCCGGCAACGTGCGCGAGCTGCAGAATGTGATCGAGCGAGCCGTGATCTTGGCGCGGTCGCCGGTCGTGAGTATCGAACCCCAGGCCCTGGCGGCTGGAAACGCAGTGGCCGAATCGACGTCCAACCTTGTCGACGTCGAACGTCGCCACATTCAGCGTGTGCTGGAGTCGGCGCATTGGCGGATCTACGGAACGTACGGAGCTGCAGCTCAGCTTGGGATGAATCCCAGCACCCTCCGAAGCCGCATGAAGAAATTGGGACTCAGACGGCCTGTGAATTTTCCAGTGGCCTAACCGGCGCGGACTCGCGACATATCGCGGATCACCGCTAAATCTCGCGCAACCATCTCGCGATCTCAGACCCACCGGCGACACCAGCCGCTCTTTCCTGTGAATATCATTAGGCCTTTGGGATCAGTTTCCCGTCTGTACCTTCGGCACATCTGTTGCTTCGTAGTACGCACCGGTGGTGTGGGTGCAACCTCCGCCGTTCTCGGGTGAGCGATCCATCACTGATCAGGAATTAGGGAACGCCATGAGCGACACAAGGTTACGCGGTCCGTTTGTCCGACAAGGGCAGGGCCTATTTTTCGGCGAGCGCGCAAGGACGGATGGAGCGGTTCGTCAGGTCCCTCTTGACGTTGTCGGCGGTCGGACTCTTCTGCGCCCAGGCGAGTTACGCGGTGACGCATTCGTTGCAGGACGCGTTGACCGGGGCCTTGGGCTTCATCCATGTCTCCAACGAGGAGATGCCAAAGACCAGTTTCGAGGCTCTGCCGCCGCCACAAGACCGCAAGACCGCGATGTGGCCTGGACGGGCGCAGCCGACCGATAGAACGGAATTGTGGGCCATTTCGGCCAGATGTGTGATCCACACTCTTGAGAGGGGAATCATAATGCAGAGGAGAGGTATGCAGCATCGTTCGTGGACAAGGATTCTGTGCGCAGTGGCCCTGATCCTGGCGGGTAACGAAGCGGTGGCCGAATCCACCCACGGTGCCCATCAGGAGGCCGAGTCGGCGACGCCCGTCGCGTGGACTCAACGGCTGAAGGGGCAGACGATCGTCGAGGATTCGATGGAAGGCCGTCCCGACCGCGCCGCCATGATGGAGCGCCAGCATCATCGGGTCATGGAGCAGATGGAGCGGGACGCCGAGGCGCAGCGGACGAGCGGCTACTACAACAACGTCAACATGATGCACCAATACGGTGCAGGCAATCAGGATGTGCTGCTCATGTCCGATTCCGGCGCCGAGCCTGTGTCTGCGACGGGCGGGCGCTGTCCCGCATCCGCCCCGGTCAGAAAGTATGATATTTCGGCGATCAACGTCGAGATTTCACTCAACATGTGGCTCGATTACTACCCCGGCTACATGTACGTCCTCACCGAGAACATCGACAAAGTGCGGGAAGAGGAAACCACCAATCGAACGGCCCGCGACAAGGAGGGATACGACCCCGGGGCCGTCAAGAACGGCTTGCAGAGTCAGTGGATCCAGCCGCTCGTGATCCGTGGCAACCAGGGCGACTGCGTCAAGATGACGCTCCGCAATCAGCTCGATGGCGGCGAGGAAGTCAGTCTCAATATCCATGGTTCCAGCATGGTCATTGCGTCGACCGGTCAGCCTGCGACCACGACCAACCCCGACAGCGTTGCTCCCCAGGGCAAGGCCGTCGAATTCGAATGGTACATCCCGCCGACGCAGCAGGAAGGCGGACGGCAGTTCCACTCCTACAGCAACGATCGCGAATTGACGGTGATGGGCTTGTTCGGGACGTTCGTGATCGAGCCCAAGGGATCCGAGTATCTGGATCCGATCGGCAGCGGCACCCCGACGCCGATGACGAGCGGATGGCAGGCGATCATCAAGAACGGCGCGGGACCGGATTTCCGCGAATTCGTCCTGATGTATCACGAAGTCGGTGATGAAGCCTTCAGGCCGCTGAACAAGAAGGGCGATTTTCTCCCGCAGCGCGATCCCTTGACCGACGTGTATCGGCCGGTCGCCCGCGCTCTCAACTATCGCAGCGAGCCGTTCGGCGTCGACAACATGCAGACGCAACACGAGTACTTCGGGTTCGAAGACGAATCCATGGCCTACAGTGCCTATACGTTCGGCGATCCCGCGACCACCGTGCCGCGCAGCTATCTGGGTGATCCGGCTAAGTTCCGCCTCGTGCACGGGGGGTCGGAGGTGTTTCACTCCCATCATCCGCACGGCGGCTCGATCCGCTGGCCGCGTAGCCCGCGCGCGATCGACGAAATGCCCTTGTGGCATACGGCCAAGAACGGGCCGGTCAAGTATCCCGTGATCCGGACCAAGTCCGACCGCGTCGACGTGGAAGTCATCGGTCCGTCCGAGACGATGGATCTGGAAACGGAGTGCGGCTCGGGCCTCTGTCAGCAGCTGGCCGGTGATTTCCTGTTCCACTGTCACGTCGCGCACCATTACATCGCCGGCATGTGGGGGTATTGGCGTGTCTATAACACCCTGCAACAAGGGGATGTCCACAATGACGTGATGCCGGCCCTTCGGGAACTCCCGGACCGCATGGGTCGCATCCAGCCCGGTGTGACGTCGGATCAGCTCATCGGTCGCACGGTGGACTGGTTCGGCAAGGAGTTCACCATCGTCAAGGATGGGAAGTCGGATTGGAAGGCTTCGCCTGCCGTCGTCAATGTGAAGGACTGGGTCAGCATGCAGTTGCCTCCGCAGGGGCAGCCGGGCCACAAGGACGACGAGCGGGCTCAGACCAGCTCCTACGATGCCAGCGTGCTGGATTGGGCCTGGCAGGGCGAGCGTGCGATGACCGAGCGTGAGAATACCGTGGAGAATCCACGGTATAAATCCACGGCTCCGGGCAAGCGCCTGCCGATTCTGTTCGAGAGCGCAACCGGTAAAGTTGCGTGGCCGCACTTGAAGCCGCACTTCGGCCGGCGCGTGCCCTTCTCGCAGAACCACAATCCATCTCCCTGGCTGGACATGATCCATCTTGATGACGATGGATTGCCGAGTTCCTATCCGGCGAAGCCGGGGGAGAACGGGCGCTGGAGCATGTGCCCGGAGAACGCGGGCTCCAAGAAATACAACGTGCATTTCATCCAGACGCCGATGACGCTCGCCGACAAGCAAGGCGACACGCCGGCGATCGAGGACAAGGACGGCCTGATCTATGTGTTGCACGAGGAAGAGGCTCAGGTCCGGAAAAGCGCCATCAAGTATCCGCTCGTCGTGCGGGCGAATATTTATGACTGTATCGATTGGATGCTGACCAGCGAGTGGGAAGACGACGACCATATCAACTTCCACTCGTCGAAGATCAACACGCATTGGCATTTCCTTCAGTTCGACAACCAATCGTCGGACGGCGTGATCACCGGATTCTCGTATGAGCAGTCGGTGCGTCCGTTCACGATGCTGCAGAAAAAGGTCAACAAGGGCCTGCCGCTGCCGATGAACACGACGTTCACCAAGGCCGCCAAGAAGGGCGAGCGGGTGATCACGCTCAAGAACGCCGCGCAGTACCACCCGAACGTGGAGCTCCTGATCGGTGCGGACAATGTCGGAGGCAACGAAATCGGACGCGTGAAGTCCATCAAGGGGAACCAGATCACGTTGTATCGACCCTTGAAGAACGACCATCCGGTGAATGATATCGTGACGGTCGAGTTCGTCCGCCAGCGGTTCTGGGTGGACTCCGATGTGGGAACGGTCTTCTGGCACGATCACGCGTTGGGTCGGGTGACCTGGCCGCACGGAGGATTCGGAACCATCATCATTGAGCCCGTGGGTTCGACGTATCATGATCCGAAGACAGGCAAGCAGATCCGAAGCGGACCGTTGGCCGACATCCGGACCGCCGAACCGGTGGGCTACGGAGTCAACGGCAGCTTCCGCGAGTTGCTGGTGCAGCTCAACGACACCGTGCCGCATACGGTGAACATTGTCACGGCGGGCAATCCTCCCGGGCAGCCCATCGAGGTGGCACTGGAAGCCGGGAAGACCGTGTCGTTCCCGATGCCGGAGAAGATCCCAATGACGCCGATGCCGTTCCTCAACGGCGGAACCCATACGACGGGAGGCGGATTGAATTTCAAGGCAGAGCCCATCTCCAGCCGCCTGGTAGTCAATCCGGATCCGTCCAAGCTGTTCAGCAGCGCCGTTCACGGCGATCCCTACACGCCGATGGTGCGAGCGTACTTGGGTGACACGGTGGTGTTCCGGCTGCTTCAGACCATGGCGAACGAAACGATGGTCTGGACGCTGTCCGGTCATACCTATCTGACCGAACGCTATGCGGGCGATGCGAACCGGAAGAACTCGATCCACATCGGCATTGCCGAGCGCTACGATCTCGTGGTGCCGCAAGCCGGCGGCCCGCGGCTCCAGCCGGGGGATTACATCCACTTCAACGGCCGCACTTCCAAGTTCTCGGAGGGTGCGTGGAGCATCATGCGGGTGCTGGACAAGGAAGCGCCGGACCTGCAGAAACTGCCGGCCGGCTACAGCCGCAGGAACAACATTCCGCAGCCGCTTCCGATCTGTCCGGCGGACGCTCCGGTGAAGAGCTTCAACGTCGTGGCGATGGATTATCCCTCGATGAAGCTGAATCCAAGGGCTCCCGATGTGATCGAGGTGGACTTCGAACGGACGATCCAAATGGTGAACCCCAACGCGAAGATCTACGCGCTGGAGGAGGAAGTCGCCAGGGTGGGCAGCGGGCTGCAGCCGATGCCGCTGACGCTGCGGGCCAATGTCGGAGACTGTCTCAAAATCAAGCTGACCAACCGGATGAAAGAGGGTCGAGCCTCGTTCTCCGCCATCGGTTTGGCATTCGACCCCAAGGATTCGCTCGGGGCGAACGTCGGGAACAATCCCGGCGAGCAGACGGTGGCGCCCGGAGAGAACCGCACGTACACCTATTACGCGGATCCGTTTCTCGGAGAAACTGCCTCGCTGGTATGGGATTGGGGCAATGTGATGCTCAATCCTCGGAGCGGGCTCTATGGAGCGGTGGTGATCGGTCCGAAGGGCGCCCAGTACCGGGATCCCAAGACCGGCGCAGATATCTCGACCAAGAACAGCTGGGTGGCCGATGTCATCGTAGACCGGACCATTCAGGGGTATGAGAATCGCGTCAACTATCGCGATGTGGCACTGTTCTTCCAAGACGAGGACAATATCATCGGGACGAGCTTCATGCCCTACGTGCAGAACACGGCGGGCCTGACCGCCGTCAACTACCGTGCGGAACCCTATAGGTTCCGCCAGGATACCGGCTGCAGTCTGGGTAAGGTGTTCCAGCCCTGCGTTGTGGACAAGCCGGAGGATCCTGCGACTCCGATCATCGAGGCGCATGCCGGAGATCCGGTGCGGATCCATGTGTTTGGGGCAAGCAACGAGCAGAACGGCATGTTCAGCGTCGAACGTCATGAATGGCCGATCGAGCCCTTCATGCGCGGAGCCGACATGATCAGCGTGGTGGAGTTCTCGGGGTCTGAGACCCTGGATGCCTTCCTCCCCAGCGCCGGAGGCCCATTCCGGATGCCGGGCGATTATGTCTGGAGCAATCAACGGCTGCCCTATTCGCAGTCCGGGCAATGGGGCTATCTGCGCGTGCTCCCGGCCGGCGACCAACGGATCAAAGGCCTATCGAGCATTCGTCCAGGGGTCAAGCAGGCCGACGCCGAGACTCCGCCTCGGATCGGTCCTGTGTCTTCCGTGATGCGCTGATCGGTTCTGCCGGCGCGATCGACATGAGGGAAACCCGTGGCCCGGGTTTCCCTCATGCCTGATTATCTACGCGCCTCGTTTTCTCTGGAGCAGGGCCGGTGCCAGTGTCGCGGCTTCCTTGACCAGGATGCCCATCTTCGGATGGGAGGGTTCGAGGTCGACTGGAATGTCGTAGTGCCGGAGGCGTTCGCTGGCGGTGGGTCCGATGGAGGCCACCACCAGCCGCTGGCAGGCGGCCCGAAAGGCCTCGGTTCGGCCCGTGCGCTCGACCAGTTGCATGACGTGGTCAATCTGGGCCGCGTTCGTCACCAACACCACATCGATCGCGCCCTGTACTATTTCCTCGATCGCTCCGGCAAGCGGCGCCGTGTCGATCGGCATGGCCCATCGGTAGACCGGCACGGCGAAGACCTCCGCTCCCCTGATTTTGAGATCGTTGATCAGGTCTGGATTGGAAATGCCGTATTCCTGCACGGCGATCCGCAATCCCTGCACAGGCCTGTAATAGTCGAGCGTCGCGACGACGTCCTGCCAGGTATTCGGCTCCGGCACGGTGAGATTCGATTCCACCCCGATATGTTTCAGCGCGGCCAGCGGTTTCGGCCCTCGCGTCACGATCATGGTGTGCGTCAGGGCGTCAATGAGTTGTGCGAGCGGGTAGCGGATTTGGAGGGTTTCAAGCAACGCCCTGGTGCCGACGCCCGTGAGCAGGATCAGAATATCGATCTGGCGGAGCATGAGTTTCACGCCGAACCGAAGTACGGCACCGTTATCCTGGAGGGGAATGGGAATTTCGCGAAGGGCCGGGGTCACCAGCGGCGTGCCGCCGACATGCTCGATCAACCGGCCCATCTCCTTGGCCATGCGACTCTCGAACGACAGCATGCGCAGCGTTCGTCCGGTCGTCTCGCCGTCCGCCGCCTGGGGCTTGATCGCTTCGGTGACCGGCGCCCGGCTAAGAGGAGTTTCGACGGAAGGAGGCCCGTCCGGATCACCGTCGGTCGACAGCAGCGCCATGATGTCCGTCAGTTCTTCGAGGAGGGGGTGGATGGCCGGCTCGTGCTCCGTCACGGTCGCCCGGAGCAAGTCCAGCCAGAACAGGCAGTCGTCGGCGTCGTTCGCCGCATCGCGCCGCCTGGCCGGGTCCTCAGTTTTCGAGACGGACCGCGCAAGAGCCCGGCAACTTGCGGCCAAGGAGGCGGCTGCCTTGACGACCGAGGGTTCGAGCGCCAGAATTTCGGGACTTCTCGGGAGCGTGCCGAACAGCTTGAGCGTGCCCACAGCCAATTGCCGGCTCTTGGTCCGGAGCAGCTCGGTCTGGTCGGATCGAGTCATGGCCTTCTTGTACCATGACGGTGGAGAGTTCCTCAGCGCAAACGATTATTTCGCATCCCGCGCGCAACGAAAGCCGGTTGATTCGTTGCGGACCGTCGGATCGCTCTCTACGCGAGTGAAAATGCGGACGGTGGGGGTTTCATTCTGCCATCCGGATCCGCGAAGCACTCGCTTGGTTCCGCTGTCGGGCCCTTTGGGATTCTTACTCGGGCTTTTTTCGTAGTACCGCGGATCGTACCAGTCGTGGACCCACTCCCAGACGTTTCCCGCCATGTCGTAGGCACCGTAGGGGCTCTTTCCCGCCTCATAACTCCCGATCGGCATGAGGGTCTTCTCGCCGATCCATTTCTGGTTGAAATTCAGATGCTTGTTGGTGGGTTCGACGTTCCCCCACGGGAAACGGTGGTCGGTATTTCCCTTGGCGGCCTTTTCCCATTCGGCCTCCGTCGGCAGTCGTTTGCCCGCCCAGCGACAGTAGGCGGCCGCATCGGCCCAATCCACGTTCACGACCGGTCGGTCGGCAAGCGTATCGGAAACCGTTTCGCCTTGCCAGAGATTCCTGGTCGGATTCTTAGGGTTTTGGGGCACGCGGTGACCCGTGGCTTTGACGAATGCCTGATACCGGGCGTTCGTCATTTCGTAGAGGTCGATCTCATAGGCGTCCAAGTAGACTTCATGGCGGGGGTATTCATCTCGGCCTCCGTCCCGATCTCCGGGTGGCACGCCCA
This sequence comes from Nitrospira sp., assembly GCA_047150005.1. Classification (GTDB taxonomy): domain Bacteria; phylum Nitrospirota; class Nitrospiria; order Nitrospirales; family Nitrospiraceae; genus Nitrospira_C. The sequence goes on along the minus strand of AP038806.1, from coordinate 1,307,211 downwards.
TCGGGAACGGTCCGGCCGGGACCTTCACCATCGGAGCCTCGTCGTTCCCGGACGACACCGAGTCGGCGGCGCGAGTTGCGAGAGGCAGGCACAAGACGACGGCGACGATCAGCAACGAGAGCGAACCACGCATTATGCAGTTCTCCTTGTTGGGATGGCTGGTGCACGGCATCGTAACACAGCCGTTCGACCATTCGCAGCCGGATCAGTGCGGCGGAAAATCGAATTGACGGCGGAGCGGGCGTTACCTACTATAACGACAGCGAGACCGGTATGGATGTTCCCGCTCATCGTGGCTTACGACATGTGGCGCTCCGCGTCACCAACTTGACACGCTCCCGGGCGTTTTATGAGCAATTGTTGGGGATGACGGTGGTATGGGAACCGGATCCGGACAATGTGTATTTCAGCTCCGGGACAGACAATCTGGCGTTGCACCAAATCAGCCCGGGCGAGCTGCAGGCCTATACTGCGGCGACCGGGCAGCTGTTGGATCATCTGGGCGTGATCGTCGAGAGCCCTCAAGCGGTCGACCGCATGTATGCCGCGATGGCGCCGAAGATCGCCTCACTGGGTGGGGCGATCGCCAAAGAACCGAAACAGCATCGAGACGGCAGCTACTCGTTTTACTTCTCCGATCCCGACGGGAACGTCATTCAAGCACTGTACGAACCTACCATCAGCAGGCTGCAATTCAGTGCTGAGACCTGAGTGCTGAGAAAGGCGATTGTGTCGGGACGAGGCGCAGCAAGAAGTTGCACAGTCTGATGAGCCTTGCACAGGAAGTCCCTGGTATTCTCGGCGGTCTAAGATCAGCCGTCCAACGTCACCGTGCGGAACAGGTTTGACATGGCAGCCAGTCTGCTCGTCTCAGCACTCAGCACTCAGCACTCAGCACTATGAGCCGCATCTGGGACCACTATCCGCGGCAGCACTATCTGAGTCTCGTGCCGTGGGTCTGGGTCCAGTTGGAAAGCGGCGAACCGCCCGGTCCCTTTCCCTTCATCGGCGGTGCGGGCTCCGACATCATCGCGAGCCTTCATGAAGCGCACAGCCTGCTGGCCAGTTCCATCGACACCGCCATCAGCGACGTCTTTTCCAAACGAGCGCCTCTGGATGACCCGGACCGTCGCCGGCGCCTGGAAGACGCCTATTCGGAACTCATCGCGGCACGGCCCTATCTGCAACGACATATCGCCTGCGGGCGCAAGCCCGACGGCAGCTTTCACTGGGAGTTCCCGACTGATCCGACGAAGTCGTCCACGGTGACGAACGGAGGACTGCGGATTTTTCATTCGGTGAGGCGGCAGGCGATCCCGATCGGCTTCGAGCAGCGTCCCCTCGGCCCCGTGATCGGAAAGGTCCTGGGCATGCTGGACGGTACCCGACAGGTCGAGGAGATCAGGACGGTGGTCACGGCCTCGCCGAGGGAGGCGCAGGTCGTGCTCATTCGACTGATGGAGGCCTTCCATCAATATGAGTGTCTCGCCAGTTCGCCCCAGGCCGCGGTCCGGCAACAGTGGTTCGAGGTCGTGCAGGATCAGGACACGGTCCACCTCGGCCATGCCGCGTTGCTGTATCGGCAACGGGAGCAGGCCCTGCTCTTCGACCCCTGGCTGCTGCCCTGGTACGCGGAATCGTCCGTGCCGTCTCCCTGGGGTGCACTGTTGCCCAAGCCGGCCGCCGTGTTCTTGACCCACGATCATGACGACCATGTGGACCCGCGCACGCTCCTGCATCTTCCCAAGGAGACACCCATCATCGTGCCGAGCCGGCGCAACCGCAAGCACTTCTTCTTCGATTACCTGTCGCTGCTTCGGGAGCTGGGATTCGCTCACGTGATCGAGCTGGCTCATGGCGAGGCTTGGTCCTTCGAAGGAGGGGCCGTCGTCTCCGTTCCGTTTTACGGGGAAGATCCCTGTGACTTGGAGATGCCGCGAAACTGTTATCTGATCAGCGACCGGGGCTACAATGTTCTGGTGCATGCCGACAGTGGTCCGACCAACGACGGACGCTCCGCGCTGAAGGAGCATATTCTCGCCCGGCTGGTCCACAAGTACGGGCCGATCCCCCTCGTGTTTGCCTCGCAGCAGCAATTGCTCGAACTCCGGAGTCATGCCGCGCATGCCGCCCTGTCCCATCCGGGCAAGTGGCTCGACATCGGCGAGAACGGCTACCTCACCAACGCCTACCTGGCCGAGATCTGCGCGGCGGCCCGCGCAAAAGCGTTCGTCTCGTACGCCACCGGAGGTGCGGATTGGTACCCCGATCATCTGTCCTTTATGTTCAGTCGGAGAAATCCCGCGAGAACGGCGCTGCTCACGGCGCATTGGGAGCCTCCGGAAAATCTGAAAGCCTTTCTCTCTCCTCTGGGTTGCGGGTATCATTATGCCCAAGCGTTCGACCGGTATCGGCTGACACGGGACGGGACGATCGACGTCCAGTCGGCGGGTGGAAGCCTTGAGCCGATGACCCTATACACGGCGGCATTCGGAGAACCGGCCTTCATGAAGACAGGGCGGCGGACGTAGCGACAGGCATGTCGAGGGAGAGGATGCGCATGGGTGATTCGAACAGAGTGATTCTCGTCACGGGAGCCGCCGGTTTTATCGGTTTCCACGTCGTCAAGCGGTTGATCGCGCGAGGCGATTCCGTGATCGGCCTCGACAACGTGAACGACTATTATGATGTCCGTTTGAAACAGGCTCGACTGGCTCAACTGACGGCGCTGGCCGGCTTCCAGTTTGTCAAACTCGATCTTGCCAATCGACTCGGCATGAAGGAGCTGTTCGCCGAGCATCCGATCAAGCGAGTCGTTCATCTTGCGGCGCAGGCTGGCGTCCGATATTCCCTGGTCAATCCCCATGCGTATACCGACAGCAACATCGAAGGCTTCCTGAACGTGCTCGAAGGGTGCCGGCATGGCGGGATCGAACATCTGGTGTATGCCTCGTCGAGCTCCGTCTACGGCGGCAACACCCAGATGCCCTTCTCCATACACGACAATGTGGACCATCCCGTCTCCCTCTATGCGGCCAGCAAAAAGGCCAACGAGTTGATGGCCCATTCCTACGCGCATCTGTACCGCATTCCCTGTACGGGGCTCCGGTTCTTCACCGTCTATGGTCCCTGGGGGCGGCCCGACATGGCGCTCTTCATTTTCACGAAGGCCATCCTGGAAGGGAAACCAATCGACGTCTTCAACCATGGAAAGATGCGTCGCGACTTCACCTACGTCGACGACATCGTCGAAGGGGTCGTGCGCACGCTGGATCGCCGGGCGGAACCGAATCCCCAGTGGTCGGGTGACTCTCCGGATCCCGGAACCAGTTCGGCCCCCGCGCGGGTCTACAACATCGGCAATCATCAGCCGGTGGAATTGCTACGGTTCATCGAGGTGCTGGAACAGGCCGTCGGTAAGAAGGCGGAGAAGCGGCTGCTGCCGTTGCAGCCGGGGGATGTGCCGGCGACCTATGCGGACATCGACGACCTCGCTCGAGACGTCGGATTCAAGCCCGCGACGCCGATCGAAGTCGGAGTGCCCCGTTTCGTGCAGTGGTATCGGGAGTTTTACAAGGTCTGAGCGACGGGAAGCAGACGGGCCGGCTCAGGTGAATCAGATGCCTCCCGAGCCGGCGATGTTGAGACGATCGAATTTGCCGCTCCAACCAGGATTGTCAGAGACAGCCGACCGGAACGAATCCCGTGCCGAACATCCGGCTCAATGCCAGCCAACGGGTGTTGTCGTAGAAGGAATAACTGGGGCCCCGCTGATTCTGAGCGGAGAGATCTCCTCCATAGGACGGGTCTGATCCGAAGAACATCCCGCCTCGCGTCTTCTGGTCCAGGTGTAGCCACTCGCTATACATGGAGCACACCTCTGCATGCACCGTTCCGGAGGAGGCCACGCTGGCGTGCCAATCCTTGGCCCAATCAGGCGCTGCCGATGCTCCAGACGGACCGACGGCTCGATCCACCGGGGGCACGTCATATTGCGGGGCCACGGCGACCGGAGGGCGATAGGTTGGCATGTTGTCTAATGACGGCACGACCGACAAGGGCTTCAACTCCATCGGCGTGCAGCCGCCTCTATTCTTACTGTCCTTATTGGTATACAGGACGGTGCCATCCGGGAGCGGACAACTCCACATGGTGCCGAGATCGACGTCGGTCTGTTCCGAGGCATTCGACATCGCCGACATCGCCGTCCACATCATCGCCATGGTCGCCACGACCCGGTACACATCGCGTGGCCGCATAAAGCACCTCCCCTGAATTCGTAAGACAATCGGTGTTGACACGTGCGGATCGTCCAGTTCTCGAACGATCCACCATCGGTGCCGACAAGCTATGCCACCGGCTCGCGCAGCGTCTATTCACCTTTCGAGGGGGTCGCTGTCACAGGCACGGTGATGGGTGCCGGATGCGGGAGGCGGCCGTCCGGGCCGATTCCGGTCAGCATGCCGATCGCTGCTTCCGGTGTGAGGCCGAAGAAACCGGGCAACACCCCATCGGCTTCGCGCAGTTTTTCGGCGGGATAGGTCGTGGCCACGGCGAGGATCTTCATGCCGGCTTGTCGGGCTGCTCGGATGCCGGCGAGTGAGTCCTCGATCACCAGACAGTTCGAGGCGGACAAAGGCGTATGTCCTGCGTTGTTGAGGCGCGCGAGTGTCATGCGATAAATGGCGGGGTCGGGCTTTCCGATCGGGCAATCTTCGGCCGCGACCATGACATCGAAGTCTCGCTCGATCGGAGTTCCTTGGATGGCTCGGTCGATCTGATGGCGCCGGCCTCCTGACGCGATGGCCAGCCGGTACGTGGCGCGGGCGGCCTTCACAAATTCGGCCGCGCCGGGGAACAACGGCGGCTTGTCGTCGGCGGTTCGGAGCGCGAAGAGTTCGGTCTTCCTGGCAATGACGCGGTCGAGCAGGCCGTCGTTGTGGCCGTCGCCTCGCGCCCTCAGCAGCAATGCGGCGCAGGTCCGCTCATCCATGCCGAGGTACGCGCCGTAGTAGTCCTCCACGGTCAGCGACAGGCCGAACTCGGCCAGTGCCTGCTGAAAGCACAGGACATGAGGCGTCTCATCATCGGCCAGCACGCCGTTGAAGTCGAAAATGATCGCGCCGATCGTCTGACGCAAGTTCGGTGGCATCGGGCCACTTTACAAAAAGGGTCGCGGGCGGGACAAGCTGTACCTTGTCCATTAGGCCATGCTGCGGTATCCTCCGCTTCACTCTCGGAGCAAGGATCGACATGACGGATTATGGTGTGCTCGGCAATTTGCTCGTCATTTTTTCGGTGTCGATCGCCGTCGTCTTCGTCTTCCACCAATTCAGGCTTCCCTCGATCGCCGGGTTTCTCGTCGCAGGGGCGCTGATCGGGCCGCACGGGTTGAACCTCATTTCCGATGTGGGAACGGTCCAGGTTCTGGCCGAGATCGGCGTCGTGCTACTCCTCTTCACGATCGGGATTGAGTTTTCGCTGGTGCAGCTTGCGTCCCTTCGACGGCTGCTCCTGGTTGCGGCGCCCATTCAGGTCGGCGGCGTCCTGCTCGTGGCTTGCCTGGCTGTCCTGCCGACCGGGCTCCGCTGGCAGGAGGGAATTTTCTGGGGATTCATGATTTCACTCAGCAGCACGGCCATCGTCTTGAAGACGCTGGCGAACCGCGGCGACAGTGATTCGATCCACGGCCGCGCCACGATCGGCATCCTGATCTTTCAGGATCTTGCCGTCGTTCCGATGATGCTGCTGACGCCCATTCTCGCCAGTCACGCCGAGGGAGCCGGACTCTCGATTCTCGCGACGTTGGGCAAGTCTGCGCTGGTGGTCGGTCTCGTTGTGGCCGCGGCCTGGTACGCCGTCCCGAAACTGTTGGAACATATCGTCCGAAGTCGGAGTCGGGAATTGTTCTTACTCACGGTCATCGTGCTCTGTCTGGGCATCGCCTGGTTGACGTCTCTAGGCGGCCTCTCCCTGGCCCTCGGCGCCTTCATCGCCGGCCTCGTCATTTCGGAGTCCGAGTACAGCCACCAGGCCATGGCGGAGGTGCTTCCGTTCCGCGACAGTTTCAACAGTCTGTTTTTCGTGTCGATCGGCATTCTCATGAACTGGCGCGTGCTGGTCGAGCATCCCTTTCTGGTCGCCGGACTGCTGGCGGCCATCCTCCTGGTGAAATTTGTCGCCGGAGCGGCCGCCGCCCTTGCGGTGGAGGTTCCGCCCCGCTCGGCGCTGATGGTCGGTGTGGCATTGGCACAAGTGGGCGAGTTCAGCTTTCTGCTGGCCCAACAGGGGCAGGAGAGTGGTCTGTTGCGGGGCGATCCCTATCAGGTGTTCTTGGCGGTCTCGGTTCTCTCGATGATCATCACGCCGTTCTTGATGGAGTGGTCCCCGGCGATGGCGCGGCGTGTGGAAGCGATGCAGCGCCTGCGGCATTGGTTTCCCGCCCGCACCACAGCACACGCGTTGCAAGCGGAAGGCAAGCACATCCGAATCAAGGACCACGTCATTATCGTCGGATACGGGCTCAACGGACGCAATCTTGCGCGCGTCTTGAGTGAAACGGAAATTCCGCACGTCGCGCTGGATCTCGACGGCGACACGGTCAGACGGGAGGCCCAACACGGCGTGCCGGTGTATTACGGAGACGCCACGAATGCGAACGTGTTGCGTCATGTGAAGATCGAGGACGCCAAAGTGCTGGTCGTCGCCATCTCGGATCCGTTCGTCACCCGGCGGACCGTTCAGGTGGCCAAGGGACTCAATCCGAAACTGCACGTGGTCGTGCGCACGCGGTACCTGCGCGAGCTCGAGGAACTGCATCAGTTGGGAGCCGACGACGTCGTGCCTGAGGAATTCGAGACGTCCATCGAGATCTTCGCACTCGTCCTACGCACCTACGACCTGCCGCAGGAGTTCGTGACGCGGAAGGCCGAACAAATCCGACGGGAGGGCTATGCGCTGTTGCGGCGCAGCGAGCTGCCCGAGCTGGCTCATCATCTGAGAGGCGGAACCCTCACCGATGCGGAGGTTGAAACGTGCCGGATCGAGGAGGACGCCCCTTCCGTGGGAAAAACCTTGGACGATCTGGCGATCCGTCCCCGCACGGGGGCCTCCGTCATCGCGTGGACCCGTGCCGGCGTCACCGAATCCAACCCGTCTCTGAAGACCAAGCTCAAGGGCGGCGATATCGTGGTGCTGCTGGGATCGCGTGAACAGATCAGGCGGGCGATGAGTCTTCTTGTTGAGTCGTCGCAGGAATAACGGCTCAGCGTTACGGACCCGCCATTGCTTGATAGGCGTCGTCCAACGTGCCCACCTCGAGGACGGTCACCCGTCGAGTCTGGCTGCCGGGGTCCCATTCCGTCGTGTGGGACTGTCCTCGCGGTACAAGCACGGTCTTGAACTGCTCTCGCGCCGCCGCGTCGACTTTCTGAGGGACGCTGCCGACTGCGAGAATGTCGCCGTTCGGCGCGATTTGTCCGGTCAATGCCACACCGGGCCGTATGGTCTCGCCTCGCCAGGCCGCCATGATGCCGACCGCGACCGCGCCGCTCGCGCTCATGCCGTCGGTCATGGCATTGTGGGATCGATTCTTGATGGTGACCACCCAGTCGCGCCCGTCTGTCCCGAGATGTCGTAAGGCGGTCAGCACGGCCTGCCTGACGCCCGCTTTCCAGTCGTCCCCCACCAGCGAACCTCCCCCCAAATTGATCTCGCTGAATTGAATGACCGGTCCGTCCACTCCGGGATCGGAGGAGATCTGAATGGCGATGTAGTGGACGACTCCCGTCCGCCCGTCGCTGAGAACGGCCAAGGCCGGTACCGAAGCCAGGCGGGGATTGTCGAATGCACGGGCGCGGGCAAACGGGACGAGAACGAGCAGCAATGCCAGGAGGAACGGGCTCACGAGCCGGGAGCCGCTCGACATGTTCAACTCCTCCAGCGAAACGTCACGCGGCCCTTCAAAGGGGAAGCCGGCAGCGGCAGGGGCGGTACCTCGGGAATGGGTTGCTCCGGTCGTGAGAGATCGGAAAGAAACACCCACACATATCCGTCCCGTTCCCGGCACGGATAGGTCGTGACCCCGATCTTGTCGGGTTGAACGGGGGAATCCTGCACCAGCGAGGGAATCGTCCGGCATCGACCCTTCGGGTCGAATTGCCATCCGTGGTAGGCGCACTCCACGCAATCGCCTCGCATGCGCCCAAACGACAGCGGCATGCGCCGATGAGGGCAGATGTCGCGCATGGCGGCCACGGCGCCTTGCTCCGTCTTGCACACGAGGATAGGCAGTCCGAGCAAGACGGTTCCTTTCAACATGCCGGGTCCTAGGTCGGAACTGCAGCAGGCCGGATACCAAAATCCGAAAAGCGCACTCTTGGCTGGCTGGGGTTGTACGCTCTGGTCCGCGTTCATGAGGTAAGGGAGGATGGGCGTGGGCGATGCGACCGGGCTCTGTTCGATCTGAATAGGACTATAACGAGCGGGTTTTCGAAGGTCAAGCAACGTCGAACGGCTTTTCACTTCCAGCGTGTCGCGGTCATGTCACGTCCAGCGCGACCGACGTCTGCGCGGCCGTAGTCGCTTGTCGGCGTGGAAGGAAAGCGGGTCCGGTCAACCGGAACGGTGTCTGTTCTCGTGAGGGCGGCCGTTTCTTGACAAGAAAAAGTTGCGGAGACTATAGTCAAAATCCCACAGAAATGTAGACTTCTTGCTCGTCTGCCGAGAAGGGGGACTCCATGACTACCACACAACTGGATCCCGCGGTCGCCTTGTCGGATCTGCAGGCCTCCAAACCCGACCGGGTGACGATCGTGCTGTTGAGCGGTGACCTTGATCGTGCGATGGCGGCCTTCATCATCGCGACCGGAGCCGCGGCGATGGGCATGCAGGTCACGATGTTCTTCACCTTCTGGGGTTTGAATGCGATCCGCCGGAAGGGGGCGACGAGTTCCGCCAAGGATTGGCTTCGGCGCATGTTCGGGTTGCTGAACCAAGGAGGCGCCGAGACCCTTCCGCTGTCCCGCTTTCATTTCGGAGGGCTTGGAACCAGCATGATGCACAAGGTGATGAAGCAACACCGGATGCCCGGCGTGCCTGAACTGATCGCCACGGCGATGGATCTCGGCGTCCGATTCATCGCCTGCACGACGACCATGGGACTGATGGGAATCACGAAAGACACGTTGATCGAGGGAATCGATCAGTTTGCCGGCGTGACCACCTATTTGGCCGAAGCCAAGCAGGGCAGCGTGAATCTGTTTATATGAGAGAAGGTCGAGGGCCTCAGCCTTCACGGAGTCGTGGAAGATGCAAGCCGATGTGAAGCTCGATACGCTCGGGTATTTCTGCCCTATGCCGATCATCATGACCTCGAAGAAGATCAAGGAACTGACGTTGGGTCAGGTGCTTGAAGTGGTGTCCGACGATGAAGGCATCAAGAAGGATATGCCGGCTTGGTGTGACACGACCGGTCACCAGATGCTGGGCCTCGAAGAGGAGCAGGCTCAGTCCGGACGCATCTACAAAGCTTTTGTGAAGAAGACCAAGTAATACCTCCATCACGGGCGCACGAAGCCGGAGGCATGATCGTCATTCCTCCGGCTTTTTTTTTGGAAGAGGAGCGGGCCGTGGACCACCTCGTGACCTGTGTGCCGAATTTCAGCGAGGGACGGAACAGGACGACCGTCCGTGCCTTGATCCGGGCGGTGCAGTCGGTGACGGGTGTGGCACTGTTGAACTGGACGATGGACCCGGACCATCACCGGTCGGTCCTCACGTTCGTGGGTGAACCGGATGCCGCGGCCGACGCGGCGTTTCGTGCCATCCGGGTGGCGACCAGGCTGATCGACATTCGCAGGCATCGTGGGGTGCATCCGCGCATCGGTGCCACGGACGTCGTGCCCTTTGTTCCGGCCAGGGGCGTTTCGGCGCATGGCTGCGTGCAACTGGCCCGGCGCCTCGGAGACCGGGTGGGCCGACAGTTGGGCATCCCCGTATTTCTCTATGAGCAGGCGGCTACCGGACCGGGCCGCGCGCCGCTGGAATCCGTGCGCCGGGGAGGCTTGGAAGGGCTGGCGCTTCGGATGCGGTCCGATCCCGAGTGGCGCCCGGATTTCGGACCGGCCGCGCTGCACCGGACCGCGGGAGCGATCGTCATCGGGGCCAGACCTCCGTTGATCGCCTTCAACGTCAATCTGCGATCGTCGAGCCTCGAAGTCGCCCGGTCGATCGCCCGGGCGGTCCGTCAGTCGAGCGGAGGCATGGCCCACGTCAAGGCGATCGGGGTCGACCTGCCCAGCCGCCGCATGGTGCAGGTGGCCATGAATCTGACCGACCACCGCGTGACGCCCGTCCATGCGGCATTCGAAGCCGTGCAGGCCCTGGCCTCCTTGCATGCGGTGCCCGTCGCCGACAGCGAGATCGTGGGGCTGGTCCCTGAGGCGGCGCTCGTCGATGCCGCTGCCGATGCGCTCCGTCTTGAATCGTTTGATCGCTCGCTTATTCTGGAGAGGAAAATCGAGTCGGCCTTCCGGGCATCCTCGCGCTCGGCCGCGGCTGCGAATCATCGGCCGGGTCTGGATCTTCGACGCCTCTCCGTCGCACAACTATTGGACGCAATTGCGGCGGCAACGCCCAGTCCGGCCGGGGCGTCGGTGTCGGCTCTGGTCGCGGCCTGTGCCGCCTCGTTGGGAATTATGGGGGCACGGCTGAGCCGTCGACGCGGCGAAGCGGTGCGTCTCCGCTCCATCGCCAAGCGGCTGGGGAGATTGGCGCAGGCCGACGGAGTCGCCTATGGGAAGTACCTTCAGGCTTCGAGACTCCCGGCATCCGATCGGCGACGTCCGGCCAGACTGGCTGCCGCTCTGCACCGTGCGACGGAGGTCCCCTTGCAAATTGCCGAGCTGGCGGGACAGGTGGGGAGACGGCTTCACGTCGGCCGGAAATACGTCAAAGCGAGGGTGCAAGCCGATGCGGCAGTGGGTATTATGTTGTGTCTGGCTGCCGGAGAAGCCGGTCTTTATATTGTTCGAGAGAACGTACGATATCAACAGAATCATAGACTTATACGATCAATCGGCAGCCGGATCCGCCGGGTTGCAATCTGTCTTGAGGAACTGAGGAGGCTGTGCTACACTCCGCCGCCTAATCGGTCTGTCACTAAGGAAAAATCAGCACAGGCACGGCCTGAGAAAGCACAGAAGCGACGCGAATGGAAATCAAGGTCTTCAATAACAACGTTGAAAAGGCCCTCAAGGTCGCCAAGAAGAAGCTTGCGGGGGAAGGGCTTTTCCGGGAACTGAAGCGGCGGCGTTACTATGAGAAGCCGAGCGTCAGGAAGAAAGCCAAGCAGCGCGAGGCGCAACGGCGCCGGCAAAAGTGGCTGTCGAAGCGGAAGCCGGAATAGACACTCCTCCTTTTTTCATGTCTTGATCAGGTCTGCCGTCCCGCTCCTTCCTGTTTCGGATGCGCCAGGACCAAATCCATGCGGCAATCGCCATTGTCAGGCGTGAGGTGCGTCAATGGCAGGAGCCGGTCGTGGGGGTGGTGGCGCGCGAATCGGATCGTGACCCTTTCCGCATTTTAATCTCCTGCCTCCTGAGCCTGCGCACCAAGGATAAGACCACAAGCGAAGCCGGCAGGCGCTTGTTCGCCCTTGCCCATACGCCTGCGTCCATGTTGTCCCTGTCGCTGGCGAAGATTCAGAAAGCCATCTACCCGGTGGGGTTCTATCGGACGAAAGCCAAATCCATTCGTCTCATCTGCCGCCGTCTCATCGACGTCTATGGGGGAACGGTTCCCGATTCCATCGACGAGCTGCTGACCTTGCCTGGTGTAGGCCGCAAGACCGCCAATCTCGTGGTGACGGTGGGTTACCGCAAGCCTGGGATCTGTGTGGACATTCATGTTCACCGCATTACCAATCGGTGGGGCTATCTGAAGACGCGCACGCCCGACGAGACCGAGCAGGCACTGCGACGAAAGCTGCCGAAGCCGTACTGGATGTCGTTCAATGACTTGCTGGTTCCCTATGGGCAGAACCTCTGCCAGCCGGTGTCGCCCTTCTGTAGCCGCTGCAAGTTAATCGACTGTTGCGATCAGGCCGGAGTGACGAGAAGTCGTTAGGTGTGAAGCGCAGCTCGTGAAGCGATGGAGCAACCCCTTTCTCTACGATTTCTTTACGAGATACGAACGACGTGACGCGAGAGATGCCTTCAAATGAAGAGCTTCGTTTCCGCGTCGGCCGTGAGGGAGATGATTGCCGGAAGCCCCAGGACTTCGTCGACGTGCTTCACCACCACGTCTGCGTCGACTGCCATGTATTCCAATCCGGCGCTGCAGGCGATGAGGCGGAACTGTCCCACAAGCTTGGCTTCTTGAAACATTTGAGAGATTTTGGGGACTTTCTTTGCTTCCAGGAGACGGGCTACCTCTCCGGCGGATGCGCCATATTCGGGAGGGAAATCCAGCCGGTCGATCTGGCCTTCGGCCAGCTTCTTGATGGTCCAGAACAACAGGATGACGATGACGTCCTTTCCCATCGCCGCGGCGGTCAGGCCGAGGGTGGCGACCTGATGCAGCTTGTCGTACGTGGCGTTATGGGCGAAGAGGACGAACTTGGGCTTCATCGCAGGACGGCTATTTCTTGTGCGCGCGAGCTTTCACGCTGTTGATGTAGTCCGTGATCGCGCCGTCCACTTCGATCGGAGCGAGCGGCCGGTCGTGCGTTTCGCTTTCATCCACCAGATAGCGGTCCCGCTCCTTTTCCTGCCTGACGACCACCGTGTTTTCCGGCGTCACCTCGACGAGCATGTACCACTCGCGCGTCCCCTGGGTGATGACGACCTCTTTGCCGAGCCCCTTTTTCGTGACTTCGATCTGGAGCTCATCAGGCCCGGCGGCGGCGTACGTAGCGGCGAGGAAAGCGGTCAGAAAACACAGCAGCAGCGCCGGGCGTGACCAGTGCTGGCTCTGCGCGCGAACGATGATCGGCATTCAGGAATTATAGCGCCCGTGTCGCATGCAGTAAACACGTGCCCGCGCGGCTCATCGGCTTGAGTGCCTGTAGGTCGCGTGCTAGGATGCCCACCCCATGGATTGGCTCCTTTCGACGGTGGAGCAGGTCGTCTCGACGGACACATTGATCGCGTTGACGGTCCTCTCGCTGGTGTTTTTTGTCGGTACGCTCATCGCCATTCCGTTCATCCTGGTGCGCCTTCCGGCGGACTATTTCGACGTTCGGGTGCCCCGACCCTGGATGGAAAATCATCATCCCGTGCTTCGCATGGCGGGCCATCTCGTCAAGAACGTCCTGGGTGCCGTGTTCGTTTTCGTGGGGTTCTTGATGTTGTTCCTGCCGGGGCAGGGGATCCTCACGATGTTGATCGGCATCTCCATGCTCGATTTTCCGGGTAAGCGCAGAGTGGAAGCCAAATTGATCGGTCAACCGACCGTTCTGGGGGCCATCAATGCGATGCGCCGAAAATTCGAGAAACCTCCGCTTGTGCTCGCCCCGGATTCGTAATGTGAGCCCTCTCAACGGTCGCAGCCACTCGGGACGGGCGGGAGGGACGGCTGCCACAGGAATGAACGCTGAGCCTGGCCGGCCATGACTTCTACGGGCCAACGACGCCGAGTGCTCTATCTGATCGACGGCAGCGCCTACGTCTATCGCGCGTTCTTTGCCCTACCTCCCTTGAACAATTCGAAAGGCTTCCAGACGAACGCGATCTACGGTTTCACGACGACGCTGATGAAGATCATCCGCGAGCACAAACCGGACGGACTCGCCGTGGCATTTGATGAAAAGGGTCCGACGCTTCGTCATGAGGAATTCAAGGCGTACAAGGCCCATCGACCGCCGATGCCGCAAGGAATGCAGGCCCAGGTGCCGTACATCCATCGCCTTGTCGAAGCGTTCTCGATCCCTGTCGTCCGGCAAGCCGGCTACGAGGCCGACGACCTGATCGGGACATTGGCGCGTCAGGCGGAAGTCGCGGGCTACGACGTCGTGATCGTGACGGGCGACAAAGACATGTTTCAAGTGTTGACTGCGCACACCCGCATCTTCGATCCGGTCAAAAACAAATGGTCCGGCGAAGCGGAGTGCCTCGAGCGGTTCGGCGTCGAGCCGTCTCGTGTCGTCGAAGTGATGGGACTGATGGGAGACAGTACGGACAACATTCCCGGCGTGAAGGGAATCGGCGAGAAAACGGCGATCAAACTGATCGCGCAGTTCGGGACGATTGAGGATCTGCTGCGACGGGTTGAAGAAGTGACGCCGCCGCGGACCAAGGCGATGCTCATCGAGCAGGCAGAGAATGCGCGCCTCAGCCGTCGGCTAGCGACGATCCAGGTTGATTCCCCAGTGCGATTTGATCCGGCCACCTATCGGTTACAGGAGCCGCAGACGGACCGGCTCGCCGACCTTTTTCGCGAGCTGGAATTCACGACGTTGTTGAAATCGTTGCCGTCGGCGTCTGAACCGGTTGCGGCGAGAGCGGCAGAGACTCAGGTCATCGAGGACGAGCAGGCTGCCGAACAATTTGTCAGGGACCTGCCGAAGGAAAGCCCTCTCGGGGTGCGTTGTCTCCTATCGAGAGGAACAGGAGTGAACGCTTCGATGCAGGGGATGGCGCTTTCCGCCGGAGGCATGACCGCGTTCATTCCGCTCGACGTCCATGCCTACATGAGACCCATTACGGCCCTGCTGCATGACGGCGCGAGAACCAAGATCGTCCATGATCTGAAGGCGACGCTGCTGGCCTTTCACCGGATCGGAGTGCCCCTTGCCGAGCCGTATTTCGACGCGATGGTTGCGGATTACCTTCTCAACCCGAACCGTCGCGACCATCAACTTGTGACCGTCGCCTTGGAAGTGTTGAATCATCGCCTCGGGCAGGGAAAGGAACAGAAAGCGGTCCCACAGAGTCTGTTCGATGCCGAGACGGGATCGCGTGAGGAGACGGCGGAAGCCGCGTCGGCTTTGGCGGGTCTCGGTCCTGTCCTGACCGAACGTCTGTCGGAACAGGGGAGTCTCCAACTGTTTCAGAACGTTGAAATGCCGCTTGTCCCCGTGCTGGTTGAAATCGAACGGAATGGATTCTTGTTGAACGTCGAAGGTCTGCGCGAGCTGAGCAAGGAATTGGAACGGGAGCTCGACAGCATGATGGAGACCATCGCCGGGCTGGCCGGCGGCGCGTTCAACATCAACTCTCCGAAGCAACTGGCGACCGTCTTGTTCGAACAGCTCGGGCTGAAGCCCATCCGCAAGACCAAGACAGGCTATTCGACGGACGAAGATACCCTCACACAGCTGGCGACACAGCACGAATTGCCCCAGCAGATCTTGAACTACCGGAGCCTCAGCAAGCTCAAATCCACCTATGTTGATGCGTTGCCCGAATTGATCAATCCGGAGACCAAGCGGCTGCACACTTCGCTCAACCAGACGGTCGCCGCGACCGGCCGGCTGTCCTCTACGGATCCGAACCTCCAAAACATTCCGGTCAAGGGCGACTATGGTCTCCGCATCCGCGAAGCCTTCATTGCTCCGAAGGGTCATGAACTGCTTTGCGCCGATTACAGCCAGATTGAACCGCGCATTCTCGCGCACCTGTCACAGGATCCCCGCTTGATCAGCATATTCACCAAGGGAGAGGATATCCACATGGCGACCGCCATGGAGATCTTCAATCTGCCGGCCGGCCAGATCACACGCGACATGCGGCGCGTCGCCAAGACCGTGGTCTTCGGCATTGTCTACGGCATCAGCCCCTTCGGGCTGTCGCAGAACATCGGTGTGTCGCAGGCCGAGGCTAAGAAATACATCGAGACGTTTTTTGAGAAGTTCGCGGCGGTGCGGGCCCTCATGGACCGGAACATCGCGGAGGGCAAGGAAAAGGGCTACACGACGACGATCCTCGGCCGCCGCCGGCCCATTCCTGAGCTTCAGAGCGGTGATCCTGTCCAGCGCGGCTTCGGCGAACGTATGGCGGTGAACAGCCCGATTCAAGGTTCCGCGGCCGACCTGATCAAGGTCGCCATGATCGACGTCCACCGGAGACTTCACAAGGAGCTGCCGCACACGAAGATGATTCTCCAGGTTCATGACGAGTTGATCTTTGAGGTCCCGGAACAAGCAGTGGATGAGGCGAAGAGCCTGGTCAAGAGCGAAATGGAAGGGGTCGGAAGGCAGCTCGGCTTGTCGGTGCCGCTGAAAGTTGACCTAGGGGTAGGCAAGAATTGGCGGATCGCGCATCCTTGATCGAATGATGCGTGGGAAGCGTGACTAAAGGTGCGTGACTGAATCACGATGCTCGATTGAGATCGACTGGAACAATCAGCAACAGCAGGAGGAAGTCATGAATCGAGGACGCATCTCGGTGGTCATCATGTCCCTCGTTGTGAGCGTGAGCGTGTCTGCGATGACGTTGGTCGTTGCGCAACCATTTTTGGCGAAAGCCCAGGAAACCAAACGATTTCAGTATCGCATCGTCGAGGTGTTGCACGACACGGATTCCATGCAGCAAGCCTTGAACGAGTTCGGCAACGGAGGATGGGAGTTGGTCGCCGTGAGCGCCGGGAACCTCACGTCTCCGAAGCTGATCTTTAAGAAATAACGAACGTCAGGGGGAATAGACTTGGACCCGTGCGCGGAGGGGACTCGGGTCCCGCTCCGCGCGGGCTGCGAGAGGACTGGTCAGTCGACCAGCCGCATGACTTGTTGACCCGAAGAGAACATCGACGTCGCGACTTTGCTGCCGTTCATCGAGACATGAATGTCGATCGAGACACCGCCGTTGGCGCGGAGCGCACCGCCGTTGATCCGATCGAGAAAGTCCATTTTCTGTTCCCGATCCATCCGGGCCCAACCCTTGTGGTCCACTTCAACGCTCAAGGACGCATCCGGTGCGGTTTCGGCGGCCAGCATCGGGTCGGCGAACCCGGGTCCCTGCAGATAGCGCGCCGCCATGGCCACCGCCTTGCCGCGTTCGCCCCCGTCCTTTGCGGCTCGAGCCGGCGCAGCGTGAGCCGCCGGGTTGGTCAATGTGAGCAAGAGCGTCAACGTGATTGCTGATCCGATGAACCGTGAAACAGTATTCACACCGCGCATTCCCTATCCTCCATACATGATGAATGAAAAAGAAAAACGTGAAAGCAACGTCCTTCGAGCCTGTCGACCGCTGTCTATGCCGTCAATGCCCCCTCCTTTCTGGCCTGCAAAAAGTCGGACGCGAGAGGAGCAAACTTCGGGCCCGGGACAATCAGTAGCGTCCCGTAAGGTCAAAAATAAATTCAATGGGTTGCAGAGGGGCTGTCGTCACGCGTTAGGATCGGGCCGACGAGACTTTCGAAAAACGACACATAACGCCCGAAAATGTTCAGGGGATCTCACAGTCGGAAGGACGAAGCGACGATCCTGTGAAAGACACGGGATATCTCGAATGTCGTTCTGCTGACGGAGCTAGGGCGAGCCGTACAGCAGCTTCACAATCTGCGCGGTGTTGAAGAGCATCGCATCGCGACGCGTATAGGCCGCATGGCCGTAGTAATGATCCCGCGGATTGGTCGAGCCCGAGGAATCTTTGTAATCGACCAGCAGACATTGCCCTTCACCAGGAAAGCGCACCGCCCGGCGTGCACATTCAAGCCACCGCTCGAACCCGTCGTAGGGTTCGACCAACTCCCAAATCGCCTTGTTGGCGGCGGTCGCCAATTCCGTCGACGGCAACGCATCGCTGCCCGCGACGGCGAGCTCCTGCACATAATCGCCTCCCCATGCAATTGGCATTTCCATGGTGATCTGGGGCAGTTCCATTTTTGAAAGCCAGGCTTTGCCATCGGTCCGCAGATTACGGTGATTCACCACGTGCAGGAGGGCGCCAAGTCCCGATGGATCCCAGCCGTACCGGACCGGGGTTCCGAACGTCACGACGTCCGCGGTCGCGCCGTTCAACAAGGAGCCTGATTCAAGGTGAGGCCCTATTCGGGTGGTCGCGGCCGCAAGATCCGCCAACCCGGCCTGTGCGGCATAGCCGGAGAGAATCCCGAGCAATGCAGGTCGTCCCGTGACGGGACTTGGACAAAGGAAATTCGATGCCAGCGCGAGGACCAATCCGGCCTGCCCATGCGCCTGGATCAGTACGCGGTGTCCGGTGGTCAGACGCTGTTGCATCGCGAGTGTTCGCAATGAGTCGAGCAGACGGACCGCGGCGATGGCGCGGCCCAGATGATGGTGTTCCGAGGTCCACAGCTGCCGCTGGCACGAAATGGATTCGGGGACCGACCGGTTGACGGCCTTGGCATAGAGATTGACGTCGGCTTCTGTGAAATTCCCCGCGTCTTTCACCTGGTGGTCGAGCACGTGCCGGGTCGGAGCGTCGTCGCGGAGCGGGGGAGTGAGGCCATTCGGCAGGGGTGGAATACCGTTGCTTTCCGGGCGCATGGCGGCAAGCAAGGCATCGAGCCCGGAGACGCCGCGCGAATAGCCTCGTTTCAAACCGCCGACGTGGTCCAGTCGCTGCACGCCGAAGAGGTCCGTTCCGTGGACCGAGCCGTGCACAAAGACGACGGCTTTCACCCCCGCCCCGGAAAAATGCACGCCGTGTTCGGCCATCGACTCCGTCCAGGCCGGAGTCTCCGGTGTCGGCGCGGTCGTCAACTCGGCGGTCGTCAGTCTGGTTCCGGGGCTCTTGCGCGACAGTTCGTCGTGCTGGAAATTGTTTTCAATGGCCATGGGCAGCTATCTACCCGAAGAGGAGACCGGAGTGCAACGTGCCGAAGCTGCTGATGTCCTTCAGCGGGAGAGGGCCGGCGAGGACTCGGGATGCGTCGGAGTGGCCTGCAGATATTTTTTCGACATGACGGCGGTGGCGGAGCAGGTGTGGGAGGCCTCGTCGATCTGCCGGTCAACGATCATCACGCCTTGAAGATATTCCTGTACGATTTCCTCGCGAGTGAGCTCGATGTCTTGATCGGCCTCATGGCCGTTCCGTTCTCGCAACCGGTCCACCATGTGTTCCTTTACCAGGATACGGATCTGTTTGGCAATTTCAGTCCGCGCCGACAGTTCCGAAACTCGCCGGCAAACGCTCGCTCCCTTGGCCATGTCGCCTTGACCGGTGCCGATCAGGTACTGGTCCGGAGGGTACGTGGCCTCCTGGTTGCGGCGTGACGGAGCCGGGCTGGTCGGCGGCGGGAGGCGACTGAGCGATTGCTCGGCATGGGACCGGACGTCGTCCTGATCGAGCGCACCAGCTTCTACCGACCATAGGAAGAAGGCCCAGGCCACGAGGCTGAAGATGCCGACCAGGCAGACCGGCCTGTTTCCCATCGCCGCCTTACCTCCCGTTCCCGCCGCTTCGAGCTGCCGGAGCGGCGCGTCCAGTACCTCGCCCTCCTCCGGCGACTGGCCGTGATTCGATCCGCGGGATCTGTTGTGTACGGGGGGCCGTCCTATTGAGGACCGGAGGAAATCGTTCGGCAGACGGTTTTGACAGAGAAGGGAATCCGAAGATCGTCGGCGGAGGTTGCAAGAATTGCTGAAGGACGTGAACAGACCGAGAAGCCGATGGTGTCCCTCGAGGCGCCACGCCAGCAGACCGGTCCTCCGGACCTGGCACGAGCGGGTTGAGCGGACGGATGCCGGTGAACGTCCTGGAGGTGGGCAGGGGGAAACCCCGGTGGCCTTGGATGGATTCGGGAGACCCGGCGGCGAGCGAGCCGACGGTCGGTGCGGCGCGAGTGATCTCGTTGAGCATCCGTGGGACCGGCGGGCTCTGTGCCGAAGTGGCGGCGATTTGGCGCGAGACAATCGGCGGCGCAGGCACGCCGGCCGGCTGGACGACGGTGATCATCCCCTGCGCCCGCTGAACATGTGGGCTCTCGGGGGACAGCACCCGCGCGGCATTTAAGAGAGCGAGGGTGTGCGATCCTCCGGTGCCGCCGCCCCATCCGGCAGGGTACGCCGCCGGCCCGATCAGCACCCAGTCAGTCCATGCTTGTGAGACCAGCGC
This sequence comes from Nitrospira sp., assembly GCA_047150005.1. Classification (GTDB taxonomy): domain Bacteria; phylum Nitrospirota; class Nitrospiria; order Nitrospirales; family Nitrospiraceae; genus Nitrospira_C. The sequence continues at coordinate 1,287,193 of AP038806.1, read as the reverse complement.
ATTCGATTGCGCGCGGTTCAGGATGTCCTGTCGCTGCCGGCTGATCTGTTGAGCTTGATCGATGGACGAAGACTGCGCCAGCATCTGATTGATCTCGACCAAATCCCGATGGAGACCGTCGTTCTCGAGTCGGAGTGCATCGAGCTGATGCCGGGCATCCGCGTGTTCACGGAGCGCCATGAGGGCCAGGGCCACTTCTTCCGTATCAATCTGGGCGGTGAGACCCACGCTGACCACCACGGTGTCGCCGTCGAGCGCCAGACTCGTCTGCTGATCGAGGACCACGACCAGTCCGGCCGTGTAGGTTCTGATCTCATCACGGGTGATGGTCATGTCCTCTACCACGGTGACGCTTTCCAGATACGTTGCGACTTGTTCCAACGCATCTCGCTTGGCGGCTTCGGTTGCCAGCCGGACCGATGCTTCCCTGGTGTCCCGGTCTCCCATCCGATGTTCCCCTTGTGAAACGGCCAGTCGGATTTCGGCCGACGCCGAAGGGGGCATGATGATCGGGAAGGCAAGAACAGGGAACATGAAGAGGGAAAGCCGAGGGGGCCAACGCGTTGGGCGAGCGGTCATGGCGTCACCTCGATCACCCAGACTGGGGCTTCACGGCAGAGGAAGCGTCAGAAGGCTCCGAACGGGTTGAGCATAACACCCGGAAGGCCGTTAGGAAAGCCGTGCCGCAGGGATCCCGGCGCCCGCCTCGCCGGCTTGCCTTCCTGAAAATTCGCGTGCTAAGGTACCATTTTCCTTTTTGAATCTCAGGAGGCGAAACTCTCATCATGTCCTACTCGAAAATCCTCTTGATCGGTGTCGCTCTGGCACTGTTCGTTCTTGAAACGGCTTCCGCGACCTCAAAGCCGTCAGGAGCATCCCCGGTGCCCGGGACGCCTCCGCCCGCCCCTCTCACCGAACACGTGATCCTGTTCGTGTTGGAAGGGTTCAGTCACCATTCGCTCACCGGCGGCACGATGCCGACCCTGAACCGCCTGGTCAAGGAAGGCTCGGTGACATGGTCTGCCACCTCGGTCAAGCCAGCGCTGCGTCTGCCGACCATGGCGTCGTTGATCACCGGCATGCCCGTCGAAAAGCACGGCATTACATGGAATGTCTTTGAGTTCAGCCGCGGTTATCCGCGGGCTCCCAGCGTCTTCGACTATCTTGACCTGAGCGGCGGCCGCGACAGCGCGATCTTTTTCATGGACGAGGCCCTCTATCAGCTCGCCAGGCCGGAGCCGTATACCGACTATCAGATGTGCGGACCGCTGAAGCCGGAGTGTAATCCGGATCGAGTGGTGTCCTATATCAAGCAGTATTTCAAGAAGGCGACCAGCGGCCATGGATACGGCCATGCGATCCTGTCGCTGCCGCATTTCTTGGTCGTGCATCTTCCGGAAGCCGGTCGGGTCGGCGCGGCCCGCGGCTGGGAATCGAAGGAATATCGCGAAGCGCTGCGGACGGTAGACAAAGCGATGGCCTCCGTTCTCGACCTGTACAAGGAGCAGGGGCTCTTGAAGCGCACGACCATATTCGTCACGTCGTTGAGCGAGGAAGGCAGGGACGCGAGTCAGAAAGAAGCGGACGGCGTGACGCCGATCGTCCCCTGGATCGCCTCCGGAGTCGGCATCAAGCAGGGGCATGCCATTCATCAGCCCGTGTCGATCATCGATACCGGGGCGACGGTGATGCGCAGCCTGGGGTTGCAAACTCATACGGAATGGGAGAGCCGCTCGGTAGAAGAAATTTTCCAGTATGCCTTCGTCCCGGCCGAGCCGAATTCGAGCGTACCTCAGTAACACGATGACGTGCCCCGCGAATATCAGCGCGAAGTGTGGTCTCGGCATGGGGTGGCTCTCGAGCCTGGCGGGAGGTGTGCTGCTGTGGTGTGCCGCGGCAGAGGCCGGGCCGCCGGCAGCGTATACGACCGAGCATCCGATCACGATCGACGCAACCGTGTTGGATCCTCCGTCCTGGTGGCAGGTCCCCGGCGTCACGCCGTCGATCTACAATTCGGATCCGGAATCGATGGACGCGTACAAGACGACGGACAAGCGTACGCTGGCGCTGAAGCCGGGCAAGTATAAGTTCGTGAGTTTTACGTTTGATTTTCCGTTCTCGGTCAATCTGGAAGGGAAGATCGAGTTCGCGGCATCCCTGGACCAGTGTGTGGGCGGGCGGGGCACGCAAACATTGCATGTACGCTGTAAACGGACGTATCCGCACGGGGGAGAGCCCGATTACAAGTACTGAGGCGGAACGGGATGATCAGGCGTCGGACCTTGCCGTCCATCATGATTGCGCGACGACCTAGCGGGCTCATGCGGAGCGAACCACCTTCCACACCCGTGGGATAAAGGAATCGTCATGGCTCAGACATTGGAACTACTGTTGGATGCGCTCGAGGACGTGGACGACGCCACGCGCGAGGAAGCGGCGAAGGCCTTGGCGGAGTTGGCCGATCCCAAAGGCTTGGAGGCGCTGATCGGCGCCTGCAGGGACGAATACTGGTCCGTTCGCGCCCACGCTGCCTGCGGGATTGCGAAGCTCGGCGGTCAAAAGGTCTTCGAGGCGCTGGTGGCTCTGTTCGACGATCCGATCATGGAAGTTCGCAACCAAGCCGTGGAATCGGCCGCCCGCATGGGAGCCGCCGTGCTGGATCGGATGCTTGCGGGGTTGAAGGACGAGCGGTGGCGTGTCCGAGAGCATGCAGCCAAGACTTGCGGTGAAATTCGGGATCCCAGGGCCGTCGACGCCTTAATGGTCGCCTGCCGTGACCGCGACGGAGCCGTGAAGAGCGCCGCAGCGGAGGCTCTGGGAAAGATCGGCGACCCGAAAGCCGTCCCCGCCCTGATCAAGCTGTTCCGCGACACGTCCAAGATCGTCCGAGAGACAGCGGGGACCGCGCTCGTCTATATCGGGCCGCCGTCCGTGGATCCGCTCATTGCATGTTTTGCCGATAAGGATTTTGTCGTCCGCTGCCATGCAGCGCGCGCCTTGGGGGGCATGACGACCGACTACCAAATCGGCAGGACCTGGGTGAGGGAACCCAAGGTCGTCGAGGCCCTCATCGCTGCCCTCAAGGATCCGGACCGCGCCGTGCGCGAGGATGCGACCATCGCGCTCGGCATGATCGGCGATCCTCGCGCGATCGAGGCGCTGATCGAGGCGATGAAGGATGGTGCGGTCAAACGGCATGCGATCGCGTCGCTCGGCATGATCGGCGACCCGCGAGCCCTCCCTCCTGTGCTCGACGCGCTGAAAGGAAAGGGGATTCGGCAGGACGGCACGCCGACTCCCGGGTGCATCGTCAGCGAGGACGCGTTCATCAAGGAAGCAGCCGCCACGGCATTGGGACAGTTTCGCGATCCCCGGGTCATCCCCGATTTGATCATGTTGCTGAAGGACGGCGTGTTGCGCGAGAAGGCCAGCGCGGCATTGGCCGCGATCGGCGACACCGCCATCGAACCCTTGATCGCCTTCTTGTACGACCCGAAGGCGTCCGAGGTCGCGTCGGAAGGCGAGCGAGTCCTGTCCTATGCGTCGGTCCGTCTCAGCGCCAAAGATGCGTTGCGGCAACTGGTGATGGAGACGCTGGAGAAGCTCGGGTGGACCTTGCCTCAGGAAGATTCGGCGGTCGATTCCAGCAACGTAGACAATGCGCGGGTCGATCTCCCGCTTGGGGCCGGCGGCAGGTTCGGGCCGTCGGGAGATTTCGCCAAAGGCAGCAGCTGAATTCTGCTCCCGCCCACATGGCGAAATTGCGCGGACGTCACACGCTTTCGTGTCCCCGCCATCACGCCGGGTGGTCGTCTTCGGACCTCCGACCATACGAGCGTGATGCTAGCGTCTCACGGCGATGCCGTGTGTGTCGGCCGTTTCCTTTCCGTCCTTCATGTTCGTGATGGCAGCTTGCCCCTTGTAGTGACCGACCTTTCCTCCCGCATCGACATGGATCACCCCGACGCCGGGAATCGTTCCCTTGGCGTTGTTGGCGGTCTTGTCGTTCCCGGTCAACGGAGTGGGGCCCCGCAATCCCACAAAGACGTATTGTTTGTCCGGAGCGACATCCATCAGATCCGGAGCCGGGTCGCTGTTGGCGTCGGAGACCAGATCGACCGAGCCGACACTCAAATTGCTGAGCGTGTCGATGATCTCAATGTTGTTGCCTGCCCGATCCGCGCTCCAGACGTAGCGCCCGACGGCCGCCATCCCGTGGGAATCGGCAAATCGATTGTCACGCTGCGACAAGAGTTTCGCCGAAACGGACTTCGGCAGATTCGTCGTGTCGAGGGCGTAGACGTCATACGAGAGGGGAGCAATCGGCCAGCCGCCTCCTGAATTGATATACATCGTCCCGTCCGCTTCGATCCCTCCGCAACCGGCCGGATGCACCTGGTTGTTGTCGAGCGTTGCGACGACCGTCATTGGGGTAGTGGTGACGTCTACGACGATCAGCCCTCCTCCCCTCAACGTAACGAAAGCGTATTTGCTGGAGGACTCGGTAATCGGGCAAATAGGAGCCGTATCCGGCCGTTCGCCGCTTTCCAACCCGCCTAGATTGAGCACGTCCTTGTCTGGGTCGAAGCTGAACTTGTGCGCCGCATAATCCGTCCAGATTCGAATGAATTTCTTCTCGGCGATGTTGGCGGCAATGGCCATCTTGTCGTTCGGAGTCGGCCAGGCCGCGTGGACGTTCTTCCCCATCGACAGACAGGCTTCCGGTTTTTTCGTGACGGCGTCCATGATCAGAACCTGGCCGCTCAGGAACGAGATCAGCACATGGTCCTGCTTCTCGTTAAAGAACAACATATGCGGGCGCCGGACGGGCTTTTTGGTGGCCTCCTCGCAAAACTTCCCGATATCTCCGGCAAAGTCGATCGTATGGGCCGGTTGGGCGGCGGACGGATTGGCCGCTAACTGTGCGCCGTCATAGATGTAGAGAAATCCTCCGCTCTCCTTTCCGGTGTCCGATTGATCGGTCAACCAGACCTCGTAGCCGTTGGCAGACCTGATACCGGTTCCGCTGATCAGACAGAACAGCACGAAGGTGCGCAGCCCGTATCTCGGCATTGGCAAGCGATGGAGATCCATAGGAGCCTCCTGTCAGAGCAAATGGTCATGAAATGGTCATGATCGTGCAGATACCCGGACGAACGATGTTATCGGGGCGCGATTCTCGGAGTCAATCTGTTCGGCGTCTGGTTCCGTTGACCCTGTCAAAATGGCTGTGTTACGCTCACTGATTCGCAATAGGAACGATCATGGCTGATGCGGTTGCGGAGCAGATCGCGGCGCTCAAAGACGAGGATTGGGCTATTCGCGAGGAAGCCGCCTCGATGCTGGGGACGCTTCGAGACCCACGCGCCGTGGTACCGTTGGTGTCGATGTTGCGGGATTCGGATCGCGCGGTGCGCGAGGCGGCGATCGCTGCCTTGACGGCCATCGGGGCGCCCTCAGTGTCGGCTCTCGGACTCTGTCTTTCGGATCCCCATCTGGCGGTCCAGGAAGCTGCGGCCGCCGTGCTGGCCTCCATCGCCGATGAGCGGGTCCTCACTCCGCTCTTGGCCGCTCTCGGCAACAAGGATTGGATCATTCGGATGCATGCCGCCAAGGCGGTGGGCCGCATTAAGAATCCGGAAGCCATAGAACGGTTGATCCCGCTGCTGCAGGACAAGGTGAAGGCGGTTCGCGAAGAAACGACGTCGGCGCTGGTCGCCATCGGGGATGCGGCCATCCCTTCACTGCTCGCGGCACTGGCAGATGCCGATTGGCTGGTCCGCCTCCATGCGGTGGAAGCCCTGGGGAAAATGAAGTCGCCGGCGGCGGTCGAGCCGTTGTTGTCGGCACTGTTCAACGATCGCGATGCTGCAGTTCGGGAAGATATCGTACGGGCTCTGGGTCAGATCGGAGACGGTCGAGCGGTCGAATTCCTGATGATGGTCATAAAAGAACCGGGGCTGCGCCTGCTGGCCGTGGAAGCTCTGGGTCGGATCCGAGATCCGCGCGCGGTGCCGGTGCTGATCAAAGTGCTGGAAGGCGCCGATCAGCCGGCAGAATCACGCGTCATCGCCGGGTGCGGAGACAACTGGAACGAGGAAATGGTGACGATGGGAGCCGCTGCGCGGGCGCTCGGTGCTCTGGGGAACGATGCCGCCATTCCCTCACTGATCAAGGCCTTGCGCCACACGATGACGAGAGCAGAGGCCGCCGGCTCATTGGCTTGCTTCGGAACCAAGGTCATCGCTCCGTTGCTGACGTTCCTGTCGCAGGAGACGGATGACAATCTCCGCTTTCACGTGAACGAAACCTTGACGAAGGTTGGGTGGCGACCAGGTCGCGTGTAACGACATGGTCAAGTCCGTGCGGGGATGCGCGGAGAAGGGACGCACCTGTCCGCCGAGAGCCGTGGTTCGATATGTCGAAGGAAAGTATTGAAACGCTCGTCGCCGAACTGATCCACGAGGAAGATTGGCGGCGCATGCGGGCGACGGCGGCTTGCTTGGCGGGAGGCCCGAAGGCGGTACAGGCCCTCATCGAAGCCCTACATTCTGGACCTCCCGCGTTGAAACAGGAGGCCGCGGCGATGTTGGCCCGGATCAAGGACCCGCATGCCGGTGTGGCATTGGTCAGCTTGCTGGAAGACGGGGAGGAAGCCGTGCGAAAGTCGGGCGCCACGGCGCTGGAACAGATGGCCGGCGTGCTCGATACGGAGACCGCGGCCGCGTTGGTTGCGCTGCTTCCCAAAACCGAGGGAGGAGAAACCAAGCGCCTCGTCACCCATCTGATCGGAGCGATTCCGACTGCCGTCGTGCCCCTGTGCCAGATGATGAAACATCCGGATCCCGAAGCACAGGTGACCGCTGCGTTGATGCTGGATCACTTGCTGGATCCTCGATCCGTCGATGCGTTCATTGACGCAATGGGCCAGCCGGCAGTCCGCGACATCGCGGCCGGGACGCTGAGGAAACTTGGCGCCATCCGGGAGCGGATCGACGAGACGTTCAACGCTTTGCGGAACGTTGAGGGCGCCAGCGAGCGGGAGGAGGCTCGGATGGCGACGGTGGTGGACCTGCTCGGCATCGGCCGGCCGGCGGTGGAGATCCTGATTGAATACCTCGAAGATGAGGATTGGCTGGTGCGCGAAGCCGCGGCGGATTTGCTCGGAAAGATCGCGGACGTGCGGGCGGTCGAGCCCCTGATGCGGCGGCTCCAGCACGACAAGGATACGGGCGTGAAAGAGCTGGCCATCAAGGCCCTCGGGCTCATCGGTGACGCCCGTCCCACGGCCCTGTATCTGGAAGCCATTCCGATCAGGCCTCTGCGCGTCTATGCGATGGAGGCGCTCGCGAAAATCAAAGACGTCGAAGTCTTGCGGCCTCAGAAGGAGCTCTTCGATCGACTGCGGACGGATCGTGACGGTCTGGTGGCGTACAATGCCGGGTTGATCGCCGACAAGCTGGACGCGCTGAACGCCGCACCTGCCGAAGGCCAGGAAGGACAGAGCCATGACTGACGGGGAACAGCCGAACCGGATCGAGCAACTGATCAGCGCGTTGCGGGACGACAACGAGGCGCTGAGGGACCACGCGATCGCGAGCTTGAGCCAGGTGGGAGAGGAGGCGATCGGTCCGTTGATCGGACTCATGGCCGACGAAGACGTGTTGATTCGGGAGGCCGCCACGACCGCGGTGGTTCGGATCGGACCAGCCGCCGTCGAGCGACTGATCGAGGCGGTGGAGGACGACGAATGGGCGATTCGAGAGCAGGCGGCTTCGGGACTGGGCAAACTGAAAGATCCCCGCGGCGTCGAACCCTTGGTGAAGGCGCTCAAGGACAAGGATGGCGCCGTCCGGACGGCCGCGGTGTGGGCGCTCGAGCGCATCGGTGATTCCCGCGCGGTTCCGGGCTTGGTGGACGCGCTCACGGACGGCACGCTGCGGGAAGATGTCGCGCGTGTCCTGAAGAAGATCGGGGATTCGAGGGCGGTGGACGCGCTCATCGAGGGCTTGCTGGGCAACAATTGGATGGTGCGGCGTCATGCGGCCGAAGCGTTGGGCAAGATCGGTGATCAGCGGGGAGTTGACCCCCTGATCGAGTCGTTGAAGGACGAAGACTGGTTGGTGCGGAGGAATGCAGCGGAATCGCTTGCGCGATTGGGGGCGAAACAGGCGATCGACCCGTTGCTTCCTCTGCTCGAAGACGAAAATACGATGGTGCAAGAAACCGTGGAAGGGGTACTGGCAAGCCTGGGATGGAAATCGGTTTCCTAGCCCGTGCCGGGTCACCCTCGACGAGGCAGATGTGCTGGACAATCTGTGAACCTCCACCCCCGAGTAAAGGATATACATCATGGCGGATGAAGCTCCGGTGAAATTGATTCAGATCGGTCCCAAGGGTGGGGCCAAAAAGGACGGGTTCAATCTCGTCACGGAACGGGTCGTCGCGGTCAATCCCGAGGCCAAACAGGTCGAAGTGGAGCTGTTGGCCTATGACGGCAAGACCGTGCTTCTGGACATCGACGAGGAGGCGCTGGAAGAACTCAAGCAGCTGAAGGTCGGAGACGGCGCCACGATCCGCGTCATCGAAGAAGGCGGCCGGCGTGTCGCGAAGAGCTTTCGCATCCGCCCGAAAGATCCCACCGCGGCCCGCGCGGACGCCATGCTGCTCGATCTGAAGGACACCCATTGGCTCAACAGAAAGTATGCAGCGGAGGTGTTGGGAGAGTTGAAGGAGGCACGGGCGGTCAGGCCTCTGGTGGACGCCTTGACCGACGAGGTCGGGGATGTCCGGCAGCGTGCCTATGATTCGCTGATCAAGATCGGAGGGGTGGCGGTCTCTTCGCTCGTGCCGCTGCTCGTCTCCGAAGAAGATGAGCTGCGCCAGTCCGTGACGGAGATCATACGCAAGATCGGCAAACCGGCGGTCGAGCCGCTGGCCACCGCACTGGCGGAGGCCGACGATCGGTTGAAAACGCGCATCTTGAAGGTGTTGGATCGAATGGGATACAAGCCGAAAGCGAAGGAAGAGGAGAAGGCCGAGGTGCCCCGCCTCACCTAGCCGTTATTCGCCTGGACAGCGGGGTTCTTGGGTGCTCGTCCGACCGAAATGTGGTGGAATCCAAAGCTCGTGACCCGGCTCGACTCATAGACATTGCGGAGATCGATGAGCACCGGTTTCCGCATGATGGTCTTCAGTTTCACGAAGTCGAGATTCCTGAACTCATTCCATTCAGTCATCAAAATCAGCGCGTCCGCTCCGGTCGCCGCGTCATAAGGATCCTTGCAGGCAATCATACCCGGCAGCGTTTGCGCCGCTTCTTCGAGCGAGGCCGGGTCGTAGCCGCGCAGGCCGGCTCCGGATTGCATCAGTACCTGGGCGATGGCCAGCGCCGGCGCCTCGCGCAGATCGTTGGTGTTCGGCTTGAAGGAAAGCCCGAGCATGGCGATGGTCGAACCTTTGGTCTTGCCGAGCGCAGCCGTGATTTTTTCGATCATGCGTTCCCGTTGCTGCGAATTGACCATGGCGGCTGCTTGGGCAATCTGCATCGGATAACCGGCTCGGTCTCCCATCTGCACCAGCGCGGCCAGGTCTTTGGGAAAACAGGATCCCCCGAATCCGGGGCCGGCGTGCAGGAACTTGGACCCGATGCGGTGATCCAAGCCCATTCCTTTCGACACCATCTGGACATCGGCTCCGACCCGCTCACACAGGGTGGCGATTTCATTGATGAATGAGATTTTTGTCGCCAGGAAGGCGTTAGAAGCGTATTTGATCATTTCCGCGGTCGGAACATCGGTGACGACGAAAGGGGTCTCGATCAGATAGAGGGGCCGATACAGATCCTTCATCACGCTCGCCGCTTGCTCGCTCTCGGCGCCGATGACCACCCGGTTGGGACGCATGAAATCCTCGATGGCTGATCCTTCCCGGAGGAATTCTGGGTTCGAGGCCACGTCGAACAAGACCTTTTTGGGCTGGTTCGCGCTGATCACCTTCTTCAGCAACTCTCCCGTGCCGACGGGGACGGTCGATTTCGTCACGATGACCTTGTATGACGTCATGGTCCGAGCGATGCCTCGACCGACCTCTTCGACATAAGAAAGATCGGCCGATCCGTCCTGTTTCGGGGGGGTGCCTACGGCGATGAAGATGACCTGCCCATGATCAACAGCTCGTGTCAGATCGGCCGTAAAACTCAATCGGCTCTGGCTGATTCCCTTGGCGACGAGTTCGGTGATGCCTGGTTCATAGAACGGCACGTCGCCCTTCTCGAGCCGAGCGATCCGTTTTGCGTCCGTGTCCATGCACAGGACGTTGACGCCGAATTCGGCGAAGCAGGCTCCGGTGACCAGCCCGACGTATCCCGTTCCGATAACACTGATCTGCATATTCTCTCCTCTGTCAGCGGTGACTCTAAACCGAAGTGGAGTATAACTTTCTTCCTGCGAACGGGCAACGTATGCCAGAAAGTCAGCCGTCCAGCGACAGGCAGGCGATTCATTGACAGCTTTGGGCGGCTCTGCGTAGTATGAGCGCCCTCCATTCGAAAAGCTAAGAAGACCGATGCCATTCTCCTTTCGTCCGTTGAATATTCGGCATGAACTCGTCGCATAACTCCTCTCACACCCCTCGCTGGTTCCTACTACTCACCGCCTTTGTCACTGGCGCCGTCGTCATGGCGCTGGAGATACTCGGCAGCCGTTTGCTGGCACCGGTCTTCGGCAATTCGCTGTTCGTCTGGGGAGCGCTGATCGGAGTCATTCTCGCTGCCATGAGCAGTGGGTATGCTTTCGGAGGCTGGATGTCCGACCGATACCCGGGCGCGAGAGTCTTGGCCTGCCTGCTGTTGTTTTCCGGTGCATGGACCTTTCTGATCGCTTGGCTGAGTCAGCCGGTGTTATTCAAAGTAGCGGCAACGATCGAGGATCCCCGCTGGGGACCCTGCGCTGCGGCTGGACTGCTGCTTGCGCCTCCTGCGTTCGGACTCAGCGGGGTGCTGCCGGCGATGTTGCGATTGGCGGTGTCCGATCTCAACTATCTTGGTCGTCACACGGGCCGCATGATCGCATTGTCGACCGTAGGAAGTTTGGCGGGAACCTGGGGGACCGCCTTTTTTTTCCTGTCCTGGATCGGGAGTCATGCGCTTGTCGGGTGGCTGGGCGTCATTCAAGTCGGGCTCGGGTTCTGGTGGTTGCTCAAGGGCACGGCTACGGGGTCGCTCGTCGTCGGGGTGTTAGCGCTGGCCATGGGCGGACTTGGAGTCGGCGCGATCAATCCGGTCGAGATGCTCAAGACCCCGGTTTACCAGGAGGACAGCCCCTACCAACAGGTCCGCATTCGAGACGACGATCTTTTCCGCTACCTGATACTCGATCGAACGTTTCACGCCGTCATGTGGAAGGCCGAACCGATCACGCTGTTCCTTCCTTATAGCCAGTTGATGGTGGCCTCCTTGGCCTGGGTGCCCGAGCCGAAGCGAGGCTTGATTTTCGGCCACGGCGGCGGATCCTTCGCCAAGTGGCTGGCTCATGGATGGCCCGAATTGGAACTGGACGTGGTGGAGTTCGACCCCGTCGTGGTGCGGATGGCCGAGGAGTTTTTCGCGTATCAGGCGCCGTCTCAACACCATGTCTATGCCCGAGATGCTCGGGTGTTCCTGAACGGTACGAAGGAGGTCTACGACCTGATCTGGGTGGATGCGTTCGCCCGCCATATGATCCCCTTCCACCTAACCACCAAGGAATTTTTCTCGGAGCTGCGCGCGCACCTGAAACCCAAGGGGGTATTGGCGGTGAATCTGGCCTCCTCGGGAGAGGAAGCGGATCTCCTCAGGGCCCGGGCGGTGGTACAGAGTATGAGAGAGTCATTTCCAACGATCCAGACCTATGCGGTCAAAGGTCCATGGCCATCACTGAGGAAGGCTGAGAATCTTATTTTTTTCGCCGGTCTGCCTATTGAGAGTCAACCTGCGGAAGATTTGGCTGCCAAAGTCGTAGCCATGGCTGAGCACCAACGTCTTCCTTCGGAATCGATCGCTCTCCTGAGTACCCGCCGATCCGAGCCCTGGGGGCCGGGAGAAATATTCACGGACGATTATGCGCCGTATGATCTCCTGATCGGTTCGAATGTCCGAGAAAGTCGCTCTGAGTGAACGGCCAATAAAATATTGAATCTATGGCGGTTGCCCCGGTGATACAACACTCAGTCTAGCTGGCGGTAGTCCTGTCAGACTACTTGATTAACGTTCTTGCTTCCCTTTTCCCCGCTATGATATAAGGAGCCCTCCTTTTGAGAGCGGTATGAGGATAAGATTCAATCAAAGTACGCAATTGAGTGGTCGTCGGAGCGGTCAAGGCTACCTGATCCGAGCGGTAGTTATTTACCAACCTAATCACATCTCTTCTTATTTTTAAGGAGGTAGGTCATGGGCAAGACGATGTTCGGGGTCTTCTTCGGCCTCGTGATGGTTATTGCTGGGGCGTCGGCAGCGCTAGCGCACCAGGCGGGCGGAGTCGAAGTCGGCGACTGGGAAACCGGTTCCGTGGTCGGTCAGCCGTTCAAAGAGTTGGATGTGGACGCAGAGCTCTATTCCATCGATATTGGGAACATGAAGACTTGGTATCCTCCCACGACGGTGATCGATTTCAAAGTCCGTCCCGGACGTCCGGTTCTGCTTAAAGTCACCAATAACGGTACGACGGAGCATGGGTTTCAGTTGACCGACACCACGACGCAGGCTGCGCCGACTGCGATCAATGCTAAGCTGGTTCTGAAGCCCGGCGAGACGAAATACATCGGTATCCCCACCAGCGATCTGTTCTATGCGACGATGGGAAATACCCTGTCCTATCGCTGCCACCTCCATCCGGCTCACGTCGGTGGCAAGCTTGTGATGATCAAGTAGTGGACGTTCGCGCCGTTGCGCGATGGTGACATAAACAACGCCCCCTCCGCTTTCCAGCGGAGGGGGCGTTGTATTTTAATACTGCTCCTCGGGCTCAAGCCTCTTCTTCGGCTTTACAATCGGCTCCCGGTTCAAGCGGAAGATTTTGTACGCCTTTGAGTTCTCCCGCCACGATCAGAAGCAGGAAATGGTCCAGATGGGGTTCCACGCTGCGCCGTTCCGTCACAATCGTATGGACGTCCACGATCATTTCATCTCCGTCCCACTGGGTCTGGTTAATCACCCAATAGTGAGTTGTCGCCTCGGGGAATTGCCGGGCGACGAATTTCTCGATGATCGTTCCGACATCTCCGGTGCTCGCCTGGGATTGGGATGGTAAGGCGAGGAGCCCGAACAGCGTGATCAGGACAAACAGTCGAAGTCCCATGATTCACCTCCATGGGATAGGGCGAGAATGAGGCCTCCCCCCTCGGGAGGGCACAGGCACGTGAATCCCTCTCCTCAGGATTCTACTGCGTGGCAAGAGGGAAGTCCACGAATTGTGGTGAGTGGTTCTTCAGGAGAGTAATTGAAAGGCCCCGCGACTCGGTAAGCCACGGGGCCCAGGAATACGTGATGGGTAGGAAAAGATGACTAGTTGCGGACTCCGCTCCAGACCTTCGCCGGGTCGATTGTCTTGTCCGGATTCAGCGTCTTCGCCTTATCGAGCAACACGTCCGTGGTTTCAGGATAGACCGGATCGGAGATACAGCAATTGTCGACTGGGCAGACCGCGGCGCATTGAGGTTCATCGAAATGTCCGACACATTCAGTGCACCGATCGTGGGTGATCACGTAAATATTGTCGCCGACTCCCTGGCCGTCTCCTACGTGGTTTCCCTTCGTTTCCGCGTCACTACGGGTTTCGAAGATTGCCTCGTTCGGACATTCAGGTAGGCAAGCTCCGCAGGAGATACATTCATCAGTAATCAACAGTGCCATGACCCTCGCCTCCTTCTCGCCTCGGTGAAACAGCAAACAAACACAATTGACAAGCCCGCCACAGCACGACATAGTGGCACGACAGCTGTGCGCATTTTATTCTGCCGCTCTTTTCCAAGTCAACAGAACGGAGTCGGTCAGAAGGCCTAGATACGCTGATATTATGGGCCTTTGGGCCCAGTTGTCTCGCAAAGAATAAAGGACAATGGTACAAAGCGTCACCATGACCGCACCTCAGCCGATCGATCGAGCACAATGGAAAACGCGGATCATCACGCTCGCGCTGCTGGCGATCTTGCTCATGAGTCTCTCGACCTTTCTGATACAGCGGGAGGAAACGAAGACGATCATCGTGACCTTTCCAACCGGAATCGAGTTGGAGGCCGAAGTGGCGGACACACCGGAAAAGCTGCTCTTCGGCTTGGCCTTCCAAGAGACATTGCCCCCGAATGGAGGAATGATCTATATCTTTGAGCAGGCCGGGGCACATCGGGTGACGACAAAGGAGTACCGATTCCCCGTGGACTTGATCTGGATCGATGAGCGGCATCAAGTCGTCCAACTGCTGGAAAAGGTCGAACCCTGTCGGAAGGATCCCTGCCCTTGGTACGGTCCTCCGCCTGTGGCGGTCCGCTATTTGATCCAAGCAGAGGCCGGCTTCATCAAGGAGAAGGGTGTCGCGGTTGGAGATGAGTTGAAGTACACGCTCCGCATGTAATGTCAGGAAAACGTGCGGCAAGCGTTGCTATGACCGATCGGAGCAACCGCTTCAGAGCCGGGGAGAATCCGCAGTGACAATGGAAGGGTTTCAGTCGGTCGGCTCCGTCGAGGATATTCCGCCGGGGCGATCCAAAGTCGTGAACATCAACAATCGTGCAATCGCCCTGTTCAATGTCGAAGGACAGTACTTCGCCATCTATAACATTTGTCCTCACGAAGGTGGGCCGTTGAACGAAGGGCGCGTGAAAGGATTTGTCGTATCCTGTCCTTGGCATGACCTGGCCTTCGACATACGAAACGGGCAGGGAACCGACGGGGGCGGCTATTGCGTCGGCAGCTATGAAGTCCGGGTGCTGGACGGAGAGATTTTCGTCGGCCCCCGTCGCAAGACATGACTCGGACGGAAGAACCGGCGCCGTTCACGAATATGAGAGGGCGGTATCGCGCATGACCACGAGTCAGGATGAAGGGAGCGGCCAAGCGAACGCGGGTGTCAAGGCGATTCAGGCCGTCGTCGGCCGGCCGATCACCATTCATTTATGGGAAGATCGGACGCGAGGAGAGCAGTGGGTGCCCGCGTACGACGCCGCGGCGCTCGCGTTACTCGGGGATGACTATCTCCGCATCGCCGGGAACAACGCCGTGGACAACGGGACAAGAACGTTCGAGTTTCAACCGATCAAGCCCGGCAACGTGCAAATCGTCTTCGAAAAGCGCATGGGGTGGAAATTCACGGCGGAAGACCGGCGCGTGTTCTCCATCACGATATCCGGTGCCGGGCTGCAACGGGGTCTCTGACCGTGCCGGAGGTGGCCTTTCTCAACGGACGATTTCTCCCCTTTGCCGACGCCGTGGTATCGATCGAGGATCGAGGGTTTCAGTTCGGCGACGGAGTGTATGAAGTCATCCGCACCTATCGCGGCCGGCCGTTCGAAGTGGAGGCGCATCTCGCGCGCCTTGATCGGAGCGCCCAGGCGATTCAGCTGCAACAGCCGTATCCCCATGCTCGATGGTCGCAACTGATTCTGGAGGGAATCGAGCGGGCCGCCTATCGGGAAAGCAAGATTTATCTGCAGATTACCCGAGGCGCGGCTCCCCGTGACCATAGCTACGCCGCCGGCCTCGTTCCTACGGTCGTGATGACGGTCCGTGAGTTGCGGCCGCTCGCCGAGTCTGTGAAGAGTCGCGGCGTGGCGGCGATGACGATGGACGATGTCCGTTGGGGGCGCTGTGACATTAAGAGCCTCAACCTCCTGGCCAACGTGCTCGCGCGCCAGCAGGCCAAGCACGCGGGAGTGTTCGAAACGATTCTGCTCAAAGACGGCCTTGTGACGGAAGGGGCCGTCAGCAATGTTGTTCTCGTTCGCGACGGATCGCTGATCACGGCGCCGGAAGGACCACGAATCCTTTCGGGGGTGACCAGAGATGTGGTGTTGCGACTCGCTCGCGCCCATGGTATTTCAGTCCAGGAATGCTATCCCTCTCAGGCGGATCTGTTCGTTGCGGAGGAGGTGTTCCTGACCGGCACCACGGTCGAGATTCTGGGAGTCGTCGAGATCGATGGCAAGGCGATCGGCTCCGGACGGCCGGGCCGTATGACCGGTCGAATTGCCGGGTGGTTTTCGGAGCAAACCGCCTGACGGTCCCCTTGCTTTGGCAAGGGTGACATGGTATGGTGCTGCCGCGTAAAGTGGGCTCAGGCCCACTTTTTTGTTTGATCTGGTAGCTGAACCAGCGAGAGAAACGGGGCTGAAGGAGTCGGTGAAAGAGTCCCGACCTGTCGTCGAACGCATCACAGAAGCGATCTCTCCCATCCTCTGGACGTTAGGGCTTGAACTCGTCGATGTCCTCTGTGTGGGGCAGGGGTCGCGGTCGGTGATCAGGGTGTTTATCGATAAGCCGGGGGGCGTCACCCTGAGCGATTGCGAGCGGGCTCACGTCGTTCTCGGGCCGGCGCTGGACGTTGCAGATCCGTTTCCCCACGCCTATACGCTCGAAGTGTCCTCTCCGGGCCTGGACAGACCGTTCAAACGGATTCAGGACTATCGACGGGCTATCGGGAAGCGGATCAGCCTCAAGCTCAAGGAACCTCGTGCCGGACAGTGGCGCATCGTCGGACGACTGACCGATGTGACCGAGCAGGTGGTGACGATTGCGGTTGCCGATCCACCTCCCGAGAGAATTATGAACCTTGACCTCGAATCGATTGTGGAGGCCAAGCTGGTAGTCACATGGTGAGAGTCGGCGGATACAGCGGGGAGAGCGAGCGATGAATCGAGAACTCATTTCGGTGATCGACGAGATCGGGCGTCAAAAGGGAATCGACAAGACGAAAGTGATCGGCGCCATCGAAGCGGCACTGCAGACTGCCGCAAAAAAGCGCTTCGGGCAGGCCGAGAATATTCAAGTCGAAATCGACGCCAAAACCGGCGAGATCTCGGTCGTCTCCAAGAAGATCATTGTCGATGCGGTGACGAATCCCAAGGCCGAGATTTCGCTCAAGGAAGCGAGGCAATACGACAGCGAAGCGGAGGTGGGAGACGAGATCGGTTCGTTGATCGAAATGGACGAACTGGGACGCATCGCCGCCCAGACCGCGAAGCAGGTCATATTCCAGAAGGTCCGCGAGGCGGAATGGGAAGCGGTCCAAAAGGAGTACTCGACCAGGCAAGGCGATCTGGTCAACGGCATCATCCTCGGAATGGAGCGCCGCAACTATCTGGTCGATCTCGGCAAGACCGAGGCGGTGCTTCCCATCCAAGAGCAAATTCCGCGAGAAACCTATCGTCGGGGTGACCGGGTCAAAGCCATGTTGTTGGAAGTTCGGCGGACCCCGAAAGACGTTCAGGTCATCCTCACCCGCAGCCACCCGCAGTTCGTCTCGAAACTGTTCGAATTGGAAGTGCCCGAGGTCATGGAAAAGATCGTGGAGATCAAGGCGGTGGTGCGTGAACCGGGGGATCGGACCAAGATCGCCGTGACGTCACGCGAGAAGGCGGTCGATCCGGTCGGCGCGTGCGTCGGCATCAAGGGGTCGCGGGTCCAGGCCGTGGTGAGAGAACTGCGGGGCGAGAAAATCGACATTATCACCTGGACAATGGATCCCCGGGTGTTCATCGCCGAAGCGCTGAATCCGGCCACCATCGAAAAGGTCGGTGTGGATGAGGAGAAGAAATCCGCCCTGGTCGTCGTGGCCGATTCCCAGTTGTCCCTGGCGATCGGTAAGAACGGACAGAATGTCCGGCTGGCCGCACGGCTGACCGGCTGGAAAATCGACATCATTAGCGCAACGGAGTACGAGAAGGAAAAGGCGGAGCGTGATCGGGAAATCAAGGCGGCGCTGGCGGAGGAGGCTGAAGCGCAGCGGCAACAGGAAGAAGCTCGACAACAGGAGAAAGCCCAGGCTGAGGCCGGAGAATGAAGCCGTCGTACCGGGACTGGATATAAGATCGTTATGCGCGTCTATGAATTGGCGAAACAGCTCGGGATGGAGAATCGGGACCTGATCCCTGAGCTCAAGCGAATGGGGATTGCGGTGGCCTCGCACAGCAGCGCGTTGGAGGACGAGGCCGTCCACAAGGCGTTGGAGAAACTGGGGCCCAAACATAAGCTCTCCACGAAGGAAGCAGAGGGAGGTCGAAGCGACCGCCACCGCGACACCGACCATCAGTCGGCGAGCGGGAGAGCCGCCGGAGCGTCTGTGGAGGAAGCGGCCAAACCGGATAAGCGCCGCATTCTCATCAAGCGAAAAAAGACTGACGATGCGCCGGCCGAAGAAGCGTTCGTGCCGGTGACCGCCGTTCCTTCCTCCGGGACGGCACCGGAGTCGACTCTCCTGCAGCCCGCCGCGCCTTCCCATCCGGAAAGTTCTCCTGTGTCCATTCACGAGCCGCAGCCCTTGAGCGGAGCAGGCCCGCAGGCCCCGGCGTCTCTCCAGGCCCAGACGGCTCCGGCCAAGCCTCTGGTCCCGAGTGGCGATGCGGTCACAGGCAAGAAGAAAGCGTTGGAGGAACTCCAGGCTGAAGGCCTGAAGGATAAGTTGAAGAAGGCCCGGAAGCCGGGACGCCCGCGGGAAGAAGACGACGTGCGGGTGCGGGAGGATGCCGCGCGGTGGCAGGATCTTCGCGCCATTCCCGTTCAGCGGCGTGAGGATCGGGCTCGTCACGTTCACCACAGTGCGCCCGGAGAGATTACGAAGCCGCGCAAGAAGAGCGTGAAACTCTCGCCAGGGACCACGGTCAAGGAATTTGCCGAGCTGATCGGGCAACGACCGGCGGACATCGTACGCAAGCTCATGGACATGGGTCAAATGCTGACCTTTAATCAGCCGATGAATACCGACGTCGCGCTCATGATCGCCGAGGAAAGCGGCGTCAGGGTGGATATTTCGGTCGAAAAGGCGGGAGAAGAATTGCTGGAAGATCTTGTTTCAACCGAAGGTGAGGGACGTCCGGAGCCGAGGCCGCCGGTGGTGACCATCATGGGTCATGTGGATCACGGGAAGACCTCGTTGCTTGACGCGATTCGCGAAACCAAGGTGGCGGAGGGTGAAGCCGGCGGGATCACGCAGCACATCGGGGCCTACACGGTGACCGTGCGCGGGAAGCTGGTGACCTTTCTCGACACGCCCGGACACGAAGCGTTTACCGCCATGCGCGCGCGCGGCGCCAAAGTCACCGACATCGTCATTCTCGTGGTGGCCGCCGATGATGGGGTCATGCCGCAGACCATCGAGGCCATTCACCATGCCAAGGCGGCGGGTGTCCCGCTCATTGTCGCGATGAATAAGATCGACAAGCCGACCGCCAATCCCGATCGTGTACGAAACTCGCTGTCCGAGCACGGCCTGATTTCCGAGGCCTGGGGCGGAGACACCATTATGGTGGAAGTGTCTGCCAAGCAGAAGACGGGCCTGGATCAACTGTTGGAAATGATCCTGCTCCAGGCCGAGATTTTGGAACTGAAGGCGGATCCGCACCTATTGGCCAAGGGCGCCGTGGTCGAGGCCAAGCTCGAGCGTGGTCGCGGACCGGTCGCCACCGTTCTGATACAGAACGGCACATTGCACGTCGGCGATGTTTTCGTCGTGGGCTCCTTCAGCGGCAAGGTCCGGGCGCTAATCAGTCATACCGGCGTCAAGGTGGAGGAGGCAGGTCCGTCCATCCCGGTCGAAGTAATCGGGTTGCCCGGAGTCCCCTCCGCCGGCGACGTCTTTCAAGCCGTCAAGGATGAACGGGCGGCGCGCGAGATCGCCGAGGATCGTGCGCGCAAGCAGCGAGCCGCCGAATTAGCCGGCTCGGGGAAGGTATCGCTCAACGATCTCTTCGCCAAGATCCAGGAAGGATCGGTCAAGGAATTGGCCTTGGTCATCAAAGCGGACGTCCAGGGCTCGTCCGAAGCGCTGGCCGCGGCGATCGAAAAACTTCCCACCGAGCTCGTGAAGCTACGCGTCATCCATAATGGCGTCGGCGGTATCACCGAGTCCGACGTCCTCTTGGCGGCGGCTTCGAACGCCATCATCATCGGCTTCAACATCAGACCCGAAACCAAGGCGTCCGCTTTGGCTGAGAAGGAAGGCGTCGACGTCCGGCTCTATACCATCATTTACGAGGCCTTAGCCGATATCAAGGCCGCGATGGAAGGGCTGCTGGAGCCGACGCTCAAGGAGCGTGTCCTGGGCCGCGCCGAAGTCCGTCAGGTCTTCACGGTTTCCAAGGCCGGAACAATTGGCGGATCGTACGTGGTGGACGGTACGATCACGCGTGCCAGTGCCGGCGTGCGGGTCATTCGCGACAATGTGGTGGTCTATCAGGGAAAGTTGGGATCGCTCCGCCGGTTCAAGGACGATGTCCGGGAGGTACAGCAGGGATACGAGTGCGGTATCGGAGTCGAGAATTTCAACGATATCAAGGCCGGAGACATCATCGAGGCCTACGCGATCGACAAGATTGCGGTCAAGCTCTGATCCGTAAGTCGTCGCTGCGGATATGATCGTCGGGGTCTGCACGATCGAGTTGTTCCTTTCAGACTCCCGATCCTTGAAAGACAAGCGCCGGGTGCTTCTACGCCTGAAGGATCGGCTGCACGGGCAGTTCAATCTGTCCGTGGCGGAGGTCGATGGGCAGGATCTCTGGCAGAAGGCCGTCTTGGGCATCGCCTGTGTGTCGAATGATGGGCGACATGTCAATCAGGTCCTGGACCAGGCGTTGAATTTGATCCAGAGCGATCCGGCGGTGGAGCTCACCCGGTCCAAGGTGGAGTTGTTGTAGCGGCGGATAGAGGACGATGACGAGGCCCAAGACCGAATACAGCCGGGCCGACCGCGTGGCCGACCAAATTCGCATGGAGGTGGCCGATATTCTCATGCGGAAGATCAAAGATCCCCGCGTGAAATCGGTGACGGTGACTGATGCGGAACTCACGAGCGATTTGCGCATCGCCCGCGTATTCGTGACGGCACTTGGGTCAGATGAAGAGACGCGTGAGGTCTTTACCGGTCTCGCCAGAGTGGCCGGCTTTGTGCGGGGCGAATTAGGGCGCAGGCTGACGCTTCGGTATCTTCCGGAGATCATTTTTGTGAAGGATGTGAGCGGGCCCAGAGGCGACCGCGTCTTGCGATTGCTTGACGAATTACAGGGGCGCGCTCAGCAAGAACAAGATCCTACGACGACCAATTCCTAGATGATGACGAATGTGGCGCAGAGTACCCTGGACGGTGTCCTGACCGTTAACAAGGAAGCTGGCTGGACGTCGCATGACGTGGTAGCCAAGATCCGGCACGTTCTCGGGGGAGCCAAGGTTGGGCATGCGGGGACACTGGACCCCGCAGCGACTGGGGTGTTGCCTGTCTTGATCGGCCGAGGAACACGTATCGCCGAGTATCTCGTCGAGTGGGACAAAGAATATCGGGCGGTGCTTCGCCTCGGTGAAACCACCGAGACACAGGATGCGACCGGTGCCCTTGTGACTCGGCAGTCCACGGATCACGTGACGCCAGCCGCCATCCAAGAGATCGTGACCCGGTTTCGGGGCTCCATCGAGCAGGTGCCTCCGATGTATTCGGCCGTCAAAGTCGCCGGGGTGCCGCTATATAAGTCTGCCCGGGCAGGGCGGACGATAGCGCGTCAGGCGAGAACCGTCAGGATTCACTCGCTCGACGTTCTCGAGATCGACGGACAGAATGTGACTCTTCGCGTCGTGTGTTCCAAGGGCACGTATGTGAGGACACTATGCGCGGATATCGGCGCGACCTTGGAGGTCGGCGGACATCTGCTGTCGCTGGAACGCAGGCGCGTCGGACCGCTCAGCCTTGATCAGGCCGCGACCGTTGACGAAGTGGCCGCCCGCTATGCACTTGGCGATCTTGGAGAGGCCGTTGTGTCCCTTGATCAGGCGCTCAGTGAGTTTCAGGCCGTCGTGGTGGTCGGCCCGGCGGCTGAACGTGTGCGGCACGGGGCGCCGGTTCCGTTGAGACACATACGGGATTTGCCGGATTGTCGGTACGAGGTTGCCGCGTCGAGCAGACCGGTTCGTATCCATGATGTGGAGGGACGACTCCTGGCGATCGGGAAGTATCTCGTGCGGGGCGAGACGGTGCTGGCCGTCGAAAAACTGTTGATTGAACAAAACTAAGCAAGACGTAAGGAGAGAGGAGATTTATTCATGGCATTGTTGAAAGAAGCCAAGACCGAGTTGATCAGGCAATATCGCCAGCACGACGGGGATTCGGGTTCGCCGGAGGTGCAGATCGCCGTACTGACGAACCGGATCAGTTATCTGACGGAGCATTTCAAGCTGCACAAGAAGGACCATCATTCTCGGCGCGGCCTGCTTCAACTCGTCGGGCGCCGTCGCCGGCTCTTGGACTATCTCAGGGACGTGGACGAGGCCCGATATCGGGCCGTCATCGACCGGCTGGGCATCAGAAAGTAGTCGCGCGCACCAGCTTCAGACCAGTCGCACAGGTGAACACTGACATGGGCTCGGCTCGGACGGTGTTCGAAGTGCTTGCGCAATGGGCGAGTTGCAACGCTACTCACCTTGATCTTGCGTCTTCGAACATTCCTCGTCGATTCGGAGTCCATCTCTGTGGGCATCTGTGGGGCACAACCATAAGGAGACCATAGATGGTACATGCAGTCGAACTCGACATTGCCGGTAGGACATTGCGGCTCGAAACCGGACGGGTCGCCAAGCAGGCTGATGGCTCGATCTGGGCGTCGTACGGAGACACCGTGGTGTTGGCCACGGCGGTTGCTTCGCAGAACGCCAAGCCGGGCGTGGATTTTCTCCCCCTCACCGTCGACTATCAGGAGAAGGCCTATGCAGCCGGGAAGATCCCCGGAGGCTATTTCAAGCGTGAAGGGCGGCCGTCGGAGAAGGAGGTTCTGACGAGCCGATTGATCGATCGGCCGCTACGTCCGCTGTTTCCGGAGGGGTATTATTTTGAGACCCAGGTCATCGCCTCGGTGTTGTCGGCGGACAAGACCGGCTCATCCGATGTCATCGGCATTACGGCCGCTTCCGCTGCATTGGCTGTGTCCAACATCCCCTTCCTCGGCCCGGTCGCCGGCGTCAAAATCGGTCGTGTCAACGGGCAGTTTGTAGTCAATCCCGATCTGGAAACACTCGAGCAAAGCGAATTGCATCTGGTCGTCGCGGGGACGGCCGAGGCCGTGATGATGGTCGAAGCCGGGGCCAATGAATTGCCGGAAACGACGATGTTGGCGGCGATCGAACTGGCCCATGCGGAGATCAAGAAAATCGTGGCGAAGATCAACGAGCTTCGGGTGCTGTCGGGTGACAAGCCGAAGCGCCCCGTGGTGACGGAGACGATCGATCCGGGTCTCGCGGGACAGGTCAAGGCGTTGGTCGCGCAGGGAATTCGAGACGCGATCATGATCCCAAACAAGACGGCGCGGCAGGAACGGTTGGATCTCATCCTCAAGGACGCGATCGAGAAACTGAAAAATCCGGATGACCCCAATCGCGAACGACACGTGAAGATCGTGTTTCACGGATTGGAGTACACGGAAGTGCGGAACATGATCCTCGAGAAGGGGTCAAGAGCCGATGGCCGCGGCCCCAGCGATATCCGCCCGATCACATGTGAAGTGGGGGTATTGCCCCGTACCCATGGGTCGGCGCTGTTTACCAGAGGCGAGACTCAAAGCCTCGCCGTCATCACGCTGGGCACAACGGACGATGAACAGCGCATTGACGCGCTCGAGGGCGAATATACCAGGACATTCATGCTCCATTACAATTTCCCGCCATTCAGCGTCGGGGAGGCGAGGCCGTTGCGATCGCCAGGCCGGCGGGAAGTCGGTCATGGAGCGCTCGCTGAAAGGGCTCTCAAGCCGGTCATCCCCGGCAAAGACGTGTTCCCCTATACCTTGCGTATTGTCTCCGACATTCTTGAATCGAACGGATCCTCCTCTATGGCGACCGTATGCGGCGGCACGCTCGGCATGATGGACGCCGGGGTACCGATCAAGGAGCCGGTGGCCGGTATCGCCATGGGACTCATCAAGGAAGACGATCGTGTGATGATCCTGTCCGACATTCTCGGTCTGGAAGATCATCTGGGCGATATGGATTTCAAGGTGTGCGGTACCAGGCACGGCGTGACCGCGCTTCAGATGGACATCAAGATCGGCGGTATTACACCGGCCTTGATGCACCAGGCATTGGAGCAGGCCAAGACGGGACGGTTGCATATCCTGAACTGCATGCTGAAGGCGATCGGAGCGCCGCGACAGAATATGTCCGCGTTTGCCCCGCGCATCTTCACGATGAAAGTGAAGCAGGACAAGATTCGGGAAGTCATCGGCCCGGGCGGGAAGACCATCCGCGGCATCCAAGCCGATTGTGGAGTCAAGATCAACATTGAGGATACCGGCGTGGTCACGATTGCGTCCGTCGATGAGGCATCATTGGAGAAGGCAAAGGAACTAATCGGTCGGATCGTCGAAGAGGTGGAGGTCGGCAAGACCTACTTGGGGACCGTTCGAAAGATCATGGACTTCGGAGCGTTCGTCGAGGTGCTTCCCGGGACGGACGGCTTGGTTCATATTTCACAGCTCGCGCATCATCGGGTGAAATCCGTGGCTGATGAAGTAGCCGAGGGCGATCAAATCCTCGTCAAAGTCTTGGAAGTCGATCGCCAAGGGAAGATCCGTCTCAGTCGCAAAGAAACCATGCCGGCTCCGACCGGAGCGGGAGCGAAGGATCAATCTGCCGGGTAAGCACGTTGTACCGCAAGCTCGTCCTCGACAACGGCATGCGGGTGGTGACCGAGCGGATCTCGACGCTCAAATCGGTCACGGTCGGGATCTGGGTCAACACCGGATCCCGTGACGAACAGCCGTCGCAAGCCGGGTACTCTCACTTCATCGAGCACATGTTCTTCAAGGGGACGCGTTCGCGTTCCGCCGCCGAGATTTCGCGTGAAATTGACGGTCTGGGCGGCGAAATGAACGCGTTCACGACCCGCGAGACGACGACCTTCTACGTGAAGGTTCTGGATCAACAGCTGGAGCGTGCGTTCCAGCTCCTCTCCGACTTGTTTTATCGCTCGCAGTTCGACGCCAAGGAGGTTGAGAAAGAAAAACAGGTCGTCCTCGAGGAGATCCGCATGGTCCAGGATGATCCCGAAGACTATGTTCAAGAACTGCACATGATGCAGATTCTCGGGCATCACCCGTTAGGGCGGTCGATTCTGGGTCGAGAAGAAACCATCAGACAACTCAAGCGCGAGCACATCCTGGCGTATATCGGAGCCCGCTACGATCCTGTTCAGATCGTCATCGCGATCGCCGGGAATTTCGAGCAGCGTTCGCTGGAGAAACTCGTTTCGCGCTATTTCCGCTTTGCGCGCACAGGTGCCATCTCGGCGGCGACGTATCCGGTTCGGCGGCCGCCGGAGGTCAAGGGCGGCGTACTGGTTAGGCAGAAGAAGCTCGAGCAGGTTCATCTTTGCCTGGGGTTGAACGGCGTGGCGGCCGGACACCAGGATCGGTATGCCGCATATGCGCTCAACAGCATTTTAGGAGGTAGTGTGAGCTCCAGACTCTTTCAGGAAGTGCGGGAGAAGCGAGGGCTGGCCTATTCGATCTATTCATTTCTCTCCGGTTATTCCGATGGCGGCACAATCACGGTGTACGCCGGTACCAGGGCCAAAGAGGCGACTCGTGTCGTCGATGTGATTTGTCGTGAGATCAGACGTCTGAGAAACAAAGGCGTCGAGAAGCACGAACTGGAACGAGCAAAGAATCAGATGAAGGGCAGTCTCATGCTTAGTCTGGAGAGTTCCCACAGCCGCATGAGTAAATTGGCGAAGGATGAATTGATCCATGGTGCACGCATCTCGCTTGAAGAAATCCTGCGCCAAATTGA
This sequence comes from Nitrospira sp., assembly GCA_047150005.1. Taxonomy (GTDB): domain Bacteria; phylum Nitrospirota; class Nitrospiria; order Nitrospirales; family Nitrospiraceae; genus Nitrospira_C. The sequence goes on along the minus strand of AP038806.1, from coordinate 1,261,188 downwards.
TCGGGTCAAACCGGAACATGTCCATAGAGTCTGTCAGGAGCTGTTTGGATTTGATCGGCTGTCGATCACCGGCCTGGGCCCGATTTCGCCGCGCGCGCTTCAGGCATACAGATGAGAACTCTCTAATAGATCTCGGTTCCTTCGTGAAAAATGAGTGGTTCAACACCGGCGATGTGTCTACATAAGTATTTGTTTTCAATGAAACTTTTTGTGTGTTCCCTCCATTGTCCGTAGCGGATAACATTTCCTTGACTCCATTGTGTGTTTTCAGTACCATGAGCCCCGCTTAATACGTCATGCAGAATTGAAGCAAATGCACCACGGGGGAAAGCAAAGGAGGTGGCTCTCGAACCTGCTCTCGTGAACGCGTGGTTCTCAATTTCAGTTCCATTTATATCGTACTCTAAACTCAAGCGTTCATCAGTCTTGTAGTTGTACTTTTATGAAGGAGGGATTGGGTATGAAAAGGGTCGTACTTCTAGCCGCAGTTGCAGTGTGCTCTGTGCTCGGCTTGCTGACGGCTGAATTTGCTGCTGCCGCCGATGCCCCTGGTGGACCGACTGGTCCGACCGATAATATCGTCGGAGGGAAGCCCATGAAGTCTGGGGAAGCGACAAAGACCCTCAAGGGTCGGGTCTGGTCGCAGTGGGCAGATAATCCAGATGGAGAACTGCTGTTCGGCATTCAGTATTGGAATACCGGTGAACCGGCTTCCGGTACGCCAGCAGGTCGTTCGTCCACGGATCTCGACGTGAAGCCGCCGGACCCACTGTTCGTCTGCTGTGCTTGGGGCTTCGTGGGTGGAACCGAGCGGAATAATCCCTATGCCGGTTGGTACCATGCTGCCACCACCGTTCGTCTTGCGGTGAAGGACAAGGCGTTGATGGATCAGATCATCAAGGCTTCCCAGGAACTTGTGGCAATGGAAGTCAGCTTGGATGGCCGGACGATCACTGGCTTCAAAGTCATCAAGGGTGACTAACGGATCATTGAATAATCGACTTCGACAAGACTTCATTCTTTCATGCTGTTGAAGGAGGACGCGATTATGAAGTTTCATACGAAAGGCTGGGCCATCATGGCTGCAGTTGCATTGGTGGTCTCAATGGCCTCAGCCGCCTTGGCCATTGAGTCCTTCCAAGAGCGGTTCGAGTGGGGAGATATGAGCAAGCCTACCACGCTCCAAGGTCGAGTGATCATCCTCGATCCCTACGACGAAGCGGTCTGGATCAATGTGGCTGTGTTCGGAGGCAATGCGGAGAGCGGTTTGTTCTGGCAGAAGATTCATCCGGGCAAGAATCTCAAGTTCTATGCGGACAAGGGTGCCTGGGAAGAACTCAAGAAGATGGGGAGGCCTCATGCCGGTCCTGCTGCCGCCAAGGAAGTGCCGCCTGGTAGCACGACGGATCTGATCGAGTTTACAGTCACCGAGACCGAACAGAACCATCGCGTGATTTCCGCGGTCAAGAAGCTCCCGGAAACCGCCGGCGCACCGGGGAAGCCGGTCAGCATTTCGGCGCTCCGCTTGAAGGATTGTGTCGGGAAGAACGAAATGGACGCGTCTTGCTATGCAGCCAAGCAGGGATTGAATACCTCACCGAAGACCCCGGATGGGGCCACGTTGCCCATGCAATACGATGTATTGCTGCCCGGTGGCAAGCCGGTGGGTGGTTTGATTCCGTGGACGGCCAAGTATAATCTGCCTGGTGGTGGAGGTAGCGGCCACTAAGCAATTGGTTTTGGTTGACTAAAGAGGGCGGTAGTTCCGGAAAGGAACTACCGCCCTCTTGCTTTGGGTGATAGTGTTAGCGGGAATCGGTTGCGCGTTTTTGGAGATCGGCGAGGCGATTCAACGCATCAAGCGGGGTCAACGAGAAGAGATCGATCTGTCTGACCTCTTCGATGAGCGGATGTGGCTGGGGATCCGATGTGGCGATTTCGGACTGCCTCCCATTCATTTGAACTCCCTCTGTCCGAGAGCCGGGTTCTTCTAATTTCGTCAACACTTCCTGTGCACGAGTAATGACAGAGGCGGGAAGTCCGGCCAGCTTGGCGACATGGATGCCATAACTCTTATCGGCCCCGCCCGGCTGGATCTTCCGGAGAAACAAGATGTCTCCGTTCCGCTCCTGAACTGCCACCCGATAATTGCGGATACCTTCCCGGAGGGTTTCCATCTGAGTCATCTCATGATAATGCGTTGCAAAGAGGGTTCGGGCCCCTAGGAATCGGCGGTCATGGATATATTCTGTCATGGCCCAGGCGATGCTCAGTCCGTCATAGGTGCTGGTGCCCCGCCCGATCTCGTCGAGCAGGATTAAACTCTTTTGAGTGGCGGAATTGAGGATCTGCGCGCTCTCGATCATTTCGACCATGAACGTGCTCTGGCCTGCAGCCAGGTTGTCCGAGGCCCCGACACGGGTAAAGATACGATCGACCAACCCGATGCGGGCTTCTGCGGCCGGCACGAAACTGCCGATCTGGGCGAGTAGGACGATGAGAGCGACCTGGCGCAAATACGTGCTCTTTCCTGCCATGTTGGGGCCGGTAAGAAGAATGACCCGATGGGATTCGCCGTCGAGAAGGGTATCGTTCGGAACAAACGGTAGGTCCGTGCTCAACTGCTCGACGACGGGATGGCGACCCTCCACAATCCTGATTTCGTCGGCGTCATCGATGGTCGGTTGGACGTACCGGTGCAAAGCGGCGGTTTCCGCTAATCCTGCAAGCACGTCGAGGCGAGACAGGGCTTGAGCCATCGATTGTAAACGCGGGAGTTCCTTGGCGATCTGTTCCCTCACTTGCACAAACAGCTCTTCCTCCAACGCATGAAGCTGTGATTCCGCTCCTGTGACCTGTTCCTCCAAGTCTTTCAACTCCGGGGTCATGTAGCGTTCGGCATTGGCCAGGGTCTGCTTTCTGATGTAGTCGGCCGGCACCTTCGAAAGGTTGGCCTTCGTCACTTCAATGTAATAACCGAATACCTGGTTGAACCGGACCTTCAGGGAGTCAATGCCGGTTCGCGCGCGTTCCCGGCTTTCCAAGGCGGTGATCCAGTCTTTCCCCTCGTGTCTCCGTTTCTTGAGCGCATCGACGTGAGGGTGAAACCCTTCACGGATCACGCTGCCGTCTCGAGCGGACATTGGAGCGTCGGGAGCGATCGCGCGCTCGATCACATCATGAACGTCTCGACAATCGTCCCAGTTGTTTCGGATATCCACGAGCAGGCTCGTTGTGAACGCATCAAGATTGGATCGCAGCTCGGGAAGGGCACGAAGCGAGTGCTTCAGCGCAAGGCATTCCTGAGGCCCGGCCAGACCCAGTGTGATGCGGCTACTCAAACGGGCCAGGTCCTGGACCGTCCGCAGGGCCGATCTGAGCGCAACCCGCTGAGAGAGACAGCGCTTCAATTCACCGACTGCGTCCAAACGGGCTTGGATGGTTTGGCGATCGAGAAGCGGACGAACCAGCCATTCTCTCAACAGCCGACTGCCCATGGACGTGGATGTCCGGTCCAGCGTCGACAGCACCGTCGCCTGGCGGGAGCCTGTCCGCCCCTCTCCTCCGGTCAGCGAGCGGACGAGTTCAAGATTGCGGATCGTGGTTTCGTCCAAATGCATGGACTCTTTGTGCCATCGCCGTTGCAGGCGTCGGATATGAGCGAGAGAAGCCATTGGCTGGGTCTCTCGGAAATATCGCCACACGGCGCCGGAAGCTGCGAGACCGACCGTGAGGCCGCTGCAGCCGAATCCGTCGAGCGAGTGTACGCCGAAGTGGGCCTGTAAAAGTGTCGTCGCCTCCTGCTCGGAAAAGGCAGCGCGGGGTTGGGCGCATAACCTTGTATCGTTGAGACGGGACAATAGCGGCACGAGAGACTGATTCGATTCGGGGTAGAGTAATTCTTTCGGTTCAATTCTCACCAGCTCATCGATCAAGATGGATTCGACGGTCCCATGATCACCCTGAAATTCCGTCACCCAAAACTCGCCAGTCGACACATCGAGATTGGCCAGGCCGATGGACGGTCCATTCTTCGTTCCGCTCTGCGGCGAGCAAAAGACGGCTGCCAGGAAGCTGGATTCGCCAGCCGGAAGAAATTCCGTATCGACGAGGGTGCCGGGGGTGTACAGGCGCACGACCTCGCGGCGGACCAGTCCTTTGGCCAATCGCGGGTCTTCGACTTGTTCGCACAGGGCGACCGTGCGACCGACTTTCAAGAGTTTGGCGATGTAGGTTTGCGCTGCGTGATGAGGTACTCCGCAGAGCGGGATCGGGTCTGAACTGGACTTGTCGCGGGAGGTGAGCGCAATGCTCAGCAGGACGGAGGCTTCTTTAGCATCCTCACCGAACATTTCATAGAAGTCGCCGACGCGAAAAAAGAGAATCGCCCCGGGATAGCCGCGCTTGATCTCGTGGTATTGCCGCATGAGCGGCGTGACATCGGCGTCACTCATCGGTTTGCGCTCAAAGTGAAGAGTCTCCTGCCGCTGTGGACGACGTTTTCGCCGTCAACTTCTCCAAGGAGTTCCGCAACCGTTCGAGGTCTACCTCCGCTTCCTGCAATGCCTTGGTCTTCCGGCGGAGTTCGATGCGACCCCGGACCCAGGGCGGGAACAAGAGGATTCCTGAAACCAGCAGCCCGACGGCGAACCCGGCCAGAATCGGCTTATAAATCGGCGTGGAAGCGGAAAAGAGCCCAAAAAAATAGCGAAGCGTGACTTCTTGTTCCTGATTCTGCAGGAAGAAAGCCAAGCACAAAAGGAAAAGGGTTCCTACGAGAATGAGTCGAATCATGCCGGCGATACCTTCCTGCGGGCGGCTACGAGTTGGGAGAATCTCTTCTTTGCCCGCGCCAGCAGTCCGGTCGAAACCGGTCCTTGGGCCGCCAGTCGAATCGTTCTACTCCCAATGGTCAGATGGCGCAACTCAATTTCAAGGCGGTCGTCCGGCCACCAGCTGGGCGACCTGTCCGCCCATTCGACGGCAGCAACGGTAGACCCTGAAAGATACTCCGCCAGTCCTATGGATTCGGGTTCTTGAGGCGACCGGATCCGGTACAGGTCCGCATGCACCAAGAGGAGTCTCCCGCGATACTCATGAGCAAGGACGAACGTGGGGCTGCTCACGGACGACGGACAGGCATTCAAACCCCTCGCAATTCCCCGTATCAACGTTGTTTTCCCCGCCCCCAACGTTCCGATAAGAGCAAAAAATTCTCCGCCGCGCAACGTGTGACCCAAGGCTTGACCGAGCCGGTCCGTTTCGCCGGCCGACCGAGAAGTCATGTCCCACGTCGACTTCGACCGCACCATGGCGGCACGTCGCCGGATGGGTCGCGACACTCCGGCAGACTTGCTGTTAGAGACAGATGGCTTGGAAGGCATAAGGAATCTGCTCAATCACGTCTCGTGCCAGCATGCCCGCTTCCCCGAGTCGCTGGGCGGCCAGATCGCCTGCCATCCCATGAATATATGTCGCCGCGCAGGCGGCTTCCCATGGCGGCAGTCCCTGCGCCAGGAGGCCGACCGTCATACCAGTCAGGACATCGCCCGTGCCTGCCGTTGCCATTCCTGGATTTCCGGTGGGACAGATAGCGACCAGCCCATCTGGTCGAGCGATCACGGAGCGGGCGCCTTTCAAGACCAGAATCACGCCCGCCTGGCGGGAAAATCGGCTGGCTGTACCGATTCGATCGGCATTGATCGACTGAGCGGTCGCCCCTGATTCGAGCCGAGCCATTTCCCCTGGATGAGGAGTGAGGATCGGAGTGACTGTGCAATCCGCCAGGAGAGAGGTCTGACCAGCCAGCGAACTGAGTGCGTCCGCATCCATGACCGAGGGGAGGTCCAGGTGTTTCAGGAGAGACCGAACCAACTCGGCAGTCTCGCTCTGAGTCGAAAGGCCGGGGCCGACGGCTACTGCAGTCTTCGATCGCACGAACGAGATGAGAAGGTTAAGACTGTCCCGGCTGAGCGTCCTCGCTTCGGTTTCCGGAAGCGGCACCGTCATGACCTCAAGGAGCTTGGCCTCAAGCACATCGTTCACGCTGCTCGGTGCGGCAACCGTCACCAAACCTGCTCCAGTCCGCAGCGCCGCCTGCGCGGCAAGCGCCGCGGCTCCGGTCTTGCCCACGGAGCCGGCGATGATGCCCGCATGACCAAAAGTACCCTTGTGCGAGGAGGCCCGCCGACGAGGAAGACTCTGCCGGACGGTTTCCTTGACGAGCAGGGTTACGTGACTGTCTATGTCTGCGGCAAAGGAGGGAGGAATCCCGATATCGGCCACCTGGACGATTCCGGCATGATCGATCCCTTGGCCGACGTATAGGCCCAGTTTGGGAAGGCCGAAGGTGACGGTCAGGGAGGCGTCCACGGCCACCCCGAGCGCTGAACCGCTGTCCGCGTGGATTCCCGAGGGAATATCGACGGCCACCACGGTGCGAGCGCATTGGTTCAAGAGGTTGATGGCCTCTCGATAGGTCCCTGTCACGTCGGTGGACAGGCCGGTGCCCAAGATGGCGTCGATCACCAGATCGCTGGCAGCCAGGAGACTCCGGATTCGATCCTCGACGCGAAAAGGAATGATCGAAGACTTGCCGGCCGCCCGAATGAACCGTCGGTACATGACGGCCGCATCACGGGTGAGCGCTGAAACCGGCGTCAGCAACAGGGCATGGACTTTGGCGCCATGGCGGTGCAGCAGCCGGGCGACGACCAGGCCGTCCCCTCCGTTGTTTCCCTTTCCGCAGACGACCGTGATTGTCTTGGCACGGCCAGACCCGAATTGTGCCTCCAGATGCTTCACCACCTCTTGGCCGGCGCGTTCCATCAACACGATACCTGGAATGCGGCCTTCGACGATCGTCCGGCGGTCCAGCGCCTGCATCTGGGCGACGGTGACAACCTTCATAGAAGACCTCGCCTGATCATGATCCTAACGGCACGATGGGAATGAGCGCCTCCTGCTCCCCGGCGCTCAACCGACGAGCGCCTTCATCTCCCTTACCGCGCGATCGAGACCGACCAGCATCGCTCGGGCCATGATGCTGTGGCCGATGTTGTATTCCACGATCTCCGGGATGTGCATCAGGCGCTTCACGTTCAGGTAATTCAAACCGTGGCCTGCGTTGACGCCGAGGCCAAGCTTATAGGCCAATTTTGCCGACTGGGTGATGGCTTCTACCGCGGCGTCGGCCTCCTTAGCCCGTTGCGCATTGGCGTAGCGCCCGGTATGAAGCTCGACGAAATCTACCGAGAGTTTATGGGCTGCCTTGACTTGCGAGAGATCGGGTTCGACGAACAGGCTGACGGAAATGCCGCCATTGTGCAGAAGGTCCACGATCTGATGGAGACGATCCTTGTGGCCGACGGCATCAAGACCGCCCTCGGTCGTCAATTCCTGCCGTCGCTCGGGAACGAGCGTGACCATGTCCGGCCTGATCCCCAGGGCGATCTTCGCCATGTCTTCATCGGCGGCGATTTCAAGATCGAGCTTCGTGTGGATCATGTCACGAAGCAGCCGAACGTCACGATCCTGAATGTGACGGCGATCCTCGCGAAGATGGACGACAATTCCGTCCGCCCCTGCCAGTTCCACCAACACCGCGGCGGCGATCGGGTCGGGGTCCGGCCCGCCGCGCGCTTGACGGAGAGTCGCGATGTGATCAATGTTGACACCCAGTCTAGGCACTGCCACCTCCATCTTGAAGCCAGATCGACGAAAAGAGCCGAAGTCGGATATGGGTAGGAGAGTCGTCGGCTGTTGTAGCAGAAATCCTCGGAACGGGGCAAGAAATGGGGAGCACGTCGGTGACATGCGCGGCGTCCCCGACGTCGTCTTGCCGAACCCCACAGAAACACGCGACAATTTGACTCTGCTGCCCCGCCACAATTAGAATACGCGCTCGTCGGCTAACGAGGGCGTATCCGTCCCGAGCCTGCATCCACTCATCGAATACGACGACATCTCGCGTTATGGGATTAGCTGATCACTTCTACCGGTTGAAACGGCTTCCTCCGTATGTCTTTGCCCAGGTGCAGAGCCTGAAACTGGACGCTCGCCATCGCGGGGAAGACATCATCGATTTCGGGATGGGCAACCCGGATCAGCCGACACCTCCGCACATCGTCGAAAAGATGATCGAAGCGGCGCGGAAAGGAAGGAATCATCGCTACTCCGCGTCCCGCGGCATCACCAAGCTGCGCCATGCCATCGCCGCCTGGTATCGGCGCAACTACGACGTCGACTTGGATCCAGAAACGGAAGCGATCGTCACGATCGGCTCGAAAGAAGGGTTGGCACATTTGTCTCTCGCCATAATTGGCCCCGGCGATGTGGTGTTGACCCCGACGCCGACCTATCCGATCCATATGTACAGCTTCATCATCGCGGGTGGAGAAGTCCGCGGGATTGAATTGCGGCCCGACAGCGATTTTTTCGACGATCTTCAGCGCGTCTATCGGCAGACATTTCCTCGGCCGAGAATTCTCGTCATCAATTTTCCTCACAATCCCACCACGGCCGTCGCCGATCTGGAGTTCTTCAAGAAAATCGTGGCTTTTGCCAAGGAGCACAACGTCATCGTCATTCATGATCTCGCCTATGCCGACCTGGTGTTCGACGGGTACAAGGCTCCAAGCTTTCTTCAGGTGCAAGGCGCCAAGGACGTCGGGGTCGAGTTCTATACGCTATCCAAGGCCTACAACATGCCGGGATGGCGGGTGGGGTTTTGTGTCGGTAACAGCGAAGTGGTCGGTGCCTTAGCCAAGATCAAGAGCTACCTGGACTACGGGATCTTCCAGCCGCTACAGATCGCCAGCGTCATCGCGCTGAATGGGCCTCAGGATTGCGTCAAGGACACGGTGTCGCGCTATCAGAAACGGCGCGATGTCCTGGTGAGCGGTTTAAATCGCATCGGTTGGAACGTCGCCAAGCCACGGGCGACGATGTTCGTCTGGGCCAGGATTCCGTTGCCGTATCGCCATATGGGATCGCTGGAATTTTCCAAACTGCTCTTACGAGAGGCGAAAGTCGCTGTGTCGCCGGGAATCGGCTTCGGCGAGGGCGGCGACGAATATGTTCGGTTCGCCTTGGTCGAGAACGAGCATCGAACGAGACAAGCGGTCAGGGGCGTTCGCAAGGCCTTGAAGCTTGAGGGAACGGAAGAATGAGATCGCGCGTGGGGGTTGGGATTGTCGGGTTCGGTACGGTCGGGTCTGGGGTCGCCAGGATCTTGCTGGACAATGCGGCGATCATCCGGCGACGGGTGGGGGTTCCGCTTGAGCTCGTCCGGATCGCCGATCTCGACATCACGCGCAGCCGGGGGATCGATGTGGCGCCGGGTGTCCTCGTGAACGATGCCAAGCAGGTTTTGGCCGATCCCCATGTCGACATCGTCGTTGAACTGATCGGCGGCTGTGACTTCGCCAAGCGAATCCTCCTGGACGCGATCGAAGCCGGAAAGCATGTCGTCACGGCCAATAAGGCGCTGCTCGCGCTTCACGGCGAAGAGTTGTTTGCGGCCGCGGCCCGCAAGGGAGTCGATCTCGGGTTCGAAGCCAGTGTCGGCGGCGGGATTCCCGTCATCCGTGCCTTGACGGAAGGATTGGCGGCCAATGCGATTCAATCGATTTACGGCATCATCAACGGGACATCCAACTACATTTTGTCCCGCATGACGAATGAAGGGCAGGGGTTTGCAGAGAATCTGGCTGAAGCGCAGCGGGCGGGGTACGCAGAAGCCGATCCGACGTTCGACGTGGCGGGGACAGACTCGGCGCATAAGCTGGCGATCCTGGCAAACTTGGCCTTCGGCTCTCCGATTAACTTCAAGGAACTCTATACGGAGGGCATCACGCACATCACGCCGCATGATATCGCCTATGCCCGGGAGTTCGGATTCACGATCAAATTGTTGGGTATCGCCAAGCTGGTCGACGGCGAGGTGGAGGCAAGGGTGCACCCCACGATGCTCTCGGCTGATTCCCCGTTGGCCAAGATCGAAGGTGTCTACAACGCGATTCAGGTGGTCGGCGATGCGGTGGGGGACGTCGTCCTTGTCGGTCGAGGGGCCGGCGACCTGGCAGCGGGCAGTGCCGTGGTGAGCGACATCATTGCCAGCGCCCGCCATCTGCTGAAGGGCGGCGCCGGCCGTGTTCCGCCCGCCTCATTCCAGCAGGACCAGCGGCGTCCCTTGCGCATGCGACCGATGGATGAGATCAGCTCGCTGTACTATTTGCGATTCATGGTGCTCGATCGTCCCGGTGTGTTGGCGCAAATAGCCGGTGAACTCGGCCGCTATGGAATCAGCATTTCGTCCATGTTGCAAAAGGGACGTCGAGCGGGACAAACGGTGCCGATCGTGATCAAGACGCACACGGCACAAGAGCGAGCCGTCCAGATGGCGCTGCGAGAGATCAACCGCATGAACTTCATGTCCGAGCCGACCACTCTGGTGCGCGTGGAGGGCAAGGACGAGTGATGCCATGAGTCCCTGGCACGGGTTGATCGAAGAATACCGCAAGTTCCTCCCCGTGAGCGAACACACGCCGGTCGTGTCCTTAGGAGAGGGGAACACGCCTCTCATCCGGGCGGCCAAGCTCGCCAAAAAAATTGCGCCCGGCGTCGATCTCTACTTGAAAGTCGAGGGGGCCAATCCGACCGGATCCTTCAAGGATCGCGGCATGACCATGGCGATTTCCAAAGCGCTGGAGAACGGCGTGCAGGCGGTCATCTGTGCGTCGACCGGCAATACGTCTGCGTCGGCGGCGGCCTACGGCGCGCGTGCAGGACTGGCGGTCTTTGTTCTGATCCCTGCGGGGAAGATCGCGATGGGCAAACTGTCGCAAGCCATGATGCATCAGGCCACGGTGATTCAGATCGACGGGAATTTCGATCAGGCGCTCTCGATTGTCAAAGAGGTGTCGGCGTTGCATCACATCGAGCTCGTCAACTCGCTCAATCCGTATCGGATCGAAGGCCAGAAGACGGCGGCCATGGAGGTGTGCGATCAATTGGGTGACGCCCCGACTTTGCATGTGTTGCCGGTAGGAAATGCCGGAAACATCATCGCGTATTGGAAGGGATATCAAGAATACCGCGCAGCCAACCAGACGACCCGCTCGCCGCGCATGATGGGCTTTCAGGCCGCGGGAGCGGCTCCGATGGTACTCGGCCGTGTCGTTGAAAACCCGCAGACCGTGGCGACGGCCATCCGAATCGGTAATCCCGCGAGTTGGCAAGCCGCTTTGGGGGTGATCAAGGACTCCTCGGGAGCCATTGACTCGGTTTTGGACGAAGAGATCCTCCAGGCCTATACCATGGTGGCCGGAACGGAGGGCGTGTTCTGTGAGCCGGCTTCGGCGGCCTCCGTTGCCGGGGTCATCAAGCTCAGCCGGCAGGGTGCGCTCCGCGAGGGGGACACCGTCGTCTGTACCTTGACCGGCCACGGCTTGAAGGATGCCGATACTGCTATCAGTGTGTCGGTGCAGCCGAAAACTGTCCAGGCGAACAAGGAGGATGTGGCTCGGTTCCTCAAAGTCTAGACGATCATGCTGAAGTATCTGCCGACCTCCGGACCGCATCAGCCGCTGCGCCTCGACGACAACGACATAGGCGCCGCCTCATCACGACGAGGCCGGATGCCGTTCTGGGCCTCCGTGCAGGGAGGTCTCGCGTCGAAGGGGAAGGGCACGTCATCAACGAAGTGGGTATGGTTTCAATGAAGTATGTGATTCTGCACGCGGATGGAATGGCGGATCAGCCTCGCACTGAACTGGGCGGCAAGACCCCTCTTCAGGCTGCTTCAATCTCTCACCTCGATCACCTTGCACAAAACGGAGAACTCGGGGTTCTGACGGTCCCACCGGACAATAGCCGACACGGCAGCGGGTTGACCGGTACCTGCATCCTCGGCTATGAGCCGCGAAAATATTATCAAGGTCCCGGCCCGCTGGAGGCGGCAAGTCTCGGCGTTACCGTCGGCGAACATGACGTGGTCTATCGATGCACCATGGTCACGCTCAAGCCTGAGCCGCAATCCGGTGTCAAGAGCGGGGCATCCGAGGTCAAGAAGCTCGGCGCCCATGTGATTATGGAAGACGCGACGGCCGGCCTGATTACAGGTGCGGAGGCGCGGGAGTTGATCGATGCAGTCAATGAGCAGCTGGGGTCTGAGATCATTCAGTTTTATCCAGGATCGGGACATCGACACCTGATGGTATGGGTGAACGGAAAGCTCAGGGCGATGTGCACCGATCCGCAGTCTCTGGTGGGGAAGCCCATCGGCGATGCACTCCCCGCAGGAGACGGAGCGGACATGCTTCGAAAACTCATGGACGCCTCCTTAACCATTTTGCGAGATCATCCGGTGAACGATGAACGTCGAGAAGCAGGTCTCGCGCCGGCCAATTGCCTCTGGCTGTGGGGCGAAGGGCGAGCCGTCGCGTGGCCGAGCCTGACTGAGCGGTTTCACGTTTCCGGAGTCGTTGTGTCCTCGAGCGATGTCCATCGAGGCCTCGGCCTGCTCGCGGGGCTTGAAGCGGTGGATCCCGAGCGGTTGTCCGGGACGGATTTGGCCGGGAGAGCCGCGGTTGCGCTGGAGGAACTCAGAAGGAAAGATTTCGCCTATGTGCATGTCGAATTGCCGGATACTGTCGTCTATGGCACCGATGTCAAAGCCAAAGTGACCGGGATTGAAGACATTGATCGGGAGTTGGTTCAGCCGCTTCTCCGTGGGATGGCGCAATTGGGCCCATACCGCCTCATGGTCCTCTGTGACCCTGGCAGCGTGCATCAGGGGGGACTGGCCGACGGACAATGGTTTTATACGTATCGGGATAGCTCAGTACAGCCGGCTGCAGGCGCCACACGGCGTTTCACCGAAGCGGATGCACAGGCGTCGACCCTCGCGCCTCGGGATGCCACGAAATTCGTCGTACGACTGTTTGCCAAGCCCTCCTGATGCCGATGTCCTTGATCGTTCAGAAATACGGCGGAACCTCTGTCGGTACGGTCGAGCGGATCCAGCGCGTTGCGGATAATGTCGAGCGGGCGTGTAAGGACGGGCATCAGGTCGTCGTGGTGTTATCGGCCATGAGCGGCGAGACGGATCGCTTGTTGCGCCTCGCACACGAAATGACTCCCCTGCCGGATGAACGGGAGCTCGATATGCTGCTTTCGACCGGCGAGCGCGTCACCATCGCCCTTCTGGCGATGGCGTTACGGGGCCGCAATATCGATGCGCGATCATTCACCGGTCGTCAGGTCGGCATCTTGACGGACAGTGCCCATACCAAGGCCCGTATCACCAAGGTCACCGCCGAGCGCATACGCGAATCGCTGGCAAGGGGCATCATCCCCGTCGTGGCCGGCTTCCAGGGGATCAACCAGCAATCGGACGTCACGACACTGGGACGCGGAGGGTCCGATCTGACGGCGGTCGCATTGGCCGGGGCGCTCAAGGCCGATCGATGCGTGATCTTCACGGACGTCGACGGCGTCTACACCACCGACCCCAATATCGTGCCGTCGGCATGCCGCATCGACAAGATTTCGTATGAAGAGATGTTGGAAATGGCCAGCCTCGGGGCGAAAGTGCTGCAGAGCCGCTCCGTGGAATTTGCGGCAAAATTCAACGTCCCGCTGGAGGTCAATTCGAGTTTCAAGGAAGGAAAGGGGACTCTTGTGACACGCGAAGACAGGGACATGGAGGCCGTCGCGGTTTCCGGAGTCACGGGCGACCGGAATCAGGCCAAGATCACGATCGTCGGGGTGCCGGACAAGCCGGGCATCGCGGCCGGTCTTTTCGGGCCGGTGGCCAAGGCGAATATCCTTGTTGATGTGATCATTCAGAATATGAGCCAAGCCGCCTTGACCGACATCTCATTTACAATTCCTCGGGTGGATGTGAAAAAGGCCGTCCCGCTCATTCAGGACGTGGCCAAGAACATCGGGGCCAAATCCGTCTCTGTCACGGAGGCGATTGCCAAAGTTTCGCTGGTAGGGGTGGGGATGCGTTCCCACTCGGGGGTGGCCGCCAAGATGTTTGAAGTCCTGTCGCAGGAAGGTGTCAACATCATCATGATCAGCACCTCAGAAATCAAGATCTCCTGCGTTATTGATGAAAAATATCTTGAACTGGCCATGCGGTCGCTGCACTCGGCGTTCGGCCTGGACCAGCCTCGCAATGACGACCGAGCGTCGAAGTAGCGCCCCGCCGTGATTTGAGTCTCGACAGGATTGGCCTGCGCCTGGTACCCTCTCGTCATGCCGAAACGTCCGCCAATACGCAAGCCCAAACGTCGGACCGGCGATCGTTCTGATGTGTCGTTAGCGACTCTGCCGAAGGTTCCCATGCTTGAAATCTATGACACCACGCTGCGTGATGGTGCGCAGGCTGAGGACGTCAGTTTTTCTGTTGAGGACAAGGTCCGCATCGCCCAGAAGCTGGACGACCTGGGAGTTCATTTCATCGAGGGCGGCTGGCCGGGGGCCAATCCCAAGGATATCGAGTTTTTTCGCATCATCAAGACCATCCCGCTGCAGCATGCGAGCGTGGTGGCGTTCGGTTCCACGCGCAAAGCGAGCAATCCTGTCGACAAAGACCCGACGATCCAGGCGCTGCTTTCCGCCGACACTCAGACGATCACGCTGTTTGGGAAAAGTTGGACCTTCCAGGTCACGGACGCCCTCGGCATCGCACTGAGCAAGAACATTGAGATCATTAAGGACTCGATCGAATATTTGCAGTCCAAAGCGCGCCGAGTCTTTTATGATGCGGAGCATTTTTTCGACGGGTACAAGGCCGACCCCGAATATGCGCTGAAAACGATCCGTGCGGCTGTGGCAGCCGGTGCGGCGCGCATCATTCTCTGCGATACGAACGGCGGGTCGATGCCGTGGGAAATCCGCGAAATCTGTCGTGCCGTCCAAGCCGAATGCTCGATTCCTCTTGGAATCCATGCCCATAACGACTGTGAAATGGCGGTCGCCAATTCCCTCATGGCGATCGAAACAGGGGTCACGCAGGTGCAGGGGACGATCAACGGGATCGGAGAACGCTGCGGAAACGCCAACCTCACCTCCATTGTCCCGAATCTGCAGTTGAAGATGAAGCGACCGGCATTAGGAGATCGACTCAGCCGTCTGAAGGACGTTTCGGGCTTCGTCACAGAAATCGCCAACCTCATGCCCAACAAGCACCAGCCCTATGTTGGTGATGCGGCGTTTGCCCATAAAGGCGGCGTCCATATCCATGCTGTGCTCAAGAACCCGGCAACCTATGAGCATATCGACCCCGCGAGGGTGGGCAATCGGCAACGCATGCTTGTTTCCGACTATGTCGGGCGGAGCGGCATCCTGGAAAAAATTGAGTCGTACGGACTGACGATTGCGAAGGATCATTCCAAGGTCGGGGAGCTCGTTGAAACGCTTAAGGAACGGGAGAATCAGGGCTATCAGTTTGAAGGGGCGGAAGGTTCGTTCGAGCTGCTCATGCGAAAGGCCATGGGGAGCCATACTCCTTCGTTTCAGCTGCTGGGATTTCGCGTGGTGGTCGAGAGAAAGCAAGATGACGGGACCTCCAGCTCTGAAGCCACGGTGACGGTCAAGGTGGATGAAACCGTCGCACATGCCCAAGGAACAGGGGCCGGGCCCGTTAACGCTCTGGATCATGCCCTGCGGAAGTCATTGGAGCGCTTTTATCCGGAGCTCCGTGAAGTGAAGTTACTCGACTATAAGGTGAGGGTCCTTTCCGCCAATCGTGGTACGGAATCCAAGGTGCGTGTCCTCATTGAATCTGGAGATCACAAGGATAAGTGGGGAACGGTTGGGGTCTCAGAGAACATCATGGAGGCAAGTTGGCAGGCCTTGGCCGATAGTATTGAGTATAAATTGCTCGCCAGAGACCGGTCTTCCGACCAGTCGTCCTCCTGAATTTGTCCTTGACAGCCCACATAACCTCACGTAACTTATGGTGAAACTAGCTTTTAGCTCGAAGGAGCTGACCGAGCGGCCTGAGGAGTTGCGTAGGGGGAAGCATGAGAAAGGCAGATATTGCGAACGAAATCTACAAGCAGGTTGGAATTTCGAAGAATGAGGCGGCGGACATTGTAGAGCTCGTGCTGAACATGCTCAAGGCTGTGTTGCAAAAGGGAGAATCGGTCAAGATCGCTGGTTTCGGAAATTTTGTTGTCAGGAGCAAAGGTGCACGAAAAGGTCGAAATCCTCGAACAGGCGAAGAAATCGGGATTACGCCCCGTCGTGTCGTGACCTTCCGTCCCAGTCAGGTATTCAAAAAGTACGTCAATTCATAACCCCGTTACTCACGTCGCAAATCCTGGCACGAGGATCGGTCATGGGGAATGAGCCCCGGCTGGGAAGCAAAGTCTTCTATAAAATAGGGGAAGTCAGCCAGGTCACGAAGCTACCCGCATATGTCCTGCGGTTTTGGGAGTCGCAGTTTCCCTTTCTGAAACCCAAAAAAAGCCGTGGGAATCAGCGACTGTATGTCAGGCGTGATATTGAGATCGTTCTGGAGATTAAGCGGATGCTCTATGAAGAAGGCCACACGCTTGAGGGAGTGAAACGGTATTGGGCTAGGCGAGGCCGGGTTTCCGCCCAACGGCTGAAGCCAAAGGAATTGGCGCAGAAGTTGCGTGGAAGTCTCCAAGCCATTTTGAAACTCCTGGAATCTCATTGAGAAGACCCTTCCTCCGAGAATCCGGCTGTTCTAGTTGCAATCGGAGGTCCTCAGAGGAGAGAATGCGAAAATGTTGGCTTCTGTCGGGGCGTGGCGCAGCCCGGTAGCGTACTCGCTTGGGGTGCGAGTGGTCGGCCGTTCAAATCGGCTCGCCCCGACCAAATAGCCAATAGTCAGAGTGAACTGCTGAGCGCCGACGATACGTGCGCACCCGGAGGAGCCAGCGGTTCGCTCCGGACATGAGGACCTCTCTGATCGACTGAGCTGCCGACGAGCAGCTTTTTTTGTGCCCGGTGTCCACATGCGCATTTTGGTGACAAACGACGACGGGATTTCATCCGCGGGACTGACCGTGCTCGCCGCGGCCCTGGAAAAGCTGGGCCAGGTGTGGGTCGTTGCGCCGGATCGCGAGCGGACGGCGGTCGCCCACGCCGTGACGCTGCATAAGCCACTGAGAGTCCATCGACAGGCAAAGCGTATGTTCACCGTCAACGGAACGCCGGTCGATTGCGTCAACCTCGCACTGCAGAACATCCTTCCGGCGCCCCCACAGCTCCTGGTTTCAGGGATCAACAAGGGCGTGAACCTTGGTGACGACGTGTTGTACTCCGGTACCGTGTCCGCTGCAGTCGAAGGGACTATTCTCGGCATATCGTCGATCGCGGTGTCGCAAGAGGGTCGCGAGACCTTTCGCTTTTCGGTGGGCGCCCATCACGCCGTGCGTATCGCGCGTTTGGTCCTTGAGCAGGGCTTGCCGGAAGAAACGCTCCTCAATGTCAACATTCCGGATCGCCCTCTCGCACGCACAACCCACGTCCGAGTGACCTGCCTCAGCCGGCGACGGTTCGATAATCCGATCATTGAGAAAGTCGATCCCCATGGCCGAACGTACTACTGGATCGCAGGCACCCGGGTGTCGTGGAGCAGAAACAAGGATTCGGATCATGAGGCAATCGCGGAGGGAGCGGTGTCACTGACGCCCATTCATCTCGACAGCACGCACTACGACGCAATGGACCGCTTCCGAGCCTGGGAACCACTGCTCAGACGCAGCGATCGCTGGACACAGGCCAGCCGTGCGATCAGGAAAAGGAGAGGGTAAGGCATATGGGAGGGTTGATCGAGGCGATTGTCACACTGTTAGGCCGCTTCGTCATGAATACGATCAGTTCTCTCGGGTACAGCGGCATTTTTCTGACGATGGCGATTGAGAGCGCCTGCATTCCGTTGCCCAGCGAGATTATCATGCCGTTTTCTGGGTATCTCGTCACCACCGGACAGTTCAGCTTGATCGGCGTCACTTTGGCCGGCGCCATCGGCAACGTCGTCGGGTCGATCGTCGCCTATTACGCCGGGGTGTGGGGCGGACGGCCGTTTGTCGAGCGCTATGGCCCGTATATGTTGGTCTCGCACAGAGACCTTGATCTTGCCGATCGCTGGTTTCAGAAATACGGTGATGCGGCCGTGTTATTCAGCCGTATGCTGCCGGTCGTCCGAACCTTCATTTCGTTACCAGCGGGGATCGCCGCGATGAATTTCCCCCGCTTCGTACTGTTCACGTTCGTCGGTGCGTTGCCCTGGTGCTATCTCCTGGCCTACATCGGTGTCAAAATGGGGGAGCAGTGGGATCAACTCCATGACTATTTTCACCAGTTCGATATCGTCATCGGCCTCCTGTTGGTGCTGGCCGGCGGTTACTTTCTCTGGTCACACTGGCCTCGGCGTGAATACGACCGTCCTTCATAGTGCGACATGCTGACATTGTTTAACACCCTCACCGGGAGGCAGGAACCCTTCAAGTCCTTGGAACCCAACAGGGTTCGGATGTACGTCTGTGGGGTCACGGTCTACGACTATTGTCACATCGGTCACGGGCGCAGCGCGCTGGTGTTCGATGTGCTTCGGCGGTATCTGGAGCATGTCGGGTATGCGGTTGAGTTCGTGAAGAACTTCACCGATGTCGACGACAAGATCATCAACCGGGCCCGTGAGAGAAGTGTGCCGTACGAGGCCATCACAACGCAATTCATCGAGGCCTACTACCAGGATATGGACAAAGTGGGGATTGCACGAGCAACGAAAGAGCCGCGGGCTACAGAGCACATCGCCGACATCGTTGCGATGACGGAAAGGCTGATCAAGAATGATCTGGCCTACCACGTTGGCGGCGACGTGTACTTCCAGGTCAATAAGTACCCTGCGTACGGACGATTGTCCAAACGCAAACTCGAAGGTCTCCAAGCCGGCGCGCGTGTCGAAGTGGATGAGCGCAAGCGCCATCCGATGGATTTTGCCTTGTGGAAGAGCAGCAAGCCCGGCGAGCCATCGTGGCCGAGTCCTTGGGGTATGGGCCGACCAGGCTGGCACATTGAATGTTCGGCCATGTCAATCAAGTATTTGGGGGAGACGTTCGACATTCACGGCGGGGGCATGGACCTCATTTTCCCGCACCACGAGAACGAAATTGCTCAATCTAGCGGTGCAACGGGAAAAGAATTCGCACGTTATTGGATTCACAACGGGTTCGTCCAGATCAATCACGAGAAGATGTCGAAGTCCTCGGGCAACTTCTTTACGATCAGAGAGATTTTTGAAAAGTCGCAATGGTCCGAGGAAGTGACGGGAGAGATTATTCGATACTTCCTGCTCTCAACTCACTATCGTAGGCCGCTCGATTTTTCCGATCAGGCGTTGCTGGAATCTAAGAGAGCGCTGGATGGATTTTATGACCTGTTCCTGCGGTTGACTGAGACAGGACAGGATGAGGAGTTGGACTTTGCAATTGGTTTTTACCAAGCGGGGTTCGAAAGGGCGATGAACGACGATCTCAATACCCCGCAGGCCTTGGCTGCGCTGCAGGAACTGCGGGGTGAACTGAATAGACAACTATTGAAAGGCTTGCCAGGAGGCAAGAAAAGAGAGGCACGGGAAACGTTTCGCACGCTGGGAAAAGTGTTAGGGCTGTTTCAACTGGATCAGTGGCAATTCAATCAGCCCGAGAAAGTCGGGTTGACCAACGCAGACGTTGAAGCGAGGATTGTGGAACGGATTGAAGCCAAGAAAAGGAAAGACTTTAAGCTCGCCGATGCCATTAGACGCGAGCTTGCAGCTCAGGGTATTACCATCGAGGACAAACCAGATGGCACCAGCCGATGGAAGCGATGAGCCGTCGGAGATTCTCTACGGATTGCACGCGGTTCGAGAGGCTCTCAGAGCCGGTATCCGACCCATACAGCGCCTTCTGGTTCTGAGAGTGGATCGCCAGTTCGGCGACTTGGTCCAGCGGGCCAAAGAGCACCGTGTTCCTGTGCAGCTTGGGCCGTCTGCCGCGTTCGATCGTCTCGTTCCTGGTGGAAAGCATCAAGGGGTCATCGCGTTCGTCGCAGCCAAATCTTACAGCAGCCTTGATGAGATTCTCGAATCGGCTCACTTGCGCAAAGAGCCTCCATTCCTTCTCCTTCTTGATGGAGTCGAAGATCCCCACAACCTCGGTGCGGTGCTGCGCACCGCTGAGGCAGCGGGCGTTCACGGTATATGCATACCGGAACGGCGGGCGGTAGGCCTGACGTCTGTCGTTGCAAAAGTTTCCGCGGGGGCGATTGATCATATGATGGTTTCACGGGTCACGAATCTCACCAGACTCATGGAAGGTCTGAAGAGAGCAGGAATTTGGGTGTATGGGGTGGAACCCTCAGCGACGAAGATCTATACGCAAACCGATTTGACCGGTCCGCTTGCGATCGTCGTGGGCGGCGAAGGCGAGGGTATTCGGCCGGGTGTACGGAAGGAGTGCGACGAGCTGCTGCGTATCCCGATGATGGGGAAGGTTGAATCGTTGAATGTCTCTGCCGCAGTATCGGTTGTGCTGTTCGAAGCCGTGCGGCAGCGAAGCCGAAAGCACATGTCCGGTCCTACCGAAGCCTGATCATTCCGCCTTGGATCGAGGTTTTCAACAATTGTGCCGTATTGGAAACGCGGAGCTTTTTCATCATATTGGCACGATGTGCCTCGACAGTCTTGACGCTGATCTTGAGCCGCTGACCGATTTCCTTGTTCTTGAATCCGGCCCAGATCAATTCGAGGATTTCTTGTTCCCGACTCGTCAAGGATTCCGGGCGCTTTTTCCGTGGCGGTGGAGTCAAGTCGACGAGGGGCGATCTAGGTTTAGCCTTGATCACTCGTGTCATGTTTGCCGTTCTCCTTTGAATGAAAGGAAATTCCGTTATAATTTTACTGCACGTGAAAACACCGGAGAACAAACCCTAGTGCCCATAGTGAAATTATAGGAGGTCGGTTTGGTCCCTGTAAATCGAAGCTCTATGGCCCTAGTGAGAATACGTACCTCAGTCGGTGGGGTCTAGGAGGCGGTCCATGCATGTCTATCTTTATATCGTTGTGGCTGTGCTGGGCTGCCTGGTGGGGAGCTTCCTAAACGTGTGCATTTTTCGGCTGCCTCGTGGTGAATCCGTCGTTTGGCCCGGGTCGCATTGTCCGGCTTGCGGAAATCCGCTTCAATTCTACGACAATATTCCTGTGTTCAGTTATCTCTGGTTGAGAGGACGGTGCCGAGCCTGTCGTGTGAGGATTCCTTTGCAGTATCCGGCTGTGGAAGTTGCCAACGCGGCGGGGTACATAGGTATTCTGTGGTTTTTCGGTCCTGGATGGCCCGCCGTTCTCTACGGTCTGTTGCTCTCCGCCTTGCTCGTGGTGGTCGGCACCGACCTCTCACACCAAATCATTCCGGATGCCATCACATTGCCGGGCCTCTTCGTTGGCTTCTTAGGAGCTGTTACCGTTCTGCCGGTGGGATGGGTAAACGCCCTTTTGGGGATTCTTGTAGGGGGGGGCATCCTTTGGGCACTGGCGTGGATTAGTCCATACGTCTTCGGCAAGGAAGGCATGGGTGGGGGGGATATTAAGTTATTGGCCATGATAGGTGCCTTTCTCGGATGGAAGCCGGCTCTTTTGACGATCATGGTCGGTTCCTTGACAGGGTCCCTGATCGGTGTCTCCTTAATCGGCCTTCAGGTGATCAAGCGGGATGAGTACATTCCGTTCGGACCGTTTCTTGCCTTTGGGGCCCTCGTATCGATGTTTTTTGCTCAACCCATTCTTGATTGGTATCAGGGTCTGCTGAGTCCGTCCTGACTCTTCACCGCGCGTTCTGTATCTGAACCGGAAGTCCGTTGTATCCGATCAGATTACAGACATCCTCAGTTCCCCGATCCTCAAAACGACCCTGCGCGTCAAGAAGTTATAGCGCTTTCTGGCCACTTCCTGTGGACAAAGTCGCAGCGACCAGCCTGTGCGAGGACGGCACGAGTCTTGGAGATTCCGATTTCCTATCGGAACTGACGAGATCATGTCACCTGCATACTTCTTGAGACCCAATGCACAAGAGCGCGGGGCAAGTCTGACCGAAATGTTGACGGTCTTGGTGATTCTGGCCGTAATGGCGGCACTGGCGGGACCGAGCTACAAGGCGGCGATTGCAAGAGCACAAGCACGATCCGTTGCCGCTGAGATTGCATCAGAGCTTCGTCTGACCAGGCAACTGGCAATGGCCAGACGCGAACGATTACTTGTTCAGTTCGACCAATCGCGCGGCTCTCTCACATTCATGCGAGTGGATTCCGGAGATGTGCTCGACGAATATCACTACGCCGACAAGGGGGTCGTACTCGAGATGCCGAGCGCCGGACCGAACGTACTATTTTACCCGAGCGGGCGCTCGGCTACGGCAACGACCATTGCCATATTCGACAGCGTGGGGAGAAAAATCACATTGACCGTGAGCATCACTGGACGCGTCTCCCTCTCATGACGCAGCGTCCGATTATGACCGATTGTATCGGAGTCAGCTTCGCGGAAGTCTTGGTCGCGATGGCAATCTTGCCGTTGGTGCTCATGGGAGCCATAGGAGCCTTCCACATGGCCGAGAGAATTATCACGTTGGGAACATTGTCCAGCCGAGCGTTGGCGATGGCTCAATCGCGTATTGAAGCGAAGCGATCCGTTCGATGGGAGCGGCTCCTCATGGACGATCTCGATTATGATGGCATTCCGGAGAGCCTCATGCGCGATGATGGCCAAGATGGAGACCTGGTCGGAGGAGATGGAGTCTACTCAGCGACTGCTCAGAGGGATGGTGTATCCCTTACATGGACGGTGACACCGAGTCGAACAGGGCACCTGTCGGGAGCAGGGTATGTAGTCATCGAAAGCCGAGCCTCATATGAGACCGACCAAGGGCAGCGAGAAGTAAAGCTGGTCGCGGTCAGAGCAAATCCTGCCTATGTTGGCGAGTAGCCTTTTCCGTAGGCCAATCATGTTGCCGATGTATTCTCGCAGCCGCGTCCTTCGTTCTGAACAGAGTGAGTGCGGGACGACTCTCCTGGAGCTGCTGATCGCCACTGCGGCTGGTCTCATCATCTTGTCAGCTGCCTGGCAGACGTTGTCCTTCTTTCATCGGCAATTCTCCTTCCAACAGTCTTCCATCGCACGGCAACAAGACCTGCGCCTCGGTCTTGAGGTGCTGGAGCAAGAAATTCACCAGGCTGAGGCTGAATCCGTGTCGATCATGGGACAGGAGGAGCTCGAGTTCGGAGCGAATGTCAACGGTTTGGTCACCACAGTTAGTGGCCCCGTCGCCTCGGGCCAAACCTCGATACGGGTCGATGACGGCAGGGGATGGCCAGAACGAAAGACGATCGTCATCAGTTGGAATAATCAGAACGAAGTGATGACGCTTGCACGGGATGGACAACGAACACTGCTAACAATCACGCAGCCGGTAGTAACCGCGATTCCGACGGGAGCCTCCATATCGGTCCGCAACCGTGTTCGTTACTATAGCAAGCAGGACGACCTGGGCAACAAGAGACTGTTACGGATGGTCGATGGAGGAGCCAGCGTTCTGGTCGGAGACCTTCAAGCGGCCAAGTTCTCATATTGGGGCGAAGATGGACGGACGGTGAGTCAGCCTCGGCATCTCAAGCGAGTCGTCGTTGAAGTAACTCTGCGGGGGCAGGGGACTAAAACTATTCGGGAAATCAGTTTGAAATCATGACTCGAGCTGTGGCGGACCGGGGAGGTGGTCATGTGCCATCAAATGATAATGAAGTCGGAGCGGGAAGGTGGTCATGTGCTCTTGGCCACGCTCATGCTCATCCTGATTCTCTCCATGTTTGGGATGTCATCGCTCTATCTGGCCGGTCAAGACAGACCAGGAATCTCGGCCATGAAGGAGGAAACAATCGCAGAACAACTCGCTGACTCAGCGACGGACTTGGTTATGAGCTGGTTCCATGATCCGAGCACCACGCCGGCGGCCGTGAGAGAATTGTTGGCCAGACGACAGGGGGATCCGACGACTGGTCCTTCCTTCTTCGATGCCGCACTCCGTTCACAATTTGCCGGAACGGCGGATCATCCAGATATCCTGTTCGATGCAGGCAACGCTGCAGACAATAACATCCTGAACGGGCCGCCAAGCGGATTCGCGGGAGTTCTGCGGGACATAGGGCGTCTCACACGATTCAAGTTATATGGTCCTCTTCGCCCCGGATTGCTGGCTACGATGGAGATAACAGCTTCAACCAACGGGGCAAGGTCGTTGACAAGAACAGTTCAGGTTCAGCTTGGTGCTCTGACTATTCCTGCCATACGGGCGGCGATACAAGTTGGAGGGGGACTCGGTACCGCTCAGACAGACGGGGAATCCCCAGTACGGGTTCATTGGGGAGATCAACGTGTCGCAGGTAACCTGGTCGTGAGAAGACTAGAAGACATCGCGGTGAAGACCGGCGATGCTCCGGTGACGGAGCAGCCCTATGACCTACTCAAGCAGGCCGTCGATCGTTGGGTTGAATACTGGATCGGTGGTGAGTTGACAGTGATTATCCCGCCGCCTGGCCAGAGTGTGCATCCGGTTCCGCCGCAGAACGTTCACCTTCAACAGTCCCCGTTGCCTGGCGTCCGATTGGACCAGTGGGACTATGAGTCAATGAATCGGACGGCCCTACGCTACGGAGTCTACTATCGACTCGATGGACAAGGGTTGCTTCATCATCAGGATGCATCAGAAGGGGAGCGAGGTTCCTCCCCTTCCGAATTGCTTGCCTCTCAGACAGTCGGCGATCATCGCGGCCTAGTATTCATCGATACTATGGATGGCGAGCCGCCAAGCCCAGATAATATGGGGACGCTGGTGTTGGATGCGGACTATCTTGAGTCCGTGCTGATCGTGCACGGTCATGTAGTCCTAAGGTCGCAAGGTCCAGGCCGATCATTTCCAGTTCTGAGCCCTGGCCAGAACGGAACAAGGGCCCTGGGAATGAGAATACCGGTTCAACTCTCAGGCGTCCATTTCCGCGGTCTTCTATGGGTAGGTGGGACAATTACTGTGGAGCATTCAGTGAAACTTTTCGGTGCAGCAAAGGCCGGAGAGACCGTCGTGAGTACAAACCGAGGAGCAAATCTCGAGATCTGGTATGACGCCGACTTGGCGCAGGGGCTCTTTCGTGGTTTGCCCGTCGTATACAAGGCTCCTGGGAGCTGGCGAGTCTTGTGAATACAGCTGAGATCGAAGTCCTGGCGAGCGAACCTGGTCTGGGGCATCAGGGCGATGAATGGAAGACGGCGACGGTCATTCGGAACTCACTCGCCAACCAGTAACGAGGCTTGCGTCTCGATCTCGGTACGTGATCGAGCAGAATGTGCTGGATGCTTTGGTGCTTCGAGGGTGCGTTGCTCCGATAGATGTAGAAGCTGCGATAGAGGAGGCCAAGGGAGGCGAAGATCTAGAAGGGATTCTGCTTGATAAGTATCAAGTGTCGAAGGAAGCGGTGGGCACCGCGCTCAGCGAGTTCTACCAATGTCCCTACTTGCCCTATGACGAACGAACGATCATCGACGCCGAGCTGTTCAAGACGCTTAATATTGACTATCTCAAGAGACATTTATGGCTGCCGATTGCACGACACGGCACTCTCATAGACGTCCTCACCACCGATCCCAATGATCCTGAAAAACACTGGGATGTCAGAAGAGCATTCTCGGGTGTCTCGATTCGTTACAGCGTTGGGCTGAAGCGAGATGTCGAGCAGTTCTTGGCTGCCGTCGCTAGACCCGCAAAGAACACGCTGCTCGGAGAGATCCTGAGCGAGCTCGTCCATGACATTCCTGTCGTTCAACCGCTCGAGGCTCCCACCAGCACTGTTGACGAAAATGATTCGGCGATAGTGCGGCTGGCGAATCACATGATCCTGGAGGCGGATCGATTGGGCGCATCGGACCTCCATATTGAACCCTATGCGGATCGAAAGGATACCGCTGTTCGCTATCGAGTCGATGGGTCGTGTTTTACACACATGAAGATTCCGGCGGCGTATCGTCGCGCCATCGTATCGAGACTGAAGATCATGGCCAATCTGGATATCGCTGAACGACGCAAGCCGCAGGATGGAAAGATCGCATTCAAGCTGTCTACAAGCCGGAATATCGAGTTGCGGGTCGCGACGCTTCCTACTGCAGGAGGTGACGAGGATGTTGTTCTCCGCCTGCTGACTGCGAAAGAGCCGATGTCCCTGAATGCGATAGAGTTGTCGGGCGCGACGCTGGAGGCGATCAAAGGTCTCTCCGAAAAGCCTCACGGTCTTCTACTGTGTGTGGGACCTACAGGATCAGGAAAGACAACCACGCTACACGCCCTGCTTAGGCATATCAATACCGATGAGCGGAAAATCTGGACGGCGGAAGATCCGATTGAAATTACACAAGATGGGCTCAGACAGGTTCAAGTCCATCACAAGATTGGACTGACGTTCTCGACGGCCATGCGCGCATTCTTACGGGCTGATCCGGACGTAATCATGATCGGAGAAATGCGCGACAAAGAGACCGCCGATATCGCGATCGAGGCTTCTTTAACCGGACACCTGGTATTGAGCACTCTGCATACCAATAGCGCTGTGGAGACCGTCATTAGACTTCTTGATCTCGGTTGCGATTCATTTAACTTCGCGGACTCCATCCTTGGTATTCTCGCACAACGGCTTTGTAAGAAGATCTGCAGCGAATGCAGGGAAGCCTATCGGCCGTCTCGTCAAGAGTGGGATGAGCTGATGCAGGGTTATGGAGGTCGGTTCTTGGCTGAGCTTGATGTCGATGACCAGAATCGTACGACCCTACATCGGGGTCGCGGTTGCCAAGCGTGCAATCGGACGGGATTCAAAGGACGAGTGGCGATCCATGAGTTCCTGGTAGTGTCAGATCAATTGAAGAAGCTTATTCAGTCCAAAGCTCCGGCGAGCGAGATGCTCGCCGTGGCCACGCAGGGAGGTATGGAAACCTTGCTTCAGAATGGCATCACTAAAGTTCTTCGAGGCTTGACTGTCTATGCTCAGGTGCGGGCCGTTGCGATGAAATAGATTTACACGCCTCCCTTCTTCTCCGTAGCCGATCATCCTAATAATCGTCCGCATGGCATGGGGCCCAATTGGGGGGCCATGCGCAACACACAGGAACCTCCCTGAAGCGCCGAGCAAATTCCAGATAGCGGTTAGATCTAGGAAGTTTCTGTGCGGCTTCCGGCAGCTTGTGTGCAGTCATCGGGGGATTGGCGAGGGAGTTCCAGTTTTCGCAATAGCCGGAATTCGATTCGGTGCTGGTGAGCGTATATCTCATCCCCCGGCTTGCGGCTAGGATTCGTAAGTGCGAACTACCGGTTACAGCATGCCAGATTCAGCTTCTAGGACAATCCAAGCAAGCCGCTCTTCGGAGGACGCGGCCGCGACGTCGGTTCTGCTCACCCTCCCACACAGTCAAAGCTAGCGGGAAATTGCAGCTGTCGACTGCAATCTTAGAATCTATCCGCGGACCCGACTCGCCCGACAGCTCGTCTGCGGCGTAATCGACACTATTCTATCGGCATCCACTTGTGGCGTTTCAAATGGACGCAAAATCAGAACTTCCATGACGAAATTTGTCTGCCCCGACCTGAGAATCTGAGACTGTCATGATAGAAAACTGCTGATTAATCAAACTCTTGAATGGGCTTGGTTCCGCGTAGCGAATGGCATAGTGCTTGCTCAACCCCGTGGGGACCTTTCGACGGACTTACACAAATTTCGTGCGCATATGGACAATAAGAACCGCCGAGAAGACGGATTCACAATGGTCGAACTGATGATTGTGGTGGCCATCATCGGGATTGCCTCGATTATTGCGATTCCTGCCATCAATGAATGGTTGGCTCGTTACCAGTTGAAGCAGGCCATGAGTGAAATCACGGGGGATCTGAATCTGGCGAAGTTGGTTGCGATGAACAGAAACAGACAGGCAACCGTTACCATTCAGTCATCGGGATCACTTATCGAAGTGAGCGGTATCTCGGGCGGCCAACAGATTTTCCCCACGCGCACATTGATGCCGCGGGTAACGACGCTTCCCGGCGGAGCAGCGATTGTGAACTTTTCTTCCATAGGATTAAGCACAGCCGCCGCTCCACAAACTATCCAGTTACAGAATGAAAAGGGGCTTATTTATACGCTCTCGGTATTGCCGTCCGGGAAGGTGAGTTGGTGTGCAAAAACTTCATGCCCATAGCTGGATCGGAGTTCGGCACAACCATGAGTCCACTGCGTCAAACTGAGTCGGGATTCACGCTCATCGAGAGCATGGTTGCAGCCTTGATCTTGGCCGTTGGACTACTTGCTCTTTCCGGAATGCAGGCCATGTCGCTAAAGAGAAACATAAGCGGAAATGAGATGACTCGCGTGAGCAATCTCGCCGCCGATATGGTCGAGCGAATCCAGTTCAATCGTCGGAACGTAACCGCTTACCACAATATCGATGTGAGTTTGGGCACGACAACCTGTCCGGCTTCCACGGTCAATGTCATGGCCAATGGTGATTGCGTCCAATGGAGGACCTTGCTGCTCAATTCAGGTCTCAGCAACATCGCAGGGACGGTCGTCTTGAATCCGGCTCCGCCTGCGCTAGATCCGCTGGGGCTCACGCGCAGCACGGTCACCGTGAGGCTGGATTGGATGACTAACTCCAACATTGGAAGTGCTTCCCTTATGTCGAAGAGCATCACCTTGGTCACTGTGGTCGCGCCGGAGTGAGGTAAGGACAGCCCCGATATGAGGACTGCACACCAAAGACAATTGCAGCACGGTATCACATTGGTGGAGTTAATGATCGCGCTTGCCGTGACAAGCATCATTGTGACGGCCGGCTTTACGGTGCTGACGACCACCGACAAATCTACTAAGGCCAATGAACAAGCGGCGGGTACGCAGCAGAATGCCAGATTGGCTATGGAATTGATCGCCCGCGACGTCAAGCTGGCTGGATTCCGAATGCCGTTATCACCAAATGTGCCGGTGGGAGGTACGGCGGGAAACTGTGCCGCCGGAGGCACCAGCTTAGCGGTCAGACCTGTTGATAAGGTCCCGACACCCTCCGCTCTCCCGAATGATGATGGCCCAGATACCCTTTCGCTCGTGATTCCTCGAACCAACCCTGGATGGACTCTTTCCCAGGCCGTCCCGGTTGCACCAGCCAGCTCCTTCACCTCCATCACTCTTAATGCCGCCGCCGTTTCAGAAATGCAGGCCGAAGGCATGGTGAACGGCACGGGTGCGTATGTTTCTATCGGAGGAGTTGTGACGGCGCAGGTCTCGACGAGCAGCGGATCTGCGGTGAACTTAAGCAGTGGGTTTAACTTGCCAGTGACGTTTCCGGTGGGAACCCAAGTCTATCTACTGCAGTGCGTAACCTATTCAATCGGACAGGATTCAACGGCGTGTATAACCTCAGGACCTTGCCTGCTTCGAACTGTGGACACGGGAACGGCCTCGCCGCCGACCGCCAATATCGTCGACGGCATCGAAGATATTCAGTTCGCTCTCGCCTGTGACGGCTGCAACGCGGCCATCAAGACAGGGGTGCCTGACGGGGTGATTGACGATTGGAACACCAACAATACGTTCGATGTTGGAGACTGGCAGACCAATAGGGTGTGGACCCCTCTCACGTTCGATCCTGCCACTATCAGGATGGTGCAGGTCAACGTCGTGGCCAGACAATCGGTTCGGGACCAGGGGCTTGGTGAGGCTCAGCAGGCCGGAGTCTTGACGGCAGGTCCCCTGACGATTAGCGACCATATTCATTCCAGTGATCCTGGGTATGTCCCCTCAACGTATCAGCAGTTTAGACGTCGTCAATTGACGAGGACGGTCGATGCTCGAAACGTCGAGCAATAAATCGAGGTCAGGAGTCGGCATGCCAGTTGACGAGACGAACCGTGGTCTGATCAGGAATGAGCGAGGCATGGCCTTCTTAATGGTCATGATCCTCATGCTCATCCTGACAGTATTAGGTATCGCCGCAATGACCGTCACAGGACTCGAAAATCGAATAGCCGGATTCCAGCGAACTACGGAAGTGGCCGCAGACGCTGCCGAGTCTTGTCTCAGTTCTTCGGTAAAGATCATCCAGCAAACGATCGAGAACGGTTCGGTGCCGGCGGCGGTAGTTAGTTCGAGCGGGCCGGTTCCGACTGGAGCGGAGACTTCAGCCAATCCATCCCTCACCATGGAAATCAACGGCCAGGCTGACAACCACGTGGATACGGTGACAGGGACAGGGGCTTTGGGGCCAGACTACGATCAGACAATCAATGGGTACTCCGTGCGAGGTGATATCGACCGGTTGTACTTACAGGCGAAGGCAGGGTCTGGCATGCAGTTCGCCGCAGGCTATGAAGGAGCGGGATCGGGAAGTGCAGGTGGAGGTGTCGATGTCCTCTATCGAGTGGATTGCAGAGCCACACTCGTGGCGACTGGGACCGAAAACCGGATCGTTGGCGTGTACGCTTGCACTCTAACGGGTGAAACCTGTCAGAGAAAACTATAGCTCTAAGGACGAACCGACGCATGTTGTGGTTTGAGCGAATGAGAGTTGAGAAAGCTGTTATGGGGAGGGGTAGGATCATGAACAAACTGATGTTAGCTCTCCTGCTCGCCGTTGCCGGTGGCATCGTTCATCATTCTGCCGTCGCTCAAGTCACCATGAACAACTACACGGCCTATCCGCCGTTCATCACGAAAACGGTACCGCCGGCCGTGATGCTCATGATGACGAAAGATCACCGGCTTTTCTTTAAGGGATATAACGATATCGTCGATTTGGACAATGGAAAGCCTGGTGGAGATGCCGCGGCCGACACGACGTACAAGGACAACATCGATTACGTGGGCTATTTCGACCCGAAGAAATGCTACGACTATTCGGGAGGGACAGGGTTTGGCGGTACGGGACGTTTCAACCCAGCCGTTGCTGGTGCTGGAACCTATGGCCACTTCTGCACAGCCAAATGGAGCGGAAACTTCCTCAACTGGGCGACAATGGCTCGGATCGACATCATCCGGAAGGTGCTTTATGGGGGAATGCGCATCGTGGATGACGCCGGTAGTTCAACGTCGCCAATGACTGGGAACAACGGCTTAACTGTCTTGGGACGAACCATTGCTCCTCGTGATGCTCATTCCTGGGCGAAGCCCTATGCCGGCAGCGACTTGAGTTCCTTGGTGCCGACCGCCGCCCTGGGAATCGTTTCTGGTGCTGTCACAATCTGTAATACCAACAGTGCAAGCAGTGAAACCGTCGGGTACATGATGGTGTTGGACGGAAATTGGCCAGATGCCGATAGCACCGAGGTGCGGCAGTGCGAGCGAACTGCCAATGGAGCCGGAGTATTTGGAGGAGAGCTTAAGGCGACCTATCGGGTTGCCGTCATGGTATGTGACTGGACAGTTGGGCTAGAAGCAAATTGCGATACGTATTACGACAACAACACTCCCAGCCCGACAAGCACATATACATATAAGCCGCAGGGTTTGATCCAAAGGATGGCGGTGAACGCCAACGGAAGTGTCGGGAGCGCTGATGACACCGTGACCATGCGATTCGGTCTGATTTCAGGTAGCTACGAGCGGAATTTCAGCGGAGGTGTGCTCCGTAGTAAGGCCACGGATCTGTACACGCAGGAGATCAACAAGCGCACAGGACAGATCCTTGGAACCTCGAAGGTCATCAAGACGATCGATAGCTTCAGAATCGTTGGATACAATTTCGGTGGTAACAACTACTCCGCCGGTGGAAACGATGGGACGTGCAGTGTTAATGGAGGCATTCCCACCGAAAGCAATTGCAGGAGCTGGGGAGAACCCTTCGCGGAGATGTTCTACGAAGCAATCCGCTATTTCAGAGGCCTCGCAAGTTCCGGCAATGCAACCACACAGTTTTATAAGACTTCCGGCAACGGTCCCGATAACAGCATTACGAGTTACGCAATTGGAAATGGCGCATTCGCATCAAACACGTTCCCAATTGAAGCCAACAACGGATATGGCGATCCATATACGGGGTCGCCACCTGTTTGTGAGTATTGCGCAAAACCCTTCGTCTTGATGTTCGGTGACGCCTTCCCGTCTCATGACTCTGACCAGCTTCCAGGTGCGCAGGCTTGGATTTCCGCCCCCAATCAGGTCACTCCGACGACGAATGATACGGGGATCGACCTCTCCGCATTGCTGACCGCTTCATCGATGAATACGTTGGATCCAATTAGCTCTGTATTCATCGGTGAGGTCAATGGTGGTTCCGCGAATAGCATCTGCTCGGCCAAGACAACAACGACGTTCCTAAATATCCGGGGTCTCTGTCCGGAGGAACCGAACAAGTACGGATCCTACTATCTTCCGATCCTAGCTCATTATGCAAAGACGACGGATCTCCGCGGCGCTCTCGGCAACGACACAGGCAACTTAGTGAAGCAG
Source organism: Nitrospira sp. (assembly GCA_047150005.1). Lineage (GTDB taxonomy): Bacteria > Nitrospirota > Nitrospiria > Nitrospirales > Nitrospiraceae > Nitrospira_C. The sequence continues at coordinate 1,228,641 of AP038806.1, read as the reverse complement.
AACATTACGACCTATGCGGTAGTGGCCAGCGCGCCGGTACCGGTGCTGGAATTCGCGGTAGGGTTGAACAAGGTTCAGTTGACTCCGACCTTTCATAGCGGCTGTCCGGCTGCAACTGGAGGCGCGCCAGCGAGTGATTCAAATCGCTACAACGGATGTACGACTGCCGGTCAAGGCGCTTGGGCGAGTTCGGCTGCGACTGGAGGAAACAAGGGGCAACTTGTCGCATTCGACATTTGCGCGAGTGACGCTGATTGGATCGCCGAGGTTGGGAATGGCTATACCTCTTGCTACGAAATCATGTGGGACGATGCAACTTATGGAGGAGACTACGATCTGGACATTCGTTATCGGCTGTATGTGAAGACGAATGGGTCGACAACCATTACGGTTAAGACGAAGCCGATATATTCCAACGCCGGGAACGGCAACTGGGCCGGCTTCTACATCAACGGAGTGAGTGCGACAGGTCACAGCGCGACAACGCCGGCAGCAACCCTGAATAATATTCTCACTGGTGCCGGCGAATACTACGATATTCGTTGCGGTGGAAGTATCCCCACCGGTGCGGGAAACGGCCTTGAGTGCCAACGGTACAATACAACAGGAGCGTGGACGTCGGACACAACGGCTCCGTACACGAACATTTGGGTGGAGCGAACTTTCACCGCGAATGGCTCAAATGCCGGGCTCCTGAAGGATCCCTTGTGGTACGCAGCCAAGTACGGAGGATTCAAAGATAGCGATAAGCCTGCCACGACGGGGTATAACCTTCCCGACAAGACATCGGAATGGGATTCGGACGGCGATGGAGTACCGGACACATACTTCTACGCGCAAAACCCACTGGAACTCGAAGGCAAGTTAGCTGCCGCCTTCTCGGCGATTCTGAACCAAACGTCATCTGGTACTGCTGCGTCGGTCTTGTCGTCCTCGACAAGTGGCGAAGGCGCCCTCTATCAATCCTATTTCTACCCAACTCAGTTCGAAGGCACTCGCGAGGTCAAATATGCCGGCTATGTGCACGGGCTGTTCGTCGATACCTATGGAAATCTCCGCGAAGATACTAATGGCGACGGCCGCTTAGTGCTCAGCGAGGATCGCATTGTTGTAACTCGCTACGATGTGACTAACGACCGCCTGGCCGTTGACATTTTTGTTGATTCAAACGGTGACGGCAAAGCTGATCCGACCAGAGATACGACCGTGCCTCCTGATGGCATTCTTGACACAGCATTTTGTGACGACTCGCCTCATCAATGCGACAAGGCCATCACCGATATCAATCCGATTTGGGAAGGAGGACGTCGACTGGCCATCATGCCACCCGCGAATCGGTACATCTATACCTGGGTGGACTTGGACAATGACAAAGTCGTGAGTAGTACCGGCTCCGCGACACCTACGGGTGAGTTCATTTCGTTCGACATCAGTAATCAGAGCAAGATCGCTGGCTATCTCAATCTCAGTGGGGCCCCAGCGGCCCTCACAGCGACCAACACAATCAATTTTATTCGTGGCTCTCAGGTCACAGGCCTTCGCGATCGTACGTTGACAGTGAAGAACGATAGTAACGTCCCCACCGCGATGGTCTGGAAACTCGGAGACTCCGTATATTCAACGCCTGTTGTCGTCGGCGATCCGAAGGAGCGGTACGATGTGTTGTACGGCGATGCGTCCTACACAGCCTTTTTTCAGCAGTACAAGGGGCGCCGCCAGGTTGCATATCTTGGAGCCAACGACGGCATGCTGCATGCGTTTAACGTAGGGTTTTATCATAAGGGCGATGATACCAGCGGGTCCGCTCCGGCCGGAAAAATAGAGCATGGATGGTTTTCCAATTCGACGACTGCAGACGGTCGAGGTACGGTTCGTGGCGATGAATTGTGGTCGTTTATTCCGCAAGAGTTGTTACCGCATCTGCGATGGCTGGCAGATCCCAATTATACGCACGTGTACTATGTCGATCTGAAACCGAAGGTAACAGATGCGAGAGTGTTTACCCCCGATGCAGATCATCCCAATGGATGGGGAACAATTCTTGTTGGCGGGTTCCGAATGGGAGGTAGTTGCGGAAATTGCACTGGAGGTCAGGGCACGCCGATGACCTTCGCGGCAGATTTCAACAACGACTCCACAGTGGATGCTGGGCGAACCTTTTTCAGCGCATACTTCGTATTGGATGTCACCAACCCTGAGAAATTGCCGAAGCTCCTCTGGAGCTATTCAGATGCGAACCTTGGGCTGACCATGAGTTACCCGAGCGTGGTCCGGGTTCGTCCATTGGGTGGCGATAAGACACAGGACAGCGATGCCAAATGGTATGTCGTATTTGGGTCCGGAGCAACCAGCTACGATGCGGGCGTTGGGCAGGTGGCAAGGATGTACGCCGTTAATCTCAAAGACAGAATAACGTCGGCCGCTTCGACGACCGTGACAGTCTTTGATGCGGGCGGGACAGTGTCCAGTCCACCCAATTCATTTATCGGAGACTTGTCAACGATAGACAGAGACTTGGATTATCGAGCTGACGTCATATATGGCGGGAAGATCATCAGTGCATCCCCGTGGGAAGGCAAGTTGATTCGCCTTACGACCGGCTGTTGGAAAGCGTCCACTCCGGTCTGCAATACAGATCCTTCTTTGTGGGGCGTGCCATCAGGCGCAACGGCTCCTGCACCAACAAGAGCCCCGTCCGAAATTCTCTATCAATTCAAGAACGCGACCGGATCCACAAAAAATACGTTGGGTCCTCTGCCTCAAGCCCCTGGTCTTGCACTGGACGAGACGGGGAATACCTGGCTTTTTGCAGGAAGTGGCCGTTACTACACCCAATTGAGCGGAACTGGTGATAAGGTCGATACCTCAGTTCAATTTCTGGTGGGTGTGAAAGATCCGGTGCTGCAGGGTTCGGGAGGATGCAATGACTTGACCATCACGGGTTGTCGTATTGACGACAGCCTGAACAATGAGTTGATTGACATGTCAACGGCCACTATCTGCCAACTTGGCAATGGTACGTGTGACGGTACGACGACACAGCAAGTGACCAGTGTGCCAGCGATGGCAACGGGTGGAACATATGGCTCGCTTATTTCACTTGTCCAAAGTAAGAGAGGTTGGTTTACCAAACTGACTGTCCCAGCCAGTGGACCAAGTGAACGATCGGTGGCGAACCCGGTTATTCTCGGTGGGATTGTGTTCTTTCCCACATTCCTGCCAAGCAGTGATGTCTGTGTCGCGGCAGGGTCGAGCAATCTCTATGCTCTCTATTACGTAACGGGCGGACCCTATAGCTCGCCGATTGTTGGGTTGAGCGGTCAAAATATCAACAACAAGACAAGTCTCGGCGAGGGTTTGGCCACTACCGTCGCCATCCATTTGGGAAGCCAAGGTGATGGTTCCGCTGGCACTGGTAGCTTGAGTGGTGTGAAGGGATGTTCGCAATCCAGCACCGGCGCCATCAATTGCGTGAATGCTGGAACTGCGACGACAGTCGCAAGTCGGTATCTCTCATGGATAAATCAACGCGACTAGATGGGTAACGCGCGATGCATGTGAAGTGAGCAGGTCCCTTCGATAAGTCGACTGAGGAGCTTCGTGTATCGCCTATTTGCAGGTCTGACGGTAATTGGGCTGCTCATGAATCTTGGGTGCACGTCCGAGGATCACTATGCTGGAAGCACTTCTGTAGGAAACGGTCCGCCCAGCATTCATTCGCTCACAATCGTTCCGAATCCAATTACTCGTCACGGCGTCGTGACGGCGGTTGCCGAATCCAAGGATCCGAACCAAGACGAAGTGACTTTGCGATTTCGCTGGTTCGTGAACGGAGCAGAAGTGTCGGGTGAATCTTCGACGACGCTCAATCCGGAGAGGCTGAAGCGGGGTGATCGGGTCAGTGTCGAGGTCACCCCGCACGACGGGAAGGTCGCAGGTGCCCCTTTTCGCAGTTCAGAGGTGTTGGTGGGGAATACGCCTCCCATGATTCAAGCCGTTACGCTCGAGCCGAAGGAACCGAAGGCCGGAGATATTATCAAGGCCGAATTGGAAGGGGGCGACATTGACGGAGACAGTGTTCAGTACAGCTACACATGGCGGCGCAACGACCAGGTTGTGCTTCTGGGAGAGCACAATACATTGGATAGTGCCGGGTTCTCTCGTGGTGAAACAGTGAGCGTTGTGGTTACTCCGCACGATCAAGCCGGGACAGGTAAGGAAGCCCACTCTGAGCCCGTGACCATATCTAACAGGCCTCCAAAATTTGCTTCCTTCGAGCCGCCGGTGGTTGCTGACGGCAGGCTTGAGTATCAAGTCTCAGCAAATGATCCGGAGAACGATCCCATCACGTTCTCGCTGGAATCCGGTCCGCCAGGAATGACGATTAACGAAAGAACCGGTCAGCTTCAATGGTCAATCCCTCCCTCTGCGCAGGGGGTTTTCCGAGTAAAGATCATAGCCAGAGATGATCATCGGGGATGGACATCTCAGGAGTTTGACATTTCGCCAAGAACTGAGGCGAAATCCTGACATCCCTCTCCAGCCTCTCGGTCGTCTTCAGCGATGTGAGTTGGTTGTCAGCTCCCTCATCAGTCTGATACAATCAAGCTAACTAGCATTCAGTGCTCTGTCGCCATTGTGTGAAAAAGCTTAAGCTGCGAGAAGGTACCAACACCGCCGTCCTGTTCGGTCACCACGACCGACACCTCAAAATGATCGAAGATGACCTTGGCGTGCGCCTTTCGGCGCGTGGCGAGGAGCTCACGGTTGATGGAACCCCGGATGCGACCCGCCACGCTGAGCGAGTTCTGACCGAGCTTGCTGCTCTCGCCAATGAGGGAATGGTTCTTGAACCCGAGGACATCGCGCATGCCCTCTCTGCGCTGAAGCAAACCCCTGATGCTCCACTCAAAGAGCTATTGTCTACAGCCACGACCATTGTCACGAAGAAACGCTTCGTCGCTCCGAAGACACCGACTCAGAAATCGTACATTGAAGCGATTGAAACTCACGACATCGTGATAGGAATCGGACCCGCCGGAACAGGCAAAACGTACCTAGCCATGGCCATGGCTGTAAGCGCATTGATGAAGCGCCAAGTCAGCCGAATTATTTTGGCGCGCCCTGCGGTAGAGGCCGGCGAGAAACTCGGGTTTCTTCCGGGGGATATGTATGCAAAAGTTAACCCATACCTGCGTCCTCTCTATGACGCTTTGTTCGATATGATGGATATGGAACGTGCGACTAGAGCGATCGAGCGAGGCGACATTGAAATCGCCCCCTTGGCGTTCATGCGAGGCCGCACACTGAATGATTCGTTTGTCATTCTCGATGAAGCTCAGAATGCGACGGCTGAACAGATGAAGATGTTCCTGACTCGGCTTGGATTCAGTTCCAAAGCGGTCGTGACAGGGGATATCACCCAGATTGACTTGCCGCCTGAGCGGGTATCTGGACTCATCGAAGTCCGTGATATCCTCCGTGACGTTGAAGGCATTCGATTCATCTATTTTGATGAGCGAGACGTCGTCAGGCATAAGCTTGTGCAGGACATCATCAAGGCGTACGATCAGCATCAGCATCAGGAAGGAACTCAGGATCCAACGGCATCAGCTCCTGGTCGCCGACCTCCGGCTTCTCCTAACGCTCGAACATCAACACCTTCCCCGGCCCAGCAGTCGCCCAAGTCGTCTTTGGGACAACCGCATTAATGTCCGTGTTTGTGGAAAGCAGGACTCGGATCGTGAAGGTGAGTCCGGTCCTGGTCGGGAAATTCGCATCTATGGTTTTGTCGGCAATGGGTGAGGAGGATTCGGATGTGAGTGTGATATTCGTCGGTGATAAAGGGATGCGCCGATTGAACCGACAATACCGTCAAAAGGATAACACCACCGATGTTTTGGCATTTGCCTCCAGAGACGCTCGTTTCCCCATCCGCGCGCATATGGGTGCCGGGCCGCTTGGTGATGTGGTTATTGCTATGCCCACCGCGATTCGGCAAGCGCGTGCAGCAAGACGATCTCTCAGGGATGAGATAGCCGCCTTGCTTATTCATGGAATTCTCCATCTGTGTGGATACGATCATGAACGAAGCGATAGAGAGGCGAGACGCATGCGCAGGCGAGAGCGTAGTCTTCTGGAGCAACTGGGAATATACGCTCATCTTGCCAGAGTCGCGAGCAAACGTTCACGGTGATTTTATGGGATGGATCCAACGGCTCAATGAAGGCTTAACTCGCACACGATCGGCTGTTCGAGGGTCTCTTGATAAGTTCTTAGGACGCACAGCAGATCCTGCAGTGCTTGAAGAGTTAGAGACGGCTCTGGTCCTCTCTGATCTTGGTGCGCCAGTAGTGAAACGCACCATGGACCAGTTGAAACAGGGGCTTCTCGGGACCAATGCTTCGCAAATCCTCACGGTCCAGACCGTCTTAAAGCAGACATTGCTGCAGGCGCTCACCCCTGCCGCAGGTCCCAGGCTTGAAGATCTGATCGCCCAGGGCACCAAGCCATTTGTCATTTTGGCTGTGGGCGTGAATGGAGTGGGCAAGACGACGACGCTGGCAAAGATCGCGCAGCGACTGGTAAATGGAGGGCTCAAGCCGCTCCTGGTCGCGGCCGATACCTTTCGCGCTGCGGCAATCGATCAACTGAAGGTATGGTCTGACCGCATCGGCGCCGAGTTCGTCTGTCATCGGCATGGAGCGGACCCGGCCGCAGTGGCTTTCGACGGATTAATGGCGGCCAAGGCACGCAATGCAGACGTAGTCCTGATCGATACAGCCGGGCGTCTGCATACGAAATCGAATCTGATGGATGAGTTGAAGAAGATCAGCCGGGTGCTGAAACAGGGAATGCCCGACGCGCCTCAGGAGGTGCTGTTGGTGATTGATGCGACGGTTGGGCAAAATGCGCTGGTCCAGGCGCGTCAGTTCAATCAGGCAGTCGGGGTCACCGGCCTCGTCCTCACCAAATTGGACGGCACGGCTCGTGGTGGAATCGTGGTCGCGATCGCTGATGAACTGAAGTTGCCGGTGCGGCTGATAGGAGTCGGTGAATCAGCGGAAGATCTCCAGGATTTCCGGCCGGAACCGTTTGTGGATGCCCTTATCGGTACCCCTGTATAACGCTGCAGAGATCCCATCATTTGCTTTTTGACGCAGCGGGCTCATGGTACGCTCGCGTGTAAGCAGCAGATGCCCCACACCTAGCGACGGACGGGCTTATGGTCAAACTTCTGATCATCGACGATGATCGTATGAACTGCGATCTCCTGCAAGCCGTCTTTACCCGCCATGGATATGAAGTTCACACCGCGACCAATGGCATAGAAGGCCTCACTCTCTTTCGTGAGCATGGACCACGAGTCACCATTCTGGATCTTCGGATGCCAGGCATGGATGGACTCATGATCTTGAAAGAAATTCGAGCCATGGATCCACACGCACCGGTCATTATTCTCGGTGGAGGCGCGACGGAAATGCAAGAAAATCAAGCTCGTTCGCTGCGAGTCACGGATTTCTTGCGCAAAGGTCTCTCGCTGGATGTTCTTGTCGAAGGCGTCAACCGAGTCGTGCAGCACCCCACGAAGTCGGCCGCGGAAAATTCGCTTGTCTCATCGACAGGTGTGGCGACCGACACCGACGAAACAGTGTTGGTGGTCGACGATGAGCAGTTGGTGCGCGAATTGTTGGTACAGTTCTTGAGCCTTCGAGGATATAGAGCTCTTGGGGTCAAAGATGCCACAGCTGCCCTGGCGATGATCGACCAAGCTCCTCCAGACCTGATCCTGCTCGATCTTTTCCTTCCCGGCATGAGCGGGGTGGAGATGATGCGTCGGCTTCGCCAGAAGGAATTCGGCGGCGCCGTCATTATTATCACCGGAAGTCATGACGAAGAAGTTCTTGAGGAAGCGTGGGCTCTCCATCCGCAGGAAGTCCTCACCAAACCGGTCGATCTTGAGCGAATGCTTTCAGTCATCCAGCTTGTGCTTGTTTGCCGCGAATGTTAAAACCTCCTGAATGTTGACCGGCAAGGCGCTCCGTTTCGTTCTCGTTCTCCTCAGCCTAACGATTCTTCAATCGGAATCCAGTCTGTGCGAAGAACCCTCCCGCCAATTTAGTGAGGCGAATATTCAACGCCATGATCTGTTCGTGCAACTCTATCCAGACACTCACGAACTGATTGGTCTCGACCGCATCACGCTGGCGCTTTCCGAGAAGCAAACCGATATCCGTCTGTCGTTGGCCACGACGCTTGTCGTGCAGCGCGTCGTCGGTGGTTCAGAAGAATCGACGGGGTCTGAGCCTGACCAGGCGCTCACGTTTTCGATCGAACATGATCCGGCCGCACCACAATCGCAGCAAGTTGTGATCCCGTTGCCAAGCGCCTACGCCGAGAGTAAGACCATGGCGCTCATAATCACGTATCAGGGTGTGATCAACGATCCGCCGAGAGATCCACGACATCTTCGTTTTGTCACGCCGAGTGAGACGGCCGGCCACATCGGGCCGGAAGGTGTCTATCTCAGCAGTGAGAGCCGATGGTATCCGGATAGTCCAGACTCCCTGAGCACGTACGCGCTTCGTGTTGCATTGCCGGAAAGCTGGATGGCTGTAACGCAAGCGGCTATGAATCAGACAACCGCTTGTTCGCCGGATCGATGCCGTCAGTCGAACATGGCGCTGATCGAGTGGGATCCGACAAGACCCAGCGAAGCCCTGACGCTCGTGGCCAATCGTTTCGTCGTCAAACAGCGCCCTTGGGTTGCAAAGGGCGGCCAATCCGTGAAATTGGCGACCTACCTGTTTCCCGAGGATGCGCATCTGGCAGACGAATACTTGGACGCGACCGGTCGGTATCTCGAGGCATATATCGGAGTTCTGGGTCCTTATCCCTTTGAGACGTTTGCCGTCGTCGAAAATTTCTTCGCGAGTGGTTTGGGCATGCCCTCGTTTACTTTGCTCGGCAGTGCCATCATCAAGCGGCACTACGTCCAACCGTACGCCCTTGGCCACGAGATCGTCCATTCGTGGATCGGCAATGGGGTGTTCAACCAAACGAACAAGGGGAACTGGGTGGAGGGGCTGACCACCTACCTGGCAAATTACTATTGGTGCGAACTGACAGGTGAGTTGTCTCAGGCGCGTGATCAGCGGCGCCTGTTCGTTCGATCGTACAATCTGTACGTGCCGCCTGATCGTGACTATCCTGTAAGTCGGTTCATGCAGAAGCACGACGAGCGCGACAATGCGATCGGATATCAAAAGGTCGCCATGACGTTTCATCTCTTGCGACAGGAGATCGGAGACCATGCGTTCTGGCGGGGGATCCAACGACTGATTGCCACCTATCTCGGGCGACACGCGGAGTGGCGCGATCTCGAAGTGGCATTCACCGAAACCAGTGGACGTGATCTTGGCTGGTTTTTCAAGCAGTGGGTCGAACGAAGCGGTGTGCCGACGCCATCCCTCAGTCGTGCCCGCGCATATCCTGTCGACAATGTTACCGCATTTGACCTTGATGTGCGTCTGACCCAAGGTGAACCATTGTTCCGGTTCCCAGTCCAGCTTCGGATCGGGCTGGATGACGCATCCGAACACACGCTCGAGGTTCAGATGCAAGACGCGGCGCAGTCGGCGACTGTGAGACTGCCGAGTCGTCCCGTGGATGTGCGTCTGGATCCGGAGACTATGTTGATTCAAAGAATCCCACGGCAATCCTTGCCGCCTATGTTGAACCTGTATGTCACCGACGCCCGTCGAACGGTCATGCTTGCCGGATCCGTTCCGTCATCTCACCCGTATCACGAGTTGGTCGCGCGCATAGCGGCCCAGGAGAACCACAAGGGAAAGGCGGATCGTGCTGCGGTCATTCCCAACTCAACGGCTGCAATGTTTCCCTCCGAGGGGTCGGTGTTACTGTTGGTCGATGATGGGGGACGAGAGGCCATCCGACCATTGTTGGCGACACATTGCGGACAACAAGTTCGTATGACGGAGTCCGGCGTCGCGATAGGGGACGAGATCTATGCCGGACCCGGAACGGCCGTCATCGTCGCGTGCCATCGCGCTGACCGACCGGGCAGCGTCCTTTCCCTTTTGTACTCGGCAACCCCGGAGGCGGCCGCTACCGTCTCTCGGCTGTTGTTTTTTTACGGTTGGAATAGCTTCGTCGTGTTCAAGAACGGGTCTGTCGTCACGCGTGGAGAATGGCCGGGCAAACGTGACCCGAGCGATCAAATGGAGGTCTTCGTCGATGAGGAGCGTGTCGTTCGGTAGCGGTTTGGCGGCGATGCTTGTTCTCTTCTCCTGGGCTCTGACGAGTGCCGCGCAGGAGCAGAAACCGCCTGCAGTGAAACGTACGCCAATGGGAACGGAACGGCATTTGAAGAATATCAGGCAGCTGACGTTCGGCCGGCAAAACGCAGAAGCATACTTCTCGTTCAACGGTACGAAGCTGATCTTTCAATCTACCAACAATTGGACGCAGGAATCTTTTGCCGCGACACTGCGCCCAGCTGAGGCTGGGCTTGGCTGCTACCAAATGTACGTCATGGATCTCGAGAGTCAGACGATCCGGCTGGTCAGTCCCGGTACCGGAGCGACCACCTGCGGCTACTTTTTCCCGGGTGATCGAAGGGTCCTGTTTGCTTCCACGCATGCCGCCGGGCCGAATTGCCCTCCCAAACCGAAGCGCGACGGAGCGTATCGATGGGCCTTGGATGACTACGATCTCTACGCGGTTCGTATTGATGGCCAGGAGATGCAGCGGCTGACGACCTCGCCCGGCTACGACGCGGAGGCGACCGTGTCACCGGACGGCAAGACGATCGTCTGGACCTCCATGAGGGACGGGGATCTTGATCTCTACGCAATGAATCTTGATGGCACCAAACCTCGTCGATTGACCGATCACGTGGGGTACGATGGCGGCGCCTTCTTTTCTCCAGATAGCAAGCGGATCGTCTACCGGGCGTCGCATCCGACGGAGCCGGCAGAGGTGGCCCGGTATAAGGAATTGCTCGATCAGCGGTTAGTCGAGCCGGGACAGCTCGAAATCGAGGTGATGAACGCCGACGGCAGTGGAAAACGACAGGTCACATCCAACGGTGCCTCGAACTTCTCGCCGTTCTTTCATCCGGATGGCAAACGCATCATCTTTTCCTCCAATGTGGAGACAAGAGGAGAGGGAGGCAGACCGAGTTTTCATCTATACCTGATTGGCGACGACGGAACGGGATTGGAGCGGTTGACGTTCGAAGGGCAGTTCAACAGTTTCCCAATGTTCTCTCCAGACGGAAAACGTTTGGTATGGGTATCCGACCGTCACGCCAAGCAACCCGGGGAGTTCAACGTGTACCTGGCCGAATGGGTGCCTTGACGAGTCAGCGACGAGGCGTTGCGTGACGGCGGACACGTTGGCAAGACCATCGGCTGCCGATTCGACCGGATTCTTTCTCGCATCCGCGGCCTGCTCATGTGCGGCCGTCGTGGTGTCCATTCTAGGTTTGCTCGAACTCGACGTTCCGCTGACGAAGTTTGTGCGGTCGTTGTATCACCCCGTTGGGTATCTTCCGAACCCTTGGCTGGCATATTTCAGCGACATTGGTGATCGGGTCGGCAGGGGCGAGTCCCTGGTCGCGCTCAGCCTGCTTATCTTGCTTGCCGGGGTCTGGCTCAAACGCGCCGACGTGAAGCTTGCAGGGTGGCAGACCCTGGTGGCTCATGGCATTGTCGCGGCGCTGAGTAACCTCATCAAACATGCGATTGGCAGACCCCGGCCGAAGTTCATCCATACCGGTGCGGTCGATCTCTCTCCCTTCAGCGGCAGTGGATGGGATTCGTTTCCATCCGGACACGCTACATCGGCCGTGGCTATCGCCGCCGTCCTTGCCATCAGATTCCGCAAGGCACGATGGATCTTCATCGGAACGGCTCTAGCGATTGCCGCGAGCCGAATTCTCCGCGGTTCGCATTTTCTGACCGACACGGTGGGCGGTGCGGCGCTTGGCTGGTTGGTCGGTGTCGTTGCCGCCCATCCTTGGAGAGCCTGGCGATCGTCTCTCCGATCGGCACTGGTGTCCCTCGCTCCGTTCTGTGTCGGCGTGTCGGCCGCCATATGGGTGATGGGTCGCGCTTTCCCGGTTCAATGGCCTGGGTCCCTGCTGATGGTCGGCGGGTTCCTGCTGACGACAGTCGCGTTTGCCGGATACGTATGGCTGGCCGTCAGGCCGATGGTAAGACATCCTCTTCCGAGAGGTCCGCTCAGAGGGTTGATGGGATTGGGTTTGGTCATGGCGACAGGATCTGCGTGGATGTCGACCGCTGCGCTCTGTGCCGGCCTGGCGGCTTGGCTCCGCCCCAGGATCAACCCATTGGCCGCGAACGGCGGAACGGCCGGTGATCGATCCTTAGCTCAGGATGCTGTCTTTTGTCTGCTTGTGCTTCTCGGACTATGGGCAAGTCAGGAGATGAGAGGATTGTTGCCCCTGCCGTAGGCTTTAATGGGGAGAAAGACGAGAGGGCGGGGGCGCCGTTCCTTTCGGAATGGTCACCATGGGTTGATTGGCCAGCAAGACATAGCCGTGACGCCGTAGAAGGGGGACCAGCTGATCGGCCTCGGCGGGAAGGTTCGATCGAAAACGTTCCGGAAGCAAGACCATCGTCCGGCCCGGTTTGGCCAGGGTGAGACGGATCGTCTCTTCTTCGCCGAAGGGAACGAAGACAGCCTGTCGCCTGGCATAGAAGATGGTCGAAGGCCTGGTGGCCCCATAGACGACAAAATGGTCAGACGGCCCCAGATTGACCCCGGCGGCATAGGCCAGTTCCTGCGGAGGAGCGACGAAGTACTGGTTCATCAGGGGCAGGCTGAGCCTGATGGCGATCAACGTGACCAAGGCCAATGTTGCGCCCGCCGCCCAGAATGCTCCGGCGCGACGCTGTTCGTGTAGACCCCAATAGCCCACCATCGCCATTCCGATCAGCAAGATCAGCGCGGCAACATAGGGACCGGCGTTCCACGCACTGGGATCAAGAAGCCCGGCGGCCGGGAACTCTTTCAGCATCTTGTCTGAGAAACGGGAATAGATCCACGGAATAGAGGACAGTCCCAGCGCGAGCAGAAAGCCCAAACCCATCATCAGGTGAATCGCTGCGCGCACTCCTTTGGTGGTCGGGTCGACCAAGCTCCGGTGCCAATAGGTTGCAGTGAGCAGAGCCGCCGCCGGAAAGAGGGGTGCTATGTAGTGTTGCAGCCTTGTCGAAGAAAGTGTGAAGAACACGAACGACCCGATCACCCAGAGGCTGGCGAACAACTCGAGTTCGTGGGGTACGGCTGCGACGCCGGAGATCGCCGGTTGTGGAGCAGATCCTCCCGTCCTGCGCGCCGCCCTCCATGCCTTGAGGCACCCGTACATCGACATCGGTAAGAGTGCGCTCCACGGGAAAAATCCCAACAGCAGAACAGGAACGTAGAAGAACAGGCCGAAGCCGTGGCCTTCCATGGGGGCCATGAACCGCCCTACCGTCTGGGCCTTGGCGATCGTGACGTAAGTTGCGCCGTGAATGGCCAACATCGTACCGTACCAAGGAAGAGTGACAAGGACGAACAGGCCGGTGCCCAGCAGAGGATAGCCTTCGCGCCAGAATTGTCCCCACCGCCGCGTGAAAGAGAGATAGAGGATCATGGTGATGAGGGGCACGATAAAGCCGACCGGCCCTTTGGCCAGCGTCGCAATACCCATCGCGGCATAGAACCACCACATCCAATAGCGGCGTCCAGTCCCATGAAGGCCGGCCCAGAATGCGAATTGTGCCGTCGTGGTAAAGAACACCAACACGCTGTCTGTCAAAGCCATGCGGTTCAGTCCGATCATTTCAATGTTGAGCAACAGCATGAGGGCGCTGAACAACCCAATGTGGGGGGCCTGCCAACACACGGAGAACCAATATTGGACCAGGATGAGTGCGGTGCCGAACAGCGCGGAGGGAAATCTGGCGGCGAACTCGTTGACTCCGAAGAGAGAATAGGATCCGCTCATCAGCCAGTAGACCAGCGCCGGTTTATAGAAGCGCGGTTCATAGTTGAACGTCGGCGTAATCCAATCGCCGGTTTCCAGCATTTCTCGACCGGCTTCCGCGTTGCGACCCTCGTCCCGGTCCGTGAGGCCGATCGAGCCCAGCCCGACGAAGAGGAGCGTTCCGGCCAGCGCCAGGAGGATCGTAAGGTTCACCAGGTGCTTGGCCATCGGTATCGGCTCCGCTGAGGGGTGTGGGTGCAGTGACACGGTTGATCAGGAGTTACCGACTGAGGATGGGCGTTGTGCGGTCTGATCGTGGTTGGATCGATGAATGAGCATGAGGTTTCTGATGTAGACCACGGATCCGACTCCTTGCCCGGCTATAAACACGGGATCTTTTCGATAAATGGCATAGGCCAGAGTAATCATGCCCCCGATAAGACTCATATACCAGAATGCGATCGGGACCTGACTCTTTGCGGTCCGTTCCGAAGCGATCCATTGAACGACCCAACGGCCGAAGAACAGGCCCTGGCCCAAGAATCCGATCGCAATCCAAATGACCTCTACGCTGGACATGGCAGTTCTTCGGGTAACCGCCTGGTTACTTGGTGACAGGGGACGATCGATAGTGGTATCGCAATACGCGATGGTGCATCCACCGGACCGCAATCAGGTCGTAGAGACTTTTGAACAGTCGATTGCCGACTCCGAATTTTGACACCCCATGGATGCGCGGGTAGTGGCGGACCGAGACCTCCGTAATAGTAAACCCGTGCATAAGAGCCAGTGCCGGAAAGAAGCGGTGCATGCCTTCAAACAGGTATAGTTTATCCAAAACCGGTCGCCGGAATATTTTTAGGGGGCATCCTGTATCGTGAATGCCGTCGCGAGTAAAGATATTTCGGATGAAGTTGGCGATTCGGGAAGAAAGCTTCCGCACGAGATTGTCCTGACGGTCTTTCCTCCATCCGCACACAACGTCATAAGTCCCCATGAACGGCAGCATCAACAGAATATCGTCGCTGTCCTGTTGAAGATCGGCATCGATATGAATGATGATCTCTCCAAATGATTGTTTGAAGCCGGCATCCAGGGCCGCCGTCTTGCCATAGTTCCGGTCAAAATGAATCGTACGAACTTCACGGTGCTCCGCCGCCAACCGGTCCATCAGCTCGCTGCTTCCGTCCGTGCTCCCGTCATCAATGAAGATGATCTCGAATGGCCGGCTCTGTGAGCGAGGATGAGAATGCATGACTTTGAGGAGGCTGTGGGTCAAGGGCGCGAGGTTCTCAACCTCGTCCTTGACCGGAATGAGGATCGAAGCCCATGGAGGAAGGGCACTCATGCAGAATGGGAAACCGGCGCACACATAACGGACCCCGCGATCACGCCATCATTCTACAGAATGCTCCGCAGACCGTCAAACCGCGCTCCGCGGCTGTTTCAGTCGACTCGTCGGATGAGTTTCGATCGCGACGGTCGCCGGTGTCGGTGAAAATGATGGTTGGGAAGGCAACCGATCCGCCGGTGCTCGGAGCGTAGCGGGCGCTGAGCACGCCTCGACCGGGAAAGAGGAGCGGATCAGAATGCGGAAGATATCCTGATTGCGGCGCAAATGCGGTCCGACGCGCGAGCGGGTTACGGCTTCAGATCCGCCACGACCGTGAAGCGCATCGTCCCGATCAACGACATTTCGTTGATTTGTTCCCCCGCGTGGATTTCGACCTTGTAGCGACCCGGCTTCCACCCGCCAACAGGAGGAGTCAGCCGAAGGTAGCCTGACTCGTCTTCGAGTGCGATATACATGGCGTCTTGGCCGATCATCGTGTCGGGATTCAAACCGGCGACTGCCTCGGGAAAACATCGACCGAAGACCTGGAAAGCTTGATAATGCTGGTGCAGCTGAAAGACGACAAAAATGCCCGCTGTGCCGGGGAGGAACCTGTCCGTCGGCTTGATCGGCACGATCTCGTGGGTTCGGCGGAATCCAAGTTCCTCGTCGAATCCTTCGGCCAAGGTGATGTCTCTGAACATGCCTTTCGGCGGGGCATCAAAATCGTACGGCCGGACCTCTTCCGATCGGTTCTGAAACTCGGAAATGGATGAATTCTTGGTAAGCGGAATTTCTTCTCCGAGTGCGATCGACAGGGTTTGGAAACACAGGAGGAATCCGACTGAAAACGTCCTCGGCAAGAGAAGGAGCGACCGAGCACCCGTATGCATGATGATTTCGTACACCGGCTGGTGGAGGCTGTCAAGCTGTGCCCGGAGGTCCGGAGATTCTTGCCGAGTCTGCGAGCCTGGTGGAGCAACGCCCACCCATTGCGGCGGTTTCAGGCCATCTGCTAAAATTTCGGATTGCACAGCACCATGGTGCTCACATAGGTGTCACGCAGCGCGAGTCCCGAAGCAAACTGTCACAGCTTGGTGTGCGATGTTGCAAGACGCAGATGCGCTTCCTCAGCTGATCGGCGACTACAAGCCAGTCGATCAATGGCAAGTCCACGTTAATCAGCTCTTTTATAGGTTCCGGAGCAATCAAATCCGGAACTATTATCAAACCTTTGCGTCGGCCGACTATCGGTTGGCCCACGCCCTTGCTGCGGACTATTTTGAGAAGGTCGTGAAGCGGGACGCCTCGCCGTCGCATCCCGCGAAGGACTCATCCCCTCTCACGGTCATGGAATGGGGGCCCGGAAACGGGAACCTCGCAGCCTGCTTCCTGTCGCATCTCCGAACGCTCGACAAAGAAGAGCAGGTCTATCCCCGAATTCGTTATGTGATGGTGGATTGGGAGCAGTCCCTCTTGGATGGAGCGGTCGCGTCTTCCGCCTTGGCCCAGCATCGTGATCGGATTGAATCCCTCTGTGCGACGGTCGATCGTATCCCCGATGTTGCCGAGGGAACGGTGGATCGGATCATCTGCAACGAACTCTGGAACGATTTACCCACCAAGTTGATGTGCCGGCAGGCCGGAGACATCGAGGAAGAATTCCTGCGCCCCAATCTCAGCGATGCACTTCATGCCAAGATCGATGATTGGGCCGCGTTTGTGCGAGCGTTTGACGCGAAGGACGTGGAGACACTCAGACGGTTTCCTCCGTTTTTCGACGACCTCGTGTGGGAACGGGAGTATCGATCCGTTGACTGGAAGGAGGCGCCCCACCGTAAGACCGTCACGGAATTCCTCCGGCGCATCGATGAACAAGTCGTCGTCCCAGTCAATATCGGCGCGTTCATAACCTTGAGGGAGGCCAAACGTCTCTTGGCTCCCGATGCGGTGGGATTCAGTAGCTTTGATGCGGGCAGTACGGACCTGAAGGTGCTCAATGATCCCGATAAGCCGTGCTCCGGCCAGTTTGGAGGTCAGCAGAGCTATATGGTGAATTTCCCACTTGTGGAAGCCGTCGGCAAGCAACTGGGCGCGGGCAAGGTGACTGTAGAAAGTCAGCGCGAGTTCATCGGGTGTAGCCTGGAAACCAATGTCCTGACCCTCATGGATCTCTTGGCGACCCATCCGTCGGCCGGGACAAAGATGGAACCCTGGGAACAGGATCGGTTGATGCTTCAAACCATCCGGGCCTTAGACGAGGTGTATCAGAGCCCTTACGAGAGGAAGATTGAATTTCCGCTCGGCGTAGATACGCCGGCGGCCGAGCGTGACGGCATGCAAGCGCTGGTCGATGGCTTGAAGGCCACCGGTGTGCCGGATACGGTCGCGTATCTGACTGAAGAAGAACTGACAGGCGCCTCGAGAAATCTAGAAGAAATCGGCTACGACCCGCACTCTTTTCTCATCGCACTCACGGCTCCGCCGAGTCCGGTGGATTACTTTCACCTGCTGATGCGTCGCTGACTCCTCCCGTCGCTATTTGCCCGGCCTCGAAAGACAGAAGCCTTCAAATTAGACTTGACTAATCTGTAATTCTACTATAGCCTCCTCGCCGTTCGCCTGTCGTTTCCCGCCTTTTGTGCCCGTAAGAGTCTCCGGCTTCTCCCGGGAGCTGTGGGACGAAGAGGAGAGCGAGTACCAGGATGTTCGGATCGTTCGGATGGATGGAATTGCTCCTGATTTTGATCATCGTTTTGATCATTTTCGGGGCGGGGAAGATTCCACAGCTCGGCGAAGGTCTTGGAAAAGCGATCAAAGGGTTCAAAAAAAGCGTGAATGAGGCGGATGCCATCGATGTCACGCCTCCCCCCGATGCCCCACCGCCCATGCAACAGCAAGTCACGCAGAATCAAACGACCCCCTCCGCTGATGCTCCGGCGCAGCAGGGGCAGCAAGTGAAACAAGGATAACTAAGAGGAGATGTGAAGCGTGAGCGTGAAGCGTGAAGCGCCAAGAGGAAACCGACGCTTCCCTCTGTTGCTTCTCGCGCGACGCACCACGTTTTACGCATGACCAAGCATGTTCGGGCTGGGTGCCGGCGAAATACTCATTATTCTGGTCATCGCCTTCTTATTGTTCGGCCCCAAACAGTTGCCTGAAGTCGGTCGACAGGTCGGCAAGGCAGTCAAAGGTTTCAAGGAAACGGCGGAAGACCTCAGAAAATCGGTTGAGCCGGAACTCAACATGATTCAGCAGGAGGTCAAGATGGTCGAACAGGATTTCCAAGCCTCGATGAAGGAGGCTGAAGAGGAAATCAACGCGGCCACGACGCCGGTCGAAAAGCCAGCCGGAAGCCCGGGAACCGGCAATCAGGCTTGATGCACGAATGACGCGGCCCAACGACGAAAGCGGCCGAAAATCAACCAGTCAGAATACCGTTATCTTGCGAGGCATGAAGAGGCACGCAGGAGAATGGATCGTGGGAAGGGGGTGACCACCGCTCACCTGATCCGACGACGGCAGGGCTGAGTACGGCGTCGTATTCAGGAAACGTGAAATTGCTGGCTCGGGCAGAGCGTTGGTGAGAAAGTAATCGTCGGTGGTAGTAGCGGAAGGCGTGGGCACAGCGGCCTTCCGGGCGAGTAACCGAAAAGGAAACTTGTCGATATGACACGCAGTTGGATGTCAAGTCGGCAGCCAGGCACTGTCGGTCAGGTGTTGGTTGCTATCCAATTCACAGGAGGAACGCTATGAGAAGTATCCTAGGTCGGACAGGGTGGGCCGGCGCGGCCACCTTCTTCAGCGCGGCCGTCATGGCAGCAGGCATATCTCTCGTGAGTGTCCCAGCCCAGGCTGGTTTCGAACTACCGGAAGGTGAACGGATTACGAACCTCCCCGCCATCCCTCGTGCGATGCCGCAAAAGGAAGCCTACGAAATCTACGACCCCGCCATCGGCCGAAACTTCGACATCAAGAATTTCTGGATGCGCGCCGACGTGCGCGTCCGGCCGGAAATGCGGAACGGTGTCTGCTTCGGAAACGCCATGCCGGGCAATCCGGGCAACGGTGCCTGTAACTCGTTCGGGGGGAATTTCGCCAACGGCACTCAAGGAAAAGCCAACGATTTCTTCGTGCAACAGTGGGTGCGGTTGGGCATCGGCTATGATCTGTCGCCGGACGTGAATTTCTATATGGAAATCATCGATTCCGCAACCTGGGGTGGAAACGGGAGCAACGTCAACGCCGGGAACGGTGGCGACCCGCTGAACCACAACGGAGGTGTTGCGGGTGGCGGTGGTAACAACGGCCGCCTCGGCGTCCGTGCCGCCTACATGTTGGTCAGGAATCTCGGTGGCGTGCAGGGCTTGAGCATCAAGGCCGGTCGGCAATACGTCATCTTCGGCAACCATTCGCTGTTCGGGCACTTCGACTGGGCCAACACCGGCTACTCCCATGACGGTGTCATGCTGAGCTACAGCACCAAGACCTTCGATTCCTACCTCGGGTGGTTCCGCAATTCAGAGTCTGATATCGGACAAGCGGCCCCGGTTGGCAGCGGCCAAAACAATCTCGCCAACGGGGCGAGCGGAACCCTCAACAACGGCAGCGCCAATCTCGATGCCGATATGATCATCTTCTATAACCAGTTGAAGTCGATCCCGGGCTTCCTGATCGAGCCGTTCTACGTGTACTACAAGAACAACCTCAACTCGGCGGATTTCGGGGCACAGGGTCTTGGTACGGCCAAGCATTCAAACCAGACCCGTCATATGATCGGCAACCGGATCGAAATGCGGAAGGGCAACTTCGACGCCATCAACGAGGTCGCCTGGCAGTTCGGTCAAATGGGTGCCACCGGAGCCAACGCGATTCAGAACGGGTACGGAAACCAGAAGAATCTTCATATCAACGCTTGGGCAACCAGAAACTGGATCGGCTACACGCATTATCAACATGCCTGGAAACCGCGCCTGGGCTTCAACTTTGACTACGCCTCCGGCGATGGCAGGTCCAATTGTACCCTCGCGGGAAGCAACACAAACTGCAGCACGGCGAATACGTTTGAAAACTTCTTCCCCACAAACCACATCCACATGGGCTACATGGACGTCCAGGCCTGGAAAAACATGCTCAGTCCGTCGGCCAACCTCCAATTCCGGCCGTCGGCTCGCGACCACGTGGAAGTATGGTACACCAACTTGAACCTGGCGAACGCCCGTGACAACTGGTACCGCGGCTCACAGGGCGTGTACGTCTTTTCCAAGAACGGCAATACCAAGACGCATATCGGCGATGAATTGGACGTCAGCTGGACCAGAATGTTCGCCGACGGCAAGGTAGCCTTCCAAGCGACCTGGGGTCACCTCTGGGCAGGCGGCTACATTGCCGAGAACTTGGGAAACAGCACCGGCCAGGATTGGGCATACGTCCAGCTCTGGATGAACTTCTAAGCAGCCGGGACACGTAATGCGCGGCCCATTCTCAGAGGGCCGAAGCTACACGCATAACGACGAAGGAGATGTCCATGAAGATTACATTGATGCTGGTTCTGGGCGGGATGGCTCTCACGGGGGTGGCCCTTGTGATGGTACCCGCGGCACAGGCTGACCCAATTGCGTTGACGAACGATGCCATCGCGGAGTTGACCGACGCACCCGGGGTGGGGAAGCGCACCACCGTTGATCTCAACAAGCGATGGGGGGCCGATGTCGGAGTGATCGCCAGTGCGACGGCCAAATTGCAGAACGCCTTGAACGAGGCGGGAGGTAGCAGCCAGCGCACGAAGGACTTGCTGCAGCTCGCCGTTGATTACGGGAAAGCCTCATTACACAAGGAAGAGCGATTGGCGGCGCAAGGCGCGTTGCTGAACCTCTGCCAGGCCGCCAACAATACGGGCCCCGGCTGCGATGCCGTACCCAAGTACGGGAGCTACGTCGCGCCGTAAGGGAAAGCTTTCTCGGGAGATCGAATCCCCGCCGAAGCCATGGCTTCGGCGGGGATTCGTCATTTAAGAGCCGGTCGACACAGGCCCGTCTGTCGCTGTCTCCTCTTATGGTCGTAACGAACCGGCTTTTTGGAATGCCTCTCGGAGTTCGGCATAGCTCTGCGTGACGGGGAACTGAGGAAACTCTTTCGGAAGATGATCGGGAGGCCGGAAGAAGAAACCCGCGTCGGCTTCGCCGAGCATGGCGGTGTCGTTGTAGGCGTCTCCTGCTGCTATGGTGAAGAAATTCAAGGACTTGAAAGCCGCAACCGAATGCTTTTTTTGGTTCTGGATCCGCATGTGGTGGGCGAGAATCTTCCCGTGGGGGTCGATCTCCAGCTGATTGCAAAAAAGGGTTGGAAAGTCCAACTGCCGCATGAGCGGCAGGGCGAACTGATAGAACGTGTCCGAGAGGATGATGACCTGGCAGCGCTCTCGCAGCCAAGCGACAAAAGCGGATGCCCCTTCGAGCGGGCCCATCTTTTCAATCACCGACTGAATCTCGCCGATGGTGATGCCGTGTTGCTCGAGAATCGCCAGCCGGCGTTTCATCAGTGCGTTGTAATCGGGCATCTCACGAGTGGTGATCTTCAATTCCTCGATGCCGGTGTTGAGCGCCACGTTGATCCAAATTTCCGGCACCAGGACGCCCTCTAGGTCGAGACAGGCGATAACAGGCTTCTGCATGCTGCTCCTTTCTCTGTGTGTGGACGAGCGCGGAGCGCTCACTCACGCGATTGAGGCTCTGGCTCGCTCAGCGGTCGAGCTCACGGCTTGGACTTTCTTGCTTCAAATTCCTGGCTGAGAAAACGCCAGATTTTATCAAGCAATTCATCGATCAGCTGTGATCCGGGCCAGGTTCGCCCGGCGGCTTCCTCATGCTTGTCGGCCCAGCTGAGTGCGACGGGTAGAGGAATGAGTCTGGGAGAGGTCTTGGTTAAGCTTCCCCATAACAGGCCCAGTATGGTTCCGATCCTCATCGAAACAGGTAGAGCAACCACCGGGTTGTTGACGAGGTCCGCGCAGTATTCCGCCGGGGACGTGACTTGAAGCTCCCGGCAGGCTGCGGGGCGGGCCTCGTAAATACTGCACATCTCATTTTCGAGGAAGGGACAGGGGTGGCGCAGTGCGTAATAAGCCCGGTTGAGCGGGTCCAATTCCTCATCGGAGACGGCCGTGCCGGCATCGGCGACCGCCCACAGACGGTCCCACAGTCCGTGAGTCCGCAACGTTGCCTGACTCTCAGCGATGCGCTTGGTCACACGAGTCCGTCGCTCGACGGGAAGTTGCTCGATGTACAGTCTGAGGGCGAATGCCTCCGGAGGAGAGACCGGCACGAGCATGCGGCAACAGGCCGCGCAGCCCATTCGACAGGAGATCATCTGACCGCTTTCTCGAGCGTGATGTTCTTCAAGATGCCCGGCCTCTTCGCCCAATCGACGGGCGATCGGTACGACGGAAGTGATCGGGATGAGTTCCGTCGGAACGTCGAGTGCGGTCGTCAAACGACCTGCAGGGGTGTTCAACGTGACCTCAAATCGCTCCGTCATGCACCGCTTCTCCCAGCCGCTGTCGACTGAACATCCGCGCGCGTCGGTCCGCTTTGATTGGAAAAGGCTCCGTTCGCGTCTCGCTATCCACGAGCATCATAAGTAACCGTCAGCGAGGGGGTCAACCGACCAAGGGATGTTCGGGAGAAGGCCGAAGCCGGACAATCATTCCGTCTTGCTCCGTCCTCCTGCAATCCTCATAATGCCGGCCGAGGAGCGGGTATGGCGTGGTCCGGGCACGTGATCGGCCTATTGAAAGAGTACATGCATGACCTGGTCGAGCAGGCTCGGCAGGAGTCCAGCGCCGAGGCGTCATTCGGGTTCGCGCCCGTTCCGTACCGGTCCGACCAGGCGATCTCAGATCTCTTGGCGATTCTCGATGATCGGATCGAGTCCGAGGGCATTCAGGTCGGACTTCCGGCTGATTTTCTTCACGACATGTGGACCCAGTGCAACGAAGGACGCAGCTGGGTGAGCCAACGGGTATGGTTAGAGGTCAACAGCAGCGAATCGGCCCCCTCCAAATCACGCATTCGTGAGCTCACCTATCGGGCGCTGGTGGATTTTCTTGAAGGCAGAACCTGAAGAGCAGGGGGAGTATGAGCGGATGTGAGCGGCTCAGACGCCGCGTCGTGGCTCAGAGTTGTCCCATCAGGCGATGCAAAAACGCCCCAGCAGTTTCCACCACGGCTTCCCTGGTACGGAGGATCGCCAAGTCCGCAGGCAGGAGTTGGAGCATGTTCAAATCACTGACGATGTCTCCGGGTTGATTCCTGGCGAAATACCCGCAGGGCACCGGCATGACCTGAAAACCTTGTTTCCTGAACAGCGCGGCAGCGCGCGGAAGGTGACTGGCCGAACTCACGAGCAGGACCGACTTCTCTTGCAAGAGTCGGCGGGTCGCAGTCGCATTTTCATACGTGTTTCTGGCCGTGCCGTCGATCACGATGTCGTCTTCCGGTACACCCAGGCGATGCGCCCACCGTTTCATTTCGACCGCTTCGATAGGGCCGGAGCCGAAGATGCTGGCATCCCCCCCGGTAATCACCAATTTTGGTGCATAGCCGCGGAGGTACAGATCGACACCGCAGGCGGTGCGCTCGCGTGACGAGGAACTGAGCTCGACGGAGGGGCGCAGCGTGCCTCGATCCAGAACGCCTCCTCCCAGCACGACGATCGCGTCATAGGGACGGAGCGTGGGCGCCTCCGGAATCGGATAGACGGCTTCGAGCATACCGATGAATTGGGAAGACAGGAGAGGGCTGGAAATGAGAAGCAGGACGAAGAGCGAGGCGCATGCACCGACGCGGACCCATCGCAATCGCGCCGTGGTGGAGGGGAGCAGCAGCAGCCACGTCGTCATGGTCAAGAGAACGATCACCCAGCTCAGGGGATACAGCAGGTACTTGGCGAACTTATACAGCCCGAACACGAACGGCGTCAGTTCCATCGGTCACCTCGATGATGTAAGACCGTCACGATAGCGTACATCTGAACGCACAGGGTCTCATGGCCCGCGGGGAGTGTCGAATGACAACATCACGAAGATACTGGTTGGTCAAGTCGGAGCCGAGCGTGTTCTCCATTCGGGATCTGGCCCGGTCTCCAAAACAGCGCACGAGTTGGGATGGGGTGCGCAACTATCAGGCCAGGAACTACATGCGGCAGATGGCCCTCGGCGACAAGGTACTGTTTTATCATAGCAATGCCGATCCTCCCTGTGTTGCCGGCATTGCGCAGGTGGTGCGCACTGCCTATCCCGATAACACACAGTTCGACAAAGCCGGTCATCACTATGATCCGGGCAGCTCGAAGTCCAATCCCCGATGGGACATGGTCGATATTGGCTATCGCCGGGAGTTCCCCGTGGCGCTTCCCCTGGATCGATTGAGAGAAGAGCCGGATCTTCAACGGATGGAGCTGTTGAGGAGAGGGTCGCGATTATCCGTTCAGCCCGTGACTCCATCGGAATGGAATTGCATCTTGCGATTGGCGGGGGTCAAAGAAGAAAAATAGAAAGACCCGGCCTAGCTTTTGGCCTTTCCATTATCGAGATGGCGATGTTGCCAGTCCAGCCAGGCATGGCCCAGCTCGTGTGCCAGGATATATCGTCGTCTGGTGACCGGCAGACGTTTACGTAAGTAGATGACCTTCAACTCGTCATCCCAGATGCCGTCGGCATTGGGATCACGCCGGTCCATTTCGGAGTCAGATAGTTGCCGCACCGAGATTCGATAGCCGAACGGAAAGACCACTCGAGAAGGGATGCGCATGGGGCGGCTCCTGTGGTCTCAGACAGCCTACCACAAATGGTATCTCGCCGTTCATGCCGCGTTGCCCTTGTGATATCAGTTGGTTACGGATACTCGGGTTGCACGGGCGTACCCTCTCCTCTACCGATGGACAGTCCAGACGCAACACATGCGATGTTTCCTGTCGCCGCCAGCGCTGAAGCAGCCGCATAAGAGCATGCGCGGAGACACATTCACCGGCTGCCGAGAAATCCAACGGACATTCAATTTCTCGCAACTCCACGGAGACGCGATTCAGGAGATCCTTTTCTTGGAGGAGTCACCAGTGAGGCTGCGCTCGCTCGGATGACGCCGCTTCCAGGCTCCATAGGCCGATCGGACCACATATATATGATTTTCGATGAAAATCTGTTCAACGATGTCCAGATCCGGATCCTCTTCGAGGAATTCGGTGAGAGACAACGTGCTATGCGCGAATTCTGACATCGACTTATGACGCTTAGGCATAGGCATTCCTTATGTGCAAATGGGCCTACACTGCACCCTCCAAATGGATCTAGGGTAAATATTAATGTAAAAATGAGCTATTGGGAAGCCCCCTAGAGGCCTCAGACAGCCATTGATGAAGATTTTTTTCCTCATCTGCCTGTTTCTGGGCTAATCTGCGGCGGCTGGAAGCACGGTCTTTCCCATGAGGGAGGAACCGTGATTGCCGATGCGGCCCAAACGGAATGAAAGGCTGCTGAATCCTTTGTCGGTCGGGTGACTCTCAGGGGAGGGCGCTCAGTTCATTTCGTCGGACCGCTCGATATATGGGATGGTCCCAACAATCACTCATCACAGGAGGTGCCTGGTCATGAAACAACGACTGCTCACTGTTCTCGCGATGGCGGCGATCGGATTGGCTTGGCCGCTTCTCACAGAAGCTGTAGGCGGCGAGCCAAAGTCACCGGCGGATGGGTATGACATTCATGTCATAGCCCCTCATGTGATGGCCAATGGGGAGCCCGGGGGCCCGTATCACCATTACTGTAAACCGGTTTCCGATGGTAAAGTCTTCCAATGTCTGCTCTTTGAGTCGACGGATCCCAAGGCCAAATTGGTCGGCATTGAGTACTTCGTTGCGAAGGACCTGACGAGGAAGCTTCCCGCCATCCAGTGGCATCGTTATTTCCACGACCATCGAGTCGAAATTGCAACGGGGCGGGTCAAGGTATTGGACATGCCGGATGATCAAGCGGCAAAGGTGGCGGAGGCTGCGATGGAGACGGATGGCGTCATCTATCATCTGTGGCAGCCGAGCCTGGAATTTCCTGACGGGACCGTGTCGTTCCCGCAGTCGGTCGGCCACAAGTTCCCGGGCCATTCTGACAAGTAAAAGTAAGGTGTCATCGGGGCCGGCTCGACCCAATCACGAGTCTGCCGGCCCCGACCGGCGAAGGATGCTGTGGAACGCGAGGAGGCTCGATGGCCGGTTTTATTGTTCGTCGGGGAAGGTTTGGACTGAGCGCCATGGTGATGTCCGGCGTCGTCATGGGATCGGGCTGGGGGACTCCCGCACTCGGTACGGACGAGGCGGTCCTGAAACCACGCGTACCCCCCGATCAGGTGGAAGAGGCTCGAAACTGGAAGAATCCCTTCGAGGCCACTGACGAGAACGTCGAAAAGGGAAAGGCGTTGTTCCTCGGAAAGGCCTTTTGCGTCACCTGTCACGGCCGCGATGGCAAGGGCTTCGGCGATATCCCTGGGCTTGTGGGAAAGTTGCCGCGCAATTTCACCGACAAACTCTGGCAGGCCGCCAGAACGGACGGCGAGTTGTTCTGGATCCTCAAGCACGGCAGCCCGGGAACCGACATGGCCTCGTTCGTCCCGCTGGTGCTCACGGAGGAAGAGGCCTGGTATGTGCTGGTGTACATCCGCTCATTCGGCCGATGACACCGTGATGGGGCACCGCTCGTCGGGCATCGGGGGGTGGTTGCAGGTCGCGCAATGGTGCTGCTGTGGGTGGGGCTGGTAGCGGTCGTCTTCAGCCGCTCCGATCTGTCCGCCTCCAGCTTGAACAGCAACTCAACGACCACTGGAGCGTCACACTCGTCGGACGATACGGCCTTCGACTCTATAATCAGTCGTTCTCGGAGCGGGATACGACCTTCTATACGATCGGACCTCGACTCCGCTTTTATCCGACAGCGTGGTTGAGGCTTACGCTGGACTACCTGTACGAAGAGGGCCTCGCCGATGGACGAGACCAACCTCAGTACAAGGACGACATTTCCTACCGCCAACAGTTCGTCTCCTTCGGCGCCCTGATCCGACTCCTTGCTCCGCTCTCGCTGGAATTGATCTGCGTCTTTCGGGACAAAGAGTTCACGAGCGATATTGTGGGTGATCCGCTGCGGGGAAACGTCGACGATCTTCACCAGGGGACGGCCGAACTTCACTACGACTTATCCGAGTCCGCCACGGTGACCGTGGGTTTCCAACGGACCCAGCGGGCCTCCAGCGTCGCGTTTCGAGATTTTTTCAACACGAATGCGTCCCTGGGGGTGCAGTACAGATTCTAGGTGAGGCTCTTCTAGGAAATTGAGCCGGCTATGATACAATCGGCCCGATGCGTATAGCGGTCAACCCAGGAGGGTCCTATGAAAGGCGCTCACGAACATACGCACGAGCATACTCATCCACACACGCATGGTGCGGCCGGGAGTCACACCCATACGCATCAACACCAGCATGCCCATGAGCATAGCCACGGCGCACAGGGCGCGCATGATCACGACCACCAGGACGACCATGGCGCCCACGATCATCGGCATGCCTGAACCTGCCTGATCCGTCCGATCACCGTCCTGAGATAGATCGCCGATCAGGACAGAGCCGCTGTCGCGTGCACGCGCTCCAGACTGATCTGCACGTTCCGCCAGCCGATTGTAGCGTGTGTGTTCCGTAGCTCCTCAGGAACGGTGGCTCCGTTAGGGAGTATGGCGGCTCCGGCCCTCCTCCAGTCGAGCCGGCGACAAGGTTGAGGAGGCCTCCATGAAATCGCGCGTCGCGTATGCCTGGTCCTTCTATGTGGCGGGGGCCATTGTCGCAAGCCTCACGCTAGGTGGCGCTGCAGCTCAGGGGAACACAGATAGGGACCGCGATGGTCTGGTCGGTCTGGTTCACCGTGTCGTCAGTAGGACGGGAGGAACGAGCGCGACCAGGACCTACAGTCGCGACGGGGCTCTGCTTGAAACGGTCACGCGCAGCGCCCCTCCCCCCGATCAGCCGGATCTGGGCGGGCCGCCGCAGAAGGCGGTCTATGAGTACGATTCCCAAGGCCGGCGCACGCGTGAAATGATCGATGAGGGAGACGGGGTACCGTATCTGTCTCGGGCCTATGCCTACGACAAGGGCGGCAGAGTCCTCGCGGAGGCTTCGTACAACATGTGTGGGACGTTTTCGTCGTTGACACTGTACTCCTACGACGCTGCGGGGAGGTTACAGGAGGATCTCTCCTACCGCTTCCGTTCGTTGTTCAAACGGACCTATGAATTCGGTCCGCATGGAAAGGTCGTCGCCAGGCGGAACTACAAAAATGATGGGCTCCTCACCTCGACGGGCTATCGCTATGATGAACAGGGGCGACTTGCCGAACAGTTGGAGTACCGTCCCGACGGCGTTCTGGACAGCAAGGTCTCGTATCAATATGACCGGCGAGGCAATCAGACGCGTGAGGACACGACGAATTCGAGCGACTCCTCATTGAACGGGGCACGTCTGTCGAGCTATGAGTTCGACGCGCAGGGAAACTGGATCGCCAGGACCATGCGCCGGTCGCTCGTGTCCGGTGATGAAGCCGCATCCACCGAAGTGACGGAACGAACGATTACCTATTACGGCAGCTCATCGGAATGACGTTGCGCAGGTCGAGCTTGACGCCATGCCCCGGAGGACGGCGAGGTCAGGTGACGGCGCCGCCGCAAGAGGATCCGGCGCCGGCGGTGCAACCGTAGCAGTGATTTCCGGTCACGATTCCACGGTGTCGCAGTCGCGCGAGGTCAAAGTTAAGGATGTGGGCGGGGTTCTCCCTCAGCGGAAGATTCAGCATTTGGTTGAAGTCGCAGTCGTACAGCACGCCGTCCCACCCGACCGAAATCGTGTAACGGCACATGACTCCGGAGGCGGCCGCCGGATTGAACGCGTTGGCGAGCCGTTCCATGTAGCCTTCGTAGTTGCCGCTCTCCAGGAGAAATTCCAGGAAGCGGCTGATCGGCATGTTCGTGATCGTATAGAGGCGGTTGAATTCCACTCCGTGCCGGGCGCGGAGTTCCTTCCGAAACTGCGCCTCGATCGCCTCTTGTTTGGGAGGAAGAAAGGCGCCGACCGGATTGTACACCAAATTCAGCTGCAGGCCGCTGCCGGTTTTCCCATATCCCAGCCGATTGAGTCGCTGCAATCCCTCGATGGACCTTTCAAACACGCCTTCTCCTCGTTGTGCCTCGGTCTGTCTCGCGCGGAAATACGGCAGTGATGCGATGACTTCGACCTGATGGCGCGCAAGGAATTCCGCGAGGTCCGATTGGGAAGGAACAAGGAGGACGGTCAAGTTACACCGATCGATGACATGGCGACCGAGATGGCGGGCGTGTTCCACGAGCCAGCGAAAATTCTGATTCAGCTCCGGAGCCCCGCCCGTGATGTCGACGGTCGGAATGTCCGTGTCGGCCAGTGCCCGGATGCATTGTTCCGCCGTCTCTCTCGTCATGCGTTCCAGGCGGTCCGGACCGGCATCCACATGGCAATGTCTGCAGGTCTGATTGCAGAGTTTTCCAACGTTGATTTGGAACACGGTGATTCCCGTCGCCTGAAGGGGGAAGAGATCGGCCTGCCCTAGCCGTGTGTCGAATGGAGGGCAAGAGGCTGTTTCCGACAAGCGCCTCAGCTGTTCGGCGGAGGACGAGAGGGGATTGTTTCGCTTCAATAACGTGAGACCCATACCATCTCCCTCGACCACTTGCCATAGTATAGATGAAAGCCTGGGACAAATGCGTGATAGTGCACGAATTCCTTGGAGAGGACTCTGGCGCGTGAGAGGGCTTGTGCCCGATGTGGGGCACACTTACGACAATGCCCGAACCACCAATGCCGTGTAGACCTGCCGGAGTCGTGCTTTGACGCCGGACCTGCGTAATGATAAAGTAATAGACCGAACCTTCCACACCTCGTTCCCGCGCCTCCGCACTCTCGTTCGTTGGTTCGCGCGATCCCGGAGTTCCGTTGGTCATTCGGTCCCTTGTGTGAATTGGCACCGTCCGCCGCAGAGGAAGGAGATCACGGTGGGGATGGGAGTTGAAGTCTGTGTCGTGGTGGTTGGGTACCGTTAGCGCATCAGATTGAAATCCAAGAAAGGATTTGTTGATGAAGGTCTCAAGCGTTTGGAAGCGCAACAACACAAGGAAAAAGAAGAACCGGTCGACGTTTAGACCGAAGATTCGGTGGGAACTGCTAGGGTTGTCCGACCCCGATGTGATCGAACCCACTGCGATCGACACGATTAGAAAAACGGTGTCATCGCTGGCCAGCCAAGGTCTTGGTGAAAGCACGAAATCAAGGTCCAGAGAGCAGGCGACAAGCGGACGTGGGAATCGTGAATCCGGCGGGAAGAGAGTCAGACGCCGTGGTGCAACCGAGTAACAGGTAAACACGCAAAGACCGCGCCAATAATAGGATTCTCTCTCAAGGAGGACGCCATCGGACGAGCAGGCAAGACCACGCTGGCAAAACGCGACCGGGAAAAGGCATTGCAACGACAACGCCAAGAAAAGGACGCAAAGCGCGCGCTTCGCAAGGCTGAAAAAGCTTCGCGCATTCCAGGCCCGGAAGGCGAAGATCCGGATTTGCAGGGACTCCGATGGGGGCCTCAGCCCCCGCTGGACTGATCCTGCCGATGCGTTCGCCCATCACAGGGCGGGATCGCCGTTTAGGTTTCGCGCGCGAAGCGATCGGCCGAGAGTTCATCCCGTAGCCAGCCGGTCACGATGCGGCGATAATCGATGTTTTGCTTCAGCATAAGGACTACACCATCCGTATCCGTCAGAACGAGCAATTCCGCCTCCGCGACGAGCAGCCGAGCTGAATCGCCCGTGTTGATGCGGTATTGCGTCCGGCCATCTGGATTTCTGGCCGCTCCCACGATGAATTCAGTCAATCCGTCTATCACACCCTCCTGCCCTCCCTCGGCAAGACGAACTTTCGTGCCATCGGGAATTCGCATCCACTTCTTACCCGCATTCAGGTCCGTCATGGCTAGCAGTCATCCTTTCTGGTGACAAAACAGTCTTTCGGTCGGCAGTCTCGGCGCTTGTGCAACGATCCTACGGCGATTCTTTCGCGAATCCACCGATCTCGGAGCGGAGCCCAACCGTTGAACGCTGAGAACCTACCCAACTTGAAGGGGCTTCCTCGACCGCTTTCCCCGGATGCCGGCTGAACGAGATCAGGCATAGAGCCGGCGATTGCTTCTGGTGCGCGGTGTTATGTTAGCGTGTTCAAGCCGCGAGCAGAAGGGTTTTCTATGAACGCGCCGGAATCACAGGAAGCTCGCGAGGGTTCTCCGCTTCTTCATGGATGCGCAGCCGTTCCGCTCGCGATACGTCGAGCACGTGGTGCAGCATCTCATCGGTAAGATGGGTGAGCTGTGCCGCCGCATCTTTGATCTCCGCATGCTCAACGGCACGCGAGAGCACCTCCGCCTTCGTCGCCCCTTTTTTCTGGCCGAGGAAGGGTTTGATGATGAGATACAACACATCGCGGACCGGCATATACCGAAGGAACCGACGCAACAACTTGAACGTCTGAATGGGATAGCGCGTCAGCTTGTACAGGAAGAGCCGCCTAAGG
Organism: Nitrospira sp.; assembly: GCA_047150005.1. Lineage (GTDB taxonomy): Bacteria > Nitrospirota > Nitrospiria > Nitrospirales > Nitrospiraceae > Nitrospira_C. The sequence continues at coordinate 1,196,615 of AP038806.1, read as the reverse complement.
CCTTCTTGTCTCAAGCGGTTGATTGTTTCACCGGGCAGGCACGTGGGGTCGATTTCGGAACATTTGAAGTATTTGTACCAGTCCGTCGCCTCGGTGACCAACCCGCGCTTCACATACTCCTGCCAGAGGGGCGTCCCCCGATAGACACACAGTCGATTAAAGCCGAACGTATCAAGAGGCAATTGGGACGCAAAGTCGAATGTCGCCTTCATGTCGTCGGTTGTTTCGTCGGGATTGCCGACCGTGAAAAAGCCATGGACAATTTCAATCCCGGCTCGCTTCGCATTGGTAACCGCGGTTCGCACTTCTTCGAGGGTCTGCTCTTTGCGCAGCCGGTCTAAGATTTTTTGACTCCCGCTTTCAATCCCAAACATGACGGTTCGACAATGCGCCTTCGCCATGGCCGGGAACAAATGTTGGGCGACCGAATCCACTCGTCCTTCGATGCCCCACTGAATCGTCAACCCCTCATTCGTAATGCCGGAGCAAATGGCTTCAATCCGTTTAGGTTGGAGCAGGAAGTGGTCGTCGACAAAGTACACCGAGCCATAGCCGAGTTCTTGAAGGTGCTTCAGTTCGGCCACAACATGGTGGGCACTTCGGGCGCGCCATTTGCCTTCGTTAAAAATGGGTATGTCGCAGAAGACACAGGGCCATGGGCACCCCCGGGATGTTTGCATCGTCGTGAAGCGTTCCATGGACAGCACCGCGGGCACGTCGAGGGGCATCGATTCGATGAAATCTAGCTTGAGGCTTTCTCGGTCGGGAAAGGGCCATTGATCGAGGCGTCGTTCTGTGGGACGGCCGGGATTCTGGCGGACCTTGCCATCCTTCATCCACGTCAGGCCGGCCACCTCTTCAGGATCATTCAATCGCACCAGCAGGTCCAGAATCAGTTGCTCACCATCGCCACGACACACGAAATCGACTTCCGGGCATTGCAGCTTGACGAGCGGCGCATTGAGGCTGGCAAAAACCCCACCAAACGCCAGTTTCACCTGCCGATTGACAGCGCGAATTTGTCTGGCGAGAATTTTGGCATAGGGATAGCTGGTGGTACTCAAAAAGCTCAGGCCTACCAAATCCGGCTGTTCCCGACTAATCTGCTCGATGATCACCTGGTTGGGCGTGTCCGGATTGGCCTGGTCGAACATGACGCACTCGTGTCCCGCCTGCTTCAAGACCGCTGACAGCGACATGATGCCGATGGGTGGAAATCCCATCACACGAAGATGCCCATTTCGTGCGCGGGTCTTTGCGGGAAGGGCGTAGAACTGGGGATCGCGAACGTGGATCAAGAAGATACGCAGACAGACTCCATGGTCAGCTCTCTGCCGAGTGAATAAGACAACAGTCCGGAGTGCAGGACTTGGGAATGGGCCACGTCACGTGGACTTGTGAAGCCACTATAGCACGGTATGGCTGAAGAGCTGCAAAGGAAAAGAATAGTGATGAACGGGCCGGGCGGTTTCGTGAGTGAGACTTGTTAGGTATCCTATGACAGACGTGTGTCCGTCAGTGCGGTCAAGCGAGGCTTCGCTTGACTAGCGGGCGCCACTCACAAAGAAGAATGCGGATACCGGAGGTGTATCTCCGCGCGCGTCAGAGTATGTAACAGCGATGAAGAGCCAACGGGACGCAAGCGATTGGTTAGAAGAGGAAGCTGCTGGAGGTGGTTATCCGCCGACCCAAGGAAGCGAGGCTTCGCCTGAGTAGTCGACGACTCTCACGAAGGGCGTGCGAATACTGAAATTCAGGAGTTTGTTTGAGCGTCCTGTCGAGCAGTTTCGCTCACCTGGCACAGTGCGACAGGTTGATCCAGTGGGATCCGGCTATCCCTCCCACTCGGGCTATCGAGAAGATAGCCCCTAACCCCTGTATTTGGCGCCTCTCTCGCGTCCTCCAGATCCATCGCTCGTCCAGGAACATCGGGAATACATCTTGCTCGTTATTTCTCTTCAGTGAGAAAAGAGCGGAGCCATTACAAGACTCCAGACAGTCGGGAAGGCGGACAGAGTGATCGCGACAGTCCAAAGAAGGTCTCGGAAGGTCTCGGGAACCAGGCACCATTATTGAGAGGGAAACAACATGGTTCAATTTATTGCCCGGAAGAATCATCGGTTCAGGCGATTGGTGCCGGTGCGGTACCTCGGAGTCTGGATGGCCGGTGAAGGACTTATCGAAGATCTGTCACTGAGCGGAGGCCATATTAACGGCAATGCATCCGTCTCTCCTGGGATGCCGCTCGCATTGCAAATCTTTGTGCCAGGCGACCCCAATCTCCTGCGGGTTGATCGCGCGATCGTGAAATGGGTCAAGGGATTAAACTTCGGAGTGGAGTTCGATGAACCTGAACCCAAAGTTGCCGATCGAATCAGCCTGACCATCTCGAGACTGGCGCAGACAGAACATGGTGTATTCCGGAATGGATTAGAAAAGCGGGCAGGTATGCCGTCCCGCCTACTCTTGGGACAGATCGTTTCGGGTGTCAGTCGGCTCTTACTGGTTCCAAGGCTCGGCTGTACCGTGCAAGCTCCTTTGAACGTTATGAGGTTCACGGCCGTGGCCTTGCGTGTTGTCCTCAAGGAGGTGCGCCATGCGGAAGCAAATATTTGCGGCCTTGTCAGCCGTGAGTTTTCTTCTAAGTTTCGGCGGTGTCTTTACGGAGGACATGAATGGGTGGCGGCGTCTGATGAGTTGGCTGACGCGAAATGTCTCCGACAGCTGTGAGTTTGCCGGGAGTTGCGGACGCTGGCTCTTTCTCGTTTTCGGTTCTGTCTTCCTCGCGCTAGCCTTAAAAGATCGGTTGCGTACGTGGCTTTACAGGTTGTTCCCCGTCAACGATCTGTCTCGCAACAGATAGCAATTACACATGAAATTGCATCTTGCGAAGCTTTGGGTTGGGTTAGGTTGTTCACCTGCCGGTCTAGTCGTGTATTGGAGATTCGTGCGTCCAATACCGAAGGATGACTTCCTGACTCGATTGCAATTCAACCGCTCGCCTCCGCGTAGGTCACTTGAGATTCAGAGAGCCGGCATTCCCAAAGGACTGTTCCTGTTCGGTAAGTACTCATGAAGGGGGGATTCCATTGTCTTGATTCTTGGGTGGTAGGAATTCGGCCGGCGCGAAAAGGGACAATTCGTCCAATGGGCGATGAAGGAAGGATGTCACAATGAAACTCTATTTGGACACCGCGAACGTAAAAGAGATTGGAGAGGCGACGAGTCTTGGCCTGCTGGACGGCGTGACGACCAACCCTTCGCTCGTGGCGAAGGAAGGACGCAGTTTTCGCGAAGCACTCGTCGAGATCTGCAACATTGTCGATGGGCCGGTCAGTGCGGAGGTCGTCAGCCTCGAAGCTGATGCGATGGTGAAAGAAGGGAAGGATCTCGCCAACATCCACAAGAATATCGTAGTGAAGGTCCCGCTCATTACGGAAGGGCTCAAGGCTACCAAGCGTCTTACGGTCGAGGGCATTAGAGTCAACGTCACGCTCTGCTTTTCCCCGACTCAAGCCTTGCTCGCCGCCAAGGCCGGTGCCTGGTGTGTCTCGCCGTTTATCGGTCGATTAGACGATGTGAGCTCAAACGGGATGGAATTGGTCCGTCAGATTGTGACGATCTACAAGAATTATGACTTGAATACCTATGTACTGGTGGCGAGCGTACGGCATCCGCAACACGTCGTCGAGGCGGCGTTGGTGGGCAGCCATATCTGTACCATGCCGTCTTCAATTTTCCAACAGTTGGTCAAGCATCCGCTCACCGATAGTGGACTCAAAAAGTTCTTGGCTGATTGGGATTCGCTGGGACGTCAATAATGAACGGATGGAAGAGGAGCCCCAGCGGGTCCCTGTTCTCCATCGGCTGAGAAAGTGTAGGAGGGCCACCCAATGAACCTGAAAGGTCTTGTGCATCGAGAGCTCGGTGAAGGATTGACCGAAGCAGAGTTGGCCTCGGCAGTCGAGGTCTCCGTTCGGACAATCGTGAACATTCTGGCCGACAAGCTCCCTCAAGACCGCGCCATCTGGGAGAAATTTGCACGGTACTTTCGGTTGGATGTGGATTTCCTTCGGACCGGCGCGTCGGCACACTCAGGCACGACGGTTCACCTGCCAGGCAGCACCCACCATTCCGCTGCTGGTGAAATTCGGAAGATTCCATTGTTGAGCTGGGATCAGATCGGTCGGATGGTCGCCCGCGAGCATCTTCCAGGGGGCATCCACGCCGAAGCGATGGTGGAAACGACGGACGTGGCGGGGACACGCACGTTCGCCTTGAAAGTACAAGACGACTCGATGGAGCCCCTGTTCAGCATGGGGGAGATGATTTTTGTGAATCCCGAGCAGGAGTGGGGGCCTGGAGACTATGTCATTGCGAAGAGCCCGGATGGACGCACGGATGGCATGCTGCTTCGGCAAGTGAAAAGCATTGGCAGCCACTCCATGTTCCATCCCCTGAACCGGAAGTATGACGACCTGCCGCTGACGAATAAGGACGACGTGCGGGGAAAGATCGTTCGGTTGAGAAAGAATCTCTGAAAGTGCATGTGATCATGAACAAAGACGGGACAATCTCTGCTCAACCACGGTCCAGAAAGGACATTATGAGGACACGAAACAGCACATGGCGACTTGTTATGTTATGCGTCTGGTGGCTCTCAGCAACTGCAATTGCCGGCGCTGCGTCTGATGTCAAGCAGGCTCAGCCGCAGCTGCTTTCCGGAGACCGGGTGTTGCTTGGCACGGTCGAGGAAATCAGAAGCGATCAGGCAAGAATCCATATGAGCGAGGGAGAGCCTCGGTATCTCCCGATGAACGTACGAAAAGCCAAGGGATTGGAGGACTTGAAAAAAGGAGACCTGGTTGAGATCACCGTCAATGAGCAGAATTTGCTGGTCGATGTGCACAAAGCCGGCGAGGCCGGCCACCACCGTGTGGTGCGCGGGCGACTCGCCGAACCGATGCCGACCGGATCCGATAAGGCGGTCATTCGCACGACGGATGGGGAAGAAGAGTCTCACCTCATACGACCGGTCGCGAAAAGCAAGGTGGCTTCGACGCCCGTTGGGGCGGATGTCGTTTTTCTCATCGACGAGTTGGATAAGATCGTCGACGTCACGATGGGGAGCGTGGAATCAGTTCATCGATCGGCCGAACTCGGACAACACAAATCGCCTCTCAAGGGAAACCTCGCCCAGGTCTCGGGTGTGATCCTGAAGCCCTTGAAGGACAATGCGATCGTCATTCGCACCGAGGATGGCAAGGAGCAGTCGTACCAGGTGCGTCCGCTCATTCAGCCGAGGCTGGTCACGTTATCCAAAGGCGATGCCGCCGTGCTGTTGGTGGACGAAGAAAACCAGGTGATGGACGTCGGCATTCAGCCGAAACCGTAAATAGATACGGAGATGAGAAGAGGAGATGCTTCATGACCTGGCCAGGCAAGCTCGTTCCGAAGGATTACGCTCGTGTACAGCGCGGCGGATCAGGAACACAACCAGGCAAGGGTCTTAAAAGAGTTCCTCGAAGAGCTGGCTCGCCGACGATCCCGCTGAGAATCACGACACTGTCAAGAGCGAGCGGTAGATGCTTCAGAGCTGCCGAACGAGCTGTGGTCGGATAGACGGCATAATGATCGGAGACGAAAAGAGGAGCTTCACCTCCGATTTTCGCAATGTGGTGTTTGCGGTCGATAACAATGTAATTGGAGCCAAAGTGGAGGGCTGCTTTTCTCAACTGCGATAGCGACTGGTTGCGGTAACCCTTTACAGCATCATCTTCGTTTCGAACTGTTCGACCTGCCACTTCTTCCACTCGTTTGTGCCATGCAATTAATTCGCTCGGCTTGATGGGCGTCGACTTCCAGTCGACCACGATTGCACGAGCGCCAAAAAGCCGAAACTCTTCCAATTCCGGCGGAATCAAGAAGTTGCTATTTAACGGTGATCTCTGCGCCCATTGGTAGAGATCATATTCCTTTCCTAATACCTGCGGACTCAACAAAGTGGATCTGCTGTAGGCAGCACTGACACGACTAGGCAAGTGAGAAACGAGTAGCCCGACCGTGGCCACCGCAAAGATCGAAACCGAAATACCAACTGCAGATGGTTTATACCTCATTAGCAGGGCAAGGCCTACGGTCAGGCTACTCATGCCCAGAATGGTCATAATGGGATAGGACACTATCTGAGAGTCGTGTAGGTACCCGCGCAAGACAAAGAGGCTACCGAGCGCGACCATGGCATGCGGCAGAGGGTTTTGTCGATCAAATAGGGATAGAGTGCCACCGGTGACACGCACTGCAAGGCTTGCGGTGACCACCTGACTCACAATTACGCCGAATGGTGCCAAGCGCCAGACGTACAGTTGTGAGATCGTGGGGACAGAAACGAGTGTGGCCAGTAACGTGGCGCCGATCACGCTGGCGGCAATGCTGCCCAACAGGCTCAATGTTGGCAACCGTATCGACCGAAGGTCAATGCTTAGCGTCGCACCAATACCGGCAAGCATCCATCCGCTCCATGTCCAAAATTCCATCACATAGGTTTCTGGACTGTAGTGGTGTGGCGCGCGGATTTGTTGGAGAATGGTGCGAGCTGCCGCTGAACCCTCTCCACTAGACAAGGCCAAAATGAGCGGCAGGTCGAACGACAGAATCAGAAGGCTTGGAATCAACTGACCAGCCAATCGAGGTAACAATGCGTCGCGGCCAAGGGCCAGATGCGCCAAGCCGAATAGTCCAATGCCGAGGATCAAAAAGTTGGCGTGGAATAGGCCTCCAAGCGCAAGGGCAATCCCCGAGAGTTGAATTCGTCCCATTAAAAACCAAAGTATGGAAGCAAGCCAAGCTACCGTCGCTAACGTTGAGGGCTGTAAACCCTCTTCGAATAAATACGACATTCCTACCGTTCGCGTGCGATCTATCATCGCAAACAACAAGACAATGAGGAAAGCGAGTAAGGCCCACTGTTGGGTAAATGCCGACGTGATACGGTAGATGACAAAAAAGCTGGCGGTTACCAAAACCAGGTTCAGGATGGCAGACCACCACGGTACCGAGCCAAGCGCGTGAGTGAGCCACACGATCCACTCAAAGCGGACATGATAGGAGGTTGTTTCCTGGACTAGCCAATCGTAGGCCAGGAAGTCCGGGGACAGGTGATTCAGCGCATGTGGGTAATACGAAACCTGATTTGCAACGTTACCGTAAGAAAAGCCAAAAGACAATGCGATGAAAAACGAAAAGATCACTGCAAGACCATCAGCCGTTCGTCGCTTCATTATTTCATTGTCTAAAACAATCCGCGGCGCGTTATTCATCGCTTCGCTTCCATATACTCATTGTGGCGAACGTGAGTTGTCTTCCGATCCAGCCACTCCAAAATAACCTGTCGAGGGCAAAGAGCCCCTTCACGAGGGACTTTCCGCCAACATTAAGGGCAGGAAATGCATCTGGATTGTAATAGAGTATGTAGGCCAGAAGGCCTGGGTATACTTCGTCAACTTTCACATACCCGGCGTTCTTGAAGTAGTGATCAAGATCGCGATACTCAAAGCCGCGCTCTGTGTCCGCATCGAATAGATCGTGTGATTCATAGATGCGCTGCCGTATACGTCGGGTAAACCAGTTGTTATGCGTTGGTTCAAAGCTCACAAAAAAGCCGCCCGGCCGCAGAGCATCCCTAAGCTTGATAAGAACTTCTTGTGCGCGAGAATAAACGTGATGAAGCCCGCCGACCAAGATAATCAGATCAAATCGATGAGCTCCGGCTTGATACGTGGTCACATCATGCCGTTCAATATTCAAATCTGGTTTGTGGTTTCGCGCTAAATTCACCATGGTTTCGCTGTAATCAAAGCCAACGTAATCGAAGTGCGTTGTGAGACTTGCATTGAGAATACTGTATCCTTCGGCCATGCCGCACATGGGTTCCAAAACATGATGCACCTCAGAAGCAATGCACGCGTTCCGTCCTATAAACTCCCTCCAGATAAGATCTTTTAACAACAGATGATTGGGGTGCGTTCTCGCCAACACATATTGTTCAGAGATGCCGTTAAAATGCTCTCTCTGTTGTTCGACAAGGTTAGCCATGAAGAACCTCCCTCAAGAACACCGCCCCAACAACCATCGTTCCTCTCACTAATGCGTCCGCAGCCACGGGAAACGCATGTGATGACGGCATGAGGCGAAGGATTATCATCTAAGCAATCGCACACACGCCATAGAACGCGACGCCGACGACAAATGTGGGCGTTGTCCAACCGTCTGCCAATTTGATCAAATATAGGCCGAAGCAGCTTAGAACTACGGAGATCGCACACAAGCTTGTGGAAAGAAGATATCGGGTGAAATGAAAATTCACAATCCAACTAGGATCATGTTATGTGTCGGGACTGCGAGCAAGGCGCATCGATCTCATCATAGATGACATAAGCCGGCCGGTGTTGCAGCATGGTGTATATGAGACCCACATATCCACCGATGACACCAAGAATCACGAATAGTACCCCGAATAGAAAGACGAGGAGACCCAGCGTGGAGGCCCACCCTGGCACGGTGTGCCCCAGTAGATAGTGCGCCATGACATAGCACAATGCCACAAAAGCGAGCGCGCTGGTTACCAATCCCAGTGCAATGCCGACCCTTAGCGGCTTCGTGGAAAACGCCACGATGCCGTCACGCGCAAAACGCAGCATATTGTGCAACGTGTACTTACTGTCTCCATGCAGACGGTTCGCGGCTTCGAACTCGATTGTGGTGGAGGGGAAGTCAAGCCAACTGACCACGCCACGCAAGAAGATATCGCTTTGCCGGAAAGCCAATACGTGATCCAGAGCACGCCGATCAATGAGGCGGAAGTCCGAGCGACCTTCTTCCATATCAATTTCGGACATGAAGGAAAAGAACCGGTAAAACAGTGCAGAGGATAATCTTTTGAAGCGACCGGTTTGTCCATTGTAGTGTCGGCGTGTCTCGACTACTGTAGAACCCTGCTTCCAAGCCTTGACGAGTTCAGGAATGAGCTCGGGCGGGTGTTGCAGGTCGCCATCCATGGTAATAACAGCTTGGCCCCGGGCGCGAGACAATCCAGCCAGCAGTGCAGCTTGATGTCCAAAACGGCGTGCCAGCCGGAATCCACGCAGATGAGGGTGATATTGGGCGTTGGCACCTGCAATTCTGATCCACGTGCCATCTTTACTGCCATCATCAATAAACAGTACCTCATAGGAGTCGCCCAGGCTGTCCAGTGCGTTGGTGAGTCGTTCTACCAAATGCGGGACATTATCCTGTTCATTGAAGACCGGCACGACGACGCTAATGAGTGGTTGGGGTGTTTCGATGGACGCAGGTTGTTTTTGTCTCTTCCCACCCTTCTCCATGCGCATGAAGTCGGACACCGTCTCGTTGGCGCTCCGGTTGGGCGCGGCGACTGCATTTTGAGGCTCTTGTAATTTCGACGATTTCTTCAAGGTTAGTGTTAAGTCCGATGAGAATCCCATGACGTACTCCTGCCGGCAGAACAAATCCCTTTGAGATCCTTCATTCAAGCTGGTTCTTCTCGGTCAAGCCATTTATTGACGAGCGCCTTTGAGATCGCCGTTTTGATCGCTTCTTAGGCGTCCCAGAGCGACGGCGCACGATTCATTGGAACCTAGAAGAACACAACGGGAGGGTCGTAACGGTCATGGGTTTGGCCAAGCATGGTTTCTCAATGCATTTACAGCATCCAGTGCGATACAGCTACTGGCCGAAACCCTAGAACCTATCTCGAAATCGTTTATCGAGGAGGGAACCGCTACTCACTACCGGTGTGCGGCATGAGCAATGTGCGGAATTTCTTGGAAATACCACGGTTCACATCCTGGACGTGCACGTGCGGCATTTCTCAGGATGCCGGTTTTTCAATTTTGAGATAGGTTCTAGTCTGACGGGAATCTGACGGGAGTATGTCTAATCCACGCCCGTAGGAGATCATGGCGACTCACCGAATACGCCACCCTCCCATCCTTCTCGACCGGAAGGTTTAACACACACCGTTCCTCCATTCTTTTCGCAGCATCGGCGATCGTGGTGTACTCATGCACGGCAATGGGCCCCAGTCGCATGAGGTCTTCAGCCAGCAGGTTGTGTAATTCCTTTCCCGCTTCGAGCGCCTTCAGGACGTCAAACTCATTGATGAAGCCAATATACTTGCCCCAGGCATCAACGACTGGAGCACCCGCTGCATGGGTCGATAACAACTCTTCTGCGATGACTTGCCCATTCTGTTGTGCGCGAAACGTCAATGTGTTTGTCGCGACGATGTCGCCGATTGTCTTCAATCCTCCAGTTTGTACGCCGACAGCGCTCATGGTTCCCCTCCCGATTCAGTGTTCACTTTTGCGTGTTTTCTTTCATTGGCTCTCGCTTGACCTGGGTGGAATCGCCGCATCGGTCACCTTGTTTTCATCGGCCCATTGACGATGTCGCAGATTTCGACGAGTGCCGTGCTTTTTCCTTACCCTTGATAGAGAAAGGGGAGGTGTTCCTCTGCAAAAGCCGGCTGCTTGCCGATCTTGTCCAACGTGTCCGCGATCCGCCTGGGGTGGCCCCAATCACTCCACAGGATGTCACGCATCTCCATGACGGACAGGTGACTCGGTACGCATTGGAGCAGGTGCGAGGAGAAGTTCCGACGCGGCATCGCTTCGTAAATTGCGTCTAGGACCCGCAGTTCTTCAGCGGTGTCGATCGCCTCTTTCAGCCGTTCGAAAAGCTCCATCATCTCCGGGAAACATTTCCACCCCAAACTCCAAAGCTCTCTTGCCTTTGCTGCAAGGATCATCGTGTTCCACAGGCTGCCGTTTTCCCTGGCTTCACGAGCAGTGGCCTCGTCGGGCTTTTCATAGAACCTGTCGACCGCCTGGACAGAGGCCTTACCCGTCCAGCCCAAAAACCTTCCCGGCTTGATCCACCCATACTCGAGCTCCAGACTGTCAGGTTTCGCCGCAAGGAGAACTGGTCGTCCGCCAAGTCGTATGCTTCCCCACACGGCATGGCCAACGGCGGACACAAACTGGTCCTCCGGGTGAATGAAATGATCAGATGGATAGATCATCGCCGTCGCCTGCGGATCGCGCGCCAGGATGAACGTCAGCGGTAGAAAAATACCGGCCGCTGTGTCCATGTTCTTCGGTTGCAACAAGACCATGCCGGCCGGTCGGCCATCGAGTTGAGACCAAACTTCGTCTTGGTGGTGTCTGGCTGCCACCACGACCACTCGTTCCCATGGAGTTAATTTGGCTGCGCGGTCGAGGGTGTGCTGAAACATCGAACGCTTACCGGTGAATGCGCAGTATTGTTTTGGCTTTTCATAACCCAGCCGGCGTTTAATGAACTCCTTCATTCGCAACCCGTCACCGCCGGCCAGAACAATCGACCATAGGTTTCCATGTCTATTCCCTTGTTCCATTCTCTTCTCCTCATCGCCCTCAAACGGTGTTCTGTGACGATTCGCTCTCTCTGTCTCGCGGGGTGGATTATGCGGCCTCACCCGACACCGCCGTGCTCACAGGGTACTTGTGTCGTGTGCCTGCGCGCATGCTTTGGACGGACGGGCGATTGTGGTTCTGCAGGAAAGGTTGTGCCTTCTGCGTCGCACCTGCCATAAATCCTTGCCTTTCGTCCTCGCGCGTTAGACTTTAGACCTCTCTCACTGTAGCCCCGCCACATGATCGGTCCATGAACTGATCATGAAGACTTCTTCATAACTATTCTTCCCATGTCTTGTTTGTCGGAAACGCCTACCGAACGGAGTTCAGAGCCCACGTGACGACCAGGAGCATTCCGCCGTTGCGAACAGGTCGTGAAGATTTCTTCATGAGTACGACGATGTTCGCAAACAACACGGCCTTAGTGCGAAGCGAGGGGATCGGTGACGTGGGATGACAGGCTCAATGAAGATTGCGAAATCGATACGGCGGGGACAGACGGCACAGACGTCCGCATGCGCGGATCAATGCTTCCTGGGTTGGGGATTGAGTAGCTTCATCCGGTGCAGGGTAACTGTAAAAGTTGATCCTTTGCCAAGCTCACTGTCTACTGTAATCGTTCCGTGATGAGCGGTGACGATTTCTTTGGCGATTGGAAGGCCAAGACCGGTGCCTTCTGAATTTCTCGCGGTCCCGCTCGCAGCTCGATAAAATCGGTCAAAGAGATGGGGAAGATGTTTCGGATCAATACCATGGCCGTTGTCCTGAACGCTGACCGTGACGTCATTGCCCGATGACTCCAAGCGCACGGTGACAAGCCCTCCTGAATCGGTATGGCGAAGCGCATTGTCGAGGAGGTTGATCATGAGTTGCTTAAGCCCGAGTTCGTCCCCGAGGACTAACGGAGCCGACTCGGCTTCCAGTGCCAAGCGAATGTCGCGGTCCGCGGCGAGGAGAGACAAATCCTCTACCAACTCACGCAGGAGAGGCTCGAGTTTGACAGGCCCCACATGCATGGGAGGGCGTCCGCTGGTAAACCGCGCCAGAGTCAGCAAGGCCTTCGTCAACCTGATCAACCGTTCGACTTGGTTCAGATTCGACACGAGAACTTCACGATAGTCTTCAGCGCTTCGACCTTTTTGCAGGGCCAGCTCCAAATTGCCGCGGAGGATCGTGAGCGGGGTCTGCATCTCGTGGGCGGCATAGTCGACAAAATGGCGCTCGGTCTCGTACGCCTTCTGCAGTCGATCCAACATCGAATTGAACGCATACGCCAACTGCTGGAACTCACTGTAGGGCGCATCCAGCTTGAGCCGATCGTGAAACGAGGACTCCGAGACTCGTCCTGCCGTGCGGCTCAACGCCTCAATGGTCCCCAACATGTTCCGCGCCAACCAATCACTGCCGAACCACGCCACGACGATCATGGCCATCGAACTCGCAACCAAGAGGCCCAACAAGCCCTTCAGCGTCCGGTCGGCCAGTGCCAATGAGGCTTCGGCTTGCAATAGATAGCGCACATCGCCGTGCTCTCTCACAGGCACGAGGATTCGGCGCACGCTCGTCCCGGTGGACGTTGTGATCGATTCATAGGCAATGTGACCCGCCTTGCCCTGCTCAAGCACTTCTCTGGGCACTGACGGGCCTGCCATGGCGCCTGCGGCTTTCCATCGTATTGTTCCATCGAGGTCGAGCACTCGAATCGAATGAGAAACCTCAGGTAGCTCTTGATTTCGCTCGTCGTCTAATCGGTCACTCGGCGTCGAGACCAATGCGCTTTCTGATTTCAACAGCAACTCAGGCTGCTCTTCGATCAGTGTGCCCAACGTCTGACCCAATCCCAGCAATCGACCATCGACGTACTTTTGCAGCAGCGCTTGAAGTCCCAGATAGATCACAAGGTTGGAGACGAGCAGCACCACCGTAATGAGCAGGAGAAGGGAGGAGCGGACCTGCACCCGAAATGATTTCATTCCGGTTCCTCCAACATGTATCCCACGCCACGGACGGTCGTGATCAACGAAGGAGAGGAATGGCGATCGATCTTTGCCCTCAACGCCCGGATGTGTACGTCCACGATGTTCGTCATGGGGTCGTGCGTGAGACCCCACACATGATCAATGATGGACGTTCGAGTCAGGACCCGGTTGCGGTTCCGAAGCAGATACTCCAACAGCGCAAACTCCTTGTTCGTCAGCACGATTTCCTTCCCTGCGCGCCAAACGCGGCGGGAGACCAGATCCAGGTTCAGATCGGCGACCTTCAGATGAGTCAGCTCTAATTGCGGATATCCCCGGCGCAGCAACGCGCGAATCCGGGCGAGCAGTTCGGGGAACGCAAACGGCTTTGTCAGAAATTGGTCCGCCCCCATGTCGAAGCCCGATACTTTGTCTTCCACGGTGTTGCGCGCCGTCATCAGTAACACAGGAACCCGATTTCCGGCGGTGCGCAGCCGCCGACAGACCGTAAGACCATCGAGCTTGGGCAGCATGATATCGACGATCAGCAGGTCATAAGGATTCGCCAGGGCGAGGGCTAACCCTTCTTCCCCATCGGGCGCGACATCCACAGCATAACGCTCTTCCTTCAACCCTTTTGAGATGAACTGAGCAAGATCCGCGTCGTCCTCGATCACCAGAATTCGCATCCGCTACCTCAAGAAAAACGGTCGGTCACGGGTTCTTTTTGGCCGAGTCCATCTAATCAGGTCTCGATAGAGCGATGCAACTGCGTGATGCGTCGGGGACAATGTTTCCACTCCTGCACAGGTAGATGAAAAAATCTTCACCTTCGCTTCAGGAAACATTCATGCGGGAACGCTAGAGTCTTCTTACATGAGTGATCAAGGTCTCGGCGGGAAACGAAGCGCATGAACAACCGGCGTTGGGAGCGAGATGACGATGAGTCTCAAAAGCTTGCTTCATCGAGAGCTATGTGAAGGGATGACAGAAGAGGAAGTCGCGTCGGCTGTCGGAGTCTCTCTGGGTACCATCATGGGCATCCTTAGAGGCAAGGATCCGAAGGTCCGCACCATCTGGCAAAAGTTTGGGAGGTACTTTCGAATGGATGTCGATTTCCTGCGGAGCGGCGAATCGACGTATCGGACGTCTCATTCCGCTGCCGGTCGCATTCGAAACATCCCACTCATGAGTTGGCAGCAGATGGGACAGATAACGAACGGGAGCGGCGTTCCCGCTCTCATGCACGCCGAAGCCGTGGTCGAAGCCACTGACGTGTCAGGCAGCCGGACCTTCGCCTTGAAAGTACCAGACGACTCGATGGAGCCGCTCTTTCGCAAGGGAGAAATGATCTTCGTAAACCCCGACGCGAAGTGGACATCCCGAGATCATATCGTCGTGACTCGCCGTGATGATGGCACGGCATCGACTGTACTTCGACAAGTGAAAGCCGTTGATGGTCAACGAATACTTCATCCGCTCAATTGGGAATATGAAGACATTCCCTTGGCGGAACCGGACGTTGTGTGGGGGAAGGTTGTTCGAGTGAGAAAAAATCTCTAATAACAAGGCGCAAGGAGGAGAAATGAACATACTCAATAAACCGGGAGTTCCCGTTGGAGGCTTCACGACGATCGGACAGATCGACGCGACGAACGCGCTGTGGTTTAAGGAAGATCGCAATGGGGTGATGGTCGCGTTGGACTTGCTGGCGACGCATACAGCCGGAGCCCCGGTAGTGGACGAGCGAATGAAATATTTGGGTTTCATTAACGAGTTCGACATCATGCGGGCATTGGACAACGGCAAGGATTTGAGCAAGCTGCAGGCCAAGGACATCATGCGAGAGGTGCGCCTCACGGTGTCCGACAGCACGCCGATTTCTCAGGCCGCCAAGATGATGGAGGAGCATCACGTGCTGAGCCTGCCCGTCGAAAAGGACGGCAAAGTCCTTTACTCGGTCATGCGTCATGATCTGTTGCGAGCGAGGATCGGGCTTGGGGTGGGGATGGGCATCGATCCCTAAGCCTGCTCGCCGAATGCCCATCGTCATGATGAACGTTCATCATGACCTCTTCAGAGAGAGGAAGGAGCGTCTAAGAACAGCAAGTTCATCAGCCTTCGACGCCGATTTGGCGCAGGAGTGCGTTGAGCAAACCATCAGCAGTGAAAAGGAGAGAGCTGGTCCGCCTTCAACGTCAAGGCGCGTCACGGTCCAGGACGCGACGGATGTGTGTGCGTGACGTCTGGTGATCTAGAAGCCTTCCTAGTAGTAGAATAGATTCCCGTGACTAGAGTGGGTACGGCCATTGGCGTACAAGGGGGTCCCGATGCGTTCGCCCTTTCCAGGCTGGATTCCGAAAGCGCTCAAGCGGGAGTCCGGCCGTGCGGAAGTGGTTCCCGCTCACATTCGCGTGTTAAGGGCCAACCTGAATAAGGACGCACGAAGGTACATCCGACAAAAGCTCAGCAGGATGCTTGGAAAGTATGCGCAGTCCATCGAGCGGGTCACCGTCCGTGTGAAGGATGTCAACGGTCCGCGCGGCGGCATCGACCAACTCTGCCGGATCAAAGTGGTTCTGAGCAATCTTCCGAGCGTGCTTGTCGAAGCGAGGAACGCGTTCATTGATGTGGCGTTCCGTCGCGCCCTTGCAGGGGTGGAGCGGGCCGTGCGCCGAAGCGTACAGCGCAGACGCATGAAACCCCGTAAAGTCGGTGCGCGGTCGAACGCGCGCGTCGGCTAACGGTCTCTCCAATGGTCGCGGGATCTCCTTAGGAGAATGATCGGTGATCCGATCCATGATGAAGCAGATCGTTTTTGCCACGGATTTTTCAGACTGTGCGAGCAGAGCTCAGGAGTATGCTGTGTTTCTGGCCAAGGCTAATGAAGCCAAGGTCTGTGTTCTTCATGTGCTAGAAAGCCCAAGCCCACTCTTGTTCGGCTCACAGGCGGCTACCACGTACCTGGAGCAAATGCAGAAGGAGGGCGAAAGACAACTAGCGGCCATTGAGCAGCAACTGACGCACAGTGGACTGACCGGTGTGGAGGTGCGGCAGATGGTCGGCATCCCGAGTGAACAGATCAAGAAAGCGGCCCAAGACATCGGCGCTGAGGTGGTCGTGGTCGGAACAAGCGGGCGCACCGCCTTAGACATGATCCTGCTTGGCAGCACAGCGGAACGTGTCATCAAAGACGCGCCATGCCCTGTCCTGGCGATTCCGGCGCGTCCAGAAACCTGCCAGACACCGTCCATTCAACACGTGATGGCAGCACTGGATTTTTCTAGCCCGTCCCTGGATGCCGTCGAATATGCCATTCAAATCGCGAACTATTTCGGTGCCAAGATGACGCTTGTCCATGTCCTTGAACCAATTTACTATGGTGCGGAACCCGAACACTCTGTGGAAGCAAAGTGGCAGAAGTGGGTGCATTGGCGGGCGCAATTGGATCAGCTCGCAGCATTGGTGAGCTCGTTTGGCCTGGCGACCCGGACGATGCTTCGTGGCGGTATACCGGCGGTCTCGATCATTGACTGTGCAAAGGAGCAGGGATGCGACCTGATCGTGATGGGCACGCATGGACGTCCAAGATGGGCTCGGTTGTTCTTCGGCAGTGTGGCCGAAGCGGTTGTCCGGCAGGCGTCGTGTCCTGTACTCACGGTCAAGAGCCCGAGGTTTGAGCCAGGTCATCGTCGTGTCATGCCGCTGACCGTGGATTGACCGAAGGATCGATAGGGAGGGGGATATGGATCCGCGCGACATTTACATCACGGACTATGATCTGACCAGATTGAAGGAACTGCTTCAAGTCGGCATCAGTTTTGCCGAGCGGGACCGACCATTGCTGGAAGCGCTCCAAGGCGAGCTGGATCGCGCGCATATCGTAAAGCCCGCGGCGGTCCCTCCCGATGTCGTCACCATGAACTCACGGGTGCGTCTGATCGATGCCGAGACGAAGGAGGAACAGGTCTACACCATCGTGTTTCCGTCCCAGGCGAATGTGGAACAGCGTAAGATTTCCATTTTGGCGCCGATCGGCACCGCCATTCTCGGTTACCGTGTCGGCGATACGGTGGAATGGTCCGTCCCAGGTGGGGTCAGGAAGCTTCGCATTGAAGAGATTTTGTACCAACCAGAAGCCGCGGGCGATCGACTCTAGGCGCGATCTGAGAGACGGCTGTGGTCTCAGAGAGTGAACGGAGAGAAGCGCACAGTCCGTCGAGTGCGTCTTCGGCGAATAAGAACCTGTTCCCTGCCTCAGCTGAAAACACGATGCGAGTGTCGATTACCCCGCCATATTTGGATCCGAACAGCCACGAGGCGCGCTATGAGATCGATGTGGTCGCGCTGGCTCGTGGTTGAATTCAGTGCTTGGCTGACTCACACATAGCGAAGGTCGCCCAAAGCCCATCAAGATAGGGACTCGAAGTCTTTGCGGATTGCGGCGTCGAAGCTGGGGAGTACGGTTCGCACAAGTTCGGTTAACCCTCGTTGGCTTGGATGAAGGATCTCGCTATCGAAATCCTGATCAACACTCCTCCAGGAGCAATTTGGAGCGTGCTGACAGAGACACCTAGACGCCAAAAGGCACCGTAGGTTATCCACAGGACCTGTCATTTTTGACAGTGACATTGTCGGCTCGAGGATTTATGATCACGGCCATCCCATCGGAGGCCGGAACGGGCGCTGAGTTTTAACCTTATAGCCAGGAGGGTAATGTGAATGCCAACGTGAACCGGCCGCTGGAAGTATCTACCCACAGGAAAAAGAGGAGCAGGTTGATGCGTAGCATGATGATGGTTCTCGGTGTGGTGATGGTGAGTTTGCTCACCGCGGCGCCTCAGGGCTTTGCCCAGGAAGGTGGACAGCCACGGAAGGCGACGCACATGAAGGTCAGCGGTGTGGTCTCGAAGGTCCAATCGGGTCTTGTCACCGTGAAAACTTCCTGGGGATCCATGACGGTGGCTTCAAGCGTAACACCCAAGGGACTCGAGGTCGGCGAAGAAGTCGAAATGCAGGTGAGTGAAAACAATGCCGTCATCGACATTCATCGCAAGGGCGACAAGTCCCATTCGCACCACTTTGTCACCGGGAACCTGGTGTATACCTCCCCTGACAAGAAGGAGATCAAGCTCTGGACGCCGGGAGGAGAGAAGAATTTCGACGTGCAAACAGGCCGATCGAAGCTCTCACAATTCGACGAAGGCGCACCGGTGACGATCGAGGTGAACGAAGCGGGGAAAGTCATCGATATTCACAAGTTCACTGTCGAGATGGAATTCGACGAGCACCCGCGCACGAAGCCCGGGTATGTCATTCAAGTCGATGGAACGGTCACCAAGTTGGATGCGTCATTGGTCTACGTCAAGACGCCGGCCGCCCAGTACAAGCTCATGAGGAAGTACGCTCCAGCTGATGCGGCAGTCGGCGACCACGTCTCGCTCTGGATCAATGAAGAGGGCATGGTCATTGACGCACATGGAAAAGACAAGGCCACGTCCGGGACGCACCGCCTGATTTTTGGCAAGCTGATCCGCACAGGGCCGAATAAGAATATCGTCAAGCTTTCCACGCCGGAAGGAGTGAAAGAATTCCCATTGGAGCGGATGGAAATCAAGACCAAGCCGATCGCGGACGGGTCCAACATTGTTGTGGAGCTGAACGAAGAGGGAACGGTGATCGATGTGAGAAAAGCGCAATAACAAGCCGTGTACGTCCACATCAATCGTCCGCAGGATTGCCGTCTTTCTGAGTGAGGTGAGATAGGAGTGCGCGGGTTGTGGCGACGGCCGATGCCTCAGGCATCGGCCGTCGCTTTCTCCGGTCGAATCAGTCAACGAGGGGGGTGTCGGTGGGAGAGACAGATCCACTGGACAACTCCCTCGTGCAAGCTTGGGCCAAGTGGGGGCTGGTCTGGCTGACGTTTTTCCCCTTCGTCGGCGTGCTGGTTTCGATCCAGCTCCATAATCCTGAGTTTCTGGGTGGCGCCTCGTTTCTCACCTTCGGGCGGTTGCGCCCAGTCCATACCAACGGCGTGATTTTCGGGTCGTTCACGACCGCGTTCATCGGCCTCCTCTACTAGAACCTATCTCAAAATGGTTGTGCTCATCAGAAAAGTGCCTATAATGCGCCCGCATGTTGCGCCTGCGCGACGACCAATGGGAGCGGATTCGGGAACATTTTCCCGAGGAACACATTCCCGAAGGCCGGCCCGGCCGCAAACCCGTGCCCGCCCGCGCGGTCTTGGAGGCCGTGCTGTGGATTCTGAACACCGGGGCGCAGTGGCACATGCTGCCGCAGTGCTATCCCAACTACAAAACGGTTCATCGCCGATTTCAGCAGTGGTGCGAACGCGAGGTGCTGCGCGAGATTCTCACGCAGTTGGCGAATACGCTGCGCGACGAGGGCGCCATCGACGAGCGCGAGAGTTTCATCGACGCGACGTTCGCGGCCGCCAAGGGCGGGGGCGACGCGGTGGGGCTCACGAAACGCGGCAAAGGCGTGAAGATCCTGGCGATTGTGGATCGTCATGGGTTGCCGCTCTCGGTCAGTACGCACGCGGCCAATCATCATGAGGTCACATTGGTCCAACTCAGTTTCGACTTCTACATGCTGGAGGCCAAGCCCGAGCATCTCATCGGCGATCGGGCCTATGACAGCGATGGGCTCGATGACGACCTCAAGCAAGGCGGCGTGAACCTGATCGCGCCGCACCGGTCCACCCGCAAACTCAAGACCCAGGACGGGCGCCACTTGCGCCGGTACCAACGCCGCTGGCTCGTCGAACGGTTCTTTGCGTGGCTCCAATGGAAGCGGCGGTTACTCGTACGTTGGGAATATTACGCCTCAAACTTCCTGGGGTTTGTGCAGCTCGCATCGATTACCATGCTCCTAAAGCAATTTTGAGATAGGTTCTACTTTGTTCCCCGGCTCTGCGGAGTCCCGCTGTATAAGCCCGAGTGGGGATGGCCTCTTCTGTGGATGTGGAACGCCTTTCTCGTGCTGGGCTCGGCCTCCTTACTCATGGGGTACGTGATCGGCGTGGAGAACGCCGAGTTCGAGTGGCCCCTCAACGTTTTGCGTTATGCGGTGTTCCTCGGCATCGCGGTTCAAGTGCTCGGCACGATCTTTCGCCGGCGGGCCGCCCGGTTTTATGTCTCCCTCTGGTACAGCCTTGCCGCCGTCATCTGGACATTGCTCAACCTGCTCATTGGGAATGTGCTGCTGCATCTCTTCCATCCCGAGTCTGGTGGATCTCTACATGCAGGGCCGCTTTCCGTTCGACAGGCTGGTCAAGTTCTACAGTCTCGACCAGATCAACCAGGCGGCCGAAGACAGCGAGAAAGGCGTCACCATCAAACCGATTGTGCGTCTGGCGGCATGACGGCCAAATTGAAACACGACTTGGCGGCGAGGAGTTCCGCAGCAGAGAGTCATTGGGACCGAGCCCGCATGTCACAGATCGATCAGGACGACGGCAGAACGCAAAAAGAAAAAATGCTCGCGGGAGAGTTGTCCCTCGCGAACGATGCGGAACTCGAGGAGGCATCCCGCCGCGCGTCCAACTCCTCACGCCGCTGCACCCCGTGGAGCCGGATCTCCGGCGCGCGAAGTTTGAATCGGTGAAACCGAAGGAGGAACCTGCCACGAAAGGTAGTTGCAGAGAAAACCGATAAAGCGCCATGATGGGGCAAGAATTGGAGACTCGATCGTGCGGCATGAGCCTGGGACAGGTAGGAAGAACCTCGTCATGATCGAAGGCATTGTGCGGAGACCCTCGATCGGCGCGCTGCTTCTCATGATCGGAGCAAGCCTGTGTGCCTGCAAAGGTGAAGCCGGGTCTTCCTCCGCGCGTCAACTGCCGGAGGTAGAGATCGTCGAGGTCAGTCTTCAGACTGTGCCCGATGAGCCGGAATTCATCGGGCAAGCCGAGGCATCGAGCATCGTCGAGATTCGTTCCCAAGTCACGGGCATCATCAAACGGCGCTTCTTCTCCGAAGGGCGCGACGTCAAGGAAGGCGATCAACTCTATGAGATAGATCCCGTCCCGTTCAAGGCGGCCTTCGTCAGCGCGAAAGGCAGAGTCGCGCAAGCGGAAGCGAGGCTCGTGCAAGCCAAGCAGAATATGAAGCGGGTCAAACCGTTGCTCGTCGAACAGGCCGTCAGTCAGAAAGACGTGGATGACGCGATCGCCGAAGATCTCGCCGCCAAGGCGGCGCTGGAGGCGGCAAAGGGGGATCTCGTCCGAGCGCAATTCGATCTCGACAACACGCTCATCACGGCCCCTGTCGACGGCCTGATCGAGCGGACCCGCTCTTATCAAGGACGATTGGTCACCGCCCAGACGGACCTGCTGACCGTGATCCATCAGGTCGATCCGATGTACGTGATCGTGAGCGCGCCGGAAAGTTTTCTCCTCAAGCGGCGGCGGGACATCCTGTCCCAACGGATCCAACATCCAGGCATCTATCACCTGACGGGCACGATCATTTTCGTGGACGGTACGACCTATCCCCACGAGGGCAAGTTGGATTTTGCTGACGTGAGTTTGCGATCGGAGACAGGCTCGCGGCAGGCGCGGGTGGTTTTCCCGAATCCCGACCGGGTTTTGATGCCGGGCCAGTTCGTCACTGTGCGTTTCCACGGGGTGTCGAAACCCAATTCCATCCTTGTTCCGCAGCGGGCGGTCCAGCAAGGGCCGAAGGGCGCGGTGGTTTATGTTGTCGGCAAGGACGACAAGGTGGAAGTCCGGGACGTGAAGGCAGCCGATTGGGAAGGGGATCGCTGGCTCATTGAAGAAGGGCTCCATGCAGGAGAGCGGGTGATCGTAGATGGGTTCCAGCGGATCCTGCCGGGAGCCCAGGTCAAGGCCGTGCCTGTTTCCTCGGCGACGACCGATGCCGTTCCGGCGCCCGTCGCCGCCGGCGCGGACAAGCCGAAATGAACTTCAGCTTTTTTATCGACCGACCGGTCTTTGCGTCGGTCCTTTCCATCGTCATCGTTGTGATCGGGCTCGTAGCCATGCGGACGCTCCCGATCGCGCAATTCCCTGAAATCACTCCACCCGTCGTCCAGATCGAAGCCGACTATCCCGGCGCCAGTGCGGAAGTCGCGGCCGAGTCCGTGGCGCGGCCGATCGAATTACAGCTGCCCGGCATCGACAATCTCTTGTACTTCGATTCAACCAGTACGAACGACGGCCACGTGAGCCTTCGCCTCACCTTCCAGATCGGGACCGATGTGGATATTGCGCAGGTCCAGACCCAGAATCGCCAGAAGCTTGCGGAACCGCAGTTGCCGCCGGAGGTCGTCCGCCAGGGAATCACCGTGAAAAAGATGTCGCCGGATCTCCTGGCCGTGATGGTGCTGCAATCCGACGACCCTCAGCAGGACGCATTCTTCCTGTCCAACTTCGCCATTCTGCGGATCCTCGACAACATCAAGCGTCTCCCGGGCGTCGGCGATGCCCTGGTGTTCGGCCAGCAGAACTACAGCATGCGTCTCATCCTCGACCCGGTACGCATGGCCCAGTTGGCACTGACGCCGACCGATATCGCCAACGTGGTGCGCGAGCAGAACCGCGATTTTCCCGCCGGCACCATCGGACGTGAGCCGATGGCGGCCGCCACCGAGCTGACCCTTCCACTGATCACGGAAGGCCGCATGTCCGAAGTGCGTGAATTCGAAGACATGATCGTCCGGGCTCTGCCGGACGGCTCGATGGTCCGTCTCAAGGACGTGGCGCGGGTGGAGCTGGGCGCGCAATCCTATGTCCTGGAGGGCCGGTATAACCGCAAGCCCACCGCGCTGCTCCTCACCTTTCTCTCTCCGGGAGCCAATGCGCTCGACACCGTGAAGGCGGTGAGGGCTGAAATGGATCGCCTCACGAGAATCTTTCCGCCGGGCGTCACCTACGACATCCCGTACGACACGACGCGTTTTGTCGAGGTGTCGATCAAGGAAGTCGTAAAGACGCTGCTGGAAGCGATGATTCTGGTCGTTGGTGTCGTCTATCTGTTTCTGCAGAGCTGGCGAGCTACCTTGATTCCGGCGCTGGCCGTGCCGGTCTCACTGATCGGCACGTTTGCGGGGATGGCGGCCTTGGGTTTCTCGATCAACACCCTGACACTCTTCGGCCTGGTGCTCGCCATCGGCATCGTGGTCGACGACGCCATTGTGGTCGTGGAAAATGTAGAGCGCCATATGGAGCAGGGGTTGTCGCCGAACGAAGCCGCCAAGAAGGCGATGGGTGAAGTGGCCGGACCGGTGATCGCGATCGTGCTCATTCTCTGCGCTGTGTTCGTGCCGGTGGGCTTTCTCGGCGGGATCACCGGCCAGTTGTACAAGCAGTTCGCCATTACGATCGCCGTGTCCGTGGCGATTTCAGGCTTCGTCGCGCTGACGCTCAGCCCTGCGCTCTGCGCGCTGGTGCTCAAGCCCCGTCACGACCAGGGCAGAGGAGTGTTCGGGCTTTTCAACCGGTTCTTCGATTGGACCCAGCATCACTATGCAAACGGTGTCGGCCTTATGTTGAGGCATGCGCTCCTCTCGCTCGCGTTGTTCGGCGTGGTTCTCGCGTTTGCGGGAGGTCTCTTTCGGGCGATCCCGATGGCGTTTCTGCCCGACGAAGATCAAGGATACTTCATCACGATTGCGCAGCTTCCCGACGGCGCGTCGAAAAAACGGACGGACGCCGTCCTGGACAGGGTCGAGCAATACTACCAAACGCTGCCGGCGATTTACGGGACGCAAACCCTGTCGGGACAGAACTTCGTCTTCAACACGCGGGGCACCAACACGGCCACGATGTTCACACCGCTCAAACATTGGGATGAGAGGAAAGGCCGGCAGGACCATGTGAAGGCGCTCATCGGCGGCGCCTTCAGGGAATTTGCGACGATTCCGGGCGCCCTGGTTCTGGCCTTCAATGCGCCTTCGATCCGCGGGCTCGGGGCCACAGGGGGATTCTCCGTCCAGCTGCAAGATCCCGGCGGCGGCGACTTTACGAAGTTCGGCGCCGTGGCGCAGGAATTCGTCGCCAGGGCGAGACAGGACCCGGCGATCGGCGCCGTCAGCACCAGTTTCCGCGTGAGCGCGCCGCGCGTGTATGCCAAAGTGAACCGGGAACGGGCCAAGACGCTGGGGGTGCCGATCTCCGAAGTCTTCGACACGCTCCAAGCCTATTTCGGTAACCTCTATGTGAACGATTTCGTGAAGTTCGGCCGCGTCTACCGGGTGCAGACCGAAGCGGAGCCGCAGTATCGTTCCCGCCCCGCCGACATCGCCAAAATTTACGTGCGGGCGGTGAACGGCCAGCGCCAGGCCATGATTCCGCTCGACACGGTCGTCACGACGACCTACACCAGCGGGCCTGATCCGGTCACGCATTTCAACGGATTCAATACCGCCCTCGTCCTCGGCTCCGCGGCGCCGGGGTACAGCTCAGGACAAGCGCTCGACGCCTTGGAGCGAGCGGCGCAGGAGGTCTTGATTCCCAGAGGATTCGACGTCGATTGGAGCGGAATCTCGTATCAAGAGCGCAATGCCGGCGCGCAGTCGGTCGTCGCGTTCGGTTTCGGATTGCTCATGGTGTTCCTCGTGCTCGCAGCGCAGTACGAAAGTTGGAAGGTGCCGTTTGCCGTCATTCTGGCCGTGCCGTTCGGCGTGCTCGGCGCCTTGTCGGCGGTGTGGCTTGCCGGTCTGACCAACGATATCTATTTTCAGATCGGCTTGGTCACGCTCATCGGACTCGCGGCCAAGAACGCCATCCTGATCGTGGAATTCGCCAACCAGCGGTACCTGCATGGGGTGCCGTTGGCCGATGCCGCCCTCGAGGCCGCGCGGCTGCGCTTCCGCCCGATTCTGATGACCTCCTTGGCGTTTATTCTCGGCGTCGCGCCGTTGCTGATCGCCGGCGGCGCCGGAGCGGCCAGCCGCCATTCGATCGGGACCGGTGTGTTCGGTGGGATGATCGCCGCAACCTTTCTCGCGATCTTTTTCGTTCCGTTGTTCTTCGTGCTGGTGCGCTCGCCTGCGCCAGGGCTGTTCCGCAGGACGCGCGCCAACACTCCGCGAGGCCCTGAAGGAAGCCCTGGATCGCGGCCGCGAGGTGGCGGCCATCGGGCGGCATCCGCAGAAGTTGCAGCGCATCCGAAGCCCTAATTTCTAGCCCTTACCATCGAGGAGAGCAACATGTCAGCAAGGGAGCCTTACCACGCGAAACAGTTTGATTTAAGCGGGCTGAAGGGCATCTCCGATCAGACACTGGAGACCCATTTCAGGCTGTATGGGGGCTATGTCAAGGAGACCAACCGACTGACAGAGCACATCATGGGGTTTTTACAGGATGGGAAAGTGGACCAGGAAGAGATGCCGGCCTACTCGGAACTCAAGCGGCGGTTCGGGTTTGAGTACAACGGCATGGTGCTGCACGAATATTACTTCGGCAACATGACGAAACACGGCTCCGGCGATCCCGAGCGACACTCCGCATTCGTGCACGCCGCGGTGTCCAGCTTCGGGAGCTATGACATCTGGAAGGCGGACTTCGCCAGCGTCGGGAAGATGCGCGGGGTCGGGTGGGCGATCTGCTATCAGAATCCGATGAACGGCCTGCTCTCGAACCACTGGATCACGCTGCATGAAGTGGGCAACGTGGCCGGCTTTGTTCCCCTGCTGGTGATGGATGTGTGGGAGCATGCCTTCATCATCGATTACAAGCCGTCGGAGCGGGGCAAGTACATCGACGCGTTCTTTTCAAACATCAGCTGGAGTGCCGTGGAGGAACGTCTGAAGTGAGCATGCTCGTCCATGGCTCGAATGGCCGGCTTGGAAGAGACACAGGTCCGCCTCTTGATCTTCACCACCGTTGGACGCCACCCACCTCGACCTGCTGGTTCAGCCTCTTCACCTGACACGTTCCGTGTACCGCGGACATTCGGAGATGTCCGCCTTGATCCGACAGATCTGACAGGCGGCCGTTTGAACAGTTTCCCGTTCAACATGATATACACGTACACAGGTACCGGGCGAGAACCGGTGTCGTTGGACCATTTCTATAACGCAGGACATCCGCTGACGTGACCTTGCCGATCATCATGCTCCTCCCGTTCATGGTCGGCGGCGCCGGCGCGCTCCTTATGCAGCGCCGGGGCTTCACGGCCGCCGCCTGGGCCGCCGCCGTGCCGACCATCGCCAGTCTTGCGCTGCTGGTCGGTGAAGCGCCCGCGGTCCTGACGGGCGAACGGATGCTCGTGAGTTGGCCGTGGCTGCCGCAACTCGGCCTGAATCTTTCGTTCAGGCTCGACGCGCTGGGCCTCTTCTTCGCGCTGCTCATTCTCGGCATCGGGCTGCTGGTCATTCTCTATGCGCGCTATTACCTGTCTCCGCAGGATCGAATCGGCCGGTTGTACGCGCTACTGATGCTGTTCATGACCGCGATGCTGGGCATCGTCCTCTCCGAGAACGCGCTGCTGTTGGTGATGTGCTGGGAGCTGACGAGCCTCTCCTCCTTCCTGTTGATCGGATTCTGGACCCACAGCCCCCTCGCCAGGCAGGGCGCGCGCATGGCCTTCGCCGTGACCGGCGGCGGCGGGCTCGCCCTGTTGGCCGGAGCCCTGCTCATCGGCGACATTGCGGGGAGTTTCGAGCTCTCCGCCTGGTTCACGGCGCGCGAGGCGATCCGGGATCATCCTCGTTTCAACATCGCCCTCGCGCTGATTCTGCTGGGGGCGTTCACCAAATCGGCGCAGTTTCCGTTCCACTTCTGGCTGCCTGCGGCCATGGCGGCGCCCACCCCCGTATCGGCGTACCTGCACTCCGCGACGATGGTGAAGGCCGGCGTGTTCCTGCTTGCGAGGCTCTATCCCTTGCTCGGCGGCAACTTCGTGTTCGAATACACGACGACCGGCATCGGCCTGGTCACGATGGTGTTCGGCGCGTACGTAGCGATGTTCAGGCACGATCTGAAGGGCCTGCTCGCGTATTCGACCATCAGTCACCTCGGTCTCATCATGTTCCTGATGGGCCTGGATACGCCGAGTTCCTCGGTGGCCGCCGTGTTTCACATCGGGAATCACGCGACGTTCAAGGCGTCACTCTTCATGGCCGCCGGCATCGTCGATCACGAGTGCGGAACCCGCGACATGCGGCGGCTAGGCGGGCTCTGGCGGAGCATGCCGCAAACGGCAGCCCTGGCCATCGCGGCCGCGCTGGCGATGGCCGGCGTCCCGCTCTTCAACGGGTTTCTCTCCAAAGAAATGTTCTTCGCCGAAGCGCTCGATCTCCATGGCCTGCCGTTGTTGGAGGGCATCGCTCCGGTTGCCGTCACGGTGGGTTCGATGTTCAGCGTCGCCTACTCCGTGCGGTTCATCCACGATGTGTTCTTCGACGAGCCGCACGATCTGCCGCACGTGCCGCACAAGCCGCCGCGCTATATGAAAGTGCCGGCAGAAATCCTGGCGGTCGTGTGCATTGCGGTGGGCGTCCTGCCCAACTATACCGTCGCCCCACTGGTGGACGCGGCGGCGCGGGAGGTGGTCGGGGGCTCGCTGCCCGCCTATCAAATCGCCATTTGGCACGGCCTCACGCCGCCGCTGGCCATGAGCGCGATCGCTCTTGCCGGCGGGGCGCTCATTTATTGGCTGCTGCGGCATCGTTACGATCTGCACCTGCACGTACCGGTGCGCTATACCGGTCGACTGCTGTTCCAGCAGGTCTACGACCGCGGGATTGCGTTCGCGGGACGCCTGACGAATCAGTTGCAGAACGGCTCGCTTCAGCGCTACCTGGCCCTCGTGGCTGCGACGTTCATCGTGCTTGGCGCCTGGCCGTTCGTGGGGCCGGGGACTGAAGGTGGAGAGATGGCGCCGGCTGCCCTGGCGCCGCTCAGCGCCGTGGTATGGGGCGCAGCGATGGCCGGGGCTCTCGGCGCCGTCTGGTTCCATCGCATACGGGTCGTCGCCATTATCCTGGCCGGTGTCGTCGGACTGGCTGCCTCGATCGCGTTCGCGTATTTCTCAGCTCCCGACCTCTCCTTGACGCAGCTTGCCGTCGAGGTCGCCACGACATTGGTGCTGCTCATGGCGCTCGCGCTCCTACCGTCATCCACGCGGGGAGAATCGACGCGTGGGCGGAGAACACGCGATGCCGTCCTGGCGATGGGCGCAGGCATGGTGGTGGCGGGCCTCTCATGGGCGGTGCTGACGCGCGGGCAGGAGTCGATCGCCTGGTACTTTCTGGAGAACAGCGTGCCGGGCGGCGGCGGCGCGAACGTCGTCAATGTGCTGCTCGTCGATTTCCGCGGCTTCGATACCTTCGGCGAGATCATCGTTCTGGGGATGGCGGCCATGGGAGCCTGGATGCTCCTCGCCGGGCTGCGCGCCGACACGCCGTCGGTCGCGTCCAAGCCGTCGGCGAACGGCATCCTCTTCGCAGCGGCGGCACGGGTGCTGCTCCCGTTCGCGTTGCTGGTGGCAGTCTATGTGTTCATGCGCGGCCACAATCAGCCCGGCGGCGGATTTCTCGCGGGGCTCATCGCCGCGCTCGCGCTCGTCATGCAATATATGGGCGAGGGGCTCCGCCCGATGCTCGCCCGAATGCGGATCGACTTTCCGGTCCTGATCGGCGCCGGTGTGCTGCTGGCCGGCGTGACCGGGGTTGCCAGCGTGCTGGCCGGCGCGCCGTTTCTCACCAGCGCAACTGGCCACTGGCACGTCCCGCTCATCGGCGACCTGTCCCTCACGAGCGCGATGGCGTTCGATCTGGGCGTCCTCATGGCGGTGTTCGGCGCGACGCTGCTGACGTTGACCGCTCTTGGACAGGCCCGGTGCAAGGCGCCTGTCTCGCCGGAGGACATGTGATGGAAGCCATGCTGGCGATCGGACTCGGCGTCCTCACCGCCTGTGCCGTGTATCTTCTCCTGCGGGGACGGACGTTCCCGATGGCGCTCGGCCTGTCGCTGTTGGGCTCCGCCGCGAACCTGTTCATTTTCTCGATGGGACGGCTTCGGTCGGGGGCGGCCCCCATCATCGCCCCGGAGGCGGGCAGCTACGCCGATCCCGTGCCGCAGGCCCTCGTCTTGACGGCCATCGTCATCGGCTTCGGCATGACCGGCTTCATTATGGCGCTCGCGGTGCGGATCAGGTCCGAGACGGGGAGCGACCATGTCGACGGCATTGAGCCCGTCCCGGACCGCAACACGGTGGACGAGCCATGACCCATTTGCTCGTGGTCCCGATCGTGCTGCCCGCGCTCTCGGCGGCGCTGCTCCTGCTCTGGCAGCGCGCGCCGCTGGCAGCGGCGCGCGCGTTGAGCCTCGGGGCCACCGTGGGTCTCTTGGCCGTGGCGGTCGCCATCTGTTTGTACGTGCAGTCCGGCCGGCCGCTTGTCTACACGCTTGGCAATTGGCCGGCGCCGTTCGGGATCGTCCTGGTCGCGGACCGCCTGTCCGCCTTCATGCTGGTCCTGACGGCGGGGCTCGCGCTCGCGGCGGCACTGTATGCGGGGCAGGGCTGGGATGCGCGCGGGCAGCTCTTCCATCCGTTCTTTTTGTTTCAGCTCATGGGATTGAACGGAGCCTTCCTCACGGGAGATCTGTTCAATCTGTTCGTCTTCTTCGAGATCCTGTTGATCGCGTCATACTGCCTCGCGCTGCAAGGATTGGAGCTGGGCCGTCTGCGCGCGACGTTGCACTATGCCGCCATCAACATTGCCGCGTCCAGCGTCTTTCTGATCGGCGTCAGCCTGTTGTACGGCGTCACCGGCACCCTCAACATGGCGCACTTGGCCGAGCGCATCGCGCAGGTACGGCCGGAGGACGTGGCGCTTGCCCGGGCGGGGGGCCTGTTGCTCCTTGGCGTGTTCGCGATCAAAGCTGCGCTCTTTCCCCTCTACTTCTGGCTGCCCCCCGCCTATTCGAGCGCGCCCGCGCCGGTCGCCGCTTTGTTCTCGATCATGACCAAGGTCGGGATCTACGCGGTCATTCGCGTGACCACGCTGATCTACGGCGGCGAGGCGGGCGCCGCCATGGAGCTGACATCCCCCTGGCTCTTGCCCGTTGCCTTGGTCACGCTTGCCCTGGCGACCGTGGGGGCGCTCGGCGCCGAACGCCTGGCCACGATGACCGCGTACTTGACGATCGCCTCGGCCGGGACCATCCTTGCCGCGGTGGCGATCGGCGGCGGCGCCGCGCTCTCCGCCGCGCTCTATTACCTGGCCCATTCCACCCTTGCCGTCGCCGTCCTGT
The DNA here is from genome assembly GCA_047150005.1 of Nitrospira sp. Classification (GTDB taxonomy): domain Bacteria; phylum Nitrospirota; class Nitrospiria; order Nitrospirales; family Nitrospiraceae; genus Nitrospira_C. The sequence continues at coordinate 1,165,938 of AP038806.1, read as the reverse complement.
TTCTCGTCACGGATCTGCTCGGACGCAGCCGCGGTGCGATGCGCGATCAACTGCATCCGGGGCCGCCGCTGCGCCAGGCAACGCTGCTCGGTCTCGCGTTCCTATTCGGCGGGGCCACCGTGGCGGGCGTCCCGCCTTCTTCCGGGTTTCTCGGGAAACTGATGGTGCTCCAAAGCACGCACGACGGACCGGCCGTCGCCACCGTCTGGGGGGTAATTCTGGTAACGAGCGTACTCACCCTGATCGGATGCTCGCGAGCCGGCAGCGTTCTGCTCTGGAGCACGACCGATCCGCAGCCGTCGGGGCAGGCCGCTTCTCCGCGCGCGGGAGAATGGACGGCGCTCGCGATGCTGGCCGGAGGCAGCCTCCTCCTGGTCGTGTTCGCGGCGCCGATCACGCGCTACACCGATGAGACGGCGGCGCAACTGATCGCGCCATCCGCCTATATCGACGCCGTGCTGGGGCCGCTTCGCGAGGGGCTGATCCGGCCTTATCCGGAGACGGGCCCATGAACACCCTCTGTCCCTTCCCGAAGCTCTCGGTGATCCTGGCGGCAACATGGCTCGCGTTGGCCGGTCTCTCGCCGACGCACCTTGGATGGGCGCTGGTGCTGGGGCTGGTCATCCCGCGCGTCGCCGCCCCCTTGCTGAAGGAGATACCGGGAATCCGCTCGGTGCGCTCGGCAGCGCGACTCGCCCTGCGGGTGGCGTGGGATATCGTCGTCGCCAATATCACGGTCGCCCGCCTCGTGCTCGGGCCCCTTGCCCGCCTGCGGCCCGCATTCGTGCGGGTGCCGCTTGCCGTGACGCACCCGCACGCGATCGCTCTCTTTGCGAGCATCGTGTCCATCGTGCCCGGCTCGGTTTCGATCGCGTTGACGCCCGACTGCCGCGTGCTGCTGCTGCACGTGCTCCACGTGGAAGACGAAGCGCATTTCGTCGCGACGATCAAAGCGCGGTACGAGCAGCCGCTGATGGAGATCCTGGAATGTTGACCGTCGCCGTGTACGTGGCTTTCGGTTCCATTGCGCTCGCGCTCGCGTTGTGCATGGTACGCCTCGTGCTCGGTCCCCACCCCGCCGACCGCGTGCTGGCCTTCGACACGTTGTACATCAATACGATCGCGCTGCTGATCGTCCTGGACATCTACCTGTCCACGTCGATCTTTTTCGAAGCGGCGCTGCTGATCGCATTGACCGGGTTTGTGGCTACGGCGGCGCTTGCGCGGGCGCTTGCCCGCGGCAAGGTCATGGAGTAACACGATGCTCGATCTCCTCGTCGCCGCGTTGTTGCTGGTCAGCAGCCTGTTCATCGTGGTGGGAGCGCTCGGACTCGTTCGCCTTCCCGATTTCTTCATGCGGCTGCACGGCCCGACGAAATCCACGACCCTGGGCGTCGGCAGTCTGTTGGTCGCGGCCGTCGTCCACGCCGCCGAAGGGCTCACCCTGCGTGAATTGCTCATTGCGGTGTTTCTATTTATGACCGCGCCGGTGAGTGCCTTTCTGTTGGGCCAAGTAGGCCTCCGCCGACGGCTTCCGTCTCGTGTGCCCCTGCCCAAGGACTTCTCCGGACCGGCCGCGCCCTGAACGGCAGCGCGACGAGAAACCCCTTGATCTCGGCACCGCCGCGATGACAATGTCCTGAGCATAGGGCAACTTCTCTCCAAGCGAGACGTCGATGACCGAGCAATCGGTCGATTGGGGAAGCTGCCCTCCTGGCCTTTTCGACCGCCGAGCATGGAGGTACATCGATGAGACAAGGCAGCCGGCCTTCGCCTAACCGCCGCGAGGTCCTCGTGATCGATGTAGGCGGCACTAACGTCAAGATCCTCGCCACCGGGAAACGAACGTCCCGCAAGGTCCCGTCCGGTCCGGCTATGACGGCCAAAGCCATGGTGGCGGTGGTCAAGGAACTTGCGGCAGATTGGCTTTATGACGTCATCTCGCTCGGCTATCCCGGAGCCGTCTCGAACGGCCGGCCGGCCGTGGACCCCAGGAACCTGGCCGCCGGTTGGGTGGGATTTAATTTCGAGAAGGCCTTCGGCTGTCCGGTCAAGGTGATCAATGACGCGGCGATGCAGGCGCTCGGGAGCTACGAAGGTGGGCGCATGCTGTTCTTGGGGCTGGGCACCGGCCTCGGGTCCGCGCTGATCACCCACGGCGTGTTGGTGCCGATGGAGCTGGCGCATCTGCGCTATCGGAAAGGCCGCACCTATGAGGACTATGTCGGCCTGCGCGGGCTCCAACGGTACGGCAAGAAGAAATGGCGCCGGTATGTCGATGAGGTCGTGACCGCGCTCCACCGGGCGCTTCAAGCCGACTATGTGGTGCTCGGCGGCGGCAACGCGAAACAGCTCGTGAAGCTGCCTGAATGGGCGCGATTGGGCGACAACCACCACGCATTTACCGGCGGCTTTCGCCTGTGGGATGAAGCCTGGAAGGACGAGCGCCCGTCCTGCGTGGTGCAGCATTCGACGTGACGACATGGACCGTACGAGAATCGTCATCATCGGTGGGGGCTTCGCCGGCGTGAAATGCGCAAGGATCCTGCGCAAGCACTTGCCGCCGCAATCCTGCGAGATCGTGCTGTTCAGCCGGGAGAACAACATGGTCTTCTATCCATTGTTGGCGGAGGTGGCCGGCGCGGCGATCAACCCCGGCGCGGTCACAGTGCCCTTGCGCCAGATGCTGCCAGGCGTGCGGTGCCGGACGGAGGACGTGAGGCAGGTCGACCTGGCCGCCTCCGAAGTTGAGTATGAAGTGTCCGACGGCCGCGTGAATCGCATGCCGTTCGACCATGCCGTGCTGGCCTGTGGCACGGCCGTCAACCTTACCCTCGTGCCTGGCATGGCGGACCATGCGTTTCCGCTGAAGTCGGTGGGCGATGCGATCGCATTGCGGTTCCATGTGACCGAGCAACTGGAAAAGGCCGAGGTCTGCGACGACCCGGAGCGACGGCGCTGGTATTTGTCCTTCATCATCGTGGGCGGCGGGTTCAGCGGGGTGGAGGTGGCGGGCGAGATCAACGATCTGGTGCGGGCCAGCCTGCGATTCTACGGCAATTTCACGGCCCGTGAGGTCAGCGTCACACTGGTGCACGCCAAGGATCAGATTCTTCCGGAAGTGAGCTCCACCCTGCGCGAGTTCGCACGAATGAAAATGGAGCAGGCCGGCATCCGGATCCTATTGAACGACCGCGCGGTAATGGCCACAGCCGAAGGGGTGGAACTGCAGGACGGTCGGATGCTTCGCGGGGCTACCGTGGTCTGCACAATCGGCACGACCATGCCGCAGTTGGTGCAGCGCATCCATGTGCCCAAGGAGGCAGGTCGGTTGCTCACCGATCCCGACATGCGGTTGAGAGGGATGTCGAATGTCTGGGCCATCGGCGACTGCGCCTCTGTGATCAATGCCTATGACAACCGGATCTCTCCCACGACCGGCCAGTTTGCCGAACGGCAAGGGCGGCAAGCAGCGGAGAACATTATCCGCGTCCTCCGGAAGGAACCCGTCAGGCAGTTTTCCTATAAACCCTTGGGTCAACTGTGCGGCATCGGCGAACGGAACGCGGTGGCCGAGATTCTGGGCGTGCGCCTCTCTGGGTTTCCGGCCTGGTGGCTCTGGCGGACCGTGTACCTGCTGAAATCTCCCTCCTGGTCCCGCCGGATCAAGGTCGCATTCGACTGGACCTGGGAACTGCTGTTTCCACGGGATCTCGCCTATCCCAGGGTCGATCAAACCGAACGGATCGCGCGGGCGCATTATCGTCCCGGCGATTACATTTTTGCCGAGGGCGAGCCGGCGGTGAATTTTTACGTAATCGAACAGGGCGAGGTCGACGTCATGCGACGCGACGCCACGGGACAGCCGAAGACCCTGGCCGTGCTTGGACCTGGAGACTTTTTCGGCGAGATGGCGCTCCTCGACGGCGTCATGCGCGTCGGGAGCGTCCGGGCGCGTACGGCGGTCGAGGTGCTCGTGATGGGGAAAGAAGTCTTCTCGCAAATTTCCGGCGCGCTCACCCCCTTCCGTCATCTGCTGGCCCAAGCTCTGCGATGGCGGCGCCCCCGGTTGAATCCTCGATTGACCCAGGCCTGGGGTGCGCTTGAGCGCCGGCCCCTGTCCACCTTCATGGAGGCGATCCCTGAGCATCGTCTTGCTCCTGAGGACACGTTTGAGGATGCCGTCCGGCTGTTTGATGAGCACGGCATTGAGTTTCTTTGCGTGCTGGATGAGGACGGGAGCTTGCAGGGTGTCATCACAAGAAACGAGCTATTCGAAGCCTTTGCGCAAGGCAAGACGCCGTCAACCAGGGTCCGGGACTTCATGAAGGCCGATCCCGTGGTCGTCACTCCGAATGATACGAGCCTGACGGGCGGCGACGTGATGAACAGGCATGATCTCGATTGGCTGCCGGTCGTCGAAGACAAGGATGTGCGACGTTTGGTCGGCGTCATCCGCTCCGAGCGGATGCTCCGGCACCTGGTCTCGCATCTGACCGGCGGGCCCGCGTCGAACTGAAGAGGAAGACACGGTGTCCTCCTCGACTGCGTCTATCGTGATCGAAGATAATGTGCACTCGATGGAAGCTGGAGTCGTTGAGTGTAGGCGTTTCAACTCGGAAGTACTGCTGACGAGGAGGTCAAGATGAAGATCGCACTCATTGGCGCCACGGGATTCGTCGGTTCGGCAATCCTCAAAGAGGCCTTGGATCGCGGTTACGAAGTCACGGCCATCGTGCGGTACCCGGAGAAACTGACGGCACATCAAAAGCTTCATGCCGAGAAGGGCGATGTGTATAACGAAAACGAGGTGGCTCGTTTGGTAGCCGGTCAGGATGCCGTCATCAGCGCTTTCAATCCCGGTTGGACGAATCCGGATATCTACGATCTTCAGATCAAGGGAACCAAAGCCATTATCGCCGGCGTGAAGAAGGCGGGGATCAAGCGACTCCTGTTCGTGGGAGGCGCCGGCAGCTTGGAGGTGAAGCCGGGCGTTCAGTCCGTCGATCTACCTGAGTTCCCTAAGGAATGGAAACAGGGGGCCTTGGCGACGCGTGAAGCGCTGAACTTGCTGCGCAAGGAACCGGGATTGGATTGGTCTTTTCTCTCGCCGTCAGCAGATTTGTCTCCCGGCCAACGGACCGGCAAGTTTCGTCTTGGAAAAGATCAGTTACTGAAGGATGCCAATGGGCAGAGCCGGATCTCGACGCAAGATTATGCGGTGGCCATGCTGGACGAGGTCGAACGGCCCGCGCATGTGCGGCAGCGGTTCACCGTCGGGTATTGAGGAACGGATAGATACGTCGCTGCGGCGCATAAGGTTAACCCATCGGGACGGATCGTATGCCGCATGAAGTGAAAACGGATGTGCGATTCATGCCGTAACCGTTCAAGACTTTGAAGAAGGGAGAATACATGAACAATCAGGCGCTGCGGATTTTCTTCGTCGTGCCGGCGACGCTCTTGACCTTTGTCATGGGAACGGTCCACGCTGGAGAAGGAACGCAAGCGAAACAGGATCAGGTGCAGGCCAACTTGAAGCGGTTCGATCAGCTCGACTTTGAAGCCTACAGCCAGCGCAAGAACATGAAGTTATTCCGCGACATTCATTGTCCGGACGTGAAGGTCGTCTTTCCCGACGGGAGAACCACGCAAGGCATCGATCAGCATGTCACCGACATCGACGGCCTGTTCAACGGGACACCGGACAGTCGAATCACCGCACATCCGATCGCGTTCGGCTCGGGTGATTGGACCGTGACCACGGGGATCATGGAAGCGACATTTTCTGAACCGATGAAACTACCGGATGGCCAGACCATCGCTCCCACCGGGAAAAAGGTGAAGATGCCGATGGCCACGATTGCCAAATGGAAGAACGGCTGTATTGCCGAGGAGCATCTCTTTTGGGATAACGCGGAATACATGAAGCAACTGGGCTTACACTAAACCACGAGAGGAGGACACCATGAGTGACGTGCTCATCCAACCGAATAATGACGGTCCGTACTACATCAAAGGAGAATTCAAGATTGTCACTGAAGGAGGGAAGCAGATCGCCGTCGAGGGGAATGAAGCCTGGCTCTGCCGGTGCGGGCAATCGGCGAACAAACCATTCTGCGACGGCTCGCACAAGAAGGCCGGCTTCAAAGACAACCTGGACGCGAAGCGGTAATTGTGACGGTCGAATAGACACGAGCCGCTCAGGGACCGAATGGATCAGGTAGATCGAGAAGGGAATCGTCATGGCCAACAAATGCGCGCATCCTGCTTGCAGCTGCGTGGTTCCTAAAAAATATATGTACTGCGACGCGAAGTGCGCGTCCGGCAATCCGGGCAATGCCAAGTGCGGCTGCGGACATCAAGGCTGCAAAGGACGTTAAGCGACGAGGAGGGTCAACGCCCCGATCGGAACGTTTGGTGTCGGCGCTCGCGCCTTCAATCTTTATATAGAAACAGTGGACCTTGCCGAGTCGATCGCGTGACCACCCACGCGAACGGCCCGGCTGCAACACTGTTCCCATGATCGGTTAGTTGCGCAACAAACCAAAGGGTAGGCAATGCCTGAGAAGTGGATCGATGTCGGGCCGGTCGAAGACCTGAAAGTCAAATCCTTGCGTGAAGTGATGCTCGGGACGACGCCGATCGCGCTCACATACAAGGATGGGGCCTTTACCGCGATCTCCGGCGTCTGCAATCACGCCGGGGGTCCGCTCGGCGAGGGCTCGCTGGACGGCGACTATATTGTCTGCCCTTGGCATTACTGGAAGTTCCACCATAAGACGGGTCATGGAGAACCCGGATACGAACAGGATCAGGTTCCGGTCTACGCGACCAAAATCGAGAGCGGGCGGCTCTTCATCGATCTCGGCTCCGCCACGAAGCGGCGAAAGCAATCCCACAAGCCCCATCCGCTCGCACGCCCGATTGTCCGCGCCGAAGGCCCGATTCGTGTCGTCGGTATCTCCACGACGGCAATGACCAACGAACATCCACGGTACAGCACTTCGGATGCCATGCTGGAGATCGCGCTGGACTATGCGCGAACCACGCTCGAACTGGAGACGCAATGCATCAAGCTCCGCGAGCTACAGTTTCGTCCCTGTGAAGGGTTTTATTCGAAATCGGCCCAGGCCTGCACCTGGCCTTGCTCGATCACGCAGATGGATCCAACCGACCAGCTCGATCGCGTGTACGAAGCCATTGTGCATTGGGCCGATGTCATTCTGATCGCGACCCCGATTCGCTGGGGTAACGCCAGCAGTCTGTATTACAAAATGGTCGAACGGATGAACTGCATTCAAAATCAGGAGACCATCGCAAACAGACACTTGCTCAAGAACAAGGTGGCCGCCTTCATCATCATGGGCGGGCAGGACAATGTACAAGGCGTGGCGGGCCAACTGATGACGTTCTTCTCGGAAGTGGGCTGCCAGTTTCCGCAATTTCCGTTTATCGCGCATTCGCGAGGCTGGAGCGCCGAGGACATGGAGCGCAATGTCAGTGAAGTCCAGAACAGCCGGGAACTGCGTGAAGGGGCACAGGAACTGGTGGCGCGGGCTGCGGACATGGCGAGATTGATGGTCGAGGGACAGCTCCGCGATCATCCGCTGGCGCGCGGCGGCCGGAAAGCACACCAACTGGATAGTGAACCCACGGGTTAGCCGTCGATGGTTCATGAACAACGAACGGAACGACAGTCCGGACGATCTCGAGACATTGAGAGCAGTCCTGCACCGGCAAACATGCCAGGTCGAGGCTTGGGAGCCTCGATGGGCCGTGAGTGTCGAACGCCAAAATATGATGCGATGGTCTGCGCTACGCACGCCGAGGTGGTGGTTAGCGCGAGTGACGTGATCATCACGTCCAAGAGCAATGGTCCGTACTACGTCAAAGGAGGATTCACACGTTGAAAAACGAAGAAGTTGGTTGAGAAAGGACGGCAACGCGGCAAGGTGGCCTTGCGGATCAAGCCGGGGAATCGATGAGGAAGGGTAGCCCAAAAGTGATGCTTGGACGACTGCTCCACGACATGAGTCAACATTGGAGGATTCATGATGACGCTTAACGATGCAAGAGGCATTATCGCCGCTGCCGAGAAGAAGGCGATGGAGCTCGGCCAACCCATGAACATCGCGGTCGCCGACGCCGGGGGGAATTTAATCGCGCACGTGCGGATGGATGGGGCTTGGATCGGCAGCATTGATATTTCCATCAAGAAGGCCTTCACGTCGCGAGCCTTCGATATTGCCACGAAAGATCTGGCGGCACACTCTCAGTCGGGTGGCCAGTTCTTCGGGATTCATGCGTCCAACGACGGCCGCATCATGATCTTTGCGGGCGGCGTTCCGCTCAAACGAGACGGGAAGATCGTCGGCGCCATCGGCGTGAGCGGCGGTTCGGGCGAGCAGGATCATGCCGTGGCAGAAGCCGGCGCTGCGGCCTGTAAATGAAGTGTGAACGAGGAGGAGGAATACACCATGGCCAACAATCGTGGCGTTGCCTATATGGGGCCTGGAAAGGTCGAAGTGAAAGCCATCGACTTCCCAAAATTGGTCGGGCCCGGCGGGAGGAAATGCGAGCACGGCGTAATCCTAAAAATCGTCTCCACCAACATTTGCGGAAGCGACCAGCATATGGTGAGAGGTCGCACCACAGCGCCCATCGGACTTATTTTGGGTCATGAGATTACGGGTGAGGTAATCGAAGCCGGACGCGATGTGGAGTTCATCAAAGTCGGAGACCTCGTGTCGGTTCCGTTCAACATTGCCTGCGGGCGTTGTCGGCTCTGTAAAGAGCGCTACACGGGCGTGTGTCTGAATGTGAATCCGTCGCGGCCCGGGGGCGCGTATGGGTATGTGGATATGGGCGGATGGATCGGCGGGCAAGCCGATTACGTCATGGTGCCCTATGCCGATTTCAATCTCCTCAAATTCCCGGATAAGGTTCAGGCGATGGCGAAGATCCGTGATCTGACCTGCTTGAGCGACATCCTGCCCACCGGGTATCACGGGTGCATCACTGCCGGTGTGACGACCGGCTCCACTGTTCTGATTTCCGGCGCCGGGCCGGTGGGGCTTGCCGCGGCAGCCTCCGCCTTCCTTCTGGGAGCCGCGGTGGTCATTGTCACCGACTTCAACAAGGAGCGTCTTGTACAGGCGCGGTCGTTTGGATGCGAAACGATTGATCTGTCGGAAGGCGGGACGATCATAGAGCGTATCGAGCAGATCCTCCGGGTGCCTGAAGTGGACTGTGCCGTTGATTGCGTGGGGTTTGAAGCGAAGGGGCACGGCGGGGCGGATCAACCTGCCGTCGTGCTGAACCAGTTGATGGATGTGACGCGTGCAGCAGGCGCGATTGGCATTCCGGGTCTGTATGTCACTGAGGACCCAGGAGCAAAAGACCGCGACGCACAAACCGGCAATCTTATCCTTCGCTTCGGCCTCGGATGGGCCAAATCGCACGCGTTCTTCACCGGCCAAGCGCCGGTCATGAAGTACAACCGCGGCTTGATGATGGCCATCCTCCACGACCGGATCCAGATTGCGAAAGCCGTCAACGTGCAGGTCATTACGTTGGACCAGGCTCCCCAGGGCTACCAGGACTTCGACAAAGGAGCCGCCAAGAAATTTGTCATTGATCCGCATGGCAGCCTGAAGAAGGCCGCATAGGAGACCCTTCACATGGGCACAGTCGCGGAACTCTTGGTGTCAACGTTGGCTCTTGCCGGGGTGCAGAGAGTGTACGGCGTTGCCGGCGACTCCCTCAATGGCATCACGGATGCCATCCGCAAGAGTGGCGATATTCGATGGATTCCCGTGCGACACGAAGAGACGGCGGCGTTTGCGGCCGGGGCCGAGGCGCATTTGACGGGACACTTGGCCGTATGCGCCGGAAGCTGCGGGCCGGGCAATCTCCATCTGATTAACGGGCTCTACGATGCGCACCGCAGCCGTGTCCCGGTCCTGGCGATCGCGGCGCACATTCCGAGCCGCGAGATCGGCAGCGGCTATTTCCAGGAGACCCATCCGGAGCATCTGTTCCGCGAGTGTAGCCACTATTGCGAGTTGGTGTCGAACGCGGAGCAGATGCCTCGTATCCTCGAGATTGCGGTGCAGACTGCGCGGTCACGCCGCGGTGTCGCAGTGGTGGTCCTGCCGGGCGACATCGCCTTGCAGCCTGCCGCTGTGAGCGAACCACGCCTGAAATTTGCAGCCGCAACGCCGACTGTTCGCCCGTCCGACGGCGAGCTTGACAGATTGGCGGATGTGTTGAACGACGTGCGAAAGATCACGATTCTCGGCGGGGCCGGCTGCGCCGGCGCTCACGATCAATTGATGGACGTGGCGGGCAAGCTGCAGGCCCCGATCGTGCACGCCATGCGCGGCAAGGAGTTCATCGAATACGACAATCCGTTCGACGTTGGCATGACGGGACTGCTCGGCTTCGCCTCCGGCTACTATGCCATGATGGAGTGCGAGACGCTGCTGATGCTGGGAACCGACTTCCCATATCAGCAGTTCTATCCGGAAAGGGCTACGATCATCCAGATCGATGTTCGCGGTGAACAGATCGGCCGGCGGACCAGGGTGGATCTCGGCCTGGTCGGTGATGTGAAGACCACGCTCACGGCCCTCTTGCCTCGGCTCAACCAGAAACAAGACGGCAAGCATTTGAACGACTCGCTTCGTCATTACCAGACGGCGCGCCAAGGGCTTGATGACCTGGCGTCGGGGGAACCGGGGCGAACGCCGATCCATCCACAATATGTCGCCAAGGTGCTCGATGAGGTCACCTCGGACGATGCCATTTTTGCCTGCGACGTCGGCACGCCGACGATTTGGGCGGCGCGATACCTGACGATGAACGGCAAGCGGCGACTCCTTGGGTCTTTCGCACATGGCTCGATGGCCAATGCGCTGCCGCAAGCCATTGGGGCGCAGCTGAGCCATCCGAGCCGCCAGGTGATCACGTTATCGGGAGATGGCGGGTTGGCCATGCTCCTTGGGGACCTGCTGTCTCTCCGGCAGCTGGAATTGCCCGTCAAACTGGTCGTCTTCAAAAACGACTCGCTCGGCTTCGTGGAGCTTGAAATGAAAGCGGCGGGGTTTCTGGATTTCGCCACGGACCTTCACAATCCGGATTTCGCGAAGATGGCCGAGGCGGCGGGGCTGCTGGGCCTGACGGCCGAGACGCCGGAGCAGGTGCGTCCCATGATCGTCGAGGCGCTCAAACACAACGGCCCGGCGCTTGTCGAGGTGCTCGTGAACCGACAGGAGCTTGCCCTGCCGCCGTCCATAGAGGTGGGTCAGATGATCGGCTTTAGTCTCTACATGATCAAGGCGGTGCTCAACGGACGGGGCGACAAAATTATCGACCTCGCAAAAAGCAACTTGTTCCGATGAGCGCCACGCCTCCGCCACCGATGGCTTGCATGAAACGCCAACTACCTACAACATCCTCCATGGACTTGAGGTACGAGGTTGGCGGGACACATACAGCAAGGAACGAAGAGGGAGAAGACTATGCCGCATCTGTTTGAGCCTTTCACGCTTCGTGGGGTGGTGCTTCCCAATCGCATCGCTGTCTCACCCATGTGTCAATATTCCAGCGAGCAGGGCTTCGCCACAGACTGGCATGTCGTGCACCTCGGAAGCCGCGCCGTCGGCGGAGCCGGTTTGGTGTTCACGGAAGCCGCGGCGGTCCTGCCGGAAGGACGCATCAGTCCGGAGGATTTGGGAATCTGGAGCGACGACCACATCGAGCCGTTGGCGCGCATCGTCCGCTTCATCCACGAACAGGGCGCGGTCGCCGGCATGCAGCTCGCTCACGCCGGACGCAAGGGAAGCACCTATCGTCCCTGGGACGGGCATGGCGCGGTTCCTGACGCGGAAGGCGGCTGGCCGGTGGTGGCGCCGAGCGCTGTGGCCTTCGCCGATCACTATGCCGGTCCTCATGCGCTCACCGAGGAAGGTATTCGAGCTGTCGTGGCCGCCTTTGCAACGGCCGCTCGCCGCGCTTGCGAGGCCGGCTTTCGAGTCGTGGAAATTCACGCAGCACATGGCTATCTGCTGCATCAGTTTCTCTCACCCTTCAGCAATCAGCGCCGCGATCAATACGGCGGGTCGTTTGAAAACCGGACGCGCCTCCTGGGCGAGATCGTGGAGGCCGTGCGCGCCGTCTGGCCTGAACGCTGTCCGCTGTTCATCAGAATTTCTGCGACTGACTGGGCGGACGGTGGATGGGACCTCGACCATTCCGTCGAGCTAACCCGTCAATTGAGACCGCTGGGGGTGGATCTCATCGACTGTTCCTCCGGCGGCAACCTGCCGCAGGCGAAGATTCCGGTCGCACCTGGCTATCAGACGCCCTTCGCCGAACAAATCCGACGCGAGACCGGCGTACCGACCGGAACCGTCGGACTTGTGACCGCGCCGGTCCAGGCCGATCACATCATCCGGACCGGACAGGCCGATCTCGTGTTGCTCGCGCGTGAGATGTTGCGCGACCCCTATTGGCCGATGCGAGCCGCACGAGAGCTGGGACACTCAGCCCCCTGGCCGGTGCAGTACCTGAGGGCCGCCCCGGCAGGCACCCAGGCTCGTTCGCCCGTGGATCTCCCGCGCCTCGAACGCTGTTTCGCCGAACACCATGCCATTGCCGAGCGGCAGGAAAGCCGCCCTTAAGAGAGCAGGCCGCGGAATCGCAGGAAGGTGATTGAACAGATGTCAGACCTCATCGGGTTTATCGGGCTGGGGAACATGGGACGAGCGATGGCCGGTAACCTCCTCAAGGCCGGTTATCGGCTCCACCTCTACAATCGCACGCCGGAAAAGGCGGCCTCCTTGCTCGCGCAGGGGGCGGCACTGATGTCCCGTCCGAATGACACGGCCGAGCCGGGCGGCATCGTGCTGACCATGTTGGCCGACGACCGGGCGGTCGAGAACATCGTGTACGGCGAGAGAGGAATTCTGGAACGCTTGGGGCCAGGCGGCGTGCATCTTTCCATGAGCACCATATCCCCGGCAACCGCACGTCGCCTTGCCGAAGACCATGGCAAGTACCGAACCGCTTACGTCGCAGCCCCGGTCTTTGGGCGTCCGGAAGCGGCGGCGGCAAGGAAACTGTGGGTCTGTCTCTCAGGACCTCAGGCGGCCAAAGACCGGGTGCAGCCGATCCTGCGTGCGCTGGGGCAAGGGGTCTTCGATTTCGGGCAAGAACCGGAAGCGGCCAATGTGGTCAAGCTCGCTGGGAACTTTCTCTTAGCTTCCGCAATCGAAGCGCTCGGAGAGGCGCTTACGTTTGCTGAAAAGAACGGGATCGACCGGGGCAAACTAGCTTCCATGCTCGCACAGACACTGTTCGCCTGCCCGGCCTATCAGACCTATGGAGAAACGATCGCGCAGGAGCGCTACCAGCCGGCTGGATTTACGCTGTCGCTGGGATTGAAGGATATCAATCTGGTCTTGCAGACGGCAGCCGACAGCACTGTGCCCATGCCTCTCGCGAGTCTATTGCGTGATCGGTTTCTCGCTTTGGTGGCCCAAGGGCGGGGCCACCTCGACTGGGCTGCGATGGCGTTGGGAGCCGCCCACGATGCCGGACTGCCGAGGAAGCAGACAACCCAGCACTGACTCATCCGATACGAGGTGGAATCAGGTCCATGAGATAGTTCCTTGCTGCGATCTGAAAGAACCGCCATACTGCGCCGCCGCGGGACAGTAAGGGCGCGGGTTTCCAGGACAGACAAAATACGTGCATAGGGACCGCAGAAAAAGCCTTGCCAGGTAAAGTGAAGAAGCATATTGAAGAATGTCGCAATCTCCTTGTCTCGGCGTAAGACGGCGTTCCCCGAGAACAGATCGTCTATACCCTCCTGCAGGTCGAGTCCGGAACTCCCATCCGCGACCTGTGCCGGCAACTGGGACCGAGCAGAGCACCGGTTGGACCGTGGCAAACCTTTGTGGATCGTGTGCCGTTGGCGAAGGAGAAGGTGACGCATTCTATTCTGGACGAGACGCTAGAACCACTGGATGCAAGGCAGGACGAAGGCATGAAAGGGAACTTGCACCTTGCCTTCTCCACTGAGCGTCCGTTGCAGGTTCTGAAGGCGTTCCCGGAAGCCACTGAGCTGCTCATCTTGAATTCCCGCAAACAGCATTGTGTTGCTACCGCCAAAGTAAATTGAGCTAGGAGCCTTTCCCGTCACGCCTTGTCCATGCACCTTTTGCACAAAAGAAAAGGAGACGCGTTCTGCCTCCAGCCACTTGAGCACTTCGTCTTCCATGGATGAGCGAAACGTCATGAAGACCATCTGCATGGTATGTTCCCCCAATTGTTCATGTCGATGTCACGTCTAAACCATCCCGCAGGCACTTCTACTTCGCCACAATCTGATCCTTGATCTTCTCGACGTGCGTCCAGCACTTTTCCTTCAATCCGATGTAGTAGTTCATATCGTCTCGCGATTCAAGGCCGACTCCATACTCCTCACCATCTACCGATCCGATTGTCATCCTATCCGCGTAAGCTCGTTTTGTATCAGTCTGGGCAAGGCTTCTCCGTCTTTGATCCACGCTTCTTTGGTTCTCGCCTGAAATTCTCTCGTGCACACTCCACTGGCCTTCACAATACTGCGGATCACCTTAAACCGAATCCTCATCATTGTTAAAGCCTACGCCGTTTGCCAGATCTTTCAATGCTCTTTGGTCCAATATTTCTTGGAGAGCGACAATATCGGATCCGAGTGCAATATCGTCGTAGCGATGTAGTTCAGTTTGTCCGCGTACACCGCATCATTGCGTGTAAAATTTTGGACATTCCAGGTTGTAATGGTAAGCGACATACAGTCCGCCTGGTTGGCTCGGCTGGCGGGGATGGTATTGTAGGAGGAATGCTATGTGCCGACAAGTGCCGAGAAGGGAAGGTAGTGGGTCAGTGTCCTCTTGCGTCATGCCCGCGAAGGCGGGCATCCAGTCTCGATCAAGACTCAATGCTGAGGAGCAGGCCTTGGCTTGATTCCCTAGATTCACAAACGAAGTGCAACACCTGTGGGGTAAGGTGTTGCAATGGGACGACACTATGCGCAGCTCTCCTTGGAAGACCGGTGTACGATTGCCCGGGCTCGCGAAGCCGGGCAAACCATCCGCCAAATTGCAGCAGCTCTGGATCGCGCGCCATCGACCATTCTGCGGGAACTGAGGCGCAATCGCGGCGCCCAGGTGGGCTATGCGCCTGCCTATGCCCAGGAGCAGACCCGCAGCCGCCGCTGGCGCGGGAGTCGTCTGCTCCGGCAACCGGCGCTGCAGGCCCACGTCCTGCGCTGGTTGGGGCAGGGCTGGTCGCCCGCTCAAGTCGCCGGCCGGCTCAAGCGCGACGGCTGCGCGCTGCGCATCAGCTCCGAGTCGATCTACCGCTTCATCGCCAGCCAGATCCGCCGGACGAAAGACTATCGCTGGCGGCATTATTTGCCGCGGGGCAAAAGCAAACGCGGGTGGCGGGGGCGCAAAGGCGGCAGTGCCGTGGACCACATCCGCAGCCGCGTCCCCATTAGCGAGCGACCGGCGGCGATCCAGCAGCGGCAGGACCCTGGCCATTGGGAGGCCGATCTGATGCTGTTTGCGAAATATGGCCAGGCGGTCCTGGTGACGCAGGAACGCCGCTCGCGCGTGTTGGTGGCCAGCCGGCAACCCACGAAGGGGGCCCAGCCGGTGGCCGCCCGACTCACGGCGCTGTTTGCCGCCCTGCCTCCGGCCCTGCGCCGGACCATCACGTTCGATAACGGCACGGAGTTCGCGTATCACGATCAGCTGCACCCGCTCGGCATGCGCACCTACTTTTGTGACCCGCATGCCCCGTGGCAAAAAGGGGGTATCGAAAACGGTATCGGCCGGATGCGCCGTGCCCTCCCCCGGAAAACTGACTTGGCCACGCTCTCCACCCGCCGCTTGCTGGCGCTGGTGCGGGCGTATAATCACACCCCGCGCAAGTGTCTCGACTATGAGACACCGGCCGAGGTGTTTACTCGTGATCTGTTGCACTTCAAATGTGACTCCACCTTCCCGCTTCCGCGGGAATGACACACTACAATGCTTCGGATGGCAAACTGACCCACTACCGTCAACCTGCGAAGGCAGGCTTTCAAAGAAAGGTTACAAAGCCACGGTGAGGGGCAATGCCAGGATCTGCCGACATCAATGACGATAACGAGTCGCCGGCACGCGCAAGCTAGAACTCGGATTACTGAGGGGTTTATCCGCGGGCGTCAATAGAAGAGAGGCTGCGCCTGAAGAGCCCACGGCACGAGCGAGCTTGGTTTGGTGGGCCGTGTAGGGGTCGAACCTACGGCCCGCTGATTAAGAGCGCAAACAGGGCATTTTTCGAAAGGCTCGCTGTTGCAACGGTTTCCCCAGTTTTCGCTTACGAAACAGCAGCTTGATCGCTTTCTATTAATTCGACTGATTCTGTTGAGATAGACCGTTTCTGATGATTTTTAGCACAAATTTAGCACAGGGTATTCTGTACAGGGTCTCTCCCAAAGTTCGTGAATCTCAACGCGTCAGAGTCTTTTCGGGGTTGACAAATACACAATATTTGTTATATTTTGTCAACCTCACTTGTATCTATGTCTCATCAAGAAACCATCGCTCATCGTCTGAAGCGACTACGGATGTCGCGAGGCCTTTCGCTAGATGCGCTTGTTGCGTCCATGGGCCATGTTGTAACAAAGCAGGCGCTTTCAAAATATGAGTGTGCGAAGGCTAGCCCATCGCCAATTGTTCTGAACAAGCTTGCCGATACCTTTAAGGTTAAGGCGTCTTATTTTCTGAGAGAGCCTCAAGTCAGTGTTAAGTTCATCGGCTATAGAAAGGCTTCGACTTTACCCAAGAAAGATCAGGAAAGAATTGAGAGCCTTGTGACGGAGGTCTTGGAGGATCGAGTGAATCTTCAGGCCATGACAGGATGGCCGAACGGGAATCATTTGCCGATCCACGCACATCGTATTTCAAAGATAGAAGATACTGAGCGGGCTGCTGAAGAATTGCGTACGAATTGGAAACTCGGGCAGGATCAAATTTCAAGCATGGTTGGTATGCTCGAAGATCATCACATTCATGTCATCGAGATTGATGCCATCGACAAGTTTGATGGCATTTGCGCGGTGGCGGTCGATGAAGCCACCCAGACTCAAGCAGCAGGCCTCGTCACGTCCAAAGGCGTGTCTGGAGAGCGGCAGCGACTGAGCCTTGCGCATGAATTAGGCCATCTTGTCTTGAAGATAGGGCATAACATTGATGAGGAAAAGGCGGCATTCCGGTTTGGAGCAGCCTTCCTTGCTCCCGCACAAGTGGTCTATCGTGAGATTGGTACTAAGCGGGACACCATTCTTAGTGAAGAACTGCTGCTTTTTAAGAAGCGATTTGGAATGAGCGTGCAAGCTCTTGTTCGACGACTGTTCGATTTGGACATCATCTCAGAGGGATACTACCGGCATTGGATGATGCTCATAAACCGATTGAAATGGAAACGGAAAGAGCCTGGTGAATTGGAACCTGAGCAATCACAATGGCTTCGGCAAACAGCGCTTCGAGCCTATGCGGAGGGACTGATTAGCCGTGAAGAAGTGGAAAGGTTGCTTGGCGAGTCTCTTGATGTCGAGGAGCCGCTCACCCTGATTGAACGACGAGCCTTCATGAAGTTGCCGCTTGAAGAGCGCAGACGGATTCTGTCTGAGCAAGCAGAAAAACTGAAGTCACACTATTCGGAGGGCGCAGACAGAAGCGATCTCCAGAGTGGAGACTTCGTTGAGTACTAACCCGCCATCGCCTAAGCGCGGCGAAATCTGGCTCGTCAACTTAGACCCGACCGTGGGGTCTGAGATAAAGAAAACACGGCCAGCTGTCATAGTCAGTTCTGATGCGCTGGGTCGACTTCCTCTCAGGCTTATCGCCCCCATTACCGAATGGAAGGATCATTTCAAGGGAAGCATCTGGCATGTCCGGATTGATCCTGACGGCAGGAACGGCCTCTCAAAGACTTCTTCTATCGATGCCCTGCAACTAAGGGGAGTGGATACTTCCCGGTTTATGAAGAAGTTTGGGAATCTGCCATCGACGGTGATGGAAGAACTTGTGGCCGCAATTGCCGCAGTCGTCGAATATCAATAGTCTCCACGTACCTCACGAATAGATTCTCTGCTCCTCTCCCAAATGAAGGACGCACCGGCAGCATTGGAAGGGAATGGCAAAGACAATAACAGCTGGTTTCGAGCAGCTCCGGGCAAATCTGGAGATAACCGGGCTTCAGGCCACAACTGTATCGACTCGCCAGACAAATATTCGTACGGCTGTTGAGCAAAGGCTAACTGTTCTCACATCGTTTTTATCAGGATCCTACAAGCGATCTACGATGATCGCTCCTTTGAAGTCCTCAGATGTGGACGTTTTCGTTGTCTTAGATCCTCAATACTTTAAAGCATTCACGCCAGCAGGCTTGCTCGATAAGGTCCGAACGGTTTTGCTCGAGACCTATCCCAATACTCCGAAGATCAGTCGAAATGGCCAAGCGGTGACCATCATCTTCACCGACTTCACTGTTGATGTTGTTCCAGCCTTTTATCGGAAAGACGGTGGCTACCTGATTCCAGATTCCATCGGAGGGGCATGGCTCTCTACTGATCCGACCGTTCATGATTCTAAACTTTCCGAAGCAAACGGTCGTCATGGAGGGGATCTTGTCCCTCTCGTAAAAATGATCAAGGGCTGGAATAGAATAATTAATGATGCGTTTGTGGGCTTTTACTTGGAACTTATGACTCAGGATATTTTGAATAATGTCACAATTTCGAACTTTTCAAGCGGCGTTCGTTTCGTATTCGATAAAGCTCGCGAGAAGGTTCGTTATAAGATCGCCGATCCTGCTGGATTTGGTGGCCACATCAATCCGCTCAATACAGTTGGCACGGTCGAAGACGCTTTGAGTAGATTTTCGACAACGCATGATCGAGCTATCAAGGCTGAGGCCTTTGAGTCCAATGGGCGCATTGAAGCCGCTTTTGGCGAGTGGAAAAAGATCTTCGGCGACTATTTCCCAGCGTATGGATGAGGAGCTTCTATGGCTACATCCTTAGTTGACGAAATGCATACCGAAGCGAGCCGAATCGAAGAGGATTCTCTTTATTCAGCCAAGGGCCACTTCGAGGCCGGTCGTGCTTGGGGGAATGTGCATCTAGGGCTTGGTATCCCGACCGTGGTAATTGCGGCGATCGCAAGCGCGTCGGCCTTCAAAGAAGAGATCATTGCAGCCGGTGTTTTAGCCATTGCTGCATCCATTTTGTCGGCAATCTCAACCTTCCTGAATCCGAGCGAGCGGTCCCAACTGCACCACCAAGCAGGGGTTAAGCACAACTCGCTTCGTAATCGGATACGCATGTTCCGAGACCTCGATCTGAAGTCAGAAGCTGGTGAGGCTGATCTGTTGGGATCGCTCAAGGCCCTTGCTCAAGAACGAGACGACCTCAACCTATCGAGTCCTCAGATTCCAAAATTCGCATTTCGGCGAGCGCGACGTGGCATTGAATCCGGAGAAGCTGCATACAAGATAGATTCACGGTAACTAAACGAACGTACAGGGATTACATGGAAGCAAGAAGATACCTTGAGGCCTTAAGGTTTCAGGTTGTTTTTGGGCCTCTCAGTCTTCGTCTCTAACTATGCAGCTTCAAATCGTCACGAATAACTGGACCGTGAAAGTCAGGAAGTTTTTAAAGGAAGCCCTCGGAGGGCCGGAGGCTTCCCAGTGAAGCAGCTCGGCGCTTCAAAGCATGAGCGGCCATCCACTCCTTGGCCTCATGGGCCACGGTTAGCAACGCCTCTAGGTCATTGAGACCGAATGAGGTGCCGTTGCGCCATTCCCCAGACTGATCCTTGAACGGCCGGGAGAAGGTCGTAGCGAAGAACGGTCCCTTCTCGCTGGTATTCTCCCAGATCGTCGCCTTGATGTTCCCGCATCGCAGCGTTTGAGTGGGTTTCTTGTTGTTGGTAGCCATCTTGTTTCCTCCTTTGTTTGAAATGAAGTTGGCTCTCTCACGAGAAGAGGAGAGCCAATGCGCATTTCAAGGAGGAAATTGCGTAAAGGCCGTTGCCGGCGTGCCGAGAGGATCAAGCAACAAGAGTGACAGCTGTACTGGCGCGATGGTGCGCCTCGCAGGTGTTAGCCGGTCGGCCAATGACAAGGCTGCCAACCACAAGAACTAGCTGCAAAAGTGATGGTGTCCCCAACGGGAGTAGAGGGCTTTTGTAATGAGATGATACATCCGGTTGTGGGTGTTGATGTAGTCTCTGGATCTTTTGGAGATTCTCTGGAGACTTTTCAAGAAGAGGTTGGTTGCGGGACTCGATTCGGTCGCGATTTAACCCGTCGGTGACGATCGCGTTGAAGGCGTGAAAACGCGCTGTATGCTGTTATTTAAAGCTGGGCCTAATCAATAACTTAGGGGATACGATATCCTCTATGTCTGTTAGCTTGTCAACATGTATACTTGTAGACAAGCCGACATGTAGACAGTAGAATAGGACCGGCTACAGGCAATATCGAAGGTCAGCCAATGGCACTAGAAACTACCTCGACCTTAGAATTGACTCGCGAGCAGATCGCTCGCCAACTTGAAAAGGAAGCACTGCGACGTCTAGGGGTAGACGCCAAAGAACTGGTGCGCCGTTATAAGGCTGGTGAACTGAGAGACTGCGGTAAAGTAGCTGACTTACTAGCGCTGACAAGCCTGCTAGCTGAGGACGATCCATTGTTTGCCGCCGCCTGATCTGTATTCCCTCCTAGGCCAAGTCCGAGAACTTACCCAGTCCTACATGGCTGGGAAGGATCCAGACTCCTTCAAATCGTTTCGAGACCTAGTCCAACTTCTATTGGGCCACACGGTGTTACCCACTGGGGCTGCTATCCGACTGACAAGAGGGCCGAGAAACGGCGTTTACGTGATAGGAGGACAAGCAGGTCCGACCGATCCGGTACAACTTTCCGATGAACGCTTTCTCCGTGTAGCCATTACTCTCTACTTAACTAAAACCGATCAAGGGCTTAGAGTAAAAGTGCAAAACTCTAGTTTTCAATATCAGATCGACTCGCAAGGTGATCGATGGATTTTTCGGTATGACTATGTTCGAGAGCCGCCTGATCCGCATCCCTCAGCCCATGTTCATGTTCGTGGAACTCTGACGGAACCATGTTTGGCTTCAAAGCAATCCTTGGAGGACGTCCATTTTCCTACGAATCGCGTATCGATTGAATCAGTGATCCGCCTTCTTATCGAGCAATTCAACTTACCTCCGAACAATGCTCCTGAGGTCTGGCGGCCGCTACTCGCGGAAAGCGAAACCCTCTTTATGAAGATCGCGCACAAGCCGATATCAGGCCCGAGCAGTTGAGTCCTTCCTCCTTTCTCGTTGCTTCTTATTGTATAGATTGTACCCCGTCGTGATTTTGATTCGATACTGGATCAGTTCAGGACTCACATCAAACATTTCAGCAAGCTCGTTGACCGATTTCCCTAATTTCAACGCTGCTAAAAAGCTGCGCCATGGAAGTAGAGCCGCAGATCCGACCCCGTAGGCTTCCTTTTCCTGAGCCGCATGGTAATCCCTGATTTTCAACCCATGTGCCTCGTAGGACACACCTGATGGGCTATGATCCATGTGGATGTGTGATATCTCTTCCATGAGAGTCATCTTGTTTCGACGACGACTATGGAATGGATTCAACATGCAAATCAAGGTACCGTCCTCTAGCGGAATAGGATACACCCCGCCAGACCAATCATCCTTACCCCTACCATTCAGATGGAATCTCTGCTCCTGTGGAATCTGATTGAGGATGGACTGCCCTTCAAGAACTCGCAAACCGAAATGTTCTGCCAATCTCCAGGGATCTAGTTTTTCATGAGGCCCGACACGGGCCAGCCTTCGAAGGTCGTCTGCAAATGGTTCCCAATACCTCGCTGCCTGGCTGAATGGGAGTAGCACAGACCTTCCCGCATTAAGGTTTCTTGCTCATCTGGTCGTACGCGGTCCTAAACAGAGTTGCAAGGGCATCTGCTGTTGCGCGACTCAGATTTTTGTCAGCCCGGAGATGGAGTTCCACTGCGTCTGGCGTGGTAGGTGCCTTGGTACCGTGTTTTATTGGAGCCCGTGGATTTTCCTTGAACAATTCGAGTGGCACTGTCATCCAATCGCACAATGCAATAAGCGTCTTTGCATCAACACTTTGAGACCCGCCGCGTTCAATTCGGGACAAAGAAGCGACGCTGACCCCTGTAGCGTCGGCCACTTGGGTAAGGCGCTTCTTCCTCTCGTTTCGCACGCGAAGAAGGTGCTGTCCCAGTAGACGTACGTCCACTCCCCCGTCGGTCATTCATGCCCTCCTTTGATATATGAGCGGAAACTCAGCATCTATACCAATAAATACGCCATATCGTCTATAAGAATGTTTACCATTGACAGGACGGGTTGAATCATGCACAATTCTCGTGTACGAGAAGCATTCTCGTATACAACTACCCCAGGAGGGCTCGCATGAAAGTATTACGAGTAACAAAGGCCAAACCCAATCCGTCGGGCAAAGATCGCATTGGTGCTTTTACTCCCAAAAGGCAGCTTGCAGCCGAATGGGTCGATTTTAAGAACGTCGGGGACGAGGCGTACTCCCTCAATGGCATTTCGCTCCAACACATTGCTTACCAAGATCGCTGCCGCGACGGCAAATGGGCAGCGGTAATGTCCTTCAAGGGCGTTCTCCAAGCCGGCCTCGTGGTCCGGATCCATTCAGGAGACGAACTTCCACTCTCAGAGATGTACCCCGAAGACGCAGCAGGCGCGGACATCCATTTATTTACTGGTCGCAATTATGTCTGGAACAACGACTGTGGCGACACAGCTGGTCTTTGGGATGGAAAAGTTTGGATCGACGCGGCATCGTACGATCCGTATCCGGTCGAGGGGAAAATTCTCGTTCGGCAGGGCGACAAACTCATCTAAAACAAAGTCTGTATGCACGGTTAGGCTATCTCTCATTTAGTGCGATATTGATCGGCCTTGCTATGACAATAGATCCTCGATGTCGAGGAATGTGCCAGAGCACAGCGCGGGATCTCACGGCGTACGGATGAGAGCGTTTTTGAGATTCCTGCAAAGCAGCCATGGAGTCGTAGAAGTGCAGGCTGCCTGGATTCCCCGGACTTTCACCGACTATCAGACAGCGCGGCACGCCCATACTACCTGTTGCCTTTGGCCCGATTGTGGGTAGTGCAGAGCATTTGGCAGTTCTCAGCCGAGCTTCCGCCGCCCTTGCTCCATGCCGAAACGTGGTCGGCGTCCATATCGTCGAACTTCCATGTCTTGCTCTTGTTGGCGGCATGGCCGACTGCGCAGAGCGGACAATTCGATGTGCTACTGGCTTGGGCAGCTGTAGTCTGCTTGGCGTAGACGGACCGTTTGGTTGCTTCGTCAAACACCCTTACATCCAGGAGCTTCGAATCTTGAAGGTCGCCGAGAATGTATTCGAAGACGCCGCGACGGTTTTTCACGTAGGGGTCGCCAAAAAGTCGTTTGACTTCGGCAGAAACTTTGGACGAATCATATGACTTCGAGTGGAATTGCTCGTAGAGCCGTCCCCACTCCAGCCCCTGCATTTCCTTCTCAACATCCCTGAACACGCTCGACACCCAGTCGATTACGCTGTTGAAATAAGTCTTCAGCTCATTGATCTGGTTATCTTTGCGATGCTGGTTCATGTAGCTGCCGATATCGCCCTTGCTCACCCACTCCAGCGCGCGCTCCAAGAACTCCTGCCGGTTCGCACTGCCCTTGATGTACGCGCTCCATTTCTGGATGTTCGCGTTCTGGCTGTTGCTGAACTCAGCCTTGGCAAGCGTCACGAACGGCCCGGAGTAGATCGCGTTCAAGAGCTCTTGTGGGTTGAGAGGCACGCCTGCGATGTTGATAGTCTCAAACCACCGCTTGATCTCGGTCTCCGTGCCTTCGCACTCGTAGATCAGTAATTTCGAGTCCAGAATCTTGGCTTGTTGGTCGGCGGGGAGGCTTTCGAAGTTCTTCGGATTGCCGTTATCCATGATCGCGAACTTGTTCGTAACGAACCGTCCAATACTGGTGATCCGCTGCTGCCCATCCAATACCTCGAACTTGTCCTCACCGACTTTGTTGAAGTAGATCAGCCCGAGGGGATAACCCTTGAGCAGCGATTCGATGACCGCCGCCTCTTTCTTTCCGCCGCCGTCAGCATATATGTAGTTGCGCTGGTACTCCGGCTGAATGGTGAGCTTTCCGCCCAGCCCATACAGCCCCTTGCCCTCTAATTGGTTGTACACAAACCCAGCGCAAATGCCGGCGACGGTAATGTCAATTTTCAGCGTGGTCTTCACTTTTTCGCCCTTCTTGCGGGCCGCGCGCGGTGGCGGATGAGGATGCGCTTGAACACCTTGACGTCATTGATAACGCCAGACATGTTGAGCGGAATACTTCCGGGCTTGCCGAACCGACGGAAGAAGGCGTCTTTCTGGTCCTGAGCCGAGTACCACCGAGTCCTATATGGGTTGTCCGGGTCACTGGATTCAAGGGTTCCGACAATTTCGAACTGGTCGGGGTTGTACTTATCCACGAAGGAGATCGGTACGCCCATGACGCCGCCGTAATCGCTGGGGATTGCGTCCGTAAAGGGAACTTCTATCGCATCGTAGTTTTCGTACCGGTCATAAGCCGCCTTCCCCTTGATCTCGTTGTGTTTGCTGAACCGCAGGTTGTCGTTCAAGGTCATGAGCGGCAGTTCCTGATGGCGGCGCCCATGGTCCAGGTTTGTGTACCAGCGGACGCCCTTGACGCGGATGTACTTGACGCCATTTTCGTCAACGCGCCAACCAGCCGCGTTCAGCGGATAGTGGTCTGGAACGCGGAACTCGCGGTCGCCGCTGTGGATGGTGACACCCATCCACAACTTGTTGGCCTTGATGAGCGGAAAGATCTCCTTGTAGGTGAGGGCCTGAACGTTGCCAATGATCAGGAACTTCTTTCCGTGCTCCACGAGCTGAGCGACGTATTCCTTGAACAGGGAGAACGGAGGGTTCGTGACGACGATGTCCGCCTCTTTGAGAAGCGCGATGCACTCGGGGCTGCGGAAATCGCCACCGGCATACTTGTCGTTTGCTTTCAAGGCTATCCTGGCGGCCTTGTTACGCTTGAGGAAGAGCTTGACGTCGTCTATGTTGATCGCGCCGTCTCCGTCCTCGTCTTTCACATGGTCCACGATGACGGCGAGCGCCTTGGGCTTCTGCCGTTTGCCATTCCCCTCGTCGTATTCCGGGAACAAGGTGCCCTGGCCGGCGATCGGGGAGCCGTCGTAGCTGGTGGTGACGAGCTTCTTGAGGCCAAGCTTGTTGAAGTTGGCAGCGAAGTACTTGAAGAAGTTGCTCTCGAAAGGGTCGTCGCAGTTGCAATAGACGACCTTGCCGCTGAAGGCGTCGTGGTCGAACTCAAGGTAAGCCTCGACCTCTTTCTGAATGTCGACGTACTGGGTGTAGAACTCATCCTGCTTGGCCGCCCTCGCGGCGGTCAGGCTTCGGCTCAGGGACTCGTTCGGCATTTGGACAGACGAGGGCCTAGGCATAGAGTTGAAGAAGGTCTCTTGGGGTGTTCAGACAGATTGGAGACCCCTTATACCTCTCTCCTTAAGCGAATTCAAGTCTTGCCTTTTTACAGATGTATCTATAATACCGACCATAATACCGACCATGCTCGGCGAAACCTAAGGAGTGAACTCGAATCCGTCCTCATGGAATGGACAATCACCAAACCAACGGTTCAGGGTTGGTATTGGTATCGCACGTCCCCTTCCAGTCACGCCCATCCCGTGAAGATTTTCGGTACCGGCGGTAATCAGCGGTATGTTTGGCCGCTCGATGATCACGGCGCCACTAACATAACGAAGGATATCGAGTACTGTAACGGCGAATTTTTCGGGCCGATTTTCCCGCCTGCATGACGTCCTGTTTGCTTTCCGAGTTATCCACGGCATAGTTCCCTCCGAGGCCGCCGGTTCGCTCCCGATAAGCCGGACTCTCCCCGGCTCGCGACCTCAACGAAGAGGAAGGGGCTCACCCCTTGTCGGAGCGAGCCCTAGCGAAGGCGAAGGTAAGGCCTGATCGGAGGCTTTAGCTATAGTTTTCGATGGTCTTTTCTGCTTTCTCAATTGCTTGACTCATTACGTGCTCGATCCCCCCTAAGCGGTATTCCGAATAGTACTTCATTCCATTACACTTCGTATTCCTATGTGTATTCAATCTCGCTTGCATTGCTACCCGCCGTGGAGTCCCTTCCGTAAACAGTCCTGAATTTGCGTCGGTCGCTTCCCCTGCCACGGGATGGTGCAGACATCTGCGGCAATAAGCAGACATCAGCGGCAATAAGCGGTCTTCTTGATGCATCGGCCAGCACGCTATGGTGGCCGCCATAGCACAGAGACCAGAAAGGACATGTGATGAAACGACAGAGTTTATCGGTAAAGCAATTGGCAGAGGAACTGGGCGTCCACGAGGACACGATCTATCGAGGGTACTCGAAGAAGATGATTCCTGGGCGAAGGGTATGCCGGGTCTTGCGGTTCGATCTAGAGCAGGTACTCCGCGCGTTGGATCGCAATGGTGAGCGACGGCCGGAGGCGATCAGGTACGGCGCGACCGGCGGCGACAGCCGGCGTCGCGCCCGGACCATCAGCCCCCGTTCGGTAAAACGGGGGCGCAATTTCCAAAAGAGTAGTCGGAGGCGAGCATGAGTTGGACCTGCTCTCTGGGGTGGCTTCGTTTCACGGTTCCGGAAGGAAGTGCTGAAGAAGCCATGAGGCTCGTCGGCGGCGATTGGGTCGCCGACGAGAAAGGCTTTCTCGGGTACAGCCGAAGTTGGATTTCTCGAGGCCATGATGGAGGTCTCGGCCGCGTCGGAACCGGCGCGAAACGCGCTCCCAAGGAAGTGCATGTCGATCTGTCTCAGGAACTGATTAACGGATGGACCTATGAACAGTTTCAAGCCGTTGCGCAATGGGTGCTGGCGAAAGACGGACACTTCGGGCGCATCGACGTGGCCTTGGATGACCGAAGCGCCGTCATCGATGTCGATCACATCTATGCGTCAGTCGTCGCGGGAAATTGTGTGTCCCATTTTCGGAAATCTCAGCTGATTACCGGCCTGGATCTCGGGTCAGGAGCGGATACCGGCAAAACCCTCTGCATGGGTTCTCGCCAATCCGATACCTATCTCCGCATCTACGATAAATCTGCACAACAGCGAGCAAAAGGCAACGTCATCGAAGGGACCTGGGTTCGGTGGGAAATGGAATGGAAAGATGAACGAGCCCAGGCCATCGGCTTAGCCCTCTCCGTCCTCGATCAGGAACGCTTTCAAAAATACATCGTGGGCGTGTTTCGCACGGCAGTCGATTTCCGAGATTGTACACGAGCGGATGATCCGAAGGATCGCTATCACGCTCCTCTGCTCGCGTGGTGGAAAGTCCTGACCGAAGGAATGCAACGCGCCAAGCTGGAAGTGGTCAAGGCCGTGAAGAAAATCGAGGACGTCAAACAGTGGGCCGAGAAAAGTCTCTCGCCGATGTTGGGATTGTTGTGCGCCCATCCTGAAGCCGGTGAGCGATGGTTAGTCAGCACCATTATTGAGGGAGTGGAACGATGGCGAGCAAAGCACTACGCGCTCTTGGCCTCCGGCCAAGACGTCGAGCAGACGAAGCGGAAGGTGCGGTGGTGGAAGCCGACCGACGGATTCGCTGCCGCGTATGTGAACACGGCGTCCTAAGGCTTTACATGTGCGGGCCGCGATTGCGTGGCCGGTGTCGGAGCTGCAAGACCGTGTTCGTCTTTTTATGGTCCCACGTCCGGCAAGGCTGGTACCGGTGGGACGGAAGGGAGAACTGAGATGTCTAGGTTTATAGGGAATTGTGTCGTGATGGGCGTCAAGGCCAGACCGAGTCAGGACGGGAAACGGATCTTCCGGACGGCCGTTCTCTACTTCGAGGAGGATACGTCCACACTCGAAGCTGGCGTCCCGGAGGATCACGAACACATCTACAAACAGATGGAAGCCAACAAAATGAAGCAGGCTCAGATCACGGTCAATATGCGTGAATTCAAGGGTCAGCGGTTCCTGGATGTGACGGGCTATCAGCCGACACATGCCAGCACTAGCGCAACGGCCAAGTAGTCGGTTCCTTTGAGATGACATTGAGCATTGAACAGCAACTCGTGGTGGCCTTGTGGTTGGTCGCGGCCTTCTTATGTGGCATCACGCTCGGTCGCTTCTGAGGCACCTCCTCGTCGTGGTGGTGGCGGAGATCTACGCGGTGGTCGCGGTCTCCGCCCCCTCCTACGCCTTTCAGGTCGCGAGCACGACCGGCTACGCCCGGTATGTGACGCAAGCGGCACAACAGGCGTATGTGGCCGCGCATCGAGCGCAGGTCATTAGTACTTTAGCGCCGACGATGTCAGCAGCGGGTGTGGGTTCGGTGGCCTTTCGCATGGTGGCGGGTCCGATCGGCTGGGCGTCACTCGGCGTGACGGCGGGCCTGGTGATTGCGGGGATGCTCTACACGAATACGGAAATTCAATCGGTGAAGAACAACGCGGCGACCGCCGCCGGCATCCAACCGGTCATTACCATCAACGGGCAGACCTACAACGGCACACTGTCGTCAGGCTGTGGGACCACGCCGACGATCGGCTGTTTGCAGACCCTGCTGCAGCTCAATGGAATGCCCGTTTCCCAGTGCGCATCCATTCCGGTGCCCATGTCGGCCAACCCCCCGGCTGGGTGGACGGCGCAGCCCGTCCAGTGGATGCAGCCGAATGGACAATCGGCGGCCTGTTACAGCAGCTACACGATCACCTATAACGGCACGAATGGGGCGAATCTCGCGACGTCACAACCGGGCACGCCCTCGACGCAGCACGTGCAAGATTATCTCAGCAATTTATCGTCCTCCGATGCGCTTGCCCCGGAAAAGCAGACCGACTCAGCCGGCACCACCAACCCGGCCCAAAGCGGCTCCAGTAGCACTACGGATCAGCCGGTGAGTCCCGGTGACATGCCCACCCAAGTTGGTCCGGCGTCGTCGGTGCCGACCGGCGCGGCTGTGGTCGATCCCAATGCGCCGCCGACCACGACGCAGACACAGACTCAGCAGCAAACCAGCACGACCACCACGACAACCAATGCGGATGGCAGTCAGACGGACACGACCACTGCGTCGATTTCCTGCTCGCAAGGCTCGCACAACAGCAAGACGTTCGGCCAGGTCCTGCAGGACCATTACAACCTCTGGAGTGCGAGCGGACTGCTGGGTACCCTGGAACTGCTCAAGAACCTCTCGTGGCCCACGACGTTTCCGACCTACACGCTGCATTCCACGGTGATGGGGACGTTTACCTTCGACTTCAACGCGTGGTCCGGCGTGATCAATGCGCTAAGGGCACTGGTCATTGCCGGCGCCGGCTTCGTCGCCTATCGCATCATTTTCGTGGGAGGCCACTGATGCAAGCCATTCTCTCGATGATCTATTGCTTCCTGCTCGACATGATTGCGTCCTTTCGCGATATCGGCATTGAAAGCTGGGATTCGGTCTTAGGGGTACTCGATACGACGCTGAGTGCGATTGGCACCGGCGGACTCGCGCTTTCCGTGATTCCGGCCGAATACACCTGGATGCTGGGGGCGACCGGGATGAGTCAAGCGTTGACGATTGTCGCGGGGGCCATGGGCGTGCGCTTCTTGCTGCAGACCGTGCCGTTCGTCCGCTGGGGCTCGTAGTGATCGAACTCTATGAAGGCGTGCCGGGCAGTGGGAAAAGTTACAACTGCGTCAAAGACAAGTTCCTCCCCTGGCTGCGCCATGGCCGACGTCTCTACGTCTACATCGACGGCATCTATCTCGATCGTCTGGCGGCGTTTGAAGGGATGGACGAGGCCGACCTGCACAAGCAAATCACGTGCTGGGCAGAACCTGCCGACGTGTTAGCGGGCCTGCTCACTCTCGCTCCGGGGTCAGCGGTGATCATTGATGAATGTCAAACACTGTTTCGCTCCCAGACACGAGTAGATGCAGAAGTCCTGCGTCTTCTGGAAGTGCATCGGCATTATGGGCTCGACCTCGTGCTGATGTGCCAGGACTACCGGCAAATGACCCAATCCGTGACACGCCTCGTAGAAGTCACGACGAAGTTCCGCCGGCTGGATCGCATCGGCGTCTCGAATCGGTATCAAGGCTTTGTCCGGGGCAACCCTGAGGAGACGGAAGTGATTCGCAAATGGATCGGCAAGTATGACCCGAAGGTCTATGCCTATTACTCAAGCTATGCCGCGGCCGCAGTGAAGGAGCAACGACAGATGAGAACGGCCCTCGGATCGGTGACGGTGATTGCGGGTGTGTGTGGGCTTGGGCTGGCCCTGTGTTGGTTTTTCTGGGGGAACTGGCTCGGATCGGCGCCAGTGACC
Source organism: Nitrospira sp. (assembly GCA_047150005.1). Lineage (GTDB taxonomy): Bacteria > Nitrospirota > Nitrospiria > Nitrospirales > Nitrospiraceae > Nitrospira_C. The sequence goes on along the minus strand of AP038806.1, from coordinate 1,135,367 downwards.
AAAGAGCCGGCAGTGGAGCACAACGCGATTGCCACAGGAACGCCGTCGAAACACGAGCCTGCGCCGGTCCCGATCAAGCCGATGCGGATTGTAGGCGGGGTGGGCTTTGTGCCCGCAGGCCAAACCCAGGAGCAATGGCGGTATTTGACGGACGAGGGCCAGATGCTCACGGTCGCCGAAGTGGCTGGGCTCTCCGGCGGGAGCGTCTCCGAAATCACGACCGGGTCAACGCGTAAGCTCGTCGGAGCCGGGGTGGTATGGGTACCTTCCGAGCCTCAGACCGAGGTGGCTGGTCTCCGAGATGGTGCCGAAGTCCTCAAGCAGATGGAAGGACGCTGACATGAACCAAGCGGCGGTGGATGCCTTGGTGCTCGGCATGGGCACCTTTTTTCTCGGGGGTTATGCCGTGGGGATTATTTTGAAGTTCCTGACCGGTCGATGGGACTAACTTCTCTCGCGCTTGTGGACCGAGCCAGGCGAGAAATCTAGAGGGTGAAAGGAGGTGAGCATCATGAAGAAATGGACAGCGGGGTGTGCGGTGGCCGTCCTCAGTCTGTATCTGCAGGCCGTGTCGGCATTCGCGCAGGTGTTTCCGGTGGACGCCGCCAGTACCACGGTCTTGACCAACGTCAAGGCAGACATCGTGGCCTGGGGCGTTGTGTTCATCAGCGTGCTCTTGACCATCTATGCGTACAAGAAGGTCAAGGGGCTGGTCCGCTAAGGCAGGAATCGGGGGGCGGGAGGGCTAGCACTCTCGCCCTTTGCGGAGGTTCATATGGTGATGCTGTTATTAGCGGATGTGGCAGCGGACCTGACGGCGATTAAGAATCTGCTGATTCCGGATATTGTGGCGTGGGGAGCCGCGGCAATTGGATTAGGACTCACGGCCTCAGCGGTGATGTGGATTATGCGGATCGTTCGGTCGGCTTAAGTGGGCGGCCAACCCTGATCGGCAAAACTGAAATGCCGGTCTTCGCCCAAAATGACGTGATCGAGCAGGGGAATGCCCAGGAGCTCGGCGCCCTGGCGGAGTCGCTGCGTGAGGACGCGATCTTCTTGGCTGGGCGTCGGATCACTCGACGGATGATTATGGGCACAGATCCAGGCAGCCGCGTTCATGAGGATGAGCGGCTTAAAGACCTCGCGCGGGTGGACGATGGCCAACGTCAAGGAACCGATCGAGACGATATTGATGCCAATAATACGGTGTTTGGTGTCCAGCCCACAGACGAGGAACTGCTCTCGGTCCAACCCTTCGAAGCAGGGCCGGAGCAAGCTGGCGGCGGCAAGAGAGGTCTGAATGGCTTCGGATGAGGTCAGGCCGGATGATTCAGCAACCAGTGTCAGTCGATAGCGAGGCACGCGATACGGTTTAAACGTCGGTTTTGGCCGAGAAAGCCGCTTGGGCCTCACTGTGAGCTGCTCTTGATCCTGCATGTTTCTCCTCCTTGAAAAGTTTTTGCCCCAGCCCGCACAGAACTTGGGCTGGGGCAGACAAGGAGAAAGATGCGGGCACAAGCGCTCTCGCAGCAGGCAGGCCTGGAGGACCAAAACCTTTCGACATGCATTCCGAAGGCCTGACCGCTGCTCTCGCGCGCTGGCCGCCGCCGTGGGCAGTCAGTCTGCACAGACGCCGGCGGATACGCGGGCGTATCTGGGGGGCGGGGGTGTCGGAAGACTCCCCCGAGCCTAGATAGAAGTTTACGACATGTTGTTGACCGTGAAGGATCTCGCCCAGCAACTACAAATTAAGCCATCCACGCTCTATGCGTGGGCGGCTCAGCAGAGAATTCCCTGCCTGAAGATCCATGGGGTGCTTCGGTTCGAGCGACACAGCATAGACGAGTGGCTTAAGACATTCGGAGTCACACGAGCACAGGATATGTTTGTGGTCAACCGAAAAGGATCAGACGAATCTGTAGAAGCCCTGATTGCCAGAGCAAAACGCGCTGTCTATACTCGCTCCCGGGGAAACCAGACCAACAGCGAGCCCAAGTAGGAAGGAGGATGGAATGGGGCTCGTAAAACGTGGGGACGTCTGGTGGATGTCATTTACATATCAAGGGAAGCAGGTCAGGAAATCGACCGGGACGAGCGATCGACGACTGGCCGATGCGATCCTGGCCAAAGTGAAAGTGCAGATTGTCGAAGGTCAGTACTTTGAACGGGCAGCGGCAGAGTCCCATACCTTCCAGGAACTCATGGACCGGTACGAGAAAGAACACGTGGCACGAAAACTCCGGCACCGAGGGCTCAAGGGGTATATGAAAAACCTCCGAGGCTTTTTCGGCGAACGAACACTCGCGGACATCACGCCAAAAGAAATCGTGGCGTACAAGAACAAGCGCTATGAGGACGGCATGGCTCCGGCGACCATCAACCGGGAGCTCGCCAACCTCAAAAAGGCGTTCAATCTCGCGATGCGCGAGTGGGAGTGGTGCCATCAGAATCCGGTCTCCCGGGTCTCGATGGAAAAAGAGAACAACAAGCGGGATCGGTGGCTCACTGAAGAAGAAGAAGGCCGACTCTTGGGATCTTGTCGGCCATGGCTGCTCGACGTGGTGGTATTCGCGCTTCATACAGGAATGAGGATGGGAGAAATTCTCGAACTCACCTGGCGCGGGGTGGATTTCAACCACCGGACCGTCACGGTGTTTCGTTCAAAGAACGGAGAACGGCGTACGATTCCAGTGAATGAAACGGTGCTGCATATGCTCAAAGAAAAATCGAAGGTGCGGTCCCTCGTTTTGGACCGTGTCTTCTGCAGCAAAATCTTCACGCCGTTGGAATCGGGCCATCTCCGCCGTGCGTTTCGCCTGGCGTTGAGTAAGGCGAAGATCGAGGAATTTCACTTCCACGATCTCCGTCACACCTTCGCGACGAGACTGGTGCAAGCCGGCATCGATCTCTACAAGGTGCAGCAGTTGCTCGGGCATAAGTCGCCCATCATGACGCAACGGTATGCGCACCACTATCCGGAAAGTTTGCGGGATGGAGTGGAAATCCTCGACCGGCGGGGCGGAGTTAGCACAATTTCAGCACAGTCGGCAGGGTAGCCGACTGTTCGCCCGATGTAAGTTGTTGATTTGTGGTGGGCCGTGTAGGGGTCGAACCTACGGCCCGCTGATTAAGAGTCAGCTGCTCTACCAACTGAGCTAACGGCCCCACCGGATATTCAATTGTCGCCGAACTGTGTCCGGGAACCTGCCACCCACTGGAGGTGTCTATCCCGTCGCCAAGAGCAATTATACGGGCTCCGGGTCGGGGCAAGCAGGGTATGGTGCGCCTGACAGGATTTGAACCTGTGGCCCTCAGCTCCGGAGGCTGATGCTCTATCCAGCTGAGCTACAGGCGCTCCCGCAAGACACAAGGGACGTACCATAGCATAGCGATTTGAAGAGTGTCTAGGTGTTGGAACGGGCAACGATCGCCCAAAAACCTGGCAAAAATCCATAAGGCAGGAGCACTTCTTCTCCCGGAGTCGGCTGTGACAACCTGATTTGATGCAGGGCAGTCGCCTCTTGTCCAGCGAGCGTCTCTTCCTCTTCTCGAAGGGAGGCGGGGAGGCGGCGAATCGGGACGAAGGTCTGGACAGCACAGGCGCCGAACGTCCGAGCTTGCTCCTCGACGGGGATTCCCATGGACCGGCAGGTCAGCGGCCGATGGTCGTAGACCCGACAGAGCCCTTCGGGACTCAAGGCAGGGCAGGGGGCATCTTGCAACAGAGCGACCAATCGATCGGTTTCGGCGTCGTGGAATTGATCGATGAACGGCGTCTGTTTCAGGGCTGGAGAGGCCTGTTCGAGGACGGCTGCTTGTTCCGACGCACGCCGTTGAATATCGTCCCGCTCATGCTGGTCGAGTCGGGCGAGCCCTTCATGGAGAGTATGGACATCGATCACGGTGATGGCGAACGGGCCGATACAACAATGGGAACAGCCGGCTCGACAGGGGAGCGCTCCGAGCAAGGCGGCCTCGGCCCGCCGGAACCAGCTGTCGGTCCGGCCCTGGAGCTGTCTTGAAGTCGAGAACTGCTGAGGGCGATCAGGAATTGTCTGTTCGCGCGGAGGTTTCGGCGACATGCAGTGGCCTGGTGGCACGGTGTTCAGGACCGACGCGAGGCGAGGAACCTATTCTTCTTCGGACATGGGGGCGAGATCCACGATCAGTTCACCCTTGGGGGAAAAGAAACCCTGATCGTCGACTTCCACGATTCCATTGCAGTTTTCCTGATAGAACTCAAGGATCCAGCCGTTGAAATCGTATCCCTCGTCTGTGATGTCCGCCTGATCGAACCGCGTGGTCAGCACGAAACGAGATCGTCTGAGGCTCTCCGCCACCAGCGAGGCTTCAATGCCGTCGTGGGCGTTCAACACTTCCAAAAATTGCGCGCGGTCCTGCTCGAAGGCTTCCTTGTAGGTGCCGCGGTCTCTGAAACAGAAGACTTGAATCGGTTTTCTGGCCTTATCGTACCCTAGGGACACTTGGACCCAGGCCCATTCGTCCAGCGCGGCTTCGTCCAGTTCCGGCGGCATGATGGGCAGTTGTCCTCGCGATTTTAAGAATTCGATCAGGAGGCGCAGGGGAGGCGAGTTTTCTTTCTGGCAAAACACTCGTGAGTAAAGGAATTTTTCTGTCGAGGCTGCTGCTGCCGGCTGTGCCGAGGCGGGAAGAAGGGGAAGCTCTTTACCCATCGGAATTCCTCAATAATGTATCGGGGATCGCAACGTTGTCTGCTTACCGTACGCAGTACTGTACGATGCTTGGTCTCGAAACTGCAAGAGGGACAAGAGGGCGCTGGCGGTGTTTCTCTACGTCTGGAGCGTGTTTTTCCGGTTGACAGCCAACTGATGCTTGGATAGACTCCCGCAGGTTTTCGCCGCTTGAACGTGTCACGACGATTCGTCTGCCACATTTTTTTCGAGTCCAAGCGAAGTCAAGAGAGGCGATTCACAGTTCACCACTTTTCGTCCTTAAGGAGGTTGCTCGCATGGCTAAATCAATGACCAAGTCGCAGATTGCCGATCACCTGGCTCAGAAGTCAGGGCTGACCAAGAAGGCCGCCGTTCAGTTGATGGACGATTTCGCCGCCTTGGCCTATCGCGAAGCGAAGAATGTGTTCACCGTCCCCGGCATCGGCAAGCTCAAGCTGGCCAACCGGAAGGCGCGCATCGGCCGCAATCCTCAGACCGGCGAGGAAATCAAGATTCCGGCCAAGCGCGTGGTTAAGTTCCGTGTGGCCAAGGTGGCGAAGGACTCCATCCTCGGCAAGAAATAAGCCGCGAATGTCGCTCGGATCTCCTCTGGCTTGATCTCGGGCAGGAGAAGAGGGGCCGGCTCCCAACGGGGCGCCGGCCCCATTCTTTTTTTGGCCTTAATTGTGGGAGCGGAAGGAATTCATCGAGGCTCGGCTTGTAGGGGAACAACGTCCAGGCAGGTGCCGAAGGCTGCGGCTTGGCTGTATGGACGATTCAGTGAGTGGGGCCGAGACCGCTGCCGCCGAATCCGTCGTGTCCGACCAGCCGGATGGCGTCTCCGTCGTGAACCAGCGAGTCGTCGCTGGCGATTCTCTTGTTGATCGTCACGAGAACTTTCTTCTCTCGGATCAGCTGCAGCAGGTGGCGCAGCTGTATGCCCTGCCGTTGGATCACTTGCCGGACCGACATGGGCGCGTCGAGCTCGACCGCCAAATCCCGTTCTCCGTCCGCCGTCTGCAGTTGTCCCATCAGCGAAATCGTCACCATGTCTGTCGAATACTCCTTCCCCTTGCCCCCTGCCGGCGTTGACTCCGTCCGGCTCGCCGTCGATAATGCCCTAGCCATGCCGTCGTTGGATGTCCAGCAGCCCGGTATGCCGGACCTGCAATTCGTGCTCTTCGTCTCCGCGCTCTGCACGTCCGATGTCCAGACGATCAACGTGCCCGAGCCGGTTCGCCGGGCCATCTTCGATCGCTGTTGGGCGCTGGTCAATGCCGGCCCTCCGCCTCAGGACCCGACACAACGGGTGCTCGATTTGCGGGAAGGCACGGAATTGACGCTCGATGCCTGCATCGCGACCATCCGGTCGCTCCTCTCGGAGGCCGGGATCACCAGATTGGTCTGGGACAATCCGGTGAGTGAACCGAGCAGGGAGAGCACGCCCGCCGCGAAGCCGTTGATCGAGCGGCTGGGGCGATTGTACCCTGAGCGTCCGGACATCGTCGATCCCCCGGCAGAACCGCCGCTTCCCGATCGTCGCTGACGGTCACATATCGGTAAGGACTCCCATGTGCGCGAACAAATCCGAGATCCCGTGAAGGCACCATCCCTTGCCCTTGCGCGTAACCACCATTGACATTCCCGGCGTGTTGCTGATTGAACCGACGGTCCTTCGAGACCACCGGGGGTTCTTCGCGGAAACCTACCACGTCCAGCGCTATCAGGACGCCGGCATCGTGGAATCATTCGTCCAGGACAATATATCCCGGTCGGTGCGAGGGACCTTGCGCGGCTTGCATTTTCAGGAGCCTCATGCACAGGGCAAGCTGGTCATGGTCGTGGAGGGAAGCGTCTATGACGTGGTGGTCGACATCCGCGTCGGGTCCCCGACCTTCGGACGATGGTACGGCCTCGAATTGTCCGATCAGAACCTGCGGCAGATCTACGTCCCGACCGGGTGCGCGCACGGCTTCTGCGTTACGAGCGAAACCGCGATCTTCATGTACAAGTGTACGGACTACTATTCGCCCAAGGACGAGCACGGGGTGCTCTGGAACGATCCGGCCCTGGCGATCCCCTGGCCAATCACCGATCCGATTCTGTCCGCGAAAGACCGGCAATACCTTCCGTTGGCTCACGTGAAGGACGAGTTGCCGTTGTACAAGTAGGCTCAGCACAGAGGCCCGGAAAGGCGTTGATCCTGCACGGATGGCTGCGCTATCTTATGCACGGTCGTCATATCACATCTGACATCGATAGTGGGCTTTGGCCGCAGGCGCCAGAGGCGTCTCTCGATCGAACGAAGGAGGCTGGGCAATGGGGAAGAGTCTGAAGGGAACGAAGAGTCACGACAATCTCAAAGATGCATTCGCGGGCGAATCGCAAGCCAACCGACGATACCTGTATTTTGCGCGACGGGCGGATATCGAAGGCTATCCCGACGTCGGCGGACTGTTTCGCGACACGTCGGAGGCGGAAACCGGTCACGCGTTCGGGCACCTAGACTTTCTGAAGGAAGTGGGCGACCCGGCCACCGGCGTGGCGATCGGGAACACCGAAGCCAATCTGAAGTCCGCCATCGAAGGGGAGACCTACGAGTATACGCAGATGTACCCCGGCATGGCGAAGACGGCGCGCGATGAAGGCTTTGCCGAGCTGGCCGAATGGTTCGAGACCTTGGCTAAGGCTGAGCGGTCGCACGCGAATCGATTTCAAAAGGGACTCGACAGCCTCAAGAGCTGAACGTGTGCTTCGGCATTCGGCCACCAGGTTCACCGCGGCACACCACGAAGGGGGGTGTCGCCGTGACGCCGGTGGGCTGATCGGCGACCTGCCTGTGTGTCCATGAACGGCCTCAGTCTCATCACTCCCGTCGATCCGGTCAAACTGGACCGGGAAACGCTCAGGATCTATGAGATATGCGAAGGCTGCCGTCGTTGCTTCAATCTGTGCCCTTCCTTCAACACGCTCCTCGACCGCATCGATAGCTACGAGGGTGCCGTCGCCAACCTGACGCCGGACGATCACCATCGGGTGGTCGACGAGTGTTACTACTGTAAACTCTGCTTCAACCACTGTCCGTACACGCCGCCTCATCAGTACGATCTCGACTTTCCCCTGCTGATGGTCCTGTGGAAAAAACGGTTGGCGGCGGAACGAGGCGTGCGCTGGCGCGACCGTGTCTTGATCATGACCGACCTGATCGGACGGCTCGGGAGTCTGACGGCCCCTCTGACGAACCGTCTTCTGGAAAACGGGCTGGTCCGCCGCCTGCTCGAACTGGTCCTGGGTGTCCATCGAGAGCGGCGTGTGCTGCATTTTGCGCGCGAAACATTCCCCGCTTGGTTCGGCCGGCGTGGGGCGCCGCCTCAACCCGCTCCGGTCCGAAAGGTCGCCCTGTTTTCGAGTTGCTTGGTGAACTACCAGGCGACGGACGTCGGAAAGGCGACGGTGCAGGTGCTCGAAAAGAACGGGGTGGAGGTGGTGTTGCCGGAGCAGCGTTGCTGCGGCATGCCGAGCTTCGACCTTGGTGACGACCGGGCGATCGGCGCCGCCGCACGGGCGAATGTGGACTCGCTCTATCCCTGGGTTGCGCAGGGCTACGACGTCGTGGTTCCCACCGTCAGTTGCAGCCTCATGCTCAAACGGGAGTATCAGGAAGTGATCTCCGACGAGAAGACGAAGCGGGTCGCCGAGCGGACGTTCGACATATGCGAATATCTGATGAAAATGAAAAAGGACGGCCAGCTATCGACCGATTTTACGCACAAGCCGGGCCGCGTCGCTTACCAGGTGCCCTGCCATCTGCGGGACCAGAATATCGGTTTCAAATCCAAGGAATTGATGGAATGTGCCGGCGCGCAAGTCGAGGTCATCGAGAAGTGTTCGGGGCATGACGGGACCTGGTCGGCAAAAACCGAGTTCTTCCCGCTTTCTCTGACCATCGCCGCCAAGGCCGTCCGTGTCATCGAGAAGGCCCCGGCCGATGTGGTCGCTTCCGACTGTCCCTTGGCGGGCCTGCAGCTGGATCAGGCCGGCGCGTCGGCTCACGTCGGGGGGAGAGCTTCACTCCATCCGATCCAGATTGTTCGTGATGCCTACGGGTTGCCCAAATGAAACGGTTGATTCAAGAGGATATTCTCTCCATTGAGGAGTACGAACGGCAGCGGGAGCGGTTTCGGTCCGGGATCATCGATCTCAAGCGGCGCCGGCGGATTGCTCTCGGACCGGTCATCACGCTGGTCTTCGAGAACCGCGAGACGCTGCGGTTCCAAATCCAGGAAATGATCCGCGTGGAACGCATCATGGATCCGCGCAAGATCCAGGACGAGTTGGACGTCTACAACGAGCTGTTGCCTTCACGCGATGAGCTCAGCGCCACCCTCTTGATCGAGATCACCGAGGAAGCGAAAATGAAGGAGTGGCTCGATCGCTTCATGGGATTGGACCACGGGCAGAAGCTGGCGATCGCGAGCGGGGACGAGCGGGTGTTCGGGGTCTTTGAAGGAGGCCACAGTCACGAATCCAAGATCAGCGCCGTGCATTTCGTGCGGTTCCGTCCGTCGGCCCGGTTGAAGCGCGCCGTTGCGGATCTGCACCAAACGGTCACCCTCACGGTCGACCACAACGGGTATCGAATGGACGTACCCGTCCCAGGCAGTCTGCGGGAGGAGTGGCTGGCCGACTTAACAAGCAGTGTTGAGAATTGAGTGCTGGGTGCTGAGCGAGGGAATTGTCCATCGCCGGGGCTTCACTCAGGACTCGGCACTTCGCACTCAGCACTCGGGAAACTATGGCTCCCGTTCTCTTGACAAAACGGATCGAATTCGCGGCGGCGCATCGCTATTTTCGTCCCGAATGGGACGAAGCCAAGAATCGCGCGGTGTTCGGGCGCTGTTATAATCCTCCGGCCCACGGCCACAACTACATGCTCGAGGTCACGGTGGCCGGCCACGTGGATCCCCACACCGGCATGGTCATCAACCTCTTTGATCTGAAGCGCGTGCTGCTGGGGATGATCGAGGAGTTCGATCACAAGAATCTCAATCTCGACATGCCGTACTTCGTCGATCGGATCCCTACGTCGGAGAACCTGGCGCGGGTGTTGTGGACCAAACTCGAGCCTCAGCCCGATATCGGCAGGCTGCATGCTGTCCGACTCTATGAGGATGAGGATCTTTTCGCCGAGATCACGGCCGCCGGCGGATTGGATACGGTCAACGTCACCCGGCGCTATTCCTTCACCGCGGTGCAGGAGGGCAATCACGGCCGCCAATGGGATTGTTTTGTGACGATCCAAGGACCCGTCGACCCCGTCACCGGGATGGTCACCGACATTGCTGTTTTGAATCGGCTGGTGCGGGAGCAGGTCCTCGTGAAGTTGGACCGACGGGACCTTCGCGAGGTCTTTGCACAGAACCCTGTGACCGGACAGTCTCTCGCGGAATTCATCTGGGACTCCCTCATCTCGCGCATCTCATCGGGGAAGCTCGCCCATCTACAGCTCGTCCATTCTCGCGACCTCTCCTTCAGTTGCTCGGCCTGATCCAACGCATCGAGTAATCCATCGAGCAATCGGGGGAGGGCGCAGATGGCGCCGCCTCGCATCCTGCCCGCACTCTTCCGCAGGCGGGCTAGACGATATCACGGACGCCTTGTGCGACGATGCCGGACCAACGACCCGCTCAATGTGCGGCGCCGGCCTGAAGCAGTTCGTGAACCTTTTCGATGAGGGTACTGGGGAGGAACGGCTTCTGAAGAAACGGGACACCGTCGGCGACTCCGTTGGCTTGCAGCGTATCCCCCGCGTAGCCGGACATGTACAGCACTTTGGTCTTTGGCCTCATCGCCTTCACGCCTTCGATGAAGGCGGCGCTCTTCATCCTGGGCATGATCACGTCGGTAATGACCAGATCACATCGGCCCTTCAACGTCTGCAGCCGCTGGAGCGCTTCGATGCCGTCGACCGCCGACAGTACATGGTACCCCTGGTCCTGTAAGATGACCGCGATGAGTTTTCGGATGCTCTCTTCGTCTTCCACGACCAGAATCATTTCTTGAGCGACGGACGAGTGCACGTCCTTTTTCAATGGCGGTGCTTCGGTGACCGACCGTTCGACCCGCGGGAGGTACACGCAGAACCGAGACCCTCGTCCCAACTCGCTCGTGACTTCGATGTACCCTTGGCTTTGTTTCACGATGCCGTAGGCGGTGGCCAATCCCAACCCGGTTCCTTTGTCCGGCCCCTTCGTCGTGAAGAACGGCTCAAAAATTCGGGACATCGTCTCGGCGCTCATGCCGCATCCCGCGTCCTGCACCGCGATCTTGACATAGGATCCCGGTTGGGCGCCCGGATGCAGCCGGGCGAATTCCTCGTCCAATTCGGCGTTGTCGGTCTCGATGTTGAGCAAGCCTCCGTCCGGCATCGCGTCGCGGGCGTTCAAGACCAAATTCATGATCACCTGCCCGAGTTGCACCGGGTCGACGAGGGCGTGTCCCGTATGAGGATGGAGGACGACGACGGTCTGAATCTGTTCCCCGATCAACTGCCGAAGAATATCTTCCATCTCCCGGATCACCTGGTTGACGGGAAGCTCCTTCGGCTCGAACACCTGTTGCCGGCTGAAGGTCAAGAGCTTCTTCGTCAAGGCTGCCGCCCGCAAGCCGGCCTGGCTGATCCGTTCCAGTTCCTGCCGAGCGGGGTGTCCCGCGAGCTGCTGCAGGACCCGATGGGCATGACCGATGACCACCATCATGAGGTTGTTGAAATCATGGGCGATCCCGCCGGCCAACCGCCCCACGGCTTCCAACTTCTGCGACTGGCGCAGTGCATGCTCTGTTCGCTTGTGGTCGCTGATGTCGACGATCGTTTCGATCACGTGGGTTGGGCCATCAGCCGCTGCAGCCTTCGACCAATGGATGAGGAGATGCTTGTCGCCCGGAAGGGCGACTTCCTGAGACACGACCGAGTCGGTGGCCAACGCTTCCGACATACGGCAAAAGGAGCATGGAGAGGAGCAGGTCGCGATCTTCTCATAGCAGGCTTGGCCGGCGATATCGCCGAACGTCTTGACGCCCGTCTCATTCTGAAATTCAACCCGATAGGTCGCCGGGTCGATGACCGCCACGCTGACCGGCTGAGAGTTCAGCAGCGATCGGGGGTCGTATCGTGGATGTTCACTGGATGACATAGGGGAATGCCGGCATAACGAGGCCGTGCTTCGACATTACTATATGGCGGTATTGAGTCAAGAAAGTGGCGGGTTTTTAGACGACGGCCGGGGTGGAAGCTTCAGGGAACCAAGGCTGGGGGCCTATGGGAGGCCACCCCATCCGCTCAGACGGTCTATGACGTCAGCAAGTGGTCTGAGATCAGCGCGACGAGTTCTGCCGGCTCGACCACTCCTTCGCGGGTCAGGAGCAGCTTGCCATTGGCAAACAAATGGGTCGTGGGATAGGTCTCAAACACGTGGCTTTTCTTGATTTCGCGACACCGGCCGGGCACGTGCATCTTGGCCTTGCCGACTTTGATTGTCGGAAAGCGCGCGGCGATCTCTTCCAGGATCGGATCGTACGTCTTACAGGGTTCGCAGGTCGCAAGGCCGTAGGCTACGACCGCACCGGTGCTGTCGGTGAACTCTTTATAATTCGCGTCGCTGACGTCCAGTACGGTACTCATAAGAAGCGCTGAGTTCTGAGTGTTGGGTGCTGAGTGTGAGAGCTGAAATCCCTCAACTCAGCACTCAACGCTCAGCACTGATTAACTCAATTTTGCGAGGGCGGCGAGAATGTCCTTGTCCTCGCGCGCGACCTTGATTTCTTGCACTTTCACATAGGCGACCTTGCCGTTCTTGTCCACAATCACCGTGGCGCGCTTCGAGCAGTTCAGCGGCTCGAAATACAGGCCGTAGGCCTTCGCCGTGGTGCGATGGACGTCCGACAGCAACTGGTGCTTGAGGTCCATCGAATCGGCCCAGGCCTTGTGCGAGAAGAAGCTGTCGCAGCTGATGCCGAACAGTTCGGCGTTCGCGTTCTGGAACTTGGGGAAGTCGTCCGTTAGGCACTTGTTCTCGCCCTGACACACGGGGCTCCAGTCCAGCGGATAGAACGCGAGCACCACGTTTTTCTTGCCGCGGTAGTCGCTGAGCTTCACGTCCTTCTGATCCTGGTCCTTGAGGTTGAAATCCGGAGCCGTATCTCCAACCTTGATTTCGGGGGCTACGTCACTCATCAGCTGTCCTCCTTTACGAATGTTGAAACTGCCCGCCAGCTTTGTTCTCGCATCACTCGGGCGCTCGACGTACAGCAAACGTACGCCTCGCTTCCTCGTTCGCTGCGGCCGCGCTGGACGGCCAGTTTGAACATTCGATGTAGTGTGTTGGCTTTTGCTTAGAGGCCTTCGGGAAGAGTCCTCTATCCGACCTTTGACTTTTGTACCGTGCGCGTTGAAAGCTTGTCAACGGTCCTGAAGGCCTAGCGATTCATCCGATGTCGTGACAGGCTTATATTACAGGGGCTTAGACCGTGATCTCCCGAAACCCCTGCATGCGTCCGGCCGGTGCGGCGGTGCGATAGTTGGTGACCCTGATCGTGCGTCCGAGCGTCGGCAGGTGGAACGCCGTGCCGACTTTCGGCGAGACGCCGATCCGGATCATTTCATGAGCGGATTCTGCCAGCAGTTCTTTCGAATGGTGATCGGAAAGGCCCCTTGGCCGAAACGTCTCCAGTTCATCCATCCCGAACTTGGCGAGCCCCAAGGTGTACCACCATGTGTGGTCGGGTCTGGCCTCGTCGTCGTGGGCGATGGTGATATGGTCGTCGACGACGAACTCCGTGAGGGTGCGATCTTTCCAGTCCGAAGGGTTCAAGTATTGGCGCGTCGCCAGATCATGGGCAGTGCCTTGGGTTAGAAGCGTCAGCCCGCGGGCCACCCGCGCGGCGAAGAGGACCGAATCGGGCATCTCGCGCGGCGATGTCACCGACGGGGCGATTGCTCCCATCGATTCATGTTCCCATGCCAGCTGGCCCTTGAGTTCGGCCTGATGGGTGGCCGGAAGTGGAATGACCACATGCGCGGTCCAGGGTCCATGACTGAGGCGCCAGGATTCCGGCGCGTCCTCTTCCGGTCTGACGGACAAGGGGCCGTGATATTCCAGGTCGTACCAGGTTTTGAGTTCTTCGATGCCGGGGACGCTGCCTCGATAGCCGACGAAGTAGAGCGGCGGTCGTTTGGAAGAAGGTTTGGGGCCTTTCTTCTTGATTCTCATGGGGAGAAATCCGGTGAATGGTTACGGTCCGGCCCGCCGAATCATTTCCCGGCTTTGCGAGCCTTGCGGCGGTCTTCAGGATTGAGTAGTCGCTTCCGGATGCGAAGGTTCTGAGGAGTAACCTCGACCAATTCATCCTGTCCGATGTACTCCAAGGCAAACTCCAGCGACATTTCCCGAGGCGGCGTCAGGATCAAGGCCTCGTCCGATCCGGAGGCGCGCATATTCGACAGGTGCTTCTCCTTGCAGACGTTGACGTCGAGATCCTCGTCGCGGCTGTTCTCGCCGACCACCATCCCGCGATACACCTCGACGCCCGGGCCGATGAACATCACGCCACGTTCCTGGGTCATGAACAGGGCGTAGGCGGTGCTGGCCCCGTCTTCGAAGGCGCAGAGCGATCCGTGGGGTGTGATGAGCAAGTCCTGTTCGTCGGCCGCTTCGTAGGACTTGAACACATGATGCATGATCACCGTACCTCGCGTCTTGGCCAGCAGAATATTCTTCAGTCCCATGATGCCGCGGGTCGGAATGTGGTACTCCAGATGCATTTCGCTCGGTCCGGCGTCGGAATGCACCAGCCTCATGTGGCGCATCTCGCCGCGGCGCTTGCCCACCTCCTCGATGACGGCGCCCTGGTAGGTTTCCGGTACCTGGATCGTGAGCTCTTCGTACGGCTCGGTGACCTTGCCTCCGTCGCGATGAAGAATGACCTCGGGTTGGCTGACCTGCAGTTCGTACCCTTCTCTCCGCATTTGTTCGATCAGCACCCCAAGATGCAGTTCACCCCGGCCGGCGACGAGAAATCGGTCGGCGCTGTCGGTCTCCTGCACGCGCAGCGAGACGTTGGTTTCCAGCTCCTTGAAGAGCCGTTCCCGCAAATGGCGCGAGGTGAGGAACTTACCTTCGCGTCCGGCAAACGGGCTGTTGTTCACGGAAAACGTCATCTGGACGGTCGGCTCGTCGATCGTCACGCGGGGCAAGGCCAGCGGCTGTTCTGCGTCTGCCACGGTATCGCCGATATTCACCTGGTCCAAACCAGCGACGGCGACGATCTCTCCGGCCTCGGCCTGTTCGACGTCTGTCCGTTCGAGGCCTGAGTACACCGCGAGGTCGGAGACTCTGCCGGGATACTGCGCGCCGTCCTTCCCCACGACGATGACCTGCTGCCGCCGTGAAATCGAACCCGACTGGATCTTCCCCACAGCCATCTTTCCTTTGTAGGAATCGTAGGCCAGGGCCAGGACCAGGATCTGAAGCGGCGCCTTGGCATGCACGGCGGGAGCCGGGATCTTCTCTAGAACCGTATCCAGCAAGGGAGTGATGTCGCTGCCCGGCTTGTTGACGTCGAGCGTCGCGAGGCCCTTGATGGCAGACGTGTACACGATGGGAAAGTCGAGTTGCTCGTCCGTGGCGTTCAGATGCACGAACAGGTCGAACGTGCGATTCACCACGTCGTCGATGACCGCGTCCGGACGATCGATCTTGTTGATGACGACGATGGCCTTGTGGCCGAGCGCCAGCGCCTTGCGCAGTACGAACGTCGTCTGCGGCATCGGCCCTTCCTTCGCGTCGACGAGAATAAGCACGCCGTCGACCATTCGCAGCGTCCGTTCCACCTCGCCGCCGAAATCCGCGTGTCCCGGCGTATCGACGATGTTAATCTTCACGTCCTGATAGGTGACGCTGGCGTTCTTGGCCCGAATGGTGATGCCCCGTTCACGCTCCTGGTCCATCGAATCCATGATGCGTTCGCCCATGTCTTCGATCTTGCGGTGGACCCGGGTCTGCCGCAGCAGGGCGTCGACAAGCGTGGTCTTGCCGTGATCGACATGCGCGATGATGGCGATGTTGCGGATATCGTTTCGTCGATCGTGAGGGGCGCGTAAGTGCGACATAGTTCGTGTGTTCGTCCGGCGAAAAAAAAGACGCCCCTACCGGGCGTCGCACAGCAGTATACCCGAAGCTCCCGCAAGGGAACAAGCGGAACCGAGACGGCGGTTTGCTTGAGTTTTCAGACCTCCCGGGGTATGGTGAACTCCACGAATTCCTACCGATGACCGAGCCCGACAGGGCATCAATCCAATGTCAACGATCGATCGGCCAGTTCAACTCTCGGATACCCCTCGCCGACCACCGTCGAGGCGCCCTTGGCGCTGGTGGCAGATCGCCTTGCTGGGCGGGATCGGACTGGGGCTCGTCGGGGTGCTCGGCGTGGCAGGGTTGCTCTGGCACTACTCTCAGGACCTGCCGGACCTGAACCAGCTGCAGAACTACCAGCCGAGCCTCGTGACGCAGGTGTATTCGTCCGACCGCCAGCTGATCGGCCAGTTCTTCATCGAACGCCGGATTTTGACGCCGCTTTCGGCTATTCCGGAGCATCTGCGACGGGCCGTCATTGCGGTCGAGGACGTCCGATTTTTCGAGCATCCAGGCCTGGACTATATCGGCATTCTGCGGGCGGCCTGGACCAATGTACGTCGCGGCGGAAAGGTCGAAGGCGCCAGCACGATCACGCAGCAGTTGGCCCGGTCGCTCTTTCTCTCTTCCGAACGGACGTTCGATCGCAAAGTACGGGAACTCGTGGTGGCCTATAAGATGGAACTCGTGTCGTCCAAGGAACAGATCCTCGAGCTCTATCTCAATCAGATCTATTTCGGCCAGGGCGCCTACGGAGTGGCCTCCGCGGCGCAGTCGTACTTCGGCAAGGACCTGTCCGCACTGTCCGTGGCGGAAGCGGCGTTCCTCGCGGGGCTTCCCAAATCGCCGAATCATTTTTCTCCGTTCAAGAACTTCGAGCGAGCCAAGAGGCGCCAAGAGCACGTGTTGTCCCGCATGGAAGATGCCGGATTCCTGACCGGTGCGGAACGCGAAAAGGCCGCGGCGGAGCAGCTGAACTTTCGACGCCCCGGCAGCGAGCAGGTTGCGCCGTATTTTGTGGAGTACGTGCGTCAGCTGCTGATCGCGAAGTACGGGGAGGCCATGGTCTACAAGGGCGGACTCAAGGTCATGACGACGTTGAATCTGGAGATGCAGCAAGCGGCCGAAGCCGCCTTTGCCACGGGATTACGCGAGATCGACAAGCGCCAGGGCTGGCGTGGGCCTGTTCGGACGGTGGATCTGTCTTCTGTACTTCCGTCCGCGGCGGTGAGCGCATCGTCCCAACCGCTGAAAACGGGAGACTACCGGGAAGCCGTGGTCGTCAAGATCGGAAAGGATTTCTATGACGTCCAGATCGGAGAGACCCAGGCCCGGTTGACGTTCGACGACATGGCCTGGGCCAAGCGGAGACTGACGGGACTGGACGCGACCAAAGATTTCGTCGTCAATCCAAATCCAAAACAGATTTTCAAGCCCGGCGACGTGGTCGAGGTCGCCGTCAAGAAGATCGAGAAGGACATCGTGTTCGTCCAATTGGAGCAGACCCCGCTTGTGGAAGGGGCGCTGATCGCAATGGAGCCCGGCAAGGGCGCCATTCGGGCCATGGTCGGGGGATTCGACTTCAATCGCAGCGAATACAATCGTGCGGTGCAGGCGCGCCGGCAGCCCGGTTCTGCCTTCAAGCCGCTGATCTATGCGGCGGCCGTCGATCAGGGGATGAGTCCCGCCTCCGTCGTGCTGGATGCGCCGGTCGTGTACGAGCAGGTGGAAGAGGAGAAGACGTGGAAGCCGGAGAATTACGGCAAGAGATTCCATGGCATGGTGAGTCTCCGCGACGCGTTGGCCCAGTCGCACAATCTGGCGACTGTCCGGTTGTTGGAGAAGGTTGGCGTCAGGAACGTCATCGAGTTCTCCAAACAGGTCGGGATCTCCAGTCCGTTGGCTTCCGACTTGTCGCTGGCGCTGGGATCCTCCTCGGTCGGTCTGATGGAGCTGACGTCGGCATACGGCGTGTTTCTCAACCAGGGCAATCGTGCCGAGCCTTATGCGATCTTTTTTGTGAAGGACAACCAAGAGAAGGTGCTCGAGCTCGCGGAACCGGAAGGCCAGGATGTCATTTCCAAGGAAACGGCCTATTTGATCACCAACATGATGGAAGACGTCGTGCAGAAGGGGACCGGTCAGGCGGCCAAAGTGCTGGGACGTCCCGTTGCGGGAAAGACCGGGACGACGAACGATTTCATCAACGCCTGGTTCATCGGTGGGACGCCCAATCTGGTCGCGGGCGTTTTCGTGGGCTTTGACGACCGCCGTTCCCTGGGCGAAACGGAATCGGGTGCCCATGCGGCCCTGCCGATCTGGATCAATTTCATGAAGACGGCGCTGAAACAGGTTCCGGTGGTGCCATTCGTCATCCCGGAAGGCATCACGTTCGTCAAGGTCGATCCCTCGACCGGGCTGTTGAACAACGACTTGGACGATCAGCCAGGCAACGTTGAGATCTTTACGAAAGGCAGTGAGCCGACACAGGCGGCCCAGCGACGATTGGATCCGACGGATTTTTACAAGTTGGATCAGACAGCGGAAGGAAGTCAGTGAGGCACAGGCAGGTCGGCGCGTTCCTCAGCCCTGTGAATCTTTGAACTCTTCATGCCAGGCCATTTGAATCGCTTCCAGGATTGATTCCATCCCATCACGCCGCTTCGGATCGTCTTTGAAGTCGGGCAGAGCCACGATCCAGGCATGCATGTCGGTGAAGCGGGCGGTGAGAGGATCCGTCTCCGGATGTTCTTCCACCAGCCGAATTGCGATCTCCTCCGCATCCTGCCACTTCAAATCCATGCACGACTCCTTTGCATCTCGTCGTTCGTGAAGCGTACAGCGTCCAGATTGTCTTGCGAGATACGTTTCACGAGCGACGCTTCACGTCACTTCGGTGATTTTCTTGCCCTGCAAGCCGCGTTTCAGCGAATCGTTCAGGAGCGCGACGGTCAGATTCTTTGCCGCCTGCTCCAGTTCCGCCATTTTCCCTCTGATGGCTCGCGGATCGGCACCATCTTTGGCAAGCGACAGGTTCGAGACCGCGGCCCGAACCGCAGCCGCTTCTTCCTGGGAAATCAGGCCGACCGCGTCTTCCAACGACTTTTGCGTAGCGGTGATCAGCGCGCCGGCGTCCAAGCGGGCTTCGATAAGTTTGCGGGCGTTGACGTCGTCCATCGCAAACTTGAACGAGTCTTCGATCATGCGCTCCACTTCTTGATCCGACAGGCCGTAGGAAGGTTTCACTTCGATGGACTGGCTTTGTCCCGTCCGCATGTCTTTGGCCGTCACGTTTAGAATGCCGTTGGCGTCGATGAGGAACGTGACTTCGATGCGCGGCACTCCCGCCGGCAGGGGCGGAACTTTGAGGCGAAACCTCGCCAGGCTGCGATTGTCTTTGACGAGCTCGCGTTCACCCTGAAGGATGTGTATGTCCACCCCCGTTTGCCCGTCGACGTAGGTCGTGAACATTTCCTTGGCGCTGGCCGGGATCGTGGTGTTTCGTCGGATCAGACTGCTCATGACGCCGCCCATCGTTTCGATGCCGAGCGACAGAGGCGTCACATCCAACAGCAGCATATCCGTGGTGCCGCCGCTGAGAATGTCGGCCTGCACGGCCGCGCCGAGCGCGACGACCTCGTCGGGATTCAGATCGCAGTGGGGCCGCCTGCCGAATAAAGCTTCAACCCGTTGGCGCACCAGCGGCATGCGAGTGGAGCCGCCGACCAGGACCACCTCGTCGATCCCGTCCGGAGACAACCCGGCGTCCTTCAGGGCCATGCGACAGGGGGCTAGAGTCCGATCGACGACGCTCATCGTGAGGGATTCCAATTGATCGCGGGTCAACTCCCTCGTGAAGATTCCCTTCCCGTCAGGGAGTTCGATGGAGACAGAGGTGTTCATCGCGTCGGACAGCTTGATCTTGGCCCGTTCAGCCTCGAGACGAGCGGCCTGGAGGTGGTCCGGATAGGCTCCCAGATCGATGCCGTGGGTCTTCCGAATATCGGCCACAAAAGAATCGACGATCAGGCGGTCGAGATCGTCGCCCCCCAAATGCGTGTCTCCATTGGTGGCCAAAACTTCGAAGATCCCGTTCTTCAGCTTGAGAATCGAAATGTCGAAGGTACCGCCGCCGAGGTCGTAGACGGCAATGGTGCCTTGGGTTTTCTCTTGCAGCCCATAGGCCAGTGAGGCGGCCGTCGGCTCATTGATGATCCGAAGAACCTCCAGGCCGGCGATCATGCCGGCATCCTTCGTGGCTTGTCTCTGGCTGTCGTTGAAATAGGCCGGAACGGTGATGACGGCTTTGGTGATGCTCTCGCCGAGATGCGCCTCGGCCCGCGCCTTCAGTTCCTTGAGCACCATCGCCGAAATTTGCGGAGGCGAATACGTCTTTTCACCCATCTTGATGCGAATGACGCCGCCCTGCTCGCTCACCGAATAGGGGAAATAGGCCAGTTCCTGCTGGACGTCCGCGAGCCCTTTGCCCATGAAGCGTTTGATGGAATACACGGTTCGTTCTGAACTGCGTGTCAAATATTCCTTCGCGGCATCGCCGACGATGAGGCCGTTATCGGTGAGTGCGACAACGGAAGGAACCATCGTGCGGTCGTTGCGGCCGGGAATGACGCAGGGCCGCCCGTCCTTCATGTAGGCAATCAGGGAGTTGGTCGTTCCGAGGTCTATGCCGACGATTCGGGCCATGGGCTCAAGTAGTCGAGGTGATGTCCGCCGCCGTCACTCGATCGTGGCGACAAGGTCGCGAACGATGTTGCCGATGTAGGTGCGATGCGACAGCAGGTCTCGCATCTCTTTCAACAGCCGCTCCCGTTCGCTTCTGGATTCGTTTGTCGCTTCGCCGCGATCTTGCAATTCGTCCCATTGGTCGAACAGTTGGTGGAGTTGCGTCTCGATGGCCTTCGTCCGCTCCTCCAGCTTGCGTTGTTCGGATAGAAGCGACGGGCGGAGTCGTTGCGCGGCGTCGGAAGCGCGGTCCGCAGCTCGATATTCGTCGAGCGTGTCCTGCAATTCTAAAATCTCTTCGAAGAGATCGGCGGGAGGCGAGGTTCTGATGTCCTTCACGGAGCCGGCTTCCAGTGAGAGCAGATATTCCGCGCGCTGAATCGGGTCGCGAAGCGTCCGGTAGGCCGTGTTCAGGGTGGCGGCGTTGCCGAGGCTGATGGCCTGTTCCGTTTCAGTCTTGTTTTGATAGAAGTCGGGGTGAAACGCGCGGCTGAGTTCGTAGAAGGACGCCTCCAGTTTCTGCACGTCGAGGTTCAGCCGCCGGGGAAAGCCCAGGCAGCTAAAGTAGTCGGCGTCTTTCGAAACCGGCTGTACCTTGACGCAGCGCTCGCAGAAATATTCGCCGGACACTTCGGATTGACAGTGCCAGCACATGCTGCGAGCCATCTGCAATTCGCGCCTGCCGGAAGGATGTGTATGTGGGGCCATGAGCAAAAACGGGCATGGCATCTCGCCATGCCCGCTCCAACGGCTATCACTCTTGTAACGGCCGCCTTAGGCCGAGAAGGACTCTCCGCAGCCGCACGTCTTATTGGCGTTCGGATTGACGAACTTAAACGAGCCGCCCATCAGATCCTTCTGGTAATCCAGCTGGGTGCCCTGCAGATAAATGGCGCTCTTCGCGTCGACGATGACCTTGACCCCTTCGAAATCATAAACCTGGTCGTATTGCCCGATCTTTTCGTCGAAATTGATCGTGTAACTCAGGCCCGAGCAGCCGCCACCTTTCACCCCCAGGCGTAACCCGCCTTCCGTGATGCCCTGAACGTTGATAAGCCGCTTGACCTCATTCAATGCGGCGTCAGTGAGGCTGATGACCGGAGTCTGGGTTGCCGTGTCCTCGTTCATATCGAGCGTCCCCTTTCTCGTGCCGGCTTACTTGGTTTCCGACTTCTTGTGATAGTCGGCCAAGGCCGCTTTGATCGCGTCTTCCGCCAGGACGGAACAATGGATTTTGACGGGCGGAAGATTGAGTTCCTGCACGATGTCGGTGTTCTTGATCTTTTGCGCTTCTTCGAGCGTCTTGCCCTTCAGCCATTCCGTCGCCAGGCTTGAGCTGGCAATGGCGGAGCCACAGCCGAACGTCTTGAACTTGGCGTCGACGATCGTATCATCCTGCACCTTGATCTGGAGCTTCATGACGTCGCCGCACTCCGGGGCTCCGACCATTCCAGTCCCGACGCCGTCCTCATCCTTCTTGAAACTCCCCATGTTCCGGGGATTATTGAAGTGATCCACTACTTTATCGCTGTATGCCATGGTCCGCCTCCGTGAAGTTTCGACGTTCCGGTTTAAGAATTGTCGTTAATGAGCCGCCCATTGAACCGTTTTCAAGTCGACGCCGTCTTTGGCCATTTCATAGAGCGGTGACATCTCTCGAAGCTTGGTCACTACCTCGATAACCTTCTTAATCGTATAGTCAATCTCCTCTTCGGTGTTGAACCGACCTAGACCGAATCGGATCGAGGAGTGGGCCAGTTCCGTTCCGACGCCCAGCGCCCGCAACACATAGGACGGCTCCAGGGTCGCCGATGTGCAGGCGGAGCCGGACGAGAGCGCGATATCCTTCATGCCCATCAACAACGATTCTCCTTCGACGTAGGCGAAAGAAATGTTCAAGTTCCCCGGCAGTCGATTGGTCGGGTGACCGTTGAGATAGGTCTCTTCGAGGGCTCCCATGATGGCGCTCTGGAGCCGATCCCGCATCTTGGTCAGCCGCTCGGTTTCCGCCGCCATCTCCTGTTCGCAAATCTCGCAAGCCTTGCCGAATCCGACGATCAACGGTACCGCCAGCGTTCCCGAGCGCATACCCCGCTCGTGCCCACCGCCGTCCATTTGGGCGGCAATCCTGACCCGGGGGTTTTTCTTGCGCACGTAGAGGGCCCCCACACCTTTGGGGCCGTAGATCTTGTGGGCCGAAAAGGACATGAGGTCGATGCCCATGTCCTGCACGTCCACCTGAATCTTGCCGACGCCTTGCGTGGCGTCACAGTGGAAAAGGATGCCCTTTTCTTTGGCGATCTTCCCGATCTGCTTGATCGGGTTGATCGTTCCGATTTCATTGTTGGCCAGCATCACGGAGATCAGAATGGTTTTATCGGTGATGGCGTTGCGCACGTCCTCCGGATTGACCATGCCCTGCTTGTCGACCGGCAACAGCGTCACGGTGGCCAGGCCCTTTGCCTCCAGCGCCTTGGCCGTATCGAGCACGGCACGGTGCTCGGTCAAGGCGGTGATGATGTGCGTGCCCTTCTCCTTGTACATCTCGAGCACGCCTTTGATCGCCAAATTATCGGATTCGGTGGCGCCGCTGGTGAAGACGATCTCCTTCGCGTCGGCTTTGATCAGCTTGGCGATCTGCTTCCGGGCATTGTCGACCGCTTCTTCGGCCGCCCATCCGAAGGCATGATTGCGGCTGGCCGCATTGCCGAACTTTTCAGTGAAGTATGGGAGCATGGATTCCAGCACGCGCGGATCCATGGGAGTGGTGCTATGGTTATCGAGGAAAATCGGAAGTTTCATCATTCGACTCCTTATTGGACTCCTTGCGCCGTGGATGACTGAATAGTAATAAGTGGTGTGCCGCTCAGCATGTCCTGGAGCGTCATGCTGTTGAGCAACTGATAAATGCTGTCTTGCACCTTCAATAATGGCGTGCGGATATTGCAGTGCTCCAGCTGGGAGCAGATATCGCCATCCTTCTCGTGGGAACAGTCGGTAATACCCAGGGGGCCTTCAATGCTTTCAAGAATCTGCGCGATCGTAATCTGGCCGGCGCTTCGCCCCAACACGTAGCCTCCCTTAGGGCCGTTATGGCTTTCGATCATGCCGTTCTTGGCCAGGGTTTGCAGCACTTTCGCCAGCAGCTCAAGAGGGATATGGTATTCCTCAGCGATCTCCTTTGTATTGACGACGCGTCCAGGGGTGAGATCGCCGAACTGGACCGACGCAATGTGCTGAAGAGCCATCAGGGCATAATCAGCTTTCTTTGAAATCTTCAACATGGCTATTGCCGATCGGATTGATCGGAGACTATAATGATCTCCGATCTGAAAGGTCGGACTAACGATAGCACGGGCTCTTCGAGACTGTCAACTGCGGTAGGGCTGGCTCCAATACCTCGCTCGAGCGGAAGAAAGGAACGCGATCAAATGGGAGGCACGAACCCTTATATTGAGAAAAGCGACGTCGAGTTACCGACGCGTCCGTATAGCGTCACCTTTGTGGCACCCAACGGCGCGGTCACCAAGGTTCAGGTGGATCCAAATAAGATCCCTTATGGGGTGACCGGACTGCCGGGCAGTCTCCTTGATATCGCGATGGGGCACGGAATCGAATTAGAGCACGTCTGCGGAGGAGTCTGTGCCTGTTCTACCTGCCATGTGATCGTCAAGCAAGGTTTGGAGAGTTGCAATGAAGGTACGGACGATGAATTCGATCAGCTCGACGAGGCGCCGATGACGACCCTTCAATCACGCCTTGGTTGCCAGTGCGTGCCCAATGGAACCAAGGATATCGTGGTGGAGATTCCCGCCGTGAATAAGAACTTGGTTAAGGAAGGTCATTGAATCGGAGGAGCGGTTCCGACCGGCCCGGCTTGCAGTAATGCACCGGTCCCACGCGTTCAGTCGTACGTTTCGTTTTTGACTTCCTTCCGTCCATACCCCGCCTCGAGGAAGTAGGCCCGAAGCGGCCGCACGAAGTGTTTTGTTCCGCACAGCATCGGCAGCATTTTGGGGCCGCCGCTCATCAACGGGCGCAGCATGGAAAGCACCAGATCGACTCCCTGCTGCTCTCCAGCGGCGGCGACTAGCGGCAGATAGCGGAAGCCAGGATGGTGGACGGCCAAGGTCAAGAACTCGTGATGAAACAATAGATCGTCCTCGTCCGGAGCGACCGCGATCAGCAGGACGGATTCCGTTCGCTGCTGCGAGTACATCTGTTTCAGCATGCAACGGATGGGGACCAGGCCCGTAAAGCGACCGATAAGCAGGAGTTCGTGGTCGAGTCGGGGAGGAAGCGTAAAGTTGCCGTAGGGGCCGGATAATTCGACGTCGTTGCCTGGACTCAGTTCGTAGAGATAGCCGGATCCCAGCCCTCCGACGACCCGATCCAATATCAGCGTGAGTTCGCCCGAAGCCGTACCCGGCGCCGCCATCGAGTACGCTCGGTTGAGCGGAGGATTCGGGCCGACCGGCAGTTTGAGCGAGACCCATTGACCGGGGCGAAACGAGAGCGGACGCTCCTTCGGGAGCAGCACCAGTTGCCGAACGTGCGGTGTGAGATCCGTGACGGACAGCAGCGTGGCCCACTGGATAAATTCCGCCATACGATTCGATTCATATCAGAAGGGGGCGCCGGAAGAAAGGGTGCATCACGAGCGCGTTGCTGTACAAGACTTTTCAGCCCATGTTATAGATACGCCCCCCGTCATGACGATGTCGCAAAGGTAAGCTATGTCCCAGGTTCGTGTCCGATTCGCACCGAGTCCCACCGGGTTTCTCCATATCGGCGGGGTCCGGACGGCACTCTTCAATTGGCTCTTCGCCCGCCAGCAGAGCGGAGTATTTGTTCTTCGAATCGAAGATACGGATCAAGGCCGGTCGACGGAGGAATCGATCGCAGCGATCATCGAAGGGATGAAATGGGTCGGACTGGATTGGGATGAGGGGCCCTTTCGCCAGACCCAGCGCATGGACCTCTATCGCCATCATGCCATGACCCTGTTTGAGCGGGGGCGCGCCTATTGGTGCGTATGCAAGCCCGAGGAGTTGGAGACGCGTCGACGGGAAGCCGAGACGAAGGGACTCTCGCCGCGCTATGACGGTCGCTGCCGCAACCTCGGTATCGCCCATCCTACCGGAGAGGCCGCGCTCCGGTTCAAGGCGCCGCAGGACGGCCAAACGGTCGTCGACGATCTGATCAAGGGGAAGGTGGTGTTCGACAACTCGGTATTGGATGATCTCATCATCCTCAGGTCGAACGGCTATCCGACGTATAATTTCTCCGTCGTCATCGACGATGCGTTGATGGGGATCACCCATGTCGTACGCGGGGACGACCACCTGACCAATACCCCGCGCCAAGTACCGATCTTCGAGGCCCTTGGTTTCCCGGTTCCCCGGTTCGGCCACTTGCCGATGATTCTGGGGGCGGACAAGGCCCGCCTCTCGAAGCGACATGGGGCGACGTCGATTATGGCCTATAAGGATATGGGGTACCTGCCCGAAGCCATGGTGAATTATCTGGTTCGACTCGGATGGTCTCATGGCGATCAGGAGATTTTTACGAGACAGGAACTGATCGAGAAGTTCTCCTGGGACCACGTGCAGAAGTCGGCCGCGGTCTTCAGTCCGGAGAAGCTTCAGTGGTTGAATGCCGAATATATCCGGACCAGCCGGCCGGAACGGGTCGCCGACGCCCTGGTTCCTCTACTGGAGTCGGCGGGATTGACGGAACAGGTTCGCTCGGTGTCGAAGGAATGGCTGGCCCAGGTTGTCGTGCTGGTCAAGGAACGGGTAAAGACACTGGCCGATATGGTGATGTGGGTCACGCCCTATTTCGGTGAAACGGTCCCGTTCGATGAGGAGGCCGCGAAAAAATTCCTGACGCCGGCCGCCGCTCCGGTTCTGACAAAGCTGTTGGCGCGGTTCGAGGCGTTGCCGACCTACTCGAAGCCGGAATGGGAGGAAACCTTCAAGAAGTTGGTCGAAGAGGAAGGGTGGAAGATGGGACAACTGGCACAGCCAGTCCGTGTCGCGCTCACCGGCCGTACTGCGAGTCCGGGCCTCTTTGAGGTGATGGAGGTGCTCGGCCGGGAGCGGACCCTCTTGAGATTGCGCAAGGCGCTTGAACGGGTCCAGGCTGCTTGAGCAAGGGCTCGACAGTCTCCGCCACCTCTACCCGCACACTGATCAAGACATAGGATTGAGAATCTGCGCGAGTTCCGGTGGGACTTCGCGTCCGGCACCGGTGCACGAGGCGGCATGGGTTGGCTTGACGGAATCAGGACCCTTATATTACTGTGAATGCCGGTTGGGGGATCGTCTAGCGGTAGGACGTCAGTCTCTGGATCTGACTACCTAGGTTCGATTCCTAGTCCCCCAGCCAATATTCTTTTTTCTCACGTCTCATCTGCTATCGTGGAGTCTCATGCCGCGCTGGGGGATCGTCTAGCGGTAGGACGCCGGCCTTTGGAGCCGGCTACCTAGGTTCGATTCCTAGTCCCCCAGCCACTTTTCATTTGCAGTAGCTCAATATCATCTTGCCGACATCCTCAAATCTGGATGGGTTCCAACCTTTACGACTAGGTCACTCCTTCGCTCTCCTCGACAATAGAACGCGACCTGAGCAACCGAGAATTGTATGGTTATCCCTTCACATCTGACGAAGTCGGCAATCCGGCCAGCCGCGCCTTCATTCAAAATATGTGAATAAATCAATTACTTACAACCCACCAGCGAATTGGTATGGTTTCCCATTCAGTTTCTACAATCTCAACACTTCGTGCAGCCCCTTCTGATTAAACTAAATCACTAAAAAGAAGTCACTTACTTGCCACGCAACGCCATGGCACATGATTTGCTCATGCCCCAGCCGATCTTCATGATCAACCAGTACTGAGAAAGCATGTTGAACCGCGATCCGAGACCCGCTGCAGACATCGTGCGCGCTGTCCTGTTTTTTTTCGCATCGACCGTTGGTCTTACCGCTTGCGGCGAGGGCGGCAATGTTTCTGCTCCTCCCGCTGACGCACCAGCCGGTACCGCACCAATCGCCAACGCGGGCCCGAACCTTGTGAATATCCCTGCCGGCAGCCCCATCACCCTGAACGGCAGCGCCAGTACCGACCCTCTTGGTCATTCGCTTGCCTACAACTGGACCCTGGTCAGTAAGCCGGCCGGCAGCGGTGCGGACTTGGCGAATCCGACGAGCGTCTCCCCTAGCTTTACGGTCGATCGCGACGGCATCTACAAGGCACAACTCGTCGTCAACAATGGCGTGCAGAACAGCGCCCCTGATACCGTGAACATCTCCACCATGAATGAGCCGCCGGTGGCCAATGCCGGCCCCGACCAGGGAGTCAAGGCTCTGGGATCGCTCATCACCCTGAACGGCAGCACGAGCAGTGACCCCAACGGTGATCCGCTCACCTACAGCTGGACCCTCCTCAGCAAACCGGCCGGCAGCGGTGCGGACTTGGCAAATCCGACGAGCGCCGCCCCAAGCTTTACGGTCGATCGCGACGGCACCTATACGGCACAACTCATCGTGAACGATGGCAGGCAGAACAGCGCTCCCGATACCGTGAAGATCTCCACCGCGAATGTTCCCCCGGTGGCCAATGCCGGTTCCGACCAGACGGGCAAGGCTCTCGGATCGCTCATCACCCTGAACGGCAGCGCGAGCAGTGATCCCAACGGTGATCCGCTCACCTACAACTGGACCCTGGTCAGCAAGCCGGCCGGCAGCGGCGCGGACTTGCCGAATCCAACGAGCGCCTCTCCAAGCTTTACGGTCGATCGCGACGGCACCTATACGGTGCAACTCGTCGTGAACGATGGCACGCAGAACAGCGCCCCCGACAACGTGAACATCACTACCGTGAATGAACCGCCGGTGGCCAAGGCTGGTCCCGACCAGACGGGCAAGGCTCTCGGATCGCTCATCACCCTGAACGGCAGCGCGAGCAGTGACCCCAACGGTGATCCGCTCACCTACAACTGGACCCTGGTCAGCAAGCCGGCCGGCAGCGGCGCGGACTTGCCGAATCCAACGAGCGCCGCCCCAAGCTTTACGGTCGATCGCGACGGCACCTATACGGTGCAACTCGTCGTGAACGATGGCACGCAGAACAGCGCTCCCGACAGCGTAATCATCACCACGGTGACCAACGGGGGCACGGTCCGCCAGACGCTCGCCGCAGACAACTTTAATCGCCCCGACAGTGCGGACTTGGGCAGCGCCTGGGGATCCGGCTACACCGACAAAGTTCCAGCGATGATCGTGTCACAACAGGTGCGGGCCATCGATACCAATCTAGCCGACCCCAAATCGGCGGAATCCTATAACGCCGTGGCGCCTCCCAGCGATCAGTGGTGCCAAGTCACGCTGGGAACATGGACCGGCTCGGAGGATCGAGAGCTCGGCTGTATCTTGCGCGCACAACCTGCTCCCACGGTCGACTGGTACTGGTGTTATGCACGCGCCAACGGGGCCCGTAATGCGGCGATTGTCAGCCATCACCCGGGCGGTGCGGGCGATACCAACCTGGCGAGTGATTTTTCGGTGGAGTGGGCAGCGGGCGACAAGCTCCGCTGTGAAGCCCAAGGCACATCGCTCCGTCTTTACCGCCTTCCCGCCGGCACCACCACGGAGACGCTGCTGCTGTCCGCAACGGACGGCGAATTCACCAGCGGCAGGGCCGGACTCCTGCTGTGGATGAAGACAGGCGGTGATTTGTCACATGCCACGGTGGATGATTTTTCGATGGGCCAATTCTAGACGATACCCCCAGTCACCCCCCAGTACCACGCTGACCCTGGTCCTTCTGCCGCTTTCTTCAGCCGTCGCTTCGTTCTCTGACGTGCCTATTGCAACGAGGCCAAGTCGATGACGAACCGGAACTGCACGTCGCCCTTGACCACACCTTCATAAGCCTCGTTGACCTGCTGGATCGGAATGACTTTAACGTCGGACTCGTTCGAGGGGCGTGGGTCTGTCCGGGGGCGCCGACCAGGATCATGATCCAGTCGGTCTTGAGGAGATTCACATAGGCGCGGTAGTCATGCGGAGCCGATAAAGACTTGAGCAAGATCGCGGTCAATTGCCTGCCATGAAACGGAGGACCACCGATACCGCAGTCATTGAAGAGGGATTCGGAGGTAGTCTGTGAGAGTTCCAGGAAGGAACGCCGATCGCAGGGGCTATCCGACTCAGGCCTGCTTATTTTTGCCGACTTGTGGGCCGGCTTCCCGGCTCGATTCTCCGGAAGGTTCTGATGGAAGTTCCATCGTCAAGCTCGGTCCCGGCACACGGTATTCTTCCGCGGCCCAGGTGCCGAGGTCGGTGAGCTGACAGCGTTCCGAGCAGAACGGTCGCCAAGGGTTGGCTTTCCACGTCGTCGGCCGGCGGCACAGGGGGCAGATCATGCCCAAAATTCTACCATAGGGGACTGACATCCTTCCCGCCTTCCTGCGCGGTGTCTGTCCCCTTATCTACTAAGGAAGGTCTGATTTATTCCTCTTCCGAGATATGCTAAGGATGGCGCCTCACTTCTGAGGAGGCACCCCCATGCCGCAACAGACCTTTGCCGAGGGCACGTTCGAACAGTATCGCAAACCCACCCGCCGCGAGCGGTTCCTCGACGAGATGGATCGCGTGGTGCCGTGGGCGGAGTTGGTGGCCGTGATCGAGCCGGTCTATCCCAAGGCCGAGGGCCCGGGGCGTCCACCGATCGGGATCGAACGCATGCTGCGCCTCCATTGTCTGCAACAATGGTTCAACCTGTCGGACCCCGCCGTGGAGGAAGCGTTGTACGACTCGCGGGCCATGCGGCAGTTCGTGGGCATTGATCTGGGCCGTGAGCCCGTGCCCGACGAGACGACCATCTGCAAGTTTCGGCATCTCTTGGAGGCCCACGAGTTGGGGAAACAGCTCTTTGCGCGGATCGGCACGTATCTGGCGGCGCAGGGCTTGACCGTGAGCCGGGGCACCATCGTGGATGCCACCATTATCAGTGCCCCCAGTTCGACGAAGAATCGTACGA
The DNA here is from genome assembly GCA_047150005.1 of Nitrospira sp. Taxonomy (GTDB): domain Bacteria; phylum Nitrospirota; class Nitrospiria; order Nitrospirales; family Nitrospiraceae; genus Nitrospira_C. The sequence goes on along the minus strand of AP038806.1, from coordinate 1,104,693 downwards.
AGGAGCGGGATCCGGAGATGCATCAGACAAAGAAGGGAAACCAGTGGTACTTCGGCATGAAGGCCCATATTGGCGTGGACAGCCGCACCAAGCTGATTCATTCGGTCGCGGCCACGGCGGCGAATATCCATGACAGTCAGGTGTTGCCCAAACTGCTGCATGGGCAGGAGACCCGGGTGTGGGGCGACTCAGCTTATAGCGGGCAACGTGACGTGATGCAGCGCCACGCCCCCAGGGCCAAGAGCTTCGTGCAGACGAAAGCCCATCGCCATCAGCCGCTGAGTGAACCGGAGCGGGCCAGGAACCGGACGAAGTCGAAGGTCCGTGCGAAGGTCGAACATGTGTTCTTGGTGATGAAGCGGATCTTCGGCTGGGCCAAAGTCCGGTACCGTGGGTTGGCGAAGAACACCCACTGGCTCCAGATCAGCTGCGGCTTGGCCAATCTGTACATGGTGCGGCGACGGCTTTTGGCGGAGACGTAGGGAACGGGGGTCCGGAGACTGGCAACGAGCCATCGGACGGTGGGTGCGCCCCATGAACAGGCTCCCGGACCAGCGGATGCCTACCGGATTCGTCCTGCTGATCAGCCCAGGAACAAATTTCTGAGTGGAAATGTGAATAAATCAGACCTTCCCTAACAAGGAATAAGCATCGTCACGATCGACAGAGCCTGCCCAAGGGATCAGCTCGGCCGGATCTGACTCACGGTGGTGGCTTGAAGCAACCGGTGCAGGCGGTGTTGATCGATTTCCGACAGGCCGATGAATTCGACCCCGAATTCTCCGTGCTCGCTCCAGCGGACCGCGGCCGACTCGATCGTGATGGGCGATCCCAAATCCGTGGCGCGAATCAGAATCCGTACCGCCGATCCCGACCGGACGGAGGTGGTGCTGGCGACCGCGCAGCCGCCCGCGGACAGATCGAACATCGTCCCCTCCCGAATCAGCCTGTTGCCGGTCGTGGAGAAGTAGACTTGCATATCGACGGGGACACGAGGATGCATGCGGCATTCAATCATTCGGTAGTCTCCTTCGTCTGAAACGACACCGCTGCTGCCTTGAGTGTAGCAAACCCGCTTGTGCGGTAAAGCAATCAGGGAGTTTCAGCGGCCCCTGGCCGCTTTGGCCCAGGCATCCTTCAGCGAGACCGTCCGATTGAAGACTGGTTTCCCGGGCATGGAGTCCGGATCCGCGCAGAAATAGCCCAACCGCTCGAACTGGAACTTGGCGCCGTGCACGACCTGATTGAGGCTCGGTTCGACCAGGCAGCCGGTCAGAACTTCCAGGGACTGTGGATTGAGATAGACGGTCCAGTCATGATCGGGAGGAACCTTGGCCAGATCCGTCGTGAGTAACGGGTTGTAGAGGCGGACTTCCGCTTTGACGGCGTGCGCAGCCGAGACCCAGTGGATCGTCGCTTTCACCTTTCGCTTGGCCTGTGCTGCGCCGCTCCTGGTTTCGGGATCGTAGGTGCAGTGCAGTTCGGTGACCTGGTCGCTGACCGGGTCTTTGATGACGCGGAGGCACTTGATGATGTACGCGTATCGGAGCCGGACTTCCCGTCCCGGGGCGAGACGGAAGAATTCTTTTGGAGGATCTTCGAGGAAGTCGTCTTGTTCAATATAGAGCGTCCTGGAGAATGGAACCTTTCTGGTGCCTGCGGAGAGGTCCTCCGGATTGTTGATGGCGTCCAGCCCTTCCGTCTTGTCGGCCGGATAGTTCTCAATCACAATTTTCAGCGGCTTCAGCACCGCCATGACCCGTTGGGAACGTTTGTTCAGGTCCTCGCGGATGAAATACTCGAGTAGCTGCATTTCCACCAGGGCATCGCGTTTGGCCACACCGATGTGATCGCAAAATGCGCGGATGGCTTCCGGTGTGTAGCCGCGCCGGCGCAGGCCTTTGATGGTCGGGAGCCGGGGATCGTCCCAGCCGGCGACCAGCTTGCGTTCGACCAGTTCAAGCAGCTTGCGCTTGCTCATGACCGCCTGCTCGATGTTCAGCCGTGCGAACTCGATCTGCTGCGGGCGATGCCGAGTCTCGGCTTCCGCCACGACCCAGTCGTAGAGCGGGCGGTGATCTTCGAACTCCAGGGTACAGATCGAGTGGGTAATGCCCTCGATGGCATCGGACAGCGGATGGGCATAGTCGTAGGACGGATACAGGCACCAGGTCGAACCGGTCCGATAATGGGCTGCATGCCTGATGCGGTAGAGCACCGGATCGCGGAGATTCATATTGGGAGACGCCATGTCGATCTTCGCCCGGAGCACGTGCGTCCCGTCGGGAAATTCTCCCGTCCTCATCCGCCGAAAGAGGGTCAGATTTTCCTCCACGGACCGGTCACGATAGGGGCTGTTCTTTCCCGGTTCCGTCAGGGTCCCCCGATAGCTCCGCATCTCGTCGGCGGTCAGGCTGTCGACATAGGCCAGGCCCTTCGTGATCAATCGCTCGCCGAAGCGATAGAGCTGCTCGAAGTAATCGGACGCAAAGAACATCTTGCCCTGCCAATCGAATCCCAGCCATCGCACGTCGTCCTCGATCGACTGGACGTAGGCGAGATCCTCGGTCGTGGGATTGGTGTCGTCGAACCGGAGATGGCAGACCCCCTCTGGATCTTCTTGAGCCAGCCCAAAATTCAGACAGATCGACTTGGCATGGCCGATGTGGAGATGGCCGTTCGGCTCCGGCGGAAAGCGTGTGACGACGCGACCGCCGTGCTTGCCGGCCGCCCGGTCGGCCAGCACGATGTCGCGGATGAAATTGGATGCGCCGTTCGATTCGGCCATTCGATCTATCTCCGAAAACCTCAAAGATCAGCTGTTTTACCACAACAGGCGGAAGCGGGAGAAGGGCTGGCGCAGAACGTATCTCCTCGTTCGTATCTCGCGAGCGAACAACGCTTCACGAGATACGCTTCACGGTTACTTCGGATCGATGTCAGGAGGCCGGATGAGGCTGGAGCTGCATCACGTTGAAGTCTTTCTGCGCGATGAGATGCCCTTCCATGCGCAGACGGAACTCATATCGTCCCGGAGCCGGAAAGATCAACGAAGGGATATTGATGCCGAAATCGGAGATCTGCAGGCGATCCCCGATGATGATGTTCGGCAGCGTGGCGCGACACACCAATTGTTCCGCGTTCAGATAGACCAAATCGATGTCGAACTGGTAGGTCCCTTCGGCGTCGGTCAGGCAGAAGTACAGGCCCATCTGTTGATGTTGGAAGGGAAAGGCCGCAGCCTGGAGATGCGTGAACAGGCCGATCAGGCTCTTTTTCTTGGTGACGCTGTCCTCGATCACCTGATCGCACACGAGAAAGGCCTGGACGCTGGGTTTGACGATGTCGGTCATCGGCACCATTGTACGAGACTTCTCCTGCTTGTCAAAAGGGATGATGTTCTTCACAGGCGACGGCTCAGGGCGAATGTGAGGATGAGAGCGCAACGGAGCGTCAATCGATGGTGGCCGTGCCGCCTCGACTCTCGATGACGTCGCCGAAGCGCGCGAATCCCGTGCCGACCCGACAGTAGTGCGGGCTGATGGAAACGAACTCTCCCTTGTGTGAATAGAACTGGCCGGAGGCGATGCGGATCTTCCGATTTTGGAATAGATACGCTTCGATGAGCGTCCGCCCTGTCTCCCGATCCACGACCATCACGTTCAGCGCATCATTGATTGTCAGATCCGGCGCCGCGCTGGAGGACACCGCGAACCTGGCCGCCAAAGACGCAGACACGGAATTTCGGCGAAGATGCCCGATACGCCGTCCTTGTTCATCGTAGATGTCCATGGTCAGGAAGAGGGCGGGAGGATCGGGGCGGACTTCAAGGACCAAATGTTCTTTGCCTTGAACTTTTACCACACCGTTGGTCCTGCGAAACACGTTCGAGCCGACGTGTAACTCAAGGCCTTGTTCCGGTCTTGCTTCTTCGATGGTCCCTGGTGAACCATCCAGTTTCATCGGATCTGTGTCGACCCAGTCCTTCATGCGGGAAATTTGTCGGCGAGCGAATCAGTCCGATAGTCGAAAAGGGATGTGAATACCACACGCTAGGCCATGTCCGCGTGGCTGTCAAGATGTCGCATCGAGCGGCCTATCCGGACGCCCCGTTGCTGGTCCCATCGTCTAGCCGGGCTTTCGCCAAGTTGAGTCTTCCATCTGCTGCTTGAGGCCCTTGCTCGTGCCGTTCGACTTATGCAGCGAATCACCGGGATACATGCTCTGCAGTGGGTTTCCCCTTCCTTCACAGGTCGTGTGTCCGGTGCCTCGTCCTTGCCGCATTGAGGACAACGTCGCGGGAGTATGGAACCAGTATGCGTGCATTGAACCCCGCTCAGACCCTATGATACAGTCGCCCCTCTGCTGAGCTTTCTTGCCGTAATTGATTGCATGGGTCCCATCGTCTAGCCTGGCCTAGGACGGAGCCCTCTCAAGGCTCAGACACGGGTTCGAATCCCGTTGGGACCACCACTTTTTCTCGCTTGGATTCAAGATGTTCGGCGCATTGACCGCCTGCGCCACGATCTCGCGGAATGTGCCATAGGACATTCCATCGGACAATTCCGCTGGATAGGCATGCTCCAACAAACTGACGGCACGTCGTAGCTCCGCATTCCAGCCCACGCCGCCGTGTGAGTAGGCGCTCGTGATGACCTGGCCGCCGAGGAGATCGCCCTGCTGCGAGCGAAGGCGGTGCCCTAGCAGGGCAGCGCGGACCTCGAGCCCGACCCCGAGATTCTGTAGTCTCGTCGTGAACACGTGGCGCAGGTCGTGGAAGTGGAGATCGGTGATCGCTGCGTGCTGGCAGAGACGCCGGAAGTACGTGCCCATCGTGGCGGCCGATTCCCACCGACTGAAGAGCCGGCCGGCAATGTCGGCCTGCTTGTGCCGCCGGGCATCGAGCAGGGCCTGCGCAGCCGCCGTGTTGAGGGGAAGCTCCTTCGGGGTGCCCTTCAAGCGGCTCCGTGCCGGCGGCAGGACCAACCACCAGCCATCTTCGCGTTCGAGCAGCCATGACCGGCTGATCTCTAGAATCTTTGCCTCCCGGAGGCCGGTATGCAGGGCGACGAGGAGCACGCGAAGCATGGTTGCCCGAGCCGCACGGTCGAGCTCGATCGCGGAGCGGTGGTAGTGGGTGATCGTTCGTTGGCGAGACGCCGAGAGGGTCGGGTCAGACAAGAGCTGCTGCATCTGCTCACGCAAGCGGATTTCCTGTCTGGTGCTGTGAAGGACCTGCGCGATCCGAGTCAGTTCCTCGTCGGAAGCCACGCGCTCGCGGTTTGCCACGTCGGGGAGCTGCACGCGGCGGAGCCGGTTCTTGTCCAGCTTCTCAAAGTCGACGGCCAGGTTCAGGATCCGCATCAGCACGGTCCACTCGCGACGGATGGTCCACGGCGCCGCCTTCGCCTCCAGCCGGGCCGTAATGTAATCGAGTCCATCTTCGGCCGTGAGGGTGTCGAGCGCCCGATCGCCAAAGCGAGGCACCAGGTGCGTCTCAATCACGGAGGCTGGCCGACGGAGATCGACCCGTTTCTTGACCCGCATGGTCTGCCAGTACAGGGGGAGAAACTCTTTCAGGGTGGGAGCTGTCGATCTTGTCGCCGGCGGCGCGGTCGCCTCTCGTTGAATGCGGGCGATCATCGCGATCGCCGCTTCGTCGGCTTGCTCCTTCGTCAGGTTGTACCCGAGCAACGGTCGGTAGCGCTGGCCTTTCCAGCGGACGTATAGATCGAACGCCAGTCCCTTGTTCGTCGGCCGCGTGGTGATGGAATACTTCATGTGTTACCGGTAGCGGGCGCTCCGATGATAAACACGCGACGGAGAAATATCCACGGGACTGATGCAGGCCTTTGGCACCTCGTGGTGCTCGTCTTGACCTGATGAGGGGCTCTCGCCTCTTCCGGTACTGGCGTCGATGCGTCCCTGCTGAAGCCACGCCTCGAGCTCGTCCTGGTCGAACAAGATGACCCGGGATCCTGGCCGCCGATACCGGGGAATGTCCTTCCGCTGGTAGAGAGATGAGCGAGACAGCCGAAGAAAGGCGGCGGCTTCGCCCAATGTCATGAGTCTCATGTCCGACCCTGAAGCCTCGGCCGCAAGGAGGGCCAGCCAAACACTAACGTCTTGCCTCCTTCCCGGAACCGGTCAATGATACGATCACCGAGAAGGGGCTCCAGTTCACGCAAGGTGAGGTTGCTGACCAAGATCGTCGGGACCTTCCGGCCGTACCGACCATTCACAATTTCGGTCATGAATGCGCAGTCTCGATTGTCCAAGTCGTGCAGTCCGACCTCATCGACGATGAGGAGTGAGGGCATGTATAGGGCGCCCAGCGCCTGGCGTTCAGACGTCTCGCTCTTCGGCCGCCACGTTTCCTTGATGGGACGAAGGAGCTCTTGGATGCTGGCACAGTATCGTCCCGACAGCTTTTGCCTGAGAAACGCGTTGAGGATCGCGCAGGCGACGTGTGTCTTGCCGGATCCTGTGCTTCCAACCAGGATCAACCCTGTGCTACTCAGTCCCCCAGTTGTGACAAATGCCGCTGCAGCATCTAGTACGTCGGCTTGTCCTGGCGCTGCCACTGGAAATTTCGACAGAGTAGCCATTCGAAACCGATCCGGGATTCCGGCCTCTTTCTGGGCGGCTTCAACACGCCGCTGTTCTGCTCGACGCTCATGCTCTGCTGCGTCTTCCTCACAGCTGCGACATCCGGAATCGAAGGACCATGTCATCCCCGAGACTGAGATGATATGTCGTTCAACGGGTATCCCATGGCGTGCACAGATCGCAGCTGGTTCAGAAGGCTCCATCCCGGTAGTCTCGTTCGGCAAACCCAGTCCGTGGTACGTGGCGTCCATGAGCGGTCTCCTTGTTTGTGCGTTCCTCTGGCTCGATCCAGTCACGCCAAGGCTCGTTGCCCTTCCCATTGCGTAACCACCGATGCGCATCTTTGATGCCGATGCCCTGCCGAACCAGTTCGCTATCCGCATAGTGTTTTGCGGCGACTCGCACGAGAGCCTGATCCCCCGGCGGGAGCAGGCGAAATTTCGCGAGTGCCTCGGGTTTCCCTAATCGCTTCCCGTTCCTTTTCGGGAATTGATTCCAGACCTCGTCAAACCTGCGGTTCACCGCATCCTGTTCTTGCTCCTGCTCTTGCTCCTGCTTCTGCTCTTGCTCCTGCTTCTGAGATGGCGAACGTTTGGGGTAACGTTGGGGGTAACGTTCCCCTAACGTTTGGGTAAACGTTTCAATTAGCTCAGGTGAGAGGTACGTCGTATTAGCGTAAAACCTCTCCAGCAGCGGGGTTTCCGGTAAATCGTCGAGGTCCTTCAGATTGCCAATGACATTGTTTCTATTCTGTGGTTGGTTGTATCGCCACCAGGTTGGGAGGTAGAGCACACGAGCCTCAGAATCCCACTCCCATTTCAAGGTTCGGCAGACGTTCTCGAAACGTTCGTGGAACGTTAGGGGTAACGTTCCAAGATCCTCGCTGGCCTTAGCGGGAGAGAAGCGGAACAGGCCGATCCGGTTCGATTGAGCGGTCAAAATGTAGAGGGCAATGCGCTGCTCCTCGCCGGTCAGCCGACGGAACTTCTCGTCAGTCCAGACGCGAGGGTCAATCTTGCGATAGAGAGAAGCCATTACTCCCTCCCTCGATCAAGGATCTCGACTGTCTCGACGATGTTGAGTTGAAGATTGGTCTCAGGTAGGATCGTCATCACGCATGTTTCTCCATAAAGCCGCGCCTCGAGTTCCCAGCTCAGGCGCGGCGTTTTGTTTTTGCCTCTCTTAAGATCTTCGGGACTCTTCCATCTCCAGAGTTCTCCTCCGGGCGCAGATACGCTTCAGCATGTCGACAAGAGACCTGACACGCTGCCGAACAACGCGACGCCGCACGGGAGCCTCCGATACGGCCGCGGTGTAGGTCGGATGCTGCGCAACCCAGGCGGCAAATACCGGCGATGTTCGCCGGAACGCGACCCGATCAAAATCAGGCTTCTGCACGTGACTCTCGACATAATCCACGTGGCCTTCGAGAAACTCCCAGGGAAGGCCAGTCGTCACCATCAGGCGCAGCAGGATCGGTGGCGCTGCCGCAGGTTCCTGCAGAAGGAATCGCTCGAGGTCACTCATTGACGATCGCCTCGAAGGCCTGCCGGTTGCGCAAGATGCGCTGCGCATAGGCGCGCCGGAGCTTGTCCGTCGTGACGGTCTTGCCCTTCGAGGTGATGTAGTGCCGCAATTCGGTCAGCTCGCCGTCCGGGATCTTGTCGAGCGGCACGACCGCTTGCCCCTTTTGGTTTTCTTCCAAATCGATCTTGGGCGTCTGGGTTTCGAAGCCAAAGAAGCCCTTCTTGATCCAGACCTGCTTGATCGCCTCGTCCTTGATGTTCGTGATTACTGCCTGCTTTTCTGTCGGCGTGAGCTTCTTGCCTTTGGCCAGCTCCTCTTGTTCGATCGCAGCCGCCGCCTGGCGCTCGAACTTGACGTAGCGTGTGCGCTCCTCGTCACTCCACTTCGCCAAGGGTTCGTTGACGCTCCCGAGCAAGCCGGATGTGCGAAATGCATCTTCCACTTGATCCTTAAAGGTCTGTGTCGCCGAGAGTTCAGGATCCCTCGCGTCTTTTCTGGCCATGGCATTGCGGATCTGGTTGTAATAGGTGTCCGCGGCCCTCCGGTACTCGTTGGAAAAGTGATCGCGATACTTGGTCCGATAGTCCGACGGGGACAGATTCGCGACCTGCTCGTGCGTCAGGATCGAATGGAACTCGAACCACTTGTTGTCACTGTTCGGCCGATCGGTCGGATGCAAGGCTTCCCGGGCGATGTGATTCAGGGAGGTTTGCTCGGCTGGCGTGAGCCCGACCCAGACGTCCGGCCCGACCACGAGCCGCGGGTTGACCTCCCGGCTCGGACTGGCGCCGATCGCCTGATCGACGAGCTGCTTCGCGCTGTCGAATCGTTGCTCATGCGCCCGTTTCTCGGCCGCCTCTTGATCCTGGAAGTGTTGCAGGACCAGCTCCCGTGTGAACTTCTGGAGCTTCGGATCCTCCAGGCCATCAATAAACGCGAGCGCGTCGGTCCGGCTCATCTGGCCGCTGACGACGGTCTTGGCCTGCCGGGCCGCGCCCGCCTTGGCGTCGGCCTCGGTCGCGACCTCCGTATCGCCGAACTGTTGGACGACCTGATCCCGGACGAGCTTCCGGACTCGGGCGTTCGGGATCGCCGTCACGTGCTCGAGCGCCGTCTTGCGGTCAAACTGGGCGCCGATGATCTGTTCCGCCCGGCGGTCGGCTTCCGTGTGGGCGCCCTTCTCGTCGGCCACCTCTTGATCGCCGAACCGCTGCATCACCAGGTCCCGCGCCGCGGCGTGCAGCTTCGGATCCGTGATCCCGTCGAGTGCCTTGAGCGCCTGCGTGCGGGTCATCTGCTCCGCAGTGATGAAGCGCGAGATCCCCAAGGCCTGCCCCCGGGTGCTCCCCTCCGTGATCGCCGGCACGATGTGGTCCCGATCGGTCGCCGTAAAGTCCCGTTCGTTCGCCTCGTAATAGGCCTTCGCGTCCTGATCTAACCCTTTCTGCAGCAGTCCCTTGACGACCTCGGTATTCGTCTGCGAGAGGATCTCCGCCCATCGTTGCTTCGCTTCCGGCGTCTCCTTGAACGTGCGTTGCGCCGCCTGCCCCCCTTCGACGAACATGCCCGGCCCGCGCACCGCGTTCTCGTCGGCGATCCGGCCCTCGGCCACTTCGCCCGGTGACAGCAGCCCGATCCAGTCATGTGACCGCGGGTTCGGCGTCGGCTCGCCCGGACCGGCCGGGACCTCGTCCGCCCACTGCCCGAGGCCGTTCCGCTCGGCCCACTGCACAAACGCGCTCCGCTGCCGGGCCTTTTCGGCCTCCACCTTGTCGAGATCCGTCGGAGCATACAGGCGCGCATTGTCTTGCGAGGTTTTGATATAGGCCTCGGTTTCCTCGTTCTGCCAGCGGCGCGTCTCTTGGAACGCATGCGTCTGGGCGGCCTTATTCAGCGCGCCATAGCGCTGCGACGCGGCACGCCGAAACGCCTGCCGTTGCTGCTCGTTATGAATCTCCTGCTCCTCGATGCCCTCGACGGCCTTCCGCCATTCGTCGTTGAGCAGATCGACGGCGCCGGCGGCGTCCCGGCCGCGGAGGTCCAGCATGCGGAGATGCAGTTCCGTTTCCGACTGCGACAGTCGCCGATCGGCCGCCGTCACGGCGCTGTCATTGGCCGACAGCGTCGCCTTACTGAAGACGGCCAAGCCGAGATCCTCGCCGACCCCGGCGAGGCCGGCGCCGAAGGCCTGCGGCGTGGCCACGGGGGCCACACGCACCCCTGGCACCGCACCCGGCAACACCGTCGCTTGTTCGCGTGGGACTTGCGGCAAACGTCACCTCACTTTTCCTGAGTGGTGTTCGAAGTTCCTGACCACGCTGGACGCGCTGCTAGCGCCGCTCTTACTTCTCTGGGTATGAATCTCACGCCTCGGCCTTTGACGCCGGTTCGCTGAACAGGAACGATATTCTGTCGTGCCATGCGGTAGAGACAACTGACGGATGTCCCAACCATTGGTGCGCACTCTTTGGCACGCACGGGAAGATCTTCTGACGGCATTGGATTGCTCCCTTTTCGTGCTCACTGTGTGTTCGTCAGCACTGCTGACGTTCGCTGACGAGAATACGCTGTTCGGCCAAATTCATAACCCGCAAATATGGACCCTCTACCGTTCCACCTGACTGCCAAGGGCCAACACCTGTATGAGAGACAACTATTGAGATTATGTGGCGCGAGGGGAAAAGGCTCGTTCAACTGAATCGAACGTGGAGTGGTGGAAGTGGGCCAAGATGTGAAAACGCAACGCGCCGATACCACGAGACGAGTTCGTCCATCTCCTTAGCTCAGCGTTGTGCGGCATAGTGGTTCTTCTTGGACAATCGAGGAAGCCACAACGGCTGAAGTCGTTCAACTGGCGTAGCAGAAGAGGTAAGTTGTTCTCAAGCCAAGTCCGGCATCGCTCGCTCTCCTTGATCGGCGCTTTCTTCAGGGCTCCCTGAATTAGCCAATCCGACTCACGCTCAAGCGTCAAGCGGTGAGGATGATGCAGTAGGTCGCTCATGATAGTACTGACAGTATTGGCGATCCGGGTGATCTCCTCATGAGTTTCTGCTATCTTTTCTTCCCTTGTCTGCTCTCTGGCCTTGCGCTTTTTCAGGCCGTTATATTGGCCATCGATTTCTGCACCCATCTTCCTGGCCATGACCTGATCAAGAAACTCCAGCAACCCATCCTCAATCCATTCACCGGCGTACTTTTCGACTTTCCATCGACGTTTTGGCACTGACAAATAGGTTAGCAGTCCGCGAACGAGTGCTCGGCGGGCGAGATCCTGACGACCGGTAATTTCTTTTTGCTGGCTGAACGGAACAAGATATTCCGTTCGAAAATGATCGACCCAGGCCTTGCGTTGATATCGACTTCGTGGAGACTTTGCCATCCCCCTCCTGTCGGGGTCCTGGTCAGAGGTGGGAGGCGCAGCGATCAGGATTACGCCGCCGGCTGGTTCATGAGGCCAGCCGTTCGCCTCCCATGGTGGAACCTAATCAATTCCCGTGGTCACGGCAACCTCGGTCAGGCCCCGATAAATGTATCCGCGACAGCTCGATGCCTCGCGACTCCCATTGAGGGGGGGCTTCATCTTCATTGACCATGAGAGACCCTCTCGCCTTCAGTACCGGACCGATCGATGATCATCGGGTGCATTTCACGAATCGAGATCTCGTTCTGACCGATCCCGAAGAGTCGATCGGCTTGCCGCTGCAGCGCTCGATCGACCGCCTTCACGTTCAATCGAGCGTAGATACTGGTATGGGTCAGGTTTCGGTGGTTGAGGACATTCTGAATCGTCGGCAGGTTTTCGCCGCTGATCGCCAGATAGGACGCGCAGGTGCGTCGGAGATCGTGCAGCCGGATATCTTCGAGTTTCCACCGCCGGCGGAACACATGCCAAAACGTATCGACGGTCTGCGCGCTCCACGGTCGGCCCTTCGTGCCGCGAAAGATCCATGGACTGTTCCGAGGGAGTTGCTGGAGCATCTCGATCGCTTGGACGGGGACCGGCACGAGATGGGAGACGCCGGTCTTGGTGGTTGGCTTGCGCCAGAGCCGGGTCTGAAAATCGATCTCGTGCCACTGCATGGTCCGGACTTCAGACTTGCGCGCCCCGGTCAAGAAGAGCGTCAGAAGGTAGGCCCGCTGCTTGAGGGGCAGGTACTGAAGTCCATCAAGAAACCGTTTCGTCTCATCCAAAACCAGAAAGCGCTCCCGCGGTGCGCTGGGATACCGCTTAATGCGCAGCGTGGGGTTCGCGCAGGTGATGAGCTCAAAGTCACTGGCGAGATTGTACGCGCTCCGGAGAAACGTGAGCGCCTTATTCGCATGACTGGGACGCGATGCCAGGCTCGCATGCCAGGCTCGGATTTCCTTCCGCGTCACGGACTCCGCCGGTCGGCCGCTCCAGTGCTGAAACGACTGCCGAAAGATCCGATCGAACTGCGGCCGTGACGGTCGATGCCGCAGTTGATGGACGGCATAGAGATGACACAACTCGTGGAACGTCAGCGGGGCGCTGCGGTGATCGCGTGTGAGAAGTTGCTGTAACTGGCGTGCAGCCAGATCAGCGAAGACCAGTCCGTTCTTGCGCACCGCGTGCCGAGCGACATACGGAGTTCCCGGCTGCCAGGCTCGATAGTAGTAGCATTGCCGCAACTCACGTTGTCCCAGACGGGCCGCAATCTCCGCAGGACGCATGCCCTGTTTTGCCAGTCGGACACCACACGTATGACGCAGGTCCTTCCAAGCGCACCGCGGAATTCCTGCCCGTCGGAGGGCGGTTTCCCAGCGCCGGACATAGAAACTATGGATATTGGCGGGCCGAGTCGGATCGCGGAGATCCGGGAAGACCCACACTGAGGGTGGATGAATCTGCTGCAACTCGCGGAGGATCAGGACCGCCTCCGCTGACAGCGGCACCTTGCGAGGATGTGGCCGGGCGATCTGGCACCACGCCCGCTCGAGGTGCACGTCCTGCCATTGCACGGCAAACTGCACGGATTGCTCAAGCCCCGTCTGGATGGCAACCCGAACCCACAAGGCGTAGGGCTGGCCGAGTTCTTCACAGAGTCGGCCTTCTTCGTCTTCCGTGAGCACCCGGAGCGTGACCGGGCGATCTTTGGGCAGTGGAATGGTGGCGCAAGGATCCGCGAGCAGAATGGATCTCTGCACGGCCCAGGCACAGACCCGACGGAGAAAGCGGAGATAGAAATTGCTGGTCCAGGGACTCCGCCGGCGATGGATAGGGGTCTGGATGTGCTGTTGGATCTGTTCAGTTGTGAGGGCCGGCGCCGGACAGTCGCCCAGTTGCTCGATCCACCACCACGCCAGCCGGTCTTCGTCTCGTTGGCGCGGGGTGTCCGCCGCTTGATACGCCTGGATCAGCTCACGGACAGTCATGCTCTCCCCGTAACACCGGAACACCTTCCGCGACATACACCTGGTGCTCCTCCAGATTATTCTCGACGTCGCATAGCGTGCGGGTTTGGATGTCTGCGATGAACTCCTCCAAGACCTCGAGGGCCTGCCGCTGGGTCTGGAAGGGGCCAATCCGACGAGGGTATAGCCCGCTCACTGCCAGCCGGAGAAACCATCCGGTCCGTCCCGCTTCATCACGGCCGTGAAAGAGTAGGTCCTTCGTGAGCGCTGTCTCCCGCCAAACTCTTTGGCGGTCCGCCGCCTCCTTTTCCTTCAGCTGCTCGTCGTTAACTTCAGTCAGTGTCGCTTCCATTATTGTCCTCCTCGGTGTTGGTTAGAGGCGGCTCCGAATCCGGACCATTCTCGGTTGGTCGTTGCTCGGGCTGCGAAATTGTCTCATGTTCAGGGGGCTGCCCTCTCTTATAGGCCTTCAGCATTCCTGAACGCCTCGGCAGTATTCCGAATGTACCAGTGGATCGTGGACGAAGGTTTCAGTTCTTGGAGAACGTCCTCAACACACACTCTCACCTGATCCGCAGGCACTTGTTCGCTTCCGGCTGCGGCTGTCAGCAGCAGCCCCAAACGGCTGACCACCTCTTGCAGAATGCCGACTGCACGCTCCGCTTCGTCTGCAAACCCCTCAACGCTCAGATGCCCTTTGCACTGTTCCTCAACGGTCCCGTCTGGGTGCCTCACCGCTATACGTCCTTGCAGTTCAAGACGAGTATTCTTAAGGTCTGTCTTTACAACGGCTAAGGTTTCCATGGTGCCCTCCTTGGGTTTGGGTTGTGGGTTACGCCGCCCCCTTGCCATTGAAATACTGCTCGAGCAGGTAACGGATCAGCCGATCCCCCATTCCTATCGATTGGTGCGGCCTCGCGGGACTCGTCCCATGCGTTCGGCTAACAGCATTGCGGCGAGATAGTGCAGGCGAAGCAAATATTCCGTCGCCGTGAGCTGTAACCACTTGGCTGTGGCCGCGATGTCGGCTTTGTCCGACTCAGAGACGCGCATCTGCATCTTCTGTCGTTTCGCCAGGATCGACTCCAGGCGTTCGGGTGTGAGCCGACGAAAGCCTTCAGTTACGGCTTTAAAACGATCGTTCGAGCGTCCAGGTTTCTTCCTCATGCCACCTCCCTGTGTAAGAGCCCATGAATCACCTTGGCCGCCCAGGGTCGGCCGTATTTCGTGCGAATCCCATCACGAGTGAGTCGCGCCGCGATCTGCCGAAGGGAAAGGCCTTCCAATCGGAGGGCGCGGATCTGGGCCAGGGTCTGCTGTTCGGTCTCGTTCGGAAGGAGCGTTTTCCCATCCGCGGCGAGAAAGAAGCCGTAGGGGATATGGCGACTCACCCGGCGCCGTTGGCGGCGGAGATGCGCCATTGCGGCCTTGGTGCGCTCGCTAATCTGATCACGCTCGAACTCGGCGAGCACGGCCAGCATGCGGAAGATCATCTTGCCCGCTGCTGACGTGGTATCAATCCGCTCGCTCAGACTGACGAGGTCTGCCCCGTTCTTGGCCAGCCGCTCACTGATCGCGATGGCATCTTTCGTGGATCGAGCCAGGCGGCTGAGGCTATACACCACCAGGGCGGCTTTTGCCCGGCAGGCTTCACTCAAAGCCGCCAAGAGCGCCGGGCGATTGTCCGATCGAAAGCCGGAAAGGCCGGCGTCGATGTGAACATTGTCCAGGGCATAGCCGTTGGCCTCGCACCAGGCCCGGATGCGGGTCTGCTGCGCCTCGAGGCTGATCCCTTCCTGCACTTGATGCTCGGTACTGACCCGGACGTATCCGACAGCCCGATTTGTAGGTTGAGCGGTCATAATGTCATGACTGTAATACTCCCACTCACTCGACGTGTCAAGAAGAGTTGATCCCGTCCGCCTCTGGCGGTACACTTTCGAAGAAGGTCGGGCCGCCGGGCTCGCCTTCCTCAGGCCCCTGGGCCCCGTGTTCGGATGCGCGGGAATTCTCAGGGGCCGCAGACCCCTGATTCCCAGGTTTGAAGTCCTGGGCCCCCTCAGGGGTCTTGCCCCTGGCCCCGTGCATTGAATGGCGCGGTCCCCCCAGGGGTTTGGTATTTCTGGGCCCACGCCTCGAGATCCTGCCGGAGCGCCTCCGGCGTGCCCGGCGTCAGGGCATCGTCGATGAGCTCGTTGAGGTACAGGTGCCCGGTCTCGTGAATGAACGTGGAGAGGTCGGCGCCTTCGAGCAGCTGAATATTGATCTGCCCGCGGCCGAAGGTGATCGCGCCCTTGGCGTCGTCGCCGGCCGACTGCTGGAGGGGCTGAATCGCGAGGTTGATTCCGTTCTCGGTTGGCGGTACACTCTGGAAGAAGGTTGGGCCGTCGGGCTCGCCTTCTTCAGGCTCCTGAGACCCGAGTTGGTGATCTTGGGCTCCCTCTGGAGCCGCAGACCCCTGGGCCCCGAGGTTGAATGCTTGGGTCCGCTCAGGGGTTTGATATTTCTGCCGCCAGGCCTGAAGATCTTCGTTGAGATTGTAAAATTTCCTCCCGTTCACATCCTCCGCGACGTGCACCCCGACCCGATAGTCCCGCTCGCCGACACGGACCGTCGTCTCCAGCCAGTGAAAGGCGACAATGCTGTCGCGCCGCCCGTGCGCCGGCTGGGTATCACGCAACTCGGCACGAGCGACAATCTCACGGAGACCAGGAAGCATTTGCCACCGAAGCGGCGTCGCACTGATATGCCGCAGCTTGTTTTGTCCGACCCGAGTAAACGCGACGTCTCCTAAGACCGGGTGATGCGCCGGGGGGCCCTCCTGCAAGGTGCGGTAAAATGCCAAGCCCGCCTGCTTCCACGCCTTCACCTCTGACCCGAACTCGCCCAGCTCGTGCCCCGTCAAGACAACGGCCGGCTCGCGGGCCTGCGTGAACGTCTCGCCCTCGGTTGGCGCAGTCGGCCTCTGCCGCTGCTGCTCCAAGAGCTGCTTGATCGCCTCGTTCGGCGTGGTGTCCAGCGAGATCGCCAACTCGTCAAGGTAGTGCTTCAGATCCCCGAGCTGTTGCGACAGGTCGAACAGTTGCGGATTCTCGCGCCCGGATCGGAACACCGGCGTCCCGCGGACCTCCGCGTCGAGGCCGGCCAGCAGCGTGCCAATGTCCCGATCCTCCAGATAGCCCGCCTCGTGCATCAGTTCCGCCGCCCGATCGAGGGTGAGCCCGCCCTCACGGATCAGTTTCTTCGCAAAGGGTTTCCGCGCCTCATCGACGCCGAGCGCCGACAGCTCCCCGCTCTGATCGAGGAGGCCGCCTTTTTCATGGAGCGCATCGAGCAAGGACGGCCCGTACACCTGGCGCTCGGTCGGCACGTCCCCACTCCGGAGGCGATCGAGCAGCGCGCCGAGCTGGGTTCGACTGGCCGGATGGATGGAACGCTGACTTGATGTCCTTGTCACCTGCAGCTGCCGGCTCGGACGGCTTCCCTTGCTTGACCGTGAAGACGAGTGATAGGGTCAGAGCAGGCCCGCGCCCAGCGCGTCACGACTAAACGTAGGGGCGCGCTGCGTAGTCCCGGACGGAGTACGAACCTCCCCGGGGACATCGGGCCGACCGTCTGCCCTCTCCCGCCTCTGAAGCCGAATCGTGACCGTTCTTCGGGCTCATGCCTGTGGCGCTTCGAATCATCGGGTCCGTGTTCCCAAGGGACCGGTTGGTAACAGCCCCTTGCCTGGCCGGCGACGCACTCCCTAGAATAACCTCCTTCTCAACAGAGGCTGACTCAGATGTCCATCCGTTGCTCGATCTGGCTCTGCATCCTCCTCCTCGCCGGCGTGGTCCCTGCCTTCGCGGATACAAAGAGCATTACCGCAGAGGCCACCTACATCATGGGCGATGGAGAGACACCGGACTTTGCGGAGGCTCGCGTGCTCCAAAAGGCCAAGCAAGCGGCGTTGGAAGAGGCGGGTACCTACGTGGAGAGCTATACCAAGGCGCAGCATCTCGACGTGACGGCCGACGAGATCGAGACGATCGCCGGCGGCGTCCTGCAGGTCGACATCCTTGAGAAGGCCCGCACCCTCGTTGCCGAGGGGCTCCGCTTCTACATCAAGATCCATGCGACCGTGACGACGGACCGTATGGAGGAACTTGCCCGCCGGATCCGAGGCCGAAACATCGCGGGAGAATACCGTCAGCTTCAGGAGGAATACGCGAAGGTCAGCCGGGAGCTCGATGACTGGAAACGACGTGCCGCACAGACGGCTCCCGGCCGCGATCGTGCGGCTGCGCTTGAGCATATTCGCGAGGGGGCCCAGGCCTTCACGCGGGTTCAGAGCGAAGAGGGTGAGCTGTTCGAACGGCTTGTGTCGGGTTCGCAATTGGGTGACACCGCCGATCACCAGAAAGACGTCCTGGACGGCCTGCTGCAGGCCATCCTCACCAGCGGCTTTGTCGTGACGGTGGGAGCCCCGCAGGCAACCCCGCTGTCGGGGCACCCGTCCGACCGTCTGCTTACAATTCCGATTGCCATGCGGGTGTCTCAGGCGCTTCGTGAAGCCTTGGATGCTGGCGCACGCGAGTTGGGCGGCACGGTCCGACCTGAAACGGCGGTCTCGCTGGAGGGTGGGCGAACGAGCTTCCCTCTCCGGTTTGGGAGAGACGCGCACTATGGGGTTCAGGAGACGAGCACCGGCGCACTCTTGCGGGACGGGGCGATGGTCACACTTGTGCGAATTGCCAAAGAGCTCGAGGTAGCCACGTACTTTCAAAATGAAGTGATGCGACTAGCGCTCGCGGTGGAATTTCTCCACGATACGACGGCCTTGGCGTCATGCCGGATCGGGCCTGAACTAATGGGGGTGCTGGCCAGAGGGGAAGCGGAGTGGTTTCCGCTGCGCCGGCTCTTTCCCGTGGAACAGATTCGCTACCAACACACGCCGAGCGGCCGGATGTTCATCAGAATCAGTAACGGGGACTACGACCTCCGGGTAGACCGACGTAGCGCCGCCGACTCGAACTTCGTGACCGAGGCTGAGAAAGGATATGTGGCGGTCATTCGAGATGATGCGCCGTTCACTGTGCAGTACCGGCTGCCGGCTCAAGCGGTCAAGCGCCTGACCAGCATCCGTGTCCGGGCATTCCTGAGCAACGGTCTTGTCACGCCGGCAAGGCGGCAAGGTGAACCCGATCGGTGTATCATCGCGCACTAGGCCCGAAATGGTCAGGTATGACCGAACCTAACACCAGCAGCTCCCCCTCGAACGCTCCCGGACCGCCACGTCCCCCCGCACGCACCTATCCACCTCCAGAAGAGATCTGGATTGGCTGGCCGCGCCCCGAGCCAGCAGGTGCACCTATTGATCAGGAGGAGTGAGATGCACGACCCCGCGCTATTCATCAGCGTCAAGGAAGCCGCGTCTACGCTTGGCGTCTCGACCAGCACCATTCACAACTATCGCCGGCTAGGGCTCATCAAAGCGATGCCACATCCGGGTAGCCGGCGGCTCAAGGTTCGACGGTTTCGCTTGCTCCGGACCGCCGTCCTTGGCCTCCTCACGGATTCGGATGTGCGAAACTAGCGGCGAAGGACGAAGGGCGCGGCTTGAGTCAGTACGCCACGTCGTCTGAAAGGGGATGCACGGGACCGCAGCCCTCAGGGCTCTCTTTGGGACGCCCGGATTCTGGCCGGAGAGAGACACGAATGCCGGCGCCCGTAACTCCGATCGCGTGTCGCATACTGAGACTGGTAGACCAGATGAGCGCAGATCCGGCAGCTCAAGGAGCCCTCCACCTGATAGTAGAGGATGGCGGCTCGCCTCGAACACGAAGGACATAGGAACCACGGCCGGCGGCTCCCTTGATGGCCGGTCGAGTACGTCAGCCTGATGGACTGCCGCCAGTCACGGGACGCAGGGAGCGGCACTACCTCGAGCAGGTCTTCCAAGACGGTAACGTTGACGCTTCTCTCCGTCCTGGATCTTCCTTTCTTCCAGACCCATTCGAATCGTGACCAGCGGCAGAGAAGCTTCTGTCGAACAAGTTCCCGGATATCGAAGGCCAGGGCGTCGCTTGTCAATTGGACCATTTCAGATGTTAGCTTTTGTTAACCGCTCGGGCCCGAAATCATCTCGGTCAAGAGATCGTCTGAAACAGGGCTCATTTCGTTCGCCGCAGTACTCGACCAGCAGATGCCGGCCGATCAGATCCGGCAAGCTGGTGCAGAACTTCAGGCGATCATGTCCGGACACCGGCCCGCCCGGGGCAAATTGGGCGCCTGAGAGGAGATCGCCGAGCTGTTCAAGGGGAGCACCGTACTGGAGCGCGATGCTCATCAGGCGGGCGATGACATCGTAGAGGCCGATCAGCTCTGCGGAGCAGTCGGGACCTTTGACACGAAGGAAGACCTCCGCGGGGCGATCGTCGTCATGGACGGAGATGTAGAGCGTGCGTTGGCCGGCGATCCGGACCTTCTGCGTACTGTGCAGACGACGGGCGGGGAGAGGACGACGAATCGGGCCTTGTCCTATATCGGACACGCCTGCTATAACTCGTTGTAAGTCGGTGTTACTCATCGGACGACCCCTCAGGATCATCCGCTGGTTTTTCCTCAGGTTCGTCCGTCCTCTCAAGGCTCAGACACGGGTTCAAATCCCGTTGGGACCACCACTTTTTCTCCCCTGGATTCAAGACGTTCGGCGCATGGGCCGCCGGCGCCACGATCTCGAAAGGGAAATGACTGAGGCTTCTTTGTGAATGAATAACCGTTGGGCTATGAAGCCCACTATCAACGACCCCAAGAACTGCGGACATCAACGCATCTCGGTGCGGTATCTCAATGTGTCGGATGGTGGTAAGGCGGTCATTGGGAGCGTACAGAACTGTGAGTATCATCATGAGTCTAGCTGATTTGGGCAAAATGCGACTGTACTATACGGCTTACGCATTTCTCCTCATTGTCCAACTCTGTCCGATCTGGTTTACGACCTATCCGCCATTACACGACTACCCAAATCATCTCGCCAGAACCCAGATTCTCCATCAGTATGCGGAGAACGAATCCTATCGAGCCGTCTATGAGTTGGACTGGCGTCCCCTCCCGAATCTCGCTATGGACCGCATCGTTCCCCCGCTGCTGAACGTGTTCGACATTGAAACCGCGAGTAAAGTGTTCCTCTCTCTCATGGTCGTGTTGTTCAATGTGGGCATACACGTCCTTGGCGCAACTGTACATGCGCGTCCCCATTGGAGCGCGCTGGCGGCGAGTTTCTTCACGTACAACTACGCGTTCGCCTATGGGTTCGTAAACTACATATTCGGTCTCGGGATGTTCTTGATTACCCTCGCGCTGTGGTTGCGGATGCGCCCAAATTGGACTGTCGGCCGCCTGTTGCTTGTGAGCTTCTTTGCCCTGCTCTGTTATTTCTCACATCTCTCCTCATTCGTCTTCCTGGCTGTTGGTATTGCCTGCGTGACGGTCCTTGATCTCACGCAAACTCGACGCTTCCTCCCTCCACAGTTCCTAGGTCTTGTGCCGCTCGTGCCCCCGCTCGTCATGTATCTCATTTACAGCGTAGGGCTCCAACATCGCGGGCGGATGGAATGGGGGCCGCCGCCTCTGATCATGAAGAAATTGGCCGGTTTCATCCTCTACCCCTTTCTGACCCATGACCCTTGGATCGACCTCGTGCTGAGCGCGGTCTTCTGTGGAGTCATCCTGGTACTGCTGGTAAGTCGAGTAGGCCGATTGGCCAGCAAGGAACTGCTCCTGGCCGCCTCCGTGTTCGTGTTCCTCTACTTGATATTCCCCACGAGCGCCGCCCTCACAAGCTACGTCGATCGCCGGTTTATCATTCCCGCTGTCATCATGTTTGTTTTGGCGATACATATCGACGCCTCCAAGACAATAGGCCGATACATGATTATCGCCTTGTTGACGTTATCGGTCGGACGGGTGGCCACGGTATGGAAGGTTTGGGCTGGCGCCAGTACTGCCATTGAATCCCAGGTGCATGCGCTTGATTTGCTTCCCGATGGGGCCAAGGTCTATTCCATGCTGATGTATGAACCCGGGTGGAACTCGTGGTTCCGCACAGCCCCTTTCTATTTTGTATCCCACTATGCCACGATCTACCGGCATGCGTTCGTGCCGACCATTTACGCACAAAATGGGGTCCACCCTGTACGATTGCGCCGCTCCTTTCAAACCAATGACATTCAACCCCATCGGGGACCCCGGCTTGACGAGGAAAACTGGGACAACGACTATGCCTGGATTGAGCAAGGAACCCCGCTCGAGCGAGTCAAATGGTCGGCGCTTTTCTCGAAATACGATTATGTGTGGGGTTATGGGCTGTCGGAGGACTTCACTCGGTACCTACTGTCCCGAGGCCAGTTAGTCGCACGAACTGGCGAGGCCGTATTGGTCCGCGTCAAAGCGGGTTGATTGGGTCAATAGGATTAAACTGATTAGGGTGCCATCGTTCCAATTGCCGAATCCCTGGTTGCCGAATTTCTGCACGGTGCCGCCCAGGTTGGGTGAGGGAGACGAATAGAACGCCAACAGCGTCTTTCGGGCTACCCCTGAAGCATGTTCTTGGAGGTGCGAAAGGGTTTTTCAGCCATTCTCCGTAAATTGATGCTCTCGGTATGCGGCCAATGAGGACGCGAGGCGGCTTTTCAACTCCAGACGCTTGGGTTTCCCGGTCGAGGTGTAGGGAAGGTCACGGCCAAAAATGAAGACTTTGGGACATTTGGAAAACGGAAGCGATCGGCGGCAATGCTCCTGCAAATCTTTCTCGTCAGGCTGAGAGGGCCCTTCTCGCGGGACCACGTAGGCGGCGATCTCCTCTCCATAGTAGCGATGTTCGAACGGAACGGCCATAGCGAACTGGACAAGCGGATGACGCTTCAACACATCGTCGATCTCCAGCGGTGAGATGTTGATGCCGCCTCGAATGATCAATTCTTTCAGCCGGCCTGAAATGAAGAAAAACGGTCGTCCCTTCTTGTCTCGGTGAAAGAAGCCCTCGTCCCCGGAACGGAACCAGCCCCATCGAAACGCCGCCTCGTTGGCATCGTCCCGTTTGTAGTAGCCGCCGCAGACGGTTCCGCCGCGGATGCAGATTTCTCCTTTCGCCCGCTCCGGCAGAGACCGTCCCTGTTCGTCGAGAATCGCCATCATGTTGTGTCGCAGCGGCACCCCGATTGAGGGAAACTCATAGGCGCTCAACCAGTGACGATGTTCTTCGGGCGACAGATCGTTCGGCAGGAAGCACGAGTAACAGGTCGTTTCCGATAGGCCGTAGCCGTGGCGGATCGGAAAACGGAACCGCTCCTCGAAGTGAACAGCGGTATCCTTCAATAACGGTCCGGCGCCGCAGATGAAGCCGCGAAACCGTTCCAGCCGGTAGGGAGTCAGGTCTTCATTGGCGTCCAACAAAAACTCGAGGAGGGTGGGCACGACGCTGACACAGGTGATCCCGTCCTCATGCAGTCTCCGCCAGAAGGTCATACTCTTGAATTTGCGATTCAGGACGACGCTTCCTTTGCAGTAGAAAGGAGTGAGGAGCGTGACGACCATGCCGTTCACATGATGGATGGGGAGCACGCACATGAAGCGATCGTTCCCGTCGAAGCGATGCCAGTCGGCGATGGCATCGGCGTCGGTCAGGAGATTCTGCACGGTAAGGACCACCCCCTTGGGCGGTCCCGTGGTCCCGGACGTATAGACGATGAGGGCTTCATCGCTCAAACTGGAGGAGTGAGGCGCGAGGCGAAAGGCAGCCGGGGTCGCGTCCTTGAAGCCTCCGGCTCCACGCCCGGCATCATCTCGAATGCCATCGTCGTTCAGCGGAATCACGTGCCGCAGGGTCCGTAGGTCTTTCTGCAGCTCTCGTATTTCTGTGACAAGCGTGTGCCAACAGCAAACGGCCGAAGCCTCCGAATGCTCCAGGATGAACCGCTTCTTATTGGGAGGCTCGTCGACGTTGATCGGCACGACCGTGATGCCTGCTGCCCACGCGGCAAAGTACAGCACCACGGTGACGTCATGGTTGAAGAGGATCGTCGCCAACCGGTCCCCGCGCCGAAGCCCGATCCGGTCGTGGAGAAACGAAGCGGCGCGCTGGACGATGGTGCCGAATTCGGCGTAGCTGTACGTGCAGTGGAGCTGCCGGTCGTCGTCGTAATAGGTCAGGAACGGTCGGTTGAGCAGATCCCGATCATAGACCCGCGATCGGAAGAAATCCGCGAACGAGCTCCACGGCAGGGGAGGGGAGCCGTCACCCATCTGCCGCGCCGCGGCAATCTCTTCAGCGACGGTGATCGATGTCGACATAGGCCTCTTTCGCCGGTCCCGTATAGAGGGCCCGCGGACGGATCAGCCGGTTATGATCCTGCTGTTCGATCACGTGGGCACACCACCCGGTGATCCGAGAGCAGACGAAGACCGGCGTGTAGAGCCGGCGAGGAATGTCCATCAGGAGGTAGGCCACCGCCGTATAGAAATCGAGGTTCGGATAGAGCCCTTTCTCCTGCTGCATGATGCGCTCGACGGTCGTGGCGATTTCATACCATCGGCGGTCGTCGCAGGTCCGGCTCAACCGCTCGGCGTGCCGCTGAATGATCGCCGAGCGCGAATCGCCCTTCTTGAGGACGCGATGGCCGAAGCCCATGATCCGGTGCTTGCCGGCCAACCGCTCCCGGACCCATCGCTCCGCTCTGTCGGGGCTCTGAATCTCAAGGAACATCTCCGCGACGGCCTCATTCGCCCCTCCGTGAAGCGGTCCCTTGAGCGTGCCGATCGCCGACGTGACGGCCGAGTAGAGGTCCGTCATGGTCGATGCGGTCACGCGGGCCGCGAACGTAGAGGCATTGAATTCATGCTCGGCATAGAGCGTGAGGGATACGTCGAGCACGCGTGCCATGAGGCGCCCTTCGTCGCCTCCTCTCCGGCCGGTCAAGAGGAAGAGCAGATTCCCGGCGAAGCTCACATCCGGCCGCGGCTCCCTATGGGGGGGCGCGTCCACGAACCGATGCGCGGTCGAGATGATGAGAGGGATGTGCGCCAGCAGACGGATCGACCTTTGGAGATTCGCCTCATGGGAATGATCCTCGGCATCCGCGTCGATCATCCCCAGCAAAGAAACGCTCGTCCTCAGAGTGTCCATGGGGTGTGCAGAGGGAGGAACCGTACTCAGGAACGCTTCGACGGGAGCGGGGAGCATGGCCTGTGCCGCGAGCCGCTCCTCGAAATCCTTCAACTCCTTCCTGGTCGGCAGTTTGCCGCACAGCAGCAGATAGGCCACCTCCTCGAAGGTCGCCTTATCCGCCAACTCGCTGACCTCATACCCGCGGTACCTCAGGCCTCCATCACCTTCATCGACATGACAAAGGGCCGTTTCACCGGCAAGGACTCCGTCGAGCCCCGGGCTGTATCCAGGAGTGTTGGTGGTCTCAGCGATTCGCATGGTCGTCTTCCGTCGAATGAAAATGTCGATCCCGTTGCTCGTACTCCGCGTACCGTAGTAGGTCGTAGAGCTGTTTTCTGGTATGCATCCGCTCCAACAGGTCGCGCTGCGAACCACGGGTTCTCAGTTCCGACAGCATCTGATCAATGGCCTTTGTGGCCATCCGCAAGGCGGTGACGGGGAACAGGACCAGACGATAACCGAGATCTTCAAATTCGCCGACGCTCAAATAGGGAGTCTTGCCGAATTCCGTCATGTTAGCGACCAGCGGAGCCTTCCCGCCTTCCTTGGCGAACTGTCGGGCAAAGGCGCGGAACTCGTCCGCCGACTCGAGGGCTTCGGGGAAGATCGCGTCCGCACCGGCGTCGATGTAGGCTCGCGCGCGTCGCACGGCCGCTTCCATTCCTTCGACGGCGCGCGCATCTGTACGAGCGATGAGGAAAAACTCCGGATCCTGCCTGGCGTCGCTCGCCGCGCAGATCTTGCTCACCATGTCGCTTGTCGAGACCAGCCGCTTTCCCGGCAGATGTCCACATTTCTTGGGCAGCTCCTGATCTTCGATCTGCATCCCCGCCAACCCGGCCTCCTCGAATTCCTTCACGGCCCGCATCACGGCGAGGGGAGGACCGAAGCCGGTGTCCGCGTCCACGATCGCGGGAATCGCCACGGCCTTGGTAATGGTGGCCGCGTCAGAAACCACTTCCGTCAAGGAGAGCAGGCCGATATCCGGTAATCCTCGCGCGGCCGACAGGCCGGCGCCCGATACGTATAGAGCGTGGAACCCAGCACGCTCGATCTGCATGCCGGTCAAGGCATTGAACGCTCCGGGGAGGACGAGCGTCTGCTTGTCAAGCAGCTCGCGGAAACGGTGCGGTCTTCTGGTTCGTGGCGTCTCGCTCATCGCCCTTCACCTCTCGGGGTCTGTAGCAAGGGCATTAAGACACCGATGTCTTTGAGCTGCTCCAGCATCCAAACTGACCGAATCACCTTCCTCATGCGCGACTGATCCAATTTGCCGCCGGCCAGCAAGCGGAACTTATCTTCCACTTGGCGGTCGGACATCGGGTTCTTGGGATGGCCGAGGGGGTAGTCCACCTCATGGAGATAAACCGTTCCCGTTTTCGTCCGAACAGTGATGCGCGTCGGCATGGCCTGCGGGTAACGGCCGACGAAGTCAGGTTGCGGAACGACGCGCACCTTTTGTATCAACTCGCGCAGCGCCGGGTCGGTAAGGCGCGCGGTTTCGAAGGAGCGCAGGGTGATCCTGCCGTCCAGGAGCGCCGCCGCCACACAGTACGGAAAGCTGTGATCGGCAGTTTCTCGCGTGCGAGGACGCCACTTTTCCGGATCACGCCCGATGATTTCAATTGCGACGTCATAGCTGGCGATTTCGATGTCGGTGATGGAAGCCAGCGCTTCGTCGCCTTCTGCTTTGAGCAGATCCTCCCGGATGGCTAGCGCGGCCTCCACCGCCGTCTGCGCGTGATATTCCACCGGATAGTGTTTGATATAGGTGTCCAAGATTTTGAACGTACTCTTGAACGAAGGGGACTGGCTCCCGGCCATGGCGGGTGCCTGTCTCCGTTCCCCCGCGAATGGGAAGAGATCCAATGGCCCCGAGACCAGTTTCATGAAGCCCTTCTCTCCTTCGAAGATCGGGGAGGGGCCCGTCATGCCCCGCTGCGCGAGCGTCGCGGCGAACACCCCATTGCGTGCCGCGTTGGAAAAGGCGCAGGCCTTCCACATGGACAGATCCCCCACGCGCGTTTGCCGGAGCGCGATGTTCGCCACGCCTGCAAGGTTGACGGCCTGCTGAGCCTGCGCGGCGGAGAGTTTCATGACCTTCGCGGCCCCGAGGGCCGAGGAGAAAGGACCGTAGGTGACGTGATCCCAACCACGCGGTCGCAGCGCCGCGGCATCGCAGAAGCGGCATTGCACTTCATAGGCGACCGCGATGGCCTGAATCACGGACTTCCCCGACGCACGGGAAACCTCGCCGGTCGCAAGGATTGCTGCAAGGTTGTCCGAGGGGTGCGCCGGTTCTTTGGCGAGGTATGTATCGTTGAAATCGAGATACCGGACCAGCGCGCCGTTGGCGAAGGCAGCGAGATCGGGCAGCGTCTTATGAGGCGTGCCCCAGAGCGTCGCGCCGTCGGCGACTCTGACGGATTCTGCGATGCGACGCGCGATCCGGCAGGGCGGCGCATTCCAGGCTCCCAGCGCGCAGCCGAGGCTGTCCAACATCCGCCGCTTCACCTCGTGCACGACGGCCTCAGGCAAGTCTTCGTATCGGAGATTGCGGCTATATCGGGCGAGACGGTCCGCGAGTATCGGGTGCTCCCTCCCGATGCCTCCACTCTCTTGATTCCGCATGCGCGGCGCGGCGAGCCTTGGTGACATCATGCCCCTGTCTCTGCAAGTTTGGATTGCCGCTTTTCGAGAAACGCCTGCACGGCTTCTTTCTTGTCGTCAGTGGCGCACAACCGGCCGAACAATTCGGCCTCCCTGGCCAGCCCTTCGGACAGGGGGATGTCGAGCCCTCCTCTGATCGCGTGCAGTGCCGCTTCGATCGCGGGTTTGCCCCGCACCGAAATCAGGGTCGCAATCGCTTCAGCCTGAGTCATCAACTCGTGCCGCGGCACGACTCGGCTGACAAGGCCGATTCGCTGCGCTTCCTCCGCGGGCATACTCTCGCCCGTCAAGATCATCTCCGCCGCTCTTGACGCTCCGATGACCCTCGGCAGTCGTTGGGTCCCGCCGAAACCGGGAATGAGGCCCAGTTTGACTTCCGGCAACCCCATCATGGCTCCGCTGACGGCGATCCGAACATGACAAGCCAAGGCGAGTTCCAACCCTCCGCCGACGCAGGTGCCGTTGATGGCTGCAAGGACCGGCTTTCCCGATCGTTCGATGCGGTTGAGGACCGCCTGGCCGCGCACGGCAAATTCGGCACCGCCATGCACGGTGTTGAGATGAGCCAGTTCATTGATATCCGCTCCGGCACAGAAAAAGCGTCCTGTGCCGGTCACGATCACGACCCGGATGAACTCCTCCTCCTCCACCTCGTTGAGAACCTGCTCCATCTCCTTGAGCACGGAAAGATTGAGCACGTTCGCCGGGGGATTATGGAGGGTGACTCGCGCAACGTGATGAGAGACGGTCAATAATAATTGGTGCGGCATAACATCCTCCATCCCACACTTCGTGTGACCCGCCGGCTATACCAAGCTTCGCTTGAGCCGGGCGCTAGCCGTTCCATCATCATGCTTATCGTGGCTCCGTTGGTGCTCGGCGATCGCAGCGACAAGGTCCGGGATCCCGTCGCCTGTCGTGGCCACCGTCCGCAACACGTGCGGGCACCAGACTCGTAGGTCCCGGACGGTGGAATCTGCGCCGGCCTGATCGCATTTGTTGACCACGATGATCGGAGCGATCTCTAACAGTCCGGCTTTCATAGCCTGAACCTCATCACCCAGTCCGGGCGCCACGACCGCGACCACGGTCTGAGCGACCTCCATGACCTCCACTTCGCCCTGACCCACCCCGATCGTTTCGATCAAAATCACCTCATACCCGGCTGCTTCCAACACGAGGGCGGCCTCGTGGGTCGCCGGGGCGAGTCCTCCATGGTGTCCGCGAGCGGCCATGCTCCTGATGTACACCTCGCGATCGAGCGTATGGTCCCCCATCCTGATGCGATCGCCGAGCAAGGCGCCGCCCGTGACGGTGCTGCTGGTATCGACGGCCAGCACTCCGACTTTCTTGCCCAAACGCCTGTAGGCTGCCACCAGTTGAGCGATCATAGTGCTCTTACCGGCTCCCGGATAGCCGGTAATGCCGATCACGTTCGCATGGTGCGAGCCTGAATCAAGCAGGCGAAGGACGGCGGCGCCGTCTTGGTCTCGACTCTCCAACAGTGTAATCAGCCGAGCGACGCACCGGACGTTTCCGGCTTTGACCTGCTTAGCCAAGGCCACGACGTCGGCAATCTCCTGTCTGGACAGGCGCAGGCCTGAGGCAGTCATGTCACAGGCTCGTATAAGGTTCGGTCGGTGTGGATGCGCGACAGTCGAGAAGCGAGAGGACGGTTCAGCGCCTTGGCGATCTGTCCGGCTGCTGCGACCACTCTCTGCTCGTCTACCGCAAGGGAGGCCCCGGAGGCCTTCAGGGCATAGACCACGTCTTCCGTCGCCACGTTGCCCGATGCCCCCGGCGCGTAGGGGCAGCCGCCCAGCCCGCCGGCGGCCGTATCAAAGGCTCCGATGCCATACTCCATCCAGGCCGCCAGGACATTGGCCACGGCCATGCCGTAGGTGTCATGGAAGTGCAGCGAGAGCCGGCTTCGCTCAATGTGCGGCATTGTTTCATCCAGCAACCTTCGCACATCGTTCGGAGCAGCCTTCCCGATAGTGTCCCCAAGGGAAATTTCATCGACCCCGATTTGCAGGAGGCGTCGTATGACCTCGACGACGCGACCCGGATCGATGGCCCCTTCAAAGGGACAGTGGGTCACGGTGGAAATGTAGCCGCGCACGGTCATGCCGTCCCGTTTGGCTTCGGCCACCACCGGTGCGAACCGGTCGATCGACTCCCGGACCCCGCACCTGATGTTGCGTCGAGCAAACGTCTCCGAGGCCGCGGTGAAGACCGCGATCTTTTCCATGGCCGCGGCCCTCGCCCGTTCCAATCCCTTCTTGTTGGGCACCAAGGCGGAATAGGTGACACCGGGTCGGCGTTCCATCTTGCGAACCACCTCGTCTGTATCGGCCAGCTGCGGGATTGCGTGGGGGGACACGAATGACCCGATCTCGATTTCCGTCACGCCTGTTCGAGACAGAGCGTTCACAAACGACACCTTGTCACCGGTCGACACGATAGCCGGTTCATTTTGGAGTCCATCTCTCGGACCGACTTCGATAATGCGGATCGGTCTTGCAGCCCTGTCATGCCCGCCACCGAGCGACATCGTGCGGCTTCCCTTCTTCTCCTTGCTCCCCCGGCATCGCCGTCCAGACGGGGGCGCGTCGTTCAAGAAAAGCCCGGAGTCCTTCTTGCGCCTCGGCCGAGAGACGGGCGCGGACGTTGGATTCGACACAGGTGCTCCATCGCTCATCGTCGGACAGGGCGGGCAGTCGGTGGAACAGACCTTTGGTGTCCCGTGCCGCTTGCGGCGCGACGCCCAGGACCATCTGAATCAACTCATCGACGCGGGAATCGAGCTGGTTCCTTTCGACGACATCGTGAACGAGGTTGCCTTGTTTGGCGGCCGATGCAGAGAATGATTCGCCGGTCAGGCAGAATCGTCGCAGGAACGATTCGCCGGTCTTGCGGAGCAGAAAAGGAGCGATCACCGCCGGCACCATCCCCAAGCGGACCTCGCTGAGGGCGAACGTTGCGTCCTCGACCGCCACGGCGATGTCACAGGCTGCGATCATGCCGACTCCGCCTCCAAAGGCTGGGCCCTGGATACGCGCGATGACAGGGCAGGGACATTCGTCGATGGCACGGAACATCTTCATCAGCCGCTCAGCCTCTTTCTGCGCCTCCGACATGGACAGAGTCCCACCGGATCTCATCCAATCGATATCTGCTCCGGCGCAAAACGCAGAACCGTTGCCGGTCAAGACGGTCGCTCGGATCAAGGGACTCCGGCCCAACTCGGCGAAGGCCTGGCACAGTTCTTCGACCATACCGGCATCGAACGCGTTCCGCCTATGGGGACGGTTCAGCGTCACGCGGGCCACGCCGCCGTTCGATTCCACCAGGATGGCGACAGGGTTCTTCATGCGCTCCTCACATGCGAAACACCGGCGGGTGCGACGGACGGACCGGCGCGGTCATGGCGACGTCCAAACACAGGCCAAGGATGCGTCGCGTGTCGGCTGGGTCGATGATCCCGTCATCCCAGAGGCGGGCCGTACTGAAATAGGGGCTGCCCTCCCGCTCGTACTGGGACAAGGTGGACTCGCTCATCTTCCGCTGCTCGTCCTCGGAGAGCATGACCTTCTCCCGCACCCGTTGCTGCCGCTTGACGGTCACCAGCACATGGGCGGCCTGCTGCGCCCCCATCACCGAGGTCCGCGCGTTGGGCCAGAGGAAGAGGAATCGCGGACCATAGGCACGGCCGCACATCGCGTAATTGCCGGCGCCGTGAGAGGCGCCGATGATGACGGTGAACTTCGGCACGTCGGCGGTCGCTACCGCCTGCACCATCTTCGCGCCGTCCTTGATGATCCCGCGGGCTTCATAGTCTTTGCCGACCATGAACCCGGTGATGTTCTGCAGAAAGATGAGTGGGATGCGTCGCTGGGCGCAGAGCTGGACGAAATGCGCACCCTTCAAGGCGGCTTCCGACAACAGCACGCCGTTATTGGCAACGATGCCGACCTGATGTCCCGTCCAACGTGCGAATCCGCACGTCAGTGTTTGGCCGTAGCGCGCCTTAAACTCGTGAAATCCGCTACCGTCCACCAGCCGGGCGATCACCTCGCGCGCCTCGGGCGTCTTCCGAGGATTGCTCGGGATGAGTCCATAGAGGTCACCGACCTGGTAGAGCGGCTCTTCGCTCTCACCTTCACGCCGTCTGGCAGGCCGTCGAGGCAACGTGGCGACGATCGACCGGCAGATCTCCAGCGCATCCTGGTCGTTCTCGGCCAGATGGTCGCTCACGCCGGACAGCCTCGTATGCAGATCGGCGCCGCCGAGTTCTTCAGGGGTGACCTCCTCGCCGGTCGCAGCCTTCACCAGAGGCGGCCCGCCCAGATAAATGGTGCCGGTCCCTTTCACGATGACATTCTCGTCGCACATCGCCGGTACGTAGGCGCCGCCCGCTGTACACATGCCCATGACCACGGCGATCTGCGGAATGCCCAGTGCAGACATCCGCGCCTGATTGTAGAAGATCCGTCCGAAGTGGTCCTTGTCCGCAAAGACCTCGGCCTGCATGGGCAGGAAGATTCCTCCGGAGTCGACGAGATAGATCGCGGGCAGCCGGTTCTCCAGGGCGATCTCCTGTGCCCGCAGATGTTTCTTGATCGTCATCGGGAAATAGGTGCCGCCCTTGACCGTGGCGTCGTTGGCGGCGATGACGCAGGGTCGTCCCGACACGAAGCCGATGCCGCTGATCAGACCGGCGGCGGGGACTTGGTCCTCGTACATCCCGCAGGCGGCGAGAGGGCTCAGTTCGAGCCACGGGGAATCCGAATCCAGCAACGCCGCGACCCGCTCGCGAACCGTCAGCTTGCCGCGTTGTTTGTGGAGCGCGACGGCGTCGGCCGAACCACCGGCCCTGGCGAGGGAGAGATGTTTATCGAGATCGGCTCTCAGGCCCTCGTAGTGGGCCACATTCGACGAGAATTCTTCGGATGTTGTCACGAGCGAGGTCTTGATGATGCGCATGGCCGGTCAACCTTGGGCCTTGAGCCCCTCCACGAAGTCCACGATTTCGCGCATGGAAGCTCCCGGTCTGAACAGGGCCTTTACACCGGCCGCTCTGAGAGCGGGAAGGTCGTCGTCGGGAATGATCCCGCCGCCGAACAGGGCGATGTCCTCGGCGCCCTGTTCTTTGAGCAGCTCTAGCACGCGACGGAAGAGCGTGTTGTGCGCCCCGGATAGGATGCTCAAGCCGATCGCATCGACATCTTCTTGAACCGCCGTGCTGACGACCTGCTCCGGTGTTTGGTGGAGACCGGTGTAGATGACTTCCATTCCGGCGTCGCGCAGCGCGCGCGCGATCAGTTTCACTCCACGGTCGTGGCCGTCGAGACCGACTTTCCCGATCAAGATGCGGAGGGGTTGTGTCGTCACTGCCATGCGTTCACCTCCTGGAGGAAGTACTTGCCCTCCGGATCCTTCTTGACATGACCAGCCTGGACTACCGGATCATGTTCGAACAACAACAGCCAATTCGCTTCGAAGGCCCGATCCAAGACCCAACGTTTTGTCTCCAGCGTCTGGATCGGGAACAGGTCGTAGCCCATGATGTACGGGAGGGGCAGGTGCGAAACGGTCGGGATCAGATCGCCGAGGAACAAGGCGGTCTGTCCCTCCGATTCAATCTTGACGGCCTGGTGGCAGCGGGTATGGCCGGCGGTGACGACGGCGGTGATGCCGGGAAGCAGTTCCGTGTCGCCATGCAGGAATTCCCACCGATTCAAATGGGCGATCGGGGTGAAGTTGTCCGGCCGGTAACTGGCCTTACTCCGTTCATTGGCTCGGGCGGCATCTTCAAACTCCCCGTGCTGGATGAAATATTGAGCTTTGGCGAATGCGGGGATAATGGTCCCGTTCTTGCTCATCGTGTTCCCGCCCGCATGGTCGAAATGCAGATGGGTGTTGATGACGATATGGACGTCATCCGGCCCCACTCCCAACCGTCCCAAGGAGTCCAGCAAGGTCGAGGTCCGCTCGACGGCGAACATGCGCTGAAATTTTCCGTCTTCCTTGGAGCCCAATCCCGTGTCCACGAGGATATTCTTCCCGTTCGCCCGGATCAGGAGACAGGTCAGACTCAACGGAATACGATTCTGTTCATCGGCTTCGCAGCACTTTTGCCAGAGGACCTTCGGCACGACGCCGAACATCGCGCCGCCGTCCAGCCGGAACCGCCCGTCGCTAACGGGGTACAGTTCAAACGCTCCGAGCTTCACGTCCCTTTTCCCTTCATCCTTCTCACTCCCATTTGAAGACGCGGGTGGCGCTGACCTGGGAGCCCGTCCGCCCGCAGCGGGGTCCCCACACCGGGCGGGGTGCGAGGACGGACGGGCTGGTCAGCGACAGGACCCGCGTTTTCATCACAACACCACCGGTTCCCTGTAGACACCCAACACTTCCTTGAGCGCTCCGCAAATCTCCCCCAGCGTCGCCTTAGCCTTAACCGCTTCGATGAGATACGGCATGACGTTTTCACCGCACGAGGCTGCTTCCTGCAATTCCTCGACCGCGCCGGCCATTTTGAACGGATCGCGCGATTTGCGGAGGTCCGACAGGCGTCCCACCTGCTCATGTTCCACTTCCGGCCCGACTTTCAGGATCGGGATCCGGTGTTCCTCCTCCTCTACATAATCGCTGACACCGACGACGATTCGTTCCGCTCGCCCTAGGTCACGCTGATACTGCTGCGAGGCGTCGAGAAT
Source organism: Nitrospira sp. (assembly GCA_047150005.1). Classification (GTDB taxonomy): domain Bacteria; phylum Nitrospirota; class Nitrospiria; order Nitrospirales; family Nitrospiraceae; genus Nitrospira_C. The sequence continues at coordinate 1,070,583 of AP038806.1, read as the reverse complement.
TTCCCGTTGAGGGAAGCCCTGTTCGATGGCTTTCACCATGCCGCCCATGCCGTCCAATTGTCGGAAGTAGTCGAGGGCCGCGTCCTCAAGGCGATTGGTCAATGATTCGACATAGTACGATCCACCGAGCGGATCGACCGTGTTCGGCACTTCGCTTTCCTGGGCGATGATCTGCTGGGTACGAAGCGCGAGCTTCACCGCCGCTTCGGTCGGCAGGGCCAGAGTTTCATCCATGGAATTGGTATGGAGGGATTGCGCGCCGCCCAGCACTGCCGACAGGGCCTGCAACGTGGTGCGCACCACGTTGTTCATGGGCTGCTGCGCCGTAAGCGAACAGCCGGCCGTCTGTGCGTGACAGCGGAGTTGCAACGACCGCGGATCTTCCGGGTGATAGCGTCGCTGCATCTCGCGCGCCCATAGCCTCCGGGCTGCCCGGAACTTAGCAACCTCCTCGAAGAGGTCGTTGTGGGCATTGAAGAAGAACGAGAGTTGCGGAGCGAAGCTGTCGACGGTAAGGCCGGCTTTCACCGCCGCTTCGACGTAGCTCAGCCCATCGTACAGGGTAAACGCCAGCTCCTGAACGGCTGTCGAGCCAGCCTCACGAATGTGATAGCCGCTGATACTGACCGGATGCCATTTGGGGACCCGTGTCGCACAATACTCGATGGTGTTGACGATGAGGCCTAGCGAAGGCTCCGGCGGGAACAGCCATTCTTTCTGGGCGATGTATTCCTTCAGGATGTCGTTTTGCAACGTTCCGCCCAGGCGTTCGAACGGAATCCCCTGTTTTTCTGCGACTGCCAAGTACATGGCAAAGATGACGGCGGCCGGTCCGTTGATCGTCATCGAGGTGGTGACCTGGTCCAGTTGAATGCCGTCGAATAGGCGTTCCATATCAGCCAATGACGAGATCGCCACTCCGCAGTGCCCCACTTCGCCGTGGGCGCGCGGATCGTCTGCATCCATGCCCATCAGGGTCGGCATGTCGAAGGCGACACTGAGTCCGTTCTGTCCCTGCTGGAGCAGGTATTTGAACCGGCGGTTGGTATCGGCAGCAGATCCAAAGCCGGCAAACTGCCGCATCGTCCAAAGACGGCCCCGATACATGGTGGGATAGACTCCGCGAGTGTAGGGGAATTCGCCGGGCGAACCGAGATCGTCCTTTGGGGACCAATCTTTCAGATCATCGTGGGAGTAGACACGGTTGACGTCCAATCCCGAGAGCGAGGCGAATCGAGGTTTGCGCTCGTGCATCGATTCCTCCCTCCGACTAATCTCACGGGGCGAAAGGCGAGAGATCACGTCCTATTGCTCAGCGCCTCGCGTCTTTCTCCGCTCGCCTCGTAGAGATAGAACCCCCGACCGGTCTTACGCCCCAACCACCCTGCTTCGACATATCGACGGAGCAAGGGGCAGGGACGGAACTTTGCATCGTCCAAGTTCCGGTATAGCACTTCACAAATGGACAGCACCGTATCCAGGCCTATCCGATCCGCAAGCGACAAGGGCCCGACCGGATGGTTGGCTCCGGTCGTCATGGCAAGGTCAATGTCTTCGGCCGACGCAACCTCTTTCTCCAGCACGAAGATCGCCTCATTGATCATCGGAATGAGGATTCGATTCACGATGAATCCCGGCATGTCCTTGGACACGATGGGAGTCTTGCCGAGCCGCTTCGCCAGGTCGAGAGCCAGATTCAGCGTGCTCTCCGAAGTTTCGAGACCTCGGACGATTTCCACCAGGTGCATAACGGGAGCCGGATTCATGAAATGCAGACCCACCACCTGGTCGGGCCGACCGGCGGCCGCGCCCAGCTTGGTGATTGAAATCGACGAGGTGTTGCTGGCGAGGACAGCGTACGGTTGACAGACTCGATTCAATTCCGTGAAGAGGCTTTCTTTGAGGGAGGGGTCTTCGGGAATCGCCTCGATGACGAGCTGGACCTCGTGCAGCCGATGAAGGTCACTCATCGGACGGATGAGCGCCAGCGCTTCTCCCGCTTGGCAGTCGGTTAGACTGCCTCGCTCCACGGCATGTTCCAGCCCGGCGCGGATCTTGACGACGGCCGCCGTGAGTGACGACTCGTCCACGTCCACCAGCAGAACAGGATAACCGGCGGTCGCACACACCTGGGCAATGCCTCGGCCCATCTGGCCGGCGCCGACGATGCCGATTGTCTTGACGTCGTCGAGTCTCATACCCCCTTGCTCCAATTATCCCCTTGCCACAACTACTGCCAACGCCTCTCCACCGCCGATACAGAGAGCGGCTATCCCCCGTCTGGCGCCACGGGCTTCCATTGCGTGCAGGAGGGTGGTCAGAATCCTGGCGCCGGTCGCACCGATTGGATGGCCAAGGGCGACCGCTCCACCGTTGACGTTGACCTTCTTGGGATCGAGCCCCAATTCTCGGTTGATGGCGAGCGAGACGGCCGAGAACGCTTCATTGATCTCAAATAGATCGATGTCGCCGATGGAGAGACCGGTTGTCTTGAGCGCTCGCGTAATCGCCTCGACCGGTGCGATCGTAAACCACTCCGGTGCCAACGCCGCACCGGCATACCCGACGATGCGCGCCATAGGGGCGAGGCCGAGCCGCGCGGCTTCTTCTTCCGCCATGACGACCACCGCGGCTGCGCCGTCGTTGCAAGAAGGAGAATTGCCCACGGTCAGGACCCCGTGTTCCTTGAACACCGGCTTGAGGTTGCGCAGGTTGTCCAGATCAACTCGATTCGGCTCTTCATCTTCCGAAACGACCGCGGGCCCACCTTTCCGCTGCGGCACCTCGACCGGCACGATTTCCCGCTTGAAAGAACCGGTCACCATAGCTTCCCTGGCCCGACGGTAACTTTCCAAAGCAAAGTCGTCCAGTTCTTGGCGCGTGAGCCGGTACTTGGCTGCGCACAACTCGCCGGCATTACCCATGTGAAAATTGTTATACACATCCCAGAGGCCGTCCTTGACCACGCTGTCCACCAACTCTGCATGTCCCAGGCGATACCCCTGTCTGGCTTTTTCCAACAGATAGGGTGCCCGGGTCATGCTCTCCATGCCGCCGGCCACGACGACACGCGCCTCGCCGAGCGCGATCGCTCTGGAGGCCATGATCACGGTCTGGAGGCTGGATCCGCAGACCTTGTTCACCGTCGTGGCGCCGACCGGGTGAGGGATCCCGGCTCCGATCGAGGCTTGTCTGGCCGGCGCCTGCCCGAGTCCGGCGGCGAGGACGCAGCCCATATACACGTCGTCCACATGCTCGGGAGGCAAGCCGACGCGCGTCAACGCTTCCTCGATGACGATACTCCCAAGCCTGGTGGCAGGCACGGAGCTGAACACCCCGTTGAAACTCCCTATAGGCGTTCGTACGGTGCTGACGATGACCGACCGCCGTGTTCGGCTCACAGGATGGGCTCCCATTGACTCTGTTCGAGATATCCCCTGACTTTCGCCATGAACTGATCCGCCGTCGCCCCGTCGATGACTCGGTGATCAAACGACAGGCTCAAGTAGCCCATCCTACGGATCGCGATGGCATCGTCGATGACCACGGCGCGCTTTTGGATTGCGCCGACGCCTAAGATCGCAATCTGGGGTTGATGAATGATCGGTGTGCTGAACAAGCTGCCGAACCCGCCATGGTTGGTGATCGTAAACGTCCCCCCGTGGACTTCCTCCGGGCTCAATTTCTTGGTTCTGGCGCGCTCGGCCAGGTCCCCCACTTCTTTGGCCAACAGCGTGAGTCCTTTGCGATCCGCGTGACGCACCACCGGAACCAAGAGTCCCTCATCCAGAGCTGTGGCGATGCCGATATGAATGTCCTTCTTGATGACGACGCCTTGGTCTCCCCATGACGAGTTCACGATCGGCAACTCTCGAATCGCACGGGTCACGGATCGGATCACGAACGGCAGGTAGGTCAGGCCCTGCTCTGAGCTCTGCCGAAGGGCTTCCCGGAATTTGGCGATGCCCGAGAAGTCGGCTTCGAAGAACGTGGTGACATGGGCCGAGGTCTGCTTGCTTTTCACCATCCGGTCGGCAATCGTTCTCCGCATCTGTGTCAGAGGCCGAACCTCTTCTCCCATCGACAGCTCGCCACCAGGAGGCGGCGATACGGCTTGGCTTCCGGTGCATCCGATGAACTCCTGCACATCTTTCTTGGTTATCCGTCCACCGGTTCCAGTTCCCTTGACTCGCGACAGATCGATTCCGTGCTCCCTGGCCAGTTGCCGCACGGCAGGAGAGTGACGGTCTTCACCTTCCGGTATCGGTTGCGATGGACGGACGACGACCCCGCCGACACGGTTGATGACTTCGGAGGGAGGAGTGCTCTCGATCCGTGCCAGTAACGTTCCCACAGGAACGGTGTCGCCCTCCGGGACGATGATTTCGCTCAAAACTCCTGTGACCGGTGAGGGGATCTCCAGGTCCACTTTCTCCGTTTCCACTTCCAAGAGGGCTTGATCCTTTTGAATCATTCCACCGGCTGGGATGAACCACTTCACGACGGTTCCTTCAGCGATGCTTTCTCCGAGCTGAGGCATCGTAATGTCGGTCGCCATGCTCTGAACTCAGGCTCAATCTAGGCTGAGGCTCAGGAGCCGGACTCAACGCTCGTCCTCAACCTTGATCTCAGCCTCCTTTTCAATACGCCGCCAACTTCCTCGCCGCCTCAACGATGTCGCCGGTCTTTGGAAGAAAGAACTCCTCCAAGGGCGTGCTGAACGGCACGGGCGTATCGGGTGGAGCGATTCGGACGATCGGACCGTCCAAACAGTCAAAACACTCCTCGGCTAGGAGCGCAGCGATTTCGGCTCCGATTCCGCCCGTCTTGTTATCTTCGTGCAACAGGATGGCTTTACCGGTCTTGCGCACCGATCCGTACACCGTCTCCTTGTCGAGCGGAATCAACGTGCGCAGGTCGACCACTTCCAGACCGATCCCTTCAGGGGCCAGGACCTGGGCGGCCTCCAGCGCCAGGTGAACCATCGCCCCGTACGTGATGACCGAGATATCGTTCCCGACTCGCTTCACGTCGGCCTTCCCGATCGGCACAATGTAATCGTCTGGCGGAAGCGTTGCCTTGATGCGCCGGTAGAGAAACTTATGCTCGAAGTAAATGACCGGATTGGGGTCTCGAATGGCAGCCTTCAGAAGACCCTTCGCGTCGTATGGAGTCGAAGGGGCCACGAGTTTGAGCCCAGGGGAGTGGAAGAACCAGCCTTCAGGACACTCGGAGTGAAAGGGACCACCGTGCACGCCGCCGCCGAACGGCGCGCGAATGACCATCGGCACCGCGGCCCCCCAACGGTAATGATTCTTCGCCGCGACCTCGGTGATCTGATCGAACGCGCAAGAAATGAAGTCGGCAAACTGCATTTCTACAACCGGCCGCAGGCCCATCATCGCGGCTCCGATGGCCGCTCCCACAAATCCGGACTCGGCCAGCGGGGTGTCCAAGACCCGCCACTCGCCGTATTTCTGGAGAAAACCTTCGGTGATCTTGAAAGCCCCGCCGTAGGTGCCAATGTCTTCGCCCATGAGGAACACCCGCCCGTCGCGGGCCATCTCCTCATCCAGGGCCTGCGAAATGGCTTCCAAATATGAGACTTCGGCCGACGCCGTGGCGGTCGTCATGATTCCACCTCTTCTTCGGTGGCGAACACGCCTTCCAACACTTCCCGTCCTTCCGGCAGAGGACTGTGGTCGGCAAACTCCAGGCCCGCTTCGACTTCTTTCTTTGCTCGCTCGGCGACCTCCTGAAAGTAGCCTTCGTCGCCGTAACCGAGTTGCGTGAGCAGGCGCTCGGCCTTCAGCATCGGGTCTTTCGTCTTCCATTCCTCCAGCAACTCATGGGGAACGTACTTGGCTGCGTCGTGCTCGGAATGCCCATGCATTCGCATGGTTTTGAACTCGAGGAATGTCGGCCCTCCGCCGGCGCGCGCTCTCGCGGCAGCGCGCTTAGACGCGAGATACACTGCGGACACGTCGTTGCCGTCCACGATTTCGCCGGGCATCCCGTAGGCCTTGGCCCGGTCGACCACGTCCTGGATCGCCATTTGAAGATGTTGCGGCGTTGAATAGGCATATTGGTTGTTGTTGCAGAAGAAGACGACCGGGAGTTTGCGCACCGCCGCAAAGTTCATGGCTTCGTGGAAGTCGCCACGGCTGGTTCCGCCGTCGCCGGTTCCGGCAACGACGACGCGGGCCTCACCTCGAATCTTGAAAGCCAGAGCCGCGCCTGTCGCGACCGGCATATTGTCGGCCAAGTGGCTGACGAAGCCGAGCACGCCCCGCTTGAGATCACCCATGTGAACATTGCCGTCTTTGCCTTTCGTCGGCCCGGTTCGCTTGCCGAGATATTGGGCGAGGACTTCGCCCGGCGTGATCCCACGAATGAGGAAGGCTCCCATGTCTCGATGAAAGGGAGCGATGATATCATCGCGTTCGATGGCGGAGGCGTAGCCGACCGCGATCGCCTCCATGCCGTGACTGGTGTAGCAGCCACCGACAATGCGTCCCTGCCGGTAGAGCGCCGTGATGCGGTCTTCCAGAGATCGGGTGAGGCGGAGGTAGTAGTACATCTGGAGGAGATCGGCTCGCTTGATGTGCTGGCGTACCATCTCGAGGTCCATGTGCTCCTCCGGTTCGGGTGAGTCGCGTGTCAGAGTTGCGGCATATCTTTCCAGGACAGCAGAGGTTTGTTCTCCCGGCACAGAGGGCACTGCGCCGGCTCCCACTGCGGCATGTCGAGGTCTGTCGTGTAATAGAAGGGATGCTGCGCGGTCAGGTCTTTCATCAATGGGAATTGGCCGCTATCCCGACGCGCAAAAACCATCATGCCGGCCAACAGGCCTCCGTTGTCGGTGATCACTTTACCGAGCTTGCTTACACAGTTGCCGCGCGTGGTGACATCATTGAGCGCCAAGAATCGTTCGCCGGGTTTGATCGCGCCGCCGACGATGTCCGTCCCGATACGCCCTGTCTCGCCGTTGTGGAGCGTCAACGCCACGCGCAACCGCATCGTGTCGTGAAGGACACGTGCGACCCCCTCGGCGAGCCTTTCCGCGGCTGATGTGGTGGCAAGGATGCCGGTGATCGGATCGTTCACAAACGCTGCTCGGATCCACTGGGCCATATCACCGGCCAACCAGCCGATCAGCTGCGGGGAACGGGCAACGGACTCGAACCGGAGATAGGTGGCTGTGTGATGACCTGATACGGCTTCGACGTGGGTATCAAAGAAGACCGACTGCGAGGTCCGCAAGATGTGACGAATATCCGAAACAGTCAGTCGGGTGTGCACCCCCTCGCGAATAATCGCTCTCAACTTAGTGTCAACGGACGGTCCGCCGTAGAGCTGGCGGTGTCGTTCAGCCAATTCCGCGAGAGCCAGTTCATCCGTCAGGACACCCATGTGCGCTTCTCTCTTGTCATGACGTGGAGCCCACGATGCGAGTCCTCAGGACGCCAATGGGCTGAATTTCCAGCTCCACCACGTCTCCCGGCTTCAAGTACCGGTCCATTTCGAGACCGCATCCTCCTCCTACGGTTCCAGAGCCGAAGATGTCTCCCGGATAGATCATTTCCCCGCGAGACACATGTTCGATCATCTGTGAGAAGGACCAGTGAATCGTCCCGAACCGTCCGCGCGACCATTCTTGTCCGTTCACGCGCGCGATCATGATGAGTCCGTCGAGATCTGCAATCTCGTCGGACGTCACGAGGCAGGGGCCTAGCGCCGTCGCAAAATCTTTGCCTTTTGCGGGACCCAACCGGCAGGCCATCTCTTGGAACTGGATGTCGCGGGCACTGAAGTCATTCATGATCGTGTACCCGGCGATGTACCCCTGCGCATCCCGTTCGGGGATGTCTCTGCCCTTGCGCCCGATGACACAGGCCAATTCCAACTCATAATCCAGCTTCGTCGTGTCCAAGGGCCAGGCCAGATCCTCATCCGTCCCGATAATGGTTCGGTGGTTGCCCTTGTAGTAGACGGGCGCTTTGTACCATTCAGGGGGAATCGGCTGCCCGCGTTTCTTCGAAGTCGCCGCAATGTGGTCTTCAAAGGCGATAAAGTCTCGCAGAGACGGCGGATCGACCAAGGGGGCCATGAGCTGAACGTCGGACGAGCGATAGACGATCATCTCACCGCACGGACCCGTTGCCGAAGGTGCGAGCATGACGGCATGGCCCATCGCCCGCCGCGCGGCGGCCATTGTGGACATCCCGCCTTCGAGAAACTCCAGCATGCTCGCGGGTACCTGCGCATTGGCCAAGCGGTGCGGCTGCGCTTCGCCTTGATCGGCCAACCAGCGAGCATAGGCCATGTTCAAGTCGATCAGGTTGGGGCCGTGCATGGCGCCCACTCGTGTGAAGGTGCCGACAGGAGTTGCGATGCGAAAACTGACGAGCTTCATCGACGGCTCCAACTCAGCGCATAGTTTTTCACTTCCACGGTTTCCATCTCTGGGCGTACCGTGAACGGGGTCTTGGATTCGATCATCACCGCCACTTCGCTCGTCTGTGTCTTCTCCTTGCTGGCTTGCACGGCTTGCGGCTGCGGTCCGTGATGGATGCCCTGCGGGTGTAAGGTCAGCATGCCCGGCTGAATTCCCGCCCGGCTGAAAAAATCTCCTCGATGGTAGAAAAGGACTTCATCGTAGTCCGTATTGCGGTGGTAGAACGGAACACGGAGAGCCTCAGGGTCGCTTTCCAATGGTCTCGGGGCGAAGGTGGAGATCAGGCATCCACCGGCCTTGAATGTTCCATGGACGCTCGGCGGCAAGTGGTAACGGGGGCTGGTAACCGGCCGAAAATCACGCACGTTCAGCTTGGCCGCCCACAGATCTCCTTTCCAACCGACCACATCCATCGGATAGAACGGGTAGACCACCGTCGTCGAATTCCCGCACCGCTTGATGTGGACTTCCCACTCTTGGCCCTGAGCTTCCGGTGGCTCCACCGTCCCCAACTCAGGGGCCACAAGGACACCCTTATCGAACAGGGCATGCTGTCCGAGCGGTCCACGATCCGGTACCGTGACAGATTCGGGCGTTTCAACGATGAGGGAAAGAGACGGGCCGGCATCGACGTGGATTCGATAGGTCGTTCCTTTTGGGATCACGATGTAATCGCCTGTCTCGTAAGAAAGGGTTCCATAGTCCGTCTCAAATCTCCCTGTGCCCTGATGGATGAAATGGACTTCGTCTCCGTCGGCATTGCGAATGAAATGGGTCATCGTCTCGGTCCGGCATGACAGGTACAGGCTCACATCGTGACTCTGCATCATGAGGGCCGGCTGAGTCGCGACAGATGGGGTAGTTGCGGTTAAGAGTCGGACGCAGGCAAAGGCTCGTGGTTTGAGTGGTCAATCGATCTTCAGCCACCCCGTCGGGGGATGGACCCGGTACAAATGTGACACCGCTCCAGCGAATCCGTTTCGTCCATGCTCCTCCTCGCATAGTCCTTCGGGAATGCCGACGTGGGCTTGATTGGGAACCTTGCCTTTTCTGTTGAGATACATGGCCGGCCTCTCGTGAAAAGCCTGATGCGTTCCTATGAGGCACGCTTCAACGGTTTCTTCTTCCCAGGAGTCGAGGATGGCCCGTAATCGATGATCGTCCGTTCGATCCCTGATGCTTGATCCCGCTCGATGTCCTTGTAAAGAGACTCAACAGTGTTGCGGACTAACGTTTTCGACTTCTCTTCTCCATGGACGCGTTGAGTCAATTCAATGAACAACCCGCTCCCCGGGAAAAGCGGAAAGGTGAATCGCTGTTTGAGAGGACCGAATCCGTCGCGTCCTTCCTTCAGCGATCCGCTGAACTTGACGCCATGGGCCTCCCATTCACGACAGGCAGCCTCGATGTCATCAACTTCAAGAGCGAAGTGTTGCACGCCCTGGCCGTATTTCTCGATAAACTGGCTGATCTGCGACTTTGTCGTCTTGTCCCGACCCTGCATGAGCGCAATCTTGGCGTTGCCTCGCTGCACGACCACCGTATCCATCGAAGATTTTTCAGTGCCTACGTCCCGAGCCGACCAGATCGCCTCAAAACCGAGGACCTTGGTGAAGAGAAACTCCGCCGCATCGAGGTCCTCCACGCAGAGCGTGATGTGATCAATCCCTGTTGAATGGTCCATGATGGCCCCTCCTCCGATGGAGCAGAATTCCGCTTCCGGTCGCCTCTATCCGCTTCTCGCTCGTGAGAATATGGTAACACGAAAGATAAATCGAATGATAGCAATATTGTATTAAAACGTAGTGAATGAGCTTATTGATGATCATGCTCTACTGGCATGCATAAAAATATAGCACATTGTATTAATAAGTTATGATATCATTTGATGGTTGATCGTATGATTCAAAAAGCATATTATACGATCTGCGTATCGTGTCAAGCGTCATGTCGTGTCCCGTCCTTTTGCTGCCTGGAGGTGACCGATGACGTTCTATCAAGAAATGAGAGGGATCGTGCTGAGGCACAGGGCGATCAACAATCCGTATCTCGATCGTTTTCAATCGGGCGATCTCACCGCCGCCGATCTGAAGGATTTTGCAATCGAGTTCTACAACTTTGCTCGTTTCTTTCCCCGGATCTTGATGTCCCAACTTGTCAACACGGCGGATGAGAAGGTTGCCGAGGAACTGACCAAGGTTCTGTACTCCGAATTGGGTAATGGACAGACCCAGTATCGCCACGAGCTCCTGTATCGGAACTTTTTGCGGTCCATTGATATCGATGTGCATGAAGCCATGTCGCGCCCCATGCTGCCCTCGACCCGCTGTTACATCGAAGGGATGGAACAGTTGTACAGCGATGGCAATCACGCCAAGGCCTTGGGCGCATCCTTCGGTCTGGAGAACATGGCCATTACGCTGTGGGATCATCTGATCCCAGGGCTCGCTTATTTGAAAGCCACCTTACATCCCCATATGGACCTCACCTATTTCACCTTTCATCGAGAACTCGAGCTCTCCCACGAGGAGGCGATGGAGCATGCGGTGGAAGCCATTGAAGGCGCGAACAACACCACTATGTCCGATCAGGAAAGGGAAGATTTCCGGTCAGGGGTCAATGCCGTTCTCGGATACCTCGAGGGGTTTTGGATCGGATTGACGCATGGAGAATCTCCTGACCGTGAGCCGCGAGAAGCTCGCTTTCACGCGGCATGATGGCTTCCGGACCCGCTCAGGCTGAGCCCAATCTGTGAGAGGAGTGCTGCATGTCGGAAGTCTCGAAGTATCTTGAAGCCATTAAGGAGCGGTTTGGTCTCAGCAGCGACTATGCGGTGGCGAAAAAGCTTGGTATCGCCCAGCCTGAAGCCAATTTGATCCGACGCGGTTTCAAGATTCCCAAACCCGAGCTCTGTATCAAGATCGCCAAACTCCTCGACAAGAACCCGGTCGAACTCCTGTTGATCGCGCAGAAGGACAAGGCTCCGTCCGCAGCCAAAGAATATTGGACCCTGGCGCTGACTGCCGTCGACGTCATGCTTCATGTTCCCAAGAATCCCAAATACATTCCGCGCAAGGTGGAGGCGATTGGGCGAGAGCTCCGTCAGCTCGAAATGCAAACGCTCACGTATGAAGGAGCGGAAGCAAACGCCGAGGCTGTCCGGCTTGTTCAGACGGCCGAACAGTCCATCGACGCGATCATGGAACGCTGGAACATTTGGAAGAAAGGCGAAGCTCTCTATCCGAACTATCTGCTGGCCAATCAAGAGGCGGCCAAACGGGGAGTACGCATCCGCCGCCTATTGGTCCTGACGCGCGAGCAAATGCAGCAGGAGTCGGTGGTGCGCGATGCCGTTCAGGTCATGGACGACCAGCAACGGGCCGGCATCGACATTTTCTTCGCGTTCCGCGAAGAACTCGAACGGGCGCCCGCATTTCAGCGGTTCGAGGAGGATTATGGGAGGCAGGGGGCCGCGAGTGATCTCAACGCGGCCATGTTCGATGGGGAGATTCTCATTTTCTCTCAATCCTACGGGCAGGTGCAGCTCGGCGTGGTCGGGCCTCCGACGCCTATTACGATGATCAATCAGTTGGAGATTACGTGGAAGCCGGAACTGTTGCGCGATCTCGACCCCGCACCGCTTTTCGATATGACCCGGTATGTTTTTGAATACGGAGGCGCGCCGGTATTTCGGGGAGAATTGTCGCGATTTGAGAGGTCAGTCGTATGAAGTTTCCCTCCGAGCCGTTCAAGATCAAAGTTGTGGAGCCGATCCGACGCACGACCCGAAAGGAGCGGGATCGTCTGCTGCGACATGCGGGCTACAACCTGTTTCAAATTCCGGCCGAGAGCGTCTATGTCGACCTCTTGACCGATAGCGGCACCTCGGCCATGAGCGATCGCCAATGGGCGGGCTTGATGCAGGGGGACGAATCCTATGCCGGCAGCAGGAACTATTACCACTTCGAACAAACCGTCCGCTCCATCTTCGGGTACCAACATGTGATTCCTACTCATCAAGGACGCATGGCTGAAAATCTCCTGTTCTCCACCGTGGTCAAGTCGGGTATGTGTGTTCCAAACAACATTCATTTCGACACCACTCGAGCCAACGTGGAGCATCAAGGTGCGCAGGCTCTGGACGTCGTGATCAAAGAGGCCTATGACCCCCACTGCGAATCGCCGTTCAAAGGCAACATGGATGTGAGCCGGTTGGAAGAGGCGATCAACCGGATCGGGCCGGATCGCATTCCGCTCGTCATGCTGACGATCACGAACAACAGCGGCGGCGGGCAACCGGTCTCGATGGACAACATCCGACGGACTCGCGCGCTGTTGGACCGTTACCGTATTCCTCTCTTCTTCGATGCCTGTCGCTTTGCCGAGAATTGTTTCTTCATCAAAGAGCGGGAGCCGGAGTTCGCCGACCGGTCGATTCTCGACATCGCACGGGAGCTCTTCAGGTATGGCGACGGCTGCACGATGTCCGCCAAGAAGGACGGCCTCGTGAACATAGGGGGATTTCTCAGTCTGAATGACGACCAGTGGGCGCAGGATATTACCAACATGCTGATCCTGGTCGAAGGCTTTCCCACCTATGGCGGCTTGGCCGGTCGCGATCTGGAAGCGATGGCCAGAGGGCTGCGCGAAGCGCTGGATGAAGATTACCTGAACTTCCGGGTCGGCCAGGTACGGTATCTGGGAGAGCTGCTGGATCAGGCGGGCGTGCCCGTTCTTAAGCCGATCGGAGGACACGCGGTGTATCTCAACGCCAAGGAGTTTCTGCCGCACATTCCGCGAACACAATTTCCCGCCCAATCCCTGGTTGCGGTTCTCTATCGGGAATATGGGATTAGAGGCGTAGAGATCGGCACGGTGATGTTCGGCAAGAAAGACCCGGCGACCGGGCGAACCATTCATCCCGAACTCGAGATGGTGAGGTTGGCCATCCCGAGACGAGTCTATACCAACATGCAGATCACCTATGTCGCGGAATCGATCATCGAGTTATTCGGACGGCGCGAGAAGATCCGCGGCCTCCGCTTGACCTATGAGGCGCCGATGCTGCGTCATTTCACGGCACGATTTGAGGAGATTCGGAATCGTGCCGCTGTGGTGCAGCCGGCACGATGAATCGGACAGCCATGGGATCGCTCTTCAAAGGCTTTGAACGAATCGAGGAAGCTCGCGATCGGTTGTCGGGCCATAGCTTTGTGGCGGGTCTTTTCGTCGGGCGCCCCGATTTCTCACTGCTGCTTCTCCCGGAAGAGTCACCGGAACAGAAAGAAGCCTGGGAGGACTTTCGTCCCAGGCTACAGACGTTTCTCACGACGCAGGTCGATCCCGATGAGATTGAACGGTCCGCGAGGATTCCCGATTCCGTGCTGAAAGGCTTGTTTGCGCTCGGCGCCTTCGGCATGAAGATCCCCAAGGAGTTCGGAGGTCTCGGATTTTCATATGCGAACTACGGTCGGGCTCTCATGCTGATAGCAAGTTGGAGCAACATCCTCGCGTTGACCGTTGCGGTGCCTCAGTCGATCGGCATCGCGATGCCGATTCTCCGGTTCGGCAGCGAAGCGCAGAAACGCAAGTACCTGCCGCTCGTCGCTCGGGAGGCCGTCTCTGCATTTGCGCTCACCGAATCGGTCACCGGATCGGATGCGGCCAATGTCCAGACCGAGGCGGTGCTGGACGGCAGCGGAACGGCCTATGTGGTGAACGGGGAAAAGCTGTGGTGCACGAACGGAACGATTGCTCGGTATCTGACGTTGATCGCACGTGTGCCGGCCAGGAAAGAACTGCGTGACGGGCGAACAGTCTGGGTTCCGATGCCGGAAGGTAAGGAGGCAGATGAGTGGGTTCACACCGCCTTCATCCTCGAGATGGATCTTCCCGGGGTGAAGGTGCGTCAACGGTGCCAATTCGAGGGTTGCAGGGGTATTGAGAATGCCCACATGACCTTCACGGATGTCCGCATCCCAGTGGCAAACGTCATCGGTGAAGTCGGTCGTGGTTTGAAGTACGCGCTCGCCATCCTCAATGTCGGTCGGGCGGTCAGTATCCCCGCCATTTGTCTGGGTATGACCAAACAAGCGTGGCAGCCGACGCTTGATAGAGCCAATGCCCGATGGACCTTCCAGAAACCACTCGGCGAGCGACAGACACAGCGCATGCGGTTGGGTCGTATGGCCGCCGACCTCTTTGCCATGGAAGCGCTCGCCTTCTCCGTGTGGCGAATGGCGGACCAGTTCGACTACGACGTTCGAATTGAATCGGCGATCGCGAAAATATTCTGTTCGGAACACACGATCCAGTTTCTGAAGGATGCCCAGATCATTTTTGGAGGAATGGGATACGAAACGGCTGATTCCAAAAGGATTCGGGGAGAACCGGCATTCGGGATCGAACAACTCGTCCGTGATGCTGAGATGTACCGGATCGGGGAAGGCGCGACCGATATCCTGCGTCCGTTCGTGGCACGCGAGGGGTTCAATACGCACCTTGAGCGGGCCCGGAATTACCTCGAGGAAGACGTGACGAGCTGGCGGCGGCTCCTGGAGTTGGGGCGTCTCGTCAGCTTCTATCTCCCCTGGTACGTGAAGCAATGGATGCCGAGACGTTTATCCTCTCGACCGGAGTTCCGACATCCACAAGTCCGCCCCACACTGCGGTTCGTGGAACGCGCAAGCCGACGACTCGCGCGCGCGATGTTTTACTCCGTGGTATGGCACCGGCAGACACTTCGAGACGACCAAGGGCGCCAAAACCGCATCGAAAGCATCGGGGAAGACCTTGTTGCGATTGCGGCCACCGCGCTCTATGCAGAATCGCACAAGGGGGCGGCCGGACCCTCAGAGGTGTGGGATCTTGCACATGAGGTATTCCGCGAAGCGAAGGGCCGCGTGAAGCACCAGATTCGCACCCTTATTGCCAACAGAGATGCGCGGTTCACGAGACTCGGGATGAAGGCACTCCTGGGCACGTATCCGACGCTCTCGGAGGGCATCATCCCGCGCAGCCTTCAGGACTACAGGCGTTCAGAGCAGCCTGCCGCCGGTGTCGGCAAGGGAAGGAAACACGCAGTCTGAGCGAGATGACGTTGGACGCCGACCGTTCCGAGGACAAATCGCTCACGGGCGCGCGGTCAGCCGATAGCGTCGCGCAGCCGGTTCGTCTACTCGATTTAACCCTTCCCTCTCCGATTGAGAATCTCGCCCTCGACGAAGTCTTGCTGGATGATCTGGAGGAGAACGGCGGCAACCCCGTACTGCGCTTCTGGGAAAGCGATCGCCACTTTGCCGTGCTGGGCCGTGCCTCGATTCTCGCGGAGGACATCGATCTCACCGCCTGCGAACAAGACGGCATACCAATACTGCGGCGGGCGAGCGGCGGCGGGACCGTCTTACAGGGACCCGGCTGTCTTTCCTACGCTTTCGTGCTTCCGCTGTCCTTTCATCCCGATTTGAGCGACATTCGTTCCACCAATCAATTTATCTTGCAGCGCATCGCCCATGCACTCCAACGATGGGAGCCGGCAATCGCTTTCCAAGGTACCAGCGATCTGGGCGTCGCCGGACTCAAGATTTCGGGAAATGCGCAGCGGAGGAAACGAAAAGGGCTCCTCTTTCACGGCACCATCCTTTACGGCATGCGGGCCGACCTCATCGCACGGTACCTGAAGGAACCTCGGAGAAGACCCGACTATCGAGGCGACCGGCTCCATGGCGCATTCCTCAGCACAATCGATGCTTCGCCACAGGAAGTGAAGCAGGCGATTGCGTCGGCCTGGGACGCTCATGTCAAACTGGAATCTTGGCCTCAAAGCCGGATGCCGGGCACCATTTCAATAGTTGTCGAGCGAAGTCTCCCGCAAAGTGCGGAACTGGCGTCCTCTTCCGAGGGCGGTCCGGGCCCGTGAGTGGCCGAGCTTCCTGAAGTGAAGGGCGGTGCTGAAATGAGATCGTGGGAACCGCTCGTCATCCCGTCTCACCACTCCAGGCCATAACGGTCCTGGAACACCATCCAGGCCGCCACGATCAGCAGAATAAATCCCGCCAGATGCTTTGGCCTCAGGTGCTCGCCCAGATACAGTTGCGCGAAAACAATAAAAACCGTCAGGGTGATGACTTCCTGAACGGTCTTGAGTTCATAGGCCGTGACCGCGTAATAGCCGAATCGATTGGCCGGCACCTGTAGACAATACTCAAAAAAAGCGATTCCCCAGCTGGCGACCACGACCACCCAGAGCGGC
The DNA here is from genome assembly GCA_047150005.1 of Nitrospira sp. Taxonomy (GTDB): domain Bacteria; phylum Nitrospirota; class Nitrospiria; order Nitrospirales; family Nitrospiraceae; genus Nitrospira_C. The sequence continues at coordinate 1,053,874 of AP038806.1, read as the reverse complement.
CGATCCATGAATCGCAGATGGCCATACCAGGCGATCGTCATGAAGACATTGGACAGAATAAGAAGGGTAACCGTTGACAGCTTCATTGGATATCCTCCGTGACCATTGTGCATCCCCCCGTGTGGATATTCAGTCCAGGCCGCTGCCGACGTTGCAGCAGGTCGCCAAAGGGTTTCCCTCGAACCATGCCTCGTCCAGCAGCACAGCCTTGATGTGGGTGCGCCCGAAACGGAGAGACCACAAACGGATCCAATTGCTGGGTGACCGCAGAATCCACGACCGAAGTTCATTGTCCCAGTCCTTCCGCAAGAATCGAGCTTCGAAGTCGAGAAAGATCCGGTCGCCGTTCAGCGCATAGTAGCCCGCCGTGAAGGTTCCATGAATCATGGATCAATACTCTTGCGGTGAACAGATCGAGAGATCCCGCGGGAGGCTGCCGATGCTATATCGGGACGAGATATCGGTCAAGCCTGCCCTCAGTCCCAGGGTCTTGTCTTGCGGCAATCCTCCACGGCATGAGCGCGTGCGTCGCGCTGTCCATCTCCATGATCCATACAGGCAGCGTCTGCCGTATGGACAAGGGATTATCAGCTCGACCTTCAATTGACGCCTCCGGCGTCGGTTGTGTATAACGGATGCGCTTCCCTCTGCTTCCACATCCGGAACAGGACGACTCTTACTCTTATGGGCGCTAGAGAATTTCGGGACGGGGCGAAGGACGGACTTGAAGCGCTGGAGCCTCTCGATCCCGAAGCTATCACATCATTCGACGACCTGTTGACCGCGATGCGCAAGACCGCCTTCGGGGGCCGCCGGCTGGGCGAAGCCTACGAAGTCTTGTCGGCGATGATCGACGATCCGGACTGCTCCGTCGTGATGACCCTGTCCGGGGCCATGACCATTGCGAAGATGGGCAAGATCATCAGCACCATGATCGACCATGGGATGGTGCAATGCGTCGTCTCGACCGGGGCCTTGATCGCCCACGGGCTCAGCGAGTCGGTTGGGAAAACACATTATCGTCATCATCCGTCGATGAGCGACGAGGAGTTGTTCCGCAAAGGGTACAATCGCGTCTACGACACGCTCGAGATGGAATCGAATCTGAACTATGTCGAGCATGTCGTCGGCCAGACGATGAAGCGGATCGACCCGAACCAGCCGTTGTCGTCGGAATTGCTGACCCGCGAGCTCGGCCGGACGCTGGCGGAGGAATTCGACGGAGCCGGCATCCTGAAAAGTGCCTATCTCAAGAAGGTTCCGGTCTATATTCCCGCCTTTACCGATTCCGAAATGGGCCTGGATGTCGGAACCTGGGCGATGGGCCGCGTGGTGGATCAGGCGCGTGCTCAAACCAAAGGTGGGAGCGATCTGGATATCCTCCGGACGATCAACAAATCCTGCCCGTCCTTCAATCCCTATCAGGATCTCAACAGCTACACGACGCACATCACTTCGGCCAAGCGCCTGGGAATTTTTACGATCGGCGGGGGAGTCCCTCGCAACTGGTCTCAGCAGGTGGGACCGTATATCGAGATCAGCAACATGCGACTGGGACTCAACGTCAAGCCTCCCCGCTTTCACTATGGAGTGCGGATCTGTCCGGAGCCGGACTATTGGGGCGGTCTGAGTGGGTGCACCTATCAGGAGGGCATCTCGTGGGGCAAATTCGTCTCCCCTGAGGAGGGCGGGCGTTTCGCCGAGGTCTTGAGCGATGCGACGGTTGTCTGGCCGTTGTTGATGGTCGGTTTGCTGGAACGAATGAAACTCAAACGGGCTGCCCGCAAAACATGACGCTGACCTCGGTTCGAAAAATCGTGTCCTCCTTGGTGATGGGCCTTGCCCTTACATGGGCAGGGGGACTCGAGGCCGGGACGATCACTGATGACGGACGGATCAGAGGGCGGGCGGATGCCCCGATTACGCTAGTCGAATATTCCGACTTTACCTGTGGCTACTGCCTCAAGTTCTTCCGCGAGACGTTGCCGAGGCTGCAGGCCAAGTACATCGATACCGGAAAAGTGAAATTCGTGTATCGAGATTATCCGCGTGCCGATCGCGGCGTCGGAGTCGACGCGGCCGTGGCGGCGCGGTGCGCCGGCGCCCAAGGGCGATATTGGGCGATGCATGATCGTTTGTTCACGGAAGGCGGGCGCTTGGAATCCAGTGCGTTCAAGGGATTTGCCAAAGCGATCGGGCTGGATCAGGCTGCGTTCGGGCAGTGTTTTGATGAACGGCGCCATTTGGAATCGATCTTCCAGGATCGGCAGGAGGCAAACCGCTGGGGATTCCACGGGACCCCGGGATTCATCCTGATGTACACGGCCGCCGGCCCGACGGAAAAGGATCCTGCCGTCGCTATTCCCGGCGCTTTTCCGTTCGAAGCCTTCGCGGAGGAGATCGATCGCATGCTCAGCAAGACGCCGCCGTCGTAAGACCATGAGGACCCAACCGGCGGACACACCTAAAGAAGGATAACCTATGTCAATCACGCAATCGTTCTGGTCCGTTCCTCACCGCGACAACGAGCCTCCGTTCTGGGTGTGCATGTCCTGTCTGTCGGAGGTGTTTTACCGCAAGGTCCCGATGCCGGATTGTCCGTCCTGCCACGGCGTCTCGACCTACGAAGCCTTTTCTCTCGAAGCGATTCGTGATTGGGGCACGGAAGATCTGATCAGCAAGGCGGTCGCCGGAGAGCAGGCTGCAGCGGCGGAGCCCGCCGCGACGGCCGAGCCGGCTTCCACATCCTCAATCGAGTCCGCGCTCTAGTCGGCGCGATGTAGCGGGGAGCTGGGGCGACGGCTCGCGCGAGCGCAGCCTCTGCGCACGTTCCTTTCCCTCTGTGGAGTGTCTCGTTGCAGGGACCACGTCCATTTCTTATCGGCGGCAATTGGCGACAGGGCAAGATAGCCCTCCCTGTGCACGATCCCTTTACGGGAACGGTGCTGGCGGAGGTGGCGCAGGCCGGTCTCGACGACGCGGCTGACGCGGCTCAGTCGACCAGTGACGCCGCCCGGCAGATGGGGACGCTTCCCTCGCACGCCCGCTATCACCTGTTACAGAAGATCGCCGGAGCGCTCTATGACCGGCGGGACGAATTCGCCCAGCTGATGACCGCCGAGGCGGGCAAGCCGATCACCGACGCCAAACGCGAAGTGAGTCGAGCCGTGCAGACCTTCACGGTGGCGGCGGAGGAGGCAAGGAGAATCCCGGGGGACGTGATTCCCCTCGACTGGACGCCGGGGACCGACTCGCACCTCGGCATTCTTCGACGCGTTCCCATCGGACCGGTGCTGGGCATTACGCCGTTCAATTTTCCGCTCAATCTGGTGGCTCACAAGGTGGCTCCGGCATTGGCCGCCGGCAATTCCATTCTGATCAAACCGGCTCCCCAGACCCCGCTCACCGCGCTCTTACTGGGAGAAGTGGCGATGGAGGCCGGGGTGCCTCCCGGCGGTTTGAACATCCTGCCCTGCGACAACACCGTGGCGGAGCAGCTCGTGACGGATCCGCGGTTCAAGCTGCTCAGCTTTACCGGCAGCGCCGCGGTCGGCTGGAAACTGAAGGCTCTCTCCGGGAAAAAAAAGGTTGTGCTGGAACTTGGTGGCAACGCGGGTGTGATCATCGAGCCCGATGCCGACTTGGAATTGGCGACTCAACGTTGCGCCGCCGGAGCGTTTTCGTATGCCGGCCAAACCTGCATCTCGGTCCAGCAGATTTTTGTTCATCACTCCATTGCCGATCTCTTTACGACCAAGCTGTTGCTGCAAGTGGCGCGTTTGAAGGTCGGAGACCCCGGCGACGGCGGGACGGTCGTCGGCCCTTTGATCGATCAAGGCGCTGCGAACCGCGTCGAGGCGTGGATTGCGGAGGCCGTGTCGCAAGGAGCCCGCGTGCTTCTGGGGGGGAAGCGGCTCGGCTCCGTCGTCGAGGCCACCGTCTTGGGTAACGTCACGCCCGCCATGAAGGTGTCCTGTCAGGAAGTCTTCGGACCGGTCGTCACGGTGACGCCCTACGGGGAATTTGACGAAGCCGTCGACGCCCTGAACCGGTCGGACTATGGGCTGCAAGCGGGTGTCTTCACCAAGGACGTGGACAAGGTCTTCCAGGCCTTCCGACGGCTGGAAGTGGGAGCGGTGTTGGCGAACGAGATTCCCACGTTTCGGGCGGAGCACATGCCCTACGGCGGCGTGAAGGATTCCGGTCTGGGCCGCGAAGGCGTCGCCTCCACGATCGAGGAGATGACCGAACCGCGTCTACTCGTCTTGAATCTGAAGATATCCTGAGCCGGTTTCTGGGTCGAGAACGCGTCTGGATATTGCGAACAGGCCACATTCTTGATACAACAGCGGCCCTGTGCGCCGGTTCGTGCAGTGCGAGGCCTGCGGTGGGCGAGGACGGGTCCGCGAGAGGGCGGACGAAGCTAAGGGGGATGAGACGATGGTACCTACGCACATGTTTCTCACAAGAGGAGTCGGCGTCCATCGAGAAAAGCTAGCCTCCTTCGAGCAAGCGTTGCGGAGTGCCGGCGTGGCCTATTGCAATCTCGTCAGCGTGTCCTCGATTCTTCCTCCCAACTGCAAGATCATTCCCAGAAAACGCGGCGAGAAACTCCTCAATCCCGGTGAGATCACCCATTGCGTCATGGCGCGGTCGGAGACCAACGAGCGAAACCGGTTGGTCTCGGCTTCGATCGGCTTAGCTATTCCCACCGATCGGCGCACCTACGGGTATCTCTCCGAACATCACGCTCATGGGGAAACCGACGAAGAGACCGGGGAATATACCGAGGATCTGGCGGCGCAGATGTTGGCGACGACACTGGGCGTGGAATTCGATCCGAACATCGCCTGGAAAGAGCGCGAGCAGGTCTTCAAGATGGGCGGCAAGATCGTGAGAACCTTGAATATCACGCAGTCGGCCATCGGCAAGCCGGGAAAATGGACCACCGTCGTGGCACTGGCGGTCTTCATTCCGCTGGAGAATCTTCCGAAACGATCCCGTCGGTGACCCAGACGAGGATCATCACATGGGATCGGCGCGGGTCGACTCCCGCCTTGAGAGCGCATATTCATGACACTTCCCGCCGGCTGGGAAGGCTGCGAACGCAATTTCCTCGGACTTGAAGAACCCTGGTGTCATCCCGACCAGGCCGGTCTCTACGTCCTGCCTGCTCCCTACGAGCACACCTCGAGCTACATTCTCGGATCGGATAAAGGACCCTCCGCCATCATCGAAGCGTCCCATCAGGTCGAATTTTACGATGAACTGCTCCGGTGCGAGCCGTACCGGGAATGGGGCGGCATCGCTACCATCAAATCGTTGGATCTGGCCGGCAGGGTCGACCAGGCGGCGGTTGATGCGATCGAGGCATTTGTCCGTCCGCACGTGGGAACAGGCCGGTTCCTCATCACCCTGACCGGCGAGCATACCGGCGCGTTGGGAGCGATCAGGGCGCATGCGAAAAAGTATCCGCACCTCTGTGTCGTGCAAATTGACGCACATGGAGATCTCCGCAACGCCTACCAGGGGAACCCGTACAGCCACGCCAGCGTCATGGCGCGCGTCGTCGACGATGGTCTGCCCTTGGTCCAAGTCGGTATTCGGTCGATCTGCCCTGAAGAGATCGAACGGATCAGGCAGGCCAAGTCGATCGCGACGTTTTTTGCGGCTTCGTTGCTCGACCCATCAGGACCCTACGAAGGGAAAGCGTCGCGATGGATTCCCGACATCGTGAAGGCCTGTACCGGCCCGGTCTATTTAACGTTTGACTGCGACGGACTGGACGCCTCGTTGGTGCCGGCTCTGGGAACGCCTGAGCCGGGGGGGTTGGGCTGGTACGATACGCTCAACCTGGTGACGGCCCTGGCCAACGGCCCGGGTATTCTCGGAATGGACATCAGCGAAATCGCGCCGATCGAAGGCTTCGTGGCTCCTCAGTTTTGCGTCGCCCGGCTGATTTATCGGATACTGGGGCGGATCAAGGCGGGCCGCCGCGTCCACTAGTAGGAATAGTTTTGAGTTCTAGATTTTTAGAATTTGGGACTCATAACGAGAAACTCACAACTCACAACCGTCTTCTCCCGCGCCGCCTTGTGACCGACTCCATCCGCATCAACAAGTTTTTTACCCAGCACGGGATCTGTTCACGCCGTGAAGCCGATCGCCTGATCGAGACAGGGCGCGTGACCATCAATCAGAAGGTGGCGAAGCTCGGGGACCGCGTCTCCTCCGGCGACGTCATCGCGCGGGACGGCGAAGTCATCCCATGGGGACAGGAGCCGATCTATATCAAGTACCACAAGCCTGTGGGAGTTACCACGACGAGCGAGGTCCGTGTGCCGAGAAACATCATCGCGGAGATCGGACACCGGGAACGCATCTTTCCGATCGGACGTTTAGACAAAGATTCGTCCGGTCTGATTCTCTTGACCAACGACGGCGACATCGTCAATGACATTCTCCGAACGGAGCACGGGCACGAGCGCGAATACGAGGTGACCGTTGATCGCTCATTCGACCGCGCCTTTCTGGACGGCATGGCGTCGGGCGTGGTGATTCTCGGCAGCCCCACGAAGCCCTGCCGACTGGAACGGTTGGGACCCCGACGGTTTCGGATCATTCTGACGGAGGGGCGCAACCGGCAGATCAGACGGATGTGCCGCGCGCTCGGCTTTCGGGTCACCGATCTCCATCGTGTCCGCATCATGCATATCACCATCGCCGGTTTGGCGAAGGGGCGATGGATGCCCTTGACGCCGAAGGAACGCAACGAGCTGTTTCGCGCCGTGGGACGAAGCAGTGATTCTCGCGGATGACTCTGAACGCCGGCTCTATTCGGAGCGCAAGAGAGAATTCCGGTGGTTGCCGGAAAGGGGAAGCGGGACGGAGGAAGACGATGCGTGGGTGGATTCCGCCGAGTCATCCTGTGTGTCCGCGTGGTGCCGTCTCGCTAAAAGCAGATTCAGAAATGCGACAAAGAAACTGCCCACGACGAGCAGCAAACTGGTATTTTGGATCGCTCTGGTGCCTTCCTCCCGCATGTCTTTCGCCACGTCGGCGACCGTGTCCAGCAATCGGTCCAGCGCCAGACTGACCTGAATCATCTTGGGGCCGCCGTTATCTGCGGCATGTTCTTCCGCTTTTCGCCGCAGGACCTCTCGCTCGGACTGGGACCCCGCCGTCCATTCTTGAGTCAGCAGTTGAACGGTCGTGCTGGCCACCGAAAAGTACTGATCGAGACTCCTCCGTACCGCTTCGATGTCCTCCGGCTCGCTCCGCCCGCTCCGCGAGACGCGCAGCCCTGCCGCGGCGTAACGGTCGACCGCCTGCTGAATCCGCGCACGCTGAATCGGCAACGACTCGGTGATGCGTTCGAACTCCTTCCGACTGTCCGCTTCCAATGCCCGGATGATCGTGTTGCGATAGCGCATCACGTCGGCCGAGATATGCGCGAGATCGGCTGCGCCGAGCGTGTATTCCGTGTACATGATGCGGAGGTCCTGGTCGACACGGCTCAATGCCTGCCCGCTGAGCCAGCCCAATCCGGCGATCAGGATGCTGACGATCACCTGCGAGACGCGAGGCCTGAACGAGAAAATCCATTTCACGGGATGCACGCCGCTCCTCTCTTCAGTTAAGGATCAGTCGCCGATCGACATGCGACGTCAAATTGGGGTCATTGGAGACGAAGACGACCGACCAGGGCTCGTCCTTGGAACAGATGCGACGGAGGACAGTTTCGCGCAAAGCCGGCGGCAGATTGTGAAGGATGCCGTCGAAGATCAGGATTTGAGGCCGGCTCAAAATAGCCCGGGCGAGAAGGATGCGGACGATATGAGTCGGGGCGAGGATTTTTCCCGGGGCGCGCACGTTCGTCTTCAGCCCCTGCGGCAGGGTGTCAACTTCCTCTTCCAACTCCACCATGCGTAACGCCCATCGGACATCGGCGTATGGGATATAGGAGCGCCCCAGGACGATGTTGTCCTCGATCGTGCCTTCGAAGAGCGACAATTGGGAGTCGATCATAAAGCCGCGGCAACGGTTGATGGCGGTAATGTCGATATGCCGAAGATCGACGCCGTTGTAACGGATGACGCCCGAGGTGGGCGCTTCGATACCGGCCAGGACGCGGGCCAGCGCCGTCTTGGCGATGGTCGTGCTCGCATAGACTCCGATCTTTTCTCCGGGCATCACTTCGAGATCGAAGTCGCCGAAAATCGGAGGCAATTCAGGATGTTGAACGGTCAAGTCCTTGCAGGTCACGCGAATACCGTGAATGGTCGGGTCCGGGAGCGGAACTGAAAGCGTGGTCGCGGTCTTATCCTTGGCCAACGAGAACACGAAATCCAACTCCGCCAGCCCGGTTAGGAAATAGTAAATGTGGCCCATGCGCTTCACCACACCGTCGAAACTTGCGATGAGACCGCTGACGACGACTTCCGCTGCGACCAATTGTCCGAGCGTCAGCTGTCCGATCGAAACGAGCCACCCTGCGGTGGCGATGAGGCCGCCCTGAGCCACGGCTTGCCAGCCCACCGATCCCAGATATTGCCGGATCAGGATACCGAAGCGGCTCTGGCGGGCTTCCACGTATCGGTCGACAAGGTCGTCGGTTCGCTGCATGAGCAGAGTTTGACTGTCCGTCGCCTTGAAGTGCAGGAGGTTGTACGAAATTTCCTGCATCCAATGGAGCGTTTCGTACTTGGCGTGAGACATCTCAATGGTGGCTTTGAGGCCGCCGTGGGACAGCAGGAAGAAGACGACGTTGAATCCGGCCAGCAGGAGCGCCGCGTAGAGCAGGAAATAAGGGTGATAGAACACGAGGATGGTGAGCCCCACGGCTCCTCCCACCACCACGTCGATCAGATCGACCAGGAGCACGGACATCGCCCGCTGCATGAAGATGGTTTCCATGAAGAAGTTGGCATACCGGGGCTTGAAACCTAGGAACTGCAGGCGAGGCAGTTGCTCGGTCATGCCGATGGCGACTCTGGCAAAAAATCGCCGTTCCAGCATCTCCACGGCATAGTACTGAAGGGCCTTGAACGCTCCGACGAATAGGAGGGCCGCGACCATGACGCCGGCGAGAGTGACGATCGTGACCGGCTGGATCGCAAACGCAAAGGTGTTGACCAGTTCCTGTACGGTCAACGGGACAATCAGGGAGAAAAGCCCGATCGCGAGCGAATAGGAGAACACCAGTGCCAGGAGCCGTCGTTCAAGACGGAAAATGATGCCGAGATAGCCGAGGATGGCTTGGATCAGATTCGGCCGGCCGGCTGTGGCTGTTTGCACAGGACCTCGCCTCTGTGAGAAACACGTACCGCCGTCGACGGGCCCGGTCGGGACTCAACGGCAGCGTCGAGGTGACGACACAACCAGGCTAAAGCTATCAAATCACAAAGGGAAAAACCACTTCTTCCGGGATCAGTCCCTGGCTCGATAGTTGACCGGAATGGCCGAAGGATCGGACTTGCCCCAAGTCCCGATCGCCCATTGATAGAGAGCCAGGGCCTTCTGGTAGTCGGCCTTGGCGCGGATGACCTGCGCCTCCGAGTCCACGGAATTTCGCTCCCTTAAGTTAACGAACAAGACGCTCGTCGCGCCGAGGCTGAATCGGAACCGTTCCCCTTCCTCCACGGCCTTCGCAAGACGGAGTGATTCGACTGCGGTGGAAATCCGTTCCTTCGCCCGCTCGATCGCCGACAAGGCGTTGTCCACGTCGATGACCACCTGCTGCTCACGGAACCGCTGCGTGAGAACGAAACGATCGGCTTTCCCCTGTGCCTCCAGCACTTCGCCACGGCCTTTTCGCTGAAGGATCGGCATCTTCAGCTCTATCCCGAAGCGATACCCGAGACCCAGCACGAACTTTTCGGGCTGACGCGCCGGGGCGGCCTCGGCGTCGAGGCTGGGTAAGAGATTGTTCTTCGCCAACTCGAGATCGATGTTGTTCAGTTTCGCTTCAATGCCGATCTCTTTGACTTCCGGGCGCTCGGCCTTTGCCTGCAGTTTATGAACCTTCACGTCTTCGGGGTTGGGGATGAGCATCTGCGATGGGAATCCGGGAGCCCGCTCCGTGAGGGGGGACGACGGGGTGCCATTCTCCCAGAGAAACATCGAGAGCTTCAACTGCTCTTGTTCCACCAGTCGCTGGGCGCCGATGGCCACTTCGCGCCGGCGTTGCACCTCTTGGTTCGCCTCGACGACGTCCAGGGGAGCCACGGCTCCGGCCTTTGCTCTCCCCTCGATCTGCTTGAATCTTCCTTCCGCCACCCCCACGGCTTTCCGCTGCACCTCGGCAAACCGGACGGCGGCCACCCAATCCCAGAACTGGGTAGCGGCGGCAAGGAACAGATCCTGCCTGGTTTGAGCGATCCTGATGTCGGCGCGCGGATCCGCCAATTCGGACCGCTGCAATTCGGCGCTATCCGGGTTGATCAGCAGTCCTTTGAGAAGCGGGAAGAATCCGCCGAGAATGACCTGACCTGTCCCTCCGCCAAAACCGAGATCGGGAATATTGGCGGGACCGTTGATGACCTCTCTGATCCCGGCGCTTCCGCGGAAGCCCCAGGGGTGCCGTGCTTCGATCAACGTATCGTTGAATCCTTTGGACTGGGTGCCCAGGCTCGGATTGGAACTGGAGATGAACCGTTCGAGCTCCGTATCGTTGATGAGGACCGGCTCAAAGGCTCCCAGCGCCTTCAGCATCTTTCCGCGCGCCATGACCTTTTCCGTTCCGGCTCCCTTCAGCAGCGGGTGGGAGCGATCAATCCAGGCGTGGACTTCGTCCACGCTCAGGGGAATGGGTGGGAGCGTCCTGTCGGAAACCGCGGGTTCCGAGGCTGCGAGGGCCGGGAACCAATCAAAAAGGGCGAAGGTCAGGATCAGGGCGAGCAGGCATCGAACAAACATGGAGCACTCCTTTCCTCAACAGAATAGCGTATAGCCGGTGCAACCCTCCTTGGGTGGCACATCACCACAGACACTGAATGCACAAGAACGGGCGAAACTCAGACGTCTGGGCAATCCCTACTTGGCCCCCCGTCCTGCCTTGGGCAAGAGGGTATCGATGAGGCTTGGCGGACGTTCTTGATAGTCCGGTGGGAACAGGTTGAAGCGGCGCCAGAGTTCGTACCACAAAGGGACACGGTTGAGTATTACCCAGCCCATGGCCTTGGTGCCCTGACGCACATGTTCTTGAGGGGGCCACGCACGGTCGTCCGGATCCGGCACGACCCAGAAACGGAAATTGCCCTTTCCGTCATCGACTTGGTCAACTACTTTGATGAGGCCTCCGAAGGTGCCGGCCATCAGATCGGGCCAGGCCGGCAGCGGAATAGCCGGAATACCGTAAAACAGGATTCGGACCTTCCTTCCGACGTTCAGAAGCGGAGCGTCGAGACCGTCGGCCGTCATCTCGATGGCTTTATCGGCGCTGGTCGGAGAAAGACGGACGATCTTATCTCCCTGCCGAACGGTTTCGCCGGCGCCGGCCTGCATCATCTTGACCACAGTGCCATCCATGGGGGCGAGGATGCGGCTCGCGTTCCTGCGTTGCTCGGCATTCGACATGCGGAGGGACACCTCGGCCAGCTGATCGGCGGCTCTTGCGGCCTCGGCGATCGAGGCATCTCGCGATGCTTCGGCGTCCAGCAGCCGCTGGAGGACTTCCGCATTAACTTGGTCCCGGCCGAAGCTCAGCGCCTTCATTCCTTGCTCGGCCGCCTTGAGGTTGGCTTGTGCGCCGGTGAGGTCCGCCTTCGACGCAATGGCCGACTGGATGGCGACTTCCAACTCACGCTGGGAGACAAGCCCTTGCTCGGCCAGTTGCTTATGCCGATCGACGTTCAATTCCGCGGTTGCGACCGCAATCTTGGCCGCTTCGACCTTCTGATAGGCTTCCCGCACTTTGTTTTCCGCCTCCACCACTCGCGCTTGGGCCGACGGGACGGCGGCTTTCACGATGTTCTGCATTTCCCCGATGCGCTTGTCCAATTGTGCGGCGCGTGCCAGAGCCGCCTTGCGGGTTTCGGTCAGGGCAACGCGTCGTTGCTCCAAGAGGACCAAGAGATCGGGGGACATAAAGTTTGGATCGTAATCGTCCAGCTCCAGGATGAGATCTCCTTGCCTGACGCGGACACCCTCGAAAATGTGCCATTTCTTGATGCGTCCCGTAATCTGCGCTTCGATATCCTGCGGTCGCTCGAACGGAGTGTAAGCCGACAGCTGTCCCGTGACAGTAATGGTCTGAGTCCACGGCAGAAACGCGATGATCAGTATAAAAAGCAAAATGAGCGTCAGGGCGAGTTTCGAAGAAAACTTCAACCGTTCGGGAATCTGCACCGCTTCCCAGGCTCGCAGCTTGTTGGATGCCGCAAGGTCATCGATCGCTATTTCATCGAGTCCGGACGGCTGATTGACGAGCGAGCGGACCTTGCGCCGAAGGGTTTGTGCGATACCTGCCACGGGGGCCTCGCGAGGACGCGAATAGGTCTGAGAATACGCATCTATCATAGAGGAAACCGGCTCAAGTGGTCAATTTCTCGACGAAGACGCGCTTGCGCGGCGGACGTCCTTGACCGCCCGGGGGAGAATCGCTAAGGTGAGGCGTGAAGCCCAAGACCTCGTTACGGTCCAGAAGAGCACACGGCCGGCGCCGCGACGATCCGCGCACCGCGCCACCGCTTGTAGGGGTGCTGGGGGGCAGCAAGTCCGATTTTCCGATCTTGGAGAAGACGACGGCCCTCCTCGGCGAACTTGGTGTGCCCCATGAGCTGCTGGTCGTATCCGCTCACCGTACCCCTGATCGCTTATTTGCGTACGCCGAGCAGGCTGCAGCCCGGGGCATTGAAGTGATCGTCGCCGGGGCCGGCGGAGCCGCGCATTTACCCGGGATGCTCGCCGCCAAGACCCATCTGCCGGTCATCGGGGTTCCCATTCCCACCGAACATCTTCGGGGGCTTGATTCCCTCCTGTCGATCGTCCAAATGCCTCGCGGCATTCCAGTGGCCACGGTGGCCATCGGAGGAGCCGAAAACGCCGGCTTGCTGGCGGCGCAGATTCTTGCCGGCCGCTATCCGGACGTTGCCGCCCGGGTCAAGGATTTCCGCAGAACCCAGACGGAGAGTGTGCTCAATAGTCCGGAAGCACAGGGCCTGCTGGACGGCGTCTCCTGGGGCAGCCGCCCCCGTCGACGACCGAGAAACGGGCGGTGATCGCGACGGGGGCAGTCCTTGGAGTGTTGGGCGGCGGACAGCTGGGTTCCATGTTTGCCGAGGCGGCTCAGCGGCTTGGGTACGAGGTGGCCGTGTGGGACCCGGATCCTGACGCGCCAGCGCACCGCATCGTCCGACATTCCTTCGCACAATCGTTCGCCGACCGCCGCACGTTTGAAGCCTTCACCGATCTCGTCAGTGTCGTCACCTACGAATGGGAAAACGTCCCTTGGACGCTCTGTCGCGACCTTGAGCAGCGGAAGCCGCTTCGTCCATCGAGTGCCGTCCTGAAGATCATTCAGGATCGCGTCGTTCAAAAAGACTACCTGCGCGCGCGCGATTTTCCTGTCCCCCGCTATGCGGCGGTGTCGTCGCCGGAGCACTTGTCCGAGGCCGTCGCAACGATCGGTTTCCCGGCGGTCTGCAAGACGGCGACGGCCGGCTATGACGGCAAAGGACAATGGAGAATCCGGAGCCAATCCGACCTGCCGGAAGTTCGGGAGGCCGTCCGAACCGCCTGTCAGCAGGGCACACGGTGGATCGTCGAATCCTTTGTTCCGTTCGAACGCGAATTGTCCGTGTTGGCGGTCCGAGGGATGGACGGCACGACCGTGGTGTATCCGATTGCGGAGAACGAGCATGATGACGGTATTCTCAGAACGACCGTCGTCCCGGCCCGGATTTCATCGTCGCTTGCAATGCGCATCGAGGAATTGGCCAGACGGACTGTCGAACAACTGGATGGAATCGGGGTCTTCTGTCTGGAGTTGTTTGAATTGCCAGGCGAGCAGATTCTCATCAACGAAATCGCTCCTCGACCGCACAACTCGGGCCATTACACGCTGGATGCCTGCAGCGTGTCGCAATTCGAGCAACAGGTCCGTTCGATCTGCGGCCTCCCCTTAGGCGAGGTTCGCCTCACCGGCCCCGGCGTCATGGTCAATCTCATCGGAGACGAGGTGAATCGTGTCACGCAGGGGGACTGTCCCGCGCTGTTGGCGGTGCCGGGATCCGTGCTCCACCTGTACGGTAAGCGAAACGTGCGTCCACACCGCAAGATGGGGCACGTGACGTTTCTGGCATCCCGGCAAGAAGCCGCTATGGAGCGCGCTCGCCACCTACGGGACTGTCTGGCCAAAGCCGCGATCACCTAGCGGGTCTCTCCGCATCCAGAGACATTTTGCGGCCGTCCTTCCGTCGTTCGTTTTTGTGACCTAACTTAGGGGATTTCCCTCATCGAGGACGGCTGCACCTCTCGGCGATTCAGAAAAAACAGCGATCTACCGAACGGGTCCGTCGGTACGGGACTTGCTGGAGTGTCATGCCTTTGGCGGTCCGGAGGCATTTCTCATGGCAAGTGATCCATCGGACGGTGTCGACGAAACCCCTCCCAAGACGGCTGACCATCCCCATATCTCTCGAAACAGGTACCTCGTTCTCCAAACCCTCGTCGCAGTCATGTTGACCTATGAGCTGCTGTTCGGCCCTGAACAAGCCGCCACACCGGCGGCCAGTATGGTCGTCATGGCCGGCTTGGCCGGTCTGCTCGCAGGGCTGTTCATTGTCCCACGGTCTGTGCTGCATGTCGCATGGTTCAGCGGTCTTCTGGTCGGAATCGACACGGCCCTGGTCACGGCCACGATCTATCTCTCCGGAAACGCCAGATCGGACTTGTATCTGTCCTATTTTGTGTTGATGCTGATCGCGGCGTCGGTCAGGAAGTTCTCACTCGTTATGGCCTTCTCATCGCTGCTCTGCGCCGGCTACGGTTTCCTGCTCTACCAGGGAATCGCACAAACCGGGACCATATCCGTCGGACAGCTGCTTGGGATGCCGGTGCTATTGGTGATGGCCACGTTCTACGGCATGGCGATGGAGACGATCGGCAAGGAGCAGCAGCAGAAGGCGCACTTGCTGGAGAACATCGAACAGCTGCAGCGGACGGAAAGCACGCTGCAGGCTTCGCTTGTGCAGCTGGAGGCGAGAATCGCGGGGCTGAAAGAGGACTTGTCCAAAGCCAATGACCACGTCCGGCAGGGGCACGTCGAGCGACAGGAACTCGAACGGCAACTGACCGACGCGCAGAAAATGGAAGCGGTCGGACGGCTGACCAGGGGAATTGCCAATGAATTCAGCCATCTCTTTTCAGTGATCGGAACGCAGACCGGAATCGTGCTGTCGCGTCTTCGGCCGGATGACTCGCTGTATGCACCCGTCGACGAAATCTTTCGACGCGGAGAGCAGGCTGCAGCTCTGACTTCACAATTGGCGTCCCTCGACATCGAAAACCGGCATTTCCGTCAGGTCTTGTCGATCAGGACCGTGGTTGAGGAGCTTTCCGGCGTAATCCGCGATCTGTTGCCGACTCGAATCGAGTGCCACATTTCGATCGCCGCCGCAGTTCCGTATGTGGAGATCGATCGGGAGGGCTTCGAGCAGGCGTTGCTCAACGTGGTTGTCAACGCCCGGGACGCCATACCGGGCGTCGGTCGTCTGAAGATCGACGTGACGCGGGGACCGGTTGCAAAAGAACGGAGCGGCCGCGAGACGAAACGGGGAGCCGGCGTCGCCGTGATTCAGATCAGCGACAGCGGGAGCGGCATGACGCGCGACACGCAATCCCGGATGTTCGAGCCGTTCTTTTCGACGAAAGAGACGAATGTGGGATTGGGACTGACCGCGGTATACGGGATCATCAAACAGCACGGTGGTCACGTCGAAGTCATGAGCCAGCCGGGTCACGGGACTACGGTGTGCATCTCGATGCCTGTGGTCGAGGATACTGGATCCCGCGTCGAGACCCCGGCGACGGCGCTATCAGCCCGAGGGGAAGAGACGATTCTTTTGGTCGAACCCTACGAAATCGAGCGGAAGCTCGCCCTATCGACCTTGCGCCGTCACCGATACCGGGTGCTGGAAGCCAGTTCGCCGGTGGAAGCGTTGATGCTGGCGCATCAGCACCAGGGCGGGTTACAGGTCGCCGTGAGCAGCCTTATCATGCCGGAGATCACCGGCAGAGAGCTGGCCAGACGGTTGCTGAGACAGTTTCCGATGATGAAAGCGCTCTTCGTGTCCGGTTACGACGACGACGCGATTCTCTCCCACCGGATCAACAGACGGTTTCTGTTGCGGAGACCGTATCGGCAGGCCGGTCTGGTCGAAAAGGTTCGAGAACTGATCGACGCGTAGCCGATCGCAGAGGCGGCAAACGGTGTTTCGGTAGATGTCTCAACGATGAAGCCGTGCCGGCGCAAAAAACGGGACGTCAGAGCGCTTGAACAGCCCGATCAGTATCATGCCCGCGACGAAGCCCCCAATGTGAGCGAAGAACGCGACGCCCCCACCCGGTGAACCGGCGCTCATTCCTCCGCTCAACAGCTGTGTGGCAAACCACATGCCCAGAACGACTCCGGCCGCTACCCGCGCTGTTCCGATGCCGGGAATGAACACCAGCACATGGGCGCGGGGAAAGAGTAGCACATACGCCCCCAGTACCCCCGAGATGGCGCCGCTCGCTCCGACCATCGGGACCGTGGAGGACGGATCGGTCAGCGCGTGGCTGAGGGCCGCCAGGATGCCGCAGGCCACATAGAATACGATGAACCGGCCGTGTCCCATGACATCTTCGATATTGTTGCCGAAGATCCAGAGATAGAGCATGTTTCCGATGAGGTGCATCCATCCACCGTGCAGAAACATGCTGGTCACGAGGGTGGCGTACGGTGGAATGACGACATCGGGGATCTGGGCCGTTCCAAAGACTACCGCCGGAATGGCGCCGAACTCAAAGACGAGTCGTGCCCCCGGTTCGCCCGGGAGGCTGGCCTGATAGAGAAAGACGAGTATGCAGGAAACGATCAGGGCGACGGTGATGACCGGTGTGCTGTCGGTCGGATTATCGTCATGCAGAGGAATCATCGCGAGAGAGCATCACGGCGCCCCGCGCCGGCGATTCAAGACCGGCCGAGGCAGAGCAGGGTTGTCGGGCAGAGATCCGTCGGGACCCAGAGGGATGGAAAATCCTGCGGCATGCGTATGCCCTCCGCCACCGAACGAGGCGGCGATCGATCCGACGTCCGTTCCTTCTTCTCTCGACCGCATGCTGTAATAGCGGCGGCCGTCCCGATCGTGCCAGATCAGGCAGAACGCATGATCCGCCGACAATCGTTCCCCGATTTGGCTCGTCAGCACGGCGCTGTGGACGGACGGGACCGTCTCTCCGCGAAACTCGACCATCACGGCTTGAGCCGAGAGTTTGCTCACGATTTCGCCCTCGTATCGGAGGATGGCGCGGCCCTCGTGTTCTAAATCCTTGCGGGAGAAATGATTCCAGGTCTCGAAGTCGAACGGGTAGGAGGCGACCGCGGCGTTGATTTCACGGCTGCTGGGTAGAGCCCAGGTCCAGAGGTCCTTGTCCTGGATGTATTCCAAGAGCCAGGGAACCGGCTTAGGGCTGGCCCATTCCCAGGCCAGTACCGCTCCGGACTTCTTGAGATCGAAATACGCGTACGGCAAGCCTTCCAGGGCTTTCTCCGCCGTCACATGATGGTCCAGGACGAGAAGGGATTCGGTCGTGCTGGCCATGGCCTCAAGCTGGTGGCGGCTGTAGCTGAAATCGACGATGATCACTCGTTGGCCGGTCAAGCCGTCGGGAGGCGGATTGCCATGCTTGACCGGAAGATAGCGGGCGGACGGAAACTCGCGCCATAACGCCCACGCGGCGCCGAACCCGTCGGCGCATTCGGCGTGATAGAGGACGATGGTGGGGACGAAGGAGGCGCGAGGTGTCGAGAGCGGTCCGGCCATGGCGAGGCGGAGCATACCATGGCGCTCCGCGGGACTAAAGCGCAATTCGCACGTGGGACTACAGGCGGTTCAGATGGTCGATCAGCTGGCGCAGCCTGCTTGCGCTCTTGCGGTTCGAGATGAACATCAGGCGAGGGAGGCCGGTCAATTCGGGCTCATCGAGCTCCTCTGGAAGGTGCCCGTGCAGCTCGAATGTGCCTTCCGACAACAGATCGCTGAACCGGTCGTGCAACGCGTCAACCTGCTCCTGAGAGAGCGGGCTGGTCATTCGGATCACCAATTGCCGGCCGACGTAGCGAATGGAATGGAATCGCCGATAAAAAGTCCTGATCTCTTCGACCGCTGCGTCGGCCGACGTGACGATCTTATAGAGGCACAGATCCTCCGGGCTGATGAGCTGGCGGGATAACAACTGTCTGGTGATGAACCCGTGCCATTCGTCCCAGTAGTCGCATCCGGGAGCCTGAAGGCAGACGATCGGTTGCGGGTCGCTCTTGCCGGTTTGCGCGAGCGTCAGGATTTCAAATCCTTCGTCGTGCGTGCCGAATCCACCGGGGAACAGAGCGATCGCGTTGGCTTCTTTTTGAAAGATCAGCTTCCGGGTGAAGAAATACTTGAAGGTGACCAGTTTGGGATCGTCGGCGATGGTGGCGTTCGGGCCTTGCTCGAACGGCAGCATGATGTTGACACCGAAACTGTTTTCCCGGCCGGCTCCCTCCTGGGCCGCACGCATGATGCCGTCCGCACCGCCGGTGATGACCATGAATCCTTCCCGGACGATTCGCGCGGCGAATTCGGCCGCAAGGCCGTAGTTCGGATCGTCCGGAAGGGTACGAGCCGATCCGAAGACGCTGACTTTTCGTCGGTCGCGATAGTCGTGGAACACCCGGAATGCGTGACGCAGTTCCTTGATGGTACGGTTGACGATCTTGAGGTCCAGGGCTTCCAGATGGGAATCGTGCAACCGAAGCACGCCGCTCAGCAATTCCTTGACGAGGCCGGCCTGGAGATCGTCCTCCGGGCTCTCCAGGATGGTCCGAACCTGACGCAGCATCTCATCGTTCGAGAGAATCGTGCGGGGACGGCTGGTCGTGGCTTTCACAGGCTTCTCCATTTCTTGGAGTGCGATGCGTGGTTCAGTGCAAAATTCTATCAACTGATCGGCGATTGGTCAAAGCGGAGAGGCTTTTTGCGACGTTACTCGGATTCGGAGGAGGCGGGCAATGCTTGGAGCGCCCACGCCTTGAGGCGAGCCAGGTTGGCGTCTGAAGGATCGACGAACTGGATCTCGGATGCATTCATACCTCCCTCTGAAGGTTGAGTCGACCCGACGGGAGCCGTGCCGCTGCTCAGTACTTTTCCGTGAATGGTCAGCGGCGTATTCTGACCCGGCAAGGAGAACGCGAGCACGACGCGGCTCTTCGCCGTGATGTGCGTCTTCGAGTGCACCAACGAGCCGAGATGGCTCAATTGCGAAATGACGGCATTGTGCGCATGCTGGACGGTGGGATCGTCTCCCATCACGGTGATGACCGTCGGGATCTGCGTCGCTCGACGGGGGGGCGTGAGCATCAAGTTGTGTGCGGTCAGCACTCCCACCGGCTGGTTCTGCTTCGTCACGATCAGCACCGACGCTCCGGTTGCGACCATGATGGTTGCGGCCTCCTCAAGCGCCTCGTCATATTCAATGAACTGAACCGGACGGGTCATGATGGTCCGCACTTCGATCTCATGCGGCTCGAGCCCTTGGGCCACGACTTTTTTGACGATGTCGTGCGGCGTCATGACGCCGAATCTGGCATCCGAATCCTTGACGAGCAGGCAGGGAGCCTGCTCGCGCTCCAGCATCAATGCGGCCTCGCTCACGGACACATCGCCCGGAACTTGCACGACGCCTGGTGTCATCATATGCGCGACCACAGTTCGTTGGGTTGATGGTTTCTTCGGAGGTCGTTCTTCGGGGCCGGGCATCGCCCACCACCCTCTCTTGAGCAGTCCTGCGCGATTCGTGAGGGCGTCTACCCGTCAGCGTAGGCCAAGTATAGCAGACAGAGACTCCCCATCGGACCGATGGACTTGCCTTGTCAAACAATCGCTTCTGAGACTAGACTAGGACATAATTTGTCCCACTGGCAAGACCAGTTTTGATGGTTTCTACGCACTCCCCACAGAGAGAATTCGAACGCCGCGTCGACCGGATTCCGGGTCTGGGTCTCGGTTTGTCGGTGGATTGCTACAGCCCCGATCTCTTCGCGCTTCTCGATGACCTGACCTTTTGTGATCTCCGGCCGGCCTACCTCGAACTGTTCCAGGCCGCGACTGGCATGCTCGAATCGGTTCGACACCGGTTGCCGGCCATGCCGTTGACCTATCACGGGGAAGGGCTCTGGGTCACGCAACCGGATTTTCCCGGATCTCCGCATCTCGGGGCAAGACTGGACGAGACCGTCAGGCAACTCCGAAGCATTCGCAGTCACTGGCTGAACCACGAGTGTGCTTCCAAGGAGATGGGCGGGTTCGCCTTCGGGACCTATCTCCCACCTTTATATACGGCAACGAGCGCCGATGTAGTGGCGGACAACATCACACTGGTACAGCGCGAGCTGGATCGGAATTGGCGGACGGCTGCGCAAGATCCTCCTTTGTTTCTGCTGGAGATGGCTCCGCTGACCTACTTTTGTGCCGGCGACCTGGGAGTCCCGCAATTCTTTCGGAGGGTGACGGACCGTGTCGCATGCGGTCTCGTGCTCGACATCGGACATCTCTGGACGGTGTATCGCTATGGAAGAGACGGGCGGCATATGCCGCTGGAACAATTCGTCGAGCGTTTTCTCGACGAGTTTCCACTCGAGCGAGTGGTGGAAATCCATGTGGCTGGATTGGCGGAACAGGATGCCGATTCCCTCGGCGACGCGGTCGTGGCGCAGCCTGCGTGGATCGATGCCCATGACGCTCCGATCCCGTCGGTGCTGTGGGGGCTGCTCGAACAAACACTGGCCCATCCCAAGCTCCGCCACCTTCGAGCCGTCGCTTTGGAAGTGGACAACAAGGCCGTAGCCCTGATTGCGGATGAATTTCGCCGAGCCGATCGTCGATTCCATGATGAGATCGTGCGAAAGACGGCTCAGAGTCCATGCCCGGCGGGGCAGGTCGGCAGACCGGCGGATCATGCCGTTTCTCCGCCGGCCGTGACGCAACGGGAACGGGATGGGTTGCAGGCGCAATATGTGCGTTACGCGAAAATCGCTTCGGGCCGGGTGAGCCCGTCCGGGGCGGAGTGGCAGGCGGTGCAGGAGGACGGTACCGGATTGGCGCGATACGTAACCGGCTATCTGCCGAATGAAATTCTTCGATGGGGCGGTGAACTCACGGCTATGTTTCCGGACACGTGCCGGAGGCTTGCGCAGGACGGCACCCTTCTCGACGAATTCGTGCCCTGGTGGTTCCGCGACGTCCGGGTCGCCACCGGGCCGTATGATTTCTTTCTCCTCAAGATCGCGCGGTTTCTCGAATTCGTGCGTGAGCGCGCCCCGCAACTGTGTCCGCTTGCCGATCGCGAAGCCGAGGGGCTGCGGTCGGCCTATGCAGATGCAAATGAACATCGGTCGCCGTCCGGCGAGACGAACGGGGAGTTGATCCGATGAGTTTTTGGCGGACCCTGCCGCGCCCGATCCTGGGGCTTTCTCCGATGGACGGCGTGACCGATGCGGGTTTTCGTCATATGGTCGCGTCACATGGGAAGCCGGATGTCTTCTATACCGAATTTACTCACGTCCATGACGTGTGCCGGGGACCGGAATTCCTGCTCGATTCATTGATGTACAGCGAGCTGGAACGGCCGATTGTGGCGCAACTCTACGGCAAAGATCCGGAACTGTTCTATCAGGCGGCCCATGCCGTCTGCGAACTGGGGTTCGACGGATTGGACATCAACATGGGGTGCCCGTCGCGCAATGTCGCCTCGTCCGGTTCCGGAGCCGGGCTGATCAAGACTCCTGATCTGGCCCACAGCGTGATGCATGCGGCCCGCCGAGGCATCGAGGATTGGGCGGCCGGCCAGTCCCTGGAATCTGCCGGAATCAAGCCGGCGCGGGCCGAGGCCATTCGCCGACTGAACGACCGACGTCGGATCGCTTCCACGATTGAACGCCGTCCCATTCCCTTGTCCGTCAAGACACGGCTCGGCTATGACGCCGTCATTGTGGACCGTTGGATCGAGCATCTGTTGCTCGAGCGTCCAGCGGTGATCTCGCTGCATGGACGGACGCTGCAACAGATGTATCGGGGAGAGGCCGACTGGCGTGCCATTGCACGCGCCGCCGAAGTGGCGCGGGGCAGCGATACGCTGCTGTTCGGAAACGGCGATGTGCACAGTCTCGCGGAGGCGGTGCGCCGGATTCGGGAGACGGGAGTGGACGGGGTGCTGATCGGCCGGGCCGCCTTGGGAGCGCCGTGGTTCTTCTGCGAGAAGGAGGCGGCTCGTCGCGCAAGCCGCGCGATCGACGCCGATCCACAGCCCGAGCCGCAGTCCTGGGCTCCCGCTCTCCCCATGCGGTTCGACATCATGCTCGAGCATGCCAGATGCTTCGAACGGCAGTGGGGCGCCGATCGTTTCCGACGAATGCGCAAACATCTGGGATGGTATTGCAAAGGGTTTCCCGGCGCAGCCGCCCTCAGGGCCGCCATGTTCCAAGTCTCTTCCGTCGCCGATGTCGAAGCTGCCCTCGCGGCCTATCACGCTCGGACCCTCGCCGCTCGGTCCGGCAGCCTTAACGTTCTCGCCGACGATACTGCGGTCGAAGACACCGCTTCTCCGGCTTCCCGATGCGGGTAGTCCTCGCATCCACCTCACCCAGACGCCGCATGTTGCTTGCCTTGCTGGGCCTGACCTTCGAAGTTCGACATCCCGTCTGCGACGAGCGAATCATCGCCGGCCGAACGGCGCAAGAACTGGCATCCTCCTTCGCGCAGCAGAAGGCGCACTCCGTCGCCGCGGTCGACCCGGAAGCCGTCGTCATCGGGAGCGACACGCTGATCGAGTTGGAGGGGACCGTACTGGGCAAGCCGATGGACTTGGAGGACGCGCGCGGCACGCTGCATACATTGGCAGGACGCCGCCATCAGGTGCACACGGCCGTGGCGGTCGTATCCCTGACGCGGGCGTTCGACAAGACGCGGCTCGCAACGGCGCAGATCCGCATGAAACCATACGATGCCCGCGCGCATGAGCGGTATCTGGCCACCGGCGACAGTTTGGGAAAGGCCGGCGCCTATTCCATTCAAGGCGCGGGCAGAGAGCTGATCGAATCGCTCGACGGCGATTTCACGACGGTGGTAGGGCTTCCGCTGCGCCTGCTCCATCGTCTATTGATGCAGGCCGGCGTGTCGATCCCGACGGATATCGAGCAGGTGTATCGGCAGAAGCCTTACGAAAACTGGGCGCAGATGTCACCCGGGTAGTTGACGACCGCGCTGATGCGCTGCGGGCGGATTGCAAAGGCAGAAGGCTTTCCGTACAATGCCGCATTTATTCGCTACCGTTTGTGGAGGGTCTCATGGCAGTTCGAGGATGGGGAGACGTACTGAAACTGACCGCCTGCGCCTGCATGATCCTGGTCGGTGCCGCACCGGCCTGGTCCATCGACGTGAAATTGTCGATGGAAGAGGCTCAAAAGGCTCTGGAGGCGGGCCGCTCACCCATGGATAAGGCCAACTCCCCTGAGGAAGTCAAGAAAGTACTCCAGCAGGCCTCGGTGGCGACTCGGGTCGGGGCTGATCCGGAAAAGGACCCCTGCGGGGCAAGCGCGGTGCTTCGGACGAAGCGGTATCGGCTGGAAGCATTCGGCCGCCAAGAGGCATCGGAATCGAAGAAGCGAAAAACGGACATCCGCATGCCGGAGGAGTTCATCAAGAAGGTCGTCGACATGCCGAACATGGAAGTCGAAGTGCAACTGTGCGGCGATGACGAATACTTCGCCGAAGGGGCGCTGGTTGAGATGCAGCAGGGCACAAAACGAGTCAAACCGATCGACGTCGGCAAGGCGGAACGCGGAAGAAAGAACGAAGGCAACGGGCCGGCCTATCGGGCACGGTTCACCGCGGTGTTTTCGTACGAGAGTTTTGACCCCAACGCCGCGTCGGTGTTCGTCGTCAATCTTCAAGACGGCAAAGAAGCGAAAATCAACGCGGATTTCTCCAAGGTCAAGTAACGCAGACGCTCCGGCATCGGCCCGCCACCTTCCGTGTCTCCGCCCAAGTCCGTTCCGTCACCTACGCCATCGCGGTTCATCAGGCGATGCCTCTTCTTTCGGTAGCTTTCGCCCTGCGAAGTCTTTTGCATGGTAATGAGCCATGCTGCGAGCGTAAGCCGCGGTCCGACACGTGAGTCACCGGTCGCTCGCGCGTCGGTGCTTAATCGGATACCGGTAATAGTGGCTATGAGCCGTGTCGTCAAGAGACAGCCCGGCTCATCACTGGGCGACCATCCGGACGGGGGGCTAAAAGTCGTCAACGGCCACCGGCTGGAGGAAATCTCGCACGGATACCACTCCGACGATGGCGCCGGCCTTCGTCACACCCAGATGACGGGTGCGATGTTTGTTCATCATGTCGGCGGCTTCTGTAATCGGCCGGCGTGCCTCGATGCCCAGCACCGGACTGCTCATGATCGACTCGACGGGAATGAAGTAGGCGACACGGTCGGCGCTCACGAACTTCCTTACAATGTCCGATTCGGTCACGATGCCGACGATCCGGTCTTTTTGTGAAACGAGAACGCTGCCCACGTTGCAGGCCTTCATCAGCTTGGCCGCTTCGACGACGGAAGTGCCCGTGTCAACAGTGACGAGATCCTGCTTCATTAACTGTCCGACTGTTACCATTGTGCCGTGCCTCCTTTGATTGATGTATGTGGTCTCACGTGTATCTGTAAGATGTTGCCGCGTGATTACCCGGTTGTTACTCGAGCGTAAATCCGAACTGGTCGCCACATGGCGCCATGTGTCTGCCGCGCAGGACAGGGCTCGCCGGCACGACGACGAGCGAGAACACACAGTCGGACGGTGGTGTGTCACGCTGCTTCTCTGGTCTGTGTCGCTGTGGGGGACGGCCGTTTGCCCGGCATGGGCTGAGCTTGGGCCGCATCAGGTGGTGATTGTTGCGAACAGCAACAGTCCGGACAGTCTGATGGTGGCCCGGCACTACGCGACACGTCGTGGCATTCCCCTGAAACATATCGCCAAGCTTGATCTTTCCAAGGACGACGCCGTGACCTGGGAAGAGTACGAGCGAAGGTTGGTGTTGCCGCTTCGGCGGATGTTGGAAGCAGAAGGGCTTCAGCGGTCCGTCCGCGTGCTCGTCACGGTCTATGGAGTTCCGTTGCGGGTGGGGGCACCGATTCTGACGACGGACGAGCGTCGTTGGAAACGGGACGCCGGGGACCGGCTGACCCAAGCCAGGTCACGACTCTTGTCCGTCCAACGTGCTGCGCAGCAGATTGCCGGACCGCCCAAGGCGCCGCAGTCGTCTAATGACAAGAGCAACCAAGGGCTGCCCGAATTCGATCGTCAGGTGGCGTTTCTTGCGCGCATCGACGCCGTGACCGAGGCGGCCCTCAAACGAGCGAAAGCGCTCAACGCCTCCGCCCGCTCGCAGTGGTACGGTCGGCTGGAGGAAGTCGTTGGACAGTACCAAGGAACTGCCGGACTCACGCAACTGTACCAGGATTTTCCCAGACATCCGGAGGCTCCGAGCAACGGCGACGCCAAACACGGATTGGCACGGCAAGCAGAAGGATTGCAGATACTGCTGGGTGCATTGAACCTTCCGATTTCGCGCAGTCGAGACGCCTTGTATCGCCAGGTCGAAGAGGTCTACGGCGTCTATGGCGTCTATGCGTTGGCTGCCCTGGAACTGAAACGTTTGACCACCGAGTTTGCAGATGCAAGTGTGGACAGCGAGCTGAGTCTGCTGTGGTCGGATGGCGGCGATTACGGCGTCGGCTGGCGGCTTCCGAACCGGTTTTATCATACCATCACCAAGCCCGGAACCTCCCGCCGTGAGATTCCCCTCTTGATGGTGAGCCGGCTCGATGCGCCGACGGCGGGCCAGGCGTTGAAGTTGGTGGACCAAGCGATGGAAACGGAGGCACAGGGGTTAGCGGGAACCATCTACTTGGATGCCCGTGGGTTGTCGGTGAAGGATCGGACTGATACCTACGGCCGGTATGATCAGAGCCTGCGGGACTTGAAGGATTTTCTCGACGGGCAGGCCCCCTATCGCTCCGTGTTGGACAATACCGAAGCAAGGTTTCAACGACCCGGTGCCGTTCCGGATGTGGCCTTGTACGTCGGGTGGTATCGCCTGCGGCAGTACGAAGATGCATTTACCTTCCGGCGGGGCGCAATCGGGTACCACATGGCTTCCGCCGAAGCGGTGAGCATCCACAACTCTTCCGAATCGGGATGGTGTAAGAATGCGTTGGAGCGGGGTATTACCGCCACGCTCGGCTCCGTGGGCGAACCCTACCTTGACGCGTTTCCGGAACCACTCGAGTTCGTCTCCCTCATGATGACCGGCCAGTATTCCCTGGTCGAGGCCTACTACTTGACCAGCCGGTGGGTCAGCTGGCGCATGGTGTTGTTCGGTGATCCGCTCTACAATCCGTGGAAAGCCAAACCGGCGGTGCCGCGCTCCGCGCTTCTGAAGATCTTTACGTTGGCGCCCATCGCTCCATCCGATCGAACCCTCGATGATCCGCTTCTCGCCAGAGATGAGCTTCGCAGGCTGCACGAGCAGGCGAGGATCCGGCTGGATGCCATCCTTCTCGAACAACTTGCACGGCCCAAGGCCCCGCAGGGTTGATGCAAGCGGTCCGTGCAACCGTTCGTTATTCAATGGCTTAGGGCAGGCAACCTGTCCGTAACATGCGTCTGTCATAGTCAGCGCGGCGCGAAGCCGGAAGGAAGCCCGGTGTGCCAAGGAGGTGCCGATGAAAGGCAGGAGCGTGACCATGCAGGAGCAGAAGACCATCGCCATCGTGGCGCACGACAACAAGAAGCAGGATTTGTTGGCTTGGGCGACGTTCAACAGAGAGGCGCTGTCCGGACACAGGCTCATTGCGACGGGAACGACGGGGAGACTCATCGAATCCGAGCTGGACCTGCCGGTCGTGCGGCTGCAGAGCGGTCCTCTGGGCGGAGACCAACAAATCGGGGCGAAAATCAGCCAGGGTGAAATCGACGTGTTGATTTTCTTTTGGGATCCGTTGGAGCCCCATCCGCACGATCCCGATGTGAAGGCGCTGCTTCGGATCGCCGTGGTATGGAACATCCCGATCGCCTGCAATCGAGCCTCCGCGGATTTCATGATTTCATCGTCCCTCATGCCGCGTGAATATCGTCGCCTCGTGCCGGACTATGAGGCGTATCGCGACCGGCTCGTCCGGCACGATGTGGCATGATCAATTAACCCTCCGTTGGCCCACGCTTTACTTGGGTGTAACCACGGTCGGCGAAGCTTGTCGTACGCGGACAAGCGGCCGCGTGTGATCTGAATCAGCCACACGAGAAGGAGGATGATGGACAAGGGCAAGGAGTGGATCGCAAAGCTGAAAGACGCAGGACGGGAAGCGGGTGTGCTCGGGCTTCACGGGTTGATCGTGGTGCTGAGTGCCGGCATCGCCTGGTCGTTGCCGAACATCGCCCGGCAGTTTCTGACCTTCTGGTCGCGCGTGGAACACGAACAGGTGCTGCTGTTGACCATCGAAGTCGGTGTGGCACTATGCCTGATCGCAGTGTCCGGCTACCTGTGGCAGGCCAGTCAAGATCGGCGACAGGCGGTGATGGCCAGGGGAGCGGGTCTCATCTCATTCTTTCCGCTGCACGATCCAGCTGCCGACCGCGCGATCAGGAAACTTAAGCAGCAGCAAAGCTTGGGAAGAACCGCGTTGGCGATCGGCGTGACCGGCCACGGTACGGTGATCGACGACAAGGCGGAGATTCACGCCCTGCTCGAGACCTGTCTGGAAGCGAAGCTGATTCTGCTGAACCCGTTTTCCGAAGAGGCCGTGCGTCGCGCCCAGTCCCTCTCGCATTTGGACATTACGCCGATGCGGTTTCTGGATGAGCTGACGGAAACCATCGCGCTGATCAAGCGATTTCGTGCCAATGGAAAAGTCATCCGTCTGAAGCTGTATTCGGATCGGCCGCACCTTCGGATGATCATCCTCGGCGATTACTTGTGGCTCCAGCACTACCACACCGGGCTCGACATCCGATGGATGCCCGAATATGTGTTCCAGCACAAAGTGGATCACCATGGGCTCTATACACTGTTCTATCAGTACTTCACCAAGCGGTGGGAAAACCAGGACATCCCCGAGTATGATTTTCAGACGGACGAATTGGTCTACCGTGCTCGCAGCGGCAGCGAATTGCGCCGCGAGTCTTTTGACCCGGGGCGACGTGAGCTGGACGAAGTCCGGGAGTTGGCCCCTGCAGAGCCCTGCCCATAAATGCCTTGTCTGCTTCGTCCTCGTTCCAATGTATCGATCGGCATGACATTTGGGACGATGGGACCATCTCGCAATTCCGCCGAAGCCTCGTCATGAGATCAGCCGATCGGACCCGGACCGGAAGATACTTGACTGAGCCGCGCCCGGGAAGTGTATAAGGGGCGCATGACCCGGATCGAGTCGATCGTCATCGGACTCCTGCTGTGTTGGGTACTGGTGGTCACCGGACCGGCGGGCGCGCAACGGAATGAAATGCCGGCCGGTTATCCGCAGACGCTTGAGCGGGATCTTCAGGTGCTGCTCGAACGGGTGCGCGAAGGCAAACCGTCACCCTCGTTGCTTGTGAAGCTGTCGGAAACGTATTTCGATCTCGCGGACGATTTGTTGACGGATGAGGCAAAGCGCCTGGCGGCCTATGACGCCGGTGCGGAAGCGGCCAAACAGGCCTTTGAGACGGACGATCGGCTGGCGGACGCACATTTTTTTCATGCCTTGAACATCGGGAGCGCTGCACGTCTCCGAGGCGTGACGAACGCGGCCTTTGCCGTGAAAGAGATCAAGCATTGCGCACAGCGCGCCATTGAGCTCGAGCCCCAGCATTCTCAGGCGTTACAGATGATGGGCGGGCTATTGATGGAAATTCCTTGGATACTGGGGGGAAGCGACAAGAAGGCCCAAGACTATCTGGAACGGTCGGTGGCGGTCGACGGGAATTTCGCCAATGCACGCATCATGCTGGCCAAACTTTACCTCAAGCAGGGCCGGCGGGAAGAGGCGAAAAAACAGCTGGAAGCCGTCGTACACTTCGACCGGCCGCACTACCGCTACACCTGGGAGCGCAAGTACAAGCCTGAGGCGGAGCGGATGCTCAGAGAACTCGGGAACTCCTGACGCAGATACGCTGTGGAGGCATGACGTGCTCCAACCAATGGCCTGGTCGTCATTGGATCAGCTCCCGCACCACGCCTTGTTGGTCGTATCGGATCTGCAACTCCGTTTGGGGACGGTTGTGTGAGCCGGTGTTCTTGCCGAACCCCGGATCGACCGTTTGACTCTGAGTTGTCATCGTCCCCAGCGGTCCGGCCTGAATGGTCGGGACGGTGACCGTCGGTTTGGTCGGCGGCGAAGCGCTCGGCCGATAGGTCGCGATTTCCCCATCCGGCAGCATTTGCACCAAGTCCGGTGTTCCGTACCGTTTGAGCACGTCGGCTTTGGTGGTCGTGCCGATCACGATGTCGCCGGCCTGCTGGTGGCGTTCGGAAGAGCTTGCCGCACATCCTCCGACAAGGAACAGACAAGCAATACCGATGTAGGGCAGCGCACGGCGCAGTGGGAAGCGTACCGGAGAGACTGTCATCGGTAGAATCTCCTTTGAGGAAGGCGACCTAGAATTTTCCAATGGGAACGAACGACACCGCGATGGAAACGGCAATCAGTACGATGATGATCCATTCCAGCAACTCCATCCGCCGTGTCCCGGCTCGGTCCGACATCTTGCCGTAGATGCTTTCCAACGTGTCCAGTTTCCGCAAAATGCTCTTGTCCCAGTCTTCCAGGTGGAAGCGCTGAGAGGCCAGGCGATAGACCCGCGCGAGATATTGGTCCCCCAGCAGCTTCAGCGTATTGGTGACTCGTTCGAACAGGAGGGCACCGTCGACCTGAAGTTGGGCGATGAGGGTGGTGTCCTTGTCGTAGGATCCCGGGAGCGACAAGATTCGCGGCTTACGGGAAAGCGCCTCGTACCCCTGATCGAGCGATTGGTCGAGCTGTTCGTCCAGCATCCGCATTTCCAGCAACTCGACATTCGCGAACTCCAATACGGCTCGCACGTCGTCCATATCCTTCCCGAACAGCACGGCCGCATGCCAATCGATCAGCGCGGCGTCGTCGGTTCCGAAAGAGATGCAGCAGGATACGGCATCGTGAATTTCCTGATCCGAGAGGGGGGTGCGCTCTCCACGAAGGATGTGGGCCAATTCAGCTCCTCTGCGCACCCATACGGGAATGTCTTGGCAAGGGGTGCATGAATTAATTTCGAAGATGAGATAGTCTTCTACTTCGGCGGCGATCCTCGGCCGTTCGATGGATGGGTGAATGGCCTGAATGAGTTGTTCGACCCGCGCTCGGGACTCCATCAACAGTTGTTCATGCTCGTAGAGCGCCTCGCTCAGTTCGAGCAGATTGTCGAACGGCCCGTCCAAGGCGAATCGATAAGTAATCGTGACGGCCCCGAAATCGTAGACCATCACTTCGACCGTCGGGCTCGACGAATAGGCGGCGACGGTCAAGGCTCCGGCTTCCTGCATGAGCCGCAAGGGAGCCGGTCGATATTCGAAATATTGCGGTGCTCTGGCCTTGTGGCGGAGGCGCCCGCGCTCGGTGCTGGCTGTAATGCGGCGATCCGCCTCTTCCAGGTTAATGGAAGAGCCGATGTCGTAGGCAAAGATGGCATAGCAGGTTCCCTTGGTCACGACGACCGCCGATGTGTCCACGGTTCCCATTGACGTTGCTCCCGCTGGCAGGCAGCTCATTATATCAAGGTCCTCTAAACGATTGCGTGAATGGACGAAGCAAGCTCAACAGACCGAGGCATCGTCGTTTCACGACCCGCCCGCTCAACCTCGTTTCGAGAACCTCGATCCTAACACGGCGTTCCCGGCTTATTGCGCATCGGCCGCCGAAAATCGGCATGAAATTGGCGGTGTTGAGGAGATTTAACCGGCGTGTAATACGTCCTTATTGGAGGCGTAATAACTGTCAGTCACGATGGAGATCATGCGTATCGCTGGTGTGCCTCAGATGCAGGGAATTGTCCTCCCGGTGCTCGCGCTGCTCGGGACGCTGGCCTGTACAAAACCCCATCAGTACATCGACGTGACCTGTGCCACGATGGCCGGCGATACGGTCCTCGACCGCGAGGCCGCGATTCAATGCCAGACGTTCCGTCAGACTGAGGCCGCCACCGCGGTCTACAATGAGGCGGCGCTTTTGGTGAAGTCCTACCGCGCCTGTTTGGAGAAATATGAGCAGGTCCCGGCAAGGGCCAAGGAATATTGTGCACAGTATCCCAAAGCGCTGCAGGAGATCGGGCTCCAGGTCAAGGAACAGCCCGATCCTTCACCCGGTCGCACCGCTGTTCCCGTCTCCCCGTCAAGGCTCAGGTAGGGATCTGCGAACCTGCTGGGCTGCCTGAAGGAAGATTTCCGTAAGAGAGACGGGAGTCTGCTTGCGCGGCCCATAGTAGCCGGTATAACCAGACGGCCAGCTGGGGCCGGGCAGAGGAAGCTGTAACGTGCAGCGATGGAGGCAGTGAGGACGGTCCCGAAGCAGGAAAAGCGCCGGCTAGGCGATCATGTTCGGATCCTTGAGCTTATATCCGAGAGATTTGACCGACAGAATTGCGTCATTGAGAAGTGGCAGTTTCTGCTTAATCCGCCGTACGTGCACGTCCACCGTTCTCGTGGTCCCGTGGTAATCATAGCCCCACACGTTGTTCAATAGGACATCTCGCGTCAATACCCTTCCCGGATTTCTCAGAAGGTGCTCGAGCAAGCCGAATTCCTTGGCCGTCAATGTCACCTCGTGTCCGTTCACGGTCACTTCGTGGCGTGACAGGTTGAGGTTGAGTGAGCCGTACTGATAGATACTGACCTCTCGATCGTTGGCTCGTGCGAGCCTTCGAAACAGAGCTTTCACGCGGGCTACAAGTCCGCGCGGGCTGAAGGGTTTGGTGACGTAATCGTCAGCTCCCAGTTCCAACCCAACGACCATGTCGGACTCTTCGCCCTTGGCCGTCAGCATGATGATGGGTAGCATGGCGGTCTGCGGAGTTAGTCGAAGCTTTTTGCAGACTTCAAGTCCGTCGATTTCGGGGAGCATCAGATCCAAGATGACCAGGTCCGGATGATCTGATCTGGTTTGTCGAAGCGCATCGATTCCGTTTGTCGCGGTCACGGTGCGAAATCCTTCTTTATCCAGGTACAGCTTCACCAGTTGAAGGATGTCCTTTTCATCCTCAACGATGAGAATCTTCTTGCCCGCCGTTGCGAACATGAATCCCTCCTTGCTGCCACTCACACCGGACCTCGCATAGCCTCGGCCAGAGTAAACAAGGAATGTTGCGTTGAGGTTACAGCCTCGTTAGGGGTTTGTTAAGGAAAAGCGATGAGGCTCCATCTAGCCGCAATGCTAAATGCTAGATGGGCAGTTCGGAAAGACGCAGTGAATAGAGGTATTGATAGAGTCCCTTGCGTTCCATCAGTTCGTGATGAGTGCCGGTTTCGGCCAGGACGCCTTTGTTGAGCACCACAATGCGGTCGGCCCGTTGAATGGTGGTCAGGCGATGTGCCACGACGAAGGTCGTGCGGCCCATCATCAGCCGTTCGAGCGCTTCCTGGACCAGGCGCTCGGATTCGCTGTCGAGGGACGATGTCGCCTCATCCAGAAGCAAAACACGAGGGTTTTTGAGAATCGCCCTCGCAATGGCGATCCGCTGCCGTTGTCCGCCCGATAGATTGACGCCTTTCTCGCCGACCAGGGTTTGATAGGAGTCCGGAAGGCCGACGATGAAATCATGCGCATGGGCGGCGCGACTGGCGGCCTGGACGGACTCGTCGTCGGCTTGGGGATTGCCATAGCGGATATTGTCGAGGATGGTTCCTCCGAACAGGACCGTTTCCTGCGGGACGAGGGACACCTGCCGATACCAACTCTCCAAGGTGATGTCCCGGAGGTCCCGTCCATCGACCGTGATCCGACCTTCGGCCGGATCGTAGAACCGATGGATCAGGTTGACGAGCGTGGTCTTTCCCGCTCCTGTCGGCCCGACGATCGCGATCAATTGCCCGGGCTGAGCCTCGAAGGAGAAATCCGTTAATACCGGCTGCCGAATATCATAAGAAAATCCCACGTGCTCGATACGAAGATGTCCTGCAACGGAATCAATGGGACGTGCGGACGGGGCATCGGAGATGTCCGGGCGCGCATCCAGAATTTCAAAGACGCGTTGTGTGGCGCCCTGCGCTTCACGAATTTGCCCGAAGACTCTGGCGGCCGAGCTGAACGGGCCGATCAAGATCCCTGCGAACAGGACGAAGGCAAACAGTTCACCCGGAGACACCGATCCGTCGATCACCTGTTTGCCTCCGTACCAGAGCACGGCGGCCGCGGCGGAGAAGGTCAGGAGGCTGATGACTGGAATGAAGACGGCCATGATGCCCGCGCGGCGCATGCCCAGGGACAGATTCCGTTCAATTTGCTCCGAGAATCGCCGCTCCTCCCTGTCGGTCTGTACGAAGGACTTCACAATGCGGATGCCGGAGATGACTTCTTCCGTCAGCGTGCTCAAGGCCGCGGTCTGGTCCTGGATCGAGGTGGAAAGCGATTTGAGTTTGCGGCCGAAGAACCTCGCCACGAGAACGAGTAGCGGCAGGAGGATCAATATCAACAAACACAGTCGCCAGTTCATCACGAGGAGAAAGATGATGCCGCCCACAAAGGTGACGAACTGTTTGGCGGTGTCGATCGGCGTTTCTGTGGCGATGGATTGCATGAGCGTGACGTCGTTCATGAGCCGCGACAACAGTTCGCCGGTTCGGCGACGGGCGAAGAACGAGACGGAAAGCGTCTGAAGGTGTGCGAAGACATGGATTCGAAAGTCGGCCACGATGCGCTGGGACACCCACGCGGTTAAATAGCTGTGCCCCATTGAACAGAACCCTTGGATGAGCACAAGTCCCAGAAACGCCCCGATCAATTCCGTCATGCGCGAAGAGTCGTGGCGGACGGTAATCACATCCCAGAGGTTTCCGGCCAGCCGGAGCAAAGCCAGATTGATCGCGGCCACAGCCATGACCAGCAGGCCCGCGGCGACCATGCGGGGAATGTAGGGTTTGACGAAAGGGAACAATCTGCCGAACGTAGGCATGGTGTCGCCGGGTCTCAGTGACAGGGCACTACGGGCGTGGAGCGTCCGCTGCAGTGGGCAGGCATGGACGTGTCGACGAATGCGAGAAGCTGAACGTCAGATTTGTGCGATGGATTCGATGAGATTCTTATTGACGGCCACAAACTCGGAACGATCCTTGTCGTTGATGACGACATCGGTGAGATTGATAAAGAGACGCTGCTCTTCGTTGATCGCATCGGAAACCCGATGCCGCATCGGGGGAATGAGAAAGTCCCCGACGTACACACAGGTAACCGTGCGAACGCGGATGCGAACTTTCTTGCCTTCCGGCACGCCGTCCTCCTCCCGGTCCGTTGGGTGGGGTTAGCTCTTGCGACGAAGGAATTTTTGACGCCGGCGCAGTTTCTTGTACTTGTGCTTGCGCATTTTCTTCCGGCGTTTCTTGAGCACACTAGCCATGCGGGTTCCTCTCCTCCGCGGCGGAGTCTAAGGACTTTGGTCCGAAAATGCAAGCCGTTGTGCCATCGGCTTGACCTCTTTCACAACCGATTTCTATACTGCCTGCACGATGACGGTGGCTCGAATCATTCGACGCGTGGCGGCATTTGCTCTGGCATCGGTTCTAGTGGGGGCCGGATGCGGCGGCAAATCGGTGCAGTATCCGGAAGATCATGAACGGTACCTTCGCATTGACAAAGCCGTAGAATCGCTTCGCTTGGCCTATGTGAAAAAGGACGCCTCGGCAATGGCCTCGTTGATGGTGCCGACTGACCAGTTGGAGCAGCTTCAACGGGAAGCAGAGAACGATTTTGAAACCTTTCACACTATCGTTCTGGAGTTCAGGGCGGAACGGATCATGATCGAAGGAGATGATATCGATGTCCATGTCCATTGGCAGGGGGTGTGGAAAAGAAATGCCGAAGATCCCGGACAGCGACAGCGGGGTCACAGTCGCCTGCAATGGGTCGGAACGAAAGCCGTCCTGCTTCGGGGCGTTCAGGGCGATTCTCCGTTCGGCATGAGCCAGCGCCAAGCCGGTGCAGAATCCGCCGTTCCGTCGAAAAAGTGATGCATGCGACGTCCAGCGCCCTCTCCATCACCGTCAGCTGATTTTCTCGTCATCGGCAGCGGGGTCGCCGGCCTTCGCGCGGCCCTGGAACTGAGCCGAGCCGGTCGTGTTCTCATGCTGACGAAAGGCCATCCCCTCCAAAGCAGCTCGATCCATGCACAGGGAGGAGTGGCTGTCGCCATGAGCGAGGAGGACGATGTCTCCATCCATTTGACCGACACGCTGAAGGCCGGCCATGGTCTGTGCCGAAAAGAGGCGGTGCGCGTGCTGGTCGAGGAAGGTCCTCATCGAATTCAGGAACTCATCGAATGGGGGGCGAAGTTCGATAAGACGGGAGAGAAGTTCGCATTCGCTCGGGAAGCGGCGCACAGCCGGAGTCGGATTCTGCGTGCCCAAGGGGACGCGACGGGCAACGAAATGGTGCGGGTCCTGATGGCCGAGTCCGTCAGACATCCGCGCATTCGTCGGCTGGATTATCACTTTACCGTGGATCTGGTGATCGAAGGCGGTCGATGTTGCGGTGCGCTGGTGCTGGACGAGCATTCGGGGCGTCGCCTCTTGATGCCGGCGAGGGCCGTCGTGCTGACAACCGGCGGTGCCGGTCAAGTGTATGCCCGCACGACCAATCCGCCCAACGCCACCGGTGATGGGATGGCCATGGCCCTGCGCGCCGGCGCAGTCCTCCAGGACATGGAGTTCGTGCAATTCCATCCGACGGCTCTGTACCTTCCCTCAAGTCCCCCGTTCTTGCTGTCCGAAGCCATGCGCGGAGAAGGCGGCCTGCTGCGCAACACGAAGGGCGAATTCTTCATGCATCGCTATCATCCAATGGGAGCATTGGCCCCCAGGGACATCGTATCCCGCGCCATTTGGGCGGAGATGGCCGCGAC
Source organism: Nitrospira sp. (assembly GCA_047150005.1). Taxonomy (GTDB): domain Bacteria; phylum Nitrospirota; class Nitrospiria; order Nitrospirales; family Nitrospiraceae; genus Nitrospira_C. The sequence continues at coordinate 1,017,468 of AP038806.1, read as the reverse complement.
AAAGGCCCGGCATGTCTACCTGGATGTCACCCAGTTGGGTGCGGACTTTATCCGGCGTCGCTTCCCCACGATCTACGCGACCTGTCTGCGGTATGACATCGACATCACCGAGGAATGGATTCCGGTCTCCCCAAGCGCGCACTATATGATGGGAGGGGTCTGGACCGATGTGAACGGTGCCACGTCGGTGCCGGGACTGTTTGCCGCGGGTGAAGTCGCCTGCAGCGGAGTTCACGGGGCTAATCGCCTCGCCAGTAATTCATTGCTTGAGGGGTTGGTATTCGGCGCACGTGCCGCAATGGCCGCCGTGAGTTACGGCGATCGGCACGACTCTCCGTCTCTGAGCGCCTATGACACCGCGCTAAAAGCTGAACACTACGGATCGGTCGAGGACGCCGAGAAGCTTCGTAGTTCGCTCAGGAGAACAATGTGGGGACAAGTCGGGGTGATCCGCTCGGGAGAATCTCTCATTCGAGCTTGTGCCCAACTTTCACGATGGGCCCAGATGATGGGGCAGCCGTTGGGGAGCCGGGCTTCGTTGGAAGTGAAAAATATGGTCCAGGTCGCCCAGTGTATCGCCGAAGCGGCGCTGTGGCGGGAAAACAGCATCGGAGCCCATTACCGGTCGGATTTTCCTCAGGCGAGGCGGGCCGGCTGGCAACAGCACAGCCGCCTGTCGATGACTGAAGGAATCAGCGGGAAGCAGGCTCGAAAGTCGCGGGGTCTGCTGCTGAGCTCGGGAGGGAGTACCGGTGGACCGGGCGTTCCGTGATGACGCCGTCGCGCACGAGAAAGGTTCGATAATAGCGCAGTACCTTTCGAACATATTGTCTGGTTTCGTCGATCGGCGGCAGTGCCTGATACCGCTCCACGACACTCTCCCCCGCATTGTAGGCGGCTAGCGCAAGGGGTAGGTCTCCGTGAAACCGGTCGAGCAGTTGCCGAAGATATTTGGTGCCCCCCGCCACATTCTCTTCAGGATCGTATAGGTCTCGGACGTCCAGCCGTACGGCGGTTTGAGGCATCAATTGCATGAGCCCGACGGCCCCCGCCCGAGAGACCGCCCGTGGATCGAAATCCGACTCCGCCTTGATGACGGCCCGAATAAGCGCAGGATGCAGTTGATGCTGGGATGAATGGCGCCGAATGAGCGGTTCCAGTTCACGCTCAGAGAGCGTGGTGTGAAGCTGCGCCGAATCGACCTCAATGCGTCGGTAGCGGGAGTCCGATGGGACGTTGGTAAGTGAGATGGACCCGTTGGGACTGACGTACTGATAGATTTCGGCGGAGGCATGGCTTGGAGTCAGCAGCGCCGCCGAAGTGCAGCCGGCCAGTACCGTCGCAGCAATCCGGATCCGCCTGCGGCCTCTGGACTGTTCGTGATCGGATTGATTCATGGTATGCCCACAAACGATAGCAGCCTCGACCTATCTGTCAAGAAAATGCAGAACGCATGCCCGGGAAACTCGGGCGGTTCAGCAGACAGAACAAGAGGATAGGCTATGACCCGCGATCACGCTTCCAAAAATCGCGGCCGATTGGCGACAAAAAGTTGATGCAGTCGGTGGGTGAGAAGACCCGGTTTGCCCGTTCCCAGCGGGCGCCGGTTCAAGCTGGTAACCGGCATCACCTCCATGGTGGTATTGGTTAGGAAGCATTCATCGGCTTGAACGAGTTGATCGAGGCCGTACGCTCCCTCCTCAACCTGGATTCCTTCCTCCTGTGCCAACGACAGGATGATTCGACGGGTGATGCCGTCAAGGATGCCGCACGCCAACGACGGCGTACAGAGACGTCCGTTTGTCACGAAGAAGAGGTTGCTGACCGTACATTCCGCAATATGGGATTCCCAGTTCAGCAACAGACTGTCGAATGCTCGCGCCGCGATGGCCTCGCGCTTGGCCAGAATGTTGTTGAGAAAGCTCGTGGATTTGATCTGGGGATCAAGCGCGCCAGGATAGTTGCGCCGGGTGTTGGCCACGATGAGGTCGACTCCATTCTGATAGTGATGCGGCGGGGGCGGGGAGAGCGGCTTGGTCATGACGATGACGGTTGGCGTAGGACAAAGAGCTGGATCCAATCCGATATCCCCCACGCCGCGCGAGATCGTGATCCGAATATAGGCATCGGTTCTCTCGTTCCCGACGTCATTGCGCTGCATCGCCTCCTGCAACAGCACGGGCCAATCGCTCTCGGGCACTGGGACGCGTAACCCGATTGCGTCGGCAGAACGTCGCAATCGAGCGAGGTGCTGATCGCGCATGAAGATCTTGCGTTTGTACGACCGGATGGTTTCGTATACGCCGTCACCGTACAACAGTCCGTGATCGAAGACCGAGATCACCGCATTCGCAGCTTCGACAAATCGATCATTCAAGTAAATCCACATCAATCTCTCCGTTCCAATGCAGCAAAAAAGGCTTCCGCTTTGTGCAATGTTTCATCATATTCCAGGGCGGGATCCGAATCCGCGACGATGCCGGCGCCGACCTGCAGATACCCGGTGTCTTTGGACAGGACCAACGTGCGGATAATGATGTTGAGGTCCACGTCTCCGTTCCAACCGATGTAGCCGAACGACCCGGTGTACGGTCCGCGGCGGACGGGTTCCAACTCGTCGATGATCTCCATGCAGCGGATTTTCGGGACACCGGTGATGGTGCCGCCGGGGAAAATGGCTCTGATCACGTCGAACGGCGAGACATCCTGTCGAAGCCGGCCGCTGATGTTCGACACGATATGACTCACATGGGAATATTGCTCCACCCCCATGAACTCGTCCACGTGGACGCTCCCGAATTCGCAGACGCGACCGAGATCGTTTCGCTCAAGATCGACGAGCATCACGTGCTCAGCCCGTTCTTTCTCGGTGCGGAGCAGCTCGTCAACGAGCCGGCGATCTTCCTCCGGACCCCGCCCGCGAGGTCTCGTGCCGGCGATGGGCCTGGTGTCGGCCCGCCCGCCGCGGACCCGCACGAGGCGCTCGGGCGAAGCGCTGATCAAGGCCAGGTCGTCGAAACGCAGCAGGCCTGAAAAGGGAGAGGGATTCACGATCGAGAGTCGTCGATACAAGGCTTGTTCATATCGGAGACGCTCCGACGGTGTCCGGTAGCGATCAGGAATGCGAAAGTTGAAACGATGGGACAGATTGGCTTGGTAGATGTCTCCGGCGGCGATGTAACGCTGGCACCGCCCCACACGGTCAAGATAGGCATCCCGAGGTTGCTCGGGAACGAACGAGAGGGTCGGAATGACCGGATCCGACAGCGTCTCCGGTTGCGGCGCGATGTAATCCGCTTCGCAGGCCGCGATTCTGTCCAATCCTTCTCGAAGGAGCTTGCTGCGGTCTTCTCCGAGAAAGCGCGTTATCGACGGACAGAATATGATGTGGACGTGGTTCTCGTCATGATCGAGCGCAGTCACCAGATCATACAGGGCAAACTGCAGGTCGGGGATGGGGAGATCGATCGGCGCCGCGGCCGGCAGGCGTTCTAGACGACGAGCGAAGTCATAGCTCAGATATCCGACCGCGCCGCCAAAAAATGGAGGCAGTTGCGGCGTCCTCGCGACGTGTGCTCCAGCGAGTTCCTGCCGCAGGAGGTGAAAAGGATCTTCCTCCAGCGTACAACCGGCGGTCTGGTGATTCGAGAAGACGGTCGTCGGGCCGCTTCCAAGATAGGAGAACCGTCCAGAACCGTGCGCCGGGCTTCCGCTATCGAGCAGGAATGAAGGGCCGGCCGTCGAGGCCAGGCGCGCGTAGAGATCCACCGGCTGAACCGACCGGGACGGCGCGAGTGTCAGCACCAACGGCTGTGGAGGGCCGTCCAGGAACGCGGATTTTGAGGGCAGAGAGACTCTGATCATGGTGCCGGCGGTCTGGCGATCAGTTCAGCGTCATCACTATACCTCAGCCATCCGGGCCTTTCACAGCAGCGGTCGGCTTGACAAATTCACGGATATTCTGCTTGAATTGCGCGCCCGCCATCAGGAGAGTCCTTACTCAGGCAGCTGGTTGAGTACTCGCCTCTGTGGGTCAGCCTAGGCGAAGCATGCCCCCTTCACAGGATCCGTTTTATGCGGGGCTCGGCCAGGCCGTTCGTATCGGAACGGAACTGCTCGCTGCGCTGATCGTCGGAGGAGGGCTCGGGTGGGCGGCCGACACGTACCTGTGGGGGGCGAGCCCTTGGGGTGTGGTGTGTGGGTTGATTCTGGGCGTCATCGCCGGAATTCGAAACGCCTATCGCTCTGCGCAGCGATGGCCCAAGTCATGAACGTTTCATAAGAGAGATACACAAGGTTCCATGGAAGAAAGTCCGCTACATCCCTTCGAGCTCCACAATTTCATTCCGGTCCAGTTTGGGGGGGTGGATATCTCAATCAACAAGGCCGTCATCATGATGTGGGTGGTGGTAGGCGTGGTTTCCATCTTGATGATCATGGCCAGTTCCGCCAGGCAACTCGTGCCCGGCAAGTTGCAGAGTCTGGGGGAGATCCTCGTCGATTTTATCCGTGGCATCATTCTCGACACGATGGGAAAAGAGGGCATGAAGTTTTTCCCTCTCATCGCCACCTTGTTTCTGTTCATCCTGTTCTGCAATCTGCTCGGGCTGATTCCAGGCACCTATACGGTCACCAGCCAGATCGTCGTCACGGCGGTGTTTGCCATCACCGTGTACGTCCTCAGCATTTTGATGGGCTTGCTCATCCACGGGGTGAAGTTCATTCCTGGAATTCTCGTCCCTCCGGGAACGCCGTGGTGGCTCATCCCTTTGATGGTTCCGATCGAGCTCGTCAGTCAAATCGCAAGGCCGGTGTCTCTGGCCGTACGGTTGTTTGCCAACATGACGGCCGGCCATACGATTCTGGGGGTCTTGTTTGGATTGGCAATCGGCGGAGGACTGCTGATCGGTTGGCTGCCGTTTGCGTTTACCATTGCGATGAACGGGTTGGAGGTCGGCATTGCGTTCATCCAGGCGTACATTTTCACCGTATTGACCTGCGTCTACCTGGGGGATGCATTCCATTTGCACGGAAGTGAGGATCACGCGCACTGATGCGTGTGGCCACAGACAAGGGAGGATCGGGACACAATGGATTCAGCAGCTGCAGCATTGTTGGGTATGGGACTCGCCGCCGCGGGGTTCGCCGGAGCCGGCGTCGGTATCGGGTACATTTTCGGCAAGATGATCGAAGCCGTCGCGCGCCAGCCTGAAGCAGAAGGCCGCGTCGGAAAGTACATGTGGATCGGGTTCGCGTTGGTCGAGGCCATCGCTCTATACGGCCTCGTCATTGCCTTCATCATCATGGGTCTGCGCAAATAACAGTGCTGAGGAACGAGTGCTCAGTGCTGAGAAGCCTGCTCAGCACTCAGGACCCAGCACATAGCACGTGGGTTAGAATATGCCGCAGTTTGAGTCCCATTTTTTCTCGTCGTTGATTTTCTGGGAGGTCGTCTCCTTCGCGATTCTCTTCTTCATCCTGTACAAGTTCGCCTTCCCGGGCATCCTTGCGGTGTTGGAGGAACGAGAGAAGAAGATCCGGGACAGCTTGGACCAGGCTGAGCGGCACCGGTCGGAGGCCGAACGGAAACTGAAGGACTATGAGGCCAAGCTGAGCGCGGCCTCCAAAGAAGCCGAGGGCATTCTTGCGGCGGCGAAGGAACGAGCCCAACGGCTACTCGATGAGAACGAGCAACGGCTCGTGCAAGAGGCTGAGCGGATCAAGGGCGATGCGACCCGCGAAATCGAACACGAACGCCGAAAAGCCGTTCAGGAGATCCGTACCCAAACCACCGACATCGCCTTGATGGTGGCTGAAAAGGTCGTTCAGCGGACTCTTAATGATGCCGACCATCGGCGTCTGGCGGATGAAGCCTTGGACGCACTCGCCAAGGCTGCTTCGAAATAGTCGTCGAGGTCAGCCGAGGCTGACTCCCCCCGATCGATATCCCTCCACATCGAGGCAGATAAAGCAAAAACCTGCCTCCCGCAAGCGGGCGCCGACCCGCATGCGAAGACCCGGATCGAGAAATCGCGAGAATTCTTCGGTCCCGACTTCAATCCTGGCGATTTCTCCATGATCTCTGACGCGAACCTCCCGAAACCCCTCCGCTAAAAGAACGGCCTCAGCCCGTTCGACGCGGGCGAGTTTCTCGACCGTAATGTGGGTGCCCCGGGGAATTCTCGAGGACAGACAAGCGGCGGCGGGCTTATCCCACGTGGAGAGGCCGAAGTTTCTGGCCAAGGCGCGTACATCGGCTTTGGAAAGTTCCGCCTCGACAAGCGGACTGCGGACTTGCCATTGGCGGGCGGCTGCAATCCCAGGTCGATCGTCTCCCAGATCGTCCAGGTTTGTCCCATCCGCGACCCAACGCGAGGCGCGCGGCTCCTTCATGCTATCCATCAATCGGTACAGGTCGGTTTTGCAATGAAAACAGCGTGTCGCATCATTTTGCACGAAGTCTGGAATAGTCAGTTGGTCGGTGCGGACGACTTCATGGCGGGCCCCGATTTCTTGGGCCACCCGCGTGGCGGTCTCAAGTTCGAGCAGGGGAAAAGTCGGGGAAACGGCCGTGACGCCGAGCGCGCGACTTCCCAATTCGTCGTTCGCGACTTTTAACACGAGCGTACTGTCGATTCCTCCTGAGAACGCGACGAGGACGGACTGCATCTCCGATAGGACGCGGCGGAGGCGGGAGAGCTTGTCGGTCAGATGGTCCGGTGTCATGGTAATTCAAGTCGTTGATCGCCGGGCGCCTGTGCCTGGTCGATCAGTGTTTCACTTTGGATTTGGCGAGATTGCCGACGACCACCAGCGCGTATCGTTGCGGATCCAGGTACTGTTTGGCGACTCGCTGGACGTCGTCCTTGGTGACGCGCTCGATCCACTTGGGATACTGCGAGAAATACTCGAAACCCAAGCCGTAGAATTCCACCTGAGCCAGCACCTGGGCGAGCTTGGCCGTCGAATCCAGGCGAAGGGGAAAGCTGCCGACGAGAAACGATTTGGCCTCGGTCAACTCCTGATCCGAGACGGGAGCGTCACGAATGCTCTTCATTTCGGCAAGGACGCCCGTGATGGCTTGGTTGGTGGTTTCGCTTCGCGTCTGCAGGCTGATCCAGAAGGAGCCGGGCATCAGTCGCGCATCGAAATGGCTCATGATCCCGTAGGCCAAGCCCTGCTTGTCTCGGATCGAATCCATCAGACGTGACGAGAAGCCCCCGGCTCCGAGGATGTAGTTCATGACGGTGACGGCATAGAAGTCTGGGTTCATCCGGTTGATTCCGGCATGGCCCAGCACGATGCTTGATTGGGTAAGATCCTTCTCGATCAGCTGCACGGTTTTTTTCTCAAGGGCACCCGGTTTTCGGATGCTCCGAGCAGGGGCCGGAGACTTTTTCCAGGCTCCGAAATGGGTTTGCACCAGTGCCGTGACCTGATCGACGGTGACATCCCCCACGACCGTGAGGATGACTTGTCCCGGGACATACTCTTTCGCATAGAAGACGGCGACATCCGCCACCGTGATCTTGCCGAGAGTTTCCTCTGTTCCGTTGAGCGGCCAGCGATATGGGTGGCCGTGGAAGACCAGTTGGTTGAACGCCTTCATTGCGACATGGCCGGGATCATCGTTATCGCTGGCAATCTCCCCCAGAATCTGGGTGCGAATGCGTTCGAACTCCTGCTTGTGGAAGGCCGGATGTTGCAGCATGTCGGCGAGCAAGGTGAACCCCAGATCCACATCCTTCTTCAGGACCCTTGCCGAGGCCGTCGTGAAATCCTCGGCCGCCTTCACCTCCAAGGATCCCCCGACAAAATCGATCTGCTCGGCGATCTGTTTCGAGGTACGGGTGGTCGTGCCTTCGTCGAGCAGACTCGCCACAAGATTGGCCAGTCCCGCTTTGTCTGACGGATCCTGCGCCGATCCGGTTTTGACGAGTGAATGGATTTCAACGATCGGCAGAAAATGTTGTTCGAGGACCAGCACGGTCATGCCGTTCGGCGCGATCAATCTGGTCGGAACGATGTCGGCCGCCGGTAAAGAGGAAGGAGCCAAGACGACGAGGCAGCCCCAGAGTCCGAGCCAGATCCAATGTTTCAATCCCATCAGTGCGCCACCCGCTGAGCTCAAGATTTTCCCGGCTGCGCGGCAGCCGGGGCCGTTTCAGGTTGTTTCGGAGGCACGGGAATCAGTGTGCCGATGGTGCGGGCATCGTCGGTCAAATACTGCCGAGCCACTCGTTGCACGTCCTTCGGGGTGACGGCGGCGATGCGCTCCAAGAATTGATCGACTTTTTTCCATCCGGCGCCGATCGATTCGGCCTGGCCTAGCAACATCGCGTGACGGAAATTCGAATCCTGTTCGAATACGCGCATCGCTTCGACCTGGTTCTTCGCCCGCTGCATTTCCTGGTCGGTGGGAGGCTCGTTCTGGAGCCGGCGAATTTCCCTGTTCAGCGCCTCTTCGACCAGTTCGACCTTCTGCCCCGGACTGACCAGCGAATAGAAATAGAAGAGACCGGGATCCGTCTGCATCAAACTGTATTCGGCTCCGACGGCGATCGCGAGTTTTTGATCATAGACGAGGCTTTGATAGAGCCGGGAGCTCTTCCCGCGGGAGAGAATCGATTCCAGAATGTCCAAGGCGTACGAATCTTCACTGGCGAAATTCGGAACGCGGAAGCCCATCATGACGAAAGGCACCTGCGCCTCGCGCTTGAGCAGAAACCGGCGCTCGCCCCGTTGCTCTCCTTCCATGGTCAGGACGGGTTTGGGCTCGGGGCCGCGGGGAATCGGTTCGAACAACTGCGTGATCGTCGGGAGGAGGCTTTCGGCCTTCACGTCGCCGACCACCAGCAACGTGGCGTTATTCGGCGAGTAATAGGTATCGTAGTGTCTCTGAAGATCTTCGAGGGTCATGGCATCCAGGTCGCCGAACCATCCGATCACCGGCCAATGGTACGGATGGCTCATGTAGGCCTGGGCGAAGAGGGCTTCAACCAGCGCGCCTTGCGGGTCATCTTCGGTACGGAGCCGCCGCTCTTCCTTTACGACTTCCCGTTCGGTTTTCAGCTCGTTCTGATCCAGGATGAGACCCTGCATCCGATCCGCTTCCAACTCCAGCGCAAGGCCCACACGGTCGGCTGCGAGATTTTCGAAGTAGGCGGTAAAGTCCTGGCTGGTGAAGGCGTTGTCCATACCCCCATTCTTTCGGATCAGCCGGGAAAACGATCCGTTGGGATACTTGTTGGTGCCCTTGAACATCATGTGTTCGAGCATGTGCGACAACCCTGCACGCCCCATGACCTCGTTGCGTGAGCCGACCTTGTACCAGACTTGCACGGTCGCGACCGGAGCTTTGGGAACTTCGACGATGAGAACTTTCATCCCGTTCGAAAGGAGAAACTCACTCGGATCGGCTGCGTGAGCGGGCTGCCTCGCCACGAGCGTCACGACTGCGAGCAGCAACCATGGTGTGAGATGCCGGGAAAGTTGGACGATCATGATTTGAGGAGAGGAACGGACCTCTGCATGCTAGCAACGCGATTCAATTTGTGTCAAGGCGGGCTCTCTGCCAGGGGGCCAGACATTGCCGAGTTGGCCGCACGCCCCGAGCACGTCACGGCCTCGGCTCTTGCGGATGAAGACGTCGGCTCCCCCCTGCTTCAGGGCGGACTGAAATTCCAGCACCGTGCCGTCGGCCGGCCGGCGAAATGCGCTGCCGGGAAATTCGTTGAACGGGATCAAGTTGACCTTATATCGCAGGCCGCGGAGCAGCTTCGTCACTCTCCGGGCGTCTTCAATCTGGTCATTGACCCCGGCCAGCAAGACGTACTCAAATGTCAGCATGCGGCCCGGACGCAATGGATAGCGGCGACATGCCGCCAGGAGCGACCGAAGGGACGCGATACCGTTTGCTGCGGGCATCAACCGGTTCCGTTGAATCTCCGTGCTGGCATTCAAGGATATGGCCAGGTTGACGCCGAGGGGCGCCACGTCTTTGAGGCGCGAGGCGAGTCCGGCGGTCGAGACCGTGATCCGCCTTGGCGAAAATCCCAATCCCCATGCCCGATTGGTCAGCCGCGCGAGGGCATCGGATAGATTCTCGAAGTTCGCCAGGGGTTCTCCCATGCCCATGAAAACGAGATTCGTGATTTGTTCGTTTCTCCCGAGCTGGTCCTGTGCGGTCAGAACCTGGTCGAGTATCTCGTCGGCTTTCAAATTTCGCTTCAGGCCCATCGTTCCCGTCAGGCAGAACCCGCAATCCAGCGTGCATCCCACCTGGGTCGACACGCAGAGGGTGAGTCGATCTTCATCGGGAATCAGGACCGTCTCGACGTTGAGTCCGTCCTCAAGCGTCAATACCAGTTTTCGGGTGTCATCGACGGATCGAAACAACGTGCACGCGGCGGCTCGTCGGATGGTCGTTGCCGATTTCAGGACGGATCGATCCGCGCGGCTGAGGTCGGTCATCTGGTCGGCCGACGTCGCCCGGCGTTGGTACAGCCAACGCAGGATTTGTCCGGCGCGGTATTTCGGCCAGGCCAGTTTCCCGACCAGTCGCTCCATGCCGCTCTCGTCCAAGGCGAGGAGATTCGTCAGGTTGGGAGTCGCTTCGCGAGACATGGCTCAGGCTAACATAGCGGGAAAAACCGGGACAAGACGAAGGCCGTCCGCTGGCAAGACCGCATTGCTGGCAAGACGGTGAGGGCGCTGATATATACTACATGCACCTGAGGCTCGGGGATCGTAACGTGCCTGATCGCATTCGACGCTGTGTGGGGCTCTGTCTCATTCTCCGCGCAATCTGCGGCGTCCTCATGATTTTGGTTCTCGCTCCGCCGACCCGGGCGGATAGTGGAACGGCTCCTGACGCAGCCGAAAACGAGGCCTGCGATACCCCCGAATCCTGCTTTCTGGCTGGTGCCCTGCCTAAGGAACGTCTTGGGAAAACCCTCACGAAAGAACAGGTGTTGTCGCTCAAGCTCGAACGGTTGCGTCGATTGATGGAGCGGTTTCCGTCGACAATATGGGCCAAGCGTGCTGGGCTGCTGTCCGGAGTCCTGCTCGTCGAACGGAATCCGGCCGTGTCGATCCAGTTTTTGCGCGGAGGGCAGCGCGACTTCGCCGTGCTCGATGATTACATCCGGCTCTGGCTGGGGGAGGCGTCGTTGAATCTCGGCGATAGCACGGCAGCGGCCACCATGCTTGAAAGCATTCCCCTTGCCGCTCCCGACTCCAACATTCTGTCAAAGGCGGCGTATCGATCCGGGGAGGCGTGGTACCAGGCCTCCGATTGTCAAAGAGCCAGTGAATGGTTTGCCAGAGCCATTGCCCTTAGCGAAAAGGAGCCGAACGCCCCGCTTGCCTTTCTTCGCCGGGCGGCCTGTCAAATGCGGGACGGCAATGTGACGGAAGGTCGAGAAACCCTCAGACAGCTATGGGTGCGATTCCCGGCAAGCCCCGAGGCCAAGGAGGCCGGAGTACTGTTGGCGACAAATCCCGGTGGGGAACTATGGGTACCGCAGGCTGTGGACAGGTTTGCTCGGGCGCAGGCGTTCCTTGCTCAGGCCTTTCATGTCGAGGCGATCGATGAACTCAAGAAATTCCTCGCGCTGGATCCTCTTTCTCCTCGGCGGGCCGAAGCGAAACTCAAGCTCGGCGTGGCACAGGTACGGCTCAAACAGTATGACCAGGCTCGAGAGAGTTTCCGGGGCATGCTCAAGGATGGAGGGGCGGAATCCCAGGAAGCGACCGTTTGGCTCGCCCGTGTGTACCTGCGCCAAGGGTCGGGTGACAAACTGCAGGAACTGGCCAGAACGGTTCAGGGTAGTTCACTGTCTCCGGAGCAGAAGGGCCAGGTTGGATTGTTGGTCGGGATCTGGCTGGAGGACCAAAAGCAGTTCGACGAAGCCATCGCCCGATATCGTGCCGTCGCAAAAACCGGAGAGCCGGCATCACAGCGGGCCGAAGCCCGTTGGCGGATCGGATGGGTGTATTACAGGACCGGTCAGTATCGCGAAGCTACGGAAACCTTGCAGTCCATTGTGGAGCGGCATGACGGGGAGTTCGAGCCACAAGCGCTCTATTGGATGGCACGGGCGGCGGAGCAGAACGGCACGTCCCAAGCCCCCGAGCTGTACCGGCAGCTGTGCCAGCGGTATGTCTACACGTACTATTGTCAGCTGGCTCGGGAGCGCCCAGCCGTCTCTGTTTCAGATCCAACCACGGGGGCCGAGGGCGGAGACAATGCCTCGCCGGGGAACGGCGAAGAATCTTCCCTATCCTCGTCCTCGGCGAACCGGGGTGAAATCGGGCAGCAGAACGCGTATCGACGCGCCGTTGAGCTCAAGACATTGGGGCTCGATGCAGATGCCGCGCGAGAAATCGCCGCCTTGACCGACCGGTACAGCAGAGACCCGGAGGCCCTCGTGCTGCTGTCTAGCATGCTGAACGAGGTCGGCGCCTACCATCATGCCTTGCGGTTGGCTCGTGGACGCTTTCGAGACAAGCTGGAACGAACCGGCGGCGTACTTTCCCCTGCGCTCTGGAATGTCGCCTATCCCACCGGATTGCTCCCCACGATCAAACTCCAAGGCGCAAAGGGCGTCGATCCCTTTCTGATCGCGGCCATCATTCGCGAGGAAAGTCAATACGACTTGAAAGCCGTATCCCGGGTCGGGGCGATCGGCCTCATGCAGGTGATGCCGGCGACTGCCAATACCGTGGCCCAACGGATCGGTATTCCTCCGGTCGGACGTGATGATCTGTTCGATCAAGACACGAACATTCGAATTGGCGTGCGGTATGTCGAACAACTGCTTGAGCAATTTTCCGGCAACCTGGTCTATACCATTGCGGCCTACAATGCGGGACCGGTGGTCGTCAATTCATGGCGCGATCAGCATGGAACGTACAGTCAGGACGAATTTGTTGAAATGATTCCCTACCAGGAGACCAGGCAGTATGTGAAGCGCGTACTGCGGAGTTATCGGGAATACATTCGCCTGGCAAGCGCCTCAAAGCTTCCGGACTCGGAGCGGGTTTCTTGACAAGATCTGGGCAAGTTTCTATAGTGCCCCGCAACCTATTGTGGTTTCTGGGAGTATCAACCGATGGCAATGGATCGACTCGATGCGCTTGAGACTCGTGTCAAGGATCTCGTTAGGCTCGTGCAAGAACTGAAGAAAAAGAACACGGCTCTTGAAGACGATGTCAAATCTCTGCGGGAACGACTGGCTGAACAAAGCGATTCAAATAAGCGGTGGGAACGCGAACGTTTGGACATCAAGGCACGGGTGGAGAAAGTATTAGGGGAAATCGAGCTGTTGGAATGCATGGAGGACCGCAAGGAGGTGGCCCTTGACTAAGACCACGTACGTCGAGATCTATGGCCAGCGGTATGCAATTCGGGGAGAGGCCGACGAAGACTACATTCGTCGGCTGGCGAGCTTCGTGGACGCGCAAATGCGCCATTTGGCCGAAGGGTTGAATACAACGACGCCCTCGAAATTGGCCGTGTTGACGGCGGTCAATCTCGCTCACCAGCTGTTCGAGGCGGAGAAGAAGCGGACGGAAGGGGAGGCGGTTGTGGAACGGCGTATGATGACGCTGATGGAATCGATTGAGGAGCAGGTTCCCACATCGCTGTTCCGATGAATCAGCTTGCAAAAATCCGTAACCCTTTGTTATCGTGACGTTGACTGTAGGGAGGCAATTGGGGCTAGGAGTATTGACTGAGGCGAACTTCGAACCGGGGAAGCACTCGGGGATACGAATCGATACCGCAGGAATGGACGTCAGAATTGCCATGCTGGCGGAGTTGAAAAAAAGTTGTGGTGTGCAGAGCCTTGTTCCTTTCTTGGCCAACATTCTGGCCATACTCGCTCGAATCATAGAGTTCGTTGTATCGGTTGGGACGGTGAGCAACGGGGTCAGCTTGATTCCGCTGCCACTTCAGGTGCGAACCTCGCACGCAGTAAGGAAAGCCAGCCGATATGGTGGAACTGTGAGAGGATTCCCTCTCCGGGAACGAGGCGTCCGAATCAACCCAGCAATACGTCCATCTCCGTGGAGCCCATTCCCCGAATGATGGGGCAACCCATCGTTCCGTTCGGCCGTAGTCTCTGCTCGTAGTCACCTCTTAAGAAACATCCTCCTTTCAGCTCCGACCGCGATCTACATACGATGCGAGGCGGCGACCACGCTTGCCCTCGACTGGAAAGGGGCTAGTCCCATGTCTACGTCACTGGTCATGTACATCTTGATAGTTGTGGTGGGTGCGGGAGCAGGAATCGGGATCTACGAGCTGATTCGGAGAATGTCCGACGGAGCCAAGAGGGCTCAGCAGGAGGACCAGGCCCGTCATCTGACGCAGAATGCGCAGCGCGAGGCCGAAAACATCGTCCGTGAAGCCAAGCTTGAGGCCAAAGACTTGATTTTTCAGTCAAAGGCGGAACTTGAAAAAGAGCAGAAAGGTCGATTGGCCGAGCTCTCTGCGGCAGAAAAGCGTCTGGTTCAGCGAGAAGAGGCGATCGACAAACGGAGCGCGGCGATCGATAAGCGGGATGGTGAGGCGGAGAAGCGCGAGCTGGATCTCACGAAACGCGAAGAAAAGCTCGGTGTCAAGGAGGTAGCCTGTGCTCAAGCGGAAAGAGACCACCGGGAGGCGCTGGAGCGGGTGGCAGGGCTGACGGCCGATGAAGCCAGGAAGCAATTGTTGCTTGAGATGGAAAGCCAGGTCAGACTGGAGGCGGCCGGCATAGCCAAGAGGACGCTCGAGGAAGCAAGGGAAAATGCTGAACGGGAGGCCCGCGAGATCATCACGGGTTCAATCCAGCGGGTTGTTCGCGATTATGTGTCGGAATCCACGATTTCCGTCGTGCCGATTCCAAACGACGCTATGAAGGGGCGCATCATCGGGCGCGAAGGCCGGAACATTCGGGCGATCGAGGCCGCGACGGGGATTGATCTGATTATCGACGAAACCCCCGAAGCGGTGATCATCTCGGGGTTCGATCCGTTGCGCCGAGAAATCGCTAAGGTGTCGTTGGAACGTTTGATGCAGGATGGGAGAATCCATCCAACGAGGATCGAGGAGATCGTCGAAAAGGTCAAGGTCGAGATCGACAAGTTGATGTACGAGGAAGCCGAAAAAATCATCTTCGAGCTCGGCCTGGCGGACTTTCATCCGGAGCTGATCAAAGTCCTCGGACGACTCAAATACCGCACCAGCTACGGGCAGAACAATCTATACCATGCCCGAGAGGCGGCGTACATCTGCGGCATGATGGCCTCTGAACTCGGCTTGGATGTCCGTTTGGCAAGACGGGGGGCGCTGCTGCACGACATCGGCAAAGCGGTCAGTCACGAGGAGGAAGGACCGCATGCCATGTTGGGGGCGGAAATCGCGAAGAAGTTCGGTGAAAGCGAGAAGATCGTCAATGCGATCGCCGCTCATCACGAGCAGGTGGAGCCGATTTGTCCGGAATCGGTTCTGGTGGCTGCAGCCGAGGCGCTTTCTGCGGCAAGACCTGGGGCGAGGCGCGAAGCGCTGGAGTCCTACGTCAAGCGACTGGAGAAGCTGGAATCCTTGGCTCATGCTCAGAAAGGTGTGCAAAAGGCCTACGCCATACAGGCAGGTCGGGAGATCCGGGTGATCGTTCGCCAGGAGGACGTCACCGATAATGAGTCTTTCCAGTTGTCGCGCGATTTGGCAAAAAAGATCGAGCAAGAGCTGACCTATCCCGGTCAGATCAAGGTGACCGTGATCCGAGAAAGCCGGTACATCGAGTACGCCAAGTGAAGATCCTGTACATCGGCGACATCATGGGAGAGCCTGGACGCCGCGCCGTCGCCCGTATGGTGCCTCGGCTCGTCGCCCAGCGACAGATCGACGTGGTCATCGGTAATGGAGAAAACGTCGCGGGCGGATTTGGGATTACCCCTGAGTTGGCGGAAGAGCTGTTTAAAGCGGGCCTTTCCGCCATCACCACGGGGAATCATGCGTGGGATAAGCGGGAAATTCTTGACTATTTCCCGCGGGAGCGGCGTCTCTTGCGCCCGGCCAACTATCCCGATGGTGTGCCGGGACAGGGCAGCGTGGTCGTCCAAACTTCCGGCGGTGAGGAGTTGGGCATCTTGCAGTTAATGGGGCGTGCGTACATGCCGACGTTGGATTGTCCGTTTCAGGTGGCCAGGCGAGAGATGGCCAAGCTCAGGAAGCGGGTTGCGGCCGTCGTTGTGGATATGCATGCCGAAGCCACGTCCGAGAAGATGGCCATGGGACATTTCCTGGACGGTGAGGCGACGGCCGTGGTCGGGACCCACACGCATGTGCAGACAGCCGATGAGCAGATCTTGCCTCGGGGTACGGCCTATCTGACCGATATCGGCATGACGGGGCCGCTTCACGGAGTCATCGGTGTGAAGAAAGAACTCGCGATCGAGAAGTTTTTGACCGGCATGCCGCGGCGCTTTGAGGTGGCCGCCGGACCTGTTGTCTTCTGTGCCGCACTCATCGATGTGGACGCGCGTATCGGGAAGGCGCTTTCCATTGAACGGATTCGTATCCTCGATTGACGGATAGTGACGACGATACTCTACAAATCAAGCATCCTTCCTTCGGGATCCGTTCTCACCGTATCGGAGTTTACGAGCGTCATTCGCGCTTCGCTCGAGGGCGTCTTTCAAGACGTGTGGGTGGAGGGTGAAATCTCAAACTTGCGTACGCCTGCATCGGGTCATATGTATTGTACTCTGAAGGATGAGAGGAGTCAGATACGGGCGGTGTTGTTTCGCTCAAGTGCGGTGCGCATGCGCTTTGCCTTGCAAAACGGGATGCACGTCATCGTGCGAGGTCGCTTGACCGTCTACGAACCCAGAGGGGAGTACCAGATACTCATGGAGGCGGTCGAGCCCAAAGGTGTCGGCGCGCTTCAGGTCGCGTTCGATCAATTGAGGGCACGTCTGTCCGCTGAGGGCCTCTTCGATCCTCTGCGGAAGAAGCCGCTTCCAAGATTTCCGCGAACGGTAGGTGTGGTCACCTCGCTCGGTGGGGCGGCGCTCAAGGATATCCTGTCCGTGCTCAGTCGACGGTGGCCGACTCTACATATCATCATCGCCCCGGTACAGGTTCAAGGTGAACCGGCGGCCCAGCAGATCGCCGAAGCCTTGGATCTGCTGAACGCTCAGGGCGCGGCAGAGGTTATTATCCTGGGACGAGGCGGGGGGTCCCTGGAAGATCTGTGGACGTTCAATGAGGAAGCGGTCGTACGAGCCGTCGCGGCGTCCAGAATCCCCGTTGTCTCGGCGGTTGGTCATGAAATCGACATGACTCTGACGGATGCCGCCGCAGATCTCCGCGCTCCGACCCCTTCCGTCGCGGCAGAAATGGTCGTGCCGGTCTTCTCTGAGGTGTTGGAAAATCTCGATGGCCTTACGGTAAGGCTTGAGAGGGCCATGGCAAGGCACTGTTCGTCGGAGCATCGGCGGTTGGACTCCAGCTCCAAAGGATTGTCCTGTATTCAGTTTCGTATTCGAGAGAAGACTCAACAGATGGATGACATGACGGACTGTCTCATCGAGAAGGTTCGATCCAGAGTCTTGGCGGAAGGTGATCGGGTGCGCCAAACGGATCGTGAGTTGGGCAAGCTGAGCCCGTTCCTCATCGTGAAGCGCAACCTTGCCATGATGCCTCTTGTGTTCAAGCGATTGGAACGTCAGGCGTGCGTGTTGGCGGCGCAAAGAAGGCGACGCATTGAAGCGACGGTCGCGCGTTTGAACAGTTTGAGTCCCTTGGCCGTTCTCGGGCGCGGGTACGGCTTGCTGACGAGAATGTCGGATGGATCTATACTCAAACGGACTCAGGACGCACGAGTTGGCGAGGGCATCGCGGTCCGTTTGGTGGACGGGAAGTTGAACTGTTTGGTCAAGGGCGTGCTGCCGGACGGAACAGTTTGAAACCCTGAGGGGAGTGCTATAATGGCGGCATCGTGTGGTGAACAAGGGGGTTGTGAGTGTGAAGTTTGAACAGGCAATCGCTCGTTTGGAGGCGATCGTCGGAGAATTGGAGAAAGGCGATCTTCCTCTTGACGAATCTCTGAAGATTTTCGAGGAAGGGATCCGTCTCTCCAAGAACTGTCTAAAGATTCTCGAGGATGCGGAGCGCAAGGTCGAGGTGCTGGTCCAGGAGCAGAACGGAAAGAAACGACTTCATGCCTTTACCCAAGACATCGAGGATAGTGCTTCGTCTTTAAGATCCAAAGGTCAGTAGCGGTCTCAGGTCTTTCTGTGTGTGCCCGCCGTTCAATGGCTTCTTCTACGCATTCTCCTCGCGAACGGTTAGACATATTGCTGGTATCCCAGGGGCTGGCTCCCAGTCGCGAAAATGCCGTCAGAACCGTGCTGGCCGGAGGTGTTCTTGTCGACGGAAGCGTCGTTGACAAGCCGGCGAAGCTGATCGCTCGTGACGCCCGCATCGAAATCTGCAAACAGGCTCCCTTTGTCAGCCGCGCCGGGGAAAAGTTGGCTCCTGTCTTGGAGGCGTTTTCGATCGATCCGAGTGGGGCGATCTGCCTCGACGTCGGTTGCTCGACCGGAGGGTTTACCGACTGTCTCTTGCAAAAGGGTGCCGCCAAAGTCTACGCGGTAGACGTCGGATATGGGCAGCTTGCTTGGAAGTTGAGACAGGATACGCGACTTGTGCTTCTGGAGCGGACCAACATCAGATACCTCGACCCGTCGCTGGTTCCGGAGTTGATCCAACTGGCGGTGATCGACGTTTCATTCATCTCCCTGAATCTCGTGCTCCCGAGCGTCGTGCGATTCCTTCAAGACGGCGCACGCGTCGTCGCCCTGGTCAAGCCGCAGTTTGAGGTGGGGAAGGGGAAGGTCGGATCCGGAGGAATTGTTCGGGACGATGGACAGCGCGCAGACGTAACGAGAAAAGTGATGGACCGAGCGGCCGGCATCGGACTTCTCGCTCTCGGCATGCAGGAGTCGGCAGTGAAAGGCCGCAAAGGAAATCGAGAAATTCTTGTGGCCTTTGAGTATCGTAGTAAGATGAGCGCTCGATCGGACGATCATGCGCGTGGACGAGGGGGGGATGCATGAAAGTGCTGGTGACCGGAGGGGCGGGTTTTATCGGGTCTCACATAGTCGATCGACTCATTCAGGAGGGGCATGAAGTGGTTGTCGTCGACAATTTGTCGACCGGGAAGCGGCGCAACCTCAACCGGGCTGCACGATTTTACAAGACCGACATCCAGGGTTGGCGCCTGGAGCGTGTGTTCCGGAACGAGCGCCCCAATGTCGTTATGCATTTGGCCGCGCAAATGGATGTCCGCAAGTCCGTCGAAGATCCCGTTTTCGACGCACAAGTCAATGTGCTGGGAACGCTCAACATTCTCCAGCAGGCGGTCAAGCATGGGGTGAGGAGGGTCGTCTTTTCGTCATCAGGTGGAGCCATCTACGGGGAGCAAGATGTTTTCCCTGCGCCGGAGTCGCATCCGACCAAGCCGTTATCGCCATACGGTCTCAGCAAACTCTGCGGGGAGCAATACTTGTCGTATTACGAGCGCGTGGGCGGGGTCCAAGTGGTGAACCTTCGCTATGCCAATGTGTACGGGCCCCGACAGGATCCCGAAGGAGAAGCGGGGGTCGTAGCCATTTTCATTCAAAAGCTCTTGAATAATGAACAGCCTGTAATCAACGGCAATGGACGACAAACACGGGACTTCGTCTTTGTGGAGGACGTCGTAGAGGCCAATTTGGCGGTGATGGGTCAGGAAACGGCGGGTACCTACAATGTGGGGACCGGTGTCGAAACGTCCATCAACGATCTATTCCGGATTCTGGTGCAACACACAGGCTCTACCTGTAAAGAACTCCACGGGCCTGCCAAAAAAGGGGAACAGGCGCGGAGCGTTATCGACGCGTCAAAGCTTCGTCATGAACTCTCGTGGGAACCGAAGATGAGCTTGAGCGACGGCCTCAAGCGAACGGTTGACTATTTCAGGTGTGGAAGCTAGAACTTAATCTGACAGTCAGCTAGAGTCCTCCCTCTTCACGAAAGGAGCGAGGACCATGACGACGGAACAAAAGATCATTAAGACGAAAGTCGGCGTGCTGGAACTGGCGAAGCAGCTCGGCAATGTCTCCAAAGCCTGCCAGCTGATGGGGTATAGCCGCGATAGTTTCTATCGATTCAAGGAACTCTACGAGACCGGCGGCGAGGCCGCGCTTCAAGAGATTTCGCGGCAGAAGCCGCTCCTCAAGAATCGGGTGGCACCCGAGGTGGAACAGGCCATCGTGCAGATCGCTATTGAGCAACCCGCGTGGGGACAAGCCCGCGTGGCGAATGAACTGCGCAAGCAGGCGCTGTCCATCTCCCCAGCGGGCGTGCGCTGTATCTGGCTCCGCCATGATCTCGCAACGATGCGGAAACGCTTAAAGGCACTGGAAGCGAAGGTAGCCCAAGCGGGACTGGTGCTTACCGAGGCCCAAGTCGTGGCGCTGGAGAAGGCGACGGCGGACAAAGAGGCCCACGGCGAATTTGAGAGCGAATGTCCCGGCTACTGCGGCGCGCAGGATACGTTCTACGTCGGCACCTTGAAGGGCGTCGGCCGCATCTACCAGCAAACCTTCATCGATACCTACAGCAAGGTGGGATTTGCGAAGCTGTACGACCGCAAGACGCCGGTGACGGCCGCGGAATTGCTCAATGATCGGGTCTTGCCGTTCTTCGAGCAGCATGCCATTCCGCTGAACCGTGTGCTCACGGATCGCGGCACGGAATACTGTGGAACTCCGGAGCGCCATGAGTACGAACTCTATCTGGCCGTGGAGAACATCGATCATACGCGCACCAAGACGCGGCATCCCCAGACCAACGGGATCTGTGAACGGTTCCACAAGACCATGTTGAACGAGTTTTACCGCGTGGCGCTCCGCAAGAAGATCTATCGAACGCTGGAGGACCTCCAGGCTGACTTGGATGCGTGGATCCAGGAGTACAACGAGCAGCGCCCCCACCAAGGGCGCTGGTGCTATGGCAAGACACCGATGCAGACGTTTCTCGATAGTGTGCCACTGGCCAAGGAGAAAATGTTAGCGGCCTAAACCCGGTGAGGACTCGCTGTCTGTCAGATGAAGTCGTGAGTTATACATT
Source organism: Nitrospira sp. (assembly GCA_047150005.1). Taxonomy (GTDB): domain Bacteria; phylum Nitrospirota; class Nitrospiria; order Nitrospirales; family Nitrospiraceae; genus Nitrospira_C. The sequence goes on along the minus strand of AP038806.1, from coordinate 996,299 downwards.
TCAGGGAGCGAATGGGTTAGAGTAGTCCGTTCCATCGGCAGCGGTACGGTTCAGTAGCGAGGAACGGTCCCGTCGACTTGTGTCGACCAAGCATCGATCCCTCCGACAAGATTCTTGACCTTGGTGAATCCTTGCTGCGCAAGAAAACCCGTCGCATCGGCGCTTCGCATTCCATGATGGCAGATTGCAATGATCTCCGTGTTTCGATCCAACCGTGACAGAGAGTGTGGCAGGGCGGAGAGGGGAATCAGCATTGACCCGTCGATTTTGGCCAGATCATACTCCCACTGCTCACGCACATCGAGCAGAACCAACGGATCCTGTTTGTCCAGGCGAGATTTCAACTCTTGCGGGGTGATCATGAAATTCATTGGTGCGATTACCTCCTCCTCATTGGAATGACCAGATCATATGGATGCGCAAAACGCCTGTCAATCCGAAGTCGGTACTCGGTCTCCAGGATACGTGAGCTGCGAAAACTGAAATTGCGACTTGACGGCATGTCGCCCACTCATGAGCGACTAGGCCCAACCTCTTTGGGTTAGGCAGGGCATGAAACTCATAAGTACACGTATTTGCTTTTAAATATCGCTTCGTTGCTTCCTGGGTCTGGTTCGAATTCATCCAGATCCCTTTGAAACACTGGGAAACTCGAAATACTCATGGCTAAGCAATCCATGGCTTGTTTGATTGTCTTAACAACGGTTCCAGATCGTAAGCTTGCGTCGAGGATGGCAAAAACACTGGTAAAAAAGCGACTGGTGGCCTGTGCAACGGTCATAGATAGGGTCAAGTCCATTTACGAGTGGAAGGGAAAGATGGTTCAGGAGAGCGAAGTACTGATCATCATGAAGACCACGGCTGCCGGCTACCCCATGTTGGAGAGGGCGATCAAGGCGCTTCATCCCTATGAAGTGCCTGAAATTATTGGTATTTCATTGAGATACGGGTTTCCTCCATATCTGGCATGGATTTTTGCTCAGGCAAATCGGTCGAAACAAAATTGATGGTTGACCGAAGGCGCCCGCATGGGTACACTCGAACGGAGCTGTAAGGTTGAGGGACGGCCCCTTAGAACCAGGGGTGACGCTTATGGGACAAATGACCGGCGCAGAGAATAGTGATTCCTATACCGTTGTGATCTTTCGCGGGTCCACAGCGAAGCCGTTGCGCTTCAGCTTCCCACGGAAGTTTGTTCGTAAGCTATTGATTGTATGCGGTTTATTTATTATCGCCGACCTTTTAGTCCTCTCGCATTACGTCATCAGGACAGGCGAAGTTTGGGAGCTCTCAGCCTTCCGCTCCGAGGCCATGAGTGCCCGTCAGCAAACCGCCGCCTTCTCGACCGCCATCGATGATCTAAAAAAGCGACTCAGCAGTATGAAAGAAGTGAATCAGCGGCTTCGTGTCATGCTTGGCATAGAGACACCGAAAACCGGAGATGTGGCGAATGGTCGAGGCGGTGAGGATGTGCCGCTTCCGGATGGGAATTCGGTGTCCCCAGCGGCCTCCCCCAAGGGCAATGCCGGCTTTCAACTCTCGGACGCGGATGAGACCGGGGCGCTCAATCAGGCCAAAAACCTCGCGGCCCAGTCTGAGCTCGATGAACACGAACTGCTCGCCGTGGTGAAACAAGGGATCGATTGGTTGTCACGTGAGGCCAGCGTCCAGGAGCAAGCTCTTCAGGAACTGTCTCTGGCTGCCGAACAGAAATCATCCCGATGGGCCGCCACTCCGTCCATCTGGCCTGTCAGAGGGTGGGTGACATCCGGCTTTGGGCCCCGTGTTTCTCCATTTACCGAGAAGCCAGCTTGGCATGACGGTCTTGATATTGGGGCCGCGGCGAACGCGCCGGTCCAGGCTCCCGCCCAGGGACGGGTCACAACCGTCGCATTTGATTCGAAGCTCGGGAACCTTGTGAAGCTGGATCACGGGTTTGGAATCGAGACTCTCTATGGTCACCTTGCAAAAGCTCTTGTTAAGGAAGGGCAACGTGTTAAGCGAGGTGATGTGGTGGGTCTGGTGGGCAGCACGGGCTTGGCCACAGGTCCGCACCTCCACTACATGGTCAAAGTAAACGGTCAAACCTTCGACCCGACGAAATACATTCTCGACTAGGATAACCGGGGATAGAGGCCCCAGGCTTTCCCGATATGGCGCGCTACGAATCTCCGACATTCGTAGCGCGCTCATTTTTTGACGACACAAGTTCAGAAGGAGTCACCGCGTCGGCGACTCAGAGAACAAGCGAACAGCGGATAGAATCGTATGAATGACGCAGACCCGGCTCGGCTCACGAAACCTCTCCCTATTCAAGAAATCGGCAAGCTTCTCGGTCTTTCTCCAGATGAAATCCATCCCCACGGAAGACACATGGGGAAGGTTTCTCTCGCGGCATTGGAACGGCTCAAACATCGACCTCAAGCTCGCTATGTGCTGGTCACAGCCATAAACCCCACACCTCTGGGAGAGGGAAAGACGACGACTTCCATAGGATTGACCATGGGACTGTGTCGTCTCGGGCATCGCGCCGTTGTGACCCTTCGAGAGCCTTCTCTCGGTCCTGTGTTCGGGATTAAGGGAGGCGGAACGGGTGGAGGACGCGCACAGGTCGTCCCCATGGAGCAGATCAACCTTCATTTTACCGGCGATGCTCATGCGGTATCTGCCGCCCACAATCTGCTCTCCGCGTTCGTCGATAATCACATCTTTCACGGCAATGCACTGCGTATCGATCCTGAGCGTATTTCATGGCCGCGCACGTCGGGAATCAGCGATCGCGCACTACGAGAGTTGATATTGGGCACAGGGGTTCAATCCCCAAAGGGCCAGTTTGTGATATCGGAAGCTTCCGAAGTCATGGCGATTCTTGCTCTCGCCACCGATCGGGAGGATCTGCGGCATCGGCTCAGCCGAGTGACTGTGGGTCTGACGAAGGACGGGAAGCCTGTGACATCGAAGGATCTCCATTGCGTGGGATCCATGGTGGCGCTGCTCAATGACGCGTTGTTACCGAACGTAGTGCAAACGTTGGAGGGCACTCCTGCGTTCGTTCACACAGGACCCTTCGGAAACATCGCCCATGGAAATTGCTCGATTCTCTCCGATGCGATTGCATTACGCTGCGCCGAGTATGTGGTGACGGAAGCGGGATTCGGGAGCGAACTCGGCGCAGAAAAGTTCTTCAACATCAAATGTCGGGTCTCCGGTCACAAACCGGCGGCGGCGGTCGTGGTGGCGACGTTACGGGCGCTCAAGCTGCACGGCACCGGCGGAACCGTCAAGTCCGGGCAGCCGTTGCCATCGTCGTTGACCGGTCCCAACATGGACGCGCTTGAAAAGGGGTTTGCCAACTTGGAGCAGCATATCGCCAACGTGAGAACGCACGGAGTTCCGGTCGTCGTGGCGGTGAATGCCTTCAGCGGCGATTCTCGGGACGAGCTGGAATGGGTCCGAGAACGAGCCAAGAAGGTCGGAGCCACCGACGCAGCCGTCTCAACCCACTGGTTCGACGGGGGAAAGGGGGCTGAAGCTCTGGCTCATGCAGTGATCGCTGCCGCTAACCAACCCGCATCGTTTTCACACCTGTACGAACTGGCTTGGCCGATCAAGAAAAAGATCGAGACAATCGCCGCTGCGATGTATGGGGCGGGCGCCGTATCCTACGAGGCCGCCGCTGAGCAGCAAATTGAGCTTGCAGCCCGCCTCGGATACGGTCAGCTCCCCATCTGCATGGCCAAGACTCCGCTGTCGCTCTCTCATGATCCTACGCTAAAAGGGCGACCGACCGGCTTCACTCTGCCGATCAAGGAGCTGCGGTTACTCGCCGGCGCGGGATTTCTGACGGCGGTGTGTTCGGGAATTCAGCTGATGCCGGGACTGCCCAAGAAACCCGCTGGAGAACGGATCGATGTCGACGGCCGGAGCGGGGCGATCATCGGGCTTTCTTAGCCGTCGTCAGCGTTGTTTGAGATAGTGGAAGAACTCTGAGTCGGGGCTTAGAACCAAGGTGGTCTTGTCGTCCAAGGATTTTTTGTATGCTTCCATCGATCGGGTAAAATCAAAAAATTTCGGGTCTTGCCGATAGGCGTCGGCGTAGATGCGAAAGGCCTTGGCGTCTCCCTCTCCGCGGATTTCCTCCGATTCTTTATACGCTTGGGCGAGCAGAATCTCTTTGTCCTTCTCCGCGTCGGACCGGATTTTTTGCGCCTCTTCGGCCCCTTCCGCTCGGTACTGCTTGGCCTGTTGTTCCCGTTCCGCTTGCATACGCTGGAAGACGGTCTTCTCATTTTCCTGGGGAAGGTCCGCTCGTTTTATCCTCACATCCTGGATCGCAATGCCGTAGGCCGAGGCCTTTTCGTTTGCCCGTTGTGTCACGACCCGCATGAGCTCGGCGCGAGCGGTTGATACGATCTCGAGTAGATCGTGTCTGCCCAATTCCACCCGAAGCTCCGAGTAAATGATGTCATGCAGCCGCTGCAGCGCTCCGCGCTGGCTTTGGAAATTCTGATACACCTTCAGAGGATCGGTGATGTGCCATTTGGCAAAATTGTCCAAGAGCAACGTTTTCTTGTCTTGGGTGATCACGTCTTGCGCGTCGGAATCATAATCTAGCAACCGCTTGTCAAAATAGGTGACTTCCTGCGCGAAGGGCACCTTCACATATAAGCCTGGTTCCGTCACGGTACGGATGGGCTTCCCAAGCTGCACGACGATGGCTGTCTGGGTGACGTCGACCACGAACAAGGGGGAGGCGCCCAGCACAAACAACGCGAACAGCACGGCGAGCATCGCGACGGTCAAGCCCTGCTTGCTCACGGTTTGACTCCTTCCGGCGACGGCGAAGCCTTCTTGGCTTGACGGTCGAGCGGCAGATACGGGAGTACCCGTTCTCCCGCCTTCCCATCGATGATGATTTTCTCAACCTTGGGAAGAATCTCTTCCAGGGTCTCGATGTAGATCCGCTTGCTGATCGTGTCCTTGGCTTGGTTGTATTCCTTTAAGGTCGCCAGGAACCGGTTTGCCTCACCTTGAGCTCGGTTCAGGCGGGCTTGGCCGTAACCTTTGGCTTGGTTGACCGTTTGGGCCGCTTCGCCTTTTGCCCTGGGCAGAATGTCGTTCCGATAGCCCACTGCCTGATTAATCAGTTTCTCGCGGTCTTCCTTGGCGTTTGTCACATCCTTAAAGGCCGCCGCCACCGCCTCGGGGGGGTCTACATCTTGGAGCTGGATTGCCGCAATCTGCACGCCGGCTTGGTATTGATCCAGAATCCGCTGCAACAGATCTTGAGTATCCTGCTGAATCTGAGCCTTGCCCGTTGTCAGGGCTTCGTCGATCTTACTCTTGCCGATCACTTCGCGCATCGACGCTTCCGCTGCCTTGCCGATGGTGTCATGGATGTCCGCCACGTTGAACAGATAGTCGGCGGCTTCCTTGATCTTGTATTGCACGATGAATTCGATGGCGAGGATGTTCATGTCTCCCGTCAGCATGAGGGCTTCCTGGGGAATCATCTGCTGGCGAGCTTGCCGATCGGTGCGAAATCCGATCTCGACGCGATGGAGCTTCGCGACTTTCGGCTGGAGCACCGTTTCGATAAGAGGAATCTTCAGGTGAGGGCCGGGGCCAAGGGTTCGCACGGGGATGCCGAAACGCTTCACAACACCTTCTTCATCGGGACCGACGATGAAGGCGCTCTGCCAGACCAGGAAAATCAGCAATCCCGCGAGCAGAATATTCCGAAAGCCGCCGGAGGGCAGGAAATTTCTGAGTTGAGACTGCGCCTGCCGCAGGACATCCTCAAGCGGGTCGCTTCTCTTGCTCCAAGGATCTTTGGGGTCCCACGCCATGCAGGGTATTCAGCGGATCCTACCGAGTTAACTTCGCGGGTCACCTTAGCAGACCTGCCGTCGTCTGGGCAAGCCACGAAGGTCGGTGAAGTCACAGCCATCACCCGAGAGCGGTTCCATTGCAGGAAGAGTCTGCTTCCGTTGTATGTTGGGGGAGGGATAGGCCGGACCGAGTTGGAGCGTGACACCTGTCTGAAGGATTTAGAAGAGAGATGGAGTCTCGGTGGAATTGGACGGTGCGGGGTAGGTCACTGTTCCGGATTCGAGCTTTGCGAAAGGGGTCAGTGTGTGCGGTTGAAGATTGGTGTCCGACAAGATGTGGTAAACCGCCCACCCCCGCGATAACAGGGTGTCGGCGATCAAGAGGCGATGGCAGCGCCAGGGGACGGCTTCCGCGCACATGATGGCGGTACGACGTCGAGCGGCCTCCGTCATGAGCGCCTCCAGTGACGTCGCGAACTGATCGGTTTGCATGTAGTCGGCATACCCACGAAAGCTGGCGTTCCGCCACCCCTTGTTGAACGAATCTTTCCACGGTTTCCGCAAGCCTCCGAGTCCCGGCATTCTGACGTAGATCATGCCCGCCCGCGTCATGTCGGCGGTCAGGGCCTCGGCGTTGAACTGCGGATTGTGGCGCGAGCGAGGAATACTCCGCACATCTGCGAGTTGCTCAATCCTCCAGGCGCGCAGGGCGGCCATGAATGCATCGCTCGATCTGGTCGAATGGCCGATCGTCCATAGCATGGGATGTGTCGCCATAATGTGTGGCTCCTCCCGGCTGGATGGACCGCGCCCGCTTGGGGGCTAGTCCGGCGGCATCTTGGCCGGGTCGACTTCCAGAAGCCGATGTCGTCCGTTGAACACATGCTCAATTTTGTAGAGTCGGTCTCCGACCTGCACCGTGCCGTTCACCACGTTTCCGCTGATGATCAACGACCAACTCCCCTTCGGCACATGCTTCAGCGAGCCTCGCACCGTTGAGATGTCCGACAGACGTGCCAGGCTGGAACTGACATCGAGCTCATAGGCGTGGCCGTGAAACAAGTCGATCGCAATCGGAGGAATTGGCCTCGCGGCGGCGTTTTTCAAGAGCGCCAAGAGCTGGGGGTCGAGGACGATCTCCCGTTCGCGGATGACCCAGGGCTTCTTGGGCGGAAAGGGCCGCCCTTGTGAGGCCTGGTCGCTCATCTCGCGCCAGAGCAACGGCACCGCCGGATCGTTCGCTGCCCAAGCCGTGGCGACAAGCAGGCACAGGGTCCATCCGACCAGCCGGCAGACCCCTCGGTGCGTCTTCGCGTCCATCACGACCCCGACCCTGTTGTACGGGGCGCGGCGGGCACAGAGTCGGAGATAGACGCAACGCGGCGAATTTCGTCCAGCGTCAGCACCATCGGTACCGGCACCGACCAGGTGCGGCTCATGACGGTTTTCGCCCCGCCACTATCCGGGCCGCGATGGGGAAGGTCAGCCGATCGCCGCGCCGGTAAGCCGCGACCGTTCGGATCAACCGGCGCGTGATCTCCTCCACCTGCGTCGATGAGAGGGACGCCATGAGATTCTGGATCGGCGCGGCAAGCTCCAGCAGGCTTTTGACATAGTGATCTTCCGAGGCATAAGACCACTCACCGAGGAATTCCTGGTCCGCCACATCGACCAATCCGGTGCGCTGAAACATGTCGGCCAGCTCGCCGGGTTTGGCCAGCCGGAAAATTCCAGGAGCGGATGGATCCGGCGGTGGAACGGAAACGACGTCTTTGATTGTCTCCATGGCAAGGCGAATGGAAGGATTTTTGTCGGCCGTCGACCAGACAGCTGCCGCGACCCATCCGCCGGGCTTCAAGACCCGCCGGATTTCTGCTGCGGCTTTGGGAATCTCCGGAAGAAACATCAGGCAAAATCGGCTGGTGACGGCATCGAATAGCTCGGCGTCGAATGGGAGATGTGTGACATCGCCCGGCTGGAACGTGACATTGGTAAGACCCAACCGCGTCGCTTTGCGGCCAGCCGCCTCGAGCATCTGCTCGGCCACGTCCATGCCGGTCACATTTCCCGCCGTCCCCACCGTTTCAGCCGCCAAGAGTGCCGGATAACCGGTGCCGGATCCGAGATCCAGCACTCGCTGTCCCTGTTTGATGCGGGCATCACCGATCAGGCGGTGGTTCACATAGGCCATTTGGTCCTCGAAGAACTGGTCCCATTTCTCCCACCCGGAGGCCACGCGATTCCAGTCCTGTCGCTGTGAGTCGATCACCTGTTGAGCGGTCGGTTGGGTCATGTGGGATCTCCTTGTTTCAAGGGCTTGCGCTCTATCCAGCCTCAGTGCTCGATGCCGTTCCGCGTCGTCGTTTCCGGTATTCGCGCGTTCCCCTGTATCAGGTTCATGGCAGGACGACAATCGATTGGTCAAGTCAGTCCCCCTGTCACGGCGTGCAGGTTTGCGGTCACGCTACCACAAATGATGCCTCCCCGCGAGTCCGCTTGTCGAGACAACAAGACCGGATCCTCTCCGCATGGATGAATTGCCGAGCGCAGAGTTCGGTACCACTAACACTCGCCGAGAGGGTGAGGCGGTCGGTTCATCCCCTCGTCGGCGAGGGTTGCTTGACCGGTTTGAATGCGGCATAATCCCCCGTCTAAAGAGAGACGGTAGCAACACCGTGATCAGTGATTTTTTTGACCGGCATCGGGTGCGCATCGAGCAGGCGGTTCGCCAGCCCGGATTACGGCGCGGCTCGGTGCGCGTCAGTGCGGCCCCAAAGGACGAAGGGGAACGTCGTCGGGAGCCGCGTGTAGAGCAGTGGAAGCACTGTTCCTATGAGGCCAGTGAGTCGCCGGGCGAATTCTCTTCGACCACTCAAGTGGGAGAAACCGTCGCGCTTGATCACAGTCGGGAGGGAATCCTTCTCCTTATGGACCGCGCTCCGATGCCGACCAAGATGCTGGAAGTGCATACATCCCAAGGGCTCGGGCGAAAGACGCTGTTGGTCTTTGACGTCCGCTGGGTCAAGCCCGTTCAGGTCCCATCGGTCGGCGAATATTTTCTGGTCGGTTGCCGACGTACGTTTGGTCCCTATCATTACGTTCAATTTTAGCTGATCCCCCGGTGCCCGTGCCGGTCTAGCACTGCCTGCCCTTACCGAACGCGAGAACGCACACTCCAATTCGGAGCCCCGACGGCGGACAAACCGGCTGTTGCGAATCGGACTGCGGGTCCCATCGCGCGGCTCCCGGTGGGTTCTGTCGGAGCGACATCCGGGGTCCTGTCTGTTTCTACGCCAAAACGATATGGTAGAGTGGCGCTGCTGGCAGAAATTCCTCCATTCACGCTGGAGCAGAAGGAGGGAAGATGATGGTAAGCCGTCGACTGGGAATGTTCATGTTGTGCGGTCTGTTGTACGGGGCATCGGCCGTGCAGGCAGAGGGCATCATCGAAGGACTCTTCGACAAGGCGAAGGGCAGCGCTGAACGCAAGACACGGGACCGCGTGAACCAGCGCATCGACCAAACGATCGATAAGGGGCTCAACAAGACGGAAGAGACGGCTCAGTGCGTGGCGACGGATCAGGAGTGCCTGAAACGGGCCAAGGAGCAGGGGAAGCAAGTGAACGTGGTCACGGCCCCTCCGGCTGATTCCGTCAAGTGCGTGGCGACGGATACGAGCTGTCTCAAACAGGCGAAGGCGCAGGGGAAGAAAGTCGAAATCGTGGATGAATCGGAGCTGGATACGCTTCGCTGCTCCGTAGCGGACACGGACTGTCTTGGGCGCGCGAAGTCGACGGGGAAAAAGGTTGAGATCATCGATTAAGCCGTCGATGGCGCCCCGAGTCCGCTGCGAATGGGTCGGCGAGAAACCACACCTGATCCGTTATCACGATGACGAGTGGGGCAGGCCGGTTCACGATGACCAAACGCACTTCGAGATGTTGCAACTGGAGGGGGCGCAAGCCGGTCTGTCCTGGGAAACCATCCTGCTCCGCCGTGAGGGCTATCGGCGGGCATTTGCTCGGTTCAATCCTGCCAAAGTGGCGCGGTTCGATGCTCGAAAGCGGGCGGCGCTTCTCAAAGATGTCCGCATCATCCGCAATCGTCTGAAAATCGACTCCGCCGTTACGAACGCACGGGCATTCTTGGCGGTCCAGCGGGAGTTCGGGTCGTTCGACGCCTACGTCTGGCGCTTCGTCGGGAGCGTCCCAGAGCAAGGCCGGCGAACCTCGCTCCGCAAGATCCCGACATCGACGACGGAAAGCGATGCACTGTCCAAGGATCTCAAACGACGGGGGTTCCGCTTCGTCGGCAGCACGATTATCTACGCATACATGCAGGCGGTCGGTATGGTCAATGACCACACCGCACGGTGTTTTCTTGCGTCCCGACGGCGCGCACGTCGGCGGTGATGCGCCATATGGAAGTGGACGGCCTCTCAGCGGCATGCTGGCGCAACGCGGTTTGTTCGAGGTCGTCGAGGCCATAGTCGCGGAAATCGTCAGCCCGAATCTCGGGGTTGCGTACTTGGGTATGCAGGGTGATCCAGGGGGCTCGGCGGTTCGAGCAGCACGACCTCCGCGAACGGATGAATAGGCGGGGCGACCAACGTATCATCGGATCATGCCGGCAGAGGGGCGCGTCATCATCGTGATGGGTGTTGCAGGGGCCGGCAAGACCACCGTCGGCCTGAAGCTCGCGCAGCAGCTGAATTGGACCTTCATCGACGGCGATTCCTTTCATTCCCAATTCAACATTGAAAAGATGTCAACCGGTCAACCGCTGACCGACTCCGATCGGTATCCTTGGCTTGAGCGGATACGGAGCGCGATCGACGGTTGGACGGCGGAGAGAAAACAGGTTGTTCTGGCCTGCTCCTTGCTGAAAGCTGCCTATCGAAATTTTGTGCTGGACGGCCGTCGGCGGCTGGTCCATCTGGTGTATCTGAAGGCCTCGCCTCTGATGCTCCAAGAGCGTCTGCTCCACCGTGCTGATCACTTTATGAAGGTCCCATTGCTCGAAAGTCAGCTGCAGACTCTCGAAGAGCCGCAGGATGCCCTCCTCCTCGATGCAGCCGACACCCCGGAGCAGCTCGTTCGCCAGATCCGCGCCTCGTTCCATCTCTAGCTCAGACACAGGCCGGTCAGGGACGATCCGTCCGGCGGGGTGGATCGCTCCGTTCCTCTCGACCTTGCTTCCTCCCGTCCTCCTTGCTATAGCAGCTCAGCCCGGTCCTCCGGCCGACCGTACCCGCCGCCCCGGCTGACGGACGGGTTGCGCAGCGGCGGCGTCACAGGCCGGTTTGGGCGCCGGGTGCTTCGTCGCAGGACGGAGAACATCATCGGCCCTGCCTTCGAGGTCGTGCATGCAGAATCTCCATCAACTCGAAGTCATCATCTTGCTGCTCGCCGCGGTCCTCGCCCTCACGACGATCGCCGAAAAGATCCGGATTCCGTATCCGATTCTGCTTGTGATCGGCGGTCTCGCACTGGGTGTGATTCCCGGCCTTCCTAGGGTATCGCTCAATCCCGATCTCGTCTTCCTCGTGTTCCTGCCGCCGATCCTGTGGGCCGCCGCCTACTTTACGTCGTTGCGGGATTTTCGCCTCAACCTGCGTCCGATCTTGTTGCTGGCCGTTGGGTTGGTGTTGGTGACGACCGCATCCATCGCGGCAGTGGCCCGTGCCTTGCTGCCCGGCATGGGATGGGCCGAAGCGATCGCGTTGGGCGCCATCGTGTCTCCGCCGGACGCGGTCTCCGCCACGGCCATCAGCAGGAGGCTGCGCATTCCCCGTCGAGTCGTCACGATTCTGGAGGGGGAAAGTCTCGTGAACGACGCCACGGCCCTGGTGTTGTATCGGGCCGCCGTCAGCGCGGCGGTCAGCGGGTCGTTTCTCATGGGGCACGCAGTTCTGGAATTCTTCTTCGCGGCGATCGCCGGCGTGGCCATCGGGATCGGCGTCGCATGGCTAGCGCGCTGGTCGCTCTGCGCCACCGAAGACGCCTTTACGCACATTGCCATTACGTTGCTGTCCCCCTACATCGCCTGGGTCTTGGGTGAATCGGTCGATGCCTCGGCGGTGCTGGCCTGCGTCGCGGGAGGCGTCTACATGCGGCAGCAGTTCAGTAGTGCCGTCGCGCCTTCGACTCGGATTCAGGCAAAGGCTGTCTGGAATCTGTTGGTCTTTCTTCTGAATGGGGTCATCTTTATCCTGATCGGATTGGAACTCGGCGCCTTGCGGGAAGCGTTGCCCGCGGGGCGGTTGGGGCCCATCGTGCTGGCCGGAGCGTTGATCGGTCTCACCGCGATCGTCGTGCGAATTCTGTGGGTTCCCTTGGGAGCCCTCGTTCCTCGATGGTTGAGCCCCGCGTTGCGCGCGCGGGACCCGATGCCCCCCTGGTCGAGCATCTTTCTGATTTCCTGGACCGGTATGAGAGGGATCGTGACGCTTGCCGCCGCCTTGGCGTTACCGGTGACGACGGCCGCGGGCGCACCGTTTCCATTTCGAGCGGAAATTATTCTGATCAGTTTCATGGTGATTCTTGCGACGCTGGTGGTCCAAGGTCTGTCCCTCCCCCCGCTCATCCGGCTGCTGAGACTCGAGGACGACCATGGGTTGGAGCACGAAGAGAGTCTGGCGCGGGAGCATGCGGCCACCGCGGCGCTGACTCGACTCGACCAACTGATCGGGGAGGAGGGAATCCCGGAAGACCAGGTTGAACGATTGCGTCATCAATACAGCCGGCGGTTGGTGGGATATTCCCGATTGGGCGTGTCACGACTGCAGATTGAAGGTGATTCGATCGAATCGTTCCAGCGCCTTCACCATGAAGTCCTGACGGCTGAGCGAATGGCTCTGATCGCTCTGCGAAACGACGGGACGATCAGCGACGATGTCCTTCACCGGTTAGAGCAGGAACTCGACATTGCCGCCGTCCATCTGGGGGTCGGTGAGCGACGGACGAATCGAAGAGGAGCCTAGGGCGACGGCCTGTGGTCCGCGGGCGGACGGCCGGAGCGAAACGCGTGACGAGGCTCTCGCACTGACGTTTCTCAGCGCTTGTGGATTGACGGGTCATAATTGGATCGGGTAGGCTGCCCGCTGGGTTCAAACCTGCCGACATCGGGATTCGTCGATCTCGGGGATTCCTGTCATGCGACAGCTGCATTGGGGTGCAGGGGTCAGTCTGGCCGGGCTGCTGACGGTGCTTGGTTGGACCGTGAGCGCTGCGGAGCCGTCGTTTGAAACCACCGCCCGCTACATTCTGGAGGTCGTCAAGGCCTTCCGCACCGCCTACGTGCTCCAAGTCGTCGAACATACCAAGGGGAGCGGCCTCACGCCGCAGGAGGACTGGGAGAAGAACGCCCATCTCCTGCCTCTTCCGGCCCAATTCGTGAAAGGGGCGGCGGATCAAGTAGACGGGTTCGAGATCGGGCTCATCGGCCTGGCGCCGCTGAATCCCGCCAACCGACCCAAGACGGCCGCGGAGGCGGATGCGCTGATTCAGTTGGAAAAGAACCGGGAACGGCGATTCGTCGGTTTTATGGACGGCGATCAGTTCAAAGCCCTCTCGGCCGACTTGGCCTTGGTCCAGTCCTGCGTCGATTGCCACAATCGGCATCCTCGTTCGTCGCGCAGGAATTTCCAGCGCTGGGATGTCATGGGCGCTCTCGTCGTCCGTCTCAAGCGCGATAGAGGTTCGGAAAGCTTGCCGCTCCCGGCAGAACCGCCGAAACGGGCGCCGGGCACGCTCGAGCGGATGACGCCTCCACCGACAACCGCACCGCCCTGGGTCCGGTGACCGCATGCAGGTTTTGATCAACCGGCTGCTCGTGCTGATCGCTCTGCTGCTCGGCTTGCCGTCGCTCGGCACGGCACAGACCACTTCCCCGTCTTTGAACGGCACGCAGAGCGTCGTCCCGCTGTCCCAGCAGTCGACGGCCCTGTCCGCGGCGGGGACAGCCGGTCCTGCCGGAGGTATCACGCCGTCCCAGGTTGCGCCGGGAATCAACACCGAGGTGAGTTCCAGCATCGGGAAGTCGTTCGGTACGGTCGGCCGCGGCTTGCCCGGGTTTCCCGGCGGTCCTCCCCTCAACGGCACGCCGGGCGGGAGTCTCACGCCCCCCGCATCGCTCACGCGCCCACAGACGATTCCTCCGTTGCTCTGCGATCCCGCCGTCGATATTCCCTGCTGACTCTTTCTGCTCGAGACCCCTGTCAAATTTGACAGTAGGCCGTTGGGATAGCTCGCTGTATAACGTGGCTGGACTATCAGCCCGGTTCGGCGGACCAGGCTGGTCTGGTCCTGGACAAAGGTGACGGCATAGGTCCTCGCGACGGGCGGAGCGACAGGAGTCGAAAATCGCTGCGGAGTTCCATGGTCGTGTCATCGTCGTGCCGGCATCGAAGGATGCAGCCGGCGAATGTGAAAGGAGGCATCGTATGCATCGTTCCATCGTTCTGACGGGTTTCTTGGTCTGTGCATTTCTCGCAGGGGCGGGCTGCTCCGGCATGGAGACGAAAGGATTAACGGATCCATTGGTGAAGATCCTCACCAGCCAATTGGACGTGACGCCCAATCAGGCCAAGGGAGGGCTGGGATCCACCCTGACGCTGGCGAAGGAAAAGCTCAAAGCTCCGGACTTCGAGACGTTGACCAAGTATATCCCCGGAACGGAGACCTACATGAAAGCAGCCAAAGACCTCGGGGCCGTCACCGGTCCGATCAATGATCAGGCCGGACTGCAGGCCGCCTACCACAAGCTCGGCATGAGTTGGGAGAAGGTTGGGAAGTTTTCCAAGGTCTTGTCCGACTACGTCGGCGCGGCGGGCGGAGAACAGGCCCAGGGCCTGTTGACCACTCTGATGAAGTGACGCGGGAGGCACCGCCCCGCTCCTCTCGGAGGGGCGAAACAAAAGGGATCTCCATCATGGCACGAATGCGGACCGGATGGCTCATGTGCTGGTTGCTCACGTCGCTCCTGGCATCGGGCTGCGCGACCGTGCCGCGCGACATTGAGCCGCCAAAAATCAGCATCGCCAACATCGCGCCCAAGGACCTCGCCCTGTTTGAGCAGCGGTTCGATGTCCAGCTGCGGATTCAGAACCCCAACGACAAAGAGTTGGGCATCAACGGACTGCGGTGCGAGATCGAACTCAACGGCAAGGAGTTCGGCAACGGCATGTCGGGTGAGCGGGTCAAGGTGCCGCGGTTCGGGTCGGAAGTCATCAACGTCGAAGTCATCACCAGCCTGGGAAGCTTCTTGCGCCAGGTCCAGAACCTCGGGAGTTCTGGAGGTTCGGCCGAGAACAAGCTCGTCTACCGACTCAAGGGGACCGCCTTCGTCGACTCTCCGAGCAGCTTCAAATTGCCGTTTGACGAGAAAGGCGAGGTCGACATGCCTCTCGGGTCGGCGCCTCAGAACTAGGGGAGTCGATCGATCATGACTCTGAGAGCCTCGGTTCTCGCCTGTGTCGCCCTTCTCGCCTGTCCGAGCACGGCGACGCCTGCCGCATCCAACGCTTCCCCTCCTCCTGCCGCATTTGATCTCGATGCCATGCCGACGCAGACGGTGGCGACGGTCTCGATGGACGGGGAGGTCCTCTTCCGCGTCCATGGGGTGACCGCGTACCCGGCCGATCGCCGCGCCCAGAACATCACGGCCCGCATGCATGCGATCGCGGCGGATCCCGTGATTCAACCCCACGCGATTCACGTCGAAGAGGCGGAAGACCGTTCGACCATTCTCGCCGGAGACCGCTTCGTGGTGAGCGTGTTTGACGGCGATGCGAAACTCGAAGGCGTCTCCCGGCAGATTCTCGCGGAGAGCATTCGCGCAAGAGTCGCCGAAGCCGTCGTCTCCTACCGACATGAACGGAGCTCTCGGGTTCTGCTGATCGACACCGCGTACGCCGGGGTGGCGACGATCATCCTCATCGGCGTCGTGCTGGTCCTCCGCCGGGGGTTCCGATGGTTCGACGCGGCGGCAGAGCGCCGTTTCCGGGCTCGGATTGAAGGGCTGGCAGCCCAGTCGTTCCAGCTCGTTCAGGCCAAGCGCGTGCGCACGCTCTTGCACAAGGTGGTCGATGGGCTCCGCATCGGAGCATTGGTCGTCGTCGGCTATATGTATTTGAATCTCGTCCTCGGGTTATATCCCTGGACGAGGCCTCTGGCCAGGCGGCTCTTTGCGGTGTTGCTGGACCCGCTGCGCACCATGGGGGCGGCATTCCTCGACACGCTGCCGAATCTGATCTTTCTCGTGATCCTGGTCACCGTGTTCCGCTACGGGCTCAAGGCGGTGCGGCTGTTCTTCACCGGCATTGACCACGGCACCATGACGCTGACGGGGTTCGAGCGTGAGTGGGCGATGCCCACTTATCGGATCGCCAGGATGCTGATCGTCGCCTTCGGGCTGGTGGTGGCCTATCCCTACATCCCCGGATCACAATCGGAAGCCTTCAAAGGGATCTCGATTTTCCTGGGAGTGATCGTCTCGATCGGCTCGTCCTCCTTCATCTCCAACATGATCGCCGGCTATACGATGACCTACAGGCGGGCGTACCGGTTGGGGGATAGGATCAAGGTCGAGGATATCGAGGGAGAGGTTGTGGAGATGCGGTTGATGGTGACGCATCTCCGGACGATCAAAAACGAAGAGGTCATCGTGCCGAACTCCTTGATCCTGAACAGTCACGTCATCAACTACAACACCCTGGCGAAATCGCGGGGGCTGATTCTACACACCACAGTGGGGATCGGCTACGAAGTGGCCTGGAGGCAGGTGGAAGCGATGCTCAGGATCGCGGCGGAGCGTACGGCCGGTCTGCTCAAAGAGCCGCCGCCCTTTGTGCTTCAGCAGGCGCTGGGCGATTTCGCCGTGACTTATGAACTCAACGTCTACTGCGACAACCCGCAAGCGATGCCCGAGCTCTATACGGCGTTGCACCGGAACATTCTCGATCTCTTCAATGAGCATGGCGTGCAGATCATGACGCCCGCCTACGAGGGCGATCCGGATTCCCCCAAGGTCGTGCCGAAAGATCGATGGTTCGACGCGCCGGCGAAAGCGCCGGCGCAGCCGGTCCCCCCTACTTCTTGACGATCTCGAGCAACTCCACTTCGAAGACCAGCGTGGCGCCCGGCTTGATCGTCGGGGGTGAGCCGCGATCGCCGTAGGCGATCGCCGAAGGGCAGACCAGTTTGCTCTTGCCGCCCACCTTGATCAGTTGCACGCCTTCCGTCCAGCACTTGATCACCTGATTCAGAGGAAACGTCGCCGGTTCGCCGCGCTTGACGGAGCTGTCGAAGACGGTCCCGTCGATGAGCGTACCGTGGTAGTGCACTTTGACCGTGTCGGTGGCCGTCGGCGTCGCGCCCTTGCCTTCCTTGATGGTCGTCACGATGGCGCCGGAGTCGGTCTTCTTGGCTCCGGATTCGGCCGCGGCTTTCGCCAGGAAGGCCGCGCCGGCCTTCTTTTCGGTGTCGGCCAGGGCAGCGGCGCGGGTCTGCTGCAGCTGGTTCACTTTGGGCCCGAACGCTTGCAAATCGACCTTCGAGGTCTTCTTGAGGACACCGTCGGTCATGCCGGCTCGCACGAAGTCGAGTTCGGATTCCGTGAGCGCGAACGGGGTCAGCGACTGGCTGATCAATAGTCCCAAGGCATAGAAGGTTTTCTGATCGTCGGTGGAGGGATCCGCGGCGCCGGCGGGCATGGCCGACAGCATCAGGCTCAGCAGCACAATCACGATCGTCACTGGGCGCATGAGAGATCCTTTCTTGTAAGAGTGAGGCAAAACCGTCACACCATATGCTACCCGAGAAGCAAGCTCAATACTTTTCTCCGATGGCGGCACGAGGCCAAGGGCCGTCTTGCCGCTCCGGCGACGATCTGCGGGAACAGTTGCGCCGCGCCCGACGCAACGGTACACTGCGCCTCCAGCCTGGTGCGCAGGCAAGCCTGCATGATTCTTACCTTCGTTATTCTCTATCTGGCGGTCTCAGTCGGGGTCGGGCTCCATGCTGCCAGGCGCGTGCACGACGCCAAGGACTTCGCGGTCGCCGGACGTTCTCTGCCTCTTCCGATCGTGGCGGCGACCGTCTTTGCCACGTGGTTCGGCGCCGAGGCACTCATGGGCATGTCCGCCACCTTCGTCAAAGAAGGACTGCGCGGCGTGGTGGCCGATCCGTTCGGCTCGACCCTGTGCCTGGTGCTTGCCGGGCTGTTTTTTGCCCCGCGCTTCTACCGCCTGAATTTGCTCACCGTCGGGGACTATTACCGATTGCGCTACGACCGCCGCGTGGAAGTCCTCTGCACGCTCTGCATCGTGGCATCGTATATCGGATGGGTGGCTGCGCAGTTCAAGGTGCTGGGGCTCGTCCTGAACGTGGTCACCGAAGGCGGGGTGAGCCAACAGGCGGGGATGGTCATCGGCGCGATGATCGTGCTGACCTATACCACCTTCGGCGGCATGTTCTCCGTGGCGATTCTCGATTTCGTGCAGCTCTCGGTGATCATCGGAGGACTGCTGTATATCGTCTCGGTCGTGAGCGGCCTGGCCGGTGGAGTAGGAACCGTCATCAGCCACGCGGCGCAGGCCGGCAAGCTGGAGTTCTTCCCTCAGGCGTCGCTCGACGCCTGGATCCCGTTCATCGGCGCCGGGGTGACAATGATGTTGGGCTCCATCCCGCAGCAGGACGTGTTCCAGCGGATCACGTCAGCCAAGGACGAGCGGACGGCAGTTCGAGGGTCGCTGGCCGGCGCGGCGCTCTATTTCTCATTCTGTTTCGTTCCGATGTTCTTGGCCTATGCGGCGCTGCTCGTGGATCCGGACAAGTTCGGGACGCTGCTCCGGCAGGATTCTCAGTTGGTGTTGCCGACGCTGATCGTCGAACATACGCCGCCCTTGGCGCAGATTCTGTTCTTCGGCGCCGTGCTGTCCGCCGTGATGAGCTGTTCGAGCGCGACGCTGTTGGCTCCTTCGGTGGCCCTCAGTGAAAACGTCATCAAGGGGCTGATGCCGGCGTTGGATGAACGGGGCTTTCTCAGGATGATGCGGATTGTGCTGGTGGGATTTGCCGCCGTGGTGCTGGCGATCGCCTTCAACTCGGACGCCAGCATCTATCAGCTGGTGGTCAATACCTACAAAGTCACGCTGGTGGCGGCGTTCGTTCCGCTGGCGGCAGGCCTCTACTGGCGCGGCGCCACGGCGACGGGCGCTTTGTGCGCGATTGGTTTGGGCCTCTTGACCTGGATCGCGGGGGAAGCGCTCAGTCCCGAGCGGTCGATCTGGCCGCCCCAACTCCTGGGGCTGCTGATGGCCGGAGTCGGCATGGCCCTCGGCTCCAAGGCGCATCTGATCTACGGCCGGTCGAGTGCGGCCCGCGAGGTCTCATCCAAGGCGAGCGGAACGCCGGAGATGATCGGGAGTCCGGTCAAGAAATCCCCTGGACGACCATCCGGGAAGTACGATGCATAGGGAGCGCGAGCCTTCGGATCGGGAACGTCGACCTGAAATCCCTTCGTGGTAACCGCCATGCGTGCATGGATCCGGACAGTCGTGCGTTCCCCTTGGCTCATACGAGGCGCCGTGGCCGCGGCAGGCCTGGGCCTGCTCCTGCTGCTTGCGGTGGTCACCTATGGAGCCTACCTCGCGACGTTCCTCGAATTGCCGAAACGCGAGGATCATCCGCCGTTACGGCTTTATACTGCGCCGTTCCAGTTGAAGTCCGACCTGTCGGTCAAAGAGTCGCGGCTGCTCGAGCGGTTGCAGCGGCTCGGCTATCGGGCCGTGACCGGCGAAGTCGCGACCCCGGGAGACTATCACCTGATCCCCGAGGCGTTGACGATCTATCTGCGCGCGCAGCCCGAGAGTCTCTTGAAGGCCCGCGTGATCCGGCTGACGTTGGATCAGGGGACGATCACGGAAGTTCTGTCGATGCCGGATCGGACGCCCGTGTTCCCCGTCTATCTGGAGCCCGAGTTGATCAGCGGGTTGCGGGGCGGGTCCAGGCAGGTGCGCGAATGGATCCTCCTTGCGGACATGCCGCCGTTCATCGTGGACGCGGTGCTGTCGGTCGAGGATCGCCGCTTCTTCTCGCATGTCGGTATTGATCCGGTCGCGATCGGCCGGGCCGTCTGGCGGAACCTGATCAGCGGCGTGGTTGTGCAGGGCGGCAGCACCATCACCCAGCAACTCGCGAAGAATCTCTTCTATTCGCCCCAGCGGACGTTCGTCCGGAAGATGAAAGAGGCGCTGGCCGCCGTCGTGCTGGAAGTGAAGTATCGCAAGCAGGAGATTCTGGAGAGTTACCTCAACGAAATCTACCTGGGCCAGGCGGGCTTCGTCTCGATCTACGGGATCGGCGAGGCGGCGCATCGCTATTTCGGGAAATCGCTGCCCCAACTCACCGTCGCGGAGACGGCGCTGGTCGCCGGTTTGATCAAGGGTCCCAACACCTATGCGCCGACCAAGCATCCGGAGGCGGCCGTCGAACGTCGGGACGTGGTGCTTCGCATGCTGCGGGAACGGGGGCGACTCACGGAAGAAGAGTGGAAGACCGCCGTGAACGAGCCGCTTCGGGTCGTACCGCCCGACGATGTGCTGGCGGACGCGCCCTACTTCGTGGATGCCGCGTTGCGGCAGGTGGAAGAGGCGGTCGGGACGCCGCTGCCGGAAGGACTGCGCATCGACAGCACGCTCGATCCGATCCTCCAGCAGGTCTCGACCGATGCGGTGGAACAGGGGTTGAAGAAGCTGGAACGGACCGTGCCGTCGCTGGCAGCAGCAGGTCGGCCGGTTCAAGCTTCGGTCGTCATCCTGGAGCAGACGACCGGTTCCATCCTGGCCCTTGTGGGGGGGCGGGATTATCGTCTCAGCCAGTTCAACCGGGCCGTCCAAGCCCGCCGGCAAGCCGGATCGCTCTTCAAGCCGTTCATTTATCTGGCCGCCTTCGAAGCATCCCGGGAGGGGAAGGGGCCGAACCTGACGGCCGCCAGTCTGCTGGCGGATGAACCGGTCACGTTCGAGTCCGATACCGGTGCCTGGTCTCCCAAGAACTATGACCGCCAGTTCCGCGGCCGCGTGACCGTGCGTAGCGCGTTGGAGCAGTCACTCAATGTGCCCGCCGTCCGGGTCGCTCAGGCGGTGGGCACCCGCGCCGTGACGGATCTGCTCAGGCGTCTCGGTGTGACGAGTCCCTTGGCCGAGGACCTCTCGATCGCCCTGGGGAGTTCGTCCGTCTCGCTGCTGGAGATCACCGCGGCCTACGGAGCGGTCGCGAACGGAGGGATCTGGGTTCGTCCGACCGTGGTCCGGTCGGTCGCCGATCGCCAAGGAGCCTTTCTCTGGACCGCCACGCCCGATCGCAAGCAGGCGGTATCGGCCCAAGCGGCGTACGTGGTGACGTCGCTCCTGGACGGCGTCATTCAGCGGGGTACCGCGACCAAAGCCAGGACGCTCGGCTTCGCCGGCGCGATTGCCGGCAAGACGGGAACGACCGATGGGTATCGTGATGCCTGGTTCGTCGGCTATACAGCCGACCTCACGATCGGCGTATGGGTGGGATTCGACGATGAGCAGCCGCTTCGTCTCACCGGGAGTCAGGCGGCGCTCCCGATCTGGATGGACGTCGTCCGGCGCGTCGTGCCGGAACGTGCTCCGCGGTTTCAGATTCCGACCGGCATCGTGACGCGCCGCGTGGATCCGAGGACCGGGCAGCTCGCAACCTCCCAATGTCCCGAGCAGGAGGCGGAGGTATTCATCGACGGCACCGAGCCGAGCGTCTATTGCGAGACTCATGGGGGAGGGATGTGGGAGCGCCTGCGGCGCTCGTTCGGCCTGTCATGAGCGGACGGGCGATTCGATTATCTGCTAGGCCATTCAGGGTGGATGGTGTAATCTGGCGTGACATGGCGTGAGGAGGGCCTTGATGAAGAAAAACGGATTCTCCGGCGACGATAACATCACCCTCCTGGCCAGGGGGGTCCAGTTGAGGGGCGAGATTCGCGTCGACGGCACGGTTCGGATCGACGGACGCCTCGAAGGAGACATTCACACCAACGGGCAGGTGATCATCGGCGAGGAGGGGCTGGTGCAAGGGACCATCGATGCGGGCGTGGTGGTCAGCAGCGGCCGCATCAAGGCCACGGTGACGGCCAGCGAACGCGTGCAGCTGCTCAAGACCGCCATTCTGATCGGCGAAGTCCATGCTCCGGTCTTGATGATGGAGGAAGGCGCGAAGCTGCAAGGCTCCACGGACATGGGTGTCGCGTCCTGGCCGGACGAACTGCCCAAGATTCCCGGCACCGTTCACGAGCTCTCCACCCATCGAACCAAACACGTCGTCGTCCTTGACAAGGAGTCGAACGCCTAGCGATAGTGGGCTGGTCAACGGGATCCAAACACGCATGACCAGACCGCATCCGTTTACGGTTGTCTTCTTCGGGCTTCTTCTCTTTCTTCTCTATCAAATCGGACTCATCCTCCAGCCGTTCGTGTTTCCGGCCCTCTGGGCGGCGCTCCTCGTGCACGCGACCTATCCGCTCCATGAACGGTTGACCAGGCTCTGCGGCGGCTGGGATACGCTCTCCGCCTCGATGTTGACCATCGGAGTGCTGGCCGTCGTCGTGGTGCCGTTGATCATCATCGGCATCCTGCTCGTTCATGAGACCAGGGACGCGGAAAAAGCGATCCGGTCCTGGATCGCCGAAGGGGGGCTGGATCGCCTGCCCGAGCATGTCGCGGCCGTGCCGGTCGCCGGCGAATGGCTCCGGAGCCTCGTCACCGGGAAGAATCTCCAGGAGATCTCGGCGGAACAATCGGTCATGACCGGAGCCAAGTTTCTCAGCCAGTTCTTCGTCGATCAAATGGGCGGTCTGTTGAAGAACACGTTGTTGCTCGTCACGGATTTTTTCATCATGCTGTTGGTGCTGTTCTTCCTCTATAAAGAGGGCAAGGAATGGACTCAGTCGCTCAACGACCTCATTCCACTGGACCGGTTGCACAAGCAGAAGATCCTCACTCGTTTGGATCAAACCGTCCGGGCCGTGGTCAAGGGCATGCTCGTCACGGCGACAGTTCAGGGCCTTCTGGCGGGCCTGGCCTATTTGGTGCTCGGTGTGCCGTTCCCCGTCGTGCTCACCGCGCTGACGATCATTCTGGCGCCGATCCCGTTCGGAGGGACGGCGCTCGTTTGGGGCCCGGTCGTGGCCTATCTCTTCTGGACCGGAACGATTTGGAAAGCGGTGGCAATGCTGGCCTGGGGAGTGGGAGTCGTCTCGACGGTGGATCAGGTCCTTCGACCCTGGCTGATCGGCAAGGATGTGGAGATTCCCGTGCTCTTTCTGGTCTTCAGCGTCCTCGGCGGCCTGGCTCTCTATGGCCTGATCGGCCTCTTCATCGGACCGGTTCTGGTCAGTCTCTTCATCACGGCGCTGCAGATTTATCGGGAAGAGTACCAGCAGAACGTTCCCGCCCCCTGAGCCCACCTGCCGGTATGTGCTGATTCCTCCGGAGATGCCGTGCCCTCTATCCAGAGGACTACGTGCGAACGGAACCGGTCTGCCGTTAATCCAACGGAATCGTAATGGCGATGCCCCCCATGACGTCGTTGAGCTTGAAGTCCCGCTTGGGACTGAGCGGGTGGCTGTTGTGGCAGCTCACGCAGGCGGCGGAGACGGCTCGGTCCGGATAGATGGCTTGGAAATACTGCTTCCGCCCGCTCGACACGATGCCGGTTACGGGAGCGTTGGAGGACCTGTTCAAGGATTCCAGCGCTTTGCGCTCGAAGTCCGTCGCCGGCGCGTTGCGCTGGTAGATGGGGGACAGCCCGATCAGCCGATAGCGGATGCCTTCTCCACTCTCGGCGACCAGTTTTCCGGAATGTTGAAGAAACTGCGCCGGCAGCGGCAAGGCATTGTCCTGTTCCCAATGTTCAGCCGCGTTGACTACTCCCTTCTCCTGCATGCGATTGACGACCTGCTTCGTGTAAATCGTGCGGTCTGCCTGCAGCACGGCATGGACATAGCCGGCCACCTTTTCCGGGGGGATGCCGATGGGCTGCGGCGCCTCTTTGGCCGAAAATGCCGTGGATCCGCTCCAGCTGCAGAGAATTACGAATGCGACGATTGCGGCGGAATGTGAGATTCGGGGACGGTACATGGGGCCTCCTTCGACGAGGGGGACCGGGGCGCTGCCGGAAGGGTGATGATGCAGGAGGTGCCTTGCCCCTCCACGCTTTCCAACCGGATATCGCCGCCGAACTTCCTGATGATTCGGCGTGCGACGGTGAGGCCGAGACCCGATCCTTCTCCCTGTCCCTTGGTCGTAAAGAATGGATCGAAGATTTTCGAGAGGTGCTGTTTGGGGATCCCCGGCCCCGAGTCGGCGATTGTGGCCACGACGGATTGATCCACCAGCGAGGTCACGAGGCGCAAGGTTCCCCGTCCCTTCATCGCCTGGATGGCGTTCACCATGATGTTGTTCAACGCCTGCCTGAGCTGATCGGGCGACACGACGACCGGGGTTTCACCGGCGTAATCACGCTCGATCTTCAGAGCGGACACATCCAGGGTCAGGGTGAGCGCGGCCAAGGTTCGATCGATCTCCCGCTCAAGGGTCACGGATAGCCGCTGGTCTGAGGATTCGCGCGTGGTCACGCCGGTGAAGTCCCGGATGATGGACGCCATGCGTCTGCCGTGTTGCAGGATGTCCTGGGCGTATGATTTCACGCGACCAAGATCGCCTTCCTCCTGGATCGCTTCCCCCAGTCCGAGGATGCCGAACAGGGGGTTATTGAGTTCGTGGCCGATGCCGGCCGTGAGCAGGCCGAGGCTGCCGGATTTCTCGGCCTGAATGAGATTGTCCTGCATGCGGCTCTCGTCCGTCGTGTCGCGCAGCACGAGTCCGACGCGTTCGGATTCTCCGGGCCGCCCGATGACGCGGAACCATTGATACTGATAGATCCGGTGCCCGAGTTGGATCTCAGCCCGCCCATCGTCGGTTTCTGTTCCGAGGAGGGGAGCTAAGGGATCGCGCAGAGCTATTTTGGAGCCGGCGGCTGCTTCGGCGCCCGAGACGGACAGCACGGAGACCCGCGCGGTCTGCTCCTCCAGCTCCTGCCGCAGACGCCCTTGCTGGGTCGACTCGACCGGGAGGATCTCGAAGAGCTTCGCCGCGGTCGCGCTGCCGTTGGAGAGATGAAAGGCCTCGCGACCGGTTCGATTCACATATTGTACCGCTTCCTGTTCGTCGATGATGATGATCGGTGTGGGAACGGCGTCCAGAATCTGATCGGTGGATTCCTGGAGGTATTGGACTTCCTGCGTCTTGAGGTTCACCTGATCGGTCAACCCGGCGAAGGCGGCTTCGAGTTGCCGGTTCATGCGGTTGAACTCCTCGGCCAGGGCTTCGAGCTCATCACCAGTCTTGATCTGGATGGATTGCCGCAACTCTCCGCGCCCGATGGACTGCGCGGCCTGCTGCAGTTGCCGGATCGGCGTGACGATACGGGTGGCCGCCAGATACCCAAGCGTCGCGAGCAGCACCATCGCGATGGAGCCGAACACGGTCATCCAGGTGAACAGGTGCCTGATGGGTCCGAACAATTCATCGGAGGATTGCCAGACGAACGTATTCCATGATCCCATCTCGATCGAGCCGTTGGTGATCCGGCTGGTTTCGGGAAGCGGAGAAAATCCGATAATGGACGAGGAACGGCCTCCATGGCCGTCGCTCGGCGCGCTGGTCCATCCCGGGTAGGCTCCCGTGACGAGCGGCACGATACTGGCGTCGGAAAGACTCACTCCGGTGGGAAGAATCGGGCAACTCATCACGATCCCGCGATGGTCGATGAGCATGACGTGCCCGGTCTTGCCGAATCGGATCGCATGGGTTGAAGGGGAGAAGAATTCCTTGGCGTCGATCACCCGGTGGAGGACGCCGACCGCTTCGTAGCCCAGGCTGTCCATAATCGGGAGAGAGAGCGAAAAGGCGTAGGTCCCGGCCAGATCATCGTAATAGACGTCTTCAATAAACAGTTGACCGATACCCTTGTTGTAGGCGCCTTTCCACCACGCGGATTCACCGTTCGAAAAACGCGGCCTCTCCGTGAGGGCCGCCACGAGAGTGCCTTGGATGTCCGTGACGAACAGCATCTTGGTGGCGCCACGAACGACCTGAGGAATCAATTGATCCGGCTCGCTCCTCACCCCCGTGTAAAACTCGCGCAGCAGAGTGGCGATGGGATTCTCGGTAATCACTTTGACGGCAGCCGGGTCTTTGGATTCCCATTTCGCCCGCTGCTCGTCCAGGAGCGGATCCGGCGTCGGCGACGTGCGGGCTTGAATGTTATCGCGCCGCCGCTCGAGCTCCCGAATGATCATCGAGTCCGAGGCGATCCGCGAATTTCTCCCGATCTCTTCACCCACCAGGAGGTCGAGTTTTCTGGCCGCCTCAGTGGCCAAGGCCTTGAAACTTTCTCCACTGACCTCATGGATCTCCTTGGACCCCTGCCAGAAGGCCATTCCGAGGCCGACGAGCAGCGGGACGACCCCGACCAGGAGCATCGAGACGATCAGTTTGGTATGGAGTCTCCATCCGCGAGTCGACGGCGCCGGCCCGCTGCCCCGGGGGGTCACGATGCCACCTCGTCGGGGATGGGAAAGGTGAGGGTCACCGTCGTCCCCTCATCCATAAGGCTCTTCACGTCGATCGTTGCGCGCAGGTCGTTGAGGATGGTCTTCACGTTATACAGGCCGAGCCCCGTGCCTTTCCCCGGCCCCTTCGTCGTAAAGAACGGCTCGAACAACCGTTTCAGCACCTCCGGCGACATGCCGCAACCCGTGTCGGCAATGCTAACGACGACCTGGCCGCTGACCTTGTGCGTCGTTAAGGTCAACGTGCCGCCTCCCTGGTCCATAGCATGGACGGCGTTCGTGATGAGGTTCACGAACGCATGCAGCAACTCATCCGGATTGCCCTTTACGCCGATCCCCGCCTCATACTGTTTGACGACGACGATGTCGTGAAAGCTGGCCGCATACCGGGCGATCTTCAGGGCCTCATCCAATCGTCCGTTGAGACTCACCATACAGTCATCCCGGGACGACGACTTGCGTGCATAGTGCATCAGATCCCGGCAAATGGCGCTGGTCCGTTTCACTGCCTCGACGATGTCTTTGGCCTGCTCGTGGATCGTCGTGAGATCGGTCTCGTCCGCCAGATTTTCCGCTAGTCCAAGGATCAACTGGAGCGGATTGTTGATGTCGTGTGCGATGCCGGCGGCGAACGAGCCGATCCCCGCCAGCTTCTCGGCGTGAAACAGTTCGGCCTGGAGCTTGGCCTCATGGCGGACCAGTTCCCAGAGAACCCGTGAGGCGGTTCCGCTCAGGACGTCCGCGCCCGGCCGCCGATGGAGTTGGATTGTTCGCTCCATCTGAGGATCGGCGGTGACGTCCATGATCAGATTGACGCCGTGATTGGCGATCAGTTCTTCGGCTCGGTCCGCGACAGGAATCCGCAGGTCGCGGGCCCGTTGAAGTCCCGGAGCTTGGCGGTCGCGGTCGGCGATCCCGATGATCTCGATCGACGGAATCTGGTGCAACAAATCGAGGAGGGCGATTCCTCCGCGGCCGGCGCCGAGAATCGCCACTTTGGTCGGCGCAATGGTCGACACCACCGCGCTATCCGTCAACTTCTGCACGGGGCGTTCCTCCCGGGGCGGAGGGGAGGATCGTTGAGCGACCCTCCCCTTGGCAACATACGCGTTCGGCAGGCCATTTATAAGTGGGCGAGCTCGCGCTGATCCATCGCTCGCGCAACCGCCTCCCGAAGCTTCTCCCCCTCAACCGGCTTCACGAGATAGTCGACGACGCCTTGGCGCAACATTGACGTGGCCATGTCGGTGTCCGGGAAGCCGGTCAGGACGATGAGCGGTACGCGCGGGTAGTTGGCGCGGAAATACGCGACCGCTTCGACCCCGTTGATCTTCGGCATCCGGATGTCGCAGATCACGACATCGAGAAGCAGCCGATTTTCCCCGGCGTTGATGGTCTTGATTGCCTTTTCCCCGTCCTCGGCCTCGAGGACGTCGTACCCGGCCTTCTGCAGCGTCATGCGCACCACCTTCCGAATGTCGGCTTCATCGTCGACGACGAGCACGCGTCCGTTGGTGGCCTGCTCCGGCATGAAGAATCCCGATTTAAATTCTCCTCCCTTAGACTCTTCTCCCATGATGCCCTCCTCGTAGATATTGGTGATGTGTTCATGGTGTCTTCCATCTCGCTCTGCGGTCTGCGCGATTCCTGCGAGGGAGGAGAGCAACCAGTGTGCCATTGCAGAAAACGCTCAGAATCGCTGATTCTCCTAGGTTTAGCATTCAGCCTGTTTCGCCTAGTCTCTTGAGACTGGTTCATATCCACCGCCATGAGTTGATATCCACCACCACCTCTTGCTGTTTTCCTTCCGGTTGTGACCGCCGGGATCGACACAGGTCACCAGATACGCCGCAACAGCAGTAAGGAACTCAGTAGGATTCCGGCGGCTGTAAGTGTCATGACATGGCCCATACGAACACCTCCTTGGATCAATGAGCGTCCGTGGCGAGCTATCCCAAGATTCATACCAATCAAATTGGCGGCCGGCATCGTGCGAAATGCTTGGATTTCGCGAATAATTTGAACGGGAGCGATGATCTCGCAGAACGGAGGAACGCTTGTGGCGGATCAAAACCGATTCACGGTGAATCCGTAATAGGCGTGCGTGGCCAGGCCTTGACTGGATTCCCGCTTCCCGCGGGAATGACACACTTCAGTGCTTCTGATGGCAACCTGATCCACTACCGGGCGGGTTGTCGGGGAAATTGCCTTTCTGGAAGCTGCTACGGTATTCTCTGCCTATATTGAGGAGGCTCCGTTGATAACAGCCGAAACCTTGACCGACTACATTAGGCGCGCGATGCCCGACGCAGCCGTGACGATGACCGACCGCACCGGTACCCTGGACCACTTGAAGGTGGTGGTGGTGTCCGAGGCGTTCCGGGGTAAGAATCTGCTCGATCGGCATCGCCTGATTTATCAAGCGCTTGATGCGCCAATGAAGGATGGACGCATTCACGCGCTGGAGCTGACGGCTCGCACAAAGGATGAAGCATAAGAAGGAGGAGATCATGGGGGACCCGATCCAGGACGAAATTCAAAAAGAAATCGCCGCGAACAAGATTCTGATCTACGGCAAGGGCACGAAGACCATGCCGATGTGCGGGTTTACACGAGAGACCATGCAGTTCTTCGACAAATACGGCTATCCTTACGAGCTGATCGACGTACTCTCACAGCCGGCGAAGCGCGAAGCCCTGACCAAAATGACCAACTGGCCCACCCTGCCCAAAGTCTTCATCGATGGGCAGTTCTATGGCGACACGGACGTCCTCGATCCGATGGCCGCCAAAGGCGAGATAGAGCCGCTGCTCAAGAAGGCGTTTGGGCGGTAAGCAGCCAGGCGGAATCTCCGCCGCCCACCTGAGATGCCACCCAACTAGACCTCGCTCGCTGAATCCTGCAAACTCGCCAGTGGCTGGCTCAAACAGTGCAGTCTTCGCGCTTGCTACAGAAGAGCAAGCGCCTCTCGCTTCGGCGAGTTGTGTCCCGGCCTCTCCGGCAAGGCGGCGGGCGATTCCGCCCGGCTGCCCGCCCGGTAGATTTCAGCAGCGGGGGAGGGGAGGATGGGAAGACAAGAGTAGCGTGGTCACGATCCTCGCCGCTCTCCACCTCCGCGCGTACCCAGCTAAACCTCGTCCGTTCGTGGCCTGTAAACTCGTCGAAACGACTCGAACAGTACAGGCCACGCCGTTGAAGGTCGGAGCGGCGGCTCACCTTCGGTAGTGGGTCAGTGTGCCATCCAGACGCACTGAAGTTTGTCATTCCCGCGCAAGCGGGAAGCCAGGCGAGATCTTCTCCTCGGCATTGAGTCCTGATCAAGGAATGAGTGCCCCCACTTTTGCCGGTCCGGTCGTGATGACCGGCTTGACGTGCTCACTCCACTCATCCCCCAGTGGGTCCCTTCCGTTGCGCGCGATCAAGCCGGTCACCACGCCACCCGCTCCTGGTTCCCAGGTAAATCCGAAGCTCCAAATCACAAATCCGAAACTCCCATCACTCCCTTCGTATCCGTAACCCTCCGCCGGTCCGCCGGTAGAAATACGAGCGCTCTGGTCTTAGAAACCGGCCACAAGTCAGACCCACCGTCAGAATGATTGCATTCCGAAACAAAACTAGGTAAGGGATTCCGCTAATTGTCGTTTGTCGCACCAGTCAGTTCTGGATGAGGCATTGGGGCATGCCGACATCTAAGTGTTCAACGCCATTCCATAACACGTCATTCCTTCGTCCCGATTGCGGATTCGTCGCTCGACGGGATAAAGACAGGCCTTGTACCTTCTGTTTCTAGATCATCGGAGAATTGTGCATGCCGAAAGTGAAGAAAGAATCGGAGAAGGCTAAGAACGGCGGGGCAGTAGCGCTAGAGGCCAAGCTATGGGCGGCCGCCGACGCGCTGCGTAACAACATGGATGCGGCGGAGTACAAGCACGTCGTCCTGGGACTGATATTCCTCAAGTACATTTCCGACGCGTTCGAAGCGAAGCACGCTGAGCTTGAGTCAGAGCAAAAGAAAGGGGCTGATCCGGAGGATCCCGACGAATACAAGGCTGCGAGTATCTTCTGGGTGCCGAAGGAAGCCCGCTGGTCACATCTCAAGGCGAACGCCCCTCAACCGACCATCGGCGCGATTATCGATGATGCGATGAGTGCCATCGAGCGAGATAACCCATCGCTCAAAGGAGTGCTGCCTAAAGACTATGCCCGTCCAGGGCTCGACAAGCAGCGGCTTGGTCAACTCATCAACTTGGTGAGCGACATTGACATGCGTCAACCCTCATCCCGGCCTGATGGCCACCCCTCTCCCAGTGGGAGAGGGGACAGGGGTGAGGGTAAACGCGCCATGGATATTCTGGGGCGCGTTTATGAATACTTTCTTGCGCAATTCGCCAGCGCCGAGGGCAAGAAGGGCGGGCAGTTCTATACCCCATCAAGAGTGGTGCGTGTGCTGGTCGAAATGCTTGCGCCCTACAAAGGTCGCGTCTACGACCCCTGCTGCGGATCTGGTGGCATGTTTGTCAGCAGCGAAAAGTTCATTGAGGCCCACAGCGGCAAGCTCGGCGACATCTCCATCTACGGCCAAGAGTCGAACTATACGACGTGGCGACTCGCCAAGATGAACCTCGCGATCCGTGGGATCGATGCGCAGATCGGCCACGGTGACACCTTTCACAACGACAAACACCCTGACCTCAAGGCTGACTACGTGCTGGCCAATCCGCCCTTCAACGACAGCGACTGGCGCGGAGAGCTGCTCAAGGACGACAAGCGGTGGGTCTATGGCATCCCGCCTACAGGCAATGCCAACTATGCCTGGATGCAGCACTTCATCCATCACCTGGCGCCCACCGGGCTCGCAGGCTTCGTGCTTGCCAACGGCTCGATGTCGTCCAACCAGTCGGGTGAGGGCGAGATTCGTAAGGCCATCATCGAGGCCGACCTTGTGGATTGCATGGTGGCGCTGCCGGGTCAATTGTTTTACTCGACACAGATTCCGGTGTGCCTCTGGTTCATTGGCCGCGACAAGAGCGGCAAACCCTCGCCCGGCCTTCGGCCCCCCTCTCCCAGTGGGAGAGGGGCCAGGGGTGAGGGATACCGAGACCGACGGGGCGAGGTATTGTTCATCGATGCGCGCAAAATGGGCAGGCTGATTGACCGGGTCCATCGAGAGCTGAGCGATGAGGACATCGCCAAGATTGCCGGCATGTATCATTTGTGGCGAGGGGATAAGGAAGCCGTTCGTCCCGAGCATGTCGAAGGGCGAACGATCTACGAAAACATTCCAGGCTTTTGCTATTCCGCAACGCTGGAGGACATCCGCAAGCACGGCCATGTGCTCACGCCGGGCCGCTATGTCGGCGCTGAGGCACAGGAGGAGGATGCCGAGCCGTTCGAGGAGAAGATGAAACGGCTCACTGCGACATTGCGCAAGCAGCAAGCCGAGGCCGCAAAGCTTGATGCTGCCATTGCCGCCAACCTGAAGGAGCTGGGGTATGGCAGGTAAGCGGCCGCGCGAAGCAACCATCATCCGTTCCGGCTTCGCGGCCCTGGTTACCGAGGTCAAAGGCCGAATCCAGGCGGCCCAGACCCGTGCGATGCTCGCGGTCAACGCCGAGCTCGTCCGTCTCTACTGGGATATCGGGCGCATCATCGACGAACGCCAGAGGCGCGAAGGCTGGGGCGCCGCCGTCATTCCGCGGCTGGCGTTGGAACTGAAGAACGAGTTGCCGGAATTGAAGGGATTTTCCGAGCGAAACATCGGTCGCATGATCGCCTTCTATCGCGAGTACTCCGAGCCGGCCACAATTTCGCCGCCGCCTGCGGCAAAATTGTCGTCCCCCGGAAACTTGCCGCCGCCTGCGGCCAAATTACCGTCTGCGCCAGGAACGCACCCTGTTGATTCGCTGCTCTGGTTGATCCCGTGGTTTCACCACGTCATTCTAATCGAGAAGATCAAGGACCTCCCGACGCGCCGCTGGTACATGGAGCAGACACTCGCCAACGGCTGGAGCCGCAACATCCTCGCCCTGCAAATCGACGCGCAGGCCCACGCTCGCCATGGCAAGGCCGTCTCCAATTTCGCCACCATGCTCCCCACGCCGCAGTCCGACCTCGTCCAGCAGACGCTCAAAGACCCCTACATCTTCGATTTTCTCACCCTCGCTGAGCCGTTCCAGGAACGCGAGCTCGAAACCGAACTTGTCCGCCACCTCGAGAAGTTTCTGCTCGAACTCGGCCAGGGCTTCGCCTTCGTCGCCCGGCAATATCGGCTCGACGTGGGCAACGAAGATTTCTATATCGACCTGCTCTTCTACCACCTGCGCCTGCGCGCCTTCATCGTCATCGACTTGAAGAAGGGCAAGTTCAAACCCGAGTACGCCGGCAAGCTGAACTTCTATTGCAACGTCGTCAACGACCGGCTCAAGCACGCGACCGACGCCCCGACCATCGGCCTCATCCTATGCCAGACAAAGGATCATCTGCTCGCCGAATACAGTTTTGCCGGCATCGACAAACCGATCGGCATCTCGACGTATGAACTCACGCGGGCGCTGCCGAAGGAGCTACAGTCGGCGCTACCCACGGTGGAAGAGATCGAGGCGGAATTGGCTGGGCGGGCCCCACGATCGGTGAAACCGGCTGGGCGGGTGAGGAAGAAATGAAGCGGGTCAGCACGACGCCGGGCGAGCAGCAAGAGAAAATGGCGAATCTGGACGCTGCCATCGCTGCCAACTTGCAGGAAATTGCGTATGGCAGTTAGCCTACCACCTGGCACCACAGCGCCACGCGGTCTCCCGCCTGTTGATCAGATTCGTTGGCCTCTAATCGCGAGCAGAGATCTATTCGAACTTCGTTATGGGAGAGCGCTTGTGGAGTCTCTTCGTCGGTCCGGTTCTGTTCCCGTGTACGGGACTAACGGACGCTGCGGAAGCCACGATGAAGCCCTTTTCAAGGGGCCGGGCGTCATCCTCGGCCGCAAAGGGCAAGGGCCACTTGGCGTTGAGTGGTCTTCTGATGACTATTGGGTCATCGATACTGCTTACTCCTTGATGCCTCGTCGATCGGATGTTGACCTCAAGTACGCATACTTCTTGATCAAGCACATTGGCCTCAATCACCTCAAAGATGGGACGTCGAATCCGACGCTAAGCCGAGATTCGTTCGGCTCGCAAGCACTACCTTTTCCGCCGCTAGGTGTGCAACATGCCATTGCCCACATCCTCGGCACGCTGGACGACAAGATCGAGCTAAACCGGCAGATGAACGAGACGCTTGAGACCATGGCACGTGCGCTGTTCAAGTCGTGGTTCATTGATTTCGATCCCGTACGGCGAAACGCCGCCCGTGCTCGAAATCAACCCTCACCCGGCCTTCGGCCACCCTCTCCCAGTGGGAGAGGGGCTGGGGGTGAGGGTGTGAGCGAAGCACTCTTCCACCCTCTCCCGCTGGGAGAGGACCAGGGTGAGGGTGTGGGCGCAGGCGAAGCCTACGACCACTTGTTCCCAGATTCCTTCGAGGACTCGGAGCTGGGGGAGACTCCCAAGGGCTGGGAGGTTGGCCGATTCGGCGACGTGGTGGATCAGCTAAGGGATCAGGTAAACCCTGGTTTATCACCAGATGTACTTTTCCGTCACTTCAGCATTCCAGCGTTCGACGAGGGACAGACTCCGAAGCTGGAGTACGGCGAGAGCATCAAGAGCCTTAAGTCACGCGTTCCGGCTGGCGTCGTCTTGCTTTCCAAACTCAATCCCGAGCTCGAGCGGGTATGGCTCGTTGATGTCGGCTCGACCGATCGATCGGTCTGCTCGACGGAGTTCCTTGTGCTAAGTGCGCATCCACCGTTCACGCGAAGCTTTGTGTACTGCCTCGCGCGCTCGCCGTTCTTTCGGCAGCAGATTGAGAGTCTCGTAACGGGAACGTCGAAGAGCCATCAGCGGGCGCAAGTCGAGGCGATTCTCAACCTTCCGGTCGTCCTTCCTCCTTCGTCCATCGTTGCAGCGTTCGATCGCACGTCAGAAGGCCTGCTCGCGCGAACCCTCGAATGTCGGCGCGAATCCCGCACACTCGTTGCCCTGCGCGACACGCTCTTGCCTAAACTCATCTCCGGCGAGCTGCAGATAAAGGACGCAGAGAGGTTCATTGAGGCGAGGGTTTCGTAATGGCCACCACTTGCCATTCTGGGCCTGAGCTCATTTAGATCAGAACCAGAGTTCTCAGAGCTAACATCTCTAAGTCATTGGAAAACTGTCGGTTCTTTATTTTGGCTCAATTAGGTCTGAGGGATGTCCCCACTACCATTCTCCGAATCCGTCGTCGAAGACGCCGCTCTCGCTTGGCTTGAAGCGCTGGGCTATGACGTGCTCCACGGCCTGGAGATTGCGGTTGGCGAGCCGGCGGCGGAGCGCACGGACCACAAGCAGCTGAACTAACAACGGCTCCGGTGCGGGGCACCCCCTCGCGTACCCGCGTGAAAGGTTTCGATCAGCCGTTTTTCAACCTTTCAATCAGCCGACCTTGAACCTTGCAATCAGCCGATGGATCGGCTTACGATCAGCCGATGCCGGACCGCACCCTCTACCCCCGTTTCGCCGAGCCACGTTTGACCGAAGCCCTCGCCGATGCACCGGCAGTGCTGATCCACGGGCCCCGCCAGTGCGGCAAGACAACCCTCGCTCAGACCGTCGGTACACGGGCGGGCTACACATACATGACTTTCGACGATGAGGTGACCCGCAACGTGGCCGTGGCTGATCCCGTGGGGTTCGTGGCCGACCTCCCGCGGCGGGTGGTGCTCGACGAGGTGCAACATGTGCCGCACCTGTTCGCTGCGTTGAAGGCGGCCATCGACCGCGAACGCGTCCCCGGCCGTTTTCTGCTCACCGGCTCGGCGAACGTCTTGCTCCTGCCGAAGCTGGCCGACTCGCTGGCCGGCCGCATGGCCATTTTGCGATTGCACCCACTTGCGCAGTGCGAGTTGGCACGACGGGTCCCGGCCTTCTCGACAGCCTGTTCGGCCAAGGATTCAGGGTGCAGCGTTGGGCACGGCTAGGGTCCGCGCTCCCCGAACGGATTGCCGCCGGCGGTTACCCCGCGGCTTTGTCCCTTCCGGCTGGTCGTCGGCGGGCCAAGTGGTATCAGGACTACATCGAGACGATCGTGCAGCGCGACGTACGCGAACTCGCCCGCATCGGCTCGCTGGACGCGTTGCCGCGCCTGCTTGCGCTGGCGGCTGCGCAAACGGCGCGCCTCCTCAACATCGCGGATTTGGCGGCGCCTTTTCAGTTGAGCCGCCCGACGATCCGAGACTACCTCACGCTCCTCACACGCGTGTTCCTGTTGGAAGAGCTGCCGCCCTGGCACAGCAACCGTCTGAGCCGGCTCGTCAAGACGCCAAGGCTGCACCTCGGCGATCCGGGGCTTGCGTGCGCGCTGCTGGGCGCCGACGCGGTCGCCCTCAAGGCGGATCGAACGCTGCTTGGCCAACTTGTGGAAACCTTCGTCTTCCAGGAGCTCAAGCGGCAGGCAAGTTGGCATGATGATCCACTATCGTTTTTCTATCTCCGCGACCGGGACGGCTATGAAGTGGATGTCGTCATTGAGCGTGGCGCACGGGCAGTAGCGGGCGTGGAAGTGAAGGCCTCCGCCACTGTGACCGCTGCTGACTTTCGTGGCTTGCGCAAGCTCAAGGAGACCGTGGGTAAGCGCTTTGCCTGCGGGGTCGTGCTATATGACGGCGAGATGAGTGCGGGCCTTGGCGATTCAATGTACGCCGTGCCTCTCCGCGCACTCTGGGAGGTGCCGTGACCAAGGCATTCTCCGAATCCGTCGTCGAAGACGCCGCCCTCGCCTGGCTGGAGTCTCTCGGCTATTCCGTCCTGCACGGCCCCGAAATCGCAGCAAGCATCCCAGGTGCTGAGCGCAGCGATCCGAACTGCCGTGATGTCTTACTTGAGCGACGGCTGCGCCAGGCGCTCGTGCGCCTGAATCCCGACCTGCCGACTGAAGCGCTGGAAGACGCCTTCCGAAAGCTGACCAGGACGGACGCGGCGACGTTGATAGACCGTAACCGTGCCGTGCACCGGATGCTTATTGAAGGTATCCCTGTGGAATACCTTCAACCCTCACCCCAATCCTCTCCCATTGGGAGAGGGAGAAGTGAAGCGAAGGGTGAGGGTTTGCGCCGATGGGGAATCGTTCGGGTCATCGATTTCGATAACCCAGGCGCAAATGACTGGCTCGCCGTCAACCAGTTCACGGTTGCCGAAGGGCAACACATGCGCCGGCCTGACGTGGTGCTGTTCGTGAACGGGTTACCGCTGGCGGTGATTGAGCTGAAGAACCCCGCTGACGAAGACGCCACGATTTGGAGTGCCTACCAGCAGCTCCAGACCTACCAGGCACAGATTCCCTCCTTCTTCGCAACCAATGCGGCGCTGATTATTTCTGACGGTGTCCAGGCTCGTATCGGAACTCTTGGGGCTGGGAAGGAATGGTTTAAGCCCTGGCGAACGATCGGCGGGCGGGAGGACGCTCCATCGAAACTCACCGAATTACAAGTTCTCTTAGAAGGTGTGTTCGAGAAGCGGCGGTTTCTCGATCTCGTGCGGCATTTCATTGTCTTTGAAGACGAAGGCCATGGGAAGCTTATTAAGAAGATGGCGGGCTACCATCAGTTCCATGCGGTGAATGTGGCGGTCGAGGAAACGTTACGGGCTTCTCGCAAACTGGCAGAGCATCGAGCCGCCGAGTCTTTGGGGCAATACAAGTCTGGGCATCAGCCAGGTGGTGAACCAGGCGATCGTCGGGTTGGTGTGGTATGGCATACACAGGGATCGGGGAAGAGCCTGACGATGGCCTTCTATGCGGGGCGGGTCATCCTGCACCCAACGATGGCCAACCCAACCATCGTCGTGCTCACGGATCGCAATGACCTTGATGATCAACTCTTCGGTACATTTGCTCGGTGTCGTGACCTCCTTCGCCAAGACCCTGTTCAGGCGACCGA
The DNA here is from genome assembly GCA_047150005.1 of Nitrospira sp. GTDB lineage: Bacteria > Nitrospirota > Nitrospiria > Nitrospirales > Nitrospiraceae > Nitrospira_C. Next base: position 958,808 of record AP038806.1, on the reverse strand, counting down.
CCGGGCTGACTTGCGGGCAAAGTTGAGCGTGGCTTCTGGAGGCGTGGTGTTTACCACCATCCAGAAGTTCATGCCGCCTGCGGCGGCACCCTCACCCCCGACCCCTCTCCCAAAGGGAGAAGGGGGAAATGCACCCTCATCCCTGACCCCTCTCCCAAAGGGAGAAGGGGAAAATGTACCCTCATCCCAGCCCTCTCCCAGTGGGAGAGGGGGGAGCGAAGCGGAGGGTGTGGGAGACTGGCGCATGCCAGTCTTGTCTGATCGCCGCAACATCGTCGTGATTGCCGATGAGGCGCATCGCAGCCAGTACGATTTCATCGACGGCTTTGCACGGCACATGCGTGATGCGTTACCAAATGCCTCGTTCATCGGCTTCACCGGAACACCAATCGAAAAGACTGATGCCAATACCAGAGCGGTCTTTGGCGACTACATCAGTATCTACGACATCCAGCGGGCGGTTGTTGACAAGGCAACGGTTCCCATCTACTACGAGAGCCGGCTGGCAAAGCTCGAACTGAAAGCATCCGAGCGGCCAAAGATTGACCCCAAATTTGAAGAGGCGACCGAGGGCGAGGAAGTCGAGCGTAAGGAGAAGCTCAAAACCAAGTGGGCACAACTGGAAGCCGTGGTGGGATCGGAGAATCGAATCAAATTGATCGCGCGGGACCTCGTCGATCATTTCGAAGATCGTCTGGCGACAATGGATGGTAAGGCGATGGTGGTGTGCATGAGCCGACGGATCTGTGTGGAGCTGTATCGAGAGATTGCTGCCCTGCGCCCACAATGGCATGCCGATGCGGATGACCAAGGGTCGATGAAAGTGATTATGACCGGCTCAGCCTCCGACCTGATCGAGTGGCAGGGCCATATCAGGAATAAGAAACGCCGCGAGGACATGGCGCTCCGGTTTCGTGCTCCCAAGGATCCGTTCAGGCTAGTTATCGTTCGGGATATGTGGCTGACCGGGTTTGACGCGCCGAGTCTACATACGATGTACGTCGATAAGCCGATGCGCGGACATGGGCTGATGCAGACCATTGCCCGTGTGAACCGCGTGTTCAAAGATAAGCCTGGTGGATTGGTCGTGGACTACCTTGGCCTTGCCGACGAACTCAAGCAGGCTCTTGCCACCTACACAGAAAGCGGTGGGACGGGGAAGACGGCGATTGACCAGGCGGAGGCCGTTGCGGTGATGCTGGAGAAGTATGAGATCTGTCGAGGCCTCTTTCATGCTTTTGACTGGTCGCCATGGATGACCGGCAAACCGCAAGAGCGACTGTCGGTCTTGCCTGCGGCGCAGGAACACATTTTGAAACAGCAAGATGGAAAGGCGCGCCTCCTACAGGCCGTGACAGAACTCTCACAGGCATTTGCTCTTGCTGTCCCGCACGATGAGACGTTCCGGATTCGAGATGATGTGGGATTCTTTCAAGCCGTGCGCTCAGTGTTGGCGAAAAGCACGCTGGGCGAGCACAAGACCGACGAAGATCTCGACTATGCCATCCGCCAGATCATTTCAAAGGCAGTGATATCCGACGAGATCGTGGACATCTTTGCTGCTGCTGGGCTCAAGAAGCCGGATCTATCAATTCTCTCTGACGAGTTCCTCGCCGAAGTGCGTGGGATGCCTCAGAAGAACTTGGCGGTCGAACTGTTGCGGAAGCTGCTCAGCGGAGAGATCAAAGTGCGATCACGCAAGAATGTGGTCCAAGCGAAGTCTTTTGCAGAGATGTTGGAGCAGGCGGTGCGAAAGTACCAAAACCGGGCCATAGAAGCCGCGCAGGTCATCGAAGAAATGATCGGATTGGCCAAGGACATGCGCCGCGCTCATGAACGAGGGGAACGGCTGGGTCTGACCGAGGAAGAGATGGCATTCTACGACGCGCTCGAAACCAACGACAGTGCGGTGAAGGTCCTTGGAGATGAAACGTTGCGGACCATCGCACGAGAAGTGGCCGATGCCGTGCGGAAGAACATCACGATCGACTGGACGGTTAGGGAAAATGTCCGCGCCCAGCTTCGAGTCATTGTGAAACGAATTCTCCGCAAGTATGGCTATCCGCCGGACAAGCAGGAGAAGGCGACGCAGACTGTTATGGAGCAAGCAGAGGTGCTTTGCGGAGAGATTGCCGCGTGAGTTTGATGCCGTGGCAAGAGACGGGGAAGGGGATGGCCACTGCCTTGAAAAGCAAGCATGGTGAACCTATTCTGCATAAAGCTCCGGCCCAGCCGGGGCAGCAGAACCTAGGGTTGGAAGGTACTTGACCAAGATCCAGATCGGAGTAGGGGCTGTCCATGCCGACGATCAGTGTTTTCTATGGCATCGTGATTCAAATGTTTTGGCGAGATCACAATCCACCGCATTTCCATGCGCTTTATGGCGAGCACGAGGCGGTTTTCGATGTGCGCGATTTACGCGTCTTGCGAGGAACGCTGCCCCGTCGTGCCATGGCGCTTGTCCTGGAATGGGCGACCGATCATCGAGACGAACTGATGGAGGACTGGAATTTATGCAGCCAACTCAAAACTCCAAAACCGATCGACCCTCTGACGTAGAACCGGCCATCCGGCATGTTGTGCCTTGGCGGGTTGTTTCCGTGAGCGCGATGCCCGAGTTCTCGTTACGGGTTGCGTTTGTCGATGACACCACGGGTGAGGTGGACATGCGGAACTTTCTGAGTGGTCCTCAGACGACAGGAACGGTGTTTGAGCCACTCCGCGACCCAAGCGTCTTCAGTCAGGTGAGGGTGGTAATGGGCGCCGTGCAATGGACCAATGGCGCCGATCTGGCTCCCGATGCCATGTACGATGCGATCAAGGCGCACGGCCGGTGGACTGTCGAGTGACGAATCGCCGGCCGGACAGGGGCAAACAAGACGTTATTCTCGCAGACATTCAGGAATACTTAAAACTGATTCCGGCCGTAAGCCGAGCGCCGCAGCACGCCGTCTGGCTCACCTATGACGCGGAGGGGGAAAAACGGGGACATTCTGGTTTTCTACGTCACTCAAGAACCCGAAAAGGTACCGGGAGTCTGTTTCCGCTGCACAGAAAGAGCGGTGGGCATCCTTACGAGTGACACATGGCAAAATACCGCCATTTACCTGCCTGAAACGAGTTTCCTCTCGACGGATCTGCATGCGTTTATTGAGCCAAGTCTGATATACTCAGGCCAGGAATTTGGCTGATAGTGAGTCCGTGGAGGTGGTTATCCATGCTTGCGAAACGATCTTCGAAGACGACTCCTACGAAGGGACGTTACGTGACGAACCGCGCGGGAAAAAGGACGGGAGTGGTCCTGTCCCTAAGGCGGTTCTCGCAGCTGATGGAAGATCTTCACGATCTGGCGATGGTGGCAGAACGACGGCAGGAAGGATCAGTCGGCAGTAGCGTCCCGCCTTCTCGATCGAATCGACCGCTTACCAAGTGATCCATTCGCTTCTCAATCCGTCAAACTCCATGGTGCGGAGCGGCTCTATCGGCTTCGCGTCGGAGACTATCGTGTTGTCTACGAAGTCGACCGTGAGCTTGCCAAGATTACGATTCACTACATCCGCCATAGACGAGAGGTCTATCGGAAGCTGCGCTGAATGGATGGCTTGTTAATCAGGCGACGGAACCGGAAAAGGTACCGGGTGTTTTTTCTTGTGATAGTCGACACCGAGATGAGCGAGGGACTGAAAAGGTATTCAGGGGAGAAAAAACGGGGGGACATTCTGGTTTTCTACGTCACTCAGGCAGAGAAAGGTGCCGGGAATCTTTTTCTGGGCGAAAAAGTGCTCCGGGCGGAGCATCTCGTGGCCATCTGCCTTCAGACAGGGCGGGCGAAGGATCGCGAGCGGGTGCGGATTCTGCAAGAAGAGGCTGATCTGGACTCAGAGTATCTCAGCGAAATTCTCCGCCGGCATCAACTGGAAGGGAAGTGGAAAGAATGGACCGCTTGAAACCCGAGATTGAAACGTTGTTTCGTGCCAAACAACAACGGCGGAAGAAACTTGCGGCGTTGCCGTTTCCGGAAAAAGTGCGGGCTGTCATCCGGATGCAACAGATGGCCGCACCGGTCTTGCGCGCCCGAGGCAAATCAGTGCGCGTTTGGGAATTTGGGCCGGTTCAAAACGGGCGTTCCTCCTCCGGCGTGGGCGAAGGGCGGGGGGAAGGGATTCTTTGAAATTTGGCCTGGAATCCCGCGTTCGCGGGAATGACGGAATTTCCAAACATGAGTCCATGACGAACGGGGAAGTGTACGCTCCCTGGAAAGGTAGACAGTCCAGGGAGAGAACGTTGCGGTTTTACCGTTTGGCTTCGGGAGGGGGCCAGTTCATCTCCGTATGTCTGCCGCAATAAAAGCAGGAAAGGCGGTACCGCGCTTTGCGTCTGGGATTGGGCATGGAAGTGAAGGTAATGGGGGTATCGTCGAAAGGGCAGGTCGGTTGATCGTGCAGCAGGTGCATCTCGGCCATCATGGTGATCGAGGCGACGTCCCAGGAGGGAGAAGTTTGCGGCTCGCCGGTGATGGACTCGACGGTATGGCACCGTTCGCATTCGGCCTGATACGTCTTCACGCCGGCATGGTGCGCGGTCAGATCGGTCACGTCCATCGGGCCTCCGCAGTCCGGACGGGCACAGGTCAGATGTTCGTGTTGCAGCGCCTGCACGAACCGGCGGTGAGCCGACCGCTCCTGCTCGGTCTTCATGTACGTGTCCCTCCTGTCCCTGTCGGGGCATCCGACGTGGTTTGATGTTGCGCACATTGAACTGCTTCCATCCTAAATTCCCCAGGCTCCGCTGATCTGAACGTTGGCTCCGTTGACGTACCGGGCTTCGTCGCTCAGCAGAAAACGGACGGCGGCCACGATATCGCCGACGGTGCCGATATGCCCCGCCGGAATCCGTTTGGCCATGCCCGCCAGTTCTTCCGGAGGCGCGCTGCCGGAGTCGATGAAGCCGGGCGAGATGGCGTTGACCGTGATGCCGTGTGGCGCCAAGAGTTTTGCCAGCGTCCTGGTCAGCATGAGGACGCCCGCCTTGGCGATATAGTGGGCGGTGACGTCCGGTTGCGAGACCATTTGCTCCGTGTTCGCCATGCTGAAGGTGATGATGCGGCCGTACTTTCTGGCTTTCATGCCTGGAGCGATCGCCTGTGCGAGGTAGAAGATGGGATGGAGATTGCCGTCGAACATCTCGTTCCAGCCCTCGACCGTCTCCTCGAACAGGTTCACGCGATGGTAGGGGCCGGCGCCGTTGATCAGCGCATCGATGCGTCCCCATTCCTTCTCGACCGTGGCGGCGAACTCGCGGGCCGCCGCGGGATCGGACACGTCGCAGCGACGGGTCAGGGCTCGGCCGCCCCGTGCTTCGATGGCCCGGGCCGTCTCCTCCGCTTCCGCCGCGCTTGTACGATAGCAAATGGCGACATGCCACTGTTGCGCGGCAAGGTCCAGCGCGATTCCGCGTCCGATACCTTTCGCCCCGCCGGTGATGAGAGCGACCCGATGAGTCATAGCGAGCCTATTATGCCCGTGATCGAATCCGTTTGGCGAGCAGTTGCAGCGTTCCGGCGGTGCGGGCGGAGAACTGTCGCTCCGCCTTCGGCAGGGTCATGTCGCGGGCGCCGGCCTCGATGAGCATAATCAGATCGTCGATCGTATCGACGTCGCGCCATTCCGGCAGACAGGCGACGCGAAGGCCCAGGGATTCGGCTCTCTCGCAGGTCAGCCGGAAGACACGATCGGCGGACCAGGGGATGTCGTCGAACAGTCCGTCTGCCCGCTTGGACAATCCCAGCAGATAGTATCCCCCGTCCCATGCGGGACCCAGCACGACGTCATGCCCTTCCAGCAGCGCCGCCGCCTTCCGGTAATGCTCCAGCGGCAGGGTGGGCACGTCGGTCCCCACCAGGACGAGACGTTTGTGCCCGCGGTCGAACGTCGCACTGCAGGCTTCACGCATGCGTGCGCCGAGATCGGCCCCGAGCTGATCGATCAGGCGTACGCGATGCCGCTCCTCCAGAATCTTGAAGAAGACGTGTTGGGACGATGGAGCGCAGGCGAGATAGCGATCGAACGGGAGCTTCCAGCGCTCCATAGCGGCCTTGGTCCGCTCCAGCATGTCCAGCACGAAGCTGCCGTGCAGCGTCGCCGCTTCGTCATGCGTCAGGGGCGGGCAGAGGCGAGTCTTGACCTCTCCGGCGATGGGAGCCTTGGCGAAAATGACCAGGGCGTTCTCGGCCTGTACAACCTGTGACCCGGGACGGATGTCCGATGGCTTTCCCATCATTCATTACTCACAACTCAGCACTCAGGGCTCAGCACTTCCTCAGCCCCCATTCATCGCACTGCTGGATACCAGCGCGCGAGACGGTGCGGATTGACGCCGGCCCAATACAGGAATCGGAGGATCCACATCAGCGTGATCGTTCTCAGCGGGCCGCGCCGCCGCCACCGCCGGTACGACGTGGTGACGACGTCGCGCAACGCGACGATTCGTCCGCGGCGCTTCAATCTGGCGCTGAATTCGATGTCCTCCATCAGCGGGATCTCGGGAAAGCCGCCCACCTCTTCGAATACCGCCTTGCGCACGAACAGGGCCTGATCGCCGGTGGAGATACGGGTCAGGCGCGAGCGCAGGTTCATCAGTGCGCTGATCACATAGCCCCAACCGGAGGGGATGTCAAATTGCACGTCGAACCGGCCCCCGACGGCCGGACGACCCGCCAGAGCCGTTTCGATGGAGATCTTGGCCTGTGATGGAAGGCGGGTGTCCGCGTGGAGAAAGAGCAGGACCTCGCCGCCGGCCGCCTGCGCGCCGGTATTGAGCTGAACGGCGCGTCCCGGCATGGAGGTTAGAAGGAGGACTGCGGCCGATCCCGTTCGGCGAAGATCGGATGTCGTCTCGGCCACGATGTCTCTCGTACGATCGGTGCTGCCGGCGTCGACGACGATGATCTCCCGGAAGCCGAGACAGGCCGTGGCGAGCAACGTATCGCGGATCGTCTCAGCTTCGTTGAGAGTCGGGATGATGACCGAAATGGACGGGGGTGGGTCCGAGGGCACGTCAGAAGGCGCGCCGCTCTCACGCGGGCTTTTTCGGCTCATTGAACATGAAATACATGACGATCACCACCGTGGCCCAGAATACGACCTGCTTGTGCCAGAACAGCACCTCTCCATAGTGGAAGAATGCGAGCGCCAAGGCGAGGGCGCAGGCGATCACGCCGTACCGGAGCATGGGAAGCTCGATGGCGGCATTGGCCCATACGGCGAGCCCTCCGAAGTAGATCAGGAATGGCACCACGTTGATCTCGAAGCCGCCGCTGATCGACAGGAATATGTTCAGAAAGCCGATGAACATGAGCGCGGTGCCGATCATGACGCCGACCACGTGCAGTTGCGTGTCGCTGCCGCTGTCCTGCTCATGCCGGCGCCCGTTGTCGGGACGGGATGGCTGGTCGTCAGATTGATGGGTCGGGAGATCGGTCGGTGCCATGGTTCTACCTTGCACTATACCTTGAAATGCTTGCTAAGGGTGAGGGCCTGTTGCTGATAGGACGAGCCCAGGCCGACGCCGTAGAGGCGGTTCGGCACGTCGATCATGCGATCATAGATGACCTTGAAGAAGGTCTGGCCGTCGTGGATCAGGAAGGGTACGTCGTGGGGGCGCACCTCCAACACGACCTGCGTGCCGGCGATTTCGCCGTCGGCTCCGTATCCGAAGCCCGGATCGAAAAAGCCGGCATAGTGGGTGCGCAGTTCGCCGCACGCCGCTTCGTAGGCCACCATTTCGGCCGCATAATCCGGCGGGACACAGATGCGCTCTTTGGAGGCCAGAATATAGAACTCCTCCGGCTCCAGCAGCAGGCTGTCCTGGCGGTGCCGGTGCAGGGGTTCCCAGAAGTCGGCGGCCGCATAGTAGCCGACCTTGGAGAGGTCGATGACATGGCTGTTTTTTTTCGCCCGATAGCCGATGACGACATCGCCCGTTCGCTCCTCTCCCTTGAGGTCGATGCGGAGGAACAGACCGTGATCGGTGCGGAATTCCCTGGCGGCCACGGCCTTGCGCTTGGGCATGTTGTGATAGAGCAGCGGCTCCTGCCGGTGCAGGCGCTGAAGCGCCGCGTCGGGCGCCGTCGCCTCGCCGCGGATGAAACGAATCTGGTTGAGGCTCTGCCCGGTCTTGACTTTGATGGCGAACGAACGAGGCACCACTTCAAGGAACAGGGGGCCGTGATAACCGGCTCGGATCTCGTCGAAGCCGGTGTTGAGGTCGGTGACGATGCGTGTGAACACGTCGAGCCGGCCGGTGGTGCTCTTGGGGTTGGCCCGTGCCCGCAGCGTCTTCGGCAGCGTGAGAGATTCCAACAGCGGCACGAGATAGACATGGCCTTTCTCGAGGATCGCGCCCCCGCTCAGGTCCATCTCGTACATCACGAGGTCGGAGTGGTAGAAGTCCATCACGTCGAGGCGGCTGGAAATGGGCGACAACTCGGGCAGGAAACTGCTGATCAACCGATAGGCTTTCTTGCCCAGGCGGAGGTCGAGGCTGGCCGGTTGAATCTGCCGGTCCTCGATCGGAAGGGGCGCGGTGATGCTGCCCCCGGTGATCAATCGCGTGATCTGTTGGTAGGGCAGGATGCCCTGAGCCGAAGCCGCGGTCATTAGTCGTCCATATCGCCGCCGCAGCTGTTGCCCCACGCGGCATAGCCGTCGCGATCGAGATAGCTGTCGCCGCAGGTCGCGAAGATGTCGGTCGTGTCCTGAGATGAGGCGCGCGCGCCGACCATCGGCAATTCGCGTCTGTCCCGAGCCATGTCGAAGGAGCCCCCCGCCTCTTTCGGCTGCGGATAGCGGAAGCTCTTGTTCTCGTAGTTGCGGAGCACGGCCTCGTCGTCGTTCAAGCGGACCAGATAGTCGTCCGGGAGCAACGGAATCTTGCCGCCGCCGCCCGGCGCGTCGATCACGAAGTGCGGCACGGCCATTCCGCTGGTGTGGCCTTGAAGCGTCTTGATGATGTTCAACCCCGTCTCGACCGTGGTGCGAAAATGATTCGTGCCTTTGGTCAGGTCCGCCTGGTAGAGATAATACGGTTTCACCCGGGCCAGCAGCAATTGATGGACGAGGCGACGCATGATTTCCGGATCGTCGTTGACGTCCTTGAGGAGCACGGTTTGGGCGCCCAGCGGAACCCCCGCGTCGGCCAGACGGCCGCAGGCCGCCTTGACCGCCGGGGTCAACTCGTCGGGATGGTTGAAGTGCAGATTCATGTAGATCGGATGATATCGCTTCACGATCTCGCACAGGGCCGGCGTGATCCGCTCGGGGAGCGTGCCGGGCACCCGGGAGCCGATGCGGATCAACTCCAGATGCGGGATCGTCCGGAGCGCCTTCAAGATGCGTTCGAGCAGGTGGTCCGGCAACAGCAACGGATCGCCGCCGGAGAGGATGACATCCCGTACTTCCGAATGAGCGCGCAGGTAGGCGACGGCCCGATCCAGTTCGCCTTTCTTGAGAAACCCGGGTTTGCCGACCAGGCGCTTGCGCGTGCAGAAGCGGCAGTAGATCGGGCATTGATTGGTCACCATGAGGAGCACACGGTCCGGATACCGGTGCACCAGGTGCGGCACCGGGCTCATGAGGTCTTCTTCGAGCGGGTCGTCCTCCGCGTCGATGTCGGCCAGTTCGGCCGCGTCCGGGATGACCTGTTTCCAGATCGCGTCGTCTTTCGCCCGGATGGTGTTCAACACCGTGGGCGTGATCCGCATGGGATAGGGGCCGACGATGTCTTCGATCTCCTTGGCATCGAGGCCGAAGCGATCGGCGAGATCCTTCGGCTTGACGATGCTGTCAGCGAGGATCCGTCTCCATTCCTCCATCGACTCACTCCCTCGTTCGCAGGTGATTGCCGAGGCCGGCTCCGCCCCCGTGTTCGCCCGATCTCGTCACGCCGGTGCGGGGGCCGACGGGCGCCTCAGCGTTGGGCAAGACGATTCGCCTCGGCCTTGCTCTCGATATAGGCCAGTATCTCATCGGTTTCCGTCAGCACCCTGTCGCCGTCCTTCAGGACCGGGACATAGTATTGTCCGGACGCCTCGAAGACCTGCTTGCGGAACGGCCGGACATCGGGAACGATGACGCTCTCGTAGGCCAGGCCCGCCTCCTCGAGCTTGCGACGCACCACTTCACACTCCGGACACCAATCGACGTGAAACAGTATCAGAGCCATAGTTGGTAGTTCTGAATTTTCAGTGTTCAGTTCAGGAACGAATAACTCGGCACTCATACCTCAGCACTGAGCACCGGAGCCGTGTCTCCCCCCGCGGCGGTGCAGGGAACCAGGATCGCGTCCTTCATCCCGTGGATGACCTTCTTGTCCGCCGGGCAGACGGTTGCCAGAATACCAGCCAGCTCCACCTTTTCGCCAGTCACGAAATAATAGGGAGACAGTCTGGCCCGACCCGCCATCTGGCGGATGTCGCCGCTTGCGGCATCGAAGTACTCCATGTGGTATTGCCGGCCCTTGTGAAACTCTTGCAGGACGTGGGGCGTACGCGGAAACGCGGCCAAGGCGCCGTCGATCGCGCCCGCCCATTCGCTCTGAGGTAGATCGTGTCCGATCGACACGCCTCTACTTCCCCAGGCCAATTCGGAAAATCCGGAAGGCTTGATCACATAGTGGCGTTCCTTCTGGGTGGCCGATGCGAGGTCCCGCCAGTCCGCAATGGCTCGATCCCCGATCGAGAGGCCCGGGATGGTTGCCGACGGCGGGACCGGGGCAGGGTCGAGCAGCCACGTTCGCGGCATGATCGCCGTCAGGTGAAGCCACGTGTCCTCGCCTAGTTCCCTGCGCCAAAAGGGACGGAGCACCGGGTGGTGGAACAGCGCGAAGGCCGATTTCTCCTCCAGCGCCGGTTTGTACGGAGGCGTGACGGCCACCCAATTCTTTTTCGCGGCGTATTGCATCAGCTCCGACTTCGGGATGTTGGGCAGGTCGAACAGCTCGAAGAATCGGTAAATCAGGGCGATCGGTTTTTCGCGGTCGCCGTCGAGGAGGCGGAGCCCCCCTTCCGTGAACCGGACGTCGCGCGGCTCCACGCAGCGGGTATCAAATCCACGTTCGGAGAGTTGCGCCGCCATCCAGGTCATTTCCGGCCGATAGTCCTTGGCTTCATCCGACACCACGACGGCCGTGCATCCTTCACGGGAGCCGCGAACATGCGTGAGCATCGCGGCAAAACCGCTGATCATCCCGTCTCGTCCTCCCACCAATGGAGAGTGCTGAGTGCTGAGTGCTGGGTGCTGAGTGCTGGGTGCTGAGGGCTGAGGCTGGAGGTCTGCGTAGGCTCTGCTTAAGGCGGCGGTGAGCCCAATGCCGCCGGGTACCGAATCGAGCTCGGTAATGACCATCCCGTCGGAGGTCGGAATCACATCCGGGCGGATCACGGCGGGCAGCAGGTCGCGAAACCGCTTCATGCGGCTGTAGGTGACGAGCCCTTCCGGTTTTCCGCGGTCCAAGGCCTCGGCGACCCAGGAGGGCTGCAGGCCGCGGACGCTCTCGGCATACAGCCGGTTGAGCGTGCGATAGAACGAAAGGAGATGCGGGCCCAAGCGATGAAAGAAGGCCGCCTGCTCCGCCGAAAGGAGGAACGGAGCCGTCCCGATCCGCCAGGAGTTCACCGCGATGTCGGTTTCCGCCGCAGCCGACGTTCCGGTGGTCGCGGTGAACAGCCCCGCGTCAACCAGTGCATCCCGAATGGCGGAACAGCGATAAAGGAGGTTGGAGGTAGTCAAATGAACAGGAGCGACGTTCGTAACAATCGACCGATGCAAGTGATCGTAGCACGCGCCCTATGATCGTACAAGGGGACCGGGAACGGTCGTGGGCGGGGCCGCGGGGGCCGCCATGCGCACGCAGTTCTTGCCCGCCCGCTTGGCCGCATACACGGCCGTGTCGGCTGCATTGACGAGATCGGTGGGATTGTCGGCATGGATGGGAAAGGACGCGACGCCGATGCTGCAGGTGAGGGAAAACGAGGATGCCGTCAATGCGGAGAGTTCCGGCAACATCGTGAGCGTGGTGACACGATGGCGGAGCCGCTCGGCCGCGCTGAGGGCCCCGTCCATCGATGTGTCCGGAAGAATCAAGGCGAACTCTTCGCCGCCGTACCGCGCCGCGAAGTCGCTGGCGCGCGCGATCCCGCGGCTGGGACCCTGTTGACTGTCCAGCAGCCAGCCGATTTCCCTGAGCACTTGATCGCCGGTGGTGTGTCCGTACACGTCGTTGATCTGCTTAAAGTTGTCGAGATCGACGAAGAGCAGCGACAGGGGACGCATCGACCGGAGCGCGAGCGCGCACAAATGAACCAGGGTCTGTTCAAAGTGGGAATGGTTGTACAGGCCGGTGAGGCTGTCTCGCACGGACTGATCTTGCAGGAGCTGATTCGCCTGGATCAGATCCCGATTGGTCGCCGACAGTTTCGTGACGAGACGTTCGGTTTCCTGCTGCTGCCGCTTAAGGGCGGTGATGTCGGTGATCGTTTCGATGATATGGGTCGCTCCGGACGTCGTTTCGACTCTGGCCCATTGCATCAGGAGATGTTCATCGTTCGGTAGCGGCACTTCACTGGAGGACAGCCGTCCCGTTTCGACGGCCTCCGGCATCCGGCAGAAGCTGCATGGCGCGGCACAGCCGGCGATCTTTTCGTGGCAGGTCGCGCTCGAGATATCTCCGAACTTTGACTGCGAACTATCGTTCTGAAACACGACCTTATGGGTGAGCGGGTCAATCACCGTAATAATGAGAGGGTGCGAGTTGAGCAAGAGTCGCGAGTCGTATTGAGGTGGAGTGGGTGAGTCGGCCATGATGTTGAGTGGCGGCAGAACGAATGGGTTCTGCTGCAGTATCCCACCGATTGCACACAGGTCAAGGAATTGTCGGTTTTCATGAGTCCGCGCCTCGAAAAACCATATCCTAGTAGGCGCACCTCAGGAACGGTGCTAGAATGAGCGAAAAATCAAGGAGTTCCTCGATGGCGGCGTCGACCGCACAGACCGTGTCTCCTCCCGAGCCGGCCCGCTCCGTTCCGCAGTTGGTTCCCAGCAGCACGTGCCTTCGGTGCGACGTGTGTTGCCGGTTTCCGGACCCGGATAGCCCGCTGCGGCCGTACTTTACGGCCGCAGAAGTCACCCGCGCGGTGGCCGGAGGCGTGGGCGCCGGCCGGTTTCCCTCCCCGCAGGGAGGTCAGATCGCCTTGGTCCCCGACGAGGAGGGCGATGGATTTCACTGTCCCGCCTTCGATCCCGTCAGTGCCCGTTGTCTCATTTACGACCAGAGACCCTTTGATTGCCGGCTCTATCCCTTGGCGTTGATGTGGAGCGAACGGCACGACGAAGTGGTGCTGGGATGGGACAGCAAGTGTCCTTTCATGCGAGAGCAGGTCCCGGACTCCATTCGGCGATATGCGGACCAGGCGATGGCCCGGCTCAATGATCCGGACCTGCTCAAGACTGTCGCGGATCATCCCAGGCTGATCGGGCGCTTCCAACCGGACGTCGTAGAATTGTCGAGGCTGCCGGCGCTGACTCACGCCGTACAGGCGCGCTGGGGGACTGTAGCCGTGCACCGGCTCACTCTCGAGGATGTCCAGAGAGTGACGGAAGCATTGGACGCGTCCGGACTCGCCGACGCGCAGGGCCTGGCGGCGTACTCCGTGCCCTCCGTCTACCTGTGCACGACCCTGCTGAGTTATTGGTGGGCGGAACTCCACGGCTCCTTCTGTCTCTTCGCCGAATCGGCGGACGGCTGGTTCATGCCTCTTCCCCCCCTGGGAGGCGGACCGATCCAGGAGCCGATCCGTGCAGCCTTCGATCTGATGCGCCGGAGAAACGGGGCCGATTCGCCGGTCCACCGGATCGACAACGTTTCCCCTGCGTTGGCTGCTCGGCTGGAAGTCTTGGGCTATCGACTCGAGGCCGGAGACGGCGACTATCTGTACCGGGCGGGAGACCTGGCCGCGCTCACGGGGGATCGGTTCAAATCGCAACGCGCGCTTTGCAACAAGGTCGAGCGCTTGGGCCAGGTGGCGGTGGCTCCGTATGCGCTCCGGGATCGTGCGGAGTGCCGCCGGTTGCTCCAGCGATGGCAGGGACAGAAGCAAGCGGGCGTGCTCGACCCGTTCGGGCGGTTGTTGCTGGAAGACGCCGTGTCGACACACGAGATCGCCTGGTCTCATTTCTCGGACTTGGGATTAAGCGGAACGGTGGTGCGCGTCGAGGGAGAGATCCGGGCCTATACATTCGGCTGCTGGCTGACACCCGCCACCTGGTGCGTGCTGCTGGAAGTCGCCGACCGCGCAATTCCCGGCCTCGCGCAGTATCTGTTTCGAGAGACCTCCCGTGCGGCGGCGGCCCGCGGAGCGGAATTCATCAACACCATGGACGGCGCAGGCCTGTCGGGATTGAGTCGATCCAAGGACTCCTATCACCCGGTCATGCGGATCCGGCAGTACAGACTCCTTGAAGACCGTCGTCGTTGACGATGTAGTTGACCATGCCGAATTTTCGAACACCGCTCATCTCGCAACGCTATCGATGGCTTCCGCTGTCGATCGTCCTGCTGACGCTCATTGCCTCCGGAGTGGGCATCGTGCTGCTGCGCCATGTGGAACATCGTCTTGTCGCGGCGGCCGGTGAAGAGTTGATGGTGGCCGCCGCCGAAGTCTCCGATAAGCTCGATCGCCTGCTGTTCGAACGGCGCGGGGACGTCCAGATGTTGGCCCGGGCGTTTTCGCTCAGCTCGTTCGATTCGGCCCACCTCACCGGCCATCTGGGTTGGATGAAGACGACGTACGCCCCGGTCTATCACTGGCTGGGGGTCACGGACGGCCAGGGAGTGGTTGTGGCGTCGACGGATCCGACCCTGCGCGGAAAGAACTATGCGTCGGCCGAATGGTTCCGACAGGTCCGCGCGACGAAGAAATTGCTGGTGCAGGACGTTGCATCGCACGAAGTGGACCAGGGGATTGAAACCGTCGGGTTCACCGCTCCGATTCTGGATTCTGAGGGTACGTTCCTGGGGGTGGTGACGACGCGGGTGGCGGTTTCCGTTCTCGAAGAAGTGACGACGCGGACCGTGCGGTCGCTCGAAAAACGGCGGGAATTTACGGGCCCCGTGTCCTACCAGATGGTGACGGGCCGCGGATCGGTGTTTGCTGATTCCGATCTCCTGCACAAGAGTCCTCAAAGTATCGACCAGGTCGGTCCGCCGTCCATGACCGCCAGCAAGGCAGGCGGTCCGGGCTTTGTGGAAGAGGAGTACCGAGGGGTCCCCGTCGTGACCGGTTATGCGCAGACCAAGGGATTCGGCGAGATCCCGGGACTGGGCTGGCACGTGTTGGTGCGCATGGACCAGGATCGGATTTTCGATCCCATCCGATCCATCCTCTGGAAGGTCGGAATGTCCGGCGCCGTCGTGTGGCTGCCCATGTTGTTCATGGTCCTCTGGTCGACGTCCAAATTGAGGAAAGAGTATCAGCAGGCGCAGCAGGAAAGCGCGTGGGCGCGAGCGGCCGAGGCGGCCCTGCTGCAGAGCCAGGAACGGAACCGCGCTATCGTGGATACGGCGCTGGACGGCGTCGTGACGATCGATTCACGCGGTATCGTCACTGACTGGAACGCGCAGGCGGCGGCGATTTTCGGATGGGGCCGCGACGAAGTGCTGGGGCGTCTTCTGGGCGAAGTGATCATTCCGCCGCGGGATCGTGAGGCCCACGAGCGCGGACTCCGCCACTATCTGGCCAGCGGTGAGAGCCACATCCTCAATAGGCGGGTCGAGGTGCTGGCGCTTCATCGTTCGGGTCGGGAGTTCCCGGTCGAGCTCTCGATCTCTCCGGTCCGGATCGGTGATACCTTCTTCTTCAGTGCATTCGCCCGGGACATCACCGAGCGCCGCGAAGCGGAGACGAAGCTTCGAGAGAGCGAGGTTCGCTACCGGTCGGTCGTGAATGCGCTGGATGAAGGCGTGCTCGTCATCGACGATCAAGGTGTACTCCGCACAGGGAATGCCAGCGCGGAGCGGATCCTGGGCATGCCGCTGGCGGAACTCATGAAGCGGCCGCTTGACGATCCGATGTGGAAGACGATCTACGAAGACAGGCGGCCGTTTCCTCCGGAGCACCATCCCGTGGCGGTGACGCTGCGGACCGGAGCGTCCTGTTCCGGCGTGGTCATGGGTTTCTACAAGACCGACGGAGAGTTGAGATGGCTCGAAGTGAATTCCCGGTCGGCGAGATTGAAGGGACAGGGGGCGCCCGCCGTCGCGGTCGTCTCTTTTTCCGATATCACCATGAGAAAACGTGCGGAGGAGCGCCTGACGGTCCAATACTCGGTGACGAGGGTGCTCGCGGAATCCCGCACCCTGGAAGAAGCCGTGCCCAAGATCATCCAGGCGGTGGGGCAGAATCTGGAATGGGACTACGGGGTCTTCTGGCGGGTCGACAAGGCGGAGGGGGCGCTGCGGTGCATTGATCAATGGCCGCACCCGACGACCGGTTTCGAAGCGTTCTCGACGGTCGCCTGGACGAGTCTGCTCAGGTCCGGAGAAGGGCTTCCGGGACACATCTGGGCCACCGAGCGGCCGGCGTGGGTCACCGACGTCACGGTGGACGAGCAATCGCCGCACGCCGAGCAGGCGCGGGCGGCCGGGCTTCACGGCGCCTTTGGATTTCCGGTCCGCGTCGGGAGCGAGGTCGAAGGGGTCATTGAGCTGTTCAGCCGACAGGTCCGGCAGCCGGACGACGAGCTGCTGAAAATGATCGACGACATCTGCCTGAAGATCGGCCAGCTCGGCGAGCGGACGAGAACGGAGGAGGCCTTGCGCCAGACCGAGGCGCAGTTGCAGCAGGCGCAAAAAATGGAAGCCGTCGGACGACTGGCGGGAGGGGTGGCGCATGACTTCAACAATCTCCTGACCGTCATCCGAGGCTACAGCGAATTGCTGCTCGCGCGTCTGCGTCCGGGTGATTCCATGCGCAAGGACATGGAAGAAGTGAAAAAGGCGGCCGATCGCGCCTCGGGATTGACGCGGCAGCTGCTGGCGTTCAGCCGCCGGCAGTTCATCGCTCCCAAGCTCGTCGATCTGAACGCGCTCGTCGTCAACATGGACGGGATGCTGCGCCGCCTGCTCGGTGAGGACATCATCGAGCTCTGTGCCGAGCTTGCGCCGAACATCGGCTCGATCCGGGCCGATCCCGGGCAGATGGAGCAGGTCATCATGAATCTCGCGGTCAACGCGAGGGACGCTATGCCCAAGGGCGGTCGGCTGACCATCGAGACGTGTAACGTCACGGTCGGGAAAGGGCCGCGCAAGGATGCCGTCGGCATGGAGCCGGGCGCCTATGTTCAGTTGACGGTGCGTGACACGGGGCACGGGATGGACGCCGAAACGCGCTCACACTTGTTTGAGCCCTTCTTTACCACCAAAGAAAAGGGCAAGGGCACAGGGCTGGGATTGTCGACCGTGTACGGCATCGTCAGACAGAGCAACGGAACCATCGCCGTGGAGAGCGTGCCCGGACAAGGCACGGTGTTCACGATTTACTTTCCGCTGGTCGCGGAAGACCGACCGGGCGCAAGCGGCCCCGGCGAGACGGCCGATCCGGCTCACGGCCGGGAGACCATCCTATTGGTCGAGGATGAGCCGGCGGTCCGCGGCCTGGTCCATGAAACGCTCCGCCTGCACGGCTACACGGTGCTCGAGGCCCGTCACGGCATCGAAGCGTTGATGACCGTCGCCAAACACACGGGCCCCATTCATTTGCTGTTGACGGATGTGGTGATGCCTCAGATGAGCGGACCGGAAGTCGCCGAAAAGCTTCGCGGCATTCGTCCGGAAACCAAAGTCCTCTACATGTCCGGATATCCCGATCATCCGGTATTCGAGCAAGGCGGGGTCTCGCGCGAAACATCCTTCCTCCCCAAGCCCTTCACCCCGGTCGGGCTGGCCAAGAAGGTGCGAGAGGTCCTCGACGGCGTGAACGCGTGACGGCACGCCCGTGCCCGGTGCGCCTTCTTCCCTTGATCTTCGGCCGCGGTTCCGTTTATCGTGCCCATCAATGATTCAATGGGGAACGGCGTGACCGAACCGGCGCATGAGATCGACATCGGGCGCTACCGCGTCCGCCAGGAACCGTACTACGCGAACGTCCGCGGCGAAGTGCAGCTGTTTCTGACGGCCGCCAAGTGCCGTATGCCCGTCATGCTCAAGGGACCGACCGGATGCGGCAAGACGCGGTTCGTCCAGCACATGGCCTACCGCCTGAATCGGCCTCTCATCACGGTGGCCTGTCATGAGGATCTGACCGCATCCGATCTGGTGGGTCGCTATCTGCTGAAAGGACAGGAAACCGTATGGGTGGACGGTCCTCTCACCCTCGGGGTCAAGCACGGAGCCATCGTCTATCTTGACGAGGTGGTCGAGGCGCGAAAAGACACCACGGTCATCATCCATCCGCTCAGCGACGATCGACGGCTTCTGCCGATCGAGAAGAAAGGCCAGGTCATCGAGGCCGCGGAAGAATTCCAGCTCGTTATCTCCTACAATCCCGGCTATCAAAGCGTGCTCAAGGATCTCAAGCCGAGCACCAAGCAGCGGTTCATGGCCATTGAGTTCGATTATCCCGGAGCCGAGGTGGAGACAGAGATTGTCCGGCGAGAAGCGGGCGTCGGCTCGGAGGTCGCCGGGAAACTGGTCAAGTTGGGAGCCAAGGTCCGCAATCTCAAGAATCACGGGTTGGAAGAAGGCGTCAGCACCAGGCTCTTGATTTATGCCGCGACGCTGATCCGGGAAGGCATTCCGGTCGACCAGGCCTGCGACGTGGCCGTGGCCAGACCGGTGACCGACGATCCGGACATGCAGCGCAGCATCCTGGAACTGGTCAAGGCGATTTTCTAGAAGGCCCCCTCGGACTCGAGCTGCCGGATGACGACCCCGCTACTGTGCGATGGGAAAGACGGTGCGGTCCTGACCATCCATCTGCAGCCGAAATCATCACATACGGAGTGGGCGGGAAAACACGGAGATGCGCTGAAAGTCCGCGTGGCGGCCGCTCCCGTGGATGGGCAGGCCAACGATGCGCTCATTGCATTCCTGGCCGGCGAGTTCGACGTTCCCCTGCGAGCGATCCGCATCGAATCGGGCGTCACCGGGCGGCGCAAACGGCTGCTGATCCGCGGTGTGTCCGCCCGGCAGCTTGAGGGCTATCTGGCCCGCTATAGTTGGTGGTCATGAACACACGGCAAGTCATTGTGGCGGTCTGTGCCGCCGCACTTATGGCTTGTGCCGGTCCCAAGCCGATCTTGTATCCCAATGCACATCTGCAGTCGGTCGGGACGGAAGCTGCGGAAGCCGATATCAAGAACTGTAGGCAGATGGCCGAATCGGCCGGTGCCGACGAGGCCACGGGGAAGGCGGGGGGTGTCGCAAAGAGTACAGCCGTGGGCGCCGGCATTGGCGCCGCCAGCGGCGCTGTCGGAGGCGCCATCACCGGTTCGCCCGGCATGGGGGCCGCGATTGGTGCAGCGAGCGGAGCCACATGGGGATTTCTGATGGGATTGTTCACCTCCAAGTCACAGGGTAATCCTGCGTACACCAATTTTGTGAACCGGTGCTTGCAGGAGAAAGGCTACGAGGTCACAGGATGGAATTGAACGAGTCGCGGAACAACCGGTTCGGCCCGGCGCGAGAGGGGGTTCGACGATGATCGTCGCCTCCCAATTGCCGAGTCGATCGCCGCGCGGGAGCAGAAGGCGAGGAAGACGGGTCGTATCCGCGCTCGTTGTGATGGCCGTTGCAACTGCCGCCTGTGCGGGGCCTCAGCCGCTGTTGCGGGCGAATGCGAAATACCAACTCCAAGGACGCGAGGGAGCAAAACTGGACATCGCGGAATGCCAGCAGAAGGCCGAGGCGGCCGGATTGGATCCGGGAACCGAGGCGCGGAGCGGCAACGTGGCGGCCGGCGCCGGTCTCGGACTCATTGTGGGCGCCGCCGTCGGGGCGACCAGCGGCATCGCCGGAGGCCCGGCCGGCATTGCCATCGGCGCCGCGGCCGGGGCCGGGCTTGGATTGATCATCGGTTCGCTCGGAGGGGCCTATCGTCCTCTCGAACCGAGCCCTCCGTATGCGGACGCGGTTGTGCACTGTCTGATCGAAAAAGGGTATGAGGTGAAGGGGTGGGAGTAGCGACGGGCACGAGAAAACGGGTGAGGGGGGGAACCAAAACGAGGAGGGAGCCTACGAGTCAGTTGTTCAAAGAAGAGGTGTCACTCATCGGAAATCGTCTGGGAGGCAGGCGCTGAAGGCGGCCCTTCCACGGCTTTGTGCCGTAGTGCTCGGCCCTTGTCGGGGGTCGGGTCGGTGACGACGCCGTAGACTTCGCGCCCTTCGTGACCTTCCGGCAAATACTCCGTGATCGGCATCCCGTCTTCGCGCACAAACAACAGACAGTGGCAGTATTTGTAGATCTGCATCTCGTCGCAGGCGCACATCCAGCGACGCAGTTTGGCTTCGGCCTGCTTGTCTTTGTAGAAGTTGCAAGGGCACAGCGGCTTCCCGAGTTCGTCCACATGCATGGCCAGACCCTTGACCACCGCCTCGGTGACGGCGGGGTTCGGGTGCATGGTGGTGCCGCTCTTCTCGGCGAACCCCTTTACGTACTTCCACATCTTGTCGAGGCTCTCCTGCTTTGGTTCCGCCACGGCAGGGCTCCTATTCTGAAGGATGAAAGAGGACCGAAAGCTAGTTTACAAGCGGCAGGGGCTCCTTTACAATCCGAGCCCCTGCATGGACCGAAACGGAAATCATGACCGGCGTACCAGCACAGCAACAGCTCCTCGCCCGTCTCGCGACGGAGCTCGGTCCGGCCGCGGCCGGGCAATTGGGGCGGCGTTTGGCCGGCGAATCGGTCCCGCCGGCCGCCGTGCTGACCCTCTTGGAGGAGCTGGACTCCGTGTCCGCGAAGGCGGCTCGGGCGGCGATCGAAGCGTTTCCGGAACTGGATCGTCGCAACGCGTTGTCCTCGGTGCTCGCGTGGCTCGATCTGGGCGTCGCACTGTCCGAGTCCTCCGGCGCGACGGCGCTTCGATATTTCAGGGATAGTCCCCTGATCTTGGCCGTCATCGAGCCTCCCGCGTCGCGAGCGGACGTCCTTGCGATCTGCCTGGAATTGGCCGATCAGGATCCCAACGTCGCCTTCGAGTATCTTCGGACGGCTCCCCAGCTCGTGTCCTCGCTGCCCGGCGAGCATCTGCGCGGCTGGCTCGAGGTCGGCATCGAGCTGACGGCGGTCGACGTCGTGGTCGGGCTCGAATACATCCGACAGATTCCGGCCCTCGTTTCCGTACTGCCGCTGGACGAGGTGCGGCGGTGGCTGTCGTTCGGCATGATGTTGATCACGCCGAACAGCCTGGGGAAGCCGGATTACGTCGCGACGATCGAGTTTCTCCGGACCAGTCCCGCCATTCTGCGGGACATCGACCCGAGCCCGCTTCGATCCAAGGTCGTGGCTCTGGGCGCCCTCCTGGCCGGGCGCGCGCCGCAGGCCGGCATCGAGTGGTTGGCCGAATCTCCGCGCCTCTTGCGCTCGTTGCCGTCGACCGATCTGCGATTGAAGGTTCTCCAATACGGTCTGCTGGTGGCGGAGCAAGACGCCGAATCGGCCCTGGCCTATCTCCGGCGCGCCCCGGACGTCGTCGTCCTGATCGGCGACACTCCTGATGCCGGGTCCCGTTTTGAAGAGTGGTTCACATCCGGCATGGAAATACTGGCGTACAATGCCGAAGGCGCGCGGGCCTACTTTGCGACGGAGACGCACAAGGCCCTCGCGTCGGTCGAACAGGCCTTGAGCGGGGTGCCGCTCAGACGGATCGCCCGCCGAGTGAAGCTGTTTATTCAAGGGCTCTGCGGGACCGACGTCGCCGTGGCGGCTCTTACCGATTCCGCCGTCTCCACCACGGCTCGCGCAACCGTCAGTGCCGACGCTCGGACGATCTTGCTGCCCGCTCTGCTGCGGCGCTATCCGACCGCGGACCGGAACGAGCGGTTGTATCTGGTCATGGCCGCCCATGAAGCGGGTCACCTGGAGTTTGGGACCTATCGGTTGAAGCTCGAGTCGCTGGCCGATCTCTGCGAGAGCGTCAAGGAGCGATACGGTCCCGCCATCGAATCGCCGGTCACGTCGCTGGCAGAGCTGTTTCGTCTCTATCCGCATCCTGGGTTGATTCAAGACCTGTGGATGGTGCTGGAAGATGCGCGAGTCGAGCGATTGCTGCGTGAAGAGTATCCGGGGTTGCGCCAGGACCTGGCCCGGCTGGCCGAAGAGGCCGTGACGCCGCGCGATCCGGGCCAAGGCTTGACCGCAAAGGAATTGATCGTGGATTGTCTTTTGCGGCTCACGGCCGGGGAGTCGGCGGACACTGCGGTTCCCCATGGGGTGAGCGATGAAGTGGCCATCCTCTGGAAACTGTGCCAACCGGTGCTCGCGGGAGCATCGTCGGCCGAAGACTCGGTCCGTTGCGCGCACGAGGTGTACGTGCGGATGGAAGAGCTGCTGGCGCCGCGGGCTGAGATGATCGCCGGCGACCGGCGCGACGAGGAGCAGGACGTCGGCATGGGGCCGCCCTCCTCCGAGCACAGCGGGGATCTGTACCGGCCGGTGACCAATTGGGCCTATCGCGGCGAGATGAATCCCGAGTTCATCACACGGGGCGGCGACGAGACGGCGCAGCCGCACGACGGCGGACGATCCCCGCATGCGGACGAGCAGTCGACGGCCCCATCGTCCGAGGGGCAGCGATCTCACCAAGACGACCACCGATCGGCGAAGGATGTCCTGGGCGGCGGCCGATCACTCCCATCCGTGGCGGAGGAGCTGCTGGCGCTCGACGTGGCTGCCCGGCCGACGCGCGAGACGCGAGCCGACGGGGCACAAGCGGTGTATTACCCTGAATGGGACACCGCCATTCAGGATTACCGGGTGAACTGGTGTCGAGTGATCGAGCGGCAGGCCGAAGCCGGGTCGGACGAGTGCGTGTCCTCGGTGCTGACGGCGCATCGCAGCGCAATCGTGGCGCTGCGGCGGGCGTTCGAATGCCTGCGCCCTCCGTCATGGCGGCGCATATCGGGGCAAGTTGATGGGGAGGATATCGACCTCGATGCCGTTGTGCGGCGGTTCGGCGATCTTCTCGCAGGGGCCGAAGGGAGCGATCGGGTCTATCTCAGACGAGAGAAGCGTGAGCGCGACGTGGCGGCGGCATTCCTGGTTGATGTGAGCGGGTCCACCGGCAAACAGTTGGATGGGACGCGGCGGGTGATCGATGTCGAGAAGGAAAGCCTCGTGTTGCTCTGTGAAGCCCTGGATGCCCTGGGCGATCGCTATGCTCTGTACGCCTATTCCGGGCAAGGCCGCACGTCGGTCGAGTTCCTGACCATCAAGGACTTCGACGAGCGGCTGGGCAGCACCACCGCTCATCGGGTGGGCGGTCTCCGCCCGAGACAGCAAAACAGGGACGGCGCCGCGGTCCGCCATGCATCGGCGAAGCTGTTGGCTCACGACGCGAAAACACGCCTCTTGCTGCTGCTGAGCGACGGGAGGCCGTTGGACGGGGAGTATAAGGACGACTATGCGCTAGAGGACACGAAGGCGGCGTTGCAGGAAGCGAAGCGGCGCGGCATCATTCCCTTTTGCGTGACCATCGACCGGGAATCGGATACATACCTTCGACGAATGTACGGGGACGTGGGCTATGCGGTGATCGACCGTGCCGAGGCGCTTCCGGCGAAGCTGCCGCGGATTTATCAGAGGCTGACGGCCTAGTGAAAAATGGAAACATGAATAATCAATCGACAAAGCCGACCGTGCCGCCGTGGCTCTACAAGCTCTTCACGGGCCACCAGTATCCCTACGTGCGCCGCTTGGCGAAGTTCGCGCAGCCGGTCAAACCGGGCGAAGACCGTCCCGAGCCGACGAAGGACATGATCGAGGCCAAGTTCTGGGAGGTCTATCCTCGGTGTTCGATCAAGGTGCTGCAGGAAGTCAAAGTGGGTATGATCGTGGTCTTTCACGATCTCGGTGAATACCCGGCCGGCGGCTATCAGGAACTGGTCGACAATCCGGAGGAGTTTCTGGCCCGGACGTACGGCAAGAAAAAGATCAAGGTCAATTTCTACCACGGAGAGAACTTCGTGTGTACGATCAATTTCAAGGTGGCGGGGTGGACGGAGCACGAACACTGAGGAGGAGTGCTGAGTTGAAAGTGCTGAGTGCTGAGGGGGGCCTAGCCCTGGCCGCATTCTGTTAACTCAGCACTCAGGGCTCAGGACTCAGGACTCAGGACTGACCGGAGGACGTATGAAGCGACCCAAGATCACCGTAGTCGGCGCGGGAAACGTCGGCGGCACCACGGCGCAACGATTGGCGGAAAAGGACGCCTATGACGTCGTGCTGGTCGATATCATCGAAGGCGTCCCGCAAGGAAAAGCGCTCGACATCTCGCAGGCCGGCCCGGTCTGCGGCTACAGCACGCAGGTGGTCGGCACCAACGGCTATGAAGCCACCGCCGGCTCGTCGGTCGCGATCATCACGTCCGGCATCCCGCGCAAGCCCGGTATGAGTCGCGATGAACTTCTGGCCACCAATGCTCGGATCGTGAAGTCGGTGGTGACCGAGCTGGTTTCACGCTCTCCAGACATCATTCTGATCCTGGTCACCAATCCGCTGGACGCCATGGTGCACGTGGCCCTCCGGGTGAGCGGCTTGCCGAAATCCCGGATCATCGGCATGGCCGGCGTGCTCGATTCCGCGCGGATGCGCACCTTCATCGCCGCCGAGTTGAACGTCCCCGGTCCCGAGGTGGAGGCGATGGTGTTGGGCGGACACGGCGACACCATGGTGCCGCTGCCACGGTATACGACGGTCAAAGGCCGGTCGGTGTCGGAGCTGTTGCCGAAGGAGCGGCTGGACGCCATCGTAAAGCGCACCAGAGACGGCGGGGCCGAAATCGTCGGACTGCTGAAAACCGGCAGTGCCTTCTATGCGCCGTCCGCTTCGGCCGTGGACATGGTGGAGGCCATTCATCGGGATCAAAAGCGGGTGTTGCCGTGCGCCGTGCTGTGCGACGGCGAATACGGACTCAAGCACGTCGTCGTCGGCGTACCGGTGAAGATCGGTAGGGGCGGGGCCGAGCAGGTCGTCGAGTACGAGTTGACCCCCGAGGAGCGTAGCGCGCTCTCCGCCTCAGCGGAGGCGGTGCGGGAACTGTGTCTGACGGTCGATCGCCTGATGGCCTGAGCGTGACGCGCCGGCCCGTTCGCCACGTTGAACGAGCCCCGGCCTTGCGGTCTCGGGGAGGACGCCGGGACAACTGTCTCATGCCCCGTGAGCGCGCCGGTGCCCTCACGCTTGACAACGGAAGAGGCGCTACAGTACAGCTACACGCTTGCAGCCTTACACCGAACGGGGGAATCTATGAAGTTTCTTGAAGATCCTATGCAAACGATGGGAGCCGGTTTCGCGCTCTCCGTCGTGCTGATCATTGTCTATCTCGGCATCTCGGGTGTCGGCGCGGGCGACGCGGATTGGACCGGAATTCTGTTGCGCTGGATCCACTTCCTGGCGGGAATCACCTGGATCGGGTTGCTGTATTTCTTCAATCTGATCAATGCCGCGTTCATGAAGAGCCTGGATGGTCCGACGAAGAACGTCGTGATCCCGAAACTGATGCCGTCGGCATTGAACTGGTTTCGTCACGGCGCGACCGTGACGGTGCTCGCGGGGATCCTGCTGTATGGCAAGTTGTATATGCACGGTGGGACCGGCGCCTATGCCCTTGCCATCGGCGGCCTGTTGGGGATCATCATGATGGCGAATGTGCATGCCGTCATTTGGCCCAACCAGAAGAAAATCATTGCGGCGGTGACAGCGGCGGCACAGGGCACACCGGCTCCGGCCGAGATGGCCCAGTGGGGCCGTACGGCGTTGCTGGCCTCCCGCGTCAATTTCCTCCTGTCCATTCCCATGCTGTTCTTCATGGGCGCAGGCAGCCACTTCAAGTAATCGATATTGCGAGGTCGGTCCGGTTCGTCGGACCGGCCTCGTACATCTACCGGTTTCCCAGACCAATATGCCCAGTCCACCCTAGGGCTGTGGTCCTAACCTGTTGAGATTCAGGCCTATTCTCTTCTCCTTGCCTTGACGGGCCGCCCCGGCCCCCGTATAGTACCCGCACTATGGTGACGTTGACGGAACCTCGTGTCTTACAAAAGCTCGACGGGCCGCCCTGGGATATCGACGCCTATCTCAAGGTGGGGGGGTATGAGGCCTGGAAGAAATGTGTTCGAGAACTCTCTCCGGAACAGGTGGTCCAGGAGCTCAAGGCCTCCGGTCTCAGGGGCCGCGGCGGGGCCGGATTTCCCACCGGCGTCAAATGGGACAAGGTCTTAAATCACCGGGTAAAAGAGCACTATTTCGTCTGCAATGCCGGGGAGCATGAGCCGGGGACATTCAAAGACCGCCATCTGCTCAAAACGGCCCCTCATCAGTTGATCGAAGGTTGTCTGATCGCGTCCCACACCGCCCAGGCCAAGGCCTCCTTCATCTACGTGAATCACGAGTACGAGGAGGAGCGCGAGAATCTGAAGCGGGCATTGGCTCAAGCCAAGGAGCGGGGCTTCGTCGGGAAGAACATTCTCGGCAGCGGCATCGACATCGATCTCCAGGTGTTCGAAGGACACGGCAGCTACGTGGCTGGAGAAGAGACGGCGATGCTGGAATCCATGCAGGGCCGGCCCGCGATGCCGCGCCAAAAGCCGCCGTTCTATCCGACGGACTTCGGTCTCTACGGTAAGCCGACGCTCGTCAATAACGTCGAGACGCTGTGCAACATCCCGCGCATTCTGTCCAAGGGTGCCCAGTGGTTCACGCAGGTCGGCACCGAAAAGTGTCCGGGGACGATGATGTTCTCGCTGAGCGGGGCGGTCAACCGTCCCGGCGTCTATGAAATGCCGATGGGGATCACGATCCGGGAATTGATCGAAACCTGCGGCGGCGGCGTGCCGGGCGGGCGAAAGATCAAAGCAGTGTTCCCGGGCGGTCCTGCGTTCTCAATGGTCACCGCCGACCAATTGGATCTGGCGATGGATTTTGATTCGCTGAAGAAGGCGGGCACCGGACTCGGATCGGCCGGCGTGATCGTGGTCGACGACGCGACCTGCATGGTCCGTCAGACGCTGAAGTTTTCGAATTTTTTCAAAGGCGAAAGTTGCGGCCAGTGCCCGCCTTGCCGGATGGGCACCATCAACCTCGCGAACCTGATGACCAAGATCGAAGCCGGCGAAGGCACGGAGAAGGACCTGGACAGCTTGCTCCAGCTCTGTGGTTTTGTGAAGGGAACGGGGTATTGTACGCTCGTGACCGGTGCGGCTGTGTTGGTGCAGAGCAGCCTGAAGCTGTTCCGACATGAATTCGAAGAGCACATTCGCTTGCGGCGATGTCCCTACCCGGCCGCGCCGGTCGACACGACGGTCCATTGACGAGGGGTGGATGCCTCGCGTGACGTTTCTTCATCCGAAGGGCAAGAGCGGCACGGTGCCGCGGAATACCACCCTGCTCGACGCCGCGAAGGAGTTGGGATTTCCGTTGAACCACGACTGCGGCGGCAACGCTTCCTGCACGACCTGCCGCGTCGAAGTGCAGAGCGGGGGAGAGCATCTGTCGGAGATCGATTTCGAGGAACAGGATCTGTTGGACCGCGAAGCGCTCAGCGAGCCGTGGCATCGGCTCGGATGTCAGGCCAAGATCCTGGGCGACGTCGTGGTGAAAGTGCCGGAAACCAAGTGGGCGGCGCCGACCACGGGACAATCAGAGGCGCGGGGTGTTGATATTCGGTAGAGAGGTGTTACACTAAAGCGAATCCAGGCAGGCCCGGAAGGTCTGGCTGACGAGTAAGGAGGCCCACGATGGTGACGATCACAGCGGTGGCGGAACAGAAGATTCAAGAGTTGATGAAGGAAGAAAAGGACGTGGTCGGGCTGCGGATCTACGTCCGCGGCGGCGGCTGCCACGGCTATCAGTACGGCATGGCATTCGAGTCCAAGATGGCCGAAGACGATACCGTAATCGAAAAGGGCGACGTCAAGGTCATCATGGATTCCCAGAGCGCACCGCTCCTCCAGGGCGCGGAAGTGGATTACGTGGACAGCGTGCAGGGTTCCGGATTCTCGATCAAGAATCCGCAAGCCAAGACGACCTGCGGGTGCGGCAGCTCATTCAGCGCATAAACGGCTCACGGGCTTGCCGTACGAGCGCCGACGATAGGGAGTGACGAAGGAAGCCAGGGTCGCTCGCTCGAACGGGCGATCCTGGCTTTTCGTTTTTCGCGGGGGCTCCGGATCCACGGACACGCATGCAGTTCACCATGACCAGACGGTATCGGTTCTGCGCCGCACACCGGCTGCATACCGACCACCTGACGCCCGAAGAGAACCGGGCGGCGTTCGGGAAGTGCAACAATCCGAACGGCCACGGCCATAATTATGTCGTCCTGGTCACGGTCCGGAGCGGCGCCGGCGGAGACGCCGTTCCGCTGGAGCGCTTGGACCGGATTGTCGAGGAAACGATCGTCGAACGGTTCGATCATCAGGATCTGAATCAGGATTCGGAATTTTCCGCACTCACCACAACCGGCGAGAATCTGGTCAAGCTCATCTGGAACCTGCTGGCGCCCAAGCTGCCGACCGGAATGCTGGAAAAAGTGGGCGTGATCGAAACACGGGACAACTATTTCGAGTACGCGGCTCCGGCCGGGTCATGCTGAACGAATTCGCGAAGGATAGGAATCTCCATGGCTAAACCACGCCGTCGTGCCTTGCAACGCATCGAAGATCTCCCGCCGATCAAGCGACCTGCCGACGAAGGACATGTTCAATCCCTCGTCGCGCAGCTGCTCGAGGCGCTGGGAGAGTCGCCGAGCCGCAACGGCCTGCTCAAGACGCCCGAGCGCGTCGCCAAGGCGCTGCAGTTCATGACCAAGGGCTATCATCACAACATTGATCAGCTCCTCAACGGCGCGATGTTTCCGATCGAATACGACGAGATGGTCATTGTCAAAGACATCGACTTCTTCAGCATGTGCGTCCCAAGTAAGCAAGTGGTGAATGCGGTTGCTGGAGCAAAACCGGCGGCTTCGGTTACCGTCGGCGATCGGTTGTGGACCTTGGAACGTGGCTATCTGGACCAGACGACCGTGACCAGAGTGACGTCGAGGCAAACAAGGGATCTCTATAGAATCAGAACCGATCAAGGCACGATTCGACTCACTCCGGATCACCCCCTCATGACCGAACACGGCTGGGAAGAAGCGCAATCTCTTAAGGTAGGGACCAAGATTGAGTGGATCAATCCCAAATCTTTGCGCCGTGTTGCGCACAAGTGCGTTGAGGGGTATGCCCTAGGATATGTTTTAGGAGCCACAGCTGCAGATGGAAGCATCCAGGAAGGTCGAAGAATCTGCCTTGTAGTTAAAAGGCAGGTGTTTGCGGAGAAATATCGAGAGATGTTTGCGAGAGCGTTTTTACTGTCGCGGCCCCCGGATATCGAGAAAGTAAGAGTTCCTTCCGGATTCCTCGGGCAGAAAATTCCAATGTACCGAGTCCGGGTGGTGTCTAGAGATGTAGGTGGAAAACTATCCCGGTGGCTCGGGATAAGCGAACAGGGTTCGCGAAGCAAGACTCAGGCGTTCAAGTTTCCAGACGTCGTGACGGCCTCACAGGAAATGATGCAGGGGTTCTTAGACGGGTACTGCGACGGCGACGGTTCCAGCGCCTATAAAAACAGTCGCACGATCATCAGTACGAATAAGAAGTTTATGGCGCAGTTGGGAGCCTATTTGCAGACACCGTTGGCCAGAGCATCCGGAGAGCGAGAGGAGTGTTGGCGATTATACGTGTCCTCACGGTGGGCAGAGGCTGGATGGTACCGACGCCATGGTTTTAGGAAACTGACGGATTTTTATGTTCCTGCTGAAAGTTCACTTGCCGTCGTTGAGGAAGTCGGCCGGGTTCCCAACGCCAATAAGCCTCATACCGTATACAGTTTTCAATGCAAACCGTTTCCAACCTTTCTTGTCTCAGGACATCTCACGCACAATTGCGAGCACCACATGCTGCCGTTCTTCGGGAAGTGTCATGTGGGCTATCTGCCGAACAAAAAAGTCGTCGGCCTCAGCAAGATCCCCCGCGTCGTGGACGTGTTCAGCCGCCGTTTACAAGTACAGGAACGGCTGACGACGCAAATCGCCGAAACGTTGAAGCAGAAGCTGAACGCGCACGGCGTCGGTGTCGTCATGGAAGCTCAGCATCTCTGCATGATGATGCGGGGCGTCGAGAAACAGAACACCATCGCCGTCACCAGCTCCATGCTCGGCGCGTTCAGGACCCAACAACAGACTCGCGCGGAATTTCTCAAGCTGATCAGCCGGAACGGGGTGGGAGACCTGGCCTAAGGTTGGTTTGGCGGAGAACGCTTCGCGGCGGAAAGTCCGTCCGCGAATTCCGTCAGGGCTTGGTTGAACAGGTCCGGCTGCTCCATGTTGCTCAAGTGCCCCGCATCGGGAATCGTGACCAGCCGGGCTCCAGGAATGCCCCGTGCGATCCGTTCGGCGTCGGCCGGCGGGGTCAGGACGTCGTCCTCGCCGACGATCACCAGGACCGGCCGCGCAATCGTTGAGAGCAGTTCGCTCGAATCGGGGCGCTCCGCCATCGCCGTCAAGTCTCCGACGATTCCGTGCACCGGCGCCGCCGCGATGATCGCGCGGACCTCCTCGACAAGGTCGGGACGCCGCCCGTAGGCTTTCGGAGACAGCAGCTTCGGCAGCATGTCGTCGATGACTGCGGAGGGACCGACGGCCGCGGTTCGTTGCGCCAGATCAAACCGCCACTTGACCTGCTCCACCCGGTCCGCTTCCGCTCTCGTGTCGGCGAAGACCAAACCCAGTATCAGATCCGGACAATGTCGGTACAGGGCGAATTCCAGATAGCCGCCCATGGACAATCCGACAAACACCGCGCGCGACACACCGAGCCGGTCCAGAAGTCCCTGCACGTCGGCTGCATATTGACCCAGGCTATAGCGCCAGGCCGGCGCGTCGGATTCTCCATGTCCTCGAAGGTCGATGGTGATGATCCGGAACCGGGATGCCAGCGCCTCCTGTCGGGCCCACATTGTCCGATTGAACGGGAAGGCATGGAGGAGCACCAGCGGAAGCCCCGCACCACGGTCGGTGTAGCCTAATCGGATACCGTTCACCTCGTGAATCATGAGTGTCTCCCGCCACTCTGGTTCCTAGCAACTTCGGCTCGATGCCGTCAAGCGCTTCTGCCGACAAAACCCTCTCCTCAGCATTGATCGACCCACTACCGGGATTTGCAGTCGTTTGAGGGAGCCGTATAGAATTCTCCATGCCCCGCGACAAGGGTGAGCGATTGGACCTCTTTGCGGAGTCCAGCCCGGAGAAGGGTGTCGGCACGTCTCCGCTCGCCGAACGGCTTCGCCCGCGCTCCTTCGACGATCTGGTGGGACAAGAAGAGGTCGTCGGCGCCGATCGTCCCTTGCGCAAGGCGATCGAGTCTGACCGTCTGGCGTCGCTGATTTTCTGGGGACCACCCGGTTGCGGCAAGACGACGCTCGCGTCCTTGATCGCGCGGCACACGAAGGCGCATTTCGTCTCCTTCTCGGCGGTCACCGGCGGCATCCCCGAACTGCGCGAGATCATCAAGACGTCGGAACACCGGTTGGCGACGAGCGGCCGGCGGACGGTGCTCTTCGTCGACGAAATCCATCGCTTCAATAAGGCGCAGCAGGACGCGTTTCTTCCCCACGTCGAACGGGGTACGATCATTCTGGTCGGCGCAACGACCGAAAACCCGTCCTTCGAAGTCATCGCGCCGCTTTTGTCCCGATCGCTGGTCGTTGCCCTGCAGCCGCTGACCGAAGAAGCGCTCGAGCGGATCCTGATCCGCGCGCTCAGCGACGTCGAATCTGGGCTGGGCGCGTTTCGTTTGGAACTGACCGACGAGGCGAAGCGGCGGCTCCTGAACTACGCGAACGGCGACGCCCGTTCGCTGCTGACCGCGCTGGAATTCGTCGCGGGACAGGCCGCCCAGGATGAGACGGGCGTCAGGCGCGTCGATGACACGGCGATGGAAGCGGCGCTGCTCAGGAAGACGCTCCGCTACGACAAGGCGGGCGAGGAGCACTACAATCTCATCTCCGCCTACATCAAGAGCCTGAGGGATTCCGATCCGGACGGGGCGCTCTATTGGTTGGCGCGGATGTTGGAGGCAGGGGAAGATCCCAAGTTCATCGCCAGGCGGCTCGTGATCTTCGCGTCCGAAGATGTGGGGAATGCCGACCCGACGGGTCTGTTGGTGGCCACGGCCGTGGCCCAAGCGGTCCAGTTCGTCGGACTGCCGGAAGCGCAGATCAACCTCGCGCAGGGTACGACCTATCTGGCCACCCGGGCGAAGGACAATGCGTCCTACATCGGCCTGCTCGAAGCGATGAACGATGCCAGAGCCTTCGGAAATCTCGGCGTGCCGCTTCATTTGCGCAATGCGGTCACCTCGCTGATGCGGGATCACGGGTATGGAAAGGGCTATCGGTATGTCCATGACGATCCCGGTGCAGCAACGAGCCAGACGCATCTGCCCGAGCCCCTGCGGGGCCGTCGTTACTTCAGGCCCAAGGACCGCTAGGGCCATCTTCTCGATGGACAAAGAATTCCTATCGGTTATACTTATACGTAGCCGATGAAAAAGTCGGAATCCAAATCAGCTCCCACCGCCACCACCGGCAGCGAACGACGCAAGCTCGTTCGCGCGACCCTGGTCGGCTCCGCCTTGGTCTCTCCCAAAAGCGGTTCCAAGGCCATTACGGCCGTCCTGGACAACGTCAACAAGGTCGGGGCCGGCTTGCATGCCAAGGAAAAGCTGGGCATGGGTGAACGGGTCACGGTGTCCCTGGCATTCCTCGACTCCGATCGCATGGAACAGCAGGAAAAGCTGGACGGCGCGGTCGCGTGGGTCAAGCCATGGGAAAAGGGCTATTTGATCGGGGTGGTCTGGGATGAGGTCGTCACAAAAGAGAAGAACCGCTGGCTGTACTATTATCTGGAAGAGACGATCAAGTCCTCGTCCTGACCTGTCTGATCCGTTCCCTTTCGGTGCGTTTCCACATCATCACGAACAGGATGCTACAAGAGGCGGCCTGCCGGCGTAGCCGGGTCCGGTCCCGTACCGTCAGGCGAGGGCTTCGAGCTTGTGTTTCACGTCGCCGAGCTCGGCCGACAGCGATTCCCAGCGGGCGGTGAGCCGCTCCAATTCTTTCTTCCAAGATTCCTGCTCCTGGTGCAGGTTGTTCCACTTGGCGAAATCCTGATAGAGCGCCGGGTCCGCGAGCACCTGGTCGCGTTCCTTGATGCGCCCTTCCTGGGCTGCGATGTCGGACTCCGCGCGCGCGACTTGCTTTTCCAGGCGGGCCTGCGTCTTGTTCAGATCGCGTCGATCTCCCGCCGACGATTTGGGCTGTGACTGGGACGTCATGGCTTTGGTCGGAGCGGGCGTTCCAGCCTGACCGGTCTTCGCTCCGCTCCGGCCGGATTTCGCGTCTTCCAATTCCTCGCTGTTCTCCTTGATCGAGTCCAGTTCCTGTGCCTTCTTCCACAAATAGTATTCATAGTCGCCGAAGAAATTCCGGGCCTTTCCCTCTTCGATTTCGACGATGCGCGTCGAGATGCGGGTGAGGAATGTGGGATCGTGCGAGATGAAGATGATCGTGCCGGGAAATTCAGTCAATGCGTCGGTGAGCACGTCGACGGACGCCGGATCCAGGTGATTCGTCGGCTCGTCCAGGAGGAGCGTATTGGCCGGCTCGACCAGCATCCGGGCCAGTGCCACCCGGTTGCGCTCGCCTCCGCTCAGCGCCTTGATCGGCTTTTTCTGATCCGGACCGGAAAACAGGAAGGCGCCGGCGAGCCCACGGAGAAAATTGGTTTCCACCGTACTCGAGACTTCGCCCAGCGACTCCAAGATCGTGTGCTCGGGATTGAGCGTTTCGGCCTGATGTTGAGCGAAATAATGGAGGCTGACGCCGTGTCCGACCGTGCGCGTGCCCTTGTCGGGGGGCAGCACGCCGGCCAGCATCTTCAGCAGCGTGCTTTTGCCCGCGCCGTTTTCTCCGACCAGTGCGATCCGCTGGCCACGCTCGACCGAAAAATCCAGAGAGCCATAGACGATCTTCTCGCCGTAGCGTTTGGCGGCTCCGGCCAGGTCCAGCACGTGGCGGCCGCTGGTGGAGGGCAGCGGAAACTTGAACTTCACACGCTTGGCGTCTCGCTGGAGCTCGATCAGCTTGACCTTTTCCAATTGCTTGATGCGTGACTGGACCTGACGGGCCTTGTTGGCCTGATACCGGAACCGATCGACGAACTGCTGTACCCGCGCCACTTCCTTGGCCTGGCGGTTGGCGGCCGCGTGTAGTTGGGCGTCGCGCTCGGCGCGCAGCTCCCGGAACTTCGTATAGTTGCCGCGAAATTCCTGGATACTCCGGTCGCGCAATTCCCAGATGTGGGTCACGGTGCGATCGAGAAAGGCCGTGTCGTGGCTGATCACCAGAAGCGTGAGCTTCGAATTCAGGAGGAAGTCTTCGAACCATCGTTGCGTGGGCTTGTCCAGATGGTTGGTGGGCTCGTCCAGCATGAGCACGTCCGGGTTGGACAGCAGCAGATGCGCCAACGCCACGCGCATTCGGTAGCCGCCCGAAAGGTTTTCCACCGGCCGCGCGAAGTCGGCTTCGCTGAACCCGAGGCCGGAAAGAATGCGCTTGGCCTCGTGCTCGGGGTACTGATCCCGGTGGGCGGCGTCCAGCGCCGTCTTGCCGGTGATCGTTTCGAGTTCTTGAGGCAGATAGCCGATCTGCAGCCGCGGCCGCTTCCGAATCGCGCCCTCGTCCGGAGATTCCTCCCCGAGAATCATCTTGAATAGCGTGGTTTTTCCGGTTCCGTTCGGACCGACGAGACCGACACGGCTGTGAGGCCGCAGATGAGCGGATGCGCCGTTGAACAGAACCTTGGTGGAGAATTGCTTATGGACAGACTCGATTTGCAGCATGGCGGTACTCGATTGGGACGGTGAACTCAGGTACTCAGATCAAAGGTTCAACCTAAGCGGAGCAGGGCGGGAGGCGCATGAGTGGGAAGAGAGGCATCATACCCTACAGTGAATGATTGCGTCGGGTGCTTTTCCGCCGACCTGATCACAAGAAGCCTTGAATAGCCGACGGCACGCGCAAGCTTGGTATTTCAAACAACCCACAAGGGTTGACGACTCTCTCCGGTCGCAGCAATCACGATACGACCTAAAAGAGTGACCGGCACGAGCAAGCTTGGTTTGGTGGAGCTGGCGGGGATTGAACCCGCGACCTCGTGAATGCCATTCACGCGCGCTCCCAGCTGCGCTACAGCCCCACACGTCAGATTGGCAACAATGTTCAATCGAAATGCGGTGTTCAGACGAAAACGCATGCTAACACCCCAAGCGGCGGCCAGTCAACAAATCCCCCTCGCTTCTTGACAAACATTAGAGGGGTCCATACCATGCCCCGGTTCTGATCACCCAGGCTGCCGAGTCGGTTGCAGGGGGAAAGGTCGGAGCGAACAAAGCCAGTCTCTGGACGGCGCTGCCGCCGAAAGGGGATGTGCGCGCATAAAGAACACAGGAAACCAATGAGCAATCTTGTCGTCATCGGTGCGCAATGGGGAGATGAAGGTAAGGGGAAGATCGTGGACATCCTGGCCCGCGATGCCGATGTGGTCGTCCGTTACCAGGGGGGCTCCAATGCCGGTCATACCGTTATCAATCAGAACGGCACGTTCATTTTCCATCTCATTCCCTCGGGCATCCTCTATCGGGGCACCTTGTGCGTGATCGGGAACGGCGTGGTGGTGGACCCAGCGGCCCTGATCGAAGAGATGGATCATTTGACGGGACAGGGAGTCCACATCGGCAAGAATTTCATCATCAGCCAGCGCGCCCATCTCATTCTGCCGTATCACAAGGCCATCGACAAGGCCTCGGAGCAGTCCAAGGGCTCCCGCCGGATCGGCACCACCGGCCGTGGCATCGGTCCTTCATATGCGGACAAGATGTCTCGAATCGGCATCCGTGTCGGCGACCTGCTCAATCCCAAAACGTTTCGCACCAAGCTCGAAGAGAATCTGGTTGAGATCAACTGGTTTCTGGAACAACTCTATAAGGTGGAGCGCTTCGAGGTCGAAAAAGTCTTCCAGCAGTATATGGGCTATGCGGAACGGCTCAAGAGTCACATCGTCGACGCGGTGACGCTGGTCAATAAGATGATCGACAATCGAAAGACTGTCTTGTTCGAAGGGGCTCAAGGTACGCACCTGGACGTGGACCTCGGCACGTACCCCTATGTGACCTCGTCGAGCGCGACGGCGGGTGGTGCCGCGACCGGCAGCGGAGTGGGACCGACGAAGATCGATGCGGTTCTCGGCGTGGCCAAAGTCTATACGACCCGTGTGGGGAGCGGCCCCTTTCCCACCGAGTTGACCGATGAAGTGGGCGCGGGACTGCAGGAGCGGGGGAAAGAATTCGGTTCCACCACCGGTCGTCCGCGGCGCTGCGGATGGTTTGATGCAGTGGTTATGCGGCACGCCACGAAGGTCAACGGACTCTCATCCTTGGCCCTGACCAAGCTGGATGTGCTGGACGGTTGCAAGGAACTGAAGATTTGCACGGCCTACCGGTATCAGGGAGAACTCTATAAGGACATGCCTGCCGACCTCCAAGCGCTGCAGGAGTCTGAGCCGGTCTACAAGCGCTTCAAAGGGTGGTCGGCCTCGACGACGGGAGTGACGACATATGGCCGGCTCCCTGCTGAGGCCAAGCGCTATCTCGAGTACATCGCGGAACAGGCTGAATGCCCGATCGATATGGTCTCGACCGGCTCCAAGCGGGACGCCACGATTATCTTGAAGAATCCGCTGAAGAAATCCGCCCGCCGCAAACGGTGAACGAGTCTCTCCGTTCGACACGGCAGCCTCCGCAATCTTCTGCTAGGCACGGGTGAAATGTCGGTGTTACAATCCCCCTCCTCCATTCGGTGAGCCGCTAGCTCAGACGGTAGAGCATCGCCCTTTTAAGGCGAGGGCCCTGGGTTCGAGTCCCAGGCGGCTCACCACTAAAATCAGAAGGTTGCATCGTCCCCATCGCCACCGCCTTTTTCTCATCGGACAATCCATAGGACAAACGGAAGGCCTGATCGAGCAGGACCACGGATTCCCGCAGCTTTCGATCCCAGGCTGGCCCGCCGTGCGAATAACTGGCCGTCATGCCCGGCATCCGATGCCCGAGCAGGGCCTGCCTGACCTCATAGTCCACGCCGAGGCCCTGTAATCGCGTCGTAAAGGTGTGTCGGAGGTCGTGGAAGTGCAGGTCCTGAATTTTGGCGAGGGTGCACACTCGCGCCCAGTACTTCCGAAAGGCTCGGATACCCTCCCAGCGGCGAAACACCCGACCGTCCGTGAGCGAGGGGAGGGGATCGTGAAGCGCCCATAGGGCCGACGGACGTCACCCCCTGTAATTGCTGCATTTCCTAGGTAAATGATGCACTCTATGGAGTGCATCGGGTGCTGCATAACTCATTGTATTACAATAAGTTATGCTATATTGTATGCTGTAATCGATATAAATATGTGTTTATTTATACTGTTTTCAATATATTGTTAGTTGCTTTAATATCGAATACAGTATAAAAATAACCATGAAGAAAAAGCTCGCTACAATCATCGACGACATCGCGCTCTCCCATCTTCAGGTCCAAGATCCGAAAGAGGCTGGTAGTCGTACTCCAGGGGAGTGGATACGTATCCTGCGCAATCGACTAAGAATGACTCAGGTTGAACTCGCGAAGCGCGCGCATATTACTCAACCCAATCTCGCCGCAATCGAATCGGGAAAAGCCGATCCCCAAGTAGGCACGCTTCGGCGAATCTATCAAGGACTGGGATCTGATCTGAATGTTGAACCACGCTTGAAAAAGCCTCTTGATGAAATAGTCCGAGGTCGCGCCGCCAGTCTGGCGCTCAAACGTCTCAAGCACACGATGGGAACTATGGCACTCGAAGACCAAGCTCCCGATAAAGAATCATTTAAACGGCTCCTGGAAAAACGCACAGACGAAATTCTCCGTAGTCGTCACAAATATATCTAGCTCAACACCAATGGCCAATGGATCACAGCCAGCCGGAGCGACGCCCGGGGACGACACCTCTGGTCTGATCCTCACACATCTCGTTACTCGCGAAGAGAGGAATGCGGCAGAGGCAGATGAGATTAGCCTCGCGTATAACAAGTACATTTTTGAAGCACGAAGGAAGAAGCGAGGTACACACTGGTTGACCGAGGATTTTCTCCGTAAACTGCATCAGGACATGTTCGGCTCACTATGGGAATGGGCAGGAAAGTTTCGAACCGATGAGCTTAACATCGGCATTGCTTCGCACCTGATACCGGAACACATTCGGATGTTATGCGATGATTTTCTGTTTTGGGACTCCCCTTCCTCAACGATGCCGACCTTAGAAGTTGCTGCACGCCTTCAGAACAGATTGACCAAGATTCACCCTTTTCGAAATGGCAATGGCCGACACGCAAGACTGGTAACCGACATTTTCTTCTATTCCCGTAAACATTCCTTGCCGGAGTGGCCCCAAATCCACCTCATGACACAAGGCCATGAGGTGCGAGAGGAGTATATCAAAGCGATGAAGCAGGCTGACCAAGGATCGTTCGATGGACTCATCAAATTTATTGAAGGTTGTACTCCAAAGCCTGCCTGAACAGTACCTGTGCTAAATTTGTGCTAAACATCTGCGGAACCGATCGCAACAGACAGATTCTATAGACTCAATAGAAACCTCAAAAGCCTTTGACTGCAAATATAAAACGAGGAAACATTCGTAAAATCAAGCGGCTGTTAAAACCTGTTTCTTCAAGTCTTTAAGGCGAGGGCCCTGGGTTCGAGTCCCAGGCGGCTCACCACTTTTCAATGAGTTCGACGTACCTGCTGCGACCGCCTGCCGTTCATCGACCAAACCATCGACCATTTTGAACTTCCGGTGGAGCATCTGGACAGCCTGGCGTAGCTTGTGATCCCAGGCTGCTCTTGTGCTTCGTGCCAATTGCGAAACAGACCATTAACGCGCTGGCAACGCCAACTTTACAAGTCCTGCCTACCATGAGAACGACTGATGCCGCTCACATGACTCGGAGTCTGTAATGGTTGGATTGAGTGCCAAGCGGGGTGTGAAATGAAACTCGTTTACTTCGTCGTCCTGGCATTCGTTTGTCTGCTGCTCGGGCTTGAGCCACGTCTTCAGCGGCCCGCATCAGCTGCCGATGTCGTCAGTCAGGCGGAAACAGCTCTCAAGGATGCCGCGCGAGATGCTAATCACCCGCATCGCGACTCTACTGACCGTGCGATCCATGACATCATTTATTTGGTCGAACAATCCTG
Source organism: Nitrospira sp. (assembly GCA_047150005.1). Lineage (GTDB taxonomy): Bacteria > Nitrospirota > Nitrospiria > Nitrospirales > Nitrospiraceae > Nitrospira_C. The sequence goes on along the minus strand of AP038806.1, from coordinate 919,171 downwards.
GAAGGCCAAAGAACAGTCCAACGATGTGGCAAGGAAGGACTATGCGATGCAAGCGCGGGCACTGGTCGTACGCGAAACCAGGAAGGGGCACTTCGACATCATCAAGACCGGTCCAGTTCTGAAACTCATCGAAGAGTTGATGTCTGGTCAGGCCGGATGACGCGCTATGGGATTCATGACGAAGTATTTCGTGAGTGCCTTGCATGCGGTCGATCTACGAGGGTCCGTTGTCGCCGTGATGGCTCGTGTTGTTGAATTCATCTGGGTCGCGGTCTTGATGAGGGACCGTCCATAACTCAAGCGGTGAATACGCCGTCCGTCACCTCTACATGCGTAGCACAAGAAGCACATGACAAACCCCCCAAGTGAACACGTCGCGGTCTTTGGCCTAGGCCTCCTTCAGACGCCGAGATAGTCGTCTACATCGCATGCGATCGTTGGATGCCGTAACCTAGCCGTAACCATAATGTGCTCGGAAGTTTGCTCAGAGTTAATCATTCAGTGACATTCCTTCGGGTCAGATCCACTACAATTTCATCCATGGGGTGCTCAAGCGATTCAATCATTCAAAGGAATATGCATCTTGATCTCAACGTGAGACTCAGTCTCGCAAAGGTGTCGTGAATATGCATCCGAAGAAGGGTTGCAGATTCAACAGTTCCTGGCGTGATCCGAGCCTACACGTGTGTGAACCGCCCAACGGCAAGCGGATTCGGTTGTAGATTCATGTGTACGAGACCGAACAATCTTGTCATTGACCACTTGAAAACAACCAATACCCCTGTACGTCGACTCATTCACAAATGTACTCACCTCACGCTAGTTGTCCCTATACAAAGACTTACTAGCTTACTCCATATTCTCAAGGCGAAGGTGTTTAGGAGGATTGCTGTCTGGGTGTGGACTCAAGAGGATACGATTATCGCGAACCGACCTCGCCCTGTTCAGAGTCTCTTCTTCGTCTGCAAAGGTAACATTTGTCGGAGCCCGTTGGCAGAGGCGTACGTGAAATCGAAGATCAAGGGCAAGAACCAGTTGAGAGTATTCTCAGCTGGATTAGATACCACGCCGGGACATACGGCAAACGCCGTAGCCGAAACAATTGCCCGACAATACGGTTTGGCTCTCGAAGAGCACAGAACAACACCCATTAGCAGGGAGATGATCCGTCAAGCTGACCTGATTGTGGTCATGGATTATGCACAACGACAGACCTTGCTGGCGACATATCCCGAGGCACAAGGGAAGGTATCGCTTCTCAGCAGTTTTCGCAGCGGAATCTTGACACATATCCCTGACCCCTATGGTGGAACGATTGAGCAATTCGACCACTGTTATCACCTCATAAGCCAATCGTGCGATAACCTCCTTACCTACATTGAGATTCCTGAAAACGCTTCTGCTCACGAAAGATGAAAGCCTGCACTGAACCTATCGAGACAATGGTGTTCAATGCGGCTAAACACGTGATCCCAACGCAAGAGAACGCACAATTGATCTCAAAACCTATCTTCGTCATCGGATGTAACCGGTCTGGGACCACGCTCCTTTTTGAAACCCTCTCACGTCACCCGTCTCTCTGGAGCCTCTACGTAGAGGCTCAGGACGTTTGGTACAAGCACTACCCCGTACATTCGGAAAAAGGAGATCGGGTGACGGAATGTCCCGCGCCTGCTGTGAGGAGTGAGGTGCATAGTTCGTTGTATGCCATGGCACATAATAAGGAGTATCTGAAAGATCGAATCGGATGGAAGTTCGTGCCACGTAAGCTCATGCAACGCCCAATTGTAAACTGTTATAAAACTCCACCAATACGACTTGTAGAAAAAACCCCTGCGAATTGCCTGCGGATTCCGTTTCTCGCGAGCATGTTTCCAGACGCAAAATTTATTTTTGTCATGAGAAGAGGCGAGGATGTCGTGAGTTCGTTGATGGAAGGATGGAAAGTGTGGTCAAGGACCGACCATGCCACGTGGTCATTTAACAAATGGCATTACCTCGTTCCGCCGGGATGGCAACGCTGGGTTGGAAGGCCGTTGGCGGAGATTTGCGCCTTTCAATGGGTAGAGGCAAATACAACCGCCTGGACGGATCTGAATGAGCACTGTCAGGGCAGGTATCTGTTAGTCCGACACGAAGATCTTCTGGCGAGACCACACGTGGAGTACGAGACGATTCGGGAGTTTTGTGAATTGCCCCCATCGAAGTACTTCACGGCACAGCTGGACTCAATTCAGGGACGTGTGTACACCACAGGAGGCTCGGCACCTCGTCCGGAGAAGTGGAAGGATCTGCATTACACAGAAATTAAATCAATCTGGCCCCTCTTGGAACCACTGAATAAGCAATTTTATCCGCAGGGCTAACGCATGAGCGTGGAGAAGGCAATACAGGCTTTTGAAGCGGACACCACGGTGAAGTGTGCCCCTCTCGTTCCACCCTACGGGGGTAAGCTCGTCAACTTGCTTGTCTCCGATGAGGAACGTGATGAGTTGATGTTGAGGGCACACCATCTTCCATATATCCAGCTCTCTCCCCGAGCGCTATGTGATCTCGAGCTTCTCGCGGTCGGGGCCTTTTCACCCCTGGATCGTTTTCTGAGTAGTCAGGATCACCGCCGGGTATTGGAAGAGATGCGATTGGTGAGCGGAGAAGTCTTCCCAATTCCTGTTACCCTCCCGGTGAGACTCACTGCTTCTATTGCCTTGGATAAAGAGATTGGGCTCCGAAACCAAAAGAATGAACCCCTTGCAATAATGAGGGTCGAAGAGATTTACGAGTGGGATAAAACAGCAGTTGGCGAAAAGGTATTCGGCACGCGAGATCTGCGCCACCCCATGATAGCCGAGATGGCTGGTTGGGGCCGGCTCAATATTTCCGGTCGCATTCAGGTGTTGCGGTTGCCGACCCATTATGACTTTCGGGACATCCGCTTAACACCGGAACAAACGCGGAATAAATTACGCTCGTTGGGATACGCGAATGTCGTAGCTTTCCAGGCAGGGAATCCGTTGCATAGGGCGGACGAAGAGCTTACGAAGCATGCAGTTCAGGAAAAAGAAGGTGTGTTATTACTGCACCCTGTCGTCGGGATGACCAAACCTGGCGATGTCGATCAATACACGCGCGTGCGCACGTATCAGATGATGGCCGATCGATACTACGATAAGAAGCGAATTGTCCTTGGTCTTCTCAACCTAGCCACGCGGCTCGGGGGCCCGCGAGAAGCCTTGTGGCACGCAGTTATTAGGCGCAATTACGGTGCCAACCACATGATTGTAAGTCGCGATCATGCGAGTCCAGGGCTCGACTCTACTGGTAGGCCGTTCTATGCCCTGTACGAAGCTCAGGAGTTAGTGGAGCGTTTTAGCGATGAGATTGGAGTGAACATGTTGCCGTTTCGGGAGCTTGTGTACGTTCCGGAAGAGTGGCGGTATGAGGAGATCTCAAAAGTACCAAGAAATAAGCGCGCCGCGACAATCTCTGAATCACAGGTGCGTGAGGATTATCTTAACAATGGAAAAGCATTACCAACATGGTTTATGAGACCCGAGGTCGCTGAGATCCTTTCTGAAACATATCCTCCAAAGCATCGATGGGGATTCTGTATCTGGTTCACTGGTCTAAGTGGGGCAGGTAAGTCCACAACTGCCGATATTTTGACGCTGCAACTCCTTGAGTATGGACGGCAGGTCACCGTGCTCGACGGTGACGTGGTACGAACCCATCTCTCCAAGGGGCTGGGATTTAGCAAAGAGGACCGCGATACAAATATCCGCCGTCTGGGCTTTGTGGCAGCTGAGGTTGTTCGTCACGGCGGAGCGGTAGTGTGTGCCGCTGTGAGTCCATACAGAGCGACACGCGATGAAGTGCGCAATATGGTCGGGCCGGATCAGTTCGTGGAAGTATTTGTCAACACTCCACTTGAGGTTTGTGAAAAACGCGACACGAAAGGGATGTACGCCAAGGCACGCCGCGGTGAGTTGAGAGGATTTACGGGGATCGATGATCTCTACGAAGAGCCACTTGCTCCAGATATCACTCTGGAAACGACAAACTATAATCTTGAAGATAATGTACGCCAGATCATGAGGTATTTGGTTAAGAAAGGCTTCTTGCTGGATCATTCAAAAAGATGGAACACTCTTTCGTGTCAGTCGCCATGAGTGAAGACAGTCCCACCTCCCGATAGAACGTTAAGAAGACCAACATACCCGCTTCATTTTTAAGTTTAAGGACTTGACACCGGCTCCGAGACGCCTTGGACGGTCCCGTCAGTGCCGGTCGAGCCATGGATATCAGCTTCTATGATTCAGCCGTTGAGACGACGTGATCGGCGGGTTCGGTTGGAGGCAGGATAGTTGCTGCCTCAATTCTCGCGTGGGGAGGCTCTGCCTTGGCCAGTCGAATCACACCACTGGATAGGAAGAGTCGAAGAGCCATCTGCATTCGCTGGCGTCTAGCACGGATCAGTTTCCCTGTAATCGCCTCAGTTCCGTTGGACGACTCTATAGACATGATCTCTCTTCTCGCGAATGAGTTGATTCATATCTAACAAAGTCGAGGGCAGCCTTAAACTTCTTTCGTCTTTTTAGCGAGGACTACCCGAAGAACTGTGGACATCAGGCGTGCAGCTGTCAGGCTCAGGAGCATAGTGATCTGCTCCAAAAAACAACTGAGGAAAGTACGGCATGATAAGTCGTCTTACGATATGTAGATACAGATGTCATGGAAACAGCCTTAACTGTCAGTGATAATGAGAAGCAGCTTTCTACCTGCAATATCCCCGCAATTCCCTCACGGCCTTGTTGTAAGGTTCCGGCTTCGCAGTCTCATACGAAGTATCACTCTTGATCCACTCCGTATCAAAAGTGATCCGGCCCAGACGCACACCGTATCATATACTATTCCAACTTATTCCGGTGGTTATGCCGGCATCGCTATTGGTCCTAATTTTGCTGTGTGCGTGTGCATCGTCAACAAAAAGCAGATTAAGCCATGCTAAGCGCACGCTTCGCCGTCTCGCTCATCCCTTGGTGTTCTATCCATAATCAAGTTCTATCTCAAACTCGCTTGGGGAATAGTGAACAGGAGTCTATATGGCAATTCACGATTCATATACGAAAGAGATCCTCGAGCAGCTCAATTACAATGCCACTTGGCTGCCCACGGTTCAGCTTGCGCCCGGTGACGTGTGCGACCTTCGCGGGCACGAAATCCAAGTGGTGTCGCATCTAACAGAGTTCAAGATCGCCTTCGAGCTTGAGGACAGGCCAGCCGAGACGGATATCGAGTACGCGTCTGCTGGCGCGGTCTCGATCAATTTCAAGGCCAGTGGCGACCCGCCGCCCGTTGGCTCCATGCTGGATGTCAGCGACGCCGGTGTGTCGGTCTCATTCAGCCAATTGCGGGCCGTTGTCCTTCGGATGGCGAAGTGCACGTCGAAGCGAATCAAGAGCCTGCAGAAAGTCGGCGAGCAGGTGCTCGCACTCCACGCCGCCGGTTCCTGGCCAGAGGATTATGTCGTCATCACCGAGATCGTCGCGGCCGGCGCGTCGACGATCATCATCTCGAACGGCGAAAGCGCTGGTTTGGACCTTACCGCGAAGGCAGGAGTGAACGCGGGCGCCTTGACCCTGGCGAGCCTCGACGCTGGCTTACAGGTCAAGCGGGAATCCAAGATCGGCGCCAAGTTCGTCGCCGTCCCGGGGCTCACGCCGCTCGTGCGCGTCTCCGGCATCCAAACGCAGTTTCTCCGTCCCGACCGTTTTCGTGGAGCGGAAACGACCTCGCCGACGGCGTTCGTTCCAGTGGATTACACGGACTATCCAACGTAGCGACATGCCGTGAGCGACGCGCAGAGGACTCATGACCTGGACGCACTGGGCGAGCGCGCCCAGCAGTTGCTATGCGAGAAGCGACCGGCGGAAGCCGCTCAGGCACTTAGAGAGTTGATTCCGTGGCTCGACGCAGAGTCCCCGCAAGACCTCCACGGCCGCGGCGATGCGCGCCGTTTGCTCGGTAGCGCGCTTCGGGAATCGGGGGACCTGACCGGGTCGACGGCTGCGCTTGAGGACGCGATACGGATCTTGCGGGACGCCACAGGCCCGCCAGCCCAGCAGCTCCTGCTTGCCATCTCATTGCGATCGATCGCCTTCAACTACGAGGCGTCCGGTCAACCCGATAGCGCCTCTTCCGCGCGCAGACAGTCGCTCGACCTCGCGGGTGAACTTCTCGCGTCCGCGCCCGACCAAGCCGCCACCCTCTTCATCACGATCGCAGAGGAGCTGCTGGCGGCTGGGCGCGAGGACTGGCAGGCTCCGGTGGCCGACCTGAGGCAGCGACCACAGACTCTCGCAATCGCACCTGCGCTCCGAGTGCTCCTTGCACTCCACAAATATTGGCTCAGTCGTGACCCCGACGCGGCCCGCAGTATCGTTAAAGAAGCCCACGGACGCATTAGCGGTCTCGACGCAGGCATGCTGTCATCAAACTTCGCGCTCGTGCATAACGTCGCTATCGCCGCTCTCTACTCTAAGGCCGTCGATGTCGCACGCGACATCACTGAGCGGCTCGCCCGCGTTGTCGATCCCAAAACACCTGACGACCGGTACGCGGTTCGACGCCTCCAGGCCCTGGTGGCCTTCCAGTCCGGGCCGGGGCAACCTGCCATCGATCGCGCACGTGAGGCGTACGACTTCGCGCGCAGCTTGTTCGGCGACGAGGACGCGCGGACTCGGCTGTCGCAGCGCGAGGTGGCAGACGCGCTGGCAGCGGCGGAGAAGACCGATGATGCGATCGACGTCTATTCGCATGTCCTCCAAGTTGAACAGCGCATCGGGAAGGATCCACTGATCACGGCAGACGTCGCCTATGCGCTAGGCCGGCTGCTGGATGATAAGTCGCGCTTTCCAGACGCATGCCGCGTGCACATGATTGGCTTCTCGCTGCGAAATCAGGTGCTCGGCGCGCGACACCCCGAGACGAACCGCAGCCGCTACGAAGTCGCCGAGCTGAACCGGGTGCTGGGTCGCGTGGACGAAGCGGAACTGTTCTACCGCCAGGCATTGGACGTCGAGGTCGATCTCCACGGGCCGGAGACGGAGCTGGGCGCGCGCATTCGCAATAATCTGGGTGATGTCTACACCATGGTTGGCCGCTACACGATCGCCCGAACGTCCATCGAGCAGGCGCTGGCAATCCGCACCAAGTTGTCCGGAGGTGACTCCGAACGCGTGTGGCGTAGTCGGCAGAGCCTCGCGATTCTCGCCAACCGGTCCGGAAACGCGGGCGTTGCGGTCACGCTCGCGCGCGCGGCCATCGCTCACGATGATCTCGCGACAGATCATCCAGTGTGGTGGGTCGTGCTCGGCACTGGGCTAGTCCAGCAAGGCCAACACTCCGAGGCTGAGGCCCTCTTTCAGCAGTTCTTCGAGTCGCTGCCGATAGAAGACATCGGTGGCGCGATCGCTCTCGACGTCTATTTCGAGATGGTCGAGGGCCTGGCGACGTGCCGTGTCGCTCGGCAAGACTGGCTCGCGGCCGTCGAGGTTCTCAGAGCCGTGAAGAACGTGGTCCGCGACCATCTGCCGTCGGTGGTCCAGCAGTCTTCCGAGTTGCAGGTGACCCAGTTTGCACGAGCAGTCCTCAACCTACAATCACTCTGGTTATGGTCGCTTTCCCGCATCGCTGCGCCGGCGCCCGAACAACTCGCTGCGGCCCTAGAACTTCTTCAGCTCACCAAGGGCGTCCGCACCCGATACCTACGTTGGCGGCAGCCTGGCGTCGGCAACGTCGAGAGCATCCTGCGACCGGACGTCGACGAGTTGCTCAAGAAGCTACTTGCCGAGATGCGGGAGCTCCAAGACCAGCTGACGGCTGCGCTTCTCACCAAGGACGATAGCGACGATGCGGCAGAGCCGCTTTCGATCGTAGGGACTCGCGCGACGCTGCGCGACCTTGAGCGCCGGCTCGCGAGCGGCATCAGCGATTCAGAGCTGGAGATAGAGGAAGAGCTGTCGCTATCCAAGCAAACGCTTCCCGACGGCGCGGTTGTGATCGAGATCGTGGTGGTTCGCGATGTGATGATGGAGCGGCGCGGCGGCTCTGCGCCCGCCCATCGGTACGCTGCATTCGTCGTTGGCCTGAGTGCGCCCGCGGCGATCCGGTTGGTTGATCTTGGTCTCTGCGACGAGATCGACCACGCAGTCGCCGAGATGCGCGAATCGCTCGTCGCCGAAGCGTGGACCGACGACGCGCGACCGCCTGCATGGCGGCGGCTGTCACGGTTTCTCGGCGCGAAGATCCTGAAGCCGTTGTGGGCTGAGATCAGTGCGGCCAAACATCTGTTGATCGCCCCAGACGGCGGGTTAGGGGCGCTGCCGTTTGAGATCCTGAGCGCACCGGATGGCGCCTACCTGCTCGACAAGGCCGACGTCAGCTACCTGATGAGACTGGGCGAGTTAGCGCGAGATCGGCAGGTGTTTGTCAAAGGTGGGGCGCCGCTCGTAATGGCCGGCCCAGATTTCGATTTGCCGGCGGCGTTCGCAGGCGGATCGTCGTTGGCGTCGGGTCCAGATCGTCTGCTGCAGCGATCGCTGGGCGGCGCAGTACATTTTCAGGAGCTGAGCGGTTCACGCGATGAAGGCAACGCGGTGGCGGCACTCCTTGGTGTGGACGGAATGGTGGGCGTCTGGGCGCTCGGACCGGAACTGCTCCGCGCTCAGTCTCCCGAAATCATCCATCTGTCGACTCACGGCTTTAATCTCCCGTTCAAGGACGCCGAAAAAATGTCGGCCTCGCTCGCGGCGCCGTTGGGGAACGCACTTGACCGCCGGGTCGTGCTCGAAGACGCGATGCAGCGTAGCGGCCTTGCTATGAGCGGCGCGAACGCGGTGCTCGAAGGGCGCGAGATTCCGCCGGAGGCCGGTACCGGGACAATTGTAGCTGCCGAGATCCAACAGCTCAATCTTCAGCGGACCGATATGGTGGTGCTCTCGGCCTGCCGGTCGGGCCTGGGCGATTTAACGATTGGAGACGGCGCGCACGGGCTTCGCCGGGCTTTTCTCGCTGCTGGCGTGCGGAGCGTCATCAGCGCGTTGTGGGATGTGCCCGATGTGAGCTCTCAGGCGCTGGTCACCCATTTCTATAAGCGGTTGCTCGACAAGGCGACCCGTCTCGAAGCCCTGGCCGACGCGCGCGCCGCCGTGCGGGCCGACCATCCACGCGACCCCGTGCACTGGGCAGGATTTGTGCTCGATGGCCACTTCGGCGCACTGGCGCGCTTTTCGCCCTTGAGCGATTTGAAGATCGCGCAGGTCTCCTGGAAGGAGTGGATCAAGAGCAAAGACGATCGCGAGGGCATAACGCGGCTGGCCAAACGGATCGCCTCCGGACCGAATTCGGAACCCGAGGTGCTAACCTCGGCCGTCACGTTGAGGCGAGCTGCGGCGCGGACGGACCTCGACGAGGAGTCCCGGCTCTTCGTTCTCTCGGGGCTCGGCGACCTCGCCAACCGTTTGGGAGACAACAGCGCCGCCATCAATTACTTTCAACAGATCCTCCGCTTGAAGAGCCTCTCCGCGGAGGACCTTGTACGCGTGAGCTACAACATCGCGAAGACGTGCCACCAGATCGGTCACCTCAACGAAGCCATAGCCGCCTATACGGACGTGTTGTCGCTGTCGCCGCAGATCGACGTCAAAGCAAGAGTCCTCGTCAATCGCGGAGTCGCTTATTTCCAGCTCGGCCAGTTCGAGCACGCGGCTTCTGAACTCACGGCCGTGATCGACGACCGGAACACCCCTGCGGACCAGCTGTTCATGGCACGCATGAATCGAGCGAACGCCTTGTCTAAAAGCGACCCGACGCGGGCGATCGCAGACCTCGAGGCCGCGATGGCATCTGGCCAAGCCAACGAGAGCCAGATGCTGAGGATGCGAATTCTCCGCGCGCAGTTGTGGGTCGCGACCGGCGACGGTCGGGCGCTAGGCGAGATCGAGGACCTCAAGCGGGACGAACGGTTGTCCGACGAGATGAAAGGACTGATCGAACGTCTACGGGCAAAGCTGTAGGGACGTCGCGATGATTAATCCTAACGAGCAGGTGATTGCAATGGGAAGATAAGCACGACAAGTACTGTGTACCGAAGAAGCGTATGCAAATTCAGGGATGCTGACGTCCGAATGTCCTATATAGGCCACGCACTCTGCAACGCGTTGTAAATGCTTGTTGCTGATTGGACGACCCCGACGATTGATCTCATTGATTTTGCGGCGTAGTGTCGCAACTTTTAAGGCGAAGACTCTGGGTTTGAGTTACAGCCGGCTCACCACCATTCTCAGCAACCTCTGCGTTTCTTCGTCCGGCATCATTTCGTCAGTCACGGTCTTGATCATGGTCAGTAAGCATGGAGGAGCGGGAGCGGAAGAGGCTGTTGCGGAAAGCGAAAAGACGAGCTTTCTCCTGAATGAATAGCCGACCGATCGAGTATAAAGCCCACCATCAACTACCCGAAGAACCGTGGACATCCGCCGTGCAGTGAGCATGCCTTGGCCCTCCGTCCGGAGCCCAATGCCCGTGCGAGATGCGGAATGCAGAAGCACGAGGTCGACGAAGGAGTGATCAGCACGCAAGACTCTGTAAAGGCTGCCATCAAAAATGCCGACACTGCCACCTAGATGACGCCATGTTGAGGTAGTGGGATCAAGACCCAATGCTGAGGGAGAAGGCCTTGACTGGATTCCCGCTTCCGCGGGAATGACACACTTCGGGGCTTCCGATGGCAAACTGACCCACTACCCATGGTGAGCAGCGTTTGACTTGTCCCTCGCAGGAGCCTACATTTCACTTCCCTAGCTAAACAGATGCCGACGAACTCTTCAGCGCCGGCGTCGACACCGGAGAATAGGCGCTCCTTCCCCCATCGCTTCGCAAGGTCTTTCCCCAGTGTTGCCTCTATGACAATCATGCCAACATGTGACGAGGAAAGTGCAGTGAGCTCCCCGGAGGATGAACCTCATGTACAAGCAGGTCCCATTAGGGAGGCGGACCATGAAAACATGTGCTGTGCCGCTATGGACGTGCCGCATTCCTGAAGGAAGAGAATTCTGCAGAATGCCGCGGACATGAAAAAACACCGTCCTCCTAATTGTCGTTATGCGTAAACACTTCATCGACCAGCCGTACAGCAAGATGGCCTTGCCCGATCCGGATTGGCTTCGCATCGAGCACCTTGCGGACGTAGAGGTGACGTCGGAGGATCCGACTACACCGGTTGAGAACGCATTCTTGCCGGATCGCCCCTCAGGATGGCGGGCGGGAGTGCCTGGGCGACAAATAATCCGTCTGGTGTTCAATCGGCCACTCACCATCAGGCGGATTCGGCTGCGGTTCGCCGAGTCGATTTTGCACCGGACGCAAGAATACACGTTGCGGTGGTCAGCCAGTGGAGCCCCATCCTTCCGAGACATCGTGCGACAACAATGGAATTTTAGCCCACAGGGATCGACGAGTGAGATCGAAGATCATTATGTCGAGCTCATCGGCGCCATCATGCTCGAGCTGAACATCATTCCGGATGTGAGCGGAGAGCCCGCGACGGCATCGCTACTCCAATGGCGGATCGGCTAAATTTGGGTCTGCCACTTCATCTCAAACGAGCAGACTCGCTGACGTTCTTCATCTGACTTCCACCAGTCCCATAATGCCGCTGGAACCAGTTGCGAGCGACTGGGCGCAACCTCAGGAGGCCGTTGCTTCGGCAACTCGGACAAGTCCGGCTTCCTACTCCAAGGAGTAACAAACCAGATGGGGGATTGTGATGAGAAGCTCATCTGTTCGGCGTGCCGTCGGATATGGCGGGGAGTGGGTCGGGCCGTTTGAACTACCGGCAGGAGGCGAGTAAGGTTGAGGAATGGCCGTGACTCGCACAAAAGAGCAGCAAGCTGAGGCGATCGCGCATGTGCTTGACGATTTCATCAGGCTGCCGGTCGCGCGTATACGAATCGGAGCCGACCCCCTGATCGGGCTGATTCCGATTGTCGGCGACGCCATTGCCACTTTGCTCGGTGCGACAATTCTCGTCGTGGCACGACAACTCAACGTGCCATGGCGCCTCGTCGCCTTCATGGCCTTTAACCAATTGAAAAACGGACTACTTGGAGCTGTTCCGTTCATCGGAGACGCCTATTCCTTTTATTTCAAAAGTAATGCGGTGAACGCGGCCCTATTGCTTCGTGCCGTCAAGGCAGGAGAAGAAGGCATGTGCACGCTGATGACCCACGCGTTGACGCCTTATGATGTCGCCGGGCTCGCTCTACTGATACTCCCGATCATCGTGGTCGTGGGCATTGTGAGCTTGTGGTTCTGGAATCAGAACATCTCCTACGTGTCGCTCTTATACCCTCCTCTTTACAGCAGCCGTCTGTGAGTGCTTGAGACCGAACCGATGTGAGTATTCGTACCCTCGGTGAATGACGTGACGCGATCTGGGTGGGGAGGTATGAATGGAGCATTGTCCTGGTATAAATAGTCCCGTGGTTCAGGATTGCCAATACCAACGATCATACCTCGATGCTGATCGCGGTTGATTGAATGAACTGATGAATATGCGGTGGACTTCAATATGTTTTTCGGCTGTGACGGTTTGGTTGCTGTTCAGCCATGACGTGAGCGACGGCCACACGAGAGCAGAACAAGGGTCACACCTTGCTTCGTCCGGTGTTAAGGCTTCTTTCCAACTTCCGCGGGCAACGGCAAGAGAGAACACTCGTGCCGGGAGAAAGGAGGCGGACCATCCGGCGATTTCACCGCAGGGGAAGATTTTGCTTCGCTGCATGTCTCCCTTGGGTTGCCGCATCACGATCGACGGGGAACCCATCGCGGAGCTGAACCCGCGCACGAGCAAAAAGGTCGTTCTCGAATACGGTGAACATCTCATTGAAAGTGATTCCGGAATTCCAGGTCTCGGCGGAGTTGCATTCCTGTCCTACATGATGACCTCGGCGCAACAACGAGTTGTGGAAATCGCGCCCCAAGCTCCGACCTGGCAGCAAGTCGCGCAGGCACTGGTCACCAAGACGGTGCTCGCCTATACCAGAACCGGCGCTCGGGGATTTGATCGAGGCAAGAAGAGCTGGGTCAGCCTAGACTCAGAGCAACATGTCACGGCGATTTCCGACATCTGCTCCGGGTTTCTCCGGAGGTTTCACCTGGCTGACGTGGGCGGGAGCGAGGCCCTCTTCATTCTTCCGGAAGGACTAGAGGTCCGGATGCCGGATGGCCAGAAGCTCGATGTCGCTCCACGGGACTGCAGGAGAAAGGGGACTCAGATGCTGTATCACCAAAGCCTGCGCGACGCGTCCCGGGAAGGGTGGCTGACATTTCGAACGGGAAAGATGACCAGTATCTATCACAAGGATGGCGCCTTGGTGGATACACAGACTCGTGCGTATCCCGCGAACGTCTTTTCGCTGATTTCGAGCTATGTTCAGCTACGGGGTGACCAACCGATCGAAATTCGAAAAATTGAGGACTGTCCTGCCGGCGGCGCGCTGGTGCCCATTGAGGTCGCAGAAATGACCACGTATATCCCATCTACGTTTGTGCAAACCTACGTTGACCATGAGCACCTCGATGACTTTGACGATGAAGCTCGACTGAAATTCTGCCAGTAGCAGCGGCAAGCAGGCCGGATCAGGTCTCTCATCGTCATCGCGGGCGGGGCTTTTGTTCACGGGCAATTCATGAACAATTGCGGCGAGAAAGATCGCCTGACCCGCTACCGTCGAACAGGAGGGGTTGTCAGCAGCGCGGGTTCACGGTATCGTGCACCTTTCCCTAACCATTCATCATGGTGATCCCATGCAATATTTTGCACTACTGATCGTGACGGTGTTTGTGAGCCTCGATTCAGGTGTGGTCCACGGAGCATCTTCTATCCAGCGTGAATCCTTGCGCGATCTTCCTGGAGTCTCGGTGATCATCGAGGAAGTTCCGCCGGATGCTCAAGAGGACGGCTTATCAGAGGAGTTGATTCGCGCCGCGGCGGAACGTCCGTTGCAATCACGTGGCATGCGGATTCTGACGCCGGCGGAGCAGGCGACGACCCCGTCCAAACCCTCTCTGTATGTGCGGGTGGGCACATACAAGATTCAGTCGGACCAGTATGTGTATGTTGTCACGGTTGCCCTCAAGCAGTCGGTGGCATTGGCACATCGGCCGCAGCGAAAGATGTTTGCGAGTACCTGGGAGCAAGGTGTGATCGGGACACCCGGTTCGAAGAATTTGCGCGACGCTGCCAAAGTGGTGGAAGATCTGGTGACGGTGTTTGCGAACGACTTTCAGGCGGTGAACAATCAAGACGCCGTGCGAGAAGAGAAATAAAGGCCGGGTTTCGACCGAGGATTTGCCCGAGTTCACTCCTGGGACCAGATGTGATGATTTGGTTCATCATGAAAATCTTCGAAGACAGTTGGTAAGCTGAGGGTACTGTCTGCCGGTTAGGAATCAGGTAGCCTGGCTAATCGTCATATCGCGTCTCCTTCTTCCATCTACCTCTCAGAAATTCCCCCATTGCGCTACTAGGGTTTCTTCCAGGTCCGCGACCCGCACATTCGATTGTCAGCATCTCATTGACTCCGCAGCAGACGGACGGGTTTGGTGGTTCTTTGTAAGTGGACTTGAAGGCTCGGGATGCTCCTAGTTTCTCGTTCCGCCCACCACCGGTATAGAAGAGGTGGAGCTTTTACCAGGGAGGTCCTGTATGGCCAGCATAACAATGGAAGGTGTTCCGGCGGGGGGATTCAAGACGCTGGGCGAGATCGATGCCACCAACGATCTGCGGTTCCACAGCAAGAGCACCGCGATGGATGTCGCGGTTGAATTGCTTGCGGCCCACGCCTCGGGGGCGCCGATCGTGGACGATCAGGGGAGGTTCGTCGGATTCGTCAGCGAGTTCGACCTCCTCAGGGCGATCGAGTCGGGCAAGGATTTGAACCAGCTGACTGCGGACCAGCTCATGAGCACGGGCCACTTCGTTGCGAATGAATCGACCACCATCGGCGATGCGATCCGTATTATGAACGAAAAGCACCTGATCAATATCCCGGTGATCAAGCAGGGGCAGGTTGCCTACTCGGTGACGCGGCACGATCTGTTGCGGGCCCGCATCGGATTGGGACCCGGCATCGAGTCCTAGCCCGCATTATTCATGAAAGGTTCTACTGCAACGCGGCATGGCAGGCTCGTGCCCCGCGGTCTCGACGTAGCTAATTGGGGACCGGGAGTGGTTGTTGTGAACAAGAGGCAAGAATCGGATGCGGGAATCGGTCTCACTCGTTGGAGGGCACGGGGTCGAAACCGTATTTGAGCAGGAGCTTTTGGACGCGGGGACTCATGACGAAATCAAAGAACTGTTCCGCGACCTCCCGGGACGAGTCCCGGCAAGTCCAGACGACCGCGTGCCCGAACTGAACGGGGAGATGCGTACCCGCCGGAGCCTCATCGATAATGCGGACTTGCCCGCTGTTGATCGCATCAACACGATAGACGAGACCCACTTCGGCGCTTCCCGTGCTGACCAAATTCACGACATCGTCGCTGTGTGGCGCATGAAGAAGCCGAGAGCGGTTCCTGGAAGCGGGATCGAGCTTGGTCAACGCCCTGGCCGTCACCTCTCCCATTGCCGAGGTCTTGGGGTCGACGAGGGCGACGCGAATGGCTTGATTGGGAAGCGCATCGCGAAAAGAGATCGAGGCGGCTTGTGAAGTGGTGGACATCACGAGCACGAGAGAGGTCTGTGCAAAGATCCGGGCTCCGCCGTTGAGCGTCAGGCCTTTCTTCTGCAGCTTCTTGACGTCTTCCACTCCTTCGGGAAGAAACACGTCGATCGGCGCCCCCTTCTCAATTTGCTGGCGCAGCGTTTGCGACGGTCCATATTGAACCTGCACCGTCACCCCATGTTCTTTCTCGAATATCGGCAGAATTTCTTGAAATGCGGGCTTCAAACTGTGGGCTGCGGCGACCGTCAGGGATTCGGCTTCCGCCTGAGTTGCCGGGGCTGTTTCGGCTCCAGCCGGACTTGCGGTGGTGCCGACACCGTCGAGTGCGATCATCAGCGCTATCGCCAAGCCGCCCATCCGAATTCCCGTCATCATGCTGTCCTCCGTAGAGTCCGATTGTCGCATGACCGACCGTTGGCGAGAGGGATGCATCGCAAGATCAATACCAATCAACGGTTTCCGGAGATACAGGGGAGGGAGTCCATCAAACTCCATTTATTTCGACAAGAATCAGTCGCGGCCCCACTTCGCCGCGACCGGTCCGACCGGTAAAAATGTGAGTTTTCGCACAATGCGCCCAGTGCGTAATATCACGATTTCGGTCTTCGGTTATCGCGGCGGAGGTGCGACTTGACAGGACTGTCTGCTGTACTACGCTGATTATTGGGCCATATCCCACAGTTGTCGGAGCGAGCGGCCATATGAAGGCGCTCGCTCGACCGACGACGGAAGCCGGTAAGATGCTTGCTATATACCCTAGGAAGATCCCTGGACCGACCGGCTGGACAAGCGGTGTCTAAATGACAGAGAATCAACTCGCTTCAGGCAGACCTCGCATATGAACCAGATCGTTCTTATCGCCCTCCGGAGACCGTACACCTTCGTCGTCATGTCCATTCTTATCGTGCTGTGGGGCGTCAAGACATTGCTCCACATGCCGACCGACGTGTTCCCGAACATCACGATTCCCGTCACCTCGGTGGTCTGGATCTACTCCGGCCTGCTGCCGCAGCAGGTGGAAGGACGCATTACGTATTTGTTCGAACGCTTCCTGACCTCGACCGTGGAAGGCATCAAGTATATCCACAGCCACTCGTACTACGGCAGCAGCATCACCAATATTTTTCTTCAGGATGGAGTCGATGTCGGCAGGGCCGAAGCGGATATCGTGGGCATTGCACAGAACGTCGTGAAGGCGCTGCCGCCCGATATTTCTCCGCCGATGGTCATGCGTCTTGCGCCATCCTCCATACCGGTGGCCATGCTCCAAATCAGTTCCGATAACATGACCCCGGCGGAACTCTACAATCTCGCCTATATGCGAATCCGACCCCTGCTCGTGACGGTGCCGGGGATCGTCCTGCCTCACCCGTACGGCGGCCAGGACATGCAGGTCATGGTCAACCTCGATCAGCAGAAATTGCTCGCCCGCCATCTCACGCCGAAGGATATTCACGATGTTCTCATGAAGCAATATCTCGTGCTGCCGTCGGGCGACATCAAGATCAAGTCGACCGACTGGATCGTCCTGACGAACGCGTCACCATTACAGATCGACCATTTCGCCGATATCCCGATCAAGCGGGAAGGCAATGCGTTCATCTATTTGCGCGACGTCGCCACGGTCCGCCTCATGGGCCGGGTACAACAGAACGCGGTGTTGGTGAAGGGCAAACAGACCGTCATCATCGTGGCGATGAAGAGCACGGAGGCCTCGACCCTGGACGTCGTCGATGGGATCAAGAAGATGATCCCGCGGGCCGAGCAAATCTCCCCGGAAGGCGTCAAGATCCGGCTCCTCGACGACGCCTCGACCTTCGTCAAGGATTCGATCCTTGACGTCGTGCATGAAATGGCGACCGCCGGCGCGCTCGTCGGCCTCATCGTCCTCTTGCTGATCGGCTCCTGGAGGGCCACCGTCATCGTATGGACCTCGATCCCGCTGTCGATTCTGACCGCCGTCATCGGCCTTCATTGGCTCGAAGAGACGATCAATGTGATGACCTTGGGTGGGTTGGCGCTGGCCGTCGGCATCTTGGTCGACGACGCGACCGTGATGATTGAGAATATTGATCGCCATATCGAAATGGGAAAGCCGCTCGAAACGGCCATCATCGACGCCGCCAATCAAATCGTCGTCCCGACGCTGGTCGCCACGCTCTGCATCGCGATCGTCTGGATTCCGCTCTTCGAACTCGGCGGGGTCGCCGGCTACCTGTTCAAACCCATGGCGGAGGCGGTCATTATCGCGATGCTCGCCTCCTTCATCTTGTCGCGCACGCTGGTGCCGACCATGGCGAAATATCTATTGAAGAGTCACCATGTCGAAGCCGCCTGAGCCGCACGGACCATCCGGCGCGGAACCATCGCAGAACGTCTTTGTCCGCTTTCAGAAGGCGTTCGAGCGCCGTTTCGATCAATTTCGCGAGGGGTATGGTCACCTGCTCGAATGGGTGATTGCGCGTCGCAATACGTTCGTCAAAATCTCGCTGGCAATCGCGCTGGCCTCTCTGTCTCTCTTCTTCTTTCTTGGACGCGACTACTTCCCCGAAATTCGGTCGGGGGTCATTCAGATGCACATGCGGGCGCCGCTTGGGACGCGCATCGAAGTGGCGGGACGTCTCGCCACGCTGGTCTCCAACAGCATCGAAGAACTGCTGCCGGGTCAGGTGGAAAACATCGTCAGCAATTGCGGCCTGCCGGTCGGACCGCACAATCTCGCCTTCATTCCGACGCCGACGATCGGCTCTCAGGATTGCGATCTGACGATTCTCTTAGGAAATGAAAAGTCCCCGGTGTGGGACTTCCGCCGCATCCTGCGCAAAGGCCTGGCGGAGCGTTATCCGGGCACCGAGTTCACGTTCCAGCCGTCGGATCTCACCGCGAAGATTCTCAACTTCGGAGCGCCCGCGCCCATCGACGTGCAGGTCAACGGCCCTGACATGTATCCCAACTACGAGTTCGCCCGCAAACTGGTGGGAAAGTTTCGCGATATCCCGGGCGCGGTGGATGTGGTGATCCAACAGACGATGCGCACACCGACCCTCATGGTCGAGGGCAACCGCACGTTCGGACTCGGTGTCAACAGGACTCTGAAGGACATGGCCGATAATCTGCTCATGACGACCGCCGGGAGCCAACAGGTCGACCAGATCTATTGGCTCGACCCCTCGACCGGCATGTCGTACCTGATCAATGTATATACGCCGCAGCCCCAGATCAACAGCCTGAATAGTATCAAGACCGTCCCGGTCGATTCCTCGGACAACACGTCGAAGGATCGTGAAGTGCAACTGCTTGGCAACTTGGCCGACATTTCGGCGGAAGGCACGCCGGGGGTGGTCACGCACGGGAACATCATGCCGCTGTTCAACATCTATGTCTCCGCCGAAGGGCGCGACCTCGGCGGCGTGCTGGCGGACGTGGAGAAGGTCGTCAAGAGCATGGAGCACGAGAAGCCCCGGAGCGCCGAAGTCGAAGTCCATGGCCAGGCTTCGCTGATGCACGACGCCTACTTCCAGCTGATCTTCGGGCTGTTTGCCGCGATTGCGCTGGTTTATCTCTTGATCGTCGTCAACTTCCAATCCTGGCTCGATCCTTTTATCATTATTACGGCCCTGCCGGGAGCATTGGCCGGGATCGCATGGTCGTTGTTCTTGACCCATACGCGTTTGTCGGAGCCGGCGCTGACGGGTGCCATCATGACCATGGGCACGGCCACCGCGAATTCCATCCTGGTCGTCTCCTACGCCCGCGAACGGCTTCAGGAACACAGCGATGCCGTGTTGGCGGCGGTCGAGGCCGGGACGACCCGCTTTCGTCCGGTGCTCATGACCGCCTCGGCCATGATCATGGGGATGGTTCCCATGGCGACGGGTTATTCCACGAATGCGCCGCTGGGCCGCGCCGTCATCGGCGGCTTGCTGGTGGCCACGTTGTTCACGCTGTTTTTCGTGCCCTGCGTCTATGCCATGGTCTATAGTCGGCGGGCACCTCAGCAAAAGGGACACGGCTCATGACGAAGATGCTCACGGGAAGACATATTGCTGTGACGCTGGGTCTGCTGTGTGTGGTGTACATCGGCTATCGAATTCATGAAAGCCGAAGCGACGCCGCGTTGCTGCGCGAGAAGACGATCGAGAATGCCGTGCCTACCGTGGCCGTCGTCAACCCAAAGCCCGGGGATCCGAGCGAGACCATTACACTGCCCGGCAATATTACCGCCTGGTTCGAAGCGCCGATCTATGCCCAAGTCTCAGGCT
This sequence comes from Nitrospira sp., assembly GCA_047150005.1. Lineage (GTDB taxonomy): Bacteria > Nitrospirota > Nitrospiria > Nitrospirales > Nitrospiraceae > Nitrospira_C. Next base: position 899,127 of record AP038806.1, on the reverse strand, counting down.
ACGTGAAGATGTGGTACAAGGATTACGGCGCACTCGTGAAGAAGGGCGACATTCTTGCAGAAATCAACGCGCCGGCCCTCGATGCCCAATACGCGCAAGCCAAGGCGGACCTGGAGTCGGAGCGAGCCAAATACGCGCTCGCAGACATTACCGCAAAGCGCTGGCTCGCGCTGCGCAAGAACCATGCGGTGTCCGAGCAGTCGATTTCCGTCCAGGTCGCCCACGCGAAAGCCGAAGCTGCGAAAGTCAAGGCTGCGGAGCAGAACGTCAGGAACTTCGAAGCCCTCATCCGGTTCAAGACGATCGTCGCGCCATACGACGGCGTCGTGACCGTGCGCAACATCAACGTCGGCGACTACGTCAACAAGGAAGGCACGATCAGCACGCCGGTCTCCATCAGCAATCTGTTCACCGTCGCGGACGTCAGCATGATGCGTCTCTTTGTCAGCGTACCGGAGTCGTTCGGCCCGTTCCTGCAGCCGGGTCTCACAGCCGATGTGACCGTGCCGCAATTGCCCAATCGTCATTTCGTCGCTAAATTTCTGACGGTCGCACGGGGATTCGATGTGAACACACGCACGGCCGTCACCGTCTTCACGATCGACAACGACGACCGAGCCTTGTGGCCGGGCTCCTACGGCAAAGTTGTGTTGACGGCGCCGGTCGATAGGAAGGTGTACATGATTCCATCGACGGCGTTGGTGTTCCAGGAGCATGGGACGCAGGTCGCTGTGGTCACGGAGGATGACCGCGTGCGCATGCAGCCCATTACCGTGAGCCGTCTGCTCGACAATGCCGTCGAAGTGGCGGAGGGGATCTCCACCGACGACCGCATCGTGAACAACCCCAGTGCCGCGTTGCTGGACGGCGACAAGGTGCGGGTCGTGACGCCGGCACCTGGGTACGACCTGCTCAGCGGTGAAGCGGCGGCAAAATGATGTCCGTGCGGCCTTTCCTCCATACGCCTGTGCGGCTTTGCGGCCTGTGGCTGCTGGCCTGCACCCTGACGGCCTGCAGCTTTCCCGCCGTCGACCTGTCCCCCTCCTATGAGCCGGCTCAATTCGTCGTGCCCGAGTCCTGGCGCGGATCCAGTCCGTTCGTCGAAGCCAAGCCCGCCGACGACGAGCTCCGCCAGGACTGGTGGACCGTCTACGAGGATCCCACGTTGAATCGGTTGGAGGAGCAGGCCATGGCGGCCAATCCGGATTTGCAGGCCGCCGCCGAGCGGTTCGTGCAAGCTCGGGACATGATGATGAAGGCTCGTTCGCAATACCTCCCGCGCATCGGCATCGGGTTCGACGCCTCGGACAATCGGGTGTCGGCCAATCATCTGTTTCTGGCTCCGGGGATTCCGCTCGAGCAGTCGAGCGTCCTGGCGGGAGGCATGGCCTCCTGGGAGCCCGATTTCTGGTCGGTGCTCCGCAATGCCATGCGGGTGGAGCTGTATCGCGCCGAAGAACGGGCCGCGGATTACGGGCTTGCGCGCCTGAGCCTACAAGCAGAGGTTGCGTCGAGCTATTTCACGCTTCGCGGTCTCGACGCGCAGGACGCGATCTATCGACAGTCGATCGAGCTCTACACAGCGTCGCTGGACCTCGTGAACGCCCAGTTCCGCGGCCAGATTGCATCGGCTCTCGACGTCGCCCGGGTCGAGTCCCTGTTGTTCAGCACCGAGACGAGAAGAGCCCAGATTCAAGGCGAACGCCAAGTGGCGGAACAGGCGATCGCCGTCCTGCTGAACATCGCCCCGGCCAGTTTCTCCATCAAACCGGTCGATGAACTTCGGGTGGCCAAGTTCAAGGTTCCCCAGACCATTCCCTCGACCTTGTTGGAACGGCGGCCCGACATTGCCGCCATGGAGCGCCGGATGGCCCAGGCCAACCGTGCGATCGGCATGGCGCGCGGGGCGTTTTATCCCAATGTCTCGTTCCGGCTCGGAGGCGGGTACGAGGACGCCGGCTTCAATCTCATCTCCCTCGCCAACAGTTTCTGGTCCTACGGCGCGACCGTGTCGATGCCGGTCTTCCAGGGCGGATATCGTCGCGCGCAATTGCAGCAGTCCTGGTCGCTCTATCGCGAGACGGAAGACCGATACCGGTCTACGGTGCTGAATGCGTTTCGCGAGGTGGAGAACAATATGAGCCTGACCGATCGGTTTACCGTCGCGGCCAACCGGCAGGACGCGGCCGTCGGGGCTACGCGCAAGACACAGGATTTGACCACCGAACTCTATCAGGGTGGTCTGGCCTCGAGCCTCGAACTCATTTATGCCCAGGTCGCCACGCTGACGGCGCGTATCGATTCCGTGCAAATCAAGGCAGAATTGCTGAGAGCCTCGGTGAGACTCGTCCGTTCGCTCGGCGGAGGCTGGAATCGCAAACAACTACCCACGGACGATCAGATTCAGCCGTTCGGGGTATTCCAGTATACCAATCTCGACAAGCCCGCGCCTGCGGGCGGCATCGACGTCAATGCGGGCAACAACTGGGTCAACAACGATCTCACCAGGCCCGCCATCCCCTATAAATAATTCTCAAGCCGCATCCCGCGTGCTTTCCGTCTGCCTCGGCGTTTCGCCTCGTGGCCTTACCATACTTTAGAGTCGTTGCAGTTTGGGTCCGATTCGGCATACCCTCAGGCCGACATTCCGTGCCACACGCATTGAGCTGATTCCAGAAGGTGCCATGCGGCGCTGCGACCACACCTTCGCCAGCCCTTCCTTCCTTCAATTCACTTCCCTCAACAGCCGTCGGATGCACCGTTCAGATCTCGAGCCTGGGATGGCTGCGCCGCCGGCCCCCTCCATGTTCCGGTCCTGGTGCCGTCGAGACGCAGCCGGGCTCGGCAGCGGGTTCATGATCGCCTTCATGCTGCTGATGGTCGCCGGGTGCGCCGTGGCGCCTTCCTTCGGGCGGGGCGGACCGAGCAGGGACGACTTCCAGGCCCCGAACGAAGCGGACATGCAGAAGATGATGAACCAGATGATGGGCCAAACGCCGACCCGCCAAGCGCCGGTCAGCACCGACGGTGTGCAGGTGGTCTTTCAGACCGGCCATGCGGGAGCAATCCACGCGGTGGCGGTCAGCCCGAACGGACGGTACATCGCGTCGAGCGGCAGCCAGGACGGTACCGTCAAGATCTGGGATGTCACAAGCGGACAGGAGGTCCGGAATTTTACGGGATTCGGCGGATTCGGCCAGGGAGCGGACTTTGTGACCTTCAGCGAAGACAGCGCGCAGGTGGTGACTCATGAGATGACCGGAGCGGTCAAAGTCTTCGATGTGGCGTCAGGACGGGAAATCCGCACGGGAGGGTCGGGGTTGGACGGCAGAGGAGCCGTGAGCGCGAACGCTCGCTTTGCGGCCATAGGGGAAGCGGCTGATCCGAAATCAATCGACCGTCAGCCGCTCGGCGGAAACCGGTCGTTGTCGGTCATCGATCTCGGCACAGGTCGAACCGTCTGGACGATCCCTGACTCAGCCATGCAACAGCCGCTCGCGTTCAGCCGGGACGGCAAGACCTTGGTCACAGTCCGGACCGACGCGGGGTACTCTTCCGCGGGAGTCTTGGCGACCATCGGTTCATCACTCGGTTCAATGATTGGATTGGGCGGCTTCTTCAGTGGCGAACCGTCCGTCCCGACCATGAAGCAAGAGTTGCTTGTCTGGGATGTACCGGCAAAGCAGCTGCGGCGTTCGTGGCCTTTTACGCCGACGTCGGACGGTATCGGCGGAGCACTGAGCCCGGACGGACGCTATCTTGCGATGGAACAGCCTGTCGAGCGATCGCTTCGCGTGCTGGATCTGGAGACGGGTAGGCCTGCCGTGGCGATCCCATTGGGAGAAGGGAGGATGAAGGGGATGGGCATGACCCAGTCCCTCACGTTCAGCCCGGATGGAAAGATCCTCGCGATCGGAAAAGGCGACGGCACGGCCAAGTTGTTCGGGTTCCCCTCCGGGCGGAGGGTCCGAGAATTCGAGGCCACGTCGCTCAACTTCAGTCCGGACGGCACGACCTGGGTGATCGGCGCAGCGAGCGGTGGCGCGCCCTATCTGCAGGAGGCGGCGAGCGGGAACGAGACGCGATTGGCCGGCGGCGCGAGCGAAGTGTCCGATCTGGCATTGACGGCAGACGGACAATCGATCGTAGCCGGCATGCATGGGGGAAGCGCCAAGCTTTGGGATCTTCCCACTGGGCAACTGCTCCGCACCTTTGATTGCCCCGACGGGATGGCCGTGTCCTCCGTCGCCGTCAGCCGCGCCGGTTCACTGTTGGCCACCGGTTGTGTGAATGGTTCGGCATGGCTGTGGGATCTCGCCACCGGCAGGCAACTCAATGCGCTGGCACAGCCGCTTCCGCCCGACCGGTTTACACCGGTCTATGTCCGTATCGCACGAGACGACCGCACGATCGTCATCGGTCGCGGCAATCAGGTGGTGGTTGCGGACCTCTCCTCCGGCAGAGAACTCCGTCGGATTGCGCTGCCAAACGAATCGCTCAAAGGGCTCGCCTATCCGGAGAACCCACCGGCAGCCTACGAAGGCATGGATCCAAAAACGCGCGCCATGATGGAGGCACAGACCCCGAAACAGCCCTCATTCGATCGGCAGACCATGGAGCGAATGAAGGAATCGGCTCAATGGATTCGAGCCCTCGCCGTCCACCCGAACGGCCGGCTCGTCGCCCTCGGACGATCGGAGAGCACCAGCTTGTGGGATCTGCAAAGCGGCAAACTGGTCCTTGAGTTTCGCGACGTGAGTCCCATGCAAGCCAGAGCGCAGCAGCAGCGTCGGCGTGAGGAACAGCATCAGCAGATGCTTGAAGAGGCAAGCAGTCTCAAATCATTGCTGCCCTTCGGTCTGGGGGCGCCTTCTCGCTCGATGGCTATGCCGCAGGGCGAGATCATGACGTTGGATGACCCCACGGAATTGTTTGAGGCATTCGGAGACGGGGCCCACGGCGCGACGAGCCTGGCATTCAGTCCCGATGGGAAATTCCTGGCAACCGACGGCGTGCGAGGCAAGACGGCCTGGGAGGTCGCGACGGGGAAGAAGGTGCGCCCGCCGAAGAAGATGCAGGGGGCTCAGTTCGATCCAATGAGCTTTACCGAAAACCTGGAGTTGAACATCGGCGGAAGAGGCGCGGCGTTCAGCCCGGACGGCCGGTTGGCTGCGAGAGGCCACGGACAGATCATCAAGGTGTGGAATGTAGTAACGGGTCAGGAGGTCCTCCAATTGGTCGGACACACCGGAGCGGTCAGTTCCCTCGTGTTCAACCCTGATGGTCGGTTCATCGTGAGCGCCGGCGGAGACGGCGCCATTCGCCTGTGGAACCTGCGCTCGGGCAAGGAGGTCGCTTCGCTCATTGCGCTCGGGCGCGAGGATTTCGTCGCGGTGACGCCGGATCAGTACTATCGGGCGTCCAAGAGCCGGATCAAGGGCGTCGCCTTTCGCTTCAAAGACCAGTTGTACCCCTTCGAGCAGTTCGATTTGCGGTTCAACCGGCCCGATATCGTGCTGGAGCGTCTGGGCATGGCGTCCCAAGAGCTCGTCAGGAGCTATCGGCTCGCCTATGAAAAACGGCTCAAGAAAATGGGGCTCAGCGACCTGGCGCTCGGCATCGATTTTCATCTGCCGGAGCTTCACATTCAGGGCGGCGACGTCCCGGTCTCGGTCAACCGAGCGACCTTGCCGATCCGCGTCAAGGCCCGCGACAGCAAATACGCGCTCGATCGGTTTCAGGTGTACGTCAACGACGTGCCGGTACATGGCACGTCCGGTGTGCCGATTGGCGACAGGGCCGCGCGGACCTACGAGCAGGAGATCCAGGTTCCGCTCGTCCCAGGTCGCAACAAGATCCAGGTTTCCGTATTGAATCAGCAGGGGACCGAGTCGCTGCGGGAAACGGTCTATACGACATCCACGGCCGAGGTGACTCCGCCCGACGTCTATCTTGTGGGTATCGGCGTCAGCGAATACAAGAATCGCGCCTATAATCTGCGCTACGCGGCCAAGGATGCGAATGACCTGCTGGCTCTGTACAAATCGGTCGAGGAGCGTCCCGGTGTCAAGGGGAAAGTCCATCTGTTGGACTTGACGAACGACAAGGCGACCAGACCGGAAATTCTGAAAGCCAAGGATTGGCTCAAGCGATCCAGGATCAACGACCTGGTGATCGTCTTCGCCGCCGGGCATGGGATGACCGATGAACAGTCGAATTACTATTTCGGCACGCACGACATCGATCCCAAACAGCCGGCCGCGAACGGCTTGCCCTATGAAGAGTTTGAACTCCTGCTCGACGGGATACCGGCGCTGCAGAAGATGCTCCTGCTCGATACCTGCTTTTCAGGAGAAATCGAAAAGGATCAGCCGGTGCTCGTGGCCAACGCCGACGCGGGCGGCTCCGGTGCCGTAAAGATGCGGTCGTTCAAGGCGGCCCGGGGCGTCACCTTGGTCGCTGCCGCGGGCGACCCACAGGAGAACGCACCGGCTGAGCCGCATCTTTCCAGCGACATCGTGAAGTTCCAGCAGGACTGGTTCGCCGATCTGCGGCGCGGCACGGGCGCGGCGGTCATTTCCAGCTCAAGCGGCAATGAATACAGCCTGGAAGGGGAACAGTGGAAGAACGGCGTCTTTACCTATGCGTTGTTGAACGGACTCAAAAACCACATCGCCGATGCCAATAAAGACCGAACCATCACCGTGAGCGAACTGCAAGCCTACGTGATCGAGCAAGTGCGCAAGCTCACGGAAGGCGGCCAGAATCCGACGGTGAGGAGAGAGAATTTGGAGAACGACTTCGCGGTGTATTGAGCGGACACGAGCCCCGATGTATCGAACCTTTTCGAAGATGGACCGACAGACGGGTAAGAGGAGCACCAGTATGCGACAGTCTTCATGCGGATGGCTAATGGGAGTCGCGTTCGTAGGATTGCTGATCTGGCCTGGAGTCATTCACGCGGCCGGCGGGGAGTTATCTCAGGAAGCAACACCGTCCGAAGGCGCGGTCGGTGCGACACACCCAAAGTACTTACAGGAGGGGACACCGTGAAAACATCCATGTGGTACCGCGAGCTCACGGCGGTTGCGATCGTGTATCTGGCCGTCGTCACCGGCGCGCTCGCACCGGCCGCTGCTGAGGCGGCGGTAACCCCGCCACCACCATCTGAAGCTCCAGCGAAGCAGCCGCCCAAAGTTCTTCGTCCGCCAGTGGTGGCGCCACCGCCGCCGCTCGTTCAACAACCGGCAATCACCGGTGGCGCGTTCGCCTGCATGGCCGACGCGGCGAGTCGCGATCTCGCCGGTTCGTGGATCAACGACTACACGCGCATGACGAATCAAGCCTGCCGCAGCTCGTGCGCACAGTATGGATTCGCCTTTGCCGCGACGCAGTACGGCGGCTCCTGTTTCTGCGGCAACACTTTCGGAAAGTACGGCGAAGCCGCCTTGGCCTCCCCGCCGCGAAGCTGCAACCTCGGGTGCGCGGGCAATCCAAACGAGGTATGCGGCGGGGAATGGGCTAACAGCCTCTCGCTCGCTGGCGCGACGCCGCCCGCACCCACGGATGGAGGCCAGTGTCTCGTCAAGGCGCAAGGAACCTACATGACGACGGGAGGCGCTGCGGGAACTTACAACGGCGTCGAGTTGCACCGCTGGGAGAAAGTGGCGACGATCTCGTCGACGCCGACGATGAAGACTTATCAATTTCGATACACGATGAGCGTCAGCGGATTCATGGATCAGACAGGGGCGGGCGGACAGTGGCGTGGCACGTGGGGCGGGACGGCCACGCGCATGGAGACTTGGCAAGCGCCCTTGGGCACAAACCCTGCGACGGGACAATCCGCTTTTCGGCTAACAACGACGCCGTCATTCTCTACCACGGTGCCCTATACGGGACACTTGCTGAATCCATTGCGGCCCGATCCGAGGATGTCGGCGACGGTGAGTGCATTCGCGCAGCCACAGCATCTGTTTTCATCGGGTACCTCGTTCGTCGTTCCGGCGTCGAACGGCTCAACGAAACAGGCGACCGGGGTCACATGGATTTGGAACAACCCGCTGGGTGACGCGACGTTCACTTGTAGCTGGAATGTTTCCTTGTAGTGGCGTCGACCCATCGGCGTGATCGAGGTAGGCAACCTGGCGCTTACCGATGATTCGCACCGTTCGTTTTTCCGGAGAATTTCGCCAGCAGGACTGATTGCTTAGGGATGAGAAAGGTCATATTGATGTTCGCCGTATTCATGATCGGCGCGGCGGTCATTTCCAGCTCAAGCGGCAACGAATACAGCTTGGAAGGGGAGCAATGGAAGAACGGCGTGTTTACCTATGCCTTGCTGAAGGGATTGAAGAACCATGGAGCTGACGCGAACAAAGACCAAGCCATCACCGTGAGCGAACTGCAAGCCTACGTGATCGAGCAAGTGCGCAAGCTCACGGAAGGCGGCCAGAATCCGACCGTCCGGCGGGAGAATCTGGAATACGACTTCGCGGTGTATTGAACACGTGTAAGGGGTTGAACCTTCTTGCGGCATGGATCGACAGACTCGGCAGGGACGTTCAGGTCGCAGCTTGTGCTCGATTGAGGAGGAGAAGCCCTGCGACACTCAGGAGAGCTGATGAGTATGGTGCTGCTAGGAAGCTTACTTGCGGCCTGTTCACTGACTGACGGCCCCGTGGGAGTCGCATACGGCTATGCTCAGCTTGCGCCTCTTCCGGGAAAAGGAAGCCTGACGGGTGGAGCCCAATGTGTCTGGAACTTGAAACTGGTTCCCTAGCATCGGCACGTGGGAGCGCGTTTCTGACATGACACAGAATTCGCGCTTTGGTGAAAGGAGACGACCATGAAAGATCGAGCACGCCGGGCATGCCACATGCCTCGATTCTGGGCTGTTGCCCTGGGATGTATGTTCACAGCATCCACGATCTTCTCCAGCACAACAGCGTTCGCCGATGAAGAAACACCAGGCGAGGTCGAGAGCCGTGGGATGCCCAAAATCGAGCGTCCCATGCAGCCCGGAATGTCCGTGGCACCGGGAACGCTGGCGCAGCAGAAATCTCAATTGCCGACTTGGCCGCAGAAATGGGATGTGAACAACCGTGAGCTTGCCGGCTTTGGCTTTGGCGTCACGCAGGCGGGACCCATCACCGTAGAAGTACAGTCGCAAGGCGCGCCGGTTGTCGTGTCATTGTCCAGCGGCGCCCCGCAACCGGTTCAACAACAGTCCGGGAGTGGAACCATTCGGCTCAGTTATAACGTCACGCCCGCCGAAGTGCAGCGTAGCGTGCTCTGGCAGGTGCGGATTGCGTTGGCTCAGCCAGGAGGACCGCCGGCGCAAGCGGCAGGGACTATCACCGTGCAGCATCCACCGGCAGATATAAATGTGGTGCACGCGCAAGTTCAATCGCTCGTGACACAACGACGTGCGCCGGACCCGCAAGCGGAAGCGGCGATGAAAGCGACACTAGAAACCTCCTTCCAGGCAACGTTGGCCAGGTTTCAGCAGGAGCAGGCGGCTCGTCGTGCCGTCATTGCTGCTGAACTACAGCCGCAACTCCAGGCGGCGCGCGCTCGAATGCAGGGGCACGTCAAGCCGAGGGGTGTCGAAGGAGAGAGTGCGCCGGAGCAATTCAAAGCGCCCTCAGAGGAAGATGTCGCGTCGCGTGGATTGCTCGATCGCTCGCAACCTCTCATCGCTGCGCCGCAAGGGAGTCAGACATTCAAGGCCGTGCTACCTCCCCCCTATATTACGTGGATCAGCCGACCGAATGGTCAACCGGGCGACGAACTGTTAATCACCGGCGACTTTTTTGGACAACCGGCACCGGGGAACCAGTTAACCATGGTGCTGCTCGCCGATCCACCCAACGGCGGTCCGGTGACTTTCGTCGCGAATGTCAAAGAGTGGCGCGAGGGGTTGATTTGGTTCACCATCCCGGATGTGTCAGGCATCTTGAGGGGACGGCAAGTCGATTGGACCATCACACGCGGTTCCGATGGGATTTCCAGCGCGCAACCGCAAGCGCTTCCATTTCAGTTTCATCCGGCCATGGAACTCCGACGACTGCCGCTGCCACCTCCATTTGATGAAAGTTTTGTATTCAATCCATGGAACAGCAACTATCCCGGGAGTTCGGGATTCGCTACTGGTATCCCGTCGGACGGTGCGCCTGATGGATGGAAACGTTGTAGCTCCTGTGGTGAAGACAATTGGTACATCCGGAAGGAATATGGCGGCGACTTGGGGGCGAAGGGAAATGACCTGTTTTTTACGAAGAAATTGCTCAAGAACTCTTGGAAGGTTCAATCTACGGAGGTTGTGAATGCTTTCGCCGACCTTTACCCTTACGACCCCTCATTAACAGGAGCCGGGCAATACATTGTTGAGAACCGGATCGGTACGAATTCACCCTTTGTCAATGTTCGGACATGGCAAACGCCTTCTACTTTCGTGAAGTATATTCTTCGCATCTGGATCGTGGGACCCAAAGGTGTTCCGTATGAATAAGTTGTAGCGGCGGGTGCAGCACCGTGAGGTCCGTATGAAGACTGTAGTTCTTAGTTCCTTTGTCATCGTAATCGGCTGTCTGTCGATTGGCTGTACCGCGGGTGATCGGACGGAGAAGCCGGACGTCGGCGTCAATCAACAGAGCACTACGAACATCGCATCCCTGCCGAATACTGGTGGAACACCTTCTGCACATGCGGACGTCGAGTCACGCGGCATTCCCAATCCGGACCGTCCAATTGTTCCGCCCAAGGATAAGTTCGCGCCGCTTCCTTCGAGTCCTCAATCGGGACCGCAACTCACGCCGGTCGTGCCCGCCCCGCCGCCGTCACCTACCGTTTCTCCGTTGCTCATTGTTCCTGAACTCTTGGCAGAGCGCTTCACCATGCCGATTCCCTGCGAGGGACGGCCATCGTGCTGGTTGAGTCGGCGTGGGGTCGGGTCGCTGGACGAATCGTTCGAGTACTTTCGCACGGTCGGGCTTGCCAAATGCAGTGATCAATGGCTTTCATGCGTCAAACAATTCACCGACTCGCTGAATCAATTCAAAGTCCGCAACGGGTTTGCGGCCGGCCAGGGAGAAGTCAGGGCCACGTACTTCAACAACATCGACTTACGGATCGGCCGTGACATGCACTGCCGGCGAAACGCCGGTGGAATGGCCTGTTACGTGTCCAACTATGGGCCGCCGGCCTTTCTCAATGGTGGAGCCAATCCCGCCTATCCGGACCCTCACGCCGCGTTGATAGAAGCTGTCCTAGCCGCCGGAGGCCTCGTCCCACCCGGTTCCCTCCAGCAACCATCGACTGGTGCCCTTGGTGCCCCCCGCGGATCAGGAACCGTTCGCCCTTCGACCGGGACCGGCTCAACGCCGACACTGCCGAAGCCGTTGGCCACCGTGGCGATGGAATACTACCCCGTCCCCCCGTCCAAGACCGTGGTGGTCCGGGAACGTGACGGGCTGTTCACACAGTCGAATCCAGAAGTCTGTCTTGGAAGCCGGAGTGACGGTCCTCCAAGCCGGCAGGATGTCGATACGGGTATTGATGTCATTCCAGGCGACGTGATCGAATTCTCGGCGACAGGATCCATCTGGGGCGGTGAATGTCTGACCGGGAACAACGGTCCATTCGGATGGGGGCCGAGACCGGACAATCCGAAACTCCCAATCGGGAACGGATCGCCTTTCGGTCTGATCGGACGAATCGGTCAGCCGAACGACGCCGGAGCGTATTCGGATGTTGACTGTGTCGTAACCTACGATGACTATGGCCAATCCCCGCCGTGCAAACCTCGTCCGGCCTATTTCTTCATCGGAGACCGCAATATCAACCAGGTTCGTGCCGCCAGGGGACGCTTGTATCTGCGCGTCAATGACGATAGGCCGGGAAACGGAGTCGGATCCTTTGTGGTGTCGATCACAGTCCAGCGGCAGGTGACGTTCTACGTCTATGATCAGGACGGCCGTCTCATTCCTAATATCGCGCTGGACCGCGAAGGGCCGAAGTTCGTGCCCCACATGTGCCTGGCCTGCCACGGCGGCACCTATGATGATGCGACCCACACGGTTCGCGGCGCCTCGTTCCTGCCGTTCGACGTCTACAATTTTCTCTACCACGAGAACCCCGGGTTCCGCCGCGCCGATCAGGAAGTCAAGTTTCGGGACCTCAATTTTCTGGTGGCTGAAACGAGTCCCAGCAAGGACAATCCGAACCGTCCGATCGCACGGATGATCGACGGCATGTATCGGGCGCCGAACGGGATGGTGAATGCGGCGGCCGTCCATTATGTCCCCGTAGGCTGGCGCGGGCACGAAGATCTCTATCGCGATTTCGTGGGGAAGTATTGCCGTCTCTGCCATATGGCGCAGTCCGCTCGCATCGATTTCGAGACCTACGACAATTTTAAACAGTCGAATCCAGGCGCGGCCATCTGTCGATTCGGCACCATGCCCCATGCCCAAGGACCCTATGACCATCTGGCGACCGGCCGCTATTCGGCGAAGGTGGGCGATGAACTTCGCGCTCTGGGAGTCGGATGTATCAAAAAATCGTGAAACCTTGTCGGACGAAATGGAGAATGTCGACCGCCAGGGAGGGCTGCGGATTTGAGACCGCGCCATCAACCATGGGAGTGCACATCATGAAAGCATCTGTCTATCTGATGAGCGTGATATCGGTAAGCGCCTTTTTGGGATGCAGTGGAACGGGAAGCGTATCGGATTCGAATCCGAGTGGTGTCGAGAGCCGTGCCGTGCCGAAGGTGCAACGGCCTGTGCCGCCCGGAGCGACGATGACGCCTCCCGGGGCGGCGGAGCAGAAGTTCCAATTGCCGACGTGGCCGCAGAAGTGGGAGGTGAACAATCGCGAGCCATACGGTGTCGTTTTTGGCGTCACCCAACCGGGTCCGGTGACCATCGAGGTGCAAGCGCAAGGCGCGCCGGTGGTCGTGGAGTTATATGGCGCCACGTCGCAGGCGGTGCAACGGCAAGCAGGCAACGGCGCTATCCGGCTCATATACCAAGTTACGCCTACGGATGTGCAACACAGTGCGCTGTGGCAAGCGCGAATTGCCTTGGCGCAACCGGGCGGACCGCCGATGCAAGCGACCGGGACGATCACTGTGCAGCATGCGCCGGCGGATGTGAACGCCGTGCGCGCGCACATACAAACGCACATGGCGCAACGCCCTCCTTCTACTCCGCAAGCGGAAGCGGCGATGAACGCGAAGCTGGATGCCTCGTTCCAGGCCGAGATGGCCAAGTTCCAACAGGAACAGATGGCCCGCCGCGCCGCCATCTCGGCCGAGTTGCAGCCACATTTACAGAAAGCCCGGATGCAGGGTCAGATCAAGACAAGGGCGGTCGAAGGCGGTGAAGAGACCGCGCCACCCCCTCCTCCAACAGAAGAAGAGGTCGCAACACGCGGGTTGGGCCCAGCCATCCTGGCCCAGCCAGGGGGGACGACGATAGTTGGCCCCGTGTTGAAGGAACTCAAACCTGCACCCTATATCATCTGGATCAGTCGATTGAACGCACAACCAGGCGATGAGTTAATGATCACGGGAAACGATTTCGGCGAACCGTCTCCCGGAAATAAGCTGACCATGTTGCTCGGCGCAGACTCCTACCCAGCCTACGGCGGCTCCGTGACGCTCGTCTCCACTATCCTTGAATGGCACGACTGGTATATTCGGTTCACCGTGCCTCCAGATGCGTCCGGCATCGTGAGAGCGCGAGGAGTGGAGTGGACTATCACCCGTGGGGCCGATGGAGTGTCCAGCGCCCAGCCACAAGGGCTTGGATTCCAGTTCTATCCTGCCATGGATCTCCGTAGGTTGCCGCTGCCGCCGCCATGGGGAGAAAGTGTGGTCCAAGCCCCCGCCACATGTTTGGCCCAGCTTTCGTTTACGTCTACGGGCCAAGGCTGTGCCAGCGATCTCTCGGTCCCTCATGGTTGGTTCCGCACTGGGGGCGGCAGTTGGAAGGTATTCAGTTCCAGAGCGGATTGGTTGGGATACAGAGGAAACGACAAGTTTTTTATGAACAAAAAGTTAAAGAACCTATGGAAGGTCACCAAAGCTAATATTGATTACATGAATTGGTATACACCCGACGACCATGTGTGGTGCCTGACCCTTGCACAGTCCGGGAACGCCTATGTGGCGGACAATCGCGTCGGAACGGATTCGCCCTATGTCAATATTCGGGTGTGGCTGGATCCCTATTGTTCGATCAGCTATTCCCTCGATATCTGGATCCAAGGGCCCAAAGGCGTGCCGTACGAATAGCGCGTTGGTCGAAGGGAGGTAGGCAATGCGCTATTCCGCGGTTGCCAAGATCGGACTCGTGATCGCCTGCCTCGTTGCAGGTTGGGCTCTCGCACAACAGGCGGCTTCCCAACAAACAGTCACGTTTGATCGTCCAATCCACTTCACGGCCCCGGACGGCAGCGACCTCGAAGTCCCAGCCGGCCCTTATCAGGTCGAGCCGGCAGGGGAGTCGAGACTGCGACTCAGTCCAACTTCCGGCGGAGCGCCGTTCCTCATTCAGGCGCAGCCAACGACGCACGAAGCATCGTTGGAGTTGCCGCTTGCGCTGGCGGTTGCGACTGACGAGGATCGGACGGATATGGTCCTCCTCATGCCGGACAAGACGGCGCTGGACGCTCAGGGCAGTCACACCGGCATTCGATCCCGCGCCGATCTGTCCCAACCGGTGACGGCGTTCCAACTCAACCAAGCAGCCGGCCTGAACCTCAAGCGAATGACGCCGGTGGTCGCGCCGATTGCCCTCTATCCGGCCGATGGCGCTGTCATTACCGGGCCTAGCTTCGGGGTCCAGTGGTTACCGGGAGTGGGACAGTCGGCGCAGGCTCGCTACGAGATCTGTGTCATGGAATTACATCAATCCTGTTCCGCGCCGCCAGCGGTGGTGGTAAAGATCCCGACCGGAATCATATTGACTCAACCGTCGCAGACGCAGCAGTCGGCGCCTCTCGGCTCTAAGCCCGGCGATCCGAATTTCGAACGCCCGGCGGGTACAACCACCGGCTCATCGACAACCTACCGCTACGGCGTGATGCTGCCGCTTCACTTCCTAGGGAAGCAGTTGCAGTGGTCGGTGACCGCCTGTGTTCCGGTAACCGGTCAGGGAGCCATCGGTCAGATTCCGGCTCAGATGCCGGAAAGTTGCGCATCATCCGCCCCCAAACCCATCACTTGGACGATTCTGCCTCCCACGTTGAGCGCGCCGGCCGACTATGTGCTCTTGCCCAATTTGCTTCCCACTTTTTCCTGGACTCATGGGAACCAGTATGGCGTCGAGTATTTCCTGGTGTGCATCGCCAAACCGAATGTGCCGTGTCCGGTTCAGCCTGGGGTACAGCCGCACGTCTTCGTCACCCGTGTTCAGAACGCTCTCGGATTCACGCCGCCGCATGACCTCTCGCCATTCGTGGGTCACACGCTCCATTGGACGGTCGCTGTCTGCAATGCGGCGTTAGGCTGCTTCTATCAGCCGCAGCACCGGCGGCTCAACGTACCCATCGACGGTTCCTTTGATTCGATCTACCCCGTGACACAGAACGCGAAATGCAAAAATTGTCACCAAATGCATGCCGAAAATGACACCTATCTCCGGCACATTCAGTTAGGCCGGTTCACGCGCGAGGAAATACCTCCTTCGAACGTCGGTGGAGATGTCTTTGTGCGAGGTGACGGATTTATCAATGTAGATAAGTGGGTCAACAAGTGTCAGAGTTGCCATACGTCGGCAACCGGATTTACCGACGGATGGAGAGCGCCGCATTTCAGATTTTCTTTCGATCAGCCTATCGATGGGCGCATGTGCGACGAGTTCAAGTTGCCCCGCGGCGGTATTAACTTGCAGCCTCCCACTACGCATTTGCTGCATGACGTCAACATTCTGTGGGCGGTGGACAGGATACCAGGCTTGGGGCGTTTGAATTGGCAACAGAAGGTGAACGCCTGGTTTGGCGCCGGCGCGCCCTGCGGCCCGACAGAGGGTCGACGGCGCGGGCAGTTCACGCCTTGATAGAGTTACGGGACGTATCGGAAAAGAAATTGGAAGCGAGTGTTATCGAGAACGCGTGACGCCAGCAACAGATTGCGTGTTCCATGGATCGCTAGGGATCATGTGGAAAGACACCTTCCAAGGCAATGCAGACCGTAATCGTGAGATAGGGCGGCATCACATTATGAGGAACGCCGGCTCCCGAAGGGCCTACGGACATCGCGTGCAAGGGTGTCGTCTTGCCCATCTCGGGTCTTACGAAGCTGTGCTCCTCCTGCGCCGACAGCAAGTTTCCGGTCGCCGAGGATTCGGTCGCTCGTCCCGTGGAGGTATTCAGCGGGTGCTGATGCGGGGGCATTTCATTCACCGTGAGGGCATGCATCACCTCACCCCCTCGTTGTCCTGGCGCCTGGGTCGCCAGTCCTCCGGGGGCGTTTCCCCAATGCAACATGACGCGCCCGCGAAGATCAGGCAACGCAAACGTTTGCCCGCTTCCTCCATACATATACCCCAACAGGGCAAAGAGCGGATTGTACTGCGTGACGGACAAGAGTTGTCCATCGGCCTTTGCCCACCCGACCGGACATCGATTTGTGGCGGTCATCATGAGTTGCCCGACGAAGGGCTGATAAGGCGGATACGTCTGTGCTCCTGTTTGTGCCGGTGTCGGCGACGGCATTTCGAAACAGCACCAGATCAGGGCAGCCACGATAAATCTCGGTAGAGGCCCCATTGCAAACCTCCTTGCGATGTAGATGTCACATGACGGTGTGTCTCTCTGCTTCTGTGTCGTCGGCATGCTGAAGGTCGTTCAATCGCATGGACGTGTGGAGACAAGGATAGCGCGAATCAGACTGAAGAAGTAGGCCCAAAAAGGAACCGATCGAAGGGTAGAATTCTCGATTAGGCCGCAGCGACCATGACGCCACAGCAGATCGCAACCCATCGGTCGATCAAGAAGATGAATTCTGAGAATGAGCAAGCTGGTTCCATGCGTCCCGTGGTGCGCTCGATTGATGGACGTTACACACGGGCATCAGCGTTCTCCTACACTTGTCATGCCTGCCGCCGCTGCTGTCATGATAAGGCCATTCAGGTGAATCCCTATGAGGTCGCGCGACTGGCGCAGAACCGTGGCATCAGCACGACAGAGTTTCTGGCGACCTATACGGAGGCGAACGGGACGATTCTGAAACGAACGGATCAAGGCGCCTGCGTATTTCTGACTCATCAAGGCTGCGGCGTGCACGAGGACCGTCCATTGGTCTGCCGGCTCTATCCATTAGGGCGACGCGTGACGGCCGAGGGAGGGGAAACGTTCCACGAACTGACGCCCCATCCGCGGACCGAGGGAGAGTACGGTCGAGGAGGAACGGTTCAAGATTTCCTGACGACGCAAGGCGCGCAGCCGTTCATCGAGGCCGTCGATCGTTACGTCGAGTTGGTCGGGCGCATGGCCGTCAAACTGCGCGGCGTGGCGGCGAATGACCACGACCTGCTGGCCGATCTGAATCAGGTGGCCGAAGGCGTCGATCAATGGAACGACGCGCCCCTGCAGGATTGGACGGACATGGATCCTGTTCTGACACAGTATTGCCTTGAACGAGGAATGACCGTGCCCGACGACGCGGCGGAGCGGATGCGTCTCCACATCCGGGCCGTGACGGAGCGGCTGGACAAACTGTAAACATTCATCAAGGAGGGACGCCCGTGGGACAATCCAACAACAATGAGGTCGGACGTGCGAATAGACTGGCAATGACGGTCGCATTTGCCCTGTTGGGTGCATCGGTCGGCGTCGACGTGCAGACGGCGTTGGCCTCGTCGTCCCCGTCGCCGATGCCGCCGGAGGGAATGCGCCAGTCCGGAGACCGGATGAAACCGGATGCTACGCAGCAGAAATTCGATCCGGCGCAGAAACGGATTGACGCGCCGCAACAAAAACTTCCATCTGTCCAGCAGAAGGACTTAGTGGCGCCGGGCATGAAGCCGATTCCTCCGACGCGATAACGCGAGGCGAAAGGGCTTGCGGGGACGGCCCGGGAAATGCCTGATCTGTCGGGATCTGTTCGGCAGGCAGCAGGCTGGCGAGTTGAAAAGATCAGACGACTAGAAGGAGGAGGCTGATGGAACGCTCAAGTCATCGTGAACTCGGAGGCGCGGCATGGATCTGCGGACTGGTCACAATGGTCGGTGTCTTGACCGCCTGCTCATCGACTGAGAATGTCGCCACGACAGCAGAAGGTGGTGTCGAAAGCCGTGGGGTCGGCCAGATGCAGCGACAGGTGAAGCAGGGAGTTCCAGTACAGCCCGGAGGGGCAAGCCAAGCGAACGTGCAGGCTCCAAAATTTCCTCAAAAGTTCGAGGTGCAGGGACCAGAAGCGGCCTCATTCGGCTTCGCGGTCACCCAACCGGGGCCGATTGCGCTCGACATTCAGGCGCAAGGTGCCCCGCTTTTGGTCACGCTGCTCCCGCCCGGGGGCCAGCCAGCGACGCAGCCAGCGACGGGGGCGTTGCGCATGAATTATAGCGCGACTGCCCAAGACGTGCAGCGCAGCCCCTTCTGGTCAATTCAGATTCGTCTCGCTCAGCCAATGCCGCCCCAGCAAGGTGGCCGCGCATCGGGAACCATCAACGTGCAGCACCCGCCGGTGAACCAGGCGCAGGTACAATCCGCCATTGCCGCTCAGCAACAGACCTTGCAACAGGGCGCCGCAGCTCGACAGAGCCAAGAACAGCAGGCTGCTTCACAGATCGGCGCGCAACTGGAACAGGCGTTCCTGCAACGTAAGGCTCACTTCGAACAGCAACAGCAGCAGGCGCGCGCGAATCAGTTGGCGCAGATCCAACCTCAGCTTGATCAATTGCGGAGTCGAATGGGCGGAAGCCCAGGAGGGCAGTCCCCCGCCTGGACAAAAGGCGGAGGGGCATCGGTTGGTTCGACGGCGGGCGATCAGGTGCAACCGAGAGGTCTTGAAAGTGACGTTCCACAGACCCCTGAGGAAGGCGTTGCAGCAGGCGAAGGGACGGACGATATCAGCAGCCGCGGCGGTCTCAGATTGCGGGCCTATGGCGGGATGACCTTACAGCCGAATCCCGTCATCGCATCGTTGAGCGTAGGACAGGGTCAGCCCGGCGATCCGCTGTTCATCAATGGCAGCAACTTTGGGACTGCTGGAGGTGAGGTCCATTTCGTCATTGCCCCAGGCAAGGACCTTCAGGCGCCGCCGGGCCTTGTCTGGACCGACAATCAGATCTTCGCAACCGTGCCTGACGCGACGGGCGTCATGGGCTTCAGCGGAACGGTCTACATTAAGCGGGCCGGAGAGACTGTGACCAGCAACCTGGCCCCGTTTCGGTTTGAGCCGATGCAAGAGATTCGCGACTATAAGATCCCTCCCTACGTCTCGGATCACGTGTACCAGGTGGAGCCGTCATTCGCCTGGTCGTCCCATATCGCACAGGTCGGCAGTGATCTCTTTCAAGGGAAGCAGGGCACGAATGAATATTATGTGAATACCAGATTGAAGAACGGGTGGGTCTTGGATGAAGTGTACTATTGGCCGCTGAGTAGCGGGAGCGGCGGCGGCAGCTATCTGCAAGAGAAGCGAATTGGAAGCTCCCAGCCGTACTTCTCAATTCGCGTGTGGGTGAATGCAGGATTCAATTGGCACTCCTACAAGGTCGATCGCATTTCCGTACGCGGACCGAAAGGCCTTCCCGACGGTCTCGTGGTGCCGTAGAAGCCGCCGTGCTGCGTGGCTGGCTTCGGCAGCACACCCTTAGGGATTCGCTCGGCGTAGCAGGTCCATACCTCTCTTGAGCACCTCTGGGTTTGCGATCAACTGAGGAACTTGGTCGTTGTTGAATTCTCGCCTCGCCACTCCTGCCACCTGCGGCTTCACATAACCATACAATTCATCGAGGTCGATCGCTCCATCCTTGTTCGCATCCGCCGCGCCTTGCAGTCCCTTGAGGAAGAAATATGTGAACAACCCGTGGTTCTTCTGATCATAGGTGCTGGAAATCTGCGACGCTGAACTCGCCGTCATGACCACCAGCTTGTCGCCGGCCAAGACCGGATTCTCCATGCTGATCACGAGCGGCCTGGCTCCCTTTGCAATGACCGATCGCCCTCCGGAGCCGGAGAAGCAGGAATCGAGCACGACCAGGATCTCTCGAGCCGGTAGTTTGGCCAATTGCTCATACAACCGCTTCAGCGGGTACCCTGTGATTTCCAGAAATGTGGGGTCACCGTCATAGGGAACGAGGAATCCCTCCTGAGTGGTGGGATTCGGGGCCCCATGGCCGGAATAGTAGATCAACACGCTGCTGTCCTTCTCGACCCGGTTGGGAAGCCAGCGTTCGATGTACTTTTCCAAATCGCTTTTCGCCGCCCGCTCATTGACGACCAGCACGACATTCTCATCCGGGTAGCCGAGCGTCTTCGTGAGATATTCCCTCATGATGTACGCATCGTGTGACGCAAATTCCACCACCGGCAGGCTCTGGCGATATTGCTCGATGCCGATGATGACGGCGTAGCGTGTCTTCTGAGGCTTAACCGCCACTTGAGGGAGGATGTCAACGTCGCTCGATCGTTCCGCGCGGGCCACCGAGACCTGGGTTCGATCGGCCGGTTTCTTGGGAATGTTCCGGGCATAGGAGACCATCTGCGGCGAGTTCGCGAGCCCCCGGCCCATCTGCTGGAGAGCGTCGATCACGGCTTCCCGTAACACGATCGTCACGGCGCTGTCTTTGTCGGCTGCAGTCTGAAACAGCGCGTCCTTGTTATGGAGCTTCGACTTGAACGTCTCTGCGAGGATCGCTTGACCCTGCCGGTCCATCACCGTCACCGGCACTTCGGCCGTTGCCTCAAAACTGTCGGTCGGGTTGGTGAAGATATAGAAGGGTCCGAGAAGGTACAGGAATCTTCTGGACAGGCAATGTCCGTCCGTCGTGAGTTGCAGCGGCTTGGGCTCGACGACGACGTCGTAGTGACCGACGGCCAGCCCCTTATCGTTGACCACATCGACGCTGTCAAAGATCGGGGACAAGGCCTCGGCGATCCCGGTTTCCAATTCCGCTCCGATAGGAATCTCATAGTTGCCGGCGCAAGACACGTCATGAGTGGAGACGCCATTCCGCACCGTCTCCGGAATTACCACTGCGGCGCTGGCTGGAAACTTCTTCAGCTTCATCGCGGGGACGGAGGTGTTCAACGGAAGTTTGGTCGGGGCACAGGACGGCATGCTGGTCGCCAGAATCAGGACCGCAAAGACGATCCAGATCCTTCCTCTCCGGTACACGTCCATGGCGAATCCTTCCTCCACATGGGTTGCTCGACAGGAATGGTCATTGCTCCCCATGCCATCCTCCTGCCGAAACTCATCAGTTCTCATGGATCGTGAAGGCCTGACCGTCTTCCACCCACGACACGTTTGCACGATGCAGGTTTGCAACGAGATGAAAATAGGTCCCGTGCCCTTGGAGATCTTTCGCGACTGGCGAATCAGGATCGCTTCGGCCTTCCTGATTTGGATCGAGGAGCGCCAGAGGCACAGGGGTACTTGTTGCGATGACTCTGATCATCTCGGCGGAGCTTGATGCTCCCGCCGGAAGCCTGGCCTTCAGTTTCATGCCCTTTTGGCGCAGGTCTTCGCTCGGGAAGATGAATTGCCGCTCGGAGCGGATGAGGTTGTCCTTCGCGTACTGATTGGGAAACAGGAGAACCGCGTTCTGGTCTACATCAATACTGTAGATGTGGACGTAGGCATCTTTGGTCGCACTGATATAGAGCATGCCTTCGTCCCCGTCGCGAAATGTACTCCGGTTCATGGCGAGCGAGACCCTGAAGTCTCGGTCGCCGCGGTTGTTGGACGGGAGAATGCAGTCCTTCAGCGTGACTTCATATTCGCAACTCTGGCACGCGGCTCCGTGTTCCACGCGCGATGACAGGATCTCCTCTTTGAGGATGTGCCCTTCCTGAGTCATTCTCAACAGTTGGTGAGTCAACGTTGCCTGACTCTTGAGATCGTTTGTCTGCATGAAATCCACAAAACTGTTCTGCACCTTGATGCCGAGAAAATGGCGCATGGCTTTCGCCCTCGCTTCAGAGACAGCTTGTGCCTGGGCCTGATGTCTCGTGCTGTGTTCGCCGAACTGGACCCGTGCGGTTGAGCCGACCCAGGTGCAGCCGGCAGGATCGTGATCGAGAGTACGGACATCCGAGGCGCCGGTGGATGCGGAGCCAGCACTCTTGGTTGTCGATTGGGTCACTTTCGGTCTCATAGCGTACTGTCCGCCGCCCGTCCTGGAGTCCTGATCCATGCTTGTCGGCTTGGCGGGCTGGCCGTACTTCTCTGCCTGCCGGGGTGACTGCTTTGCTCCGGCTGTGACTTCACCGGCAAGGCGGGGCGCCTTGTTTCTGTACGTGAACACAAACTCGCCCTTCTCCGCCGCCAGGGACCACAATTCAGGCCTCTGCGTGTGTCCCTTCAGCTGTGCCGCGGCGTAGACTCTGCTGTCCAGATACGTGTAGAGCTCGGAGGTGGGGATGATGCCGTCGTTGTTGAGATCCGCCAACCCCTCTTCGAGGCCATTCAAGAAGTAGTGGGTGAACACGCTGTGGCCCCATTCAGGAGATTCCAAGGCCTCCTGATCCGCGCCTCCTGCCGTGATGACCTGCCGCCCCCGCTCTCGGGTAATCAACCGAACATAGTCTTCGGTGGCTTTCGACAAGTTTGCGCTTCGGAACGATTGTCCCGCTATCCCTCCGTAGCAGGAATCGACCACAAATAAGACGTGCTTCGAGGGCAGCGCATCGGCCAACTCTTTGATCAGCCCCATGCTGATGCTGGTTCCGGCGAAGTCGTCCATCTCCCCATCCACCGGAAGGAGATAGCCCATCACTTTCCCGCCTTCGACCTTCTGCTCGACCCCGTGCCCGGCATAGTAGATGAGGATCCGATCGCGAGGGGACACCTTCTTCACGAGCTTGCCGCCCAGCTCCCCGACGATGGCGCGGCGGGTGGCCTGATGGTCGAACAACACGGTGGTCTGGAAGCCCTGCTCATCCAGCACGCGCGCGACCTCACTGGCATCGGACACGGCATATCTCAACTTCGGAGCATATTGGTACTCGTCTATGCCGATGACGACGGCCCAGGCTTGCCCCGATTGCTCCGAGACGTAGTCTGCCGCATCACGGCCGTCGACTGTGATCCCGGCACTTGCAGGGGGTGAGAGGAGAAGAAGGAACAACAGCATGTGAGGACGGAACTGCTTCAGAATTTGTGGGCACCACTGAAGCATAACTTCTTTCTTTGCGTACACCGCGTTGCCCGACTCCGGTTCGGCCTGTCGGTAAGTCGTCGAATTGTCCTCTTGGTTCGACCAAAAAGCAACGCCCAAACTGTCAATTGTCTCAGAGCAATAATACGGATATCCGTCGGTCCAAGGCCTGAGGGAACCCCTTACGTTACGTTCTGTTTCCCTTCTGCATCGTCAACCCGGGAAGTTTCAGCTCGCCCACCGCATCCTCGATCACGTCCAGCGTGGCCGGTCGCGCAAACCCCTTCCGCCACGCCAGCCCGATCTGCCGTTCCGGCACCGGCTCGGCAAACGCAATCGCGGCAAGCCGCTTGTGCTCATGTCTTTGCGAGAGGGCACTACAGGGGAGCACCGTGATGCCAAGGCCCGAGGCCACCATCTGCCTGATGGTTTCAAGAGAGTTGCCCTGCACGCCTTCCCGATCCGACCGGCTGATATCGGGACAATGGTCGAGTACCTGACGGCGGAAGCAATGGCCCGCGTGAGGCAGTATCACTTTTTCCTCCGCCAGGTCGTCCGCGTCGATGCGCTTCTTTCTTGCCCACGCGTGCGTTATCGGGACGACGACCTTGAAGGGCTCTTCGTAGAGCGGCTTTGTGAGAATGCCGGACTCCTCATGCGGCAGGGCGACAATAATCGCGTCGAGCTGGCCCTGGACCAGCATACGGTTCAGGTTCGCCGTCAAGTTTTCCTCGATCACCAGCGGCATCTTGGGTGCCCGCTTGTGCAGGAGGGGAATCAGATCCGGAAGCACATACGGGCCGACCGTTGCGATCACGCCCAGCTTGAACGCGCCGACGAGCTGGTCCTTCCCGCCCGCCACGATCAGATTGATCTGCTCCGCTTCTTCCAATACCCGCTGCGCCTGCTGCACGATTTTCTCTCCTATAGGCGTCAACGTGATTTGGTTCTTGCGCCGCTCAAAAATCGGTGTGCCGAGATGTTCTTCGAGCTTCCGGATGGCCAGACTCAGGGCCGGCTGGCTGATGAAGCAGCATTCCGCCGCCCGCCCAAAGTGGCGTTCCTGAGCCACCGCGACCAGATATTTCAGCTCCGTCAGTGTCATCGTCGATTCCAGTACGATAAATAATATAAATCAGTGATTCATTGATAATCAATTGGACCAATCGTGTGGCGGTGCGTATCGTTAGGGTCGCCTGCACGAACACCGGATCGAAGAAGTCCGGCGCAGGAGAGAGGAGTTGCTACGATGAATACCACACAGACAGTCCATGCCGGGTTGCTCGCAGCCATGATGCTTCTGGCCGGTTGCGCCGGCGAGATGACCGATACGTCCTCGGTCTCCGGCCAGCCGGTCAGTCCGCGATTTGCTTCACAGGATCAAGCTCGACAGTTGACGGTGCAATACCGGAGACAGGCCGCGGACCTTCGCGATCTGGCTAGCCGCGCCGAATGGGAGGCGCAGTGGTACGAATCCCAGTTCGGTGTGGGCGATCAAGAGGCGAGCCGGCGACGGGAGCAGGCCCGCCAACTCTGGGCCGCGGCCGAACAAGCCGATCAGTTGGCGATCGACTACGGTCGCCAGGTACCGCACGGACGGATCCAATGACCGGACCGCGCGGGGCGGCTTGCCCCGCGCTTGTCCATCTCCTTTTCTTCGACAACCGTTTGTCCAAGAACAACACCATCGCCTGCGTGAGCTGCGACCGACGTCAGGGATGATTGGCGTCAGGCTGTTGACCCGCTCCACTCTGGAATTCTGTCCGACAGCCTGCTAGCCTGGGGCGAACTGTTCCGCGATCCTCCACGCCGGTTCTGACTAGATTGCACTAGGGAGTTGCATGGCCGCTCAACGCCGGTCCGTTCCTCCGTCCCCCGCCTCGCTCCTCGCCGAACAACGGCGTCTCGACGAAGACGCGCAACGACAGCGCCACTGGAAACGGTGGGGGCCGTATCTCAGCGAACGAGCATGGGGGACCGTGCGCGAAGACTACAGTCCCGACGGCGCAGCCTGGGAATTCTTCCCTCACGACCACGCCCGATCGCGCGCCTATCGTTGGAACGAAGACGGCCTCGCCGGTATCTGCGACCGCCACCAATTTCTTTGCTTCGCCATTGCCCTGTGGAACGGGCGAGATCCCATCCTAAAGGAACGGCTGTTCGGCCTGAGCGGAAAGGAAGGCAATCACGGCGAGGATGTGAAGGAATGCTACTACTATCTCGATTCGACGCCGACGCATTCCTACATGAAGTACCTCTACAGATATCCTCAAGCCGCATTTCCGTACGACCGGCTGGTCGAAGAAAATCGTGGACGAAGCCGGCTGAATCCGGAGTTCAAGCTCATCGACACCGGCGTGCTTGAAGAACATCGGTTCTTTGATGTCTTCGTCGAATACGCCAAGGCCGGTCCGGAAGAGCTCTGCATTCGCATCCAGGTGGTGAATCGGGGACCGGAGCAGGCCGAGCTCACCGTGCTTCCCACGCTGTGGTATCGCAACACCTGGTCCTGGGGGTCGGATATGCGGCGTCCGCGTCTCGTGCAGGGCGAGGCGACTGGTCAGATGAGCGTGGTCGAGACCAACCACGAATACTATGGGCTTCGGAGACTTGTCTGCGATGGCCGGCCGACCCTCCTATTCACGGAAAACGAGACCAACACGAGACGGCTCTTTGGGGATGAAGAATGCGGGCCATACGTCAAGGACGGTTTCCATGACTATGTGGTGCGGGGTGAGAAGGAAGCCGTCAACCCCGGCTGCGTCGGAACCAAGGCCGCAGCCCATTACACACTCGCGATCGCGCCCGCCGCGACCGCCTCTATCCGCTTGCGGTTTACAAATGAATCGCGCGTCGCCGAATTCTCCGCGCAGAATTTCGATGCCGTCTTCGCCCAACGGATTCAGGACGCCAACGAGTATTACGACAGCCTCGCGCCCCTCGGCCTTTCGGACGACGCGCGACTCGTCCAACGAAGGGCATTTGCCGGCTTACTCTGGAATAAGCAGTTCTATTATTACGACGTCAACCGGTGGCTCAAGGGCGATCCGATGGGTCCGGAACCGTCGCGGGAGCGGCTCCACGGCCGGAACTCGGACTGGACCCATCTCTATAACGCCGACGTGATCTCCATGCCGGACAAATGGGAGTACCCCTGGTATGCGGCGTGGGATCTGGCGTTCCACTGCATCCCGCTCTCGCTCGTCGACCCCGCATTCGCCAAAGAACAGCTCGTCCTGATGTTGCGCGAATGGTATATGCATCCCAACGGGCAAATTCCGGCCTACGAATGGGATTTCGGCGCCGTCAATCCTCCGGTGCACGCCTGGGCGGCCTGGCGCGTCTACAAGATCGACAAGAAGCGGAAGGGCGTCGGCGATCGCCGGTTTCTGGAGCGGGTGTTCCACAAGCTCCTGCTGAATTTCACCTGGTGGGTGAACCGCAAAGACACCGACGGCAAGAACATCTTTCAAGGCGGTTTTCTGGGGCTCGACAACATCGGCGTGTTTGACCGGAGCGCGCCCCTTCCAACCGGCGGTCACATCGAGCAATCCGATGCGACGAGTTGGATGGGGATGTACTGCCTGAACATGCTCGCGATCGCCCTGGAGCTGGCGCGTGAGAACGTCGCCTATGAAGACGTCGCCAGCAAGTTCTTCGAGCACTTTGTCTACATCTGCCGCGCCATGAACAATATCGGCGGCGAGAAGATCGAGCTATGGGATCGCGAGGACGGCTTTTTCTACGATGTCTTGCACCTGCCGAACGGAGAAACCCGTCACCTCAAAGTCAGGTCGATGGTGGGCCTCATTCCCTTGTTTGCGGTAGAAACACTGGACTCGGAGTTGGTGGACAGCCTGCCGCGCTTCAAGCATCGTATGCAGTGGTTTATTGAAAACAGGCCGGATTTCTCGCAACACCTCGAAACGGAGACCACGGAGAGCGGCGTGCGGCGGTTTCTGTCGCTCGTCCATCGGAAACGCCTGCGATCGGTGCTGCGCTACATGCTCGACGAGAAGGAATTTCTTTCACCGTACGGCATTCGCGCCCTATCGCGCTACCACAAAGACCATCCCTATATCCTCACCGTGATGGGGCACGAGCATCGCGTGGACTATGAGCCGGCCGAATCGAGCACTGATCTGTTCGGCGGCAACTCCAACTGGCGAGGCCCGGTCTGGTTCCCGGTGAATTACTTGCTGATCGAGTCGTTACAGAAGTTTCACTACTACCTCGGCGATCAGTTCAAAGTGGAGTATCCGACAGGATCCGGCAACCAGGCGACTCTCTGGCAGGTCGCCTCCGAACTGTCACGCCGCCTCACGCATATTTTCCTGAAGGATCCGGCTGGCAGGCGTCCGGTGTTCGGTGGGGCAGACCTGTTTCAACAGGATCCGTTCTGGCATGACCATGTCTTGTTTTATGAGTACTTCCATGGCGACAACGGGACCGGCCTCGGGGCCAGTCACCAGACCGGATGGACCGGCTTGGTGGCAAAACTCATCCAGCAGAGCGGCGAATGAATCCGAGCCGGGAGTCTGATCCTCGACGCTGGCGGAAGGCTTTACTTCCTCCGTCGAGTGGGGGTACCCTCTGGGCGCTTCATTGTTCTTTTTTCCGTTTTCATTGTTCCGCTTACGACGTGGCACCGGTCCGCGAATGGGCATCTGCGGCTAACCTCGGGAGGGACTCAACATGTCATATGTCCTGACACTGCTGATCGCGCTGACGAACCTGGCGAGCCTGTGGCCCGCTCATGCAGCTCCCATGAGCCGGCCTCAGGCGGAATATTCGGCCGATGAGACGACTCAGAATGAGGAGGGCACGATCCAGCAACGCGTCTATGTCACTCCGACCAAGGAGCGCAAGGAGTTGTTGACGGGCGCCGGCGAGGGAGCGGTTCAAATCTACCGCTATGACACCAAGGTGATGTGGCAGGTCATGCCCTCGGAGAAAATGTACATGGAGCATGCGATCGGCGGAGGCCAAACAAGGGGAAGTGATCCGTCGCAATGGACCTACGAAGACACGGCGATGGGCGAGGAAACTTTGAACGGCGTCAAGGTCACGAAGTACAAGACCATCGCGACGAGCACGGACGGCAAAAAATACGGGGGTTTCTCCTGGCGGACGAGAGAGGGCATCAACGTCAAGCAGGATCTGCTCTACAAGGAAGGCAACGAGAAGAAGCGGATGCTGACCGAGCTCAACAATCTTCAGATCGGCAGGCAGGATCCGCAGTTATTCGAAATCCCCGAAGGGTTCACCAAACTCGATATGGGCGGCATGATGGGGATGATGGGCCGTCAAGGAATGGGTCAGCCCATGGGCAGGCCTGACATGACCGGGACGCCTCCCCCCAGCACTCGAAGACCGGGCAGCAGGCCCGAGGTCGTGACCCCACAAGAGACTCAGCCGGCTCCGGAACCAGAAGCGCCGGCTGAGGAGTCGACTGCAGATAAGGCCGGCAACTTCATGAAGGGCTTGTTCGGTCGATAGGTGATCGGCGGCATGGAGAGGCGGCTGCTCGGCAGAGCGCTGTTGATCGCCATGGCAATGACGGCGGGTGCGTCATGGTCTGGTGCCGCCTTCGGCAACGACTCGCCTTCCGGCCTGCCGGAGCGGCCGGCCGTCAAAGCTGCAGCTTTGTACATGATCGAGTTGCAATCCGGTCGGGTGCTGCTGGAAAAGAATCCGACCAGCCGGCTGCCGCCTGCCAGTCTCACAAAAATCATGACCGCATTGGTCGCGTTGGAATCGGCCGCACTGCAAGACGTGGTGACGATTCACCCGCGCGCGATCGTGCATCATTCGTCCTATCGCTTCGAAGCTGGAGAGCAATTCCTCCTGCGCGATCTCATCACGGCCATGTTGGTGGCCAGTGCGAATGATGCCTGCGAGGCGGTGGCCTGGCATGTCGGCGGTGATGACAAACAGTTCGTCGTGATGATGAATGCGCGAGCCGGAAAGCTGGGCTTGAAGAACACCCATTTCGCGAACCCATGCGGGTTCGATGCGCCCGGTCACTATTCGACGGCTGCCGACCTCGCGAAACTGACTGAGCAGGCGCTGCAGCAGCCCTTCTTCTCCATGATGGTTCGGACGCTGGTCCGCGATATCGCTACAGTCGACGGGAGGAGACAGATGTCGCTCCATAGTACGAACGAGCTGCTGACGGATCCGGACGTGAACGGCGTGAAGACCGGTTATACGAGTAAGGCGGGTCGTTGTCTCATCGCGAGCATGTTCAAGGATGGGCACCGCTTGCTGCTCGTCGGTTTGAATCTCATGGATCAATGGGAACAGGCCACCAAGCTACTCCGGTACGGCCATGAGGTATTGCACGGAGAGGGACAGGCACCGGCTGCGCGGGGATTGCCTCCCTTCCGCTTGGAGCCTGTCCCTCCTATTGCCGCCCGATGATGTGGAGATAGGCATCACGGAGGTTTTGTTGAGCGAGCATGAAATCCGGATCGAGCCTGGCAGCCGTGCGAAATTCGTCGATGGCACGGTCCCAGTCATCCTGAAGAGCGTAGGCATAGCCAAGGTTATTGTGCGGCCTCGCTTTGTCGGGGGACTTTCTGACTGCGTCGGACCAGAGCGAAAGCCGGTCCTCGTAAAGAGAGTTTCGCTGATACGTGAAAAGGCTGAGGGCAAGGACAAGAATGGCCGCGAGTGCGGCTGAGCCCCAGCGAGCAAAAGCGGGCAGAGAAGGGATGGTTATGAGCTTTTGCGTGAAGTGTGAGCCGAGGGAGACGAGCGCTAGGAAAAGTCCGATCGACGGCAGGTAGAGGTTGCGCTCGCTCAACAAATCGTTGCGCGGGATCAAACTCGTAGGCAGGAGTTGAATGAAAAACCATCCTACGCCGAACGCCACCAAGGGAAAACGTCGCCAGGAAAGCAGGCCTACAGCGACCGCTGTTGAGAGCAAGAGCAAGTCGAGCGGAAGGGGCCATTGAGTCAGCGAGTGGAATACAGGGAGGTCGTGGTCAAAGTTCTGGTTCCAGGGAGTGAAGAACAGACCCAGCGCATGGGCCCAGGCGTGCAACTCGCTCAGTAGGTTGTCCCAAAGGGGGCGGATGGCAAGGCTAAATTGAGCGAGGGTGGTATAGCGAGGATGATTCCAAGCCCATACCACGGCGCAAGACAGGACGATCCAGAAGGGTAGATGGCGGGCGTGGACGACGGCGCGGATGGACGGACCGTTCAAGCCGCGTAGGATCATATCCCAGAGCAGGAGGATGATCGGAAGCGTGACCGCTGTTTCCTTGGAGCCGATTGCGAGCAGGAAAAACAAGACGGCTCCTGACAGGTGCATTCGGCGAATGCTCACGGTCTGTGTATGCTCAGAAGCCTTGATGTATAGGAGCAGCGCAGCGAGGTAGAAGAATGCCATCAGGCCCGATGCGCGACCCGAGATATAGGTGACCGTTTCGGTGGCAATCGGATGGATGAGAAAGATCAGCGAAGTCCAGAACGGAACAGGAGAGCGTTCATCTGCGACTGCGTGATCGAGGATGCGATAGAGCAGAAGACCTGAGCCAAGGTGTGCCAGGACATTGATCAGATGGTAGCCGGCAGGGTTGGCTCCATACAGCCAACGGTCGAGCATGAACGTCGCATACAGCGCGGGCCTGACCATGTGATCGAGATGTCCGACGAAGGTCTGCCATCGGTCGAGATGGGGGTTGTCGAAAATGGCTGAGACGTCATCATAATGAAAATCGCCGCTGAAGGCCGAGCAGTAAAGAGCACCGGTGATCGTACAGAGCACGATGACCAAGTTGAATGGGCGAATCATCAAACGATCCACGGGCGTGGTTATACTGCATCACGCCGAAAGGAGATAGTGGGGATCATGACAACGTTACGGATAGCTGTTTGGGGCATGTGCTTATCAGCGGTCTTGCTCTGGTTTCCGTCCGGAACGGGGGCCGTTCAAAGCAGTCAGCTCTGCGCGGGAATGGGGGACAGTCTCTGGGATCAATGGCTAAAGGGAATGGCGCCAAAAAATGATGCCACGATCGACAAAGCGCAGAAGGTCAAAACCGATTGCCCTCAACTCGCCAGGAGCATGGACAGAATCTCCAATGACATCAAGGGGCATCAGCAGAAGCAAGCCAGCGCGAAGGGACACGTTAAGAAGAGCGGGGAGAAGTATCAGAGTTCTGCGTATGATCCCGGCGGCATACGAACGCGATCCGGACCCGCGGACAATTGATGGCACGGCAGAACTCAGGAGGACAATCCATGACACGACGTCAAGTATTTGCGTTAGCGACCA
This sequence comes from Nitrospira sp., assembly GCA_047150005.1. Lineage (GTDB taxonomy): Bacteria > Nitrospirota > Nitrospiria > Nitrospirales > Nitrospiraceae > Nitrospira_C. The sequence goes on along the minus strand of AP038806.1, from coordinate 867,504 downwards.
CGAGCCTGCTGGTGTACTGGCTCGTTGCGCTCCCCGCTTTTGTTTGGGCAGCCACGCCTCAAGACCGGATCGTCGACCAATTCCTGGACGGCTGTGTCGGCAAGTCGGCCAAAGCCGCCGACTGCGACACGCTTAGGAAGGATTTCGTCGAGATTTTGAAGGAAGACTTGCTGACACTGGGTTCATCCGCGGATCGCACTCATCTTCCGGACATCGTGCGGATGTTCAGGAGCGACGAGATCGAGTTGCGCATCGCGGCCGCGGATGCGATCGGCATGATCGGGCCCCAAGACAGCGACGTGGAGATGCTGGCGCCGCTGATCAATGATCCGGTGCCGGATGTCAGGCAGGCCGTTTCGAACATGCTCTCGCACGGGAAGGGCGCCGCCCTTGCCTTGTTGAAGCAGCGCGTCATACCGATGCGGGTGGGGCGCACGCCGCAGACTCCGGCAGACGCGGGGAAATACTCGATGCCCGTGGCACCTGACAGTATCTATTTATTTGATTCGAGTGACGCAGCCGTCGGTCGTCTGTCCTATGTGTCCAAGAGCGGAAAAAGCGACCCCGCCCAATTCTTCAAGGGCAAGGCCAAGAAGGGGCCATTCCCGTTGCAAGAGTTCAAAGACAAATACCGGTACCAGTTCCAGGACGAGGACGAGGCGATGCGAAGCGCACAGGAGGCGGAGGCCAAGCAGATGGAACAGAGCAAGCCGCCCGATCCGACGAATGTGCAGGCCTATACGGAATTCATGGAGAAGATGGCCTCGGTCGGAGCCAGGCAAGGCGGCCGGCTTTATCTGGATTCCTATCAGTCGAATCTCTTCGGTACTCCCACCGTGTATATCTTGGAGGAACGGCAGATCGGACAGCGCAGCTATCCGACCCGCTACGTTGTGGTCTATCAAGAGCAGGCTTTGAGGAAGCCAGGATACCGGCTGACTTGGATGACGGCGCCGGATAGCGCGATCAAGACCGCGCAGGTCGTCTCGCTTCAGGAAGAGCAACAAGAGGAGGCGCGCAAGCAAGAGAACGCCGCGATGAAAAAGAAGGCGGAAGAACTGGAGGCGCTGACAAAGAAGAAAGACGCGGCGGAGAAGAAGCAGTTCAAGAAGGGCCAGGAGGATCTGGAAAAAGCGCTCGGCTTCTGAGCCGAGCCTCGGAAATCATTCCGATCAATGTCAGTGTGCCTAACGAAATGGACCTAACGCCCATTTCCAGGTGTAGCGACGGCTGGTGCCGGAGCCGGACGCCTGCAGTTGCTGACGTGCACTTTCGGGAATGGCCGCGCCGGGCGGGAGCAGGTTCAGGAAGTCGAGCGGGTTGCCCTGGTCGTACGTCTGTTGCCCCTCGAAGGAGACGCTGCCATTGGTGTATGTGTTCTTCTGCCACACAATGTGCAGGAGGTAACCGGCATCGAACTTTTCCTCCGTGACCAACGGCGGATCACCCGGGCAGGTCTTGATGAGCCTCGCATCAGGATCAAACATTCTGATCATCACGCTATGAAAGTCGCCTCCATCCGGCCCGACCAGGTTCAGGTAGCCGAAGGCCGGACGATTCGGGTCCATCGGCAGGTGGATGCCTGGGATAACGGGAACAACGCCATGAGGTGAGTCAGTGAGTCCGAACGGGAACGGGATGATCGCCTTCCCTTCCACGATGCAGTCGAACACTCTTCCGCTAGCGTTCCAGGTCATGCCCTCTGTTCCCACATCGGGGACCACGACGTACTGAGTCTTCCCCGGCATGTCCTGCACATTTCTCCGAAGGAAGGTGAGCTGCACACGGCCCGAGGTATAGGTGACGTCCTGATCGTTGTCGTGAATGTGGAATGTGGCCTCTGCCCAGCCGACGATCTTCTCGGGGAACTCGGGGTCCGCTGGCTGGCTCGCCGGCGGGATTCCTGGCGGCGGCGTGACCGGCGGGTGGATCGGACCGCCCGGCATTGCAGGACTTCCCAGCCCTCCCGGCAGGCAATGCTCGTCCTGTTCGCGTCCGGCAGGACAGTTCCCCGATTGTGGGACAGTCCCACCGGAAGCAGTCGCAGCTTCAGGGGGTGGAGCTGCTTGCGCAATCGGCACGAAGGTAGAAGCGCTCGCGGCGACGAGCGGCAAGATAACCATCACCGCTCTGAAACCAAGAAATGCAGTCATGCGAGTGGGCCGCTCTTCGAGTTCGGGAGAGTCGTTTCTGCGGCAACTCTCCATACCTAACGGAATTGGGAAGGCCTTCCTCAAGTCCGGGCGATTGTAAGACCCGCCTATAGCGAAAAGCCAGTCAGCTTACCCGCGGATACTGGGTCAGTTTGGCATCAGAAGCACTGCAGTGTGTCATTCCCGCGGAAGCGGGAAGGTGGAGTCACATTTGAAGTGCAACAGATCACGAGTAAACACCTCGGCCGGTGTCTCATAGTCGAGACACTTGCGCGGGGTGTGATTATACGCCCGCACCAGCGCCAGCAAGCGGCGGGTGGAGAGCGTGGCCAAGTCAGTTTTCCGGGGGAGGGCACGGCGCATCCGGCCGATACCGTTTTCGATACCCCCTTTTTGCCACGGGGCATGCGGGTCACAAAAGTAGGTGCGCATGCCGAGCGGGTGCAGCTGATCGTGATACGCGAACTCCGTGCCGTTATCGAACGTGATGGTCCGGCGCAGGGCCGGAGGCAGGGCGGCAAACAGCGCCGTGAGTCGGGCGGCCACCGGCTGGGCCCCCTTCGTGGGTTGCCGGCTGGCCACCAACACGCGCGAGCGGCGTTCCTGCGTCACCAGGACCGCCTGGCCATATTTCGCAAACAGCATCAGATCGGCCTCCCAATGGCCAGGGTCCTGCCGCTGCTGGATCGCCGCCGGTCGCTCGCTAATGGGGACGCGGCTGCGGATGTGGTCCACGGCACTGCCGCCTTTGCGCCCCCGCCACCCGCGTTTGCTTTTGCCCCGCGGCAAATAATGCCGCCAGCGATAGTCTTTCGTCCGGCGGATCTGGCTGGCGATGAAGCGGTAGATCGACTCGGAGCTGATGCGCAGCGCGCAGCCGTCGCGCTTGAGCCGGCCGGCGACTTGAGCGGGCGACCAGCCCTGCCCCAACCAGCGCAGGACGTGGGCCTGCAGCGCCGGTTGCCGGAGCAGACGACTCCCGCGCCAGCGGCGGCTGCGGGTCTGCTCCTGGGCATAGGCAGGCGCATAGCCCACCTGGGCGCCGCGATTGCGCCTCAGTTCCCGCAGAATGGTCGATGGCGCGCGATCCAGAGCTGCTGCAATTTGGCGGATGGTTTGCCCGGCTTCGCGAGCCCGGGCAATCGTACACCGGTCTTCCAAGGAGAGCTGCGCATAGTGTCGTCCCATTGCAACACCTTACCCCACAGGTGTTGCACTTCGTTTGTGAATCTAGGGAATCCAGTCAAGGCCTGCTCCTCAGCAGTGAGTCGTGATCGAGGAGTGGATGCCCGCTTTCGCGGGCATGACGCGAGATGAAACTGAGCCACTACCTACCAGCGGTGTCATGCGGCTGGTGGAGTGTAGAATCCTAATCTTAATCAGCAATTCAGCCTCACGTTGAGGCGATATGGCCTGCAACCGATGAAAACTATAAGGAAAATGCGGATTCGACATCAAGAAAGATTGGACTTCCGACGCCTTGCACAAGCCGGATCCAATGGCATCGCGATTGCTTTGGCGGGCAGAGGTTTTTTGAATTCCGATGTCACCGAATCAGCAAGCATTCGAATTACGACTCACTCAAGTCTCTCTGGCAGTCACGGCTTTTGCGGCGGCCATGCTCGCATGGTCGGTCGGGACCGTTGTCTGGACCGCGTTCGAAGAACGGCAAGTCGGTCATGCGATCGAAGCGGTGGTCTTTGCCGCGATTGCCGGATATCTCGTCTACGGCAATCTGTGTTACGAATTGGCCCGGCTCGGCCGGCTGACGAGAAATGGCGCTTCGACCGAAACGGCCGGCGCGGACGATCAGTTTTTTACGGACACGGCTCCCGCCCTCACCATCCTGGTTCCCTCCTATAAAGAGGAAATTCCCGTCATCCGTCAAACGCTGCTCTCGGCGGCGTTGCAGGACTATCCGAACAAGCGGGTCGTGCTGTTGTTGGATGATCCTCCGTCGCCCAAGACCCACTCCGATCGGATGGCGCTCTGGGCGGCGCGGTCTGTTCCGTTCGATCTGCAGGCGAGCATGGCCGAGCCTGCCGAATTCGTCGCGCAAGCGCGCCGTGAATTCCGGAAGAGGCGCGCCTCGGAGACCCGCTGGGAAACCGAGTGTGCTCGCCTTTCCGATTGTTTCCTGCGGGCGGCCGAATGGTTCGACGATCAGGCCAAGCAGTGTCCGATCCTGTCGCATACGGATGTCTGGTTCGTCCGTGAAGTGCTGACGGTGCCGGGAGATGAGCTGCGCCGCGAGGGCGGGGAGTGGCTCGCGAGACGACGGCAATCGGGCATCGTGTCAGATGCCATCCGGACCGAAATCGACGCCGCATACGAGCGTCTTGCCGCCCGCTTTCTGGTGCAATTCGATGTCTTCGAGCGAAAGCAATACAGCAATTTCTCCCATGAACCCAACAAGGCGATGAACCTGAACAGTTATTTGGGCGTCATGGGAAAGCGAGTCAAGCTCGCCCTGCGCGGGGACGGGGTCCACCTGGAGGAGACCCACACCATGATCGGGAGCCGCGTGATCCCGGACTCGCCCTACGTCATCACGCTGGATGCCGACAGCATGCTGAAGCCCGACTATGCGGCGAGGTTGGTTCGGATCATGGAACGACCAGACCGGGCGAACATGGCTGTGGCCCAGACGCCGTATAGCGCCTTTCCGAATGCGCCTGGCGCGCTGGAGCGGACGGCGGGGGCGACCACCGACATTCAATATTTCGTGCATCAGGGATTTACCCGGTTCGCCGCGACCTTCTGGGTTGGAGCCAACGCGCTGTTGCGGAAGTCTGCGTTGGGGGACATCTGCCAGGTTGAACAGGTCGGACGCATCACCGTCCGGCGGTACATTCAGGACCGGACGGTGATCGAAGACACGGAATCGACCGTGGATCTGATGGCAAAGGGTTGGACCTTGTACAATCACCCGGAACGGCTGGCGTATAGCGCGACCCCTCCGGACTTCGGCTCGTTGGTCATCCAGCGGGCTCGCTGGGCAAACGGAGGCTTGATCATCCTCCCGAAGCTTCTGGAGTTTCTGGGACGGGCGCCCAAGCGGCCGGCCGCGGCGGCAGGGGCGTTGTTGCAAATCCACTATCTGACGTCGCTCGCGATGACTCCGCTGAGCGTATTGCTGTTGTTGTCGATTCCCTTCTCGGCGGAATTGATGACGCCCGCCATGCCTCTGGCGGCGCTTCCGTACTTCGTCTTGTATGCGCGGGATCTGGCCTTGGCCGGGTACCGGCCGATACGAGATCTTCTGCGTGCCTATGCGCTCAACCTCCTGTTGATCCCGGTCCATCTTACGGGCGCCGTGACTTCCATCCGGCAATTGGTGGCGGGCACGAAGATTCCATTCCGGCGCACCCCCAAAATTTCCGGACGCACGAGAACCTCCGGTTTGGATTTGACCCTGCAATTGGCCATGATCATGCTGAGCGCGAGCCTCTCGCTCTATCATGGGCTCGGAGGACGCTGGATCTCCGCAGCGTTCGCACTCGCCAATTTGTCCCTCCTCTGCTACGGTGTCGGGCGTTTCATCGGCTTTGCGGAAGCGTTCCAAGACCTTTCGCTCAGTATTCAGGACACGATCGGTCGCTATGCCAAGGCCGGCCTGTTCACCGATCGTCTGCTCGCTCCGCTGTCCTCCTCGATGGGCGCAATCTTGGTTCTGGTGCAGCCCATGCGCAGGACGAGACCGTTCTCCCGCCAGGCGTTCTGGAGCCTCTCGGCCTTGTTCGACATGATCCTCACGGCTGTGCCCTAGAAACGCCGCGCGGATTCTAAGCGTCGGCCTCCGTTTGGGTCTGGCAGGATCGGGAGGGCGGTTCAAGAGGAGCGGTGTCTGAGAAATTCCGAAGAGAACTTCTCAGACACCGGATAAGAAGCGAAATACGGATTCAGCGGTTTGCCTGGTCTCGCTGGCAGCTCTGCTCGGCCAACATCCGCTGTCCGGCGCTGGCGTCCTTTGGAATGCGGGCCATGCAGGCTTCCAGCGTGTCGCCCTGCGTACCGGACGCGACCCGATCATTGCTCTTCGTGGCAGCCGTACCCACAATGCTGGCCCGAGCGGCTTCGTCTCGTTTGCAGCTTTCCTCCGCCACCTGCTTCGCTCCCGGCGAGGCATTGGACGGAATCATCGCCAAACAGTTGCGCAAGGTATCGGTCTGGACCGACTTGGCTGCCGCTTCGGCCGTAGCGAACTTCGGTGCTGTGGATGCCGTTCCGGCGCCGGAAGCCGGAGCAGCCGAACCTGTCGCGGCGGCCGGCGTCGAGCCGGATGCGGATCCGTTCCCACCTCCCATAGTCCCTTCACTCGCACAACCCCCTACCATCAATCCCAACAATGCCACAAAAACGACGGCTCTCTGTTCTGGAATGCGCATGCCCGTCTCCTCCCTGCTGCGTGGATAAGTAAAGCCGATCGGCGGGATGGTACCTGCTCATGTGAAAAAGCTCAAGCCTCATTCTTCCGGGCGAAGCCCGAACAGCAGGCCGACCCGAGGTGGTGCGCGACGGGCATTCCGGTGATGCGGACAGGGTCCCCGGCCTACGGTCTCGCGGTACGGAGGCAAGCGACGAGCGCCGTAAGGCTGGAACGGAGAGGATGAGGATGCGGTGGAGGTCTCTCCCAGGAAGAACGGAGAGATCAATGCTGGTCGACAGGGGCAACTGCCGCCAGCGCCTCCACCGGTTTCCATCTCATATTCGCGCCGGTTCGCGAACGTGCTTACGCGGACTGCGGTGCCGACACACGGAGCGTGGTGACGAATCCCGACCCGGTCCTGGTCAACCGCAACCGGCCGGTACGACTCAGCTGATCGACTTGGAGAAAGATGTCCGACCAGTGAAAGTCCGGAAGACGTTGGACCAACTCATCCAGCGTGCAATCAGGATATTCGCTCACCGCTTCGAGGATCTGGTCAACGGCTAGTCGTGCGACCTGCATGGGGTCCTCCTTCTCGTTGAAGAGAGGCGTTCGATCGTGCGGTTGAGTACGGGGGGCACGTGAACTCACGAGGTCTTGCGTTAGAGCAAGTCCCGTTCCCGTCGCATGGGCGTCTTGGGATATTGATGCGTGCGGTCGCACGTTACGAATCCTCAGGAAATACGCGGCTTGCGCAGCCGGATCGGCGACCATGCTCCAAGGGGAAATGCACGTGTTTCGGTCCTGCACAGTGCTCGGAGAGCGAAGTCGCTCATTTTTCCGCGGCTGGGAGGCTCGGACGGCCTCTGTCGGTCAGAGGCCCCGCCCGTATACTTCGCCTGGTCTGGAAGGAGGGAGGACCCGAGCCCCATTGACTATTTGATCGGTGATCGGTAGACATACCCTATGGACACAGGAGGTTGGACAGCGTTGCCGCAAGTTGCCGGATGTCAAACGGTCTCGTCCGGTCTGCTCATGTATCCAGCCTATCGACATGGATGCGATCCTCCGTGGAGGCATCCGTTCCGTTGATGTCCGTTCTCCGGTGAGGCGCACGCCTCGCTTCCGATTCTCGTAGTAGGTGGATTGAGATTGTCAGGGTTGCGCCATGCGCCGAACCCAGGGCGGTTTCTCCACAGTCTAGGCGGGCCCGCCGGTGCATTTACATCACTCGAAGGCTGATTGCTCATGCTGACGATCTACTATTTTGGAGGTGCCGCATGAACCATCGGGTCGGCTCCAGACCTCAACCCATCAAGCAACTCCGAATCAGGCCCGGAGGATTGCAGGTCAAATATCCCTCTTCGTTGCGTCCGTCCCCTCTGAGGAAATGGTGTTGGCAAGCCGTGCGGGCTTGCGAAAGCGGATGTCATGCCTTCGCGGTCTGGCTGGGCCGGCAAAGCCGAGCCGCTTGGCAGGCTTCTCTCCACGGCCTCCGGCGCGTCGACCTCGGGGCGCGAATGAGACGGTGTGGAATCATACTGAAAGATTCGGGCGTGCGCGGAGCGGTCTGGTTGGGACAGGGTTTGGCGGTTGCCGGACAACGCGGGCTCGGGATGGCACAGGATGTCGCTTGCAGGATGGTTCAGCGGTTTCGGCGGCGGGCGGAGAAGCGTTCGGACTATGCGCCGACCTCGGGATTTTCTATGGCGCGCTTCGATCTGTACGGAGGCTTCCATTTCCTGCAGCCTTCTGAAGCGAAGCAGTCGTTTCGCCGTGAACTGGCACGATCGCACGCCCAGCTGGTCGAGCAGCTGCGTGCGGAAGAGGAGGAACTCTCGCGTGTGGCTGCGCGCGTCGTGCGCTTGCAGAGTCTGCTTCGCGCCCAACAGAGTCTCTTATTGGATGTCACTCGTGGAAGCGAGGCGGAACGCGCCTCCCTGAACGCCCCCTTTCAGTCTTTGGTTGGCGTGGGCATGCACTCGGGCCGGGAGGCCGAGCATCCTGATCTCTTCCGACCCAATTGACGCTGGCGCGTAGCGCTGCTCCGCCCGCCACGGTTACGAAGGTCGCTCACCTGGCGGCGCCTGGTGCGCCTGTTCGAACCGGTGTGGCCGTTCGAACAGGAGTCGAGCCCCCGGTTTGAACGTCAGGTAGAACCATATCCACTCCGACATGACACGCACACGGTTGCGGAATCCCACCAGAAAGAAAATGTGGACCAGGCACCAGAGCAGCCAGGCAAGGACGCCGGCGACATGGATCGGGCCGAGTTGCGCCACCGCCCTGGCGCGACCGATGGTGGCGAGCATGCCGCGGTCCCGATAGACAAACGGCCGGCGCCGCTCGGGAAGCATCCCGCCCGTGATCAGTTCGGCCACATAGCGACCCTGCTGCATCGCCACGGGGGCGAGCCCCGGCAGCGGTCGCCCGTCTGTGCCCGGAGAATGGGCCGCATCGCCGATGGCGAATATCCAAGGATCTCCGGGAATCGTCAAATCCGGTTCCACCTTGATCCGCCCGGACGGATCCAGCGGGACGCCGACGGTGCCGAGCAGGGGCGACGCCCGGTTGCCTGCGGCCCAGATGATGTTTGTGGCGGACAATACCTGCGCCCCGACGGTCACGCTGCCGCGGTCCACTCCCCGGACCGGACTGTTCAGCCGCACGGTGACGCCCATGCGGATCAAGGCTGCGGCGGCCTTCGCCGAGAGATCGGGACTGAATGCCGGGAGCAGACGCGGGCCGCCTTCGACCAGCACGATCGAGAGGTCGTCGAGATGCAAGGCGGGAAAATCCGGCCCCATCGCCTTGCGTCCGATTTCCGCCAGCGCGCCGGCCAGTTCCACCCCCGTCGGTCCTCCGCCCACGATGACGAAGACCAATGGCTCCCGTGAGCCGGCCTCGGCCCGTCGTTCCGCTTCCTCGAACGCCAGCAGCATGTTTTGACGCAGCAGCACGGCATCGGTCATCGTCTTGAGGCCCGGTGCCGAGGCCTCCCACTCGTCGTGACCGAAGTAGGCGTGCCGGGCGCCGGGTGCCAGGATGAGCACCTCAAACGGTATCGGCGGGCTGTGCCGCACATGCACGACCCGGCCGATTCGATCGACCGACAGCACGTCATCCATGACCACCCGCACATTGGATTGGGAGCGAAAGACGGTGCGCAAGGGCCAGGCGATGTCGCTCGGCGACAAGGCGGCCGTGGCTACCTGATAGAGCAGAGGTTGAAAGAGATGGTGATTGGTCCGATCGATGAGCACGACGTCGCTACGACGGAGCTGCCTGGCGGCGGTCAAGCCTCCGAATCCGCCTCCGACGATCACGATCTGCTTGCGGGGCATGGGGGGCAACGAGAGACAGGCTACGGACTCCGAAGGGCGGAGTCAATGAGCGATTCGGGGTAGCCGGACTCGCTCAGGCAGGCGGTGAGAGCGACGCAAGAGGGGGCGGGAGTCTCCGGCTAACCGCTCAGGCTCAACCCGATCACGAACAAGCCGAAGAGTCCGATCATCACCCCGAGCAATTCCCGATCGCCGCACTTACCAAACCACGTTTTCACAAGAGGACTCCTCAGCTATTGGGCACCCATCCACGTGGGATATCGCCAAGGACATGCAATCCATGATCCGGCAGCCCGGTCGTCCATCCTTCAGGAATGGGCCATAAGGCCACGGATGGATTGGATAAAGTTCTTGTTGAACGCCGGTTGTCCGAGAAAATGGGAGAGTCAGTCGTCTCTATCGATTTTTCGCACAGTGCGAGATGTACGGGATCGCACGTTTCCAATGAGCTTGGGTGGGACAGATCACCTTCCGACTGGGCATCGAGGTGCCACGCTAAGGAACACGAGTGTCGGTTTGCCCTCCGTAAGGACAACCTCTTCACGCGCTGCTTGCGGGGCTTCTTTGGTGACGTGTGCGCCCTAATTATCAAATCTCATCCGTAAACTTCTACGAGGAATTTTATAATGTCGGTCACAGGAGTCCCGCACTCCTGCATGCTTCGATGGGAATCGAACATGTCGAATGGATCGTGTAGGCCGGAGCAGATGATGGGTCCTACACATGGCCCCACCCCGCGGAGCAATAGGAACGTCGTGCCCATCGCCTCTCTATTGATCTTGCTGGCCGGGTGCGCGTTGTTCGAAGAAGAGGAGGTGATCTATCTGAAGAAAGCCCAGAGGATTCATGCCACTCAAAGCGAAGTCAAGCGGCGGCTGGGGGTTCCGAAAGTCGCTCAGTCGTTGTCAAATGGCGAAACAATGTGGAGCTACCAGGTCTGGACAAACACGGGAGGAGACCTCAATGGTCCGGGGGAAAGTTACTGCGACCAATATAGGTTGCGTTTCGATCGGCAAGCGACCCTCCGCGAGTGGACCCATGACGATTGCTGAAACCCTGCCGGAGAGCGCTGGTCCGGGGGAATCGGAGGTCCCACACGCTGAGCGCGGCCATTCGCTCGATTCTGATCGGGATCCTGATGTGGGCGGGCGGCCAAATCGAATGTGAAGACGCACGAGAACTAGACCAAGGATGATCACGCGATCATGATGCCGGCTCAGTTTCTCAAGGCGGCCGGATCGGAACTGAAAGATTTCGAGCTCAGCCTGATCGGTTTGACGCCGATCTAGAAGGAGATCCTTCCAAAGAGCAAAGCCGAGGAAGATGCATTGAAGAAATGTAGTGCTGCTCCGAATTCAAGCCACCGAAGCGAGTTGTTGAGGTCGGTGTGAGACCGACCTGTCGGTCACGTCGCTGCGCGGTCATTGATTGTAGGCCAAATGTGCGCGTCGCTTTTAAGATGCCTTCGGTCAGAGGCCGCCTGCTGCCTGGAGATGTCGTGCGGCTCTCACTCCATCGATGTATGTGAAATCCATCTTTTCGGCGATACTCTCCAAGTGCTCGCGCGTCTACCATAAGTGATCGCTGTGTGCTTCAGGAAGGGAAGAGGGCGTGCCACCTGTCTTGACCTCCCGGTCACGGGCTCCGCCGCATCGTCGGCCCCGGAGTTGGACTTGATGCCAGCTCCGCATGCCATGGGAACCATGCCTACTCGAGCACATCCTCCGAACACGCAAAGGAGGCCGACATGAACATCAAACTTACGGGTACAACCGCCACGCGGTTGTGGCTCCTGGCCTGTGCATTCGTCCTGGTTTCCGCGGTGCACGCGTTCGCCACAGGTCCCTGGGTCGAAGAAATCTGGACCATGATGTCGTTTGAAAAAAACACCTATCCTGCATCGAATTTCGACCCCTATTTCGCGCAGCTGAAAGTCATTCGGGATGGAGTGGCCAACCATGATCAGCAAAGCGTGAGAACCGAGACAGACCGATTCCTCAAGATGCTGAGTACGCGGGAACACGGAATCAACGATGTCGCCGCTGACGAGATCTACAATTTCGTGCTGGCGGTGAAGCCTGCCGACGCGGATACTGCAACGTCGGGGCTCGAACTGGGAATCGAAAACCAGATGCCGATGAGTGTACCGGACCACACGTTGCAGAAGCCGTATGAAGGGGGGCCGCCCTGCAAGATCCAAGGATGCGACTACTGGATTGATGACGTGTACGACCCTGGTGCCGCCGGATGAGTCCAGGTTATGAATCGGTCGGAAACCGGACTCATGCGTTCGGGAAAGAGAGATTCTCCACTCTTTCTCTGGGTATGAGTCCGGTCTTCCTCCGACCTGTGCTGAACAGCAACTGAATCCTTACGTGGCGCGTCAAGACAATTGAAGGCCGATCGCGAACGTGGCCGCATACCCAGCGGTCGTCGGGGTCGGAGCCAGTATGAGCTGGTCGCCACCGCGCCGGAAGATGCGGTCATCCTGATTACGGGCCGTGCGCGGACCTCTGGACGCATAGGGTGCGGCGGCATACACGCGATCCGTGAACGTGTCGTCGAAATACATCTGCGATGTAAACTCAAAACTCTTCCCCGCTATGGGAGCCGTGCGGACCTTGACGTGAATGTGCACCGTCCGTCCCTCGTACCAGCCGGGATAGATGGTCAGAAATCTGGCTTCGCCCTTGGCATCGGTGATCTGATAGCCGCGGAGAAACTTGTGGCCGGTCGTGTTGAACCGCGGATCCTCCACGTCGGAGTACAGACCCATGGCGTCGCAATGCCAGATATCGACGTGCGCACCTTCAAGAGGACGACAGGTGCCGCCGCCGATGCGGGAGACTACGACCGTAAGAGCCAGGGGCGTTCCCGGCTTGATTGCTCCCTCCGTCGGATCCGAGCGAATATCCGATCGGTTCAGTTGCTCATCGACGAAATACGGCCCTTCGGTCTGTGCCGGCCGGACGACGCAGAGCGGGTCGGAACCGCTTGCCGCGGCGCGCCGGGGCCACAGAAGACTCGCAGTGGCCAGGCAGGCGACATTCTTTCCCAGCAGGGCGAGCGCATCCCGACGGGACAGCCGCTGTCGGAGGACGCTGGGCAACATCAAGGGATCGATCATCGGACGTCCTTTCGTTCTGAAGGTCTTCACGACGATCCGGGCAGTTCCCGGACCGCCCGCCTGGCCTGGTCGATCGCCGCATCCATATAGGCTCTGGCTCCGGCATCGGAATTGGCGATCGTGATGCGCCCCAGCGGGCGCCGTCCCACGATGTGAGGACCACGTTCCTCCGTCACATCCGGGTCATAGAGCGCGCTGCCCTGGTAGGTATAGCCATGGGCCCACCGGTTCACCGTGATGGCCTGAATATCGCGGTCCGCATGGAATCCGCCCGGCCCCAACATGCCGTCGAGATGCTCCTTGACGGCGGCTTCGAATTGCGCGAAGGGCATGCTGAAGAGTTTGACGCGGCCTTGCCGGAACTGCTCGCGCGGCGGAGTGCCGTAGTGATCGGCGAGCGGCACATGGATCATCGTCAGAATCATCGGATGAGCCGGATCATCCGACCATCCATAGCCGCCCATCCGTATCGGATAATCCAGCAGCACCGACTGATGAAAGCTTCCGGGGCACTCGGCCGCTCCGAGGCCCACCTCGCGGATGGCGCGCCAGTTTCTGAGCGAGACGGTGCTGTACACCAAGGGAGCCTTCGCGGCCTGCCTGAGCGCGTCTTTCTGCTCCTGCGGCAGCTCTGGAACCAGATGCGGGATCATCATGTTGTAGCAGGCCAGCACGCAGTATTTGGTCCGGACGCGATAGGCGCGGTTCTTGAGCACATAGGTGATCGACACGCGGTCCGCCTGATGCGGAGGTCCTTCGTGAGTGACGTGGACGACCGTGCTGTTCAATCGGAGTCTTACGGCGGCGTTGGGGCGGTCGAGCCGGCCGTAGTCGAACGGAGCCAGCACCACATCGTCCATCGTCGAGCTGGGGGCGACGTGCGGAATCAACCGTCGGACCAGAAGACGAGCGACCGAGGCGTTGCCGTCGGGGAAGTGATGGATGTAGGGCTCCGTCTCATCCGGCGTCACACGGCCGGATCTTGCGCGCGTCCGATCGGCGACCGCCCGCTCCGTGATTCCGGGCAACTCGAGCGCCAGCGCTTCCAGGGTCGATAGCGTATCGGCCCCCTGGCCGGTGTATTCGGCCGGCAGACTTCGAAGCACACGGAAGACGTCCGGATCGTCCACCTGGAGCTGCTCGCGAAGAAACGTGAAGTAGGGGGTGGTGCGAGCATAGCTGAACCGAGCCTCCGCGCTGACCCGGTCCAATGCTCCGTCGCCGCCGGTCACGATCCGCAGGAGCTGCTCTTTCGCGCGTGACGCCAGCGGCATCCGCTCGACGGCCTGTTCGGGCGACAGCGTGGATCGCGCAATGCCGGGAACTCCCCAGCTCACATCGGTCAAGGCGTACGGAACCAACGACGCCTTGCCGTAGGTCTTGCCCTCGAAGAAGGTGGCGGGGCGCAGCGCGTGACGCTGGAAAAACGTCATGTCGTATGCCGACACGAACCGGTCGAGCTTCACGCCGAGGTCCTGCAGGAGGGAGGCGGTGGTGCGGCTGTATCGGCCGGGGGCCTGCATCGTCTGTGAGCCTCCGTAGGAGAGGCGAATCTGTCCGTCGACGACGAACTCGTTCCGTTTGGCATGTCCGCCGAAATCATCGTGGTTTTCGAGCAGGAGGATCTTGGCCTGCGGACCCTGTTGCTGCCGGTAGAACCAGGCCGCCGCAAGCCCGCTGATCCCCGCGCCGACGATCACCAGGTCATAGTCGGATCCATCGGGTTCCGTCACCGTTCCCCAGTCGCGCTTTCCGGTCCAGGCGAGTGCATGAGCCGTTTCGAGCGCTCCCGGATGGTTGCCCCGCAGTCCCGTACGTCTCGGCGGATAGTCGTCGTCGGTCAGCCATCGGTCTAGGTCATTCCCCAGCGCCAACGGGGGCAACAACGTAGAACCCAGCGCAAGGAGGGCTCCGTTCAAAAAGTCTCGGCGGGTGATTCCGGAACGATCGGTCATCTGTGTCGCGGAGTCGTAAGCGGCTGCGGGACCGGTCCCGAGCAAGGCAGGCTACGGCGCGGCATCCGTACTGTCAACAGGTCTGTTGGAAGGGACCGTGATCGGGAAGCAATCGGTGCGGGGTGTATGGACGCAGGACGGCTCCGAGGATGAATGGCCCAGCGGCGGAGCCGGAGGAACTACCCGTTCAGGTTGAGCCCCAAGACCAGAAGCGCGAAGAGGCCGATCATCACCCAGGCCAACCCTCGATCTCCGCATTTGGCGAGCAGCGCTTTCATGCTCTTCCTCCTGAATGGGCCTGAACCGAGCCGTTGAGCACTAGAACCCCCTGCAAGTCTTGATCCGTCTTCCCGGATGAGGAGGCTTGGAAGAACCGTCGCGAAAGCGATTGTGAGATCGAGAAAAATTTCACCCTCCTGCCCGGTTCACGAGGATCGAATTAGGCGGCTCGCCTCTAGGATACCTCATTCGCACAGTGCGACCTGTGCGGGATCGCTCGTAGATGAGGGCTTATCCTTGATCCAGATCCCAGGCCAGTCCTACGGCTCCCTGGCGCACGTCACGAAGCTCCCAGTACCAATTGCCGCGGCCGTCCGAAGCGGTGGGCTCCAGCGGTGGCGAGGCCCAAATCTGTTCGCAACGGTGTGTCTCGCCCTCTTCAACATGCAGGCGAGGCGGCCCGGTCAATCGGTATCCGGCCTGGACGTAGGCCGTGAGGTCCAGGCTGTAGGTCAGCAACTGATGATAGCAGGACGGTCCCAGGTGGAAATGGACTTGCCGGTCCCCCGCTTCGAATCCGCGGAGGATTTCGAGCGTGACGTCGTAGGTCTCGCCGGCGCAGGGAGCGAAGACGAAATTGAATTCACGGCCCTGACTCTCGTATCTGGTCAGATCCTTTCGCTCCAGCCGCTCCAGCAGCTCGGCGGGAATCGGCCTGATGAATCCCTCCGCGTTGGTCAGATACGAAATTTCGCAGCTGTTCCGGCAGCGGTTCTTGCGGGACACCACCATGCGGCGCGACAGCACGGCGCGGTTGTCGGTCAACACGGTGCGGCGACTGGTTCCGTACGACACCTCGACACCCTTCCGTCCGTCGTAGGGTTCGACCCGCAGCATCGTGTCGTAGCGTTCCACTTCGACGACATTGACGTGTCCGACCGGGTGCAGAATGGCGTCGGTCAGTTTGGCATACCGTTCGTCCGCAGCGCTCCGGGGCCGGATGATGTCCATGTGCCCGGCCGGCAGGGGCACGCAGACGTCCGGGGCAAAAAAGCTTTGAGCAGACACATCCAGGACGACGCGGTCCGCCGAGCCGTAGAAGCACTGGAGAGGGATCGGACAGGCCTGATCCGAATGGCTTCCGGCCGCCACGATATTCCCCAGGAGCTGTTTCTGAATCTCCATGATCTCCGGTTGCAGCGCGCGCAACAGACGTTCCTGAGGATGGAGGAACGATCCGCTCAAGACCTTCAACACGTGATCGGTCAGCCGTCTGGTGCGATCGAGGAAGACCGACCCCAGGTTGGGGGTCGCGATGAAGATCGCTTGCCGGACACGGGAGAGTTGCCGTGCCTGTCGTGCTTCGAGCAACAACACGAAGTAGGCCTGGATGACCAGGCCCCCTTGACTGTGCCCGACGAGAACGAGGGGGTGTCCGGCGAAGCGGGGCTGCCCCAAAAACTCGCTCAACTGGCCTGCGACCTGCCGAAGACTCGGGTGGGCATGGTCTGAACCCTTCCCCAAGAGGGACGTGGGGTAGTCGAAACATTCGACCTCGAAGCGTTCGGCGATCCTGGCGTCCGTCTCGAGGAGGCGGCGCAAGGGATCCCAGCAGCGGTGATCGCTGATGAATCCGTGAATCAGGACCAGAATGGTTTTTCTGGCGGTCTGGCTCGTCATTGCAGCGGGCATTCCCGCGCTCACGACCGGCGCGGGACGGGACGGCATAGGTCAGCCGAGTGCGCAGCAGGGTACGTCTCGAAATCAGAACCTGTCAATCCGCGGCCTGCGACTCAAAGCACCAATGGTTTCAGGAACTTCCAGCTGTAACCTTTTGCCCGCTCACCGCGACTAGAAGATGGAGGGGACGGAAGCTGGACGGTGCCCCTGCCATAAACATATCCATCACTATGAGGAGGACTCTATGAGACCGCGTACGTCATTGATGCTGGGGTTGGCATTGGGCAGCGTGCTGATCGGTTCGTCGGCGGCCTGGGCCGACGGGGGAGGCCGGTGCGCCGGCAAGACTCATCAGATGTCTTATCATCAGGGCGGCCATCGACACGGAGGGTTCACGACCCATCTGCTCAAGCATCTCTTGAAGAACAAGCAGGAATTGGCACTCACCGACGAACAGATTGCCAAAATGCGGTCGATCGCCCTGGATGCGGACAAGGCGCGGATCAGGGCGGAGGCCGATGTCATGGTGAGTGAGCGGGAACTTCGATCGCTGATGTGGGATGATACAACGCAGCTGCCGGCGATCGAGGCCAAGATCAAGGAAGGCGAGGCGTATCAGGCTACGGTTCGGATCATCGGGGTCAGGGCCACCCGGGAACTCATCGGCGTGCTGACGCCGGAACAACAGGCCAAACAGAAAGCTTTGTGGGAGCAGTATCGGCATCACCGCCATCAGAGTGCAGGAGCGGATCAGTATCGGTCGTCAGGTGTCGAGAGCGGGACGGGGACCTCGGCGGCCGAGGAGAGTGAACCGGTGAGCGGACCCTCCGCGGGATAACTCTCGCGTCCAGGGAAGACCGTATGGTGCTATTATGATGGACGACTGTTTCACTGCGACCACCGCGCTGTCGTGGTCGGAACTCCGCCTACCGATGGCTGATGAGTCGTTGACGGTTGCCCAAACTGCCCCGGAAGATCGCGACCTCCTGCGGCGGATCCGAGAGGGGGACACCGACCGCTTTGCGGAACTGATCAGCCGACACCAGCAGCACGTCGTCCGGATCGTCAGCCGGCGGGTGCCGGCTGACGACGTCGAGGCGACGGTGCACGACGTCTTTGTCAGGGCCTATTTCGGACTCGGGCGGTTTTCGGACTCCGGTCCGTTCGATCACTGGCTGGCGGGCATCGCGGTCCGGACCTGTTACGACTTCTGGCGAGCGAGGCAGCGCGGTGAACGGCCGGTGAGCGAGCTGACCGACGCGCACCACCGCTGGATCGAGCAGACGCTCACCGCCGCTTCCGACGAGGAGTTCAAGAACCATGCACGGAGAGAGGAAGCGATAGACGTACTGCACTGGGCCTTGGAGCGTGTGTCACCCGAGCACCGAGCCGTCCTCACGCTCGTTCACCTCGAAGGCCGATCCATACGCGAGGCGGCGGAGCTGCTGGGCTGGAGTACGGTCAACGTCAAGGTGCGGGCCTTTCGGGCCAGGCGGGCACTCCGCGACATTCTGAGCAAGAGCTCGCGAGGGGGTACCTGATGCGATATTCTGACGACGAACTGAAGAAGCTGGAGCGGGCGTTGACGGAAGCCTTCCGCGTTCCGGTCGACCATCCGACCGATCACGGCGAGACGGCGCGGCGGGTCATGCGGACGTTACGCCGGTCGGTGGACACCCTTCCCTCCGGCCTGCTCGATCAACTCGTCTGGCGCGTCGCCACCATTGCGGCGGCAGTCGTCCTGGCCGTCTCGGTGTTCACGGTCCAAGCGTTGCGCACTTCGACCGGAGAGAGCACGCTGCTGGCGGAAGAATTCGAGGCGACTCCGCTGTTTGGAGACTGATTCCCATGCGGCGCAACCGTCGGACGGCTTTCCAGGGACAGGATGGGCGCGGGGCTCAGCCACGCGCGCGGAGCGTAAGGAGCGCCTAAGATGTCGCGACCGAAACTGTGGGCGGGGTTGTCGGTCCTCTTTGCGGCCGGGGTGCTGACGGGGGTTGTCGGTATGTGGCTTTATGGAAACGCTGATCGGACGCATCACGGCGATCGGGGCCCGGTGGCCCAACAGGAGCGCATCATGAAGCGGCTGACGCAGGAGCTGTCGCTGACAACTCAGCAACAGCTCGAGATTGAACCCATCGTGAGCCGGGCGCATCTGGCCGTCTTGGAATTGCGATTCTCGCATCAGTCCGAAGTCGAACAGATCCTGACCAAAGGAATGGCGGAGATCAAACCGAAGCTGTCCCCGGAGCAGCAAGCCGGGCTGGATCACATGTACGCGGGGTTGCAGCAGCGCTGGCAAACGTCACGGAGCTACGTCCAGGCGCGGAAGCAGGCTGTACCCGCGCCGTAGAGGAAGAAGGCAGGGCCGCATCGGAGCTGCGGAGCAGAAGGCGACCCCATGGCGGAACCGATTCCATTTGCGACGATGCTGAAGCGCTGGTTACTCGGCCTGGCTGCGGCCTGCGTGCTGGCGCTGGGAGGCTACGCGCTGCTGGCCAAGTCCGGCGAAGAGCCCTCGCGCGCCGGCCAGGTGCCGGGTGGCGCGCGGACGCTCCCCGTGCTCGTCGTCCCGGCGCGGACGGGAGACATCGGCGTCTATCTGAACGGGCTCGGCTCCGTGGTGCCGCTGAATACGGTCAACGTCAAGAGCCGCGTCGACGGGCAGCTCATGCAGGTTCTCTTTCAGGAGGGCCAGCTCGTCCGGGAAGGTGATCTGCTCGCGCAAATCGACCCGCGTCCCTTCGAGGTGCAGCTCAGTCAGGCCGAAGGCCAGATGGCGCGCGATCTGGCGCAATTGAAGAACGCCAAGCTCGACCTGGAGCGGTACAAGGGCCTGGTCAAACAGGGCTACATTCCGAAGCAGCAGTTGGACACGCAGGAAGCGATGGTACGTCAGCTCGAGGGCATCGTGAAGGCCGATCAAAGCCAGATCGACAACGCCAAGCTCCAGCTGGCCTACAGCCGCATCACGGCGCCCATCAGCGGGCGCGTGGGATTACGGTTGGTGGATCCGGGCAACATGGTCCGGGCCAACGACACGAACGGCCTGCTGGTGATCACGCAGCTGACGCCGATTACCGTGGTCTTCACCATTCCGGAGGACAGCCTTCCTCCGGTCCTTGAGCGGCTCAATTCGGGCCGCCAACTGGCCGTCGACGCGTTCGACCGGGAGCAGAAAAAGCAGCTCGCCTCCGGCAAGCTGCTCACGGTCGACAATCAAATCGATCCAAATACGGGGACGGTGCGCCTCAAGGCGGTGTTCGCGAACGAGGACGGCTCCTTGTTCCCCAATCAGTTCGTCAACGCCCGACTTCTGCTGGACGTGAAGCACGGGGTCACGATCGTGCCGTCCGCGGCGGTCCAGCGCGGCGCCAAGGGCACGTTCGTCTACGTGGTCAAGGAGGACCGCACCGTCGCGGTTCGAACGGTGGCTCTCGGCACGACCCACGGCGAAGACGCGTCGATCGATTCCGGGCTGGCTCCCGACGAACTGGTCGTGGTGGACGGAACGGAAAAGCTTCGCGAAGGCAGCAAGGTCGAAGTGCGGAATCGAAACGAGCCGCCGGCCAATGTCTCGCCGCCGTCGGGACCGGAGCAGGCGCGGCGGGAACGATCACCGTGAATCCGTCGCGCCTCTTCATCCTGCGGCCGGTGGCCACCGCCCTGCTCATGGTCGCCATCCTGCTGGCCGGCGTCCTCGCGTACCGCCAGCTGCCGGTTTCGGCCCTTCCTCAAATCGACTATCCGACGATTCAAGTCCTGACGTTTTACCCGGGAGCCAGTCCCGACGTCATGGCCTCTTCGGTGACCGCGCCGCTCGAGCGACAGTTCGGGCAAATGCCCGGCCTGAATCAGATGACCTCGACGAGTTCCGGCGGGAGTTCCGTCATCACGCTCCAGTTCACGCTGGATCTCGAGCTCGACGTCGCCGAGCAGCAAGTCCAGGCCGCGATCAATGCAGCCTCCACGTTTCTCCCCCGCGATCTGCCGAATCCGCCGTTCTACAGCAAAGTGAATCCGGCCGATGCGCCGATTCTGACGTTGGCCATGACGTCGACGACGTTGCCGTTGTCGCAGGTGCAGGATCTGGCGGAAACGCGGTTCGCCCAGAAGATCTCGCAGCTGTCCGGGGTGGGGCTGGTGAGCATCAGCGGCGGCCAACGGCCGGCCGTGCGGATCCGGGCCAACCCCAGGGCGTTGTCCGCCTATGGACTGACTCTGGAAGATCTACGCCAGACGGTCGCCGCGGCCAACGTCAATCAGGCGAAAGGGGCGTTCGACGGTCCGCGCCGAGCCTCGATCATCAACGCGACCGACCAGTTGCTGTCGAGCGGCGAGTATCGTCCGCTGATCGTCGCTTACCGCAATAGCGCGCCGGTTCATCTCTCCGATGTGGCCGAGGTCATCGACGGCGTGGAAGACGTCAAGCAGGCGGCCTGGCTGAACGAGACCCCGGCCATTCTCATCAACATCCAGCGCCAGCCGGGCGCGAACGTCATCGAGGTGGCGGACCGCATCAAGAAGCTGCTGCCCCAGCTCCAGAGCGCGCTGCCGTCCTCCGTTCAAGTCACCGTCCTCACCGATCGGACCGTGTCCATCCGGGCCTCGGTGCGAGATGTCCAATTCGAGTTGATGCTGGCCGTCGCGCTCGTCATCCTGGTCATTTTCCTGTTTCTGCGGACGCTCTCCGGCACCGTCATCCCGGCGGCCGCAGTGCCGTTGTCGCTGGTCGGCACGTTCGGGGCGATGTATCTCCTCGGCTTCAGTCTCAACAACTTGACCCTGATGGCGCTCACGATTTCGACGGGCTTCGTCGTCGACGACGCCATCGTCATGATCGAAAACATCTCCCGGTACATCGAACGGGGCGATTCGCCGTTCCAGGCGGCGTTGAAGGGGTCGGAGCAGATCGCCTTCACGATTTTGTCGCTGTCGATTTCGCTCATCGCCGTGCTGATTCCGCTCCTGTTCATGGGAGACGTGGTCGGCAGGCTGTTCTGGGAGTTTGCTGTGACGTTGAGCATGACGATCGTCATTTCCGCCGTCGTCTCCCTCACACTGACGCCGATGATGTGCGCCAGACTGCTCCGGCACCAACGCGAGTCGGAACAGAGCGCGTTCTACCGCAAGTCGCAGGAGCTGTTCGATCGGACCATCGAAGCCTATGGGCGCAGCTTGCGCTGGGTGTTGAACCATCAATCCGCCACGTTGGCCGTCGCCGTCGGGACGCTCGCCGTCACCGTCCTCTTGTACGTCGTCGTGCCCAAGGGCTTCTTTCCGGTGCAAGACACCGGCGTGATCCTCGGTATTTCCGAGGCGGCCCAGTCGGTTTCGTTTGCCGCGATGGTGGAGCGGCAGCAGGCACTGACGAAGGTCATCCTCGCGGATCCGGCGGTCGCTGCCCTCTCGTCTTTCATCGGGGTGGACGGCACGAACACGACGCTCAACAGCGGGCGCATCCACATCAACTTGAAGCCGCTGTCGGAGCGCCGGATCACGGCGCAGGAGGTGATCCGGCGCCTGCAGACGCAGACGGCCGGCATCGAGGGCATCACCCTGTTCATGCAACCGGTGCAGGACCTCACGGTCGAGGATCGGGTCAGCCGGACCCAATATCAGTACACCCTGGAGGACGCGGATCCCGAAGAGTTGTTCGAGTGGGCCCCGATGCTGGTTGAGGCGTTGCAGACGTTACCCGCGCTGCGCGACGTCAGCAGCGACCAACAGGATCAGGGGCTGGCCACGATGCTGGTCATCGATCGCAGCACGGCGTCGCGGCTCGGCATTACCCCTCAATTGATCGTGGACACCTTGTACAGCGCGTACGGGCAACGGCAGGTCTCGACCATGTACACCCAGCTGAATCAGTATCGGGTCGTCCTGGAGGTGATGCCTGAGTTCCAGTCTGGCCCGCAGGCGCTTCAGTTCCTTGACATCCGCTCACTGACCGGCGGCCAGGTGCCCTTGAGCGTGTTCACCCAGGTCTCGGAGGCCACCACGCCCTTGGCCATCAGCCGGCAGGGCCAATTTCCGGCCGTCACCCTGTCGTTCAATCTGGCCCCGAACACGTCCTTGGGCGAGGCCGTGACCGCCATCGAAGACACGGCCCGGACAATCGGCTTGTCGGCGAGCATCAAAGGAAGCTTCCAAGGAACCGCCCGCGCCTTCCAGAGTTCCCTGTCGAATCAGATCTGGCTGATCCTCGCCGCGCTCGTCACCGTCTATATCGTGCTCGGTATTCTGTACGAAAGCTACATCCATCCCTTGACCATTCTGTCGACCTTGCCGTCCGCCGGCGTCGGCGCGCTGCTGGCACTCATGCTGTTCCGGACCGAGTTCAGCGTCATTGCGCTGATCGGCATCATTCTTCTGATCGGCATCGTGAAGAAGAACGCGATCATGATGATCGATTTCGCGCTGGAGGCGGAGCGAACGGAAGGTAAGCCGCCGGCGACGGCGATCTACGAGGCCTGTCTGCTGCGGTTCCGGCCGATCATGATGACGACCATGGCCGCTCTATTGGGGGCGTTACCGCTGGCGGTCGGATCGGGCGCCGGTTCGGAGCTCCGGCGGCCCCTCGGTATCGCGATCATCGGGGGGCTCGTATTGAGCCAGATCCTGACGTTGTACACCACGCCGGTCGTGTATCTGGCCTTCGACCGGCTGGCGCGCCGCATCCGATCCGGCCGCGCCGCGGTACCCCGGTCCCAGGCCGTCATCCCAGAGACCCCATGAACCTGTCCGCCGCCTGCATCGAACGCCCCGTCGCCACGACCCTACTGACCGTCGGGGTGACTCTGCTGGGGCTCGTGGCGTTCCGGTTCCTTCCGGTCGCGGCGCTGCCGCAAGTTGAGTTTCCTACGATCAACGTGTCGGCGACGCTGCCGGGCGGCAGTCCTGAAACCATGGCGACGTCGGTGGCGGCGCCGCTCGAGCACCAGTTTACCCGTATCGCAGGCGTGACCGAAATGACGTCCACGAGCATGCTGGGCTCGTCGAGCATCACGCTACAGTTCGAACTCAGCCGCGACATCGACGGCGCCGCGCGAGACGTGCAGGCCGCGATCATGGCGGCCCGCAGCGAGCTGCCGCCCAATCTGCCGAGCCGGCCCACCTACCGCAAAATCAATCCATCCGACGCACCGATCCTCATCCTTTCTCTGACGTCGGATCTCGTGAGCCGGGGCCGCATGTACGACGTGGCCTCCAGCATCCTGCAGCAGAAGCTCTCGCAGATCGACGGCGTGGGACAGGTCCACGTCGGCGGCGGCTCGCTTCCCGCCGTGCGGGTCGATTTGAATCCAACGGCCTTGAACAAGTACGGAATCGGTCTGGGCGATATTCGTCAAATGCTCAGCAGCACGAACGTGAATCGGCCGAAGGGCCAGCTCTCCGACGGTACGCGCACGTGGGAAGTCCGGACGAACGACCAGCTGCGCGCCGTGGAAGACTACCTGCCCTTGATCGTGAGCTATCGGTCGGGGCGCGCCGTCCGGCTTTCGGATGTTGCGACGGTCGAGCATTCGGTCGAGGATCTGCGGACCATCGGATTGGCGAACGGCATTCCCGCGGTCTTGATCATCATCAGTCGGCAGCCGGGCGCCAACATCATCGAAACCGTCGACCGGATCAACGCGGTGATGCCGCAGCTGCAGGCCTCCGTTCCCGGCAGCATGACCCTCTCGGTCGTCGTCGACCGCACGCCGGTCATCCGCGCTTCCCTGCACGACGTCGAACGGACGCTCCTTATTTCGGTGGCCTTGGTGATCCTGGTCGTGTTCCTGTTCCTTCGGAACGTCCGCGCCACGCTGATACCCTGCGTCGTCGTGCCGGTGTCGCTCATCACGACCTTCGCCGTGATGTACCTGTTCGGGTACAGCCTCGACAACCTCTCGTTGATGGCCCTGACCATCGCCACCGGGTTCGTGGTCGACGACGCGATCGTCGTGCTGGAGAACATCAGCCGGTATCGCGAGCAGGGGATGCCGCCCTTTCAGGCGGCCATGCGCGGCGCGCGGGAGATCACCTTCACCGTCTTGTCGATGACGCTCTCGCTGGTCGCCGTCTTCGTGCCGATCCTCTTCATGGGCGGCATGATGGGACGATTGTTCCGCGAGTTTGCCGTCACACTCACCGTCGCCATTCTCGTCTCCCTCGTGGTGTCGCTCACGACCACCCCCATGATGTCCGCCAGGATCTTGCGGCCGGAGGCCGGCGCGTCGCACGGACGCTTCTACCGGCTCGCTGAGCGGGCCTTCGACGCCATGCGCGACGGGTACGCCGGCAGCTTGGCCTGGGTGCTCCGGCACCCCCGCAGCATGTTGGTGCTCACGCTGGCGACCATGGCGCTGAGCGTCTACCTCTACACGGTTGTACCGAAAGGCTTTTTCCCCCAGCAGGATACCGGACGCATGTTCGGGAACATCCAAGCCGCGCAGGATATTTCGTTCCAGGCGATGCGCCAGAAGCTGACCGAGGTGGTCGACATCATCAAGAGCGATCCGGCGGTCGACACCGTGACCGGATTCAGCGGGGGCGGAGGCAGCGGCAACACGAATGCGGGACGGATGTTCATCGGGTTGAAGCCGCTCCATGAACGGCGGATCGCAGTGGACCAGGTGATCGCGCGGCTGCGGCCTCAACTGGCCGTCGTGCCCGGCGCGCCGACGGTGCTGCAGGCGATTCAGGATCTCAGGATCGGCGGGCGGGCCAGCAGCGCCCAGTATCAGTACACGCTCCAGAGCGTCGATCTGGCAGAGTTGAACACCTGGGCGCCTCGAGTGGAACGCCAATTGCGCACGCTCACCGAGATCGCGGATGTGAACAGCGACCAGCAGGATAAGGGGCTGCAATCGCTGGTGGTCTTCGACCGCGGGACCGCGTCCAGGCTCGGCCTCAGCCCTCAGTTGATCGACGATACGCTCTACGACGCGTTCGGGCAGCGCCAGGTGTCCATCCTGTACACCCCACTCAATCAGTATCACGTGGTGATGGAAGTCGCGCCGCAGTATTGGCAGAATCCCTCGACCCTCCACGACATCTATGTGCGATCTCCGTCGGGCACGCAGGTTCCGCTGAGCGCCGTCGCGCGCTTTGAGCCGACGAACACGTTGCTCCTGGTGAACCATCACGGGCAGTTTCCCGGCGTCACGCTGTCGTTCAACATGGCGCCCGGCGTGTCGCTCGGGCATGCCGTGGGGGCGATCGAGAAGGCGATCGGCGAGCTGGGCCTGCCGGCCGGCGTCCGGGGCAGTTTTCAGGGGGCGGCGAAGGCGTTTCAAGCCTCGGTCGAGAATCAACCGGTGCTCATCCTGGCGGCACTGCTGACGATGTACATCGTATTGGGGATTCTCTATGAAAGCTACATCCATCCGCTGACGATTCTTTCGACGCTCCCCTCGGCCGGCGTCGGCGCCTTGCTCGCGTTGCTGCTGTTCAAGACCGAGCTCAGTATGATCGCCCTGATCGGCATCATGTTGCTGATCGGCATCGTCAAAAAGAACGCCATCATGATGATCGATTTTGCGCTGGACGCGGAGCGGAAGGAGCGCAAGCGGCCGGAAGAGGCCATTTTTGAAGCCTGTCTGCTCCGCTTCCGCCCCATCATGATGACGACGATGGCGGCTCTCTTCGGAGCCTTGCCGTTGGCGCTCGGCACGGGCGTGGGGTCGGAATTGCGCCGGCCGCTCGGCATCGCCATCGTCGGCGGCCTGCTGGTCAGTCAGCTGCTGACCCTGTACACCACACCCGTCATCTACCTGTATCTAGACCGCCTGCGGTTGCGCGTCGCGCGGCTGCGCGCGAGACGTCCGGAGGCCGGGCCCCTGCCGCAGTAACTTCCTTGTCGAGCAGTTCCCGTTGCCCCCTTTAGCTATTGACAGGCGCCCGCCGTCCCCGTAGTCTCTCGGCGCACTCGCGGGGCTGCTCGCACGCTGATCCAAGGTGGGGGATCTAGATCGTCGATGGTCCGAACGCCGCTGTGGAAAATGGCCGTCGTGCTGGCGGCAGCGCTGATGACCGCCGGCTGTCCCCGCATTCTCTATCTCAACTACCAGCCGTCCACGTCCTTGAAGGGCCATGGTCCGGTCCAGGTCGATGCATTCGTCTATTCGGGTCATCCGACGGGACTCGTCAAGATGAAGGAAGTGGAGTCGAGCTCGAAGGACGTCGAAGCCCTCTATCTCTCTCAGGACATCGGCGTGTTTTTTACCAATGCGCTCAGGAGCGAGCTGGCCTTCGCCGGGTATGAGCTGCAGCCGGCGTCCGCGCGAATCGCGTCCGGCAAGATCGAACAGTTTTATCTGGAATACGTCGGCGAGCAGGACCAACTGTTCCAGATTGTGGCCACGTTCTATGTGGCGGCGAAAGACGGCTCTTCCTTCACGTCGTCCTGTCGTTCCAGCCAGCGGCAGCCGAAGTACTGGATGAAGACCGGCCTGCTCATCAAGAGCGGCATTACGGAGTGTGTCGAACAATTCATGAAAGCCGCTCAGGCTGCGGGAGCGCTCTAAGCCGTGGCTGCGCTGACGGGGAGACCGGAGGCTCAGACCTGCGCGGCCTTGTTTGGATTGGGTCGGATGCGGACGTCGCGGAGATCCATCGTCCGACGACTTATCGGCGGGCTGTCCCTGCTCTTGGTCGTGGGGGTCGCATTCGGTTGCAGTCCGGTTCCCAGAAAGTATTTGCGCGCGGCCGCTCCCAACGTCACGCTTGCCAAGCTGTCGTCTGCGCCTGAGGTCTATCGCGACCGGCTTGTGGTGATGGGCGCCGTCATTCTCGAGGAGGAATCCAAGGACGGCAACCTGTGGCTGCACGTGAAGAACCGGCCGCTCGATCAGGACTATCGTCCGCAACTACCCCCCAGTGTGGATGATCCGGAAGCGGGATGGTATTGGGTGGTCGTCAACAACCACCAGAGCTTTCCGACTTCGTACCGCCACTGGGCCGACATGACGGTCGTGGGCCGCGCGAACGGGTTGGGACCGGGCAACGAACCGGTCCTGATGATGGTGTATGCGCGGGGGTGGGGCTTAAAGTCCGGCGACAGTAGCGTGTGGGAAAACTTCACGGACGCCAATTACATTCCGTTCACTCCCGAGGAAGTCATCGGCGAGGGCAGCCGATAGCATTTCCCGCATCCGTCCGTCACTTCACGGGGCAAGGGAACGTGTCTCCCGGGGAATCAGCTGTATCTTGGTGAGTCAGGCGCCACGGAATTGCCGACCGTCCGCTCGGGGACCCCATGACCAGTGCGTTGCTCTACGACCGCCTGCAATTCGCCTTCACCGCCACGTTCCACTATCTGTTTCCGCAGTTGACGATGGGACTGGCGCTGCTGCTCTTCTATCTGCGAACCAGAGCCCTCGCGGCCGGTGACGACCACTATCAACAGGCCGCCCGATTCTGGACAAAGATCTTCGCCCTGAGCTTTGGTTTCGGGATCGTCACCGGCATTCCATTAGAGTTTCAGTTCGGCACCAACTGGGCGAAATTCTCCAACTTCGCCGGCGGGGTCATCGGCCAGACCTTGGCGATGGAAGGTCTCTTCGCGTTTTTTCTCGAATCGTCGTTCCTGGGCATCTTGCTGTACGGGGATTCCCGTTTCAGCCGGCGCGTGCTCTGGCTTGCGACGCTGATGCTGTTTCTCGGCTCGTGGCTCTCCGGCTACTTCATCCTGGCCACCAACGCGTGGATGCAGCATCCCGTGGCGTATACGGTCGCGGCCGACGGACGGCTTTTCGTCGACAGCCTCTCCGGACTCCTCACGAATCCCTGGCTCTTCTGGCAATTTGCGCACAACATGACGGCGGCGGTCGTGACGGGTTCGTTCGTCATGGCGGCGTGCGGAGCCTTTTATCTCCTCTCGGGGCAATACCAGCGGCAAGCGAAGACCTTCGTGAAGACCGGCGTCGTCGCGGGGGCGATCGCAACGGTATTGATGGCGTTTCCTACCGGGCATGAGAACGCCAGACAGGTCTTCCGATACCAGCCGGTCAAGGGCGCGGCATTTGAAGGATTGTTTCAGACCGAACGGGGTGCGGGGGCGGTGTTGGTCGGACAGCCGAATGTCGAGACCATGACGATCGACAATCCGCTGACGGTGCCGTCTGCCTTGAGCTTTCTGCTGTACGATGATTTGTATGCGGAAGTGAAAGGGCTCGACGCCTTTCCACATGACCTTTGGCCAGACAACCTGGCTCTGTTGTACTACTCGTACCATGTCATGGCCGGCCTCGGCACGATTCTCATCCTGATCATGGGGCTCGCGCTGCTCTGGCTCATTTGGGGACGACTGTTTGCTTCCAGATGGCTGCTGTGGCTGCTGATGGCCGCCGCTCCCTTCCCCTACATCGCGACGACGGCCGGTTGGATGACGGCTGAAATCGGCAGACAACCCTGGTTGGTCTACGGTCTCTTGCGCACCGCGGACGGGGTGTCACCGCTGGTTCATTCGGGCAACGCTCTCTTCACCCTGCTCGGTTTCCTCGGAATCTATCTCGCGCTCGGACTGCTGTTCCTGTTTCTGGTGGCCGAAACGATTCGGCATGGACCGGCGAACGGGAGCCCCGGATCGCACGCTGGAACTTCGGAGCAGTCGGCGCATTGACGGGAGGTTCCTGTGGAAACGTTCTGGTACGTCATCGTGACGCTCATGTTGGCGATGTATGTCGTGCTCGACGGCTATGATTTCGGCCTGGGCATGCTCTATCCCTTCGTGGCGCGAAGCGAACCGGAGCGACGAACGGCGCTTGCCGCGATCGGGCCGGTCTGGACCGGGAATGAGGTCTGGCTCATCGCAGCCGGGGGACTCTTGTTCTTCGCCTTTCCCAAAGCCTATGCGGCAGGGTTCAGCGGATTCTACCTGGCCCTGATCATCGTGCTCTGGCTCTTGATCGCGCGGGGGCTGGCGATTGAACTCCGTTCGCATGTGGATCATGTGCTGTGGCGCCAATTGTGGGATCTTGCGCTGGTCGGCTCGAGCTCGCTCTTGGCCCTGGTCTTCGGCGCAGCCCTCGGCAACTTGATCCGGGGCGTGCCGATCAATCGTGACGGCTATTTTTTTGTCGCACTCTGGACGGATTTCTCGCCGGGTCCTGACCCCGGCATTCTGGACTGGTTTACGGTCCTCACGGCGCTGACGAGCCTGGCCATCCTCGGGATGCACGGCGCCAATTACCTGGCGATGAAAACCGACGGCGAGCTGCGTGAAAGGGCCAGGCGTCTTGCAGCCATCGCCGGCTGGGCCTCCGCCTGTCTTATCGGTCTGGTCATGGTGACGATTGCCGCGGTTCAACCTTCCTTTCATCTGAATTACGAAGCCCATCCGATCGGATACCTCTTCCCTGCGATCGGCCTGTTTTCCTTGGCGGCGACCATGCTTCTGCGGAAGCCGGAGCAGGAGTTGGCGGCCTTCGGTGCATCGAGCTTGCTCATCATGGCCCTTCTCGCCGGTACGGCTTGGGGCTCCTACCCCAACATCCTGATCGCCACGACCGATCCGGCCCATAGCCTGACGGTGATGAATGCGACAGCCGGAACCTACGGACTTCAGGTCGGTCTCTGGTGGTTTCTATTCGGCTTTCTTCTCGTGATCCTGTATCAGACCTATTTGCATCGGCTCTTCTGGGGAAAGGTCCGGAAGGAGCATCATTGACCTCCGTTGTCTGCCTGACCTGCCCCGAGGCGTGACCATGACGGTTCCAGAGAGAAATCGGGCGCTGTCGGTCTAGTGCGGGGGGTGTTCAGGGCCTGTTCCCTCTTGTATTGGCTTACGAACTGAACGGCAAGCCACTCGACGTTCCCCACGGCGCGCCGCTGCGCCTGAGACTGGAACGTCGGCTCGGGTACAAGCACGCGAAGTACGTCGAGCGGATCGAGTTGGTCTCATCCCTCGGGGGATCGGAGGCGGGAAGGGAGGGTATTGGGAGGATCAGGGATACGAATGGTACGCAGGAATCTAGGAACAGGATGACGCAAGACGCTAGTTCTGGTCGAAGAAGTATTTGAAGCTGATATTTGGATAGATTGCGCGGATGTCGTTCTGTCCCGCGATCGTGAACATGACGCCGATGGCGCCGACAAGCTTGGCCCCTGATTCGTAGTGCGAAAAGGTGTATTCAAGTCCGGGTTGGAGACCGAGGAGCCAGAAACTTTCAGGCGTCGTATTGGTGGGATGGCCGTCCAGCCTGGTGGTGAGTTGGTTGAGCGTCGCAAGCTCCAGGAGATACCCGAAGCCGGTCCGTTCATCGAGAACATGCTCCAGCGCCAGGTGAGAGCTGATCAAATCCCCGCCGTAGACGGTCATACCCGATGTCGAACTCGGTCCGGGCAGATTGTAGGAATAGAACAGGTTGCCGGTGATGCGGAATGGCTCGAGATTTTTCCGGAACAGCAGCCCTTCCGTGACCGCGGCCGCCTCGAACCGGCTCGACGGCACGCGTGAGAGCGGTGTAAAGCCGCCGGGGATTTCCGGTGTGCCGAACCAGTGATTCGTCGGCAGCGACAGTTTGGTGTAGAGCGAGATCGACGGTCGCCAGGAATCCGGATTCTGGACGATCGGCCGGTACTTGAAGATCAGACTCGTCGGGCCGATGCCTCCTCCCGACGTTCTCCCCTCGGTATCCGGGTTGTCCGCCCGCCAGTAGATCCATGAGAGACCCAGCGCCACGCTGACATGGCGGGTCAACCCGTAATAGAGGATGGCGGCCGGTGCGACGGCGTCAGGGCTGAACGGCGCGGCCGTGCTGTTCGATGTCGGAGTGTTTTCGTATTGGCCGGAACCGATTTGCCCCTGCACATAGGCTCGGACGTACCACTGTCCTTGCCTCGTCACGTCTGCGCTGGACGTAAACGTGGTCCCGTGCGTCGGCGGATTCCAGCTCTCGCGGTATCTGGTCATTTCCGCATCGGTCGGAACCCAGTCGACGCCGAGGGCGGGAGCGTGCAGCCAGAGCACCGCGGCGACTATGAGCGTGAGACGAATGCTTCCCGCTGCCGGCCGCCTGTCCGCGTGCGCAACCCATGCTGACCGGCACGCGGCCTCACCGTCCGAGGCCCACATTGCCGGCCTCGCGCGGGGCTTCCACAACCTGCACGTGCAACGGCTGGGCGGTCTTGAGATGGACGTCGCGCTGCGGGAACGCGAAGACGATGCCGGCATTGCCGAACACTTTGGCGATCATGAACCGTAGATCGCTCGCCACCATATCCGCGTCCACGTCGGCGGCAATGTCGAGCCAGAATCTCAAGTCGAACAGCAGCGTATTCTCACCGAAATCACGGAACAGGACCTGCGGTGCGGGATGTTTGAGCACCAGCCCGTGCCGGTCCGCTTCCTCCAAGAGGAGGTCGCGGACCCGCTCCGTCGGCGAATCGTAGGCAACCCCGACGCGCAGCGTGAAGCGGGTCTTGGCCGTCGAATAGGTCCAGTTATTGAGGTTTTTCTCCAGGAGATTGCTGTTCGGGATGAGCATTTCCATGCCGTTGCCCTCGCGGATGGTCGAGGAGCGGAAGCCGATGTGCGTGACGCGGCCGCGCACGCCGTCGACCTCGATCAGGTCTCCCAGGCGGAGCGGCCGTTCGATCAACAAGAGAATACCGCTGATGAAGTTCTTGAGCAGCGTTTGCGTGCCGAAGCCGACGCCGATGGCCAGCGCGCCTCCCAGGAACGCGAAGACCGTCAGAGGAATCTTGACGTAGATCAGACTGACGACAAGAAGAATCGCAAACAGCAGGACCATCATCCACTGGCGAAGGATATTGGCCAGGTTATGGTCGATGCCCAACCGCTTGACCGCCAACCGCTCGACCAGGCGGGCGATGACGAGGCAGATCCAGTAGCCCACGACCAGAATGGCGAGGGCCCGCACCGCCTTGCCCACCGTCACGCTGCGGCGGCCCGTGATGGACTGGCCGTCTACTTCGATGGTGTCCTCCGCCGCGAACAGTTCGAAGTCCCAGATGCGGCGGAGCGTGTCGGCTCCCACGACCCTCCAGTCTTCGACCCTGGCGGCGATGGGCAGCGCGCGGTGCTGTTCCGCGAACTCGATCTTCCAACGCTCGATCAATTGTGCGAATTCATCGACGCGAGGCAGCATGCGTCGGTACAACTGTTCCCGTTGTCTATACGCCTCGATCATCTCCCGCAGATGGGCGGCATGCGAAGGGGACGCGGGCTGTTCCAATTGGGCGGTGACATCGCTGATTTGGCCGGTGAGCAGATCGACTTGGCGGTGGAGATAGTCGCGTGAGGCATGAAGGGTCTGGAGGGTGGGCGCGATCTTGTCGTAGGCCTCTCGCGCGCGCACGGGATCGGTCGTCTGTGCCGCCTCGAATCGAATCTCCCAGAATCGTCGGACCCGCTCCGTGACATCGAGCAAGTGCCTGAGCATGTCGATGCGGAGATTCACGTTGTCGAACTGGAGACGTCTGAGATCCACGGCGTCCGAGAGCGCCTTGAGCTCTCCGGCTTGCTTGTCGGTGCGCGCCCCGGTCGGCGGGAGGGCGGCTTCCCTTGCGCGGAGCTTGGCGGCCGTGGATGTCATGGCCTCTTGGCGCAAAGGGATCTCCGCGAGCGCCCGCGCGACCTCGTTCTCCAGCGCCCCCTGGTCGGCATCGAGTTGCTTTTTGATCTTGGCAAGGTCCTGCTCGCTGAACAGGATATGTTGTGCGGCCACCTGGATTTGCCGCTCAAGCAGGAGGGCCCGCTGGCGCATCTCGGCCGTTTCTTCCTCGATCTGCCTCTTGCTCGCAGCCGTCATGGTCGCCGTGGCGGCGGCGACGCGGTTACGGAGACGTGAAAGGTCACGGGCCCCGTTCAATCGCGCTTTTTCGGCCGTGTCTCGGGCGGCCTCCAGTCGCTCGGAGGCTTGGCGCAGTTCCTTTTCCGAGGCGGCCAGGGCTTGCTGCGCGCGCTCGGAGAACCCCTCCGAGAGCGCGAGCTTGGCCTGCAATCCTTCGATGACCAGCGCGGTGGAGCGCGCGGCATCGCGAAGTTCGTCGAGCATCAGGATCGAATAGGGAGGAGGGGTCGGGAAACCCCGCCATTCGGTGACGCGGCGTTCGGCTTCCTGTCGCCGCTCTCGGGCCTGCTCAAGCGATTTCCGATGGTCGATCTCGCGCTCGTACGCCCGTACCAGACGCTGGAGCAGCGCCTGGCGTTCGAGCGTATCGCTGTTCGGCGCGCTTCCCTGCTTCGCGGTCGCTTCGGTCTCCTGGAGTTCCTTTTGAGCCGCGGCGAGCTTGGTCTGGAGATCCGCGAGGAGGGACTGGGTCCCATGTGAATCGGAAGAAGGCTTCGATCCGGCCGACGTCGTGCTGTTTCCGTTCGTGATGCCGAGCGGGTCGGCCGGCAGCGTCGAGGAGACCGACGGCGGAAGCGCAACGATCAAGGCGGCGAACAGGGAAACGGTCCATCGGGGTGCAGGTATCGGGCGTAAGGCGTTCATGACGCGTCTGATCTGGTTCGTGACGATGGAGTCGGGGTGCCGGACTGGTCTCCCCGGCGGCGACACTCTAGCCGCCCGTCCTTCCGCCGTCAATGCCGCCGGTTACGAGCGGGGTCCGGCCCGGACAGGAGCATCAAGGTGGTGCTTAGGGAAATAGCTTGAATTCCACGACGACGGTTGAATCCTCACGCGTGTCTCTCGTACAATTCTTTGTCCTCATGGTCGGAGAGGCGCGCGTAATGGCATCCGCCGAGACCGCACAGGTCGTCCTCCAGGCGAATTCCGATGCCGACGGCGGGCTCATTTTTTTCATCGACGGCCCCCTCGACACCAGCACCACCGGCCAGGCCTGGCGAGCCGCGCTCCATGCGCTCAGACAGTCGAACCCCACACGCGTGATCGTCGATGCCGCGCGGTTGACCTATTGCGACGGAGCCGGGGCGGCCCTGTTGTTGGAACTGCAGAGGCGTCAACTGGATCGTCGCGGATCGTATGAGATTCGGTCTCTCAACGCCGCCGCTCAGTCGCTCCTCGATCTCTACGGTCACTCCGATCGCCCTCATCCCGAGCCGGCGTCGCCGGGGTGGTCGTCCGTGGAACAGATCGGCCGTGCCACCGTCACGCTGTGGCGCGACGTCGTGGCCTTAATCGCGTTCGTGGGCGAGCTGTGCGCGGCGCTTGGGCGGGCCGCGCGGCATCCGGGCCTCGTGCGATGGAAGGATGTGTTCCTGACGGCTGAGCTGGCGGGTGTCAACGCCCTGCCGATCGTCGCGCTGCTGGGTTTTCTCTTGGGGCTGATCATGGCCTTTCAATCCGCAATTCCCATGCGCGAGTTCGGCGCGGATATCTATGTCGCCAATTTGATCGGCCTTTCGATGCTTCGCGAATTGGGCCCGCTGCTGACCGCGATCATTCTGGCCGGACGTTCCGGATCAGCCTTTGCCGCCGAACTGGGCACGATGAAAGTCAGTGAGGAACTCGACGCCCTCGTCACCATGGGGTTGGAGCCGGTGGACTTTTTGGTCGTGCCGCGGCTGATCGCGGCTGTGGCCATGACGCCGCTCTTGTCGATCTGGGCCGGATTTCTGGGCCTGGTCGGCGGAGCGGTCGTCATGCGGTCGCTGGGTTTTCCGTTCGTGACCTACGTCATTCAGGTGGAATCCGCCGTGACCGTGAGCGATATGATCGGCGGGCTCTGCAAGGCGTTCGTGTTCGGCATCGTCGTGGCGGCGATCGGCTGTCTGCGTGGGTTGCAGACGCGAAGCGGGGCCAGTGCCGTGGGAGAATCGACGACCAGGGCCGTCGTGAGCGGACTCGTGCTGATTACGATCGTCGACGGCGTGTTCGCAGTGGTGTTTTACTATCTGGGTATTTGAGGGCAGCGTATGGGCATGTCCGGCGGACGGCCGATCATCCGTGTGGCGCATGTGACGGCGGGTTACGGCGACGTGGTGTTGCTCGACGATCTCACGTTCGACGTGTATCCGGGTGAAGTGTTCGTGATTCTGGGCGGGTCCGGCTCCGGCAAGAGCACGCTGCTGAAGCACATGATCGGGCTTCACCGGCCGATGCACGGATCGATCCTCATCCAGGGGCGGGACATTGTGACCGCGGAAGGGGCTGAGCGGCTCAAGATCCTGACCGGCATCGGCGTGATGTATCAGCAAGGCGCCCTGTTCGGATCGATGAGCCTCCTCGAAAACGTCCGCTTGCCGCTGGAGGAGTACACCGACATGCCGGATGAGGCCGTCGATCGAATCGCCTTGATGAAACTGCAATTGGTCGGCTTGGGATCGGCGGCCCATAAGTTACCGGACGAGATCAGCGGCGGGATGAGAAAGCGCGCCGCCATCGCGCGGGCCATGGCGCTGGATCCTCCCATCCTGTTTCTGGACGAACCCTCGGCCGGTCTGGATCCCATCACGTCCGCCGAACTGGATCAGTTGATCATCGGTCTCGCGCGCACGCTCCGCATTACGTTTGTCGTCGTGACGCACGAGCTCGCCAGCATCGACGCGATTGCCGACCGCGTCATCATGCTGGACAAGCGGACGAAAGGCATCATCGCCGAAGGGAAGCCGCAGGAGCTGCGCGATCATTCGGACAACCCATGGGTCCGGCAGTTCTTCAACCGCGAAGCGACGGTGCAGGGCTGAACAGGCGGCACGGAGGTCGGTCGGAATATCGTGAACCAGAAGGCGCGATACTTTAAGATCGGGCTGTTCGTCATTGGGGCGGTCAGCCTGGCCGTCCTTGCCGTGATCATCTTGGGGGCGGGCAAATGGTTTGAAACCAAGACGATGGTCGAGACCTACTTCATCGAGTCGGTACAGGGGCTGGAAGTCGGCGCTCCGGTGCGAATCCACGGGGTCCCGGTGGGCCGGGTCGAGTCCATCCACCTGGCTCGTGAAGAATACGGGCTGCCCATGAAGACCCAGGGGACGTTTCCCTTCAAGGGTGTGGTGGTGGTGAGGATGTCCGTTCGTCCCAGCGTCGTGGTGCGCTTTCCGGAGGAAGACGAAGAGACGGTCATGAAGATCGCGGCCGATGCCGGATTCCGCTTTCGGTTGGCGTCGCAGGGCATCACGGGGGTTCTGTACATCGAGTCGGAGTTTCTCGACCCCGAACGCTATCCTCCCATGGCGATCTCCTGGACGCCCAAGACTCCCTACATTCCGTCTGCCCCGAGCACGATTTCAGAGTTGGGTGCCGATCTCCGCTCTATTGCGCGAAAGCTGGATCAAGTCGAATTCGAAAGGGTGACCAAAGACCTGGACACGATGATCCTCTCGGTCACGCGTTTGGTGACGGATGTGCAATCGGAGCAATTGGGAGCCGAAGCGAAACACGTGATGACGGAGTTGCGATCCGCGGTTCAAGACGCGCGCCGCGTCCTCGACAGCCCGCATCTCGCGAAGGCTCTCGAAGATTTCCGGCGGACCGCCGACGACCTCAGCCACACGGCCAAGACGGTCCGACTCGCGACAGAGCAACTCCCGGACCTTATGACGCGGGTCAACAAGAGCATGCGCAGGGTCGACGCGCTCCTGGTCGGGCAAGGGGAAAAGGTCGACGATCTCTTCGAAAACCTGCGCTCTGTATCGGAGGAGTTGCGGTACCTCACGAAGGCGGTCGAGCGGTATCCTTCCCAGGTGCTCTTCGGTGAGCCGCCGCCGCGGTCGCAGGCGGTGACACGATGATCGATCGGGCCGCGAAGATGGGACTGTGTTGTGCCGCGATGCTGTCGCTGGTGCTGAGCGGCTGCCTCAATCTGAGCAAGAGTTATCCGGAGAAGCGGTCGTTTGTGCTGGACGTGGGCGCCGGTCAACAACCGCCGGCCGCCGATGCGTCTGCGGTGTTGAGAATCAGCCGGTTCCGCGTCTCTCCCCTGTTTGCCGGTCGGGCCATGGTGTATCGGGTGGGGGAATTGCAGTACGACAACGATTTCTACAACGAGTGGTTGGTGTCGCCGAGCGTGTTGCTGACGCAGCAGTTTCAGGGGTGGCTGTCGAAGTCGAACCGGTTCCGGTTCGTGTTGAGCGGGATGAATCACGTCGAGCCGACGCACGTGCTGAATGGGACTGTGACGGAGTTTTACGGTGACTATCGGGCCAGCGGCTCTCCGCACGCGGTACTCGGCGTGGAGATGATGCTGATCGACGACCGAAAGGACGAAGTGGTGGTCTTCCGTCGCACCTACCGTCAGGAGGTGCCGCTGGCCGGTCGGTCTCCCGATGCCTTGGCGGCGGGGCTTTCCCAGGCGGCACGGCAAGTGTTGGTCGATCTCGATCGGGATCTCGGTGGGGTTCCGCTGGAGCCTTCCTCCTCTCGATGAGTCGCCGGGTCTCCCCAGATTTGCGACACTCAAACCGTCATTGGTTGATGGGGTCTGCGCAGGATATTCCCATGAGGATTGAGGCAACATGCTGAGACGGCACGTTCGGGCGCTGGGGGCGATCATGGCAGGATGCCTGATCCTATTGCAGATCGGATGTGCGACCGACAAAGCCAAGCGGGATGTCAGCGGTCCGTACCAGACCTGGGACGACGTGGTGAATCGATGGATCGGAGGGGATCGGCAGAAGCTCTATCTGGAATTGGGGCCTCCGAATCTCCATCCTCACGAACTTCCCGACGGCAGAACCGAAATGGTGTGGGATTTCGCCATCGACCGGATGCCGGGCCAGGCGGATGAATACAACCTGCTTCCCTTGTACGGGGGTAACGTCAATTGCCAGTTGCGTTTTATTGCCGACGACAAGGGAACGATTCTGGAGGGGTATCGGGTCGGATGTGAGTGAGGCCGGAATATACAGAGGACAAGACTGTTGACGAATACCTCGATTCCACACTAGACTGCGCGCGCAATAGTGCCATTTGTGAGACTTCTCCATGGCTGAATTGCAGATGATCGATCAATCGGCCTGGACATCGTCCGACGCCATCGCGCCACCTTCCGAGGCGACGGTGGTGCAACTGGCGTCCGGATTCGAAAAAATCGGTCTGGCGATGAAAAGCCGCAGCTGGAGGCGGGAAGGACGGCCCGGATTGGGCCCCCTGCAGCGGCAGATTCTCACCCTCCTTCGGTCCAGACCCGGACGAACGGCCCAGGTTTCGACGATCGCCAACGAACTCGTGGTACGACTCCCGACCGCGTCGGAGGCCGTGGCGACGCTCGAACGCAAGCGATTGGTTCGCCGCCGCCGCACGGTGCAGGATGGTCGGGTCGTGACCGTCGAACTGACCGCTCGGGGCTTGCGGGCCTGTGGTCCGGTCGCCGGAGCCACCGATCACTTGGCCGCGGCGATCAGCTTGTTGCCGGCGGGAGAACAGGCGTCGCTGCTGAAGGCCCTTGCCAAGGTTATCCGGACGTTGCAGAACAAAGGGGAAATCTCGGTGGCCCGCATGTGCGTATCCTGCCGATATTTCCAGCCGCACCGGTACCCGGATCAGGACCGGCCCCACCACTGTTCCT
Organism: Nitrospira sp.; assembly: GCA_047150005.1. GTDB lineage: Bacteria > Nitrospirota > Nitrospiria > Nitrospirales > Nitrospiraceae > Nitrospira_C. The sequence goes on along the minus strand of AP038806.1, from coordinate 828,232 downwards.
ACGTCAATGCGCCGTTCGGCGATGTGTCGCTCAGACTCGATTGCGGGGAGTATGAGGCGGCGGTTCCAGATCAGGCACGCGACGCCTGGGCTCTCTTCGCCGGAGAGCGGACGACGACCAGCTGACTCCTCGCGAACCGAGCATCTGTTGAAGGATGAGATGAACGACCCGATCGGTTTGCCCAAACCACGGCACGCATCGCCGTCGGAGACGTGGCTGGGTGCGGAAACTCACGTGCCGAACCTGAGTCGCGAACTTCGCCGCCGCGAACGGTTCCCATGGCAGGCTGCTACACCGGTGATTGCGGTCGCCATACTGGTGTCCGGTGTGCTGATCGGCAGTGCCGCAACCTGGCTGCTGTTCCGGGCTCGACGGCCCCGCTGAAACGCGCCAGCTAGTTTCTGCCCTTCTTGTTCTCGTACAGCTTGGCATCGGCTTCGATTTGCTGCGCCAAATCGTCCAACGCCTCCTGGACCGTCTGTTGGATCGGCTCCCTGTCCGACGCCGTCACCCAGCGGACGTCCGACCCGATCGCAGTCTTCTCCGAGAGGTAGGAACCGATGGGAGGCTCGCCCGCCGGTCCGAGCTCCGACTCAAGCCGGAGTTTGTACACGTATGAACCGCGAGACCGCATCGTCAACCAGGCCTTGATTGTGAGCGTGAGGGTGCCGGGTTCGTCACCAACCGCATGGAACGTCCGCCGTTTCGCAAAATAATCGATGGCCGCCGCGCGAAGGTCTTTGGCCGGCCATTCCAGCAAGCCGATGCCGGGCATATGGTCGGCTCCCTCCAATGAAAGGAACGGAACCACCACCTGGGCCGAAACGGGAATCGTTGCCTGCGCCTCCATCCGGGGTGATGGGGATACGTGAATCTTATGCACGCAGCCGGAGATCGAGAACAGGGCAAGGCCGACAAGGATGAGGCCGAGCCGGTGAGTCGACGGCCGTTTGTTCACGGGTTCGTGGGGGATGCGGTCGCGGGATTGAGAATATCCAGATCCATCAAGGCGCGAGCCGCCTGTTCCCGATACGGTCGATCGGTCGGATTGGTATAGGTGTCAACAACACGTTGGTAGGTGGCGCGGGCCTGGGGATACTGCTTCTTGATGGCAAAGTACTGGCCCAGTGCAAGCCAGTTGGTGGCGGCCGTTTCGTTCGCGGTCTTCATCAGGGCGAATTCGCGCTCCACGTGCGTCGTCCCCTGTTTCGCCGCCAGCTTTCTGACCGTCTCTCCCATTCGACTGGCCATGGCCTCGATCTGTTCGTTTTCACGAACGGCCGCCTCGATGCGATTGGCCTTCAAGTGATTGTAGAAAGCTTCCGTATGTTCTTTTATGAGATCGGCTCGTTCTTGATAGGTGTCATGCGCACATTGGCTCAGCCACAGGCTGCTCAACAAGACTAGTCCGACGTTCCACGCTGTGAGTCGCGGACGAGAGGTCATCTAGGACTCCTCCTATCGAAGGTCGCGAAACCAGACGCCCATCCTACCCTAGATGATCGGTAAAACGCGACTTGAACCGATCGTCTAGTGACAGGTCGACATGGAGTGTGGTATGTGTCAAGGCTGTCTCAATAGCCTGCCTCAGGGTCCCCATCGTCTAGCCTGGCCTAGGACGCCGGCCTTTCAAGCCGGCAACACGGGTTCGAATCCCGTTGGGGACACCAGGTAGAACTACGTAGTCTGCAAAAAAAGTTTTCCTCGCCGCAGCAACTTCATAACTACGCCTGCGATTATTCAGAAGCATCTCAAGTCTGACCATTGGTAGTAGGCGGGTAGCAGGGGTATATAACTGATTCCTCGATAATAGCCGTCTAAGGGAGGCAGCGAACTAACAAACCGCAGGGCAGTTACCCACCCAATTAGTTTCCACTTTATTTATTGCTTCTCGCGCCGATCCTCTCCTGGAGACCTAACTTGCCCCTCTTTTATTTGACCCGTGTCGGCCTGGGTGTCTTCCATTTGCCTTCTTGCGCTTCAATGCTTGGCAAGTAAAGGCGCATAACCATGTAGAACGGCCCATTCGGCGCGGGCAGCCAGTTCGCTTCCTTGTCCTTGCCCGGCGATTCGTGCTGGATGTAGAAGGTGTAGCCGCCGTCGGCATTCTTCACCCAGTTGGGCAGCATCGGCGTGTTAAGGAGGTACCGATTGATCGGATTGGCTACGAGTAGGCGCTTGGGCAGGTTGTACATCGTGATTGACCAGAACTGCTTGGCGGGGGGAAGTTGGTCCCCGGCGAACGTGATGGTGTAATTGTTGGCGCCGTCCAGCGGTTTGGCCTCCGCATCGACGGAGATGAACGGGTAGATGACTTCCTCTTTCGGCTGTGCGTTGCCAGCGAGGTAAATGCACGTGCCGCGGTAGAGGTAGTTGTTCTTGAGATACTCTCGAGTGCCGTAGCAGTCGCCGGCGGTAATCTCACCGGTGTTGAGTTTCTTAACGGTGGCGTTGATGTCATCCCAGGCGTCGGCCCTTCCCTGCTCGATTGCCGTCTTGATCTCGGGGGAGAGCTTTGCGGCGTCGAAGGGGAGTCGCTCGTCGATCCCGATCTTCGCGACGTTCTTCCTGAGTTCGACCTCGGTGGAGTGGATCGGAGCGAACTGCAGGAGGTTGTTCAGAACGCTGAAGAACTCCAGCGAGGTCTTCTGCTCAGCCACCGTCAGTGGCTTCACGAAGGGCACCGGTGTGTGCTTGGGAGCGGGTTGGCCGAGGAACGACGAAAGTGTCTGCACCTGGTACCCGGACTGCACCTTCTTGACGTTGTCGAGGTCACTCGGGTTAAAGAGTTGCGTGCGGAACGCGGCAACCCCGAACGTGGTCTCGATTCGGAAGAGTTTCTTAATGCCCTTGGGCGTCTCGCCCTTCCACAATGGACCGGCGATCAGGAAGCTCGCGGCGTCGTTGCCGGTCGTGCGCGTGCCGAACATCTCGACGTACCCCCACAGGTCGAAGAGGCTGCACCCATAGTAGCGCTCCTTCTCGACCTGGGGCACCGTGATCACGATCGGCTCATCGCGCACATCGATGCCGATGAACGAGTAGAGCGTGTCGGCGTTGATGCTCTGGATGGTCGTGTCGTCTGGCGTGTAGAGGCGTGTGTTGTTGCCGATGGTGTTCCAGCCGCCCTTGAACTCGGGGTTGTCCTTGTCAACGAAGTACGCGTTATAGATGCGGAAATCGTCCACCAGCGCATACCCCCAGATGTACGCCTCCTTGGCGATGGCGCGGGCTTCCTCGGGCGTGACCGCCTGAGCTTGGACGGGCGAGCCGAAAACCAGTCCGAACCAGGCGAGCAGGTGGACGGAGAGCGCGAGCGTTTTCATACTTTCTACCTCCTTGGTAGGATTATTCTAAGTGGGGCTCATGAACTGCGGTACTGTTACATTTGACAGTCCCCGCAAACAGATTTCAACAAGCCAGAACAAAAAGCTTTTGAACTTTTCCATCGACCTTGATCCGTATTAGAACCTATCTCAAAATTGAAAATTAGCATTTCGAAGGGAGTCAACTGCACGAAGCTCAAGGAGGCACCCGTGTTTGTCAGGCAATGTGACGACTTTTTCATGTACATGTCAGCGATGCAGAGACCGAATCCTATCAAAAATCGATTTTGAGATAGGTTCTAGACAAACACCGACCAAACCAGTCCCATCTGCACCCACCTTGGGGTCAGTCTGGTTTGTTGCTTCTTGTGGGTTTAGGTTGTCTGAGGTGGGATCTTCTGGAATTCGTCAACCGCAGGTCAGGCCGCGTTCACGAACCCCTTAAAGGGTATGCCCCACGACCCATTCAGGCCTTTACAAAAGCCCTCTATTCCTGTTGGGGACACCAGGTAGAACTACGTAGTCTGCAAAGAGGTTGTCCTCGCCGCGGCAACATCAAAGATCTGGCACAATGTCAGCGAGAAAGGGCCATTCATCGGGACGACCTTTTCTCGGCCATTCAGGGATAAGTCCGGCGCATGGCACAACGGTACCTGCTTCGGTCTCAATGACCCGGAGTGTGAACGAAGGAGTAAATTCCGCTCTTAACTCGAATCCAGAAATAGGAGTACCCTCGTCTAGCTATGGAGACAGTGAGTCGAGCGGTCATTACATGCCCGCATTGCGGTGCGCAGACGGAGCGAGACATGCCGGCTGATGCCTGTGTCGTGTTTTTTGAATGCCCGTCCTGTAAATCAATACTACGGCCACAGTCTGGCGACTGTTGCGTATTCTGCTCCTACGGAAGCATCAAGTGTCCGCCTGTCCAGCTTCAGGCTCATTTCGGCGGAGGACCTCATGACCCATCGAAGCCCTCTAATCCCGTTGGGGGCACCAGGTAAAACTAGTCTGCGAAAAGATTTGTCATCTCCGCGGCAACATCACAAAATACGTGTCTGGAAGGTATTTACTCTGGGGCTTTCGAGCTTGATCCTTGCCACAGCGGATAGTTACCAGTTGTGCCGACAAAAGGAAGCACAAGCAGTCTCATCAAAGTCAGGCGAGCAGGATCTCGGTATTGCTCCAAACCGAGAGTCATCCCTTCGCGGCCGGCCTTGGGCCCAGGTCGGTATGTGCCCAGTAGCTTGTCCCACCACGGCAGGTTAAATCCAAAATTGCTGTTGGTCTCTTGTGTCACAATCGAATGATGAATGCGGTGCATGTCAGGTGTGACGATAAGCCAACGAAGTATGCGATCAATCCCTGCCTCCATGCGGATATTGCTATGGTTGAACATGGAAGTCGCATTAAGGAGCACTTCGAAAATGACGACGGCAACAGGCGGAGGGCCAAGTGCTGCCACGGCCGCAAGTTTAATCACCATAGATAGGGCGACTTCGATGGGGTGAAAACGCAGGCCTGTTGTCACATCACAATCCAAGTCAGCATGATGCACCATGTGTAGGCGCCAGAATAGTGGCACAGCGTGAAACATCACATGCTGCAAATAAAGAACGAGATCTAATCCCACCACAGCGAGGAGTATTTCCACCCATCCTGGCCAATTAAGCTGGTTTAGGAGGCCCCATCCGCGATCGGCTGCAACAATCGCAGCGCCTACCGCTCCAGCTGCAAAGAGAAGCCGGATAATCACCGCATCCAACACGACGATTGTGAGATTCGCTGCCCACCTTCTGCCTTTCGGAGTCGTAAGCCTGCGACGGGGAGCCAACAACTCCCACAACGCCATGACACTGAACACGGAGAGAAAAGCTGTCAGGCGAATCAACACATCTGTCTTCATGCTAACTTCTCGTCTGTGAGTGGATGGTTATGTGTTTCCGAAGGCCGACGGTTCTGTCTGGCTAAGAATTATGGCTTGCACGCCTCCCATCGGTCGCGCTATCATTCAATCAATTTGGTGAATGTTAGATTGTAATGGGTACGATGTCAAGCAGCCCCAAACAAGTCATCTTCCAGAATCTGGCCGGAGTCGCGCGGGCCCTCAGCCACGCGCACCGTCTTGAGTTACTGGAACGTATGGCGCAAGGCCCCCGTAGCGTCGAAGAGTTAGCGAATGCGACGGATCTCACGGTCGCCAATACTTCAAGGCACCTGCAATTGTTACGACGCGCACGCTTAGTTGAGGCCGAACGTCAAGGGAAGCGAATTTTTTACCGCTTGGCTGGGGATGGGGAAGTCGTGAGCTTGCTCAAAGCTATGGGTGTGGTTGGGGAGCGCAATATTGCTGAAATTCAGGGCGTCATGCGTGATTTCTTTAGCCAACGCGACAGCCTTGAAGCCATCTCACGGAAAGAACTGGCAACCCGCCTCAAGGACGGAACAGTAACGGTCCTCGATGTTCGTCCAGCAGCAGAATTCTCACATGGACACCTCCCGGGGGCCATCAATATTCCGATCGGGGAACTAAAACGACGGCTCGGCGACCTCCCAAAGCGCCGCGAAATCGTTGCGTATTGTCGCGGGCCCTACTGTCTATGGTCGTTTGACGCTGTCGCGACTCTCCGAGCCAAGGGATATCGAGTGCGACGCTTGGAAGACGGTTTCCCTGAATGGAAGGCTGCGGGGCTAGACGTAGAGATGAAAGCCTGAACGAACCATTCCGAGGTTCTTCTGTAGCTCGCTGAGAGGTGGGAGCCATGAGTGAGGAGCCGATATGGAGAGAGTTATCGGCTAAGGAATTAGGGCGGCTCTGTCCTTCGGCCGCCGTAAAGACGATGCGCCATCGGGCAGAGGTATACGCGCAAGGGGATCGCTGCGGTTCGGTCTTCGGAATTTGTGACGGACAGATTAAGCTCGCTCAAGTGAATCGGGAGGGGAACGAGCTGACGATCGGATTGCTCGCGGTCGGAGACATGTTCGGACCGGGCTTGGCCGATCCGCGCGAGACCGAAGCGCAGGAATCAGCGATGGCGAGGGGGACGGTCTCGCTGTGGAAGGTTCCCGCAGACGAGTGGCAGGCGCTCCTCGTGGCTGTGCCCACCATCGGCGTACGGCTGATCCGTGCCTATGCGAATCGCCAACGGCAATTGGAGCGTCGCCTGGCGTGTATGGCCTTCCAGCGGACCGAAATGCGGTTGGCTGAGACCCTGCGGGAGCTCTCCAATGGATTCGATCGACGGTGTGAGCACGGGTTTGGCCAGCATCTGCGGATCACTCAGCAAGAACTGGCAGATTTGGTCGGGGCGACTCGACCCGTGGTCAGCACGATTTTGAACCGACTGCGTGACCAAGGGATATTGGGCTATAGCCGGGAGTATCTCTGTGTACGAGACATCGACAGCATCGAGCGTTTGCTCGGTCAATAATAATTTGTCCCGACTGTTCTCCAGCGAACAGATCCGCTTCGACGGCTTGTGTCACAGTGCACATGCCTGACCATAACGGTGAGGCCTCGCGAGACGTACTCGCAAACACACTACACAAGGGGTGAACGTATGGCTTCCACATTTCTAGAAATTACGTTGCCGATCGCGGGAGAGCATCGCAGGGCCGCAGCGGCGGTGTATGAAAAGTATCGCACACCGTTTCTTTCAACGATCACGGGAGCAGAATCGAAGCAATTGCTGATTCGGCCTGAAGATGTTCAGGTCCTGCACGGTTTCGATTCGAAGACGCACGCAGAACAGTATCTGCAGAGCGCCTTGTTTCAGAAGGACGTGGTCACTGCATTGCAACCCTATCTTGGGGGCACGCCCGAGATTCGCATTTACGAATCCGCCCCCGTTACAGCGTACACGCCACCAGGAGACTTCCTCGTGGCGTGTATTCTGCGGATAAGACACTGAAGCAACGCACAATGCTCCATCCATTCTAACTCAGGAAAGGAACCATCCCCATGAATCCAAATCAAGCATTGTGGGAAAAGGGTGACTTTACTCGGATTGCAGCAACCATGCGCGAGAGCGGAGAAGCTCTCGTCAAGGGCCTCGGCATCACGGCGGGGCTCAAAGTCTTGGACCTCGGATGTGGCGACGGTACAACGGCGTTGCCCGCGGCCAGGCTCGGAGCGGACGTGCTGGGCGTCGACATTGCGCGCAATCTGGTTGAGGCCGGGAACAGGCGTGCGCAGCGGGAAGGACTCGCTGACTGCCGGTTCCAGGAAGGGGATGCATCCGCGTTACACGAGTTGAAAGCCGAAACGTTTGATCTTGTCGTAAGTATCTTTGGAGCCATGTTTGCCCCCAAACCATTTGACGTGGCCAACGAAATGGTGCGCGTGACCAAACCTGGCGGCCGGATCGTAATGGGGAACTGGATTCCCAACGATCCCACACTGGTTGCGCAAATTCTGAAAACCAGTTCGGCCTACTCACCTCCACCGCCCGAGGGCTTCGTGAGTCCGATGACGTGGGGGATCGAGATCAACGTGATCGAGCGATTTGCCAAGGCAGGAATTGCTCAGGAGAAGATCTCTTTTGTTAGAGATACCTATACCTTCAACTATCGCGGCACGCCCTCGGAGTTCGTTGAGACCTTCAGACAGTACTACGGACCCACCATGAACGCTTTTGAAGCGGCGAACAAGAACGGCCGCGCCGGCGAACTGCAAAAGGAGTTGGAGACTCTCTTCACCAGCCAAAACGCAAGCCAGCGTCAAGACATCACATCGATTCCTGCGACCTTCTTGCGTGTGACGGTGTGCGTGTAAGGAACCAAACAAGTGACAGCAGTTAGCACAACAAGTCTGTATCTTCTCGCTCCAATCTTTGAAATAGCGGGATGCTTTGCGTTTTGGGCATGGCTCCGGCTGGATCGGACATCTAGGTGGGTAGCGGCCGGAGTCCCATGCCTAGTGCTTTTCGCACTTTGCTTGACCAGAATTGACGCTGCGTTTGCCGGGAGGGCCTTTGCGGCGTACGGCGGCATTTACATTGTCGTATCGCTTCTCTGGCTTCTTGTGGTCGAGGGTGCGCCCAGACCTAGCCTAGGTATCGTCTGCTACGATCGTGCTATCAGGACATGACAAATTTAGGGCTTTTGTGGGTTTATGTGGTCTAAGGTCGGCTTTTCTGAAAAATCGTAAACTGCAGGTCATGCGGCATTCACAAACCCGCGGAAAGAGATGCCCCATGAGCGATCAGGACCGCTACAAAAGCCCGCTAATCCCGGTGGGGGCACCAGGTAGAACTACTTAGTCTGCAAATAGCTTTTCCCTCGCCGCGAAAACATCAAGGCTACGATCAGATAACCATCATCATCTCTGCCATGCGCTGATCAGCAACGCCATCCGCGCAGGCAACCGTGGCGCCGGTCTTGCTGACGACCCCGTTGCTCGATTACCAGAACTTGGGGGGAGGCGATAGCAAACACCGTTTCACTCCACGACCCAGATCGCAAAGCCCTTTGCATCGCGCAGTAATTGATCGGTCACTCCGCCGCCGAAGAGACGTTTGATCCGGGACGTCCCATGTCGCCCCACCACGATCGTTTCGTGACCTCGCGCCTCTTCAACAATATTTCTCGCGATGTCGTCCTCGTGGCCAAACTTCAAGGTCACGCGCTGCGTGTCAAATCCGGACTCTTTCAAGATCTGGCATGCGTTCTTCAGGACATGACACTCGGATTCCCGTTCCTTCCGAATCCAGTCTGCCTGTTCGTTGTGCAATTGCTGATCCATCTGTGCTTCGACGATCGGATTCTCCGATCCCCCATGCTCGAGCAGTCCCCTAGGTATAGGCTTGAGGACATGAAAGAGCGTGACGGCCACGTCAGGTGTCCGGTGCAAAAGAGATCCAACGTACTTGACAGCCCGATGAGAGTTTTCGGACTCGTCGACGGCAACAAAAATCCGCATAGCGTCCTCCTTCGAAAGCAGCGTTGCTGGAGCTGTCCAGTCATGTATATTATGCCCCTGAATTCTCCGATTCCAGGGCAACTCCTGGGTCAGTCAGAATTGAACGAGAGAATACTTACCATAAGTCGCTCGCGGCCTTTTCCTGCCGCCCCGCACGTTTCCCTCCTTCCTCTCCTCGGCTAATGTGATAGCGACCTTCATTTCAAACAAAGGAGAGTTTGAGATCAGAACTAGGGACAATCCCAAGGCCTGGTCCTCCTGTTACTTTTGACAGTTCACCTGGTTTCGAGAGCTTGCTAGGTACCAGTGCCGAAACATCTACACCGAGCAACAAGCCTCCCGCCAAACTGATCGTCGATCCTCCGGTGCCTGAGCTACTGGCTCAGGGGATCGTCTGGATCACGTGGCGGGCGGAGAACGTGAAGATCGGGCCGGAGTCCGGCAAGGACCACCTCAACGCGTCTCCACGGGTTGGACATCTGTACATACACGTGGACGACCTCCCTTGGTTGTGGGCGCACATGAGTACTGCTCCGATCGACGTGGCCCTGTTGCCACCCGGGCCACACAAGATCCAGATCGAATTGGTAAGCGCCATCCATCAGGGTGTCCCCGAGCAGCAGTCCAAGACAGTGACGTTCACCATTCCTGAGGGAGCGCATCCTCACTGAAGGTGGGGAGGCTTTCCCATAATCTAGCGCGGCGTCGAAAAAAGGCGGAAATTGCTAAATAACGGACCCATTCTTGTAACGGGGGCAGCCGGTCACCTCGGGGCAGTTGGCCGAAGCGTGACCAGCCTGCTCCTCGATCGCGGTCTGCCGGTTCGCGCCATGGTCCGCCGAGAGGACGACCGGGCTGCGGCCTTGCGGGCCGCTGGCGCCGAGGTGGCAGTCGGAGACTTACTCGAACCGGCAGACGTCTATCGGGTCGTGAAGGGTTGCCAGTCTGTGTACTTCGGCATGTCGCTGTCGGCCGGGTACCTGGAGGCTGCGGTGACCATGGCGACAGTCGCTCGAGAAGTCGGGGTGAGTGCACTGGTTAACATGTCCCAGATGACTGTTTCGCAGATGAGTATCCAGAACACCACCCCAAGCCGCCAGCAGCGGCAGCACTGGCTGAGTGAGCAGGCGTTTGCCTGGTCTGGCTTGCCGGTCGTCACCATCCGACCGACGATGTTCTTGGAGAGCTTTTTCCCTCTGGCCGGTCCGACGGTCCGCGACCACAGCCGCATCGAGTTGCCGTTCGGACGGGGGAAGACTTCTCCGGTTGCTGCTGCTGATGTGGCGCGTGTCGTCGCTGCCGTTCTTGCCGACCCCAAGTCACACCTAGGCCAGACATACGAACTTACGGGCCTCAGGTCACAGGACCTGCACGGAGTCGCCCAGGAATTCACAGACGCGCTGAATCGGGAGGTCACCTACCGTGACATCCCTCCCGAGGATTGGGAGCGAAACCTAAAAAGGGCGCAAGTGCCTGAGCACTTGGCCCAGCATCTCATAACGATGGCCGAGTTACATCGTGCGGGTCGGTATGACCGAATGGCAGACGGCGTAAAGCGGATAACTGGTCAGCCAGCGATGAGCGTCAGGGAATTTGTTTCGCTCTACGCGGATCAGTTCGGCGGTCATCGATCTTGAATGATTTAACGCACTGTCCACCGTAGGTTCCTTATAGATTCCTTTGGGCTTACCCGATGTGCGGTTATTCATCCTCATCTGCTACCACGTTGCTACCAGGATAGGACAACTTACCCCCCTAGAGCAATGTCAGCGGCATCTTGTCTTATGGTTTCTTGTGGGGTTAGGTTGTCTGAGGTGGGATCTTCTGAAATTCGTAAACCGCAGGTCAGGCCGCGTTCACGAACCCCTTAAAGGGTATGCCCCACGACCCATTCAGGCCTTTACAAAAGCCCTCCAATCCCGTTGGGGACACCAGGTAAAACTACGTAGTCCGCAAGAGATTTTCCTCCCCACACATCGAAGCTACGATCTGCGATTCTCAGAGGCATCTCAAATCCGACTATTGGTAGGAGGCGGGTAGCAGAATCATCCAACTGATTGGTAAGTGCTGAGATCTGAGGAGGGGAGCGAACAAACAAGCCGCAGATCATCCGTTAATAAGGGAGGGCCACAATCCCCATTCTTCTCATCATCTAATTATTTGTTTGCCAGGAATCGAACATCTGGATTGGGGCGGTTCACAAACAAATGGTTTTTGACCCTTACCGCACTCTACGCCGATAGGGATGTTCACTATTGCGCCATCCATTTTTGCATCATTAGACTCCTTTCGGTACTCGTCGGTGTTGAGCGGGCTCGCTGGTCCTCGCGTCCTGCGGTGGCAAAGGCGCTTCTAGAAACTTCCTGATTTTCCCTTCATTCTGAGCGACCACCTTCGCGGCCGCAGCGAGCGTCAAATCACGGTCACAGGGAGAAGCCAGCCAAAGCCGCGTCGCGATGCCGGCCAAACGACGGACGATTTCTCGGGGTGCCTTCATCTTGTTGTCATCGGCGCGGCAGGATTCGGGCAAATCGCTCAAGTCCTCCTTCCACTCCGCGTCCGTGTGCCGAAGTGTGATGAACGCAAGCCGGCTCTGGTCAGGAATGAGTCCTTGTCTTTGCGCCACTCGTAAGAACCAGGATCGATACGCGGTCGCCCGCTCCTCCATGATGCTTGGAATCCGAGAAAAGTCGTAACTGAACAGCGTGAACCCTTCTGCCCGATGACCCAATTCCTCGCCCCCGACCAAGAACGGAAAGGAACTGTCGAAGGAAATAATGAGGGCCCGCTTCGCTTTGCCCTCTTGAAGCTTCTTTAAGAACACCATCAGGAGCGATTCCCCTCCTGTATTGTCTGCCAAGCCCCCATCGCCAACATGCCAGTATTGATCTTGCCCTTCCACTTGGAAACTGATGGGACCAATAACCGGAGGAAACGACATCGAAGCCACAACCGCAGAGGCGAGTCGTACTCGACAGGTATCGAGCTTGATATCTTGTGGCGTGACCGATTGCAAGGCTTCCCACCGGGTGCGCAACAGACGTTCACTGTCGCCGTCAGGTTGGCGCCCGTCCTTAACCCGTTTGAGATCAGCGAACACATCGTACTCTGATGCCTCTCGGGGTAATGTGCTCAGGACAAAGCGGCGGCCATTATTGTAGAGCGTACTATTCAGCAGCAGGTACGGGCTGTCGTGTTGTTGCTCGCGCTGAGCCACATCCTTAAGCGTCATGCCCTTCAGAAAGGATTCATCGAGCAATTCCGCCAAAGACCAGGCCGTCCATGCTGGGTTCATCCAACGCAGACGAAGCAATTGACGCCGGAGGATGAGGCCTTCGAGATCAAACTTCATGTCTGCTTTGAACCGATCGAAGAATGTCTGATATTCCTCCGTGACGCGCCCACTTGCATCTAGAACGGGCACCGCATGCCCTGGTTTGTGTGCCACGAAATAGCTGGATGCCATGCTGCCGCCCGACACGCTCGAAATGAAGGACACTTGTTCCAGCAGCGACTGCTGTTCTGGTCCGACTCGAACTTTGGCTAACGCTTCGTACGCACCTGCCGCGAAGAGCGCCGCCCGGCTGCCTCCGCCTGAGACGGCGAGACCAATCAACACCTCTCGATCGGGAGCCGGCGTCAAGCACTCCGGCACGTCGGCCGCTTTCAATATATAGAGCGGCGTTCTTGTGACCCAGGCAATGGCGATGAGCACTCCAATGACACCAGCGATTCCAGCCAGGATGTAGACGAGCACTTTCCCTGCAGCTGATTGGCGCATCAACTGGCCCTCCTCCTGTCATGGTCGTGGCGAGAAGGAAAAGGTCGAAAACACGAGAACACGTACGCTGGAGAGTCCGATAATCCTTCAAACAAGGCAAGAGCTAATTTTCGAAAGGGATAGCCGCCAGCCCATGCAGACATCATGTTTGGCAGATGGACTAACGAGGGGTAGAAACAGGTTGTGCGAGTGCGCCCTGGTCCTTCTGCTGCTGCGCAATTCGTTGCTCTCGACCAGCGTGGACGCAACATAGTATCTTATAGATATTGGCCACGTAAGTGACCGTTTCTTCGCCGATCCGCCTCGCAGCGATAATCTCGACATTGTTAAACCAGACGTTCGGATCAAGCCCACGCTGCCTCGCTTCTGTCCTGGGTTTCTGAACACGGGCTGGTCCGGCATTGTAGGCAGCGAACGGGAAAAGAATCTTATTGCGCGCGTCCATCGGCTCGCTCTCAAAATGCTGGTCTCGAAGGAACCGCATATATTTAATGCCGGCGTGGATGTTCGGTTCAAGCTTCGTCACGTCACCTGTGTTCATCTCAGCTGCGGTCGCGGGCATCAGTTGCATCACTCCGATCGCGCCGACTTGGCTTCGGGCCTCCTGATCGAGCGGGGATTCCTGGTAGCCCTGCGCCGTCATCAATATGATGTGCGAGATGGTGCCACAAGCGCGTGAATGACGCGCCGTTCGACCATCCCATCGAGATCGCCCGTCCACGGCTTGAGGATACTGGACGAAGTCAGTTCATGTCCTTCAGGCAGCTGCGCGGCGGAAGCAAAGGAATAAAGCAACAGGCAGATGAAAATAGACAGGATGCTCACGGGAGCGAGCTTCATGGGCGGTAAAATTACCCTATCCACTCAGCTATCTCATTATCGGCAGGAGTGCGTAACGTTCACCAATTAATGTCTGGCGTGAGGGGAGATAACCCCTTTTTTGTGCGCCGCCAACTGGATCATGTACTGACCACGGCCGTCGCGGGTCACAATTAGTGCACCATCACGGCTTAAGCGATCAATTTCCACAAACACCTGATTCCATGAGAGTTCCGGTAGACCGGTCTCCAAACTATCCAAATCACACGGTTGCGCTTGTTTGACCGCATGCAGAATGCGAGCGATGACAGGTCGTGGCGCCGCCATATCTCCTCCAGTCGTAGTTCGGACGCTCACTGCGAATGCTGCAGATGTCTTTTAAGAACTCTGGCGTAGGAGTGAAGGGGCTGCGTCGAGATTGACACGCAAGTGACGCGCTGAAACCAAAAAGTCGCAGCCACAGTCACTGGAACGTCAGGGGGGAGCAAGCTACACCTGAAAGAATCACACTGTCAACTAGGTATCAAAGAGCCATCCCTGACCATGTGCAGGCAGGTACTTCACCAGAGGATCTCCAGGCTAGCACCCCATGGCACTGGTCCTGCGACGGAAATGCTCCCTCACGCTCGCCCACTCTTCTTCTGCATCTGTTGCTTTTAACGGTGCATATTCCTTGAGGAATCACATAAACTTTGGCACAGAACCAGCCTCCTTAGGGCTCAACATCAACTTGACTATTGTTCCGGGCCGCAATATTATTTTTCCCCCTTCTTGGGATTCAGGAGCATTCTTTTATGGATGTCCCATACGGATCCACCAATTACACTTCGTTTGCCGTACCTCTGTAGCCGCTTGATTACAGCATCAATGTGTGTGGATAGGTGACACATGACCAACTGGCTACAAAAGCGAGAATATGTTTGCCGTAGAAAACCGCTGACACCACGGAGGACATGATGGCATCAACCCCTGAGCATACTCGACTGTCGGATGATGGTGAGAACTGGAAACGCTGGGGCCCGTATTTGAGCGAGCGGCAATGGGGGACTGTTCGTGAGGACTACAGTGACAATGGTGATGCGTGGAATTACTTTAGTCACGACCAGGCCCGGTCGCGAGCCTATCGTTGGGGTGAGGACGGACTCGCCGGGATCTCCGATAACCATCAAGTACTATGTTTCGCGCTCGCGCTCTGGAACGGGAAAGACCCGATCTTAAAGGAACGAATCTACGGCCTCACGAATAGTGAAGCCAACCATGGCGAGGACGTGAAGGAATATTACTTCTACCTCGATAGCACGCCCACACACTCGTACATGAAATATCTCTACAAATATCCGCAGACCGCGTTTCCCTATGGTGATCTCGTCAACGCCAATCGTGGCCGAAGCCGCAACGAGATGGAATTCGAGCTGCTCGACACCGGTGTGTTTGATCAAGATCGCTATTTCGATGTCTTTGTGGAGTACGCGAAAGACTCCCCTGATGACATCCTCGTCAAGATCACCGTCCACAATCGTGGGAGAGAGAAGGCGACATTGCATCTGCTGCCGACCCTGTGGTTTCGCAACACCTGGTCGTGGGCAAAAGGCGGCTCGAAACCCGTGCTGAAGCCAGTGAAGACGTCAACAAGCAGTGTGATTTATGCGCACCACACCGATCCCCTGTTCCAAAAGGAGCTGAAAGACTATTATTTGTTCTGCGAGGGAACGGTTCCGCTGCTCTTTACCGAGAACGAAACAAACAACGCACGACTCTTTGGAGGACAAAACCAGAGCGCCTATGTGAAGGACGGCATTCACAACTATATCGTTCATGGACAGCAGGACGTGGTGAATCGGGATGGCGGCACGAAGGCTTCAGCCCACTATCAAGTGAGCGTCGGTCCTGAAGCCACCCAAGTGGTGCGGCTTCGTTTGACCCAGACGGAACCCGGCAGGCTCTCTATTCCTTTCGGGACGTTTGATGCCACCATGGAGCAGCGGCTGAAAGAGGCGGATGAGTTTTATGACAGTGTGACTCCGCCGTCCATTAAGGTGGACCGTGACCGGGCCAGCGTGATGCGCCAGGCCTTCGCCGGCATGCTTTGGAGTAAGCAATACTATTACTTCGACGCAAACCAGTGGCTCGACGAGCATAACGCTCACCCGCTGCACAAAGGCAGCAGGATCATTCGCAATCGCGAGTGGTTTCACATGGTGAATGACGACATTATTTCGATGCCCGACAAGTGGGAGTATCCCTGGTATGCCGCGTGGGATCTCGCGTTTCATACGATTGCGCTTGGGGTTGTCGATCCTGCGTTCGCGAAAGAGCAGCTCGATCTGATGCTCAGCCCGACGTATCTCCATCCGAACGGCCAGATTCCTGCCTACGAGTGGAACTTTAGCGACGTCAATCCGCCCGTCCACGCCTGGGCGACGCTGTTTCTGGCGCGACGGGGTATTGTCGACACCCAGTTTCTCAGGTCAGCCTTCGCGAGATTAGTCATGAATTTCACGTGGTGGGTGAACCGGAAAGACCGCTTCGGCAAGAATGTCTTTGAGGGAGGGTTTTTAGGGCTCGACAACATCGGCGTCTTTGACCGCAGCGCCCCGTTGCCCACCGGAGGGTACTTGGAACAGGCCGACGGCACGTCCTGGATGGCCCTCTTCAACCAGAACATGGCCGAACTCGCCGTAGAGCTCGCGACCGAGGACCCTGCGTACGACGACGTAGCCGCGAAATTCTTCGAGCATTTTTTGTGGATCGCCGCAGCGATGAACCAATCCGGCGCCGATGGCATGTGGGATGAGGAGGACGGATTTTACTACGACATCCTCCGGCTCCCCGACGGTAGTGCGACGAGGCTTAAAGTACGTTCCATGGTCGGACTCCTACCCTTGTGCGCCACGACCATCATCGAACCGTGGCAACGCGACCGAATTCCTAAAACGGTGGCGCATTATCGGGAGCGCGTACAGACGATGCCCGAATTGAGTCAGTCCATCCATCCCACCGGTCCAGGACATTACGGGGTGGAGGACAGGGGAATGATGGCACTCCTCAATGAGGAGCGGCTTCGCCGCATCCTCACGAAGCTGCTCGACGAGGAGGAGTTCCTCAGTCCTTACGGTATCCGTTCGCTGTCCAAATTCCATCAGAAACATCCCTACATCTTTCATGTCCAGGGCCAGGAATATCGCGTGGATTACCTGCCCGGCGAGTCGGACACTGGAATGTTCGGAGGGAACTCGAACTGGCGAGGCCCCATCTGGATGCCGGTGAATAGCCTCATCATCCGCGCCCTCTTGAACTTCTATCTCTATTATGGGGACAACTTCAAAATCGAATGTCCGACGGGATCGGGTCGGATGATGAACTTGTTTGACGTGGCCAAGGAGATTACCGACCGACTCGCGCGGATCTTCCTCCGGGATGGCAACGGGCATCGTCCCGTGTACGGGGGAGCCAAAACATTCCAAGAGGATCCCCATTGGAAGGACCACATTCTCTTTTACGAATACTTTCACGGCGACAACGGCGCCGGCCTCGGCGCCAGTCACCAGACCGGCTGGACGGGGTTGGTCGCCAGCCTCATCCGGCTCTTCGGTTTTCTGGATCCGAAGACCGCCCTCCAAGGGGGCAAGCTGGGAGCCTTTAAAGCCGCGGGAGGGAACTCATGAAATCGAAAAAGTCCTCGAGTCATCCGCTTCTCTATCAGATCAACGCTCGGGTCTGGCTCACGGATCTGTCCAAGTCTCTCGGCCGACCTGCAACGCTCGACGACATTCCTGATGCTGAACTCGATCAACTTGCAAAACTCGGCTTCGAGTGGATCTGGTTCTTGAGCGTCTGGCAAACGGGTGAGGCAGCGAAGCGTGTCTCACGTACCAACCCTGAATGGCGCCGAGAGTTCGAAGAGACGCTGCCCGATTTGCGTGATGAGGATATTCCCGGCTCCGGATTTGCGATCACCGGCTACTCGGTCCACTCCGCGCTGGGAGGTGATCCGGCCCTGGCACGGCTGCGCGAACGTCTCAAAAATCGAGGTTTGAAGCTGCTCCTCGACTTCGTGCCCAATCACACGGGTCCGGATCATCCATGGGTCGAGGAACATCCGGAGTATTACGTGAGCGGGAGCGAACAGGATCTGGCGAATGCGCCGCAGAACTATACGCGCATTAAGCGGAAAGCCGGCGAGATGATTCTCGCCTATGGGCGTGATCCCTATTTCGCTGGATGGCCCGATACCCTGCAGCTCGATTACAGCAATGCCGCCACGCAAGAGGCCATGATCGGCGAATTGCTCAAGATCGCCCGGCAATGTGATGGGGTCCGTTGCGATATGGCCATGCTGGTCTTGCCCGACGTCTTTGAGCGCACCTGGGGGCGGAAAGCAGACCTCTTCTGGCCAAAAGCCACCGAACGAGTCCGGAAACAATCCCCCGGCTTCTTGTTCATGGCTGAGGTCTACTGGGACCTCGAATGGACCTTACAGCAGCAGGGGTTCGACTATACCTACGACAAACGTTTGTACGATCGCTTGCGTGAGGGCCACGCCAGGCCGGTTCGAGAGCATTTGTGCGCGGACCCCAATTATCAGACCAAAATGGCGAGGTTTTTGGAAAATCATGACGAACCCAGAGCTGCCGCCACATTTGCGACCGATATGCACAAGGCTGCCGCGGTGATTACCTTCTTATCGCAGGGGCTGCGCTTCTTCCATCAGGGACAGTTTGAAGGTAGACGAAAGCGCATTTCGCCACATCTGGTGAGGGCGCCGCAGGAAACGCCCGACAACACGCTCCATTTGTTTTATGACGAGCTCCTTGAGGTGCTTCGACGACAGATCGTGCGCGACGGTCAGTGGCAATTACTTGAATGTGCACCGGGATGGGACGGCAACTGGACGGGTGATTGCTTCCTGGCTTTTCTCTGGCAAGGAGGAGACCGAGAACGGCTCATTGTGGCAGTCAACTATGCCGCGAACCAGAGTCAGTGCCATGTCCGGCTTCCATTCTCGGATCTCCCAGGCCACACGGTGCGATTTTCAGACTTGATGTCCCCGGCGGCGTCGTACGACTACAAGGGAGAGGATCTTCAGGCACGAGGCCTCTTCCTCGACAGGCCGGGTTGGGGGTATCACGTCTTTGAGATGAGCATCGTCTCGTAACACGGAGCTAAGATGGATTCTCCAAAAAGACCCCACATCCTGTTTTGTCTTTGTATCGTGACCAGTCTTGCAGGCTGTGCGGAATTGGGCATCCAGGATACAGAGAGTCTGTTCTTCCCCCGGTTCCGCCGCTCAGAAGTCGTGGGCTTCATCGCAGGATTGGGAACGACCTTTGCGGCTCTGCCAGATTTGATCGCCATGCTGAAACGCAGATCAAGCAAAGGCATGAATCCGCGAATGGCGGCGATTATGGGCACGTTTCAAATCGTGTGGGTCTACTATGGCTTGTTGATCGGGTCACGCCCCGTTGTCCTTTGGAATTTCATCGCGGTGGGCACCAATTTCTTCAGCGTGGCCGCCTATCAGTATTTTGCCCGCCGTGAGGCCGCACAGCTATGAACCTATCGTCGTTGTGCCACCTCGCCGCTATCAGGACAAGATGTCCGGGGTGCCACCTCACTGCGCGCTACAGTACCACCTGCTTGATTGTTCGCAGTTTGTTGCTCATTCATTCACGGGTCTAAGAAGAAGGTATTAAGGACATCCCAAGGTGAGTCCTATTGGCGCCAGCCTTGCGGTATTCGCCTGTGTATTCGGGGGTGTGGTCTTGGGCATGTGGCTGCGTTCCATCTTGCCCAAGGATCACGTGGAAGCCGAATCTAAAGACACCGTGAAAGTTGGGATCGGGCTGATCGCCACAATGACCGCGCTGGTTCTAGGCCTCGTGACAGCCGCTGCCAAAAGCTCGTTTGATTCAGGCAGTGCAGCAGTAAAACAGGCGGCCATGAACATCCTCGCTGTGGACCGTGCCCTCGCTCGTTACGGATCTGAGACCGGCGTGATTCGCGAGGGCTTGAAAGAGTTAGTTGCCGCACGAATCGACGCAATTTGGTCACATGACCTATCAGAATCCGGCCATATGGATCAACGGCCAGTGAAAATCAGCTTCGCATCAGTGGAAGAGGTGGCTGAGGCAATTCGAGCTCTCCAGCCTGGCGATAATTCGCAGCGGGCTGCCCAGTCCCGCTGCATCGGAGTTGATTGAAACGGTGTTGCAGGCTAAATGGCTCGCGGCCATCGGCCTCCAATCATCTGTTCCTGTGCTATTCCTTTCTGTCCTCGTATTCTGGCTCACGATTACGTTCACGAGTTTTGGGTTGTTCTCCCCACGAAACGGCACAGTTCTCGCAGTCCTTTTCGTTTGTGCTATTTCGGTGAGTAGCGCCCTATTCTTAGTGTTGGAGTTGGATGGGCCATTCGACGGTCTCATCAAGGTCTCGCCAGATCCATTGCGCTATGCTCAATCCCATATCAACCAATAGATCTTTGAGACGAAAACCGCCTCTTAATGAACGAGCCGTTCGCTATCCTCGTCTGCTACCGCGCTGCTACCAGGACAGGACAAATTGGCGCCATCTGGCCCCATGTCGGAAGCATCCGGGTTTGTGGTCTCTTGCAGGCTTAGGTTGTCTGAGGTTGGATCTTCTGAAATTCGTCAACCGCAGGTCAGGCGGCGATCACAAATCCTTTAAAAGGGATACCCCACGAGGCATTCAGGTCTTTACAAGAGCCTCTAATCCCGTTGGGGACACCACAATGAGGTCACGTACTGGCAGCAGTGAGAGGTAGGAGCCCTGCCCAGTAACCTTGTAGCCCTTCTGTCCGTCTTCCGTTTCGAACACTTCAAACCGTAGCGGCTGATGGAAGAGCTTCCGGAGGACCTGCCGGGCTTCTGACCGTTGGCGGTCGAGCAAGGTCTTCGCATCCTTCACCCGGCTCCGAAGTTCCCGCTTCAGTCGCGCTTCGTCCAACGCCACGACATCCGCCGGCTGGCTGAACCGGTCGAGTTCAATCACGAGCGCTTTGTTCTGTCATGTTCTTCTGAGCCTGCGCCGTCCCGAAGAGAGCAGGTCACGGCTTCCCTGACCGGCATTACCACCAGTGGCGGCGAAAATACCGTGGAATCCGAGGGTAGAGGGCGACTTCGTACAGCCGTACCTGCTGCTCGCTGGGTTCCGGTAGTACGGTTGCGATCAGGGCGTCGGTCATATCCGGATACAAACGCTCGAGAGCTCGAACAGCGTCAGCTCGCTCGTCGTCATCCTCGATGATTGACACCGACACCATACGACCATACTTGGGAGAATCGATGCCGAAACGCCAGGTTCCCAGATAGGTGATCGGTGTTTCGGTGATGGAGAAATGTGCATTCAGTTGAGCCATGGACATAAACGGACCTTCAGTGATTTGCACACGATTAAGCTCGTATTCCCCCGGTGGCAACGAGACCATGAAGTGACTATCGTCCGACTCGGTCTGCACGAGAAACCGCTCGTTCGTGTCTCTGTTCAGGAATTCGAGCGAGCGAATGGCTGGCGGAAATTTCCGGCCTCGTTCCCCGGTGATGATGGCGATCGCACGGGCCACAGAAACTGTTGCCGGTGTGTCGGACGGTCCTGAAATGAGTTCTGTTTGCGTCGCGCAGTCGGTCTGCAAGAGAGCCATAAGGCAGACTATTGTCCAGACGCGCATACGCCATTATACAACGCCGTTCCTTAACCACCTGTAGAGTCGCGGCAATGAATCGAGGCCGGGCAGCGGGGAGGATAAAGCAGTTCGCCCACCCTCGTAATAGGCGCTCGGATTGTGTGTTGAATTGTTGGAAGTTAGACGACGACGTAGAACGCTGTATGTGATGCCAGCTATGGAGGCAGATCAGTGTTCTGTCACGATTCTGGATTAAGCTTTGCTGAGACCTGCTCGTACACGGTCCATCCAAGCAATTCAAGTTCCTGCCTGGCGCGCGGGGAGACATTCCCGGCGACCCAGAGTTCTCGCTGGGCGATACGAGGTCGACTGGGTACATGCGTCGTCAGGGCCTGAGCGACCGATGCGACGCGCGAGGTCCAAAACAAATAGTCGACGGGCAGCATCACCACGAGCGTCTTGTTCTTGGTATAGAGAGCCGGAATTCTCGGTAGTACCAGCAGCCGATCAACGGCTCCTATGTGCACGTGATAGCCGCGCATCATTTCCACCACGTGCTGGTAGAATAAGACCAGTTCCTCAGAATTTGCCTCCCCGGCTACGGCTAGAAAGGCCTCTCGGTCATCAACACCGGTGAGTTCATCTAGCGCCGTCGTAATGACAATCGAGTGTCTCGGTGAATAGTGACTGTTGAGGAAGAACCGATGGATGTCCTCTTCACTGATTCCCATCTTCAGCAATTTAGCTCGGTCCATGGTCCGCAGATCGCTCGGTGAATGGTCGCGGACCTGTTCATCGAGGTAGGACGTCCAGCGAGTCGCGCTAAAGGTCATCCACATAATGGCGCTGGCTGGCATAAACACATATCCGATCTGAGGGGCGAGATCGGCGGTGAAAGCGACCCAGCTCAATTCATTCAGTTCGTCCTGCAAAGCAGGATTAGATGAATAGGGATCGACCCCGAACTGAAAGGCTATTTTTCGCTTCAGATACGAAAAGCCGATAGCCGATTTCGTCATGGAATCTTCCTGGTCGCTCCCCTCAAACTTGCTAAATTGTCCGGGCATGGCGAGAAACTCCAAGACTCCGCCCCCGACACTCGTCCCGAAACGCCTAGGCTCCGTGAGCATAATCTTCAACCCCTGCAGGGGGTGTAATAGTTGGAACTTGAGGGCATCGACAAACACCTCCGATTGACGCACATCCTTCAACGCCGCAATGGCCTCGGTTTCTATGACTTGAGTTCGAAGCATAGGCAGACCGACCGCAGGAAACGTCCCGGATCCTGAGCTCACCACAAAATGATATTGGGCGCCGTCGTTCACCACTTCGTCTTGAACGGAGTGGTGAAACCCTTTGAGCCAATGGGGTGTGAGCAGCCCCGCTGCAGAGAAGAGAGGCGGCACTTCCCATCCAAGCGGTCCTGGCGATAGGGAGGGAAGGGCCTCTCGCTCTTTGGCTGCGGAGCAGGCCACCAGGAGCGCACAGACAAAAGCCCACTCAAGACAGCGGGCCGAAGCGGATCGCGACAGCGCTTGCAGCGGCGTTTGCACAGTGGGGGTCTAGGTCCTTCGTTGAAATAGGCCTCATCGAGTGCCTAGCTCATACTCGTTGAGTCGATGTTGGTCAGTGTCTGCTACTGAAGAGGGACTTGTCAAAACGAGCCAAGGAAAGTGGACGAGGGCTACCAAGAATGATCGGATTGTCTGCGCTCCACGACAATTAGGTCACGCGTGGGGAGGGGTGAGAGGCCGACGATTCTGTCCTCGCTATTCTCCGTGCGCGACGACGCACTCGCGTCCCAGGCCTTGAATCGTGTTCACCTGATACTCAGCACTCCGAAGCGTGGTAATCCCGCCCTGGCGCATTGCCTTTGTCCCGGTCACATCCGCCATGCCACCCAACCCGAACACGAGGTGCCTACAATCCTGACCTTGTTTCGCATCGGCAATCAACGGATTGGTGTATCTCAATGGCCAGGTGTGAGACTCACAGCCTGTGATGACGAGCAGGAGTATCGTCATTAACAGCCGTCCCTTGTTCATCGTAACCTCCCTTCCGGTGTACAAGACAGGTCAACTCACGAGCAGCCGTGTCACGGCTACCGGCACGCAATCGTCATTCTCTGCGACGGTGTATCTCCCACGCCCCCTCGTTTCGAAACGATCTCGGCTCCTGATGCAAGGCGAATCGGCTCGTACCCTGCCGGGCATACGTCCTCGGCGCGTTGTCGGCAATCGTCCATCGTTTGGAACCATCCGTTACAGCTCACGGCTGCGACCATCTTGCCATTCGGTCCCATGAACTCCGTCCGTGGATCTGCGATGCAGGACACGCTTGCGAGTCCAGCCAGAAGCAGCAGGAACGATTTCATACGACACCCCTTTCTCTCCGGCGCATAGGCATGGTCTGATAGTTCTCCCTCAGGAACAGCTATGCTGTCAATGCACCTCCGGATGAGGGATTGCTTCAGCAATCCATGCCATGCGGCTCGTCACGCATGGCTCGCTGACAAGAAATGGGAAGGAATGGATGAAACGACAAGGGCTGAGGTCGACAATGCGACCTCAGCCCTATCGACACGAAGAAACAGTCAGGGACTCCAACTATCCGCTCGCACGCATTGCCCGTATGGCTGGACAGACTGTATGAATGTCAGTTCTAACCGTCGAGGCGACGTAGCGCTTTCCCGCTGCTCAGCCCTCGTTGACCGTCACACTGGCACGCCCAATCTCGGTCGTCGTGTTCTGCAGATAAAAGATGAATTGTACCGTATGCGAGCCCCTGCCGAACTTAGCCGTTGTGGCCGTCACGCCGTTGTCGCTCGGGAAGCCGTAGGGCCATATGTTTTCGACGTGATGGTACGTCCCATCCAGGTAGATTTTGGCCATCACGTCTCGTGAATCCTTGATTTCCCCTGCGACACCCCATGGGCCGGTCGCTGGATTGCCGACCACGATCAGAGTGACGACCCCCACTGACGGTGGTGTGGAAGCCGTGGTTCCTTCCTGTACGGTTATGCTCGCACGGCCGACCTCCGTCGTCGTGTTCTGCAAATAGAAGATGAACTCCACCGTATGCATGCCGGTGCCGAATTTAGCCAGAGTCACGGAAACACCGTTATCGGTGGGGAAGCTCCATGGTGCCACGTTCTCGGTGTTGTGATAGGTACCATCTAAGTGCACCTTCGCCATAAGATCTCGCGTGTCAGAAATCGTGGCTGAAACGCCCCACGGTCCTGTGGATGGATTCCCGACGACTGTCAGCTGGACCGCCTGTATTGAAGACGGTGGGGGAGGCGGAGGTGTTGAACCGGACGCCGTATACGTCACGACATTGCTGCTGCCGGACTCGTTGTTCTTCGAGTCGAAAGCCGTGATGAAATACGATTGTGTGACGACGGGGGTTCCGACATTAAAGCTTGTCACCTTTCCCAATGTCGTCAGGATGCTTCCGGTGGATTTGCTGCAGGTTGTCCCGCTGCATTGGTAGACACGATATCCCGCGAGGTCCGCCTCAGTATTGGCGTTCCACGTCAATGTCGCCGCTTCTGCTGTCCCTGAACACAGGATCAGAACACCCGCTATCGCGTTCAACCACTTCATATCGATACTCCTTTTGCTTCTTCCTCGACGGGACAGCGGACTGTCTCGCAGAAGGCGGTTCTCACAGGAGGCAGGAGTCTGTGCCGGAATGTCGGCGAACTCGTGATCCGTGAAGAAGTCGCAGGGGGTAACTATTCGAACTGTCAGTGCAGGCCTTACGCAATGTGTGTGCCGCGCGGCGAGAAAGCAAAGGGCAGAAAACCCTGCAAATCAGCGGTGAAACGCGTCCGATGAATGCGTGCATATGAAGAAACTGTAGGTATTCAGGTGACAAGTCGATTAATCGCTGTCTTTTTGGGAGGATAGGTTGTAGTCGGTTGCCTACAGACGAGACAGTACGCGGGCATGGGATAGGAACCTCGCGGGACAGGAGATGAGCGACTCAATTGAGTTTGCCCGACAGTCTCAGTAGACTTGGGACCTTGGCATGGACCAGACTTCTCGCGGATGGAGGGGCCGATGGAAAATGGATACAGGTTCGGCTATTGCCTTGCGGCCGTGGCGGTGGGAGTGTTGTCCCTCGCTGCTGCGTCACCGGAGCCGATGAAGGACGGGCAGGCGGCAGACACCAAGACGGTGGCGGGAAAGGACGGGGCTCCGATGATTCTGATCCCGGCCGGTGCGTTCAAAATGGGTAGCAATGAAGGACTCCCAAACGAGCGGCCCGAACATCAGGTTCTGCTGGACAACTACTATATCGATCAATACGAGGTGACCCTGAGTCTCTACAGGAAGTTTCTGGAATCGGGTAACCACGATTCACCTCCCACATGGGACGATGAAGCGGCGACGACTGTCGGGGACCGTCCGGCGGTTGGAATGAAATGGGACGATGCAACTGCCTATTGCGAATGGGTGGGCAAGCGGCTGCCGACCGAAGCGGAGTGGGAGAAGGCAGCACGCGGCACCGACGGGCGCCGGTATCCGTGGGGACACATGCAGCCGTTTGTCGACATCGCGAACTATAATCGTGGGGTATGGGTCAGTGAGGCCGTCACCTTAGTCTCCGTCACGAGTGGGCTTGAAGGGATGAGCGTACGCCACGGTCTCAAGACCGGAGGCAAGAGTCCCTATGGACTGGCTCACATGGCGGGAAACGCCTCGGAGTGGGTGGCGGACTGGTATGATCGTGAATTCTATCAGCAGAGTCCCGAGAAGAATCCGACCGGTCCATCCAAGGGAGAAAAGCGCGTGATACGAGGCGGTTCATGGGCCGACTTGCCGCCGGCGCTCCGCGTCACCGCCCGGTTTTCCGCGGAACCGGAATTCGAGGACCGCACCATTGGGTTCCGGTGCGCCATGACTGCGGACAAATGAGGCGTCGTCCCACGGTCTCCGCAATCGATGATGGCGGACGACCGCATGCCCGTCACGTTGCCGTAGGGACCGTCATCCTCTGGAAATCGTCGTCGACCGACCCTCTCGCATGTCTGACCGAACTGTCAGCATTCTGATCGTCGCAGTCATCGGCCTGGGGCTGTTATGGACCCTCTTCGTCCGTGCGCCCTCGCCCTCTTCTTCTCCCCCGCTGGAGGATTCCGCTCAGGTCTCGTTGGCCGCAGGGATGGTTCCACTTGTCACCGGTGAAGAGCCGGTCGAGGTCATCTTTACCCGCGCCGGCTGCCCCGTCTGTCACGCAATTCCGGGAGTGGCCGGGGCCAACGGCAGGGTCGGGCCGCCGCTGATCCTTGCACGCACCGGCGAGGCTCGCTTGAAAGATCCTTCCTATCACGGCTCGGCCACGACCATTCCCGAGTACATCGCGGAGTCGATCATAGACCCCGGTGTGTTCGTGGTGCCGGGGTATCCCTCCGCCACTATGCCCACCTGGTACGGGGCCAAGTTGAGCGCGTTGGCCTTGGAGAAAATCGTCTCGTATCTGGAACGGCAAACGGGGGAGACCGGCGCGTCGGTCAGGTAGGTTCAAGCGCGCGCCGGATTCAGCGTTTTCGGAGGGGGGTGACGTTGCTTGGGGGGCCGCCTTGCAGTTTGAAGGCCGCGCCTTCGCCGGTGGCGTTGGGCCCCTTGTCCAAGAGGGCGTTGATGGCGTCATCGCCCTTGAGTCCTTCGAGCTTGATTTTCAACCGCAAGTTGTTGGCGCTGTCGGCATTGATCAGGGCCTGTTCGAGGCTGATCTTCTCCTCCTTATACAAGTGAAGCAGCACGTGATCGAAGGTCTGACACCCTTCCTCGATGCCTTGCTCCATGGCTTCCTTGAGGGTATCGATCTCAGCCTTCTTGATCAGGTCCTTGATGCGCGGGGTATCCATCATGATCTCGAGGGCCGGGACCCGCTTGCCGTCGACGGACGGCACCAGCCGCTGTGAAATGATCGCGCGCAGGTTGAGCGAGAGCTGCAGATAAATCTGGGCGTGCCGTTCGACCGGGAAAAAGTTCATGATGCGCTCGATCGCCTGGTTGGCGTTGTTGGAGTGAAGGGTGCCGATGCAGAGATGACCGGTTTCCGCAAACGTGATGGCGGCTTCCATCGTTTCCGTGTCCCGGATTTCTCCGATCAGGATCACGTCCGGAGCTTGGCGGAGCGTGTTCTTCAAGGCGTTCTGAAAAGAGAGCGTGTCGAATCCGACCTCGCGCTGAGTGATCAAGGATTGTTTGTGGTTATGGACGAATTCGATGGGGTCCTCGACGGTGATGATATGACCCGGGTGCACCTCGTTGCGGAAATCGATCATGGCGGCGAGGCTGGTCGACTTTCCTGATCCGGTTGCGCCCACGACCAAGACAAGTCCGCGCTTCGTCATGGCGATGTCTTTGATGATCGGAGGCAGTCTCAACTGTTCCACCGTCTGAATCTCGGCCTTGATGTGCCGGAAGACGAGCCCAACATTGCCGCGCTGGCGGAAGATATTGACCCGGAACCGGCCGAGTTCCTTGTAGTAGAGGGCCAGGTTCATCTCCATCTTCTCTTCGAATTCACCTCGCTGTTGACCTCTCATCAATGCCAGCGCCAGTGCCTCGAGCTGCTCGTTCGTAAACAGGGGCATGTTGGCCGGCTTGGTGGAGCCATGAACGCGATAGGTTGGAGGCGCGTCGACGGTCAGGTACATATCCGAGGCTTCCTGATCGACCATCACCTTGAGCAATGTCCGCACATCCATGTGGTAGAGCTCCCGGTTCCGAGTTCCGGCTGTCAGGCCGCGCCGACCGCGGGACCTCCGAAGAGGTTGGGGTTCATGCTGCGCGACTGGGCTTCGCCCTTGGTCACCAATCCGCGCATGGCCAGATCGACCAAGGCCATGTCCATGGTCTGCATGCCGTCTTTCTGACTAGCCTGCATGATGCCGGGAATCTGATGCAGCTTCGCTTCACGGATCAGGTTGCGGATGGCGGTCGTGGCGACCATGATCTCCAGAGCCGCCACGCGGCCTCCGGCTTTCTTCTTGAGCAGGGTTTGCGTGATGACCGCTTCCAAGGCCTCGGAGAGCTGCGTGCGGACTTGCGCTTGTTGGGCGGGAGGAAAGGCGTCGATGATGCGGTCGATGGTTTTCGGCGCGCTCGACGTGTGCAGTGTGCCGAACACCAGGTGGCCGGTCTCGGCGGCGGTGAGCGCCAGTTGGATCGTCTCAAGGTCGCGCATTTCGCCGACGAGGATGATGTCGGGATCTTCGCGAAGCGCCGATCTCAGCGCATTGGCGAACGAGAGGGTATGCACCCCGAGCTCGCGCTGATTCACCAGACATTTCTTCGTCTTGTGCACGAACTCAATGGGGTCCTCGATCGTGATAAGGTGACCTTCGAAGGTGTTGTTGAGGTAATCGACCATCGACGCCAGCGTGGTGGATTTTCCGGAGCCTGTCGGGCCCGTGACGAGAATGAGCCCCTTTTCCTTGTCGCACAGCTGGCGAAGAATCGGGGGCATGCCCAACTTTTCCATCGGAATGATTTCGGTCGGAATGTTTCGAAACACCGCGCCAAGGCCCCGATTCTGCACGAACACATTCACCCGGAACCGGGCGATGTCGCCCAACTCAAATGAGAAGTCGCACTCGCGCTTCTCCTCGAACGTCTTGCGCTGAGCGTCGCTCATCATGTCGTAGATCAGCGCGTGGGTTTCCTCGGATGTCAGAGGAGGATGATCCAGCTTCTTGAGGTCGCCGTGCAATCGAATCATCGGAGGCTCGCCGGCACTGATGTGGCAGTCGGATGCCCCCTCTTTGGCGGAGAACGTCAGCAGCTTGGAAATATCCATGAATGAGCTCCTCGATGCGAAAGGATGACGATCGATGAAGACAGAATGCGAACGTCATCATGCCATAGGCTGTTGCGAAATCAAGGAAATCGATAGAAACCGTCGACTCGGACTCGTCGGTGTTCGATCAGATCAGTCGGATCGACTCGCCTGCCAGCCGGAATGCGGTCACTGCGCGGTCGATCTGCGCCGAGGTGTGCTCCGATGTGATGGTGACGCGGATGCGGCTTGTTGATTCGGGGACGGTTGGCGGGCGGATCGCCGGGGCGAAGACGCCGTTCGAGAACAGGTGCTCGGCGAAGGCAAGGGCTCGGTCGGCTCGGCCGATGACGATGGGGATGATGGGACTCGCAGTGGCTCCGATGGTAAACCCGAGTTGTCTCAATCCATTGCACAGTTTCTCGCGATTAGCCCACAGTCGCTGCCGCCGTTGTGGCTCTCGTTGCATGATATCCAACGCGGCGATCGCTGCCGCTGCGGCACCCGGAGGCGGAGCCGTCGTATACATGAATGATCGACTGGTGTTCAGCAGATAAGTGATGAGGGTTTCCGTGCCGGCGATATAACCGCCCATGCATCCTACGGCCTTGCTCAGCGTACCCATATGGAAGGGAATGGCGTCCTCGAGGTGGAAATGCTCCAGCGTACCCCGTCCGGTTTCTCCCATCACGCCGGTCCCATGGGCATCATCCACGTACAACTCGACGTCATACTGCCGGGTCAAGTCGAACAGCTCAGAAAGGGGTGCCAGATCCCCATCCATGCTGAACACACCGTCGGTGACGACCATCGTCCGCCGGGCCGCCTTCCTGTGCGAGAGCAGTGTCTTGAGATGGCTTAGGTCGTTATGACGATAAATCCGGAAGTCGGCGCCGCTCAGACGGCAGGCGTCGATGAGACTGGCGTGGCACAGCCGATCTGCGAGAATAAGCCCCCCTCGACCGATCAATGTCGGGATTGCGCCGAGATTGGCGAGATATCCTGATCCGAAGGCGAGTGCCGAGGCCGTCCTCTTGAAGCGGGCAAGGGCTCGCTCCATATCTTTATGCGGAGTCAACGTTCCGGAAACCAAGCGGGAGGCGCCGGATCCGACCCCATAGCGGCGGGTCGCCTCGGTCGCTGCATGAATAATATCGGGATGTCCGGCAAGTCCTAAATAATCGTTCGAGGCCAGGAGCAGAATCTCTCGTCCGTCGATTTTCACAACCGGTGCGACACCAGTTGCCACTTCTGTGAGGTGTCGTGTCAGGTGCTGCGCGTCGAGATCGCCAAGCAATTTGTCAAACATATGAGGGGATGTCCAATACCGTGGGACAGCGGCCGCCCAGGTCATGAGCGTGCGCTTCCACCCTGTCGCCTCATTGACAAGGTCAGGAGGTCCTTAGTATAAGGCGCGGGGACGTCGTGGAGGAAGTGATCTCTTAGCACCCCTGGATCAGCCATGAGTTACCGTATCAAGGTTCCAGCAAGGACGCTTCAGGTCGACGAGGCTCATTTTGTGAGCGGGCTCGAGCACGCCCTGCATCGAGTGCGGGACTATCGAAAACCGCTGTTGGTCGGATTGTCGGTCTTAGTGCTTGCCGTTGTCGTAGTGGGGGGAGTGTTTTGGTTCGACCGTCAGGCATCGCAAAAGGCTCAAGATCTTGAGCGGGAGGCGACCAGGCTTTTCATGACCCGGCCGACCACCGATCCCGCAAAATCCGATGCGACATTGAAGGCGGCGATCGAGAAATATCGGCAGGTAGTGGACCAATATCCCAGAACCCCGTCGGCTCCGTTGGCGCTCTTTCATCTGGGTAACGCCCTGATGCAGGCGAATGATTATCCCGGAGCCATCGAAGCGTATCAGCGATTTATTGCGCTCTACGGTTCGCAGCCGACATTGGTGGGGTTGGCGCGGCAGCGTCTGGCCTACACGTATCTGTTGAAAGGTGATCGTGATCAAGCGGTGAAGGCCTTTGCGAGTATCGTGGAGTCCACCGGGGCACTCAACAAGGATCAAGCGCTGTTCGAGCTGGCTCGGCTTGAAGAGGCCCAATCAAGACCGGAAGGTGCCCTTGCGCACTATCAAGAACTGATCAAGTCCTATCCGGCTTCTCCCTATACCAACGAGGCCATGGTCCGCACGAAAATGCTTGATACGAAGCGGACGGCGGAACCGGTCTCGACTCCTCCGGCTGCGTCGACGAACCCCACTCCTTCCGCGTCAGAAACGGGCAAGAAAAAGAAATAACAGGCGAAACCCGAAAACGGGTATGCCGTGTTGGACGGTCGAGAGGGAATTACTGCGTCCGGCGGAAGGCTAGCGACTGATGACCAGGAAATCACCTGGCCGGATGACGGGGCTGGTCAGGCTGTTTTTGGTCTTGAGGGTCTTGAGCGGGATGCGGAACCGTTTTGAAACCTTTTCCAGCGTGTCTCCCACGCGGACCTTGTACCAGCGAGACGTTTTCGCCGAGGTAAACTGAGGGGTTGCGGGGAGCGGTGGGAACTTGTGACTGGGAATGCGTTGGAGCAATTGCTCCACTTTCGATTTGAAGCCGACGGGAACTTTCAGATGATAGGCCTCGCCCGGGGGGGTGGCATCGCGGCGCAACTCCGGGTTCAGAAGTCGCAATTCTTCATATGACACGCCGGTGACGTTTGCGATGGCCAGGAAATGAAGCGGCCGGTCCACGATGACTTCTTCGAATTGATGCGGTTCCGTGGAACCCTGGGAAAATCCATAGCGAACCGGGTTCTTGGCAATGATGGTGGCGGCCATGAACCGAGGCACGTACTCCTTCGTCTCTCTCCTGATCAGGCGAGTCTTTGATATGTCGGAGAAGCTTTCCGCTTGGGCTTTGTGAAGGGCCCGCATCACTTTGCCTTCGCCGGCATTGTAGGCGGCCATCGCCAACGGCCAGGTACCGAACATGTCGTAGAGATCGCGCAAATATCGAGCGGCGGCTACGGTAGATTTGATCGGGTCGCGCCGCTCGTCGACATAGGAGTCCACGCGAAGGCCGTACACCTTCGCCGTGCCCTTCATGAACTGCCATGGGCCGGTGGCTTTCGCGCGCGAGTAGGCGTAGGGATTGAAGCCACTTTCAACCAGCGACAAATACACCAGGTCGCTTGGCAGATGAAATTCCGCGAAAATATTCTCCACCAAGGGTTGGTAGCGACTGAGCCGCAGGAGCCACTGTTCAAATCGGTCACGGATAGCGGTGTTGAAATAGCGAATATGGGATTGAACTGACGGGTCCATCACAATCGGGACGTTATAAATGGAGACTTCTCCGGTTCCCGGAGTTTGGGATGGCAGCGTCTCGATAGGAGGATTGAAAGAATCCGCGAACCGGGATGCCGCCGAATGGGGCAGTGGCGCAATTTCCAGGATTTCCTCGGTACGTGGCACAGGAGATTGATCCTCTGCTGCGGTAGGGCCGTTATTCGGAACCTCCGTTTCCAGCGGGACCAGATTTGGATCGGGCTCGTCCTCTTCTCCTGTGCTCTGTCCATCCACCCCTTCCGGAAGGGGAAAGGTTTCGCTCACGACGGTGGAGACTTCCGCCTGGGCTGTTATGACCGGAGGAAAAGTCCAGAAAGCGGCAAGGATGGACAGACCGGTCAGGCTACGCCTGAGAAGATGTATGACGCACAGAGAGGACATGGAATATGTTCCAGACTCCAATGTGAGCTGTCAGGATGTGGACCTAGAGTATCGAGCGACGGAAAACTTGTCAAGAAATCACCCGAGGGAAGCCCCCACCTTTTGGGGCGGTCCATCTCTGAGCATGGGCCGGAGACGCGTGAGACTGAAAGCAAGAGAAATCGCGAAGAGTTCGGTGAGATTTTCTTCGTGAACCGTCGACTCCAACTGCACGAAAACACACGGATCTACCTCGGCCGTTGCCTTGACACTCTTCCGAAGGCAATGGTATCGTCCGGCTTCTCTCGTTGGGCACTTTCTGCATTCCACTCCAGGAGGAAGGGTCGATGATCAAGCGGTATCTGTTGGCTCCAGGGCCCACGCCTGTGCCGCCAGAGGTGCTTCTGGCCATGGCGAAGCCGATAATCCATCACCGGGCGCCTGAATTCGACAAGCTGTTCGGGGAGGTCCGTGATGGATTGAAATGGCTTTTTCAAACGAACGGCGATGTCCTCATGCTGGCTGCCTCGGGAACCGGCGGGATGGAAGCCTCCGTGTCCAACTTTCTTTCTCCCGGAGACAAGGCGCTAACCATTAATGGGGGCAAGTTCGGAGAGCGCTGGGGCAAGCTCTGTAAGACATATGGGGCGCAGGTGACCGAACTCAAAGTGGAATGGGGACGGGCCATTGATCCTCAGGTGGTTGCAGATTCCTTGAAGAAGGATCCGGGAATCAAAGCCGTCTATGTCCAGGCCAGTGAAACCTCGACAGGGGTCGCCCATGATGTCAAGACCCTCGCTCAAATTGTCAAAGGCCATGCCGATACGATTCTCGTGGTGGATGCCATCACGGCGTTGGGCGTGTTCGACATCAAGACCGACGATTGGGGCGTCGACGTTGTGGTGACCGGCTCTCAAAAGGCCCTGATGCTGCCGCCCGGTCTGGCATTCGTCAGCGTCAGCGATAAGGCCTGGCAATTGGCCGAGAAGGCCAAGAATGCTTCGTTCTATTTCAATTTGAAGAAGGAACGAGAGAATCAACAGAAGAACCAGACAGCGTATACGCCCGCTGTCTCGCTCATCATCGGGCTCCAAGAGGTCTTGAAGATGCTCAAAGCCGAAGGGCTGGAACAGGTCTTCTGGCGGCAAGCGAATCTTGCGATGGCGATGAGGGAGGGGATGAAGGCCGCCGGGTTGACGCTGTTTCCCAAGGAATCACCCAGCGATGCGCTCACTGCAGTCTCGGCACCTGAGGGGATCGACGGTCAGGCGGTGTATAAGAATCTTCGGGTGCAATACGGGATCACCGCGGCGGGCGGGCAAGACCACTTGAAGGGAAAGATATTCCGGCTCTCGCACATGGGCTATATGGATCGATTCGACGTCATCATGGCTGTCGCAGCGACTGAAATGGTCTTGAAGGGTCTCGGTCATTCCGTGAAGCTCGGCAGCGGTGTGGCAAAGGCCCAAGAAATTTTGATGGTGAAGTAGGCAGATCTATGAAAATTCTGGTCAGCGATAGTCTCTCTAAGCAAGGTGTCGAGCTTCTGGAGAAGGCAGGCTTCACGGTGGTTGTGAAGTCCAAGATGCCGAAAGATGAACTCTTCAAAGAGATCAAGGATGCCGACGGATTGATCGTGCGGTCCGGCACCAAGGTGACGGAAGAGTTGCTTGCTGCGGCGGATAAACTCAAGGTTGTGGGTCGCGCCGGTTCCGGTCTGGACAATGTTGACACTCCGGCGGCTACCCGTCGTGGGATCGTCGTCATGAACACGCCGGGCGGCAATACGGTAACGACCGCCGAACACACTCTCTCGATGATTTGCGCCATGAGCCGACGCATCCCTCAGGCCACCACTTCCACGAAGTCGGGGAAGTGGGAAAAAGACAAGTTTATGGGCGTCGAGCTCTACAATAAGATACTAGGCATCGTCGGGGTTGGGCAGATCGGCAGCCATCTGACAAAATTGGCTCATGGCATCGGAATGAGAGTGATCGCTTACGATCCCTTCTTGGCCAGCGATCGGGCCGAGCGAATGGGCGTGGAGATGGTAGACCTCCACGATCTGTTCCGTCGCGCAGACATCATTTCCGTACACACGCCGCTGACTCCCGAAACCAAGGGCATCATCAATGCGCGGACGATCTCGATGATGAAGCCCGGGGTGATGATCGTGAATTGCGCGCGCGGAGGCATCGTGCACGAAGGGGACTTGTTCGAGGCGTTGAAGAACAAACGCGTCGCGGCTGCCGCATTTGACGTGTTTGAGGAAGAGCCCGTCAAAGCGGAGAATTCCTTGCTGACCCTCGACAACTTTATTTGCACTCCCCATATCGGGGCACAGACGACGGAGGCGCAGGAGAACGTTGCCGTCGGGATTGCCGAGCAAATCGCCGATTATTTCAAGAAGGGCATTGCGCGCGGAGCCGTGAATATCCCCTCGGTTTCGCCGGAATTGCTCCCGAGGCTCCAACCCTACCTGTCGTTGGCCGAGCAATTGGGAAAGTTACAGGCGCAGTTGTGTGAGGGCGGGCTTGAGCATCTGACTGTTGAATACAGCGGAGAGGTTGCCGACCTATCGGTGGCCCCTCTGACGATTGCCGTGCTGAAGGGCCTGCTCACTCCGGTCATGGAGGCCCCTGTCAACTACGTGAATGCGCCGATTGTGGCAAAAGAACGTGGAATTGAAGTCAAAGAGGTTCGTAGCTCCGATGCCGGAGACTTTACCAGCCTGATTCGGGTGCGTGTTGTGGCGGGGAAAGCCTCTCATCAAGTCGCCGGTACTCTCTATCATAAGAAGGATCCTCGGGTCGTAGAAATCGATCAATTCAAGGTCGAGGTGGTCCCCGAAGGAAACATGTTGTTGATCCATAACATCGATCGACCCGGTGTCATCGGGATGGTGGGTAAGGTGCTTGGGGACGAGAGCATCAATATCGTTCGAATGCAGTGTGCACTGGAAAAGCGCGGAGGAAATGCGTTGCTGATTATCGGATCCGACCAAGTATTTCCCGGCACGGTATTAAATGCGATCAAGTCGAATCAGGATATTCTCTCGGTCAAGGTTGCGAGCCTTTCCTAAACTCCGCTAGCCATTCGGCCATCTATGGTGTCTGCTTCTCGGAAGTCTCGCCGCGTTTCGGCGCAGGCATCAGCCTCTCGCGAGCGCTCTCTGATTCCGATAGGGATGGCGACAATCCTCCCTCATGCCGCTCGACAGGTTCGTCACCTCGAAGGCCAACTCCTGGCTCAGATCGGGCGGTGGGGATACGATGAAATTATTCT
Organism: Nitrospira sp.; assembly: GCA_047150005.1. Classification (GTDB taxonomy): domain Bacteria; phylum Nitrospirota; class Nitrospiria; order Nitrospirales; family Nitrospiraceae; genus Nitrospira_C. The sequence continues at coordinate 792,013 of AP038806.1, read as the reverse complement.
CCCCACATTTGAGTACCTTGACGTGCTGGCGCCCGGCTTGGAGTCAGAGCTGCTCGAGACCTGTTACCAATTCATTGACCGCACCACCGGTCGGACTCTCCTGCTTCGCCCCGATGCGACCGCCCAGGTAGCCAGAACAGTGGCCATGGGCTTGACCGGCGGAAGATTTCCTCAGAGGCTTACGTATCGCACCTCGGTGTTTCGGTACGAACCTGAACATGCCGGTCGTGGGAGAGAGATTTTTCAGATCGGGGCCGAGCTCATTGGTCTCAAAGATGTGAACGGTGATGCCGAGGTCATTACCATATTGATCGAGTGCTTGCAGTCGATTGGGCTTCGATCCTTCACGATCGCCTTGGGGCATGTTGGATTCATCAAGGGCCTGATGACGAGATCCGGCTTGTCCGTTCGAGCCCAGAAGCGAGCTGAGCAGGCCGCGGCTCGAAAAGATCTACCTCGTCTTGAAGAGATTCTGAAGACCGAACGCATCGCAAGATCGGCCGCCATGGCGATTCGTGAAGCACCGGAGTTGACCGGTCGAAAAGAGGTCCTGAATCGAGGGCGGGTTCTGGCAGCCGGAGACGCGGCTCTGCTTGAGCCATTGGAGCGACTCGCAGAACTCTATCATCTATTATGTACAGCGGGATATGAGGATGCACTGCTGTTGGACCTTGGCGAGTTCCGAGGGGTCGATTACTACGATGGTGCGGTCTTTGATGCCTTCGCGCCGGGAGTGGGGGCAGAATTGGGCGGAGGTGGGCGATATGATCACCTGATCGGCCGATTCGGTGCAGACCTGCCTTCAACCGGATTCGCACTCGATGTTGACCGTCTGTTCCGTGCCTTGGCGTTTCCGGAAGAGGCCGATGGGTCGCCTCGCATCGACTATCTCGTGATAGGACCTCAGCGTGCGGTATCACGCGTGAGTAAGGTCGCGGCTCAATTGCGGCGCCGACATCTCCGTGTCGCCCAGCAAACTATGAATAATAAGAGCACCGGCCGGCTTCTGACCAGCGCGGTTCAGCAAGGTCAGGCACAAGGAGCCAGAGCTGTGGTCGTCGTTGGAATGCCGGGACAGGACCGCGGTGATCAGTTCACGGTTGTTGAACGGCTTGGACGCGAGACGAGCCTTGCGCGAAATGGGCGCTCGTCCGGACCTGTGTCGAAGAAGATAAGCCTTGCCGCCCTCGTCGAGGCGGCCAAACATCCGTCCACCATAAAAGGTGCGCCATGAAGTCCGCGCCTGACATCGACCTTTCCCAACCGAAGCTGCCTCCTCAGAATGTCGAGGCGGAACAATCCGTATTGGGCGCGGTGTTGCTGGACAACCAGGCAATGGCCAAGGCAATGGAATTGATCGTCGAGAATGATTTTTATCGGACTGCTCACCGGAAGATTTATCATGCCATGCTGGAGCTGTCCGAAGTCGGTGAAGTCATCGATCAGATCACGCTTACCGAACGTTTAAAGGTGCGGGGTGAACTGGAATCGGTCGGCGGGGCGGCATACCTGGCGGAGTTGGTCCAAATCGTTCCCAGCGCGGCCAACATCCGGTATCACAGCAAGATCGTGCGCGACAAAGCGCTGCTGCGAGAGCTCATCCATACCTCCACAGAAGTGCTGACCCGCGGGTATGAAGGAGCAACCCAGATCGACGACCTTCTGGATTTCGCTGAGCGGTCGGTCTTTAGCATCGCACAAGGTAAGATGGATCGATCCTTCAGTCCGATCAATCAAATCATCAAAGAGAGTCTCGATCTTGTCGATAAATTATCCAAGCGCAAAGAGCAGGTAACCGGCGTTCCAACCGGGTTCTATGATCTCGACGATCTGACGGCCGGTCTTCAGCCGTCCGACCTGGTCGTGATCGCTGGCAGACCGAGCATGGGAAAAACGAGTCTCGTCTTGGGCATGGCCGCCCATGCCGCGCTTCATGCTGGGACCCCGGTCGGTATCTTCAGCCTCGAAATGTCTAAGCCCCAGATCGTTCTGCGCATGCTCAGTTCCGAGGCGCGAGTCGACTCCCACGCACTGCGGACCGGGAAGCTCCAAAAGGAGGATTGGTGGAGGTTGGCTGAGGCGGCTGGCAGACTGGAACAGGCTCCGATCTACATCGATGATACCGGGGGTATTACGGTACAGCAGATGCGTGGCAAGGCTCGGCGGCTCAAGGCTGAGCGGGGTCTTGGGTTATTGGTTGTGGATTACCTTCAATTGATGCAGGGACGGAGTGACGCCGAGTCTCGGCAGCAGGAGATATCGGACATCTCACGTTCGTTGAAGGCATTGGCAAAAGAACTCAACGTTCCGGTTGTCGCACTGTCCCAATTGAGCCGGGCCGTTGAAGCGAGAAAGCCGCCAATTCCCATGCTGGCCGATCTTCGCGAGAGCGGAGCCATCGAGCAGGACGCGGATGTCGTCATGTTCATTTATCGCGAGGAAGTGTACGATCAAAACTCTGAACGCAAAGGCATCGCTGAAATCCTGGTGAGCAAGCACCGCAATGGTCCGATCGGAAAGAAGGAGCTGTTCTTTCATGATCGATTCGCCAAGTTCGAGAGCTTGGACAATCGAGAAGCCGTTTGACCGCGCCCACCTCGCTTCGTATAATCTTTAGCAGCACTGTGTTATCGTCTATCCACCATGTGGCTCGCTGGTTGTCCTTGTCCTGCTAATATTGCGCCGGCGAAACGGATCTTGCCGTTGTATTCCTTATTCGTACTAGTCCTGAGCGCATTCCTATTCCCAGCCTGTACGACGCCGTCAACACCGTCGAGCAGTTCAACTGCGTCTCAAATGCCTCATAAGCCCGATCCTTCCATGCATCAGCCCGATGCGTCAGCTGCCTATCATTTTATGCTGGGGTACCAAGCCGAGTTGGCACAGGATACAGAACGAGCATTGAGAGAATATCACAGCGTCCTAGCCACGGACCCTTCCTCCAGCTCAGTCAAAACCAGGCTGGCAGGGCTTTATTTCTCGTTGGGTGACATGCCCAACGCTCTTCGGTACGCCCAAGAGGTGGTAGACAGCCCGGATCAGGACGGACATGTTCTGACGCAAATGGCAGGCATCTTTGCAAGCGCCGGTCAAACTGAGCGAGCGATCGGCATTGTCGACAAGGCCATCGCTCAGGATCCGACAGCCGGTGATCCCTATTTTGCCAAAGGTCTTTTGCTGCTGGGTTTAAAACGACCTTCTGAAGCTGAGTCGGCGATCCGAGATGGATTGGTGAGATCGCCGGATTCGGCAGTCGGCCACTACCATCTCGGACGCGCCTTGCTCGAATCTGGTAAACCCGAGCAAGCCTCCGCGAGTTTCGAACGTGCTATTGCGGTGAGCCCTTCGTTCGAGCCGGCCTATCTGGCCTTGGCATCCATCTATGCATCTAGGCAGGAGCGAGATCGAGCGATCGAAATACTGAGGCGATATCTACAGGGGGTGAACCCGCAGAATCGTGATATTCGACATCAGCTCATACGTCTCTATGTCGAATCCAAAGATTACAAAGGCGCGATGGTCGAGTTGGAGACTCTTCTTGCCGATGATCCATCCGATCTTGATGCGCAATTGAGGGTCGCTCTCATCTATGGGGAGCAGAAGGAGTATGCCAAAGCGATCGACCGCCTAAACCAAATTCTCAAGACACGCCCGGCGGAACTCAAGGTGAGGGACTACCTAGGCTATCTGTATGAAGAGTCAAAGGATACAAAGCGAGCCATCGAAACGTACACCTTCAATATTCAGCTCGAACCCACTTTCTATGAAGGGCATCTGCACCTAGGGGTACTGTATTACAGACTCAAGCAGTTTCCTGAAGCCATCGAACATCTGAGTCGTGCCACAGCATTAAATCCCAAGCAGCCTGAGGCGCATATCGTACTCGGTTTGGCATATTTGCAGACGGACCAATTTGAGAAGTCAGCTGAGGTATTCGAGGAAGGTATTCGTCACAACCCGAAGAACGCAGATTTACATTTCAACTTGGGAACAGCTTACGACAAGCTGAATCGGTTTGATGACGTCGTTCGCGTGATGGAGACGGCGATCAAGCTGGATCCGCACCATGCGGATGCGCTCAACTATCTCGGGTACAGTTATGCCGAGCGTGGAGTCAAGATCGATCAGGCGCTCTCTCTGACCAAACAGGCGGTGGCATTGAAACCGGACAATGGCTATTACGTGGACAGTCTCGGGTGGGCATTTTTCAAGTCTGGGCTTTTGGCCGAGGCGCTCACAGAAATTAAGCGAGCTGTGGCACTTGTCGGAGACGATCCGGTGATCTATGAGCATCTTGGTGACATCTATGCCAAGCAGGACCGAATGGCCGAAGCCCGCGAAGCTTGGTTGCACGCCTTGGAACTGGATCCTTCCAACAGCAAGCTGATTGAACGGTTTCGCGAGCTAGGCATGGGAGACCCTACCCAAGAAGATCGTATCCAGCAGGCTAAACGCCGTGTATCAGAGAAGATACAAGCGCCCTCTCCATAAAATTCCGTCCTTTTTCTCTTCCTCCCGAAGTCTCATTTCTAGATTCAAGGCCTGAGGCTGACTGAATACCTCAAGTTCGTCAATGGCTGGGGACCCCCTCTGCCATAACGCGGTGCTCCGCAAGGGCTGCTCCTTCTATCGCCTCCAATCTGTCATGTGGGCGATATGCGCTTTAGAAATAAGAAATAGATAGGCGAGACAATTATTGGCACGCGATAGCGAATCTCGGAAACGCGGGTACATCGGGTGGGACAGGGTCGTTCCGCAGATTAGTTCATAACAGATTGACAATTCAGCAGTCTTCTTGACGAACCAAGATGCTCCTCCCACGGCATCGAACCTGCTATTTGGACGAGTGCAGACAGCATGACAAACAGGATGACTGGATGCAGCAGCCCATCATTCATGGGGGAGTCGGTGAACCATCAACAAGGAGGAGCAGCAATGTGTAAGCAGTTGAAAAGTCATAAGGGTTTTACCCTTATCGAGTTGATGATCGTTGTGGCGATCATCGGAATCTTGGCGGCGATCGCGATCCCGAACTTCATCGCGTATCAGGCCAAGTCGAAGCAGGCGGAGGCAAAGGTTGCCCTCGGGGCGATCTTCACTTCAGCTGTAGCCTATCAGGCTGAAACAGCTCCGCAAACCTATGCTCCGCCGGTGATCGGCGCCATCGGTTACACACCGTCAGGGAATCCGCGTTACTCTTTCTGGTATGCGGTTGACGCAACTGCTGGTGGTCCTGGCCCGGGAACCCCCACTCTATTCCCAGGAGCGCCGGCGGTGGTCCCCGGATCCTGTAATACCGGAGTTTCGCCTGCAACTAACGCGACGGTTGCGGCGAGCCCAACCGGGTTTACGGCAGGGGCGATCGGCAATGTCGATGGCGACGTGGCTTGCGACGAATGGCATATGAACGACCAAAGGGCCTTGACCAACGACAAGAACGACGTCTCCGCGACGACCTAAGACGTCGGGCTAAGGCGGTGACTGAAGACACCGCTGCAGTGAGAGGGAGGGGAATCTCGAAAGATTCTCCTCCCTCTTGCCGTTTCTACAATGTCTTGACAGACAGGAAAGAAAGAGAAATTCTGGACTTGTTATTGAGCAGGGCCCTGTCAGGGTTGACAGCAATGTGCTTTAAGCAAGTCCCGGCTATGCCGGACTTGTTGATTCTACAATGACCATGATCGAACGCTCGGAAAGACGCAATGCTCTCACCACTGAGGCAAACGAAATCTCCTTGCCTGTTTTTCTGTCGGTTGATGGCGATATCACCACGCGTTTGAAGCGGCATCTCCGGTCCTGGAATGCGTCCGCGATACTGCTGGGTGGCCTCATTATCTTTTCACCGTTGATCGACGGAGGGACCACTCACTTACCATTCATGATTATTCGACTTTCCCTCTTGGGAGCGGCGCTTTTGTGGATGGTTCATCAGCTAAAGGAAGGTTCGATTGGGTTACCGCGGAATCGAATAGTCCCCCTTCTCGTTTTGTTCTTGGCATGGTCTGGGCTGACTGTGTCGTGGGCCCCATACAAAACTGCGAGCATGCAATGGTTCATAAGTCTCCTGTGCTATGTGATCTTGTTTGGCTTGGTCGTTCAGGGCGTGAGGACATGCCGGATGGCAGAGCAAGTTCTTGCAGTGGTAATGACAATCGGGGCGCTTGAGGGGGCGTTCGGGATCGTTCAGTACCTTTGGCTAGGCGAGCCGAGGGCGAAAGGAACGTTCTTCAATCCCAATTTCTTCGCGACATATCAAGTTGTGGTCCTGTCTTTCGTTTGTGCGCTGCTGTTCTTCGTTGGAGCGAACGAGATAAATGGATGGCGGAGAGCGTTTCTTGGGGCTATTGGGGCTGTAGTCTTCGCTGCATTCTTGCTCGCGCAATCCAGGGGAGCCTTGACAGCATTGGTTGCTGTTGCCGCATTCATCGGCTGGTACCGGTTCGGTAAAGCCGCTCTGCTTATCCTCATCTTGTGTCTCATCGCCGGCGTGATGATACCAAACCCCCTCACGGAGCGGATGAGCCTCGTCTCAAAACAGGATCCGTACGCCTTCAGTCGAGCCCAGATTTGGGAGAACTCGGTTCAAAGGATCATCGATAGACCTTTGGGATTTGGTTTGGGGATGTACAAGTATGTGTCATTCCAATATCGATTTCCCATTGAAAGCAATATTGTGCGCTATGGCAAACGAGCTGAATCGGCGCACAACGAATACTTGCAAATCGCGGTTGAGCTTGGAGTGGTGGGGATTGTGATCTTTCTGATCGGGGTTGCCATGTGGGTGAGAGAGGTCAGAATCGTCTTGCGCGGCACCATGAAGCCCTGGGAGCGAGCCCTAGTGGTGGGAGCGACTGGAGGAGCACTCGTCATACTCTCTCATGGTCTGGTGGATTCGGTATTCCATGAACCGGCGTTGGTCATGCTGCTGGTTGTGTGCGGAGGCCTCGTCTTTCCGTTTCGGACTTTCAAGGACTCGCGCATGACGGAGTGGAGAGTGCCCTTCTCGTATCATCCCCTGCGGTTAGCGCTTCTTCTGCTCTCCGGTGGATTGCTTGCGGTGCTTGTCGTTCAACCTGCCGCAGGATGGTACGCGAGCCAACGCGGTGAAGTAGAGGCTCACGCCGGGAAGCATGAACTGGCCCTGCAATGGTACGAGACGGCATCGCTGATTGATCCCGCCACATCGGGATATCACGACGCAGCGGCACGAACATCATTCCAGTTGTTCCATCAATCTGGGAATCCACAATTGTTGGTGAACGCGGTAGTTGAGGAAAAGATTGCGATGAGGTTGAACCCCTTGGACGGGCGCTTCCCGTATAGGCTGGGAACGATATACGGCGTGCTTGCAAAGCAGAGTGTGTCAGAGGAAGAACGCGCCCTCCTGCTGAATGAGGCCGCGCAAGTATACGAGAAGGCCATCCAGGCCGATCCCTACTCTCCATTGAGCTACCTCGAATTGGCAAATATTCGGGTGCCCCAAGGGAGAGAAGAGGAAGCCAGGTCGTGGTTGCGTCAAGCCGTTGCATACGAGCCGGATTTCCTGCCTGCCCGCCTGCGTCTTGCAGAACTGTCGATTCGTGGTGGAAATAGTGAGGATGCGCGAGCACAATTCAATGCAATCCTCGCTGCCAAGAAGAAGCATGATGGGAAGGTGTTGAGCGATCTTGAGCGCCAATTCCTAGATGTTGATCCTTTTCCTCTCGGGAACGCGTTGGCGCGGTGGACTGAACGATGAATACCGTCGGATCTGAGCGCGCGCTCTGGGGGGTCGGAGCACTCCTGGCGCTTTTCATCGCGCTGCTCCAGCAGCCGGTGCACTCTAGGTTGAATGCGACGCCCAAACTTCAGCAACTGATGCATCTCCCAGACGGCGAATACTTGCGGATGGCCTCACTGGGATATCGTGCGGTGGCTGCAGACCTGCTTTGGCTCCAAGTGATTCAGGTGATGGGGCAACGGAAACTCTCCGAGAGCGCCGGGCAGTGGTTGTACCACGCGGTAGATAGAATCACGACGCTCGATCCAAAATTCGTGCGCGCCTATGAAGCGGGAAGTCTTGCGCTTTGTACCCTGGTAGTCATGCCTGAGGAAAGCAATCGCTTGCTCGAGAAAGGCATGCAACACAATCCTCAGGAATGGCAGCTGCCATTCCTGCTGGGAATTAACTATTACTTCGAACTTGAAAATGATGCCAAGGCAGCTGAGTCGATGGCCAAGGCCGCCAGTTTGCCTGGAGCTCCAGATGGTCTCGCACGCCTCGCTGCAAAGTTGTTTGTGGCGGCCAAGTCGCCTCAACAGGCCGTAGATCTGTTAGCAAAGATCTATGAGGAAACGACAGATGAGAATGTGAGAAAGCTGCTGGAGATTCGGCTCAAAGAATCGATCGTTGAACGGGATCTGCATATATTGGAACAAGCGCTCAGTCAATATCAGAGTATTCATTCGCATCGAGCCGACCGGCTGGAACTGTTGGTGGGATCCGGCTTGCTCAGTGAACTGCCGCGGGAACCGTTCGGTGGGCAGTATCTCTATGATTCCGCGACGGGGCGTGTCCGGAGCAGCGAAGTGAAAGAGCGGATGCGAATCGCCGTCCGCAGGCGTGGTCAGTTCCAGTAATAGCTGACGAACGCCCACCGTGGCCGGGATCAGCGAGTCGGACCAATAAATCAATAAGCAGATCAATAGGGACTGATTCTCGGCTGCGCTTTCAGCAAGAACTCTTGCACATTCGAAAGTGATTGCTATGATCAGTAAGCGCTTATATGAAGGCGCTTTGTCTCAGGCCGGGCCCAAGCAGGGACGGCAGACTCACAGGTTGACCGCATACATCAAGGTAAAGCCTAATGGACGCGATAGTCGTCGATCGACTCACGAAAACGTATAAGCCGGCATGGCCTTGGGAGAATCAAGCCACCGTCCTTTCCGACGTCTCACTTGCAGTCGGGCAAGGGGAAATTTTTGGGTTTGTGGGTCACAACGGCGCGGGCAAAACCACCACCATGAAAATCCTGCTGGGCCTGATCAAGGCCACGAGCGGCCAGGTCGAGGTCCTTGGTGATTCTCCCGACAATGTGGCGGTGCATGCACGCATCGGGTATCTCCCTGAATCACCGTATTTCTATGATTATCTGACAGGAGAGGAATTTCTCCGTTTCTACGGGAGGCTCGCAGGAATGCCCCGTGAAGCCGTGCAGAAGCACATCCCTCAGTTGTTGGAGCGGGTGAGCCTAACGGAAGCCCGGAACAGACCCTTGCGGAAGTTCTCCAAGGGAATGCTGCAACGAATCGGCCTCGCTCAGGCTCTCATACATGATCCGGAGCTCGTGATTCTTGACGAGCCGATGTCGGGCCTTGATCCCATTGGTCGCAAGGAAGTTCGAGATCTTATCCTCGGTCTTCGCGATCAAGGCAAGACGGTGTTCTTCAGCACACACATTATTTCCGATGTCGAGATGATATGTGACCGCGTCGGCATTCTGGCAAAAGGCAGGGTGCTGGCACTGGGTCGCATTGAAGATCTTGTGAGCGCACATCTGGCGCAGTCTGTCGAGGTCGTCTGCATTGGGGTGGTTGGCGATGACCTTCCGGACGTGAAACGGCTGGCGACCCGCATCTTACAGCGGGGAGAGCGGTGCCTCATGATCATTCCGGGGCAAGAGCATCTCGAAGAGTTGCTCGCCATACTTCGCCGTGCGGGTGGAAAGCTCGTCTCTGTCATCCCGCACAAAGGTTCGCTGGAGGAGCTCTTCCTCGAACAGACCGGTCGAAAGGTGTGAGATGTGGAGCCTGATGGTTGTCGCGGGAAATACGTTCCGAGAAACGGTGCGGGACAAGATTCTATACAATCTAGTGCTGTTTGCGCTTCTCCTCATCGGCACGTCGGTTCTGTTGGGAACACTCACGATCGGAGAACAAGCCCGCATTGTCAATGATCTTGGTTTGGCCGCCATCAATGTGGTTTCAGTCGTCATCGCGATCTTCGTCGGAATCGGCCTCGTGACGAAAGAAATTGAACGCCGCACTGTGTACACGATTCTTTCGAGGCCGATAACCAGAGTCCAATTTGTGCTGGGCAAATACATTGGTCTTGGATTCATTGTGGTTGCCAACGTCACGATCATGTTTGTCATGTTCCTGGCGACCATCTGGCTTACGGGCAACACGATCCATGCATCACTATTTCAGGCGGTTGAACTCATCCTGGTGGAAACGTTGCTTGTCATGGCCATAGCCATGTTCTTCTCAACCTTCAGCTCTTCTGTTCTTAGTGCCACGATGACGATAGGCCTTTACATCATTGGGCATCTGACGAGCGACCTGAAGGGGATCGCAGAGAAGAGCCAAATCCCAGTGGCCGAAAGCATGATGACCGCCCTGTACTATATACTGCCCGATCTTGAGGCCTTGAACGTCAAGGGGCAAGCCGCGAATGGTATTCCTGTTGAGGCCGCCTTTCAGGCCGCTTCGACAGCCTATGGATTACTGTATGCTGCGCTGTTGCTCACTGGCGCCTGCCTGATCTTCCAGCGGCGCGACTTCTAGCTACGATTGCCAACCCAGGAATACTCAAGGATGAGGGTCCTTGCGATACTGCCGCCAGATCGCTGGATGGAGATCAATCTCCTCGAGACTCTACGTCAGCACTATTGCGACGAACTGCAAGTCTTCACCTACCCTGGCGGTATGGGCCAATTGGGGTCCAAGCCATGGAGAGAAAAGCGGAATGAGTTAAACCGCCAGTTGCTCGGACTCGCGCGCAGTCTTAAGGCAACGGGTAAGCTGGATCTGATCTTTTGCGTCGTTTATGACGATTTCCTGCTGGTTGAAACGGCGCGGCAGCTTCGTGACTTGAGAGTACCGATGGTCAATTACCACGTGGATATGGCATTTCAGTGGTATCGAGTCATCCGCACAGCCCCCTATTTTGATCTTTTGGCTGTTGCCCAATTGACCAACGTTGAGCATTTGCGTCCCTACAATCCTCATATCGAGTGGATGCCGATGGCAGCCAATCCAGATTTCTATTTTCGGAGAGTGGCACCGTTGGCTCATCGTGAATACGAAGTGACTTTTACTGGGAGCTTCAACCCGTTCCGTCGAGCCTTACTTGCTCAATGCGTAATCAAGGGGATCAAGCCGGTTGTGTTTGGACGAGGATGGAAATCGGAAGCCCCCAGTCCATATCGCTTTGCGTGGGATGGGTACAAGGTGCTTCATGATCTACGTTACTACGGACTTCCGCGATGGAAGGCTGAGGGAGTCGAGAGTCTGCTGGGACCACTCCGACGAAAGCACGCCAGGAGGTATCCGTTCCAGGAGTTGCAAGGTGCAGACCTGCGTGGTCCATCCGATGATGCATCCCTTCCGGATATCTTCAATCAAAGCCAGGTAAATCTGGGCTTTTCAGACACCGGATGGCATAGTGAAATGAGTGTATGTCGGTCTCGAAACTTGCAGTGCAGGCTTCGGGATTTCGAGGTCCCGATGGCAGGGGGGTTCTATCTTGTGCAAGAAGCTCCCGATCACGCGCAGTACTACAAGCTGGGAGAGGAAATCATCACATGGTCTGAGCCGGACGATTTTGTCGAGAAAGCGTTGTTCTATTCCCGGAACGAACGACCATCGGATCGAATCCGCGAAGCCGGTCAGAAACGGGTCATGAGAGACCATACTTGGCAACACAGATTTGATCGCTTGTTTTCCCGTCTTCGACGCAAAGGAAGATGATATGAGCACGGCGACATGGTGCACTCTGAAAGAGAATAAATAGAGATGGATTTCTACCATCCGGGAACCTCCGTGAGTACCGTACGACGAATCAGACCCACGAGTGGAATGGCCCCGTTAAATCTTATGGACCTGTGGAAGCAGCGGGAGTTGTTGTATTTCATGATGCGGCGAGACCTAACAGTTCGATACAGACAGATGGCTCTCGGGGCGATATGGGCGATCATCCAACCTCTGCTGACCATGGTCGTATTCACCGTTCTTTTTGGCTGGCTCGCAAAGGTCCCGTCTTCTGGAACCCCCTATCCCCTCTTTGCATACGTTGCCTTGTTGCCCTGGCAGTTGTTCGCGTCGACGGCGAATTCCTCCAGCGCGAGTCTCGTCGCCAATCAACATCTGCTCTCCAAGGTGGCTTTCCCGCGCATCGTTCTTCCAGTTTCTTCGATAGCCGCCAGCCTCTCGGATTTTCTGATCGCATCACTGTGTCTGCTGGGAATGTTGATCTACTACGAAACCGTTCCCACGGGAGCCGTTGTCATATTGCCTATTCTGGTCTTGATCACGCTGGCCGCAGGGTTGGGAATCGGACTGTGGGTCTCTGCGCTGAGCGTCCGGCATCGAGACCTGCGGTATGCACTCCCGTTCTGTATTCAAATTGGCATGTTTGTCACGCCGGTCGTGTATTCGACAAACCTGGTGCCGGAGCAGTGGCGCCTACTGTACGCCCTCAATCCCATGGCCGGGGTTGTGGAGGGATTTCGATGGGCCCTGACCGGCGATCAGGCAGTATCTCCTCCTATGCTTTGCCTGTCGGTCGTGCTCACTGGGGCGCTCTTCTTCTCCGGGCTAGCGGTTTTCCGTCAAAGAGAACGAACACTCGCGGACATGGTCTAAAGATGGCTACCCCCGTGATTGAAGTCGAAGGATTGGGCAAAGAATTTGAAGTTTCGTTGGTAGGGAACCAGGATGCCAACCTGTCCCGGCCGATTGCGAGGCGTTGGTTGGGACGGCTGAGAAACCTGTTACGACAGGATACGCGCGAGCCAGGCGACAGGCGGGCGTCAACACTGTGGGCACTGCGTGATGTTTCCTTTCACGTAGACCGGGGAGAGGTCTTGGGCGTAATCGGCCGGAATGGATCGGGCAAGAGTACGTTGCTGAAAATTCTGTCCGGGATCACCGAGCCGACCGTGGGGCGGGCCGATATCGACGGGCGCGTGGGATCTCTACTTGAGGTCGGAACCGGATTTCATCCGGACTTGAGCGGACGCGAAAATGTGTACCTCAATGGCGCGATTTTGGGAATACCCAAGGCGGAGATCGCGAGGCGTTTCGACGAAATCGTCGCGTTTGCGGAGGTAGAACGGTTCATCGATACGCCAGTGAAGTTTTATTCGAGCGGGATGCATGTACGATTGGCTTTCGCTGTTGCCGCGCATCTTGATCCGGAAATCCTTCTGCTTGACGAAGTGCTTGCGGTAGGTGACGTGGCCTTTCAGCGAAAGTGTTTGGGGAAAATGGGGATGGTTGTCAAAGAGGGAAGGACTGTCATTTTTGTCAGTCACAATCTCGCGGCTGTGCGAACCCTCTGTAATCGAACTCTGTTGCTGAATTCAGGGAAACTCGAGAAGATCGGCGAAACCGAAGAAGTAATCGGTCACTACCTTTCAAGGAATTCCGCTGAATTGACCACGACGGTAGTATTGCCTCCGTCTTCTCCTCATGACCCTGGTTCCGGACGCAGATTGACCTTCTCAACGGAGATAGGGAGCCCGCAAGCGCAGTTTCGGGTCGGAGAGCCCTGGCGCATCAATCTGGAATTCTCCTTGTCACGGTCGGTTCCTCACGTCATTGCAGCGGTTGGCCTCATGTCGTTGGAAGCCGTTCCCCTAATCACCTATTGGTCGACGCCAAAGGATCTGACCCCTGGCCGATATTGTGCGGAATTTGAGTGTGATTTGCCGTTCGCAGCATGCGAGATCCAATTTGCTGTGGGTCTATCCAGCTATGAGCGGCCTTTTTACTATGTTGAAGGAATCGGTCACGTCTCGATCAGTTCCGTGGCGATTCGAGAGCAGCCTGTGCGTACGTCGGGCAGCGGAATCCTGGTAAATCTTCGGTCGAGTGAGATTCATCCGGTTGCGGCTGCCGAGCGGCTCGCATTGTAAGGAGGAAGTGGCGACGCGCATGGGTTATTTAACGAACAAGGTGCGGTCCCTGCTGGGGTCTCGTGACACGCCTTGGCCGGTTATCCTCGGCGACACGAATCGAGCGTTTCACGGGGACCGATGCTACCAGCAGCTCGTCCTATCCATCTGTTCGCAATGGCCGATCAGTTCGTTTGTGGAAACCGGAACGTACGTGGGCGACACAACCGAATACATGGCCAGGACCTTCAGTTTCCCAATCTATTCTTGTGAAGTGAAGGATGCATATTTTCATTCGTCCAGCAAGCGGCTGAAAGGCTTTAGTCACGTCAAGATGATTCATGCAAGTTCTGAGCAGGCTCTTAGGCAAATCATCGATCAGAACCTCGTGGGACCTCTGCCCTTGTTCTACCTGGATGCCCATTGGTACGACTATTGGCCTCTCGTGGATGAGATTGGGCTGATCGTCTCTCGGGTTCCACGTTGCGTCGTAGTCATCGATGATTTTCAAGTTCCAGGTTCCTCCGATTTCACGTTTTGCGAGGGGGGAGGAGGTTCGCCGGAGTTCAGTGGTCGTGCGACCGTGGATAAGCGAATCTGCAATCTTGAGCTCATACGGGGCAAGCTGTGCCAGCCGGCCGAGTACCGGTTACTCCATCCTCGGTATTCTCGCCAGGAGGCTTTTGGCGTCTCGTCCTCAGAGAACTTGATCGGGTACGTGGTCTTGTTCAGAAACCTGGTGCCGGAATTGCCAGCACTGACCAAGCAGCAATTCATTAACGATCATTTCGAATGCGTCAACCTAGATCGATGACTGAGAATGGGATGCGCATGCCAAATGCATTCTCCATATCAGTGTCTCGCCGCATCATCGCGGTCCCCCTACAGGGTCACGGTCAGAGATTTGTGAGCAGGCAGGAGCGAGCCGGGTGAAATCCTGTAAGGCATGCCAGCGTCCACTCATGAATCCGGTCGCTGGGACATACTCCGTCTGTTTTGGGTGCCAAAGCGCAAACTACATTTCCGATGAAACTGCCGAGACGGACAATAACCGCTATTTCGACTCGGTATATTCGGAGCCTCCCGTGAAACCGATTGCAAATCGACGTAGTGCTTTCGTCAAGTATGAACGGCTCTATTCACTGTTTCATCGCCAGGCAACACGACGATTCCTGAGTATTCTTGATCGGTTGGCGCACACCATCTGCAGTGCAGGGGCAGCGCTGGAAGTCGGGTTTGGGCGTGGCGATGAACTCATTCAGTTCCTGAGCCAAGGGGCCAATATTTATGGTGTCGACATAAACTCGGAAGCTGTGACGCGATTCCAGGCGCGGCATCCGATCTATGCCGACAGGGTTGCAACCGTCTCCGACTGGAGGGCGTCCGTCGATGTGCTGTATTCCAATGCGGTATTTGAGCATCTGGATCATCCGGGGGAGTTCTTGCGACGGGCATGGGCAACATTAAAGCCGAACGGGAAATTGCTGATGAGACTCCCGGTCATCACGTGCGATAGGTATGCCGAGAGTGATATCGCTGAAGATATTAACTTTTGGAGACCTTGCCATCGTGCGCTCTATACGATCAACGGGCTCAAGGCGCTTCTAGGAAATAATGGGTTTGAGATTGTCGATTCGAACGGATACGTCTATTACGGCTACAAGGTCATGAGCGCGATGCTGCGACATGGCTACCGTGACATCGAGGTCATGAGAGATCCTTGTCTGCCGATCAAGCGCCTGGAGTCAGATGCGTCCTACACAAAGATGCTTCGTCACGGTCTTCTCAAGAAGACCATTTGCGCCGACTTTGCGTTCATAGCCGTCAAGTCGGCACGCGTGGGCACATGAGAAAATCTTGAGGTGCAACATTCGTCATGGGGTAGCCCAGACATGCGGCGATGGTCAACAGGGCCCGTTCAATCAAGAGTCATGATCAGCGACGAACGGAATTTGCATAGGCATACGAGCATTGGCGGCGGGTTCATGGAAATGATTCGTGTGATCACGACGGCAGGTGTCGCGGAGCGTTCTCAATATATGGAAACCATCGTAAATTTCGGGGCCTATGCTCGTGAGAATTGGGTGGCTGAAAAAGCGGCGTCTCTACAGAACTGCTCAAAGGTTCTGGATGTGGGAGCGGGACAATGCCCATATCGTAAGTTGTTCGGCCATTGCGACTATAAGACGCAGGATTTTGCCGGCTACCATGGTTCTGCGTCGGCTTCGGAAAAGGAGCGCTGGAACTACGGCGATATCGATTACGTGTGTGACATCAACGCGATTCCGGTTCCCGACAAATCCTTTGACGCGGTCTTGTGCACGGAGGTTCTCGAACATGTGCCGGAGCCCATGGCTGCGGTGGCGGAATTTGGTCGTATCCTCGTCAGAGGCGGAAGGCTTTTCCTGACAGCGCCCTTAGGAAGCGGGCTGCATCAACAGCCGTTTCACTATTACGGGGGGTACACGCCGTACTTTTATCAACGGGTCCTGGCGCAATCCAATTTTGAAATCGTAGAGATTCGTCCCATTGGAGGATTGCTCAAACATGTGGGGCAAGAAATCTACAGAGTGGGACGGATGATCGCCTCCAAAGCGCCGCAACACCTTTCGCTCCTCACACGACTGATTCTCCTGTATTGGTTGCCACGACGTCTGGCTCGATTGGAAAAAGACGTGTTCGTGGAGGAGTTTACGGTCGGGTATCTCGTCGAAGCGAGACGACTGTGACGGACGGTTGGTTGGGCCGTGACAGGCAAGGCCGGCCGCAGGTTCACCGGGAGAGGAGGCGGATGTGAGGCATGGCTGATTCCGAAACTCCATTGGTGAGCGTGCTGCTTCCGGTTTACAACGGCGACAAGTATTTACGCGCCGCAATCGAAAGTATGCTGTCACAGTCCTTTGCAGACTTTGAACTGATTGTCATCGACGATGGATCGACAGATCGATCCGCCGAGGTCATCCGTGCATTTCAGGATTCCAGAATCCGAGCCTATCGTCAGGAAAACCAGGGGTTGGCCGAGACGCTCAATCGTGCCATCGAACTGTCCAGGGGAAACTATCTGGCGAGGCAAGACCAGGATGATGTGTCCTTGCCGCAGAGGCTGGAGAATCAAGTGGCGTACATGAATTCTCACCCGCATTGCGGGCTGGTCGGCACGTGGGCGGAGATTGTGACCGGAACCGAGGCGACTGGAAGAGTCCACAGGCATGCGTCGGAGAATAGTCTCTTGAAGTTCGACCTCCTGTTTGACAACCCGTTCGTGCATAGCTCGGTCATGCTGAGAAAATCCGCCGTGAAAACCGTCGGGCTGTATTCGACGGATCCCGATCGGCAACCACCCGAGGATTATGAGTTGTGGTCGAGACTCGCTAGGGAATGGGATGTCGCGAATATCCCCGAGATCCTTCATATCTATCGGGAGATCCCGACGAGCATGTCCCGGGATGGCGCATCTCCGTTCCGCAATCGAGTCATCGACATCAGTGTGGAGAATATGCGGTGGCTGTTGAACGACGGCGCAGGTGGAGGGACGATCGCTGATGTGGCGGCGCTCAATCATGCGGCCTATTCGAGGGTTGATCCTCGCGTTCGCTGGAGCGCGATCTCGCGCCTGGTGTTTGACATGGCCGACAGGGTAACCGCCTCATGTGGGGTGAGTTCCTCCCTCCTCAGACGGAGAGCCCAAGCTCAACTTGCCGGACTCAGGCCTCATTACCGCCGATTCAAGAGCGGGCAGGGGGTTCGTCGTACCATCAGGGACATATCAGCGACATTCGGGCGGTTTGTCTCAGGCTGGCGATGACCGTTGCGGGACTTTCCACGACCATGAACCACATTTGTCTTATCGGAGGCGGAGGATTCATCGGTGCGCATGTCACCGCCGCTCTGCTATCACAAGGCAGACGGGTCACGATACTCGACACCCAGCCGGCGCCAACCCAGCTACCGAAGGCTGCCAGGTACGTTCTCGGGGATTACGGTCGCAAGGATACGCTGCGGAAGGTTCTGATTGGCGTCGATGCCCTTGTCAACCTGTCCTATTCAAGCGTTCCAAGCACCAGCTTTGATGATCCGATCCGGGACATTTTGAGCAACCTGCCAGCAGCGGTGGGTCTGTTTGAAACAGCCAGCGACTATGCGATTCAGAAGCTTGTCGTGATCTCATCCGGCGGCACTGTATATGGTCCCGCGCGCGGGCTGCCGCTCAGCGAAGACCACAGGACCGACCCGATCTCTCCCTACGGCGTGACCAAGCTCGCCATCGAAAAATATGCACAGATGTTTTATCGACTGAAAGAACTGCCGATCGTCATTGTTCGACCGGCCAATGCGTTCGGCGAGCACCAAAACCCTTTCGTCGGACAAGGGTTCATCGCAGCAGCGATCGCCGCAATTCTGAACCGGAAAGAAATCACGATATATGGGGCGAATGGGACGATTCGGGACTACATTCACGTTGAAAACGTGGCCGACGGCATTGTGGCGGCGTTAGATCGCGGCCAACCAGGGGCCACATACAATATTGGGAGCGGGGAAGGTAGAAACAATAGGGAGATTCTCGACGAGCTGGCTCCCTATGCCGAATCGCTCAATATTCCATTGCGGATTACAACCCTGCCTCCTCGAAAATTCGACGTCGAAGCCAATGTGTTGGACAGTGCCAGGCTTCGCGCTGATACGGATTGGCGCATGCGCGTCCCTTTTCATGAGGGAATCCAACGAACATGGGAGTGGTTTGTTGGAAATAGGAATCTCTGGATGGAGTTGAGAAACGGGACGAGATGAACATCTTGTTCTGCTGCGAATTTTATGCGCCGACCGTCGGCGGGGTTCAAGAGGTCATGAAGCAACTCGCCCAGCGGTTGGTGACGCGCGGGCATTCCGTGACCATCGCAACCACGGCGATCCGATCCCGCGGGTTCAGTGAGCTACATGGCGTGAAGGTTCAAGAATTCTCGATTTCGGGAAATCTCGCGAAAGGGATGAAGGGCGATGTCACGCGGTATCGGCGGTTCGTGACGACCGGGGCTTTCGATATCGTGATGGTCAAGGCGGCTCAGCAATGGACGTTTGACGCCTTATGGCCGGTGCTGGCAGACATCGAGGCGGGGAAAGTGTTCATCCCGTGCGGATTTTCCGGGCTGTATGAGCCAGCCTATGGAGAATATTTTGAGCGCTTGCCGGCAATTCTCCGTCAGTTTGACCATCTCATCTTTTACGCTTCAAATTATCGGGATATCAATTTTGCAAGTAGGCATGGCGTCAAGAGTTACTCGATCATCCCAAATGGGGCAAGCGAGGTCGAGTTTTCTGTAGCGGCTGACGCGTCGTTCAGGCAACGACATGAGATCGGTTCGGATGATCTGTTGTTTCTCACAGTGGGGAGCCTTGGCAGGGCGAAAGGGCATCTTGACGTGGCCAAATCATTCTTGTCCGTAGATCTGGCCGGCCAACCAGCCACCCTCTTCCTGAATGGGAACGAAGGAGGATACGCAACAAACAGTTCGGCGCTGGAAGTCATGGCGGGGAAGGCGAGGGAATATATTCGCGTGATAAATGACATCTATCGAGCCGAAGGTCTTCCATCTGCGGGTAAGCATGTTGTTCATGGCTTGCTCAACAAAGCAGGGGTGCGTCTGGGTAGATATGCGGCAGGTACCAGCCTTGGCGTTGTTACGTTCCGTAAAGAATTACAGGAGATCATTAAGCAGATCCATGCGCAGGAAAGCAGGAAACGCGTGTTGGTGACGGATTTCTCCCGGTCTGAGCTGGTGCAGGCATATGTCAATGCGGATCTCTTTGTTTTCGCGTCTCACGTCGAATATTCCCCCCTCGTGCTGTTTGAATCAGCCGCTGCCGGCACTCCCTTTCTCTCCGTTCCGGTGGGAAACGCGTCCGAAATCGCCGAGTGGACCGGTGCAGGCGTGATCTGTCCGGCGTCTCAGGACAATCGGGGATATACCGAGGTGGATCCTGCGCTGTTTGCGGCGCAGTGGTCACGGTTAGCCCATGACAGGACGAAACTTGAGCGATTAGGCGCGGCCGGAAAACGGAACTGGGCGGACCGCTTTACGTGGGAGAAGATTGCGGACCAGTATGAAGGAGTGTTCAGAAAGGTCGTTGCGCATGCGTAGCCTGAAACAACTTCTGGGCTTCCCGTCAAATCCGTCGTACTCAAGCTTCCGCGATCCTGCCATGAACATTCACTGCAGCGAATTCGAGGTAGATAATTGGACCATCTCGAGTTTTGTCGTCGACACACTGGTGCCCGTCGTTGGAGTGCACCCATTCCCGCTCAATGAGCTGTCCCTGATGGTGGCCACCGTCTGCCGGTTCAAGCCGGATCATATTGTGGAATGGGGGACTCATCTCGGGAAGTCCGCCAGAGTGTTCTATGAAACGGCCAGACATTTTGGTTTGAATGTCACCGTTCACTCCATTGACCTCCCCGATCCTTCGGCGCATCAAGAGCATCCTGGTAAACGACGTGGGGAACTCGTAACTGGCTTGAGCGGGGTACGTTTGTATCAGGGCGATGGGCTTGGGGTATGCCGCGAGATCAGCGCCCGTCTCAGCACGACTGTCCCGTCGGTGGTATTCATAGACGGAGACCATCAGTATGAATCCGTGATGTGCGACCTAACCGGCGTGATGGCATGCATGCCCAACGCCCACATTCTGTTACACGATACGTTCTTCCAATCCGCTGAATCTGGATACAACATCGGGCCGTATCGAGCCATTGTGGATGCGCTGGCCGCTGCCCCTCGGCGCTACCGGGTGCTTTCGTCTCAAACAGGGCTGCCCGGCATGACCTTGCTGTATCGATTGCCGTAGCCGTCGGATCCTTGCGCGAAAATCAGAGGGTGCTTGTATGCGTATTCTGTACACAGCGATGAAATATGACTATGGCCGCCCGGAGCAAGGATACGGCTTTGAGCATCACAACTTCTATGATTCACTCGTTCATATGGGGCACGACATCGTGTATTTCGACTACATGACGCTCGCGCAGAAACATGGACGGGAATGGATGAACCGTCGGTTGCTCGAAGCGGTTCGGTCGGAACAGCCTGAGCTGATGATGGCCGTGCTGTTTAAGGATGAATTCGACCCGGCTGTGCTGCGGCAAGTGAAAGAGCGGACGACCACGCTCAACTGGTTCTGCGATGATCACTGGCGGTTTGATGATTTCTCCCGACACTGGGCATCGTGTTTTACCTGGGTCGTGACCACGGCGCTCAGCGCATTGCCGAAATATGCCGCTCTAGGGTTCGACCACGTCATCAAGAGCCAATGGGGGTGCAATCACTATTCGTACCGAAAGCCCGAATTACCGATGCAATACGACGTCACTTTTGTCGGGCAACCCCACGGCAATCGGCCGCAGGTGATTGAGGCAATCCGTAAGGCCGGGATCAGAGTGAGGGTGTGGGGAAGCGGCTGGGAATCCGGTCGCGTGTCTCAAGAAGAGTTGATCCGTATTTTCAGCCGGAGCCGAGTGAATCTCAATCTCGCCAACGCCTCGATTCCCGCGAATACGGCAGGGGAGAATGATGTCCCTGCGCCGACAAAGAGGACCCGTAGCCGAATTTCCCGCTTGTTGGACATGATCCCGCTAGGTTCTCGAGTGAAGTCACGGGGTAAGGCCTGGTTGAAGCAGTCCAACAGCCCTGAAATTGCGCGAGCGGCGTCTGAGCCATGCCGCACTGTCGGCCTGAGTTACTCCGAACAGATCAAGGGGCGTAACTTTGAAGTGCCGGGATGCGGCGGATTCCTGCTGACAGGACGGGCCGATAATCTCGACCAATACTATGACGACGGCACAGAGGTCGTCACCTTCGATCATCTGGACGATCTGATTGCGAAGATCCGCTATTACCTGAAGCATGAGGACGAACGCGCCGCGATTGCGCGCGCCGGATACGACCGAACCATGCGAGAGCATACGTACGCTCATCGCTTTCAGGACATTTTCCGGAAGATGGGGTTACCGGTGAGTGCTTCCAACATTCGCATGAGCCTGGAGGTCCGTCCAGGTCGCACGCAGGAGGTGGGATAGCCATGCCGACTCCCTGCGTGAGCGTGCTCATGCCCGTCTACAATGGTGAACGGTATCTGGATGAGGCCATCCGAAGCATCATGAGCCAGACCCTGGATGATTTGGAATTGATCATTATCAATGACGGATCCACCGACGGTACTTCGAAGATCATTGAACGGCATCGACGGGCGGATCGACGCGTCCGCGCATATGAACAAGGCAACGAAGGCCTGATCGCAACGCTCAACCGCGGACTGGAATTGGTCCGGGGGGAGTATATCGCCCGGATGGATCAAGACGATATCAGTCTTCCCGAAAGACTGGCGATACAGATCGCCTTCATGAGCGCGAATCGCCATGTAGGGATCTGCGGGGCGTGGATCGAAACATTCGATGGTCTCACGCGAAGAACCGTCCCTCTCCCCACCGACGACCCCGCTATACGCAGCTGGCTCCTATTCGAATCGGTCCTGCCCCATCCTTCCGTCGTGATGCGCAGGGACGTGTTGTCCAAGGCGGGGCTTTCCTATGATGCGGCTCGTCTACACGCCGAAGACTATGACCTCTGGGTGCGGGCGTCACGGCATACGGCTCTCGCCAACATCCCGAACGTGTTGTTGAAATATCGGCTTCATCCGCAGCAGATAGTCAGAAGGTATGAGAATGAAAAGCATGCTTCAGCGAGGCGTATCCGCAAGGACCAATTGGAGCACCTGGGAATTCTTCCGGCGGCTGACGAATTGGACCTTCATCAGGCATTGAGTACCTGGCAGTTCGAAGCGGAGTGGGGTTTCATCGACGCCGCGCACACCTGGTTGTCCAAACTCAAGAATGCCAATGAGGTCACCGGGCTATATGAGCCGCGGGCCTTTGCGCAAGTCCTCGGGCACCGGTGGGCCGCCGTGTGCGGTGGAGCGACACCGTTGGGGATTCGGACCGCGCGAAAATTCCTGGAATCGCCGTTTCGATCTGACACGGGGTTGACCTGGATGCAGTTTGTCAAATTGCTGATCAAATGCGGAATCCGGCAGAAGCAGCATGCCTAAACGAATCGCCATCGTATCGAGTTCATGCCCTCCGGCCGGTTCCGGAGGAGTGTCCCACGCCCAATACAATCTCTATCGCGCTTTGAAAAGAAGAGGATTCGACGTACGCATGTACACCTTCGCAGACTATGATGTCGCTCTGGAGGAGAGAGACATCGTTCGCCGGGGGGCGCATCCGTTCCTGTCGAAGGCGCTCGAACGAGTGATAGGACTCTACTTTCGGATAGTGGATCCGTCAAAAATCGCGTACCACTTTGCCGAAGTCGTGGCGTTCGCTTGGCCCTGCAGCAAGCTCAATCGACAGATCCGGAGGTTTCGGCCGGATGTGCTCATTTTCTCCGATCACGGATGTCCTGCCCTCTGCATACGCAAGCCCGATCATTGCCGGACAATCCTGGTGTCGCACCATAACCCGGCGCGATTCTTGGGAAACCCTCTCTGGGGACTTCATTCCGAGCGTGATGTGAGATGGACGATCGCCCTCGAGAATCTGGCGCTGAGGAAGATCGACGCCGTGGTTTGCCCATCGCATTACATGCATGACACGTTCATGAAGACCTATGCCTATGACGGGACGGTCACGGTTATCCCCAACATGATCGATATGGAAATGATTGCGTCCGTTTCGGCCAATGATGTTCGAGAGGCGCTTGGTCTTCCGAAGGACGCCTTATTAGTCTACATCCCTTCGGCAGGAAGCGCCTACAAGGGCTCGCAATTCGTGTGCGAAATCATCAGAAGACTGTCGTCCTACAGACCTGAGGCCATCGGATTCTATCTCTCCGGACCCATCGGTTCATCTCTCGAGTACGAACTGCGCTCGCGTCCTCAGAACGCGAGGCTTTATGCCCCTGGTCAGGTCAGCTACAAGGAAAATCTGGGTATCGTGAAGACCTGCTCGTTCGGGATATCGCCGACGCTGATCGAAAATTTCGGCATGGCCATTCTTGAAGCTCAGGCGTGCGGGGTACCGATGATCTCGTTCGATGTCGGCGGCAACCACGATGTCGTGAACAGCGGACGGACCGGCGTGCTGGTTCCCTATCTCGACGTCGAGGAATTAATCAAGGCAGCCGTTCGATTGATGGAGGCGAAGCGTCGCACTGCCATGCGCATCGAGGCGGCGAACGATGCCGCATCAAGGTTCGCGAGTGAAGTGGTAGTCGAACAATTCGTAGCCATGCTGGACAAGGCCGAAGCATGAAGTTTCTTGTTCTCAATGCCGATTATCCTGACTTCATTCGCTGGCTCTATCAAGAACATGCCGGTCTGGAAGCGCAGACCTATGATGAACAGTTGAAGGTCCGTGCCGAAAGCTTCTACGGCATGGCCGACTTTTGCTCGAGCAATCTGCGCGCGCTTGGTCATGAAGCGTACGACCTCTATGCGAACAACGAGGCGCTGCAGCAGGCCTGGGCACATGAGCGCGGCTTGGAGATCGATCAATCCTGGACGGTTCAGCGGCGGATCATATCGTTTCTGCAGGGAATCAGAAGTCTGGTCGCGAAGACTCCGGCCCGCCGGCTGAAGCCCTACCTTGGCGCGCGCGCAGAGCGGCTGACACAGGCTCACGACCCCTGTCTCGATGTTCTGAAGGCGCAAATCAAGCAGCACAAACCTGACGTGGTATTGAATCAAGCCGTCGATTCCATCCCGGGCCGCTTCATGAAGGAGCTGAAGCCCTCTATTCGGTTTCTGGTCGGCCAGCATGCAGCCACACCGTTACGAGAAGATGAGGATCTCAGCGGGTACGATCTGATGATCTCCTCATTCCCCGCCACCCTGGAGACCTTTCAACGCAAGGGGCTTCGCACTGAGTTATGCCGGTTGGGGTTCGAACCGCGCGTACTGTCCACTAGCGACTGTCCAGGTAAGAAATGGGACATCAGCTTTATCGGTAGTTTCTTCGACGTGCACAGCAGCAGGGCAAGATGGTTGGAAACTCTCTGCCGAACCTTCCCGCGACTCAAAGTATGGTCCCCGTCGATCGACCATCTGCCTCCCGCATCTCCGATCCGAGGGCATTATATGGGGCAGGCTTGGGGGCGACAGATGTATCAATGTCTCAGCTCGTCCAAATTGACCCTCAACCATCACGGCGATGTCGCGCCATACGCCAATAACATGCGGCTGTTCGAAGCGACGGGCGTTGGAACGTGTCTTCTGACCGACTGGAAGGACAATCTCAACGACATGTTCACACCGGGAAAGGAAGTAGTCGCGTACCGGAATCCGGAGGAGTGCATCGGGCTCCTCGGACACTATCTCGAGCATGACGCGGAGCGTAAAGCGGTCGCGCGCGCAGGCCAGGCGCGCACGCTTCGCGAACATACCTACTACCACCGCATGCAGGAATTCATCGGGATTCTCGGGAAGTATCTATGAGGCGACATTGAAAGGTCTTGTGGAGACGGGACGAGGAGCGGAGACATGGTGCTGACACGGGACGGGGAAGGTCAGATCGACCATCAGCAAAAGAGCAACCAAGCCTTCGGTTCCGACAGCGTCGCAGAATCGACGTGGTACCGCACATGCGATCTTCGATATGAAGCGGACATCGTTGCCCGCTATTTTCTACCGGGACGAAAGGTGCTCGATTTGGGTTGTGGCTATGGACGGACCACGGTCGCGTTAAAGGATCGCGGATACGATGTAGTCGGCGCCGACATCGTTGAGCGAATGATCGCTGGCGCCCGCGTCGCGCGTCCCGATATCGACTACCGTGTCATGGATGCCTGTGAGATTGGGTTCCCGAACGACGCATTCGATTACGTGCTGTTCTCCTTCAACGGAATCGACTGTATCCTTCCCGAATCACGCCGGTTGCAAGCGATGAAAGAAATCCTGCGCGTGCTGAAGCCAGGGGGAACGGCTGTGTTGTCGTCCCACAACTGGTTGCCCTACCTGCTGTTCCCGGCGCATTGGAAAGGTGGACGATTTCTTTCATTGCTTCGCAGCGGGGCGCTGGCTCGGCGGTGGTATAGCGCAGGAGTGGAGGATGTTCCGTTCGACTGCTACATCAGTACCCCTCTCCGGACCCTCAGGCAGCTTCGCTCGGTCGGATTTGAACGGTCCAGGATCGTTGCGGGACAGCGCCGGGTTCTTTGGCCGCTCACGCCCTTCAGTCTGCCGATCATGTGCGTCGACCTCTGGCCGCATTTCATCGCGCAGAAGCAAGGAGTTCCGTTGTGAGCCACCGTACGGCGGCGCGTGAACAGCGCGTCGAATAGCGCGAGAGGGGCAAGCGATGGTTGAGAACGGACCATGGGCCGGCTTTGAGCCAAACGTCTTTACGGATGTCCCGCTAACGAATCTTTCATCGGACGCGCAGTCCGCGTTACAGAATGCATCCAAAGATTGGTTGAACTCGTTCAGATTTTCTGCGCAGTTCGCCTTCCCGCCGGCCACGAACGTGTGGGTACGTCTCGATGAGCATGCGCAGGTGAGTCAAGCGTGCTTCTACCTCGAACAGACCTGGAGGCGGTGGTTCAGGACGCTGCACATTTTCGGTCCGACCGCACTCACAAGCGACGAATTGAGGGAATTGCTGCAAGCGCGAGATGCCGATCTCGCCACCGTCACCTGCATGAGACCTGAAGATGTGCGGCGCTGGTCCGGTCCATGGCATCGGTGGTCCACCGTCGTCGTAAATGAAGATATCGTCGTCGAGCTGCCGCGTTCCGAGAACGAATATCTCGAATCACTCGGACAGAACGCGCGCACCCAGTTGCCCTATTATCTCAGGCGTGTGGAGAAAGAATGGGGAGCCGGTTACACGACGGCATGGGCCAGAGGAGGGGACATTTCGCTGCAGATGGTTTCGGAGTTGGTCGAACTCAATCGCGTGAGGATCGAGCAGAAAGGTGCGACCCACATCTGGAATCCCCAGCTAACCGAACAGCGATGGAAACTG
Source organism: Nitrospira sp. (assembly GCA_047150005.1). Lineage (GTDB taxonomy): Bacteria > Nitrospirota > Nitrospiria > Nitrospirales > Nitrospiraceae > Nitrospira_C. The sequence goes on along the minus strand of AP038806.1, from coordinate 765,130 downwards.
GCTCAGGAGTGCGGTCTGTTCTTCGGTTTGTACCATGGCGACAAGCTGATGGCTGGTACCTTTTCCTCCCTGCACCGAAATGAGGCCTACTTCCTTCTCATCGGTCACCACAGGCAGTACGACAGACTCCGCCTAGGAAAACTGGCCCTTTGGCTGACGATCCAACACCTTATCCGCGAAGGTTTTGTGCGATACCATCTCCTTTGGGGGCTCTCTCCTTACAAGCTTCAATTGGGAGGGCAGCCTCATGCCTTGTCGGAATTGGCGGTATTTCGACATTCCTCTGTGGCTGCAGTATGGTACTTGGACCGGTGGATGCGGCGCCTGTTGCGCGGTGTACGGTGGCTCATGAAGGCGCCGAAGGCGATCGGACGAAGGGTCCTGGCTCCTTTCTCCAAGCCTGCCTCTTGGCTGAGAGCGGCGTGAGTCTTGAAATTGTGTCCCGGCTGTTCGAATGCCTGGCCAGGATGTTCGCAGTGATCGCTCTGGGGGTCCGATGGAGGACGTAGCTTGTCGCAGTCAGCGGTGTCTCTGAAGAGCCTCGTAAGACGACTCTGTCGCTCAATCGGCTTTGATGTCTATCGCGTCGGCACAGGGAAGGTCCCTGGGTTTGAACGGACGCGCCTGGCTCAGCTCCTGAGACAGGCCAGACGTAGTCTGTCTCCCGCCACAGTCATCGACGTGGGCGCGGCCTATGGAGCGTTTGCCGAAGAGTGCGTCACCGTGTTTCCCGAGTCCCGGTACCTGCTGATTGAACCTCTGGTTGAGTATCGGCAGGCGCTTCAAGAGGTGGAGAAAAGACATCCGTCGATGCTCCATATCCGTGCAGCCGCCGCGTCCCGCGCGGGCGATATCGTCATCTATGTTCATCCTGACTTGGTCGGGTCTTCAGTCATGCGGGAACGGGAAACCGGAACGGACGTCAACGGAGTCCCCCGGACTGTTCCCGCTGTGACCATCGACGGTGTCATCAGAGAAACCTGCGTCAAGGGCCCGTTCCTGCTCAAGATCGATGTACAAGGAGCAGAGCTCGATGTGTTACGGGGTGCCGCGGAGGCGCTGAACGAAACGGAGTATGTATTGTGCGAAGCATCGCTCTTCAAGTTTTTCGAGTCCGGACCTGAATTGATCGAAGTGCTTTCCTACATGAAGAGTCACGGGTTCGTCCCATATGACCTCGGAAATCTGCAATATCGCCCGTTGGACAACGCGCTCTCTCAGGTTGACGTGGCCTTCGTAAGGGAAACCGGAGACTTCCGCCGCCATCATTTTTATGCGACTCCCGCGCAGCGTGCGATGCAGGATCGGGATATACGAGCCCACCTCAATAAGGTTTTGATGAGCGGTCGATGAAACGGTCGGGTTCTCCCACGCTGTCCGTCGTGACCCCCTCCTACAATCAGGGACAATTTCTTGAGGACGCCATTCGGTCCGTGATCGAACAGGGCTACGCGAATCTCGAGCACGTGGTGATCGACGGAGGATCGACAGACGGCAGCGTTGAGACCATTCGGAAATACGAGCGCCGTCTGGCCTATTGGAGCAGTGAGCCTGATCAGGGACAGTACGACGCGATCAATAAGGGCTTCGCGCGTACGAGCGGAGAGATTATGGCCTGGTTGAATAGCGACGATAAGTACATGCCCTGGGCGTTTTCCATCGTGGCAGACATCTTCAGGTCCTATCCGGAGATACAGTGGATGACGACCTTGCATCCCTTGATGTGGAACGAGACAGGACAGGCGACGTCGATCGATTTTACAGGCGGTTTCCATCGCAAGGCCTTCTTGAAAGGAAGCAATTTCCCGGTCAAGGGCTCCCATGGGAAGCGATGGATCCAGCAGGAGTCGACATTCTGGAGGCGCTCATTGTGGGAACGGGCGGGCGGACGGCTCGATCCTTCCTTTAAGTTGGCGGCGGATTTTGACCTGTGGGCCCGTTTTTTCGAGCATGCCGACCTCTACGGGGTACGGGCGTTGTTGGGTGGATTTCGTTCGCACGGGAACCAAAAATCCGTACAGCTCCGGGATGCCTATATGGCGGAAGCCGAGGCCGTGCTTCGGCGATACGGAGAATGGCCTTGTCGCGCAGGCGAAGAGATCGTGAGGGGGGGGCTTTGGAAGCTGCTTCGCCAGCATTCTCTTGCCCGCCTGCCGAATTGGGGCCGTGATCTCCTGCACAGGACCGGTCTGTTCTACCCGGCCAAGGTTGTCGTATGGGCCGGAAAAGATTGGGAAATCATTACCGGCTTTGCACTCTGAGATGTATTCTAGAGCGATGCGAATATTGCAGGTCAATACGGCCGATGTGGCTGGTGGGGCTGAAGCCGTGGCCTGGCAGCTCATGCAGGGCTATCGGCAAGCCGGTCACCTTTCCTCGTTCGCCGTCGGGCAAAAAAACTCCCAAGACCCCGACGTGATTCCAGTCCTTCATGACCGGCATAGGACTCCATGGAGTCGCTGGTGCCTGGCCATTGCTGATCGACTGGAACGACTTGGTGCGACGGGGAAAGGAGGCAGACGCCTTCGTCAAATGATCGCCTTAGGATTCGGGCAACCGCATCGCTTGTTGCAGCTGTTGCAGGGGAAGGAGGACTTCGATTTTCCCGGTACCTATCAGCTCAAAGACATGGTGCCAGGCGGACCGGATATCATCCATTGTCATAACCTGCACGGTTCCTGGTTGGGGGGCGGAGGGTACTTTGACCTCTCTGTCTTGGCCAGATGGAGCCACGTGTTCCCGGTCGTATTGACCTTGCACGACGCCTGGATGCTGAGTGGACACTGTGCTCACTCCTTCGAATGTGATCGTTGGAAGAGCGGATGCGGGGCCTGTCCCGACTTGACGATCTATCCCCCCGTTCGACGGGATGCGACCGCGTTCAATTGGAAGCGGAAACAGGCCATTTACGCCAAGAGTCGACTCCACGTCGCAATGCCGTCCCGCTGGCTGATGCAGAAGGTCCAGTCATCGATGCTGCGCCCCGCCTTAGTCGAGGCCAAAGTGATTCCGAACGGTGTCGATCTTTCTGTCTTTCGTCCTGCCGACAAGACCGCCGCCCGCCTGGCTTTGGGAATCCCTCGACAAGCCCAGGTGCTTTTGGTCGTCGCGCATGGAATTCGGGACAACATGTGGAAAGACTATTTCATGGTGCAGAAGGTCGTTGAGAAGCTCGTTATCCAAGCGAAAGCGCAGGAAATGTGGGTGATCGCGCTGGGCGAGGAAGCGCAGGACGATCGAATGGGGAACGTCACGATGAAATTCGTCCCTTACCTTCACGACCGCACCATGGTCGCTCAATATTACCAGGCCGCGGATGTCTATCTTCATGCGGCGCGAGCCGATACGTTCCCGCATTCAGTCCTTGAGGCTTTGGCCTGCGGGGTTCCTGTGGTTGCGACGGCAGTCGGAGGCATTCCCGAGCAGATCGACGATGGGAAAACGGGATTTCTCGTGCCGGGAGGCGATATCGACGGGATGGTGGAGCGCATCATGCGGCTTCTCGCGCGGCATGAGCTTCGGGCGAGCTGCGGAGGAAATGCGGTTGAGGCTGCGAGGAGTCGTTTTGATCTCAACGGGCAGGTCCGCGCCTATCTGAATTGGTTCGGGGAGATTCGAAAAGTGTGGAAAGCCGATGAACGCGGTCAGTCGAGGCCGGTCAGGAATCGGGATACACAGGTCGCGGCGGTGTGACATGACGACGGCATGACGCAGCGCAAGGGACCGGTGACGGATGATGCCGCGAAAAATTCTACTCCTCGTCGTCGGCTGTGGAATAGGCGGGACGGAGTCCCACGTCCTTGAGTTGGCCTCTCGGATGGATGGGCGAAAGTTCGACGTGCTGGTGTGCTCCCTCAAACCGTTGGGACGAGTCGGGACTGAACTCGAATCACGCGGAGTACGGGTCATGTCGCTCGAGGGCCGGGGAAAATTCGATCCGCGAGTGATCTGGAGGCTGTGGGTCACGATCAAGAAAGAACAGCCGGCTCTCGTTCAATCGTTCCTGTTCTGGGCCAACATGACGGCCCGTATGATGCGTCGCCTCAGCAGCAGGCTGTTGGTGATCTCCTCGTATCACGACGAGGTGGTGCAGGAGAACTGGTTGTACCGCCTGGTGGATCGAATGACCATGGGGTGGGCGAAAATGATCGTGTGCTGCTCTCATGCCGTGCAACGGTCGGTTGCGGCAAGAATAGGCGGCCGGGAGGAACAGTTTGTGGTGATCCCCTTCGGCGTGGATGCCAGTCGATTCTCCCAGGTGAAGACAGTGTCCCGGGCTGAGCTGGGGTTGGAAGCCGGCCTTCCGGTCATCGGAACGGTCTCCCGTTTGGTCGAGCCGAAGAAAGGATTGAAGGTGCTTCTTGAGGCGGTAGCCTATCTGGAACGGAGGTCGACAGCCCGATGGTGTCAGGTCCTGCTTGTCGGAGAGGGGCCTGCAGAGGAGGACCTTCGCGCGATGAGTCGAAAACTGGCCGTCGCGTCACCGATCATTTTCGCTGGAGCCCGCCGGGATATTCCTCAGCTCTTGCCGCTCTTCGACATCTTCGTTCTCCCTTCCCTCTATGAAGGTTTCGGGATCGCCCTTCTGGAAGCGATGGCGGCGGGGAGACCGGTGATCGCGACGTCGGTGGGAGGCATCCCGGAATTTGTCACTCACGGGGAAACGGGCCTTCTTGTCGAGCCCGGCAACGTGACGGCCCTCGCCGAGGCGATTCACGCGTTCCTTGAGAGCCCTGAACGTGCTCGACGGATCGCGCTCCGCGGGCAGATCCATGCGAGAGAACGCTACGGCATTCAAGCCATTGTCCGGCGGCATGAACAGGTGTACGAGGCCTGCCTTGCCAACGCATGAAGCGATGAAAAAGCGAATCGCTGTCACGTCCGCACACGTGAGAAGGTCGGCGCGGTAATGCACATATACATCCTGACATTCGTGTTGGCCGTGCTCCTGTCCCTCTATGGCGTTCCCATCGCCCGGAAGGCCGCGCTGAAGTACGGAATCGTAGACGCTCCGGACGGGAGGCTGAAGCACCAACAGGAACCGGTTCCATATTTCGGAGGGCTCGCGATCTACCTCGCGTTTCTGATGAGTTTGGCCTTCACCTTCGAATTTCGCCAGGACGTGCTTGGAATCATCCTCGGCGGGACGATTGTGGTGATGCTCGGACTCATCGACGATTTCGGCGTGCTCACGCCCTGGACGAAGCTGGCCGGGCAGCTCCTCGCGGTATTCGTGTTGATCAAGAGCGGAATCAGAATCGAAATTGCCGCCTTCCCCGAGTGGCTCGATCTGATCTTGACGGTGTTCTGGATGATCGGCCTGATCAACGCGTTCAATCTGCTGGACATCATGGACGGACTCTCCGCGGGTGTGGGCGCCGTGAGCGCGAGTTGTCTGTTGGTCGTGTCCCTCGTGCAAGGCGACCAGACGATTGCGTTCATGCTTGCGGCTTTGATCGGCAGCCTCTTGGGATTTCTTCGCTATAACTGGCAGCCGGCGCGGATCTACATGGGCGATACCGGCGCCATGTTCATCGGGCTGCTCCTCGGGGCCATGACGATGATCGAAAGATATCCGAGCGATCACCCCTTCTCGCTCCTGACCCCGGTGTTCATTCTCGGCATCCCGATCTTCGACACCCTGTTCGTGATGTACGTCAGGTATCAGCGCGGCTTGCCGATCTTTTGGGGCAGTCCGGACCACATCGCGATCCGACTGCGTCATTGGGGTATGTCGGTGCCGCAGGTAGTCGTCGTCAGCTATCTGGCGACGGCCTGTGTAGGAGCCGTCGGGCTGCTCGTGATGAGCGTCAGCGAACAGGTCGCGATCAGCCTCTGCCTTGGGATCGTGGCCCTGCTGCTCACCGCCACGATGGTCTTGAAGCAGGTCGGTGTGCGGAAGCCGGCTCACGCTGTACCGGAACCGGAAGAAGAAAGGACTGCCGCATGATCGTCATCGTCGGCGCCGGTTTGGCCGGTCTCAGTACCGCATATCACCTGTCGGGCCTTCACTTTCGTATCTACGAACGGGAACAGCACGTGGGTGGGCTGTGCCGGTCCTATCGCAAGGACGGGTTCACCTTCGACTACACGGGACATCTGTTGCACTTCCGGCAGCCGGAGATCAAAGCGCTGGTGGAAAGGCTGCTCGCCGGCAAGCTGCTGCAACACGGGAGAAAGTCGTTCATCTATTCCCATCAGACCTACACGGAATATCCGTTTCAGGTCAATACGTTCGGGCTGCCTCCGGAAGTGATCCGAGAGTGCCTGATGGGATTCATCGCGACGCTGACGCAGCCGGTGGCGTCGATCGCGCCTCGGAACAGATCGTTCAAACAGTGGATTCTCGACAACCTCGGGGACGGCATGGCCAAGCATTTCATGGTGCCGTTCAACGAGAAGCTGTGGCGGGTTTCGCTGGATGAACTGACGTCCGACTGGGTGTCCTGGCTCGTGCCCAAGCCGGAGCTCAAGGATGTCGTCAATGGGGCGCTGGGCATCAAGGACAAAGCCTTTGGCTACAACCCTTCATTCCTCTATCCGGCGAACGATGGGATCCGAGTCCTGCCCGAGTCGTTCCTGTCCGGCATCGATCAGGTGGAACGCGATTGTGAGTTGATCGAGGTGGATACGAAGCGCCGTCGAGCGGTCTTCAGTGACCGGCGGCGAGACGAGACCAGAACCGAGCACTACGAATCCCTCGTCTCGACGATCCCCGTGCCGGAACTGGTCCGTCGCTGCCTGGACTTTCCTCAGCGTCTGAAAGAGGCCGCCGCGGGGCTTCGCTGGGTGTCGGTCTATAACGTCAATCTCGGCGTGTCCCGGGAACAGATCTCCGACAAACACTGGATCTATTTCCCTGAGTCGAGGTACCCCTTCTACCGTGTCGGCTTCCCCATGAATTTCTCTCCGTCGCTCGGTAGGCCCGGGTGCAGTTCCATGTACGTGGAAATCTCTCATCGACCGGCGGAACAGCAATCAGCGGAGCAGCTGATCGAACAGGCTCGTTCCGGTTTGGAGAAAACCGGAATCCTGCGCTCGGACGACGAACTCGTCGTGGCCGACGTGAAGGACTTGCGATACGCCTACGTCTACTTCGACCGCCATCGTGCCCGTGCAATGCCCGCCATTCTTGCCGAACTCGAACGGCGTGGAATCTATTCGATCGGCCGGTATGGACGTTGGGAGCACACGTCGATGGAAGATGCGATCGGACAAGGCAAGCAATTGGCGGAACGACTGAGAGGGCAACTGGCGCAGCCAGTGACGGCGTGAGCCTATCGCATGGAAACGGTTTGCCATGTCATCACGAAACTCGAACTGGGTGGAGCGCAGGAGGTAGCCCTGCATCTCGTCTCCCATCTTGACCCCGCGAAGTATCGCCCCGTACTCGCCACCGGTCCCGGTGGCCTCCTTAATGACGACGCGAAAGCGATCCGGGGGCTTGAGGTCATCCTGTTGTCCTGGCTCGGGCGTCCGGTGCATCTCTTCGGGGATCTCGCAGCTCTCATCGAGTTGATCGTCCTGTTTCGCCGCCTGCGTCCGACGATCGTCCATACGCACAGTTCGAAGGCGGGTATCCTCGGCCGATGGGCCGCCTGGCTGGCCGGGGTGCCGATTATCGTGCATACGATTCATGGGTTCGGCATCACTCCCGGGCAGTCGTCGGCGGTCCGACGGTTGTTCACCTGGCTCGAACGGATCACCGGATGGATCACGACTCATTGGATCGCCGTAGCGCAAACCGATATCGACAGAGGTAGGAGCTGGGGACTCTTTGAGAGAAACGTGTCGCTCATCAGGCCGGGAATCGATCCCAGGCCGTTCCAGCTGTCGGCTGATGCACGAGACCGTGATGCCATGCGTTGTGAGTTTGGGGCCGGCCCCGATCATTGGTTGGTCGGCACGGTCGCTTGTCTCAAGCCCCAAAAAGCTCCGGAGAATTTCATGGCCGTGGCCAAGAACGTGTGCGACCGTCTCCCGCAGGCCAGGTTTGTGCTTATCGGAGACGGAGAACTGCGCCAGCTGGTGGAGTCGCTGATCGGCCGATATGGTCTTGAAGATCGCGTCCGTTTGGCCGGGTGGAGAAGGGATATTCCCGCGTCCATGATGGCGATGGACGCCTTTGTGCTGACCTCGCGTTGGGAAGGGCTGCCCCGTGTCATTCTGGAAGCCAGGGCCACAGGGCTCCCGATCGTGGCGACCAATGTGGGTGGAGTGCAGGAGGCCATGGCGACTCACCGGTCGAGCATGGTGGTCGATGACGGAGACGTGGAGACCCTGTCGGTCTCGCTCGTGCGACTGTATCGTCAGAGTCGTGAGTCGCTTGGGAATGTAAGGCAACGGGCGGACTCGCTCCCGCTCGAATTTCACATCGACTACATGGTGCAGCAATATGAAGTGTTGTATAAGGAGTTGTTGAAAGGCGGCCGCGATGAGCTGCGGTCTCAAGCGCTCGGGCTCTCGCGATGACCGTCCGTCCTCCGTATCTGTTGCCCTTGGGCGATTCCGATATAATGTCGGAGGTGTCTGTCGGGGCGGCTGCATGTGCCTCACGTCATTGGTCGATCACATGAAAATCCTCGTCCTTGGAATGATCCTCACTTTGAGTTGTTTTCGGCTGGGGTTCGCCTCCGGCCAGGATCTCTCCCCGCGGGAAATCTATGAACAGGCTTCACCGGCCGTCGTGATGGTGATGGGACATCCGGACGGCAGCGGAGGGAAGGGGAGCGGGGGCACCGGTTCGATCATTCGGTCGGACGGCTACGTGCTCACCAATGCGCATGTCGTCATCGACGAACGGACGGGAAGGCCTTTCCCGCGCCTGTCGGTATTCTTGAAGCCCCCGCGTGTGACCGGCAACTCACAATCGGATCTTTCGCGCATGATCCGGGCGAAAATCGTCGCCTATTCCCAGCAGTTGGACCTTGCACTGTTGAAGTTTGACTCAGTGAGCGGCGCCTTGCCGACCGTAGGACTGGATGACTCCGCGGTGACGAAGATCGGCGATCGGGTGGTGGCCATCGGACATCCGGAGCAGGGAGGCCTCTGGACGTTGACCACCGGAGTCATCAGCGCGGAGGTGGACAACTTCAGCGGGGTGCAGGGCAAAAACGTGTTTCAGACGGAAACAGGATTGAATCGGGGCAACAGCGGCGGCCCGCTCCTGGACACCGGTGGGCGTATGATCGGGGTGAATACCGCGATCGCCCGTGTGGCGTCCGACGGCCTGCCGATCACGAGCATCAGCTTCTCACTCAAGTCCAATGTCGCGGCGCAATGGCTCCGTGAGCAGGGGATCGGCGGCCGTTCGGAGGCCGGCGTCGTGACGCCGGCGACTCAGACGCGGGCAGCTTCGGAAGTACCGTCGCCGTCTGCGCCACCGCCAGCCAAGCCCGTTCAACCTTCTCCGGCGGAAATGCCGACCAAACCGGCAAAGCCGGATCTCAAGCAAGCGAAGCCCGATCAGCCAAGCCCGGATCCGGCGCGCCCCTACAATCTCGACAAGCTGGTCAGCGAACGAGCACGAGCCGAAGCAGAGCTGACCGACATGATCAACGAGATGCGTGGCCGAATGAAGGGGCGTTGACCTCCATGATCCTGTCCGAACATCTTTGCAGCGCCTTTTTCCGATTCCCCCGTGGGTAGGCTGACGCCAAGCCTACCTCCGCGACGACGCCCGCCACCTTCGAGTTGGACCATGCCGGCAACTGGGTCAAAGAGACGGTTCAGCACTCGTCGGGAAAAAACGGCTCGGTTGTTTTGACCGAGACTTTCGTCAGTCGGCAGCGGACCATCACCTACTACTAGAGACGAATGGTCACGATGAAGCGCATCCTGCTTGAAGTCTTGCAGAATGCCGTGATGGGCATTCCTCCCGCGGCTCGGTTCGCCCGAAGATCTCATTCCACCGGTCTGAATGCCGACCCTGTACAGTCCCGGAGACTCTTCGAGTTCTATACGGGATTTGCGCCGGTAACGGGGAAGGATGTTCTGGAAATAGGGCCCGGCCATACCATTGACGCCTTGGAACTGGCGGTATTGGCGGGGGCAAGGAGTTGCACCGCTGTCGACGTCGTCGACTATCTTTCTACTGAACGAGCCGGGAGAACGGCGGTGCGGTACCGGATTTATGACGGGAAGACGCTCCCGTTCGAGTCGGAACAATTCGACCTCCTGTGGTCCCACACCGCCTTCGAGCATCTTCGATTTCCCGCCATAACGGTCGTGGAATGTTTTCGCGTATTGCGGCCCGCAGGAAAACTGATTTCGCTGATTGATCTGGGCGATCACTCTTACTATGGAAAGCAAGCTCCTGCGCCGGGCATGTTGTTCGATTGCCTCCGATACCCTGAATGGCTGTGGAACCTCATGAAGTGGAATCGTAGTTCCTATGTCAATCGCCTGCGAAAGTCGGATTGGATCGACCTCCTGAACCGCGTCGGCTTTCGATTCGTCGAGTGCCGGTCCACTGAGAGCGAGGAAGTTGAGCGATCGCTTCATCGCCTGCGGTATCTGCACAGATTCACCCAAGAAGACGCGACGACCGCCGTATTGATCGTGTCGGCGGAAAAACCCGACCCGCGTGAGACGAAGTGAGATCGGCGCGCACCAGAGCAATCGTGATCCATGCCATTCTGACGGTGCTCGGCACGATGGCCGGGTTCTTGTTAGCTGAAGGACTGGCCCGAGTCTTCCTGGAACCCCCCGCGGGGTACTCTCTTTACAATCGCGACACGGCGACCGCGCATACGACGCTGCAAATGCTGGTGTCGGACCCCCGGCTGGTGGTTCGCATCCAGCCGAACGCTCCGGGTCACGACGAGAGAGGATTCCGGAATCGCGAACAGGTTGAGTCCGCCGACGTGGTGGTGATCGGAGACTCGCAAACGTGGGGCGTGAACGTGTCCCGATCGGAAACCTGGCCCTCCGTGCTGGCGGCAATGAGCAAAGTAAAAGCCTATTCCATGTCGCTCGGAGGATGGGGCCCGCTCCAATATGAGTTATTGGCCGGCGAGGCCCTTGCTCTGAAACCCCAGGCGATTCTGATCGGAATCTATCTGGGGAATGACCTGTTTGACAGCTGTAACCATGTCTATGGAACAGACTCATACGTCAAATACAGGCATACGGATGAAGATTATTCAGCGGCTCTGGCCGATCTCCTGGTGCGCCTGGAAGCGGCGAACGGCTATGCGAGGGTCGAGGACGCGCATAAGCAACTCGCGGAGATGGGGCGAGTGCCGAGACTGTGGCAGGAGCTTGCGAGACGGTCGCTGCTCATCCAAATCTTGATGACCCGAGGGCTTCTTCCATCCGTTCCGTCCGTCGATGAGCTGTATCTTACGGCCGACATGACCTGGGCCCTGGACCATCCTGAGGCGGCGGCTCTGTATGAGGATGGAAACCGCTCGACAGTGTTGACGTTCGGCTATCGGGGGGTGGCGGTTGATCTGCAGAATGCGTGCATTCGAGAAGGGGTGAGGATCACAAAAGACGTCCTCACCGCGCTGGAAGCATTGAGCATCCGCGCTGGCGTTCAGATCGGAGTCGTCTTGATTCCTACCAAAGAGGCAGTCTACGCCGAAATAGACCCGTCCTTGCAGAGGCGCCTGGACAGCTCCTTCACAGATCTCGTCATGAATGAGAACGCGATCAAGGCGGACCTGCTGGGCTACTGTAAGGTCCAGCGCCTCGTGTGTATGGATGCCGCGATCAGGATGGTTGAGGCCGTGAAGAACGGCAGCATGCTGTATCGGCAGGATTCCGATGGACATCCGATCGCTGAAGGTTACCGCCAAATTGCATGGACAGCGCGCCAGGTACTGGAACAGATGCGATTGCCACCCTCAGGGTCGATGGTAAGGATGAAGACACGAGGTTCAGAAGGTGTCGTTGTCTCACAGTGAGCAACCGGCCTCCTCCTAACCCGTCACCGCCCCCTCCGATGCCGACGACACGTGCCGGGCATACTTGCCCATCACGCCGGAACTGTAACGCGGAACCGGTGTCTTGACCTTTTTCATCCTCGCCTTGATGTCCTTCTGACTCAGTTGCACGTCCAGACGCCGCTTGGGGATGTCGAACACGACAATGTCGCCGTTCTTCACCGCGGCAATCGGTCCGCCCCTGACCGCCTCGGGAGCGACGTGTCCGGCCATGAGTCCGTGCGTCGCGCCGGAGAACCGGCCGTCCGTGAGCAGGGCCACGCTGTCGCCGAGGCCGGCGCCCACGATGGCTGCCGTCACGCCAAGCATTTCGCGCATGCCGGGTCCGCCTGAAGGACCTTCGTAGCGAATCACGACCACGTCGCCGGATCTGATCTGGCCGGCGTTCACCGCCACGAAGGCGTCTTCTTCCCGATCGAAGACCTTTGCAGGCCCGCGGAAATGCGTCATCGAGTGGCCTGCCACTTTCACCACGCAACCTTCCGGCGCAAGATTCCCCTTCAGGATCACCAGCCCGCCGGTCGGCTTGATGGGATTCGAGAGCGGGCGCAGGACCTGTTGGCCCGGTGTTTCGGTGGCGTGCTTGGCTTCGTCCCCGATCGTACGGCCGGTGACCGTGGGTTGGTCACCGTGCAGCAGACCGGCGTCAAGCAGCCGCTTGGCCACCAAGGTGGTCCCGCCCGCCGCATAGAGATCTGCAGCCGCGAAACGGCCGCCTGGTTTCAAGTCGGCGAGCAAGGGCACCTTTCGGTTGATCCTGTCGAAATCGTCGATGGTGAGCTTGAGGCCCGCTTCCCGCGCGATGGCGAGGAGGTGCAACACCGCGTTTGTCGAGCCGCCGGTGGTGGCCACGGCCGCGATGGCATTCTCCAAGGACTTGCGGGTGATGATCCGGCGGGGCCGGAGATCCTGCGTCAACAGATCCATCACCATCTTGCCGCAGTCGAAGGCGACGTCGTCCTTGCGATCGTCCATCGCGGGGACGCCGTTGCGCCCCATCGGCGAGATGCCCAGGAATTCAAAGGCGATGGCCATTGTGTTGGCGGTGAATTGACCGCCGCAGGCGCCCGGACCCGGACAGGCATGATCCTCCAGATCCTTCAGCTCCTCATTCGTCATCCGGCCGGAGGCATGTTTGCCGACCGCCTCGAAGACGTCCTGAATCGTGACGTCGTGTCCTTGAAACTGGCCCGGCATGATCGAGCCCCCGTACAGCATCAGCGAGGGGACGTTCAACCGCGCCAGCGCCATCACCGTGCCGGGAATCGTCTTGTCGCAGCCGGAGAGTGCCACGACGCCGTCGAAGAGATGCCCGCGCGCCACCAGCTCGATCGAATCGGCGATGACCTCTCGGCTGATCAGGGAGGCCTTCATCCCTTCGGTGCCCATCGAAATCCCGTCGGACACCGCGATGGTGTTGTACTCGATCGGGGTGCCGCCCGCGGCGCGGATGCCCGCCTTCACGCGTTCCGACAGCCGGCGCAGATGGAAGTTACAGGGCATCACTTCGATCCAGGTATTGGCGACGCCGATGATCGGACGGGACAGATCCTCATCGGTGAATCCAACTGCTTTCAACATGGCGCGGGCGGGAGCCCGCCCAGGGCCGACCAGCAATTCGTGGCTCTTCAGTTTCATGACGGACTATTTCCCCTTCTTCCCGCCCTTCTTGGCTTCCGTGTCGATCACCTCGCCGGTGGCCGCGTCGATGTGCACCTCGGTCACCTTGCCGTCGGCGCCGACGATCTCGACTTCCCATACGGCTTTGCCGTGCTTCTTTTCGAGTTCCGCCTCGACGGCGGTGCCCGGAACCTTTTCGAGCGCCGTCTTAATCGCCTGGTCGATCGTCACCTTCGCGTCTTTGAGCAGGTCACCGTGCTTGCCGCTCCAGGCGGGAACGCTGAGTCCGGCAACCGTAGCGATCGTGAGTATCGCGGTGAGTAGATGATGTCTCATGGTGTGTCTCCTCATTGAAGGCGGACGGAGCTAGTTCGTCGGCGGAGCATCCGCGGCTTTAGGCGAATGGCCCGGCATCATCCCTCCGTGGGGATTGCCCGTGCCGCCTCCGTGCGGATTCATACCGCCCTTGCCGCCCTCTTTATGCTGTTGCATCATTTTCTCGTGTTCGGCCTTTTCCTTCTGGCGCTGTTCCGGCGTAAGCAGAGCCAGAACCTCGCGGCGCGTCTTGATGGAAGTCATGCGGAGTGCGACCTGCAGATCCTCGCTCTGTTTCAGCTTGGCCTCGATGGCGCCGAGGTCGGACTTCTCATCGTCGGTGAGCGCCTTGACCTCACGTTCGGCGACCTGGATATCGGCTTCGCTCCTGATACGGGTCTTGTCGAGGTTGAGTTGGGTCTCCTTCAGCTTGGCGACCTGATCGGCCGTCAACCCGATTTCCTTCTCGTGCTTGAGCAGGTGGCGGATCAAATGACCGGCGCTGCTGTGCATCATGCCCATGCCGTGGCCGCGCATGCCGCCGTACTGACCTCCGCCATGACCCTCCTTCCCGTACCCCGGTTCGTTCGCCCAGACTCCCGAGGTTGCGAGCGCCAGCGTGAATGCCGCGGCCGCCCCGAGCGTCATGACGTTCCCGATTCCCTTCTTCATGCCGTCCTCCTTCGGTTAAGAGATCGTATAAGACGAAACGATTGCATCATTATCGCACAAACAAGCCGCCCTCGCCCTTCAGTCCGTTGAAGAGGAACTGAACGGCCAAGGCGGCAAGGAGCAGACCCATCAAGCGCGTGATGATTTTCTCCGCAAGGGGGCTGATCCACCTGGCCCCCGACGAACTGATTGCCAGGATGAGGTAGCTTGCCAGACCCACCAGCGCAACGCAAGTGAGCAGCAGGGCTCGATAGGTCCAGTCGACGGCCTGCGCCTCCAGCAGAATGACGGTCGAGATCGCAGCCGGTCCCGCCAGCATCGGGACGGCCAGCGGCGTGACGGCGATGTCGTCCTTCGTGGCGCCTTCCGCCGTCTCCGCGTCGGTGCCCTGCACCGGCGAGCGTTGCGCTCTCAGCATGTCCAGCGCCACCAGCAATAAAACCAGCGCGCCCGCGATCTGGACAGCCGGGAGGGAGATGCCGAGGAGCGCGAAGAGCCATTGGCCGATCAGTCCGAATGCGGCAAGGATGCCGACCGCGACGAAACAGGCCACGCGGGCCATCCGCAGGCGCTGAGCAATCGTATCGCGGGCGGTCATCGACAGGAAGGCCGGAACCGTTGCGATGGGATCCACAATCACGAAGAGGGAGCTGAAGGCCAGTACACCGTATTCGGTCAGCGTCATCCCGCTACCGCAGTCGGGCTTGAGTCAGGAGTTCGGCGCGCGGGTCGGGATGCCGCACCTTCGCCAACCGTTCATAGAGGGACTGCTCTTCGTCCGTGACCGAGGTCGGCATGACGATCTGCAGGGTGAGAAAGAGGTCGCCATGGCCGCCGGCGGCCGATGGAAGCCCCTTGCCTTTCAACCGCAGCTTGCTCTCCGACCTGCTGCCGGGAGGCACTTTGACCTTCACCGGCTCCGTGAGGGTCGGCGCCATGACCTCGGCGCCCAAGGCTGCTTCCCACGGGTAGACCGGCAGCGCGACATGGACGTCACTACCCTGCCGACGAAAGATCGGATCGGGAGGAATGACGACGTGGAGATAGAGATCGCCTCGCTTCCCTCCGTTCATGCCGGGCTGTCCCTTGCCGGCCACACGGACCCTTGTGCCGTCCTGGACACCGGCGGGGATTTTGACCTCGATGGTCTTGGCCTCGGTTTTTACTCCGGTGCCTTCGCAGGAGGGACAGGTTCTCCCTCGGAACTCGCCGCTTCCCTGGCACACGGGGCAGGTGGACGGCTCCCGCAGGCTGACCCGCTTGATGACACCGCCGAGCACCTCTCGCAGCGTCAAATCGACCTCGGTTTCCAGGTCTTCGCCCGCCATGGCAAAGCCTCGTCCTCCGCCGCGGGCTCGTCCGCCGAACAGATTTTCAAAGATATCGGAGAAGCCTTCTCCTGAGAATCCGCCGCTTGATTGCTGGCCGCCGAAGCCGCGCGTGCCGGCCTGTTGCCGCGCCTTTTCAAAGGCCTCGGCCTGTTCCCATTGCGCGCCGTACTGATCGTACTTTTTCCGCTTGTCCGGATCGGACAAGACTTCATGGGCTTCGTTGAGTTCTTTGAACTTTTTCTCCATCTCGGCTTTCTTGGCGCCGGTATGGAGGTCCGGGTGGTACTGGCGGGCGAGACGCCTGAAGGCCTTCTTGATGTCGTCGGCCGAGGCGGAACGGGCGATGCCGAGGATCTGATAGTAGTCGCGCGCGGTGGTCGCCATGATTTACAGAAATAACCCCGATGATGGAAGGATCAACGGTCGTTCCCCTCCGAGTCGCGTCATCGCACGACGGTGGACTCTCTCCATACAAACCCATCCGACGCGTGAACGCCAGCTTACGGGGTTGCCGGGGCGCTTGGCAAGGGCAAGAACGCTGTCAGAACAGCGAGTATTGCAGTCCGACGTACGGCAGGCCGAAATTGAGTCCCGAATTGGGCTCGCTGAGCCCGGCGTTCGAGATGTGCATGAATCGATAGCCGGCCGTGACGGCCCATTGAGGGGTTACCAGATAGGAACAGCCGGCGCCGGCCCAGACCAGAAAATTGAACTGACTCGATTGTTCAGGCACGCGGCCTCCCAGATCGGTCCACATCGGTCCTCCGCCTCCCTCGAGATAGGGTCGGAATCTCTGGGCTCCGATGAAGGTATAGCCGAGTTTCGGGCTCAGGCCGATTCCGTAGGAGCCGCTCGGTTCGGAGGTGAAAAACCCGATCAGCTCGGCGCCGAGCGAAACTTGGCCCCGATACCAACCGGATCCCAAGGGATCGGTGAGCGTGAATGACGTCGACAGCCCTGTCGCTCCACCGAAGAGCTTGGTCGATTGTTCTTCTGTCAGGCGAATAGGAAAGAACGGTCCGGCGGTGATGCCGAGAGTCTGCGTGCCGACGGGGATCTGAACCGCCATCTCCTCGGCATGGGCAAGCGAAGGAATGGGCAGGCACAGGGAGAGCGAAAGCACAACCGTCACGAGACTGCAACAATGGTCGCGATCACCCATGAACGATCGATGGCCGTCTTGTTGGTGGTCAGGAAACGGAGGGGGTCTTCGCCCGTGCCATCAACTTACAGTAGGAGCAGACCTCGGCGGTCGTCGGTTGTCCGCAGGTCGCGCAAGGATGCAGTGCGATCCGATCCTTGTGCGCCATCGTGGTCTGGCGCTCGGTCTCCTTGCGTGACCGGTCGAGAAAGCCCCAATAGAACGTCTGTTTCGTGCCAGGGGATTCGGTTTCAAGCCGGTTCAGGACCTCCTTGTAGAGGAGCGTCTTGGCGCCCTGAGCCATCGGGCATTCTTCCACGATGTAGTCGATCGTGTTTAACACGCAATAGGCCGCCAGCTCGCGTTCCGTCAACCGATAGAGCGGCTTGACCTTTTTCGCAAACCCTTCGACGGAGGCCGGCAAGCTCGGCCCTTGCTTGTCGAGATAGTCTTCCTGCCAATGGAGCACGTTGCCGAGCAGGCGCGCCGCCTCGTCGTCCAGGTTGTGGCCCGTCGCCATCACGTCGTATTCGTGCTCGATCGCCGCGCGATTGAATTGATAGCGTTTGATAGTCCCACAGGTGCTACAGGTCGGCCGGTGCGCGAGCATCGAAAGTTCCCTGATCCCGGCGCCTTCCTCCTGCTCGACTGTATGAGTACGGCACATCGCGCCGAGCGGGGCGGCAACGACTTCGGCGAAGCGCCGGACCTTTTCATGCGACCGTTGCGAATAGTCCCCGATCCCGAGATTCACGTAGAGCGCGTCGGCCTTGTATCCAAGCTTCAAGAGAATGTCCCACAAGGCCAGGCTGTCCTTGCCGCCCGAGACCGCGACCAGAATTCGATCGTCCTTGCCGAACATTTTCTGCGACTTGATGGCGCGAGCCACCTGATCGTACACAAAACCCGTGAAGCAACCCTTGCAGAACGCCGCATGGTGTCGGGGCAGTTTGATGACGGCTTTCGTCTTGCACTTGGTGCAGTTCATACCAAGAAAGGTCCAGGTTCAGGATCGCTTCCTCCCGAGATCACCGGCCGGATTTCGATGCGGTCCTTGTCGTAGAGCATCTCGTCTTCGGTCACTAGTTCATCGCCGCGGATGACCAAATGTGCTTCGACGACCAGATTCAGTTCCCGAAGGAGGTCTTTGACCTTCTTGGGCCCTTTGACGTCGACGGTTCGGGAAGGGTGGCTGAGCTGGACTTGCATGGGGGTGATGATAAGCCCGCTCGCTGCCGGGGAGCAAGCGTCCGCTCAGAGGTGCGTGTCGCGAAGAAACGTGGCCGATTCCTCGGGCGACACGGGGTTGATGTAGAAACCGGTTCCCCACTCGAAGCCCGCCACCTGCGTGAGCTTGGGGATGATCTCCAGGTGCCAGTGATAGAAGTCTCCGGTTCGCTCATGGAGCGGGGAACTGTGCAGGACGAAGTTGTAGGGCGGCCTGGCCAACACCTTGTCCATTCGCCGTAGCACCTCGGAAAGCATGGACGCGAGGAACTCGAACTGACCCTTCTGGCCTTCCTCGAAATAGCCGGCGTGCCGCTTCGGCAGCACCCACATTTCGAACGGAAACCGAGGTGCAAACGGGGTGATGCAGACGAATTCCGGGTTCTCGGCCACGACGCGGTCTCCGTCGGTCAATTCCTGACGGAGAATGTCGCAGTAGATGCACCGTTCCTTCTTTTGATAGTGCGCGCGGCAGCCTTCGACTTCTTCGCTGACACTGGTGGGAATGATCGGTAGCGCGATCAGTTGCGAGTGGGTGTGTTCCAGTGTTGCGCCGGCCGCGGCTCCGTGGTTCTTGAAAATCAGAATGTAGCGGAAGCGGGGGTCCTTCTTGAGATCGAGAATACGGTCGCGGTAGGCCCACAGGACGTCTTCGATCTTCTGGGCGGGCAGGTCTCCCAGGCCGTCCTTGTGTCCGGGGGTTTCGATGATGACTTCATGCGCGCCGATGCCGTTCATCCGGTCATAGAGGCCCACTCCTTCGCGGCCCAGCTCGCCTTCCACCTGCAGTGCAGGAAACTTGTTGGGAACGACCCGCACGCTCCAATTCGGCGTGTTCGCCTCGGACGGTTGGGGCCGGTATGCCATGATCTCTTTGGGCGTCAGTCGTTCCTGTCCGGGGCAGAACGGGCACAGCGCCGTGGAGATCGGCCGCGACGGCAAGAGCTGCGTAAATTCGTGCGGACGGCCGCTCCGGTCCGTGGAAATGATCACCCATCGGCCGACAATCGGATCGCGTCGTAAATCGGGCATCAGGCCCTCCAATGTTCAATGCTCAAGGTTGAATACTTAGTTTACGCCGTTCAATTAAACATTGAAAACTCATCATTCAACATTCGACGCGACGCGACGTTTACACTCGCCACAAGGCGGATTCGTAATCCGGTCCGGGAACCGTTACCTCGGCCGGCTGGTGGTGGGGATACCGCGCAATCTCGAGTCCCCGTTCCAGAACGACGAAGCTGATCCGCAATACATGGCCGGCCTCCACCCCGAGTTCCTTGAAGGAGATCGCCAGCTCGGTAATCGTCTTCCGGCAGAACAGGCGCGACGGTCCGATCTCCTGCCAGGTGCTTTCCGGCATACGGCGGGCCAACGTATATTCCACTGTTCCGGTCTCGTTCATGGGCCAAGTCAGGCGGAAGGCCTGCGTCTGGCCCTGCAACTGTATTTCGACCTGCAGCGTCTCGCGGCGCGCCTGCTCGCCGTTTTCGGGATCGAGACGGAAGAACAAATGGTCGAGATCCCATCCGAAGTAGATTCCGACGAACAGTCCATCGGCCTTCCACATGGCGCCTAGCGGCGGCTGCGTGTTGATCGTGCCGGCCCCCCGCCATTCGAAGAAATCGGTTACCTGTCCGTCAAGGGCCGGGTGCAGGAATGACACAGGGTAGGTGAGGCGGTCCGTTGTCGAGCCGGTCCGCACGCCGCAGATCGGTTGGTTGAGCATATCGGGGGGCGTCGTGCCGGTGAGCGTCCACACGTTTCTCAGGTGTGTGCGAAACAGACGGTCGAACTCTTCTTTGTACGCCGTGTCGAAATCGTCTCCGTACCACCAAAACCAATCGCTGCCTTCCGCCGCGTAGAGTTCGTGCCAGGCGGCCTTGGCGCGTTCAGGCGAAAGCGCAGGTGTCCGTTCAATCAGGTGCGAGCGGGTATGGCTGAGGAGATTCCATCCCTGGTTGTCCTCCTCATGTCCGATCCAAATCTTGAAATCCTGATTGATCCACGAGCCCGAATGGAGGTGGTGCAAGTGGGTGGACGGCGGCATCGAGGCGAGCGCCTCCGAGACGGTGGCCGTCTCGGTTTCGACCGCGCCCGCCTCATGCAGAGCCTGTCGCTCGAAGGCCGTGTAGAGAGCCGACAGGAACTGCTCGCCTCCTTCGTGGTAATGCTCCCACGGGTTTTCCCCGTCCAGGATGATCGGCACCAGCACCCTGTCGTGCGGGACGTCCCGCACGATCTGACGCAGCCGCCGGAGCACGTCTTCCGCCGCCACGTCCGGTGTGGTCTTGTGATAGATGAATCCGAAGGCATCTGAGAGATCGCGGTCTCGAAACACGATCGTCATCTCGCCGTCCGGCGGACCGGTCCGATAGGCGCGATACAAATCAGACGGCCGGTGCCAATTCTGACCGGAGGCCTGCAGCGAACGGGCGAGATTGCCTTCGTCGGTCGCCAGCCACGTGAGTCCCATGCCCGGCAACAGAGGAATCAATTCCGGACAGACCGAGCCTTCGGAGGGCCAAAGGCCGGCAGGAGGGCGGCCGAACGCGGCGGTGTGGAACTCGATCGCTAGCTGCAACTGAGCCTCGGCGTCCTCCGGGGCTCGGAAGCGCGAAGGAAGCGGCAGGTCCGGCCTGGCGCGGTGGGTAATATCTGTATCGATGACCAGCGGGAGAATCGGATGATAAAAGGGGGTCGTCGTCAGCTCGATCTGACCCCGTTCGGCCAGGGCGCGGTACATCGGGATGATCTGTTGAACGGCCGTCAACTGCAGGGCCAGGACTTCTTGCTTGTCCGCTTCGGTGAACCCCCGATTCTTGGCCCGCAGGGCTGCCAGCCGCGGAAAGCGGTGCAGAGATCCGTAGCCGAACCATGCCAGATTGAACCACACTTGAAGATCGAGAAATTCCTGAGTGGTAAACTGGCGAGCGATCCGCTCGAGGTGAAACTGGTCCGTCTCCAGCCCCCGCTTGACCAGCAACTCGTGGTAACGCGGATGCGGACGCACCATGGTGGCCCAGTTGGCGGAGAAGAAGTGTCGGATCAGAAACGCCTTCTCTTCAGGACGCAGGTCTTCGGCCGGCCGCTTGGCATGTTCGAAGAAGAGATCGCGGACCTGGCCCGTTCCGATTTCCTGCAGTTGTAAGAGGAGCGAGGGGGTGAAGTTGAAGGTGGCCTTGACGCCTGGAAACCGCTCCAGCAGATAGGCCATGTCGAAGTAGGCCTTGGTGGCATGCAGGCGGACCCAGGGCATACTGGCCGATGCTAACACCGGGTTGGTGTAGTAGGGCTGGTGCATATGCCACACGAAACAAACGCGCGCGGTCTTCATCGGCCTCGGAGAGAGAATTGCGAAGTTTCGGAGAGTATGTCATAGGGAGGTAGGGCTTGCAATGAACGGAGGCAAATGGAGACCTCGTCGGAGCCGTTGAGACAAGACGCGTGGCTGTCCCCACTGTGGTATTGGGCGCCGGTGTTAGGATATGCCGCGCTGATCTTCTACTTTTCCTCACAGTCGCATCCGGAAGAACAGCTGCCGCAGTTCCTCACGCAGGAGGTCAGCGACAAAGTACTCCATGCGGTGGAGTATGCCGTGCTTGGGGTTTTGTGCTATCGAGGTTTCCGCTGGGCGGCCGGACCGGCGGCGGCGCGCCAGGCGGTGCTGCTCTCGATCGCGGTGGCTTCCGCGTACGCGATGACGGACGAGCTGCATCAATTCTTCGTCCCCTTACGCGAGGCAAGCTCATGGGATTGGGTGGCCGACACGATCGGCGCGGCGATCGGTTCTGTTTCGTGGAACTCTGTTGCAGAGCGATGACGGTTCCCGTCGGTCGGCGGTCCCCTCGTTGTCGTCTCGATGAGATCGCGGCGGAAGCTCGGTGCCGGTTGCCTGTACCGGAGGCGTGAAATGTTCGCCAAAGCGACGCATTTGTGTATAATGCGACATTGATGGGTACAACCGACCCTGCGCCTCCTCAGAAGCCGCTGGCCACCCCGGACAAGTCCCGTATCGTCGAGGCGCTGAAATTCAGGCTTCCGTCCCCTCGCACGTTCAAGAAGCTGACCGCGCTGGCCGGCGATGCCTCCAACCGGAGATATTTTCGCGTTGAGTTCAGTGAATCCGCGCCCCGCTCGCTGATTCTGATGCAGTTGGCCGAGCCGGAGGCGTTCAAGCATTCCGAGGAAGCCGTCAGCGCTACCTCGCACCACATCACTGAGCTTCCGTTTCTCAATGTCCGGACGCATTTGGCGAACGCCGGGGTGCCGGTTCCGGGGTTGTATTACTACGATCATGCGGCCGGTCTGCTGTACTTGGAAGATTTGGGCGACCTGACGCTGTCGGAGGCATGCCGGGACGCTCAATTGAACGAAGTTGAAGCCCTGTACCGGCAGGCGGTCGATATCCTGGTCGACATGCAGATCAAGGCGACCTCACCGGCCGATCCACAGTGCCTGGCGTTTCATCGCAGCTTCGATGTTCCGTTGCTGATGTGGGAGTTCGACCATTTTCTCGAGTACGGCATCGCGGCGCGCCGGGGCCGACCGATGGCCGACGGTGAACTCTCGGAGATTCGGGATGAATTTCGGAAGATCGCCGAGCAATTAGCGGGGCAACCGCGCGTGTTCGTCCACCGGGACTACCACTCCAGAAACCTGATGGTCGACGGCCGCCGGCTGGGCGTCATCGATTTTCAGGATGCGCTGATGGGGCCAGCCACCTATGACCTGGCCTCGCTGCTGCGGGACGCGTACATCGCGCTCGATGAAGCACTCATCGACCGTCTGATCGACTATTTCCTCGATCGACTGGAGGAGCGGCGGCATCTCTGGACGAACCGTGACGCATTTCGGCGCCTGTTCGATTTTACGAGCATTCAACGGAATCTAAAGGCGGCGGGTCGTTTCGTCTACATCGATCGAGTGAAGGGCAATCCCAAGTTTCTGGCCGACATTCCCAGGACGCTCGGCTATGTGAAGCGCAATTTGCACAAGTATCCCGAGCTGTTTAGGCTCCGCAAGCTGCTCAGTGCGCACGTGGCGGAATTGCAATGATCGATACCAAGGTCATACCGGCCGGTGCCGAGGCCGAGCATCGGCTGCTTCCCGCCACGAGCGTGTGCAATTCACTGGACGACATTCATTTATGAAGGCAATGATCTTGGCGGCGGGGTTGGGCACCAGGCTCAGGCCGCTGACGAACACGATGCCCAAGCCGCTGTTGCCGGTGGGGGGCACGCCGCTCATTGTCTGGAACCTGCTCTTGTTGAAGCGTCACGGAATCCGCGACGTCATCATCAACCTGCACCATCTCGCGCCGATGATCGAGCAGGCGCTCGGCGACGGGTCGAAATACGGCATGCGCATTTCCTACTCGCGCGAGCGAGTGCTGCTGGGCACCGGCGGGGCGCTCAAGCAGGTCGAGGGACACTTCAGCGGCGAGCCGATCCTGGTCTTGAACGGCGATACGCTTGTGGAGATCGACCTCGAGGCCGTCATCGCCTTCCATCGGGCTCATCACGCCGCGGCCACGTTGGTCGTTCGGACCGATCCCGACGCCGCGTCGTGGGGCTTGGTGGAAATCGACGACGATCAGCAGATCGTCCGCATTACCGGACGCGGCCGTTCGTCGCCGACCCTGGCGCATCCCCGCATGTTTGCGGGACTCCACCTCCTGCATCCCCGTCTTCTGCGCGACATCCCGAAGGGGCAGGCCTCTTCGATCATCGACGCCTACATCGCCGCGATCCAGCGGGGCGAGCCGATCCTGGGCTTCGAACATCGGGGCTACTGGTCGGACATCGGGACGCCGCAGCGCTATGCGCAGGCGGAGCATGACGCCGCCACGGGACTGATTCAGCTGTCGAGCCGTCTGCCGACGGTCCAGCCGATTCGGTGATCGGTCCCCGCCTGAAGCTAGAGCTCCTCCTGCCTCAACTTCTGTTGCTTGATCAGCCGGGCAAGGTAGGTGCGCTGCAGCCGCAGCCGTTCGGCGGCTTTGGTCTGGTTGCCTTCGGCCTGTTTCAAGGCCTGGTCGATGATGTGCCGGCTGTGCTCTTCCATCGACCGGTGGTAGGGGAGCGAGACATACGTCAGAGATTCGGAGTGTGAAAGTCCTGCCGCATCCATCGCCAGCAGATCCGGTTCGATGATTTCCGTGGGGCTCAAGATCACGGCTCGGGCGATGACGTTGTCGAGTTCGCGGATATTCCCGGGCCAGGTGTATTGCATCATAACGTTCATTGCTTCGGGATGGAACATCATGCCGTGACGCTTGGCCTCCTTCGCGTGCCGGTTCAGGAAGAACTTGGCCAACAGCGGCAGGTCGTCCGGACGGTCCCGCAGCGGCGGAAGCGTCAGCGTGATGACGTTCAGCCGGAAATAGAGATCCTCCCGGAAATGCCCGTTCTTGACGGCCTGCTTGAGATCCTTGTTGGTCGCCGCGATGATCCGGATGTTGACCGAGACCAGGCGGGTTCCTCCCACGCGGTGAAATTCCCTGTCCTGAAGCACCCGCAGCAGTTTGGCTTGCAACGCCAGCGGCATGTCGCCGATTTCGTCCAGGAACACGGTCCCTCCGTCGGCCATTTCAAGCTTGCCCTTTTGCAGGCGGTCGGCACCGGTAAAGGCTCCGCGCTCGTGGCCGAACAACTCGTTTTCGAGGAGCGTCTCGGTAAGGGCCACGCAATTGATGACGATCATGGGATTGACGTGCCGCGGGCTCCATTGGTGAATGGATCGGGCGAACAGTTCTTTTCCGGTGCCGCTCTCGCCCAGCAGGAGCACGCTGGCATCGGATTTTGCCGCGCGTTGCGCCGCTTCCATGACCGAACGAATGTTGGGGCTGGTCCCGATGACCGAGGTATAGCGGCCATCGATCTCTGATTTCAGGCAGGCCACCTGCCGTTTCAGGGAATCGCGCTCCAGCGCTTTCTGAATGACCAGCAGGAGATGATCCTTGTCGAGCGGTTTGGTGAGGAAGTCGTAGGCGCCGCTCTTCATGGCCTCGACGGCCGCCTCGATGGACCCGTGAGCGGTCATGACGATGACCGGGAGATCCTCCGCCGCCCGGATCTTGGGAAGCCGTTTCAAGACTTCCAAGCCAGTCAGGCGGGGCATGTCCAGATCCAGCAGCATGAGCTGCGGGGCCTCCTGCTCGATCAATTCAAGCGCCTGTACGCCGTCCTGCGCGACGAGGGTGCCGTAGTCGCTGGCCTGAAGACGATCTTCCAGCATCGTGGCAATGTCGGGGTCGTCATCGACGATGAGGATCCTGGCTTTCATAGACTTGTCTTCCCCTCCTTTTCTAGACGGCTAGGCGGTCTGGGTGAGGTGCGAGGGACTACGCCTGCACCTCAGGGAGGGCTGCCGCGGGATGGGCCGGCCGGAGCGTGGTGTCGGTTCATGGTCGCGCTTACCCTTCCATGACGTTGATCACCAGCCCCGTCAGCGGTTTGGGATAGAAGTAGGTCGATTTGTGAGGCATCCGTTCGCCCGCCACGGCCACCGCCTGAACCTCGCTGACTTTGGTGGCGTTCAGCAGCAGGGCTCCGGTGCCGGGCCCCTCCTGCGCCCAGTCCAGCGCTTCGGCATCGTCCTTGGTATAGACGATGGCTTCCTGCTCCTGCTGTGTGGCGCAGAGGACCGGCACCACGAGTTGTTGCAGGAGCGACACGTCGAGCCTGGTTCGGGGCGAGGTCTCGGCGCCCGGTCGATGGGCGGGCAGCAAGGTCAACGTCACATACGACTGCAGGCCACGCACGGACAATCCGAACGTGGGAGCCGTGCGCCCGAGGTTGCGGAGAGCCTCGATGAACTGCGCCCGCACGGCCGTCCTGTTGTTCGGGGTGAAGGGAAATTCCGTGACGGCGAACTTCTCGCTCAATTGGCCTTTGAGGCCTTCATAGGGAGGCAGCGCGGTGGTGGTGACGCGGTGAGTGGGCAGCACCGTCAAACCCGGATCCTCCAGGGGCGCCAACAGCATGAGTACGCTGTCATAGGGCTGGAGACCCGAAACAGACCCACCCGCTTGCTGTCGGCGGGCGCGTTGGTAGTTGAGCGCCGTTTCGTACCGATGGTGTCCGTCGGCGATGAAGAGCGGTTTGCTCGCCATCACGTCGATGATCTGCGTCAGCACCGAGGGGTCCGTCACGGCCCATAGCTGCTGGCGGCAGCCCGCGTCGTCTCGAAAGTCGATGCGGGCCGGCACGCCCTTGACGGCGTCTTCCAACAAACTCAGCACGGCGTTCTGTGGATCGGAATAGAGCAGCCAGATCGGGCTTAGGTTCGCGCGGCAGGCCTCCAGTAAGTTCAGGCGGTCGGTCTTGGCGGCGGCACGGGTATTTTCATGGGGATAGATGTGCCCGGAATCGAGCGGCTCCAATTTCGTGGTGATGAGAAACCCCCGCAGCACTCTGCCCGGCGCGTCGGCCGCGGAATCCGGAGGACGGTATTCGATGGTGTGGTAATAGAGGGCCGGCTGCGCATCCCGTTTCATGGCGCCGGTTTTCAACCAATCACGCAGGGTGGCGGCGGCGCGGGTGTACCGGTTGTCGGCGGCGCTGTCCCCCGGTTGGTCTGTGCCGAGTTCCAAGCGGATGATGTTGTGCGAATGTCGATCGTGAAGGGCTTGCTGTCCGGCGGCGTCGATGATGTCATACGGCGGCGCGACCACTTCGCGGATAGAACCGACGGTTGCTTGATCGTACAGTGTGCCTCGGAAGGGAATGATGTGTGCCATGCGTCATCCTTTTCTGCCAAATGAACAAATGTAGAGGTGCCTGGGCAAACTCGAGGGGTTGGGCCGTTTGTCCGACGTTGCCCGTTCCAGCCGGTGAAGGCGATGGAACACGTGCGAAAAACGGTTACCGGTCGCGGGTTACCATGTAGTCGGCAGCCACCGAAAGGGCTCGCTTGGCTGTGCTGTCTTCGAACGAGCTGAGATCTCGTTTGGCCGCGGCGATATAGTCCTGCGCACGGTCCAGCGCATAGGTGATGGACCCATAGTCCTCCATGAGGTGGAGGAAGCGGGTCAGGTCGTTGTCGTTCAACGTACGGGTTTCCATCCGGTCCTTGATCATCTGCCGGTCACTCTCCGAGCAATGTTGCAGCAGATGCAGGAGCGGGAGCGTCGCTTTCCCTTGCCGGAGATCTTGGCCGAGCGTTTTGCCCAGGGACTCTCCGTTTGCCGTGTAGTCCAGGGTGTCGTCCGCCACCTGAAACGCAATGCCGAGATACTGCCCGAAGCGGAACAACGCATCCTGTTGTGGTTCCGGCGCGTCGGCAAGGATGGCTCCCATGCGGCAGGCCGCGGCGATCAGACCGGCGGTCTTGTGTTCCACGACTTTCAGATAGTCCGCTTCCGGCATGGCCGGGTTCCCGTTGTAATGAAGCTGCAGGACTTCGCCCTCCGCCATTTTCTTGCAAGCTTCGGCGAGGACTTCATTGATGCCCTGGCTCCGGAACTCGACCACCTGGCACATGGCCTTGGAATAGAGATAGTCTCCGACCAGGATGCTGATTTGATTTCCCCAGACTTTACGGGCAGTTCTCCTGCCCCGGCGGAGGTCCGCATCGTCCACGACATCGTCGTGGAGCAGGGTCGCCGTGTGGATGAATTCGACGAGACTTCCGAGCTGATGGTGATCCCGGCCGGCATAACCGCACAGCTGGGCGCTGAGCAACAACAGGAGGGGCCTGATCCGCTTGCCTCCGCTGTTGAGGATGTGGGCGGCGACGGTATTGACGAGGGTGACGCTGGAGTCGAGATTCTTCCGGACCTGGTCTTCGACCCCCTCCAGCTCGTGACGATAGGCGTCCCAGACATCCGCCATGGTCTGAATGGATGAGATGACGGGACCCTGTGGCATGCGGCGGATGGTAGGGCAGAGAAGGAAACAAAGTCAAGCGAACCGCCCGCAAACCCGCGTCTCTCATCGGCTTGACAGAAGAATAACCCTTCCATTATTGTGAACCACGATTTAGAACGGACATCGCTTCAGGACAAACGGGATTCTCACGTCCCAGGTTCCTCTCGGCATGGCTTCCGTCCAGCAGGAAAAGACCTGCCTTTCTCACGAGATACGATGATGGAACTGCCAGGGCTTCCACCGAAGCAAGGGCTCTACGACCCTCAACACGAAAAAGATTCGTGCGGGATCGGGTTCGTCGTCAACATCAAAGGACACAAGTCACACGAAATCGTCCGCAAGGGGCTTCTGGTCCTGGAAAACCTGACCCATCGCGGCGCGCAAGGCTGTGATCCTTGCACCGGAGACGGCGCGGGAATTCTGCTTCAGGTGCCGCATGAGTTCCTGCTGCGTGCCGCCGGAGACGCCGGCGTGAAGCTGCCCGGAGCCGGGGAGTACGGCGTGGGGCAGCTGTTCCTGCCGCCGAACGCCGACGCCCGCAAGCAATGCGAGAAACTGTTTGCGAAGATCATCGAGGAGGAAGGCACCCGTCTGCTCGGTTGGCGCGACGTGGCGGTGAAGAGCGACGCCATCGGGGTGCAGGCGCGGAAGACCGAGCCCTTCATGCGCCAGGTCTTCATTGCCCGCGACGTGCTCAATGACGCACAGTTCGAGCGCAAGCTGTACGTCATCCGAAAGCGGGTCGAACAGGCCATCAAGGAATCGGCGATTCAGGGGCGCGAATACTTTTACGTGCCCAGTCTGTCGGCGAACACCATTGTCTACAAGGGCTTGCTGCTGCCGCATCAGATGGCGGCCTACTATCAGGACCTCAACGACGAGCGCATGGTCAGCGCGTTGGCCCTGGTCCATTCCCGTTTCAGCACGAACACCTTCCCGACCTGGCCGCTGGCTCATCCCTATCGCTACGTGTGCCATAACGGCGAAATCAATACGTTGAAGGGCAACGTCAATTGGATGAAGGCGCGGCAGGGCCGGCTCCACTCCGAGCTCTTCGGCAAGGACATGGAAAAGCTTTTCCCGATCGTTTCGGAAAACCAGAGCGATTCGGCCTGCCTCGACAACGCGCTCGAGTTTCTGCTTTTGGGCGGTCGCTCATTGCCGCACACGATGATGATGCTGATTCCGGAACCTTGGGTGGCCAATCCCCAGATGGATCTGGACCGGCGCGGCTTCTATCAATATCACGCGGCGATGATGGAACCCTGGGATGGCCCGGCCGCGGTCTGTTTCACCGACGGTAAAATGATCGGCGCGACGCTGGACCGCAACGGGCTCAGGCCTTGCCGCTACCACGTGACGACGGACGGCATGGTCGTGTTGGCTTCCGAGGCCGGTGTCCTTCCGGCCGCCGCCAAGAACATCCGCATGAAGGGCCGGCTCATGCCGGGCCGCATGTTCCTCGTCGACACGGTGAAGGGCCGCATCATCGACGATGAAGAGATCAAGGCCGACATCGTCGGCCGTAAGCCGTATCGAAGCTGGGTGACGCAGTACGGCGTCTCGCTCGACGAGTTGCCCGAGCCGTTGAACGTCCCGCAGCCGGATCATCCGACGATCCGCCAGCGGCAGCAGGCCTTCGGCTATACGGTCGAAGAGCTCAAGATGGTCATCACACCCATGATCGTGACCGGCGAAGAAGCCATTTCGTCGATGGGAACTGATACACCACTCGCCGTGCTGTCGGACAGGCCGCAGCTGCTCTTCAAGTATTTCAAGCAACTGTTCGCGCAGGTGACGAATCCGCCGATCGATCCGATCCGCGAGCAGCTCGTGATGTCGCTGGTGACCAACATCGGGCCGAAGCCCAATCTCATGGATGAATCGCCGGAGTCCTGCCGCCGCATCAAGGTGCAGCAGCCAATTCTGACGAACGCCGACCTGCAGAAGATCCGGGGTATCTCGGATCCGAACTTCAAGAGCAAGACGCTCCGCATGCTGTTCCCCGTGGCCGAAGGTCCGGACGGACTCGGCGCGGCGGTCGACGAGTTGTGCCGAGAGGCCTCGCAGGCGATCAAGGACGGCTACAAGTTCCTGATTCTGAGCGATCGCGGCGTCAATCAAGAATGGGCGCCGATCCCGAGCCTGCTTGGCATCTCGGCCGTGCACCACCATCTGGTGCGGGAATGCACCAGGACGGAGGTCGGACTGATTCTCGAAACCGGCGAGCCGCGCGACGTGCACCAGTTCGCCTGTCTGATCGGCTACGGGGCCGGGACCATCAATCCCTATCTTGTGTTCGAATCGCTCGTGGACATGGAGCGCGACAACTATCTGCCGGAAGGGCTCGATGCCCAGACGGCGGAGGGCAAGTTCATCAAGGCCATCAACAAGGGCCTGCTCAAGATCTTCTCCAAGATGGGCATCTCGACGGTGCAGTCCTACTGCGGGGCGCAGATCTTCGAAGCGATCGGTTTGAATCATGAATTGATCGACCGCTACTTCACAGGCACCCCGTCGCGGGTGGAGGGGGTCGGAATCCCCGAGATCGGCGAGGAGACGTTGCGCCGGCATCGCGTGGCCTACGAGCCGGCCGCCATCAGACAGCTCGATTTCGGCGGGGAGATTCACTACCGCATCCAGGGCGAGCACCATAACTGGAATCCGGAGACGATCTACAAGCTGCAGCATGCCAGCCGCGCCAACGACGCGAAGACCTACGCCGACTTCGCCCAGTTGGTGAACGACGAAAGCAAGCGGCGGTCGAATCTGCGCGGCCTGCTCGATTTCAAGTTCGCACAGACCCCGATTTCGATCGAGGAAGTCGAGCCTGCCAAAGACATCGTCAAGCGCTTCAACACCGGCGCCATGTCGTTCGGGTCGATCAGCAAGGAGGCGCACGAGACGCTCGCGATCGCGATGAACCGGCTCGGCGGCAAGAGCAATACCGGCGAGGGCGGCGAGGATCCCGAACGCTTCACGCCGTTGCCGAATGGAGATTCCAAGAACAGCTACATCAAGCAGGTGGCGTCGGCGCGGTTCGGCGTGACGGCCCACTATCTGGTGAACGCTCGCGAACTGCAGATCAAGATGGCGCAGGGCGCAAAACCCGGCGAAGGCGGCCAGTTGCCGGGCCACAAAGTCGATGAAAACATCGCGAAGTTTCGGTACGCGACGCCGGGGGTGCAGCTGATTTCGCCGCCGCCACACCACGACATTTATTCGATCGAGGATCTGGCCCAGTTGATCTTCGATCTGAAGAACTCCAATCCGGACGCCGGCGTGTCGGTAAAACTAGTCGCGGAAGTCGGGGTCGGCACGGTCGCAGCCGGCGTATCCAAAGCCCACGCGGACAAGGTATTGATCAGTGGCGATTCCGGCGGGACCGGCGCGTCACCGCTGTCGTCGATCAAGTACGGCGGCATTCCTTGGGAGCTGGGATTGGCGGAAACACATCAGACGCTGGTGCTCAACGATTTGCGCGGCCGTATCAGGGTCGAAACGGACGGACAGATGAAAACAGGCCGCGACGTCGTGATCGCCACGCTGCTCGGCGCGGAGGAGTACGGTTTTGCGACGGCGCCGTTGATCGTCGAAGGCTGCATCATGATGCGCAAATGCCATCTGAACACCTGCCCGGTCGGGATCGCGACGCAAGATCCAGAGCTGCGCAAGAAGTTCAACGGCAAGCCGGAGCATATCGTCAACTATCTGTTCTTTGTCGCGGAAGAAGCCCGGCAGCTGATGGCCAAGCTCGGGTTCCGGACGATCAACGAAATGGTCGGTCGGGTGGACAAGCTCAAAATCACGAAGGCGGTCGATCACTGGAAGGCAAAGGGGTTGGACCTCACCCCGTTGCTGACGATGCCCGACGTGGGGCCGGACGTGCCGCGATACTGCGTGCAAAAGCAGGATCATGGCCTGGCCGACATTCTCGACAATAAGCTGGTGGAACTGTGCAAGCCGGCGATCGAGAAAGGCGAGAAGGTGACGGTCGAGCTGCCGATCAAGAACGTGAACCGCACGACCGGCACGGTGCTGTCGAGCAAAATTGCGAAAAAGTACGGACTGGACGGCTTGCCGGAGGATACGATCTCGATCAAGTTCACCGGGTCCGCGGGGCAATCGTTCGGCGCATTCCTGGCTCGGGGCGTGACGCTGACGCTTGAAGGCGAGTCCAACGACTACATCGGCAAAGGCCTGTCCGGCGGCAAGATCATCGTGTTTCCTCCCAAGGACGTGTTGTTCACGCCGGAGGACACGATCCTCATCGGCAATACGTCGCTCTACGGTGCGACCCAGGGTGAAGCCTACTTCTACGGCATGGCGGGCGAGCGGTTTGCCGTCAGAAACAGTGGCGCCCGGGCCGTCGTCGAGGGAACGGGCGATCACGGCTGTGAATACATGACGGGCGGAGTCGTGGTCGTGCTTGGACGAACCGGCAGGAATTTCGCCGCGGGCATGTCGGGCGGCGTCGCGTTCGTGCTGGATGATCTCGGGAAATTCCAGAGCCGATGCAACACCGGCATGGTGGAATTGGAGCCGCTTGCGATGAAGGAAGACAAACAACTGCTCCATGACTTGATCACCAAACATTTCATGTACACGGGCAGCCGCAAAGCCAAGCAGGTGCTCGATGCGTTTGACGCTACGCTGCCGAAATTCGTGAAGGTGATGCCGGTCGATTACAAGCGGGTGCTGGAAGAACGGAAACGCAAGGCGAGCGCGGTACACTAGAACAGTGCTGAGTAGAGAGTGCTGGGTGCTGAGATGGAAAAACGTCGCCTAGCAGTCAATCCGCTCTTACGCTTCTGCACTCAGCACTTAGCACTCAGCACTCGGAACTAAGGATATGGGTGATCCAAAAGGCTTCATGAAATATGCCCGCGAGGGCCCGAAGCGGAAGCCGGTCGAACTGCGTCTGCTCGACTGGAAGGAGATGTACGAGCCCATCTCCGAGGACAAACTGAAGATTCAGGGCGCGCGCTGCATGGATTGCGGCGTGCCGTTCTGCCAGGGCAGCACCGGCTGTCCCGTGGTGAACCTCATTCCCGAGTGGAACGATCTGGTGTATCGCGGCCGATGGCAAGATGCGCTCAAAGCCCTGCACAGCACCAACAACTTCCCCGAATTCACCGGGCGTCTTTGTCCGGCTCCCTGCGAGGGAGCCTGCGTACTCGGCATCAACGAAGATCCGGTCTCCATCCGCATCATCGAATGGAACATCATCGACCGCGGCTTCAACGAAGGGCTTGTGTTCCCCGTCATGCCGGTCGCAAAAACGGGCAAGACGGTCGCGATCGTGGGTTCAGGTCCGGCAGGCATGGCGGCAGCGCAGCAGTTGGCGCGCGCCGGCCATAGCGTGACATTGTTCGAAAAGGCCGACCGCATCGGCGGGTTGCTCCGCTATGGCATTCCGGATTTTAAGATGGAGAAATGGGTTATCGACCGTCGGCTCGAACAGATGAAGGCGGAAGGGGTGGAGTTCAAGACCGGCGTGACAATCGGCAAGGACATCACCGGAGAACAACTCCGGAAACAGTTCGATGCGGTCGGACTCACGATGGGGGCTGAGCAGGCTCGTGAGCTGCCGATCCCAGGCCGGGAACTCAAGGGCGTGCATCTGGCGATGGAGTACCTGACGCAGCAGAACAGGCGCACGGCGGGCATTCCTGTGACGGAAGAACCGCTCACGGCAAAGGGTAAGCGGGTCGTGATCATCGGTGGCGGCGATACAGGATCCGACTGTTTGGGCACTGCGCATCGTCAGGGTTGCGTGGAGGCGCACCAGTTTGAATTGCTCCCTGAGCCTCCTCCGCAGCGGGCAGATTCAACTCCCTGGCCCCTCTGGCCAATGCAACTGCGGACGTCCCATGCGCACGAAGAGGGCTGCGACCGTCAATGGAGCGTCTCGACGACGAAGTTCACGGGACACAACGGCCACGTTACGAAGCTTCATGCCCATCGCGTGACATTCGAAGGCGGCAAGTTCATCCCGATGTCCGACACTGACTTCGAGATGGATGTGGACCTCGTTCTGCTAGCCATGGGATTCACCGGGCCGGTGAAGAACGGTCTGCTCGACAGCCTCGGCGTGACGTACGACCAGCGCGGCGCGGTGACAGTGGACGACAACTTCATGACCAACCTCGCCGGCGTCTTCGCCGGCGGTGATACGAAGCGCGGCGCCTCGCTCATCGTGTGGGCGATCGCCGAAGGCCGCAAGATGGCCGCAGGCATCGACCGGTATCTCCAAACCGGAAAGACTGCGAAGTCAGCTACGAAATGAGAAAGATCACGAAGAAAGCCGCACGAGATTACGTGAATCGCTGGCAACTGGTCACTGAGGCCTTGGACATGGAACTTCGCACAACCTCTGTGCACAAGAAGTTCAAGCAGATGGATGCCGCATACCGAATGGCTGTGGGGTTGGGATTCGCGAAGAAATTGCGAGCTGCCAAAGAAAACACTCTAGATGAGGTGAGACAACGGTGGCTTCGCCTGCAGGAGACCCGCCCATAAAGAATCCTTCCCTTGTCTCGCTTCTTCCCGCCCTTCACGCACTCGTTGCTCTCCTAAATGTGTCTCGTGTGCCCGGTGCCATCATCGGCGGCGTTGCTGCGAGCTTGCAGGGACAGGCAAGGGCAACGGAGGATATCGATGCTCTGCTTCGAATCGATGAGCGAATGCTCGACCGTTTTCTCGGGATGGCATCCTCGCAAGGGTTCAGACCAAGAATTCCGAACGCCGTAGCTTTTGCCAAACGCTCTGCCGTGCTGCTGTTGGAGCACGCGGTCAGTGGAGTGGGCGTGGATCTCACCATTAGCCGTTTACCGTTTGATTCCGAAGCAGTAGAACGTGCGAGGCTTGTTGTAATGGAGGATCTGGAATTCCCCCTGGTCACACCGGAAGATCTCATCATTATGAAGGCGGTCGCCCATCGACCTCAGGACATCCAGGACATTCAAGCCGTCGTACGAGCAAACTCCGGCTTGGACGTTGGGCGGATTCGCACTCATGTGCAAGCATTTGCCCGTGCACTCGACATGCCTGAGCTTTGGAAAGACATCGCGAGATTGTTGAAGTCTCGGAAGGCGACGGCAAGCCGGAAAGCCTCGAAGACAAGGAAGGGGAAGTAGTAGTCGGTTTATCCAAGCGATCAGTTTGTTGACGGGGGCTGGCTGCTCGAGCTTTTTGAAAGATGTCCGGCCTTGTGCTTTCGTTTTCGCCTGGGGTTCACCGGCCCGGTGAAGAACGGGCTGCTCGACAGTTTGGGTGTGACCTACGACGCACGCGGGGCGGTCGCGGTGGATGACAACTTCATGACCAACCTCGACGGCGTCTTTGCCGGCGGCGATACCAATCGCCGTGCGTCGCGCATCGTCTGGGCCATCGCCGAAGGCCGCAAGATGGCCCCCGGCATCGACAAGTATCTCTTCTCTGGAAAATCCGCAAAGCAAGCAGTGAAGTAGGGGACTGGCTCCGGCCTCGCCGGTGTCTGTCCCCGTTCTTCTCCCTCGTTAGCGAGAAAGCCCTCTAAGCATCAGTGAAGTAAGGGTGCGGGTCCTGTCACGGCGAACAGCCCCGCCGTGCTCACTCCACCCATCCCCCAGTGGGTCCCTTTCGTTCCGCGCGCTTGGTGCAAAGCCGCGTCCAGGCGCGGCTAGGGTAGGGAGGGTGAGAAGTTCGCCCCGTTCGCCGCGCCACCCGCGGTACTCGCGCAGCTGTATTGTAATTGTCTAGAACCTATCTCAAAATTGAAAATTAGCATTTCGAAGGGAGTCAACTGCACGAAGCTCAAGGAGGCACCCGTGTTTGTCAGGCGATGTGACGACTTTTTCATGTACATGTCAGCGATGCAGAGACCGAATCCTAT
Source organism: Nitrospira sp. (assembly GCA_047150005.1). Lineage (GTDB taxonomy): Bacteria > Nitrospirota > Nitrospiria > Nitrospirales > Nitrospiraceae > Nitrospira_C. The sequence continues at coordinate 729,128 of AP038806.1, read as the reverse complement.
CAAAAATCGATTTTGAGATAGGTTCTAGAACCTATCTCAAAATGGTTGTGCTCATCAGAAAAGTGCCTATAATGCGCCCGCATGTTGCGCCTGCGCGACGACCAATGGGAGCGGATTCGGGAACATTTTCCCGAGGAACACATTCCCGAAGGCCGGCCCGGCCGCAAACCCGTGCCCGCCCGCGCGGTCTTGGAGGCCGTGCTGTGGATTCTGAACACCGGGGCGCAGTGGCACATGCTGCCGCAGTGCTATCCCAACTACAAAACGGTTCATCGCCGATTTCAGCAGTGGTGCGAACGCGAGGTGCTGCGCGAGATTCTCACGCAGTTGGCGAATACGCTGCGCGACGAGGGCGCCATCGACGAGCGCGAGAGTTTCATCGACGCGACGTTCGCGGCCGCCAAGGGCGGGGGCGACGCGGTGGGGCTCACGAAACGCGGCAAAGGCGTGAAGATCCTGGCGATTGTGGATCGTCATGGGTTGCCGCTCTCGGTCAGTACGCACGCGGCCAATCATCATGAGGTCACATTGGTCCAACTCAGTTTCGACTTCTACATGCTGGAGGCCAAGCCCGAGCATCTCATCGGCGATCGGGCCTATGACAGCGATGGGCTCGATGACGACCTCAAGCAAGGCGGCGTGAACCTGATCGCGCCGCACCGGTCCACCCGCAAACTCAAGACCCAGGACGGGCGCCACTTGCGCCGGTACCAACGCCGCTGGCTCGTCGAACGGTTCTTTGCGTGGCTCCAATGGAAGCGGCGGTTACTCGTACGTTGGGAATATTACGCCTCAAACTTCCTGGGGTTTGTGCAGCTCGCATCGATTACCATGCTCCTAAAGCAATTTTGAGATAGGTTCTAGTCAATTCCGGTGTACAGCCAGTCGTTGATGCGGCAGTCAATTTGAGATGCTTGTTTCTCATGAAAGGTTACTCTCATCCATGGCTATCCTTTGAAGGGTTTCCGTCAATAGGCAATGCCAACGTGTGGTGGACAATCAATAGCATTGATCCTAATGGTCGCTACACCAAAGACTCAAAGGAATCGTTAAAGCGTTTCTTGGAGCATAAGGATGTGACCGAACATATACCTCAGATGAATCATAAAGTCCTGTCTATGATCCTGGCGGTCGATATTGTCTATCACCGGGCGTCCGATCGCAGACGATACGAATGGTCTGGAATTGCCGAATTATTACAAGACGCCAATACTGGCGAACCCTTCTTGCACCCAATCCCTCTCACTGATTTCTACCGAGAGATGCTGAAGAATGTTACTGCGCCGAATTACCGAATGCGTCCACCTGTGGAATAAATGGGGACATTCTGAATTCCACGGAAGGAAGCCATACCATAGAGCGGATCTCCAACGAGTAGTTCTCTGTAGGTGCTGGCCTGCTCCGTGCTATCTTGCCGGAGGAACGAGGAGCGGCCAGAGGCATGGCCGAGACAATAGCTGGACAAGGTAAAGGTGCTGGGAACGATGGATTGCTTCGGTGGGTCCTCGTTTCTCCGGCAAAGATGCTCTGAGCCCTGGCACACTCATTTGAAGTGTTAATCGGTTCCAGACACCATTTGGCCCACCTCAGGAAGAAGGTGCAGTTCCTGTCGATCCTTATGACGAGAAGAGTACGTGAGTCAGAAGGGCGCAAAAAAAAGGAAAAGCGAGGTGCCCGTGGACTTCGCTTACGAGATCAGGCTACCCGTCACTGCATAGTCGATTCACGGTATTTGGCGAAGCAAAGAAGATCCAGATGGTTGTAGTGATTCGGCAGCACGGTTTCCGCCTTATAACCGAGACTCAGGAAAAACTGGATGTTCCTTGCCGTGCGCAGCATGGTGCAGGCATAGACCTTATGGGCATTGGCCGTAACCCGCTCGATCTCAGTGACTAGCGCTTTCCCCACCCCCTGACGTTGGTGGGCAGGACTTACGGATAATAACCGGATCACGCATACCCCGGCCACCACCCAGAACCGCACGGACCCGATGATGGCTCCCTCTGCTTCTGCCACGAGGATGCGTTTCTCTTTGGCGTCCTGCTTGAGGCTGTCGAGCGTCTCCGTCGTCCATGCACTCACTTCGTAGAGATCGGCGTATTCGCCGAACGCGGCTTGCTGAATCTTGAGCAGAGCGTCGAAGTCAGCTTCAATTGCTGGCCTGATTTGAATAATAGGCGGCATGTCCTGGGGCTCCCCCCGTGAACATAGCAAAGCCTGACCCTCTTCTTCCATCCGACGCATGCATGGGCGCCGTGAACAGAAAAGCGGGGACATTCTGAATTTCGAAGAAGCAATACCAAACAGTGAATCTCCAACAAAGGGTGGTCTGCGTACGTTGGTCTGCTTCCGAGCGACCTTGCCGGAGGAACGGAGAGCTTGAGACACTGGTAGGGTGTGAAAGCGAACGGCAATTGCTGTGTAGCAGGTGGCGTGGCGAACGGGGCGGTTTTCTCACCCTCCCACCCCGCCGCGCCAAGACGCGGCTTTCACCGTGCACGCGGAACGGAAGGGACCCGCTGGGGGATGGGTGGAGTGAGCACGGTGGGGCTGTTTGTCGCGACCGGACTCGCTCGAACGACATTCGCAAGATCACTTTAGGACGTTCTCCAGTAGGTCCATTCGGCCCTCGACAGGCCTCGTCGTCGTTCTGTATCGTGCCGCTGGTTTCACCAACGGAGGCACTCACGATGACGCAACGCCAGTATCCCCGTAGTCCCAAATCTCTTCTCGGCGGCATCGCGCATCTGGGGCGGTTTATCGACAAGATCCGTCTTCGCAATGCCGGCCTGATTCAGGACTACAATTACATCACGGTCGGATTCGACAAGCACCTGATCGACTTTCTCGGCATCGACGCCAAGGCGTTCGAACAGCGGGCGCTAGCCGGTGGGACCGACGAAGAGTTGCTCGCCTGGGTTGCCGTGCACGGGAAAAAAGACCTGACGCAGGATGAAGTCGTTCAGTGGAGCCGGGGCTTGCTCGCTTCAGGACCGAAGGATGACGCGACGCGCCAGCGGTTTCAGAACCGGCTGAAGGAAGTCGCCGCGAAGCGGGGCGTGGCGGTCAGCGCGCTACCGTCAGTGTCCACCTGGGCGGATGTCATCGAACTCGACGAGGAACGGATGTAAAGGCGACGGCATGCGCAGAACCGGCATGATTCCGGTTGTGATGGCGCTGTTGCTCGGTCTCCCGCTGCTGGGGCTCTGGATTGCCGCTCAACCCCTGTGGCCGTATCTGGAGTTCCCTCCTCGTACCACTCACGCAGTGCATGCCCCGTTCTCCTGGACGGTGTTTCTCGCCGTCGCGTTGTTGACCGCCCTGACCGTCGGTCCGCCCTTGCACCGAATCCTCGCTTCAAACCTTTACCCTGAGCGATCGACGTCCACACCTCAGCGCTCAGCACTCAGCACGCAGCACTCGGGTTTCCCTTGGTGGGGATGGGCGGGCGTCGCGTGGACCATCATTTGGTGGGTGCTTGCCTGGACGAGATTCACATGGATGGCGCCGGTCCAGGAGCACACGTTCACCCCGCTCTGGCTCGGCTACGTCGTCACGATCAATGCGTGGACGTCCTCCAGAACCGGTCGCTGTCTGATGCTGGAGCATCCCCGATTCCTGCTTGCGCTGTTTCCGCTCAGCGCCGGATTCTGGTGGATCTTTGAGTACCTCAATCGATTCGTGCAGAACTGGTATTACGTCGGGGTCGATGACCCGTCGCCGCTGAGCTATGTGCTGCGCGGCACCGTGGCGTTTTCAACCGTGCTTCCCGCGGTTGTCTGTACGGCCGATCTGCTGGCGTTGTTTCCTCGTCTGACCGCCGGGCTGGAACGGTTCTGGGCGATTCCGGTCCGGTATACGGGATCTCTTGCCTGGTCCGGACTGGCCTTGTCCTGCGCCTGCCTGCTGTGTGTAGGGCTCTGGCCGGACTATCTGTTCGCGTCGGTCTGGGTCGCTCCTTTGTTGTTGTTGGTTTCGATGCAAACACTTCAGGGCGGGCCCACGATCGTCTCGCCGGTGGCACAGGGCGACTGGCGGTTGCTGTGGCTCTACGGACTGGCGGCGTTGATCTGTGGGATGTGGTGGGAGCTGTGGAACTGGGGCAGTCTGGCGAAGTGGCAGTACGCCGTGCCGTTCGTGCATCGGTTCCAGATATTCGAGATGCCGCTGCTCGGCTTCACGGGCTATCTCCCATTTGGGTTGGAATGTTTGGTCGCGGTTCACTGGTGGTTGCAGCGAGAGCGCTTCGCGGAGGCACCTTTGTCAGTACTCCACCGCGTTGATTCTCCAGGTTGAAGTCATTATGATCCCTCGCGTTTGTCGATATCGCCTGCCGGGACGGACGGCCCACATTCGGAGGAATGCCTATGCAGATGCTGATGGTGGTCTTTCGTTCCTCTCTCAAAGAACGAGTCCACGAGCTGCTTCACAAGTGCGACGTTCGGGCCTTCACCGAAGTCAACCAGACGATCGGTTACGGCCAGACCGGCCCGGCCGACGGACTGTCGTTCTATCCGGGAACGAACACCGTCATTCTGGTGTCGCTCGACGACGATCACGTGACGCGTGTCACAAACTCGGTCGCAGTCTGGTGTGAGGAGGCGGCGAAGCATCCCGGTTGGAAGAAACCGGCTCTTCGCGTGTTTGCGTGGCCCTGTACGCAGATTATTTAGAGGGCGTTGGGAATAGTTTGAGGAGATACGCTAGGCCGCGGCCTTGGTCAGCAGTTTTTTCACTTCGACGTGCGCGAAGATGACGTCGGGAGCCCGCTGCAGCGCTTCGTAGTAACTCCGTTCAAATCCATCGCCCTCTTCAGATGGCCGGGTCAGCCTCCGGACTTCCGAGAGGAGTTCTTCCACTTCGACCGAGGTGAGCTCGGTCTCTCCGTCAAGTAGTTCGTCCACACGAATGACCAGTTGGGAGAGGGGATGCAGCCAGGTAAACCAGGGATCGTTCAAGACGAGTTGCAGTAGTTGGCCGGTTGACGCGACCCTGCCGTTGATCCGCTCGTACGTCAGCTGCTCCGCGATGATCAGCGCCTTGTGCAGTCCCAACAATCCGCGGCGGACGTCGCGCAGGACTTGCCGGTGGACCATCGCCGAAGGTATTGCCCGTTGATGTGACGACAGGGCCATAGGTCTATTCTAACAGGTCGTGAAAAAAATGCCGGGTGTTCCGTTCGACCTCGCGGCGAGTCGTGAAGCCAGTGAAACGGCTTCGGCAGGGCTTACGCCGTTTCCGGGAGCAGGCGCTTCAGACGAAAGTGAGCGAGGACGACGTCGGGAGCCCGCTGCAGCGCTTCAAAGTAGGCGCGCGCGAAGCCGTCTCCCGCGATCGACGGCCGGAGCATCTTCTCAAGTTCTCCAAGCAGATGGGCGAGATTTTCGTCGCTGATCTCGAATGTGTCGTCATCGAGTAGATGGTCGATCCGCACCAGGAGATCGGAAATGGGGTGCAGCCAGGTGAACCAGGGATTGCATTGCAGCAAATCCAGGAGCGTTTCAACCGATCCCACGGGGCCGATGACGCCTTCATACGTCGATTGTTCGGTGACAATCAGCGCGCCGTGAAGGCTCAGGAGCTGTTCGCGAATCATCAGCAACATGCGCCTGCGGGGATCGACCGGAACGAGTGCAGTCGTGTGCGATGAGAGGGCCATGTCACAAGTGTAGCAGGCTCTGAAAATTGCGCAGATGTTGCGCCAGGGGTGTGCCGGTCCTGTTCGGATGATTTCGGCGCGGAAAGCGAGTATGCTGCCGACGTCATCGGAGCGGTGACGGTTCCGCCGATGGGATCCGGCAGCGAGGGGCGGGTTTCATGGAACGCAGAAAGTATCGGCGTGTACCGGCTCAAATCAAGGGACTGCTGTGCGGCAACTCACACGAGGTCGAGGGTACGACCGTGGATCTGTCGCTCGGAGGCGCAAAGATCGAAAGCAGCCTGGATGTCCATCCGGGAAAAATGATCGTGATCCGCCTGCTGATTCCGGGGGTTGAAGAGCCGGTTTCGATTCCGGAGGCGCTGGTTCGCTGGGTTGAGCCGAACCAGTTCGGCGTCGAATTTCAGCATGTCGATCAGAAAGAACTCGACGAGTTAGAGCAACTGCTCGACGAATTTGAAGAGGCTGAAGGCAGCGGACACGCCTAGCAGGCGTAGTCCCCTTAGCTCTCGTAATACACGACGACGGTGGCCTTGCTGCATTTGCAGCAGGTTCCTTGGCCGGTCATCGGAACCTGTCCCGACTTTTCTGCTGCCTGGACCTGCACATCCTCCGTCCGTCCTACCTTGTTGTAACAATCGCTGCAATAGGCCGCGGTCTTCGCCATACTCCCTCCTTGGATTGAGTCCCGGATCACCGCGTTCGTGCGGCAGATAGGTACGGATGAGCACCGGACGTATGGTCTAAGTATAGCGCGCGCCGGCCATGACGCCAGCGTTGGTCTGCACGGGGGCGAACAGAGAACCAAGAATGGCGGCCACGCACCGGGGGCCGGCGTTGGCCAAGCAGCGCTTTGGCGGGCGGCTAAAGCCCGGTTCTGGTGCCGAATCCGGCGAACAGTTCGCCGGTCAGATATCCGGCCCGGTCTGCGACGCCGGTATCCTTGCGCCGGAGATGATCGTTGAGAATTGTCCCGTCTCCGGCGCGGTGAACATGCGGCAAGCCGAGGTTCATGTGGTAGCGCTCCACGGCTCCTGAGACACGGCTGATGAAGGTGATGGTGCCGTCACGGTCCTGCCGCTCAACGATACCCACGTGCGTGAGCGGATCGTTCATTTTCCCGTCGCCGTTGGAGTCCCAGGTGTTGTCGAAGAAGACCAGGTCTCCGGGCCTGACCGCCGGTCCCTGGTGGACCCTACCGAATTCCCGGATGTGGTTATAAATGAGCCGGACTCCATTGGCATGTCGGTCTGTCGCACGACTTTCGTAGAGATCGATGCCGTGTTCGAGAAACACGGCGCGCGTGACACCGGCGCAGTCATAGTTGATTCGGTTGCCGTTCACTTCGACGGTGCGTGCACCGACGAGCCTGGCGGCGGTCCGGACGATGGCCGATCGGCTGGGCGCGACGTCTGCCGAGCGGCAACAGTCCTGGGTGGGCGCAGGTGCGGAACCGGTTCGGTCCCGTTGCATGGAAGAGCAGCCGACCAGCGTGATGGCGACGATGAAGCCGCCGATGAATACCTTGTGTCGCATAATAGAGGAGAGCGGCCGAGGTCGATCCGCGTCGACTCGGAGCCCAGGCTATCACGGCGACCGCGGTCCGCCAAGCAGAGCGTCACTTTTCGTTTGGTGGTTGCCCTGAAGGCGAAACAGTGGCCGCGCAGCGAAAGCCGATGGTCGGTGAGCGATTGTCCGGCGGCGCGCCGCCCCGTGTCGCGGTGCGGAGCATGATCGCCTTGCTCTTCCACGACCCGCCACGGACGCTCTTGTATCGCCCGCTCACAGGCCCCGGAGGATTGCGCTCCGGCATGTAGGCGTAATAGTCGAAGCCGAACCAGTCCTGCACCCATTCGGCGACGTTTCCGGCCGAATGGTGGACGCCGTAGGGGCTGCGACCGTCCTCAAGGGAATCAACCGGGGCGAGAATGGGAATTTCGTGAACATGATGCTGGCCGAACATCGCAAGCCGGTTGTCGGGCGCCTGTGATCCCCACGGGAACAGGCTCCCGTCTACGCCGCGCGCACTCTTTTCCCATTCCGCTTCCGTCGGCAGACGCTTCCTCTTGGAGCTGCACAGGTCTCTGGCCTCGTACCACGTCACGTAGAGTGCCGGCCATCGGCTCAACGTATGGTCCGAGATGGAATGGACGGTGATGACGTGCCAGATCAGTTTCTGTAATTCTTCGGAGGGGGTCTGTTTGCGGTGCTGCAAAAAGAGGAGATATTCGCCCAGGCTCACCTCGTCCCGATCCATGGCGTACGCATCGAGCCATACGCGCTGCTGGGGAAGCTCCGTGTCGTCGAATTGCGTCCAGAGTCCGTAGGGGTCGTCGTCGATCCGCTTGCTGCCGAGCAGAAACTGACCGGCCGGAATCACGATCGTGGGCGAGGGGACGGCCAGCGCCGCAATTGCGGCGAGGTGGCGGGAGAGCTCCGCAGAGGGGGTGGTTGTCGCGGCGAGGGCGGGAAGCGCGAACAGCGCAAGGAAGACTGCGAAACAGACGGGCCGGAAAGAAGGCATTACGTCTTGCTTGGCGCGGCCAGGGCCTTGCTGATCTCGCCGATCAGTCGCCGTTCGATCTCGGCGGTTTCTTCGGAGCTGACGCTCAGGATTCGCCCGCCTTGGGCCAGTTTCTCGAAATCGGCCTTGACGGTCAGGCGCGTAAGATTGGTCGGCTGGGCCTGAAGAGACACCACGTATTGATTCCGGAAGCCGGCCACCTCCAGCGACACGGGATTGGAGATCTTGCGCTCGGTGACATACACGGCCTTCTGCTCCGTTCTGACGCTGACCTTCACCTGATATCCGTTCCGACCCAACGCGTCCTCCACGGTTTTTGCGACCGTGCTCAACGCATGCGGCGTGTCTTCCATCTGCGAGCCCCTCGTGTCGACGTGAATGCTCTGCGCGGCCTGCTCGACGGCGGTCCGTTTGATGTCGGCCGTCAATTTTCTGGCTTGGATCAATTGCGTGTCCAATTGGTCGGCCGCCGCCTTGGCTTCGGCTTTCGCGCTCTCCACGGCCTTTTTCGCGTCACGGAGCTCTTGATTGAGCAGGTCGATCTGCTGCTGCATGACCTTGTTCCCGTCCTGCAACGACGACACGAGGGATTCCTGTCTGGCCAGCTGCTTCTTGAGTTGGTCATTGTCCGCCCGCAGCGGCGAATCGTCCGGCTTGCAGCCGGTCGCAGTCACGATGCCGATGGCGAGCAGGGTCATCAACACCTGCCGAACGAGAGGGCGGTCGCGCATCACTCCATGCTCCTTGCCGTGCTCCTTGGGGGGCGATTATCCATGCTTCACCGGCGGTTGTCCATGAGGATTCTCGATCGACGCGGTTTGACCCTCCGGTCTTGCGCACGCTATCCTCATCAGAGAAGGACGCAGAGTGGAGCGCGCCGCCGTCATGACCGATTTTATCCGGAAAACGTTTCCCGTGCCGCCCCTCGGATGCAATTGTTCCATCCTCGGGGATCCCGTCTCCGGGCAGGCCCTCGTCGTCGACCCGGGCGGCGCCCACGAGCGCATCCTGCGCGAGATCCGGCAGCTGGGGCTATCGGTCACCGCGATCCTCCATACACATGCCCACTTCGATCATTTTCTCGCTTCCGGCGAGATCAAGAAGGCCACGGGGGCTGCTCTGTGTCTGCACCCGGCCGATCGTGAGCTGTGGACCATGCTCGACGTCCAGTGCCGGATGTTCGGGGTCCCCTATGTAGCCGTTCCGCTGCCGGATCATTGGCTGCGCGACGAGGAGAAGATCTCATTCGGAGCCGAGACGATGGTCGCCCTCCATACACCCGGCCATACGCCGGGATCCATGAGCTTTCATTTGCCGGATCAGAAGATCGTGCTGGCCGGCGACACATTGTTCCGCGGCAGTATCGGACGAACGGACCTCTGGGGTGGAGATTTCGACAGCATCGAACGGTCCATTCGCGAGCGGCTGTATACGTTGGATGAGGGGACGATCGTGGTGACTGGGCACGGAACGGAGACCGAAATCGGCTGGGAAAAGGAGTCCAACCAGTTTATCCGTCCGTGACCGGTCGGCAGGGGCGGGCGAACTCCAAGTCATAGCGGCTCACCTCACGGGTCGCGCGTGATCATGAGCCGAGCTCGATTCTGGGAAAGCGTCTCGCCCTGTCGAAGGCCGACGGATCAGATGACGAATGTTCAGCTTCGGGTGGAGGAGGTGTCCAATGATCAGAGGTATTCTGTTCGCCCTCTTATTGGTAGTCGCCGGCTGGTCCATCGGTCTTGCGGAAGAGGCCCCGTCGAAATCGTCCGAGCCGGTCAAGATTACTGATGTCAAGGTCCGCCTGTCCGATCACGGACCGGTCGTGCTGTTGCAGGCCGAAGGAAAGGCCATTCCGATATTCGTCGATTTGACGGTGGCCTTGTCGATTCAGGGAGCGCTCAATCGCGAAAAGCTGGCCCGACCCCTGACGCATGACCTGATGCACACGATTCTTGAGGCTTACGGAGGGACGGTCACGCAGACGATCATCACCTTGAAAGGGGGCACGTACTACGGGGCGCTGACGGTGGCCGTCCGAGGGGACACGAAAGTATTCGACAGCCGCTCTTCGGATTCGATCGCGCTCGCCATTCACTTCAACGCGCCGATCATCGTGAGCCGGGAGCTGCTCGATACGGCTGGCCGAATGATGGAAACCCAAAAACCCGAGGATCTATGACGGCTACTCTTTCGCCATCCGCTCTTTGAGCCGTTCCAATCGCCGCTCGGTCGAGTGTTTGATGAACTCCATGTTCTGAGCCAGATGTTGCTCCGCCGTGATCTGTCCCGCGTCACGGCGCCGTTGCTGCTCCAATCCAAATTGCGCGATGGACGACCCGTCCTCCTGATTCAGCGCTTTCCAGATTTCGGCGCAACGGACTTGTTTGGCCGGCGGATATCGATCGCAAGGAGGATCGGCCGCCTGGCCGCCGCGGGCGATGCAACCCAGCAGACCAACCAGCACGATAATCCCAACGGTCCGGCGTCGCGACGAGAAAAGCGCAACGGTCTGGATTGTATAGGATAGCAGCGTGGGCGCCGTCATGGCGGACTAGATCCGCATGGCTTCGGTCGCGTCGTGCAGCGTGGCCTTGGCGACCTCGCCGGCCTTGCGGCTTCCTTCTTCCACGATCTCCTCGAGCCGTGACGGTTCTTTCGTCAGGGCGGCACGGGCTTCCCAGATGGGGGTCAGCCGTTCGACCAACCGGTCGGCCACGAGTTTCTTGCAATCAATGCAGCCGATCGCAGCCGTACGGCATTCTCGGTTGATCTGTTGGATGACCGGAAGGGGCGAAAAGATCTTGTGGAAGTCGTAGACCGGGCACACGTCGGGATTGCCAGGATCATGACGCCGGACGCGGGCCGGGTCGGTCATCATCGTCTTTAATTTCTGGCGTACGACAGGCTCGGTGTCTGAAAGATTGATGGTGTTGCCGTAGCTCTTGCTCATCTTTCGGCCGTCGGTGCCCAGCACTTTGGGAAACTTGGTCAGATGCTCCATCGGCTCCGGGAACACCGGACGATACAGACTGTTGAATCGCCTGGCCAATTCGCGCGTCAGTTCCAGATGGGGAAGCTGGTCCTTACCGACCGGCACGAAGTCCGGTTTGTACAATAAGATATCGGCGGCCTGAAGCACCGGATAGCCGAGAAAGCCGTACGTACTGAGATCCTTCTCCTTGATTTCTTCCTGTTTCTCCTTGTAAGTCGGATTTCGTTCGAGCCAGGACACCGGGATGATCATCGAGAAGAGGAGATGCAGCACGGCGTGCTCGGGTATTCGTGACTGGATGAAGACCGTGGAGCGGACCGGATCGATCCCGGCCGCAAGCCAATCGATCAGCAATTCGCGCACGAATTCACGGATCCGGCTGGTGTCCGCGTAGTTGGACGAGAGGGCGTGCCAATCGGCGACGAAGAAATAGCACTCGTGTTGGTCTTGCAGGGCTTTCCAGTTTTCCAGGGCGCCGAGGTAATTCCCCAGGTGCAGCAATCCGCTCGGCTGCATGCCGCTGAGCACCCGTTTCCTGCCGGTCATTGAGCGGATCCTCCTGTGCTGAGGTCCAGGGCGGTTGAGAGCAACGTTCCTGAGAGGCCGGTTGCGAAGACGCTCGAAATCGTATGGATGACTCGGAGCTCTTTATCGAACACCAGCAGCCCGACCAGAATCAACATGCCGTACGGCTCCAGGCGAGCCAGCGTCATGGCCGGCTGAGGCGGCAGCAGACTGACGAGAATGCGTCCCCCGTCGAGCGGGGGGATCGGAATCAAGTTGAAGAGGCCGAGGAATACGTTGATGAACACCGAGTAAAATGCCATGACCGCGACGGGCAGCAGGAACACCGAATTGATCGACGGACTCGGCGCATCGGCTGTGCCGGACGCCCCGCGGATGGAGAGGCCGGGATCAATAGTCAAGATCGCGGCGAGAGCCAGTGCGCTGACGACGGCCAACGCGAGATTCATTCCCGGTCCGGCCGCAGCTACAAGGGCCATGTCACGCCGAGGATGGGTCATGTTTCTGGGGTCGATCGGCACCGGTTTGGCCCACCCGAGCAGAAAGCTGCCGGGCAGCATCAGACAGAGCAACGGCATGAGGATCGTTCCGAATGGATCGATGTGCGCCAATGGATTCAAGGTCAGTCGCCCCTGGAGTTTGGCCGTAGGATCCCCGCATTTGTCCGCCATCCATCCGTGCGCGTACTCGTGCAGCACCATGGCGAACAGCAGGGGGAGTCCCATGTACGAAATCTGATAGAGAATATTGCCGATGCCGTTCATGTCGACGAGTCAGCCGTCCTGTTCGCTCTATTCTAGCCCGCCTGTCTAGTCCACCTGCACGAAACGACCGCGCTTGACCTGAATGAGAAAGAGCGGTCGATTGAGCGAGCCGTCGGCCAGAAAGGCGGCCGGCCCTCCCAGCGCGGGAAGGTCCGGTTGCGACACCAGGAAATCCTTCACCGCCTCGCCGGAGGCCGCGCCTTTTCTGAGGGCCTCGAGGACGAACCGCGCGGCATCGTACCCTTGCATGGCGAAGAGGGTCGGGTTCGTCTGAAACCGCTTCTTGTAGTGCTCGACGAACTCCTGAACGTTCGGATTAGGGCTGTCGACAAAAAAACCGTCCACAAACACGGATCCGTCGATCGATTGATCGGCGGTCCGGGCGAAGTCCGACACGTTCCACCCGTTGCTGCCGAGAAACGGGACCCTCATGTCGTGAAAATTCAATTGTGCGGCGATGAGCCCCACGTCCGCAGCCCGCCCTGGAATATAGATGGCGTCGAACCCCGGCGTATAGAGGACTTTCTTGTCCATCTTCGTGGACTTGCCTCCGAGTTTCGCCTGATCCACGGGGACTGAGAGCCCGTATTTCTTGAGGTCCTCGGCCTTCATCCGCTTGAGCTGGGGGCCGAGGTCGCTCTCACCCTCCTTGTACGATTCGATCGCGATGATCTCGCCGTCGTGCGCGTGGACCTCCTGTGCGAACCAGCGGGCGAGTTCGCGCCCGTACGCCGTGTCCGGATGCAGGATGCAGAAGCGGCGGAATCCCTGCTCGCCCACCGCGTAGGCGGCGATGCGTTTGGCCTGCAGCTGATAGGTCAGCGCCGTGCTGAAGGTATAGCTGCCGAGGCGCCGGACATTGGGAAGCGTGGCCGTCGGGGTCAGCAGGGGGATGTGCGCGCGTTCCGCCAATTCGGCCATGACCGGAAGATTTTTCGAGAGGAGCGGCCCGATGACCGCGATCGGCCGGTCGTTCGCCAGTACCGAACCGAGATCGTCGATGAACGATCCACGCTCGGCCTCGGGATCCTTGACCAACAACCCCACCGACGGTCCCCCCGCACGCACGCCGTTCAATGTCACCGCCAGTTCGATCCCGCTCAAGACCTCATTCGAGAACGGGGCCAGCTTGCCCGAAAGCGGGAGGACGGCTGCGATCAAGAACTGATGCGATTTCAGCTTGGTCTGCAGCGAAGCGAGCTGGTCGGTTGCTTTCGCGCCATAGGGATGGGCGGGGAAATGGACGAGGAACTGCTGAATTTGCCTGGCGGCCTGATGGTCCTCTCCACGGCTCAGATACAGTTCGATCAGCCGGATCGAAGCCAGGTCGCCGGGAAAGCTCTTCGGATAGGCTTCCCGGATCCGCTCGAGCGCCTTCTTGTCGAATGACTCGTTGATCACGGCGCGGATCTGGCCACGGATTTCTTCCGCCTGTTCGTCCGTGCTCAGCGCAATCTCCTCCAGCCAAGCTTGGATGGCGCGGGAATACTCTTTCTTCTGGAGATACAGCTCTCCGCTGATGTGCACCGCCTCGCGTTTCGCGGTCTCGTCCTGCGACAGGGTGCGGATTCCCGTCAGAATGGGAAACGCAAGATCGGGATTCCCCATGGCCGCATGGGTCCTGGCGAGCAGCAGCTTTCCTCGATCGCTCACCTCGGAATTGGGAAATTCCGTCTGCAATTGCTGCAGGTACTTCAGACTCTCGGCATATTGCTGTGAGCCGTACAATGCGGCGGCGAGCAACAGATACGTGTCGTCGAGGAGATCCGGTTTCGGCGAGGTGGCGAGGAACCGCCGAAGCAGCGTGACGGCTTCCTCCGCCTGTCCTTGATCAATCAGTCGCTTGGCCTGATTCAGGGTCGGGTGATTTGCCGGCGCGTTTTTGCCGGGTTCAGCCTTGGCGGATTCGGATTTCCCGGCTGGCACCTTCCCGGCCGGTGCGGACAGGGCGGTCGCGTACATACACACACTTGCCAGCAGCGCGGCGCAGCAGAACACCCGTCGCGCTCCGCCGCCGGATGCGGCGATCATCTCGACGAGGGAACAGAGCCATGCGTGAAAAGGTCGGAGACTCACGGTCGGTTGCGGACTACAGGGATCTGATTCCGGTAAAAACTGACTACTATCGGAAACCCTGTGGGGTGTCAAGGTTGTCCGCTGTCGGTTCCACTGTCAAAAAGTCCGACCATTGGCTATCATCAACGTTATGACGACCGATCCATTGGTCGAGCAATATCTGAACCATCTTCGGATCGAGGGAGGATTGGCGCGCAATACGATCGACGCCTACCGGCGCGACCTGTCGAAATTTCAATTATACCTCGAACGCGAGGGCGCCCCGTCGTTGGAGCACGTGACCTCGGCGAGTCTGCGGAAGTTCCTCGCAGCGCTCAGGGCGGCCAAGCTCTCCTCTCCGTCGTCGGCTCGCTGCCTCTCGGCGGTGCGGGGATGGCTCCGGTTTCTTCGAGTGGAACGACTGATCGACCATGATCCCGCCGCCGGCGTCGCCGTCGGTCGTCGCGGACTGCGCTTGCCTCGAACGCTCTCGCGGGGCGAGGTGACGGCGTTGCTCGATTTATCTCCGCAGCCCAGCCTGGAAGATGCGCGCGATCGAACGATGACGGAAATGCTGTATGCCACCGGACTCCGTGTGACGGAATTGATGAAGATCGAAACGGCGCAGGTCGATTTGGCGGTGGGGTGTCTGCGGGTGATGGGCAAAGGGTCGAAACAGCGGCTGGTGCCGATGGGAGAGACAGCGCGCCGGCTGCTGCAGCAGTATGTGGAGGATGTGCGCCCACGATTGCTCAAGAGGCGCACATCCCGTCACCTGTTCGTGTCGCGGCGCGGCGGGGCGATGACCCGGCAGGCGTTCTGGAAGATGCTGAAGCTCCGGGCGAGACGGGCGGGCATTTTCCATGCGGTCTCGCCGCACGTCCTCCGGCACTCCTTCGCCACGCATTTGCTCGAAGGCGGCGCGGATCTGCGGGCCGTTCAAGCATTTCTCGGACACGCGAATATCGCGACGACCCAGATCTACACGCACGTGGAGCGGGAACGGCTCAAGGCCGTGCATACACGATACTTCCCGCGTCGGCGCTGAGGAGTCCGGATGACCTTCTAGAGATTTCTCGGAACGCGTGATTTGGACGGTTTCGAGACTGCAACAGGAGACTGCAAGAAGAGTGCGCGATGTGGTTGACAAGAGTGAATGGACTTGGTAGCATTCGCCAGCTTGCTAGAAAAATCGGGCGGATAGCTCAGTTGGAAGAGCGCTGCCCTTACAAGGCAGAGGCCACAGGTTCGATCCCTGTTCCGCCTACCAGTATTGGGGCGGTTGCGGGTGAGGCACGAGACGAAGAATGCAGTAACAATAAAAACTGTTGATCGGACCAACCGCTACAAATAGTCTTGTCAGTCAGATCTTCCGCCATCAGTAGAGTCACGTGGGGCCGTCGTTCAGCCTGGTTAGGACGCCAGATTGTCAATCTGGAGGTCGCGGGTTCAAATCCCGTCGGCCCCGCCATTTTTTGAGTCAGCCTGTGTGTGTTGAGGAGGGTGCGCCTGGGACAGGCTATTCGTTGAGTTCGATCCGGCGCAATCCCTCCGGCCTCCGAGCGATCCCCGGCAACTGCGACAATCCGTACGCGGGTCGGTGAACAGACCCCGGTTCAGGAAAGGTATAGGCACATGTTTCAAGCGGGATTGACAGGGTTAGTCGGCACGCTCGGGACGGTCTCCAAAGTCGTCCTGTTGCTGCTGTTCGTGTTTTCCGTCATCTCATGGGCCATCATCTTTGCGAAGTGGCGCGCGTTTCGTTCGGCGGACCGCGGGGACAAACACTTCATGAATCTTCTGGCCAAGTCCCGTGACTTGAACGAACTCTACCGCCAGGTTCGCCATTTGCCGGGCAGCCCTTCGGCGGCCGTTTTCGAAGGGGTGATGGATCGCTTGGCCGGTGCTCGCGCAGATGGTCAAGACGGGTCCGCGCCCATCGACCGGCACCTGGTCGAGCGCAGCGCGGCGCATCTGTCTCAAAGTCAACTCTCCAAGCTCGAATCGGCACTGCCGTTTCTCGCGACCACGGGCAACATCACCCCGTTCGTGGGATTGTTGGGAACGGTTATGGGTATCATCGATGCATTTCGTGAGATCGGATCGCAAGGAACCGCCAGTATTGCCGCGGTGGCGCCCGGGGTATCGGAAGCCCTCATCGCGACGGCGGCCGGCCTGTTCACCGCGATCCCCGCGGTCATCGCCTACAACTATTTCCTGACGCGCATCAGGCGCACGGCTTTTCGCCTCGACACCGTGACGATTGAGTTGTTGGGTGCCGTGCCTTCTCCCGCTCCGAAATCCGCGCCGGTTCCTGTGGGGGCTCAGCGATGATGTTTGAATCACGACAGCGGCGCTTCATGGCGGAGATCAACGTGATTCCGCTGGTCGACGTCGTGTTGGTCCTGCTCGTGATCTTCATGGTCACCGCTCCGATGCTGTATCGCGGCATGGATATCAAGTTGCCGACTTCCGCCACGAACACCATCAAGCCCGAGATGCGGAAGGTTCTGACCATCGAAAAGGACCAGCGACTCTATCTCGACAAGGACGCGGTGGGAGTAGCGCAGTTGGAGCAAAAACTGAAATTATTGAAACAGGATCATCCCGACGTATCATTGTATTTGCGGGCCGACCGTGACGTGCCGTACGGGGTAGTCGTGTTGGTCATGGACGGTGTGAAAAAGGCGGGGATTGAGAAGATCGGGATGGTCACGGATCCCATGGGCCCCGAGCACGTGACCGATCCCATGGTGTCGGGTTCATCACCTCGCAAGAATTAGCCAGGAGTCCACCGGGTCGTATGTCGGCTCAAACGCACGTCCACCCGCTCCAGTGGTTCGACGTCGAAGAACAGAGCAGGTTTTTCTCGAAGCTGAAGCGAGCACTGGCGGTCTCGTTCCTTCTGCATATCGTCCTCTTCCTCGTGGTGGCGGGGCTTCGTCTTCCGCAACGGGGCGAACGCCCGCTGGCATCGGTGGAAGTGTCGCTGGTCGGTATGCCGAATCCGGTTCAGCGTGTGGAAGCCCAAAAGGCCGTCGAACAGCCCAAACCACCCGACCCGCGCCGCGTTCCGCCTCAGCCGGTCAAACAGGCCGCGCCGAGTCCGCCGGCCAAGCAGGCCCCGCCGAGTCCGCCGGCCAAGCAGGTGGCGCCGGCTCCCGTCCCGGTCGCTCCCGCTGTTCCGGTTGCGCCGGTCCCCACACCGGCTCCTCCCGTTCCGGTCGCACCCCCGGTTCGGCAAAGCATCGCCAAAGACATTCTGCGTGATCTTCAACTGCCGCCGGATGCCCCGACACTCGGTGAGTTGACTCCGGCCAAGACGGTTGCGCAGCCGCAGCCTCAGGCTCCGGCCCCCAGAGTGAAGCTTCCGGATTTGCCCCGCATACCCGACACCATGCCAGACCGGGCCGTGAAGGCTCACCAACAGACACCGCAGACGTCGCTGAGCGAGGACCAGAACCGAGAATTGGAAGAGGAATTGAAGAAGGTTAAGCACTTCCAGCCGGCCGCCAAGTTGGAGATGCCCAAGGAAGTTCCGGTCAAGACGGCGCCTCCGCAACAGGAAGCCTCCATGCCCGTGACGAAGGTTGCACCGCAGACGATGTTGAAAGCCTCCGGGGCCTCCGGCACGAATCCGTTTTGGGCGAGGGTCGAGGCCATCATCAAGAGTCACTGGGAGCCGCCTCCCATTGACGCCAGCGGCAGCGCCTACAGTGTCGTGGTGAAGTTTCGTTTCTACCGCAACGGTACGGTTAAGAATATCGGTATCGAACACTCGTCGGGGAACGACTATTTTGATATGGCGGGCCAGCGGGCCGTGCAAAAACCCCGCGCCTTTCCTCCGTTCCCGTCGGAGATGACCGAGGCCTATCAGGATGTCGAGATGGTCTTTCGCGTAGGAGAGGTGTTGGGATGATGGTCATGAAACTGGCCAGTGCAGCGCTGGTTGTGCTGCTCCTTGCGGCCGGCGCCGTGGGGATTCTGGAGTCGGGAGCGGCTGACGTCTTCTTGGAAGCGACACGGCCGGACTTTCAGAAAATTTCGTTGGGCGTGCTCGGCATCCAGAACGGAGGCGGCCCCGAATGGCTCGGCGGCCGGCTGGAAGAGGTCTTGAAAAAGGATGTGAAGCGCTCGCTGATCTTCGAGTTGGTGGATCTCCCCAGTCTGGGGATCAAGGTTCGCGACGTCGGAAACGGCACGGGCAGCGGGTCCACGTCCGTCTTCAAGCAGGCGGCCGAGAACGGTGTGTCGGTGCTTGTCTGGGGCAAAGCGGGCCTGAAAGAAGGAGAGAAGGATGCGGACGTCAACATGGAGGGGTTCGTTTACGACAGCGGCAGCGACGAGGTCGTGGGCGGAAAGCGCTATGCCGGTTCCCCCTCCGTGGTTCGATTGATGGCCCATCGATTTGCGGACGAGCTTGTGTTCCGCTACACCGGTGAGCCGGGAATCGCCAGGACGAAGATCGCCTATGTGGCGGCGCAGGGCGCCGCGCGCGAACTCTATGTGATGGACTATGACGGCTACGATGCGCGCCAATTGACGGCGGACGGGTTTCTCAACCTCATGCCACGATGGTCGCCTGATCGCCGGTTCCTCGTCTTCACGGCCTATCGGGACCGCAACACCCAGGACATTGATATGATCGAGCTGGCGACCGGCAAGCGATGGACGATCTTCTCGCAGGGAGGATTGAATATCACCCCGGCTCTGTCCCCGGACGGGAATTTTCTGGCGTTCGCCTCCAGTTATGAAGGCAATTCAGAAATTTATCGTCTGGATACCAGGACCAAAGCCAACCAGCGTCTGACGGTGAATCCGTCGGGCGATCTGTCTCCGTCGTGGTCTCCCACTGGTAGGGAACTTGCTTTTGTGTCCGATAGAGGGGGCGGACCGCAAGTCTTCTTAATGAGTGCCGACGGATCGAATGTGCGGCGATTGACGTTCGAAGGGGATTACAATGCCGCTCCAGCCTGGTCGCCGCGCGGAAACTGGATCGCCTATGTTTGCCGAACGCCCCGAAAGGAATATAAGCTGTGCGTCATTACCCCTGACGGGCAGAAGCGTATGCAATTGACTGCAGGCCCCGGGGTGGACGATTCCCCTTCTTGGTCCCCAGACGGCCGACATTTGGTCTACAGTTCTTCGGCGGACGGGAAGAGCCATATCTATATGATCGATTCGGACGGCAAGAATATGGAGCGCCTGACGTTTGAAGGGACGCATAACAGCGCACCGTCTTGGTCGCCTGCGTCCTGAGGTCGTCCGGAACTTCGACTGCTTGTTTATAATGAACACCAACTTTCAAAGAGGAGACTGCCCCATGCGTACGATGCCTAAGATATTTCCCATCGCCTTGATCGCGACCGCTCTGCTGATCGGCCCGGCCGGTTGCGCGAAGAAGGGCGTTCAGTCCGCGGGAGACCAAACCGCACAGCAGGCTGCGGCAAAGGCCGGGGCTGCCGGATCCGGTTCGGGTTCCTCGAGCAGCATGAAACCGGGAGTGGGAAGTTTTCCCGATACGAGCATGCAATCCGGGAGCGGCGGTCTGAAGGGCCTCGATAAGAATCCTTCTGAAGAACGCCTCGGCGGTGGTCCAGGCGGCGGCCCCAGCAGTAGTCTCGGCGGTGGTTCCGGCAGCGGCCCAGGCGGCACCGCCGGCAACGGTACGCTGCTCGCCAAGGCGGATCCGTCGGAAAGCGCCGGGCGCCAGCTCGACGAGATCAGGGCGGAGCAGGCCGCTTCTGCGGCAGCCGGGTTGCGGGATGTCTTTTTCGGCTATGATAGTTGGACAATTTCAGAGGAGGGCCGGCAATCGCTCGGCCGCGATGCCGACTGGATGAAATCCAATCCGAGCGCGATGATCAAGGTGGAAGGCCATTGCGATGAGCGGGGCACTGCCGCGTACAATCTGGTGCTGGGAGAGAAGCGTGCCAAAGCGGTGAGGAACTACCTGGTCGAACTGGGCATCGGTGCCAATCGACTGTCGGTCGTTTCCTACGGCAAGGAGCGCCCGTTCTGCAACGACCATGCGGAGGCGTGCTACCAGCAGAACCGGCGCGGTCACTTGGTGGTCCGAACAGGCAAATAACCCGGTGCCCACACCAAGGCGGATCTCCGAGCCGACCGGAAATGGACGAATCGAAGAGGGAATCGCAGCGATGAAGCATGAAGCGAACGTCATGCGGTTGTGGACGGCAGCGGGCGGCGTGGTGTGGGCATTGGGCATGGGCGGCTGCGTTGCACAGCAGGCGGATCTGAAGACCACGGAGCGCCAGCTGCAGAAGAGCATCAAGCAGTCGAACGAAGAACTGGCGCAGCGCGGCGCCCAACAACGGCAGGAGTTGGAGGAAATCAAGGGACAGGAGATTCCGCGGTTGCGGGGCGACCTGGATCGTGTGCAGCATCTGACCCAGGATCTCCAAGGCAAGCAGGAAGACCTGAAGCAGCGTTCGGCCGGGCTGGAACAGCAGACCAAGAAACTGGACCAGAAGCTGGACCATTGGGCCAAGAATCTTGAGACGGAGAATACCGCGCGGTACTCGCAGCTTCGCGAAAGTCTCAATGCCCAGGATACGAAGAGCAAGGCCGATCGGGACCAGTTGCGCGGCGAGGTCAACAATCGACTCGATGAAATCAACCGGCAGGTGGAGTCGTTGCGGAAAGACATCATCGAAGTGGTGCAGAAATCCAACGCCGCGTTCGTGAAAAATGTGGATGTCAAACTGGACGAGCAGCGTAAGACCTTGACGGAGAATCAGGCCCGTACGGAGCAGCTGGCGAACAAATTCACTCAGTTCAGTCAGGCCCTGACCGGATTTCGAGAATCGCTGACGGGCTTGAATGAGCGAGTGGGCCAGTTGAACGAGCGGATGGGACAAGAGGAGCAGGCCAATCGCGCCATGACTTCGAAGGTAGAAGCCGATGCCAAGGCCTCCACGACCCATATCAACGAAACGACCAAGGCAGTGACCGGTCATTTGAATGAAGTGAACAAGAGCGTCGCCTCCGTCGCTCAAAAGCTCGCGACCCGCCTGGATGAACAGGATCAGCGGCTCGATACGCTGACGAGGATGCTGGATCAGATGTCGCGGGAGGTCCAAGCTCAGGGTGCCGTGAAGAACGGGCAACACCTGCAGGCCACCAAGTCGACCCAACAACCTGCAGTAGCCCCGGTTCCCATCCCTCCCGTGCCACTTCAGGAGAGCCCTGCACAGCAGGAGAAGGAAACCGCCGTGGCATCCGTCTCGACGCAAGTGCCGGAGCATACCCCAATGGCCGTCGATCGGCCGGCTGCTTCCGAGGATTCGGATGAGGCCGCGAAACCCGTCCAAGGACGGACTTCCGACCGACCGGACAAGGCGGAGTATGAGCATCTTCTCGGGTTGTTCCGGGACGGCGACCTGGAGGGAGCGCGACGGGGCTTCACCGCCTTCCTGAGCCAATATCCTAACTCCGATCTCGCGCCCAACGCCCGGTATTGGCTCGGGGAATCCCACTACGGCAAGAAGGATTACAAGCAGGCGATCGACGCGTATGATCGTGTCGAGATGGATTACCCGCAGAGCGAAAAAGTTCCCGCGGCGATTCTCAAGAAGGGCTACGCCTACTTGGCATTGAAAGACAAGAAACGCGCATCCTCCGCGTTCAAGCAAGTGGTGACCTTGTATCCGAAAAGTTTGGAGGCCGGCAAGGCGTACGACAAGCTGGCTCAGTTGAAGGAGACCCGATAACGGCGATGGGGACACTCACATCGGTTTGCGGAGCGGCCATGACAGCAGCCGGGCTTCTCTTCCTGTCCGGATGCGCAAAACATGCTGATTTTATCGAGTTGCGTGAGCATTTGGCGACGATGGCCAAATCTCAAGAGCAGGATCAGAAGCGACTGGATGCCCTGCAGCGCCGGATGGAGACGATGGAACGAATCAAGGACGGCGACGGCGCCAGGCCAAAGTTCGACGAAGTGTCCGCTCGGATTCAGAAGCTTGAGAGCCGGCTCGCCAAAGTCGAAGAGAACGCCGCAGGCTCGTCGTTCGCCAGGATCGAGCCGGGGCCGAGCGAGCCTGCCCGATCCAAGTCCCAGAAGCCCGGCGGCTCGATGGAACCACCGGCGATCCCGGGAGTGCCGGCCATCACCCCGACCTCGGCATTCAACTTGGCGTACAACGATTATCTCAACGGCAAGTACGATCTGGCGGTCTCAGGGTTTCAACGGTTTGTGAAGGATTTTCCCGGCACGTCGCTGACGCCGAACGCTTACTACTGGCTCGGTGAATCCTACTATCAGCAAAAGGACTATGTCCGGGCGATGCAATCGTTTGAGTATGTGTCCACCGAATACCCCGGCAATGAGAAGGTGCCCGCCTCTCTCTTCAAGCTCGGGTTGGCTGCGGGGGAAACCGGCGACCTGGCCAAGTCGAAGAAAAATCTCAAGCGGGTGATCGAAGAGTTCCCAACGTCCGATGAGGCGAAACTGGCCAAGAACAAGCTGGCAGAAATCCGATGATCCCGTTCGCATCCGGTTCCCATACTGCGACGCTCCTCCTCCGCTCCTCCGGAGTCTGATTTGATGGCCGTTGCCGGCTGCGCTCCCACCATCCACATTCTGCCGGGCGACGTGGTCAGCCGGATCGCGGCCGGAGAAGTCATCGAGCGCCCGGCGGCCGTCGTCAAGGAATTGGTGGAGAACAGCCTTGACGCGGGGAGCCACCGGATCTCGATCGAGGTCAAAGATGGCGGCCTGTCCCTCATCCGCGTGACGGACGACGGGGCCGGGATTGGTCGGATCGATCTACCTCTCGCCTTCCAGCGTCATGCGACCAGCAAGCTCACATCCGACCAAGATTTGACTTCCGTCACGACGATGGGGTTTCGCGGCGAAGCCTTGCCGAGCATCGCTTCGGTGTCCAAGGTGGCCGTCACGACGTTCACCGGCCGCGAGGCGGTCGGCACGCAGCTGACGTTGGTCGGAGGTGTGGCCGGCGCGGTGACCGATGCACCGCCCGTTCCGGGGACGAGGCTCGACGTTTCCGATCTGTTTTATAATCAGCCGGCCCGGAAGAAATTTCTCAGAGCGAGAAGCACGGAATTTTCCCATATCAGTCACGCCGTGCAGCAGGCTGCGTTGGCCTGGCCCTCGGTGCACTTTCGATTGACCCACAACGGCCAGGAAATCCTGAATTATCCCGCCGTCACCGAGGAGCGAGACCGCATCCTGCAGGTCTATGGCCGGACATTCCTGACCTCCACCGTCGAGGTCCTGGGCCGTATTACCGGCTATGTGATCCGAGGCGTGGTGGTCGATCCGGTCCAGGCGCGGACGGCGAAGACTCCGCAGGATCTTCTAGTGAACCGGCGACCGGTGCGCAGTTCAGCCGTGTTTCATGCCGTCACGGGGGGATATGCCTCGCTGCTCGCCAAAGGCTGTCATCCGACGTTCGTCCTGTATCTCGAAGCGGATCCTGACAAGCTCGATGTGAATGTGCACCCCGCGAAGCGGGAAATTCGCTTTGCCGAGACCGACCGGATTCATCAGTTGGTCGCTCAGACCCTGCGGCGCGTCTTCAGCGGTTCGGAGCGGACGGTGGCGCCGGCCATTGCGAACGATCGTCTACGGGTCCGGCTTTATGACGCGTCGCCGGCCGGCATATCGGTGGAAGAGACCGGGCACGAATCACGCGCACATCGGCAGGAAGGGCCGGTATCCGAACCGGTTTCCGACCATCAACTGACCTGGGTTCGGGAGTTCGAGACATCGTACGGGAATGACTCGTTGCCTGACATCATGCCGTTCGGTCAAATGCTCCGCCGCTATGTCATCGCACAGGTAGGGCAGGAACTGCATGTCATCGATCAACATACCGCCCATGAGCGCGTGCTGTTCCAACGAATCCATCGAACATGGCAGCGGCGGGAACTGGCATCACAGCCGCTGTTGATTCCGGAAACAGTCGAGTTGCCGGCGGCGCAATTTGCTCTCTTGACGAAGCATCTCGAGGAATTGGAAACGCTGGGGCTGGCCATCGAACCGTTCGGGGGGACGGCCGTGGCCGTACGATCCGTTCCGGTCGGAACCGGCGTTATGGACATCGCCTCGCTCCTGCGAGATCTGCTGGATGATCTTGCGCAATGGGACCGTGTCTCTTCGCTCGACGATCGAGTTGCACCCGTGCTGGCCTCCCTGGCCTGCCACAGCGCGGTTCGAGCCGGACGGCACATGACGCTGCCGGAGATTCGGCAATTGGTGCGGGATTGGGTCGAGGAGGGGCTCGTCATGACCTGCCCTCACGGCCGCCGCACGGCGTACAGGATGTCGACGGATGAGCTCGACAAGCTCTTCGGGCGGGTTGGGTGGTCGTGACGCCGGCCGCACTCCTTCCAATGCCTTTTCTGACTGAAGCGCAGGTCCGACTGAAGCCGCTGGTCGTGATCATCGGCCCGACGGCGGTGGGAAAGAGCCGCGTCGCCGTGGAAGTGGCCAAGCATTTCAACACGGATGTGCTGACCGCGGATTCACGCCAGGTGTATTGCGGAATGGATCTGGGCACCGATAAGCCGACTCTTTCCGAGCGGCAGGGAATCCCCCATCGCTTGATCGATTTGGTCAGACCGGATCAACCATTCAATGCCGGCCTCTACCGCCGCCACGCCATGGACGAGATCGATCGGTTACATGGCTTGCGGTTGATACCGTTGGTGGTCGGAGGGACCGGATTGTACGTGCGGACTCTGGTGAGGGGACTCTGTGAGGCTCCTCCCGCCCAGCCGGCGGTCCGTGCTCAATTGCTGGAAGAGGCGAGAGAATTCGGAGCCGAATCCTTGTACGGCCGATTGGTGTCGGTGGATCCGGTTTCTGCATCCAAATTGCACCCGCACGATAGCGCAAAGGTGATCCGCGCGCTGGAAGTGCATCAGCTGTCGGGGAAGCCGATGTCCGCCTTTCACACGTCGCATGCGTTCAATGATCAACCGTATCGCGCGCTGTTGGTCGGGCTCGATCGAAATCGCGAGGTGTTGTACCGCCGAATCGAGGCGCGAATCGATTGGCAGCTGGAACACGGGTTTCTTGATGAGACGGCCCAATTGCTGGCACAGGGATATCATCGGGAGAGTTCTGCGATGAAGGGGCTCGGGTACCGCCAAGCGGCGGACTTTCTCGCCGGAGACTGCGAGTACTCCGAAATGGTCCGACGATTCAAGCGGGATACCAGACACTTTGCCAAGCGCCAGTTGACGTGGTTTCGCCGCGAACCCGCCGTCCAGTGGCTCACGATCGAGGAGGCCGAATCTCCCGAGCGCACCGCCGCCCGTGTGACGGAGCGAATCGACCGGTTTCTGGCCGCGCTGTAGCGGGTCGAGACAGACCTCGTGTTCTCAAAGGGAAAGCGAGACGATGACATCATGAAGCAACGAGGACGGGTGGTGCAGGCGGACATCGGCATCATCGGGGGGAGCGGGCTATACGACCTGGACGGACTGAGGCATGTCAAAGAAGCGAGGCTGCGGACTCCGTTCGGTTCCCCGTCCGACGCCGTCATACTGGGAGAATTGGACGGGATCCGCATCGCGTTCCTGTCGCGCCACGGACGGGGACATACGCGCAGCCCGTCGGAGATCAATTATCGGGCCAACGTGTATGCGCTGAAATCCCTAGGCATCCGGCGGCTCATTTCGGTCAGCGCGGTCGGAAGCATGAAGGAATCGATCAAGCCGGGGGACGTCGTCTTCCCGGATCAGTTCATCGACCTGACGAAACGCAGGGCGTCGACATTCTTCGAGGGTGGGGCGGTGGCGCACGTGGCCTTCGGCGACCCGATCTGTCGTTCTCTGGCTTCTCATCTCTCGACTGCGGCCCGTTCCGTCGGAGCGACGGTTCATGACGGCGGCACGTATGTCTGCATCGAAGGGCCTCAGTTCTCGACCAAAGCCGAATCGCACCTGTATCGGCAGTGGGGCGTTAGTGTCATCGGCATGACCAATCTTCCGGAGGCCAAGCTGGCTCGGGAAGCGGAACTCTGTTATGCCACGGTCGCCTTGGCGACCGACTATGATTGCTGGCATAAGACGGAAGAGCCGGTGACCGTCGAGGCGATTCTCGCGACGCTGCGGCAGAATGTGGCCTTGGCGAAACGGCTGCTCCAGGTTTCAGTCCAGTCGGCGTCGGCAGGCGACGAATGCGTCTGCCAGCGGGCGTTGCACGATGCCATCGTGACGGATCCCGCGCGGATTCCGGCTGCTCTTCGCCGCACATTGGCGGTCCTGACCGACCGCCTGTCTCCCGCGAAAGGAAAACGGTGATTTCATGGGTACGTTGTTGGTTGTCGGGTCGGTCGCATTGGATACAGTCAAGACGCCGTTCGGAGCGGTAGAGGACGTGCTGGGCGGTTCGGCCACCTACTTCTCCACTTCGGCGAGTTATTTTGCGGACGTCAATTTGATCGCCGTGGTGGGTGAAGATTTTCCCTCACAGCATCTCATGTTTCTGAAAAGCCGGAAGATCGATCTCGCTGGATTGGAACGACGGCCGGGCGCCACGTTCCGGTGGAAAGGAGAATACACGCACCAGCTCAACGAGGCGCACACGCTGGATACCAAACTCAACGTCTTCGAAACCTTTCGTCCGAAGATTCCGGACAACTATCGAACCCCGGACGTACTGTTCCTGGGAAATATCGATCCGGAACTGCAATTGGACGTGCTCAACAAGCTGCCGCGGCCTCCACTCGTCGCGTGCGACACCATGAACTTCTGGATCAACGGCAAGCGCGAAGCTCTGTGGAAGGAATTGGAGAAGGTGGACATCCTGATCATCAATGACGGCGAGGCGCGTGCCCTGGGTGAAGATTCCAACCTAGTCAAGGTGGCGCAGAAAGTGCTGGCGCGCGGGCCGAAGCATTTGATCATCAAACGGGGTGAGTATGGCGTCCTGATGTTCAATGAAAAACAGGTGTTTGGCGCTCCGGCCTTTCCGCTCGATGATGTGCGCGACCCGACGGGGGCCGGCGATACCTTTGCCGGCGGTTTTCTGGGACACTTGGCCGCAACCGGAAACCGATCTCCCGAAGCGTTCAAGCAAGCCATCATTTTCGGAAGCGTCATGGCCTCCTTTACCGTAGAAGCCTTTAGTCTTGACCGTTTGCGCATCCTGGATTACAAAGAGATTCAGGAGCGCTTCAGAGCCTTCAAGCGGTTGACCCATTTCGAGGACCTTCCGTGACCATGATTTCTTCCAGGGCGGCTGTCGGCCGTCGCTCGTCGTATTGTGTCGCGTTGACGGTCATCGGTCTGGGCCTATTGACCGGCTGCGCAACGTCCGAAGAGTCAAAGCAAAAGTCCAAGGGCTACTATCAGGAGGGATTGGCCAGCCTCGACCGGGACCGTCAGAAAGCCTACGTCTCCTTTCAAAAAGCCGTTCAGCTCAATCCCGACAACAAAGAGGCTCGATACGGTCTGGGTCACATTCTTGCTCTCCAGGGCAAGTTTGCTCAAGCCGAACAGGAATTTCGGGCGGCGATCAAGATCGACGAGGACTACTCGGAGGCGCATACGTACCTGGGGCAGGTGTTGATCAGTCAGGACCGATGGGCCGAAGCGGTTCCGGAGTTTCGAAAGGCGCTGACCAATCCGCTATACAGTACGCCGGATCTCGCCCGCTTCCATCTCGGGCGCGCGCTGGCCCATGAAGGCGATCTGCAGGGCGCCATGGAGGCGCTGGAGGATGCGCTGACGGTGAATCCGCCGAATGTGCCTCCTGCGCAGTCAAATCTCGAGCTGGGGCGGATCTATTACAAGATGGGATTCGATCGGCGCGCCGTCGAGACCCTCACGAAAGTCACCCTGATCGACAAGAACGGAGAGTACGGGGCGGCGGCCAAGGAGATGCTGGTACGATTGAAGCCGTGATCCGGATCCTGTCGAACCCGATCCCGGGTTTGCATGGTGCGGACCCGACACGACGCGGCTGGTTCGGTCATTTGTTCGGGCGTGGGGGACACCCAGCCTGTCCATAACGCGCGAGAGAGAACCGCATGGAATCGATCGGTGATTTTTTCAAGCAGGTTCGCGAAACCAAGGGTCTGACGATCGACGAGGTGGCGTCGAAAACCAGAATCCGTTCCGATTTCGTCAGGGCCCTCGAGGAGGGGAACTTCGCCAAATTGCCCGACCAGGTATTTGCCAGGGGGTTCGTGCGCTCCTATGCCCGATCGTTGGGACTTGACGAAGAAGACGCCATCCACCGCTTCATCCAATCCGCCGGCGCGTTCTATGAGAAACAGGATGAAAAGGAACGGCTGAAAGCCAGGCAGGTTCAAGAGGAACGAAAGCGACAGGCCAATCGCAAGGCCGTCGCGGTCGCCATTGGTATCGCGATCATCACGCTCGTGTTTCTGTTGAGCCGTGAACAGTCCACCGTGCTGGTGCGTCGTCCCGCGATGGATCTCCCGCCTGCCGCCAGCAAGCGGGCAAGCGCTCCGCCTCCCGAGGCCCGCGACGGGGCACCCAAGCCCGAGCCTGAGCCACAGCCGTCCTCCGCGCCGCCCTCCAAATCCAAACCGGCCGATACGCCGCCGCCTGCTTCACCGAAGACAGAGACCGGCTCTCCACGTGCGTCGAGCCCTGCCGCGGCTCCGGCCGTTGCTGCCAATCAACCTGTGCCCCCGGCCGCCCCGGCTCCCGCGCCGATCGGATCCGACGGCCCGCTCGGAGGCATCTCATTGGAAGCAGCTCCCGACGCGACGGACCAGCTGGTGCTGGATCTGGAAGCGACGGAATTGAGCTGGGTGGTCATCCAAATCGACGGTGGCAGCCCTCAGGAAGCGTTACTTCGGCCCGGGGAAAAGGCCAAGTGGAAGGGGCAGGATCAGTTCGTGTTGACCCTCGGCAACGCCGGTGGTGTGAAAGCCGAGTTGAACGGGAAGCCTCAGAAGCCATTCGGTCCAAGCGGCAAGGTCGCCCGCGATATTGTCCTCAAGCGCTGATCACTCATCGGCTCTCCCCATTTCATCTCAGGCAGTTCCGCGCAGCAGGCTCCACCCGAGTCTGCTGAGGCAGGAAGTCACAGGTGGGGCCTAAAGGTGTCCGAAGCCCGGGCTCATGCTCAACCGCATTGCGCTAACGTAGCGAAATATCTGTTCCTGGAATATGGACGTTGTGGCATGAGCTTTGGATGGTCACTCAGACTGAAGAGCGGACGGAACGAGGTCGCACAGCCCGTTGAAAAGTTCCAGGAGCGGTCGGCCGCAACAGAGCGGAATCATGGTTGAATTGCTTGACATCGCCGGAACGCCGTTGTTATAGTCCCGAACGTTTTTTGTCTTTTTGGTCAACGAGCCGACGGCCTCACGGCCGGCCTCAGATCTGCGGTAGGTCCAACACAAAGGAGGATTTCTGATGGGGACTTTTTCTAAGTTTTTGGGAGTCAGCGCTGCGGTGCTGATGTTGTCCGCGAGCGTGGCGGGAGCCGAAGAGAAGGATCCGTTGAAGCCGCGCGTTCCGGCCGACCAGATGGCCGAGGCCAAGGCCATGAAGAACCCGGTTGCAACCTCCCCGGAGAGCATCGCCAAGGGAAAGGCGTTGTTCGAGGGTAAGGGCACCTGCTTCAACTGCCATGGGAAGGAAGGCAAGGGCGACGGTCCTGCCGGTGCGATCCTCAATCCCAGCCCGCGGAACTTCACGAACTGCAAGTTCCACAAGAAGCGGAAGGACGGCGAGCTGTTTTGGGTGATCAAGAACGGCAGCCCGGGAACCGGCATGGTTTCGTTGATTCCTGCGGCGATCACCGAAGAAGAAGCGTGGACGATCATCAACTACGAGCGGAGCTTCTGCAAGGGCGAGGAGTAGTCAATCCGCCGTGGTGTTGCGATTGGGGTGGAGGTGTTCCCTCCACCCCTTTTTTTGTGTCTGTGTGGGCGTGCCGGTCAGGGTGCTTCGACGGCGGTGATCGCGGCCGGCTTCGTCAGGACCAGCGCACCGGCCGGATCCGTCGCTTTCAACGGCGGCAGGACGAGCGGACGCTGCTCTTGTCCGTACTGACTCTTGGAGGCCCACGGTACCTTCTGCCCCAGGTATGCGGCAGTTTCTCCTAGCGTGACCTCGCCGTCCCGATTGGTATCGGCGTCTCCGCGCAGCGCGCGGAGGAAGTAATACGTAAACAGTCCGTGCCGATGTTTTTCGTCCTCAATGGATCGCCCGAGGCTGCCGATGGACACGAGATGAATAGAAGAGCTGCCGGAAGAAGTCCATTGCGGAGCCGAACCCTTTGCGCGGCCGTCGGTCCCTGATCCGAGCCGCGATACGGTTCCGTCGAACAGCACGACCGTCTGCTTGGCTTTCACACGGGCCAACGCTGCTTCCAGATCTTTGAGCGGGTAGGAGCGGGAAGCGGAAGAGAGGCTCCCGTCGTAGGGGAGGAGATACACCTCCCCGGTCGGCGACACCGTGGCCACTCCCGCGAAATAGACGATCACGACCGCATCCCTCCCTGCGTGGGCAGGTAACCAGTCCAGCAGCGCTTCGTCGATATCGGGGCGCAACGCTTTCCAGTCCTGGAGCAGGCGGACATTGGAGGCCGGCACCCCGCCGAGCGACTGTAGATAGGCCGCGACCATTTCGGCATCGGAGGCCCCATATTTCCGGGCCGGCAATTGTGAGTCCCGATAGGAACCGATGCCGATCGACAAGAGAAATGTGTTGGCGCGTTTGAACCCGGCGGCGGTGGCCGGGATTTGATCCACGTCGTCCGCGTTCACGGCGGTCGGTTGCACGGTGACGGAGAGGACTTGCGCGGGGGCGGCAGTGACGCTCGGATCCGAGACGCTCACATGAATCTGCGCCTTCTGTGCCTGCACGGATTGGGGGAGTGTGGCCGCAAACTCGAGGGATCGTGATTGGCCGGGCTGCAACCGGCCAGCCGACAGCGTCGTCGTCGGAAATTGCGCCAGAATCGCCGGTGGGCCGGAGATGGTCGCGGTCACCTGCTGAAGCTCCTGATCGCCCGCGTTTACCAGGTCGACCCGCACGCGCACCCGTTCTCCGCCTTCCAGGATCAGATTACTATTCTCGTCGAGCACCATGGCTTTGAACGACAGGGGAGAACGGCCGACTTTCGGCGCGGGCTCGGGTGGTCTCGCGGCGGCGCCGGCCACCGCGGCGGCCGGCGCCGCTCCGGCTCCTGCCAGCTGGTGACGCGAGACCCGGATGAATTCCGTCGACAGAGCTACGCCGGACTCGTACAGAAACTCGTCCATATTGGCGTAGTCGCACCGCTTCTGTGTGGGCTCCAGGAGCAACCGCTGATTGCGATCGATGGCAATCGGCTGTTGTCCCAGTTCATGCCCCGACATGTCCTTGAATGTGACCAAGGCGTCGATTTTCAAGTCCGCTGGGACTCGATCATACAGGTGATCTTGGATCAACCTGAAGGAGGATCGCTCCATCGTCACGAGCATTTCCATGTCGGGCGGGGTGGAGGAAGTGATTCCGCCGGTGACCGACACCGCCCGGAAATTCTGTGCCGCCGCGTCGATCATCACCGATTCCAATTCGGTGCCGATGTAGACTTCGCGCAGATTCCCGCAATCGTTCTTGTACGTCGCTTTCATGTTGCTGAAAGCGGGATCGAAGGTCAGTTTGACGGAGTTGTTGAGACGTGGGCCCATGTCCGGCAGCGGAGTACGCCGGAATGCAGAGGCAAACTTCTCGCATCCCGTGGACAACCCCATGACCCAGAGACAAACCAGGACAAGGGCGCATTGGGCAAGATTCGGGCGTAATGAACTGAAAACCGAGCGCCCCGGGATCATCGGGTAAGCGGGCTCATGACTCAAGAAGGCATGCGCATGTCATGTCACGTTCTGCAACGTACCGAAATGTTGCCGTGAATGCAACTGGAGCCGGCTTCTTGCGGGCGCCGGTCGCTCCGGCATATGCTTCAGCGGATTCGGGGCCTGCCTATCGATTTAGAAGAGCCTTCGGAATGCTGGTACTCGGTCTTTCGAACATGCGGGATGCCGCTGCGGCGCTGACGGAGGACGGCCGGATCCTCGCGGCGGCCGAGGAGGAGCGGTTTGTCCGCGTCAAACACGTCACGGCGCTTCCGGTTCATGCCGTTCGATCCTGCCTCCAAACGGCGGGCGCACGACTTCGCGACGTCGACGCCGTGGCGGTGCCGTGGAAATATTGGGAAGTGGGACGTCGGGCGACCCTCGTGCTCCGCGGGATGCTGCAGTCGTCGGAGCTGCGCAGGGTCAAGGCCAGGAGGAGTTACGAGCGTCTCGGTCAGGAATGGAAGGAACTGATCTTCCTACGAAGACTCTTGTCACGGCAGATCGACGGAACGGTTTGCCCGAATCCTGTATTTCTCGACCATCACCTCTGTCACGCAGCCAGCGCCGTCTTCGTTTCGCCGTTCAAGGAGACGGCGGTGCTGATCGCCGACGGCGCGTCGGAATCCCACACGACCACCTTCGCTCAGGCAGATGAGCGGACCATTGATGTCTTGGGCCGGATTCCGCTTCCCCATTCGCTCGGACAATTCTATGCGGCCATGACGGCGTATCTGGGGTTTGTTCCGGATCAGGACGAGTACATCGTCATGGGATTGGCGGGATACGGAAAGCCGGGCTTTGCCCGGTCTCTTCGCGACCGCATCCTGTCGCTGCTGCCGGAGGGGGGATTTCGTCTCAATACGAACCTGCTGGATTTCCATTTGGCACGCCTGCGGATCTTCGTTCCGGAATTTCTCGAACTGTTCGGTCCGGCCCGGCTGCCCGGCGGGGCCGTCACGGACCGTCATCGAGACATGGCGGCCAGCGTGCAACTCGTGCTGGAAGACACGTTGCTGCATCTGGCCCGGCATCTGAAGCGGATGACGGGGCTGACCCGACTGTGCCTGGCCGGAGGCGTCGCGTACAACTGCGTGGCCAACAGCCGTCTCCGGCGCGAGTCCGGATTCGAGGAGATCTACGTGCCGCCCGCAGCCGGCGATTCCGGCGCGGCGCTCGGTGCGGCGCTCTGGCTGACGCATCGGCGCGGCTTTCTCACCCATCGGACGGTCATGCGGACGGCTGCCTGGGGACCCGGGTACGAGGATCGGGATTGCAGAAGCGTGCTTGAAGCGGCGGGCTTGGAAGTCACCATGTTGCCGGATGCACAGTTATGCGACACGGTTGCGGGCGAACTGGCGCGCGGTCGATTGGTGTTCTGGTTTCAGGATCGGATGGAATTCGGCCCGCGGGCGTTGGGGAATCGAAGTCTCCTGGCCGATCCCCGCCGCGAGGATGTGCGGGAACTGATCAACGCCAAGGTGAAATACCGGGAGCCGTTTCGCCCCTTTGCTCCGGCGGTCCTGGAGGAGCGGGCGGGCGAATACTTCGACCTTCCCGGATCTTCTCCCTTCATGCTGTTTACGGCGCCGGTTCTTCCCTCGGCTAAGGACCGCATTCCCGCGGTCCTGCACATTGACGGCTCGGCACGCGTGCAAACCGTGGATAGACACGCGAATCCGCGCTATCGTCTTCTGCTTGAGGCCTTTGCCAGGCTGACGGGAGTCCCGGTGCTCCTGAACACGTCGTTTAATGTGAATGAACCGATCGTCTGTACGCCGGAGGATGCCGTTCGGTGCTTTCTGCGAACGGAGGTGGAGTGGTTGGTGATGGGAAATCTCCTCGCCAGACGGCCGGGCCGTTCCGCCGGTTTTTCATCAGGCGCCGAGCGGTAGATGCCGAATCCTTCCGCACGGGAAGAGGCCGGTCGTGCGGCCGATCTTGCCGGTGGTCGGGACGCACATTCTGTTGCCGTCCAGTCATCGTTCGCGCTCAACGCCCTGTTGTTGCTGTTCCTCGTCAACTTGAGCCTTCAGCCCTTGACCGAGCCGGATTTTGGTTGGCACTTGCGAACCGGGCTCGATCTGCTCCGTAGCGGACTGAGGCTTCCCGCCTTGGATCCCTATTCCCATACGATGCCGGACTGGCCCTGGGTGGAGCATGCGTGGTTGACCGACGTGACCATCGGTGCGCTGTATGCATCCTGGGCCGGAGGGTTGGGGGTGATTGTGTTATTCGGGGCAATTGCGGCCGGTGCGTGGCTGATCGCCGCCGGTACCGCGTCGGTCCCACGGTACGCTCGTTGGTTCATCGCCACCCTGTCGGTCTGGGTTGCGCTTCCCTATCTGGGCGCGCGTACTCAGCTTGTTTCCTGGCTTGGGCTCGCCGTCCTTCTCCGTCTTCTGTCGCGTCCCGCAAGGTCCTCGTGGCGATGGATCCCGCTCCTGTTTTTGCTGTGGGCGAACCTGCACGGCGGATTTGTCTTGGGTCTTGCGCTGATGAGCGTCGTCGCGCTTGCTCTGTGGCTCATGCAACTGCTCCGTGCCAAATGGACATCCCGATTCGGGCCAATCGATGAATCCAGCTTCGCCCAGGCGGATCTCCGTCGTCTGGTCCTGCTGACGGCGGCATCGGCCCTCGTGACGCTGGTGAATCCGTACGGATGGCGGCTGCACGGAGAAATTATCGATTCCTTGGCTAACCAATTTATGGTGGATGAGTTGCAAGAGTGGCAGCCCCTGTCGTTGGCGACGACGGCCGGTCGCGGGTATGCCCTCTATCTCGCCGTACTGGGCGTCGCGATGTGCTGCTGGTACCGTCGGCATGAACCGGTCCGGTGGGCCGTGTGGCTGGTCTTCCTCTGGTTTTCCCTGCGGCACATGCGGAACATACCGGTGTTTCTCATCATCAGTCTGCCGCTTGCCGCCGAACTGACGGCCGCGGCATTCGACCGATTGAACCGGTCGCTTGGCGCGGGCGGGCCGGCCATACGATGCGGCATGTTGGCAGGGGCCGTGGCCGCGGCGATTGTGCTGATTTGGGAGGGGCCCGGCCATTTGCATCACGTGGTCCGGTCCGGGACGGAGCCGGCTCGGTACTTTCGGACGACCTCTTATCCGATCGAGGCCGTGGACTGGATCAAGGCGCATCCTGCGCAAGTTGGTGCCAGACTCTACAATGATTACGGCTACGGCGGATTTCTGCTCTGGTGGATGCCGGAACATAAGATTTTCATCGATGGACGCATGCCGGCCTGGCGGATCGGGGACCGGCGCATCTTCCAGGACTACATCGCGCTCACGCAGCGTGAACCGGTCGATCTATCCGTTCTTGAGAAGTACGCCGTGGATTGGGCCCTGGTGCGCCGCGACACGTCGTTGGACCGTGCGTTGCACCGTGAGCCGAAGTGGGTTCGAGTCTACGAGGACGAAAAAGTCTCGCTCTATGTCATGCCATAAGGAGACGGCTAACGGGGCCGTTCGCTAATTGAGAGGCAGGCCGAAACGGCGGGGGTGGTCTGAGGCCAATGGTTCGACGAAGGAGGTGGTCCGGTAGAGCCCCTTCCGGTCGTTCTGCCGGACACGAGCCAGGTCCCGCATCATCAGGAAGCCGTCGCGCCAGACGCGGACCTTCGACCCCGGCTGATCGGCCCAGTTGATCGGAACCTCCGCCATCCGATACCCCCGGCGTTGCGCGACATAGAGCAGCTCCAGATCCAACCCGTAGCCGTCGATCGTCGCCACAGCGAAGAGGTCTTGCGCCACCGGCCGACGGAACAGTTTGAACCCGCATTGCGTGTCCGCAATGGCCCGAATGCCCCCCTGTCGAACGGCGGCGTTGAACAGGCTGCCGAGGATCGTGCGGTACAACTTCGCTCGGACGGAAAATCCCGGCAGCCGAGACGCGAGAGCCCGCGACCCGATGGCCAGGTCGGCCCCCTGTTCGATGGCCTGTTCCAGTCGGGGCAGCTCTTCAATAGGGGTGGCCCCGTCCGCGTCGGCAAACAATTGAAGCTGTCCGGTCGCGGCTTGCATGCCGCGTCTGACCGCGGCGCCTTTCCCACGCCGATCGGGGAGTCGAAGCAGGCTGATTTCCGGTATGGACACCGACAGGGCTCCGACGGCCGAGGGGGTTGCATCGGTGCTCCCATCGTCGACTACCAGCACTTCATAGGGACGCCCTCGCTCCCGCATATAGTCCGTAATTCGTCGAAGGTACGGCAGGATTCGACCGGCTTCGTTATAGGCGGGGATGATGATCGAGTGATGCATAGATTCCACGAGAAGCGGGAACAACATCATGCCACCGGCTCTTCTAAGGATGGAGACGGCGGGCACTCTCGATGCGAGGTACCGTACCCGAGCCATGCCGCGATTACAAGGGGCAGGATGCGTACTTGACAGCTCGGCTATGTGGAAGCGAACGTATGGTTTGTTTCGGGGGGAGAACCGCGCCAGGAAGCCGTACGACGGAGGTGGGGATTGCCGCAGTGGGGCGCAACAGGGATTTCGGTCGCCGTCCTCGGTGCAGCGCTTCTCGCATCCTGTGCGTCGTCTGTGCCGCCGTCGCGTATCGGGGACTATCTGTCGTCGGATCTGAAAGCGGATGAGGGGGTGTTCGGCCGATTGGAGCCTAGGCCGGTGCCGGCAGGGCTGCTTCTGGTCTCGGATACCGCGCATCCCGGTGCGGCGCCGACCTTGCCAGATGAGGCCGTTCTTCGACTGGGTGAGAGCTTGAAACAAGAAGTCGGCCGGGCCATTCCCGTGTTGGTCAAGGAGATGGTCCCGCCCGAGGGCGTTCGGCTTCAGCCGAACGGAGATTGGGCCCAGTTCGCCGAGTTGGCGAAGAAACGCGGGCTCGATTATCTCGTCTTGGTCATCCTCTCCAGTACGGAACAGGAGTATCCCGTGACGCTCTTTCTGGGGTGGACCACGTACGCGCAGCCGGGATTTCGACGCGACAACTGGTCGTTGATGGAATTCGCGCTGCTGGATGTGAAGAACAACCGCGTTCTCATCCAAGCCGAGGGGCGAGGGTGGGCGACACTGGACTCACCTACGGCTCCGGGGATCAATCAGTGGTATCCGGTCATCTATCTGCGTCCACAAGATCCGGAACGCCGCATTTGGCCTCCGACCTACGAAGGGGCGCCCAACACACTGAGAGTCGTCTCTTTCGACCAAGCTGCGAAGCGGATGACACTCAATCTTCAGAAGGCATGGATCGAGTCGTTGGAGGCCGCCGGTGCGGAGGTGCCCGAAACCTCATAGCACCTGTACGGAGATCGGGTTGATCCGGAATCCCTCTGTTGTCAATTCGTCGTTCCTCAAACACCCCCTCTCCGACTACTCCATAAAAGTAGTAGACAATAGGATCCGGAGCATGGTCGGCCCCTTTCATCTCGTTCCATACTTAGACTACAATAAGGTCGTTCGGCACAACTAAATCGCGCCTATAACTTCTGGAGGAGCCTGGTTAT
The DNA here is from genome assembly GCA_047150005.1 of Nitrospira sp. GTDB lineage: Bacteria > Nitrospirota > Nitrospiria > Nitrospirales > Nitrospiraceae > Nitrospira_C. The sequence goes on along the minus strand of AP038806.1, from coordinate 691,308 downwards.
GGTGAAGTGGAGCAGGGTCTGCATGGCATCCGTACTCTCATGCGTCGTCATCCTTTCTACCGCCCTGCCCGGTGCCCTTGCCGCGGGGGTGCCGCCCTCGATGGCCCAGGGATTTTCGGACATTGTGAAGAAAGTGACCCCGGCCGTGGTCAATATTGCCGTGACCGGTGGAGGCGAAGGAGGCCGCGGCCGGCGACCGCTCCCGCCCGGACCGTTTGGTGGTCCTCCCGGTGGTCCTCCTGGCGGTGATGAACCGGGCGGTGAACTCCCGACTCCTCCGCCGATGCCCCCCCCCGGTGGTCCTCATCGGCCTGACCAGAGCGCCGGGTCCGGAGTGATCCTCGATTCCACCGGGTACATCGTCACGAACAATCACGTGGTCGAGGGGGCGACCCAGATCACGGTGACCCTCGGCGATCGTCGGGAGTTTTCGGCCAAGATCGTGGGCACCGATCCGAAGACCGATTTGGCCGTCGTCAAGATCGAGGCGCAGGATCTTCCTTCGCTGAAATGGGCGGAGTACGAGAAGTTGCAGGTCGGTGATCTGGTTCTGGCGATCGGCAGCCCCTTCGGTTTGAGCTCGACGGTGACCCTTGGGATCATCAGTGCGCTCGGACGCGGCAACGTCGGCATCGCCGATTACGAAGATTTCATCCAGACCGATGCGGCCATCAACCCCGGAAATTCAGGCGGGGCGCTGGTCAACATGAATGGAGATCTTATCGGCATCAACACCGCCATCTTCTCCCGGACCGGCGGATCCGAAGGCATCGGCTTTGCCATTCCGAGCAGCATCGCGTTGGATATCGTCGAGAGCCTGCAGAAGACCGGCAAAGTCGTGCGCGGGTGGATGGGCGTGGCGATACAGGAGATCACTCCCGCTCTAGCCAAGTCCTTCAAGCTCCCCGAGCAGCGAAAGGGCGTCCTCATCAGCGATGTCAACGAGAACGGGCCTTCCCATGCCGCCGGAGTCAAACGGGGCGACGTCGTGGTCGCCTTCAATGGCAAAGAAGTGCAGAGTGTCAGTCAGTTGCGGAATCTGGTGGCGCGGACCGTCGTCGGAAAAGACGCGCAGGTCAAGATCCTTCGAGATGGGAAGGAGCAGACCCTGTCCGTCAAGGTGGCGGAACGGCCGTCGGACGAGATGCTGGCCAAGAAAGAGCCGGCTCCGCCGAAAGAGCAAGGCGAAACCGTCAAGCCGCCGGACAATGTGCTCGCGTCGCTGAGGGTTCAGGCGCTGGATAACGCGACGATGAGTCAGCTGAACATTCCGGCCAAGACCACCGGTGTGATGGTCTCCTCCGTCGAGCCGGGCGGTCCGGGTGAAGCGGCGGGCATCCAGCGAGGCGATGTGATTCAGGAGGTGAATCACGAGGTGGTCAAGAGTCTTGAGGACTACCATAAGGCTGCGCAGAAGATCAAAAAGGAGGAGCTGGCCGTCCTCCTCCTCAGCCGACAGGGGAACAACCTGTTCGTTGCGGTCAATCCGAAATAGGGCCGAAATAGCGGCGAGGTTTCCGAGGAGCCTCCTGGTTGGCTTCCGGCGAATGCTGAGGACGGTGTGCTAAACGATCTCAATCGGTGGCTGCAAGACTCCGTTTTTAAGCCGCTGGAAGACAAAAAGATGCCGGTCATGGAGCACCTTGTGGAGCTCCAAGTCCGGCTCACGCGGGCGGTCATTGTCACGGCACTGGTGTTCGTCGGCACGTTTTTCTATGCCGACACGCTCGTGAAATGGCTTCGGGTGCCGCTGCAGAACATGTTCGTTCCCGGGTCGCTCTCCTGGGTGCCCACCGACCTGCCGACGGTGCCGTTCGTCTTTCTGGCCCCGGCCGAGGCTCTGTGGCAGAACGTGAAGGTCGCGGGTCTCTTCGCGCTGGTGATCGCGACCCCCTATATTTTGTTCGAAGTCTGGCAATTCGTCGTGCCGGGGCTCCATGCCCAGGAGCGGCGCTTCGTGGGGCCGTTTACCGTATTGAGTACGCTGGCCTTCTATGCCGGGGTTGGATTTTCTTTTTTCTTCGTTCTGCCGTTCGCGCTGAATTTCTTGGTGTCGTACGGGGTGAACGCAGGGTTCATTCCGCAACTGTCGATCGCCCAGTACGTGGGGTTTGCGCTGTGGTTCTTGATGGTGTTCGGATTGATCTTCGAGGTGCCGCTGGCGATCACGCTCATGGCCAAGTTGGGATGGGTGGACGCCCCGTTCCTCAAGCGCTACCGCAAATGGGCGTTGCTGGGCGCCTTCATCGTGGCGGCCATCTTGACCCCCACGCCCGATCCCTTCAATCAGTGCTTGATGGCGCTCCCAATGTATGTTTTTTACGAAGTCGGGATTGTGAGCGCGGGGTTTTTCAACAAGAAGAAATCGGCTCCGGCGGAGACGGGGGCAGTGGCGGCGCCGGCGGGGTCCGGCCACGGCAAGCCGATGGCTCCCGCCATGTCTGGCGCGTCAGGGGGCGAGTACGTCGGGGTTTCATCCGGCAGCAGGCGGCATTGATACCGGCAATCACGCGAGAGAGGGCGACAGATTATGCCTCGTGAACTGAACATCATTCAAACACCCACATCAGGCGGAAGCGATGCCTGTACCTACATGTGGGCCTGCGCGATTTGCGACGAAAACGAGTCCTGCCAGAAGGACAAGGAAGGGCACAGTCGGTGGCTCGTCGCGAAGCGGATGGAGCGAATCGAATACAAAGTACTTATCATGAGCAATAAGGGCGGAGTCGGCAAGAGCACCTGCACCACCAACCTCGCGGTGAGCCTGGCGCTGAAAGGCTGGCATGTGGGCATCTGCGACATGGATATTCACGGGCCGAACATCCCGAAGATGGTCGGGGCCGAAGGGCAGAAACTCAAGATCAGCACGTCGGGGGGCATCATTCCGTTTCAAGCCTACAATCTCAAGATCGCGTCGATGTCCTTTCTCCTGCAGAATCCGGACGATCCCATCATCTGGCGCGACGCATACAAATACGAGTTCATCAATCAGCTGCTCGGCGGGGTGGAGTGGCAGGATTTGAACTTTCTCCTGATCGATCTGCCGCCCGGTACCGGCAACGAATCCGTGACCACTATCGACCTCCTCGGCCAAGTCAGCGGGGCGGTGATCATCACGACCCCGCAGGAAGTGGCGTTGCTGGATTCGCGCAAGTCCGTCACGTTCTGTAAGGACAGCGAAGTGCCGATCGTCGGCATCGTCGAGAACATGAGCGGCCTCGAATGTCCGCACTGCCACAACCATATCGAGGTTTTCCGAAAGGGCGGGGGTGAGGCCTCGGCCCAGGATATGGGCGTGCCGTTTCTGGGGCGCATTCCGCTCGACCCGGACGTGGTCACCCAGTCGGATGCCGGAGAGCCATTTGCCATGTTCTATTCGGATACGCCGACGGCCGAGGCCTATCACGAGATCGCGAACAAGGTCGAAGCGTTCTGCAAGAAGAGCGGTTCGCTCGTCAACGTCGCCCCGCGACATCACCATTGACGTGACGCACCCATGAAAGCCACAGACGCCATGCAGGGACTGACACCGCTCGAAGATGCCCGAAAGATTGTCCTGGACAGCACGCCGGTGCTGGGGTTGGAGAAGGTTCCCCTGCTGGATACGCTGGGACGCGTGTTGGGCGAAGACATCATCGTCGAGCGCGACAATCCGCCATGGGACAACAGCGCGATGGACGGATTCGCCGTTCGTTGGGACGACATCAAGCGGGAGCATCCAATCGACAAGCCCGTGACGCTGAGCGTGATCGAAGACGTGCCGGCCGGGAAAATGCCGACGAAGACGGTCGGGCCGGGCCAAGCCATCCGCATCATGACCGGCGCGCCGGTCCCCAAAGGGGCCGACACGGTGCTGAAGGTCGAGGACACCGAACATGCTCCCGATTCCGTCAGAGTCTTCAAACCCGAGCCCAAGGGCTCGAACATCCGTCCGCAAGGGGAGGACGTCAAGAAAGGCGAGCGGATCATCGCCAAAGGCACCGCCGTGCGGCCCGGCGAAGCGGGCATGCTGGCCATCCTCGCCAAGTCGTTCGTCTTCGTCCATCAACGGCCCCGGGTGGCGATTCTCTCGACCGGCGACGAACTGGCTGATCTGGACGAGCGGTACAGTGAAGAGAAAATTATCAATTCCAACAGCTACGGCATTGCCGCGGCGGTGCAGGACGCCGGAGGCATTCCCTTCCTGCTCGGCATCGCCAAGGACAACCCCGCCGCGCTGAAGGAAAAAATTTCGCACGGGCTGACGGCCGATATCCTGGTGCTGTCCGGCGGTGTGTCGATGGGCGACTATGATTTCACGAAAGCCGTGTTCCAGGACCTCGGCGCGGCGATGAATTTCTGGAAGTTGGCGATCAAGCCGGGACAGCCGTTGGCCTTCGGGAAGATTCAGGGTAAGCTCGCGTTCGGGCTTCCGGGCAATCCGGTATCTTCCATGGTCACGTTCGAGCAACTCGTCCGGCCGGCGATGCTCAAAATGGGCGGCCATCGAAGCTACGGACGTCCCATGGTGCGGGCCTTGTTCCAAGAGAAGTTTTCCAAACGAACGGATCGACGCCATTTCCTCAGAGGGGTGCTGACGAATGAGAACGGCGTCTTCAAGGTCTGGACGACGGGAGACCAGGGATCCGGCATTCTGACCTCCATGGTCAAGGCCAATTGCCTGATCGACGTTCCGATGGATGTGGAGCGACTCAATCCTGGAGATCCCGTATCTGTGCAACTGCTGAGCGAGCAAGGTTGGGCCGGTCATGCCGTGTACGCTTCCGGCGGTCCTCACCGGCAGTCCTGTTGCTGAGAGGATTTGCTGCCATGGCCGCGCCTATCGTATGTTTCGTCGGAAAATCGAACAGCGGCAAGACCACGTTCATCGAGCGGATCATCCCCGAACTGGTCCGGGCCGGATACAAGATCGCGACCGTCAAGCATGCGGGCCATGGGTTCGATCTCGACACGGAAGGGAAAGACAGCTGGAGACACAAACAGGCCGGGGCCAGCAGCGTCGTCATCTTGTCGAAAGGCAGTATGGCCATGTTCGCCGATGTCTCCGATCAATTGACGGTCGAGGATGTGCGCGGGCGGTTCCTGAACGAGTCTTATGATCTCATCCTTGCCGAGGGATGGAAGCACGAGGGGCATCCGAAAATCGTGATCGTCCGCGAGCAGATCGGAGAGATGCCCATTTCGCAGGAGGGTCTGCTCGCCGTCGTGTCCGACAAGCCCGTGGATGTGGGTGTTCCCACCTTCGATCTCAACGACATCTCCGGAGTGGCTGCGCTCATCATGAAGCGGTTCCCTTTGCGGCGACCACGCACGGCGCATGAGCTGGAGGCCTAAGGCGATCGTCATATTGGCACTTGTCGTCGGTGCCTTGGCGCTGGGCGGAGTGGCCGTTCCCCTGACCAACCATCCGAAATTTTGCGCGAGTTGCCACAACATCACGCCGTCGTACGACAGTTGGGCGGCATCGTCTCATAGGGAGGTCACCTGCGTGGCCTGTCATGTGCGGCCTGGAATAGAAGGCTGGATGCATGACAAGGCCTGGGCGGGAACGAAGGATCTCTTCATTTATGCGTTCGGCACGCCGACCGATTCCCACAATCTGAAGGCCTCGGTCGATTCCGACGTGTGTCTGGGGTGCCATCGCAACATTCTCCGGGTATCGGAGGTGGCGCCTCGGGATCTGCCGCCGCCGGTCCAGGACGTCGGGTTGGTCATGAGTCATCGAAAGCATATGGAGGCGTTCCGGATCCAGGGCCGGGGAGAGGGCTGTGCCGCTTGCCACTCGGGGATCGTCCACGAGCGGCCGATCAAAGGGTACCCGATCGTGATTCCTCGCGGTCACGTGTCGGCCGACAGTCAGCCCTGGTTTCCGGACCATCCGGAAGGGTCCTATCTCCGAGCACGGGCGCTCAAGGACTGTTTCCGATGTCACGACGGCAAGGCCGATCATCAGGGCAAGGTGCTGGATCGAAAGTGCGAGACATGTCACTTGCCGGACAAGCTCAAGAGCTTCCTCTCATTCTAGACGGATTCGTCAGCGCATCATGATGATCCCGCCCGTGCTGAGCGTCACCAGACTCCGAAAGCAATTCGGCGAGTTCACCGCCGTGCAGGATATTTCGTTCAGCATGAAGCCGGGAGAAATCCTGGGCCTGCTCGGTCCGAACGGTGCGGGGAAAACCACCACGATGCAGATGTTGCTGGGGCTGATCACCCCGACCGCGGGCTCTATTCACATGTTCGGCATGGAATTGGCGTCTCATCGCGAACAGATCCTCCAGCAGGTCAACTTCTCCTCCACCTATATTTCCATGCCGCTGGCCCTGACCGTTGAGGAGAACCTGTGGGTCGTGGCCAGACTCTACGGCCTCAAGGACATCGAACGGCGTGTGGACGACATCGTGAAGAAGTTCGAGATGGAGGACATCCGCCGGAAGGTGACGCGCAAGCTCTCGTCCGGACAGATGACTCGGTTGACCCTGGCCAAAGCGTTTCTGACCGAGCCGAAAATACTGTTCCTGGATGAGCCTACGGCCAGTCTTGATCCCGACATCGCCCACAAGATCCGCGCGTTGTTGAAGGAAGAGCGCCGATCATCCGGTCTCAGCATCCTGTACACGTCGCACAATATGCGTGAGATGGAGGATATGTCCGACCGGATTATTTTTCTGCAGCGAGGAACGATCGTCGCGGAAGGGACGGCTCAGGAAATCGTGGCGCGGTTCGGCGAAGCCGATCTCGAGGAAGTCTTTCTGAAGATTGCGCGGGAGTCGCGCTAAATCGGCGAGAGGAGCGAGGTGCAGGACGCGGTCATAGATTTCGTCGTCGGCACGATGGTCGGAGGGCTCGGATTAAGTTTCTGTTGGGGGCTCTTCTGGTTGGTCATCGGATCGATCGGTCTGACGCGGGGGACATGCACGTGGCGTGTCATCGCCAATGGCGCCCTTGTGGGTGGGCTGCCGTTGCTGTTGGGCGCAGCTCTGTTCTGGATCAGGGGAGGCGTCAACGAGAGCGAGACATTTGCTCTGGGACTGCTGGCCATGCCGCTTCTCCTCGTTGGGCTGGGGCTTCGCAAGGCTCCGGACGGCCAGCGGGCCGGTACCCACATGTTCGCCGAAGTGCGGCATCTCATGGCTGACCTGCTGGGGAAACATCATGACTGCGGCGGGTGCGGCCACGAGCACGAGCCGCGTGACGCCGGAGGGTGCGGATGAAACTCCATCGGATCGGCGCCTTGGTGTCGCGCCACCTGTATCTGTATCGACGAAGCTTACCCCGCATCATGGAGATTTTTTATTGGCCGTTCCTGGATTTGGTGATCTGGGGGTTCATCACGCTGTATTTGGCAAAATACCAACCTCAAGTACCGGGCTTCGTGACCTTTTTCCTTGGCGCCCTGATTCTCTGGGATATGCTGTTCCGGTCGCAGCAGGGGATCACCATTTCCTTTCTCGAGGAACTCTGGGCCAGGAACCTGATGAATCTCTTTGCGAGCCCTCTGACGCCCGGGGAATTTCTTGCGGCGACGATCGCCATGAGCATCTTTAAGGTCACCTGCGTGTCCATCGTCATGGGCATCTGCGCCTGGCTGTTTTACGACTACAACGTCCTGGTGATGGGGCTGTGGCTCTTCCCGTTTGTCCTCAACCTGGTCGTGACCGGGTGGAGCATCGGGGTCTTCACGACTTCATTGATCATGCGATTCGGACAGGAGGCGGAGGTGCTCGCGTGGAGTATGGTCTTTCTCTTCCAGCCGATCTCTTGCGTATTCTATCCGCTCGACGTGCTGCCGGCCTGGCTCAAGGTTGTAGCCTGGGTCAATCCGGCGGCTCATGTGTTTGAAGGCATGCGGGCGGTTTTGAACGGTTCGGGCTCACCGGTAGCCAACTTGCTCTGGGCCTGCGGTCTCAATGCGGCCATGCTCGTTGGCATGATCATCTTATTTTACAAGACCTTTGCCTATTGTAAGGTTCAAGGCTCTTTGGTCCGCATAGGGGAGTAGTCTCCCTAAGGACTGGGGTTTGTCCCCACGGGTCCCGGTTGCTGCGGAAGGAGGTTCGGACCCGTCCTTGGTTGTAATCCACCAGACCCTGTGCTAGGGTTGCTCCCACTTCATGCGTACGGGTCTCGCGGTGAAGGGGGTTCAAGAGAAGGAGACCCGCCACATTGATGTTGCCTTGTCCGGGAATTTCGTCGGAAGTCAGACCCAAGTCGCCACAATCTTCGCGCCTTCGGCCCGCTCCTTCCCCGTTGCTCGTGTTCAAGACAATGTCATCATTTTCATAAGGAGGAACCCCACATGGGTTCAAAGATTTACGTCGGTGGGTTGCCCTATTCGGCAACCGAGCAGCAGTTGAGTGATCTGTTCGCGGTGCACGGCGGCGTGGCTTCGGCGCGGATCATTACGGACAAGTTCACGGGACAGTCCCGCGGGTTCGGGTTTGTCGAGATGTCCTCGGATTCGGAAGCCCAGGCCGCGATCACTGCGCTCAATGGATCAGAAATGGGAGGCCGGACCCTGACGGTCAATGAAGCGCGTCCTCAGGAGCCTCGCGCCGGCGGAGGTGGAGGAGGTCGTGGTGGGTTCGGAGGCGGCCGGAGCGGTGGCGGTGGAAAGCGCGATCGCTGGTAAGCGATAAGATCGATTGTACGTGTCAATGAGAAGGGGGCTGCCGTCAAGCGACGGCAGCCCCCTTCTTGCTTGTCCGATTAGATGATCGCCCGCCTCACCGGCAATTCTGGTATGGATCAATGGTCGGCCGACTGCTGCCGGGTGGGTGATGGGCCGGTTGTCTGATCAGTCGAACCATTCGTCCGCGCCTTTGGCCTTGTCTTGATTCTCGTGCAGCAGCGATTCCTTGGTCGGCGGGGCTCCCAGCAAGGTCCGGCGGATCAGGTCGACCATCGCCAGATTGTCGAAAGGTTTGGAAATGAAGGGCAAGGAGCCTTTCCTGATCCCATAGCCGGCCAGGTCCTTTTCGATATTGCCCGACATCAGGATAATACGGAGATTGTCCCGCATGCCGAGGGAGCGAACGGCGAGCTCATGGCCGTGAACGTGAGGAAACTCATTGTCTCCCGACGCAAATGAGAACTCCGGAGGCGGAAGCACCAGATCCGTCACCAGGATGTCGATGGTGCCGGGATGGTGTTTGCAGATCTTCAACGCTTCCGAGCTTCCTGCGGCCGGCAGGACGGAAAATCCTGCCCGTTCCAACAGTGTGCGGCACAGGGTGAGGACGCCAGGGTCATCGTCAACGACGAGCACGGTCTGTATCTTGGCGTCGAAGGTCGGCATGGTGAGCTCCCTGGTCTGATCAGCTGCGGCTGTATGGTCCAGGATAGCCCAGAGAATGTGGAAACCCTACGAAAAGAGGATTTGGAGCTAGGCGTTCTCCCGGCTCCGGTCCTTCAAGGTTGCAAGTCTCGCTGGGTCCAAGCGGACCGTCAGTGACTGCTCTCGCGTCACGAGGACCGCTCCTGGAGCTTGGTTCTTCACCTTCCTGACCCACTTACGTCTTGTATAGATCACCTCGCCTTTGGCGCTTCTCTTGAGGTCGCTGTACAGGAGAGCCAATGTTGCCGCATCCAGTATGGTGGCGGGGGGTGCGTCCTTGCCCTTCTCCAATCGCACGACCACATGGGAGCCGGGAACTCCACGGGCGTGCAGCCACAGGTCATCGCTGTTTGCCAAACCGAACGTCAGCTCATCGTTTTCCCGGGCATTCCGTCCCACCAGAATAGGGAGACCGTCGGTGGAGATGAATCGCCTGAATGGCCTGCGCCGTTGATGCGGCTGTCCGGCTCCGTCGCGCCAGCGTGGGCGGAACATTCCATGGCTGGGTTCGGTGACCGGAGGAGACCAGGTTCCCTGTTCGATTTCCACGAGTTCCCGTCGCAGCGCCCCAAGGTCTCCCTCCGTTTGCGCAATGCGAGGCGGCAGCTCCTGTTGCGCCGTCAGATACTTGCGGTGCTTGCGGAAGTAATCTTCCATATTCCCTTGGGCGGATTTCGTGCCGTCGAGCGGAAGAGAGATCTCCGGCATCGTGGGGTCGAAATAATCGATCAGCAGGATTTGATCCATTCCCTTCCTGATCATCCCCAGATTAGCCTTCAGCAACTCCCCATAGCGGGCGTACTCCCGGAACCGGGCCGCCTTGGCCAGGTCTTCTTGCCAGGCTTCGATACGGCGTTGAGCTTTCTGGATGGTTTTCTTCAGTGCACGCTGACGTGCGTCTTTGGCCTGATCCAGCGTCGTGGCGGAATCACGATCATGATAATGCTGTTCGATGGCGGCGGAGACCAAATGGTTTCCGGTCGGGTCGTACACGGGAAACCGAGACGCCTGGTCGTGCCCGGTCCGGTCAGGCCTGTGGGGTGGACGGTAGCGTGTGCCGATCAATGCGCGATCTCCGGAGAGGTTCTTGAGAATCACGCCTTCGGCGTCCAACACGTACAGATTGGCTCGCCGTCCTGTGAACTCACACAGCAGCGTTCGAAGCCCTGCCTTGGTCGTCAGCCGGCATTCCACGATTCTGTCGCCGGGAATCTGCCGGAATCCCTCAATACGGGCACCCAGAACATGTGCCCGAAGGTACTGGCAAAATGCCGGCGGGCTCGGCGGATTTCTCAACGGTCTCGTGACCAGATGAAGCCGCGCGCGTTCCGGTTGACAAGACACCAACAGCCGATGAGTCCGGCCCGGTACGCGGATTTCAAACACGAGCGTGCGGATGCCCGGCTGGGAGATCCGTTGGATCCAACCCGTGCCGACGGTAGTCTCAATCTCTGCGAGGACGTGGGTGATCTCGAGATCTGTCAGGGACATGGTGCCTATCGCTGGTGTGTTCTGCAGGAAATATCCTTCAGTTTGTCAGATCCAGCCGCGTGTGCCCAGTATACGTGGAACCCCTCATGCCGACGTTTGCCATCCTGGGGCGTTAGAGGGCGAAATCGGTCGTCTGACAGACCGATCTGTGCATGTCCGGGTGGGGCACTCTACGATCGGCCGGAAAAACTGGCAAGTCTACCGGACAGGCACGTGGCATCCTGATTGCTTCCAGTTCACGGCATCGGGCGATATCGTGCGCTGGTATGCACGCAACTGCGCATAAGGAAGTCAGTGTACATCGATCATCCATGAGGGAGGCAGACCATGCATTGCACAAGATGTGAAGGACTCATGGTCCCTGACGACTTGATCGACATGCAGGAGAGCAGTATTCCAATGTGGATGAGAGGTTGGCGTTGTGTGTCGTGCGGAAACATCATCGATCAACTGATTCAACAGCATCGCGGCCTCAGGGATTCCTGGCTGAAGGTCAAGGGCCTCTCACCGGTCATCCTCCGTTCCGATAAAATGCCCGCTTAGCAAAAGAGCGGCACGTTTCCGCCCCTTCATCCGTTCCCTGCCTCCGCTGGCCGGCCGGGTGTCCTTGCACGATCGTTCTAGCCTTCGGTACAGTCACGCGTCGTCCTAACGGAGACTCCGCATGACCACACCATTGTTTGATGCCGCCGCACTCTCCGGTTTGCAGGGTGAATTCCGGCGATCCATGAAACGGCTGCTCTTGGATCTGTGCCGAGATCTCGCCGTCGACTATGCTCAGCTGTCAAGGCAGTTCAGTCTGCCGGTGGGCTACTTCCATTTTGTAGCCCATGCGTTTGAAGACCGCGCGTTTTGTAACTGGAAAGTCGTGGGATGGATCGAGACGCTCAACGATCTGGTGTATTTTCTGGACCTCCTTCAGCAAATCGGCAAGGAACGCGATCCGCGTGACTTTGCCGAACAGCTCTTTGCAGAATGTGAACAAAAGTTTTTCGAGAACAGCTATCTGGACGAGCTGTTTCCGCAGGGACACAAGCAGCCGAAAAGATTAGGCATCAGACTGCAATGGCTCTGTGCGAGGTTGGCGGGCGAGGTGACGCAGGAATCGTTGTTCTTCGACCCTCGATGGGCGATCCAGTGGACCAGACAACAGAGAATGGATCCCTGGGAGGTGCAGGGAACCTTGGATCAGCATTTTGAGCGAGCGGAGTCGGCATGGACCGTTCCGAGCGGGATAGCGGGAGATGCACTGATCGTTCCCCGCTCCGCAGTCCTGGCTGTTCGCCGGTCTGCACGGCCCGTCACGTTCGAGGTCGACCAAGGCAGAATCATCCTCAAGAAGAGGAACCGTTTCCCCATCTGTACACTCCACGACGATGGCATCGAGTGGCATTGGACAAAAGGAGCGGCGGCCACAGCGACCGACGCGCTGCAACGGCCCCCTATCGTCGGCCCGACGTTACGCTATGACAGAGATCGTCAACCTCGGGCGGTGAGATTGACGCATCCTCGCCAGGTGAAGCGCATCGGCCGAGCCTGGCAGACAATTCGGCGCGCATGGCCGGAAGGCCACGAGGTTCTGGCCTTGCTCACCTCGCGGGTGATTCCTCTGCACGCCAAAGGTGTCGTGAGTTTCAGCTATCGTCACCGACCTGGACTGTCCTTCATCAATTGTTTCGACCGCGACAATCTGGACCTGATCGACGATCTGATCCACGAAAACAGCCATCACCACCTGAACTTATTGCTCCGCAAACACGTCATGTACCGCGGCGACCGCAATCAGCAGATCTTTTACTCGCCGTGGCGGCGCAGCCTGCGGCCGATCCGCGGCATCCTGCACGCCACGTTCACGTTCACGATGGGCGCGCTTCTCTTTGAGCGATTGTCCGCCTGGGCGGAAACGAAGAAAGGTTCAAAACAGTGGAAGGAGGCCGGACTTACGCCGCGCGATCTGTTGCGCGCGCGCTTCCGCTGCCTCGAAGAAATCGAGTCGGTCCGGTACTCGATGCAGGATCTCGACTATGCGGGACGGCATCTCAAATGGCTCACCGGGTCGGGCGCCAGGCTCGTCGGGCAACTCGAAGAGGCGATTGCCGAAGCCGAACAGCGCATTACCCGCCACCGGGATGCTGTTCTTCGTTCAACGTTCGGCCCGGCTCTTCGAAAGCACATCAAAGAACTCCAGCAAGCCCGCCAAACCTACGGGCCAGTGAGACTGGGGAAAGTGTGAAATGTTGGATGATGCGGATGAGGTTACTGTCTCGTTGGGACAATGTGTTGTGTGACCCACTCCACAAACGTGTCGCGGGTAAGATTTCCCGCAGCCAAGTCCAGCACTACACGTTCTTGCTCGTCGACAGACGCATGGAGCTCGTGACCGTTGAGCATGAGGAATGTTTCCATCGCAGCATGGCCAATTCTCTTGTTGCCATCGACGAATGGGTGGTTGAGTACTAGCGAAAAGCAGATGGCCGCTGCTTTGCTCGTGATATCAGGATAGAGATCCTGTCCGGCAAAGCTCTGACGTGGCTGTGCGAGGGCAGACTCCAGCGCGCCGAGGTCTCGAATCCCGCTGGCGCCACCCCAGCGTTGGATGACAGACCTGTGGAGTTCCAAAACTTCAGCGAGGGAAAGATACCGGGTCACGAGAGGCGGCGATACAGTTCGGCGTTCTTCTCCATGACGCGCCGTGCCGCGATATGGAAGGACTCGTCTGCCTGGCCGATGAAGTCATTGATGCCGAGGCGGACCATCTGCTCCACGCTCAAACCTTCGCGCTTGCTCAGTTCTTCCAGTCGACGCATTTCTTCATCTGAGAGAGAGATTGTGAGCGTTGCCATGACCGGCTCCTTCGCTTAGGATGCTACGTCTTGCAACGAAGTAAGTATAGGGGAAAGAACTCGTGAGGGCAAACCCTTGAAACCAACCCGTCGCCACATCAAGGAACTTCAGCAAGCTCGCCGAACCTACGGACCGATGCGGTTGAGCAAAGCATAGGTGCTCTCATGGCTGCCAAGACAATTTCAAAGGCAAGGTTTGATGCTCTGACATTTTCAAAATCTCCAGGGGTTGAATTCTTTGTCGAAGAAAAAGAATGGTATGCCGATCAGGATAAGAATGTTCTAGGAGTCTTGACGTGGGATAAGCATGATCATGATTGGGGATGGGTTATTCTTGGACGCGATGAACGAGCCCTATTCCGTGCCATCGATCAAGACGTCAGTTGTCCTAGCGCTGAGGTAGCGAGGAACGAGCTTCATCTGAAGTTGTCGCGTTACTCAATCACGGGCGAGAAAGTTTTTTCCCAGGGCGACAGGGTTATTAAGAAAAAGTTCGAACTTTTTAGGCAAGTCGTTCCTCCTGAAAAGCTAGATGGGGGCTTTCGCAACCTCGCCGAAGGAAGAGGGTTCTCTTCGGCTAGAGAAATAATGGCAGAAATTGCCTATTCCTTTGAAGATCCAGACGGAAACTATGTTCAACAGTTCCAAACATCCGCATTCGATGCACGTCTCTGGGAGTTATTCCTCTATGCATTCCTTCACGAGAACAAATTCTTAATCGACAGGGGATTTTCAGCCCCTGATTACCTGTGCGAGAAATACGACCAAACGGTTTTCGTTGAGGCTGTCACTGTAAACCCGAGTCAAGGTGATGGGGCTATTCAGGCTTCGCCGGAGACTGAGGCAGATCATGCCAAGTTAGCTGATTACGCTGCAATCAAGTTTGGTAGTGCATTGTTTTCTAAGCTTGCAAGGCCAAAACGATATTGGGAGCTACAGCATGTTAAAGGGAAGCCTTTAATTTTCGCCATTGCAGACTTTCATCAACCGCACTCTATGGTCTGGACTCATCCGTTCATTTGGCAGTATTTGTATGGAATTAGAGCTGAGACAAAGGAAGGGGGCGACGGAGGAGAAGTGATACATCGAAGTATCGATTGGCACGAGTTTGGTGAAAAGCGGATCCCTTCAGGTTTCTTTCGTCAGCCAGAATGCGAGAATGTGAGCGCCGTGCTTTTTAGCAACAGCGGAACCATTTCGAAATTTAACCGCATGGGGAAGTTAGCTGGATTCGGGGATTCCGGTGTAAAAATGGTACGGATCGGTAAATGCTACGATCATGACGAGAAGAGCTTAGTGCCGAGGAATTTCACATTGTATATCGAAGCAGGGAAGTGCACAGAAGCTTGGTCTGAAGGCGTCTCAATATTCCACAACCCAAATGCTAAGTACTCTTTAGATGCTGACTTGTTTCCAACGGTCGGTCATCACTACCTGAAAGATGGAAAGATTGACAGCTACCTTCCGGACTTTTTCCCACTCGCCTCTGTTACTCAAATAATCACTATTCAGGATTGACCATTGGATCATGGCTTAGCCCGTACTGAGATTTTCTGTTCAAGTAAACAGCAAGATTCTGAGCGGGCAATAATAAACCACTCCTCAGTTACGGCGTTTCCTGATCACCAATAAGCTCAGCCATTCTGAAGCAATTTTTTTGAATTTTCTGTGGAAGCTAGAACTTAATCTGACAGTCAGCTAGAGTCCTCCCTCTTCACGAAAGGAGCGAGGACCATGACGACGGAACAAAAGATCATTAAGACGAAAGTCGGCGTGCTGGAACTGGCGAAGCAGCTCGGCAATGTCTCCAAAGCCTGCCAGCTGATGGGGTATAGCCGCGATAGTTTCTATCGATTCAAGGAACTCTACGAGACCGGCGGCGAGGCCGCGCTTCAAGAGATTTCGCGGCAGAAGCCGCTCCTCAAGAATCGGGTGGCACCCGAGGTGGAACAGGCCATCGTGCAGATCGCTATTGAGCAACCCGCGTGGGGACAAGCCCGCGTGGCGAATGAACTGCGCAAGCAGGCGCTGTCCATCTCCCCAGCGGGCGTGCGCTGTATCTGGCTCCGCCATGATCTCGCAACGATGCGGAAACGCTTAAAGGCACTGGAAGCGAAGGTAGCCCAAGCGGGACTGGTGCTTACCGAGGCCCAAGTCGTGGCGCTGGAGAAGGCGACGGCGGACAAAGAGGCCCACGGCGAATTTGAGAGCGAATGTCCCGGCTACTGCGGCGCGCAGGATACGTTCTACGTCGGCACCTTGAAGGGCGTCGGCCGCATCTACCAGCAAACCTTCATCGATACCTACAGCAAGGTGGGATTTGCGAAGCTGTACGACCGCAAGACGCCGGTGACGGCCGCGGAATTGCTCAATGATCGGGTCTTGCCGTTCTTCGAGCAGCATGCCATTCCGCTGAACCGTGTGCTCACGGATCGCGGCACGGAATACTGTGGAACTCCGGAGCGCCATGAGTACGAACTCTATCTGGCCGTGGAGAACATCGATCATACGCGCACCAAGACGCGGCATCCCCAGACCAACGGGATCTGTGAACGGTTCCACAAGACCATGTTGAACGAGTTTTACCGCGTGGCGCTCCGCAAGAAGATCTATCGAACGCTGGAGGACCTCCAGGCTGACTTGGATGCGTGGATCCAGGAGTACAACGAGCAGCGCCCCCACCAAGGGCGCTGGTGCTATGGCAAGACACCGATGCAGACGTTTCTCGATAGTGTGCCACTGGCCAAGGAGAAAATGTTAGCGGCCTAAACCCGGTGAGGACTCGCTGTCTGTCAGATGAAGTCGTGAGTTATACAATTTTCGCTTGAGTCTTAGCCTCACTGGCTTTGGTTAAGAGGTCTTGATAAGTCACCGCATGAACAGGCCATACGGCAACTCCAATGGATATCGTTACGCCCACTGTGTCTGTATCGACCTTGAATTCGTGTTGCTCGAACGATTTACGAATCTTTTCTGCGAAAGCTGCTCCTTCCATGCCGTCACAATTCGGGAGGATTAGCACGTACTCGTCACCACCGTATTTGTAGGCTCCGCCTCGCAGTCGTGTAAGGTGTTCAACTATCTGCATAGCTTCAGGGAGTACACTCTTATCAATTTTGGGTTCTGAGTATTTGGTATTGAGAGCCTTAAAATTGTCGAGATCTGCAAAGAGCACAGCAATCTGTCCATTCGCAGATCCCAATTGTTGAGACCATTCGGCAAAATCTTTTTCAGCCTGACCAGGGCTCAAGAGAATCTTGAACTTCTGGTCCATTTCCCTTGCGGGAGCTATTTGAATGTTCTGCTGCGAACGCAACCCGTCAACAAGTAGGTCGATTTCAATGGAAGCTTTCTTAAGAGCGGTGTTTCTTGTTTGCAGTGTTTCTTCGCGAAACTCAGATTTGCAATCTTTCACCAACCCCAAAGCAGGGTCAGATTGTATAGACTGTTCGCACCATTCGTCCGATACCCACGTTTCGACTTGCTTCTTGAGCTCGGGACCTAACGTTTGGCTAAATGGAATCTGCATGGCAGAAATCAGCCGCTTTTGGCACTCCAGGGTGGCTTCGACTCGCTTGTTTATCTGCCGCAGTCGTTTTTTCTGATAAAGGCCTAGTGTGTTACTCGAGTGCAACATCCCTCTTTGAGCTGCATCTGCACTGTTCTTGGAGAACTCCTCCTGTGTTTCTTGGGCTATCTCTTCCCATTTGACGCTCATCATTTCATTTAGGCGGTCATTGAAACTTGCGGGAAGCATGCCGGTTTCGGCCCCAATAGAAATGAAAGAGAAGATCATTATTGTGAGAATCCCTGCGGGAAGACTAGCAAATCGAGAGCAGGATGTTCAAAAAGGTCGTTCGGCAAGGCCGCAGCGAGCGAGATACCGAGGCGTACTCTTTAACCGTACGTCGCAGGTATTAAGCGATGAGAGAACGCAGCCGGCGGCCTTTTTCAAGATCCTGCTACGGCTCGACCGTCACGTCCACAAACGCCGGCAACGAATCCGCGCCCTTTTTATCCGTCACGCGCAGCCGGAAGCGGAAGAGTTTGGGCTCCGAGACAAACGGGGCGACGAACGACGCTTTCGGCATATTGAGGTCCAGGAGCGGGACCTTTGCCCCGCGAACTTGACTCCAGGAATAGAAGAGCGCTTCTCCCTCGGGGTCGCGGCTGCTCAAGCCGTTCAATTCGATCTTGGTGCCCGACTTGACGGTGCGGTTCGCGCCCGCGATGGCCACCGGCGGCTCGTTCGGTTCATCACCGACCGCGACGGTGACATCCAGCGAGGCTTCTTTGTCCCTGTTCTTCACCGTGAGCACGGTCTTGCCGTTCCCCACGATCTTCAGCATGCCGTCCCGCAACACCTGGACGACCTTGTCATTCGACGACTGATACGTCGTACCGCTGGCCGGCGTGTTCAACGGTCTGGTGATCCCGTCGGCGAACTCCCCCACGACCGGGAGTTCGAAGATCTTGCCAAGCACGTCCACCTGTCCATAGGTGGCCAATTGACCCTCTCGCCCGAGGAGGAGCGGTTTTTCGGTTTCAAAATCGATATTCTGGAGGGCCGCCCCCGGCTCGACAGGGACGATGATCTCATCAAAGACAGTCCTCGTGCCCAGGCGTCCACGCGAGATCTCGGCCACTGCCAGGAGCCGCATGGGACCGATTGCCTCGGATGGGACCTTCAGGGCTCCTCCAAATGCGGGGTCCTGATCGCCCGTCGAGACGAGGACCGGTACCGCCACAACCGCGCCGCCGACCACCGAATCCTTCTGGAGAAACTTGTCCACAGAGATCTTCGCCCCGGATTTCGAGGGACTCGAGTCGAGCTCGTCTTGCTGCACCAACGTTTCATCGTGTTCTCGATACCAATAGTAGCGCACCTTGACGATGCCGATATCGTTTCCCAGATCCACATGGGCGGTGACGGTCCGTCCAGCCGTCAGTGTGGCTCCTTCCGCTGGCTCCTTGATCTTAAAGGCATGGACCGGGTGTGTCATGAGGATGAAGGTGGAGAGGGCCGCCGCGAATGTGAGAAGGACGGGCCGGATCCTGTCGCGTCCGGTGATCGGCGATTCAGGTGTCATGGTCACCTCGTCAGATGAAAGGGCACGTCAGTCAAGACGACGCGGTCTTTGAACAGCAGCGACGCCTTGAGCAGCAGGGCTCGCTGGTTGTGCAGGATGTTCTGCCACCAGCGGGCCGGGAGAATCTCCGGCAAGACCACGGTAATCCAACAGTCGGGATCTTTGTCGAGATTTTCTTCGACATAGTCCAGAAGCGCCCGGAGAATCGACCGATAGGGCGACGGCAGCACGACCAGCGGGACGCCGCAACCCCACTGGGCCCACTTGATCTCGACGAGGGCGGTTTCCTCCTTATCAACATCGATCAACACGGCACGCACCTCGCCACCCCGGCTCCTGGCATAGTCGACTGCACGGAGGACGGCCTTATTGACCGCGCCGATTGGAATGAGAACCAGGTTACGGCGCGGCCGAGGCGGCCGTGCGTCACGGGACAACGATACTTGTTGGGCCGCGGCTTGGTAATGGGAGCGGATGCCCCGAAACATCATGATCAGCAGGGCTACGAGGAGAAAGACGATCCACGCGCCCTGCATGAATTTCGTGCTGGCGATGATGACCGTGGCGATACCTGTTGCCACCGCGCCGATCCCATTGACGATTAACTTCTTGCGCCAGTGGTCTCCTTTTTTGATCAGCCACCGTCGGACCATGCCAGCTTGGGACAGGGTAAAGGATACGAATACCCCGATCGCATACAGGGGGATCAGCGCGTGGGTGTCGCCCTGAAAGAGTACGACCAGGAGGCACGCGAAGAATCCCAGGATGATGATGCCGTTGGAGAAGACCAAGCGATCGCCGAAGGTCGCCATCTGGTGGGGCATGAAGCCGTCTCGTGCCAGGATCGACGATAAATGGGGGAAACCGGCAAATGCGCTGTTGGCAGCCAACACCAAGAGCAACATGGTTCCGACTTGAATGGCGAAATAGGTCACTCCCGTGCCGAATGTGAGGCGAGCCAGTTGCGAGACGACCGTTTCGTGGTCGTTTGCCGTGATGCCGTAATGGTAGGCCAACCAGCTGATGCCCATGAAGAGCGTGGCCAGGATACCCGACATCCATACCATCGTCGTGGCGGCGTTCTTCGATTCGGGATGACGGAAGGCTTTGACCCCGTTCGAGATCACCTCCATTCCGGTCACCGCCGCGCAGCCTGCGGCAAAGGACCGCAGAATCAGAAAGAGAGTGAGATTCTCAAGTCCGCCGCCGGTCGGGGAGGCTGAATCGGACAAGCCGGAGGGGGCAGAATCGGTCAAGGATTGAAAGGTGCCGATAAGCACCAACAGACCCAAGCCTCCGATGGCCGAATAGGTCGGCACGGCAAAGAATTTCCCGGACTCTCGCACTCCCCGGAGGTTCACGACCACGATGAACAGGATCGCCGTTAGTCCCAGAGCGGTGCGGTGGGCATACAGGCTCGGAATCGCAGACGTGATGGCGGCGACCCCGGCGGCCACGCTGACGGCGACGGTCAGTACATAGTCGATCATGAGGGCCGCGGCGGCAATCAGGGCAGGCATATCGCCGAGATTGGACCGAGCGACGATGTAGGCTCCGCCCCCTTCCGGATATTCATAGATAATCTGACGGTAGGAAATCGTGAGCACAATCACGAGGAACAGAATGGCGAGACTGACGGGGATGGACCAGATCAGTGCGGCGGATCCGGCCAGAATCAGCACCAAGAGGATTTCCTCCGTCGCATAGGCGACCGAGGAAATCGCGTTGGAGGAGAAAACCGCCAGGGCGATGGTCTTGGAAAGACGCTCGTCAGCAGCCTGTGCCGTTTTGAGCGGGTCACCCACCAGCCAACGTTTGAGGATCATGATCTGATTATCTCATAAACGCAGAGCGGGGCGAAGGAAACCATTGCCGGGCCGCGAGTGGTCGTGTATCGCCGCGATGGACTTGCGAAATGTCGCCAGAATCGTCTTGACATACAGAAGATTGTTCGTCTCACGCGACGATTCGCGTGAAAAATACAGGGGTTGACAGAGGTTACCAAGTTCAGTACATTTCGCCATCAATAGCGGTCTAGAAACGATTATCGCGAAATTGAATCTGGTTCGATTGTGACACGCAGATTTGGTTCTTCCTCAATGAGTTCCCCGTCTTGCATCACTCAATCAACACCAAGGAGGCCGGTCCATGTTTCCTCATCAACAAGAGGTTCGTGTTCCTACCCGCATTCTCGGCGCAATGGCAGCCTCGGCCCTGTTGTGGGTCCCGCTCGCGTCCGCTGAGAGTTCCCCGTCGCACATTGCGATGAACCATCAGCTCCCCGCGTGGGCGGAGCAGCTCAAGGGACAGACCATTGTCGAGGACACGATGTCCGGGAAGGGAGATCGGGCCGCAATGGTCGAGCAGCAGCATCAGCGCGTCATGGAGCATCTGGCTCAAGACCCGCAGATTCAGGGGATGAACACCGGTATGTACAACACCACATCCATGATGCACCAGTATGGAGCCGGTGGTCAGGACATGCTCCTTGTTTCCGACCCACGGGTGGAGCCGGTTTCGACGACCGGAGGTGGAAAGTGTCCCGCCACGGCGCCGGTCAAGCAGTACAACGTCTCGGCGATCAACGTCGAGATCACGCTCAACCAGTGGCTCGATTTCTATCCCGGGTACATGTACGTCCTGGAGGAAAACCTCGACAAAGTCCGGGCGGAAGAGAACACGAACAAGGAAGCCCGTGAAAAGGAAGGGTTCGATCCGGGTGCGGTCATCCCCGGCGTGCAGGCGCAGTGGATTCAGCCGTTGGTCATGCGCGGCAACCAGGGTGATTGCGTCAAGATCAAGCTGGCCAACAAGCTGGAAGAGGGAGGCGGGCCGGTCAGCCTGCACATTCACGGTTCCAGCATGGTCGTGAGCGCCACCGGGGCCGCGGCGACCACGACCAATCCCGACGCGATCGTGGATGAGAAGAAGAGCGTCGATTTCGAGTGGTATATCCATCCCAACACGCAGGAAGGCGTCCGCCAGTTCCATACGTTTAGCCAAGATCGCGAATTGACCGTGATGGGCATGTTCGGCGCGTTCGTGGTCGAACCTCGAGGATCGAACTACCTCGAGGCCCTCGGCTCCGGAGACGCGACCCCTGCGAACAGCGGTTGGCAGGTGATGATTCAGAACGGCACAGGGCCGGACTTCCGTGAATTCGTGCTGATCTACCACGAGGTCGGTGACGAGGCGTTTCGGCCGGTCAACAAGAAGGGCGATTTTCTTCCGCAGCGCGACCCCTTGACCGATGCCTACCGTCCGGGCGGCCGGGCGATCAACTATCGTAGCGAGCCCTTCGGCATCAACAACATGCACGTGCAGCACGAATACTTCGGGTTCGAAGACGAATCGATGGGGTACAGCTCCTACACGTTCGGCGATGCTTCTCCGACGATTCCCCGCTCCTACATGGGTGATCCTGCAAAGTTTCGGCTGGTTCACGGCGGTTCGGAGGTGTTCCATAGCCACCACCCGCACGGAGGAACGATTCGGTGGCCGCGCAGCCCGCGGGCGATCGACGATATGAATCTCTGGGCCACCGCGGTCAACGGACCGGTCAAGTATCCGGTGATTCGCCATAAGACCGATCGCGTCGATGTCGAAGTCATCGGCCCCTCGGAGGCCCTCGATCTGGAGACGGAGTGTGGATCCGGACTCTGCCAGCAGCTGGCCGGCGACTTCCTCTTCCATTGCCACGTGGCGCACCATTATGTCGCGGGCATGTGGGGCTATTGGCGCGTCTACAACACGATTCAGCAGGGGGATCTACGGAACGATGTGATGCCGGATCTGCGTGAATTGCCGGATCGAAAGGGGCGGATCAAGACCCCCATCTCATCCGACAAGCTGATCGGCCAGACCGTCGATTGGTTCGGCAGTCAGTTCAAGATCGTGGACAAGGGGAAGAGCAACTGGAAGGGGAACCCGGCCACGATTACGATCAAGGATTGGGTGGAAATGCAGCTCCCCACGGCCGGGAAGCCCGGACACAAGGACGACGAGAAGGGCCAGATCGTCTCTTACGATGCGACCGTGCTCGACTGGACCTGGGAAGGCAGCCGTGCCATGAGCGAAAAGGAAAGCACGATCGACAATCCCAAGTATAAGTCGAGCCATCCCGGCAAGCGGCATCCGATCATGTTCGAGCCGTTGACGGGAAAAGTGGCCTGGCCGCATCTGACTCCCCACTTCGGCAAGCGCGTCATGTTCTCGCCGAACCACGTCGGGGCGCCCTGGTTGGAAATGATCAGGCGTGACGACAATGGTGAAGAGAGTGTCGATCAAGCCAAGCCTGGCGAACAGGGCAACTGGAGTTTGTGTCCGGTCAACGCTGGACGCAAGAACTACAACGTGCACTTCATCAAATTGCCGATCAAGATTGCCAAGGCCCAGGGGAAGGAGCCGCCGGTCGTGGACCCGAACGGGTTGATCTACGTGCTCCACGAGGAAGAGGCGGCGATCAGGGCGAACGACGACTTGAAGTATCCGCTGGTCGTTCGCGGCAACATCTACGATTGCGTGGACTGGATGTTGACCAGCGAGTGGGATGACGACGACTACACGAATTTCCAGTCGTCGAAGATCAACACCCATTGGCATTTCCTCCAGTTCGACAACCAGGCATCGGACGGTGTGATCACGGGATTCTCCTATGAGCAGTCCGTGCGTCCGTTCACGATGTTGGAAAAGAAAAACAGCAAGGGCCTTCCGGCCCCGATGAATACCGCCTTGACGGCCGCCGCGAAGAAAGGCACGACTACTCTCACCGTGAAGAATGCCAAGCAGTACCATGTGGGCATTCTGATCCTTGTGGGCGCCGACAATGTGAAGGGCAACGAGGTGTCTCGGATCAAGGCCATCAACGGTAACACCATCACGTTGTCCAAGGGACTCAAGAACGACCATCCGGCGAATGACATCGTGACGGTGGAATTCGTCCGGCAGCGGTTCTGGGTCGATGCGGACGTGGGAACCGTGTTCTGGCATGACCACGCCTTCGGCGCGACGACGTGGCCGCACGGCGGGTTCGGCACGTTCATCGCCGAGCCGGTCGGTTCGACCTATCACGATCCGAAGACCGGAAAATTGGTTTGGAGCGGCCCGATCGCCGACATCCATACCAACGAGCCGGTTGGACACGGCGTGAACAACAGCTTCCGCGAGATGATGGTGCAGGTACACGACACGGTGCCGCACACCGTCAATATCGTGACGGCGGGCAATCCGCCAGGCCAACCGGTCGAAGTGGCATTGGAAGCGGGCAAGACCGTCTCATTCATGATGCCGGAAAAGCTGTACATGACGCCGATGCCGTTCTTGAACGGCGGAACTCACACGACGGGAAGCGGCTTGAACTTCCGTGCGGGTCCGATCGCGCAGCGGTTGGCGACCAATCCCGATGTCTCGCAGGCGTTCAACAGCCAGATTCACGGGGATCCGTATACGCCGCTCTTGCGCGCCTATACGGGGGACACGATGGTGTTCCGTCTTCTGCATACGCTCATGAACGAGACGATGACCTGGACCTTGTCCGGTCATACATTCTGGTCTGAGCGCTATGCGTCGGACGCGAACCGCAAGAACTCGATCCACATCGGCATCGCCGAGCGGTACGACTTGGTCGTGCCGGAAGCAGGCGGCCCGCGGCATCTGGCCGGGGACTATATTCACTTCAACGGCCGGTCCTCGAAGTTTTCGGAGGGCGGCTGGGGCATCATCCGTGTCTATGACAAGGAGCAGCCCGATCTGAAGAAACTACCGGCCGGATTCTCGGTCAAAGGCGAGATCCCAAAGGCGTTGCCGGTTTGCCCGGCCGATGCGCCGGTCAAGACCTTCAACGTCGTGGCGATGGATTACCCGTCTATGAAGTTCAACGCGAAGGCTCCCGAATCGATCGAGGTGGACTTCGAGCGGAAGATCCAGATCACCAATCCCGAGGCGAAAATCTACGCCTTGGAGGAGGATGTTGCCAAGGTGTCCGGAGAAGCCCAACCGATGCCGCTGACGCTCCGCGTCAACGTAGGCGATTGTGTAAAGGTCAGTCTCAAGAACAAGATGAAGGCCAGTAAGGCGTCCTTCTCGGCCATCGGGTTGGTCTTCGATCCGAAGGATTCAATGGGTGCCAATGTCGGCAACAACCCCGGCGACCAGACGATTGCGTCCGGCGGAGAACGGACCTACACCTACTATGCGGATCCGTTCAACGGCGAAACCACGTCTCTGGTGTGGGACTGGGGCAACGTCATGACCAATCCACGCAACGGCTTGTTCGGCGCGATCGTGGTCGGTCCGAAGGGTTCCAAGTATCGGGATCCGAAGACTGGCGCGGATCTGACGAACAAGAATGCCTGGGCTGCGGATGTGATCATCGATCGTACCGTGCCGGGCAACGAAATGAGGGCCAACTATCGCGACGTGGCGTTGTTCTTCCAGGACGAAGACAACATCATCGGCACGAGCTTCATGCCGTATGTGCAGAACGTCGCAGGTCTGACCGGGATCAACTATCGGTCGGAGCCGTATAAGTATCGCGAGGAGCAAGGCTGCTCCTTGGGCAAGGTCTTCCAGCCCTGCAAAGTGGACAAGCCGGAAGATCCTGCGACTCCGATCATCGAGTCGCATGCAGGAGATCCGGTCCGGATCCACGTGATCGGGGCCAACAACGAACAGAACGGCATGTTCAGCATCGAGAAACATGAGTGGCCGATCGAGCCGTTCATGCGGGGTGCCGACCAAATCAGCGTGGTCGAGTTCTCCGGCTCTGAAGTGCTGGACACATTCGTCTCCTCTGCTGGCGGACCGTACCGGCTGCCGGGCGACTATGTGTACAGCAACCAGCGGTTGCCGTACTCTCAGTCCGGTCAGTGGGGGTATCTCCGTGTGTTGCCGTCCGGCGACCAGCGCTTGTTGCCGCTGGCCGGGGCCGGTGCCGGGATGAAGAGCGCGTCGCTTGAGCAGGCGGCGCACGCGATTCCGGTCGCGGCGAAGTAAGAAGCGAGTCCAGGCCGGGTCTTGCCGTAACGGCAAGACCCGGCCTGTCGTTCCTGCCGATTTGTTGCTCTGCAACAGTGATGAGGGGGAGGCTGTACGGCCTCCCCCTTTTTCTTTGGCGAGGGCTTTTGGTACGATGCAAGAATTGTCACCTCGTTGTATCCGTATCGAAGGACTTATTCTTGTGGAGGTTGAAATGAAACGGGTTATGGTATTGGGGCTCTGGGCGTGGTTGGCGCTGGGAGCCTCCTTGGCTTGGGCGTATGAGGAGATGCAGGTGGCGGACGGAGGTACCGTCGCGGGCAAGGTTCGGATTACGGCCGGGAAACCGACGCCCAAGGGGTTCAACTTGATCACGTTTCCGGACCCGGTCTATTGCGGCCGGATTTCAACCGGAACGGGCTGGCGCATCCTGAAGGAATTCGACGTGGCGGGCGACGGAGCGCTCAAGGACGTCGTCATATGGCTGTCAGACGTCCCCAAAGGAAAGCCGTTCAAATTCGAACCGCAAACGATCGAAGCACGAGATTGCAGATTTCTCCCGTTTGTGACGGTCGTCCAAGACCGGGCGGATGTCGTCATTATGAACATGGACCCGGTGATGCACGACATCCAGGCCTATGAGACGTCCCATCTGGGGCCTCGTGTGTTGTTCAATACCCCGCTTCCCATGAATCCTCATCACAAACGTAATGTCGGAGCCAATTCGCATGAACATCTCGCCGGGGAGCCGGTGAAGGAAACCATTCATATGACGAAAGGTCGAAAGTTTTTCGTCATGCAGTGCGGATTTCATGCCTACATGGAAAGCTGGGGGTTAGCCGTCGAGAACCCCTATTATCAAGTGACCGGAACGGACGGTTCATTTTCGTTAACCGACGTGCCGGCCGGAGAATATGTGCTGACAGCCTGGCATCCGGGCGTCGGAATCGTCTTGGAGCAGAAGGTCACTGTGTCCGCAAAAGAAACGGTGAGAGCGGATTTCCTGTTCGAATCACCCAAGGGGCGACGTAGCGTGCATGAAATCGAGGAGAACCCGCATTTCGGGCTGCAAGCGCTGGGGAAACCGGTCGACATCCAGCCCACGCTTGAACTGCAGGTCCCATGAACGACCCGATGTCAGAGGGGAAATCATGACGTCAACACGATCCGCGCTTGTTCTGTTCGCATGGATGGGGTTCCTCTGCGGCTGGCCCCCTGCGCCCTCTTTCTCCTATGACGTGATCGATGTGCAGCATGGGGGAACCATTGAGGGCATGGTGGCCCTCGAGGGGCCGGTTCCTGAACCGAAAGGATTCAACCTCATCACGTTCCCTGACCCGGCCTACTGCGGGCGTATCTCCAACGGGCAGGGATGGCGGCTGCTACATGACTTCGTCGTGGGTGAGAGCAACGGACTGAAGGACGCGATCGTTTTGCTGGAGGGTGTCGAGGCGGGCAAGCCGTTTGACGTGTCCGTTCCCTTGATCGAGGCCCGAGATTGCATGTTCACACCGTTCGTAACGGTTGTGCGCAATGGCCATGCCGTCGAAGTCGTCAATATGGATCCTGTCATGCACGACATTCAGGGGTATGAGACCTCCATCGAAGCGGGGGCGCGAGTGCTGTTCAACACGCCGTTGGTCATGAATCACCAGCATCGGCGCGGTGACCTTCACGCCATTCACAACCATGCCCCGGGCAAGTCGCTTGTCGGACCCGTCTATCTCAACAAGGGGCGCAGGACCTTCTACATGCAATGTGGATTTCATGCCTACATGGAGAGTTGGGCCATGGCGGTCAACAATCCCTATTACACGCTAACCGATGGGAATGGGAAGTTCACGATCGGAGACGTTCCCCCGGGCACATATCAATTGGTCGTGTGGCATCCGCAGACTGGGCCCGGTGTCACCAAGATGGTGACTGTGCAGGCGGACGGCACGGTCGTTGAACATCTGTCCCTGCCGGCGCCCAAAGGGAATCGCACTTCCTATAAGGTCATGCACAATCCCCGTTTCGGACCGGAATCGCTCGGTTATTCCGTGGAGATCAGCCCGCTGGTCGAGCACCAGCACTAATCGAGACGGATTCGATTCAATGATCGACCTCACCTGCCGGGGCCGCTGCATTGGGGTATGTTGTTGATCAGTCACCTCGGGCTTGTATGCCCCTCGGATGATCGTGCAAGACAGCGGGAATGGCCGAGTAGCCGGATCACGATGGAGAGCCTGGTTGTCGGACAGAGCCGGGCCGCTGGTTCGATGGGCCACTCCTCTGATCCAGAGGACGGTTCTCGTGCGTAGTGCGTGCGTACGGAGGAGTAGATGCCCTGGCCTTGCGCTTACAATGGTTCTGTGTCTTGCAGGTCCGCTCGGTTCGGCCCAGCCAGAACCCCCGCCGGTTATTCCTGATTTTTCCGGAAGTCTCGTCAGGCAGGTGAACGGCAAACGGCATCAGGCGCAGATCTTCTCAAAAGGGAACCGGCTGCGGTTGGAATACAAGTATGCCGTTCGGACCGATCACGGCTATGCTGCGATCGAAATCATCAGACTCGATTTGGGAGAAGCCTGGTACGTTCTCGCGCAGCAAAAAGAACTGTTGGTTATGCCGCTCAGTGCTGATGACGTGCTCCCGGTTCAATCAGAATTGGCGGGAGAGCGGGAACGAGTGCTGGTGGGCGATGCGACGGCGGCAGGGCGTCCGACGCGGCTGTATGAAATTCGAACGGATCGGGACGGCCGGGGCGAACGATTCTACGAGTGGGTGGATGTGGAAACCGGCATCGTCCTGAAATTGGTGAGCCGAGACCGCGATTGGTCGTTTGAGTATGAACGGATCCGGTTATCGCCGCAGCCCTCCTTTTACTTCGACGAGCCGCCGGGATATCGGAAGCGCACCATCGGAACGGTTCAGGAGCGGCATGGCTAAGGGGTTTGTGAGGTCCGGAGGCGCCAGATGACTGAGGTGGTGAATCGGATATGGGCGGCGGCCGCTCTCATGATCGCGATGGGAGCGGGGGCAGTGGCGGATCCTCCCGTGGTTCTCGCTGCTGTCCCAAGCGATATTCAAGGGTTATATGACAGGCAGGAATACCAGAAGGTATTGGACGAGATCGCCAAGTTGGACGGTCCATCATCCGCCGCGTCCGACGTTCGTCGACTCAAAGTTCGATCGCTGCTGAAACTGAGCAATCCGAAGGATGCATTGGAGGAGTACGACCGACTGGAGCGGTCCACCAACCAAGATGAGATTCCTCTCCTTCGGGACGTCGCCTTGGGGTTCATTATCGTGATGGTGAAGGACATGCGAGAGCAGATGCGCGGAGCTGCATTTACGGCGTTGAAGGAGGTCGACTCGGAGGAGGTCATTCCGTACTTTGAAGACGGGCTCAGTGACGGGTCGGGGCCCGTGCGCATGTTGGCCGTGGAAGGATTGAGCCGGACCGAAGCCGGGCGGAGATCGCCGAAATTGCGGGGGGCACTTGACGATCAGGCCGGGCTCGTCAAGGCCCGTGTCGTCAAGGCTCTTGGGTACAGCACCGATCCGTCGGTGATTCCGCTGCTGGAAACGGCTTCCAAGGACGAACTACCCACCGTCAGAATCGCAGCCTATGGGGCACTCTTGCGGCACGGGCGCAAGGAGGCTTGGGATCCTCTGCGTCGGTCCGCTGACGCCGTCAATCCGGAAGATCGGGCCGAAGCGATCCGGGTGATGGCGGACGTGAAAGATCTCCGGGGGGTGCCGATCATGGTGGAGTCACTGACCTACAAGCAGCCGTCTGTCCGGGGGGCGGCAGCCCGGGGGCTTGGGCACCTGGGACGGCGAGAGGCGCGCGAAGATATTCAACGACTCCTACGTGATCCAGTGCCGGCCGTCCGCGAGGCGGCGGCGTCCGCGCTGGCCGATCTGGCTGACAAGGCCTCGGTGCCGGCTCTCAATCAGGCGCTCCAGGACGGGGCATTTTCCGTACGGGCCGCGTCGGCCGCAGCCCTGCTTCAACTCGGCCAACCATTTGAGACCGTGGCGCCGACGGTGCGCGGGTTGACTCAACAGAGCGACCCAGGAGCAAGGGCGTCGGCCGCCCATGCCTTGGGTAAGGCGACGAAACCCAACGCTGCCGGGGTGGTATCGTTTCTTGAGAGTTTGGCGACAGATCCGCTTCCGGGGCCGAAGATCGTGGCTGTCAGATCGCTGGGAAGGGTCGGCGATCCATCGGTGCTTCCCCTTGTGAAAGAGGCTCTGCGAGACCAGAACGAAGCGGTTCGGGCGACCGCCGGAGGGGCCATCCTCCGGCTGCTCCAAGGCAAACGGTCTCCCAAAGGCGGTTTTCAGCCGGTTGTCGGCAATTGACAGCGTACGGTAAAATTTTATATACATGTGGGTCCCAGACCAGCCTTGCCCGCATCTCACGATCGAGGTAACCAGAGAGGAAATTGTCAGCATTTTTCTCTCAGTAGGCCGGTGGAAGATACAGGGAAACGCGAGCCAGGAAACGGGAATTCTTAATCACAAGGAGGCAGTCCCATGAAGAGTGCGTTATCAGTCGTGTTTGGTGTGGCAGCCGTCGCGTTCATTGCGACGCCTGTCACCTCATTTGCCGGCGGAACCATTGCCGGCAAGGTTACCTACGCCGGGAAGTCCGAGCAGAAGGAATTTCTCTTCTCGAAGTTCCCGAATCCCAAGTTCTGTCCGAAGCATCCCAACAAGTCCTTGATGGACGGTGACAAGCGGTTCCTGAAGACCATTGAAGTGGGCAAGGATGGGGGGCTGAAGAATGCCGTCGTGGCGGTCACCGATATCGAAGATAAGGCTTTCATGGATGGATTTGCGGGCGCGGAAGTGACGGCGGCCTTTTGCGAATTCCTGCCTTTCAGCGGCGTGGTCGTGAACACCAGGCCGTTCAAGGTTGAAAATACCGATGCGGATCCGGATGATCCTAAGTCGACGGCGGGTGTGCTGCACAATCCCCACAGCTTCACGGTGAAGGGCTCCACGTCGGCGACCGGTTTCAACATCGGTCTTGCCAAGAAGGGCGACAAGCTTGACAAGCCGGTGACTTTCCGCGGTGGTGCCGAGAAGGAAGGCTACTATCGGTTGCAGTGCGACCAGCATGAGTTCATGCAGTCCTTCTTCCTTCCCGTGTCGAATGCGCATTATGCAGTCGTGAAGGAAGACGGTTCGTTTGAGCTCAAGGATGTACCGGCCGGCAAGCACAAGGTTGTAGCCTGGCATCCGTTCGTCGGTAAGGGCAAGAAGGTGGAGTTCGAGATCGAAGTTCCGGAAGGCGGAACGGCGAATCTGAAGGCCGAACTCAAGTAACTCGAACGGGTTCTCGACGGCTACCTCGTCGATGGTGAAGGGCAGCGGATGTTTCCGCTGCCCTTCGTGTTTTTACGCGTTTTATGCGGTATGTCGCGGTATCCCTGCCTTGCGTTTGCGTTTTCGATCTAGGTAAGATGCGGTCTTCCAACGGTATTTCCCATGCAAGACAGTGAAATCCGGCGGCCTATCTTTTGAATATCCTGCAAGGGCAAGCTGGGGAGGAGATTGGTGTGTCACGGGAACTTTCGCTCGCGGAAATCTTTCAACTGGGCTACTACTGGGAAACCAAAATTCTACTGACGGCGGTTCGCCTGGATCTCTTTACCTCGCTGGACGGCAAGAAAAAAACGGGCAGTGAGATCGCTGCCCGCATCGGGGCCCACGAGCCGGCGCTGTCGCTCTTACTGAATGCCCTGGTAGCCATGAAATTGCTGACTAAGGAGGGGGATCTTTACGGCAATTCTTCCGTCACCGAAAAGCATCTTGTTCGGCATTCGCCCGACTTTGTCGGGCATCTGCTGCTCCTCCATGACGCCGAATGGGAGAATTGGGGAAAGCTCGAACAGACGATCCGCACCGGGCAGCGTTCCGTCGATCGGCACCTATTCGAAACCGATCCGGAACTCGCCGGCAACGTGCTGGCCGTACTCCATCGAATCGGCAGCCAAAGCGGACCGGACTTTGCCAAGCGCCTGAAGTTGACGGGTGCGGTTCACCTGCTTGATTTGGGTGGAGGAGCCGGCACCAATGCCATCGCATTCTGTCGCGTATACCCCGACGTAACCGCCACCGTCTTCGATCTGCCGGCCACGTTGCGCCTGACGGAAAAAACCATCAAAGAGGCGGGTCTCGAATCGAGGATTGCGTTGCGCGCGGGCAATTTCAATACGGACGGCTTAGGCGGGCCGTACGATGTCGTCCTGATGTCCGATGTTCTCCACTATCAGTCGTTCGAGACGAATGGGGCCCTGGTGTGCAAGGTGTTCGAGCACTTGGCGCCGGGCGGGCGGCTGATCATCAAGGATCGCTTTCTCAACGAGACGGGGACCGGACCGGCTTGGACGACCGCCTTCGCGGTGCATATCCTCATCAATACGCAGCAAGGTGGTTGCTACAAAGTTGCCGATGCGATTGAGTGGATGACCCACGCCGGGTTTGTTTCCGCGACGGAACTGGAGCCAACCGCCGTCGTGCTGGGCACGAAAGGTCACGGGTAAGGCAATCATGGATTGGTTGAAAGATCCCGGTTTTCTGGGCACTCACGCGACCATTGGGGCGGATCTGAGTCAGCTCATGGCGACCCTGTTCACCGGGCTGTTTGTGATCGGATGGTTTCAGGCGAAGAAGCGGCAGGCCGATACGCATCATTGGCTGATGCTGGGCGGCATGGTCGCCATGCTCTCCTTCTTCATCGCGTATTACCTCTTCCGACAGCTCGGCGTCCTGGCCGTGGAGGGCAAGGAAGGGTTCGGCGGCTCTCAGGCCTTGTACGATAACGTGTTTATCCCGGTGCTTGTCCTTCATATCACCTTGGTCATCATTGGCCTCGTCATGGCGATTTACATGATCATCCTCGGGTTCCGCTCGCAGATGTTTGTCGGAAATCGCCGACAACTGAGCGAAACGCCTCTTGTGACCACATGGAAACGGATCGGGACGATCATGGGAGGCACCACGATCGTGGCGCTACTGGCTTTCGCGCTGCGGGGCGCTACGGCCGGATTTTCCATGCGAAAGTTCGAAGTGTACGTGGGCTTCTTGATCCTCGTTGCCTTTGTGCTTGGCATTGAAACAACCATCCAGCGTATTTGGCCGAACGGCGCGCGGCGCCATCGTGCGCTCGGACGATTCACGATGATCATCTACTGCGTTTTGTTCGTGACCGGCAGCTTCACCTATACGATGTTGTACATCCTGTATCCGGGCAAAATAGGCTAGGCCATGCTGACCTGCGGGTGCGGGCGCTGGATGCATAGCGAGGGTATCGAGGAGCGGATCGACGACGCTGGATCTCCCCGATGGTTTGTGCGCTCGGAATGCCGGGACTGCGGCCTGAGGGTCGGAGTTGAGGTGCCGGCGGGGGAGTCGGGAGGTTTCGTTGATCGAATGATGTGGACGGACGAAGCGCTTCACCGGTTGGAGCGTATGCCGCCCTACCTTGCCGAGTTAATCCGGGATGACGTCGAACAATGTTTGCGTGTCGGCAACGAACGGGTGGTCACTTACGACAGGCTACTGGGCCCTCTGACCGGCCAACGGATTGAGTGGGAACCGGAGGCCGAGCGTCGTTTGGACAATGTGCCGTCCGCCGTTCGTGCGATGGCGAGAATCGAGTTGGAGCGAACCGCAGCGGAACGAGGGACCAACCGCATCACGGTTGCGCTGATGGAAGAAGTGAAGGCCCGTTACTTTGGAATGGGCGCAACAAAGGACGCGCGGTAAGAGAGTCATGTTGCATCGGATGGCGTTGCGAGTCTTGCCCAGTCTCAGTCTCGCTGTGACGGAGGCCGCGGTCCGTAAGAAAAAGCGGATCGTGATGTTCGCGCCCGGAATGGTAGCCTTCGGGTGCTATCGGCTTGCCAAGCACCTGCTCCCGTTATCGGAGCCGTGGGTCCTGCTCCTGGCCTGTGGGGTGCTGGGGCTCGTGACCTCGTTGGCCTCCTATCGTGTTGGCCGTGCCAGTGACTGGCGGGCCATCGGTGAGCAGGACGGAGCACGTCTGTTGATGTGGATGACCGGTTGGATCGGGTTTGCGTACGGAATACAGTTGTCGCTTCTGGTCCTCGCGCTGCTCTGGCTCGTGGGGTACGACTATCTCCAACATCCGGACGGTCCGGCGATGATGGCCATGATCATTTCCTGCACCGCCGTGGCTCGCGATGCGTTTGAGATCGGTCACGTGAGGAAAATGCAGATTATGGGGCGACCGTTCACCACCTTTCCAAACGGAGCTCCGTTGCGTGAATTGGTCGGCTCTCGATCTGCGCTGTGGGCACCATGGGTTGCGGCGGGAGTGGTCGCAGGAGCCCTGGGCGCCTCTCTCGGTCATCTTGTGCAGACGGACCAAATCGCGCTGATCGTGCAACTGGCCGGGGTGACCCTTGTGGGAGGGACCATCGCGTTGTGTGCCTATCTCAGCGGGATGCGGCCGCAAGTTTCATGGACTGCTGGATTGCTCGATACCAAGGTCAGCGAATCCCTGAAGTACTGGTGGTGGCCCGGCATGGCCTTCGCGTCCACCTATTACCTGGTTGCGGCAGGCGTCGTGATCTTTGTGGCGAGGGAGCCGGGTGTTCCTACATGGTGCGCGGCGGTAGCTGGTGGGATGGTCGCGGCACTGATGGGCCTGTACGGGTATTATCTGGGCCATCGTCGCCGCATTGAGGATCAACAGGCTCCCGAAGTGAGCGCCGCGATGCTTCGCTGTCCGTTTGTCATGGGCATATTGGGAAAGTCCGGCGCGGGTGCCTCTTTGGCCGCGCCATCAACCTCAAAGGTCTGACGCGATGGTTGCCTCAAAGACAAGGTCTGTACGCGTGGTCATGCCGCTCTTCTTCGTCTATCTCCTTGCGACTGCTGGAGGGTGGATGGGCATGACCCTTCCGGCGTTGGCCGACAGCGGCGCCGATATCTATTTCAAAATGGAAGGTGTGCCGCAAGGGCCGCCGGCTCCGACGCCTCACGAAACGGTCTATTCACGGATCGGTTCGATGGACAGCCGATTGCTGGTGTGGTTCGTGACGCAACAGCACACCTATTTCGGAGGATTCGTCCTCGCGCTGCCCTTGTTCTGCGCCTTGCTGGAATTCATCGGTCTCATCACGAAAAATCCCTCCTTGTCGCTCCGATACGACGGACTGGCGAGGGACTTGGCAAAAGTCGCGCTCTTGGCCCTGTCGGTCACGGCCGTGGTCGGCAGTCTCATGCTGGGCCTGTTCATCTGGTTCTACCCAAGTTTCATGAAGTACATGGGGGGGACCTTCAAGGATTTCATGCCGGCCTATGCCATCGTGTTCGTCGGCGAATCGCTGTTGTTGATTCTCTACTACTACAGCTGGAATCGAATGGCGGAGCCGGGCTTGAAATGGATTCATGCGGCGATCGGTATTCTGACCAATATATTCGGGACTGCGCTGCTCTTATTGGCCAATGCCTGGTCCGCATTCATGATGGCGCCGGCCGGGGTCGATTCGACGGGACGGTTCTTGGGCAATGGCTGGCACCTCTTGCATTCCGCATTGTGGAATCCATTGAATGTCCATCGATTCCTCGCGGACATCATGTCCGGGGGCGCTGTCGTGCTCGCGTACGCATGTTATCGGTTCTTCACCAGCAAGACCGACGGAGAGCGGGCGTACTTCGATTGGGTCGGCTACATCTTCCTCTTTGTCACCGTCTGTGCCTTGCTTCCCATGCCAATCGCTGGATACTGGCTGATGCGGTCCGTCTATGCCTTCAGCCAAAGCATGGGCGTGACCATGATGGGCGGGTTGCTCACCTGGCTGTTCGTCGTGCAGGCGCTCCTGATCGGCGCGCTTTTTCTGGGCGTGAACTACTACATCTGGCAGAGCATGGCTCGGATCAAGGGAGGGGAGCGGTATCAGCCCTATTATCAGATTCTGCTCGGCGCGCTGACGCTGGCGCTCTTCGTGTGGCTGACGCCTCATACGGTGTTGATGTCGGCCGGTGAAGTCAAAGCCATGGGAGGCGCCCAACATCCCGTTGTGGGAAATTACGGCGTCATGTCGGCCAAGAACGGCGCGATCAATGTTCTGATTCTTCTCACCACGCTTAGCTTTCTGTACTACCGACGGGCCAATCGGACGATGACCGTCTCCTGGGTCAAGACGGGAAATCTCGCGATCGGCCTGTTGTTCGCGGTGGGATTCGTCAATGTGATTTGGCTGTCGCTATACGGTTTCTATCTGCCGGCAAAAATACGCGTCGGTTTGTCGGCGCCACAGGCCGCGACGACCCTGACCGTGATGTTTGCTTCGGTGCTGATCAACCGGGCCATGCTCAAGCACGCGGTCGTCCATGGGCCGGTTCAGTGGGGCAAGATTCCGGTTCGCGGCATGGTCGGGCTCTTCGGGCTGGCGGCGGCGTTCACGTGGGTGATGGGTCTCATGGGCTACATCCGTTCATCGGGGCGCTTGTCGTGGCATGTCACCGACTTGATGGCCGATGTGTCTCCGTGGGCGTTCACCCCTGACCTCGAGTTTGCGGCGAAGATGGTCACGCTCAACATGGTGGTGTTTTGGAGTGCGGTGTTTGCCCTGTTCTGGATGTGCCAGCGAGGCCAGCAGGAGGCATTTGGAGAGGAATTCGACGGGGAGAAATCCTCGACGCTGGCGCCCATTCCATCGCAGGAAGCTTGATCGAGACGATGGACCGACACGTGTCAGGAGGGACGTTTCGCATGAGGTTGATGCTCGCGTTGTTGTTCGGTGGTCTGGTGATCGCGCAAGGCTCCGCCGTCGGGCAGGGCCAGACGTTGGTCTTGGAGGATTTCCAGGCCAGGGACGCCGACGGGTTCCCCTCGAATTGGGATCATGAAAGCCAGCGGAGCCATTCCAAAGGTCGCGAGGCCTACAAGGTGCAAACGGAAAACGGATCCAGTTATTTGTCCGCAAAGGATGCCGGGCAGCGAATCAAGAAGAAGAAGATCGATTGGGACCCCAAGGCCTATCCGGTGCTCACCTGGCGTTGGCGCTTGAACAAGGCGGCGGCTGGGACGGAGCCGTTGGCGGCCATCTACGCATCGTTGGATACGGACCTCCTGTTTATTCCCGTCTTCACGAAGTACGTGTGGAGCGCAACAAAGCCGGATGGGACGCTGACTGAGGGCGGGATGTTCAGCGGATCGGAAATCGTGGTGCAAAGCGGGGCCGGTGAGATCGGACGATGGTTCGAGGAGCAGGTGAATGTGTACGATGACTTTAAACGAATTCATCAGCATGAACCTGCACCCAAGGCGTGGGGGATCTCCATCATTGCAGGTCCAGGAGTCGACATCGATTTCGGACCAATGACCGCCAGCGCGGCAAAAAAATAGGTCTTCGCGCAGCTGTCCACCATGGAAATCGGCCGGAGCATTCCGATGCCACATCAGAAGCTGTTCGATATCGCATTCGGCATGAC
Source organism: Nitrospira sp. (assembly GCA_047150005.1). Classification (GTDB taxonomy): domain Bacteria; phylum Nitrospirota; class Nitrospiria; order Nitrospirales; family Nitrospiraceae; genus Nitrospira_C. Next base: position 654,109 of record AP038806.1, on the reverse strand, counting down.
GGTCATGGGAACGGTGGGGACCCTGATCGGATTCATCATGGGGAGCGGCCTGATGCCGGTGGCCGTCGGGTTAGGGCTCGTACTCGGCGGGGTGATCGGGTTGCTCGGCGGGCGCAGATTTTTGGTGAGTATCCTGATTGGAACCGTCCTGGGTGGAGCACTGGCCTGGTTGGTCGCCGGTACCGATCGCATCTGGGTCGGGGCTGGGGCGGGGGCGGCGATGGGGGGATTCCTCGGGGTTCAAATCTCCATGCTGCTCGATATTCGCGCAGCGAGGAAGAACGTGCCTGAACCAGTCGAACCCTCCACATGAGCGTAAACCTCGGGCGAAGGGAATCGGAACACTATGGAAAACAGAGGCGTGCTCATTGGATCAATCATTTTTGTGTTCGGCTCCTTTGCGCTCATGATCGGCATGATGCTCTGGGAGTCGAATAAGGCCTACAAGATGAAGCAGCTAGCGCAGTCCATTAAGACTGAAAGTCAGCCAACTGCGAGTGCCGGTCCGGCACAGGACTACTCCATGTACAAGACGAGAATAGGCGACGAAGGGCGAGAGATGGTTCATATTCCCGAAGGTCCCTTTATGATGGGAAGCAAAGACGGAGATCCAGACGAAGCCCCGGAGCACCAGGTTTTTCTCAAGGGGTTTTATCTGGATCGCGATGAAGTGACGCAGGATGAATATGCGCGCTTCGCCAAAATGACGAGACGAGCGATGCCGAGGATCGAGGTATTCGAAGATGACCAGTCGAAGCTGCTGAAACCCGAGTTTGCCGCGATGAGCGTGTCCTGGGACGACGCCAATGCCTACTGCAAATGGGCAGGGAAGCGGTTGCCGACGGAGGCGGAGTGGGAGAAGGCCGGGCGGGGCGAAGGCAAACGAAAGTATCCGTGGGGGGATGCGTTCGTCACGGGGCGGGCCAATGTGGACGGAAGCGAGGACGGATATCGTTATTTGGCACCGCCCGGTTCGTTTGATTCGGGTAGAAGTCCTTACGGTCTGCACGATATGACGGGCAATGTGGCGGAATGGGTGGCCGATACCTACGATGAAAATTATTATAAGAAGTCTCCGTATCGGGATCCCAAGGGGCCGGAAAACGGAGATCTGAAGGTTGTTCGCGGGGGGTCGTGGAGAGAAACGGAACATAACACAAGATTGTCGAAACGCTTTGCCGCCAAACACTGGCGGACCGACATCACGATCGGTATCCGCTGCGCCAGTGATGCCGACGCTGGAGGAAATCCCTCGGCGTCATAGCCCTGGTTATGCTCGAAACCAAATTCAAGGTCGCCTTCCTGCTCACGGTGCTCGCCTTTGCTGCGTTGCCCATTATGGGCATTCTTCGCGGAACATCTCTTACCCCGCTAGAAGATTCCTCTTCCCAGACTGAGTCGATTCCGGAGCCGATGGAAGTGGATGCCAAAGAGGAGCCCGTCGCCGAAGACATGGTCGCAATTCCCGCTGGTCCGTTCTTGAGGGGAACGATGGACGGAGGATTTGACGAGCACCCTCAGCGCACGATTGTGCTGGATGCCTTCAAGATCGATCGCTACGAAGTCACAAACCATCAGTATCAACAGTTCGTCACAGCCACTGGTCATCGCAAGGCCGGTCCACCTTCCCGCTACGCCAAGAGCATCGGCAAGATGCGTGGGATCAACCAACCGGCCGTATACGTGTCCTGGGATGATGCGTTCGAGTATTGCCGTTGGAGAGGCAAGCGCTTGCCGACTGAAGCGGAGTGGGAAAAGGCCATGCGGGGCGCCGACGGGCGGCTATGGCCCTGGGGCGATCGTGAACAGCCCAATGGAGCAAACTGGGGGAGGGTAAACGACGGTCATGACGTGTCGGCACGGGTAGGATCCTTCCCATTGGACAAGAGCCCCTACGGGGTCATGGACGGTGCTGGAAACGTGATGGAATGGGTGGGGGATTGGTATGCGGAGACGTCCTACCAAGACTCTCTGGAGCAGAACCCGCTGAGCCCGGAATATGGCACCTATCGTGTCTTGCGAGGGGGGGCGTATACCACCACGGGACACGATTTACGTATTACCAGTCGGAGCAAGATGGTACCGGACTTCCGCGATGAGACCATCGGATTTCGGTGCGCGATTTCGGACCAGAAAACCGCCAGAAAAAGTGATGGAACTAGCGGAAATAATTAAAGGAAGTCGAAGTAGTAGAGGATCAGAAAGACGGCCAAAATTATATTGACAACCATACCGGCCAAAACTATAATGTCGAACACTTTTGAGTTCTTTGCCATGATTTTCCCTGTTTTTTCGCGCCCAACGACAAAATTTGAATAACACACGCATATGCCCGTGTCAAGATAATGCCTGAATACATGCGCTTACCTATCATTCCAGTCTAGAGAAGGAGAACCAATGGCAACGGCAACAGCGGACAGCGACATCAAGGTGAAGATCGGCAAGATGATTTTCTACATCACCTGTGCGGTTGGTTTGTGGTTCTTTTATTGGTTTGCCGGCGTCCAGTGCCCCTGCTGAGCCAGGGCCATTCGGCGTGAGAAATCCCTGAACGCGTTCTCGAGTTGAGGAGGAGATAACAAAATGGGTCAGGCAATCGTTTACGGTGTGATTTCGTTAATCATCTGTGTTGCCTATTTCACCTTGGTCGACCATTTTCTAATGGACATGCAGGGATTGGACTACTGGTATCTGTTCCGCAAGTAGGGAACGAAGTGCGATTCCGTGAATGTCTGGAACTTTGCCATGAGTCTTTGTTGTATTGCATCAAGGAGGTATCCCATGGGTCTTGCAACCCGAAAGAAAGTATTTTCAATCATGGCGCTGTGCGCGATGGTTGGCCTCCTCCTGTTTCCCATCGTCATGTCGCTGCCGACACCGGCATCCGGTGAAGAGGCTCCAGCGGCTGACGGGGCAAAGAAGGAGGGGGACAAGGTCGAGAAGGGGCGCGATGTCTACTACAAGACCGAAGGGATTGTGGTCGGCGCTCCGGCACCCAAGACGACCGATGGTCCGAAGGACTATCCGCGGTACAACTTCGAGAGCCGCGTGTTGCTCTGGTTCGCGAATCAGCAACACCTCTACTATGGCAGCTTCGTTTTGGCTGTGCCGATCTTCTGTATGGTCATCGAGTTCATGGGGGTGGTGACGAAAGACAAGGCACTTGCAAAACGCTATGATCAACTTGCCTATGACTTCATCAAGATCAGTCTGACGGCCTATTCGTTGACGGCGATTTTGGGCGGTATCTTGATCTTCACGTTCTTGACTCTCTATCCGGCATTTTTCGGCTATCTCTCCAGTATCTTCCGCCCTGTCATGCACATTTACGCGTTGATGTTCGTGGCCGAGAGTGGAACGCTCTACATTTACTACTACGGCTGGGACAAGATGAAGGAGGGATTCCTCAAGTGGATCCACTTGAGCATGTCCGTCGTCCTGAACGTCATCGGCACATTGCTCATGTTCCTGGCCAACTCCTGGATCGGTTTCATGATGTCTCCGGCCGGAGTCGATGAGCAGGGTCGTTTCCTCGGTAACATCTGGCACGTGATTCATACCGCATTGTGGAACCCCCTCAATGTGCACCGGATTCTCGGTAACATGGCGTTCGGCGGCGGTGTCGTTGCAGCCTACGCGGCCTATAAGTTCCTGGCGGCCAAGACCGAGGAAGATCGTGCCCACTATGACTGGATGGGTTATATCGCCATGGCCCTCGGCGTGGCGTTCCTGATCCCGCTGCCGTTCGCCGGCTACTGGCTCATGCGCGAAGTGTATGCGTACCGGCAGCAGATGGGCATCACGCTCATGGGCGGCCTGCTGGCGTGGCTCTTCATCATTCAGGCGACCATGATCGGCATTCTGTTCCTGAGCACCAACTACTATCTGTGGCAGGCGATGGGTCGGATGCGGGGGGCGGAAAAGTATCAGCGATACATTAAGTATCTCGTATTTCTTCTCGCGGTCGGGTTTTTGGTGTTCATCACTCCGCACACGATGGTCATGACGCCTGCCGAGCTTAAGGCGATGGGCGGTCAGCAGCATCCGGTGTTGGGTAACTACGGTGTCATGTCGGCGAAAAACGGCGGTATCAATGTCATCATCACCACAACCGTTTTGAGCTTTGTGTGGTACATGCGTGGCAACAAGGTTTCGACCGTTTCCTGGGCAAAGTTCGGCAACATTTTCATGGGCGTGTTCTTCGCCTGTGCCTACGTCAACATCGTCTGGTTGGCGATCTATGGGTACTACATTCCGGCCAACGTGCGCGTCGGCCTGTCGGTGCCTCAGGTGGCCACAACGCTGTCCTGTCTGTTCTTCATGTTCGCGCTGAACAGCGTGATGATGAAGGGAGCCAAGCAGATGGGGCCGATCGAGTGGGGCAAGATCTCTGCGCGATCCCAATACGCATTGATCATGCTGGCAACCGCGTTCACCTGGATGATGGGACTGATGGGCTACATTCGCTCTTCCGTCCGCCTCTTCTGGCACGTCAACGAGATCATGCGCGATAACTCCCCTTGGGCCTATACACATACGGTGGGTTTTGCCGCCAACATGATTTCGTTCAATGTGCTGTTTTTCTGGATCAGTATTCTCTTCGTCTTTTGGCTTGGTAGCTTGGCGGTAAAGAAGGTACCGGTTGAAGCCAAGGCTGGAGTTCCGGGGAGCGCGCCGCAGCCGGCGGGCAGCCACTAACCATCTTACTCAGTTTAGGCTCGCTGAGGGGGGCAGTGCATCATCCGCTGCCCCCCGGCGTAGCCGCAGGAGGTTACAACTGTGGGTAATCTGATTAACGAAGCCCTTTCGATGGGGTGGATGGTCCTGGCCATTCTCGTCGGGCTGCTCATTTACTTCCAGGTCTCCATCCCCGATCCCGTGGCAAAGAAGCGGGCGGTATTCAAGACGTTTATCGGCATCCTCGCCGCGTTTTTGATGTTCATCGCGATCGCGAATTACAAGAACAATTTTTACGGAGAAAATCGGTTGTTGCCGGTCTCCCTCGTCATGATCACGGTGACGACGTTTGTGATGGCCTTGTATTTCACCAATCTTGCTGCGTTGCTGAAGATCGGTGGATTCATGTTCTTCGTCGCGGCCTTCCTCTCCGGGTACGGAAACTGGTTGCCTCAGGTGGAGGGAGGATTTCCTCCCAAGGAAGAGAAGCTGGACTTTAGTTCGATGACACCTCAGCAGTTGGCTGACGAGGGTGAGAAGATTATCTTCGGAGGCATCGGCCAGAACAAGGTCCAGGGCGCTATCGGTAAGGGACAGTGCCCTTTGTGTCATGCGTTTCATGCGGGCATGCTGGGTGAACGTGCGCCTAACCTTCTCGGTCTTCCGGAGCGTGCGGGCAAAGAGCGGCTCGAAGATCCAAAGTATTCCAAGGGCAATCCTTCGAAGCGCGAGTATGCGGAAAAGGAAGCTTTTCCCGGATCGGGGACGGCGGAAAACGGCCAGGAGTACATTGCTGAGTCTCATGCATGCCCCAGTTGCTATGTTGTTGCGGGTTACGGTGTGAAGGGGACGAACGACAAAGAAAGCCCGATGCCCAAGATTCACAAGCCACCAATATCGCTCTCCCTGCCTGAGCTGGCGGCGGTGGACACGTGGTTGTACGTCCGCGAAGGGCGTGAGGCGCCTGCGTTCGAAGAAATCACCAAGTCCTATGAGAAGTTCATTCCGGAAGCTGAGCGTCCGAAGATGCAAGAAGACAAGCCTGCGGCGGCCAGCGCGCTGTTAGCCGACGGGTCCGAACCAGTGGACCAGATTTTTGCCAAGGCGCAATGTGTCGTCTGTCATACGATTCCAGGTATACCCGGTGCGACCGGTGCTCAGGGACCCAAGCTTGAAGAGGGGACAAACGCACCGACCAGAATCAAAGATCCTGCCTACAAAGGTGCTGCGCACAGCACCCCCGAGTACATCATGGAATCGATCGTCGAGCCCAGCACCTACGTGGTGAAGGGATTCCCGGACAACCTGATGCCGAAGGTTTTCGGCCAAAAACTCAGCGCGGGGGCGTTGAAGAAGATTGTCGATTACTTGTCACAGGTGAAAGCGGGAGCACCGCCACCCAAGATTTCTTGATTGTTGCGGTTTATCGTTCGAAGACTAAGAGGGAGTTAACCCATGAAAGCTTTGATGTCCGTCGGTGCGCTGGTTGGAGTCGTTGGACTCCTCCTGCTGGTCGGGATGATCTTCGACGTTGTCCCGTCGAACACCGTGCGCTTGGTTGAGGGCTACATGCCCATGCAGATGATCATGGAGTTGGCGATCTTCGTGGCCGGCTTTGCGGGATTAAGCTATATGCTCAGTTCAATGGGTATGGGCATCCCCCGGTTCTGGCAGGGAATCGCATTCTGGGCGTTCATTTTGTTGTACCTGAAGTTCCGGGTGTATCCGCCCATTCCGTTCAGCGTGCGGGCGATGTACGGGACCGTGTCTCTCGTAGCGGTGTTCATGTGGGTATCGGCGAACGAGGAGGACTGGAAGAAATTCAAGCAGCCGATCTTGAACGTGATGGACGCGCAGACAGGCACGAACAAGCTATTGCGCTACGTCTACCTGGTTCTGCTGCCGATCCTGATCGGCGGGTTTTCGTACAATGCAATGGTCCCAAAATCCGAAGAGCCGATCGAGCTTCGGACCGTGCATCCGGCTCCTCCGGCCAGCACCAAGGTACACGGCAAGACCTACGTGTTGCAGACCTCGCAGAATCCTTACCGGGTCAATCCCGAAGGGAAATACGATCAGGAATATACCAACGCAAACATTGTAGAACAGGGTATGGGTCGGCTCATGAAGCCGAACGCCAATCCTTGGGACCAAAACGCGCAAGGCTACTTGAAGTACGTCCGTGAAGGCGGCGAGATTTTCTTTCAGAATTGTCACTTCTGTCACGGTGACAATCTGAACGGCCGTGGGCTCCATGCCTTTGCCTTCAATCCCATTCCAGCGAACTTCACAGATCCGGGCACCATCGCCCAGCTCCAAGAGACCTTTATTTTCTGGCGCGTGTCAAAAGGCGGAATCGGATTGCCGAACGAAGGCTTTCCCTGGGCGTCCGTCATGCCGCCTTGGGAGCAGCACCTGACCGTCGACGAAATCTGGAAGGTCATTCTCTTCGAATATTGGCATACCGGCTACTATCCCCGTACATGGGATTAATGCGCCGAAGGCTTTTTCGACAACCTGGACTTAGATGAAGAGGATAAACATGAGAAAGAGCGCAAGTCAGAAGGTAGGAGTGGCCGCCGCTGCCGCCTTCGGCATCATCCTGGCCTCCGGGCAGATGGGCATTCCGTTCGTCGGCGCCGAGGGGTTGCCGGAGGGATTCAAGAAGGGAGACCTCGCTCCTGAGCCCTCCGCCGAGATGATCGAAGCGGGGAAGCGGGTGTACTTTACAAAGTGTGTGTGGTGCCATGGTGTCGATGGAGCGGGCGATGGCCCCGGTGCCGACCGCCTGTGGCCTCGTCCCCGCAATTTCAATCAAGGTACCTTTAAGATCCGTCATACAGCGAGCGGTGAGCTCCCTCTGTTCGACGCGAAGAAGCCGATAGCAGGTCAAAACGACCTGTTTGAGACCGTCACGCACGGGTTACCCGGTTCGGCCATGCCTTCGTGGGAAGGTATTCTGACCGAGGAACAGCGGCTTCAGGTGCTCTCCTTCGTCACAACCCAATTGGTGAAGGACCGGAAGTTCACGGACAAGCAGTCGGAGACTCAGTCGATTCTTCAGATGGCGGATATGAAGCCGAAAGCAGCCAATGAAGAGAGTCTGAAGCGCGGTTCCGAACTCATCGTCGAAAAGAAATGCATAGAGTGTCACGGTACCGAAGGGCGTGGTGATGGGAACGCGTTCAATCTGAAAGACGACTGGGGATTTTCCATTCAGCCTGCCGACTGGCATAAGTGCTGGAATTTCCGCGGTAGCCGGCAGGACCCGTACAATGTGAGGAACATTTTCCGGACCTTCTCGACCGGGGTCAACGGAACACCGATGCCGTCGTTCGCGGATAACACTACGGTCGACGAGCGGTGGGACATTGCGAATTTTGTGAATTCGTTGTGCGAGCGGGATGTTGAAGGCAATCCGCTCCCGATCGATCCGTTGACCGACAAGCCGAAGATCAATTTCGTTGTGCCGGCGAATCTGGTGGAAGGAGAGATTCCGGCCGATCTTCAGAATGAGGCGTGGCAGAAGGCCCCTCGGCGATATGTGGCGATGGGCGGACAGATCACCCACAAACCAAGAAATTTCGTCAATCGCATCGACGATATCTGGGTAAGGGCTCTGTATAACGACAAGTCGCTCGTCTATTTGGTGGAGTGGGACGATCGGACCAAGAGTGTTGCCGAAGGCAAACTGCCTTGGGCACCTACGCAGGTGAATATTGATATCAAGGAGCAGGATCCCAAGACCGGCGAGGAAGGATCCATCGCGGCCAATCAGAATAATTACAAAGTGTATAACGATGCCATCGGAATTGAGCACCCGGTGAAGTGGAAGGAATTGCCGGCTCCGATCAAGCCGCGCTACCTGTTCGGAACCAGCGAGCAGTTCCCGGTCGACATTGTGAAGTGGGAAGCAGATGGATCTATCCGGGCATTCAAGGGCACCGGATGGGACAAAGACTTTGAAGAGCGCGACACCTATGAGGAGAGTCTCAAGGTCCTCAAGGCTGAGTGGAAGGATGGTCGGTGGTACGTCATGATCCAACGTCCGTTGGGGAACAAGAAGGATCAGGATTATGACGAGGACACGTTCTTTGAAGTCGGCCAATATGTTCCCACGGTGTTCTTTGCCTGGGACGGGCACAACGGTGATGCAGGACGAAAGATGGCCGTGTCGGCCTTCTACTACACGTTCTTGAATCCGCCGATTCCCCGCGAGACGTACATCTATCCGGCAGTCATTGCGTTTGGTATTGTGCTGCTGGAAGGGTGGGTCATGACCCGACGGGCGAATAAGAAGAAGGGGAAGACCCTCTAATCGCCGCAGAGAGAGGTTCAACGTTTAGAGGGGGTGGGGAAACCCACCCCCTCTTTGTTTTTCAGTCTGCAATGCTGAATTCATAATGATCACCGAGGTCACGGGTATCCTGCTCGCCGGCGGAAAAAGCCGGCGAATGGGAGAGGACAAGCGGTTTGTCGAGATCGGTACACGGACCCTCCTGGAGCGAAGCCTCGACATCCTCCGTTCGGTCTTTCAGGACGTCATGATCGTGATTGCGCAAGACAGCCCCGAACTTCCGTCCGTCGTTCCGGTCGCCCGTGATCTCGTGGCTGATTGCGGAAGTCTCGGAGGACTTTATACGGGATTGAAACGTGCGCGAACGAGCCGGATTTTCGTGGTCGCTTGCGACATGCCCTTTTTTAATCAGGAGACCGTCCGATACTTTGTTGATCTCAAGGGCGAGGCGGACATCGTGATGGCGAAACTGGACAATGGGTGGCATCCCATGCATGCGCTGTACGGGCGGCGGTGCCTGCCGGTCATGGAATCCCTGATGGCGGCGAAGGACCTGCGGATTCACAGGCTGGTCGAAGACCCGGTACTGAAGTCCCATGTCGTCACTGCGGAGGACTTGAAGTTGATCGACCCGGACGGGCGAGCTTTTGTAAACATCAACACACCGGCCGATCTTGAATCGGCCCGGTCGATCTTCGCAGACGGCCGACTTCGGAATCGTCCTGCCCAACCGTGATACGAACCGTCGTCATGATTCATCCGGGGGCCTTGGGGGACGTGCTGCTCGCCTTGCCGGCCATTGGCTTCCTCCGAAGAAAATTCCCCGGTCATGAGTTCTTACTCTGTGCCAACGACGAGATCGGGGAACTGCTGAAAGATTGTGACGTGATCGATGGATGGATGTCGGCACGGGGATTCAGTTTCGGCCAACTGTTCGGCGGCTTCGTCGAGGCGGGAAGCGAGATCTGGGATTGGTTGACGAGATGCGATCTGGCCGTCGCCTGGGTCGGCGATGAAAGAGGGATCCTTGAAGGGGTTCTCAGGAGATACGTACAAGGGAAAGTCACTGTCTGCTCGCCCTTTTCCAATCTGCTGTCTTCGGTCCATCAGAGCGATCGATTTCTGGATGCGTTGGGCGAGGCGTCGAAAGAGTACTCGCAGCCTGGTCCGCTGCTGTTGCCCCATCGTCTCCTTGAACTTGGGCGCGCACGGTTTCGCGAGACCGGCATCGATCCAGATCGAGAGATCATTCTGCTCCATCCCGGAAGCGGGAGTCCGTTTAAGTGCGCCAAGCCGGAGATACTTGCCGAGGTGATTGACGGTCTGAGACAGGATGGATGGAGCCCTGCCTTGGTGGAGGGTCCGGCCGATCACATACCGGTCGTCGAAGTTGTTCGGCGATTAGAGAAACGGATCATCGTATTGCAGGATCTAAATCTGGGATTGCTGGCCGGCGTCCTTGCGGTGGCCGATCTCTTCGTGGGACATGATTCCGGAGTCAGCCATCTGTCGGCATCGCTCGGAGTGGAAACGATAGCCCTCTTCGGTCCCACCATGACGGAACGCTGGTCCCCACTGGGGACTCATGTGACTGCTGTGAAGGCCGATGCCTGTCGATGTCCTAATTGGGACGCAGTTCGCTGCTGTGTCGAACGCCCCTGCCTCGGCATCTCGCCACGTACCCTATTGGATATCTGTCGGTCTCGGCTGGCTCGCCGCAACCCCTCGAAAATCCTCACGAAGCGCCTTGTCTCCGAACAGGTCGTGTGATAGAGTGACAGGCTAATTTTCTCTTTCAATGCTAAGGACTTAGGAGTGATTAGGTGTCTCAGGGTGTGGTGCTGCACAAAGTCGCCAGCGCGTTGCTTGGCGCCCTGAACGGGGCGAAGAAAAAAGGGCTGCTAAAGACGGAATCATGGCCCGCTCTAAGCCTGGATGCTCCCAAGCGTCCGGAGTGGGGGGATCTCGCTTCGACCGTGGCTCTGACGCTGGCCTCTTCGGAACAAAGAAGCCCGAACGATATCGCCCGGATCATTGTTGAAGAATTGGCGCAGGACGACCGGCTATTTGATCGTGTCGAAATCGTCCAGCCGGGTTTTCTCAACCTCACGGTGAAGCCGGCGGTTTGGCAGGAGGTATTACGCGAGATTGAAGCTCAGGGTGACGGCTATGGCCGAAGCAATTCAGGCGGCAGGCGACGCATCCTCATCGAGTATGTGAGTGCGAACCCGACCGGTCCCTTGCACGTCGGACATGGTCGCGGAGCGGCGGTGGGGCAGGCCGTTGCTAATTTGCTGGATGCCGTCGGGTACGATGTCGTCAGTGAATACTACATCAACGATGCGGGTCGTCAGACAAAGCTCCTGGGCGAATCGGTCTATGCCCGCTATCAAGAATTGAGCGGCCGTCCAGCGGACTTCCCGGTCGACGGGTACCATGGTGCCTATATCACCGCCGTGGCGGAGCGGCTGCGGCAGCGTCGGGAATCCTCCGACGGAGGTCAGGGCGTCGATGACTTGGAGACGCAATGCCGCCGCTTCGCGCTCGAGGATCTGCTGAACCTGATTCGCCAGGATCTCCGCTCGTTCGGTATCGAATTCCAGTCGTGGTTCAGTGAAGCCTCTCTCCTATCCTCCAATGCCGTTGAGCGGGTGTTGGATGACCTGAAGTCTCGACAACTACTGTTCGAGCAAGACGGCGCCTGGTGGTTTCGATCCTCCCGATTCGGGGACGAGAAGGACCGTGTCGTCAAGAAACAAGACGGAGAGTATACCTATCTCGCATCCGACATCGCCTATCATTGGGACAAGCTGCAGCGAGGATATGATTTGTTGATCGATGTGTGGGGGGCGGACCACCATGGGTACATTCCTCGCATGCAGGCCGTGATGCAGGTCTATGGGCATCCGAAGGAGCGACTCCAAGTCGTCCTCGTGCAGCTCGTCAAGCTTCTGCGTGGCGGTGTGGAAGTGAAGATGTCGAAGCGCACCGGTGAGTTCATCACCCTTCGGGATGTCATCGATGAAGTGGGAGCCGATGCGGCGAAGTTCTATTTCCTCATGCGAGATTCCAAGACTCATCTCGATTTCGATCTGGAACTGGCCAAGCAACGGTCAGCCGAGAATCCCGTTTACTACGTGCAATATGCTCATGCCAGAATCTCCAGCCTCTGGCGGGTATCCAAGTCGCGCGGTATCGACCGTCCCCTTTCCGGCCGGACCGACTTGGGAATGCTGACCGATCCGGACGAGCTTGCTTTGATTCGCAAGCTCTCGGCGTTTCCTTCCGTCGTTCACGCCAGTGCCCTATCATACGAACCCCATCGGCTCACCTATTATCTGCAGCAGCTGGCGGGATTGCTTCACGGGTTCTATAACAAGCATCGAATTCTGCCACCGGCCGTCGACAAAGAGGGTGTGGACGGCGAATCCGGAGCCGTGGCGTCCGAGGAAGAAATACAACGGGAGACCGTCGACTCCGAACGGACAGCCGCGCGCCTGGCATTGATGGCCGGCGTCCAGCAAGTGCTCAGGAACGGCCTGTCACTGCTTGGAATCTCCGCGCCGGACCATATGTAAATAGAGAGCCAGGCCGGCAACAGCATGGAATTCACACTGATACAGACAGCTCGGGGTGGGCATGCAAGGTTGGGCATGCTGACGACTCCACATGCCCGAATCGAGACGCCTGCCTTCATGCCGGTCGGTACGTTGGGGCCGGTCAAGGGGATCGATCCTCAAGAATTGCATCAATTGGGGTTTCATTTGTTTCTGAACAACGCCTACCATCTGTACCTGCGGCCCGGACACAAAGTGATTTCGGATCTCGGCGGGTTGCACCGGTTCACCGGCTGGCCCGGAGCCATTTTGACCGACAGCGGCGGTTTTCAGATCTTCAGCTTGGCCGGGCTGTGCCGGATCACAGACGACGGCGTGACCTTTCGGTCGCATCTGGACGGGTCGCCACATGTCATCACCCCGGAATCAGCCATTGAAATCCAAGAGGATCTTGGAGCGGACATCATCATGGCCTTTGATCAGTGTGTGGCGTTGCCGGCCGGCCGAGAGACGTTGACGGACTCGGTACGACGGACCACGCTGTGGGCGGAGCGATGTCAGCACAGTCGACGGAGAACGGACCAGGCCCTCTTCGGAATCGTCCAAGGAGGATTGGATTCCGAACTTCGCCGGAAGTCTGCGCGTGAGATTGTCGCGCTCGGTTTCGACGGCTATGCCATCGGAGGGCTGTCCGTCGGTGAAACCAAGGAGGAGATGTATCGGATGTTGGACATATCGGCTCCCGAGCTTCCCTCCGGGAAGCCTCGCTACTTGATGGGAGTCGGCATGCCGGAAAATCTCATCGAAGGGGTGGCGCGCGGCATCGATCTGTTCGATTGCGTCATTCCGTCACGTCATGGAAGGACCGGGTGGCTGTTCACCGAGTTCGGGCGCGTATCAATTAAGCAAGCCAGATACGCACGGGATGAGCGGCCGATCGATCCGAACTGTGCCTGTCCGGTCTGCGTGCGATATTCACGCGCCTATCTGCATCATCTGTACAACGTCAAAGAGATGTTGGCCTCCCGTCTCAATACGATGCATAACTTATGGTATTTTTCCAGTTTCATGCGCCGGATGCGCGCGTCCATCGCCAATGGAACGTTCACGGATTTTCGGGACACGTTTTATCGTATGAGAGCAGAAGCCTCCTCGGAATTCGTCGGCACGGCGGAGGCCAACGGCGACTAGAAGACCGGGAGGTCTCGCTGCAGAGAGGAGCAGGTTCGTCTATGTTGATGGCATCTGTCGCATGGGCCCAAGGGACCGCCGGAGGGGGGAGCGGCGCGAGCACCATCTTGTCGCTCGTCCCGTTCGTGTTGGTGTTCGTCATCTTTTATTTCCTGCTGGTGTTGCCGCAGCAGAAAAAGCAGAAGCAGCAACGAGCCATGTTGGAGGCCCTGAAGAAGGGCGACCGGGTCATCACGTCCTCCGGCGTCTGGGGAGTCGTGGCGAATCTGGGCAAGGAGACTGTAACGCTGCAAATTGCCGACAACACCAAGGTCAAGATTCAGCGGGAACACATTGCGCGGTTGCGCGCCGATGACGACGAGAAAGAGTCTTAGGCTTAAGCATCGAGGGGACAAGAGACACGATGAAGAAAGTGAGCGGGCGGTTGACGTTATTGGCGCTGGTCGTGATCGCTTCGGTGGTTGCGTTCGTGCCGTCGGTTCCGGATTTGTATCAAGGGTTGCCGGGATGGTTGAAGACCCTGTTGCCCAACAAGGGCATCACCCTCGGGTTGGATCTCCAGGGTGGGATCCACATGGTGATGGAAGTCGACGAGGATCGGGCGGTCGAAATCGCGGTCGACCGGTCGCTGACGTCGCTGCAGGACCTTCTGGTGGAAAAGAAGATTCCGGCGGAGTCGGTCAAGCGCACCAGTCCGACCGACATCACCGTCCAGTTCCAGAACGCTGACCTGAAAGCACAGATCCAGAAATTGATCGACGACTTTCCGACCTTTGCGGAGAAGGACTCGGCAGGGTCGGCCAACGCGCTGGTGTGGGAGCTTCGGGAGTCGGAGATAAAGCGCATTAAGGATTCCGCCATCAATCAAGCCCTCGAGACCATCCGCAATCGCATCGATCAGTTTGGAGTCGCCGAACCGGTCGTGCAGCGGCAGGGCCTGAAGCAGATCGTGGTGCAATTGCCCGGGGTCAAGGAGCCGAAACGCGCCAAAGATCTGATCAAGGAAACCGCGTTGCTCGAATTCAAGATGCTGGACGAGGACACCCAAATCAGATTGGATCTGCCTGCCAGGGTGCCGAAGGATAAAGAAGCCGAGGTGCTCAAGCAGTTCGAGGGCAAGCTGCCGGAGGGCGATCAGATCCTCTTTGAGCGGGCGATCGATAAGGATACGGGACGGGAGTACCGCATTCCGTATTTGGTGAAGAAACGGGTCATGCTCACGGGCGACGTGCTGAGCGATGCGCGTGTGTCGATCGGGCAATTCAACGATCCGTACGTTTCCATCACGTTCGATGCCAAGGGCGGGCGTGAGTTTGAGCGCATCACGAGCGAGAACGTAAAAAAACGGATGGCGGTGGTGCTCGACAACACCATCTATTCCGCCCCCGTGATTCAGGAACGGATCTCTGGTGGGCGGGCGCAGATTACCGGAACATTTTCGACGCAAGAGGCCAATGATCTCGCCATCGTGCTTCGGGCCGGTGCTTTGCCGGCGCCGCTGAAGATCGTTCAAGATCTGACGGTCGGTCCGTCGCTCGGCCGGGATTCGATCGAGAAGGGCATCAAGGCGACGTTGGTGGCCGGCGCAATGGTCATGATCTTCATGATCGTCTACTACCGGCTCTCCGGTCTCATCGCGGATGTTGCGTTGATTCTGAATCTGATCTGCCTGATGGGAGCATTGTCCGCATTGACGGCCACGTTGACCTTGCCGGGTATTGCCGGCATCGTCCTCACGATCGGTATGGGAGTCGATTCAAACGTGCTGATCTTCGAACGCATCCGTGAGGAACTCCGATCGGGGAAAGCGGTCAGGCTCGCAGTCGATGGGGGTTATGACAAGGCGCTGCTCACCATCATCGATTCCCACGTCACGACGTTGATTACAGGGGTCGCGCTGTTCCTGTTCGGCACCGGTCCGATCAAGGGATTCGCCGTCACACTCTGTCTCGGCATCGCGATCAATCTCTTTACGGCCTTGGTCGGAACCAAGGTCATTTTTGACATCATCAATCAACGCCGCAAAGTCGATCAGCTGAGTATCTAGGTCGAAGGAGCCTGCATGCTGGAAATTCTGGGAAAGACAAACTTCGATTTCATGGGCAAGCGGAACATTTCGTTCCTTTTTTCTGGCATCATGGTCGTGCTGGGAATACTGGCGATTGTCCAGATTGGCCGCGGTGCGGCGAATCTGGGCATCGACTTTGCCGGCGGCACGGCGGTGCAGCTGAAATTCGACCAGCCGATCAAGATTGACGAAGCTCGGAAGGCATTGGAGACGAATGGGTTGGAGGATGCCGAACTTCAAGAATTTGGCCAGGACAACAAGTTGCTGATCCGGGTGAAGGCCTCTACGACCCTGGAACACAAGACGGCCGAGCGCGTCGTCGCGATCTTTTCAAAGGAATTTCCCGGAAACACGTTCGTGGTGGACTCCAGCACGGAAATCGGACCTACCATCGGCAAGAAGCTGCAGGAAGATGCGTTGATTGCGGTGCTCGTGTCGTTCGCCGGCATTATCCTCTACATTGCCGCGCGCTTTGAATTGCGTTTCGGGGTGGCGGCCGCTCTGGCGACGTTCCACGACGTGCTTGCCGTTCTTGGCGCATTCTATCTTCTCGACAAAGAGATCACCCTGTTGGTCGTGACGGCTCTTTTGACCTTGGCAGGGTACTCACTGACCGACACGGTCGTGGTCTTCGACCGCATTCGCGAGAATCTTCGGGTTCGACGGCGGGACAGCGAGGAAACGATGATCAACAATGCCATCAACCAGGTGTTGAGCCGCACGATCGTGACCAGCTTAACCGTGGTCCTGGTCCTCGTTCCCCTCACCGTCGCCGGCGGGGAGGTGTTGCACGATTTCTCACTGGCGCTTCTGTGGGGAATCATTTTTGGAACATACTCGTCGATCTTTGTCGCCAGCCCCCTGTTGCTCCTATGGCCGGGAACGACCGGGCGGTTGCTCAAACGTGCCTAGGTTTGAGCGGCAGTGAACAAGCTGCCCTCGGGCAGAGTCGGACGGTCTCTCGCATAGGCAGACACGTTCATGAAATTCTGGAGTCGGTCTTACAGTCTCCAGCACAAGATCATCACGGCGATCGTGATGGTCGGATTTCTGCCTCTCACTTTCCTGCTCGCGTTGACCTATCTGGAAGAACGCCGCGCCCTGCGCGAGACAACCGGTACAAACTTCAAAGAAGTCGCCGTCGAAGCAGCCCGGCGGATAGAAATGCATGTCAGCCGCGGCATGAACGAGGCGCAACAGCTGGCGACGACGCCGTTCCTGCGCACGGCGGTGGCGGAAGCCAATCGGACGTACGAAGGAAAGGATGCACGGCACATTCAGGACGTCATCAAGGATTGGCAGCAGCGATGGAAGCAACGGGACAAGCGGAGCGAATTTCCGCTCTTCATCAATCGGATCGTGACGAACTACCTGATCCGGTGGCACGACATCCGGAAAGCGGATTACGTGGGCATTCTGGTCACCGACGTGCAGGGGGCGCTGGTCGTGAGTTCCATTCCCCAGGTGGAGTACTTTTACGGCAAGACCG
This sequence comes from Nitrospira sp., assembly GCA_047150005.1. Taxonomy (GTDB): domain Bacteria; phylum Nitrospirota; class Nitrospiria; order Nitrospirales; family Nitrospiraceae; genus Nitrospira_C. The sequence continues at coordinate 636,830 of AP038806.1, read as the reverse complement.
GCTGGTGGCAGGCCGTGGTGAAGGGAGGAACTCGTCAACCCTATGTCGGAGAGATCGCCTTCGACCCCTCCTTCGGCACCCATGTCGTCGTCGTCGCGGCTCCCATCGTTGACGATCAACAACGGGCGGTCATCGGAGCCGTCACGATTCTGTTGCGCCGGGACACCTTGTTTCATTCCATCGCCGAGGTCTCCATCGGCATGACAGGGCATGCCATGTTGTTCAGCTCGGACGGAGTTCCGCTGATTTGCCCGATTCTCTCCGCGGAAGAGCATACCGTGAAACCCGAACTTATCCAGACGCTCCAGACGCTGAAGGCCGGTTGGGCCGTGGCCTCGGATGATTCTCACGGGAGCCATAATGCCTTGATCGGATTTGCGCCGGTCCGGTTCAGTGACCGGCTTGCGACCGGCAGCATCGGGGGCAAACAGTGGATTACCGTCATCCGGCAGGATCCAAGGGAGACCTTCGCCCCGCTCGCGGACCTTGTCGCCAAGGTTCTGCTGTATGGATTGGTGGTGTTGGCGGTGCTGTGGGGGACGGGCTTGTTGGCGGCCCGTCGTATCGTCAGGCCGATCAAGCTGCTGCACGAGGGAGCGCGGGAATTGGGCAGCGGACGGCTGGAGAGACGGCTGGCACTGAAGACCGGCGATGAGATTGAAGGCCTTGCGGGTGCGTTCAACGAGATGGCCGAGAATCTTCAGCGTTCATTCGGTCAGATCGAGCAGCGGGTGGTCGAAGTACGCAGGCTGGAAGAGAAGTACCGCGACCTCATCGAGCACTCGCCGGAGATGATCTACCAGTTGGACCGGAGCGGCCAATTCGTTCACGTCAACAAGACGGGGTTGGACAAGTTGGGCTTTCAATTGGATGAAATGTTGGCGATGAAGCTCTGGGATCTGGTGCCGCAAGGGCAGGCCACCCGGGTGTTACAATACCTCGAACGGCTGGTATCGCAGGGACAGACGACGATGGAAACGGTCTTGCTGGCCAAAGACGGCCATCCGATCGATGTGGAGATCCATGCGACCGCCTTGTTCGATCAAGAGCGAGGCGGACTCGTGCATTCTCGTGCGTTCGTGCGTGACGTCACCGAACGGCACCGTCTCGAACAGGAGCTCCAACAATATACGTCGAAACTCGAACAGGCCGTGACCGAGCGCACCAAGCAACTGGTGGCCTCGCAGGCCCGGTACAAGGCCCTTTTCGATCTCGTCGCCGATTCGGTGTTCATGGTGGACCCCGGCGGCATGATCGTCTCGGTCAATAAACGCGAGGAGCAGGCGCTCGGATATGCGGAACCGTATATCGTCGGGCGCAGTATTTTCGAGGTCGCACTCGAAGCCTATCGGGGACTGCTGCGACGATGGTTGGACGACATCAACACGGGCCAGCAAAAGGTTCCCACTCAGGAGATCACGGTGTATAACGCCGCCGGGGTGGAAACGCCGGTAGAAATGGATCTGATTCAAGTCGGAAGTCCAGATCATCTGTTGGTCATGGTCCAATTGCGGGATATCACCGACAGAAAGAAACTTGAGCGTCAGCTGCAGACCTATCGGGAAGAGCTCGAAACCAAGGTCAAGGAACGGACGAGGGAGATCGAGCAGACCAAACAGTATTTGGAGAATCTGCTTGAGAACGCGAACGACGTGATTTATACGCTCGATACGGACCAACGATTCACGTATGTCAACAGCAAGGTCACCGTGTGGGGCTATCGAAAGGATGATCTGTTGGGGCGGCCCTACTTGTCGCTTCTCTCCAGGCGGCATCGGGGACGCCGGCTAAAGAACACGCTGGATATCGGCGCGAAGCAAGTCTACGAAGTCGAGGTAGTGACCCGCTTGGGGGAGACTCGCACGGCGACCGTCAGCGTGTCTCCGCTTCATGGGGCTGACGGCGAAATTCTCGGCGTGCTCGGCATTGCGCGCGATATGACGGAAACCAAACGCCTTGAACAGCAGATCCGCAACTCCGAGAAGCTGGCTTCGGTGGGGAAATTGGCTGCCGGAGTGGCGCATGAAATCAATAACCCTCTCGCCGGGATTCTGAACTGTCTGTACAACCTGCGCAAAGGGGCGCTGTCGCCGACCCGGCAGGAGGAATACTGGGCATCGATGGAGGACGGCGTACGACGGGTGCAGAAGATTGTCAGGCAGTTGCTCGATTTTTCCCAGCAGCACGACCCGGAATACAGCTTGACGGACATCAATCAGGTGGTCGATCGGGTGCTGGTGCTCACGAGCCATCTGTTCGCGTCCAATCGCATCGTTTTGGAAACCGTGCTCGGTTCCGCGCTGCCGGGTCTGATGATCGACCGGCATATGATCGAGCAGGTGCTCATGAATCTGGTTCTTAACGCCGTTCAAGCGATGAAAGGCGGCGGGATGTTGACAATTCGTACCTCCGTTACGGAAGGGGTCTGTCTGGTCGAGGTGTCCGACACTGGGTCGGGAATCGCCCCAGCCGTGCTGTCCCGTATCTTTGACCCCTTCTTTACGACCAAAGGGGAGGGAGAGGGGACGGGACTGGGGTTGTCTGTGAGTTTGGGCATCGTCGAGCGTCACGGCGGGAAGATTCTCGTCGACAGTGAAGTGGGCAGGGGGACGACCTTCACTCTCTGCTTGCCCTTGTCGAGGGATCGTTCGCTCGTGGAAAGGGCGTCATGAAGGGGCTCACCATCTTGCTGGTGGATGACGAACCGCTCATGCGTCTCTCAATGGTGGATGCCATGGGGGCCGTGGGGTATGAGGTTCGCGCGGCAGCCACAGGGACGGAAGGGATCGAGGTGCTCCGCCAGAAGACATTTGATCTCGTCATCACGGACTTGCGACTGCCCGGCGCCGACGGCCTGGCGGTTCTCAAGGCGACAAAAGAAACGGCGCCGGAAACCGAAGTCGTCGTCATCACCGCGCACGGATCGGTTGAAACCGCCGTGGGAGCCATGAAGCTCGGCGCGTTCGACTACATCACCAAGCCGTTTCAGATGGAGGAATTGCTGCTCATCGTAGAGCGGGTGGGACGGGTCGTCAAGCTTCGCCGCGAGACTGAGGAGTTCAAAGAGACTCCCGATGACCAGTTCTGGTTCGGAGGAATCCTCGGGACCAACAGCCAGATGCGGGCGGTGTTGGACAAGGTCAGAACGGCGGCGGGGTCGGATTCGCCCATTCTGATTGTGGGAGAGAGCGGAACAGGAAAGGAATTGGTCGCCAACGCCATCCACCAGAACAGCCCCCGCAATCATCATCCGTTGATCAAGGTCAGCTGTGGGACATTGTCGGAAGCCGTGCTCGAGGCCGACCTCTTCGGCCATGAAAAAGGCGCATTCGCGGGAGCTTTACGGCAGCGAAGAGGACGTTTCGAACTGGCGCACCGAGGGACATTGTTTCTCGACGAAATCGGTGAAATCCCGCTCGGTATTCAGGACAAGTTGCTCCGGCAGCTGCAGGAACGAAAATTCGAACGTGTGGGAGGCCGCGAGTCGATCGAGGTAGATGTCCGTCTCGTCGGGGCCACGCGCGTCGATCTGGCCCAGGAAGTCGAGAAGGGGCGCTTCCGCGAGGATCTGTATCGATGGCTCGGCGCGGCGCAGGTCGTCCTGCCCCCGTTGAGGCAGCGTTCGGAGGACATCATGGTCATCGCGGAGCACCTCCTCCAAGCCTGCTCCGCCCGGATGAACAAGAAGTCAAAGGGCTTTTCACCGTCAGCTCGCGATCTCTTGCTGCGGTATTCATTTCCTGGCAACGTGCGGGAACTCGAAAAGATCATTGAACGGAGCGTGGCATCCGGGCGCGATCATGAGATGATCCAGCCGGCCGATCTTTGCGAGTTTCCGTCCTGTCCGTTCACGGGAGGGGTGCCGCAAGAATCCTGCGGTTTCTGTCATGAAGGACTATCGGTTGGGAGCAAGTCCAAAGACGTCCCGCTGACGTCCCTGTCCGCCGCTCGGGAAGAGTTCGAGAAGAACCACATTATTTCCGTGCTGGAGCGTGTCGAGGGCAACCGAACCACTGCGTCGAAGATCCTCGGTCTCTCCCGCAAGGCTCTCTTGGAGAAATGCAAACGCTACGGCATCCCGTCGGCCAGGGAGGACGCCGAGGAAGAGGAAGGATAGTGCGAGGTGGTCGGCTTTCTACTCGGCGGGCTCCGGGCCCCCGCTCCACAGCTTCACGGTTCGGTCCCATGACGCACTGGCAAGCGAGAGGCCGTCCGGAGAGAGCGCGACGCAGCGAACGCCGCCTGTATGCGTCTTGATGGTTCGGAAGCAACGACCGGTCGCCAGATCCCAGAATCGGATGGTATTGTCGTCGCCTCCGCTGATGAGTACCTTGCCGTCCGGCGTCACCGCCAGCGTTCGTACCCAGCCGGTATGTCCCCGGAGCGTCCGGTGTTCGAGAGCCTGCGGCACCCCGAATATCTTGATCGTCTGGTCCCGGCTGCCTGTGATCAGATATTTGCCGTCCGGAGTGAACGTCATGGCCCCGATCCAGTAGTCCATCGGCTTTTGGAATCCACCATCGTCTTCGATGAAGTATCCCCGCGTTTCGGTGCAGTCTTCTTCGTCCTCTTTCCAGTGCCCGTTATGAAGGACTTTTTCCTCCCCGCTGGGCAGTACCTCCCAGATCTTGATCTTGCCGATGTCCGTTCCGCTGGCCAGGTGGATGCCGTCGGGAGAAAAGGTCACACAGACCGACCAATGGTGATCGTACTGATCCTTACCCAGCAGGGTCATCAGTTCGGTTCCGGTCGTGACTTCCCAAATCTTGATGTCCTTGTTATGGCTGCCGCGCGCCAGCATCAAGCCGTCCGGTGACAGGGAAAGACTGCAGACATTGTGATCATATCGGCTGAAGAGGAGTTTCAGCGGCTCGCCCGTCTTGGGGTTCCACAATCTGATCGTCCGGTCTTCGCTTCCGGTCGCCAAGGTCTGCCCGTCCGGCGTGAACGCCACGGCCCTGATGTCGTTGGTGTGGCCGCGGAGGGAACGAAGGAGCCGTCCGGTTTCGATGTCCCAGATGCGGACGAGACGGTCCACACCGGCGCTGGCCAACGTGAGCGCATCCGGGGCAAACGCGACAGACCAAATTCCGTGCGAGTGTCCGCGGAAGGTTTTCACCTCTCTGGCTCCCGTGGTCCAATATTCCAGGAAGTCGATGCTGGGATGCTGTGAAGCCGGCGCCGGAACAGTAGAAGCAGGACTTTGTTCAGCCATGAAAATACCCGATCGTGATGAGGTGGTTCGTGGGCCGGCCGGCGGCCGGCTCGATTGCAAATCGTCGTTTTAGGTCAGTATAATTTCCCTTTCAACGTTGACGATCGTAAGAGAAGCCCGGTCGTCAAGTCAAGCCGCGGTCAAGGCTCATTTCGAGATTGGGGAACGCCATGGAACTTCGCTTTCAGCCAGCCTTGTTGCAGGAAGTTATCGATTCCTTTGTGGAGAAGACCGAACGGGAAGGAGATCCCACCTATTATAAAGAATTCCATGAGCTGGCGGATCCGATCTACGAGAAGTTCACGCTGGACGACCGCGAGAGTGAATTCAAGAAGCTATATCAATACTTGTTCGGGACGTGGGGTTTTTCCGACATCATCAGGGACGCCTTCGATGAATACCCGGTTCTCAAGGATCAGGTCGGGATCGTCCTAGTCAAGGGCGTGCTCAAAGAAGACCAGGAAGGCGTCGACATTCTTCGCAAGTGGGGCTCGGTCGAACACGAATTGGCCAAGCGGTTTGAGGAGAAAGGGTTGAAGGGGGTCGGCATCAAGCTCATTCCCCGTCGGTTCTACGATCCCGCGCTCACCCGCTACTGCCGGCATGAGCTGATGCACATCTCGGACATGCTGAGCCCGCAGTTCGGTTATGATCCCGATACAAAGGTCGGTCAGAACCCCGGAGAGGAAACGTTGATTCTCCAACGGTACCGCGTGCTGTGGAGCTTGAGCGTCGACAGCCGACTGGTAGCGACAAGCAAGGAACCGATGCTTCGGAAGGAGGATCGCTTCAAGGAGTTTCGGTCCTGGTATCGAAAGATTCCCGCACCTCAATTGAAATCCGTATTCGAAGGTTTGTGGCAAACGGGGTTCTTCACCCATTCCGAATTGATCGAAATGGCGACTGATACGTTGCGGGTAATGGATCGTGCAGTGGATGTCGAAGGCGGGGAAGTGCCGGAAACCGAAAACAAGGTCATGTTGATGCCCGGGTTCCCTTGCCCGCTCTGTCGTTTCCCGACGTACTCGTGGGTGGAGGACCTGGGAAATAAGATGGAAGCCTACGTGCTGGATTTCATCCGGGAAAATCATCCGGGGTGGGACGTCGAATTCGGCGCCTGTGACCGGTGCGTAGAAGTGTACAAGCTCCGTGCGGACGGCGTGCTGTAAAGAAAGAAGGAACCTCGGTCTGCTGTCTCATGGCTACTGACCCCAAATATGGTCGTCGGGATTTTCTCAAGGACTCTGTGCTGTCCGTCGCCAAGGCCGCGCGGGAGTACTCCAAGCATGCGGAGGTACTTCCCGAAAAACCCGCCGCGGCTCCAAGAACCGATTGGTTGCGCCCGCCGGGAGCGGTTGCCGAATCGCTGTTCCTGGATCGATGCACAAAATGCAGCGATTGTGCGAAAGCTTGTCCGCACGGCGCCATCGTCTTCCATCAGGAGGACGGAACGCCGATCATCTTTCCCGACCAGACGCCGTGTTTCCTCTGCGAGGATCTCCCCTGCATCGCGGCCTGCGGGACGGAGGCCCTCGTGTCGGTTCCGGATCGGGACCACGTGCAAATGGGGATGGCGGTCGTCGCTCATCGTTTATGCACCGCGGCGCAAGGCTGTCATGCGTGTGCCTCGAAATGTCCGACCGAGGCGTTGTCCATGGACTTTGACGGACAGCGGCTGCTGGTTTCAGGGGAGAGGTGTGTCGGATGCGGTCTCTGCGAGCAGGTCTGTAAAACGGTCAATGACCATATTGCGATTCGAGTGGCGCCGTTCAGGCTGCTGTCCCGCACTTGCTAGCCTGTCGTACGGGTACGGGAGTGCGAAGTCGACCGAAGGAGCCGGTGCGAAAATTTCGGTATTTCAGTCGGTTAAGTTTTGTCCAAACGAATGGGAGAACGTGCTTGACATCACCCGAGCCATTACCTATCATACCCGAGCTTGTGCCAGAGGTTTGACCGCATATGCCGGAAAATACAGGCCACGGTACAAGGTCACACCGAGGAGCTGATCTTCATATGACGAGTAAACAGCCGGTACCAAATGTTTCCGCCTCCGGAACCGCCGTCATCTCGACCCCGACGCCGATCAAAGACTCCCCCGCCGTCGAACGTGCTCTCAATCGCAGCAAGATTTACCTTCTCGTATCCTGGAGCCTGTTGTACCCGGAAGACGACGAATTTCTCGACTACGTACAATGCGGCGAATTTGTCGAGGATGGTCGAGCGGCCGTCGAAGCCTTGGAGAAGGCGCTTGACGGCATCGGCGGCGATCGGGCAAGGCAGAAGTTGAATGAGCTGAAAAAGCAGTTTGATCAGTTGGAAAAGCTCGTGGTATCCGAATGCGTCAATTGGCATCTGACCGATCTGCAATCGGAGCATCGCCGGGTCTTCAGCAATGTGATCACCTTGGACTGCCCGCCCTACGAGACACTCTTCGGTAATGACCACGTATTTGCGCAGTCCCACGTCATGGGCGACATCGCAGGCTTTTACAAAGCCTTCGGTGTGGAACTATCGAAGGATATTCACGAGCGGCTCGACCATTTGAGCGTTGAGTTTGAGTTTATGCATTTTCTGGCGTACAAGGAATCCTATTCGCGTTGCCACGATGGAACGGACAAAACGCAGATCGTCGTGGAAGCGCAGAAGAAGTTCGTCAAGAATCACATCGGCCGGTGGGTTCCTCTGTTTTGCCGGATGCTGGCCAAGAAAGCCGATTCCGGGCTCTTTAAGCTGGTTGCCGACATGACCGCGGACTGGATGGATTTCGAATCCGCCTTTCTCGGTGTGACTCCTCAACCCTATTCAGAAACGGATTATCGGCCTGCGACGTTCAACGCTCCGGAAGGGCAGACGTACGAATGCGGTGCACAAGATCAAGGAAATGAGCTCAGCCTGTTATTGAATGAGACGGGCGCGCAAGATTTCATGGATCCGGGGGAAAAGAACAAAAACAAGGAGGAGGGGGGGCCTGTCGGGACTGCGTAATATCCGCATTCATGTCCGGTGTCATTTTTCGTTTCTCGGGAGTCATTTGGGTCATAGTTTTTAATCACTTAATTGAGAGGAGGGCATAGTCCATGAGAGTAGTGCAGACACACAACAAGTCTGTGGTGTTTGGCATTCTTCTCTCTGCCCTGATCGTGGGCGTGATGCTGACGATTGGGCAGGTACCCTTGGCTGTCAGCCAACCGGTGACGATTCCGGCCAAGGCGGTGAAGGGCCCCATCCCAATGGATGGTGCGAACCCGCTGTGGGAGAGCGTGCCTGGTGTGATCGTACCGTTGAGCGGCCAGTTGATCACGACGCCGATGCATCCGAACATTTCCGTCAAGTCGGTGTTTGTGAAGTCCATGTCGAACGGCAAGGAACTCGGATTGCGGATTGAGTGGAACGATCAGACCAAGAACGACACGACGATCGGTCCGCAGGACTTCCGCGACCAGGTGGCGATCATGTTCCCGGTTAATACCTCGGGCGCGCCGCCGTTCCAGTGTATGGGACAGTCCGGCGGCACCACCAACATCTGGCGGTGGAACGCGGAGTGGCAAAAGGATCTCGGAAAGGACAGCGCCGGTATTTGGGACGTAGACGATCAATACCCCGGGATCTTCTGGGATTACTACTTTGAAGAACCGGCGGGCGGCGTGACCTATCCGGACCGGATCGGGCGCAGCCTTGGTCCCTTCAATCCCGGTATCTGGTCGGGCAACATCATGTCGGATCCGACGTTGCGCGTGAGTTCGGTGGAGGATTTGAACGCCAACGGATTCAGCACGTTGACGACGCAAGCGCACCAGGATGTCATCGGAAACGGCGTGTGGGAACCGGCCGGATCCGTCAAGGGCGGCGGGTACAGTGGTCCAACCTGGCGTGTCGTCGTGAAGCGCACCCTGGAAACGGGTGATGCCAATGACACGCAGTTCAAGGCGGGTATGTCTGTTCCTATCGCATTCGCCGTGTGGGATGGCAACAACATCGAGCGTAACGGTATGAAGGCGCTCTCTACCTGGTTTACGCTGAAGCTTCCGTGAGTTGTCGCTAAAAGGAAACTGCATTCGGCCGTTTGGCTGATCGTGCGGTGAGAGCAAAGAAAGGCCCCGGTTCGGGGATCACCACGGTGACCCGAATCGGGGCCTTTCTTTTCCCGAGATCGGTCCCAGAACCGGACCCCACATGGTTCGGACCCGGGAATTTCGACATGACCAGGGTTGCTTTTCGGGGGCGGTGGAGTGTATAAAATACGATCATTTCAATCTAAATTCGTCTTATTTTTCAAATATGTCGGGTAGAGATTTCCAATGAAAGTCTCTTTGCTTTTCCCTCCGACCTGGCATCCGTCCCAACCGTATTTGAGTCTCCCTTCACTCACCGGGTTTCTGACCCAAGCCGGTGTGCCGAATGTCTCGCAGCGCGACCTCGGGATCGAGCTGCTCGATGACATCGTGACGCAGGCCTATGGCGTGGAACTCTATCAAGGCCTGATCGATAAGAAAAACGCGCTTGAGCGGGAGCACCAGGGAGAGATGGGGCCCGGCAGCGCGGAACATCTGGCGAGGGTCGTGGAATCGCTCGATCGCTTTCCGTACCTCGTCGATCGTATCGAGCCGGCGAAAGCGACCCTGCGCAGCGAAGGTTTCTATGACATGGAGGAGTACCGAGAGAGCCTGTTTCTGATCGACAAGTGGCTGGAGGTGCTCTCCACCCTGTATTTTCCGACCAGACTCACCGTCGTGGACAACCAATTCAGCACCTATTCCATTTACTCATCAAAGGACCTGATGAAGGTCATCCGTGACGAGCAGCAGAACCCGTATATTCCCCTGTTCCGGGAACGTTTCATTCCGTCGATTGTGGGGGACCATGCGGATCTCATCGGTGTGTCGATCACCGCTACGTCGCAGATCATTCCCGGGTTGACGCTCTGCCGCTTGATCAAGGAGGCGGCTCCCGACATTCACGTCACCATCGGGGGGAGCATCTTCACGCGACTGGTCGACAATCTGCGCCGTTGTCCGAGCCTATTCGAGATCGCGGACGACATCGTCGTCTTCGAAGGCGAGACGGCCCTGCTGGAATTGGTCAATCAAATGGCCGGGAAGAAGGATTTCAGCAAGGTACCCAACCTGATCTATCGTCAGAACGACAGGATCATCGTCAATCAGCCGTTCTATTCCGAAAACGTCAATCAGCTGCCGGCTCCCAATTACGACGGGTTTCCCCTCGGCCGATATCTGTCGCCCGAGCCGGTGTTGCCCGTCCAGTTTTCACGGGGCTGCTACTACAAAGATTGCGCCTTTTGCGCGCTCACGCTCGATCACCAGAACTTCCGCCAAAAGGATCCGGGCAGGACGATCGAGGAGTTGGAGTGGCTCAAGCAACGCTATGGAGTCCGGCACTTCTTTTTTACCGATGAATGCTTCGCCCTATCTCCGACCAAACGGCTGTGCCAACAGATGATCGACCGACGGTTGGAGATCAAGTGGACGTGTGAAATGAGATTTGAAAAACATCTCTCGCGTGAGCTCTTGACGTCCATGCGGGATGCCGGCTGTCTGAAGATCGTCTTCGGATTGGAGTCATTCAATCAGCGGATCATGGATTTCATGAAGAAAGGCATCCAGCAGGAATGGGTCCGGCGTATCACGGACGACTGCGTGGATCTCGGCATCGCCGTTCATTGTTATATCATCGTGGGCTTCCCGACCGAGAAGGAGGAGGAAGCGTTGGAGACGATGAACTTCATCGTCGACAACAAGAAGTTGCACGACTCCTACGGGTTCTCGTGCCAACCTTGTCTCTTCGACCTTGAGAAGGAAGCTCCCATCATGAGCGATCCCGGCGGATACGGCATTCGACGGATCATGCGGCCGTCCGCGGAAGACCTGAGTCTGGGATTCTTCTACGAGGTACAGGAAGGCATGACCCCGGACCAAGCGGAGCGACTCTATCAGCACGTGTACGAAAAAGTCAGTGAAGTCGTATGCGAGTTGCCGTTCAACTACTCGATGGCGGATGGTCTCCTGTATATCGCGCGGGCCAAATCGGAAACAGAGCGGGCGGCGGTCGCGCGTTCGTAGCGACGGGCGTCGTTGACCGGGTTTTTCCCGGATCGGTATAATTTTCACGTTGGACGCGGAGTGCGGTCATGACGGTTTCGACGAGAACCATAGAGCGCGTGACCGGGAAGCTGAGCGATCAGCCGCTCCTCTTTCAATACACAATCAAGCTCGTGCTCTTGGTGTCCTTCCTGGAGCTGATTCTCTATCGGCTGGTGTCCCGTCTGGGCATGCACCTCAGCAAGCTGGCGGCCGATCATCAATGGATCATTCCCACCTTTACGGCGCTGACGGAGATCGGGCAGTGGCTTCTGAATGCCGTGGCCATTCTCTTGTTCTTGGGGCTCATCCTCGGACTGATGAATCGGCTTGCCAGTCGGGGCTGGAACGGTTTGAACAAAGCGACGGTACCCTGCGTGGCGTTGCTGCTGCTGTTGACCGTGGGATTCTTGTTTGTTCCCCCGACGATGATCGGGTCGGCCATTTACAACCTGATTGCGTTGACGGCGATCGCGTTGTTGATGACCGAGTATTTGCTGACCCATCATGACTGGTCTAACCGGGCTTTGGGGATCGTGTACCTGTTGGGAATCTCCGGCTGGCTCTATTATCAAATGGTTTCCACGTTCTTCAGTTTTCTCGGTACCGTGGCTGCTCCCCCCTTCGTCTACGAATTTCACCGGGCCGGGGAAGCTTTGATGGTCTTGGCCAGCATCCTGGTGTATGGAGCCTACGGCCGTGGGCTGTCTTTCCGCTCCCGCAACCAGCATCAACGTCGTCGAGCCTTCTGGTTCTGGGGGATAGCCGGAAGCATCTTCACGGTCATGCTCTTCTTGGATTATCTTCTCAGCCGATACGATCCCGTCATGGCGAGCAACATCCGAAAAGGTGCCGACGGCATCGGGTGGATTTTCCAGTTCGGAATGGGGTACACCTTTTATCTGCCCTTTGCGCTGTACATGGCCGGGCTTCTCTGCTGGTCTTATACTGTGATCCGGCTGTTGACCATGGGAAGGCTTGCCGGCTATGGCTTAGGTTTGATGTTTATCGCGGGGTATGCCTTGCTCTATTCGAATCTGACGTTGATGGTCGTGCTGGGCGTCATGTTGTTGACGATGGATCGATATCGACGGGAAACAGTAGAAGCCCCCTCTCAGGTCGGAGCGCCCATGCTGGGAAGTTCCGATCGACTGGCAGGGGATCACATTTAACGGACTGTTAAGGACGGGTGGGAACTTCACATGAGCGATGACACGAGTGTACAGGCGGAACAAAGCCGCGTGGCGGTGGATCCGAACGATCAGCCGTTGAATCCGGACGAAGAAATCGCCGAAATCGAGAAGCTGCTGGCCGCGGAGCCTGACGATTTCCAGGCGCGCTGTCGACTGGGGGAACTATATTTCAGCAAGGGGCGTCTTGACGATGCGCTCGTGGAGGTCAAGAAATCCATCGAAATGGCGGAAGGGCTGCGCGCCGAAATGAATCGTTCTCTGGCCATGTATTACTCGAATCTGGGAACGATCTATGCGACCAAGAACATGTCCGACGAGGCGGAGGCCGAATTCAAGCATGCGCTGGATGTGTTCCAATACGATGTGCTGGCGCTTTTCAATTTGGGACGGGTCTACGCGGACAAGAAGAAATATATGGAAGCCAAGGGATACTACGAACGCCTCGTCGAGATCACGCCGGACGATCCCATCGCCTGGTACAATCTAGCAGGAGTCTATGTCGAGCTCGATAACCCCCAGGTATCGGACTACAATACGATTGATATGGCCATTCAGTGTTATCTGCGCACGCTTGAACTGGACCCGAAGCATCTGGAGGCCAGTTTCAAACTGATGGAGTTGGCGTTGAATCACAAGAAATCTGATTTGGCCATCAAGGTCATGGAGGACGCGGTCGAGCAGAATGCCGACGAGCCGCTGGCATACTATAATCTCATCAGCGTGTACGATAAGTGTAAGATGTTCGAGCAGGCTGAGCAGGCGCGCCAGCGATTGAAAGAGCGGTTTGCAAAGCGAAGCAAGGAAAGCAGCCCGTCCTGACACACCTATACGAAGGAGCATGCCATGTTTGGGAGTCTTGGTTTCACGGAGTTGATTCTCATCCTCTTCATCGTATTGATCATCTTCGGTGCCGGAAAACTCCCGCAGTTGGGAGAAGGGATTGGGAAGGCCATCAAGGGGTTCAAGAAGTCCGTCCACGAGGCGGAGGCGATTGAGGCAGAGGCTCAGGCGGCTCAGCAGCAGACCGCGACTCCCCAGCAAGCCATTCCGCCTGCGCAGGCGCCCGTGGCGGATCAACCGGCTCCGCAGCCGGTTTCCCACGCGTAGGACAGAGGGGCGCTGCGCTGAAGATGGAAACGGAAGTTCAGCTCGCACTGGGCTATATCGAAACGTTTGCCGGTAACGGGAAGGCTCGCAGCACCGGAGACGGAAAGCGCGCCGTGAAGGCCGGTATTCCACTGCCGCATCACGCCGCCGTGGATCGGGACGAGCGCTGGCTCTATTTCGCTGAATCCGGTTCCGACCGGATTCGGCGCGTCGATCTCCAGGAAGGCACCCTTCACAACTTCGCCGGAATCGGGGAAACCTGTTACAGCGGCGATGAAGGCCCCTGCGGAGAAGCGGGGTTGTATTTGCCGCTTGACGTCGCCTTCGATTCCCGCAACGACCTCTACCTCTGCGACTCCGGCAGCAATCGCATCAGAAAAATCGCCCGCGACACCGGGATCATTTCGACCGTCGTTGGAACGGGACAACATGGTTTCAATGGGGACGGCCCGGCGTTGAACGTCAATCTGACCTGGCCCGCCGCCATCGCGTTCGACAAGGACGATGTCCTGTACATCGCGGATACCCAGGCTCACCGAATCCGCCGGTACGATCCCGCATCAGGTATGGTGACCACGATTGCCGGAACTTGGACGACGGAGGACGATGCGCGCGAGCAGCCGTTGGTCGCCAGGAATCTTGTCGTGCTCTCCGGAGACGCGATTGGAATCGATTTCAGCGACGATCACGGATGGCTGATGCCCGTGTGTTCCGACGGATTGGATATGTCCATGTATCTGGACGACGGCCGGCCGGCTCTGGACGCGCGTCTCTATGACGTGGTCGGCATCAGCGTTAACAGCAACGGGCACGTGATCATCGTCGACAAGGGAAGCAATCGTGTCCGGAAGATCGATCGGCAGACGGGCGTCATTTCGACCGTGGCCGGCGTCTGCCGGTATGGCTATGACGGAGATGAGAAGCCGGCGGTGCGCGCGATGCTGCATGCTCCCGAGGCCGTCGTGTTGGATGAGCAGGACAATCTGTATGTCTCCGACACCATGAACCACCGTGTCCGCCGCGTAGATGCGGCCACCGGGATCATTACCACCGTCGCCGGCAACGGCGACAGCGGGTATGAAGACAAGAATATGGGCGGCTGCGGCGCCGCGCGGTTCGTGGCGAAGGAGGCGGCCGGAGGACTCAAACACGGCGACGGGCTTCTAGGCGTGGACGCAGTTGTCAATTCTCCCGTCGGGCTCGCGTTGGATTCGCGCGGGCATCTCTATATCTGTGAGCGCGGAGAAAACAAGATTCGTCGCGTGCGGCTTCGTTAGGCAGACGGAACGCATCCGGATTGGTCTCGCCGGAAAAGTATGGTATTGTGGCATCGTCGAGCCCGGTTGCGTCGGTCATCCGAGGGCCTTTCATGGGACGCATGACGACGAAGACGGCTTCTCGTTCTCTGTTGGCGATATTCTCTTCCATCCTCGTCATTGCGGGCGTCCTTGGTGGGCTGGGGATTCCCCTGGTCAGCTCGGAGGGCATGATGATCCGGGCGCATTATGCGCAGGGAGATCTCCCGTCGACTCCCGAGGATACCGCATGGGCAAAAGTCTCCCCGATGACGTTGCCATTGAGCGGTCAGATCATCACACGGCCGGTGTGGCCGGAACCGACGGCCCGGGCATTGACGGTTCGAGCCATCCACAACGGCACCGAGCTCGCCTTCCTCCTGGAATGGCAGGACAACACCAAGAACGATCGACTCACGCCCGGCACGTTTCGCGATGGGGTGGCGATTGGTCTCCCGTTGGGGGATGCGCCGGC
The DNA here is from genome assembly GCA_047150005.1 of Nitrospira sp. GTDB lineage: Bacteria > Nitrospirota > Nitrospiria > Nitrospirales > Nitrospiraceae > Nitrospira_C. Next base: position 621,450 of record AP038806.1, on the reverse strand, counting down.
TTTTTTCTGCATGGGCCAACTCGATCACTACATCAACATCTGGCACTGGAAAGCCGATTGGCAGAGTGATATCGACCGGCGCGCCGCAAGAAGCACCGACAAGCAGCGTGAGGGCGTGAGAACGTTCGAAGTCATTCCGCGGCGTGTGTCCTCGGTGGAGGATCTCATCGGAGGGGGGTTCAGTACATTGACCACCAAGGAAAAGCAGGGCCGCGTGCAGGGCAAAGCCCTCTGGAAGGACGGAGTCTGGCATGTCGTCATGCGGAGACCGTTGGTGGGCGAAGAACAGGAGAACGAAGCCAAATTGATTCCCGGACGTGTTCAGACCGTCTCCTTTGCGGTGTGGAACGGTGAGAATAAGGAGCGGAACGGTCAGAAGGCCGTGGCTCCCTGGTTTCAATTGTCGATCGATCCTGTAGCGAATCTTTGAGGGGGCGAAGCGGACGGATTCGTCCGTGAACGGCTGTTGAGGGGAGAGACTGCAACCGTATGAAAGCGCGTACAGAGGCCCTTCGTCCCTGGAGGGCCTTTTTTCTGTGTGCCGGGTTGTGGGGAGGGTTGATGGGAAGTTTGGCCGTGACGCCGGTCAACGCAATCGATCAGACTCCCATGACCGAGGAGGAGGCCGCTAAACTCGGAGAAGAGTTCGGGGTCGTGGTCGGCGAAGTCGACGAAGAGATCCAAAAGGAATTGAAGTTACAGCGGCCCCAGGGCGTCGCGGTTTTCGAGGTCATCGGAAATTCGCGGGCCGACTATGCAGGAATCAAGGTGCGGTCGGTCATCAAGGAGATCGACAAGACAGAGATCAAGAATATGCTGGAGTTCGGCCGAGCGATCAAAAAGGCCATGAAGGAGTGCAACTTTACGGTGGGGACGTATGAGCCGGCGGATCCCGGGGATCCGGTCGGCTGGGGAGTGAACTTCCACTTCGTGGGTTGCAAGAGAGACTAGAAAGGTCGGACCGTGCGAGTCAGACAGCGGATCATCACCGCGGCATTCTTGTTCTTGGCGATCGGCCTGATCGGTCTCTTTCACGATCGTGCCATCGCCCAGAAAGCGGACGGGCAAGCCTCCGGCGATTGGATTGCCGAGATCGAGAAAATCTTCATCCGCTCGGAGGATTGCAAGCAGTGCCATGACCGCCACTACGAAGAGTGGAAGGGCGCGCGGGAGCAGACGCCGGATCTTAAAACCTTCGGTCGGGTGGATGCGGCCCTTCTGCACGGGACGTCGCTGGAGTCGCCTGTGTTTCGCACCGTGTTGGGGCTGTGGATTCAGACGAATCCGACAGCCGAAGAGCGTAAGCGCTGTTTGTCGTGCCATGTGCCGTCGACGACCGTGTTTCCTCAGCATGCGGAAAAAATGGTGACGCAAGTCCTGGCCGGCAAACCGCAGATTGAAGGCATCGGTTGCGCATCCTGCCACCTCATCAAGTCCGTCCAAACGACCCTCTCGCCACCTCCGACGTTCGCGATCGAGCCGGGCAAGACCATGTACGGTCCCTATGCGGACCCCGAGGAGAATTTAGTTCATCCGGCGATCCAATCCGAACTCTACCGGGGGGCGAATTTCTGCGCATCGTGCCATTTCGACAAGGTCAAGGACGTGACGCAGAAAAATCTTCCAGGAGAGATCCTTCAAGGTACGATTTGCCAGGACTGCCACATGGAGCCTTCGACGGGCAGTTCCACGTCGAAACGCGGGGCGATGACCCGTTCGATCGGCCGTCACTGGTTCCGCGGCGTCGTCATTCCCGGAATCCTGTTGAAGAACCGCAATCTGCAGGCGGAATGGATGCCGCGGATCGATATCGAAACCGCCAAGTCTTCGGCCACCGTGGACGGGACGGTGTTGGTCAAAGTGGGAAGTCTTCCGCACAGTTTTCCGGACGGCGATCCGGTCCTCAAGCAATTCTTTCTTCAGATCACCGTGAAGGACGCTCGTGGCGCGATGTTGGCGACGGAAACGAAACAATTCGGATTGAGCTACGACAAAATCCTCCGCGGCCCCATCCCCGATCCCTTCATCAAGGGCGGGAACACTAGAAAGGTGCCGTTTTCCCTCGCGGTGCCCTCGGGCGGAAGCCCGGCCTTGATCGAGGCGGTGCTGACCTACGGATTGATTCCGAGCCCCACCCCTGAACTGAAAGATAAATACCTGGCCACGCTTGGCGGGGACAAGGAGCGGGAGGCAGCGACGAAAATCCTCGATGAATACACACAGCCACGCATGCTGACCTATCGGGCCAAGAATCTCTAAGATGGTCGGGCAACGGATGCATACGACACTGCGCACCTTAATGAAGAGGAAGGCGACTCTGACGGTCTTGCTCGTCGCGCTGGCCGCTGTCTGGTTGGGGATTGTGGAGGACCGTACGCTCGCTCAGGATGCGAAGTCTCAAGCTCTGATCGAGAAAGCGTTCCCGAATTCCAACAAGTGCAAACGCTGCCACGAACGCGTGTTTGAGGAATGGGAGACGTCGCCCCTCTCCCGATCCATCCATTCGCCGGCCTTCCGGGCCACGCTCGACGCGTTTCTCGCTTCACCGGAGGGAAAAGACAAGGCGCTCTGTCTCCGGTGCCACGCCCCCCACGTCCGTGAGTTTCAGGATCACACCCAGCTCTTTATCGACCAGGTCAAATCGGGCGATCCGCAACTGGACGGCGTCGCGTGCGCGCAGTGTCATCTGATCAAACAGGTGGATCGTGCCAAGCATCCGCCGGAGCCGAAGTACGAAGCCCCGGGCAGTAAGACCCTCTACGGTCCGTACAAAGACTTTGCGCCGAACCTGGCGCATCAATCGATGGAACTGGGACTGTTCAGAAAATCGGACCTTTGCCTGAACTGCCATCAGGCGGTTCCCTCCGCCGCCAACCTCGGAAAAGCGAACGATCTGCTGGGGAATTGGGATCAGAGTAAAGCCGTCAAATCCGGGAAAGAATGCCAGTCCTGTCATATGCCCGAGCAGACGGGCGAATCGGCCAACGGCGAGAAGAAACGGACTGTGGCGAACCATACGTTCCCGGGCAGGATCGGGAAGCTTCGGCAGGAAGCGGCGAAACTGGACGTGGAAACGAAGATCGAAGGAGACAAGACGACGGTGACCGTAAAGGTTCAGAGTCTGGTGCCCCACAACCTTCCGACGACTCATCCCGCTTGGGCGAGCGTGGTTCTCGATCTTGCCATCAAGGGTAAGAACCTCAAGACCGTCTTTTCCGACAAGCGGATCTACGGTCGGGTCTATCAGAATGCAAAAGGCGAGAAGACTCAGTTTGATTTCGAGGCCGTGAAGGTCGTCGAGGACACCGTGCTGAAGCCGGAAGAATTACGTGTCGAAACCTTTACGTTCCCCACGCCGAAAGAAACCAGGACGTTCGACGTCGAGACGACATTGAGTTATGCGCCGATCACCGGACCGGCTCCCTTCCTTCAGCGAATCGAAGCCGAGTCTTCCAAGGGTCCCTCGGACCCGGTCTTTCAACCGATCGAGATCGTCACGAGGACAGAGAACATTCCGATCAACAAGTAGCAGCCCGCTCGTTTGATTTCCTCGCTCCGCGGTTCGGATCGATTGCGTTCTTCCAGATCTGTGATGGTCCGTCCTGCTCCGTCGTATTGTGGGGATATTGAGCTGGAAGATTCTATTCGAAGATGATGCGGGACCCAGGCGATTTCATCTTAAAGATCTGGAGTGCGTGATAGATTCCTTTGGCGGGATGATTCAGAATCAACCGTGAATTGGTGATATGGGTGTCGATGAGCTCGTACTGTCCTCCGCTGTAATACAAGTCGCAATCATCGATCTGGCAGTTCTTGTAGACGTGATTGTCCAATCCCAGCTTGGCTTTGCTGAACGTTTGACCGTCGACCACGATATAATTGGGCTCGAACCCCACTGATCCCCCTCCGGGCGGGACTATAGCAAAGTCCTTCCAATCCGGCAACGAACATGAGTGCAAGAGCAGCCTTGCCATGGCTTGCTTGCCGTTCTTGAGGCATCACACTTTCCCCCTCGCTGGGAAAGACCTACCCTAATGCGAGCTCTGTTACTCTCCGTATATCTGCGAGGATGTCCCTCCCTCTCGAGGGTTCCTTAGGGACGATAACGAAACATCCGCATGGCCCGTCAACAAACCTCTTGAAAATGGGATGGGTGAAACGACGAGAAGTCCGGAAAGTGTAGAATTCGATCCCAAGAGCGGGAGCGATACGTTGTGCCATACAGGCGCTCTCGCATCGTTTCGCTGACTCGAAAAATGCAGGCGATCGTACCGCTTCTATCCGGGTTGGCAAAGCCGCTACGGTGATAAATCGAGCGGGTAGATTTGATTGTGCAAGGTGAGACAGCAAGTCCGGCTCATAGAGGCAGAGGCGGTTGTCTCTCCGATGTCTATACTGTAGGCTAACGACCGATGTATGTCCTGTCCGCAGCCACGCTTATACTTCTTCTCTCAATCGGATGCGCGTCGACGCCACTGGAACCAACCAGGAATCCGATGGCACAACGCCTTATGGGGAAGACTCACACCAGCATTCTTCAATGTGCGGGGACACCGGTTAGGCAGGTTCAATATGAGGACGGCGTCATCCTTCGCTATTACAAGGAGGCGTCTATGTTTGAGGAGTCACGCCCATTTTTGAAAGGCAGCACCCCGGGCGAGCATCATGGCTGCTGGGCCAGCCTCCTGATCGAGCACGAGAAAGTTACGGGAGTCGAATTCCGAACAGTACCTCAAAAAGCGGGGACCGAAGACGACGACTGCGAGGCCATCTTTGCAACCTGTTTCCCGTAAGTCTAAGTGCAATGTCAGGGTGCTTGACAGATCGCCGATCTTTCGGTAGAAGCCTAGCGAAGATGTAGTCGTGATCGCGCGGTCTTAGACCGTGGGTGAGGAAAGAATTTAGACATTCGGCCGCAATCAGACTGTGAGGCCCTGACATGGAAAGCGACGATAGTAAGCAATTAACCGATTTCAGTGATCGCCTCCCTGCGCGACCCAACGAGATTCTTGTCTGTACGCCCTCTGAGCCTGCCTTGGACGTGTGACGACGGCTCCAGTGGTCCGCAGGGACCGAGGGAAGGAGCCTCGTCATGACGCACTCGATTCACATACTCGATTCACTACAATTCGATCTACGGGCACGTGTCGCCCGTTCCGGAACAATCCCGCACCGCGGCCTGCTGTTGCGTTTTTCCCTGTTGATGCTGCTTGCCGAGATGCCGTGCGCTGGTTCCGTTCAGGCTTTGGAGAAATACGGTCGTCCCCTGCCTTCCATGGAGGAACAAGGCGAGGCAGGCAATGAGGTTCGAGCGGCCGAAGAGACCTTATTCGGTGGATACCTTCTGGTCGCCCCTTTTGTCGTGAACCCAACTTTTGCCGCTCGTCCGGACAATACCGGTCTCGTTGGGATGCGCTACATGGCCCATCTTGAGATGGACCTCTACAAACAATACCTGACCTTCTATACGGATCAGAATTTCTTTTCTGATCGCAAGAATGGGTGGATCGAGCTCAGCGAATGGGATATGACTTATGCCCTGACCGGCCTCATTGATCGGTGGGGCTGGCGCATCCAGTATGAGCGTGATGCTCCACTGGACCGGAGCGGACTCAAGCAGATCTATGCCGATGTGTTGGCAACCGGTAATCTTCATGCCGTCGACGATTTCTCCTGGTGGCGGCACCAATTCCCGAACCAGAATTTGAACGCATATATGGGGTTTGGTTGGCTGTTTCACAATATCAACTACTTCGCCCGGCCCGACAATACCGGGCGGGCGCTTTTTCGGTATGTAGCCCATGTCGACTTGGATTTGTACAAGAACAAAGTCGTTCTTTATGGCGACACGAACTTCTTCACCGACCGCGAATTGAGCAACAAGCTCAGGCCCACAGAGTTGGATTGGATCGTCGGTTTGGCGTTTCGTTTCAAGGATGACTACGAACTCAGCGTCTATCGCGAACAGGATCTTCCGTTGGACACACCGGGCACGCTGATCCAGGAATATTGGGCCGTTCAACTGCGCTTCGCATTCGATGTACCCAAGCGGATGTTTTCTCGCGCAGCAGCGATGCCATGACCGTCTCATCCTTTCAGGAACTCTGTACAAGATCTCTTCGAGCCCGGCATCTGGTTCGACATTGTCGTCGTCTCCTTGCGCTGGAGACGTTGCCCGCCACAGCCCACCGGGAGTCAGGATTATCGTTGGAGAGGCAGGGCGTATCCCGGAACCGCGTCTACTTGGCGATGGTGATGGGAGGATCTCTGCGCGGGATTTCGGTTGCCGTCATCCGGAACAGCTGAAACAGCAGCTTGACGGCTTCTCGGTTCCACCTGCCTTGAGGGCCTGCTGCGTTGACGGCGTAGTGCCATCCATGTGAATAGACGCTCAGGTCGGTGTCTTGGGGCGAAGCCTCTTGGACGAGCAGGTCCAAGGTTCTGACTGGATTCTCCGCGCACCTCGGGGGTGCGCGGATCCTTGCCGACGTGGTATTCCAATTCCTCCTCGACCGACACCTCGAGGAAATTCAACATGGCGTTGAAACTACGCAATCGGAACTCTCCCTGCAACGGCCACTCGCCGCCGAGGCGCCCCGGGCGAATGTCGAATGAGACGTCGTTCGATAGGTGCTGCTCGGCGGTCTCATGAAAGGCCGTCCGGTCCCCGGCAGAGAGTGTATCCGGACCAAGTCTGTGAAGCCGTATCTACGTTATGGGTCCGGTAGGAGTACGTGAATTCTTGAGGGTATCCATCACACGGCCGACCCATTGCCCAGCCGGCGGCTTCCTCCTTTCCTCTTGATCCTTCTGCTGCGTGTCTATAGAATGGCGCGACTTTTCAGACTCGCAGCTTCGCTAACGACGTACCTACACCACTCCGCGGTTTCCCCTTCTGATTTCCGTACTTTCGTTGGGTTGAAGCCAGGGGTCACCGTGTGACATAAGAGCGTCGTTTAACTACCAGGAGGCATCCCGTGAACGATTCAGCGATTGTCACGTTTGCGTTGGTTGCGGCGGTGGCCGGCATCGCCTATGGCTTGTATCTTGCGATGTGGGTCTTCAAACTGAACGCCGGCAACGCAAAGATGCAGGAAATCGCCAAAGCCATTCAGGAAGGCGCCAGCGCGTATATGAACCGGCAGTATCGAACCGTCGCCGTCGTAGCGGCCGTACTGTTCGTTGTACTGGCCGGGGCGGGAGCGGTCTCCGACAAATTCGGTCTGTTGACCGCCATGGGATTTCTAGTCGGAGCCAGCGCCTCGGCGTTGGCCGGCTATGTGGGCATGATCATCGCCGTTCGGGCAAACGTACGTACCGCGCAAGCCGCACACGACGGGATGAACGCGGCCTTGACCGTCGCGTTTCGCGGGGGGGCCGTTACCGGTCTCTTGTTGATCGGATTGGGGCTGCTGGCGATCACGGGCTTCTATACCATCGCCCAATCCATCGCTGGACAGGAAAAGGCGATTCACGCGCTCCTCAGCCTTGGTTTCGGAGGCAGCCTGATCTCGGTCTTCGCCCGCGTCGGCGGAGGTATCTATACGAAAGCCGCGGATGTGGGAGCCGACCTTGTAGGGAAGGTAGAAGCGGGGATTCCGGAAGACGACCCGCGGAACCCGGCGGTCATTGCAGACAACGTGGGCGACAACGTGGGGGATTGCGCCGGGATGGCGGCGGATCTGTTTGAAACGTACGCGGTCACGACGGTGGCCGCGATGGTCCTGGCATTCACGCTGTTCAAGGGACAGAGCGCTCCGATTCTCTATCCGCTGGCTCTCGGAGGCATCACAGTCTTTGCGACGATCATCGGCATTTTCTTCGTGCGAGTAGGGCCGAGCGGAGAGATCATGCCGGCTCTTTACAAAGGCCTTTTCGTCGCGGGCGGCATCGCCGCCGTGGCATTTTTCCCGATTACCTCGAGCATCATGGACGGTGTGGGTGGAGTCGGCGCCGTCAATTATTACATCGCAGCCTTGATGGGCTTGATCGTGACCCTAGCGTTGGTGTTCATCACCGACTACTACACGTCTAAGAGTTATGCGCCGGTCAAGTACATCGCGAAAGCCAGCGAAACGGGGCATGCCACCAACATCATCGCCGGTCTGGCCGTCGGGATGCAGTCGACGGCGGCTCCAGTCGTCATGATCGCAGCTGCGATACTTGCTAGCTATTGGGTCTGCGGCGGCGCGGCTTCCGGCGGTCTCTATGGCGTGGCAGTTGCGGCGGTTTCGATGTTATCGATGGCCGGAATCGTGGTGGCGATCGATGCGTTCGGACCCATCACCGACAATGCGGGCGGCATCGCGGAAATGTCCCATCTTGGGAAAGCGGTGCGGGATATCACCGATCCGTTGGATGCGGTCGGCAACACCACCAAGGCTGTTACAAAGGGGTATGCGATCGGATCGGCCGGTCTCGCGGCCGTCGTGCTCTTTGCGGAATACGCGCGGGAAGTGGCCGCGAACAATCCGTCCTTGGCGGCTTTTGATTTGTCCGATCCGAAAGTGCTGGTCGGGCTGTTCTTGGGTGGGATGCTGCCGTTCTTGTTCGGGGCCCTGTGTATGAAAGCGGTCGGCGAAGCCGGCGGTTTGATCGTTGAAGAAGTGCGCAGACAGTTTCGAACCATCAAAGGAATCATGGAAGGCACGGGCAAACCCGAGTACGGAACGTGTGTGGACATCGTCACGCAGGCGGCCATCCAGAAAATGATGATCCCCGGATTGATTCCAGTTCTTTCCCCCATCGTCGTCGGTGTTGTCCTCGGCCCTCAGGCACTGGGGGGCATGCTCGTTGGCAGCATCGTCACGGGACTGTTCGTGGCGATTTCCATGACCAGCGGAGGGGGAGCCTGGGACAACGCGAAAAAGTACATCGAAGAGCAGGGTAAGAAGGGAACCGAAACACACAAAGCCGCGGTCACGGGCGACACGGTCGGGGATCCCTACAAGGACACGGCAGGACCAGCGGTCAATCCGATGATCAAGGTCATCAACATCGTGGCGTTACTCATTGTTTCGTTGATCGTCCGGTAATCCATGCGGCTCCTCTCTGGAGGTGAACCTGTGCGAAGCCTCGTGCGAGCCTTTCGCGTTTTTGCAGTCGGCTTGACGCGCTCAAATCGCCTGGAGTAAGGTGAACGTACGGACCAGACACGGATCCACGAGACGGCCCCAGCTGTACGGGAGGTGCTCGCATGGAGAAGCAAGAGCGTAAACAAGAGCAGCGAAGAGACCCGCAGGCGAAGGAAGAGGTCAAAGCCAACCCGAAAGTCGTCGAGGCTGGAAAGAAACTCAAGGAAGACATCGATAAGTTGGTCGACGAGATCGACGACGTCCTTGAGAAAAACGCGGAAGAATTCGTGAAGAACTACGTGCAAAAAGGGGGGGAGTGAGAGTCGTTTCGATCGACCTATCCCCTCCGCCTTCCTTGCTCTTCCAGATTTCCCATACCTGACACAACAGCGGTTTCGTACTCTCCTACGCGGTTTGACAAAGCGAGGATGACCTTATACTATCCGCTTAAAATCCGTCTAGTTACGTCTCTATCGGCTCGGGCTCCTACTCGAGGGTGGTATGAAGTCCAAGCTCTGGGTTTTCCGCGACATCAATCCCGTTCATCGTGATGTTCTGGAACAGGCCCTGTCGATATCGTCCGCGACGGCCTCGCTGCTCGTTGCGAGGGGCGTGACGACGCCTGACGAAGCCGCCTCCTGGATGTGCCATCAGCTTTCCCACGATCCGTATCTCATCCCGGACATGGAGCCGGCCGTCGAGCGTCTGCGGCGAGCCGTGGTCGACAACGAACACATCTGCTTTTATGGGGACTACGATGTGGACGGGATGACCGCCACGAGTCTGTATCTTTCGTTCTTCGCCGCTTTGGGGGCCCGGGTTCGCGCCTACGTGCCCCATCGCCAGCGTGAAGGATATGGGCTCCATGCGGAAGCTGTGCGGCGGTTGCGGGCCGAAGGGATCTCGCTACTCGTCACATCGGATTGTGGCACCACCGCTCATCGTGAGTTGGCATTGGCGATGGAACTGGGACTGGACGTCATTGTGACCGACCATCACCAGACGGATGAGCGGATGCCACCGGCCGTGGCGGTCCTGAATCCGCATCGGGCGGACGCCCGATATCCGTTCCGTGGTCTCTGCTCGGCTGCCTTGGCCTACAAGGTGATCGAGGCATACCAATCGCGCTATGGGGACGCCGGGATGCCGTTGGAATCCCTGTTGGACTTGGTCGCACTCGCCACGATTGCAGACGTGGTCCCGCTGCAGAATGAAAACAAAGGATTTGTCCGAGCTGGGCTGGCTCAGCTGTCGCGCGGGGCTCGCTGCGGGATACGTGCGCTGAAGCAGGTGGCCGGCGTGACGAAAGATTGTACTGCCGAAACCATTGCCTTCAAGTTGGCTCCCAGGCTCAATGCCGCCGGCCGATTGGATCATGCGTTGCTCGGGGTGGAACTTCTGACCACCGAGTCGCCCTCGGAGGCGCGCCGACTCGCCGATCAGCTCGAGCAGCTCAACCGTGAACGGCAATCAATTGAGGCCGAGGTCCTCGCGGAAGCCCTTGCGATGGTCAAGATGCTGGAACCGGAATTGCCGGCCACGTTGGTACTCGCGTCGCGACGCTGGCATGTGGGAGTAGTCGGTATCGTTGCAGCAAGGTTGGTTGATCGGTATCAGCGTCCTGCGGTGGTCATCGCCATCGATGACCATGGTTTGGGGAAGGGCTCGGCACGGACGATCGGGAACTTCGACCTCTATCGGAGCTTGGCGGCGTGCCGTGATCTTCTGGAAGCATTCGGCGGACATCCGAGCGCGGCAGGTGTCACGGTGCGCGAGGCTCACATTGCCGAGTTTCGCGACCGGTTTGCGGCGATTGCGGGAGATTGGGCGAACAGTCATGCGGGGGTTCCGACCCTGCATGTGGACGCGGAATTGAAACTGTCCGATGTGACGACCAAATTGATCGAAGAGATCCGCGCGTTGCATCCGTTCGGTGCCGGTAACCCAGAGCCGACCTTTGCGGTGAAAGGCCTCGAGATCGTGGAGGCTCGTACCGTGGGGGAACGGCATCTGAAAATGACGGTGCGACAGGGGCGCTCCCTGCCATTTGATAGCATTGGGTTTGGGATGCGATCATTAGAAGACCGAGGAATTCCGCCCTGCTCCCCGGTCGACTTGGCCTTTCTACCCGAGATGAACCGGTGGAACGGCTTCGATCGGATACAACTCAGGATTCGCGACCTGCGCCCAAGTGTTCGGGAGTAACGCGATGGTGTATGAAACTGTAACGGATCTTGACCAGTTGCTCGACCGAGTCAAGAGCTATCATGTCGACGCAGATTTGGGAGTCGTGCGGAAGGCGTATGAATTTTCGGCTCGCGCGCACCAAGGCCAACTCCGACGGTCCGGCGAGCCCTATCTTCAGCATCCCATCGCTGTGGCGGGAGTCCTGACCTCGCTGAAGACGGACGTGACGGCCATCGTGGCCGGGCTGCTTCACGATACCCTGGAGGACACCGTCGCGACGCCCGAAGAGCTTGAAAAGGAGTTCGGCAAAGAGGTCGTGCATCTTGTCGACGGCGTCACCAAGATCGGTAAGATCACCTTCAAAAGCTACGAGGAAAAGCAAGCGGAGAACTTCAGAAAGATGGTGCTCTCGATGGCGGACGACATCCGCGTCGTGCTCATCAAGCTCGCCGATCGTCTGCACAACATGCGCACGCTGGAGCATCTCAGCCCCGCCAAACGGCAGGCCATCGCGCAGGAAACGTTGGAGATCTACGCGCCGCTCGCCAATCGCTTAGGAATCGGGTGGATCAAGAATGAATTGGAAGACCTGTGCTTGAAGCATCTGAAGCCCGATGTCTATGAAATGCTCAGGGTGCGTGTCGCAAAGCGAGACGAGGATCGGCAGCAGTACATCCAGGAAGTCATCGAGTTGGTGGATCACGCGATGCGGGAGAATGGGTTGTCCGGGCAGGTGTATGGCCGTCCCAAGCATCTCTTTGGGATTTATCAAAAGATGAACAAGCAGGCCATCTCGTTCGAAGAAGTCTACGACCTGACGGCATTGCGTATCGTGACCGACACCAAAATGAGCTGCTATGCCTTGGTGGGCGTGATCCATTCTCTCTGGCGTCCGGTCCCCGGGCGCTTCAAAGACTACATCGCCATTCCCAAGTCCAATCTGTATCAATCATTGCATACGACCGTCGTCGGCCCGAAGGGTGAACACGTTGAATTTCAGATCAGAACTGAGGACATGCACCGAGTAGCCGAATACGGGATCGCGGCTCATTGGAAGTACAAGGAGCAGGGACGCGTTACGGATAGGGACAGCAAGGCCTTCGGCTGGCTGCATCAATTCGTAGAGTGGCAGCGCGACCTGACCGATAACCGTCAGTTCATGGATTCCGTCAGGCTCGACCTCTTTCACGACGTCGTCTACGTCTTCACGCCCAAGGGAATACTGAAGGAATTGCCGAAGGGCTCGACGCCGGTGGACTTTGCCTTTGCGATCCACACCGAAGTCGGCGATCACTGTGTCGGCGCCAAGGTCAATGGGAAGATCGTTCCCTTGAAGCATCAGTTGGAGAGCGGAGACACAGTCGAGATTCTTACCTCTCCCACTCAGACTCCGCACAAAGATTGGTTGAAATTCGTCCGTACGTCACGTGCCAAGACCAAGATCAAACATTGGATCAAGGATGAGGAGCAGAAACGCAGCATTGAAATCGGACGACGTCTGTTGGAATCTGAGTTTCGGCGACACGGCATGGCCCCCGCCCAGATGTTGAAGTCGGCTGAGTTGTTGGATGTGGCCCAGCAGGCGGGATTCGATACGACGGATGATCTGGCGGCGGCGGTCGGGTTCGGCCACATTCCGACGGCACAGGTGATCGGTAAACTGACGGTCGCCTCGACCCCGACCGAAGAGCGACTGCCCGAAAAAAAGGCGCCGTCCGGCAGAAGCGACGACAAGGGGGTCAAAGTCAGAGGGGCTCGAGATCTGTTGATGCAACTGTCGCGTTGCTGTAATCCGGTGCCGGGAGATCGCATCCTCGGATACATCACCCGGGGGCGCGGGTTGACCATCCATGCCATCGATTGTCCGAACCTCGAGGCGTTGGATTATGACCGGGAGCGATTGGTCGAAGTCGAATGGGATTCAGCCACGCCCAGTACGCACGCCGTCAAGGTATCGGTGATGGCCGTGGACAAGACAGGGGTGCTGGCCAATGTGTCCTCGGCCATTGCGGAATGCCGTGCCAACATCAGCAGGGCGGAGATCGCAACGCGCGAAGACCGAAAGGCCCTTCTGGACTTTATCATCGAGGTGTCAGGTACGCAGCACCTGGATCAAGTGTTGAAGGCGATCGAACGAGTGGATGGAGTGATCACGGCCAGACGAGTGCGTGCCTGGCAAGAAAAAACATGATAGGGACAGGCTCCGGCGTAGCCGGTGCCTGTCCCTCTGTCTTTGAGCACGCGGACAGGTACCAGCAGGAAGGGCGACCGTCCCCTAAGGTTCCCGAAACTGCAGTTTGGCTCCTCTCTCGATCTTAAGGCGTTCCGCCTCACCGCTTCCGAGTTCCAACACATAGAGTGCCGGATGGTTCGGTTGATACTGGGGACACCCATCGTCCGTTCTCGTGCAGATGGGGACTCTAGGCGCGATGTGGATGACCTGCTTTTTCTCGTTCATCCAGATGATGTCGAGAGGTATCTTTGTGTTTTTCATCCAGAATGTCCAAGGTTGGGCCTGCTCGAACGTGAAGAGCATCCCTCGATCGCGAGGGAGGTGCTCGCGGAACATAAGACCTTCCGCGCGTTTTCGTTGAGTGTCCGCGATTTCTGCGTTGATGATCGTGCCGTTGGGGAGACGGATCTGGACCACGTGATCATCCGCTTCTGTGGTGGCCGGTTGGAGAAGAAGCCAGCCAAACAGCGCTATGAGTAGCCAATTCGTCCGCATCGCGGGCATCCTATCGGGGTGAAGGAGGGCAGTCAATACACCGCGGTGTCCCGTTCGCTGCTTGAATTCAGCCGCGGGCTATGCCATCCTCGCCGTCAAAGGAGCAGATCTACAATGAAAGAAAAGCGCCTGGTCTTGTACAAGAAAGGGGTCTTCGTTTGTCCCAAGTGCCGCCAGTCGTATGTCCAGGAAAAATGGATCGAAGAGTGGAGGATCCGCTGCCATAAGTGCGACTATCGCGGGACATTGACCGAGGTCTCGGTTGAAGAGCACATGGATGAAGAAACCATTCGCCACTGATCGCCCGCTGTCCCGTCGCCCCTGAATTCCAGAGCCTTCCAATGAGACTGCTGTCGGTTCTACTTGCCGTTGTTCTAGGGACTCTCAGCTTCCCGTCTGCGAGTGTTGGAGGAGAAGAGGCATCCTCTCCCGCCGTGAAAGTCCTGGTGACATATCATTCGTTGTCCGGCCACACGGAGCGGATGGCGGAGGCCGTGGCCTCCGGTGCGAAAGAGCTGCCCGGGACGCAGGTGATCGTCAAGCGCGTACGGGAGGTGACGTCCGAAGACCTGTTTTCTTCGGACGCGATCGTCGTCGGGTCGCCGGTCTATTGGTCGAACATGTCGGGAGAGGTCAAATCGTTTTTTGACGACTGGCAGTTCAAGTTCGGCGTCTTTCCCGAGTTCAAAATGAAGAACAAGGTCGGCGCGGCCTTCGCGACCGGGGGACAAGTTTCCAGCGGTAAGGAAGTGACCATGCTCACGATTCTTGCCGCAATGTTGGGCAATCAAATGATCGTCGTGAGCGGGGGCGGCGCGTTCGGCGCGTCGGCTACTACAGAAGGCGACAGCCCGGGACTTGATAAAGCCGAACTTGCCGACGCTCGGCTGCTCGGCAGACGGGTCGCCGAAGTTTCGGCGATGCTCAAACACGTTCTGATGAGATAGGCGGTTGGAGCGGGGAGGTTAGGTGCGGACTTCGCTGGGAGCAGGGAGGCGATGTTCGCTGGTCGCCAGTTCGACGAATTCCCGAATATTCTTCGAGCACCGGCCGCAACAGCCGGACTCTTTCAAACCAAACTTCGATTTGAGCTGGCAGGCCATTACGAGACCTGCTCGTCCTGCCGCTCGCACGTCGGATTCCGTGATTCCCTTGCAGAGACAAACATACATGAGCGCCTCGCGATCAATCGACGATTATGAGAAGCATTCTCAGTATGCCACCGAAGGACCGTTTTGTCAAGCCCTGTCCAGCATCTGATTTTTTCGATTTCTGCGTCGGGAACTATGAGAGGGTGGCTTCCAACTGGATGACCATTTCCCTAATCGCATCGAAACCCGACTGCCAGAAGCTCTGAGCGGTCATGTCCACGCCGAGCTTTCTTAGGATCTGATTTGGAGATTGCGAGCCTCCGGTGCCGAGCAGATCCAGATACTTCGGGACGAAGTCCCGGCCTTGCTCCTGGTACATGCGATAGAGCGCCAACACGAGCAAATTGCCGAAACTGTAGGAATAGCAGTAGAACGGACTGGCGAAGATGTGAGGGATCGTGAGCCATTCCCACCGAAACTCATCCGGCACGGTCACCGCCTTACCGAACTGCTGACGGAGTTCGCCCAGATAGGTGTGCGCGAGCTGGTCGGCCGTCGCGCCGTCGTCGATCATCTGGTGAGCCATCCGCTCGAAGCGAACGAAGTACGCTTGCCGCATGACGGTGGCGTACAGGTCGTCCAGCTGGCTGAGCAGCAGTCCCTGTCGGACCTCCTTTCTGGTTTCTTGGCGCATGAGCGCCTCGGAGAGAATGCGTTCGCCGAAGACCGACGCCGTTTCGGCAAGAGGCAACGTCGCGTGAAATGTAAACACGGAATGGTGGCCGGCCAGCATTCCGTGGACCGCGTGACCCAGTTCATGGGCCATCGTCGCGATGTCGCGCGCGTCACCGGTATAGTTCAACAGCACATACGGCGTCCGTCCCGGCACCACGCTGTAACAGTAGGCTCCACCCATCTTGCCCGGCCTGGTCGCGGCGTCGATATGACGTTCGCTGAAGATCTGGTCGACAAGACCGGCCAGCCGTGGTGAGAATTCCCGATAGGCTTCTCTCACCAAGGAAACCGCATCGGCATATTTGTACTTCTTGGGTTCGGTCCGATGCGGCGCATAGAGATGATAGCGGCTCATGGGCTTGATTCCGCAGATCCTGGCCTTCAGCTTGAAATAGGTCTGAAAGACGCCGGCGTTCTTGGCACAAATCGAGAGCAGGGCCTCGACGGCTTCGTCGGGCACATCGTTTCCGAGGTTGCGTGTCGCGATCGGGGAGGAGAAGCCCCGCAGGGAGAGATTTTCGGATTTCCAGTCGTTGACCAAGGTCTTGTAGATTTCTCCCAGGAGGTCGCGCTGAGTCGAGAACACGCGATAGAATTCGGCGTATGCCGCCTGTCGGACCGCGCCTTTCGGGCTGCGCACGTATGACATCAATTCTTCCCGACCGACGGCTTTCTTCTTCCCACGATCCCGAATGACGAAGGACAAGCCGTTCGTGACGACGTCGTACAGGGTATTGACCGCGCTGCGTCCCGTGACGTTCTTGATGTTGATGATCTTTTCTTCGGCCTCGGAGAGCGTATGCGGTTTGTGTCGGCGAATCGTTTCAAGATAGTAGCGCAGATCATGCGAGCCGGCCATGAGGCGATTCGCGGTCGACTCGTCCACGCCCTGCCACCAGAGTTCGAAGAACAGAAGGCGATTGTTGAGGGCGGTGAGGCGTTCCTCGACGCGCGTCTTGAACGACCGTGCCTTCAGGTCTTTCGTATTTTCCGAGAACCAGAGGTACGCATAGGCACCGAGGCTGGACGAACGCCTGGCGACGGCCTCGAGCGTCTTCAGAATCGAATGAAAGGCGTCGCCGGACATCGTGGGAGACAGAGTCGGTCGGGCCGACTCGATCTGCGTGACCTGCTCATCGAGGTCGGCGAGGTGCCGCTCGAGCCGTTCCACGGGGTTCTCCAGAAGATCGCCAAGCATCCATCGGTCGGAGACGACGAAGCGCCGTGACCGCTGTCGAACAGAGACTGTCGCCGCCATGTGTGGGCTCCTTGCCGTAGACGAATGCCGGATCATATCACTCCCGCACCATGAGCCGGGACAAAAAATGCGCCGCCGCTGATCAGGACGTGCGCGCATTGACAGCTTTCCGGCAGGATGTGACAATCTTCCCTATCCTGACTTGAGACCGATATGACCGATCAAGAACTCAATCGCGCCGTACAATATGTCATTGCCAGCACGTCGTACGGCCGAGACACGGTCGAATCCGTTCTCAGGACCGGCTTCAGGGAGCTGACGCAACTCGCGCTTCAGACGACTCGGCGCTTCGAGAGGGACTCGCTTCTGGAATATGTCTCGCAGTGGACGATCAAGCAGACCAGACAGCCGGAACCGTTGGTTCGAGAGATTCTGGCCTGTGCCGGCCGCTGGATGGATGAGGTGTGTGAAGAAGTCTCCAAGCGCGATTCCGAAGAGAGCCGATCGATGCCCGACGAGCACGAGGGAACGGAACTGACGTGAGTCCCGGTCCGGCGCGCCGGTAGAGATGCCGCCGCTCTGTTCCTACGGTATCGAGAGCATTGGCCGCTCATGAAGGCCTGGTCGCGAATCCATCCTGCGCTCCATGGCTCGCTTTCGTCCAAGACAGACAATCAAACTGGTCAACCGCTTCGTCCACACCAGAGTCGCAGCGGAGACCACGCTCTGGAGCGACGAGCCGGTGCTTTCTCTCGAGATTCGAGAGCGATACGCCTCGCTGCAGCGACAGTGCCTCGATCACTCGAGCCATCTGCGGCTGGGCCGGCTTATCCATCGGCTGACTCAGCACGATTATGGTGTTCGGGAATCGGCTCTCGCGGAGGTGGAACTGGCTTCGCAGTTGATTCGTGTCGGTGCTGCCGTCACGTTTCTACCCGAGTCCCAAGCGAAGACCGCCGATTTCGAGTGCCGCATCGGCCGGGACCGATTCTTCGTCGAAGTCACAGCGATGGTCGGGTCGAGCACGCCGAGGCGGAGCCGAATCATCAGGCTCACCGATGGAGGGAATGAAGCGTCGGACCGAGGCACGCTTCTGATTTATCGCGTGCTCGCCCGTATCCGGCAGAAGGCCAAGCAACTGGTCGACTATGTCGATCCAGTTGTCCTCAGCCTTTCGATTCCCCGGGGGGAATTGGAAGGGGGCGGCCGCGTCCGGCGAGGGATTGTCAGGCTCGACCTGAGGGCGCTAGCCGGCTCGGCGACCATGCTCTTGACCAAGCTTCGACACCTGAGCGCGGTCTTGATCACGCTCTGGGACGTGGAGCCCCTTCCGTTCGGTGCCGCGACCCGGTTGGTCAATGTGGATGTGCACCAGCGGAGTCGGCGTCAGGCTGGCCATCCGCGCGTGCGGCTGTTGATCCGGAATCCTTCCGCCGCGACGCCGTTGACGGAACATCAACGGAACTCGTTCGATCAGTTGCTGTGAGATGTGAAGGATCAGGCTGGCAGAGAATTCTTGAGGCTCTCAAGGTTCTTCGTGACCATCGCATCGCCGTTTTTGGCCGAGATGTCGATGCCTGTGGCGGCAATGTCCCGGCACTCGGCGTACCGACCCAATTTATGCAGCGATTGGGCAAGGGCATAGTAGGCGGCCGAGTAAGCCGGCTTGACGGTGATGCATTGACGGAGCGCCGTCACGGCTTCTTCGAAATTTCCGTCGTCCATATAGGCCTTTCCCAAGCCGAACCACGCCACGTCATCGTTCGGATCCATGGCGAGGACTTTCTTCAAAGGTTCGATTCTGGGGTTGGGCATTGGCCGCTCCGGCTGTCGCGACCGAACGGTAGCATGTGGCGGCGCTCATTGTCTATGCGCGACGGCGCGTGCTAATCTCAATACCTGTGCGTCTTGCACGATGGCGTGCAACGGGCGATGTTTTGTGGATACTCAGTATGGGCAAAACCGGCCTTGTCTGTCATGCCGCTTATCTCGATCACGACATGGGGTCGGGGCATCCCGAGTCGCCGAACCGGCTCCGCGCGATCATGCAACAATTGGAGCATGGCGGGACGGCCGCTCGACTCCTCAAGATCGAGCCCAGAAAAGCGGAGCATGAATGGGTGACACAAATCCACGACAGCCGTTACGTAGCGGCTCTGGAAGGCCGTGCGCCTTCGAGCGGACGAGTGTCGCTCGATCCCGACACATCGATGTCGCCAGGGTCGCTTGAGGCCGCATACTTGGCAGTGGGCGGGGTGTTGGCGGCGGCTGATGCCATTCTGGCCGGTCGTGTCGATCATGTATTTTGCGCCGTGCGGCCTCCCGGCCACCATGCCGAACGTGATCGCGCGATGGGATTTTGCCTGTTCAATAACGTGGCGATCGCGGCCCGGTACGTTCAGAAACGTCACGGCCTCACGAGAATTTTGATCGTCGACTGGGACGTGCATCATGGGAACGGGACACAGCATAGTTTCGAAGAAGACCCGACCGTTCTCTTTTTCAGTACGCACCAGTACCCGCATTATCCGGGAACTGGACGTGCAACCGAACGGGGACGTGGAGCGGGGGAAGGTTTTACGATCAATGTTCCCATGGAGCAGGGCGAAGGAGACGAAGCCTACCGGGACGTATTTCTGAAGACCCTGGTTCCGGCGGCGGATGCGTTCAAGCCGGAGTTTGTCATCATCTCGGCCGGATTCGATGCACATCGTGACGATCCCCTGGCCGGCATGGGACTGACCGAAGCCGGCTATGCGGACTTGACCGGCATCGTCGCCCGTATTGCCAAGCGGTACGCCAAGGGACGCATCCTGTCTTCGCTGGAGGGAGGGTATCATTTGCCGGCGCTGGCGGCCTCGGTGGAAACCCACGTCCGAGCGCTCCTGGATGCATAGTTGAAGGAACTCGCTGCGCTGATTTGTACAGCTGCGGTGCGACCGGACCGACGCGAGAACCTGCGCAAAATGTCCGGCTGAACATCGTGAGGCACCGGCAGGGGATTGAGGAGAGTCATGACACATCCGTTATTGATCGACACGGAAATCTTGCAGAGTAAATTGGGCCGCCCGGGGCTCGTCATCATCGATGTCCGAGGGAAGGCGGCGTACGAATTCGGCGGCCATATTCCGGGGGCCGTCAATTCGACCTGGCACGAGTACAGCGACCCGAACGCCGTGGCGAAAGGACTCCTGGATCCCGATCTGCCCCGGATGCAACAGCGGATCCGAGCCTTGGGCATCAGCAGCGACAGCGAGGTCGTCATCTATTCCAATCCCTTCGACAACTGGGGAGATGAAGGGCGCATGTTCTGGATGCTCGAGTATCTCGGGCACAAGAATCTGCGGATCTTGGACGGGGGATGGGTCAAGTGGATCGATGAGCGTCGTCCCTTTGAACACGGGCGGGTCAATGTCAATCCCGGCACCTTCGTCATCCAGATCAGCAAGGACACCGCGATTGCGAAAGACGAGCTCCGGGCGTTGGTGAAGCAGCCTCATCCGCGCGTCACCATCGTAGACGCCAGGAGTCTGGAGGAGTTTCTGGGTAAGGAGGTGTCCGGTATCCCTCGCCCCGGCCATATCCCGTCCGCCATCAACATCGCGTGGAACGGCTTCCTGAACCAGAATGCCACAGTCAAGGATCTCGATGCGATTCGCACAAGCCTGGAGGATAGGGGCTTGTATCCGGACCAAGAGGTCGTCTGTTACTGCACCGGCGGCGTCCGATCGGCTTGGTTGTACGTGGTGCTCAAATTGGCCGGCTTTCAGAAAGTGCGCAATTATGCCGGATCCTGGTGGGAATGGAGCCGCGATTTTGCCTGCCCCGTGGAAAAGGATTTTCAAGGCCTTCAAAAGGTTCTAGGGATCGACGCGCCGACCAGACCGTCTTGACACTCAAAAAACGGCTGTGTAAGGTGAACACATTAGCGGTCCTTATCCATCTCTCTCTCGCATCGAACGGATAACCATAAGAGGAGGCCCCATGAAGGTGACAATCCAACGCGGAACGCTTCTGCTGGCGGCTGTGGCGTTGCTCGGCATGCCGCTGGTTGCTCAGGCGGACAACAAGCATGTCAGTGAAGCCGTCGAACACGCCAAAGAGGCGGTGGAGCATGGTAAGCAGGGTCATGCGGACGCATTGACGAAGCACGCCGAAGGTGCGCTGAAGCATGCGCAAGCCGCCCAAAAGGACATGAAGAATCCGCATCTGGACGAGGGAGTCAAGCACCTTCAGGAGGCGGTTGAGCATGGCAAGGCCGGACATGCCGATGTGGCCACGAAGCATGCCGAAGGCGCCGTGACGCACCTGTCTGAGGTGAAGTAAACCGCGCTGAGTATTTTCCGTTACCGGTTTCCGGATTGCAGTTTGGAGCGGGCAGGGATCGTAATCCCTGCCCGTTTCTGTCTCAGGGGTGGAGTCGGTGACTTCTCCCGCGGTTGAGTGAGAGGAGTCTGTCGTGCGCGTCGGCTACTACCAGAGCAATCCGGAATTCGGCAAGACCTCGGCGAACCTCGAAGCGATCTCCTCCAGGCTCGAGGCCGTCGAGGCAGACCTGATCGTGCTGCCGGAACTCTGCGTGTCCGGGTATCAATTCGTCTCGCAGGCTGAAGTACGCGAACTGGCCGAGCCCATTCCCGACGGCCCCACCACCGCACGGCTGATCGAGCTCGCCCGTAAAAAGCACATGGTCGTCGTGGCGGGACTCGCGGAACGGGCCGGTTCCCTCCTGTATAACTCCGCCGTGGTGGTCGGCCCCAAGGGTTTCATCGGGTCCTATCGGAAGACCCATTTGTTTTTCGAGGAGAGGCTGTTCTTCACTCCCGGTGACACGGGCTTTCGCGTATGGGACATCGGTCGCGCCCGGATCGGAGTGATGATCTGTTTTGACTGGTACTATCCGGAATCGGCGCGCACGTTGGCCCTACAAGGCGCCGATATCATCTGCCATCCGTCGAATCTGGTATTGCCGAACTGTCCGGATTCCATGCCGGTCCGTTGTCTGGAGAATCGCGTTTTTTCCGTGACGTGCAACCGTATCGGCTCGGAATCCCGCGGAGGGAAGGCGCCGCTCGTGTATATCGGCAACAGCGAGATCGTCAATCCCCGAGGGGAGATCCTCCACCGGTCGCCGCGCGATCAGGAAGACGTCTGCATCGTCGAGATCGATCCCGCTCAAGCTCGCGACAAAGCGGTCACTCCGTATAATGATCTGCTTCGTGATCGACGGGAATCTCTCTATCGGTAAACGTCTCGCGGTAACCGTCTCGATCGATTTCTCCGGCAGCGGATCCACGCATTGTCGCCGCGGCGCGTACGACGCGTCGCACGATTTTCTTCGGAGGCGACAATGAGCAACGACCGGCTTGCGTGTGACGGGACGGCGCGATAGGATAAGCTGTATGCAACTCCCACTAGGCAAGGGCATTTTCCTCATTGCGGCTCCGTCGCTTCGTGACCCGAATTTCCGGCAGACCGTGGTGCTGCTGTGTGAACACGGCGCGGATGGGGCGTTGGGAGTCGTCGTGAATCGTCCGACCGCCATGTCCGTGTCGGAGGCCTTGCCCCACGTCCCCGTGCTGGAAGGACAACGGCACGTGCTGTTTTCGGGGGGGCCGGTCCAGCCGAATCAAGTGATGTTGCTCTATCGGCTGAACCAGATGCCCGACAATTCGCACCACGTGTTCGACGGTGTATGTCTGGGTGGGGATGTCGAACTCGTCGATCGGATTCTCACCGCCAATCAAGGGCGGGAGGCCTTTCGCGCCTATGTCGGATATTCGGGCTGGGGACCAGGACAGCTTGAGTCGGAGATGAAAACCGGGTCCTGGATCACCATACCGGCAGATCCCAGCATCGTCTTCGAGAAGGATCCTTTGCGTATCTGGCCCGATATCGTCAGCACATTGGGCGAAGAGTACCGGCACTATGCCGACATGCCCCTCGACCCTTGCCTGAACTGAGCCTCCATCGGGTGTTCCGTCACCGCTCACCCCGATAGTATTTGACCACTGACCCTCCCGCGGCCGACCCTGCCGCATCGTCGCGCGATGCACTCGGACGGTCTCGCCGTCGCATTGCAGCGACCTGTACCTCATGGTACGCTGCCGCCGATGCGACGGTCTGCGGCTGCACAACGAAGCCGGCTCTTCTTCAACATGGTTGCGGTCGTGGGTCTCGCCGCGGGGGCATCCGGGTGTGGGGTGGCGTATACGATCGTCAAATCGGAGTCCAAGCTCGATCGCCTGTCGGTTCCGATGACCAAGACGCAGGTTGTGGAAGAAATCGGCCGGCCCGACCGGGTCCTGCGGGATGACGGCCGGCTGCTTGTCTGGGAATATTCGCTCACGGCGCGCAAACAATGGTTGTACGAACTTGCGCTCTGTCCCATTTCGGTCTGGATCGGCGGATGCCTCTTCTATCCGTTCACCAATATTGCGGCGGACCAGCAACGGGAATATCCGCATCATGTGGTGATGGTCAACGAGGAACTTTGCGCCTGGGGTCCCCCTGCCGCCATTCTGCAGCGGAGGAAAGCCTGCGTCGCGACCGGTGTACAGGCCGCGCAGACGGTCAACGGCCGCCTGGAACCCGTCGTGACCGGCAACGGTCCCATCGATCGCGAGAGCATCGATCGCTATCGAACGATGGCCGTCATGCTGTTCGAAGACGCAGCCGGCGCACGTGGATCCGGCTCGCGCGTGACCGGGATCGTCACGACGTTGATGCTCGATCTCGACATCCACATGGTGGAGCGGGCCAAGCTGGATGAAGTGTTGAAAGAGCAGGTAATTCAGCTGACCCATGCGGACGACGCCAACGTGTTGAAGGTCGGAAGACTGGTCGGCGCACAGGCTATCATCGTCGGCGAGGTGCAACAGTGGGAGCGGCGTCCACAGGATCGGATGCACAGCGTGTCGTTGGCTCTGCGCATGATCGACGTCGAGACCGGGCTGCTGCTGTTCAACGGCGAGGGCCATCTGATGGATCCCACAACCGACGATCCCGAGGGTTCCGCGCGGTTGATCGTCCACCGCATCCTTGCGCGGTTCGGCGCACAAACCGGACTGCTCGGGTCGGGACGGATCGGCGTGAACTGGGAGCTGCTCGAGGAGCGGGGCGCGCGGTTCTATCTGGTGCGCGAGCTTCGCAGCGGGCTGCCGGCCGAGAAGGCGGGGCTCAAGGTCGGCGATCGAATCGTGGCCTGCAACGGAGCGTCCTTGACGACCGCGAAGAACGAGCGTGACGCCAAGCGCCTGTGCCAGGTGCAGGCCGGCGAAATCCTGGAGCTGGACGTACGACGAACCGACGAGCCGTTGCATCTGATGGTCAAGGCGGACAAGCGGCCGGGATTGTAGCCGCCGGGTGCCGTGTCGATGTGCCGACGCCGGCTCCGGTTGCCCGTTCCGGCGGAGCCGCTGAGGAACCGGATCACGTCGTGATGACCGCGTAAAGGGGGAGCGATGACTGAACGAGAGCCCTCGCAGTTCGGAACCGAGGCCATGCTGAAGAGACTCCACGAGCGGCCGCAGACGCCGCTGATCGAATGGCTCAGGGCTCCGGCCCACGTCCACTACATGGCCTTTCGGATGTCCGATCCTCCGGTGCAACGCAAGGCCAGCCGGGAGGAATTCCAATCAATCCTCTCCGCCTTTTCCGTGCCGGACGAACAGGTGTTCCTGCACGAAACGTTCGGCTACGGGGTCAAGGAGACGGCGACCGGAGAACGGTTGATCGTCGTCTGGCAGGCCCATACCGAGTATTACAATTACCAGCTCTGGCATCTGCCTCTCCCGACATGGGCTGAGACGTCCTTCGGTGCTTTGACCTTTCCCGGGTATCAATTCCCCGTGACGCCGCTCGGCACGGAAGTGTGCCGTCTCGACATCCTGCTGGCCTTGGATGCAGTGCCGTCGCGCGAGCGCATGAGAGTGGTATTGCCGGGGCCGGTGTTGTACGGGAGCCGGATTCTCGACGAACAGACCAGCGTGGTGACGAGCTTTACCCCGGATGAGCAGGGGCGCGAACGGTATTGGGTCAGCGTGGGACAGCCGCAGAGGGTCGCATCGCGGCTTAAAGATATCGTCGATGCCATCGTCCGGATCGAGACCTACTACCATCTGTTGCTGATGCAGAAGCCCTTGTTCTCCGCCGCCGTAGATCAGGTGTATAAATTCGAACAGGTTCACTTGAAGCAGCGCGAAGTCATCAGCGGCCACATCGGCCATGCGGATTCGCAGACGCTGCAGCGGTGGCTGAACAGCCTCACTCAGGATCTGCTCAAGACCAATCGTATCGCGGGCCGGCTCCACTTTGAACTGTCCGCGTCGCTGCCATACGACAAGATCGTGCATGCCACGTTGGCCTCGCTGGCAGAGCACCCCCTGGACTCGTATCGTCCGATCTCCGATTATGTGCTCGGCGGCATTACGGGCGTGGCGGAGGGTTATCAGCAGCTGCTCCGTCGAATCGACACCCTCCGAGGCGGCTTTGAAGGCATCATTTCAATCATCCGGGCGCGTGTGGATCTGATTCTTCAAGCACAGAATCTCGCGCTTCTGCAAAGCGTGGACAAGACCACGAAGAGCCAGGTGATCCTCCAGCATACGGTCGAGGGCCTGTCGGTGATCGTCATCGCCTATTACCTGGCAGGATTGGCGGGGTACATTCTCAAAGGGCTCTACGAGGCGGGATGGATCAAGAACGCCAATATCGCGTCGGCGGTGTTCGTTCCCATCGCTATCGGGTTGGCCTTTCTCATTACCACTGTCAGCAAGCAGTATCTGCAGAAGCGATTGGCCGGAGGGCATGCGCCACAAGAAGAGAAGAAGGACGAGCAGCAGGCCGAATGACGGGGAAGCTCAGGATTCCAGTGGCCGAATACTCTCATCAGATCACTGCGTAGAGGCTAAGGACTCTGCCAGGAATCGTCCTGTATGCGACTCCTCCGCTTTCGCCACCTGTTCGGGTCGTCCCTCGGCGACGATCCGGCCGCCGGCTTCGCCTCCCTCCGGTCCGAGATCGATGATCCAATCGGCGGACTTGATCACGTCCAGATTGTGCTCGACCACGAGCACCGTATTGCCCGCGTCGACGAGTCTGTGAAGGACCGCCAACAGTTTCTTGACGTCGTCGAGGTGTAGTCCTGTCGTCGGTTCATCCATGATGTAGAGCATGCCCGGGGACTGGCTCCGCCCATGACGGTGCCCGTCCCTGTCGGTCCAGGAGGAACGGGGACGGTCCCTTGCGGGGACGGTCCCCTTCCGATGCCCATCCCCGTTCATAGCCAGCTCGGCGGCGATCTTGAGCCGCTGGGCTTCACCTCCGGAGAGGGTCGTGGCGGATTGTCCCAGGCGCAGGTATCCCAAACCGATGGAGGAGAGCAGATGCAGGCGCTCCTGCAGTTTGGGCACACCGGAAAAAAACGACAGGGCTTCGTCCGCCGTCATCGCGAGCACATCGGAGATGTTCTTTCCTCGATGGCGGATGGCCAGGACGTCGGGTTTGAATCGTTTCCCCTCACACACTTCGCAGGGCACATAGATATCTTCGAAAAAATACATTTCCAGTTTTTCCACGCCGCTGCCTTCGCAGCGTTCGCACCGCCCGCCCGCCGCATTGAATGAGAAATGTCCCGGCGTGAAGTTCCGGCGCAACGCGTCTCGCTCGGAGGCGAACAACCGTCTGATCTCCTCAAACGCCTTCAAATAGGTAATGGGGTTGGATCTCGGCGTCCGTCCGATCGGCTGCTGGTCGATCAGTCGGACGCCGTTGAGGTGCTCGATCCCTTTGATGGCGGAGAACCGGCCCATCGGCAGCGATTCCACGCGAAATGCACGGGCCAGCGCGCGATACAGGATGTCTTCGACCAACGTGCTCTTGCCGGATCCCGAGACTCCGGTGACGCAGATCAGCATGTGCAGCGGAAGCCGGACGAGGAGATCTTTCAGGTTGTGTTCACTCGCGCCGGCAACGACCAGCAGCTTGCCGTTGCCTCGGCGGCGCGTTCTCGGTACCGGAATCTGCTCCTCGCCGCGAAGGTAACGCGCTGTGATCGCATTTCGGTCTGACAGAAATTCCTTCGCCGGAGCGGCGCAGACGACTTCCCCTCCCTTCTCGCCGGACTGCGGTCCCAACTCCACGATATAGTCGGCGGACTCGATCATCCGGCGGTCGTGCTCGACGACCACGACAGTGTTGCCGGCTGCCGCGAGATCCTTGAGAATCTCCGCGAGCAGGGCGGTGTCTCGTGCGTGCAGTCCAATGGTCGGCTCGTCGAGCACGTACAGTGTCCCGACCAACCTCGCGCCGAGCTGGTTGGCCAGCGACACGCGCTGCGCCTCTCCGCCTGAGAGGCTTCTGGTCTGCCTGTCCAATGTAAGATAGCCGAGTCCCACCCGCGCCAGGAATCCCAGCTTGGCACGCAAGTGTCTGATCAGGTCCGCGGCGATCACCATCTCGAACGGCCTCAGGGTCAGGTCGTTCAGCCATGCGACGGCACCTTCGACCGTCATCTCGGCGACGTGGTGGATGTCCTTGTCGCCGACCTTCACATAGCGGGCCTGCGGCTTCAGCCGGCTGCCGTGACAGCTCGGGCAGCTGACGGGCGTGCGATAGCGGCTGAGGAGGACACGGACGTGCAGCTTGTAGCGCTTGCCTTCCATGTACGTGAAGAAATCGTTGATACCGTCGAAGGACTTGTTACCCTTCCAGAGGAGGTCCCGAACCGACTCAGACAGGTTCTTGAAGGGCGCCGAGAGGTCCACTCCCTGTCGCTTCATGGCCAGCAACATCTGCTTCTGCCACCAGTCGGTGCCGGCCTTGCTCCAGGGTTCGACGGCCCCCTGAGCAAGGGATTTTCCGTGATCGGGAATCACCAGCTCCGGATCGTACCGCAAGACGTTGCCGAAGCCTTTGCATTCGGGGCAGGCGCCGAGTGGGTGATTGAACGAAAACAAGACGGGCCTCAGGGGCTCGAATGTCCGGCCGCAGCGCTGACAAAAAAACCCGCTGCTGTAGGTCTGCATGCCGCTGCCGATCACGTCGACGGCGCACCGGCCCTCTCCCTCACGAAACGCGGTTTCCACGGCCTCTACGAGACGCGACCGGTTGTCCTGTCCAAGGACCAGGCGATCGAGCACGACGTACGGAGCGCCTCCTGTTCGAAAAAGCGGCTGCGCGTCGTGCAAATCGACGACCTCCTCTCCGACCTTGAGGCGGGCATAGCCTCTGGTCAGCAGGGCCTGCCGGAAGTCTTGTTCCTGCTTGGCGGTCGGGGCGCCGATCGGGAAGAGGATCATGGCCCGTGCGCCGGAGAAACGGGCGAGCAGGTCATCGACCACCGTGTCCGGATGAAAGGCCCGGGCTTCTAGGCCGCAGTCCGGACAGATCGGCTTACCGATTTTGGCGAACAGCAGACGCAGCAGGTCGGCGATCTCGGTGGAGGTCCCCACGGTCGAGCGGGCGGTGCGCACCTGGTTTTTCTGCTCGATGGCGATCGCCGGGCGGACGTTGAGGATGCGATCGACGTCGGGACGGGAGACTTTTTCGAGAAACATCCGCGCATAGGTCGAGAGTGATTCGACGTAGCGCCATTGTCCCTCGGCAAACAGCGTGTCGAAGGCCAATGAGGACTTTCCCGATCCGGACAGTCCGGTCACGGCGGTGACGCGATCGTGAGGCAGGGTGAGGGAAATATTCTTGAGGTTGTTTTGCCGCGCCCCTTCGACAATCAGGCTGCGGACCGTGGATTCGGGCTTCATAGGCGGCGACACGCGTTTCTCCCGAGCAGGGCAAGATCGGTCATCCTAGCAAGAGCCGCCGGTGTCTTCAATGAAGCGGCTTAGGTGGCGAGAGGAAGGAATGCCGCTTTGTCTTGGGGATTCCCCCGCTGAATGAGAATATGGGGCGGTGTGCTTCGCGGGTGCGTATCACATGACGGGGTCGGCGCACCGACCGGACGAGAGGAGTCGCGATTCGTATGGCACGGTCTTCTACGCCATCTGACTATCTGAGCCTAGGCCGGCAATTGGCGGTCCTGCTCGGCTCAAGTCTCGAAGGGCGATCCGGCGAGGCCCTGAAGGAATTGGCGCGGGCCTACGACCCGTCGGCGAACGAGGCCCGCGTCAGCGCCGAAGCCTTTCTGTTCCACAAATATCTCGTGGTGCAATCCTGTGTCGGCATGTTTCCTGAATCCGAGGTCGAGCGGGTGATCGGGGGGCTGTTTGCCGCCTTGAACGAAAAGGCCACGACGTTGGAGTTCAGCCGGGAACGGCAGCAGGCCATGGAGCAGATGTGGCAGATGCGAGCCAGACAATTCGACCGGCCCTTTTCGGAGGACCGGGATCATTTCATCCAGCAGGAGCAGGACGGCATCTATTGGAAGCACTCATTGACCAGATTCTGTCAGAACGTGTTGGAACTGGATAATCCTCCGGACATCTGGGCCGGCGGCCAAGGCCCGTCGCACAAGGCCAGCGCGGCCGTCACCGAGACCATCGAGCAATTGGTGTTGGTGATGAGAGAGATGAGCCGTCTGCACTTCGGCGCTTCCTAGCGCCGCTTCCATCCGATTCACCCTGTCCCTCCAATAACCGAGCGTCATCATTCCCTCGCCGGGCCGTAGCCCGGAACTCAGGCTGCTCACACCGTTTCGAGCGCGAAGAATCACATGAGGCGTGCCGGCGGTCATCGTAGCGTCATCCTCAGGAGGGCAATACACATCATATACAGCGTCAGCGACATGGCGGCGCCCGGCCAGAATCCCAGACGCGGAACCCCGACGATCATGCTGACGACGTAGACGATCCACGGCGGGATGAACCATAAGAGGTTC
Organism: Nitrospira sp.; assembly: GCA_047150005.1. Taxonomy (GTDB): domain Bacteria; phylum Nitrospirota; class Nitrospiria; order Nitrospirales; family Nitrospiraceae; genus Nitrospira_C. The sequence goes on along the minus strand of AP038806.1, from coordinate 591,602 downwards.
TTCGCGTAGCCCACGAGAGAGTCCGTGCCGTCGTTCAAGTAGATCAGAAGGAACGTCGCGCCGGTAATGGCTGGAAACGTACTGGCGAAGGCGGCGAGAAAAGAACGTCCTTGTGAGCCCAAGTAGGTCGACAGGCTGACGATTGTGCCCCCGAGCAAGAAATACACGCCATACTTGACGAGGTCATTCACGACAGAGTCTCCTCAATAACCGCGGAACGCGTCCATGGCTTCCCGTTCGATCGCGTCGCCTTGCCCTGTATACCGCGGAGAAAAGTGAAAGACGACCAAATCCCGTACCCCGGCCTTGCGCGCCATCGACCCGGCTTGCCGGGCCGTGAGGTGATAGCGATCGAAAGCCTTGGCCGCATCGGCGTCGAGATAGGGGGACTCGCAGTAGAGCGTATCGGCCTCATGCGCCAAGGCGACGATCTTGGCCTCGTTGTCCGGATCGAAGCGGGTGTCCACGACATAGACGATTTTCTGCCCGCGCGAGATCGTGAGAAACCGCTCCTTCACGTCGCCCAGGAGGAAGTCGCGCTCTTCGCGTCGATGCTCGTCATACAACGTGGCGGTGAAGCGGAAATCGTCGGCTCGGCCCTGCCAGATGTGTTGTTTGACGTCCTTGAGCCACGAGCCGACCGGCAGGCCCGCCTCGTGCAGCCGCTGCCTGTTCACGTTGATATGAAACTGTTCTTCCAGCGCATAGGCAAACGATGGGATTCTGTGGTTCAAGGCAACCGCACGTACGGTGAACATGGGGTCCTCGAGGACCACGAACTGACCGGTCGCAGGATCCGGAGTCAGGAACGAAGAAGCCTCCTCCACCGGAGTGAACCCGTCGCTCGCATGAAAACGCATCCGCCGGACCTGTCGGGCATGGAACTCTCGAACATCCAGCCTGAGGGGATAGCCGTCCACCAGGTTCCACGTGTAGCCGCGGAGTTTCCCGGTCACATTGTCGATAAGGCCGGGAGGACCGAACAGGCAGACCGTCTTGCCCCGCCCGAGGGCCACGCGCAGGACCGCGTCGAATCCGATGAAGTGATCCACGTGCGTGTGCGAGATGAAGATGTCGCCGGCCCGCAGCAGCCTGGTCGGCCCCAACGTATCGTTCTGGCCGAGGTCGAAGAGCAACGCGCGCCTCGACCAGCGCACGTCCACGTACACGCCGGGATCGCCGAATACATCGTTGACGAGGTAACTGGAGAATGACGGATTCATGCTCCGCTCATCCCAGGAGCACCGACCGTATGACACTATACATGACGAGGACCTCGACTGCATGGGCGGTGATCGGCACGTACAAGTTGCGCATGGCGACTTGAAGCGCACCCCAGATCGCCCCGTCCCAAAGGGCGATCCAATGAAGCTCGCGGAACGTGTGCGCCATGAAGGGATCGAAGGAAAATGCCAGCGCGCTGAGGCCGACGGCGAGGCTCGAGCCGAGCCGGGGGCGGCCGGCTCCGAACGTCGTGGTTCCCAGCGACTGCAAGCGGCCGAGCAGGTAGCCGCGGAAGTTGAATTCCACGAACACCGCGATGCCGCAAATGAGCCACGGCAGCATCAGGTAGACCGGGAGCCGGGCGTGCGGGGTGTGTGTGAGAAACGTAATGTCGTATCCGAACCGCGGAACGCACCAGAGAATCACAAACGAATTGAAGGCACCCAGCAGGCAGCCGACAGGCAATCCTCTCAGCACGCCCGTAGCGATCTTGCCCGGTTCGAGGCCGAAACGGGCCACGAGCCCGGGATTACGGGTCACCCACAGAAGGCAAGCCAGATAGCCGAGCAGCTGTGGAATGAACTGGATCGTCGGTTGATCTTGGAGTCGGGAGGGGAGGCCGTAAAACGCAACCGTTGCGGCGATGGGGAGCAGCACGAAAGCGGCTCCACGTTCCGCGCCGCGATCCTGAAGGGACCGACCCGGCTGCGACGCCATCGCAGGCGGCTACTGCAGTTCGAGATGGTAGCGGTCCAGCGTCGTGGCCTTGTGCCGCGAAAGGTTGGACAGGGACTTGTTGTAGTCCACGGTCGCACGCAGTTCATTGCCCTGCGCCGTCGCGAGGTCTCGCTGGAAGTCGAGCACGAAGCGTGTCGTGCTGAGGCCGACCTTCAGACGCTCTTGCTCCGCTTGGAGCTGCTTCTCGGCCATGATGCGGGCGGAACGAGTGGTCTCGATGCGCTTGAAATCCGTCTGGACCCGGCGCACCGCCTCCCGGACGCCCACGATGATCTGTTGCCGCACGCTGGCCAGGGCGGCTTCGGCATTCTTCGCCTCCAGCTGTCGTTTATTATAGGTGCTGATGGCCGAGCGATTGCCGAGCGGATAACTCAGGACGAGACCGGCGCCGTAATTATAGAAATCTCCGTTGAAGTTTCGCTCGCTGGTGCCCTTATAGTCGCCGCCCAAGCCGAGCAGGCCCATCGTCCCTTGAAACGACAGGGTCGGGAGCAGCTGGTTCTTCGCGAACTGTTTGTTGAGTTCGCCGGAGTCCAGGTTTTTCTTGGCCTGCACGACCTCAGGCCGTTGATCGATCGCGATGTCGATCGCCTCCTGAAGACTGAGCGGTTCCAGCACCGTCACCGGCGGATCGGTCGGAGTGAGGCGAACGTCCAGTCGCAGGTCTTCTTCGCCCGGATTGAGCAGGCGGCGGAGCTGGTCTTCCTGATCACGGATGGCTTTTTCAGCGACCAGCACCTGCTCCACGCGTGACGCGACGGCGGCCTCGGCCTGCAGGACATCCACGATGGACATGACGCCCGCCTTGGCCTTGGCCCGGTTGCTGGCCAACAGTTCCTGCGCGGCTTTGAGGGCGGCTTGCGCCACCTTCAGATTCTCGTTGGCAAAGACAAGCTCCCAATAGGTCTGCTCGACCGTGGCGATTACGGTCAACACGCGATCGCGAAAGACATGTTGCTCCACGTCGGCGTTGTTCTGGGCCACCTTGATGAACGTCTTATTGATGTCGATGCCGGCGTTCCGGAGCAGCGGTTGTGTCAGGGTCAGCGCCAAGCTGCTGGTATAGGCCGGGTTGTACAAGAACCCCTGGGCGACCTCCGGGTTCACGTTGGTTCGCGCCGGAGCATAGTTCAAATCGACATTACCGCCGGTGACAAGGTTGGTCACCGCGTCGACCGTCACTTGGGTGGTCCGCTGATCGAATGTTTGGATATCGGTCAGGTTGCCCTGGGTTCCGCCGAACACCGGACGATTGAGCGGGCTGGCCGAGCGGTTGTATTGTCCGTTGACGCTCAAGGTCGGGTCGAATTTGGCTTGCTCCACGGTGATGTCCGCGAGCCGGCTCTCTTTCGTCTGGCGGCTGATACTGATGTCCAGATTACTCTTCAACGCTCGCAGCGCCGCGTCGGCCAGCGAAATGGCCTCTCGTCGCTCTTCCGGCTGGGTCTTCAGATCGTCCGCGCCCCAGGCAAGTCCGGCAGCCCAAGTCAGACCGATGCCCAGAAGCACCGGGCAGGCCCTGGGCACTTTCGATCTCTGTGCCATAGTTCCCCCTTTGACTGATCGACAGGGAAGGTGTCCCATACTATAATGGGTTTATGCACGACTGTCATGAACTTCCTTTGCGCCCCACCTTCTGGATCACGGCCTCCTGCCTGTTGCTGACGTGCAGCGCTGTGGGATCGCCGGCTTGGGGGCAAACGGTGTCCGGCGTACGAGGATTCGACGGGGGCGTCGCGCCGCTCTTCAGTTTAGTGGGGCCGGGGAGTTTGTATATCGACAACCAAGGGACGCAAGGGTACATCTACAACCCCGGGAACAATTTCCAATCCTTCAGCTTCCGAAACCCCACTACGAGCCAGGCATGGAGCGGCGCAGTCATGACACTGGGGCCGCAGCTTTCGATCGGTCTGATTCAAGGAGCCAACCAAGTCGGCTCGCCCATCGTGCTTCCGCCACCCCCACGAAGTGCGGCCCCGCTTGCGCCTATGGAATCGACACTCCTCGACGACATCCCCTGATAACAAGTGAACCAGCCTGGTCAGATGACCGGGTTCCGTGTTGTCCATAGCCCATAGCATGAGCTGTCGCTAGTGTCCTGTCCCAGAAATTCGTTCGTGCGGGTTTGCCAATTGCCAAACCAGTGCGAGGACGTAGCGGGCCGCCGATTGCAGGATTTCTGGGTTGATCGTCTCCGGCGTATCCGTCGGCTTGTGATAGTGGAGGTGGGGTCCGCCGCTGACGACCGTGACGGTTGGTACCCCGGCCTCTTTGAAGGGCACGTGGTCGCCGCCGGGGAAAAACCCGAACAGATCCAGATGCTCAGCGAGGCCCGCCGCCTGCCCCGCATCCTGTGCCACCCGCTTGTCGAAACCTGTGATCCCTACCGTCAGCCGTCCGTTCCCAATGCCGGCATGATCGACATTGATCATGCCGCTGGGTTTCACGGGATCTCTCGGGCGACGGTTCACATACAGCTGTGAACCGAGCAGGCCCTGTTCTTCTCCGCTGAAGGAGACGAAAGTGACCGTACGCGCAGCCTGTAGGCCGGATTCCATGAGCACCCGCGCCACCTCCAGCACGACGGCGGTGCCGGAGGCATTGTCGTCCGCTCCCGGAAAGAGCAAGCCCGCCTGCCGTCCGAAGTGGTCGCGATGGGCGCCCAGGATGACGGTTTGTTCCTTGAGGTCCGGTTGTCGTCCTGGGATGCTGGCGACGACATTGTAGAGCGGACCTGACGTGTGCAAGCTGTCCCAGGCCATATGGACCATAGAGCCGGTGGGCTGCGAGTGGGGGCGGCGGGATTGATTCAGACTCTCTTGCAAGATGCGCAACGGTTGATCTCCCCGGACGGCCGACGAGAGGAGGCGGTCCGCGAATGCTGGACTGATCCACGCGCCCGGCAGCGGAGGAATGCCGCCCTGGCGACCGTAGAAGGCGCTGGGAGCGGTCGTCATGCCCCGGCGGACTTCGTACGGATTCAAGATCGGACCGGTGACCGTCAGAAAGGCGACTGCGCCGTTTTCACGGGCGACTCGCTCCTTGTCCGCATGAGAAACGGGCGAGGGATAATGGTCCGGCTTGCCCCGCATGAAGAGCACGATGCGGTTCCGCACGTCGAGACCGGCATAGTCGTCGTAGCCGCGGGCCGGATCGGAAATGCCATAGCCGACGAAGACGACCGATGCGGTCACGTGGACCGGCGGGGAGTCGAGAATCGGAAGATAGTCGGCAGGCGCGCGGCCGATGGTTGCGCCTTGAGCCGTCGAGACCTCCAGGTGCGGATCATCGCCGATCACGTATACCGGCACGGACGGAGCCGGCTCGTGCGTGGAGGACGACGAATCGGCCGTTTCGGAAGGAAGCACCGGAGCGACGGTGAGGCGCAGAGCTGCGAAACGCGCCGCCACCCATTCTGCAGCCCGTACATCGCCGGTGCTGCCGGTCTGGCGTCCTTCAAACGCCTGCCCGCTGAGGATTTGGATGTCGGCCAGCATGCGCGTGCTCGAGATGGAGCTCAACGCCGTGGACAAGGAACCAGCGTCGCCGGACGGAGCGGCAGGAGGAGATTCCGCCGGCGCTGCGACCGAGGACAGCGTCAGGACAATCAGCCAGGACCACAAGCCGACCCAGCGCCATTTCGGTAGGGTGATTGACACGGAGGGGAAGGACAATTTCATGCGGGTGTCGACGAATCAATCTGCTATCTTCGAGGGACTATAACATAGGGACACGTCCCCATCGCAGTCTCTCCGGTCGTTTGCGTACCATAAGGAAGCGCCGAAAGAAGGAGTCACAGTGGAGTCGCAGCCTGTCGATCACCCGCCCAATCGTCTGAACGCCGAGTCCAGTCCGTATCTCAGGCAACATGCCGCCAATCCCGTGGACTGGTTTCCGTGGGGAGCAGAGGCGTTCGCGCGGGCGAAAGCCGAAGATAAGCCGATCCTCCTCTCCATCGGGTACTCGGCGTGCCATTGGTGCCATGTGATGGCGCACGAGTCATTCGAACGAGCGGACATCGCCGCGCTCATGAACCGGGATTTCATCAACGTGAAGGTGGATCGCGAGGAGCGGCCCGATTTGGACGAGATCTACCAGAAGTCGGTCCAAGTGTTTACGGGCCGAGGCGGCGGATGGCCCCTGACCATGTTTCTCACGCCGGACCAGGAACCGTTTTACGGAGGCACCTACTTCCCGCCGGCGCCCCGCCACAATCTTCCGGGGTTTCCGGACGTCCTGCGGGGCGTCATCGAAGCCTATCGACACCATCGCGACGAAGTGGCGAAGAATGTGGAGCGCGTCAAGGCGGGTTTGCTCCGGGTCGGACTACCGAAACGTTCCGACGAGCCGTTGACCGAACGGCTGCTGCAGGAGGCAGGAAAGAAACTGGGCAGCCTCTTCGACGACGTCCATGGAGGCTTCGGCGACGGGCCGAAGTTTCCGACCGTCTCGCCGCTGAATTTCATGTTGCGGTCTTCCGCCTGTCCCGGGGATGAATCGCTCCGGCGGAAGGTCTTGTTCCAGCTGAGGAGAATGGCGGCGGGCGGGATTTACGACCATCTCGGCGGCGGATTTCACCGGTACTCGGTGGACGGTCACTGGATGGTGCCGCATTTCGAAAAAATGCTCTATGACAATGCGCAGTTGGTGCGGGTCTACCTGGACGGTTGGCGGCTGACCAAGGAAGCACGATTTCGGCATGTCGTCGAGGACACGCTCGAATATGTTCAGCGGGAATTGACCCATCAGGACGGCGGCTTCTTCGCCGCACAGGATGCGGACAGCGAGGGCCGCGAAGGAGCCTTCTTTGTGTGGGACCAGGCCGAGCTCATGGCGATTCTTGGTGCCGATCTCGGTGGGGAATTTTGCCGGGCGTACGGGGTGACGGAGGGCGGGAACTTCGACGGGAAGAACGTGCTGCATCGGTTGGGTGGAGTCGAGGCTTCCGCCGACGAGGCGGAGCAGGCCGACGCATTCTTAAGACCGGCGCGGGGGAAGGTATTGGTCGTTCGTGATCGGCGTCCCAGGCCGGCGCGCGACGAGAACATGTTGACCGGTTGGAATGCCATGATGGTCTGTGCGTTCCTGGACGCCTATCATGCCTTCGGCACAACGGCCTATCTGGCGACCGCCGAGCGGGCGCTGACCTTTCTGGTGGACTATGCCTATGCGGATGGGCGGGTGCACCGGACGATCACGGCCGGGCATGGGCGACTGAATGGGTATCTGGACGATGCGGCTTGGTTGGCGACGGCCTTGCTCGATGCATTTGAAGCGACCTCGCACCGATGGTATCTCGAACAGACGCGCGAGATTGCGGAAGCCGCTCTCAGACACTTCTGGGACGATGCGGCGGGGGGCTGCTTCTTCACGAGCCACGATCACGAAGCCCTGCTCCAGCGGATGATGTCGGGGACCGACGGTGCTCTGCCCTCGGGCAACGCCGTCTTCGCCGCCTTTCTCCTGAGGCTCTTCTCTTTCACCGGAGAGGAAGGGTATTATGAGCGGGCGCGGCGGATCGTAACGCTGTTCCATCGAGCGATGGCGCAGAATCCATATGGCGCCTCTGCCATGCTGGGCGCCGCGGACTGGCTTGTGTCCCAGCCCAGGGAGGTCGTGGTGGTCGGACCGCGTGGCAATCCGTTGACGGAGGCGCTCGTGACGACGGTGCATCAGCTCTACCTGTCGAATCGCGTGGTGCTGGCGGTCGATCAGTCGAGGCACGCGGGTGAATCTCAGTTGCCGCTGGCTGCCGGAAAGACGGGCATACAGGGGAATCCGGCGGCATATGTCTGTCATGGGCGGACCTGTTCGGCCCCGGTGACCGAACCCAGAGAACTCGAACGGTTATTATTATGAGGAGCGACAGTCGTGGCAGGCGAGGCGGGAAAAGGCATTTACGACCATCTGTACCGGCGGTTCTTTGAGCGCCGCAACACCCATCAGGGATACGATTTTCAGCATGCGCCCGGCGGCAGCGTCCGTCCGCCGCTGGTGACCTTTCGCGACAAGCTGCACTGGTGGACGTGGAACCGCTGGCAGCGCCGAAAAGAGATTCTCCGTGAGCGGGATCGGCGTCAGCGGGACATCATCGACATGGGGCATCCCCGGTCCATGATGACTCTGACCGGCGAACGGAAAGCGCCCGAATCATGAATCGGTTCAAGATCAGCGGCTACTTCAGTCTGGTGATGCTCGCGGCCCTTGTGAGTCAGGCGGCTGTCCTTTCCGGGCCGGCGCAGGCGATCCAAGCGGAGACGACGACGGAGAAGGAAGCCAACCTCAAAGGCCAGATTACCGGCGGCTTGTTTAACCGCTGGACCTTCGACCAACAGCGTCCGGCCGAAACGCCGGCGGAATTTTCCCAACTCACGTCCGGCGGTGAATCCGCGGGAACGTGGACGATCGAGTCGGACCCCGGGGCTCCGTCGCCTCCCAACATGCTCAAGGCCGTGGCCTCATGCAAGCAGGAGACCTGCTACCGGATGCTTGTCGCAAGCAAGCTGCAGTATGAATATCCCGACGTCTCGGTTCGTCTGAGTTTTCCTGCCGAGGGGGGGACGGGGCGGGGAGGGATCGTCATAGGTTTGAAGGATGCGTCGCAATTCTATGCCGCGATCGTCGATCTCTCGTCCAAGCAGTTGGAGGTCGTCCGAGTGGTCGACGGAAAGGTGACAGTGCTCGGACAGACCGCTATTGTTCCCAAGGGCGTGGACTGGCATTCACTCAGAATTCAACGGAACACGATCATCAGCAAAGATTTCATCGAAACGTTTTTCGACGGTTCGTTGGTCCTGTCGATTCAGGACCATTCGCTCGGACTCGGCGAGGTGGGATTGGTGGTTCTGGGGAATTCATCTTTGTATTTCGATAGCTTGCACGCGATCCCGCTGTTTTCACAACGACCCTTGTCTGCGCCCGCCGCCTACTGACCCGAGTCGGATGGGCTGACAATCCCGCTTGATGCTTGCAATTCCCTACCGTTGTGCGGTACAGTCCAAAATTGCAGCGCTACGAAAGGCCTGGTGGCGCGATAGCGGAGAGTGACAAGGCCTGATACCTGATGTTGTTTTGGTTCTGCCCGGGGATCTGATCGGAAGCCAGACCTAAGTCGCCATCGTGTTTGCGTCTTCGGCCCATTCCTTCCTCGCCTCTGCTCAAGTCCAAGACAACACCTATTTTCTCAAAGGAGGAACCCAATGGGTTCGAAGATCTATGTTGGGGGTTTGCCGTATTCCACGACCGAGCAGCAACTGAGCGACTTGTTTGCTGCCCATGGGGCGGTGGCGTCAGCCCGAATCATCACTGATAAGTTCACCGGACAATCCCGCGGCTTCGGCTTCGTGGAAATGTCCAATGATTCGGAAGCGCAAGCTGCGATCACTGCGTTGAACGGTACCCAACTGGGCGGCCGCACGTTGACGGTCAACGAAGCCCGCCCCCAGGAACCACGCTCAGGCGGCGGAGGCCGCGGCGGGTTTGGTGGCGGCCGGCACTAAGCCCGCGCCGCAGTCGGTTCATGTCGGGGCCGTCGCGTCGACGGCCCCGTTCTCTTCCTAGAATTGCCCATCCTCACGATGCGTCTCTCGACCGTGTGACCGGTCGACTTGCAGTCCCGGGAAGTCATCCACAGAAGGAGTGCTATGTCTAAGTTTGTTCAGATGAATTTACCCCCTTTTCTTGCCCAGCGCCTGCAGCAGGCCGGGATTACCGTGCCGACGCCGATTCAGCAAGCAGCGGTGCCCCCCGCCTTGGAGGGCCGCGATGTGATGGCTCAGGCCAAGACCGGCAGCGGCAAGACCTTGGCGTTTTTGCTGCCCATGATCGAGCGGGCCCTGCGGCCAGCCGCTGGCCCCGCGCAGGGGCGGTGTCCTCAGTACCTGATCTTGGCCCCGACCCGCGAGTTGGCGCTGCAGATCGAAATGGAGTTGCGCAAGTACGCTCCGCCGTCCGTGACGTCGCTCGCCGTGTACGGCGGGACGCCGATCGAACGGCACTACCGCGCGCTCAAGCGGCCGCCGTTGGTCGTGGTCGGAACCCCCGGACGGTTGCTGGATCTCGCCGGCTCGGGCCATCTCCATCTGGGCGCGGTCACCTGGCTGGTCATGGACGAAGCCGATCAGATGTTGGATCGCGGTTTCCTGCGGGACATCCAGCGCATCCTCGGCCTGTTGCCGCGCGAGCGGCAGACTCTGCTGTTTTCCGCGACGTTTTCGCCGGAGATCCAGGAACTCGCCAGGAGCATGCAACGCGACCCCGCACGGATCTCGGTGGATCCCGGCATCAGCAGCCCCGCCACGATTACGCATGCCTACTACGTGGTGCCCGCCGAGCAGTCGCGCACGCAGCTCGTACACACATTGCTGCAATCCGTGAAGGCGGGCGAGCGGTCGATGGTATTTTGCGACCAGAAGTACAAGGTGCGGCGCTTGGCCGCGAAGCTGGGCGGAGAGCCGGCCTCCGTCGGTTCGATCACCGGGAATCACAGTCAGGCCCAACGGGAACGGACGCTGGGTGCATTCCGTTCAGGCCGGATCCGGTCGTTGGTCGCGACCGACGTGGCGGCACGCGGCTTGGACATTCCTGACGTGGCGCAAGTGATCCACTATGAGCTCCCCGGCAATCCGAATTCATACGTGCACCGGACCGGCCGAACCGGGCGCGCGGAGAAAGAGGGAGCCACGTATCTCATTCTCTCGGAGGCGGAGGAGCGGGAGTATTTGCGGATGGTGAGGCAGCTGCGGATCCAAACTAAGAAGCTGCCGCTGCCGGCGTTTGCCGCGTTGCCTCCTGCGGTCGTGCCTTCGCCCGGCGAGCAGCAGCCGCACCACCGGCATCGCCGTCGCAACGAACCGATCCATCGGGCCAATGGGAGCGGTGACGGGCTGCATCGGCGAGCCGTGTCGCCGGTCCGTTCGACCGGATTCGGGCGCTGACGGCTGCGTACGGGTCCGGCGATGGCGGCATCGCGCCCCGCCGCGGGGCGGCGAGGGCCTGTGTTACAGTAACGGCCTGGGGGTGCCGATGCCGCAGTTCCAACTCGAGGCTCCGTTCACCTCATGCGGAGACCAAGGTCAGGCCATCGACAAGCTGGCGTCCGGCGTTCTAGCCGGACGCCGGCATCAGGCGTTGCTCGGCGTCACCGGGTCGGGCAAGACCTTCACGATGGCCAACGTGGTCGAGCGGATCCAAAAACCCACGCTCGTCCTCGTCCATAACAAGACCCTGGCGGGTCAGCTCTATCAGGAGTTCAAGCAGTTTTTCCCGCATAACGCAGTCGAATACTTCATCAGCTACTACGACTACTACCAGCCCGAAGCCTACCTTCCGCAGACGGACACGTACATCGCCAAAGACTCCTCGATCAACGATGCCATCGATCAGATGCGGCACGCGGCGACGACGTCGCTGTTGCAACGCAATGACGTGCTGATCGTGTCGTCCGTGTCCTGCATCTACGGGTTGGGCTCTCCGGAGGTCTATCACGACATGCTCCTGTACCTTGAAGAGGGGATGGAGATCAGGCGTGAAAAGATTCTCGCGAAACTCGTGGAGATTCAGTATGCCCGCAACGACATTGATTTCCATCGCGGGACGTTTCGCGCCCGCGGCGACGTGATCGAGATTTTTCCGGCTTCGCAGGAGGCCAGCTCCGTCCGGATCGAACTGTTCGGCGACGTCGTGGACGCCATTCATCAGATCGATCCATTGACCGGCAAGTCGCTGGGGAAGCTGCCCAAGATCGCCGTCTATCCGAACACGCACTATTTGATCGCCCCCGACCGGTACGAGCGGGCGATCACGGGCATCGAAGAAGAACTCGACGAGCGAGTGGCGTTTTTCAAGCGGCAAAACCAGCTCGTCGAAGCGCAGCGCATCGCGCAGCGCACCAAGTTCGATCTCGAAATGATCCGCGCGATGGGCTACTGCCACGGGATTGAAAACTATTCCCGTCATTTGAGCGGGCGGGCCGCCGGCGAACCGCCTCCGACATTGATCGACTATTTTCCGAAGGATTTCCTGTTGATCATCGACGAATCCCACGCGACGGTGCCTCAGGTCGGCGGCATGTACGAAGGGGACTATTCGCGAAAGCGGACGTTGGTGGAGTACGGGTTCCGGCTGCCTTCGGCGGTGGACAACCGACCCCTGAAGTTTCACGAATTCGAGCGCAGCCTCAATCAGGTGATCTATGTGTCCGCGACGCCCGGTCCCTACGAGCTCGACCATGTGAAGGGAGACGTCGTCGAGCAGATCATCAGGCCCACCGGGGTGCTCGATCCGATCATCGAACTTCATCCGGCCAAGGGGCAGGTCGATCATCTGTTGGAGGAAGTTCGGAGGGAGACCACCGAGGGAGGGCGTGTGCTGGTCACCACCCTCACGAAGCGCATGGCCGAGGACCTGACCGAGTACTATCACGAGTTGGGGGTCAAGGTGCGCTATCTGCATTCGGACATCAAGACCTTGGAGCGGGCCGAGATCGTCCGGGATCTTCGGCGCGGACAGTTCGACGTGCTGGTGGGGATCAATCTGCTCCGGGAAGGGCTCGATCTTCCGGAGGTCAGCCTGGTGGCGATTCTGGACGCCGACAAGGAAGGGTATCTGCGGTCGTATCGCTCGCTCGTGCAGACCGCCGGTCGGGCCGCCCGGAATGTCCGCGGGCGGGTGATTTTCTACGGCGACGCGGTGACCGACTCCATGAAAGCCGCGCTGGATGAAACCGCGCGCCGCCGCAAGATCCAACGCGAATATAACGAGCGGCACGGCATCGAGCCGACCTCAATCAGAAAGAGTATTCCGGTGCTGGATTATCCCGGCGTCGAACCGGATCCGGTCCAGCTCGAGCTTGCGGCGGATGCGGAGCCGTCCTACGGGGCGGAGCCTTCGAGTGCCGAATTAATTCAACGGTTGGAGCGCGACATGAAAGAGGCGGCCAAGCTGTTGGAGTTCGAACGGGCCGCCGTCCTCAGAAACCGAATCCGGGCGCTGAAGCTCAGAGACCTGGAGTTGAAGTCCGGGAGTTAGTGCCGAACTCCAAGTATATTCAATAGGATATTCCAAAAGCCCGGCCGGTGAGCTGGCGGGATCATTCAACATCCTCATTAGACGTTTTTGTAGAGGTACACGCCGAGAAACATGCCCAGCAGACTCAACAGGCTGATCTTCAGGCTGAACCCCAACGTCAGCTTGAGCAGGATCAGATCGATTGTCAGAGGCGGACTGATGCCCGGCGTGAAATTGGTGGCGAAGATGGTCTGAATGGTGCCTTGCGGCGCCATCACGCGGAGAATCTCCCCCAAAACCCCGCCTAGGAGTCCTCCGATGAGGAGAAAGATGAGTAGAACCCAGGGCGACTTTCTCACGATCACGACCTCATAACCCGTTGAGGACACTCAACGATTCATGTTCAGGACCATAACGAAAGGCCCTGGGCATGTCAACAAAATGCTGGTGTCGATCCCTTGACTTCACCGGAACGGTTCATTAGACTGGCCGGTGCTCTTTTGCTAGATTTTTCCAGGCGATCGGAGATCTGGACGCAGCGGCTTCGATTGCCTTTTTCTTTGTGACGATATGCTCGACGCGCTCAGCGAAAAATTCGAAAAGATCCTGAAGAAGCTTCGCGGCTCCGGTGTGTTGACCGAGCAGAACATCGCGGAAGCCATGAAGGAAGTCCGCCTGGCGCTGCTCGAAGCGGACGTCAATTTCAAGATCGTCAAAGACTTCGTCGAACGGGTCGGGAAGAAAGCCGTCGGCCAGGAAGTACTGCAAAGCCTCACGCCGGGCCACCAGGTCGTCAAAGTGGTCTGGGACGAACTCCGGACCATGATGGGCGGAGAGAAGGCCGGCCTTACCCTTGCTTCGATGCCTCCGACCGTCATCATGATGGTGGGGTTGCAGGGCGCGGGTAAAACCACGACCTGCGGAAAACTGGCCCGGTTTTTCAAACAGCAAGGCCGCCGCGTGCTGCTGGTCGCGGCCGACCCGCGACGCCCCGCCGCGGGGGATCAGTTAGCGTCCTTGGGAAGGGATCTTCAGGTCGAGGTGCACCGGCAGGATCAGACCGGCGCTTCGCAGGCCGACGTGGTGCGCATCTGCAAGGACGGCGTCCGGCGCGGAACGGACCAGGGTTTCGACGTGGTCGTGTTGGATACAGGCGGCCGTCTGCATGTGGACGATGCGTTGATGGGGGAACTCGTGGCGGTGAAAGCCGCGGTGCAGCCCCACGAAGTGCTGCTGGTCGCCGATGCGATGACCGGACAGGATGCCGTCAACATGGCCACGCAGTTCCACGAGCGGGTCGGAATGACGGGCGTGATCCTCACCAAGGTGGAAGGCGATGCTCGGGGCGGCGCGGTTCTGTCCATCCGCGCGGTGACCGGCCAGCCGATCAAGTTCCTCGGTGTGGGGGAAAAGCTCGACGCGCTGGAACTGTTTCATCCGGACCGCATGGCCTCCCGCATTCTCGGGATGGGCGACGTGCTGTCCCTGATCGAGAAGGCGCAGGAAACATTCACGCGCGAACAGGCGGAAGAGGCGCAGAAGCGCCTGACGAGCAATACCTTCACGCTGGAAGATTTCCGCGCTCAGTTGGCGCAGGTCAACAAGCTTGGATCGTTGGATCAGATTCTGGGCATGCTGCCGGGTGGCCAGAAGCTCCGGGGGGCCATGGAGGGCCAGGTGCCGGAACGGGAGATGAAACGCGTGGTCGCGATCATCGATTCGATGACCCGGCGGGAACGGCGCGACCATACGCTCATCAACGGCAGCCGCAAGAAGCGGATCGCGCGTGGGAGCGGGACCAACGTGATGGAAGTCAACCGCCTGATCAAGCAATTTCTCTCGGCGCGCAAGCTCGCCAAGATGCTGACGGGCGCGGGCGGGCGGCGGCAATTGGCGCAGCTGCTGAACTCGAGGTGAGGCGCCGCTTCCCGGGGGCGCAGGCGTTCGGACCATCCAGATCGACACTCAACCGGGCTGACGGGTATTTCCAGCGGGTTTTTCCAAATAGCTCGCTTATTTCAAAGGAGGAATGACAGTGGCCGTTCATTTGCGATTGACGAGAACCGGGCGGCATAAACGCCCTGTGTACCGGGTCGTGGCCGCGGATTCGCGAAAGCCGCGCGACGGAAGGTTTCTGGAGATTTTGGGGATCTTCGATCCGCTCAAGCCGGCGGGATTGCCGGAGCTCAAGCAGGAGCGTGTGCTCAAATGGCTCCACCAGGGCGCCCAGCCCACGGTGACGGTCAAGACGCTGTTGCGCCGGTCCGGGCTGTGGAAGCAGTTCGAAACCGAGAAGACGGCGAAGAAGAAGGGGGCGTAATTCGGTGGTTGCCGCGCAGGACGATCGCGTCACCGTCGGCAGAATCGAACGGCCCTTCGGTGTGAAGGGAGAAGTGAAGGTTCGCCCGCTGAGCGATGTGCCCGGCCGACTCGACCGTTTGAGGTCCGTGAGCGTCGTCGGAGCCGAAGGGCTGGTTCGGAACGAGGAGGTCACGCATGTCCGGCGCGCCGGCGCGTCCTACATCATGCGATTTGCCGGCATCACCACGCCGGAGGCCGCAGGCCTGCTGCGCGGGACGTTGATCCAGGTTCCGCCGCGCGAGAGGGGGCAGACAGCCGAACCCTCCGACCTGTTCTACGAGTGCGATCTCATCGGGATGCGGGTCGAGGATGAAGGGGGGCGCGTGCTGGGAACGATCGACGCGATGTGGGAACTACCCGGACAACACGTCATCGTCGTCCGCGACGGAGATCGGGAGATCCTGATCCCCGCCGTGAAGAATTTCGTGGCCGCGGTCGACATACCGGGCCGGCTCATGACCGTGCGGTCGATCAAGGAACTGGTCGAGGACCGCGATGCGCTGTGACGTCATCACGTTGTTTCCGGAGATGATCGCCCCTGTCGTCGGTGCCAGCATGCTGAAGCGGGCGCAGGAGAAGGGGCTGTTGACCGTGCAGGTCCACAATCTGCGCGACTACACGCTCGACAAGCATAAGGTTGCGGACGACGTCCCGTACGGCGGCGGCGCCGGCATGGTCATGAAGGCCGAGCCGATCCTGCGCGCGGTCGAAGAGATCCAGGCGGGCTACCAGGGGAAGGGCGAGTCGATCCGGTTGCTGTTTCCGTCGCCGCAGGGCCGCCCGTTCACGCAGGAATACGCAAAGAACCTGGCCGAGGATCCGCGGCCGCTCGTGATGCTCTGCGGCCACTATGAAGGCGTTGATGAACGGGTCAAGATGGCGCTGCGGCCGGAGGAAGTTTCGGTGGGCGATTACGTGCTGACGGGTGGAGAACTGGCGGCGCTGGTGCTGATCGATGCGGCTGCGCGGTTGGTGCCGGGTGTATTGGGCGATCCCGCGTCGAACGTGGAAGAATCATTCAGCGAATCGCTGCTCGAGTATCCGCACTACACCAGGCCGGTCGAAGTGCGGGGCATGGCCGTTCCGGAGGTGCTCCTGTCCGGCCATCACGAGGTGATCCGCCGCTGGCGGCGCAAGGAGGCGTTGCGGACGACGTATCGGCAGCGGCCGGATCTGTTGAGGGATCGTGTGTTGAATCGGGAAGATCGACAATTGTTGGACGACATCATTCGCGAAGGCACGCCGGCCATGCCGGTTCGATGCGGGGAGGAGGGTTGAGCCATGAATCAGCTGGAACGAATCCAACGGTCGCTCACGAAGAAATCGGTGCCCCATTTTGAGATCGGGGACACGGTGCGTGTGCACGTGAAGGTCATTGAAGGCGAGAAGGAACGCATTCAGGTGTATGAAGGTGCGGTCATTGCCCGCAAGGGGACGCTGAACACGGAAATGTTCACCGTGCGCAAGATCTCCTACGGCGTGGGCGTCGAGCGCATCTTCCCGCTGCATTCGCCGATCGTAACCAAGATCGACGTCGTGCGCCAGGGGAAAGTCAGGCGGGCCAAGCTCTATTATCTCCGGGGGAAGAAGGGCAAGTTCTCCCGCGTGGAAGATCGGGAGTTTGTGGGCGACGGCAAAGCCCAGGCCCAGGCTGCGCGCGCGGAGGAATCGGCGGAGGCCGGCGTCGAATCCCAGTCTCCCGCACACGTCTGATCGATTCCGTTTTCTCTCGACCACGAGGACCGGTTGCCGCGACGACCTCCAGGTGAAGGCGACTTCGTGGGCCCTACCGAAGAATTTGAATTGGAGGCCAGGCGATGCGGCTACCGCCGGATCGCCGGTCTCGATGAAGCGGGACGGGGGCCGCTCGCCGGCCCCGTCGTCGCCGCCGCGGTCATCCTGCCGAGCCGGTGCCGCTTGGTCGGGGTCGACGACTCCAAGCAACTGACCGAAACCGAGCGCAACCACCTCTTCATCCTCATCACGCAGCGGGCCGTCGCCATCGGCATCGGTTCGGCCTCTCATGAGGAGATCGACCGCGTGAATATCCTGGAGGCCACGCGCCTGGCGATGTACCGCGCCGTCGCGGCCGTCTCGCCCGTGCCGGATTGCCTGCTCGTCGACGCCGTCAGCCTGCCGGGGTCGACGCTGCCGGTTCGGTCCATCATCAAGGGCGATGCGCTGTCCGTCTCCATCGCCGCCGCCTCCATCGTCGCCAAAGTGACACGCGACCGACTCATGGCGGAGTATCATGCCCTCTATCCGCAGTATAATTTCCTGTCCCACAAGGGCTATGGAACGGAAGAACACCGGCAGCGCCTGGCCGAGCACGGACCGTCGGCGATCCATCGGCGCACCTTCGCGCCGGTCGCGCAAGTCCTGTCTCCGTCGCCGGTCCGGCACGTCGATATGTCCTTCATGGATATGGATGAGGGGTTCAGTGAGAATCCTTGACCCCAGACGGCTCTTTGGGCAAGAAGGAGAAGCGGCGGCGGAGGCGTTGTTGATCCGCAAAGGCTATCGGATCATCGCGAGAAATCTGCGCTCTTCTGCGGGTGAGCTGGATTTGGTCGCCGAAGACGGACCGACACTGGTATTCGTGGAGGTCAAGGCGCGCCGGACCGAGGAGTTCGGCGGAGCCGTCTATGCCGTGCACGAACGGAAGCAGCAGAAACTGATCCGCCTTGCCGCGCAATTTCTCGCGCGGCACCATTGGAGCCGCCGGTCCTGCCGATTCGACGTCGTGCTGCTGCAGGAGACGGGGGCCGGACCGGCCCGAATCGAGCATATCTGCAACGCTTTCGAAGTCCCGGGCGACGATCTCCGCTGGTAGCCTCCATGATCGAACTGATCCGCGTCTCCAAGCAGTACGACCGGCGGCCGGCCCTGTCGAACGTCACCCTGGAAATCGAGAAAGGCGAATTCGTGCTGCTGATGGGGGCGAGCGGCGCCGGGAAATCCACCCTGCTCCGGATGCTGATCGGGGCCGAACGGCCGGACGATGGGCAGGTCTTCGTGTACGGCAAGAACGTGACCGCCCTGAAGCAGAGGGACATTCCCTACCTGCGGCGCAAGGTGGGTACCGTGTTCCAGGATTTCCGTCTGCTGGCGAAGAAGACGGTGTTCGACAACGTCGCCCTTCCGCTGC
Organism: Nitrospira sp.; assembly: GCA_047150005.1. Lineage (GTDB taxonomy): Bacteria > Nitrospirota > Nitrospiria > Nitrospirales > Nitrospiraceae > Nitrospira_C. The sequence goes on along the minus strand of AP038806.1, from coordinate 573,124 downwards.
TGGTACAGGGCGTCTCAGGACAGGACATCCGGCGCAAGGTCACCGAAGCGTTGCGCGCCGTCGGGGTCGAGCACAAACGGGATCAGTTGCCGGTGGTCTTGTCCACCGGAGAGCAGCAGCGCGTCTGCATTGCCCGAGCCATCGTCAACGGTCCGGTGGTGCTCCTGGCGGACGAGCCGACCGGCAATCTCGACCCGGGCCTCACGGCCGAGATCATCGAGCTCTTCAAGCTGATCAACGCGCGCGGCACTACCGTGGTAGTCGCGACCCACGACCCTCAGGTCATGGCGCAGGTCAACCGGCGGGTGATCACCCTGTCCCACGGAACGCTCGCGCCGGAACAGTGGGTGCCGGCATGAGAACGCTGTACTATCTCCTGCGGGAAGCCTGGGTCAACTTGCGGACCAACCGCACCACGACCATGGTGGCGATCCTCACCACCGCCTTCACCCTGGCCTGCGTCGGAGTATTTCTGCTCCTCTACGTGAACCTGCGCGCGGCGGCCGGCTGGCTCCAGGAAGACATCAAGATCATGGTCTACCTCGGGGATCAGCTCACAGCCGACGCACAGGCCGAGCTTGAGCAGCAGTTGCGCGGCGACCATGCCGTGGCGGCGATCCATTTCGTCTCAAAGGAGCAGGCTCTCGGGGAATTCAAGGATCAGTTTCCGGCGGAGTCCCATCTGCTGGAAGGCCTGGGGCAGAATCCGCTTCCGGCGTCCTTCGTCGTGACGCTCGGGCCTGCCTTTCGATCGCTGGATGCCGTGAAGCGCTGGTCGGCGCGCGTGCAAGGGATGACCGGCGTCGCCAAGGTGGATTACAACCAGGAGTGGATCGATGCGCTGGCCATGGTGATCCGGTCCATCGAGCTCGTCGCTATCGGCATCGGGGTCATCCTCTCCGCGGCGGCGGTGACGATCATTGCCAACACCATCCGGTTGACCTTGCTGGCGCGGCGGGATGAAATCGCCATTCTCCGGCTGATCGGCGCGACCACCGGCTTCATTCGCATTCCCTATCTGCTGGAAGGGGCCGTGCTTGGCGGCCTGGGAAGCGCGATCTCGCTGCTCATGCTCAAATTCCTGTACGAGCTGTTTCGACAGGAGATGCGGACGACCGGGAAACTCAGCGGGCTGGACAATCTGCTGGCATTCTTCCCGCTCCCGCTGTGTTTGGCGCTGGTGGCCGTCGGGATGACGCTTGGTTGCGCCGGCAGCTTCGTCTCGCTTCGACGGTTCGACGAGGCCAAGGCATGAGAAACCGGACGGCGGGGTTCCGGCTTGTTGGCTGCCTCGTGTTGTCGCTGGGGATGCCGTCCCTGGTCTCGGCCGACGCGATCAGCGACAAGATCGAAAAAGAGCGCAAAATGCTCGAACAGCTGAAGGACCAGATCGAGGAGAAGCGGAAGCAGGCGGATGAGGCGGGTAAGAAGCGCGACTCGCTGCTGCAGGGCCTGCAGACCCTCGATGAACGGCTCGTGCGGGTGCGACATGCGAACCAGGACGTCAGCCGGAAGATCCGCAAGAAGGACCAGGAGATCGAAAGCATCAATCAACAGATTGCCGGGTTGCAGGGAAGCATTCGCCAGCGGCGGGACGCCATCCTGGCACGCCTGCGCGTGCAATATATGGAAGGACGGTTCGGCTACTGGAGGACCCTGCTGGCCTCCGATTCGTACGGCGATTTTCAACGCCGGCTCCAGTACCTGTCGGCCGTGTCCGAACGGGACTATGCGCTGCTCGAAACCTTCAAGTCCGACGTCAACAACATGGAGGAGGCCGAGCGGCAGCGGGAGGCGGCCCGGGCCGGCATGCGAGCCTACAAGCAGAGCACCGAGAAGCAACTCTACGAAATGGGTTCGGTCAAGAAGGAGAAAAAGCTCTATCTCACGAAGATTACGCAGGAAAAGGAGTCGTCGGAACGGGCGCTTCAGGAGCTGGAAAAGTCGGCCGCGCGGATCGACAGCCTGCTGCGCGAATTGGAGCAGCGGCGGCGCGCGGCCTTGGCCAGGCCGCCGGCGGCCGGCTCCCTGCACCGCGGAGTCAAAGGCACGCTCCCCTGGCCGGTGGACGGCAGCGTGATGTCCTACTTCGGGCGCCAGAAGCACCCGACCTTCAACACCTACGTCCAGCGGAAGGGGATCGAGATCCGCGCGACCGAGGGAAGTCTCATCCACGCCGTCATGCCGGGGGCGGTCGTCTATGCGGACTGGTTGAAAGGCTACGGACTCGTTATAATCCTGGATCATGCCAATGGATTCTTTTCGCTGTATGCGCATGCTTCGAAAATCCTGACGACGGTGGGCGCGCAGGTGACGGCGAATCAGGCCATCGGCGAGACCGGAGACACGGGCATGACGAAGGAAAATACTTTATACTTCGAGCTGCGGGAAGGGGCCGAGCCGGTCGATCCGCTGCAATGGTTGACGAAACGGTAGCATGAGCAGGCCCGAGATTCGGACACGGAACTTCGGCTCTCGGGGGGCGGGACAGGAACGCAATACGGACTGTCCGGAAGGAAAGGACTGAGGATTATGGAACGGCATCCACGGCGGCGATTCTGGCTGTTGAGTCCGGTGATCGGTCTGGCGCTGGTCTTCGGAGTGGTGATCGGCAAGGGGTGGGAGCGCACCGGTCATGCCACCGAGACCTACGAGGAGTTGAAGACCTTCTCCGAGGTTCTCACCCAGGTCCAAAAAAATTACGTCGACGAAACGAAAGTGAAGGATCTCGTTCAGGGTGCAATCCGCGGGATGCTCTCCACGCTCGACCCCCATTCCGCCTACATGACGCCCGAGATGTACAAGGAGATGCAGGTCGAGACGAAAGGGGAGTTCGGGGGCGTCGGCATCCAGATCGGGGTGAAGGAAAATCGGCTGGCGGTCATCGCGCCGATCGAGGGCACACCGGCCTTCCGTGCGGGGATCAAGGCGGGCGACTACATCACGAAGGTCAACGACGAGACGACCAAGGACCTCACGCTGATGGACGCGGTCCAGAAGATGCGGGGTCCCAAAGGCACCAAGGTCAACCTCACGATTCAACGGGACGGCACGACGGATCCGCTCCAATTCACACTCGTGCGGGACACGATCAAGATCGAGAGCGTCAAGTCGAAGGTGATGGACAACATCGGCTATGTGAGGCTCACGCAATTCCAGGAGGCCACCGGCCGGGATCTCGGCCGAGTGCTGAAGCAGTTCAAAGAACAGAAGCTGCAGTCCACGATCCTCGATCTCCGGAACAATCCCGGCGGGCTTCTGACGGCGGCCGTGGAAGTGTCGGAGCAGTTCCTGCCGAACGGCAAGCTCGTGGTGTATACGAAGGGCCGTGAGAGCAAGAAGGACGAATGGTTCGCCAAGGGAAAGGATCAGATGGACGATGCGCCGATGATCATCCTGGTCAACGAGGGCTCGGCGAGCGCCTCGGAGATCGTGGCCGGAGCGCTGCAAGATTACGGGCGCGCCGTGATCGTGGGCACGACGTCCTTCGGCAAGGGATCGGTGCAGACGATTCTCCCCCTGGGCGACGGATCCGGGCTGCGCTTGACCACCGCCAAGTACTACACGCCGAAGGGGCGGTCGATCCAATCCACCGGCATCACACCGGACATCGTCGTGAAGCCCCAGGCGCCGGCCACGGTGGCGAAGGCCGACGCCAAGCCGGCAGAGAAGGACGCAGACGTCAAGGCCAAACCCGGCGCCGCATCGGGGAAGGAGCAGTCCTCGGCTGGTGGAAAGACCGAGGAGGCGGCGACGAAGAACGGAAGCGCTCCGGCTGCGGCCCCGCCGGTCGATGCGTTGGGCGATCTGGCGCTGGAGCAGGACGTGCAGCTGCAGAAGGCGGTGGAGATGCTCAAGACCTGGAAGATTTTCAAGGAGCTGCGTCCGTCGTAGGCTGCGTGCGCGAGCGGAGCGAAGCGATCGCATTCAACAGCGCGTCTTCCGGTCCGGTGAAGCCCGGAACCGTGCGCAGCATGTGGGAACGCACCAGCCGTTCGAGATCCTCCAGCGTCGTGATGCTCAGGCGGGTGTAGAGGTAGGTGACGAGCGAGTCCGAGAGGCCGGGCAGGGCTGCCCACTCCTTGACCGGCTCAGGGAGGGGCGTCTTCAGCGATTCGTAGGCCTTCACGCTCCCCGTCCGCAGAAACTCCTCGATCTTTTCCGCCAGCTCCCGTCCGATTCCGTCGATCTCTTCCAGCGCCTGCCGCCGGGCGACCGAGGCGAGGTCTTCCTCTAGACCGAGGATCGAGTCGGCGGCCCGCCGGTACGCCCGGACCCGGTAGGGGTTGGCCCGTTGGCTGGCCAACAGGTCGGCCATGGCGCGAAAGGTCGCGGCAATCCGCTGATTATTGAGAGGAATCTGCATGACTCCCATTCTGCCGTCCGCGGGTGTCCGCTGACAAGGGAGCAGCCGGAGGCTTTGTTGACAACGGGAATTCCGGTTACCTAGGATGCGGTGATGACCAGGTCGATCCAAATCCGTGTGAACGGGGAGCCGCGGGGTTTTCAGTCCGGCGGGACTGTCGGCGACTTGCTGCGCGAACTCGCCGTCAAGACCGAACGGGTGGCCGTGGAACTCAATCTGGAAATCCTGGATCGGGCGGAGTTCGATCGGCGGGGCCTTCAAGAAGGAGATCGGATCGAAATCCTGGGCTTTATCGGGGGCGGCACCGAGACTGCCGGAGCCGCTTCCTCTATATATGTACCTATGGAGAAGGGCGGTGGCCATGTATGACGATCGCTTGGTGATTGCCGACCGCGAGTTCAAGTCGCGGCTGTGGGTCGGAACGGGCAAGTACAAGGACTTTGCGGAAACCCAAAAAGCCATCGAAGCCTCCGGGGCCGACGTCGTCACGGTGGCCGTTCGCCGGGTCAATATCACGGATCGATCCAAGGAAAACCTGCTCGACTACCTCGATCCGAAAAAGTACATCATCCTCCCGAACACCGCCGGCTGCTACACGGTCGAGGACGCGGTGCGCTACGCCAGGCTTGCGCGGGCCGCGGGCGTCTCCGATCTGATCAAGCTGGAAGTCCTGGGCGACGAGAAGACCCTCTTCCCCGACACGGTGGGCCTGCTCGAGGCCGCGAAGATTCTGGTCAAGGAGGGCTTCATCGTGCTGCCCTACACGAACGACGATCCGATCGTCGCCAAGAAGCTGGTCGACATCGGTTGCCCGGCGGTCATGCCCTTGGCCGCGCCGATCGGGTCCGGGCTGGGCATCCGTAATCCCTACAACCTGAAGATCATCATGGAGACGGTCAAGGTGCCGATCGTGGTGGACGCCGGCGTCGGGACTGCCTCCGATGCCGCGCTGGCCATGGAGTACGGAGCCGACGCCGTGTTGATGAATACCGCGATCGCCGGGGCCCAGGATCCGATTGCCATGGCGGAGGCGATGCGGTACGCGGTGCATGCGGGACGGCTCGCCTACAAGGCCGGACGTATTCCGCGCAGGCTCTACGCGACGGCGAGCAGCCCGATCGAAGGGATGCTCTGAGGGCGTCGCTCGTGGAGCGTGAAGCGCATTTCGCGGAATCTCCCAACATCTCATGCCTCGCTTCGACGCTCGTCTTCTTCTCGTCACGGACCGGCACCGGACCGGTGGACGGCCCCTGCGCTCGGTGGTGGAACACGCGCTGCGCGGCGGCGTCACCGCCGTGCAGGTGCGCGAGCGGGACCTCTCCACGAACGCTCTGCTGGCCCTCGCGCGCGAGGTGCGGACCCTTGCCGATCCGGCGAGCTGCCGGCTGCTGATCAACGATCGTGTGGATCTCGCCCTCGCGATGGAGCACGCGGGCGTCCATCTGCGCAGCGACAGCCTGCCGGTCGCCGTGGTGCGACGGCTGGTCGGGGCCGATCGTCTCGTCGGCGTCTCCGCACATTCCGGCGAGGACGTGCTGCGCGCGGAATCCGAGGGAGCGGACTACGTCGTCTTCGGTCCTCTCTATGCGACACCGTCGAAAGTCTCGTTCGGTCCCCCGTTGGGCCTGCACGAACTGGAGAACATCTGCGCGCGGGTGCGTGTCCCGGTCCTCGGCATCGGCGGCATCACCGCCGCACGCGCGCGCGACGTTCGCCGGGCCGGCGCATTCGGCGTCGCCGTGATCGCGGCCATTCTCTCGGCGCCCGACGTCGAGCGAGCCGCGCGCGAGTTGGTCGATGCGGCGTCGTGATCGTCGTGACGTCCTCGCCGCAAACGCACGATGCACGCGCGCGGGAACCGGTCGTCCTGTTGACCATGAAAATACCGGATGATAGAATCCACGCAGACTTGGACTTCTATAGTGGTGCAAACGGATTGACGCTTCCTTGGATGGTCATTGATGAGCGGGAAGAAGGGAAGTCCGAGCCGACTCCGGTCCCTCCGCGATTCCGTCGCGCGAATGACGAAGCGGTTGTCCGATGGAGAGGCGGATGTGATGCACCGTAATGACGAACCGGCCCGCGAAGCCGAGAAGCTTCGAGTCCAGATCCAGTCGATGGAGGAAGAGATCCGCCGGCTGTATCAATCTCGCTACCAGCTCGATCAAGCCACCAAGCAAAACGAAAAGCTCGTCCTGACGCTGCAGGAAGCCAAGGCGCAGATCGAAGCCTTGCGCGCCGAAGTCGAAAAGCTGACTGCGCCGCCCTCGGCCTACGCGATCTTTTCCAGCCTCAATCATGACGGCACCGGCAACGTCTATGTGTCGGGCCGCAAGATGAAGGTCAGCCTCCATCCTTCCGTGAACGGGAAGGAATTGCGGAAGGGACAGGAACTGATCCTCAACGAAGCGCTCAACGTCATCGAAGTGAAGGGTTTCGACGTGCAGGGCGAGGTGGTGCGGCTCAAGGATCTGCTCGAGGGGAACCGGGCGCTCGTCACGCTGCACTTCGACGAGGAGAAAGTCGCGGAGTTGGGCGATCCGCTTCTCCTGGAACGGCTCAGCGTCGGCGACCACCTGCTCTATGATCCCCGGTCCGGCTGTGTCATCGAGAAGCTGCCCAAGTCGGAAGCGGAGGAACTCGTTCTCGAAGAAGTGCCGGACGTGGATTACGCCCGTATCGGCGGACTCCAGCGTGAGTTGGAGCAAGTGCGCGACGCCGTCGAGCTGCCCTTCCTGCATCCCGAGCTGTTCGCGGAATTCCATCTCAGCGCGCCCAAGGGTGTGCTCCTGTACGGCCCGCCGGGTTGCGGCAAGACGCTGATCGCCAAGGCCGTCGCCAATTCCATCGCCAAGAAGCTCGGCCACCTCACCGGCAAGGAAGTCCGGAGCTACTTCCTCCATGTGAAGGGCCCCGAGTTGCTCAACAAGTACGTCGGAGAATCCGAGCGGCAGGTGCGCGAGGTGTTCAAGAAGGCCAAGGAACGGGCGGCCGACGGCAATCCGGTCATCGTCTTTTTCGACGAGATGGACGCGTTGTTCCGCACGCGCGGCACGGGGATTTCGTCCGACATCGAATCGACGATCGTGCCGCAGTTCCTCTCCGAGATCGACGGCGTCGAGAGCCTGCGCAACGTGATCGTGATCGGAGCCAGCAACCGCCAGGATCTCATCGACCCCGCGGTGCTGCGCGCAGGCCGGCTGGACGTGAAGGTGAAGGTCGGCCGGCCGGAGATCGCCGCCGCCAAGGACATCTTCTCCAAGTATCTCTCCACGGACCTGCCGTTCGCGGAAGACGAACTCAAGCGGCACGGCGGCGACGCCAAGGCCCTGGTCGAGCATCTGACGCAGATCACCGTGGAGGCGATGTACGCGCCCTCGGAGGAGAACAAGTTCATCGAAGTGACCTATGCCAACGGGGAGAAGGAGATTCTTTACTTCAAAGATTTCGCCAGCGGGGCGCTCATCGAGGGCATCGTGTCGCGTGCGAAGAAGTACGCGGTCAAGCGCGCGATCGCTCAGGAAGGGCGGGGGCTCAGATCCGAAGACCTCATCCGGGCCATCAGGGAAGAGTTCAAAGAGCACGAGGATCTGCCCAACACGACGAATCCCGACGACTGGGCCAAGGTGGCCGGGAAAAAAGGCGAGAAGATCGTCCATATCCGAACGATCAGCGGGGCCCCGACCGAGTCACGTCAGATAGAGACGGTCACCACGGGCCACTATCTGTAAAACATCATCCATGGCGGACGCTCCTTCAACACCTCGGGTGCTGGGTACGGAGACGGAATTCGGCATCGCTTCGCGCGATGCCGCCCTGGCGGATCCCATCACCAACTCGCTCGCCGCCATCGGCCATTATCCCGGGCTGTCGGTGCCGCACGCCGTCTGGGACTATGAGAACGAAAATCCGCTGCTCGACGCCCGCGGCTTCGAAGTGGACGGGGAGCGGGAACGGCCGAATCCCGACTACAACCGACAGCTGAACAAGGTATTGGCCAACGGCGGGCGTCTCTACGTCGATGGGGCGCATCCCGAATACTCCACACCGGAATGCACGAATCCCCGAGAGGTCGTGGCCTTCGAACGGGTGGCCGAACGGATTCTCGCCCAATGCCTCGACGCGATGACCAAGGCGCGGGGCCGCGAGCAGCTCGTCCTGTACAAGAACAATTCCGACGGCAAGGGGAACAGCTACGGCTACCACGAAAATTATCTCGTGTCCCGGTCCGTTCCTTTTGAACGGCTCGTGCAGGTGCTTGCGCCGTTCTTCGTGAGCCGTCTCATTTTCGCCGGCGCGGGCAAGGTCGGAGCGGAGAATCAGACCGGCCCGGTGGACTACCAGATTTCTCAGCGGGCCGATTTCTTCGAATGTCTGGTCGATCTGAACACGATGGTGAAGCGTCCCATCGTGAACTCGCGCGATGAGCCCCATTGCGATCACTCCAAATATCGCCGGCTCCACGTCATCGTGGGCGATGCCAACATGGCCGAGCTCTCGACCTATCTGAAGATCGGCACCATGGCGATGGTGCTCGATCTGGTGGAAGCGGGCGCGAATCTGCCGAAGTTCGAGCTGGAGGATCCGGTCCGGGCCATCAAACAGGTATCGAGGGATCTCACGATCAGGGAGCAGCTGCGGCTCGCCGGCGGGCAGGCGACGACGGCTCTGGCGATCCAGCGCGGGTACCTCAAGGCGGCGATGGACTTTTACGCCTGCCACGATCTGCCTCAAGTCACGAAGGACGTGCTCGTCCGCTGGGAAGAAGTGCTCGACAAGCTGGAGCGCGACCCGCACTCGCTCGTTCGGGAGCTGGATTGGGTCGCCAAGCGCCACCTGATGGAATCCTACATGGAGCGCAAGGGCTGCGGGTGGAACGATCCTCGTATCCGTCTCATGGACCTTCAATACCACGATGTCCGGCCGGACAAGGGCCTGTACTACACCCTCGAGCGCAGCCACATGATCGAACGCATCGTGCAGGACGTGGAAATCTCACGGGCGGAGTTCCTGCCGCCCTCCGGGACCAGAGCCTACTTCCGCGGGCGTTGCGTGGGGAAATATGCTAAATCGATTTATGGCGCGAGCTGGACCTCCGTGCTGTTCGACGTGGGCAACACGACGATCAAGAAGGTGCCGCTGATGGATCCGCTCCGGGGCACCGAGGCGCTCACCGCCGAGCTGATCGAGCAATCGGACAGCGCCGAGGCGTTGCTCGCGAAGTTGAAAGCCTGATGAAGCTGCCGTTTCTCCCCAACCACGACGACTCCAGCTTTTTCGATTTCCTTACCGCGCAACACCCCGATCTCGCTCCGGGGGTCCGGGCTGCGGCGATGGCGCCGGCCGGGGCGGATTTTGCCAGGCAGGCCGGGTCCGTAACCGTGCCGCAGGCCACCACGGTGCTCGGCCTCAAGTATCACGGTGGGGTCGTGATCGCCGGAGACCGCCGCGCGACCGAGGGGTTCCAGATCGCCGAGCGGCGCATCGAGAAGGTCTTCAAGATCGACGACTACTCGGCCATGGCCATTGCGGGCGCCGCAGGGCCCTGCGTCGAGATGGCCAAGCTCTTTCAGACCGAGCTCGAACATTACGAGAAGCTGGAAGGCGTGCAGCTGTCCTGCGAAGGCAAGGCCAACAAGCTCGGGCAGATGGTGAAAGCCAATCTGCCCATGGTCTTTCAGGGCTTGGTGGTCATGCCGCTCTACGTCGGCTACGATCTGAAGCGCGCGGAGGGCCGGATCTTCAAGTACGACTTGGCCGGCGGCCGCTATGAGGAATCGGACTATCACGCCATCGGCTCCGGCGGGAAGGATGCGCGCAACGCCATGCGGGAGCATTTCCGCAAGGGAATGTCCGAACAAGAGGGGCTCAAGCTGGCGCTGTTGGCTCTGTACAACGCCGCCGACGACGATGTCGGCACCGGCGGACCCGACCTGGTCCGCGGCATCTATCCCACCGCGAAGATCGTGAACGCCGCCGGCATCACCGACGTGTCCGAGCAGCAGATCCGCGGGATCTACGACGAGATGCTCGCCGCGCGCCGGGCGAAGGAACACTGACCATGGCGATGCCCTATTACGTGTCGCCCGAACAGATGATGCAGGACAAGGCGGAGTATGCCCGCAAGGGCATCGCTCGCGGCCGGTCCATCGTCGCCATGGAATACGTCAACGGCATCCTGTTGGCGGCCGACAATCCCAGCGCCTCCCTCCACAAGATCTCCGAGATTTACGATAATATCGCCTTCGCGGGCGCGGGCAAGTACAGCGAGTTCGAAAACCTCAGAAAGGCCGGTATCCGCCATGCCGATCTCAAGGGGTTCATGTACAGCCGCGAAGACGTGACCGCCCGCTCGCTGGCCAACGGCTATTCCCAGAGTCTGGGCACGATCTTCAGCCAGGAGCTCAAGCCGCTCGAGGTGGAGATTCTGGTCGTGCAGATCGGCAACAACGGCCACGCCAACGAGATGTACCGCATCTCCTTCGACGGCAGCATCATCGACGAGCGTCTCTACGCGGTCATCGGCGGCAAGTCCGACGCCGTGCAGGCCTTGCTCAAAGACAAGCTGCCGGCGCAGCTCCCCGATCTCAAGGCCGCGCTCGCGCTCTGTGTCTCGTCCCTCGACCCGACCGGAAATCAAAAGTTGTCCCCGGAGAGCCTGGAGGTCGCGGTCCTCGATCGCACGAGGGACAGCAGAAAATTCCGCCGCTTCACGCCGGTCGAAACCAAACAGTTGCTGTCCTGACGGTCGCCGTCGCGCTCGCAGATCCCGAGCGATCTCCCGGTTCTGTTGAAGATCCGGGAGGGGGTGTGTATTCTGTGTCATGAGGGCGCCGCAACGGCCCGTCGTCCCGACGGGCGACGAAGCGACCGGCGCGCACTGGGAGGAACCCGATGATGTCCCCCGGTCCCATGAAGCAGCGGATCTTCGGCCTGGAGAACGAGTACGGGCTCATCTTCTCGCCCAACGGCCGGATCTACCTTCCCATGGAGAAGGTGCTCGGTTATATCTTCGAAGGGCTGATTCCCAACAGTTGGCCGTCCAACGCCTTCCTCGTCAACGGCGCGCGGTTCTACCAGGACACCGGCTGCCACCCGGAATATTCGACCCCGGAATGCGACAACATCCTCGACCTCGTCGTCCACGACAAGGCCGGCGAGCGCCTGCTGGAAGCCTGCCTGCCGGCGGCCGAGGAGCGGCTGCGCGAAGAAGGGCTGTCGGGCGAGATCTACATCTTCAAGAACAACACCGATTCGCTGGGCAACACCTACGGCTGCCACGAGAACTTCCTCATGCGCCGCGACGTCGACTTCTGGAAGGTCACCGAGCAGCTCATCCCGTTCTTCGTGACCAGACAGGTCTACAGCGGCGCCGGCAAGGTGCTGAAGGTGTCGGGCAAGCCGCAGTACTTCATCTCGCAACGCGCGCAGCACATTCACGAAAAGACCTCGTCCTCCACTACGTCGTCGCGGAGCATCATCAACACGCGGGACGAACCCCACGCCGACGCGGAGCGCTACCGCCGGCTCCACATCATCGTGGGCGACTCCAACATGTCGGAGCTGGTGACCTTCCTCAAGGTCGGCACGGCCACGCTGGTGCTCTCGATGATCGAGGAGGGCTACACGGTGCACGGCATGGAGCTGGAGGATCCGGTGAAGGCCATCCGGGAGATCTCCCGCGACCCGACCGTGAAGCGCAAGGTCAAGCTGGACGATGGCCGGCAGATGACCGCCGTGGAGATCCAGCGCGTCTATCTGGCGCGCGCTCAGGAATATCTGGAGCAGCAGGACCACGACCCGATCCTGGACGAGGTCTGGAAGCGCTGGGGCGCGATTCTGGACAAACTCGAAGAGGATCCGTTGCAGCTCGTGCGGGAGATCGATTGGGTCACCAAGCGGCATCTCATCCAGTCGTACATCGACAAAAAGGGCTGCGGCTGGGACGATCCGCGGGTGTTCCTGCTGGACCTCCAATTTCATGACGTGAAACGCACCAGGGGGTTGTACTATCTCATGGAATCCCGCGGCCTAGTCGAGCGGGTGGCGGAGGAAGACGCCGTGCAGCGCGCCATGTCCACGCCGCCCCAGACCACCAGGGCCAAGGTGCGGGGCGACTTCATCCGGTTCGCGCGGGCGAAGAACCGGTCGTACACGGTCGATTGGACCTATTTGAAACTCAACGGGTATTGGGAAGAAACGATCCTGTGCATGGACCCCTTCAGCGCGGTGAACCGCCGCGTGGATGAACTGGTCGCCCAGGTATCGGGACTTCGCTTTTATCGATGACGGCACAGGCTGCCATACAGACTGCGAACGCCTCCACGAAGACCGCCAAGCGGCTCTCCTCCGTGGAGCGCACGGTCATCACCGGCGTGGTGTTGTTGACGAGCGTCTTTCCCGTCGAACTGTTCTCCACCGCGCCGCCCCCGCCCAGAGGCAGCGACGGCCAATACAGCGGCAAACAGGGACAGGTGCTGGTGGTCAAGGTCCCGCACCAAGAGGGAATCACTGAGGTCAAGGGCACGCTCCTCAACCGCACGGTTCCCTTCTTCCGGGAGTACCGGCGGGGCGAGGTACCCGGCTATCTCGGCCTGGTGGGCATCGATCTGCAAGACGAGCCCGGCACTCACGAACTGGCGATCGTCGTGAAAAAGGGAGAAGAGGTCAAGCACCTGAGCTACAACATCCTGGTCGCGAAGGAAAAGTTCACCATCGAGCATCTTACCCTGCCCAAGGACAAGGTCGATCTGGACGACAAAGCCGTGGCGCGCTGGAAGCAAGAGCAGGAGCAGGTGAAACAGGCCCTGACCGAGAATTCCGCCTCGCGGCTCTGGCGAAGCCCGTTCGTGGAGCCGGTCAACGGCAAGCGTACCGGCATTTTCGGGAGCGTTCGGGTCATGAACGGCCAACCGCGCAATCCCCATAACGGAGAAGACATCGGCGCGCCGTTGGGCACGGACGTCGCGACGACCAACGACGGGGTCGTGCGCCTCACAGTCGATCATTTCTTCTCAGGCAAGGGCATTTTCATCGACCACGGCCTGGGATTCTACAGTATGTACTTCCACCTCTCGGAGGTGCTGGTGAAGGAAGGGGACTTGGTCGAGGGCGGCCAGGTCATCGGCAAGGTCGGGGCGACCGGCCGCGCCACCGGCCCGCATCTCCATTGGGGCGTCAAATTGAACGGCGCCCGCGTGAACCCCTACGCGCTGCTCGATCTCCCCTTCAACAGCGCCGCCGCGTCCGTTGCACCGACTCCTTCCGCTTCTTCCACGGCATCGCCCGTCTCGGCGGAGACGATCGCAATCAAAGAATAGGCAGGGAGATCGACTGAGAGGCGGGACTGCTCCGGTGCCGCCCTCGACCCTGCTCGACTGTGCCGCAGGCTCGGCTGTGCCACTTCGTCCGCTCGCTGCTGCGCAGAACGGACAGTCAAACAGTGCTCGCCGTCGTTCGACATGGTGGTCGATCACTCGCATGTGCCTTTCTGCTTCTCTGTCTGAGAATTCCGTCATTCCCGCGCAAGCGGGAATCCAGGCCCCTCTTCAACGCATCCCTTCCCACAGGTCCTGTCACTGTTCCCCAGGTGAATCCGAAATTCGAAATCACAAATCCGAAACTATATGTTGGAAATTCCAACGACCAAAGCTCGCCTGATTGGGTGAGCAGCATTCAGGTAGGCTGCTGGCCGCTGCCATGCTCACCGCCGGTCGCCGCCTGAAAGATGTACTGAAGCTCGCCTTGTAGGCCCAGCCGATCTACCCAATTCCAAAGGTAAGCCAGGTCGAGTTGGAGATGTGGGTTCTTGACAATGGCGAGGGCATCCTCGAAGTCATGCGGCCGGCTCGCCTTGAGTTTGAGAATGATAAGGTCTTCCGGGCTGCATACCCACGTAGGGACGTGAAGAAGGTGCATGGACTGCCTCCGGGTCAGCACCTCGGCTTCGTGAGAGTCCGCAGAGAATATGAGATCGAGTGGAATGCCTGGATGAGCGGGATGGTTCATGCGAAGGACTCGGTCCTTGGCCATCGGATTGTGCTCGATCCAGCGTGCATCAGGTTGAAAACCATGAGTGACGAGTGAATCGGTCAGCTGAAGCTTCGCTGGTTCTTCCGAGAGTACAAGCAAATCGATGTCCTTGGTCGTACGGAGACGGCCCCATGCATTCACGGCCAATGCGCCGATCAGACAATAGGGCGGAGCCGGCTCCGGCAGTGCATCGATCACCCGACGCAGGAAACCACTGAACGAGCCTGGATCATCGGGCGGCATCGTCTGTTCGTCGTCCTGACGGACGAGGCTCAGAAGGAGGAGTCAGGCGGAACGGATTGTCGAAGGGCGGCGGCGGCGGCATTGGTTGGTGCCCCAAGGCCTGCGCGCAAGCCAGCGACCACGCACGAGCGGCATCCGATAGGCGGCAGCACTCCAAGATGCCTTCTTCTGGCGTCGAAGGATAGTCATCCGGACTGATCTGCGCCGCAGTCACGTGGAGCTTGCGCAACCAGATGGGGGGATTGGCAGGGTCGAAGACCATGCGGGGATTGTACAGTACCGGAATGGAAAGACAAAGCGTAGGCGGGGATGAGGACTGAGAGGCGGTACTGCTCCGGTGCCGACGGGACTGGCTCCGGCCTTTGCCGAGGCTTCGGCGGGTGCCTGTCCTGGTCTCCTTCCAAACTTGCAGGTCCCGTCGTGGCAACCGACTCGATCGTGCTCACAGGACCCAGCCGCCTCATCGTCTCGGCGGCGCGCACAAACGAGATGCTCCTTCTTCGTCGCATCGTGCGCCCCATCCCCAGTGGGTCCTTTCCGTTGCGCGCGATCGAGCCGGTCACCACGCCACCCGCAGAGTTAACTGGGCGCTGGCTTCCGCGCAGATGCGAAATAGATCTAGCGCGTCAGCCACCGGACGGTGATCAGATGCTCGACGGCGCGAAATTCAGGATCGCTGGTCAGGACCGTTCCGGAGAGGCGACGGGCGGTGGCGATGCAAAAGGCGTCCGCATAGGAGACCGCATGCTCCCCCTTGATTTCGGCTGCCTCCCGGACCATGGGAAGATCCACCGGGACCAGCTCGATGGGCAATTGTTCCACAAGCTGAAGGGCCTCGGCCGCCTGCGCCGCGCCGACCTTGCGTTTGACGATGTAATAGAATTCGCCCCAATTCACCCAGTTCAAATAGGCCTTGGTCCCGGCTCGCTGTTGCTCGTACAGAGCGGCACGGACCCTTTCCCACCCGGCTTCCTTATGAAACAGGCTGACCAGCGCGAAGCTATCGAGGACGAGTTTTCTGCTCACGCCGAGCCTCCTCTCGATGCTCGCGCCGGAGGTCGTCCGTCAAGGAGAACTTACCCGTGAGAAAACCCGTAGCCGCCGCGATGGGATCGTCGGCTGCAGGCGAAATGACCAAGCGACCGCTCTCTTCGGTCAACTGGACCTTGCGCCCTGCCTTGAACCCGAGTTTGCGGCGAAGTTGCCGGGGAATCAGGATCTGGCCCTTTGAGGAGATTTGGGAGACAGGCATAGAAACGTCCTCCTTTCTTCGATCAGTATACCGAAGGCTAAAAACGTGGTCAATTTATCAGTCGGTGTCACCCAACCTCTTGAATCAGGCGATCCCATACAGCCCCACTGTGCCCTTCGCGCCGCTGGAAGGGGGGGCGAAAGGACATGAAGACGGTAAGAGGAAGGTGCCGAGGGGACGGGCTCCCGCCTTTGCCGAAGCTTCGGCGGGTGCCTGTCCGGGTCTCCTTCCAAACTTGCGGGTCCTGTCATGGCAACCGGCTTGACGTGCTCACAAGACCCGCCCGCTCCAAACTGCCAAAGCCGCTCCTCCCCGAGCCGTACGCTGAGCCTCTGAGCGATGCGAGAACGCAGCTGGAGGACTTCTTCAAGATCCTGTTAGGCCGAAGCGGCAGTATAGAGCTGCACGCCGGGAATCTTCTTGAAGTGGACGTCGAGACTGTAGATGCGGCAATCATACTCGATCGCCAAGGCTGCAATGATTACATCCGACAGCGGTATCGTCGTGCCTTTGCGGAGGAGTTGCGACGAAAGATGGCCGCTCTGGAGCCAGGAAAGCGAGTGATCTCGTAAAAGGGAGGAGCAAGGAGGGCGCAGGCCGATTAAAGAAGGGAATCCAGACGGAAGTGTCAGCGATGACCATGCCGGCGGCGCTTCAAGGAGGCTTGATGACGAAGCTCAGACTGTTCCAGCTTTCGCCAATCGAGATCGATGTGGAGGTTGCCACTTAAGGACTTGAGCTGGTCCAACGTCTCTCTCCGGATCAAACCCAGCTATCAAAACTCAAATCACAAAAAGCGAAATGCCAGTCCGGGATTAGATCTGCACAGGTCGGGACTGGCTGCGGTGCAGCCTGTGCCTGTCCTGAGACTGCCAAGGAAAGGCAAAGCCGTCGGAAGAACAGGAAACAAGTGGCTAAGGAAGAACGGTCAAGCCGAGGCGACGGAAGTCTTCGTCGAATGTGAAGCAGGGAGCGTGATCGAGCAGCGAGGTCACCACAACGAATGAGATGGCGTCACAAAAAGACAGGCGACGATCACGTGCATAGGTCAGAAAAATCTGTTCGGCCTCTTCGCGCATACGGTTACCATAGGTAACGAGATGCAGCTCAGGCTTCACGTCGGTAAGAAATGCGAGGGCAGCCTGAAAGTTGCGCCGGTATCGAAGCAACGTCACTGTTTCGCTGACGATGTCCCATGTCGTGCACCACGTCGTCCTGGAAGACGCCGATTCCGAGACAAGAGCAAGCGCATCGGCATGGTTGGCGTCCTTCGGATCAAGGCAGGCATAGAAGAATGAGGTATCGCAAAAAGCCAGGGCAGGGAGGGTCATCAGCGGATCGCGCCGCGCTGCCCATAGAGATGAGTCTTGACGCGGGAGGAAATCGAAACCTTTCGCCCGCGCCGCTTCGGCAGTGTCTTCATCAGGCGGAGCAACGTCTTGGCCGCCGCGCCAGCTTCCGGTTCGGGCTGAGCAGCGCGAAGCTCAGCAACAACCTCGTCATGAACCGTAATCTTCACCGTGGCGCCCGTATCTCGCTGCACTCGGCGCACCAGTGCAGGCAGTTGCTTGCGTGCTTCACTGATGGAGAGTTTCATGATGCCCTCGAATCGAATGTGTCGAATGTACAGCGTTGTACATCACCTGTCAATGAACGGGCGGATGCTGGTCTATGACCATTCCTCCGGCTAGGGGCATCGGGAGGGACGTTGTCCTGACGCACGAGGCTTGATCTTAGGGGACTGGCTCCGGCGCAGCCGGTGACTGTCCCGCTTCTTCTCTGAACGCGGGTCTTGGCGTGGCTAGCGCCGCATTTCCTCATTTCCACATCCGTAGGTTTTTGGCAAACCGCTCGTAGAAATACAAGCCTCCACCAGTAAAAATCGAGCTATCCAGCCAGGCCCGCCCTAAGAATGATTGCATTCCGACACAAAACTAGGTAAGGGATTCCGCTGATTGCCAGTTTGTCGGATCAGTCAATCCTGGATGAGGCATTGGGGCATGCCGACATCACCACTCAAGATCGAAGCGCCAACCAACCCCATCTTTCCAATTACCCATCTCGTAGGAGACTGGCTCCCGCTTGTGCCGAGGCTTCGGCGGGTGCCTGTACGGCCATCAACTTTCCGGTACCTCAACCCATGTTGAAACGTCGTGAGCAGACAGATGAGACGATCTCAACTCCTGCCACTGGTGGTGTGCAGTCTTGGTTTGCTGGCAACGGCAAAGCAGGGAGCCGCAAAGATCATGGCACGTGTGACCTTAGATGTCACATCGCTGTGTGAAACTGACGCCCGGCAACCATGTCTCGTCTCTCTTTCGGGGAGCGTAGAGCAGTCAGTGGTAGGTCGATATTACGATCCTGCGGGTACTCGTGAAACTGCGCGTCATGGTGACGGCAGGTAAAGAGTTGGCCAACGGGCTCGCAGAACTGGAAGAGACAGTCGCGAGCCACGATGGAGAGTGACAGGGGGAAGACTGGATGAATCAGGAACGAAACTTTTCTCACTGGTTCAAGCAGGCGACGGAGAACGAACCGTATCCGTTTCAGACCCGGTTCGCCTGCGGGCCGACCTTGCCCGAGTTGGTGGATGTGCCGACAGGGATGGGAAAGACTGCGATGGCGGTGTTGGGGTGGCTGTGGAGAAGACGTTTCTCTGATGACAAAGTCAGAAAAGCAACTCCGAGGCGGTTGATGTACTGCTTGCCCATGCGGGTATTGGCAGAGCAAACGGTACAGAATGCTCAAACGTGGCTTGAGAAACTACAGGTTAGAGGCAAGGCGGGTGAAGGCATGGTGTCTGTGCACCTCCTAACGGGCGGTGCCGAAGATGTGAAAAAGCCGACTTGGGCCGATTACCCGGAAGAAGATGTGATCCTGATCGGCACCCAGGACATGCTACTTTCTCGGGCGCTGATGCGCGGCTACGGCATGAGCCGTTACCAGTGGCCGGTGCATTTCGCCTGGGTGCATAACGACGCACTGTGGGTATTCGACGAAATCCAGTTGATGGGCTCAGGTTTGAAAACCAGCGTCCAACTTGAAGCCTTTCGCCGCAAGATCGATTTGGCGTCGAACAGCCGCAGCCTATGGGTTTCGGCCACGCTCAAGCAGGACTGGTTGAGAACGGTGGATTTCGATCCCACCTCAACGATTCTGCTGGAATTGAGCGAGGAGGAAAAGAAGGCACCCGCAGTTCGTGAGCGACGTGAGGCGGTCAAAGTTCTGACGCGCTGCGCTGCGGCGCTCATCTCGACGAAGCCCTCTAAGCCGGAAAAGGCGGAGGAAAGCGAGAAGGCCGAGAAGCTCACGAGCGACGACATAAACACTTACCTCAATGCACTGGCTGACCGGGTTCTTGCGGTGCATCAGCCGGGCACCACCACGATTGCCATACTCAATACGGTTGAGCGGGCGCAAGGTCTGTTTTTTGAGCTGGAAAACCGCCTTGCGGAATCAACTGTGAAAGCCAGGAAGAAAGCGGCGGTAACAGCGCCACCGATTTCGAACAAGCCGGAACGCCTGCTGATTCACTCTCGTTTCCGTGCAGAAGACCGTCAGGTGAACGAAGAGCGCTTGCATTCTAACCCGCCGGCCGAAGGCCGTATCGTCATTGCTACCCAAGCCATCGAAGCCGGCGTGGACATGTCGGCTCGTGTGCTGTTCACGGAACTGGCGCCTTGGGCCTCGTTGGTGCAGCGCTTTGGACGCTGCAATCGTTATGGCGAGTTCAATAAGACAAAAGAGGCGCAGGTGTTCTGGATGGACGTTGTGGATGCGAAGCCCTACACCGCCGAGGAACTTGATGACGCGCGACAAATTCTCACAAATCTTACGAGCGCCTCACCCGTGGATCTTCCGCCGGTCACCGCTGATGCCCCGTTGTGTCCGGTGTTACGACGCAAGGATTTCCTCGACCTGTTCAACACCGACCCTGATCTGTCCGGCTTTGACGTGGACATCGCCCCCTACATCCGCGACGCCGACGACGCCGATGTGCTCTTGTTCTGGCGTGCGCTGGACGGAAGTGCACAGGACGAACCGCCCGCATCGCGTGAAGAACTTTGCCGCGCCGGAGTGGGCGCCGCAAAGAGGCTGATTGATCGCCTGAAAGACGGAGACGTATTCGTGTGGGACACATTGGCCCGTAAATGGACAACGCCACCAGGACTTCACGATAAGAAAGTGCGTCTTCGCCCTGGTATGACGCTGATGCTGAGAGCCAGTGTCGGCGGTTATACACGGCAACTCGGTCTCGCTCCGGAAGAGAGCAAGGTCGAGGTTCCTCCGATCGTTGTGCCCGAAAAAGGCTCATTGACTGAAGAAGCATTTGATGCTGACCATCGCAGTCTCTTGCAGGTGCCGGTGACGCTCCCGCGCCATCTTGCCGACGTGGAACAAAAGGCACGCGAGCTTTGCGAGACATTACAAGTCAAAGAGCCGCAGGCCGTAATCCGTGCCGCGCGTTGGCATGACGTGGGCAAGGCACATGAAGCCTTCGATTCGATGCTCCGATACGCACACGAACAGGGGACGGGAGCAACGTTGGGTGTTGGGCACTGGGCGAAGGCCGGACGCAATTCGGACCGCAAACCAGGCAAGCCGCGTTATCAGGTGATGGTGGATGGCAAAGCCGTGAAGCGGGCCTACTTTCGCCACGAGCTTGCGTCGGCGCTTGCCTGGCTGGCATTGCATGGCGGCGAGGCTGACGCCGACGAGATCGCGTACCTGATCGCCGCCCACCACGGCAAAGTGCGCATGTCGTTGCGGGCACTCCCACAAGAGAATGAAGCGCCGGATGGGCGCCTGTTTGCGCGTGGCGTGTGGGACGGTGATCGCCTTCCCGTCGTGCAATTCGAGAACGGCGAGGCTGTCCCTGAAGTCGAACTTAAGCTGGCGCTGATGCAGCTCGGCGACGGACCTCAAGGCCCATCGTGGACTGCGCGCACCCAAAGATTGCTGAAAACCCTCGGGCCGTTTCAATTGGCTTGGCGCGAGGCGTTGGTGCGAATCGCCGACTGGCGCGCTTCGCGCGCGGAACAGGAGGCTGTGAAATGATCCATGAACATTCGTTGCCTGGCTGCACGCCCACGCCGCTGGCCTCCTATCTCAAGGCGCTGGCCGTGCTGCGCCTGGTGGCTGAAGCAGGGGCCGATGGGGGTGGAGACTCCGAGGCCACTGGATTTTGGCGCGAGGACGTGTTTGTGCTGCGCACGAGGTTGACGAATGAGGAACTGCGCGCGTTCTTTTTAGAGTGGTATCGGCCTACGCCGCTACTTTCGCCATGGAATGGGCGTGCAGGGTTTCTTGAAGGTGAGGAGGAAGACAGGGATGAGGGCGAGGATACGCCCGCCGCAGGTAATGACGAGGACGAAGCCGAGTCTATGCGCATCGGTGCCGAGATGGTGCGAACGTTTACAGACGACAGCCTTCACACCCGATTCAAGCCGATCAAGAAAGCCATTGAGGGTTTTCAAAGAGTACGCGCGCTCGATTTCCTGAATGTCAATCGCGCGAAAGCGAAAGCGTTGGAAGCCGAAATCAAGAAGAGCAAGAAGGCCCAGCATCGAGTGTCAGACGCCGATGAAGATCGGCTCAAGATGCTAAAAGCCGAAAATAAACGACTGAAAGCTCAGGTTCTCTTGCGGCTTCGCAACGAAGCCGATGAAGCATGGCTCTCATGGTTCGACGCCTGCCAATCACTCGCTCAAGTTAGCTCCACGAAAGAGCACGATCGTAACAAACCTTTGCACGCACCGTTGCTTGGAAAAGGTGGAGTAGATGGCAGCATGGACTTCGGTGTTAATTTCCAAAAGCGCATTACCGAGTTGTTTGATCTGGATACTGGAAAGCCACTTCCAAGGTGCAGGGCTTGGCTCGATCACGCTCTCTTCGATTTGCCGACGGCGAGCTTGATCGCGGTCAAGCCAGGTCAATTCAATCCTGGCACCGGGAAGTTTCCAAATTCTGGTAACGGTTTCTTGGGAGAGGAGCTTGGTAACCCGTGGAACAGTATATTGTCGTTGGAAGGCGCAATGCTGTTTGCGACAGCCACTTCGAGAAGACTCGAATGCAGCGATCCCGGAATGCTTTCAGCCCCATTTACCGTGACCAGTCGGGTGAGTGGCGTCGGGAGCGCAAATCTGCGCGACGAATCTGAAAAACTCACGAATGGAGAAATCTGGATGCCGCTCTGGAGCGCGCCCGCGTCGTTCGAGGAACTCCGCTGCTTGCTCACAGAAGGGAGGGCCACAATTGGCGGACGCCCGGCACGGGATGGTTTGGACTTTGCCCGCGCGGTCGCGCAGCTCGGCGTGGATCGAGGAATCCACAGTTTTCAGCGATTCGGCTTTCTGAAGCGATTCGGCAAGGCGTATCTTGCTGCGCCGTTGGCACGCCTTCCCGTTCGTCGAAATGAAGATGCGGATCTTATTGGCGATCTTGAAAAACGCCACTGGCTTCGTTCAGTGCAGCAGTACGCGCGCGGCAAGCTCGCGTCCGATGCGTTCCGTTCAGCTGCGCATCAACTCGATGCTGCCCTGTTTGCATTGACACAACGAGCAAGCCGTACCGCTGTACACACTGTGCTGCGTCGGGTAGGACAGATTGAGGCGGTTGTCTCTTTGAGCGTGAAGGCTCAAAAGGAAGTTCCGCCGGCGCCCCAACTTGGTTTGACGTGGGTGTCGAAATACGACGACCCGTCGGCAGAGTATCGGATTGCTACCGCAGTGGCAGGGCTACGTCTTTATGGCAAGAAGCGAATACAAGGGCGACTTCAAGGTTTCGCACTTGCAGCTCGTCAGCACTTGGTTGTTATCAACGAGCAAGGGAGCGCGTGGGACAAGGATTCCCGCTGTGCAGTTTGGGGGCCTGGGCCGCTCACCGGAAATCTAGCCAAGCTGTTTCACCGGCGGAGGCTGGAAGCGATAGCGCTCGGCGCGGAGGGCGAAGTGTTAGCCAGCCAGACCGGCGCCACCTGCGACGACATAGTTCAGTTTCTCGATAGAGTCACCGACGACGCCCTCATCAGCGAACTTCTTGGGGGTCTTGCTTGTGTGGACTGGAGTGGTGCCGAGCCGCCACGTAGTAACGAAGAAGTTACGCTTCCGCCCGCATTCGCGTTGCTGAAAGTCTTCTTCACGCCAGAGTCAGTTCTCCGTGCCTTGAGGTGGCTGCCGCCGGATCGGAGTTTCCGCCTGCCCGCCGAAATACCGACACGTCTGGCCGCCAACGACGTACAGGCTGCCGTGCGCATGGCCTGGCAACGCCTGTGCGCAATCGGCGTGAAGCTGCCGGGCCGAAATCCGCCCGAGGCCGTGGGAGTGGACGGCCCACGCTGGATCGCTGCACTGTGTATTCCGCTCAGCTTTTTTGAAACCCGGAGGCTGCTGCGCAGTCTCGATTTACGCCCGGAATTGGACCTCGAACCGATTGAACCAACCCAAATCATCGCCTAACAGGAGAACCACTATGCCGCAAACACTCGACGAACAACTCAGACCTTTGGCTAATGCCCCACGCCTATTACTGAAGGCCCACCTACAGCCCTTGCAGGGTACACGGTTCCAGCCGACTGGCTTTCCGAACTTGGGAGCTGCCACTTACGAAAATCCCAAGAATGGGGACCAAATGCTTTTGGTGGAGTCATCCCAGAGCGTGACCAACTGGCTTGAACGTACATTATTCAAAGTGTTTACGAGGGACTCCATTTCCGACGATCTGGTCGACGAGGTCAGGGGCATCAGTTATGTGCAGATCGACTGTGGCGAGTCCGGAACCACGAGTACGCTATTAGAGGCACATAGGTTGAATACGCCTTACCTTTGGGAGAGCGCCGATCGCAAGGCGCTCGCGCTGCAAGAGCGCATCTTGAACGATCTCGGAGTCGCGAAGAGGCGCAAAAAGAAAGGCGACTCCGATGACTCGGAGAAGGAAGATGACGAGGCATCCGGCCGTATTGACATGCGGCGCTTCTATAAGACGTTGCTCAAATATGACCTAAACAGCCTTATTCATGGAGTCTTCCTGGAAAAAGTCGCTGGTCGCCTTCGTGTCCCGCGAGCGCTCTGCGGCTTCGTCGAAGCGTCGAATGTAAAACAGGCTGAGTCGGGTGGTACAAAGTTCGATCATGTATTTCCAGCTAAAGATGAGGCACGAGGGGTGACTTCCAAGGACGGCTTTACGAATGTTCCTTACCCGTCGACACACTTCGCCGCCGAATCAATCACTGCTTACTTCAACCTTGATCTGAACCAAATTCGTGCCTATGGATTGGGGCGGGAGGCTGAACAACTGTTGATCGGCTTGTCCCTCTACAAGTTGGCTCGACTTTCTGAGTCGGTCTGGGATTTGCGCTCAAACTGTAAGTTCGAAGTTGTGTCTGTAGTGATCACGAGGCCCCCCAAAGACTTTGCAATGCCTGCCGCCAAAGACATCGCAGAGATCCTTCCGACACTGATCAAAAAAGTCTCGGACAGCGGAGGTTTTGGTGACGATAATTCTAACGGTGTGCGGACCGTAGCTTGGGCGAAGAAAAAGAAGAAGTTCACGCTGGAATTACCGCAAGGAACAACCGAACCGACAGTTCCTGAGGAATTGAAGGGGTCAGTAAAGTGGAAGAAAGGAACAGCAAAGAAACCACCGTTGCTGGAACTTGCTGAGAAACCTGAACCCGAGCTTCTCCAAAAGCTCCTCGCACTCTTTCCTGCTAATCAGGCGGCGCAGACCGCAATTCGTATGGCGTCAAACGACGATGACCAAGACGGAGGTTCTTCCGAGCAAGTAGACGATACGGAGTCCGATTGATGCTGGCCATTGCCTTCACTTTCCCCGTCGGGCGTTATCACGCCACCCCCTGGGGGCGGCACGTCAATGAAGCGGACGTGGCCTGGCCACCAGACTTGTGGCGTATCACGCGCGCATTCATCGCGGTATGGCATCGCAAGGTCGATCACGTACGTTTTCCACGTGAGCGCCTGCATGAACTGTTGGCGCAACTTGCGGGAGCAGAACCGCCATCGTATCGCTTGCCTGAGTGTGCGATTCACGCCCACTCTCGACACTATATGCCTGGCAAGGGCGATAAACGCACGCTGGTGTTCGATGCCTTCGCGCGAGTCGCGGATGACGATCCTGTCGTCGTTGTTTGGCCAGCACTCCTGCTCGACACAGCGCAAACGGAAATGCTCGACGCCCTGCTTGAGAATCTAGGTTTTCTGGGTCGCGCCGAGTCCTGGGTGGTCGCTCGCCGCACGGAGGCGCCGGTGGACTGCAATTGCGTGCCCGCTGCTGAGGCCGTGGATTTTGAAAGGGGAGAAGTAACACATGAGATCGTACGTCTCATGGTACCAAGGAGGCCAGAGAATTAT
This sequence comes from Nitrospira sp., assembly GCA_047150005.1. Taxonomy (GTDB): domain Bacteria; phylum Nitrospirota; class Nitrospiria; order Nitrospirales; family Nitrospiraceae; genus Nitrospira_C. The sequence goes on along the minus strand of AP038806.1, from coordinate 547,863 downwards.
CGTGCGTTCCGTTTAGGCAAGCTCGAAATCGCCGGCATCGAACTCGATTCTGGGGTAAGTTCGTCCAAACTTAAACCAGAGGAGAGGAAGCTGCTGACCACTCTTCCCGGCGACTGGTTGAATGCCATTAGTGTGGAAACTGGCGAACTCCAAGCTGCTGGCTGGAGCGTGCCGCCTTGTGCTCAGATCGTACGTTACCGCCGACCGCTTCATGCGCTCAAGAGCATGGCGCCGAAGGTATTCCGAAAGTCGACGATCATCCAGCCGAAAGCAGCTATCACTACGGCGCGCTTCATGCTCTACGGCAAACCGCTTCCTCGCATTGAAGACGCGGTCCGTATTGGCGAAACGCTGCGGTTGGCTACTATGGGCCGCGCCAAGCAACTGCTCGGAGAGCACGCCATTCCGTGCGAACTATCCGGACACGAACTGGGCGCACCGAACCAGCACGCGCATGCCTTCTGGTTGTCTGACTCAAACGAGCGTGGTGAGATCGAGCATGTCCTCGTGCATGCTCCAGGAGGGTTCAGTTCCGAAGCCCTACACGTGCTAACCGCCCTTCAGCAAATTAAGAGACACGAAGGCGAGCCGCTAAGGTTGATGTTAGAGGGCTTTGATACTGCATCGCGATTCAACAGGGTTACTCCGCTGACCGGCGACAGTGCGATATGGCGAAGCGTGACACCCTATCTTCATCCATGGCACCTTAAGAAACCAGAGATGCGCACATCGGAAGCCGCCGCAGCCGCCATCCTTGGCCAGCTACAGCGGGAGTGGCATCAACGAGGCATCGATTTGCCCAAGATCATTGAAGTTAATGAGTTGGCGTTTATTCGACACGGTGGCCGGGCCATACGCTCATTGCACTTTCATCGCTTCCGCCGCAAGAATGGTCTCGTGCAACCCGACACCCGCGGGCGGTTGCTCGAATTGCGCTTCGAGCAGTCTGTTCGAGGCCCCATCGCTCTCGGCTACGCCTGCCACTTCGGCCTCGGCCAGTTTGTGGCGGTCGATTCCGGTGGGAGCCAGGCGGGAAGGGTCAGCGGAGAGCGCAGTGAAGGACAACAACCACACGATGCTTGATCCACGCCGGATCGAAGTGCTGGACGACGCGATGGCGGAGGTGCTCAGGCGAAAGACGCCGGCTGAGCGCCTGGCGATCGGCTTTGGCTTGTGGCGATCGGCGCGAACGATGTTGCGCGGACAATTGGCGTCGTTGCACCCGGACTGGGATGTTCAGCGGCTGGAGCGGGAAGTCGCGCGGAGGCTGTCGCATGGAGCTGTATGACTTATTGGCGCAGGTGGTGGAAACCTTCGAGCGGCTCCGCATTCCCTATCTGGTGACTGGTTCGGTCGCGTCCATGGCGTATGGAGAGCCGCGATTAACGAACGACATCGATGTGGTGGCTGGGATTCGAGAGGCTGAGATCCCGGGACTGTTGGCCGCGTTTCCTGCTCATGAGTTCTATCTCAGCGAGGAGGCGATCCGGGAAGCCATTCGTCGGCAAGGGCAGTTCAACATCATTCATCCCGGCTCCGGGTTGAAGGTGGATGTGATCGTTCGGAAGGACACCCCATTTGATCGGAGCCGGTTTGCGCGGGCGCGTGCGCTGCGTCCGGCCGCATCCTATGAGGCGGCCTTTGCGTCGGCGGAGGATGTGATCATCAAGAAAATGGACTACTACCGCGAAGGGGGATCGGACAAGCATCTGCGAGATATCACGGGCATGTTGAAAGTCAGCGGAGAGGAGATCGATCGGGCCTATATTGCGGAGTGGGCGGATCGCTTGGGATTGCGTGAAATCTGGGACATGATTCAACGGCGGTTGGAAGAACCGTCATAACGATTCCTTGTTCTTTGACAACTGAATAGCGAAAGGAGCGCATCATGGGTCTCGAAACTGGTGAGACGCCTCTCTCGGTGACGGAGGAACCGCTGCTTCCTGTGCGGATGCTGAACGAGTTTGCCTACTGTCCTCGTCTGGCTTACCTGGAATGGGTACAGAGCGAATTCGCCGACAGCGCCGACACGGTGGAGGGGCGGTTCCATCACCGGCGAGTGGATGAAAGTCCAAAGCGGCAAGCGAGAACTGGCTCCGGCAAAGCCGGCGTCTGTCCGCCGGATACTGATGAAGATGAAGACGCAGTCATCCACCAGCGTTCGGTCTGGCTGTCGTCGGAACGGCTGGGTATTACCGCGAAGATTGATCTGGTCGAAGGCGTCGGTCATGCGGTCGCACCTGTCGATTACAAGCGCGGTAAGCGTCCGCATGTGGACAAGGGCGCGTGGGAGCCGGAGCGGGTACAGGCGTGCGCGCAAGGGTTGATCCTCCGGGATAACGGCTTCGAATGCGACGGAGGCTTTCTTTACTTCGTAGGATCACGGGAACGGGTGGCGATCACATTTGATCAGGAGTTGATCGAGCGCACCTTGGAACTGATCGCGGGTATGCGGAGAATGGCGCGGGGCGGCGCGATGCCGCCTCCGTTGGTGGACAGCCCGAAGTGCCCACGATGTTCCCTCGTCCGCATTTGTTTGCCGGATGAGATCGGTTGGTTACGGCAGGATCATGCGGATGACGAGCAGGCGGCCTCGATCGTGCGGCGACTTTTGCCTGGTCGGAATGACGCCCTACCCTTGTACGTGCAACAACCCGGCGCACGCGTGGGAAAAAACGGAGACTGCTTAAAAGTGACGGACCGCGACGAGGTGCTGACAGAAGCCCGGATCGTGGAGATCTCGCATCTCGTGCTATTCGGTGCCGTTCAGGTCAGTACGCAAGTGGTGCAGGAACTCTGTCGGCGAGAGATTCCCATCTCCTATCTCTCCAGTGGCGGGTGGTTCTACGGCATCACGACCAGTCTGATGCATAAGAATGTCGAGTTGCGACGACGCCAATATGCCGCGGCGACGAATCCGACGTTCTGCCTTCGGCTTGCAATCAGACTGGTGCAGGCCAAGATTGCCAACTGTCGTACGATCTTGCGGAGAAATCATCACGCTGCGCCGGAAACGGTCTTGCAGGATCTCAAGCGCGATCAGGTGCATGCCGCGCGGGCCAACACGTTGGAGGAATTGCTCGGCATCGAGGGCACCTCGGCCCGCCGGTATTTTGCAGAATTCAGAGGCATGCTGAAAACCGACGGGGTGCAGCCGGACTTCGATTTCGATGGGCGAAACCGTCGGCCGCCAAAGGACTCGGTCAACGCGCTCTTATCCCTGGCCTACGCGATGCTGGCGCGGGAGTGGACGGTGACATTGCATGCGGTCGGACTCGATCCCTATCTCGGGTTCTATCACCAGCCGCGTTATGGGAGACCGGCGTTGGCTCTCGATGCGATGGAAGAGTTCCGGCCGCTCATTGCCGATTCCGTCGTGCTGACGGCGGTCAACAATGGTGAAGTGCGACCGGAGGACTTCATTCGTCGCATGGGCTCCGTCGCGTTGACGCCGGAGGGCCGTCGGCGCTTCGTCGAAACGTACGAGCGGCGGATGGGCCAAGAGATTACGCATCCGGTCTTTGGGTATCAGGTGAGTTATCGGCGCATCTTGGAAGTGCAGGCACGGTTGCTGGGTCGCTATTTGTGCGGAGAGATTCCAGAGTATCCATCTTTTACCACACGGTGAGTGATGCGACGGCTGTATTTTGTCACGTACGATATCCGTGATCCAAAGCGGTTACGCCGCGTCTACAAGACGATGAAAGGGTTCGGTGCACATCTGCAGCTTTCGGTGTTTCAATGCGAGTTGCCCGATATGGATGTCGTCAGGATGAAGGTGGCGTTGACCGAGGTGATCCACCATCAAGAAGATCATGTCCTGATTGTGGACCTTGGCCCGAGCGAAGGACGTCCGATCAAGAGTATCGAATCGTTGGGCCAGGCCTTCGTACAAGTCGAGCGGCGTGCCCAAGTAGTGTGATTGTTCCTGTCTAGCGTCTAGTGCGAGCGGTCATATGCCGGTCAAATCACCGGAAGCGCTCGCGAGATGGTAAGTGCCTGGATGTGTAGCAGTTAGTTTTTGAAAAGGAGGTGATACCTATTGTTTGACATGGAGATATTTTCGTGTGAAGAGACTATCGCTCGCATGGTGAGCCGGGATGCCAAGAAGAGCATGCACATCCGCGAGAACTGATTCCACGGCAGAAATGCCGTGGCCCCATTGAAGCAGGCGCGTGGCCGTGCCCGATAACGCGATGCAAGCGCGGATTCCACGGCAGAAATGCCGTGGCCCCATTGAAGCTCGGTAATGATGAGGCATGGAGTGACTGATCCTAGGGGATTCCACGGCAGAAATGCCGTGGCCCCATTGAAGCGTGTCGAGGTCATCCACCCCAGGCGGCTCCGATGTCGATTCCACGGCAGAAATGCCGTGGCCCCATTGAAGCAACGTGCGCGTGGCATGGGGCTTCAACCAGCCCTCATGATTCCACGGCAGAAATGCCGTGGCCCCATTGAAGCGGGGCAAGGCTACGGCGCGCTCGTGCGGCATGGCGAAGGATTCCACGGCAGAAATGCCGTGGCCCCATTGAAGCGCCGGGTATTAGCCGGCTGTTGGGATGACATAATGGAGGATTCCACGGCAGAAATGCCGTGGCCCCATTGAAGCGTACGGGTTGGTGGCGAGAATGCCGCGTTTGTCGCTGGGATTCCACGGCAGAAATGCCGTGGCCCCATTGAAGCGATGTCCTTCTATTTGGCGATGAACCCAACCACACAGATTCCACGGCAGAAATGCCGTGGCCCCATTGAAGCGGGAATGTGTCGAGCAATTACGCGAGCCGCGGGTTCGGATTCCACGGCAGAAATGCCGTGGCCCCATTGAAGCGTTGAGCGCGGAGGCGGCGAACGACGTATCCGCAATCGATTCCACGGCAGAAATGCCGTGGCCCCATTGAAGCATCCCAAAGAGCACGCTGTGCGGATAGGGTGTCTGAAGATTCCACGGCAGAAATGCCGTGGCCCCATTGAAGCTACGATCTGTTCTTGCCCGTCGATCCGATCGATCTCGGATTCCACGGCAGAAATGCCGTGGCCCCATTGAAGCACCCATGTCGTCGTGGGTGCGGTTTGCGCATCGGTGGATTCCACGGCAGAAATGCCGTGGCCCCATTGAAGCACGACGGATGTGAGGTTCGGCGGTGGCTAGTCGCGGCGATTCCACGGCAGAAATGCCGTGGCCCCATTGAAGCGCCAATCTGACGGGCCTGATCCAGAGCACCACCTATCGATTCCACGGCAGAAATGCCGTGGCCCCATTGAAGCCGAACTGTCCCAATCTCACGGCAACAGGTCGATGTCGATTCCACGGCAGAAATGCCGTGGCCCCATTGAAGCTGGCATGATGTGATCCACGTCGGTTGCCGGTCGCGAACAGATTCCACGGCAGAAATGCCGTGGCCCCATTGAAGCAAGACATGGGATCGGTCTCGAACACGAGGCCGACAGCGATTCCACGGCAGAAATGCCGTGGCCCCATTGAAGCAGGCGCGTGGCCGTGCCCGATAACGCGATGCAAGCGCGGATTCCACGGCAGAAATGCCGTGGCCCCATTGAAGCTCGGTAATGATGAGGCATGGAGTGACTGATCCTAGGGGATTCCACGGCAGAAATGCCGTGGCCCCATTGAAGCAAGACATGGGATCGGTCTCGAACACGAGGCCGACAGCGATTCCACGGCAGAAATGCCGTGGCCCCATTGAAGCAGGCGCGTGGCCGTGCCCGATAACGCGATGCAAGCGCGGATTCCACGGCAGAAATGCCGTGGCCCCATTGAAGCTCGGTAATGATGAGGCATGGAGTGACTGATCCTAGGGGATTCCACGGCAGAAATGCCGTGGCCCCATTGAAGCGTGTCGAGGTCATCCACCCCAGGCGGCTCCGATGTCGATTCCACGGCAGAAATGCCGTGGCCCCATTGAAGCAACGTGCGCGTGGCATGGGGCTTCAACCAGCCCTCATGATTCCACGGCAGAAATGCCGTGGCCCCATTGAAGCGGGGCAAGGCTACGGCGCGCTCGTGCGGCATGGCGAAGGATTCCACGGCAGAAATGCCGTGGCCCCATTGAAGCGCCGGGTATTAGCCGGCTGTTGGGATGACATAATGGAGGATTCCACGGCAGAAATGCCGTGGCCCCATTGAAGCGAGCGTCATCGCCATGCGTTCGGCCGGGACGGTCAGGGGATTCCACGGCAGAAATGCCGTGGCCCCATTGAAGCAGTTGTGCGGCATCAGCATGGAGCGACCATAGCCAGTGATTCCACGGCAGAAATGCCGTGGCCCCATTGAAGCGCCCGTCAATGCCAAATTGACGAGCGCCCGATACCGGGGATTCCACGGCAGAAATGCCGTGGCCCCATTGAAGCCCGGAGGATCACACAGTCACTCGTACCTTCCGCGCCCTGGATTCCACGGCAGAAATGCCGTGGCCCCATTGAAGCCAAGAGCCCTATCTCATCAAAAAGCCGACGCCGGAGATTCCACGGCAGAAATGCCGTGGCCCCATTGAAGCAACCGACCATTGAGTACTGCCGCCATGCGATGCCCCGGATTCCACGGCAGAAATGCCGTGGCCCCATTGAAGCGGCCAAGGTGCGGCCTGGTTGCCGATTCAACTGCTCAGATTCCACGGCAGAAATGCCGTGGCCCCATTGAAGCTTGAGCGCCGCGCCGATGACATCAGACCCGCTCACCGGATTCCACGGCAGAAATGCCGTGGCCCCATTGAAGCAGGTTGGCCGTGTGGACATTGCCGCGCACGTATTCACCGGGATTCCACGGCAGAAATGCCGTGGCCCCATTGAAGCATTGCGAACTGGCTCAACCGCGTCGAGAAACCAGTCAGATTCCACGGCAGAAATGCCGTGGCCCCATTGAAGCGGCCTGGACGCAAAGCGATGTACCGCACCAAAGCGGGATTCCACGGCAGAAATGCCGTGGCCCCATTGAAGCGGCCTGGACGCAAAGCGATGTACCGCACCAAAGCGGGATTCCACGGCAGAAATGCCGTGGCCCCATTGAAGCAGAATCTTCGCGGCTTGCAGAATTTTCGCGAGGGTCGATTCCACGGCAGAAATGCCGTGGCCCCATTGAAGCCCTGGAGATAGGTCCACATCTCCTCACTGAGTTGCGGATTCCACGGCAGAAATGCCGTGGCCCCATTGAAGCCCTCCTATTATTGGTCATCCGATCACCGTCACCGTCACGATTCCACGGCAGAAATGCCGTGGCCCCATTGAAGCGGGGGCACGGCGGCGCGGGCGGTTCTGAATACGGGGGATTCCACGGCAGAAATGCCGTGGCCCCATTGAAGCGTACTCGGCCGGGAGATTCAGATGCGTCCAGCCACCGATTCCACGGCAGAAATGCCGTGGCCCCATTGAAGCGAAAAGATCTCACGCAGAAGATGATCGAAGGACAAGGGGGATTCCACGGCAGAAATGCCGTGGCCCCATTGAAGCCCGCCGCATGCCGCGAAGCCCTACACCGAAGTGATCGGGATTCCACGGCAGAAATGCCGTGGCCCCATTGAAGCCTCCATGCCGGCGAGATTGTGTGCCTGCTGAATCAGGATTCCACGGCAGAAATGCCGTGGCCCCATTGAAGCCTCTACCAGGCGCAAGGCGTCGTCTTCATTGCGCGGATTCCACGGCAGAAATGCCGTGGCCCCATTGAAGCTGCGCGGAGATCGCGCTCCGCGCGAAGTCGTCCAGGCTCGATTCCACGGCAGAAATGCCGTGGCCCCATTGAAGCCAGTAGGCCCGCCATCCCATCGATTCCCCGGCGTCCAGATTCCACGGAAGAAATGCCGTGGCCCCATTGAACTGGGAGCGGTCAGTAGGCCTTTTGAAAGTCCGGTTTGCTCAGCACCCGCACGATGTCGATGCGTGATCCGGATCGCTTGAACACCACGCGGTAGTCGCCCGCTCTCAGTCGGTAGAGATTGTCTTTGAATCCTTGCAGCTTCTTGATCCGCTTCCCGTCAGGGATAGGATCGTCTGCGAGACGAGCACAATCATTCAGGATTTGTTTGGTGATCTTGTCGGAGCAGCTGTCGAGATCGCGTTGGACGTGTGCAGAGAGGAAGACCTGGTAGGTCACGCCCTGCGAGCTTTCTTTTTGAATCGTGTGGCGTAATAGTCGGACAATCGCGTTGACCGGCCTGCGCGGATATCTTTGAGACCCGCTTCGATTTTTCTCCGAAGCGTCGGGCTATAGGCGAGCAGGGCATCCTCGATGTCCTCTTCGGTCACCGGCACCAGCATGGCGGTCGGACGTCCATGGGTGGTGACAAGAACCGTATTCCCTCGTTCAACGGTCCTCAGCATCGCGGATGTTTTGGCTTTGAGCTCACGCACATTCGTGAATTTCACCAACCCTCCTGTGGTTGCAAGTGTGGTCACAGATTAGAGACCGATTGCTGTGAAGTCAAGAGAAGATCTTCACGAGAGCAGAATCAAAGGGGTCGGGAGTCATTGTTTTAAGCCTCCTCTGCTTACCCGCAGAACTGCCTCATCGATCAGTTCGCTGAGAATGGGCTCAATCGCCGAAAGCTCGCACATCAGCAGGGCCACCTGCATATCGTCCTGAAAAGACTCCCGACCCCTTTCATTCGGTCGACCCCTTTCATTCGGTTTGGTGGGGTCGGCTTATGGTTTGCTTTTGAGGGACTGAAGGAATGTGGAGACTGAAACGATCTCCACGGTTTTGACTCGATACAGACTGAGGAGGTCGTCAGCTCCGCTGACGAGCCAGCGGACGCCGGCGGTGATCCTGCAGGCGACAAACTTGGCATCGTCAGGATCGCGTAGTCTCGGAACGACCGATGGCGTGACGCGAACCGTTTCGATATATGGAAGCAGCTCTTCTTCGATCAAACTGCGGATATCTGCGGATGTGAGGCAGAATTGCGGGTACGCGAGTACTCGAAGGTATTCATCAAAGATGGGAGCCGATACCGCGGGTTGCAGTCGGCCGGATTGCCAGGCTGGAACGAGTTTCGAGGATAGTCTGTTTCTGGAATATCCTCCAGCGCTTTCTTCGGTAACGTGACCTGATTCTTGGATGTTTTCTTTGCCAGCATGGTCACCTCACAATGAGACAAGGATATCTTACCTCATGGTATCCTGGCCATACTCATGTTCCCCGCGCGAGCGGGGTCACATAAATGGGGTCAGCAACTGTCTTCTCTGTCAAGAGTCACAGAGCGTATTTTTCAGACCGCCTCTCAACATTCGACGTACACAATTGGGCTAGGATTGTGGATGACCTCGAAGCGGCGCTTGAGCGATATCGGCTAATCGCGAATGATCTCGGAAGTGACTCGGAGGGGAGTTAAGAAAGGAATCGAGACAGGCACCCGCCGAAGCCTCGGCAAAGGCGGGTGCTAGTCCCGAACTCTCCCGAGCTTCCCCGGATTAACTGGAGGGGATTCTCTTGCGTCATGCCCGCGAAGGCGGGCAGGTGGAGTCACATTTGAAGTGCAACAGATCACGAGTAAACACCTCGGCCGGTGTCTCATAGTCGAGACACTTGCGCGGGGTGTGATTATACGCCCGCACCAGCGCCAGCAAGCGGCGGGTGGAGAGCGTGGCCAAGTCAGTTTTCCGGGGGAGGGCACGGCGCATCCGGCCGATACCGTTTTCGATACCCCCTTTTTGCCACGGGGCATGCGGGTCACAAAAGTAGGTGCGCATGCCGAGCGGGTGCAGCTGATCGTGATACGCGAACTCCGTGCCGTTATCGAACGTGATGGTCCGGCGCAGGGCCGGAGGCAGGGCGGCAAACAGCGCCGTGAGTCGGGCGGCCACCGGCTGGGCCCCCTTCGTGGGTTGCCGGCTGGCCACCAACACGCGCGAGCGGCGTTCCTGCGTCACCAGGACCGCCTGGCCATATTTCGCAAACAGCATCAGATCGGCCTCCCAATGGCCAGGGTCCTGCCGCTGCTGGATCGCCGCCGGTCGCTCGCTAATGGGGACGCGGCTGCGGATGTGGTCCACGGCACTGCCGCCTTTGCGCCCCCGCCACCCGCGTTTGCTTTTGCCCCGCGGCAAATAATGCCGCCAGCGATAGTCTTTCGTCCGGCGGATCTGGCTGGCGATGAAGCGGTAGATCGACTCGGAGCTGATGCGCAGCGCGCAGCCGTCGCGCTTGAGCCGGCCGGCGACTTGAGCGGGCGACCAGCCCTGCCCCAACCAGCGCAGGACGTGGGCCTGCAGCGCCGGTTGCCGGAGCAGACGACTCCCGCGCCAGCGGCGGCTGCGGGTCTGCTCCTGGGCATAGGCAGGCGCATAGCCCACCTGGGCGCCGCGATTGCGCCTCAGTTCCCGCAGAATGGTCGATGGCGCGCGATCCAGAGCTGCTGCAATTTGGCGGATGGTTTGCCCGGCTTCGCGAGCCCGGGCAATCGTACACCGGTCTTCCAAGGAGAGCTGCGCATAGTGTCGTCCCATTGCAACACCTTACCCCACAGGTGTTGCACTTCGTTTGTGAATCTAGGGCATCCACTCTCGATCAAGGCTGAATGGTGAGGAGAAGGCCTTGACTGGATTTCCGCTTCCGCGGGAATGACAAACTTTAGGGCTTCCCGCTCAGCGTTTCTTGTCCTCTCTTCACGGGCGGTGTAATATTGGCTCTGGTCGATAAGACTCTCAACGGAGACGAGATGAAGCAGAGGCTGTATACGGTTTCGAGCGAGCAGCGGGAGCGAGTGGTGTCACGGCTTCGCGCTGCGCTTGAGCGGGAACCGGCGGTGCGATTTGCCTACCTCTATGGATCTGTGCTTGAGTCCGATAGGGTTCACGATGTCGATGTGGGCCTGTACCTTCAGAAAGCCGCGCTGGCTGGTGGGGCGGAAATTTCCGAGGCGTTGTCCGCGAACCTGACCGCTGAAATCGGGATCCCTATGGATATCCGAATCTTGAACGAGGCTCCATTATCATTTCAGTATCATGCTCTGCGCGGGCAGCTTCTCGTTTGCAACGACGAAGATTTCCTGACCGACCTGATCGAGGACGTGGCTCGCCGCTATCTCGATCTAGCCCCGTTGCTCCGCCGCGGTACGAAGGACGCCTTCGCTGCATGACTCTCAATCCGGACGTCATCCGGGCTCGCTGTGCTGAGATCGATTCGTCGTTGAGCCGGCTTGAAGAACTGCGCCGGTTGCCCCGCGAAACATTCCTCTTCAATCAGGATACGCTCGATATTGCGTGCTATCGGCTGCTCATTGCCATCGAAGCGGCCCTGGCGCTGTGTTTTCATGTGTCTGCGAAGCGACTGCAGCAGGTGCCGGAGGAATACGCGGGCTGCTTCAGTTCGCTGGAACAGGCCGGGCTTATTCCGGCGGATCTTTCTCTTCGCTTGCAACAGATGGCGCGCTTCAGGAACTTGCTTATCCACGTGTACTGGAAAATCGATTATGGCCAAGTCTACGAAGTTATTACCACGCGTCTTGATGATCTGCACGCGTTCCGCGCGGCAATGGCCAGGCTGATTTAAAGAGTGGACAATCGCGAGCGACCACGCTTGATGGTTGAGGGCTGCATGATTATGCGTCTGATGCTTGCACTAGCCTCTCTTCTGTTTCTCTCCTCTCCGATCCTCGCCCTTGCCCAAACTCCTTGTACCAGCTGTCTCGATGCGGTCGAGGAGGGGCTGCGGGCTTGTCTCGGTAATGCCTTCAGCTCGGAAGATCGGGTCGCGTGTGAAGATAAGCGGCTGAGGCAGATGCAGACCTGCGTGGCCGGGGAGTGCAAGGTCGAGCGGGACGAACAAGCTTCGCGCGAGCATCGCACGGAGCCACAGGCGCCGAAACGGCCCGGCCTCACCCCCTACACGCCGACCAGCATCGAATGGCTCGCGCTGGCGGTGACTGCGCAGCTGCAGGAACAGGCGAACGGCGATCGGCTGTACTCCCTCCATGTCGTTGAGGCGGATCCCGAGACGCTGGCGATTGTCGTGCGGCATCACGCTAACGCAAACCGGGAACAGATGGTCCGCAGCATCGCGACGGCGCGTCATGTCATCATGAGCACGGCGAAACGCCATGGATGGGATGCTTGGGTCAAGATTCAGGAGCGGGTCGAGCTGTCTCCGGCCAAGCCGTGAGTTGGCTAGAAAATATCGAGGTTGTGAGGTTCGGCTTACCGATGACCTTCAGGGCGTCGTAGGCTTGGGCGTCGCCGGCGCAGGGAACGGCGAAAGATCGTCGGGATTCGCGGTCTTCTCCCCGCAAGACTCCACGATCAGCCAGACGTGACGAGCGAGGGTTCGACCGTCGGAGGCGCCTTCGCGCAGCTCGACGAGAGAGCCCTCGTTGAAGCCGACGATGAAGACATCGACACCGATGAGCGGCTCTTTGGCCAGGCTGTCGGCACTGCGGGTGGCGGTGACGTAGTACTCCTTTTGGTCGAGACTGACGACGAGGCGGGATTGATAGGGCGAGGCGATTTTCTCCGTGCTCCGCTGCACACAGGCCGCCATCACAGCCGGAGCTGTGGCGAAAGTCGCGGACTGCTTCGGCGGGTTCTTGCGTATGTCGGCCAGGTTGGCCGCGCATCCGGATAAGACGAGCACGAGACTGCCTACAATGATTCCGCGCATAGACCGCACTATGACAGAATCCGGCTGATGAGGACAGTCTTACTTTCCTCCCAGCCCTCCCAGCAAGGGCATCAGCGCGCTCTCTCCCGGGCCTTTGCCGTTCTGCATGTCCGATTGAATCTCCTCCAGCAGCTGGTTCGCTTCCGGTCCAAGACTACGGATGGTCTGTTCCAATCGTCCCGACATGAGTTCCTGCTGGAGTTGCGCATCGGTGAGCTTGCCCGCCTTGATGTGCTGGTCAAGAAGCTGCGCTAATCGTTCCAGTTTCTTATAGAGATCCGGCGGAAGGGCGTTCAGGATGCCGGCGGCATTGGCCGGTGGATGGCTCCCAGGCGTTTGTGACGATGCCGGAGCGGTCGCGAGTAACCCGAGCGCGATGACCATCGAAATCGCCAGGCGTGACATAGGATCCTCCTGCGGTCTGGTTCGCGTCAGTATCGCAAGAGTTCGGCGCCGGAGACAGCGAAACTCGCATTTGGGTTCTCGACGCGGAGGACGGCAAACGGGGTTGTCACCGGAAATGTTCACGCAAGCCTGCATGTTCGAGAAGTCGAGATCTCCTTGGGTTTCTGAAGGGGAGTGGTATGCTGGATTCGTTTGATCGCGTTGTCTGACCGCTTTGTGTTTTGTGATGGTGCGCCGATGGGAGACGGATACTTCAGCTTTGAGATGATGACGTACGCCCTGGCCATCGCGGCGTTGCTGGGACTGTGGCTGTTCCACCAGGCGCAAGTTCGGGCCGGGCGCATTCTCGCCGTCGATCTCTTCGATCGCTCGCTCGTCCGCATGTATGTGTATGCCGCGCCGCAGGGCGCGGCGTTGTGCCACGTCTGCGACCAGGCGCAGGGCCGCGTCTTCCTCTCGACGAAAGCCGACAAGACGGGGTTCTCTCCTACCGACGGACCCTGCGAGGCCGAGGGCCGTTGCCAGGGTCGTTTGATCGGACTGTACGGCGGATGGACGGAGGCGAGAGAGATCGTGGCGCGGCTGCAGCGCTCGTCAAAGAACACCGTGGTCCGGTTGTCGTCCGAGGAGTTGCGCAGGTTGGTGACGGCTGAGTGGGGAACGAGCGTCAGCGCCAATACGGACCGGATCAACGTGCACATGCTTGAAGGGCTGTGTCTCGAGACGTCCGCCGCCGATCGCGCCGCCGCAGGCTATCGGTATGTGATCGAGCGCGCCGCCGATCCCCGCCATCTGTGCCTCGTCGCACCGGCCTACCTTCGACTCGTTGACCTGCTCACACGCACCGGCTTCGACGAGGACGCATCGAGAACGATCGAGCAATTTGAACGACGGTTCCCCGCGCATCTGCACGGGCTCCTCGCTCCCTCTATCGATCAGCGAAAGATCCTGGAAGAGAAAAAGTCTCTGCTCTGGAAGCGCCGGTCGCTGAAGGTCTCCGCCTAACAGCCTGTTAGTAGTTGGATTCGAGGCTGGAGGGCGTCTTGTTCAAGACCGTGGCGGCGGCGCGCGAGAGTGCCGCGTCGTGTTCGTGGTCGTGAGAGTAGATGCGGAACTGGACCAGGCGGGTCGGCAGGAGGTCCAAAAACTCCTCCAGCGGTTCCGCCGAGACCTGTTTCGTGCCGGGGTCGTAGACGTACAGGGGATTGCCTCGGCGGTCCTTGGGATCGGGACGAGGATCCAGCGGGGCCATGTCGACGCGGAACTCGATTTTCTGAAGCGACGCCGGTAGTTCTTTCCTGATCTGCTTGGCGAAGTGTTCGTCGCTGGGGAAGTCCATGCCGCGCTCCTGCCCCTTTTCCTTCAGCACGGTGCTGTAGGCCATTTTCCACTTCACGTTTCGGTCGAGGATTCGCGCCCATTCCTCGCCGAGGCGCCGCTCTTCGCTCTGCCGGGATGTTCTCCAGCTGCGCGCCTGCTCGAGCAGCGACCAGTCGGTCAGCGTGAGATAGTCGTCCATCTTCTTCCGCGGGTCGTGGGGGAAGATGAGCTTCATCGTGTCGCCAAAAATGTCCCGCAGATGGATGTCGATCGCCCTGGTCGTCCGGTGGAAGTACACGTTGGAATACAGATACATCCGCGTGTTCAGGAACATCTGGAGCGCCGGCAGCCCCGTCTTGTGGATCGTGAAGCCCTTGTCGGTGATGATCGTGTAGTGGATCAGCCTGGTGAGATCGACCGGGCCCACCGCCACGCCGCACATGTAGGAGTCGCGCAGCACATAATCCAGATTGTCCGCCGTGTAGCTGCCGCCGATCACCGGCTGCAGCAGATTGAGCCAGCGGGGCAGGCGGGAGTTGTCTTTGCTCTTTTCCTTCAGGATCACGTGCGCGATCTGATCCGGGTCGAGTTCCTCTCCCTTCAGAAATGGCCCGGAAGGGCTGCGGCGGATCTTTCGGATGATCGGCCCGAGATGTTCCCGGATGATGATCTGCCCGAGTCGTTCGTGGCTCGCGTTGAAGGAGTGGAGAAAATTGTCGTCGAAAAAATGGCAGAAGGGGCCGTGCCCGATGTCGTGCGCGAGGGCGGTCACGCGCAGGAAGGATTCGACGTAGTGCGCGGAGGGGACGTCGGGAGCCACTTTCTTCAAGAAGGGGTAGAGGTGTCTCGCGAACTGTCCCGCCACGTGCATGGTGCCGAGTGAGTGCACGAAACGAGTGTGCTCCGCAGAGGGATAGACCCAACGGGCGCTCTGCAATTGATAGATGTACCGGAGCCGCTGGACCCAGGGCGAATCGATCAGGTCCTTCTCGGTGCGTTCGCGCTGGTCCGATTGCGCGTAGGGGACGGTGAAGGAGACGTACTTGTGAATGGGATCGGCGATCAACGCCGAACCGTCATAGGGAGCGTTGGATTGGCGCGGGGAGTCCGGCGGCGTCATAGGGACGCTGTCATCTTAGCCCAGCGGATCGCGGGGCGGCAATGCCTCGCGGCCTGACGCGCTCAGCGGCGCTTGAGCGGCCGCATGCTGGATGGGCTGGTGCATCGGTCCGTGGCCTGGCCGGCGATACTTGCTGATCAGATAGTAGGCGAGCGGGTAGGCAAGCAGCGCCCCGATCAGGCTCAGGATGGTCCCTCCGAGCACGAAGGGAACGGCATAGGGCATGACTTGTTGATAGACCGCCATGAAGCTCAAGTCGTGCCAATCGAAGGTGGGCACCTCCGTCCGGCCCAGGATCATCGCGCCGGTCCAGTAGGTGGCACCGAGGACCGGCACAATCGTCCAGGGATTGTTGATCAGCGCGCCGGCCATCAGCGCGACGAAATTCAGTCCGAAGGCCCAGGTACAGAAGATGACCAGTGCCGTGTGCAGGCCGTAGAGCGGGCAGAAGGCGATGGCGACGCCGATGGCGAAGGCCACGGCGGTGCGCTCGGGGGATTCCTGCAGGTGAAGGATTTGGCGCAAAAGCGAGCGGAAGCGTGCCATGGATCTCAGGATTCTCCGCGCGGTAATTGAAAGTGCCGGTAGCTCGTGACCGGGAGCGGCCGCAGGCCCTCGGCCGACCGAGCCCGAATGCCGAAGCGCGCCGGCCTGATCGTTCCGATCTTCGTCAGGTGGAATCCCTTTCGCCGCGCCGTTCGTTCGAGCCGCCCGCACAGCCGACTCGGCGTCGTGAACAAGAGTTCGTAGTCTTCGCCCCCGGTGAGCGCCATCCGGATCGGATCCGACCCGGTCGCTTCCGCATAGGCCAGACCAGCCTGCGACAAGGGGAGCGAGGCCGTGTCGATTTCAGCGCCCACCCGGCTTTCTTCACAGAGATGCCGGATGTCGCCTGAAAGACCGTCCGACAAGTCGATGGCCGAACTCGCGAGCCGCTCCCGGACCAGCCACCGGCCGGCAGCCACGCTGGCGTCCGGCCGCAGATGCCGCTTGAGCAGAAACCGCCGATGGCGAGAGGATAAGGTGTTGGTCTGGTGGCGCTGTCCAATCGGACGGAGGCGCTCGTTTGCCAATGCCAGGCCGGCCAGCGAATCTCCGAGCGTGCCGGTGACATAGATTGCGTCGCCCACCCTCGCGCCGCTGCGCAGTAGCGCCCGTCCCCGTTCCACGGTCCCGACGGCGGTCACGCCGATGAACCAGCCGCCGGTCGAAGCGGAGGTGTCTCCCCCGATCACCAGGACATGGTGCGGCCGGCAGGCCGCCATCATGCCTCGATACAGCTCGCGCACCTGGCGACCGGTCGCGCCGTCGGGGATGGCCAAGGCGATCAGCAGATACTTCGGTGCGCCGCCCATCGCCGCGATGTCGCTCAAATTCGCCGCGGCGCTGCGGAAGCCGATGTCGAAGAAGGCGGCCGTCCGTCGATCGAAGTGCACCCCGTCGGCGAGCAGGTCGGTCGTCAGCAGCAGGTCGCGGCCGGGAGGACCGGCCGTCACGGCCGTGTCGTCCCCGATGCCGCGCCGGAGCGACGCATCACGGCCTGCACAGAGCCGGCGGAGCGAGCGGATCAAGTCGAACTCACGGAGCGAAGCGCGTGCCTTGTGCCGGGCCGCCATGCTAGCGCGGAGGCTGTCGCGATCCGGCTGAGAGGCTGGAGTGGACGCCGACCGACCGGCCGGTTCGTTTGTGGGTCATCGCGGCGGCCTGCGGCTTGCGCGGCTGTTCCCGTGGCGACTGGGGTTTCTTCGACGTGCGCAAGGCTTTGACCGGCTTGCGCAGCGCGACCTTCATGACCTCGTCCATCGTGTCGGCGAAAACGAGTTGGATGCCTTTTAAAATGTGCTTGGGAATCTCGTCGAGGTCCTTTCGGTTTCGCTTCGGCAGAATCACGGTCATGAGCTTCGCCCGTTTGGCCGCGAGAATCTTCTCCTTAAGCCCGCCGATCGGCAGCACGCGCCCGCGCAGCGTGATCTCGCCGGTCATGGCCAGGTCGCGCCGGGCCGGGATCTGCGCCATGGCGGAGGCGATCGCGGTGGCCATGGTGATGCCGGCTGACGGTCCGTCTTTCGGAATCGCGCCGGCCGGTACATGGATATGGAGGTCCTGCTTGCTGAACATGTCGGGATTGATGCCGAGGTTCTTCTCACGCGAACGGACGTAGCTCAGCGCCGCCTGGGCGGACTCCTTCATCACGTCGCCCAAATGTCCGGTGAGGGTCAGGGCTCCCTTGCCCTTCATGACGGTGGCTTCGATATAGAGCACGTCGCCGCCGGATTCCGTCCAGGCGAGGCCGGTGGCCACCCCGATTTCGTCCTTTTCCAATTCGGCTTCCGGCACGAACTTCGGCACGCCCAGGTACTTGTGCAGGTTGCCTGGATTGACCGGAAAGCCCAGGCCCTTGCCCTCGGCGACCTTCTTGGCCACCTTCCGCATCACGTTGGCGATCTCGCGTTCGAGGTTCCGGACACCGGCTTCCCTCGTGTAGTGCATGATGATCTGCCGGATGGCCGGTTCCGAGATCTTGATGTGCTTCTCGGTGATCCCATGCTCGCTGAGCTGGCGCGGGATGAGATACCTCTGCGCGATGCCCAGCTTTTCCTCTTCGGTGTAGCCGGGGATCTCGATGATCTCCATGCGGTCGCGCAGGGCCGGCAAAATCGGATCGATCAGGTTGGCGGTCGTGATGAACATCACTTCCGTCAGGTCGAACGGCACGCCCAGATAATGGTCGGTGAAGGAGTTGTTCTGTTCCGGATCCAGCACTTCCAGCAGGGCGGCGGAGGGATCTCCGCGGAAGTCCATGCCGACCTTGTCGATTTCGTCGAGCATGAAGACCGGATTGCTGGTACCGGCCTGTTTCATCCCCTGGATCATGCGGCCCGGCAGCGCGCCGACGTAGGTGCGGCGATGGCCGCGGATCTCCGCCTCGTCCCGCACTCCGCCCAGGCTGATCCGGACGAACTCGCGGCCCAGCGCCCGGGCGATGGACTTGCCGAGCGAGGTCTTGCCCACGCCGGGAGGACCGACGAAGCAGAGGATCGGGCCTTTCATCTTCTCTTTCAGCTTGCGGACGGCCAGATACTCGAGGATCCGTTCCTTCACCTTTTCCAGATCGTAATGGTCGTCGTTCAAGACCTTGGCCGCGGCCTTCAGATCGAGGTTATCCTTCGACTTCTTCGACCAGGGCAGCTCCACCATCCATTCGAGATAGGTGCGGACGGTCGCGGATTCCGCGGTATCGGGATGCATTTTCTCCAGCCGCTTGAGCTGCTTCTCGGTCTCTTTGAGGACCTTCTCCGGCATCTTGGCTTCTTTGACGCGCTTGCGGAACTCGGCGATCTCCTCCGTCCGCTCGTCCAGCTCGCCCAGCTCTTTCTGGATCGCCTTGAGCTGCTCCCGCAGGAAATACTCGCGCTGCGTCTTGTCCATTTCGCCCTTGGCCTGGGCCTGAATCTTCTGCTGCATGGACAGGACGTCGATTTCCTTCGAGAGGATCTCGCTGACGTTGCGCAACCGCTTCACGGGATCGGTGATCTCGAGCACCGCCTGCGTCACTTCGACCTTGAGGCCGAGGTTTGAGGCGACCATGTCGGCGAGCCGGGCCGGATCCTCCAGGTTCTCGATGACGACCATCACGTCGGGGATCAGCACTTTGCCCAGGCTGACGATCCGCTCGATCTGCTCCTTGACGGTGCGCATGACCGCCTCGGTTTCCAGCGTCGAGCCGGCAGTCTTCGCTTCGGACAGTTTTTCGATCCGCACCGAATAGTAGGGCTCGGTCTGGATGTAGCCGGAGATCTTGGCCTTGGAGATGCCCTGGACCAGGATCTTGATGCGCTCGTCCGGCAGCTTGAGCATCCGCATGATGATGCCGACCGTGCCGATCGCATGGATGTCGTCCGGCGTGGGGTTTTCCACGTCGAGCGCCTTCTGGGTCGCGAGGAAGATCATACGGTTTCCGGCCAGGGCCGCTTCGATCGCCTTGATCGACATGTCCCGCCCGACGAAGAGGGGAAGGACCATGTACGGGAAGACGACGATGTCGCGCACCGGAAGCAGCGGCAGCTGGTCGGGAATCTCGACGTTCTGCGGCGGTGTCAGGTCTTGCTCGATTGAATCGCTCATGGATGTGATCTCATGGTGCCGTGCGCTCTCGACTCTGGTAGCTCAGGTCTGGTGAAGCAATCGGCGGCGCGGTCAGGCCTTGTGGGCGCGGGGTCGGCGCTGTCCCTTCTGGGGCGTCATCCGTGCGTGAAGGTAGTCAGCGAATTCCGAACCCAGTGCGGGGTTCTTCAGCGCGAACTCCACCGTCGCGATGAGGAATCCCAGCTTGTCGCCGGCGTCGTACCGTTGCCCTTGGACCTCCAAGGCGTACATCGGGTGGGCGCGCGCCAGCTCCTTCAAGGCGTCCGTGAGCTGGATCTCGCCGTTCTTGCCGGGTCTGGTCTTTCGCAGGATCGGAAACACGTCCGGAGGCAGCACGTACCGGCCGATGACCGCGAGATTCGACGGCGCGTCCGAAGGCGACGGCTTCTCGACCACGTCAAGCACCCGGTGCAGTCCGCTTCCGAGCTTCCCCGGAGACACGATGCCGTAGCGGTTCACTTCCTGATGGGGGACCTCCTGGACGCCAAGCACCGCGCCGTTCCGGCGCTTGTAGGTATGGATGAGCTGGGCCAGCCCCGGCACTTGGGCATCGATGATCTCGTCGCCGAGGATGACGGCGAACGGCTCGTCGCCGATCAGCCGTTGGGCGCAGAGCACCGCGTGCCCCAAGCCGAGCGCTTCGGATTGCCGGACGTAGCAGAAATTGGCCAGATTGGAGATGTGCCGCATCTGGCTGAGCAGCTGGGCTTTGCCGTTGCCCTTGAGATTTTCTTCCAATTCAACCGACCGGTCGAAATGGTCTTCGATGGCCCGCTTGCCCCGGCCCGTCACCACGATGATGTCTTCGATGCCGGAGGCGACGGCCTCTTCCACCGCGTACTGGATCAGCGGCTTGTCGACTAGCGGCAACATTTCCTTGGGCGATGCCTTGGTGGCGGGGAGGAACCTGGTACCCATTCCGGCGGCGGGAATGATGGCCTTGCGGACGTTCGAGCGAGACATGCGCTGATAGTATGTGATGGGGTAGGTGAAGTCAAGAAATGCATCATCGCCGCGAGCCGCGCGCGGCGACGAGCCGACCGGCCCAAACCGCTTTACATTGAAATACTTGCTTCATATAATCCATCAGTTTTGCGTGGAACGTTCGTGAGGGTGCGTCTGCGCCGAGCGCATCGGCTTCTCACGTCAATTACCTTCATGGCCGCCGTCAGCAATGGATCGATCCGGATCTACGTTGCCTGCGACGGAAGCCCCGACACAGGTTGCCGTTTCACGTGCGAGCCCGGTGGAGTGTGCGCTGATCGCGTCGGTCGTCTATGCATGGAGCATCACATCAGTGAGGGAGGGGCTCGCAGCCGATTCATCCTGGCTCCTGGTCGTGCTGATTACTCTGCTGTGCGGCGTCGCGCTGGCGGTCGAAGCTCTGGCGCAGTCGAACGGGGTCAAAGTCACCTCGATCGACGTCCGCGGAAACAAGAAGATCGAGCTGCAGGCCATCGCCGGGCGGCTCACGCTGAAAGCGGGCGACCCCTATACGCCGGAGAACGTCCGCGGCCAGATCAAGATTCTGTACGATACCGGCTACTTCGAGGACGTGCAGGTCGAGACGGAATCCGCGGCGGACGGCATCGGACTCACGTTTCTGGTGCGCGAGAAACCGTTCATCACGGAGATCGTCTTCGACGGTAACGAGGAGCTGAGCGACGACAAGCTGAAAGAAAAGGTCACCATCAAGAGCCAGGCGTTCCTCGACCAGCAGCAGGCCAAGGAGAGCGCCGAGAAGGTCCGCTTGGCGTACCAGGAAGACGGCTTCTTCGATTGCCAAGTCATCCCCATCGTGCAGACTCTCGACGAAGACCGCAAGCGGCTGACGTTCTTCGTCAAGGAGGGCGAGAAGGCCAAGGTGAAGACGGTGAACTTCGAAGGGCTGCGCTCAGCGACCAAGGACGACATGTTCAAGGTGATGGCGACCCGGGAATGGGTGCCCTGGTACGGCCTGGTCACCCAGCTCAAGCTGCCGTCCTTTCTCTCCGACGCCGGGGTGCTGAAGCGCGAGGAAATGAACAACGACGTCGAGCGCATCAAGGAAATCCTGCTCAACCGCGGCTATCTCAACGCCCAGGTCGGCCTGCCGGCGGTCGATCTGAGCGAGGACAAAAAATGGTTCACCGTGACCTATCCCATCGTTGAAGGGGAACCGTTCACGGTGGCCGAAGTCGGGTTCCGCGGCAACACGGTGTTCGAGGAGCCGGAGCTGCGCGAGAAGCTGAAGATCAAAGAAGGGGAAATTTTCCAGCGCCAAAAAATCCGAGACGAGATCAGCCGGCTGACCGACCTGTACGGCAGCAAGGGCTACGCCTTCGCCGACGTCGTGCCCAACGTCACCCCCAATCCGGAGGAGCGGACCGCCGTCATCACCCTGAACATCAGGGAAGGCGAGATGATGCGGATCCGGCAGATCAACATCAACGGCAACGAGAAGACCAAGGACAACGTCATCCGGCGCGAGTTGCGCGTGGATGAGCAGGACGTCATCGACACGCCGTCCCTCAAGCGCAGCTTCCAGCGGCTGAACAACCTCAACTTCTTCGAGACCGTCGAAATCCTGCCTCAGCAGGTGGACGCGGACAAGGTGGACCTCAACGTGCGGGTCAAGGAGAAGGCGACCGGGCAGTTCAGCGTCGGCGGCGGGTTCAGCACCTTGGACCGGCTCGTGGCCATCGCCGACATCACGGAAGGCAACCTGGGCGGCAACGGCTGGATGGGCCGGATCCGCGGCCAACTCGGCCAGCAGCGTACCCTCGGTCTGATCACGTTCCGGAACCCGTACCTGAACGATTCGCTCACGTCCATGCAACTGGACCTCTTCCGGAGCCAGACGAACTACATCACCTATTTCGAGCGAAAGACCGGCGCGAGCATCACGTTCGGCCGGTGGCTCTCGGAGTACGTCACCGGGAGCTTCAGCCTCGTGGCGGAGCAGCTCAACTTCAGCGATCCGATCGCCGGCGCCCCTGAACTGGTCCTGCAGCAGTTGGGCACCCAGAGCACGACGGGGTTCCGCACCTCTCTCGCGCGGGATACCCGGGACTATTATCTCGATCCGCGGACCGGATGGCGCACGAGCGTCGGCTTCGACCTGGGTACGCCGTACCTGGGCGGCACCAACAATTTCATCAAGTACTACTTGGATGTGATTAAATACACCCCGTTGCCCATGGACACGCGATTCGCCTTCCGCGTGCGGTACGGCGCCGCCGAGGGGCTCAACGGCAAGCCGATTCCGTTGACGGAGCGGTTCTTCGTCGGAGGCATCAACACGATGCGCGGTTTCGTGTTCGGCCGGGCGGGACCCGTGACCGAAAGCGGATCGCTGTTGGGCGCCGCTCGGGAGCTGATTTTCAACAACGACTTCATTTTCACGATCTCGTCGGACGCCAAGCTGAACGGCGTCATTTTCTTCGACTATGGAAAGGGTTTTAACGACGGCGAACAGGTGTCGTTCGATCTTCGGCCGGCCGCGGGCCTCGAAGGGCGGTGGATCTCGCCGTTCGGCCCGCTACGCGCGGCCTACGGTATCAACCTCGATCCCAGGCCGGGCGAGCGTAAGGGAGTGTTTGAGTTCACCATCGGCTCTCTCTTCTAGGTAAAAAGGAACACGTGACATGTCTACTATCCTCCCGCACAGACTTTGCCGAGTACAGGCGGCGTGGCTGCTCTGCCTGGCCGTCTCCATCGGCTCGATTGCCGGCTGCGCCAGCACGAAGATCGAAGGACGAATCGGCCTCGTCGATCCGACCAAGCTGCTCAACGATTCGAACGCCGGCAAGAAGGCCAAGGACACGCTGACCACCTTTTCCAAGAGCCGCCAGGCGCTGATCGAGATCGAGGAAAAGGAACTCCGGCGGATGGAAGAGGACTTCATCAAGCAGGCGAGCGTGCTGAGTCCGGCCGCCAAGAACGAGCGAGAGCAGATTTTCCGGCGGCGCATGGCCGAGTATCAGCAAAAGGCCGGGGAGCTCAACCGCGAGGTCCAGGAAAAGCAGAAGGATGTGCTCGACGGATTTCGCGAGAAGGTGGAGATCGTGGTCGGCAAGGTGGCGAAGCGGCATGACCTCCAGATTGTGATCGACAAGGGCAAGGGCGGGCCGGCCATTTACGGGGAGCCGGAGCTGGATATCACCAACGAAGTGATCGAAGAGTTCAACCGCGTATACCCGTGAGCGGCGGGACGAGGGTGAGACGGGCGATCAAGAGGAGGAGTATTTCATGAGCACCGGATTGGGCACAGTATTGACGGTGATGGTCGCGGCCCTGGCGGCGGCCGCACCGGTCTGGGCGGCCGAGTCGTTGCGGGTGGCCGTGATGGACCAGCAAGCCGTCGTTGAAAAGTCGAAAGCGGGCAACCGAGCGCTGGAGGAGCTGAAGGCGTATTCCGCGACCCGGCAGAAGATCATCAATTCCGACGATCAGGAGTTGAAGGAGCTGGAACAGTCGATCCAGGATCCCAACCTGAGCGACCAGGCCAAGCAGGAGAAGCAGAGCCAATTCCAGGCGAAGATCGAGGCCTACCAGCGACGACTGGCCGATTTCAACCGGGAGATCCAGCAAAAGCAGCGTGAGACGGTCGCCGAATACGCCAAGAAAGTCGAGGACGCGGCGCGCGTCGTCGCGCAGCGCGAGGGCTATGTCGCCATCCTCGACAAGGGAAACGAGGCGGCGATCCGGATCGTCATCTATCACCAGCCGGCGCTGGACCTGACCGATCAGGTGGTGAAGGAATTCGACAAGCAGAATAAATAGAGATGAGGCGATTGTGTAGAAATGGCGGGTCCCGCCCAAAATAACTATCCGCTCGCATGTGATCGAAGCGAGCGGCTCAAGCGAAGCTTGGTATGGAGGGTCCGACGATGTCCGTGATGGAACAGGCCGATATTCAAGCGCTCTTGCCGCACCGGTATCCGTTTCTCCTGGTCGACCGGGTGTTGGAGCTGGACCCGGATCGTCGGATCGTGGGAATCAAGAACGTCACGATCAACGAGCCGTTTTTCCAGGGTCACTTCCCCGGCCGGCCGGTGATGCCGGGGGTGCTGATCCTCGAGGCGATGGCCCAGGTCGGCGGGCTGCTGGCGTTCAAGTCGACGGGGCAGAGCAAGCGGCCCGTGGTGTATCTCACCGGGGTGGACGGAGCGAAGTTCCGCAAGCCCGTGGTGCCGGGCGACCGGCTGCGGTTCGAAATCGACGTGGTGAAGAAACGGGCGCCGTTCTGGAAGATGCAGGGGAAGGCGTTCGTGGAGACCGAGCTGGTGTGCGAAGCGGAAGTGACCGCCATGGTGACCGAAGAGCAGGCGCCGACGTGAATCGTTCCACGTGCGTCAGGGAGCCGGGGCTCAACCCGTGCGTGATCAGGAATGTACGAGTGACGATCAACGTTGACTGGAGGTAGCGCGTGCAGATTCATCCACAAGCCATCGTTCATCCCAAGGCGAAACTGGCCGACGACGTGGTCGTCGGCCCCTTCTGCGTCGTCGGCGAGCATGTGACCATCGGGAAAGGCACGACGCTTTTCTCCCATGTCAGCGTCGAAGGATGGACGCAGATCGGCGAACGCTGCGAGCTGCATCCCTTCGTCTCGGTCGGAGGCCCGCCGCAGCACCTGCAGTACAAAGGGGAGCCGACGCGGGTCATCCTCGGAGACGACAACATCCTCCGCGAATACGTCACGGTCAACCGGGCGACCATGCAGGGCGGCGGCGAGACGACCATCGGCTCCAAGAATTTTCTCATGGCCTACGTACACGTGGCGCACGATTGCCATCTGGGCAGCCATCTCATTCTGGCCAACGCGGCGAGTTTAGCCGGCCACATCACCATCGGCGACCATGCGATCATCGGCGGCCTGAGCGGTATCCATCAATATGTACGCATCGGGGCCTATTCGATGGTGGGCGGCTGTTGCGCCCTGGGGCAGGATTTGCCGCCCTTCATGCGGGCCGCGGGAGGCTATCGCGCGCGGATGTACGGGCTCAACTCCGTCGGTCTCCGCCGGCACGGCTTCTCGGCCGACCGGATCGCCGTGCTCAAGCGGGCCTACGACTTATTGTTCCGGTCCGGCCATCGGACCGCCGAAGCGGCGAAGCTCGCGAAGGCGGAGTTCAACGATCAGCCGGACGTCATGACCGTGCTGACGTTTCTCGAGGGCACCAAGCGGGGTATCTGCCGATCGGTGGTCCACGAGCAAGAGTCGGAGGACATGTGACCAAGACGCCGGAGCTTCGGGACGGCGAGCGCCTCGGACTCATCGCCGGGAACGGCCGTTTTCCGATCATCTTCGCGGACAACGCCAGGAAGCTCGGTTATCAGATCTCCGCGGTCGCGCACGAAGGCGAAACGGATCCCGCGCTGGCCGAGCATGTGGACCGGATCCATTGGATCAAAATCGGGCAGCTCAACAAACTGATCAAGGCGTTTCAGGGCGACCAGGTCCGGCAGGCGGTCATGCTGGGCGGCATCAAGAAGACCCATGTGTTCACGACCGTGCGGCCGGATTTCCGCGCCCTCGCGCTCGCCGCCCGACTCGCCCTCTGGAAGGACGACGATATCCTGCGCGAAATCGCCAAGGAGCTCGAGCGGGAAGGGATTTCTATTTGCGAGTCGACCTTCGGGCTGGACGGCATCCTGGCCGAAGAGGGCACGCTGACCACGCGGGAACCGGACTCGAAACAGTGGGAGGACATCCGCTACGGGTGGGACGTAGCCCAGGAGATCGGCCTTCTGGATATCGGCCAGTGCGTGGTGATCAAGGACCGGGTGGTCGTGGCGGTCGAGGCGGTCGAGGGAACGGACGAAGCGATCAGGCGCGGAGGACAGCTGGCGAAGGAAGGGGCCGTCGTCGTGAAGCGGTGCAAGCCGCAGCAGGACTTGCGATTTGACCTGCCCGCCGTCGGTCCGCGGACGATCGAGGTGATGGCGTCGGTCAAAGCGTCGGTGCTGGCGGTGGAAGCGGGCCGGACGATCCTCCTGGACCGCGAGCAGATGTTGCAACAGGCGCAGAAGTCCCGCATCGCCGTGGTCGGACTGGCGACCGCGGGAGTGAACGGAGGCGAGCGGGCGACATGAACCCCTTGCGGGCCGGCGTGATCGGCGTGGGCCATTTGGGACAGCACCACGCGCGTCTCTATGCGGCGATTCCCGGTTCACAGCTGGCCGGCATCGTGGACCTCTCGCCCGACCGGGCCAAGGTCATCGCCGACAAGCTGGGCACCAGGGTCTTTTCCGACATCGGCGAACTCCTGTCTCACGTGGACGTCGTGAGCGTGGCCGTCCCGACCTCGGCACATCATGCGGTGGTCAAGGCCTGTCTGTCGGCGGGCAAGCACGTGCTGGTGGAAAAACCGATCGCCGTGACGTCGGCGGAGGCCCAGGATCTGGTCCAGCTTGCCAAGCAGCGGGGCCTTTGTCTGCAGGTGGGGCACAGCGAGCGCTTCAATCCCGTCATGCAGGTCATGCGGCCGCACATCGGCCGTCCCGCTTTCGTCGAATGTCACCGGCTCAGCAGCTTCAGTGATCGAGGTACCGACGTGGACGTGGTGCTCGATCTGATGATCCATGACCTGGACATGGTCCTGTCGTTCAACCCCGGTCCCGTGGAAGAAGTGCGGGCGGCCGGGGTGCCGGTGCTGTCGTCCACCGTGGACATCGCCAATGCCAGGATCCAGTTCAAGGGCGGCTGCGTCGCCAACCTCACCGTCAGCCGGGTCTCGACCAACAAGATGCGCCGGTTCCGGGTCTTTCAGCGCGACAGTTATGTATCGATCGATTTCCAGACGCGCCAGGGTATGGTGTGCCGCCGGGAACAGCAGGGAGGACCCAGGCCTTCCATCGTCGTCGAGCAGATGCAAGGAGGGGACGAGGAGCCGCTGAAGCTGCAACTGGCGTCCTTTCTCGAGTCCGCCAGGACCGGCGGCCGTCCGGTCGTGTCCGGCGAGGACGGCGCGCTTGCGCTGGAACTGGCCTATCAGGTGCTGAAGGCGATCGAAGCGTTCACTGAACGCCACCAAGTCGAGAAAGGTTGAGACTGACCTTTCTACTATGCCGCGCATTTTGATCGTGACTGGCGAAGCCTCCGGAGATCTGCACGGAGCCAATCTGGCGAGGGAGGTGCTCTCACTGGATCCTTCGGCGCAGTTGGTCGGCATCGGCGGCGCCGGCATGAAGGCCGCGGGCGTGGCGCTGATCCCGGGGGTGCCGCAACTCGACGTGATGGGCTTGATCGGCCTCTCGGCGGTGCGGGCGATCGTCCGGCGGATTCGCGCGATCAGGCGCGTGCTGCGTTCCGAACGCTGGGATCTGGTGGTGTTGATCGACAATCCCGCCTTGAACCTTCATTTTGCGCGGATCGCCAAGGCCGCCGGACAGAAGGTGCTCTATTATATCGCTCCTCAGATCTGGGCCTGGCGGCCACGCCGGATCACATGGATCCAACGGCGGGTCAACCACGTCGTGGTCATCCTGCCGTTTGAAGAGGAGATCTACCGCCGGGCCGGCATCCGCTGCACCTACGTCGGCCATCCGCTGCTGGATGCGGTGGCCTCCCATTACGATCGATCGGCGTTGCGCCGGCGGTTCGGCTTCGACCAGGAGGCCCCGGTCGTCGGGCTCCTGCCGGGAAGCCGGGTGGCCGAAGTCGAACTGCTCATGCCGGTGCTGTTGAAAGCGGCGGCCGAGCTTCTCGCCCGCAATCCGAAGACGCAGTTCATCCTCGCGCAGGCCTCGTCGATCCAGGACCCTCTGATCCGGGAACGGCTGCATGGGAGCTCCGTCCCGGTGACCGTGGTGCGGGACCAGGCCAGCGAAGTCATGGCCGCTTCGGATATATTATGGATCGCCTCCGGCACCGCGACCCTGCAGGCGGCCGTGGTCGGGACTCCGATGGTCCTGCTGTATAAAACCACGTGGCCTACGTACACGCTGGCGCGCTGCCTGATCAGGGTCAAGTGGATCGGCCTGGTGAATCTCATCGCCGGCCGGTCGGTGGTCCCTGAACTCATTCAGGACGAGGCGACGGCCGAACGGCTGATCCGGGAAACCGACCGGCTGGTGAACGATCGACGGGCGTACGACGAGATGAAGGACAGTCTGCGGCAGGTGCACCGCACGTTGGGAGAACCGGGCGCGTCCAGACGGGCCGCTCAGGTGGTGTTGGACGAATGTCGAGTCTAGACCGATTCATGCGATTGGTCCGGTACCTCAGGCCGTACCGGCTGCGGCTGCTCGCGGCGTTCGTCTGCTCGGCACTCGTGGCGGTGTTTTCCGGGGCGTACGCCTGGCTGGTGAAGCCGGTGCTGGACGAGATCTTCATCAACAAGAACGAGGGGCTTCTGCTCGCGCTGCCGCTCGCGCTGTTCATTGTGTCGGTCCTCAAGAGCGCCTTCAACTACGGCCAAAATTACCTCATGAACTACGTCGGCAATCAGGTCATCACCGACATCCGCCAGGAACTGTTCGGGAAGATGATTCGCTTGCCGGTCGGCTATCACGACGCGAATACGTCCGGGCGGCTGGTCTCGCGCGTCGTCAACGACGTGACGCTTATGGCCAACGCGGTCGCCGGCGTGTTAAAAGATATCTTCCAGCAGGGGCTCACCTTCCTCGCCATGCTCGGCGTGATCTTCTATCAGAATTGGCAGCTTGCCGGCCTCTCGATCGTCGTCATTCCGCTCGCCGTGGTGACCATGGTGCGCATGGGCAAGCGCCTGCGCGCGCTCGCGGCCAGCGGCCAGGAGCGGATGGGGGACATGGCGTCCACGCTGCAGGAAACGCTGGCCGGCATCCGCATGGTCAAGGCCTACGGCCGGGAGGAGGCGGAGGCGCAGCGGTTCAGGGACAGCAACAAGGCGTTCCTGAACACCACGATGAAGGCCATCCAGGTGTCCTCGCTCGGCTCGTCGCACATGGAAGTGATCGGCGTGGTCGGCGTCGCGGCCATCGTCTGGTACGGCGGCTATCTCGTCATCAGCGGCGCCATGACGCCCGGTTCGTTCTTTTCCTTTCTGACGGCGATGTTCATGGCCTACACGCCGATCCGGCGGCTGTCCGGGTCCAACAATACGATTCAGCAGGCGCTGGCGGCGGCCGAGCGGGTGTTCAGCGTCATCGATCTCAAGACGGAGCAGGAAGTCGAGCGCGGCCGGCTGGTGCTGCCTCCGATCAGCCAGTCGGTGGTCTATCAGGACGTGACGTTCCATTACGAAGGCCAGAGCGTGCCCGCTCTCAACGATATCGACCTGACCATCCGCGCCGGCGAAATGGTCGCCATCGTCGGCAGCAGCGGGAGCGGCAAGACCACGCTCGTGAATCTGCTGCCCCGTTTCTACGAACCCACGGCCGGCTGCATCCTCATCGACGGTATCGATATCCAGTCGTACACCTTGGCGTCCCTTCGTGCCCAGATCGGCATCGTGTCGCAGGACGTCGTCCTGTTCGACGATTCCGTCCGCGCCAACATCGCCTTCGGACGGCGGGACGCTACCGACGAGCAGATCGCGCTGGCGGCCACGCAGGCCTACGCGCATGATTTTATCGAGCGACTGCCCCAGAGTTACCGCACGGTGGTCGGAGAGAAAGGCGTCAAGCTCTCGGGCGGCGAGCGGCAGCGGCTGGCCATCGCCCGCGCGATTCTCAGAGATCCTCCGTTGTTGATTCTCGACGAGGCGACGTCCGCGCTCGATACGGAATCGGAGCGCGTCGTGCAGCTCGCCCTGGCGAACCTGATGCAAAACCGCACCACGGTCGTGATTGCGCATCGGTTGTCCACCATCCAGCGTGCGGACCGCATCGTCGTGCTCAGCCGGGGGAGGATCGTCGAGGTCGGAACCCATGAGGAACTGCTCAGCCGCGGCGGCCACTATCAACGGCTGCATGCGATGCAGTTCCAGGACGTGCCCCTTGAGTAGCGCCGCGGGCAAACGGCTCGAACGGTGGCTCAAGCTGTCGGTCGTCCCCCCGGTCGGCGCCTGGGTCATCCGCTGCCTCGGCCGGTCCATGCGCATCGAGAGCCAAGGGCACGAAGCCGCCGATCAGCTGTATCAAGGCGGCAAGCGCGCCATCTTCGCGTTCTGGCACGCGCGCCAACTCCTGATGCCGTTCGCCTACCGCGGTGAGCGGGCCTACGTGCTCATCAGCCAGCATCAGGATGGGGAGATCATCGCGCGCATCGTCGAGCGCTTCGGCTTCCTCGCCGTGAGGGGCTCGAGCACCAGAGGCGGCGTGGAGGCGTTGCGCGAGCTGATCCGTCTGGGGCATTCCGGTCTGGATTTGGTCGTGACGCCGGATGGCCCGAAAGGTCCGGCGCAAGTCGCGAAGATCGGCGTCATCCAGTTGGCCAGGGCGACCGGGTTGCCGATCGTGCCGATCACCGCGGCCTGCTCAAAAAAAAACTCTTCGCGAGCTGGGATCGGTTCATGCTCCCCTGGCCCTGGTCGCGCGGGCTCTTGTTGTGGGGCAGGCCGCTCTGGGTGCCCCGCACGGCAGGCCCGGAGGAGCTTGAAGCAAAGCGGTCGGAGCTGGAAGACGCGCTGAACCGGCTCACCGTCGAAGCTGATGAAGCCGTGCTCCGTCAACCGCCACGCGTCAACCGCCCGTCGTAGCAGGATCGCCACCGAGGCGATTCCTACGTTCGGCGAATGACGATCGACGCATGACGAGTCGTCTATGTGGTACCTCCTCTACAATTCGCTGCTCCTGCTCGCCGCGCCCGTCATCTTGTGCCTCCTGCTGGCCAAGAAACGTTGCCGGCGCGGGCTGCCGCAGCGCTTTGGGCTTACCCAACCGCCGATCCGGCCGGACGGCCGGCCGCTCGTCTGGATTCATGCGGTCTCGCTGGGCGAAGTCGTCGCGGTGACCCCGCTCGTCAGGGAACTGCACCGCCGACATCCGGACCACCGGTTCGCCGTCTCGACTGTCACCGAAACCGGCCGCGAGGCGGTGGAGCAGCGGCTGGGGGGGGTGGCCGAGCATTGTTATGCGCCGCTCGATTTCCCGTGGGTCGTCTCGGGGATGATCGACCACTTGCGTCCGGCGCTCTATCTGTTTGTGGAAACCGAGCTCTGGCCGAATCTCCTCCGGCGCCTGCACCGGGCCGGCGTTCCCACGGTGCTGGTCAATGGGAGGCTCTCGAGCCGGTCCTTCGCCCGCCAGCAGTGGGAGCCCGTGCGGTCGTTCTACCGTTCGATGATCGAAACGCTGAGTCTCTGCCTGATGCAATCGGACCGGGATGTAGAACGCATCGTCGCGCTTGGGGCGAATGCCAAGGTGGTGAAACGAACCGGGAACATCAAGTTCGATCAACCGGTTCCGGAGTCGACGGACAGCCGATCGGCCCGCTCGAGTTTGGAATTGCGGGAGGACGAGCGGTTGATCGTCGCCGGGAGCACGCATCACGGCGAAGAGGAAGCGCTCGTGGATGCCTATCGGTCCGTCGCCGAGCGCCATCCGTCGGTGCTGTTGCTTCTGGCCCCCAGACATATCGAACGGGTCGAACAGGTGGAGGCGATGGTGCGCGCGCGGGGATTGCCGGTGCGGCGGCGGACTGCCATGCAGGCGGACCGGCGCGAGGCCTGGTCGGGGCCGCGTGTCATTCTGCTGGATTCGCGCGGTGAATTGGCCTCGTTGTACCGGGAAGCTGCGGTCGCCTTCGTCGGCGGCACGCTCGTGCCGGTGGGAGGGCACAACCTGCTTGAGCCGGCCCTGTGGGGCAAGCCGGTGCTTTTCGGTCCCTACACGGACCATTGTGCCGAGATCGCGGGATTGCTGTTGCAGGCGGGTGGGGGTGTGCGCGTGACCGGCGAGGAGTTGGCGAAGCGGATCGAACAGCTGCTCGATCGTCCCGAGGAAGGCGCGCGCATCGGCGCGGCCGCCCGCTCCGTCGTCGAGCAGAACCGGGGCGCGCTGCAGGCCACGGTCGACGCGGTGGATGCGTTGCTGTCCGCCGCCTCCGGGCACCGGAAACCGACACCGGCTCCCGATCAGTTGCCGCTGATGGCCGGACGATAACACATTGTGTTCACCCCAGGGTCACAGGTGCGGTGGTGGCTGCTCTGGGCCGGTTGGCTCTACGGCCTGGCGGGGCGGATCCGTGCGGCGCTGTATCGGCGCGGTTGGCTGGCCAGGCGGCGATTGCCCGTGCCGGTCGTGAGCGTCGGCAACCTCACGGTCGGAGGGACGGGCAAGACGCCGCTGGTCATTCGTTTGGCCGAATGGCTGTCGGGAGACGGCAAACGGGTCGCGATCTTGAGCCGGGGATACAGGCGCGCAGGGTCGGCGCCGTCGCTGGTCGTCTCGGACGGCGCGAGCCTGCTGGCTGCTCCGGAAGAGGCGGGGGACGAGCCCTATCTGATGGCGCGGCGCTGTCCCGCCGCGGTCGTGGCCGTCGGCGCCGACCGCTACGAGCTCGGCCGCTGGGTCCTGGACCGGTTTCCGGTCGATTACATTCTGCTCGACGACGGGTTTCAGCATCTCGCCGTCGAGCGCGATGTGGATCTTCTGCTCGTCGATGCGACGGACGCCGACGGTCTGCGCGCGGTGTTTCCGGCCGGCCGGCTCCGCGAGCCGATCGATGCCGCGGCCCGTGCGTCCATGATCGTCGTGACCAAGGCCGACCGTCCGGAGCAGGTGGCGGTTGTGGCGGAGTTGCTTCGTCCGGTCACCGTCGGGACGCCCGTGGCCCAGGCGGTCTTCCGCCCTGAGATGCTGGTCTCCGTCACGAGCGGCTCACAGCAGCCGCTCACCTGGTGCCGGGGCAAGACGGCGGTGCTGTGCAGCGGGATCGCCGATCCCGCCTCGTTCCAGACCCTGGCGATCCGGCTGGGGATGATACCGGTCGATCACATGGTCTATCGGGACCATCATTCCTATACGAGCGGGGATGTGAGCCGGGTGCGTGCGAAAGCGGCGGCGGCGAACGCGGACGTGGTCATGACGACTGAGAAGGATGCGGGCAAGCTCGCTTCGCTGCTCACGCCCTCGGACTGCGGGTGGTGGGCCGTCCGCCTCGGGACGGACATCGTCGCGGGCGAGCGGGAACTCCGAGCATTGATCGCGAAGGCGTCGGCCGATAGGACGGGGGCGGTGTATGCCTGACGGAACACCGAAGAAGGTGTTGGTCCGCGGACCCAACTGGCTGGGCGATGCCGTGATGTGCGAGCCGGCGCTGCGGGGGTTGAAGCGTCTGTGGTCGGGCGCGCAGTTGTTTCTGCTGGTGAAGCCGGCGGTCGCGCAGCTCTTCCAGGCGCATCCCGCGATCGACCGACTGGTCGTCTACGAGGACCGAACCCGTCATGCGGGACTGACGGGCAAGTGGACCTTGGCCGGAGACCTGCGGCGGGAACGGTTCGACATCGCGGTTCTCTTCCAGAATGCGTTCGAAGCGGCGTTCATCACGTTCCTCGCCGGGATCCCCCGGCGGTACGGCTACGCGACCGACGGCCGCAGCGTCCTGCTCACGGAGCCGGTGGCGCCGCCCGATCCCGGCATGTTGGTCCATCAAGTTCACTATTATTGGAATTTGGTGAAGCCGCTCGGTGTATCCGGCGAGCCGTCCCAGCCGGAGCTCCGGGTCACGCCGGAGGAGGACCAGTCGATGGCCGCCCGACTCATGCAAGCGGGGATCGGCGCGCAGGATCCGGTCATCGGCGTGAATCCCGGGTCCACGTACGGAGGGGCCAAGCGTTGGTTGCCCGAGCGGTTCACGCAAGTGGCCGAGCGGCTCGCCAGGCGGCTGGAGGAATCTCACGGAAAGCCGGCGGCCGTTTTGGTTCTCGGCGCGAAAGGGGAGGAGGCGCTCGGCCGGAGCGTCGCCGCCGGCTTGACCGGCCGGTCGATGGTCCTATCAGGCGCGACGACGATCCGTGAGCTGATGGCGGCCGTCAAGCGGTGCGGGGTGCTCGTGACCAACGACACCGGTCCGATGCATATCGGCTCGGCGTTCGGTGTGCCGATCGTCGCCGTCTTCGGCCCGACGGACTGGCGGACGACGTCTCCCTACGGCGCCGACCATGCCTTGATCCGGCATCGGGTCGAGTGCGCGCCCTGCCTTCTGCGCGAATGTCCGATCGATCATCGTTGCATGACCGGAGTGTCGGCCGATCAGGTGTACGACGCGGCGGCCAAGCTGATCCGCGGTCCCGCCTCCGCTCCTGCAAGGCTGGAGGTGTCGCCGCCCGGCCCGGTTGCGGCGGAGCGGTCCGACCCGCGTCCTCTCCTCGACGGTGTCACGGTCTTTCTCGATCGGGACGGGACGTTGAACGAGGATCCGGGCTATTTGAGATCCGCCGCGGAATTGAAGCTCTTACCCGGCGTGGCGACGGGCCTCGCCAGGCTGAAGGCGGCCGGTGCGCGCCTCGTGGTCGTGACCAATCAGTCCGGTGTCGGCCGCGGGTTCTTCACGCTCAAGGATCTGGAGGCCGTGCACGCGCGACTGCAGGGTCTGTTGGAAGCGGAGGATGCCGCGCTGGATGCCATGTATTTCTGCCCGCATCACCCGGATGACGGTTGCCTCTGTCGCAAACCTGCACGCGGCATGGTGGACCGGGCCGTGGCCGAACTGCAGGTCGATCTGCGCCGATCCTATCTCATCGGCGATCACGCGCGCGACATTCAATTGGCTCATGTCGTGGGTGCGAAATCCGTGCTCCTCGTGCGGGGGCCGGTCGATGAAGCGGTCAAGGAGCAGCTCAGGGCCGAGCGGGCGATGCCGGATCTCATCGCGCGGACCATGAGCGAGGCGGCCGAATGGATTCTGAAAGATGCGGAATTGCGCGCCGGAACCCCGGCGCAAGCCGGCGAACGGTCGGCCGGATGACGATCGAATCGGGTACCCCGGTGTCTATCGCACACCCATGCGTACACCCATGACGGCGTATCAGCACATTTTGTTCATCAAAC
Organism: Nitrospira sp.; assembly: GCA_047150005.1. Classification (GTDB taxonomy): domain Bacteria; phylum Nitrospirota; class Nitrospiria; order Nitrospirales; family Nitrospiraceae; genus Nitrospira_C. The sequence goes on along the minus strand of AP038806.1, from coordinate 512,368 downwards.
CCAGCTCGCTCGGCGACATCGTGCATGCGATGCCCGCGCTCGCGGCAGTGCGGCGCGCCCATCCGGACGCCACCGTGGGATGGCTGGTCAAGCGACAGTGGGCCGGGCTGGTCGAGCGGATCGACGGAGTCGATCACCTGTGGGAAGTGGAGTCGGGGGTCAAGGGCTGGTTGTCGCTGGTACCGGCTCTGCGCGCCGACCGGTTCGATCTCGCGATCGACCTGCAGGGCCTGTTCCGCAGCGCGATGATGGGCCGGTTGAGCGGCGCGCCCGAGCGGGTCGGGTTCGCCAACGCGCGCGAGGGCAGCCCCTGGCTCTACACCAGGCGCGTGCCGGTGCCGCATCCCAACATGCATGCCGTGGACCGGTATCTCCTGGTGGCCAAGGCGTTGGGAGCGGATGCGCGGCCGGCCGAATTCAAGTTCCGGATTCCGCATCGGGATCACGAGTCGGTGGAGCGGGCGCTGCGGCAGGCGGGCTGGACGGCCGGGGAACGGCTCATCGCGGTCAACGTGTCCGCGCGCTGGCCCACGAAGCGGTGGCCGATCGCCTCGTTCGCCGCGCTGTCCGATTTGGTCGTCCAGCGGGGAATCGGCTCCGTCCTGTTCATCGGCGGGTCGGACGAGCGGGCGGAGGTCGCGCAGGTTCGAAAGTTGATGAAGGCCCGGTCTCTCGATCTCTGCGGCGCGCTGCCGGTGGGTCTGTTGCCGGCCCTCCTCGGCCGGGTCGAACTGTTGATCACGAACGATTCCGGGCCGATGCATATCGCCGCCGCCGTCGGCACGCCGGTGGCGGCGATGTTCGGGCCGACCAGTCCGCTACGCACCGGACCCTACGGGGCCGACCATGCGGTGCTCATGCATCCGGTACCCTGCAGTCCCTGCTTCAGCCGGACCTGCTCGAATTCGAAACATCTCGCCTGCCTGACCGACATTACGGTTGACCGGGCCTTCTCGGTTGTGGCAAGTCTCCCTCGGCGGTCGGCGCGATCCTAGTGAACCTCTTCATTTCAGAATCCAGCACGGCAGTCGGTGGCCAGGAACTGGCCGTGCTTCTCCATGCGGAAGGATTGGTGAAGCGGGGCCATCGGCTGCGCTTGATCCTGGAGCCGGGCAGCCCGATCGCCTCCATGGCGGAAGAGAAACAGCTCCCGGTCACCCTCCTCTCCATGCGTCGAAATCGGTATCCGCAGGCGATCCTCGCGATGCGGCGGCTCATGCAGCGCGAGCGTCCGGCCATTCTCCAGGTCAATAGTTCCCGGGACAGCTGGATCGGCTGCATCGCAGTCCGTCTGCTGAAGCCCAGGCCGAAGATCATCCGGATCCGGCACATTTCCACGCCGCTCAACCGCAACATGACCACGCAGCTGTTGTACCGCCGCCTGCTCGACATGGTGGTGGTGACCGGCGGCGAGCGGACCAGGCGGGACCTGGTCGAGCGCGACGGCCTCGAACCGGGACGCGTCGCCGCCTTTCCGATCGGACTCGACGTCGCGCACTTTCGGCCCGCGCCTCCCGCCCGCGACCTCCGGCACGAATTGGGGCTCCCGCCGGGTCATCTGCTGGTCGGCATCATCTCCTATCTGCGCACGTACAAGGGACACGAATACTTCATCGAGGCGGCCGGGCGGATCGCGGCGCAGCGGGACGACGTGACCTTCGTGATCGTCGGCGAGGGGCCGGAAGAGGAGTCGATCCGCCGCCGCATCGACCGGTCCGGATGGGCGTCGCGGATCAGACTGTTGGGCTTCCGCGACGACCTGCTGGACGTGTTCCGGTCTTTGGACGTCTTCGCGATTCCCTCCGTCGAAGGGGACACGATCCCACAAGTATTGATGCAGGCCCTGGCGCTCGGCATTCCCGTCGTCTCCACGACGGTCGGTTCCATTCCCGACGTCGTCATCGACGGCGAAACCGGCTACGTCGTTCCTCCGCGCGACGGCCCGGCATTGGCGGATCGGATCGCCCTCTTATTGAGCGATGCCGGGCTGCGGTCCCGTCTGGGCGCGAACGGCAGGGCCTTGGTGGAACGGTCCTACTCCATCGACAAGATGCTGGACCGGATGGAAGCGGTCTATCGGAATCTGGCGGGCGGTGCGGTGTCCGAACGGGACGGCTGACATGCCCCGCTATTCCGTCTACGTCATCGCCTACAACGACGAGCCCAACATGCGGGCCTGCCTGGAGTCGGTCGCAGGGGCGGATGAGCTCGTCGTCGTCGATTCGCACAGCACCGACCGCACGGCCGCGATCGCCCGCGAATTCACGGACCAGGTCTACCAGGTCGAGTTCAACGGATTCGGCCGGCTGCGCAACCAGGCGATGGCCTATTGCTCGCACGACTGGGTATTCAGTCTGGACAGCGACGAGCGGATGACGCCGGAATTGCGAGAGGAAATCCGCCGCCTGCTCGAGCAGGGGCCCGGGGCCGACGCCTACTTCGTGCCGCGGAAGAACTACTTTCTCGACCGCTGGATCAAGCATTGCGGCTGGTATCCCGACTACCGCCAGCCGCAATTGTTCCGTAGGAGCCGCTTCCGTTACCGGGACGAGTTGGTCCACGAGAGTTTCGAGTGCGACGGACCGGTCGCGCATCTGACGCAGCCGGCCCTCCAATATCCGTTCCGGGACCTCGACCATTACATCCAGAAGCAGAACCGGTACTCGACGCTGATGGCCGAGCGGATGGTCGAACAGGGACGCCGCTTCTCGAGCCTGCAGCTCGTCACCCATCCGCTCGCGGCCTTCGCCAAGATGTACGTCCAGCGGCGCGGCTTTCTCGACGGCATGCCGGGGTTGATTCTTTCCGGACTCTATGCCTATTACACCGTCATGAAATACGCGAAGTTCTGGGAACTCACGAAGAGAGGTTGAGATTGAACCTGAACCTGAACCTGTCATGAGAGTCAGCGGCTTCACGTTTTGTCGCAATGCGGTGAAGTACGACTACCCGGTGGTGGAGTCCATCCGCTCCGTGCTGCCGATCTGCGACGAGTTCATCGTGAACGTCGGGCGCTGCGACGACGGCACGCTCGAATTGATCCGTTCCCTCGGCGATCCCAAGGTCAAAATCGTCGAATCGGTCTGGGACGAGACGCTGCGCAAGGACGGGCTGATCTATTCGCAGCAGACGAACATCGCGCTCGCCCGCTGCAAGGGCGATTGGGCGCTCTACATGCAGGCCGATGAAGTCATGCACGAGGACGACCTGCTTGTGCTTCAAGACGCCATGCACCGCGAGTTGGGCCACACGGCGGTCAAGGGACTCCTCTTCCGCTATCTGCATTTCGTGGCCGACTACTGGTCCACGAATCCCTGGTTCTATCACAAGGCGGTGCGGGTCATCCGGAACAACGGCGAGGTCGAGTCCTGCGGCGATGCCGTGGGGTTTCACTTCAAGCCGACGCAACAGTATTTGCAGAGCGGCCCCAAGGAATGGCTCGCCTGGTCCGGCGCGCGGATTTTTCACTACGGCTGGGTCAAGGATCCGAAGGTGATGCTGGAGAAGGTCAAGGACCAGATCAGCCGCCATCACGGGGACAGTCCCCCGGCGGACCAGGCCGGGCTCTACCGGCAGGACGCCTTCCGATTCGACGACTATGCGGTCCTCAAGGAATTCTCGGGCCGGCATCCGGCCGTGATGCAGGACCGGATCCGCGGGGCCAAGCGCTGGGCTGAGCGCCGGAGCCGGTGGCTGACCCCGCGGTTCTACCGCGAGGTGCTGAAGCGGGGATTCCGGGGCTAGCCGGATGTTAACGCCATGCTGAGCATCATCGTCGCCGTGCACAACCAGCTGGGCCACAACCAGCTCTTCCTGGAGGGCGTGAAGGCCTACACGACCGGTCCTTACGAGGTGATTGTCATCGACAACCACTCGACGGACGGCTCCGCCGAATTTTTCGAGGCGGGCGGATGCCGGGTGATCCGCAACGACCGGAACCTCTGTTATCCGGAGTCGATGAACCTCGGCTCGCGCGCGGCGCGGGGCGACCTGTTGTGCCACATCAATAACGATCTGTACGTTGCCCCCGGATGGAACGGTCGGCTGGTCGAGGCCATGGACCGTCATGGGCTCGACGTGGCGTCGCCGCTGGGGTTGGAGATGATGCCCAGCCCGGCCTTGACCGATTGGATGCAGGGGCGCTGGGCCGCCATCGGCCAGGGGCGCCTGTCCAGCGGCAAGCCGCTCGATCGGCTCCGCACGATGGTGCAGGTGATGTACGGAGATTGGGAACGCTATTGCGAGGAAGTGCATCGAGCTTTCTCCGACACGGTCTTCGAGGGCATCGTCGGGTCCTGCGTCATGATCCGCCGGTCGGCCTACGAGAAAATCGGCGGGCTCGACGAGCGTGTGCAGGCGGCGGACTGGGATCTCTACTACACGTTGCGCAAGCGGGAGCTCACCACCGGAGACCTGCGCCGGTGCATGGTGCTCGGCGCCACGTTCGTGCATCATTTCATCCGTGCGACGGTCAAGAGCAAGCGGGAGCCGTTCGCCTGTACACACGAACGGTGGTCGATCGATCAGAAATGGGACAAGCGCGAGCAGGCCGATCTCTGGTGCAAGCCGGAGGATTTCGCGCGTTCCGGCCTCCGGGAATCCGTCACCCGCCGTCTCCGCAAGCCGTTCAAAAAGCTCGCGCTGGAGCTCGATCGGCTGAGCGCGTGGCGGCGGCTCTGGATGCCGCCGCAGCTGGTGGTCGAACGGTATCGCCGGCAGTTCGCCAGGCTGGGCCCGCCGGCTGCGTCCCGTCTGTCGTGATCGCGAGAGGAGCAGCCCGTGCCGACCGTGACCGCGCTGATCATTACCAAGAACGAGGAAGCCAACATCTCCGATTGCCTCGCGTCGCTCGACTGGGCCTCGGAGCGCCTCGTCATCGATGCGGAAAGCACGGACCGGACGGTCGAGTTGGCACGCGCCGCCGGCGCCGACGTGGTGGTGCGGCCCTGGCCCGGCTTCGGGCCCCAGAAGAACTTCGGCATGGAGCGGGCCGCGTCCGATTGGATCCTCATCGTCGACGCGGACGAGCGGGTTCCGGTTCTACTCGCAGAGGAGATCCGCTCGCTTCTGAGCCGGTGGAAGGACGAAGATCCGGTCGCCTACGAGATCCCTCGGAGGAATTTCTACTACGGCGCCTGGGTTCGCCACGCCGGCCTGTATCCCGACTATCAGATCCGTTTGGTCCGCAAGGGAACGGCGGCCTACAACGACGTGCCGGTGCATGAAAATCTGATCGTGCGCGGAGCAATCGGAAAGCTGATCCAGCCCTTCGAGCACCAGACCGAGCGTCGTATCGACGACCACTTCCGGAAGTTCGGTCTCTATACGACGCTGGCCGCGCGCGAAAAGGGCAAGACGGTCCGGACCGTGCGTCACCGGGACCTCTTGGCTCGTCCGCTGGTCGTGTTCCTCAAGACCTATCTGCTCAAGCGAGGCTACCGGGACGGAGTCCGCGGGTTGATCGTGTGCCTCTTCGCCAGCATGTACACCTTCGTCAAGTACGCGAAGCTGTGGGATGCGACGAGAACGCCCACGGCTTCTCGGGGTCCCGCCTAGTGGCTCGGCGAATTCTGTACATCCACGGCGTCGGCGCCGTCGGCGGCGCGGAGCACGACTTGCTCGCGTTTCTGGCTCGGCTCGATCGGCGTGCCTGGGACCCTCATGTGGTCTGTCCTCCGGAGGGACCCTTCCGAGCCCTGCTGGAGCAGGCCGATCTCGCCGTACATCCGCTCGCACTGGTCCCCTGGCGAAAATGGTTCTCTTCCCTCATACGGTGGCGGAGCGTGAGCCGGCTGCGCGACGTGGTGGATCGCCTGCGCCCGGCTCTCGTGCACGTCAACGACATCTGGTGGGTGCCGCACACGCTCGGCGCGCTCCGAGGGGCCGTGGTGTCTCCGCCGGTCGTTGCCCACGTGCGCCAGGAGATCGAGCCTGATAAGGTGCGCCGCTACGAGCTCGACCGGATCGATCGGGTCATCGCCATCTCCGATCAGGTGGCCGCATCGCTGAGAGCCGGTGGAGTGGAAGCCCGGCGGCTGCGCACGGTCTACAGCGGGATTGATTTCTCTCGTCCGGTCGAAGCGACAGGAGCAAGCGGACGATTGGACAGAACGGCGGTCCGCCGTCGGCTGGGCGTTCCGGACTCCGCTGTGCTGCTCGGCACGGCGGCCAATCTGTTTCCGCGTAAAGGGTACGACGTGATGTTGCGGGCGCTCCCCGGCATTCTCGCGGTTCATCCCGACGTTCATTATCTGTTGGCCGGAACCGCGGAGCCCGGCTACGCCGGGTCGCTGCGCGCCTTGGCCATTGGACTGGGGATTGCCGAGCGGGTTCACATGGTCGGGTTTCAAAATCCGGTCCGGCCCTTTCTCGACGCGCTCGACCTCTACGTGCATCCGGCTCTTATGGAAGGATTCGGCATCGCGCTGGTCGAAGCCATGGCGGCCGGGAAGGCTGTGATCGCGACCAGAACCGGCGGGGTGCCGGAAGTGGTCGAACATGGAGAGACGGGACTCTTGGTCTCGCCGGGCGATCCGGACCGGCTGCGGGAGGCGGTCATCGAGTTGTTGCGAGATGAGGCGAGACGCGCGCGGATGGGCGCGAAAGGGCGCTCCCGCGCGCGGGAGCGCTTCGATCTGGCCCGGACGGTTGCGGATCTCGAGCGGCTGTATCGTGAAGCGGCAGCCGAACATGGGGGAGGCCCGGGTGCGGATCGGCATTGATGCGAGCCCCATCGTCGGCGACCGCGGCGGGGTCGGCTGGCACACCTACTATCTGCTGGAGGCCATGCTGACCGGCTCAGATGACGTCGAGTTTATCGGGTACCTGCGGCCCGGTTCGGTCCTTCCGGAAGACGTGCGGTCCTGGCGGGCCGGAGGCCGGATCACGTGGGTCGAATCGGCGAAGTGGGCGATGCGGTGGCGCGGATGGCTGGACCGGCTGGACCTCTATCATGGCACCAATTTCAAGCTTCACACGGTCGGGCGGCATGGAGGCATCGTGACGATTCACGATCTCTGGCTGGAACGGTTTCCGCAATACTCGACCAAGGTGCTGGGCCAGCGGCTGGCCTCGATGAAGGCCAGGCGCACCGCGCGGCGTGCCAGGATGGTCGTCACGGTATCGGATTTCTCCGCGCGCGAGCTGAGCGAACTCTATCTGGTGCCGCGTGAGCGGCTTGCCGTGATTCCGAACGGGGTCGCCGACGATTGTGCGGTGCGCCGGGACGATCGGGCGATGGCCGAGTTGCGGACGAGAATCCGGCTCCCGGACAAACCCTATCTGCTCTTCATCGGGGGCGCGGACCCGCGCAAGAACCATCGGCGGTTTCTCGAAGCGGCAAGCCTGATGCGGCGGCCGTTGCAGGGGCACAGCCTGCTGCTGGTCGGCTCGACCGATCACGCGTTCGGCTCCTACCATGAGTCGGCGAAGGAATATGGGCTCACGGCTCAGGTCTGTTGTCCCGGCCGCCTGGGCCGGGCGGACCTCCGGTTGCTCTATACCTACGCGGACCAGTTCGTCTTTCCGTCGCTCTACGAGGGATTCGGCATGCCGGTTCTCGAAGCGATGGCCTGCGGGACTCCCGTCATCACGTCCCGCACGACCGGCGTTGCCGAGGCGGCGGGCGATGCGGCGCTGCTGGTCGATCCGGAGGACGCCCGCTCGCTGGGAGAGGCGATGGTCTCCCTGTTGAAGGATGCGTCGCTACGAGCCTCGCTCACGGCCAAGGGGTTCGCGCGCGTGAAGCAGTTGTCCTGGCGGTCAGCTGCGGCCAAGACGTTGGACTTGTATCGGCGACTCTGTCGGGAACGGGTCTTCTAGCCCGCATCATTCATGAAAGATTCTACTGCAACTGCGTATACGCCGCTGCGACAAGCCTGGCCGTGGCTTGTACACGGCCAGGCGGGCGGGCTCGCCCCGCGCGGTCTCAACGTACTGTTTCAAGTACGTCTCGGCCTCTTGGGGCTCCACGCGCCCGTCTCGCGTGGCGTCTCCGCCGTTTCGTCACGAACCTTCATGAATAATGCGGGCTAAACCATGGCCGTGACTATGTCGCCCCGCAACATCCTCGTCATCAAATTGCGCTATCTGGGAGACGTGTTGCTGGCGACGCCGACTCTTGAAGCATTGAAGGCCGCCCATCCCTCGGCCAGGCTCACCGTGGTGGTGAATCGGGGAACCGAGGCCATGCTGGCCGGCAATCCGCACGTGGACGACGTGCTGCCGCTCGAGCGAGGGGCGATCCTTGCCCAGTGGCGTTTCCTGCGCGAGCTTCGACGGAGGCGATTCGATTTCGTCATCGATTTGACCGATGCGGATCGGTCCGCCTGGTTGAGCCGGATGACCGGCGCACCGGTGCGTGTCGGATTCAACGACGAAGGACGCCTCCGCGGGCGCTGTTATACCGTGGTGGTACGCGGCGAACCGGGGTCGCATCGTATCGAGCGGGATCTCGCGTCGCTGGCTCCGTTGAACATCGTTGCCGACCGCACGACGCCTCGCCTCTGGCTCGCCCCGGAGGAAGAGCGGCGCGCCGCGGACTTATTAACCCGTCAGGGGGTCGACGAAAAGAAGCCGCTGGCCATGTTGCAACCAGGTGCGCGCTACTGGTTCAAAGCCTGGCCTTGGGAGCGGTTCGCCGCACTGGCCGATCGGCTTGCAGAGCAGTATGGCTATCAGGTCCTGATCGGAGGAAGCCGGCAGGAATTCGACCTTGCCGAGCGGATCTGCGGTACGGCCGCCGATCGTCCGGTCAATCTGGCCGGGCAGGCGGACATGCGGACCTATGCCGCGGTGCTCAAGCGGGCCTCGTTGTTCGTCGGAAACGACAGCGGTGCCATGCACGTGGCTGCCGCGGTCGGGACGCCGATCGTCGCCCTGTTCGGGCCCTCCGACCCGAAGGAATGGGGGCCGCGCGGCGGCGCCGCGGCCGTACTGTACAAGGGACTGGATTGCCGTGCTTGTTTTCATCCGACGTGTGATCGAGGAGAGCAGAATTGCATGAGGCTAATCTCGGTTGACGAGGTCATGTCGGCAGTGGATCGATTGAATAAGAGGATGTAGAATGGCGCTCTGCGCTGACAACCTCATTGTTGAATTATGATGCCGCAATGCGTACTGCTGTGCCTCGACCATACTGGTTTTCTCTTGGGTTGGCAGGAAGGATGTTTGGGACAACATAGGGGGGGTGATTAAGTGACCCTGCTCGATCGCTTGTTGGTCCAGGTGTTCGTGAAAATATTCGATTGTCATGATCCGGTTCTCGAAATCGGATCTCATCAGCTTCAGGAGGGTGGAAACCCCTATCAGGATCTACGGCCGTTGTTTCCTGGCAGAAAATATATTGGATCTGATTTTGCGTCTGGTCCTGGCGTAGATTGTGTCGCGGATGCGACACGCTTGGGGATAAAGAACGGCTCCATCGGTACAGTCATCATGGTCTCGACGGTTGAACATATTTTTCGTGTATTCGATGCTTTTCATGAGGCTGAAGGAGTGCTGTCGGACAAGGGGGCCCTCATTGTAACCTCTCACATGGATTGCGGTATTCATGCGTACCCGAGCGACTATTGGCGCTTCACTCCGGAGGCCTTTGCAAGACTGCTCGACCGTTTTCCAACCAAGATTGTCGGCTATCAAGGGCTCTCCTACAACCCGTTTGTGGTCTTTGGAATCGCATTCAAGGCTGCACCGGAAAATATCGAGGCGCTAACCGGACGGTTCCGTGTGGAGTTGGAGCGGTCGATGAGGGAAGCCAGCGGCGCCGTTCCGTTCAAGAAAAAGATATCTCGGATCCGTCGCCTCTTTTTATATCGGTTGTTCGGGTCAAAGGATTCTTTCCGAAAGCTTCGGGATGAGTATGTGATCGGCTGGCATGAGTAACGGATGCGTAGAATCGTGCCCCTGTTAGTATGGGCAAGCGTCAGCACCCCGCAGATTCTCTCCGATCGCTTGAGGGCCAGGCCCATGGCGTTGATCGCCGGTCATCTGAGATACGGCACTGGGATGACGCGGTACGCCTTGAGACAGAAGACTGACTCTCCTGGCATACCTAGCTCGTAGAGGATGCATTCCAGCGAAAGCTCCCGCATTTCTTTGGAACCGAGAAAGCCGTAAGGGGTCGGGCCGGCAGAAATCGGCTTGACAGGTCTGCCCGTTTTGTTCATATTGTGAACGCCAAGGCAATTTAACCGTATAACTCATGGACTTACAGGGACAACGCGAGCTGTTACTGCTGAATGAGCTGGACCGTAACGGCCGAGCGACTCAGCGTAGCTTAGCGAGCAAACTCGGTGTCGCCTTAGGTCTGACCAACCTTTATCTAAAGCGTCTTACCCGAAAGGGCTACATCAAGATCGCGACGATCCCGCGTAATCAAATCCGCTACCTCTTGACCGCACAGGGATTCGCCGAAAAAACGCGTCTCACCTATCAATATATGGATTTTTCCTTGTCGTATTACCGCGACATCAGGACGCGGTTGAAGGAAATGTTGACGGCGCCCGATGGGGTTCGAGGACAGCGATTCGTCATTTTCGGCACGGGTGAGCTGGCCGAGCTGGCCTATCTCTCGTTGCGCGAGATGGACGGGACGTGCGTGGGGTTTCTCGACGACGAGCGGCGGGAGTCGTTCCTCTCCTATCCGGTTTGCTTTCCGGAAGCGATCAGCCGATGGAAATTCGACAAGGTGCTGATCGCGGACCTCGACCGCGCCTCCGTGCACGAGGCGAGGTTGATCGGGTGCGGCGTATCACCCGACAAGGTGATGAGGCTGGTCTTAACGTCTCAGAGAAAGGCGCAGGCGGATGTCGCGCACGTCTAGCGGAGCGACGAATCGCGGGGCGGGGCGGTCCCGCTGGTACGCGTTGCGCACTAGGTCGCGTCATGAAAAGCTGGTGCGCGATCAGCTCAACGGGCAGGGCATCGAGCCCTTGCTGCCGACGGTCCGCCGCCTGAGCCAATGGAAGGACCGCAAGAAGGAAATCGAGGTACCGCTGTTCTCGGGATACTGCTTCGTGCGGTTCGCCTCCGAGCAAAAGCTTCCGGTGCTCAAGACGGTCGGCGTCGTGGATATCGTGGGCAGGGGCGTCCAGCCGGAGCCGATTCCCGACGAGGAGATCAGCGCGCTGCAAACCTTGATGGCCAGCGTATTGCCCTACGATCCGCATCCCTATCTGCACGAGGGCATGACGGTCGAGGTGATCCGCGGTCCGCTCACAGGCGTCAGAGGAATACTGTTGCGCAAAGAAAAGCGGCATCGCCTCATCCTGGGTGTCCGCCTCATTCAGCAGGCTGCGGCCGTGGAAATCGACATCCAGGATGTGGTGCCCGCGTAATGGGTCGGCATGGAGAGTCGCTAGGCTGATGGCCGCGGCAGTATGTGACTTTGTGGTGATCGGCGGAGGAGTCATCGGTGTGTCGATTGCTCTGGAGCTACGTCGACGCCATCGCGCCCAGGTGATGGTGGTTGAGAAGGAACGCTCCATGGGGCTGCATGCCAGTGGAAGAAACAGCGGCGTGCTTCACGCAGGTGTCTATTACAAGGCCGGAACACTGAAGGCCCGTCTGTGTGTCGAAGGCAACAGACGGATGCGTGAGTATTGCAAGAGAAAACAGATTCCCCTGAACGAAAACGGGAAAGTCATTGTTGCGCGGAGCGCTGAGGAATTGCCGACACTGCGCGAGCTCCATGCACGGTCGGAGGCAAACGGTGTTCGTGCGGAGCTGATAGATGGCCGGTCGCTCAAGGACATTGAGCCCTGCGCGAGGACGTTTGAACAGGCGCTGTACGTGAAAGACACAGCCGTCGTGAATCCGCAGGGCGTGATGGACGCGCTGGTTGAAGACGCCAAGCAGGACGGAGTCGAATTCCGGTTAGGCTGCACCTGGCACGGGTGTGAGGACAACAACGTGGCGATCACCTCTCATGGACGCATCGCCTATGGGCATATCGTCAACTGCGCGGGCTTGTATGCAGACAAGATCGCTCATCAGTTCGGCGTGGGGCGGCAGTATCGAATCCTTCCGTTTCGGGGACAGTTTTACCGCCTGAGGCGGGAATCGATGGTCAAGGTGCGGGGAAACATTTATCCCGTACCGGACCTCAGGAATCCGTTTTTGGGCGTGCATTTCACTCGCCGACCCGAGGGAGAAGTAACGGTCGGCCCGTCGGCGTTGCCGTTACTCGGGCGAGAGCAATACCGTGGGTTGGCCGGCGCGAACGTGGCGGACGGCCTCGCCATGATCACGTATTTGCTCCGGCTTTTTGGCAGAAACCGAGACCATTTTCGATCCATCGCCTGGAAGGAACTGGCGAAGCTCTCGCGTTCCGGTTTCTACCGGGAGGCGGAGCGCCTGGCTGTGGGGTTTGAGTTGCGCGATCTGTTGCCGGGAAAAGAGCCGGGGATCCGCGCACAATTAGTCGATACCGCGACCACGGAGCTGCTGAACGATTTTGTGGTCGAGCCGGGGCCTCGGTCCACGCATGTCCTCAATGCCGTGTCACCGGCCTTTACCTCCTCCGCGCCGTTTGCAGGCTATGTGGTGGACCTGATGAAAGTTGGCGCATGAGCGCGGGCATACGAAGCGACGCCGTCAACATCGTTCGAACCCAGGAGTGAGGATGAATATTGCACCATCACGCGCCGGCATAACACCGCAAGTGGCTGTCGTGGGGGTCGGCTATTGGGGCAAGAATCTCGTGCGGAACTTCCATGCCGTCGGCGCGCTGGACGCGATCTGCAACAGCAACCGGGAGTTGCTGGACGCGCTGAGCCGCGACTATGCGCCGCGCAAGGTCGTGACCGCCTATTCGGAGATTCTCGGCGACCGGAGCATCGGCGCCGTCGCGATCGCCACGCCGGCCGAAACGCCTGGCGATCTTGTCCGCGAGGCGCTGCTGGCCGGGAAGGACGTGTTTGTCGAGAAGCCGCTGTGCCTCGACGTCCGCACCGGACGGGAATTGGTGGAGCTGGCAAAGGCGAAACAGCGCATCCTGATGGTCGGGCATCTGCTCTGGTACCATCCGGCGGTGCAGAAGCTGAAAGAGTTGATCCGTGCGGGCGAACTCGGCCGCATCCAATACGTGTACTCGAACCGGCTCAACCTCGGGAAAATCCGTCGCGAGGAAAACATTCTCTGGTCCTTCGCGCCGCACGACCTGTCCGTGATCCTCGGATTGCTGGGCGAGATGCCCGACAGCGTCCGGGCGCAAAGGGGTAACTACCTCCATCAAAACATCGCGGACGTTACGATCAGCATGTTGTCCTTTCCCAGCGGCGTGAAGGCCCATATCTTCGTGTCCTGGCTGCATCCCTTCAAGGAGCAGAAGCTCGTGATCGTGGGCGACCGCAAGATGGCGGTCTTCGACGACATGGAAAAGAAGGATAGGCTCCCGCTCTATCCCCATTCGATCGACTGGAAGAATCAGGTGCCCGTCGCGAACAAGGCGGATGCCTGTCCGGTCGAACTGGAGACGAGCGAGCCGCTGTGGACGGAGTGCGAGCATTTCCTCGACTGCGTCGCCGCCAGGCGCCAACCCAGGACCGACGGTGAGGAAGGGCTGCGTGTCCTCTCGGTGCTGCAGCGCTGCCAGGATGCCCTGGAAAAGGAAGCGCATCGCGAAACCAAACCGGAGCCGGCCGCGGCCTCCGCGCCGAAACGGGCGTTCTTCGCGCACGAGTCGGCCTGCATCGACGAGGGGACGGACATCGGCGAGGGGACGAGCATCTGGCATTTTTCCCACGTTCTCAAGGGATCCCGGATCGGCAAGAACTGCAAGATCGGCCAGAATGTGGTCGTGGGGCCCAAGGTGACGGTCGGCAACGGCGTGAAGATCCAGAACAACGTTTCGGTCTACGAAAGGGTAACGTTGGAAGATTTCGTGTTCTGCGGCCCGTCGATGGTCTTCACCAACGTCTTCAACTCGCGCAGCGAAATTCCCCGGATGGACGAGCTGCGTTCGACTCTGGTCAAGCAGGGCGCCACGATCGGGGCCAACGCGACCATTCTGTGCGGCATCACGATCGGCCGCTACGCCTGATCGGCGCGGGCTCGGTCGTCACCAAGGACGTGCCCGATCATGCGCTGGTGAGGGGAAACCCGGCGAGAGTCACGGGGTGGATGTGTTCCTGCGGCGTCAAGCTCGCGCTCAAGGGCTCCAAGGGCGTCTGCCGGACCTGCGGGAAGAAATTCAGCAAGGGTGCAAAGGGACGAAGGGACTGCAGGCTCACCGAACAGGAAGGAAGGCATAATGGGCGTTCCATTACTCGATCTTGCGGCGCATCATGCGCCGCTGCAGAAGGAGATCTTGGCGGTGCTGGAGCAGGTGGTCCGCAGCCAGGCGTTTATCCTGGGGCCGGAGGTGGCCAAACTGGAGGAGCGGGTCGCGTCCTATTGTCAGGCCAAGGCCGCGGTCGGCGTGTCGTCGGGCACCGATGCGCTGCTCATTTCCCTGATGGCGCTCGGCGTCGGTCCGGGCGACGAGGTGGTGACCACACCCTATTCCTTCTTCGCCACGGCCGGAGCCATCGTGCGGCTCGGCGCGAAGCCGGTATTCGTCGATATCGAGCCCCGCTCGTTCAATATCCATCCCGACAAGATCGAGCGCGCGGTGACAGCCAAGACCAAGGCGTTCATTCCCGTGCATCTCTACGGGCAGTCGGCCGACATGGCCCCCATCATGGATCTGGCGGCACGGCGCAAGCTTGCGGTGATCGAAGACGCCGCGCAGGCGATCGGCACGGAATACAAAGACGGCCGGCGTGCCGGCAGTATCGGGACGGTCGGCTGTCTGTCGTTCTTCCCGAGCAAGAACCTCGGTTGCCTCGGTGACGCGGGAATGGTCGTGACCAACGACGCGGACTTGGCCGAGCGGCTCAGAGTGTTGCGGGTCCACGGCAGCAAGCCCAAGTACTATCACAAGCTGATCGGGGGAAACTTCCGCATCGATACCATCCAAGCCGCCGTGCTGAACGTCAAGCTCAACCATCTCGACGGATGGACCAAGCGTCGGCAGGAAAACGCGCGGCGCTACGAGACGCTGTTCCGGCAAACCGGCCTTGTGGAGCACGGCACCATCACGCTGCCCGAGGCCGTCTATCAGACGTCGGGCAAGCCCCATTACCACATTTACAATCAGTTCGTGCTGCGGGTCGAACGCCGGGACGATCTGATTGCGCATCTCAAGCAGAAGGGCATCGGCGCGGAGATTTACTATCCGGTGCCGTTCCACCTGCAGGAGTGTTTCCGGTATCTGGGCTATAAGGAAGGCGACTTCCCCGAGTCTGAGCGCGCCGCGAGGGAAACGATCGCGATTCCGATCTACCCCGAGCTCACCGCCGAACAGCAGGCCGAGGTCGTCGAAGGCATCGGCAGCTTCTATCGGAAGTGATGGGGGGACAGACATCACGCGCCCGCCCGCCGGAGCTATGCGGCGGGCAGGCAGACGCGTGGAACAGTGTCAGTCCCCGGGTTCCACGCGCCGGGCATCCGATGGCCGGCTCCGGTGTCACGGCTGCAGGGCCTGCCGGTAGACGGTCAGCGTTTCGTCTACCATGCGATCCAGACCGAAGCGTCCGGCGATGAAGGTCGGCGCCGCCTCGCTCAGTCGTTCACGCCTGGCCCGGTCGAGCACGAGCGACAGCAGGGCGTCGGTCAAACCGTCGATATCCCCCACCTCCAACAACAAGCCGGTCCGGTCGTGACTGACGGCATCCGCCGCGCCGCCGGCCTTCGTAGCGACGACGGGACAGCCGAGCCATTGCGCTTCCAGCAGGACATTGGGCGTGCCCTCCTGCCGCGACGCCAGGAGCACGGCCGTGGCGGCGGCCATGACGACTTCCACGTCTTTTCTCCTGCCCAGTAATCGGAATCGATCGGAGAGGCCGTGCCGCGCGACGACCTCGCGCAATTCGCTTTCGCAGGGACCCACGCCGGCCACCACGGCGTGGAGGTTGCGGACGCGGCTCATCGCCCGTCGCACGACTTCGAAGAAGACCATCGGTTGCTTCTCCTCGCTCAGCCGGAATACGCCGGCCACGAGCGGCGCGTCGGACGGCAGCCGGATCTCGTCTCGAAACGACCGGACTACATCAGACTTCGGGCGTACCACCGTGTCGAAGTCCACGCCGTTGTGCACCACCCGGAAGCGATCGACCTCCACGCCCAGCCAGGTCGTATAGTCCTCGGCACCAGGATGCGAATTGTTGATGAAGCGCACCTGCGGGAAGGAAGCCAGGAATTGGTACCATGGCTTGAAGAGCGGATGGGCCAGATACGGAAAGTGATTCGGATTCACGTTGCGCGTGGATAACACGATATGCGGGATCCCCGCGAGCAGCGCGGCCACTCCAGCCCAGATATTGTTATGGTCGAGCCAGGCATGAACGAGATCGGGCGGATCGATCAGCAATTCTCCTAGAATGTCGACCGTATAGGGGAGGAAGAAGACCGGCAGCTGATTGAGCAACTCCAGCGCGCCGGGCCTGGCTTTGAGTTTGCGGATGAAATCGGCGTTGAAGTCGGCGCCGGCGACAAAGGGCCGGATGCCGACCCGCTGGAGCAGATCGGCATAGTGCGCATCGTCGTCGACGGATTCGCGCAGCGTCAGCACCCGGAGCTCGAGGCCCCGCCGGCTTGCGGCGACGACGAAGTTGCAGAGCTGCCGTTCGGCCCCTCCGGGAATCAATCCTCCGATGCAGTGCAGCACGCGCAGCTTGCCGAAATCGGGCGCGGGACGCTCGTTCGGCGGCACACGCCGGAGGAGCGCCGCCATCGGGGAGGGGACCGACGGTTCAATGGAGCCGTAGTGCCACCGGCGGGCCAGTCCATGGAGCCACGGTGCGCGGCGTTGGAGCGTCCAGGCCAGGCGTTTCAGCCGGGGAACCGGCGGCGATCCCGCTTGCGCCGCCACCCACGCTGCATAGCTGCCCATAGTGATCCGACGATGAAGGTGAACCCCGAGCGGCGTCTGCGATGAACCGCTCAGCGCACGTTGTAGCAAGAAGTCTTCACCGGGCGGAGCTAGGGGTACCCCTAGTACATCGATTGTGGTCGTTGTGTGAACGTGGAAGGCAGACAAGGGGGCTTACTAGATGCGGTACGAATTCGGAAAGAACTGGTCGGAGTTCGCGCGTCGGCATGTCACGGACGAGCGGATCGAGACGGCCCGCCGGTGCCTGCTCGACTTCCTGAAGCTGGACGATCTGCGAGGCAAGACCTTCCTGGATGTCGGCTGCGGAAGCGGCATCCATTCGCTGGCGGCCTACCGGGCCGGCGCAAGCCGCGTCATCGGATTCGACTACGATCCCGATTCGGTGCAGACCAGTCGAATGGTCAGCGAGCAGGCCGGATCGCCGGACAACTGGGAAATTTTGCAGGGCTCGGTCCTCGACCGTTCCTTCCTGGACAAGCTGGATCGGGCGGACATCGTCTACAGTTGGGGCGTCCTGCACCATACGGGGAGCATGTGGGAAGCGGTCGCCAACGCCTCTTCGCTGATGAAGCCGGACTCCGTCTTCTGTATCGCCCTGTATACGACCGACATCTTCATCGATCCCACGCCGGAGTATTGGCTGTCGCTGAAACAACGGTACAACCGCGCCGGGGCGCTGGCTCGCCGTTACATGGAATGGCGCTATGCGCTGCGGGCGACCATTCTGCCCGAGTTGCGGGCGGGCCGAAATCCGTTCGCGCACATCCGCGAATACGGGCGGTCGCGGGGCATGTCTTACTGGACGGACGTGAAGGATTGGCTGGGCGGCTGGCCGATGGAGTTTGCGGGCATCGCGGAGACGAAAGCCTTCTGTGCGGATCAACTCGGCCTGGAACTTCTGAACATCACGGCTGGAGAAGCGAACAGCGAATATCTGTTCCGGAGGAAAGGCGCCGCCAACTATTGGGACCGCGTCGCCGGGCGCCGTACGGAGGTCGCCCTTCAGGCTCCGTTCGCTCATCAAGCAGGGCACGCCTGGGTCGCGCATCTCCCGCAGTATCGTGCGGAAGCCGATAGGGTCGAGGAGCCTCGACGATCCCGGCTGATGCTGTGCGAAGACGGACGGCCGCTGGGCTTTGCGCATGCGCCGCATGCCCAGATCGAGGCCTACGGCGGAAGCCGGTATTCCCATTGGGGCGACCGTCTCGTGTTTTCGTCGACCGACCGGAGCAATCCCAACCTGAACGGCCGACGGTATTCGATCTATCTCGACGCGGGGAGCGGCTCCGAGTCATGAGTTTCGCCAAGACGGTTGACGAGGCGACCGAAGTTCTGCTGAACCGGTTCATCGCGAAGGGCTATAGCGACAAGGTCGCGGCGCTGCTCTGGCGACGGCATCCGGCGTCCGCCTACTTTCTTGCGCGGGGCGGCTGGGACGTGCCGCCCCCGGTCTTCTGCAATCTCGCCCTGACGAACAAGTGCAACCTCCGCTGTGAAATCTGCGGAAGCCAAAAATATCTCGACGAGACCGGCGTGATCCGCAGCCACATGCCGCTGGACGTGTTCTATGCCGTGGCCGAAACGCTCTTTCCATTCATGGTGGAGGTCGAATTAAACAGCCAGGGCGATCCTCTCCTGCATCCGCAGATCGAGGCGGTACTCGGGACGATCGGGATCTACGGCTGCGACGTGAAGGTGCAGACCAACGGGACCCTGTTCACGGATCGGGTCATCGACGTGCTGCTCCGCCAGCGGGGCAAGGTCATGCTGTCGTTGGACGCCGTCGGGCCCCGGTTCGACGAGGTGCGGCGGGGCGGCGAGTGGGTGAAAGCGGAGCCGCAGCTCGTAAAGTTCCTGCGCCGGCGGGACCGAGGGCGGCTTCGGGTCGGCGTCTATCCCACGCTGACTCGACGGACGACCGCCGACGCGCTACGAGTTGTGCAGTGGTCGGTGAATCACGGCATCGAAGAGGTGGCGTTTCACCGGTACAGTCCCATTCAGAATTCCTTCGAAGAGGCGCCGAGCCAGGAGGATCTGGACGCGACGGCCGGCGAGATCCGGGAGTGGCTGACGCGCGCGGGGAATGTCATCAGGGTCAGTCTCGACGGGAATCCTTTGAACAGCGGAGGCGTGCTGATGGACAAGGCGCGGACCCGCTTGCACTGGAATCTCAAGCGGCTGCTCGCGATTGGCCAGCATCGGATGATGTTTCCCCGCAGCCCCGACGCGTATCGAGCCGATCCGCTCCGCATTTGCGTGGCGCCGAACTATTACGTTGAGATCGGCCTCGACGGCCAAATGAGCGCCTGTTGTCGGGCTCAGGACGTCGTGTTGGGATACGCCACGTCGGTGGCAGATTTTGCCGACGCGTGGTTCGGCCGCAACTACACCAGCATCCGGGCGTCACTCCGCCGGGACGCCTCGGGATTGCTCCCGCTGCCCAATTGCGAAGACTGCATCCGCTTCCACGTGCCCGACCTCTACGACGGCCGCCGGGCGTCCCACGGCTCTGATGCGAGGGCGGAGTCGCCGGAGATGCTCGTCTGGCCGGATCATCACACCGTCAAGGTCGAATTCATCCAGCAGGAAGCCGGCCATTGCCATCTTGCCGTCCTGCCGCCCGGCGTCGGCGCCGAAGGCTATGAATTATGGGAGAACGAGACGCTCCTCGGACCCCGACAGGTGTTGCATGACGAAATCAGAGAATACGGCGGGGGATCCTATTACATCGGGGAACGCAAGCTGTATTTCAGCACGTCGGACAATTCGGATGCCAGACGGAACGGGCGCGCCTATCGCTTGAAGAAGCGCGGGCAGGATCCGGCGCCGCCTGTCGTCCCGCATGCCGAAGAGGAAGCCCGTCACGAGGTGCCGTTGACGTTCATTCACAGAGAAATCGGCCGCTGCGCCATCGTGAGTTTGCCGCCGGGCATCGATGATGAGCAGTATGAACTCTGGGAGGACGACACCAGGCTCGGCCCCAAGGCTTCTCTCCATGAAGACATTCGGAAACACGGGCATGGACGGTATTCGATCTGGGGCGCACAGCTGTATTTCAGCGCCTCCGATGATTCCGATCCGAAGGAGAACGGGCGGACCTATCGGTTGAAGCGGTCGAGACAGGACGAGGATCGGCGGGCCTATGCCGCTCAGGTCGGCTCGGAATCGGAGCGCCGATGATCCTGCATTTTCCCGCCGACCGCCTGTTCGACCGCCGGGGGGCTGACTGATGGCGCGGACGAGTGTGCCGTTGTCGATCGCCGGCTCGGCGCGCGCGCAGACGGTTCGGCGTGCGCCGCGCGGGGCCGGCGGCCTGATCGAGACGCTCATCGACCGCCGCCGCCTGGTCTGGCAGATGGCGAAGCGGGAGGTGCGCGACCGCTATGCGGGACAAGCGCTGGGCACGTTGTGGGCCGTCGCCCATCCCATCCTCTTGATGGGACTGTATCTGTTCCTCTTCACCTTCGTGTTTCCGTCCCGCACGCCCTTCGGCGGCGGTCAGGGCGGCGCGGTCACGTACATTCTGGCCGGCTTGATTCCGTGGATGACCGTTGCGGATGCCATGTCGCGCGGGACCGGGGCGATCGTGAACGAAGCGGGCCTGGTCAAGCAGGTGGTCTTTCCGGTCGAGATCCTCCCGGTCAAGTCGGTGCTGGCCGCCGCACTGCCGCAAGGCATCGCGACGCTGATCCTTCTTCTCTATATGGCGATCGTCGATCGGCATGTGCCGGCTCTTGCAGCCTCGCTGCCGGTTCTCTTTCTCCTTCAGCTGATGGTGATGATCGGCGTGAGCTACGGGCTGTCGTCCGTCGGGGCCTATGTCCGTGATTTGCGTGAGATCGTTCAGGTCTTTGTGAGCGCCGGCATCTTTCTCGCGCCCATTCTGTACTCGGAAGACGCGGTCGAGCGAATTGTGCCGGGGTTCGCCGTGCTGCTGTCGTTGAATCCGTTCAGCCACCTGGTCTGGTGTTACCAGGACGCGCTGTACTACGGGCGGCCGGCTCATCCTGGCTCCTGGCTGCTGCTGCTCGTCTTGAGTCCGGCCGCGCTGTTCCTGGGTCATCGGGTCTTTCGGAAGCTCAAACTCATGTTCGGCGAGGTGCTATGACGGTCGAGGCCGAGGCGCCCGCGATCCGGGTGCGACATCTGTCGAAGCGGTTCGAAATCTATCGGCGGCCGGCCGATCTGCTCCGCGAGCTGATCACCAGGCGGCCGAGGCACGAGGAACGCTGGG
Organism: Nitrospira sp.; assembly: GCA_047150005.1. Lineage (GTDB taxonomy): Bacteria > Nitrospirota > Nitrospiria > Nitrospirales > Nitrospiraceae > Nitrospira_C. The sequence continues at coordinate 491,201 of AP038806.1, read as the reverse complement.
CGCTCCGCGACGTGAGCTTCGAGCTGCGCCGCGGCGAGGTGGTGGGAATCATGGGGCGCAACGGCGCGGGAAAGAGCACGCTCCTGAAGATTCTGACCGGGACGCTGGAGCGTACAGGGGGCGACGTCGAGGTGCAGGGCAAGGTGACGTCGATCTTGGAACTGGGCACCGGGTTTCACCCTGAATATACGGGTCGCGAAAATGTCTACATGGGAGGGCTCTGCCTGGGCCTCACCAACGACGAGATCGATGCGCGGATCGAGGGCATCATCGCGTTCAGCGAACTGGGCGAGGTCATCGATCAGCCGTTCAAGACCTATTCGACCGGTATGCAGGCCCGGCTGACGTTCAGCACGGTCGTGAGCGCCGATCCCGACATCCTGATCGTCGATGAAGCCTTGTCGGTGGGGGACGCCCGGTTCCAGAAGAAATGCTGCGACAAGTTCCGCTCGTTTCGAGAGGCCGGAAAGACCATTCTCCTGGTGTCGCACAGCGCCGATGCGATCACGTCGATGTGCGACCGGGCGATTGTGCTCGAGAACGGGACGGTGGCGGCCGACGGCGAGCCGTCGTACGTGACCAAGTACTATCACCGGATGCTGTTCGGCGGGGATGAGGCGGACCCCGACGCACCGTCTTCCCATGGGGGGAAGCAGATCGATCCGGAGTCGGAGCAGGCCCGCGGTTCCGGTCCCGTCTGCATGCGCTACGGCAACGGCAAGGCGGAGATCACAGGCCTCGCGATCTGCGATCAGGAAGGCCGGCCGGTGCGGAGACTGGAGTCCGGATCGGACTACACCGTGCGCTTCACGATCCTCGCGCGAGAGGACCTTGACGATCTGGTTGTTGGGATGCTCATTCGCGACCGGCGCGGTGTGGACCTGTATGGTACCGACACCCTGCTGCGGGGGATTCCGGTCGAGCCCGTCAAGACGGGCGAGGCGCTTCAGGTGGCCTTTCACCTGTCGATGTGGCTGGCCTCCGGCGCCTATTTCCTCACCGCCAGCGCCGCGCGGTCGGACGGGACGCAATATGATCTCCACTACGACGGCTTGCTGTTCGAGGTGACAGGAGACGGCTTCGCCTATACGAATTCACTCGTCAACCTCAATGTATCGGTGGAGACGATTCCGGCGTCATACAGCGTCGGGTGAGGCTGCATCATGGGAATTGATTTCGCCCAAGCCGAGTTTCTCGATCTCTGTGCCGAATTAGGCGGCATCCAGAACCCCGTGCTCGGACTCGGTTCACTGACGATCAGGGAGCCGGTCGAACAGATCGGACGGTTCGCGCGTCTGTACGGATACGGCTCCTTGGAAAAGGAAGGCTCCGTGCGGGCCTTATTCCGCGACCGGTACAACATTCGCGACTATCGGGACTGCGATCTCAACGGCCGCGCCAGCCTGTCGCTCGACCTCAATCGCCCGGTCCCGGCCGACCTCGTCGGGTGTTTCGGCACCGTTCTCAACGGAGGGACGCTGGAGCACGTGTTCGACGTCAGGCAGGCGATGGAAAATCTGCATCGGCTGACAAGAACCGGCGGCACGCTCATTCACATGGCTCCGCTCACTTGGTACGAGCATGGGTTCTTCAACTTCAATCCCCTCTTGTTTCACTCGATGATCGAGGCCAATCACTACGAGCTGCTGGCGGAGGGGTATTACGCGCTCAAAGACGTCTTCCCGGACGGACCGTCTCGGCCGCAGGTATTCATCACACGCCGGGCCGGCGAGCCGACCAGCCTGGCGAAGCCGATCCACGAGTTGCTGGCCCGCTCAGAACTGCCGGCGAACATGATGTACGTGGTCGCCCTGCGCAAGGAGAAGGACGCACCATTCGTTTCGCCGTATCAGGTGCACAATGGCGACTGAGACGTCCGGACTTGGACGATGGGCCGCGGTCCCGCTGGCATGCCTGGCGGCGGCGAACGTGGTGCTGTGGCTCTATTGGCCGCCGGACCGGATGGTGTCGCACGAGCTCCGACTCTCCGGGCCCTACCTCCACGATGCGGGCCACGCGTTCGTCGCCGACATGCCGGTGGCCTTGCCTTCCGACGGGGCGGAGGCGGAGAACTCGCGCGTGGAGCTGTACGAACAGGGCACCGAACCGGGAATCCCCCATACGACGCACGACGTCATCCGCAGCCGGGGCGGCGGAGGATTCTCGCATTGGGGCGATCGGCTGTATTTCTCCGCCTCCGACAACAGCGATCCTAACGTGAACGGCAGGACCTATGTGCTGCGCTACGGCACGACGCTGCCGGTTCTCCTCTATATCGCGCTGTTGCTGCTGGATTTTCTGATGGTCGCGTTCGCGGTCGACCGGGTCGGCGGCCGGCGGTTCGATCGGAGAACCAGGCTGCATATCGGCTTGCGGACGTTCGCCCTGTCGGCCGCCACGGTCCTGCTGATTCAGGCCTTGTTCTGGGTGCTGACGGAACGGGCGCTCGCGGAGCAGGGCCGGAAAACGGCCGAGTGGTTCCGTTATGTGTTCCATGAAGGCGGCGCCATGGAGTTTGCGCCGGGCGAGTCGGTGAATTTCGCCGAGCATCAATATTTGAATTATGTCTTGAACCCTCAGATGCCATACGGGGACGGGAAGCAGTTCAACGCCGCCTACCGGATCCGCCGTGGCGAGCCGATTCGGTCCCGCGACCTGGTGCGATGGCGGACGCTGGTGCTGGGCGGGAGCACGACGTTCGGTGAGCTCATCCGGAGAGAAGAGGACACCTGGGTGTATCAGCTCGAGCAGCGGGTGCGGTCTCGTTGCGGAGAGACCTGCGAGGTCATCAACGGCGGTGTCGGAGGCTACACCGTGCTGGAAAATTCCCTGCACTATCTCATTCTGCTCAACGATCTGCGGCCGGATCTGGTGTTGCTCTACGAAGGGATCAACGATGTCGACGCCCGCTTGTTCGGTGTGCTGACGCCGGACTATTCGAACTACCGCATTCCGTGGCGGAGCGAAGGCTCCGTGCTGCCGCGTCCGAATCCGGTGCTGGCGCCGCTGTCTCCCTATCGCTATTACTTCCTCACGCGCCACATCGTGCACATCCGCCATACCGGCATCGGCGGCGTCGTGAGCCCGCCCAGGCCGTCGCCCGTTGAATGGTCCGCCGCCTTAGATCGTAACCACCCGGACATCTACCGGGGCCACCTGCGTAACCTCATTCATCTGCTGCAAGACGAGAAACGGCGCGTGGTCGTGCTGCCGCAGCATTTCATCGCGGTGAAGGAAGGAGACGACGTCTTTGCGCGGGGCGTGCGGGAGCACAACGAGGTCAATCGCGCGGTCGCGGAGGAATTCCAGGCGCCGTTCCTGCGGGTCTTGACGGAGCCCGGCACGTTCGCCCGGGAAGATACCTTCGACAATTGTCATTTCAACGAGCGAGGCAGCGCGAAGATGGCCGAGGAGGTCTTTCGATTTCTGGAGCGTCAACGGCTGCTCCCGCCTCCTTCCCGTCGGGGGGTCGCATGATCACCGTGTCCGCGGCGCAGATCCGGCCCGCCAATCCGCATTTCGATCACCATCGTATCGTCTGGCGCGACGAATACTGCGGCCAGTACCAACCGGTCGAATACGGCGACCAGTTCGACGACCAGTGGCGGTTGTTCCTGGAGCGGCGCGTCGGGTTCTGCCGTCACACGGGTGTGGAGACGAGCGATCCCTACGTCGACGACCGCATCTTCGAATTGACCGGGGTGAAGGACCTGCTGGGCCGCCGCCGGTACGGCCTGTGGCTTCCAGTGGTGCGCCGGCTCGGCCGGAGACGGCGGGAAGAGCAGCGGCGCGCAATCGGCGGGCGCCTCTATCTGCATCCGAAATTCGCCGTCGATCATTTTCACGGCAAACGTTGTTTGGACATCGGTTGCGGCGCCGGTCGCTGGACCCGCGCGTTGCTGGCCCTCGGCGCCACGGTGAAATCTGCGGACGTGTCTCGGCACGCCATTCGGTCGACGCGCCGCTTCAACGAGGACGTCGAGTCGCTGAACCTGTTCGACATCCTGGAGCGACGGCCGGATCTGCACGGCGCTTTCGACTTCACGCTCTGCTGGGGCGTCATGATGTGCACGCACGACCCCAAGCTGGCGTTCACGAACGTGGCGCGGACCGTCCGGCCGGGCGGGGAGCTCTACGCGATGGTCTATGCCCCGACCTACCACAACTCTCCGTTCGTGCTCGAAAGCCGCCGGCACTATCACCGGCAGCTGGCGACCATGGAGGAGCGACTGCGATACGCGTACGAAATCGCCGATCGGCCGGAGAATGCGATCAATCTGTTCGACATGCTCAATACCTTCTTCAATTGGACCATCGAAGAGGACGTGATCCGTGAGTGGTATCTGGCCGAAGGCTTCACGGACGTCGTGATGCTCAATCGGGACGAGCCGCACAAGTGCGCCTATCACATGTGGGGACGGAAACAGAGATGATGCGGACCGGGTACAGGGCTGTGAGGCCGGACGACCGGATGGCCGGAGCCGACGTCTTGACGTCGCTTGCAGCCCTCGCGGCGCCGGCTGCCGCGGGGCTATGGCTTCTGACCGCCCGAGGCCCGATGTTCTGGGCGGCTCTCGGCTGCGTTGTGGCGGCGCTCTGCTGGGCCGGTCACGTCACGACTCGCGCGGTCCGCCGGCTGGCCGGATTCCAGTCGCAATCCCCGCGGGCCGTCGAATGGATATTGGTGGTGCTGTCGGTCGCGCTGGCTCTGACGGCTGGGGAAGCGTTCCTTGGCTGGCACGAGCAGTCGAACGCCATCGCTGTGTCGACTTCGCAAGACGCGAAGCACGCCCGGACCGAAGAACCGGTGTCCGATGATTCACGGCTCAAAGGACTGCTCGCGGCCGCCGCGATTCCCGTGTCGGCGGAGCTCGTGGATCAGGCCCGTCACCGCCAGTCGGTGATGACGATGCCGCAGGAATGGGAGCGGCGTCAGACCACGGTTGAAGGGGCGGCGAGAGCCGCGGTGTGGCATGGAGTGCTGCACGTTTATGACGCCAACGGCATGCGCCGGACGTCTGAGTTTGAGGCCAAACTGCCGAACCGCTTCCGCATCGCGATCGTGGGAGACAGCCTCACGTACGGCGACGGTGTCGAGGCGCGGCACACCTATTCCGCTCTGTTGCAGCAGCTGCTGGAACAGGACTATGCGGTTGAGGTGCTCAACCTCGGATCCGACGGGATGCAGAGCGAGGACGTGCGGAATCGGGTGCTCGAGTTCGCGCCTCGCCTGCGGCCGGATCTCGTGATCTACGGGGTCTGTCACAACGATTTTCTCCCGGCAGGGGTCGGGCAATACGCGGTCAACGACGCCTTGGCCCTGCCGTTGCCCGATTGGTTCAAGCGGGAGTTGGCTTCGCGCAGTCGCCTGATCCGCCTCATGAGCGACGGATACAACGCGGCGCTCATGCGGATGGGGTATCGGGCGGATTTCTTCGACGACATTCTCAAGGATTTTCGGAACTATCAGGGGCGGTTTGCGGCGGACGTGTCGGCCATGAATGCCTACGTCTTGTCGCAGGGGTTGCCTCCGGTCGTGACGATGGTGCTCGATCAGTTTCCTCTGGCGAATTCGCGCGGTCGTTCCATCACGCTGGCGGCCGAGCGCCACCTCGCGGCGGCCGGCATGACTGTTATCGACACGGACCCGTACTATCGGCGGTACGACGGGGAGAATCTGGCCGTGAGCCGGTGGGAAGGTCATCCGAACGAAATCGCACACGGCATTTGGGCGCGCATGCTCGAGGCGCATCTGCGCGGACGCGCCGACCTTCAACGATTTCACCGGCGGGACGGGTGACCCATGCTCTCGTCCTGGTTGGCCATTCCCTCACGTGTGTATCGGCGCTTCCGCGGAGGCACAGTCCCGCGGGAGCGTATCCACGAATACTATGCAAAGCGGACGGACAGCGAGGCCCAGTTGAGGCACGAGGTGTCGTTCGCTGTGGCCTGCGGCAGGGAATATGCCGAGAACATCGCCCGCGAGCTGGGGAGGCCGGACGGACCGGCGCCGGATCTTTCGTCGCTGTCGGTCCTTGAGTTGGGACCGGGCATCAACTTCGGTGCCGGCCTGGTCTGTGCCATGTTGGGCGCTCGGGTGGCCGTCTTCGACAAGTATCTCGTGGAATGGCACGAGGCCTACCATCCACGCTTCTACCGATTGCTGCGGACAGAGTTCGCGGCGGCCGAGCGGCAGTTCGACCTGCGTGTGCTCGACCGGGTCATCGAGGAAGGCCGGCATCCGACCGACGTGATCGAAACCGGGCGCGGAGATCTCGGCTCCGGCCTGATCGACTTCGCGAGCGGTTCCTTCGACGCGATCGTCTCCAATGCGGCGCTGGAGCACGTCGCGGACGTGCCGAACCTCTGCGTCGAGTTGTGGCGCGTCACCCGTCCGGGCGGCGTCGGCATTCACCAGATCGATTTTCGCGATCATTCGAACGAACGGCGTCCGTTGGATTTTCTGGCCGTGCCGGACGACAAGTACGCGCGCACGTTCGTCGACGGACAGGGAGGTGGCGGGAACCGCGTCCGGCCCTCGGAGTTCCGCGCGGCATTCGGGGAAGCGGGATTCGACGTGATCCGCTTCGAGCCCAACTGTTTTGCCGACGGCGCCTACGTCGAGGCCGTCCGCCCGAGCCTATTACCACGATATGCGTCCCTCTCGGTCGAGGAATTGCGGGTCGTGGGCGGTCGGATCTTTCTCAGAAGACAAGAGGAAGAACAGAGCCCTGACGGCTCTCACGGTGCGGCTTCCGCGCCGGACGGGTCGCGGAGTACTCCCCTGCAATGGACCTGATGAACCAACTGCGAAGGCCAATCGAACTCGGCGAGCTGTACGAACAGCTCCTGACGACCTATGGCGACCTGGGCTACCAGCGGGAGCTGGTCAGCCATTGGGTGCTCCCAGGGCGCGACCTCCGGCAACTCCTGGCGGAGATCGAGGAGGCGGCTCCGCAGCGTCTCCTCGAAGTGGGGACGTTCGTGGGGTTGTCGGCGCTGGCCATGGCGTTCAAGACAGGGGAGGGTGCCGTGATCCACACCGTGGATCCCAACTTTCCTCTGCAGGTGGAACTGCAGGCGATGCAGACGAACAGTCGCGAAGCCGATCTGACGGTGCGCTCCCAAACGCTCGCGCGCCAAGCGGCCGAGCGGTTGGGGTTGGCGCATAAAATCGTGTTTCACGCCGGGGGGTTTTCCACGCCGGCGACCTTTGCCTCGACGAAGACCGATCCGGCCCATACGACGCCGGTCGTCGGACCGGATGTCTGCCGGTCGTACGGGCCGTTCGACCTTATCTTCATCGACGGCCTGCACTACAGCGACGCGGTCCTCGAAGATCTGCGTCTAGCGAGGCCTCATCTGCGTCCCGGCGGCCGGATCGTTCTGCACGATGTGATCGGCTGCTGGGGATCGAACGTGCGGCGGGCCGTCTATCAGTTTCTGGCCGAGACGCCGGGCCTGACGTTCCGGCACGGACGCTATGCAGACCTCTACGAGGCGATCGGCGTGATCGAACAGGCGACCGATCGTTCGGGCGAATCCGTTCCGGCGCCCACCGAACAGCCGGTCGGCTCCGGACTGTTCGGGCAGCCGGGATTCGTCGAGCAACTCGCAGCCGTCGTCTACAATCTCTGCCGGCCAGCCAGCGTCCTCTGTCTCGGCTCCGACAACGGCGGGCTGCTGGCGCAGTTCAGCCGCTGCGGAGTCGAGCAGCTGATGAGCGTCGGCACCGAAGCTCCGCCGATTCAACCGAATGCCGGGCCGCTTCGTTGGCAGGCGTTCGATCACCGTTCGGCCTATCGTCCGGATGCCCGCGTGGATCTCTGTCTCCTTATCACGGACGAGCACGATCTGCGCGGGACGTCTTGCCGGGATCTGGTCGCATCCTGCGCGGCTTGCAGCGACACGGTCCTGTTCTGTTCGACCCCGCCGGGAGAAGCGGGGGTCGCGGGAGACGGCGCGTTACCGATCGAAAACTGGGTGCGCGAGTTCTGGAAGCACGGCTATCGCTTTCACGACGTCGTCCGTCCGAGTTTCGAGCCGCTGCGGTTCGCGAATTCTCTCGCACCGATCTACGACGTGCACTCGACGGAATTGGCGAATATCTATCTGGTCCGCCGCGACGCCTCGCCGCGGCCCTGGTGCGACGAGGCGGTGGAGGCCGTGCTGGTCGAAAAGGAGCGGCGCGTTGAGGACCTTGCGCTCCAGGGACTGTTCAGCGACGTTGCGCTCCGGCATGCGTTGAAGGAATCCCATGCGGCGCAGCAATGGATCGCGGAGAAAGATCGCCGCTTGCTGGAACAGGAACAGACGATCGGCGATTGCCGGGAGCTGACCAGGCAAAGCGAGGCGTCGGTGCGCGTGCTGGAGGGGATGCTGGCCCGGTCGAGTGCCCTGGTGCAGGAACAGGAGCGCGAGATCGCGCAACATCGGCAGGAGACGGCCGAGTATCAACGGCGGATCACCGAACAGGAGCGGGTCATCGAGGGGATCGAACAGAGTCTTGAGTACCGCGTGGCCTTGCGCCTGGGCCGGTACCCGAGGCTCCTGCGGTTGGCCGTGCGATGCTGGCGCGCCCTCTTTCGCCGGCAATAGCTCCGGGGAGAGCACATTTATGACAGATGGAGACGTCTCATGTGCGGCATAGCCGGCTTGATTGATCACGGAGCGGGATTCGGACCGCATCGGCTGCGGGAGATCGTCACCGCGATGCGGGAGACGATGGTGCATCGGGGCCCGGACGATGCCGGTCTCTGGATCGAGACGGACGGGTCCTGCGCTCTGGCGCACCGGCGGCTTTCGATCCTGGACTTGACCGTGGAGGGCCGGCAGCCGATGTCCGACCCGGACGGTTCGGTGGTCGTCACGTTCAACGGAGAAATCTACAACTATCAATCCATCCGCGCATCGCTCGAGCGCCAGGGCCGCCGGTTTCATTCCAGGACCGACACGGAGGTGCTGCCCCATCTGTTCGAAGGCTTGGATCCGCGGCGGCTCGCCGAGCTCGACGGGATGTTTGCCTTCGGTTGCTGGCACCGCGCGCAGCGCCGGCTTTTGTTGGCCCGGGATCCGTTCGGAAAGAAACCGCTGTACTACGCGGCGGGAGCCGGCTGGTTTGCGTTCGCGTCGGAACTGCAGGCGCTGCGCTGCGTGCCGGGATTCGACGACGACATCGATGAGGATGCCCTGGCGTTATATCTGCTCCTGCAATATATCCCCGCGCCCTGGACCATCTTCCGGAGCGCCAGGAAACTGCCGCCCGGCTCCTATCTGTCGGCGGATTTTTCAGGCCGATCCCCCGCCGACCCTCTCGTGCAGCCCTATGCGGCATTCGACGCGCGCGACGCGCCGAGCTTGCTGCCAAGGGCGGCCGAAAGCCGGGAAGCCGTCTTGCGGCGTCTGGTGCTGGACGCGGTGGACAAACGTTTGATCAGCGATGTGCCACTGGGCGCGTTTCTGTCCGGAGGCGTCGATTCCTCGCTGGTCGTCGCGATGATCACGCGGGAACTCGGACGCCCGATCCAGACCTTCTCCATCGGCTTCGAAGGCACCGAGGATACGGAACATGTCTTTGCCAGACAGGTTGCGGCCCATCTTGGAACCGATCATCACGAGCAGCTCGTGAGTCCCGATGCAGTCGCGCTGGTGGAGGATGTCGCCTCGATGCTGGACGAGCCGAACGGCGATACGAGCTGTCTGCCGACCTATCTTCTGTGCCGCTACACGAGGCAGTTCGTCACGGTCGCCGTGTCCGGGGACGGCGGCGACGAAATGTTCGGCGGCTATGGGCGGTATCGCGACACGTTGCTGGACGCCGCGGACTGGCTCGGCCGCCTCCGGTGGAGCGTCCGGGCGCGGCGCTGGAGCAAACCGGCCGATGCTTATCTGTCGCCCCGGTGGCTGATGTTTCAGCCGGAGGAAGTGGCTGATCTGCTCGGCGGACTCTCGCCGCTGCTCTGGCAACGGATCCAAGCTTGGCGAGACCAATTGAATGACCCGGCGCGGCCCTTGATCCATCGGATGCGCAATCTCGACGTGGCGACCTATTTGCCCGGAGCCGTCTTGGGAAAGGTCGATCGGATGAGCATGCAGGTATCGTTGGAAGTGCGGTGCCCGCTGCTCGACCGCCAGGTGGCGCAGTTCGCCCAATCGTTGTCGGCTGCAGATTGCTGGCGTGCGCCTCAGGAGACCAAGCGGATTCTGAAGCGGCTGGCCGCGCGCTACGTGCCCGAGCCCTGGGTGATGAGAAAGAAGATGGGATTCGGCCTGCCCGCGAGCGCCTGGTCCCGGGACGAAATGTTGAGCCTGGCTGACGACCTCATCCTGTCGCCGTCGGGTCAGCTCGGCCGGCACACGGATCGAACGGCCTTGCGTCGATTGGTCGAACGGCAACGGGTCCCCGGTTGTTTTTCCATCTACCGGGTCTGGCCTCTGCTCATTCTGGAATTATGGCTTCGCAAAAGTCGAGATCGAGTCCTTTCGGCGGTCTAGCGCCGGCGGATCGGCGATCCGAGCGAGCGCATGAGGAAGACCGCAGAGCGACCGGTGCGGTGGCTCTTCCTCACCAGGTCGCTCAATTGCGGCGGCAGTCAGCGCCAACTCGTCGAGTTGGTGAGGAGCCTGGCGAAACGGAACGTCTCCGTCGCGGTGGCGATTCTTTACGAGGGCGGTCCTTGGCACGCCGAGCTCGAACGGACCGCCACGCCTGTGTTTTCGCTCGATAAACAGACGCGGTGGAACCTGCTGCCGTGCCTCACCCGACTGGTGAGGCTGGTCCGCCGAATTCGTCCCGCCGTGGTACACGGATATCTCGGTACAGGCAACATTCTGGCGCTGCTGGCCAAGATGGCGGTCCCGTCCCTGACAGTCGTGTGGGGGGGGGCGTGCGAGCAACATGGACTTGGGGCGCTACGGATGGCTCGATCGGGTGCTCTATCGGGTGCTCTATCGGCTCGAGTCGCGACTCTCCCGGTTCTGCGATCTTGTCATCGTGAATTCCGAGAGCGAGCTGGAGTATGCCGTGGCGCAGGGTTTTCCTGCGGAGAAGATGCTGTGCATCCCGAACGGCATCGATACGGAACGGTTCAAGCCGGATGCCGCGGCCGGCCGCCGGTTCCGTCTCAGCCATGGCATAGAAGATAACGTTCCGCCGATCGGCTTGATCGGACGCATCGATCCGATGAAGGGCCACCGGACCTTCCTGACGGCCGCCGCTTCATTGATCGCCGCCGGAGGGAACGCTCGTTTCGTCTGCGTCGGGGACGGAAATGCGCGATTGAAGGAGAATCTGCGCGCGCAAGCCGACCGGCTCGGACTCGCCGGCCTGGTCAGCTGGTTGGACGAGCATGATCCGATCGAGGAAGTCTACAATGGACTCGATCTCCTGACGTCCAGCTCGTCCTATGGTGAGGGGTTCTCCAACGCGGTCGCCGAGGCGATGGCCTGCGGGCGCGCTTGCGTGGTGACCGACGTGGGCGACGCGAGGCGGATCGTCGGACATACAGGCCTCGTCGTGCCGCCGGACCGGAGTGACGAACTCGTTTCCGCATGGCGGAGACTCTTATCCGTGGACCGTTCGGAGCGCGCGAGCCTGGGCGGTGCGGCCCGGGAGCGGATTGTCCTGCACTTTGGATTGGACCGGTTGGTCGAATCCTCGTTCAGCGCCCTCACGCTCGTCGGCTCGCTCAAGTGAGCGTGTTCGCACGTGGTCCGTTTGCCTTTCCGTTTCCTCTGTGCCCGGCTCCGGACAATGTCGGGGTTAGTCCTGCGGAAATCCCTCACAAGGGGATTCCCCAGTCCGCCGCACAATCATCACGATTCTCACCCCATTCGGCGACGAGTCGGTCGCGCCGCGCGCGGATGAAAATCCGACGAGTCAAGGGTTTCCCCCAGTGTTGCCCATTGCACGCAACCGCTATCGTCAATTTTGCATGATTCGCATCGTCCATATCATTTCCAATCTCGAGGTCGGCGGGGCCGAGATGATGCTCACCCAGCTGGTCACCGGGATGGACCGGGGGCGGTTTCACAACACCGTCATCTCGCTGACAGACCGAGGGCAGTTGGCGGATCGGATCGAGTCCTCCGGCGTCTCGGTCCATTCGCTGGGCATGAAGCGCGGCCGTCCCGACATGGCCTCGCTGCCCAAGCTGATCCGGTCGTTGCGGGCGGCGCAGCCCACCATCATGCAGAGCTGGCTCTACCATGCCGATTTGATCAGCCTCCTCGCCGCCCGCTTCATTAAGTCCACCAGACTCGTGTGGAACATCCGCTGCTCGGACATGCAGCTCAAGTACTATCCGTTCCAAACCCGTTGTGTGCGGCAGATGCTCTGCTGGTGCTCGCGCATCCCCGTGGCCATCGTCACCAATAGTGAAGCCGGCAGACGAATCCACGAGATGTTCGGCTACCGGCCGCGGCGCTGGGCCTATATCCCGAATGGATTCGACACGAACCGGTTCCGTCCCGACCCGGTGGCGGCTCGCAAACTGCGCGACGAGCTGGCCTTGCAGAAGGACGCCAAGCTCGTGGCGCTGATTGCGCGCTGCGATCCGATGAAGGATCACGCGACGTTCCTCGAGGCGGCCAAGAGGATCGTCAGGGTCCGTCCCACGGTACACTTCCTGCTGGCCGGCAAACAGACGCATATGCTGGGCTCGGAGGTGGCGCGGGCCGGATTGGATGACCATGTCCATATCCTTGGATTGCGCCACGACATCGACCGTCTCTTCGCCGGAGCCGACGTCGCCTGTCTCACTTCCGCGTTCGGCGAAGGATTCTCCAACGTGCTGGGCGAGGCTATGGCCTGCGGCGTCCCCTGCGTCACGACGGATGTCGGCGATGCCAGAATGATCGTTGACAATACCGGTCTGGTGGTGCCGCCCAGGGATCCGAGGGCGCTGGCCTCCGCGGTCATCAACTTGATCGATCGGGATGCGGCCGCCCGGGTTGCCTTGGGGACCGCCGCTCGGGCGCGCATCCAGTCCCGCTATTCCATCACCAGCGTGATCAATGCCTACCAGGCGTTCTACGCCGAGATCAGTAACGACCCGGCCGCGGCCTGATAAGCCTCTCCATCAAGAATGAATTGACTCACTGACCCGCTTCGGCCGAAAGATCCCTGCCTTCACAGTCACTTCCAACATTCTTCGGAGCCGTGTACACTGCGCCCCCAGTGGGGTCCAGGTCTGCCGGAATGGCCCCGCTGTAAGTGAAAGGGCGGAGCTATGTGCACACCAGCCCAGTCTTCTGGGAATTGTTCCGATAAATGGGCTATGACGAAAGAATTTCCCATCCCGATCGAAAGAGCGGCGGATGTGCGCAACAAATTGACGGATCTCGCCGGAATTTCCAGAACACCTGCCGCCAACTTCAAGAATTCGGGAAGCAAGACGTTGAAGTATTTCTCACCGATGTCAGAACGGTCTATAGCACCAAGTATCTCTTGATCGTTGCTGCGGAAGTCGCGCTCGATATCTGCAATCACCGACCCTCGGTGAGCTCGGCATGCTGGAGACGGACCTAAAGGTTTGCAATGGGCAAAATGGTAGGTTTCGTAACCTGCTTGTTCATTTCTATTGGAAATCGATGATAGGGAAGTGTTCAGGATCATTCGCGAAAACCTGCAAGATTTTGAGCGGTCAGCCGGTTGAAAAACCGGAAAAGAGAGATTGAAGTACCGCTGTTCTCTGGCTATTGTTTCGTGCGTTTGCGGCTGACCAGAAACTTCCCGTGCTCAAGACCGTGATCATGGTGGATCTCGTCGGTGGAGGAAACCGGCCCGCCGCAGGCTCACGATCATCTCAAGACACGGCACAGGCGATGGGAACGGCCGGGGCTGTCTGCGCAGCAACAGGAAAGATTATGACCGCAATTCGACGGTTCTAACCTGCAGATTGGTACTGCAGCAGACCGTATAGTTCAATGATTAACATCCTGCGCACAACGTTTCCTCGGTGGCATCTACGGATAGCTCAGTTTAGGAGCGGACAGATCGTCTGGCCGTTAATCTTCGTTGGTTTCTCCGTTCTTTGTGTCAAGTTTATTGCGTTGGTGAAAGAGCAGGTTGTGGCTAGTCAGTTTGGCACAAGCGACGTCTATGAGGCTTTTCTGATGGCTTTTATGCTGCCGTCCCTAGTAAGCAGCATCATTTCGGGTGGAATCTATGCCGCAGTGATGCCGACGTACGTGGAGGTCGCAGAGCGGGAAGGGAGTGCGCTGGCTCAAAAGCTTGCGGACAATGTCATGGCTCTCGTTCTTCTTTTCCTTCTTGGAGCCTCCCTCTTGCTCACATTACTTGCTCCTCTGGCATTCACCATTCTGGGGTCCAGCTTCAACCAGGAAAAACTGTCCCTCACAAAGACCCTCTTTTTTCTTCTTCTACCTATCCTGCCAGTAACATGCCTTACGAGCCTCTGGGGAACTTTCCTCAATTCCCGAAGAAACTTTCTTATTGTTTCTCTCGTTCCGGTTCTGACCTCGCTCATCATCATTGTGTCGCTGCTCAGTTATCGGGATCCGATAAATCCGTATCTGCTGACAGCCGCCACCCTCGGTGGAGCGGTCGTGGAAGCGCTGGCCATGGCACTGGCCATAAGAAGAAAAGGGCTTGCGATAAGCCTACGATGGCATGGTTTTGATGGGCACACCAAAAATGTCGTTCACCAATTCAAGTCCATGGTTGCTGGTACTTTTCTCTTGGGGGCGACTGGACCGGTGGACCAAATAATGGCGGCCACTCTTGAATCCGGAAGCCTGGCTGCATTGAACTATGGAAGTCGAATCATTAATGCCGGGTTGAGCATAGGCGTTACTACTCTGGGAACAGTGGTGTTTCCGTACTTTTCCGCCCTCGAAGCCAGGGCGGAAAGAAAACAACTTGTGATGTTTGTCGCATCGTATTCGAAAAAACTGTTTTGGTTGTCATTGCTTGGCTCATTAATGATCTGGTATTTCTCAGAAGCGATTGTCCGCCTGGTGTTCGAGCGGGGGGCATTTACAGCTGCGGATACGACCGTAGTCGCCAGCGTCCAGGCAATGGCGTCGATTCAAATCCCATTTTATCTGGTTGGCACGCTCATCGTCCGGGCTATATCCGCCGTTAAGAGAAACGATATTCTGCTGATCTCCGCGGCCCTTAGCCTGCCGATAGACGTACTATTGAATTATGCATTCATGAAAGTGATGGGCGTGGCAGGGATCGCTTTGTCCACCTCTCTCGTGTACCTCGGTTCATCTTTATTTACCTATCTGATGTTAAAGAAGGCATTGCGAGAATTTCCTTGAAAATAATGACGCTGGCAAAATATATCTATCGGGCCGTTGTTTCCAATGAGGAGTATGCGCGGTATATTCTCGCGGAGCAGATAATTTCGCGGGTCTATCCACGATACAAGTTCAGCGAATTCGGCCGACTATTTTTAGACGACACGAATTTTATAGCAGCGTATGAGAGGTTTCGCGGCAATAACTACCATTCTTTGGATCGGACTTATACTGCTTACCAATTGGCGAAATTGGTGCGCCGTCTGGACGGCGACACCGCAGAGTGCGGCGCATACACAGGTGCCACGTCTTATTTTATATGCCAGCAGATCTCTTCGCTGAATAAGGAGCATCATGTGTTCGATTCTTTTGAAGGTTTGTCACAACCGGAACCTGTCGATGGTTCGTATTGGAAGACAGGTGACTTGGCCGTTTCGGAAACGTCTATTCGCGAGAACCTAAAAGAATTTGATTTTGTCAGGTTTTACAAGGGCTGGATCCCGCAGAGATTCGTCGACGTCCAAAAAAAGCGCTTCTGCTTTGTTCATGTTGATGTAGACTTATACCAGCCTACGCTTGATTCATTGGATTTCTTTTACCCGCGGATGACCTGCGGCGGATTAATTCTTTGCGACGACTACGGCTTTCGCTCCTGTCCGGGCGCGAAGAATGCGATGGACTCATATTTCTCCGACAAGCCAGATCTCGTTATCGCTTTACCCACTGGACAGGCATTCGTCCTTTGCCATACAAAAGGACCTCATGTTGATTAGATCTCAATTGTCTAGGTCCGCTTTTATCTTGCAATCCAGAATTTTGGCATGAACCAGGAAAAGATCTGGGACTATTTTCAGAATAGGAGAACTGAGGCTTTCTCTGGAAGCCTGGCAAGGCTTTCCTTTCTGGCTCAGTACATTCGCAATAATAAGGTTCTGAACATAGGAGTCGGCGACGGGACATTTGAGCGAGAAGCGATCCAGCTCGGTGCCGATGTTCATTCGCTAGATCCCAATGAAAGTGCCATACAACGTGTTCGCCTGGAACTTCAGTTGGGTGAAAAGGCTCGTGTAGGATGTGTTGATAGCATCGATTTTCCTGACAAGAGCTTCGATGCCGTGGTGGTATCTGAGGTAATTGAGCATCTCGACAGCGAGACCTTGCAAAGAGGACTAATTGAAATTAAGAGAGTCTTGCGCGAAGAAGGAACACTGATCGGGACGGTTCCTTTCCAGGAAAACCTTTCGCAACAGATGTGTATATGCCCTCATTGCGGAATACAGTTTCACCGTTGGGGACACCTGCAGTCCTTCACGAAAGTACGCCTTCAGGAAATTCTCGCATCGCATTTTGCGATCGATTCAGTATCCGAAAAGTTGTTCATTACATGGAAAGATCTGAACTGGAAGGGCAAGGTTGCGGGAGTCGCTAAAAAAATGCTCTTTCACCTCGGTATTCATGGTTACGATGAGAGCCTCTGCTTTATTGCTCGCAAGCCAGGATAAGGTATGCGGTCTCATCTCTCTCAATAGCTAAGGCAGTGTCGAGAAAAATTGTCATGGTGATTCATTCTTTATCGACTGGAGGGGCTGAACGGGCATTGTCTCTCATGGCTAATTATTGGGCTCAGAAAGGCTGGAGCGTGAAGATCTTCAGTTTTGACGATGGTTCCACGAAGCCGTTCTTCCCGCTTGATCCTGGTGTGGAGTATGTTCCGCTCGCAATCAGCCGAAATTCAGCCAATATGATGCTGGGACTATTGAATAATCTGAAGCGAATACGTGTGTTGCGCAGATACATCTGCCAGTACGATCCTGACACCATCATCAGCTTCATCGACAGGACGAATATTCTAACTCTCTGTGCCGTCTGGGATTTGAACTACAGTGTGCTGGTATCGGAAAGAACCGACCCCCATATGTACTCCATTGGGAAAACATGGAATTGCCTGCGTCGGCTGACGTATCGACGGGCCGATCGGATCATTGTCCAGAGTGAACGGGCGAGCCGATATTTTCTGCCTAATTTTCGCAGCACCATCATGGTCATCCCCAACCCCATCTCCATACCATCAGAAGGTCCTCTTCCTGAGGAGAAGTTGCGTGCCTCAAAAATGATTTTGGCGATGGGACGCTTGTCCGAAGAAAAAGGCTTTGACGATCTCTTGCGGGCATTCAGAAACATCAAAGACCGGCATCCGGAATGGACCCTCACCATCCTGGGCGAGGGAGCGGCGAGACGGAGCCTCGAAGTTCTCTGTGAAGAACTGGGGTTGAATGGGCGGGTTTCTTTGCCGGGGGTGGTCAGTGCTCCAGGGGGCTATCTGAATCGTGCAGACCTGTTTGTCTTATCGTCCCGCTTCGAGGGTTTCCCTAACGCTCTGTGCGAAGCCATGGCCTGCGGCTGTGCGGTCATCGCCACGGATTGCAGAAGCGGACCGCGAGAAATCATTCGGGACGGAGAGGACGGAATTTTAGTTCCGATCCGTGACGTGGAGGCGATGGCCGCGGCCATGGATCGGTTGATCTCGAATCCCCGGGAAAGAACTCGACTTGGAAGAGCGGCTCTGAATGGTGTAAGGCGCTATAGTATCGATAGAATTATGGCCATGTGGGAGCAAATCATCTCGCCAGCGGCTTAGATGCCTATCCCTGTTTTCGACCCAGCGATCGCCGAAAGGTTGCGCTCATCTCCGCTTCAAGTCCTATTTCTCACTCGCTCACTGAATTTTGGGGGCTCCGAACGACAACTCGTCGATCTTGCCGCGGGACTATGGAAGTCTGGAGTCCATGTCATGGTCAGTACATTCTATGCCAGCGGGCCGCTGAGGCAGGGACTAGAGTCAACCGGTGTACCAGTCATTTCGCTCGAAAAACATTCCCGCTGGGATGTATTCGGATTTTTCTTTCGACTGATCTGGTTGCTCCGTCGATCCAGGCCTGCTGTGCTACATGCCTATCTCTCCACGGCGAACGTGCTGGGGGTCGTGGTGAAGCCATTTGTGCCTCCAATGAAGATCGTCTGGGGGCTGCGAGCTTCGAACGTGGACCTCTCCCAGTACGGCTTCTTACATAAGCTCCAGTTCTGGATAGAGTGTCGTCTCTCCCGGTTTGTCGATTTGATAATCGTCAATTCAATGGCCGGTCGGGATTATGCCGCTTCGCGCGGGTTCCCTTCGGGGAAAATGGTAGTCATTCACAATGGCATCGACGTCGAGCGATTCCATCCTGATTCAGTGGCGAGAGATCGGATTCGCAAGGCGTGGAAGGTCACACCACAAGAGATGCTTATCGGGTTGATCGGTCGGCTGGATCCTATGAAAGGGCATGCGCATTTCCTACATGCCGCGGCGCTTCTTGTGCATGATCGGTATGATGTCAGGTTCGTGTGTGTCGGTAACGGTTCTCAGATGTATAGAGATAGTCTGCAAGCGCTCTGTAAGGGGCTTGAGATCGATAAGAGGGTGATGTGGTTTGAGTCCAGCTATCAAATTTCGGAAATTTACAATGCTTTGGACATCGCGACATCGAGTTCCATTTTCGGCGAAGGGTTTCCGAATGTCGTGGCAGAAGCGATGGCATGCAGTGTGCCGTGTGTAGTGACCGACATCGGAGATTCGGGCTGGGTTGTCGGAGGTACCGGCGAAGTGGTGGAGAGAAAAAATCCCTCTGAGTTGGCAAAGGGATGGACTCGGCTGCTGGACCGTCTGGTCCGTGAACCCGATCTCGGCGCACGAGCAAGGGCTCGAATCGTTGAGCACTTTCAGCACGACAGGCTCGTTGAAAGAACCAGTGCCGTGCTTGCGGAGCTTCTGCGAGACTCCCGCTCTTCCTGAAATAAAAAAGCTAAACGGTGGGATTGGAGCGGTGCTTCTTATCGTCGGAGGATGCATCGCAGGATTCCTTTTCGTTGAATGCATTTTGCGTATAATCAGTTATTCCTCTCCCAATTTTTATCGGTCTGATTTCTATGCCGGAACGGCCCTCTGGGAAGGTGCCAAAGATTGGTGGAGGAAGGAAGGGGAGGCGTGTGTCACGATAAACAGTGAAGGCCAGCAGGATCGTGAACATATAAAGAAAAAGCCCGATGGCACATTCCGAATGCGATCCCAGGCGACTCTTATGCGGAAGCGCTGCAAGTTCCGATAGAACAACCCTTCCGGGCTGTGATGGAGTCAGCACTCAGAAGGTGCGAGGAGTTTCAAGGACAACACGTCCGCTTCCTCGTCGTAACCTTGACAAACGCAAATCAAGTCGACTCTAATCCTGTGCGACGGGGCGCATATGCCGAAGAACCGGGAATCTCCGACTTGTCCTAATCCGGATAGGACAAGTCGCGACCCTTGGAGATCGGTATGGATATCCTGTTTTGACATTGGCCCGTCCATTTGTAGCTTGCGCCGAGAATCGGAAGGTCTCCCTGCATGGATTTAAGAACGGGGGAGGGCATTGGTTGGAACGCCGAAGGTCATCATGTTGCTGGAGAGCTGATTGCGGAGCAGATCTGTTCAAGCCTGGTAAATTCCATCTAAGCGTCGCTACATGACTGCGGCCTACATAGGAGGACGATTCATGGAGGAGGCAAGGGACAAGTCTGTTCAGATGGTCCCTGGCGAGCGGCATCAAAATCTGAGGTGGTACTCTCGTGAACAATCTAACAAGTGTTGAGTCGCACTTTCGTTTCGGTGAAAACTGGCGCGCGTATGCCGAAAAGGTCGATGAGGCTGCCATCGAAGAGGCGGTTCATGGATTACGGCGTCTCGCCGGATCCGAAATGTCAGGGAAGCGCATTCTCGATATAGGTTGTGGGTCTGGCCTGCATGCGCTAGCGGCCTTGCGTCTTGGCGCGGTTGAAATTCAGGGGATTGACCTTGATCCGAATTCTGTTGCTGCCGCGCAAGCGGTGCTCACCCGGTATGCTTCGCAACGCCCTTGGAAGATGGAGCAGAAAAGCATTTTCGAGATGAACCCAGCCCAATGCGGAACGTTCGATATGGTGTATTCGTGGGGTGTGCTTCATCACACTGGAGACATGTTCAGAGCCATACACACGGCTGCGGAACTGGTTTCTCTCGGCGGACTCTTTGTGTTTGCGCTGTATCGAAAGACCCTGTTGTGTCCGTTCTGGAAATGGGAGAAGCGCTGGTATGCGCGCGCCAGCTCACGCCGACAGAGACTCGCACAACGGCTTTATACGGCTATGTTTCGTCTCGGCTTACGGGCGACTGGACACAAATTTGACAGTTACGTGGACAAATATAAGACCAAGCGGGGTATGGACTTTTACCATGATGTTCATGACTGGCTCGGGGGCTGGCCGTACGAATCCATCTCACCGGAGGAAGTGGAACTCGTGATGCGGGGGTTAGGATTTGAACAGGTTCGTTCGTTCATTACGCGTGGCCGTCGCTTCGGGGGCCGGTACCTCGGCCTTTTTGGGAGCGGGTGCGATGAGTATGTCTACCGGAAAGTTGAAACGTTCCCGGCACCTGCCGCATCGATTATCAGCAACCTGCCGCAGTGATCAGCATTGTGCATCTTATCACGGATCTCGATGTCGGCGGAGCCGAAATGATGCTGGCGAAGCTCCTGCGGTCGATGGATTCCTCACGATTCCAAAACGTCGTGGTGTCCCTAACCGGCCGGGGCCGACTCGGAGATGGCATCGAAGCGGCCGGCGTGCCGGTCCATAGCCTGGATATGCAACGAGCCAGGCTGGATCTCCTAGCAATTCCGAAATTGATGAGGTTGCTGAAGGAGATTCGCCCGGCGATTCTGCAGACATGGCTGTACCATGCCGATCTCCTGGGCGCGGCGGCGACGCTTCTGGGCGGGCGCTCGCGCCTGGTGTGGAATGTGCGTTGTTCAGATATGGATCTTGCGCACTATCCATGGACCACCCGTCTTACGCTCAAATTGCTTTCGCTCGGCTCACGCATCCCTGATGTCGTTATCGTCAACAGCCAGGCAGGGCAGCAGTTCCATAAACGGATCGGATATCGGGCCCGACGATGGAAGACGATCCCGAACGGCTTTGATCTGGAAAAATTCCGACCGGATGCAGCCGCCTATCTGGCATGGCGGGAGAAGTTGAATCTGCCTCAGGAAGCGATTCTCATCGGCATGGTCTCCCGTGTGGACCCCATGAAGGATCACGCCACATTCCTGGATGCAGCCCGTCGCGTGGCGGTCGAGCGAAGCGACGTGGCGTTTGTTCTTGTCGGCAAGGGCGTGTACGACCTGGACTCACAGATCAAAGCGCTGGGTTTGAGCGGGAGAGTCCATCTATTAGGCATTCGATCGGACATCGCGTCCATTATACCGGCTTTTGACATCTTTTCCTTGACTTCGTTCGGCGAAGGGTTTCCCAACGTGGTAGGCGAAGCCATGGCCTGCGGCGTGCCGTGCGTGGTGACCGATGTTGGTGACGCGGCACTTCTTGTGGGAGATGCCGGCGGAAGAGTCGTTCCGCCTCGCAAGGCGGAATCGCTGGCCAGGCAGTGGCTGGATCTCATCGGCATGGGACGTGACGCGCGTCGTCAATTGGGAGCGGCCGCCCGGGAGCGTATTAGAACCTCGTTTGATCTTCGCTCCGTGGCGCGCCGCTATGAGCGTTGTTATGAAGAGTTGGCTGAGCTGGCCATCGAATCGGAGCAGGCGGCCGGGTAAATCTCCCTTGAAGCATAGCGACGGCCGGTTGGCCGTGCCCTTGCTTATCCTCGCGCCTTAACGAGCGAAGTCGTGAGTGCCTACCCGCTTGATCACCGCTGTCGCTACGGACTGAATTGACCTCTCCGACGAGACTGTGGCGTTTGGTTTCATGGGTCTTCGTGATCACGATGGTGCTGTGCTTGACGGACGCCTTCTTCGTGGTCTTTCGCGGAGGGGTGGTGGTTCGTCTGTTGGGAGTAGAACTGCGATCGGCCACGATCGAATTTCCCGTGTTCGGATTCATCGCAGCCGCCGTGCTGGCGCTATGCACCGGAGGAAAATGGAAGGAAGCGGTGTTGTTGTGTGGTACCCTTATCGTCGCAGGATTGCTTGCGGAAGTGGCTTTGCGGGTCGTCGATCACCCACTGGCTCAGGCTCACGTGGACTATGCGGCCTGGTATCGGCCTTCCGAGCATTTCGGCCATGAGCTGGTGCCGGGCTTCGAAGGATTCGGTCCTCTCAATGTCCCGATCAAGATCAACCAAAGTGGGTTTCGCGACGGGGAGCACAAGGCGGAAAAGCCGTCTGATGTCGTCCGCATACTGGGTCTCGGGGATTCTTTCTTGTTCGGTTGGGGAGTCTCGACTGATCAGGTGTTTCTGAAGCAGTTGGAACGGTCGCTCCACGATGGAAGCGGCAGGCGGATCGAAACGATCAATGCTGGAGTCCCCGGCTGGGGCCTGAATCAATACTATATCTACCTCAATCAGATAGGTCGTCGGTTTTCTCCAGACCTGATTGTGGTGGCCTACTTTGCCGATGACTTGAACGGGCCGCTGCAGGAGCGGTTGGCTCCCGATCTGCAGTATCAGCGGGGGTTGCAATACAAGGGAGGGATTTTCCACCACTCGCGCCTGTTCAATTTCATGAAATCGCTCAGCCATCTCGTTCGAGAGAAGAACAGGCCGGTGAGGATCGGCTATCTGCATGACTTGGACCTTCGCCGCGAAGAATGGTCGAAGCGTCCCAACTATCTGATGGGCTCCGGCGACCCCGACGAGCGGCAGCGCCATATCGACTTGTTGGGCCGGCATTTGGCCAGATTGAAGGAGCGCGCCGACGATGCGCAGGCGAAACTCGTGCTTATGCTGATTCCCGACATTTCCCAGTTGCGCCATCCGGAGGTGCAACACATTAACCGCATCCTGCTCGAGACCTGCCGGAAACTGGGGATTCCATTCATTGACATGACGCCGGTGTTCGAGCAGGCGGATGATCCTGGGCGCTTCTACCTCTGGCCCCGGGATCCCCACACGAACGAAGCGGGACATGCCAAAATGGCCGCCGCGCTCGAACACCTGATTTGCCGACCTCCGCTGACCCCCCAACTCTCATGCTGACGGTTCAACATCCAATTGCTGCTCCGATGGATCGACCATGTGCGGGATAGCAGGAGTACTTGGCGGAGAACGCTTCGATCTTGGCCCCCTGGTCTCATCGATGATCGAGTCTATTCGCTACCGCGGACCCGATGACTCAGGGCAGTGGATTGACCGGGACGCTGGAATCGCCTTAGGCCATGCGAGACTCTCAATACTGGATCTTTCTCCTGAAGGGCGTCAGCCCATGACCTCGGCCAGCGGACGGTACGTCATGTCCTACAACGGAGAGGTCTACAACTTTTCCGAGTTGCGGGCCACCTTGGAAGGGGCCGGTGCCAGGTTCCGAGGCCACTCCGACACCGAAGTCATGCTGGCGGCATTTGAAGCCTGGGGCATCGAGAAAGCGGTTCGTCAATTCGTCGGAATGTTTGCATTCGCCTTGTGGGATCGTGAAAGCCGTGTGCTCCATCTTGTACGGGATCGGCTCGGCATCAAGCCGCTCTTCTATGGTTGGATGAACGATTCGTTCGCGTTCGGGTCGGAATTGAAAGTGTTCAGGCAGGTTCCGAGTTTCCGTTCCGCGGTCAATCGTGCGGCGCTCGTGTCGTATGTTCGGACCGGGTACGTGCCGGCCCCCCTCTCGATTTATGAACAGGTCTACAAGCTGCCGGCCGGATGTATTCTGTCCGTCGGGCGGGATCATATCTCGGCATGCGAGGCGTTTAGTCCGGAACCGGACCGGCGGGACGCCGTAGTCCGGCCCGTCCGGTATTGGGACGTCCGAGAAGTTGCTGAAGCCGGTTCTCGGCATCCCCTTTCATGTTCCGATGCAGAAGCGCGGACTCAACTCGAGCACCTGCTTCGTGAAGCGATTCGCCTCAGAATGATATCCGATGTTCCTCTCGGCGCATTTCTATCCGGTGGGATCGATTCTTCCGTTGTAGTGGCTCTCATGCAATCCCAAAGTACGAACCCGGTGAAGACGTTTACGATCGGGTTTCAGGAAGAGGAGTACAACGAAGCTGCCCACGCCAAATTGGTGGCGCGGCATCTCTGCACCGATCATACGGAACTCTATCTGACCGCAGGGCAAGCCATGGCGGTCATTCCACGGATTCCGGAGATGTACGACGAACCGTTCGGCGACTCGTCGCAAATCCCGACGTTTCTGGTATCGCAACTCGCCAGGAAACACGTCACGGTCGTCCTGTCCGGAGACGGCGGTGACGAGCTGTTTGGGGGGTACAACCGGTATTTCGTCGGCCGCCGCCTCTGGAACAATATCCGTTGGATCTCTAGGCCGGTCCGCTACGCCATGATCGGCGCAATTCGTGGACTTTCTCCAGAGACCTGGAACCGGATCTTCGCCCGTTTAAGGCCGATCGCGCCGGCGATGTCCAACCCCGGAGACAAGTTGCACAAGCTTGCTCAGATCCTGGCGTCTCATGATCCGGATGCCATGTATCTGGGGTTGGTCTCTCAATGGCTGGATCCGGCGCAAGTGGTGGCCGGATCGTGCGAACCGGCCACCACGTTGACCGATCGGAATCTATGGGCCCGATTGGACGATTTCACCCTGCGCATGATGTTCCTTGATCTCGTCACCTATCTACCAGACGATATTCTGACAAAGGTCGATCGCGCGAGCATGGCCGTGAGCCTCGAAGCGCGAGTGCCATTGCTCGACCATCGCGTAGTGGAGTTCGCCTCCCGGATTCCCTTATCCATGAAGATCAAACAGGAAGGGGAAGGAAAATGGCTGTTGCGCCAAGTTCTCTATCGATACGTCCCAAAGACATTGCTCGATCGCCCCAAGATGGGATTCGGCGTGCCGATCGATCATTGGTTGAGAGGTCCGTTGCGTGAGTGGGCGGAAGACTTGCTGGACGAACGCCGGCTCCGCAGGGAAGGATTTCTCCATCCTGCTCCGATTCGAGAAAAATGGGCCGAGCATCTTTCGGGACGGCGCAATTGGCAATATCAGCTCTGGAATGTGCTGATGTTTCAAGCGTGGCTCAGCGCACATGAACGCTCGTCCGCGGCTGCTGTATCTCATCACTGAGGACTGGTATTTCTGGTCTCACCGGCTGGACCTCGCCCGCGCGGCGGTCGCGGCCGGGTTCGACGTTGCCCTGGCGACCCGCGTGACCGATCACGAGACGAGGATCCTGAAGGAAGGGTTCCGGCTGTTTCCCATCCGATTGTCCAGGCGCAGCAGAAATCCTCTCGCTGAACTCGCGGCCCTGGCGGAGTTGACGAGGCTCTACCGGCGCGAGCGGCCGGCCATCGTCCATCACGTGGGACTGAAGCCGATTCTGTACGGATCGGTCGCCGCGCGGCTCGCCGCGGTGCCGACCGTCGTGAATGCCTTTGCAGGATTGGGCTATCTGTTCACGGACGAGGCCAGGCAAGGCAGGCTGTTGAACAGGACGCTGGGGCGGGCGTTGCGTCTGGTGTTGGCATCCGTCCGTTCGACCGTGATCTTTCAGAATCGCGACGATCGGGATCGGCTCATCAAGGAGCGCGTCGTGACGCAGGAACAGAGCCGGATCATCCCGGGATCGGGGGTGGACGTTTCGACCTTCACGCTGCGTCCTCCGTCCGGCGAAGGACCGATCGTCATGCTGGCGTCACGGATGTTGTGGGACAAGGGAATCGGAGAGTTCATCGAGGCGGCGCGCCGCCTCGCGCGTGAAGGCGTCTCGGCGCGCTTCGTGTTGGTCGGCCGCTGCGACGAACACAATCCCGCCGCCATTCCCGAAGAAACGGTTCGAAGCTGGGTCGCGGAAGGCCTGGTCGAGTGGTGGGGACACCGGGAAGACATGTCCGCCGTCCTGGCGCTCGCGACGATCGCGGTGCTGCCTTCCTACCGGGAAGGCCTTCCGAAGAGTCTCCTGGAGGCTGCGGCTTGCGGGAAGCCAATGGTGACGACGGACGTACCGGGTTGCCGGGAAATTCTCGTCCACGGAGTGACGGGTCTGCTCGTGCCTCCAAAAGACTCGGCGGCACTGGCTGCGGCGATCCATTCGCTGCTCGATGATCCTTCGCTGCGGACCGCCATGGGAGTTGCGGCCCGCGAGTTGGTCGTGCGGTCGTTCTCGGTCGAAACTGTGACGAGGCAGGTGATCCGGCTGTATCGGGAGTTATTGGCCGGAAAGCCGGCGGCAGTGTCATGACGCAGGTGCTCGTGACGGGGGCGGGAGGATTTCTCGGACGCGCGCTCACCGAAGACCTGGTACGGTCCGGTCATCGCGTCCGGGCGCTCATTCGGCGGCCGGCGCTCGCGGAGGATGTTCCCGGCGCCGACACCATTGTTGGTGACGTTCGCGATCCGCGTTGCGCCGGAGAGGCGGCGCGCGGGTGCGACGCCGTCGTGCATCTGGCCGGCTTGGTTCATGCGGCGGATGACAAGTCCTTGACGGAAGCGGATTACCGGTCGGTCAACGTCGACGGCACCAGGCATCTGTTGGACGCGGCCGTCGCGGGCGGCGTCTCTCGGTTTCTCTTCGCAAGCTCGGTGAAGGTCTTCGGAGAAACGACCGCCGGCTGCGCCGATGAGAGGACGGCTCCCGATCCGCAAACCCCGTATGCGCGCTCCAAATGGGAAGCCGAACAGGCGGTGGCGGCCTCCGCCATGCCGGGACGCTTTGCCACGGTATCGCTGCGCCTGCCCCTCGTCTATGGCCGGACTGCCAAGGGGAATCTCTATCGCATGATCGACGCGATCAATCGCGGCCGGTTTCCTCCGCTCCCTCGGGTACGGGCACTCCGCAGCCTGCTCAGCGTGAAGAATTTCGTGCTCGCCGTGCGTGCACTGCTGCAGCCCAGGGAGGTGGCCCGGCCCTGCTACGTCGTGACGGACGAGGCCCCTTACTCCGTGACTGACATCTACGATCTGCTGCGGCGTGGACTCGGTCTTCCGCCTCCGTCTTGGCGCGTCCCGCTCCCGCTCCTGACCTTCGCGGGCGCCTGCGGCGATCTGCTCCAGTTGTGTGTGAGACGGCCGATGCCGCTGACGTCCGCGACGCTTGTGAAACTCATCGGGCAGGCCTGGTATAGTCCTGACGCGCTCATGCGGGAGGCCGGATACCGGCCGTTCGACAGGTTCGATGCGGCGGTCCCGGATCTCGTTCGGCATTATCGGCAGTCACGGTCATGATGGGGTTCTTGGTTTCCGCGGTCGTGGGCACGTTGGCATGGTGGATCACCGGCCGTTTGGCGCATGAGGCGTCGTTTTTTCGTTCGCTGGATCATCCAAACGAACGGTCCCTGCACAGCGCGCCGACGCCCCGCTCCGGGGGCATCGCCATTCTGGCCAGCATCCTGATCGGGATGGGGCTAGCCGCGATCGCCTACGCCGTGATCCCCCAGTCGAAGGGATTTCTCCCGAAGGGATTTGCATCCGCCAGCCTATGGATCCTCGGGTCGATCGCCCTCGTCACCGTCGTGTCCTTTCTGGACGATCGCGGCGGGTTGCCGGTGTGGGTCCGCTTCGGGGCGCAGGCGGTGGCGGCGGCGATCGTCGTCTGGGGTGTCGGGCTGAGACTCTCGTCCATGCCGATCCCCGGCGTCGGTACCATGACTCTGGGCTGGTTCGCCGCGCCGATCAGCGTCCTGTTTTTGCTTTGGATGACCAATCTCTACAACTTCATGGACGGGATGGATGGGTTTGCGGGCGGCATGACCGCCATCGGGTTCGGATTTCTGGCCTTCTTCGGCTGGAAGGCCGGGCATCCGTTCATGCTGCTCGCGACGTCGATCGTGGCGGCGAGCGCGGCAGGGTTTCTTGTTCATAATTTTCCGCCGGCCCGTATCTTTATGGGAGATGTCGGAAGTATTCCATTAGGTTTTACCGCGGGGGCTCTCATGCTGCTCGGCGTGCGGGACCGGCTCTTCGACATCTGGGTGCCGCTCTTGATCTTTTCTCCGTTCATCCTCGACGCGACGGTGACCGTATTGCGCCGCGCCTGGCGCGGCGCGCGCATTTGGGAGGGACACCGGGAGCATTATTATCAACGATTGGTGCTCTCCGGTTGGAGCCACCGGCGGTCGGTGCTTGCGGAGTATGGGCTCATGCTCTGGTGCGGAGGATTGGCGATTGCGTATCGGAGCGCGACCGATCGGTGGCGGGTGGCGATCCTGCTTGCCTGGGCGGCGGTCTTCGCCGGTCTGGCTTGGGCGGTCCACCGGAGGGAATCGCGTTCGGATCATGGGAGCGCATGACGTGACGGAGGAGCTTCGCGATTCGTCGCCGCCGTGGCTCGCCACGTTGTCCTGGTATTTCGATGCGACGATCCGGCTTGTCTTGTTGGTCTACGTGGCCACGTTGCCGTTCAAGAAGCTGCTGGTCGTGGAACGGCACGGATATCTCGTGCTGCTCGGCCTGCTGGTCGTGTGGTGCCTGGCCAGGAGGCGGTTCTTCTATAAGAAGACGCCGTACGACCTGTGGCTCCTCTCGTTCGTCCTGTGGGTGGGGATCACGATTCCGTTCGCGGCGTTTCCTTCATACAGTTTCAAGGAGTACGGCAAATTGCTCCAGGGGATGACCGTGCTCTATGCCGTGGTATGGTTCTTGGCGGACGCGCGAAGCAGGAAGGTGCTGCTCCTCATATTGGGTACGTCGCTGTTCCTCGTGTCAGCGTACGGCCTGACGCAATTCAACCCCGCCAATTCGCAGGCGGTCATTTCCTCATTTCCAGCCGAGGTCTGGCTGACGACGTTTCTCGTCATGACCCTGCCGTATGCGCTGGCTGCCGCCTACGGCGATCATTCCAACCGGGTCAAGGGGGTAGGGATGATCCTGTCGGCGACGACTGCCGCCTGTCTGCTGAGCACCCAATCCAGGGCCGGACTGATCGCGCTTGTGACCGAGCTGGCCGTGATGGCCTGGGTCATGCGGACTGTGTTGGCCAAATGGACGGCCGGTGCGGTGACGTTCGGCTTGGTGCTCGTCGTGCTTCTGGCCGTCTGGCTCAAGTCACCGGTTCCGGCGGGGCAGCAACCGGCAGTCCAGAGTTCCATTCCGGTCAAGACCGGCCTGGCGTCCATCGTCCATCGATTCGATATCTGGAAATTCACCTTGTCGGAGATCGGCGAGCACTGGCTCGTCGGCGTGGGGTACGGAGGACAAACGTATTCGATGCTGTACGGAGACGATGCAGAAACGGTCGTTCCCGGACATGCGGCCGTGAAGGCCCAAGGCGCCCACAACATCTTGTTGTACCTGGCGCTTCATGTGGGCGTGGCAGGAATGGCGCTGTTTCTCGGATTCTATGTGTCGTTGGTACGCACGACCATGAACGGCTATCGAAGGGCGACGGACAAATTCTCGAGATTAGTGCTGGCAGGCACGGTCGGGAGTATGATCGGGTTGTTCGTGCGCCTGCAATTTGATCAAATGTTGGTCGGGACTCTGGCGGTCTTCTTCTGGGTGTTGGTGGGCATGAGCATCCTTGCTCTGCCTTCGTGCGGCGATCACGGAGACGCAGCCGTTTCGAGCTGATTTCTATGCGCCTGACCGTCGTCAGAATCTTTCAACATCTTCTCGGCCGCTACGGGGACGCGCTGCTCCGCTATCGGTCGGTGATCGTCGTGCTGAGCCAGGCGGGCCTCGTCGTCGCGGCGAACGTCACGGCCTTCGCGCTCCGCTTCGACGGAGAAATTTCCCCCTTCTACGGCGCACTGCTGCTCCGTGGCTTGCCCGTCATTGTGGCAGTGTATTGGCTGGGGCTGTTCGTCTTCGGTATTCAACATGGTCTGTGGCGGTATGTGGGACTGCACGACCTCGGACGCATCCTCTGGGCGTCGGTCGCCGGGGCCGCGGGTTCGTATGCGGTGCTGCACGGTCTCTTCGGATGGGTGGAGTATCCGCGCTCGGTGCTCATCCTCACGGGGTTGCTGAGCGGCCTGTATCTGGCGGGGATCCGGCTGGCGGTGCGGTGGTTCCGCGAATGGGTTCAGGTCTGGAGCCCGATGACCAGGCGAGTCCTCGTCGTCGGTGCCGGCAACGCGAGTGAACTCCTGGTGCGGGACATGTTGAGCGACGGCCGCTACCATTACCGTCCGGTGGGGTTGATCGACGACGATCCGGTGAAACAGCGGATGAAAATTCACGGCATTTCGGTGGCCGGCCGGATCGAAGACATCCCGGAGGTCTCCAGGCGGCTGGTGGTCCATGAAATCATCGTGGCAATCCCCTCGGCGTCGAACGCGCTGAAGCAAAAAATTTTGGCCGCGGCCGAAGGCTGCAAGGTTCCCATCAAGATCCTGCCGAGCGTCAAGCAGCTGCTCGCGGATCCAGCCGCCTTCAGGCAAGTTCGTCCGATGAGCCTGGAAGACTTGCTGCAGCGAGAGCCGGTGCAGACCGACCGGGAGGAATTGCATCCGCTCTTGGAAGGAAGACGGGTGCTGGTCACCGGGGCGGGCGGTTCGATCGGCTCCGAATTGTGCCGGCAGATCGCGCATTATCGGCCGTCGTCGCTGGTGCTGTTCGAGCGGTACGAGAACAGCCTGCATGCGCTGGATCTCGAGCTCCGGGTACGGTTTCCACGGGTCAAGATCGTCTCCACTGTGGGCGACGTCACTCTGCCGGAACGGGTGGCGGACGTTATGGGACAGACCCGGCCTGAGCTGGTGTTTCATGCGGCGGCGCACAAGCATGTCCCTCTCATGGAAATGAATCCCAAGGAGGCCGTCCGCAACAACGTGCTGGGGACCAGGACTGTGGCGGAAGCGTCGTTGCAAGCCGGTGTGGAACGGTTTGTGCTGATTTCGACGGACAAGGCTGTGAACCCGACGAGTGTGATGGGGGCGTCCAAGCGGGTGGCGGAAGATCTGATCCAGCGGTTGAATCTCGGGGCGGCGGCGAAATTCACCGTCGTGCGATTCGGAAACGTCCTCGGGAGCAACGGCAGCGTAGTCCCCTTGTTCGCCGAACAGATTCGCGCGGGGGGCCCGGTCACTGTGACGCATCCGGACATTACCCGTTTCTTCATGACGATTCCGGAAGCGGTGCAGTTGGTCCTGCAGGCCAGCGTCCTCGGCCAGGGTGGAGACGTGTTCGTGCTCGACATGGGCGAGCAGATCAAGGTGGTTGATCTCGCGAGAAACATGATCGTGTTGTCCGGGCTCGTTCCGGAGGAAGATGTCCGCATCACCTACGTCGGGCTTCGTCCCGGCGAGAAGCTGTTCGAGGAGTTGTTCGAAGAGGGAGAGCAGGTCGAAGCGACCGCACACGTCAAGATCCGCCGTGCCGTGAAGGATCGCGTGCGCGGGGAGGGCGAGGTCGATCGGCTCGTCGCGGGGTTGGAAGCGGCGGTCGGCCATGGCGACGACGAAGCGGTGATCCGGGCGCTGCAGGAGGCCGTTCCGACCTACAGGCCGCTCGCTCCGCCGAAACCCCAGCCCATCCCGTAGCTCGCGGGCGCGTCCATTGAGAGAGGCGAAGTAAACCGGTCGAGGGCGGTACGCCATCCATGAGAACGGGTTTGCAAGCGGGAGTGTCGCGCGGGATGCTCATGCGGTCTCACATGAAGGAGGGATCATGAGAGGCGTGGTGCTGGCGGGAGGATTGGGGACGAGATTGTTGCCGCTGACCAAGGTCACGAACAAACATCTGCTGCCGGTGTTCAACCGGCCGATGATTTACTATCCTATTCAAACGCTCGCCAACGCCGGCATCGACGAGATCATGCTCGTGACCGGAGGCAACAGCGCGGGCGATTTCTTGAAACTCCTGGGCAACGGCAAGGAGTTCGGCCTCAAACGGCTGAACTACACCTATCAGGAAGGCGAGGGCGGCATCGCCGATGCGCTCTGGCTGGCGGAGCACTTCGCCGACGGGGAGCCGGTTTGCGTGATCCTCGGGGACAACATCATTGAGGGCAACATTGCCGCCGCGGCGCGTGCGTTTCGCGAGCAGCGGAACGGTGCGAAGATCCTGTTAAAGGAGGTGAAAGATCCTCAACGATTCGGTGTGCCGGTGTTGCAAGGCACGCATGTCATTCGGATCGAGGAGAAGCCGGTCAATCCCCCGTCGCCCTATGCCGTCACGGGCATCTACTTCTACGACGCCGAGGTGTTCGACATCATCAAGACGCTGAAGCCGTCGGGACGCGGCGAATTGGAGATCACGGATGTGAACAATGCGTATATCCAAGCCGGCACGCTGACATGGAACCTGCTTGAAGGCTGGTGGACGGATGCCGGCACGATCGAATCGCTCCACTATGCGCATCAGCTGGTCAGCCGGACGGGCGCCAATAAGATTGGGTAGAGAGATAAGCGGGGTAACGGGGTAAGGGAGGGATAAAGGGGAAGGGATAAGAGAGAGATGCATTGGAGGGATCCAAAATATATCAGTATCCTGGAGGAATCGTCGTGCGAATCCTGGTGACCGGAGGTGCCGGGTTCATCGGATCGCATCTGGTCCGTCGCCTGATCACGGGAGGCGGCCATGAGGTCGTCAACGTGGATGCGCTGACGTATTCCGGCAACCTCGCCAACCTGCAGGATCTCGAAGGAGACCGGCGGCATCGATTTGTGCACGGCGATATTGCCGATCAGCCGTTGGTGGAGCGGGTCTTGCGCGAGCACCGGATCGACGCCGTCGTCAATGCCGCCGCGGAGACCCATGTCGATCGGTCGATCATGGATCCGGGGACCTTTGCGCACACGGACGTCGTCGGGACCGGTGTGTTGCTGGAGGAATCCAGGCGCGCCGGCATCTCCCGGTTCCTGCAGGTCAGCACCGACGAGGTCTACGGCAGCGTCGAAACCGGAAGCTCGACGGAGGAGGCGCCGCTCGCTCCGCGTAGCCCCTATTCCGCGAGCAAGGCCGGCGGGGAACTGCTCGTGATGAGTTACTGGACGACGTTCGGCTTTCCGGTGATGGTGACGCGCGGCAGCAACACCTACGGACCCAACCAGTATCCGGAGAAGTTCATTCCCTTGTTCGTCACCAACGCGATCGACGACCAGCCGCTTCCGTTATATGGGGACGGGCGCCAGCGCCGGGACTGGCTGGCGGTCGAGGATCATTGCGCGGCGATCGAGTATATACTGCTCCGGGGTGAGCCGGGGCAGATCTACAATATCGGGGGCGGCAACGAACGGGAAAATATCACCGTCGCGGAGCGGTTGCTGGCCTGCCTCGGCAAACCGACCCGGCTCATCCAATTCGTCCGCGACCGTCCGGGACACGATCGGCGTTATGCGGTCGATTGCACTAAGCTGCGCCGGCTCGGATGGCAGCCGTCCGTCTCGTTCGAAGATGGGCTGAAGGCCACTGTCGAATGGTACCGGATGCATGAATCCTGGTGGCGTCCCATCAAGTCGGGCGAGTTCCGCCGCTATTATGAAGAGCAATACGGTAAACGACTCAGAGAATCAGGCTAAGGTTGAGCCTGAGGTTGAGGATGGCTCTCCTGAACTGAACTTAACCTCAACCTCAACCTGAACCTTTCTTAGTATGCGTATCTTAATTACTGGCGCACAAGGCCAACTTGGTTTCGCGTTGCAGCAGGCACTCAAGGAAGAGATGCTGATCCTGAAAGATTTGCCAGAGTTCGATCTGACGGCCCCGTCGTGCGAGGAGCAGATCGTTCAAGCCCGGCCTGATGTCGTGGTGCACGCCGCCGCCTATACCAATGTTGATGGAGCGGAACGAGAACCGGACCGAGCCAGGGCGGTCAACATCGCTGGGACGACCGCCGTGGCGCGTGCGGCGCGGCGGATCGGCAGCAGGCTGATCTACATTTCGACGGACTACGTGTTCGACGGGGTCAAGGCCGCGCCTTATACGGAAGAAGATCTGACCAACCCGCTGAATGTGTATGGCCGGTCGAAGCGGGAAGGGGAAGCGGCGGCCGCCGAACATTGCGAGAATTGCCTCATCGTCCGCACGGCCTGGCTCTACGGACAGAGCGGGCAGAATTTCGTCAAGACGATCATGCGGCTCGCCGGCGAACGGCCGACGCTGGAGGTCGTGGCCGACCAGCGGGGATGTCCGACGTTCGCCGACGATCTGGCTCACGCGTTATGCGACCTGATCCCAAGCAGGCTCACGGGAATCTGTCACGTGACGAACAGCGGAAGCAGCACGTGGTACGAATTCGCCGACACGATCGTGCGGCTGTCGGGTGGAGCCGCCGTGGTCCGTCCGATCGCCACCGCTGAATCCTCGCGTCCGGCGAAGCGTCCTCCGTACAGCGTCTTGGCATACGGCCGTCTGGAACTGGTGCGGGCGCCGCTGCCCGATTGGCGCGACGCGCTGAATCGGTTCATGAGGCAGACCCGTTCGGCCGGGTCGGCGGTGCATTCGTAAGGCGGCACATCGGTGCACGGCCCGGCTACGATTTTTTGTTTGCACGGTCGCGTCGAGTCGGTATGATGACGGCGTGAGTGACCAGGAGGGACGCCCAGAACAATGACCAAATCTCGAGCCGCCGCGCGCGGCGGTCAAAAGGCGGCCGGCAAGGGGCTCGCCGGCAAGCTCAAGGGGATTCGGTTGTTTGCGACCGACGTCGACGGGGTGCTGACCGACGGCGGCATGTACTATGCCGAATCGGGAGACGAGTGGAAAAAATTCAACACGCGCGATGGGATGGGAATCAAACTGCTCCAGCGCGCGGGGCTGCTGACCGCGATCGTGACTCAGGAACGCACCAAGCTGGTCGCCAGGCGCGCTGAGAAGCTGGCGATTCCGGAGGTGCATCAGGGCGTGATGGACAAGCTGGTCTTGGTCCGGGAGATGGCGGCCAGACACGGGTTGACGATGGAACAGGTGGCGTACATCGGCGACGACATCAACGATCTCGCTGCCCTCAAGGCGGCGGGCTTTTCGGCCGCTCCGTTCGACGGGACGCGGCAGGTGGTCGCGGCGGTCGATTATGTCTGTCGCAAGAAGGGCGGCGAGGGAGCCGTTCGGGAAGTCATCGATATGATTCTTGATGCGCGCAGCGGTTCCGGGGAGGGATAGTCGAATGAAGAATCCAGCGGCGATATATCCTGTCATCATGGCGGGCGGCAGCGGCACCAGATTCTGGCCGTTGAGCCGGCATCTGTTTCCCAAACAGCTGCTCCGCATCATCGGCGATGAGACCTTGATCCAGCAGACGATGAGACGGGTGATTCATGCGGCGCCGACGCAACAGGTCCTGATCTCGACGAATCCCGCCCAAGCGGAGTCGATCCGTATTCAGCTCGGCGAATGGAAGGACGCGATCAAGGACAACTTCGTGCTCGAGCCGGAAGGCAGGAACACGGCTCCCGCCATCGCCCTGGCCGCGCTGGAACTGATCCGCCGCGATCCGGACGCAGTGATGCTGGTCGTGCCTGCGGATCACATCGTCAAGGGGCAGAAGGAGTTCGACGCCGCGGTCGGACTTGCAGCGGAGCTGGCCGCGCAGGGGTATCTCGTGACGTTCGGCGTCAAGCCGACCAGGCCCGAAACCGGCTATGGCTATATCAAGCCGAATAAACGGGTGACCGTCGCGAAACAGGGGAAACTCAAGGGCCATCCGGTGAGTCGTTTCGTGGAAAAGCCCAACGCCGCCAAGGCGGCGCAGTACGTGAAGGCGAAGGATTACTACTGGAACAGCGGCATGTTCGTCTGGCGGGCCGCGACGATCCTCGAGGAAGTCCGGCGCCATCAACCGGCGCTGTTCAAGGGGATCGAACGGATCCGTGAGTTGATGCAGGCGGGAGGGATGAGAGGGGCGATCGACGAAGAATACAAGAAACTGGCTCCGGTGTCCGTCGACACTGGGGTCATGGAGCGGTCCACCAAGTCGGCCGTCGTGCCGGTCGCCTTTGAATGGTCGGATGTCGGGAGTTGGGGCAGCCTCGACGAGGTCGCGCCCAAAGACAAGGCTGGCAACATCGTCGGAGGCCGGGTCGTTGATC
Organism: Nitrospira sp.; assembly: GCA_047150005.1. Classification (GTDB taxonomy): domain Bacteria; phylum Nitrospirota; class Nitrospiria; order Nitrospirales; family Nitrospiraceae; genus Nitrospira_C. Next base: position 455,002 of record AP038806.1, on the reverse strand, counting down.
TCGGCAGCCAACGGTCCGTGGTCTATGGGGACCGACGCATCGTGGCGACCATCGGGTTGACCGACATGGTGGTGGTCGATACCCCCGACGCCACGCTGGTCTGTCCGAAGGACCGAGCCCAGGATGTGAAGAAGATCGTGGACATCCTCAAGCAGCAGGGCGCTCCCGAGCATCTCGAGCACGTCACCGTCCATCGGCCGTGGGGATCCTATACCGTGCTGGAGGAAGGGGACGGGTACAAGGTGAAGCGGGTGACGGTGAAGCCGGGCGGGAGATTGTCGCTGCAACTGCATCACAGGAGGAGCGAGCATTGGGTGGTCATCGCCGGCACGGCAAGGGTGACCAGGGGCGACGATGTGTTTGATCTCCAGGTCGGGCACAGCACGGCCATTCCGGTCGAGACGCGCCACCGCCTCGAGAATTTCGGCCACGAGACGCTGCACATCATCGAAGTTCAGAACGGTCCGTATCTCGGCGAGGACGATATCGTCCGGTTCAAGGATGAGTACGGACGGACCGCGCACGGCTGAATCGGAGCAGGAGACATCATGGGGCTGTTTCGAGAGTATGATTTGCGGGGCATCGTCGGCCAGGAGTTGACCGACCCGATCGCCGAACAGGTAGGCCGCGCCTATGCCACCTACGTCAAGGATCGGGATGTGAAGACGATCTCCGTCGGCCGTGACGGCCGGCTGAGCTCTCCCGGGCTCTTTCAGGCGCTGTTGCGGGGGCTGCTCGGCGGCGGCTTGAATGTCGTAGACGTCGGCGTCTGTCCCTCCCCATTGGTCTATTTCTCGCTGTTCACACTGCCGGTCGAGGGTGGGATCATGATCACCGGCAGCCACAACGCGGCCGAATACAACGGGTTCAAGATCTGCGTCGGCAAGGAGGCCATTCACGGAGAGGCGATTCAGGATCTTCGCCGCATCTTGGAGGCCGGCCGGTTCGTCTCCGGGCAGGGTCGGTTGTCCGAACATCCGATCATTCCCGACTATCTCGCCTACATCAAGCGGAGTTTCACTGATGTGAACGGCAAACGGCTGCACGTCGTCATCGATTGCGGCAACGGGGCGGCGGCCCTGGTGGCCAAACAGGCCCTCGAGTTGTTGGGTTGCCGCGTGACGGGACTCTACTGCGACTTGGACGGCCGGTTTCCGAATCATCATCCCGATCCGACGGTTCTGGAGAATCTCCACGATTTGATGGAGGCGGTCAAGAAGCATCAGGCGGACGTAGGAATCGGCTACGACGGCGATGCCGACCGGATCGGAGCCATCGACGAGCAAGGGCATGTGTTGTGGGGAGACCGACTGCTTGTGGTCTATGCGCGCGACATTCTGGCCTCCAAGCCGGGGAGCACGATCATCTCGGAGGTGAAAGCCTCCCAGAGTCTGTATGACGATATCGCCAAACAGGGCGGTCGGCCGGTCATGTGGAAAACCGGCCATTCGCTGATCAAGTCCAAGATGAAGAGCGAAAAGGCCGTATTGGCCGGCGAGATGTCGGGACACATGTTTTTCGCCGACCGCTATTTCGGCTATGACGATGCGATTTATGCGTCCTGCCGCCTGATCGAGATCCTGTCCAAGAGTTCCCGGTCTCTCTCCTCCCTCGTGGCGGACCTTCCGCAGACCTCGGTGACGCCCGAAATCCGCGTCGATATGCCGGATACGGTCAAGTTCGACGTGGTCAAACGGGTCCACGAGCGCTTCGCCGGCTACCTCAAAACACGACACGAAATCGGGCAACACCGCCTGCCGCTTCGCGACCTGGTCACGATCGACGGGGTGCGCGCGATTTTCGACGACGGATGGGGGTTGATCCGCGCGTCCAACACGCAGCCGGCGCTGGTCTTACGTTTCGAGGCGACCTCGCCCGCCCGCCTCGAGGCGATCCGGACCACGGTCGAGCATGAGTTGGCCGACGCGAAGCACTCATTGGGACAATAGCTCGTTGGTCCCATCCTTTTCTCTGAAAACCGTTTCCTGTTGTCCGGTGCGGTGGATGCTCGCCGCCTCTCTTCTCGCCTCGCTCCTCGGATCGTCGGTTCCGACCTGTGCGGAGACACGCCCGCTCTTGCCAGCCGTGCAGACCGGCGAGCGGCTGATTTATGAGCTGTCTTGGCTCAACATCCTGGCCGGAACCGCCGTGCTGGAAGTTGCAGAGGGCGGCAACGCGCATGCTCCGCTCAAGCTCATGATGACGGCGCAGTCCAGCCCGAAGGTCACCATGTTCTATCCGGTGAACAACCGAGTGGAATCACTGGTGAGACCCGACACGTTTCTCTCGGAACACATGACCTTCCATCGGCGGGAGGGCAAGCGCAAGAATGATTTCGACTACACCTTCCATCACGATCAAGGGACGGTGACTGCGGTCAAGGACGGCGCGTCGGAGACCCTGGCCATTCCTCCCGACACGTTCGACGCGATCTCCTGTCTGTACTACGTGCGCAGCCTCCCGCAGTTCACACCGGGCACTACGGAATCGCTCAACGTTCACCATGACAAGAAGAACTACAAGCTTGAAGTACGAGTGGAGGGCATGGAAACGATCAAGGGCTCGTGGGGAAAGGCGGAGGCGATCCGCTTGTTGGTGATCATGCCGTTTCAAGGGATCTTTTTGAATCAGGGCAATATCCGCGTGTGGCTGACCAACGACGGCCGGCGCATTCCGCTCAGAATGAAGGCTCGAGTGATCATCGGCTCGATCGTGGCCGACCTGGTGAGCGGTCTGCCGGGCGGCGCGTCTCACCCATGAGGGGGTGACATGTTTCATTGCTCGTCCCGTCGCAGACAGGCTATAATTGCCTGCGATCATCCGATTCGGACAGGGTTTGCGGGCCCTTCAGACCCCGCTCATTCATGGCACTTCATTCGCTGACGCTTGAGCAGTATTTCAATCGGAGCCACATGACCGTCCCGGGAGGGGGCGCCCTTTTTACGACCCTCCTGTCGCACGTGGGATTGGTGGGCAAGCTCCTGTCCCGCGACCTTCGCCTGGCCGGTCTCCTCGATGTGCTCGGCACGAGCGGGGACACGAACGTGCAGGGCGAAGGGGTCAAGAAACTGGATCAAATCGCCAACAAAACCTGTGTGCAGGTCTTTCAGCGGAGCGACGTCGTGTGCGCCCTGGCCTCGGAGGAAATGGAAAAGCCGGTGATCGTGTCGAAGCCGGGGCAACAGGCGCCGTACATGGTACTGTTCGATCCTCTTGACGGCTCCTCGAATACCGACGTCAACATGCCCCTCGGGTCCATTTTTTCCATCGTCACCCATCAGCCGGCCGACCGGGCACCGGGAGAACGGGACCTGTTGCGAAAGGGCACGGACCAGCTGGCGGCCGGCTATCTTCTCTTCGGCCCCAGCACGATCTTCGTCGTGGCCACGGGAAAAGGCGTGCACGGGTTTACGCTTGATCCGGGACTCGGCGAGTATCTGCTGTCGCATGAGAACATGACGATCCCGACTCGCGGCAAGATCTATGCGGTGAATGAGGGAAACTATCAGAAGTGGCCCGACGGGACGAAGCGGTATTTCGATCATCTGAAGGCGGACGATAAGACGACCGGGCGGCCCTATACCGGGCGCTATTCAGGCTGCCTGGTCGCCGACGTGCATCGTATTCTGTTGAACGGGGGTATCTATCTGTACCCCGCGGAAGCCAAGAAGCCGGAAGGGAAGCTCCGGCTGCTGTATGAGGCGAATCCTCTGGCGCTGATCGTCGAGCAGGCGGGCGGACTGGCGAGTACGGGAACGAAGCGCATTCTCGACGTCGAACCGGAGCGGCTGCATCAGCGGGTGCCGCTCCTGATCGGGAGCCGGGACGACGTGCGAGAGGCGGAAGTCTTTTTCGCCAAGTCGTGAGAGCCTTCACGGGACGCGGAGCGGGAGTCCGTGTCCACCGCGAGCTTGCCGAGGCCGTGGCTCGGTTCCTGTGGCCGTACCCGGGGGGGATACGAAACGAGAGAACGAGTTGACGGGCTGTTTCAACAGCCTGATTGGGAGGGACACATGGCTGACAGGGTTCAAGAGATTTTGAGTTGGTACGGCAGCGACAACGCAGGGACCAAGACCAACATCGCGCGCCTCCTCCGGAGCGGAAAGCTCGGCGGCACAGGCAAGCTCGTCATTCTTCCCGTGGACCAGGGATTCGAGCACGGCCCGGCCAGGAGCTTTGCGCCGAATGCGGCGGGGTATGATCCGCTGTATCATTTCCAATTGGCCATCGACGCCGGGTGCAATGCCTACGCGGCCCCGTTGGGGTTCTTGGAAGCCGGAGCAAGCCATTTCGCCGGCCAGATCCCGCTGATTTTGAAGCTGAACAATCACGACGTGTTGCACGACGACAAGGATCCGCTTCCTTCCGTCACCGGCAGCGTGAGAGATGCGCTTCGGCTGGGATGCGCGGCCGTCGGCTTCACGATCTATCCGGGATCGACCCACTGCAACGCCATGTATGAGCAACTGCGCGCCATCGGGGAGGAAGCGAAGGATAACGGCCTCGCGTTGGTGGTGTGGTCGTATCCCCGCGGCTCCGCGCTCAGCAAGGAAGGAGAGACGGCGATCGACGTGGTGGCCTATGCGGCGCAGATTGCGGCGCAATTGGGCGCGCATGTCATCAAGGTGAAATTGCCCAGCGCCCACCTCGAACTGGCTGCGGCCAAGAAGGTCTATGAGTCGACTCAGATTCCCATCAAGACGCTGGCGGAGCGGGTGAAGCACGTCATCCAGAGCTCGTTCGACGGACGCCGGATCGTGATTTTCTCCGGCGGAGCGAAGGCGGAGGATCAGAACGTCTTCGAGGAGGCCCGCGCCATCCGTGAAGGCGGCGGGTTCGGCTCCATCATCGGGCGGAATTCGTTCCAGCGGCCGAAGGCGGATGCGGTCAAGTTCCTGCACACGATCATGGGCATCTACGCCGGCGAAATCCGATAGCAACCGATCGAGTGAACCGACCGCAGACGAGGTGCTCCGAGGCGAGGGACGGAAGCGGGGCGCGGCAACTGAAGTCCCGTTCCGGAGCGCGCTCAGGATGGCAATCCAGATGTCGCCGCATTTCGCCGAGGATCACGCATGAAATTGAGTCGGTCTTGGGTGGTGTCGTTCGTGTTGGTGGCGGTCGGCGTCGTCATCGGTGTCGGCATCGCATCCGATTTGGGATGGCTTCCGAGCGGAAGCGCGGGACCGGATCCCGCGCCCGTGCCTGATCCGATCGTCCGCCCCGTCGCCACGGCGCCGCAACCGATCATGCCGGGCGCCGGGGCCAAGAACTTCGTCGAGATCGCTAAAACGGTGAAACCGGCGGTCGTCAACATCGCGGCCACCCGAAACGGAAAGTCCGGTGACGGACCTCACGGCTCGCCGTTCGATGATCCCTTTTTCCGCCGATTCTTCGGCGACGAGTTTTTCAAGCGGGAGACACCGCCGCGGGACCGTAAGGAGCGGGGCCAGGGGTCGGGCGTCATCGTGGATCCCAACGGCGTCATCATCACGAACAATCATGTGGTCAGTAAGGCCGACGAGATTCGGGTGTTCCTGTCGGACAAGCGCGAGTTCAAAGCCAAGCTGATCGGGACCGACGCCAAGACGGACATCGCGGTGGTCAAGATCGAAGCGACCGGATTGCCCGCGGTCTCTTTCGCCGATTCAGATCAGCTGGAAGTGGGTGAATTCGTGTTGGCGGTCGGAAGCCCGTTCGGACTGACGCAAAGCGTGACCATGGGCATCGTGAGCGCGGTGGGACGGGCCAGCATGGGCATCGCCGAGTACGAAGACTTCATCCAGACGGATGCGGCGATCAATCCCGGAAACTCCGGCGGAGCGCTGGTCAACGTGCGGGGCGAGCTCGTGGGCATCAACACGGCGATCTTCAGCCAGAGCGGCGGCAATATGGGTATTGGATTCGCCGTACCCAGCAATCTGTCTCGATCGATCATGGGTCAGCTGCTCAGAAGCGGGAAGGTCGTCCGGGGATGGCTGGGCGTCGCGATCCAGGAACTCACACCGGAGCTGGCTTCACAGTTCGGCATCGGCGACACGAAGGGTGTGCTGGTCAGCGACGTCATGGAGGACAGCCCGGCGAAGAAAGCGGGATTCGAGCGGGCCGACGTGATTGTGGAGTACGACGGCAAGCCGATGGATTCTCCGACGCATCTGCGCAATGCCGTGGCGCAGACCCCCATCGGGCGGAAAGTCACCGTCAAGTTGATCCGCGACAAGAAGCCCAAGATGCTCGAGCTGACGATCGTCGAACAGCCGAAATCGATGAGCCAGTCGGGGACAGATGACGGCGGAGAATCCGCTTCCCCGTCCGGGGTACTCTCGGATATCGATGTCCGGGAGTTGAATGAAGACCTAGCCGGACGGTACGGCCTCAAGCCCTCGGAGCGGGGGCTCGTGGTGGTTCGCGTGAAGCCGGACTCCCCGGCGGAGCAAGCGGGCGTGCGGGAAGGGGACATCATCCTGGAAGTCAATCGCAAGGCGGTGAACTCCATCAAGTCCTATGAGCGTGCGGCGTCTGGTTTGGCCAAGGATCAATCGGTGTTGCTGCTGCTCAAGCGGAAGGGGCAGGCGATTTATCTCACGCTCAAGCCATAGCGGAGTGTTCGCTCGAAGAGAGCATGAAAGCTGGCTGTTCAGCAAGGCCGTCCGACCGGGTCGCAGCACGCGGGGAGGCGAGGCGTACGGTGTCGGGTACGTAGAAGCTTCGCGCGGGGTGGGAGCGCTGTCGGCGGACTTCTTCAACGGCCTACAAGGGGGGAGGTGGGGGTATGGTACCAAGAGCCATATTTGTCCTTCTCAGCGCGTTGGCCGGAATGGCCCTGTTCGTAAAGGCTGACGGGGCTGATGCATCATATTGGCTGTATGGGTTCGTGATCGGGACCGCCACCGGAGGGTTGATCGTCGCGGGGGAATATGCGCTGCGGAATTTCTCATTCGGCATCATTATCGGAGGGACGGCCGGGCTGGCGGTAGGGTTGTTGTTGACCGGGTTGGTGGAGTGGGTGGGCGGCGAGATTTTCGACGTCCAGACCTTTCTTTTCCACATCGGCGGTCTGGTCTTTCTGTTGGGGCTGCCCTATCTGGGGCTGGTCATCGGCGCCCGGTTCGGCAAAGAGAAACTGCCGAGCCCCGAGCAGAAGTTTTTCGAGCTGTCCGGAAACACGGTGTGTCCCAAGGTGCTCGACACCAGCGTGATCATCGATGGGCGCGTGGCCGATCTCTGCGAAACCGGATTTCTCGAAGGCACGTTTCTGGTGCCGCACTTCATCCTGGACGAGCTGCAGCACATCGCCGACTCGTCTGACTCCCTCAAACGGGCCAGAGGCCGGCGCGGGTTGGACATCCTGAACAAGGTTCAGAAGATGCCGGAAGTGGACGTGCGCATCATCGACGAGGACTTTCCGCAGGTCAAGGAAGTCGACGCCAAGCTGGTCGTGCTGGCCAAGAAGATGAACGCCAAGATCATCACCAACGACCTGAACCTCAATAAGGTTGCCGAGCTGCAAGGGGTTCGAGTTCTCAACATCAACGAACTGTGCAATGCGCTGCGCCCGGTTGTGCTGCCGGGGGAGACCATCCGCGTCTTCGTGTTGAAGGAAGGCAAGGAAGCGGGGCAAGGGGTCGCCTATCTCGACGACGGCACGATGATCGTCGTGGACAATGCTCGCCGATACATCGGCAAGAACGTCGACGTCGTCGTCACCAGCGTGCTCCAGACCACGGCCGGCCGCATGATCTTCACCAGGCTCAAAGAGGAGACGGAGCGAGAGGAGTTGCAGGTCGCTCGTGGATAGTCGACGCATCGTTGCCCTGATTCCCGCCGCGGGCCGTGGGCTCCGGATGGGCGGGCGGGTGCCCAAACAGTTTCTGGCTCTGGGCGGATTCCCTCTGGTCGTTCATTCCCTGCGCGCCTTCCAGTCCGCCGCCATGATCGACGCCGTCGTGCTCGCCGTGCCGGAAGCCGACGTCGACTACTGCCGATCCGATATCGTCCGTGCACACGGCTTCACGAAGGTCGCCGAGATCGTGGCCGGTGGAAAAGAGCGGCAAGACTCGGTCCGTCTGGCGCTGAACCGGGTGGGCCCCGATACCGAAATCGTGGTCGTTCACGATGCCGTCCGTCCGTTCGTCACGGTCCGGATGATCGATGATGTGGTGGCGGCGGCACGAGCCGGCGGTGCCGCCATCGTCGCGCTCCCCATGCGGGACACGGTGAAGCAGGTGGGGCCGGACCGGGTCATTGAACGGACGGTGGACCGGACCCCTCTCTGGCTGGCACAAACCCCTCAAGCGTTCAGACGGGAATGGCTGGTGGAAGCCCATCGAAAGGCGCAGCTCGAAGGGGTCCAGGCCACGGACGACGCCTACCTCATCGAATGGTTCGGCCGGCCGGTTTCGGTTGTGGAAGGCCACGGAGAAAACATCAAGGTGACGAGACCCGAAGACTTGTTGATCGGCGAAGCGATTCTCTCGTCCCGGCGTTCGTCCACCATCTAAAGGAGCGCTATGTCGAAGCGATCAGGATGGCGAGTGGGATACGGCTATGACGTGCATCCACTGGGGGTCGGACGCAAGCTGATCCTGGGAGGCGTGGAGATTCCCTACGACAAAGGCCTGTTGGGGCATTCGGATTCCGACGTGCTCGTACACGCCGTCTGTGATGCCTTGCTGGGCGCGATGGGAGAAGGAGATCTGGGACGGCACTTTCCGAGTTCTGATCCGAAGTACAGGGGTATTTCCAGTCTCAAGTTGCTGGAGGACGTCGTCTCCAAGCTCAAGAGTAAGGGGTATCGAATCGGCAACATCGACACGGTGATCGTCGCGCAGGCGCCCCGCCTGGGGCCTCACTTGCCGGGCATGCAGAAGAAGTTGGCCGAGGTTTCCGGGATTGATCCGGATCTCGTCAACGTGAAGGTAAAAAGCGGGGAGGGGCTCGACGCCGTCGGGAGAGAAGAGGGCATGACGGCGCACGCCGTTTGTTTGATTGAGCCCGTGTGACCGGCGTACACTGAGATTCGTGTTCAAGGCCATCCGACAGGATCTGCAGGCGGTCTTCGATCGAGACCCGGCGGCCACCAGCCGCACGGAGGTCATCGTCACGTACGCCGGTTTTCATGCTCTGGTGGCCTATCGCCTCGCGCATTGGCTGAAAGTCCACAAGGTGCCCTTCATTCCCCGGCTGATTTCGCAAGTCGCCCGATGGGCGACCGGCATCGAGATTCATCCGTCGGCCAGGATCGGAACCGGCTTCTTCATCGATCATGGTATGGGCGTGGTCATCGGTGAGACAACGGAGATCGGCGACCATGTGACCTTGTTCCAGGGGGTGACGCTTGGAGGTACCGGAAAAGAGCGCGGCAAACGCCATCCGACCTTGGGCAATCACGTCCTGGTGGGAGCCGGCGCCAAGATTCTCGGTGGGATTACGATCGGAGACAACGTGAAGATTGGCGCCAATTCCGTAGTCCTCAAGAGCGTGTCCCCGAATTCGACGGTCGTGGGGGTGCCGGCGCGCGTGATCAAGACCCAGGGAGACCGGTTGCCGGACGCGACGATGGACCAGACCAACTTGCCCGATCCGATCAGCGATCGATTCCTGGCTCTCGAGCAGGAACTGATCCAGCTGCGCAAGAAGCTCGAAAACCGCGATAACCCTCCTTCGCGATCCTAGTCCGCCGCTTCGCGCGCATCGTTGACGGTTTCCTGCTTCAAGGCCATCACGTCAGCGGGGCGCGAGAAGACCCGCGCCCCGTTCCTCGCCTCAACTTGAGAGACAGCCGCTCATAAACTGCTTCCGTTCCTCTCCTGCAAGCTTCTTCTCTCCAGCCTCTTTGTTGCACGTTTTCATTTTTTCCTGCTGAGCCGTTTTTCCCCCCTTGCCGGACTTGGCCGACAGGCACTCCGTCATAAACGCTTGCCTCGCCTCTCCCTTGCCGTCGCCCGACAACCCCTTTTCGTCGGCCGCGGCGTTACAGGCCTTCATCTTGTTCTGCTGCGCAGGCGCAGCTCCGGCTGTGGGGGCGATCCCCAACACGGCCACGAAACACGACAACGCGATTAAACCGGTGATCTTCATCGGCGGCACTCCTTTGTGAGTAGGTGAACGGCGCGGATGGTGTCCGCCTTGTTCCTGTCTGCGACCATGAGCACCGTCGGAAGGCAGCGGTCGATGTACAGAGACGATTCGGACACATCAATGGGCGCGCCACTATAGCAAAGCGTCTGGAGGTTGTCTGCAGAACAGGCGCAGATTTATTGATGGTAATCGACGTGCAGGAGAAACAGGCCGTGAGCCGGGGCGGTTCGTCCGGCCTTTGTGCGATCTTTCGCGGCAAGCATTGCAGGTATTTCCTCGGCACTGCGTTGCACATGGCCCACTTCCACCAGCGTCCCGACGATTGCGCGAACCATGTGTTTGAGGAAACGGTCGGCGTAGGCCTGGATATGAAGGTAATCGCCTTCGCGGTGGATCGACAATCGTTGAAGCCGGCACACGGGATCTTCATTGTCGGTCAGCGACCCTTCGAACGACGTGAAGTCATGTGAACCGGTCAGCAGCGAGGCGGCTCGCTGCATCGCCTCGACGTCCAGAGGTTTGTGGATATGCCAGACGTGATGCCGGTCGACGGCCGAGCGAGCCGGACGGTTGAGAATGCGGTATTCGTACAGTTTGCCGCTGGCTGCATAGCGCGCGTGGAAACCGTCCGGCATGATTTCAGCCGACCGGACGGCGATGTCCTTGGGCAACCTCGCGTTCATACCCTTGATCCACTCTCGCGGAGTCCAGTCTCTGTCGATGCGAAAACTGGCGACCTGACCCAATGCATGGACGCCGGCGTCGGTGCGCCCGGCTCCAACGATCGAGACCTCGATCTGTGTCAGACGTTGTACAGCAGTTTCGAGGGCTTCTTGGATGGTCGGATGGTCCGGCTGCCGCTGCCAGCCGGCATAGGCGGTGCCGTCGTACTCGACGATCAGTTTGACGGTGGCCATGAGATCAATGGCGCAGCGGCCCGCCGGTCATCGAAGCGGCTGCTTGGAAGCCGCCAGGTATGCCCGCACACCTTCATGCAGCGATTCGGCGACGCGGGTGGTGAACGTCTGGTTGCGAAGCAGCTCTTCCTCCGCCGAATTGGAGATGTAGGCGATCTCCGCCAAGATGCTCGGCATGCTCGTGAAGCGCAGGACATAAAAGGGCGCCGTTTTGACGCCATGATCGACCAGCGAATAGTGACCGTTGAGGTGCGTGATCATCGCTTCCTTGGCGGTCCAGGCCAGTTCCAACGACGCTTCGATCTTCCTGGTCGTCAGGAGATCCGCCACCAGGTATTCCCATCCGACTCCTGTGCTGCTCAGCGGCGTGCCGTTTTCCCGCGCCGCCACCTCGAGCGCCCGCTGATCCTTGGCTTCACCGAAGTGATAGATTTCGATGCCTCGCACGGAGCGCTGAGGATGAGAATTGACGTGGATCGACACGAAGAGATCCGCTTCATGGCCGTTGGCGAACTTCGCCCGATCCTCCAATTCCACGAAGACGTCCCGGTCCCGCGTCATGAGGACGCGCAGCCCCGGATCTTTCGCGAGCAGATCACGCAGTTTGAGCGCCACTTTGAGCGTAATGTCTTTTTCCTCCGTCCCGCGTTGCCCGTGCGCACCAGGGTCTCTGCCGCCGTGTCCCGGATCAATGACTACCGTCGTGAAGGGTTTCACCCGCGGCGGGACCGGCTGGACGGGCGGGGAGAACGGCGGAGGCGCTTCCTCCACTGGATTGAGACCGGGCGAGACTCCGACCTGCTTTGACGGCACGACGTCGACGACCAGTCGAGGAGGATTCGAGAGGGACAGCAGCCTATAGGACTCGAACGTGCCGGCGGGCAGTGCGATCGAGACGGAATGGTCGGAGGCCTGCGTAATGACGAAGAGCTTGGCCAGCGAGCCGCGCGCGAGTTTGGCTTGGGCGGACTTCCCCAGCGTGGCGCGTGGAATTTCAATCACCACACCGTCGGCCTGCAGAGGCGGCCTGGCGGGGGCGCGGGTTACGTGGTCGAGGTCCAGGACCAATCGGGTCACGTCGGGAGAGACGGCCGTGCGGAGATTCTGAACGGTCGTGATCCCGAGCGTGGTCGGCGTCATGCTGATGCGCGAGTTACGGCTGCGTTTGGCGGTGCTTGATTGATCCGGGAGAGAACGATGGGTTTCGGCCAGGGCTGTGGCGGAACCGGGTGTGTCGTAGCAGCCCGGACCGGTCAAACTGATCGTGACGGCGATGACGAGAGCGCGCCAGAGGGCCAACGGCATGACGATGCTCAACACAATGGGAATGTCATCTATGTCTCAGAAGTTCAACGGCTTGTCAAGGGCGCGGGCAGAACGCGCGCGGTCGCCGCGATTGACAGCCCTCGACCTCGCGCGTAGGGTTTGCCCATGCCGGTGCACCTCATCATCGATGGGTACAATCTGCTGGCCGTGATGGGCGGGCAGGCTCGCCGCGACGGCGCGCATTCGGCATTGGGTCGTGACAGCTTGGTGAGGGATCTGTCGGCCTATCGGCACCGAAAAGGGCATGCGGTGACGGTGGTGTTCGACGGTTGGCAGTCGGGGCAGCTCTTCGAGGGGCGCGAGCATCGTTTGGGGGTCCAGATCATCTATTCGAAGCGGGGAGAACGGGCCGACCAGGTGATTCAACGGCTTGCGAAAGAGTTCGAGTCGGATTGCGCGGTCGTCAGTTCCGACCGCGAAGTCACCGACTACGCGCGAGCCCAGGGAGCTTTCGTGATGGAGGCACGGGAATTTGCCGAAAAACTGTCGTCCTCTCCGGTCACGGGGGTGGCGCACAAGGAATTGGACACGGGAGAAGAGTATCCTCCGCGGCGCGGTTCGGAGAAGCGGGGAAATCCCAGAAAGCTTCCGAAGTCGGCGCGCCGTCGCGGGCGGCAGCTCAGACGATTTTGAACAGCCGTTTCGCGTTTTCGGTGGTGATCCGCTCGATGTCGCCGAGGGTCAGACCCGCCTGTTCTGCATGCAGTGCCGCCAGTTGTTTGGCGACAAACGACACATAGGCCGGTTCGTTTCGCTTCCCTCGGTGAGGCACGGGGGTCAGGTACGGACAGTCCGTTTCGGTCAAGAGGCGATCGAGCGGCGTCTGTCTTGCGATGTCCCGCAACATGGATGCATTGTTGAAGGTCAGGATTCCGGAAAACGACAGGTAAAATCCAAGATCCAGTGCATCCTTGGCCAGCCACGCATCTCCTGAAAAGCAGTGGAAGACTCCCCCGATTTCCGAGGCCCGTTCCTCCCGCAAGATCTGAACGGTGTCTTCTTGCGCTTCTCTCGTATGAATGATCACGGGCAGGTGCAGTTCTCGTGCGAGTCGCACCTGTTCCCGAAATCGATCGCGTTGCTGCTGGGGCGATGAATGGTTGTAGTGGTAGTCGAGACCGATTTCGCCGTAGGCGACCACCTTCGGGTCGGCGGCCAGCCGGCGGAATTCATCGTACCAGCCGTCGTCGATATGTTTGACCTCGTGGGGATGTACACCGATCGACGCGTAGACCGACTCATATCGTCCGGCCAAACCGACCGCCGCCCGGCTCGTCGCCAGATCGCAGCCGATGGTGATGGAGGTCGAGACGCCGGCTTCGCGAGCGCGGGCCATCGTCGCGTCGCGATCCGCATCGAATCGGGGATCGTCGAGATGCACATGAGTATCGATGAGCATGGGCGCGTCTCAGGAGAGGTCGGCGGGTATGGAGGGCGGCCGACTAGGCTGGTCTGGCCACAATCGCGTCGGCCAGTTCCGCAAGCAACTGTTCGGTCTCCTCCCACCCGAGACAGGCGTCGGTGATGGAGACCCCGTGGGCCAACGCTTTACCCTCTTGCCAGGTCTGCTTGCCGGGGAACAGATTGCTCTCAAGCATCAGACCCATGATGGAGGAGCGGCCTTCCTGAAACTGGCGGACCACCTCACGGGCGACCAATGCCTGTCGCCGATGGTCCTTGCTGGAGTTGTCGTGCGAGCAATCGATCATGATGGGACGCGCGATGCCTTCGCCGGCCACCGCGGCCTCGGCCTTTCCAACATGCTCGGCGTCATAGTTCGTTTTCCCGCCGCCTCCGCGAAGCACGATATGCCGGTCGGGGTTGCCCAAGGTCTTGATGATGGAGGTCTGCCCGTCGGCGTTGATCCCGACGAAGTGATGGGGTGTCCGGGCCGAGATCATCGCGTTGACCGCCACCTGCAGGCTGCCCTCCGTGCCGTTCTTGAACCCGACCGGCATCGAGACTCCGCTGGCCATCTCCCGATGGGTCTGGCTCTCCGTCGTCCTCGCGCCGATGGCGGTCCAGCTGATGAGGTCGGCGATGTATTGCGGGCTGATCGGATCAAGCAGCTCCGTGGCGCAGGGGAGACCCCGCCGGTTGATCTCGAGCAAGATCGTTCGGGCCAATTCCATGCCGGTGGCGATGTCGCAGGTGCCGTCCAGATGGGGATCGTTGATGAGCCCTTTCCATCCGACGGTGGTCCTGGGCTTTTCGAAGTAGGTGCGCATGACGATGAGCAGCCGGTCGCGCAAGGCATCCACAGTCAGTTTGAGCCGGTCGGCATACTCATAGGCGGCATCCGGATCGTGGATCGAGCAAGGACCGACGATCACGACAAGACGGTCACGATCGGTGCCATGGAGGATTCGGCGGATCGCCTCTCTGGTTTCCACCACCAAGGCGGCCGCCTGATCGCTGATGGGCAGCTTGGTCTTGATGGCGCGAGGGGAAGGCAACGCTTTGATTTCTATGACGTGTTGATTATCGAGCGGTCGGTTCATGGTGCAATGACGGGTTCGGCCAAAAGGTTAGTAGGGTGGCGCAGCATAACGAAATGTTGAGGAAATGTCTACTGGTCAGTGCATAAGCCATTGAAGTCTCAGCCGTTATTCTCAACACAGTTGGTAGTGAGTCGGTTTCCTCGTGCATCATGTCCGCGAAGGCGGGCATCACAGTCCATAGGTTTGACAGGCTTCCAATCACTGTGATACAGACTGCGCCCTCCATGGGCCTTCTTTCTTTGCAAGACCGACCAAACGGACCGCTGCGCAGTGGTCTATCCGTTTGGCTTGTGTTGTTGCTGCTCACGATGGCTCCGTTCGCCGTCGCTCAGGATGTCCACCACGAGCTGGCAGCGGCGGACGACGATGGGCATGAGCATTCGGATGCCGACCTCTGCCAATGGGTGCAGCACCATACCTCTGGGTCATTCGATTTCAGCGGGCCGGTTTTCACCGTTTGGGAACTCGTCGGCCTTTACGAGGCCCAGGCCCAGTCGGTTCTTCTTTCCGCTGAGTGTTCCTCCGTCGGTCCTTCTCGGGCGCCTCCTCACATCTAATCGCCGGTCGTCGCGGTGGGCGCTGGTTCGGCTCGTCGGGCCGGCCGGTGCTCCCGATTCAATTGCATTCATCGGGCGTCGGAGGAGGTGGCGATGCGTCGCGTTGCACCCGTTCATACCTGTTTGCATGTCTGTCTGGCGGTTTCCCTGTCGAGCGTGGTTGCAGGAACCTGGCCCGCGGCGTCTCTACATGCGGAGGAGACGCCGCCCATGCGGATCATCACCGGGGCGGTCCAGAATCAGGATTTGCGTCGGGTGGATCAGGCGATCGTGCAGGTTCGCGATCAAGAAGGGAACGTCGTGACACAGGGCGTCACGAATCAAGCCGGCGAGTTTTCCCTCACGGTGCCTGAGGACGGCGTGTTTTCGATCAGCGCCGTGCAGGATACCTACAAGAGCGAATATGTGGTGGTGAAGGTCGGAACCGAGCGACCCGCTCCGGTGACGCTCACCCTCTCTGTTACGAAAGAGATCGCATTGGAGATTGTCTCACCTTTACCGGCCATTCAGTATAAAGCCTCCAGTACCGTGTACCAATTGAGCCGGAAAGATGTGGAAACCCTGCCACGAGGCAATAACAACGATGTTGCGGAAGTGCTGCTCACGATCCCGAGTGTGGTGTATGGATCGCTCAGACAAACCCACATTCGGCAGGATCATGCGAACCAGCAGTTCCGCATCGACGGCATTCCCATACCGGACACGGTCACGGGGGCGTTCGCGGATATCGTACCCCCACGTGCGTGGGAGCGATCGGACATCATCTTGGGCGGCATGGAAGCGCAATATGGGAACAAGACCGCCCTCATCCTCGACATCACCAGCAAGAGCGGGACGAAACCGGGGTTCGGCTCGATCCAGGTGTTCGGCGGCTCGAATGAAATAGTGAACCCGTCGTTCGAATACGGAGGGACTATCGGCGAGAAGGTCCGGTTTTATGCTATGAACAGTTATGTCACGACCAACCGAGGCATTGAGCCTCCGACATTGGGGCGGCCGAGCTACCACAATCAGAGCGAGAAGAATAACACATATCTGAGGGGAGACTATCAGCACGACAACAGCAACAACTTCGCCTGGATCTTTCTCGGTTCGGTGGCAAAATATCAGATTCCGACGATTCCGAATCTGGAGGCCAACGGCGATGTTCTTGCGTTGCTGCCGGCGGGATTCGAGCCTGTGACCTCACAATCCGTCAACCAGTTCCAGAAAGAGAACAATCAATACAGCCAGTTGGTTTGGCGGCATGATGTGAATGCGAGCAATTTCTTCAGCCTGGGTGTCTATTTTCGACGCGGCGTGGCGGATTTCCAAACTGACGCCCTCAATGCGCTGGCCTACGCGGACGATGTGAATACCGCCCAGACAGCGAGCCAAAAGCGGACGGCCTATTCCGGCGGCTTCCGTCTGGACCACACCTGGGTGCCGAACAGTCGACATCTCGTCAAGGGAGGGTTTCAGTTCGACTACACCAGGGCGAACAACAACTCACAGATTTATGCGTTTGATACCAGCGGCGGGGCGCCGGCCGGGCCGGTCCTGACGCTCCAAGCGGCCAACCAGAACATTCAGACTCGACAGGAGATGTGGATCCAGGACCAGTGGACTCCGAACGAGCACTGGACCTTCAACCTGGGCGTGCGAGGCGATGCCATCCAAGGGTTCTACAACGAGGGACAGGTGAGCCCGAAAATCGGGGTGACCTACAAGCTCAACCAGTCAAACGTCTTCCATGCGTACTATGGCCGGCAGTTCACCCCTCCCAACATCGAGCAAGTGGCCTTTGTAAATCTCAATACTCAAAACACCACTGCTGCGCCGGACGACCCGACCGGTTTCCGACCACGCGCAGAGCGCGCCCACTATTGGGAAGTGGGAAGCTATCATGCGATCAACCGGTATGCCACGATGCAGGTGACGGGCTATTACAGACTCGCGCACTACCTCTCCGATGCCGGTCAATTCGGCAGCACCCCGTTGCTGAATTTCTTTGCCTTTCAGAATGGCTGGCAGCGAGGTATCGACGGCCAGGTGGCGGTCAAATTCGACGAAAAGCTGACGGGCCGCGGGAATGTAGGCTGGGGTCAGTGTAAGGGCTATGGTTTACAGTCCGGTCAATTCCTGCTTGACCAGGGGGAAATCAACGATATCAACTCACCGGGCGGCGTCTTCTGCGATCACTCACAGTTCGTCACCAGTTCCGCAGTGGTGAATTACCAACTGTTCGAACGGACGAACATCAGCGGTCAAATGTTATATGGCTACGGGCTGCGGACGGCCGAAGACGGCGCCAAGACGAATTCCTCCCATGAGCCGTCGTACACTGTCTATAATGCATCGATCACCCACGTGGTTCCCTTGCCGTGGGAGAACCAAAAGATGTTGCTGGGGTTCGATCTGATCAACCTGTTCAACGAGCAATATTTCTATAACTCCGGAGAAGGCAGCATCGGTCTCGGGATTGCGCATGCGGGCATGCCGAGGTCGTTCTTCTTCCGAGCCCAGTGGTTTTTCTGATCTCTCAAGTACAGTGAGAACTGAATGCGTTCCATGTGTCAGCTAGTCGTATGCCTAGGCCTGGCTGGGTTTCTCTGGCCGATCTCCGTTCAAGCTGCAGCCGGTGATGATGCCACGCATCAGAGTGACCACCAGGAAGACGTATTGGAACTGCCGGAAGTCCATGTGCACGGACTATCGCTCAACAAGGACCAGCAACTCGGACCGGTGCCCAAGTCCACACCATGGCCGAGGATTCCTCCTGCGCTCGACGGCACCGTTCTCGATGATTGGATGAAAGCCCGGGTGTTGGTCTCCAAGGACGCCAAGTCGACGGTGATCGTATTGGAACCTGCCAAACATCGCGAGTTGACCCAGGCCGGGATTGCCGCGCTCAACAAGTGGACATTCGAGCCGCAGATGAAGGGCGACGATCCCGTTGACGGAGAACTGACGGTCCGTATCCACTTCCGCACCCGGTGAGGAGGTTGAAACGAGAGCGTTCCCAATATCGCTGATTGTCCTGCCTCATGCTAAGATGCCCGCGTGAGTTGGGATGAAGCCCTCTTCCGCGCCGTCAACGGCCTTGCTGGGCGGTCGGGTACCCTGGATTGGCTGGCGCTGACGTTGTCGTCTCCCGATCTTCTCTGGGGCCCGGCCATTGCTCTGGGAGGGTACTGGCTGTGGCTATTCCGGCAGGAAATGGTCATTGCCGCGCCTCTGTTGGGCGGGGTGATCGGCGTCGCCGATTTTCTGGGGGCCCGTATCAAGGGGTTGGTGGCCCGGCCGCGGCCTTGCGTCGCGCTGCCGGACATTCACCAGATTGAGGCCTGCGGAAAAGCCTTCGGGTTTCCCTCCAACCATGCGATCAACACCGCGGCCGCCGCCGCCTTCCTCCACGTGTTGTACCCCCGGTCGGCCTGGATCAGCTGGCCTCTTGTGGCGATGATCGGCCTGGCACGAGTCTTTATCGGCGCCCACTACGTGACGGACGTGCTGGCCGGCTGGCTGCTGGGCGGTCTGTTTGGGGCGGCGACGGCCTGGGCGCTCCTCCAATGGCCGAGATTTCGGCGTCGTGCGCTACCCTCCGCCACTTCTGCCGGTGTCGCTGCGAAACCATGAGTCAGTTCTTGGTCGGCTGCTCGATGCAGGCTAGGAGACCGGCCACGCAGCGATCCACGTCGTAGTTGCGCCCGATCATCACGACGGCGTGATTCGGTTCATCCAGCAACATGACCGGCGTGATGGTGGCGGCTCCCGGCGGCGCATACTGTAATTCCTGCAAGTCAGGGTCGCCGGGAAAACGGAAGAATCCCTTTGCCCGCTCCAATTCCTTAGGCAGGGTCTTCACCCAGTCCAACAGTCGTTCGCGGTGTACCGGACCGGGGAGCCGAACGGTGGTGGCCATGGGATGGTAGGGTTCACGGGTCTGTACGCCGGGAGGCCGCTCCTTACCGAAGAGCACATTGGTCGGGGTCGGTTTGAGCGCGGTGCGAGGAGCCAGGAGCGTTCCCGGATCAATTCGGGCCTGCGTGGTTTCCCAGAGCCGAGCGAACGGATTGTCTCGGACGATCGACTCCTTGAACTGCTCCCAATGTCCCGGGACATACAGGTCCCGCTTGTTCAGAATCAGCTCATCCGCGCAACGAATCGCCTGGGACGTCACGAACCGGCTGGAGTGGCTGTGATCACCCGCGACGGGATGGAGCAGCGCGATGACGCGTTCGAGCGACGCGAGCCGGGACGTATAGAGGTCGGTGACGGCGTCCACGACCTCGACCGGATCCGCCAAGCCCGAGCATTCCAAAACGATCAAGTCCGATTCATGATCGTGAACCAGCTGCGCGATGCCCCAGGAGAGATCTTCCTTCGTGTCGCAGCAGACGCATCCGCCGGCCAGATTCATCACCTGTTCGGCGATGGTGCCGGCGCGCGGCCCGTCGATGCTGATCTCGCCGGCCTCGTTCATGAGGACGCCCGCCCGCTTGCCGGCCGACTTCCAATGTTCGAGCAGCCGCATCAGGAGCGTGGTCTTGCCCGCCCCCAGGGACCCGCACAACAGATAGAACGGCACCGGTGAAGGCGTCATGGCATCGGGTCAGTGGATGACGTGGGCGGATGCGACGGCCGGGTGTTGTCCCGCCAATGTGTTGAGATTGCAGTGCACCGCATTCGGATGGGCGCAGCTGGTCTCCAGCTGGATCGTCATGTGTTTGATCCCGAAGTCTCCGGTGATCCGGTCACGGATCGTCTTCAGCAACGGTGTGGTGTCGGCGGTATCTTCTCCCTCGATCAGAATGTGACAGGTGAGCATGATCAGCCGAGGTTCGATGGCCCAAATGTGAAGATCATGGACGTTGACCACGCCCGGGATCGATTCGATCGTCGCGGCGACGCTCGAGGCGTTGATGCCGGGCGGAGTCGATTCCAACAGGACCTCCAACGATTCCTTGAAGATCGGCCAGGCTCCGTGAATGATGGCGGCCACGACGACGATGCTCATGAGAGGGTCGAGCACGGTCCAGCCCGTGAGCAGAATGGCTCCGCCGCTCACGATCACGCCGAGGGACACCCAGGCGTCGGCCAGCATGTGCCAGAAGGCACTGCGGATGTTGAGGTCGTCCTTGGCGCCCTGTTGGAGCAGCAGGGCGATGCCCAGATTGGCGGCGAAACTCACGGCTGCGACGCCCATCATCCAGGCGCCGTCGACGACGACCGGTTCGAACAGACGCGTGAGGCCGATGAGCAGGATGCCGGCCGCGGTCAGCAAGAGAATGAACGAATTCAGAAAGGCGGCGATCATTCCGGCGCGATGATAGCCGAAAGTTCGGGATTCCGTGGCGGGCCTCGAGGTCAGGAGATGCGCGTACAAGACGAGAAACAGCGATCCCTGGTCGACGAGATTGTGCCCCGCATCGCTCATGAGTCCCATGCTGTTCAACAGCCACCCTCCGGCGAACTCGCCGACGATGATGACCGCATTCAACCCCAGGGCGAGGTGCAGGCGAGAACGAAGATGGTGGTAGGCGACCAGGGACGTCATGGGTTTCAGTGTCGCACGAGCCGGCCGGGACGGCAAGTCTTGCTCTGCCCTGGTCCCTCGGGGCGCCGTTATTCGATGTCACATACGCGGTATCGAATCATCACGTACGATAACGCTCACTGCCTTGCGCGACATGCCCAGGCTTGCTGCGCTCGTGTCTTCGCGCTCTTGGTATTGACCGTTCATATGTGAATCTGTTGAGTAGCGGACCCGAATAGGAACAGCGGCGGCGGGATGATGAGGCAGACGTGGTCGATCAGCGAGGAGTTAATTCGGATGCCGAGAGGAGAAGCGTAGGAGGAACCGGTGACGGCTCAATGTCGCAGGGGCGGTTTCAATTGTTCGGTCAGGACCGGGTAGGTCGTGGTTCCCATCCCGGAATTTCCTGTGGAGAGATCGGTGGCGATCACGCGTAGCGTGATGCCGTCCGGTGCGTCTTTCACCGTCGGAACGAAGAAGGGAGCCTCAAAACTGCTGCTTTCTCCGGAGTAAAACATCTGGAGGCGTTCCACGATGCGGGTGCCGATCAACACTTCTCCATAAATGTTGATCCTGCGCGAATCCCAGTCTCCATGGGGACGGACCAAGGTGCCGGACAGAGTGCGGACCGATGCCCGAAGCTTCACGTCGTCCTTGGCGATGAGGGAGTCGCCCGGCTTCGGGCGCTCGATCTGAACGAGGTAACCATACAGGTGCAGTACGATACCGTCGTTCGTAAGGTCCTGGCCCGGGATCAAGAGGACGGTCTCGGACGTCCGCTGCATCGATGCGGGGTAGGCGAGCGGGCCTTCGGCCGAAATTTCCACAAGGGTGGGGCGGCTCAATTCCAGGGTCGTGGTGAACGCCGCGGAGGGCCGAGAGCTGTAGATCGGCTCTTCCATGGTTCGCGGCGTCCGCATGATCTGGTTCTGATCGCCGGCCTCGCCTTGCTGGATGCCGGTGGCCAGAATCTGCTTCGTGGCCGCGTCGGTGATCGTGACCCTGGCTCCGCCTACTTCGCGGCCGAGGACCATCGCGCCATGGGCAACCACGCGCACCACGACGGTGGTCGCCTTTGGCTCATTGAGATGCGGGTCGGGAGGAGGCTCTTCTTCCGCAGGAAGCGGCCAGCTCTGACAGGGAACCAGCAGGGCGACCAGCAGGAGTGCCATCATGCCCGTGGGTCTGGTCATTTGACTTTGGTTCCTGGATCGACCTCTTCCAGGATGGTGACGAGGCCTCGCACGTCGCTGTCGCCGGCGGCGAGCACCATCCCTTGCGATTCAATGCCCATGAGCTTCGCGGGTTTCAGATTGGCGACGATGACGATGGTCTTGCCTACGAGTGATTCCGGCTCATATTTCTTGCCGATGCCGGCCACGATTTGGCGCTCTTCCGTCCCAAGCGAAACGAGAAGTTTCAGCAGCTTCTCGGACTTGGGGACCCGCTCCGCTGCAAGGACCTTCGCGGTCTTGAGCTGGATCTTCATGAACTCGTCGATGGGAATCTGAGCCGGAGCGGCGGGAGGCGCCGGCGTGGGCACAGCAGTGGTGGTGGTGACGGACGTCGCAGCCGAAGGGGCGGCGGTCGGTTGAGACGGTGTTGCAGAATCGCTCACGGGTTTGGCTCCTTGTGGTTTCGGTTCAACGCGTGGGAAGAGGGGAGGCCCCTTGCGGATCTTCGCTCCGGCTTGGAGCCCACCCCACTCGACTGTGTCGCGCAACAACGGCATGGTGAAATCAACGTTCAGGCCCAACTGCTCCGCGATTTTCTGCGCGGTGTCCGGCATCACCGGGTAGAGATAGAGGCTCACAATACGCAAGCACTCGGCAGCACTGTACAGGACAGCGTGCAGTTCGGCCTGTTTGCCTGGATCTTTTGCAAGCTTCCAGGGTTCGTGTTTATCGATGAAGGTGTCCGCATCGGAGACTCGGCTCGCGATGAGGAGGAGAATGGTATTGAACTCAAAACCGTCGAACAATGTGTCCAGCCGGTCTCCCAACGTCCGCAGGGATTCCCGTGCATGAACGAGAAGCGGGTATGTGTTCTGCGCATCGTCGCCGTCGAGGTAATTGTGAGGGACATCCGGGATCGTGCCGGCGCAGCTCCGTTCGATCATCGTCAATGTCCGGCTCAAGAGATTGCCGATTCCATTCGCCAGGTCGCTGTTGATTCGCCTCGCCATCGCCTGTTCTGAAAAGTCACCGTCCTGACCGAAGGGAACCTCTCTGAGGAGGAAATACCGGAAGGGGTCGACGCCGTAGGCTTCCACCATGCTGTTAGGGTCCACGACGTTGCCGCGGCTCTTGGACATCTTCTCTCCGTCGACCGTCCACCATCCGTGTGCAAAGATGGTTTTCGGCAACGGCAGGTTCAACGCCATCAGCATCGTGGACCAATAAACGGCGTGGGTGGTGAGGATGTCCTTGCCCACCAGGTGTATGTCGGCGGGCCAGTACCGTCCGACGGACGGCGACGGCAATTTGTACTCGAGGGCGGAGAGGTAATTCACCAGTGCGTCGAACCACACGTAGGTGACGTATTGTGCGTCGAACGGCAGCTCGATGCCCCATGACAGCCGGGACTTCGGTCGCGAGATCGAGAGGTCTCCGAGCTTCTGCGTTTGAAGGAAACCCAAGACCTCATTGCGGCGCGGCTCCGGGCGCACGAAACGATCGTGTGTCTTGATGTAGTCGATCAGTCGATCTTGATATTGCCCCATCCTGAAGAAATAATTGTGCTCGCTGATCTGCTCGACGGGGCGTTTGCAGTCCGGACAGAGGCCGTTCTCGACATCCTTCTCGGTCCAGAATCGTTCGTCGAACGTGCAGTACCATCCAGTGTAAGAGCCTTTATAAATCAAGTTCTTGTCGAATAGTTCCTGAAGATATCGTTGAACGATTGATTTATGTGCGCCGTCGGTCGTTCGGATGAAGGCGTCGTTGGAAATGTTGAGGCGGGTCCAAAGTGTCTGGAACTGAGGAGCCAACTTGTCGCAATGGACTTGGGGATCGATGCCGGCCTTGGCGGCGGCCTGTTGGACTTTCTGGCCGTGCTCGTCGAGACCTGTGAGGAAAAAGACATCGCGTCCCTTCAGTCTTCGGTAACGGGCCAGCACGTCGGCCGCGATGGTCGTGTAGGCGTGTCCGATATGGGGTACATCGTTGACGTAGTAGATCGGAGTGGTGATGTAAAAGGTGTGTTTGGCGCTCATGGGCAGTCGACCAGAAGATACCAGGTTGCGCCGAACGAAAGCTATGCGGGCATGGACGGGGAGCGAACCCTGCGATCGTCAGGACGACGGGACCGGAGTTTGAGGGAAGACCGCATCACGCAGGCGAAGGAGAATGTTTTCAAGCGCGATTTGGAGATTGACGTGTCTACCGGACTGTTGTTCCGTGTGCTCGATGTCCTGCAGCAGCAGGAGAAGGGAATCCGTATCGGCCTGGCGCGCACAGGTTTCAAGCGCCTGGACATGCTCGGAGAACATGAGTTGGTCGGGGGCGCCTCCCACCTTGACCAACACCACGTCTCGGATCCATCGGGCCAGCCATGTCAGGGTTTCTTGCGCCCGCTCGGCCTTATGGAGCGACTCGACAGCCGTGAGCAACAAGGCGCTCGACTGCAAGCATTGCCGGCTGACCAGTTCCATTATTTCCAGCTGGCGGGTTCGGAGCTGTCCTGCGTCGGCGGAGAACGCCTCCCCGATCCGTCCCTCGCTGAAGACCGCCAGCAACCGAGCTTCGGCGGGCGCTTTCTGCCGATCGCGAATGAGCGCCGCTTCCACCTGCGTCCGCGTCGGAACGGCGAAACGAAGCTGCTGACACCGAGAACGGATCGTGGCCGGCAAGGCGGCCGGCCGGCTCGAGATCAGCAGGAACAGGCTATGGTCCGGCGGTTCCTCCAGCGTTTTCAAGAGGGCGTTGGAAGCCCCGATCGTCATGCGGTCTGCGTCGTCAATCAGGCAAATCTTTTGTTCGCCGACCAGCGGACGGTACACCATCTGTTGTTCGAGGCCGCGAATCTCTTCGATCTTGATCTGAGGCGTGGCCAATTCCCGGTCCGGCTCGATCACGAAGAAGTCCGGGTGGGTGCGGGCTTCGATCTGCAAGCACGAGCGACAGAGGCCGCATGCGTCGGGTGGGTTGGTCGTCTCCACCCGCTCGCAATTGAGGGCCTGGGCGAATCGAAACGCCGTCAGCCGCTTTCCGATCGCGACGTCCCCATGAAACAGATAGGCATGGGCCAATCGCCCGCCGCTTGCGGCAGCTTGCAGAGCGGCGATCGTCGCATTGTGACCGATGACATCATGAAACGGCATGCGTGACCTTCCAACGTCCTACATACCGTGCCGCCCACCGCAGTGCAAGCGGCTCGATCTCTGCACGGATTTCCTCCGCGGACCGATCCGCCTTGATCACTGTGATCCGTCCGCGCGACTGGTCGGCCAACCTGAGAAAGCCTTGTCGAACGAGCCGGTGGAACCGTGCCGCCTCCCGATCCAGCCGGTTTTGCCTGCCAGCCGAGGACCGTCTCCGCGCCAAGCCGACGGCGATAGGCAGGTCCAGCAATATTGTGAAATCCGGTCGCAGTCCCTCCGTCACGACAGCGTTGACTCGTTTCAGCCATTCTCTGTCTAGCCCGCGGCCGAATCCCTGATAGGCGATGGTTGAGTCGGAGAACCGGTCGCACAGGACTATAGCGCCCTGCATCAGCGCCGGCTTGATGATCTCAGTCACGTGCTGACTGCGGGCGGCGAGGATCAACAGGGCTTCGGTCTTCGCGCCGATCGGCTCTGTATGTCGAGAGAGCAGCAGGACGTTGCGGATCGCTTCGGCGACCGGGGTGCCTCCCGGTTCCCTAGTGGCGACGACTCTGTACCCGGCGTGTCGCAGGAGGGCGGCGAGGTGCCGGATCTGTGTGCTTTTCCCGCTCCCTTCCGGTCCTTCCAGGGTGATGAAGAGGCCCCGGTGTGTTCGCGTTCGTGTGTTCATCGGATCGGGGATCCTTTCAGGGGGGAAAAACGGGCGGAATCCTAGTCCAAGTTGTTGAAAATAGCAAGAAAAGGCTTGCGAGCGTCTCCGTATCCTCTGTATGATGTGATTCCACTTCCACGGGCGCGGTTTCATGCTGAAAGCCTCGCTAAAACGCTACTTTCTGACAGGTCTTCTGGTGATTACCCCGATCTGGGGGACCATCCTCATTTTGAAGACACTCTTCATCGCGGTCGACGGCATTCTCGGAAATCTGTTGGCCTCGATGGTGCCGAATCATTATGTGCCGGGATTGGGCATCCTCGCGCTGCTCGTGTTGGTGTTCGCGACGGGTCTATTTGCCGCCAATTTCATCGGCAGGCAGATCGTCAAGGCGTGGGAGAGCTGGCTGAACCGCGTGCCGCTCGTGCGCGGAATCTATTCGACCCTGAAGTCCATGATGGACATTCTCTCGTTTTCCGAGCGCGGATCGTACCATCGTGTCGTCCTGATTCAGTTTCCGAAGAACGGCCACTATTGCTTTGCCTTCGTCACCGGGGTGACGAAGGGAGAGATGCAGGACATCACGCAGGATGCGTTGGTCCATGTCTACGTTCCCACCTCACCGAATCCGACGTCCGGATATTTTCTGTTGGTGCCCGAGCGTGAAGTGACGTCCGTCGACATCAGCGTGGAAGAGGCGATGAAGCTGATCGTCTCAGGCGGGCTCTATTCACCCACCCCGTCGCTCGTCGCAACCATGCCGGCTGAAGCCAAGTGGGGTCCGATCAAACAGCCAGATCCGGGAGTGCCCATCGGATGAGCCGTTCGACGGAAGCGACAGCATCGGCTGCCGGCGGAGTCGTCGGCGGTGACGCCACTGTTCCGGGGCTTGCCGTGGTGGTCATGGCGGCGGGGCTCGGCAAGCGGATGAAATCCAAGCATCCGAAAGTGCTGCATGCGGTCGCCGGCCGGGCCATGGTGATGTACTCGATCGACGTGGGCGTGCGGGTCGCGGGCCACCGTGTGGCTGTCGTCGTCGGCCATCACGCCGACCGGGTGCGACAAGCGATCGAAGCCGCCGTGCCGCTCCGCGACGGCCGCGCCGCGGTGGCGATTGTCGAGCAGCGCGAGCAGCTGGGAACCGGGCATGCCGTCTTGCAGACCAGACCCGTCTTCAACGTGACTGGGCAATCGGCGCCGGCCTGTTACCTCATTCTCAACGGCGACACGCCGCTGCTCCGGGAAGAGACGGTGCGGAGGCTGCTGCAGATGCATCAACAGGAACGAGCGACGGTGACCATCCTTACGGCGAAGCTGGAGGATCCGAGCGGATACGGACGCGTCGTCCGGCAGTCCGCCGGCGGGCCCGTCTCGCGTATCGTCGAGGATCGCGACGCTGGACCGGCCGAGAAGGTGATCAGGGAAATCAACGCAGGAACCTACGTCGTCGACGGCGGGTTTCTATTCGCGGCGTTGGACCGGTTGGATCCGACCAACGCGCAGGGGGAATACTACCTCACCGATATTTTGCAAACGGCCGTCGCCCAAGGGCGTCGAGTCTGCGCGGTTACTCTCGACGATCCGGACGAAGGGTTGGGCGTGAATTCACGCCGGCAGCTGGCGGAAGCCGAATTGGTGCTGCGCCGTCAGATACGAGAGCATTGGTTGGACGCGGGAGTGACCATGATCGATCCAGGTTCCACGTGGATCGACGCCGGCGTGTCGATCGGCAAGGATACGGTTCTCCATCCGAACGTGATGCTCGCCGGGAGGACGGTGCTCGGTGAGGATTGCGTCGTGCATGCGTTCACGCGGTTGACGGATTGCACCGTCGGTCACGGCGTGGAGATTCTCGGCCATTGTGTGTTCCGCGAGGCGCGGATCGATGATCACGCGGTGTTGGGACCGTTCGCGCATCTTCGTCCCGGTGCGATCGTTCGCAGGAAGGCCAAGGTCGGGAATTTCGTCGAGATGAAACAAGCGGAACTGGGCGAAGGGTCAAAAGCCAATCACCTGACGTATCTGGGGGACGCTCGGATCGGGAAGGGCGTGAATATCGGGGCCGGAACGATCACCGTCAATTACGACGGCGTCAACAAACATCAAACGGTCATCGAAGACAACGTGGCCGTCGGGAGCGACACGCAGCTGATCGCGCCGGTGACGGTTGGGGCGGGTGCCATTATCGCGGCCGGGACGACGGTGACGGAGGACGTGCCCTCGGACGCGTTGGTGATCGCCCGTGTGCCCCAAGTCAATCGTGCGGGCTGGGCCGCGCGTCGCCGCGCCCTGTTGACGTCGCCGCAGGATGCCGGCTCGACATTGCCGGCCAAAACATCGAAGCCGCGGCCGCCTGCGAGCCGGGCCAAGCGACGGAGGTAGGTCGCGTATGTGTGGAATCGTCGGGTACGTCGGTGACCAGGACGCGGTGCCGATCCTCATCGGGGGGCTCGCGAAGCTGGAATACCGCGGATACGATTCGGCGGGAGTCGCGGTCCTGCAGGGCCAGAAGATCGAAGTGCGGCGGAGCGTGGGAAAGTTGGCCAACCTCCAAAAATCGCTCAAGGACAAGGAGATCGCCGGCGTGGTCGGGATCGGCCACACGCGATGGGCGACGCACGGGAAGCCGTCCGAACAGAACGCGCATCCGCATCGGTCGAAAAGCTGCGTTCTCGTGCACAACGGGATCATCGAGAACTATCAGCCGCTCAAGCAGCAATTGGAGCGCGAAGGCTACAAGTTCCATTCGGACACCGATACGGAAGTCGTGGCGCACCTGATCGATAAGCACATGCAGAAGGGGTTGGGCTTGGCCGATGCGGTCCGGGCGGCAACGAAAGAAGTGCGCGGAAGCTACGCCTTGGCCGTGATTTCCGAGCAAGAACCCGGGACTCTGGTCGCGGCGAGGCTTGGGTGTCCGCTGGTCGTCGGCCGGACGAAAAACGCCTCCTTCGTGGCGTCCGACGTGATGGCGATGCTGACGCACACGCGCGACGTCACCTACCTCGAGGAAGGCGACGTGGCCGTGGTGACCGCTTCCGACGTCCGCATGACGGATGCGGAAGGGCATGCCATGCTCAGGAAGCCGTCCAAGATCACCTGGGATGCGGCGGACGCGGAGAAAAGCGGATTTCCCCATTTCATGCTCAAGGAGATCCACGAGCAACCGCAGACGATCCTCGACACGATGCGCGGACGATACTCGTATGAAACCGGTGAAGCCGACCTGCCCGACATCGGATTGACGCCCAAGGAATTGGCAGCCGTGGACCGGATTTGGATCGTCGCGTGCGGGACCTCGTGGCATGCGGGTCTGGTCGGCAAGTATCTCTTCGAGGACATGGTGCGGACTCCGGTGCAAGTCGATATCGGGAGCGAATTCCGCTACCGCGATCCGCTGGTCGGCAAAGGGGATCTCTTCCTCACGATCTCCCAATCCGGTGAGACCGCCGATACCCTGGCGGCCGCGCGGGAGGCCAAGCAGAAGGGCGCGCGCGTGGTGTCCATCGTCAACGTCGTCGGCAGCACCCTGGCCCGGGAGTCGGATGGTGTGTTGTACACCCATTGCGGTCCGGAGATCGGGGTGGCGTCGACCAAAGCGTTCACGGCCCAGTTGACCGCCCTGTATCTGATGGCACTGCATCTGGCCCGTGTCCGCAGCGTCATGAAGGAAACGGACGGCAAAGCCTGGCTCGATCGGTTGGTGCGCCTGCCCGTGCTGGTGGAAAGCGTCCTGAGGCGTGAAGCGGAGATCGTGGCGATCGCCAAACGATATTACAAGAAACGCAATTTCCTCTTTCTGGGCCGTGGCATCAATTACCCGATTGCGCTGGAAGGTTCGCTCAAGCTCAAGGAGATCTCCTACATTCACGCGGAAGGGTACGCGGCCGGGGAGATGAAGCATGGGCCGATCGCGCTGATCGACCGGGACATGCCGGTAGTGGTGCTGGCGCCACGGGATCGATTGTACGAGAAAACGGTCAGCAACCTCATGGAAGTCAAGGCCCGCCATGCGCCCGTCATTGCACTGGTGGCCGAGGGGGAGCGAGAATTGGGGAAGACCGCCGATGCGGTCTTTACGATTCCTGAAACGCATCCGCTCATTTCGCCGATTCTGTTCACCATCCCGCTGCAGCTGTTGGCCTATCACATTGCCGTGCTGCGCGGCGCGGACGTGGATCAGCCGAGGAATCTTGCGAAGAGCGTGACGGTGGAGTAGTGGGATGTTGAAAATGGCCGGGGGGTACGCCTCGTCGGCGGATGTCCTGCGGCCTCGCCGGAAGACCGTTTTGAACATCCCGAAGCCACGAGGAGATAAGGGTGGAGATTACCAAACAAGAAGTTGAGAAGGTGGCGAAGCTCGCACGACTGGCCATCTCTCCGTCCGAGCGGGAGGCGTTCGCTCGGCAATTGAGTCAGATCCTGACCCACGTCGAGACGCTGAATCGGTACGATACCGTGGGCGTCGAACCGACGACGACGGTGCTGGGGCAGGTCAACGTGTTTCGGGAGGACATCGTCCGTCCGTCGTTACCAGTGGATCTCGCACTGGCCAATGCGCCGGAGCGGGAAGCCGACGGATTCCTGGTGCCGAAGATTATCGAGTGATTCCGAGATTCCTATCGAAAGGCTGAGGCGTTCATGTTCCGACAAATGCTACGGTCGAAAATCCATCGTGCAACGGTCACCGGCACGCATCTGGAGTACGAAGGCAGCCTGACGATCGATCAGGATCTGATGGAAGCCGCGGCCATTCTCCCGTATGAGGCGATCATCTGCTCGAACTTGAATAACGGCGAACGCTTCATGACCTACGCGATCGCCGGCAGGCGAGGCAGTGGGGACATCGTGCTCAACGGCCCGACTGCGCGCAAGGCGGCGGTCGGCGATCAGATCATCATCTTTTGCTACGAATACTATGCCGAGGAAGAGATCAAGAAGCACGCGCCGAAAATCGTGCGCGTCAATGACAAGAACCGGATCGTGAATGGGAGTTGAAACTCGGATGCATGTGCGCCGGCGAGTGTGGCGGGCGCGCGTGGATCATCGTGAGGCAGCTTCAGGGATGGCGTGATGTCGATTCATAAGTTTTCATTGTGCGATCTGCAAAAGAAATTCACCGCCGGCGAAGTGACCGCGGTCGAGATCGTGCGCGCCTATTCGCTACGGATCGGCCAGGTTGAGCAGAAGGTCAAGGCCTATGTGACGAGGACCCATGACTCGGCCTTGGCCCAGGCGGCCGTACTGGACGACAAGCTCAAGACCTGGCGCCACACCAAACCGATGATGGGCATGCCTTTGGCGATCAAGGATAACCTGTGTACGGCCGGCGTGCCGACGACCTGCTCTTCACGCATGCTCAAGGAATTTGTTCCGCCCTATGACGCCACGGTGATCGCGAGGCTTCGAGAGCAGGAATACCTTCTTCTGGGGAAGACCAATCTCGACGAGTTCGCGATGGGGTCCTCCACCGAAAACTCAGCCTTCGGGCCCAGTCGAAATCCTTGGGATCTGCAGTGTGTACCGGGCGGGTCGAGCGGCGGCTCGGCTGCGGCCGTGGCCGCCGACGAATGCGTGGCCGCTCTGGGATCCGATACCGGCGGATCGATCCGCCAGCCCGCGGCGTTCTGCGGAGTGGTCGGCATGAAGCCGACCTACGGGCGTGTCTCGCGCTACGGACTGGTCGCCTTCGCGTCCTCCCTGGACCAAATCGGTCCGATCACGAAAAGCGTCGCCGATGCCGCGTATCTCCTCGGCGTCATCGCCGGGCACGATCCGATGGACTCCACCTCCGCCGAACTTCCCGTGCCGGATTATATGAAGGCGCTGAAGAAGAGGGACCTCAAGAAGCTCACAGTGGGCGTGCCCATGGAATTCTTCGGCGAAGGGCTGGATCCTGAAGTCGAGCAGGCCGTCAGAGCCGCTATTGAGGAACTCAAGAGCCTCGGGGCCGACATCAAGGAGATTCAACTCCCGCGGACCGATGCGGCGGTCGCGGTGTATTACGTGATCGCGACCGCGGAGGCCAGTTCCAACCTTGCGCGATTCGACGGCGTGAAGTTCGGGTTGAGAGCCAAGGAAACGAAGGATCTCTTGGATCTGTACATGAAGACCCGGCAGGAAGGCTTCGGCCCGGAAGTGAAACGACGGATCATGCTGGGCACCTACGCCCTGAGCTCCGGGTACTATGATGCCTATTACGGGAAAGCTCAGGCGGTGCAGACGCTCATTCGTCAGGATTTCTCCGAGGCGTTCAAGGACGTGGACTTGATCGTGACGCCCGTAACGCCCACCCCTGCGTTCAAACTCGGGGCCAAAGCCGAAGATCCCCTGCAGATGTACTTGTCGGACATTTTCACCATTTCGGTCAATCTGGCTGGGCTGCCGGCCATCGCCTTGCCCTGCGGATTCAGCAAGGCCCGTCTGCCGATCGGCCTCCAGATCATCGGCCGCGCCTTTGAAGAAGAGACGGTGCTTCGAGCGGCTCACGCGTATGAGCAAGCGACGCAATGGCACGAGAAGAAACCCATCGTTCGCTAGATTCGGAAGTCGGAGGACCAGAGCATGAACGCCGTTGAAATCGCCGCCATCCTGATCGCCGCCGCCTTTGCCGTCCTGGTCGGTTATTTGGTGCCGCTGTTGATACAAGTGCGCAAGACGGTCGCCGAGTCCGAGCAATTGCTCTCCAAGATGAACACCGACATGCCGGCGTTTGTATCGGAGCTGCGCGCGATGAGCCAGAATCTCAATGACCTGACCGAACAGGCTCGTGGCGGAGTGGAGCACGCTTCGTTGCTCTTGCACGCGGTCGGAGAAGTCGGAGAATCCGTTCAGCAAGTTCACAACGCCGTTCGAGGATCGAGCGGCACGCTTCTGACCAACGTGGCGAGCGTCGTGGCAGGACTCAAAGCCGCGACGCAGGTCATGCGGGAGCGATACCGAAGGGAAGGAGAACCACACAATGGCGGATAATCACGGATCGGCGGCGGGCGTGGTGTTGGCGTTTCTGAGCGGGGCGGCGTTGGGAGCGGTGGCGGGGTTGCTGTTGGCGCCCCGATCGGGGCGCGATTCGCGGGAGTTGCTCCGGGGCTATGCCAGGCAAGCGGAGGACAGCTTGCGTGATTTGGCCGGTCAGGCCGGTGAAACGATCGAAGGTGCGATCGATCAGGGGAAGGAATTCGTCGAAGCCAAGAAATCGGTATTACGGGAGGCGTTCGAAGCGGGACGAGAGGCGGTGAAGCGGGAGCGGGATCGGGCTCGGGGAGAAGGGTGACGCGCGCGTGAGCTACGAGGTCGTCATCGGCGTCGAGGTGCATGCCCAACTGCGGACCAAGTCGAAGATGTTCTGCGCGTGCGGGACGACATTCGGGCTGTCGGCGAACAGCCAAACCTGCCCTGTCTGCTTGGGATTGCCGGGCTCCTTGCCGGTGATCAACAAGGCCGCGGTCGAAATGGCCGTTCGTGCCGGATTGGCGCTGAACTGCACCATCGCCTCCGCCAACCGATTCGCCCGGAAGAATTACTTCTATCCGGATTTGCCGAAAGGCTACCAGATATCCCAGTATGAAGCGCCGATCTGTGAACATGGATGGATCGACATCGCCTCGGGCGACGTCCGGAAGCGGATCCGTATCCGGAGAGCTCATCTGGAAGAAGATGCCGGAAAGAGTGTCCACGAAACGGCCGCAGGCGGTAGCCAAGTAGACCTGAACCGGGCCGGCACTCCGCTGCTCGAAATCGTCACGGAGCCGGACATGTGTTCAGCCGAAGAAGTCGTCGCCTATCTGAAGGGACTCCGCGACATCCTGATGTATCTCGAGATCTGCGACGGAAACATGGAAGAAGGCAGTTTCCGCTGCGAGCCCAATCTCTCGCTTCGCCCTCTTGGGCAGAAAGAGTTCGGCACGAAGGTCGAGTTGAAGAACATCAATTCGTTCAAGTACGTCAAAGACGCGATCGAATATGAAGTCAAGCGACAGACCAAGGTCTTGCGGGACGGCGGCGCCATCCGGCAGGAAACGCGTCTGTGGAACCTGGATCGAGGAGAGACCGCGGTCATGCGGAGCAAGGAGGAAGCACATGACTACCGTTATTTCCCGGATCCGGATTTGGTGCCGCTGAAGCTTGATGCCGAATGGATCCAAAATTTCCGCGGGAGCGTACCGGAATTGCCGGCCGTCCGCGCCCGGCGTTTTATCGACGAGTACGGGTTGCCCGAGTATGACGCCGGTCTTCTCACCGCCTCCAAGGCCATGGCGGATTATTTCGAGGCCTGTGTGAGGCTCTTCAATCACCCGAAGACGGTCAGCAATTGGGTGATGGGGGAACTCGCCAGGGAGTTGAATAAGGCGGGAGTCGACGTCAGCGCGTCCGCGGTTTCTCCGGAACGACTTGTCGACCTGCTGGAAATGGTGGACCGCGGCACGGTCAGTTTGAAAGTTGCCCGTGAGATGTTCCCAGAGTTGTACCAAAGCGGAAAATCCGCGCAGGACATGGTTCGAGACAAGGGGCTCACACAGGTGTCTGACGAAGGGATACTGGAAGCGATCATCGCCGAGGTGCTGGCGAAGAGTCCGGGGCAGGTAGCCCAGTTCAAGGAAGGCAAGCATCAAGTGCTGGGATTCCTGGTCGGCCAAGTGATGAAAGCCAGCGGAGGAAAGGCGAATCCCGGAAAGGTGAACGAACTACTCAAGAGCAAACTAGGCGATTCTCGATGACAATGGAGCGGAGTGTGAACCATGATGACGTGGACTGGAGCATGTGATTATGAGCGCGATTAAGGAGATTCGAGGCAGGCAGATCATCGATTCCCGGGGTAATCCAACCGTTGAGGCGGAAGTGGTGTTGGAAAGCGGCGTGCGTGGGCGGGCGGCCGTGCCCTCGGGAGCGTCCACGGGCGAGAAAGAAGCGATTGAATTGCGGGACGGAGACAAGAAGCGATGGCTCGGTAAGGGAGTGTTGAAGGCCGTAGCCAACATCGGTAAGTCCATTGCGCCGGAACTGTTAGGCATGGAGGCATTCGACCAAGCCGGCATTGATCAGGCGATGATCGGGCTCGACGGAACGAAGACCAAGGGCAAGCTGGGGGCGAACGCGATCCTTGGCGTATCGTTGGCCGTCGCGAAAGCAGCGGCGACGGAAACGGGTCAGCCGCTCTATCGGTATCTTGGGGGCACAAATGCCCGAGTGCTTCCCGTGCCTCTGATGAATATCATCAACGGCGGAGCCCACGCCGACAATCGTCTGGACTTGCAGGAGTTCATGATCGTGCCGGTCGGGGCCGAGCATTTTCACGAAGCGCTTAGAATGGCGACGGAAGTGTTCCATTCGCTCAAGGCCCTGTTGAAGAAGAAGGGACTGAGCACGGCTGTGGGAGACGAGGGTGGCTTTGCGCCGGACCTCCAATCGAACGAAGAGGCGTTGGCGTTGATCATCCAGGCGATTGAAGAGGCCGGCTATCAACCCGGACAGGAAGTCGCGTTGGCCTTGGATTGTGCGGCCAGCGAATTGTACGACAAGAACCGGTATGTACTCGAAGCAGAGAAGAACCGGGAGCGATCTTCGGAGGAGATGATCGGCTATTACGGTAAATTGTTGGATCGATATCCGATTCTTTCGATCGAAGACGGTCTCAGTGAAGTGGATTGGAAGGGATGGAAAATGCTCACCGACAAGCTGGGAAACCGCGTCCAGTTGGTGGGCGACGACATTTTCGTTACCAATGTGGAGATTTTCTCGAAGGGCATCAAGGAAGGGATCGGGAATTCCATCCTGATCAAGCTCAATCAGATCGGGACCCTGACGGAGACGCTCGATGCCATCGAATTGGCAAAACGGTCCGGCTATACGGCGATTATCTCCCATCGCTCCGGGGAGACGGAGGATACGACGATTGCGGATGTGGCGGTCGCGACGAACAGCGGATTGATCAAGACCGGTTCGCTGTCGAGGACCGACCGGGTCGCAAAGTACAACCAATTGCTCCGCATCGAGGAAGAATTGGGGGCGGCGGCGGTGTATCGAGGCCGAGACGCCATGCCAGGGAGGCAGTAACGATCGTTCATGCTCATTAAGCAGAACAGAGGCAAGCAATGGCTGGACTGGCAGCGACGTGTGGTCACCGGCGCGCAGTACGCGGGGATGGGTGCGTGTCTGCTTCTTCTGCTGGCTTTGTGTTTCGGCGAAATGGGGTTGCCGCGTTATTTTGCCATGAGAGACCATGTCCGGCAGCTGGAGGCTGAGATTCTTGATCTCCAGAGGGGGGTCACGGGGTTGCGCAGTGATATTGATGGACTGGAGCATGACCCGCTCAAGATCGAGCAACTGGCCCGAGAGCAGCTCGGGTATGTACGAAAGGGAGAAACCGTCTATCAATTGCTCCCTGAAACCACTCAAGATCGATCGAGGCCGTGACGCGATGAAATTCGGAACGGTGGTCATCGTTGGGCGTTCGAACGTGGGAAAATCCACGTTGCTGAATCGGCTTCTCAAGGAAAAGATCGCGATCGTATCGGAAAAACCTCAGACCACCAGGACAAGAATCCTTGGCGTGGTTCATGCCCCCGGCGCGCAGGTTGCGTTCCTGGATACTCCGGGCATCCATCGGCCTGAACATTTGCTGAATCGCCGGATGGTTCGGACCACCCTCGAGACGCTCGAGGAAGCCGATCTGCTCTTTGTGCTCATGGATGCCACGAGCCTTCCAGGCCCCGGCGACTTGTCCGTGCTGGAGCACGTCAAGGCCGCCATTTACAAACAGGCCAGGCCGGTGATGTTGGTTTTGAACAAGATCGATCTGGTGAATAAGATGAAGCTGTTGCCCGTCATCGACACCTATGCCCGGTTGTACCCGTGGACCGAAGTCGTTCCGGTCTCGGCCGAAACAGGTGCGAATGTCGAACGGTTGCTCGACGTGACGGTGGCTCATCTGCCGGTGGGAGATGCCGCTTACGACGAGGATACGATCACCGACCAGTCCATGCGGACGTTGGCTGCGGAGATGATTCGGGAGAAGCTGCTGCGGCAGACGTATGAAGAAGTGCCGCACTCGATCGCGGTCGAAATCGACCAGTTCGTTGAAGAGGGGAAGAAGGCGCGAATCAGCGCTTCGGTTCTGGTCGAACGCGAGTCGCACAAGGCCATCATTATTGGCAAGCATGGGGAACGGCTGAAGGTGGTGGGCACAGAGGCCCGGATCGAGATGGAGCGCATATTCGGCATGAAGGTGTTTCTGGAGCTGTGGGTGAAAGTGCGGGAAGCCTGGCGGGAAGACGAGCACGCGCTGAGTGAATTAGGGTACTGAGAACACGATATGCACCAGACGGATAAAATCACGGAAAGTCGCCCGATGGAGTCGCGACACCGCGTAGGGGATCGAGATCTTCTGCGGGATGCCCTGCGGGATCAGGCGGATCGAGGTCAGACGAAATCCGACATCGTCTTGTTGTCCGTGCAAAGGTTGCTCCGGCGCGGAGCGATCACCAATCTCGCAAAAATGCTGGGGCGGATGCATCCAGCCGACGTGGCCAAGGTCATTGTGCACCTGTCCTCTCCGAAGGAAAAACGCGAAGTGTTTGAGTTGGTCCGAGGGGACTCGAAACGCGGACAGGTTCTGAGCGAGCTCGACACCGACAGTATTACCCAGGTGTTGGCGGATTTGCTGCAATCGGACATCGCATGGTTGATCAAGGATTTGGGTCCGGACGACGTCGCCTACATTCTCGGCGTGCTGCCAGAGGAGCGTGCGAAAGAGATTCTTTCGCTCATGCGGACCGAAGATTCGACGGAAGTCGCGGACATCCTGAAGTATCCGAAAGACACGGCCGGCGGCATCATGACGACCGAGTTTTTTGCGCTGTCGGAGGATGCGACGGCACAGGATGCCATCCGGCGTCTCCAAGAGGCGACCGATGCAGAGATGGTGTTCTATATTTATGTCACCGACAAGGATGAGCGGTTGGTCGGTGTACTCTCCTTGCGTCAGTTGTTGACGGTTCCTCCCTCGACACCTTTGAAAAATATCGCGACGCGGGACGTGATCAGCGTATCGGTCGACATGGATCAGGAAGAAGTGGCGCGTCAGGTAGCGAGCTACAATCTCTTGGCCATCCCCGTTGTGGATAAAGAAGGAGTTCTGGTTGGGATCATTACCGTGGACGACGTCGTGGACGTCATCCGAGAAGAAGCGACCGAGGACATGTTGAAGATGGCCGGCGCGGTACAGGAAGAAGCCGTGTCGAAATCCTCAAGCCTTGCCGCGGCAAAAGTCCGGTTGCCGTGGCTCTTTACCAATCTTGTGGGAAGCCTGCTGTCCGGAGCGATTTTGTGGGAGTTTCGATATACGATTCAGGAGGTCGTGGCGATCGTGAGCTTTATTCCCGTCATTGCGGCCATGGGAGGGAATGTGGGCCTGCAGTCCTCGACATTGATTATTCGAGGCTTGGCGACCGGTGTGGTTGAATTGACAGACGTCTGGTCGGTCTTTCTGAGGGAAGTCAAGATTGGACTGTTGATGGGTGTGGCCTGCGGAATGATTCTGTCCCTGGTCGGCTGGATTTGGCACCAGGGATTTCTTGGGATGGTGGTCGGCATGTCGCTCATTATCGCGTTTCTCGTGTCCACCAGTATGGCGACGTTTATGCCCATTTTCTTGAAGCGAATGGGCGTGGATCCGGCCGTGGCGGCGGGTCCCTTCGTGACGACTGCCAATGACATCACCGGGATCACCATCTATCTCACCCTCGCTACGGTATTTATGGAATATCTCCGGTAGGGACCGTAAGCCGTAGAGGATTGGATTGTGAGCCTCGGTTCTCAAAGACCTGGATTGCATGCCGCTCATTAAAACCACTGCGGTCACACTGAAAAGCCGGAAGTGGGGCGAAGCGGATCGTATTGTCACGTTCTATACGAAGGCCGCCGGGAAAGTTCGCGGTGTCGCCCGCGGAGCGCGTCGACCGAAAAGCCGGTTGAGAGCGACGCTTGAACCGCTTACGATTTGTGAGTTGAATCTCTTCGAAAAGTCAGGCGATTCGCTCTATCGTGTTTCGCAGGCTGATTTGGTCGAACCGTTTGTGTGTTTCAGAGATGACCTGATATTGATGGCCGCAGCGGCCAGAATGGTCAATGTCGTTGCCGCCATCACGCCTGATGGAGATCCTGATCCACAACTCTTTGAAACGCTCGAACAGGGGTTGTATTCGCTCGCAGTGAGCGAAGATCCTGCGTTGACGGCGCTGTTGTTTCAGATCCGGTTGCTCGGGCTGACGGGATTCCGTCCACAGACGGACCACTGCTCAGCTTGCGGACGGGGGCGAACGATTCCAGAATCCCAGTTTTCTCCCGTTTCCGGTGGCTTGGTGTGCGCGACGTGCGCGACACGACAGCAGTTTCATTGTGTGCCCCTTTCACGCGGAAGCCTGGCATTCCTCCAGCAGGCACTTCGGTTGGCCCCGGCGATGATCACCAGATTGAAAGCAGGAGGCCAGGTCAGATCCGAGGTTGAGGAGGCCATTGAAGGATATGTCACGGTTGTAGTCGGCAAACGACTCCCTCCTGTTAATTTTCTCTCGCAGCCCGTGTGAGAGGGCCTGCTGACGGAGGAAGGTAGATACCATGGCGGAAGCAGTGCTTGAGCCCAAGGACATGTCTTGGATCGACAAGGGGGTGCTTGGCATAGAATGGAGCGATGGACATCGCGCGGTATATCCCGTTCGATATCTGCGGCAACAATGCCCCTGCGCGGCCTGTGTGGATGAGTGGACGGGAGAACGAAGGCTGAAGGCGGACGATGTGCCTCTCCTGATCATGCTACAGGACATTGAATCGGTGGGGCGGTATGCCCTGCAGTTCAAGTGGAGTGACGGTCACGACACCGGGATTTATTCTTATCACCTGCTGAGAAGGCTCTGTCAGTGCGACTTGTGCCAGCCGGTCAAGCCGACCGAACCCCGAAGCCGGAGACTATTGTGAGATCCTCTGAGGTTT
The DNA here is from genome assembly GCA_047150005.1 of Nitrospira sp. Taxonomy (GTDB): domain Bacteria; phylum Nitrospirota; class Nitrospiria; order Nitrospirales; family Nitrospiraceae; genus Nitrospira_C. The sequence continues at coordinate 415,141 of AP038806.1, read as the reverse complement.
GGCCGGGGGCGCTGGTGATCTGCCTGCTCGGCATTTTCGCGGGATGTGGCGGTACGTTGCCCTTGGTTGAGCAGGAGCAGCATATTAGGAATAACGAGTTGCCTCTTCATCAACTGACACCTCGAGCGTTTGCCGGAGTGTGGGGACTGCCGACCTATCAACGAGTCGAGTTTATGCAGTTTTTCGTCATGAAGAGCGGAGCGTTCGTTCCACGGTCTCGTGTGGCCATTGGAGAAGCTCCTAAAGGGTGGGACGCTGGTGTCGAGGCAGGCGAAGCCTTGTTCCTCGCTTATCCCGATCGTGGCTGGCTCTTGGTATTCTTGGATGAACAATTGGTCTACAAGGAGGCACTTAGTGCAGCACAGCTGCATGCGTTAGGACGAGATTGGAAGATGGAAGACCGGTATCGTTCCCGGCTTGAGAGCCCCTCTGCCCCCTAGCCCAGGATTCTTGCAGGCTTCTCGTGAAACAACCTCACCCGCTGAATCTCTTGATGGCTGCGTCCGAAGCTGTCCCCTATGCTAAGACCGGGGGGCTTGCCGATGTCGCAGGAGCATTACCGGCCGAACTGGCCAAGCTGGGTCATAGCGTCATCCTCATCTTGCCTCGGTATCGCAGCTTAGATAATTCAGGGCGAACCTTCCATATGCTCGCACGTGTTCCGTTTCACACTCCTCTTGGTGCAAGCGAAGTAACGATTGAGGAGGACATCGTCTCAACATCCGGCCAGTTACCGGTACGAGTCTGGGCGTTACGGCACGAGTTCCTTTTTGGCCGCTCAGGCCTCTACCAGGAACAGGGGAGGGATTTTGAAGACAACCTTGAACGATTCGCTTGGTTTTCGCGAGCGGTGATCGAAGTGATGGCCTATCTCCATCGTCAGAAAGGTTGGAGAACAGACGTCTTGCATCTTCATGATTGGCAGACCGCTCTCTGCGCCGTGTATCTCAAGACACTCGACAGCATCAGGCCGGAGGTTCAGAGGACCAAAACGGTACTCACGCTGCACAACGTCGGATATCAGGGGATTTTCCCGGCTGCGAAATTCTGGCATACGGGCCTTCCACAGGCGCTGTTTACCCTGGAGGGCCTCGAATTTTACGGATCAGTGAATTTGCTGAAGGGGGGAATACTCTTTGCCGATCGGTTGACAACGGTCAGTCCTACCTATGCCGAGGAAATCCTCACTCCGGAGTTTGGTTTCGGATTGGAAGGCGTGCTGCAGGCAAGGCGAGAAAAGGTGCAGGGGATCATCAACGGAATTGATGTTGGCGTTTGGAATCCTGAGACGGATCCACATCTTCCCGTCCGGTATTCGGCGGACAATCGAACCGGTAAGCTGCAGTGCAAGCAGGCGCTCCAGGAGGAATTAGGGTTGCCCAGAAAGGCAGTGCCGCTGCTTGCAGTCATTGCTCGTTTAACCTCGCAAAAGGGGCTCGATCTAGTGGAGGCAGCAATTCCTCGGCTTATGGATTTTGATTTGCAGTTGGTGGTCTTGGGAACTGGAGATCCCGCGCATGAATCGAGTCTTGCGAAGATGCGAGATCGATTTCCAGATCGCATGGCGTTGCGCATAGGATTTGATGAAGGGCTAGCTCATCGAATCGAAGGTGGGGCCGATATATTTCTCATGCCTTCGCGCTACGAGCCCTGTGGCTTGAGTCAGCTGTACAGCTTGCGGTACGGAACGGTGCCCATTGTGACCAAAACGGGAGGGTTAGTCGATACCGTAGCGCCATTGGGCAGCGATGGCTCGAACTCAGATAGAGCAACGGGTTTTCACATCGTGGTACCGACGGCTGATGCTGTGGTCGATGCCGTGCATAAGGCGGTCAGGGCGTATGGACGCCCAGCGTTGTGGAGCAATATGGTCCGGAGAGGTATGAAAACTGACGTATCGTGGGCAAGGAGCGCACGATGCTATGAGGAACTTTTTGTGAGTTTGGTCGAAGAGATCGGTTCAGAAATAAGGTGAAAACAAGAACTTAGTGGAGATATAGAGAGACCGCAATGGCAGGATTATCGAGGTTCAAAAGCGCGGCCTTCGCTTGCAAGGAGTAATAGGCATAATCAGCTTGAGGCCTATACTCTAGGACGCTCTCGAAAAGCGATCGAGCGACTTCGATCTGGCCGATTTGAGCAGCCGCTTGCCCCGCACGTAGCGAACAGGATGCAGCCATCGCCTTTACATCGACAGCAAGGCGAGCCGAAGGTGCGGAGACAAGCCGCTCAAGCTTGACAGGTAGCGGTATCACAAATCCGTCCTGAGAAATTGAGCGATTTGCAGCAGTTCTCAAAATTAGAGCATCACGGCTGAGTTGATCGATGTTGCCCCCACTGTTGCACTGGGAATAGGTTTGCCAGAGGGCTGAGAAGCTACTGTTGTCACCTTCCCTCGCCTGGTTAGACGTCTGACATCCTACTATCGTCAGGACGGATAGCCCCATGAGAATTAACAACGCCTTCTTCATACCCAACCAAGGATTGCAATCGATGCGCCGAGGATAGAATCTCCTAACCAATTGTAAAACAAATCAAAATACATTCCTCACAGTTGAAACAATGTGGCGTGAATAACGCACCATTGCATTTTTAATACAACACACTCAACAATGTAAGTGAAAAGCTAGTCTAGGAGTTGAAGATCTGGACAAGAATACCGGTCCGCGTTGTGGCATTGGTCTTTCTCATAATATGCTTAATATGTTCCTTAACGGTCTGTTCGGTGATTTGGAGAGCATTTGCAATCTCCTTATTCGTCCAGCCTTTTGCAAGATGCTCAATGACCGCCTGTTCACGATTTGTTAACTGGAACTTCTCTTTTGCTTGATCAGTATTCAGCTGTTGTCGGCGTCCCAATTCCTCTAATGTAACGACAAGCCTTGCGAACTGGACCCCACCCCGATCTGGCAATCCGAATCCTCGAAGAAGTACTGGTTGCTCAGGGTTGCCAGTAACCCGCTTAATCTCAAATTGTTCCCAGTCTTTTGCCTCGGTGCGAATGTGGAGCGCTTTGACAATCTCTCCACAAAGCTCTGTCAACACAGATGGAAGTACGCCTTGGGCTGGTCGTGAACTGTTTCCTCCATGGTCGGCAAGATTGATCTGTCTTGCCAATTCCGAAGCCTGACGATTCATATGCAAGAGCTGCATGGATGCAGACAGCACCACAATGCCTGGACCAGCACGCTGGTCGGCAAGTGTTTCCGAGCTACCTGGTGACGGTGATTCGCTCATGCTCCGAGGAAACTTTCTAGAACGGGTATAACACCAATGCTAGACAATCGGATGATTTCTGTTAATCTACGTAAACAATCTTAATTCCACCACCGTGATGATACGGAAACTTTACCTAACCCTTTTGGGGGAGTCAACACCCACTTTAGAGAATAGTGGCATACCTGTTCGGTATTGTCCGTTTCTCTATCCGTTTCTATACTCCCGTCATCGTCCGTTGAGTTCCTGTTTTCCTGCCCCATTGTGCACGTTCACATGAAAGATGGACAGGAACAATGCCGCTGATGCGACAGATATCCATCAAGGCAAACCGAGAAAATGTTGACGGAACAATGGCTTAGGATTAGGTGATGAAAGGGGGGGACGTGGCACAGAACGAGTGGGAATGGCCAATCACCGCAGATTTTCAGAAACATAACGAACGAGTTGCGTTATTGAGGCCAATTCCGTATGAAATTACGGCTCCAGCTGAAGATCTAGCTGGCTCAACCCGCCAAGGGAGGGCACTATCGGTCAATATAAGCAGCGGCGGAATGCTTATCTTAATGGATCAGGCTCCAGCCATTGAGCAAGTATTGAAAGTATACGTCCCGACACCAACGGCTGTTGCAGAAACTCCCACCCTGGCTGAAGTGCGTTGGACCAGAAAATTGCCGTTTAGCCGCTCCAACGGGTTTGGCCCATATTTTGTTGGGCTGAAGTTTATGTTTTGACCGGAAATCACTTAGTTGTTGCGGGAGTAGGGGGCTGGAATAGAGAAAATGGAGAAGTGGTACGCCATAATGGCGAAACCAAAGCAGGAGTATTCAACCGCTTCAGTCCTGCAGCAAGTAGGAATTGCTACCTACTATCCAGAGATCCGGGAGATTTTTTACATTCGAGGTAAGAGACATTTTCGACCATCAGGATTGTTCCCTGGCTATTTTTTTGCAAGATTTGATTATGACAGACAATATCGGATGGTATCCTATTGTCGAGGAGTTCGAAGAATAGTGATGTTTGGACACCTCCCAGCAGAAATCGAACCAACCCTACTGGAGGAAATCAAGGTTCGGCTGGAACAGCAGGACACGATTCATTTGCCTAGTTTCAAGCCTGGCGAAGTCGTTAAGATCAATCACGGTCCCTTGGCCGGAATAAAGGCTGTATTTGACTCCTCTTTACCGAGGAAGGAACGAGTCATTGTGCTCCTGCGGACTCTTCTCTATCAAAGCCGGGCGATTGTGCAGCTTTCAGATATCGAAAAATTCCCTGAAGCTGTATAAGTATAGTGCTGGGGTAGGTCTGCTCTTGGGTTGGTTGAGACTTGTAGAGGTGTATCCTCAATGGGCGGTAGCCTGCCTTGACCATGACAATAATATTGCTATGAGGTCATTGATATGCGGAAACTAAACGTATTTGGACTGTGTGGGGTGCTACTAATTAAGCTGATTTGTGTATCTGTCGCTTCGGCACAGGACCTTGATCCGAAGAAGCATGTCGCACCTGTTTCAAAGGCGGTAGCACCAGGTGCTGCTGAAAAATCACTCCTAATAGTCACACCGGAATATATTATAGGGCCTGAAGACGTTTTGGAGATCACCGTCTGGAAAAATGCAGATCTCTCTAAGCAAGTTCAGGTGAGGCCTGATGGAAGAATCTCACTCCCTCTTCTGGGCGATATCTCTGCGGTTGCAAAAACACCCACTCAATTGACCGAGGAGATCTCGGCAGGGCTCAGGGCCTATATGGAAAACCCCACAATTTCCATCATGATCAAGGACGTACAGAGTTACAACATTTATGTGCTGGGAGAAGTCAACAAGCCGGGAAAGTATCCGCTGAAGAGTAAGACCACCTTGCTTCAAGGCATTACTGTCGCTGGAGGGTTCACGCCCATGGCGGCTCGTAACAAAATCGTCGTGTTCCGGTTTACTAAGGATGGCGAAGGACAGACCAAGCTCAAGGCTAGCTATGACGACATCGTCGTGCGAGATGGATCGAGTCAGAACATCGAATTGAAGCCTGGTGATCAGATCGTTGTCCCATCTGAGACGATGGTAGTGCTCCCCAGTCGCTAGAAGTTGAACCGATGGCGCGGACGGCGAGACTTAGTTGTAGAAATTCCGGTCTCATGGAGCCAACATGGGCCTAGCGAAGAGAATTCTCACTAGTGGATACGAGAGGAACGGACGTCTTATTGCGTCCCTCCTGGTACTGTTGTTGCAGTATTCTTTGGTGGGCTGTCAGTCTCACGACATGCAGTACCGCGGTTCCTCCGTGCCCCCCACCGAATTCCTCATTGGGCCTGAAGATGTATTAGTCGTTACTGTCTGGAGAAATCAGGATCTCTCCAAAGATGTTATTGTCAGGCCAGATGGAAAGATTTCTCTCCCGCTAATCGGCGATATTACGGCGGCTGGTCTTACCGCGCAGGACCTGTCGAAGCAGGTCGCGGACAAACTAGCAGAATACATGTCGACCCCGACAGTGTCAGTGCAGGTTAAAGAGATCAATAGCTACCATGTGTTCGTAGTCGGTGAAGTCGCTAAGCCGGGAAAGTACGTGCTGAAGTCTTTTGCGAGCGTGCTCCAAGGAATCTCTTACGCCGGAGGGTTCACTACCTTCGCGTCAAGAAATAATGTACATGTTCTCAGAATGGTCAAGAACGGACAGGGGGAAACAAAGCAGGTTATGATTCCGGTTCCCTACCAAGATATTCTCCAAGGAAGAAACCTGGAGGCAAATATCGTTCTGAAGGCTGGTGACGTCATTGTTGTACCCTGATTCCGGCCTAAGTGGACAATGGGGTGTCGTCACCTTCATCATACTAGTCGCTACCCTCGGTTGGTCTATGAGCATCGATGCGTTTGCGCAGACGCGTATTATCCCGATTGTGTCGGTCACAGAGACGTATGATTCAAACGTTTTTTTTACACCTAAATCATTATTGGAGCCCGGTACTCAACCTGAGGATTTCATCACGCAAATCACTCCTCAGATCAACGTGGCGCATTTAGGCTCGCGTGTGCGAGGTAGTTTCTCGGTCGGGGGCCTGGTTTCAATGTACGCCCACAACAGCGATCTTAACTACACGGGGTTCAATGCTACAGGGCGGCTTGATCTCAAAAACTATGCGGACAGAATTTCCCAGCGCATCATTTCCTTAGGTCTATTTGGCACGTATCAATACACCCCATCGATGACAGCCTTTGGAGCCCAGGGGACTGGCATCGGGGCCGGAGCTGGAGCAACGATCATAACCTCTCCCCTGAATACCGGCCTGGTGACTAACCGAGTGTACACCCACAGCATGAATCTCGGGATAACCACAGGCTATCAGCTGACACGTACCACGATTGTGACTGGAAGCTATAACTACTCCAAGGTTATGTTTGGAGGCCAGTCTGGAGGGGTGGAGAATCAGCTATTTGATACGGATGGCCATCAAGTGAACATGACCATTGCAAACCAACTGTCGCTCAGGGACACCGTGGGAACCACTGCGATGATGTCTCATTTCGGGCAAGAAGGATCCAACGGTGGAGGTGGGTCGAGTTCTTTCACAACTTTCAACGGGACGCTCAACTGGGAACGAAAGTGGACTCCGAAGCTGATCACAACATTGATGGGGGGAGGAGTAATGACCTTGCCCATAGATAATTCAACATCGCCTGGGCAGAGAGTCAAGACTCAGGTAGCCCCCTCCATCTCCGCCAATCTGAATTACGTAACATTTTCGGAAAGTCTCAGAGCGGCGGGCACGGTTGCCCCAGGGCCATTCGAAGGCTTGCCTGCCTTAGAAGGAACCTTGATGCCTGGTGGGATCATGCCGCCCGGTCAGTTTGGCACCAGGCTGAGTTACAACTACAATGTGTATCCAAGTTATGTGATCGGATCAGGTCCGATGAAAACGCAAATTGTCGGTGCAAATATCACCGGTGGCATTACCTCGAAACTCTCGGGTCAACTGGGTCTCAATTATTCCCATGGTTCAACCAGTAATCCCCAATCGACGTTCGATTCGGTCAATGCGAGCGTCGGAGCCAGCTATCTTATCGGACCAGTGTTAGCCAATCTGACCTACCGGTGGATGTACTTCTCAAACATTAATGAGCAACCGAGCGGAATCGAAGACCAATACGCATTTTCGAAGAAAATGGTGATATTGACGCTCTCCTACGCATTCACAAATCAATCGTTCTTCCGGATGGGTGGACTAGGGTCGTTTGGAGCGACCGCTCCCGCTGAAGGTGCGACTCCTTCAGATGTGGAACCTGGGGAAATTCCATCCGGCGACGGGTCCCTGCTTGACCCTGGAAAGTAGTAGAACAGGAGCACCGTTAAGACGTGTACACAGGCCTGAATACCCCTGAAGACTATCTTAAAGTCGTCGTAAAGCATAAATGGATGATTCTCCTGGCGATCCTGGTGTGCACCGGTCTTGCCTGGGGGCTGTACGAATGGTTGCCGAAAAGTTACCGGTCGAGCGTGCTGGTGCAGTTTGAAGGACAAAAGGTCCGTTACGTCCAGGGAGTCGATGATCCCACCGACAAACCGGAGTTGGTGATGGCGAATCGAATAGCGGGCATGAGCGAATGGCTCTATAAACGGGAACTCTTAACGCAAGTCGCTCAAGAATTCCATTTGTATGGATATGAAAAGGAGGGATCGACTCCGGAGACGGATGACTTTGTGGCGACGAGAATGCGCGTACAGGTCAAGTTCGATGGGAGGGAGGCGCCCTTCGTCAGGGTTTCTTTCGCCGATTCCAGCCCCGAGATGGCCAGAGACGTCATAGCCCGCTTGGCGGACCTTTTTGTAAAGGAGCATACGGAAAGCCGCGCTGTGATTGCTCAAAGTTCCTCCGAGTTTCTGCAGCACGAGTTGGATCTCTTGAAAAAGCAGCTGGAAGTCAAAGAACAGGCGCTCGCCCAGTTCAAACAGTCCCACCTCGGACAGTTGCCAGATCAACTCAATTCCAACGTGCACGCGATCGATCGGCTGGAGACCGAGTTGGCCTCGCAGCAGGAGGTGGAGAAGTCGATCAACCTCCGTCTGGAATCCGTTGATAAGGCGATCAGAGAGTATGAAGACCCGACGAGTGACGCGGGCCAGAAACGCGCGGCAAAAGATCCCCGATTGGCAAAGATAAAAGCCCTCGAACGCAATCTAGCGACATTGCATTCTGTCTACAAAGAGTCCTATCCCGACGTAGCCGTCGTGCGCAATGAGATCAAGAAACTTCAGGCAATGACCACGGAGGACTACATTGCGCTCTATGTGGAGCAGGAGCCCGTCGAAGTTGATGAAGGAGGGAAACGGAAACGAAAGGCTCTCGACCCGTACAAGGCGGAGTTGACGAAGCAACGTGAAGAAGTGCTGAGGGAGCTGGAGATGATTGGCCTGCGGCAATCGCGCATCAAGGCGGAGATCAGGAAGTATGAGGCCAGGATAGAAGGCACCACCCTGCACCAGCAGGAGCTGATGTCGATCCAACGTGATTATGACAATCTTCAAAAGAACTATCAGTCGCTGTTGGAGAAAAAACTCACGATAGGGATGGCGGGCGATCTCGAGGAGAAGCGCCAGGGAACGAAACTGAGGATCATTCAGCAGGCCGGTGTGCCTAACCTTCCCGAGAAGCCGAACATCTACATGATCATGTTCGGGGGCTTGGCGGCCGGCTGCGCGCTGGGTTTTGGCTCCGCATTCGGCATGGAACTGTTGCGGAGAGGATTCGTGTCGGCTGAAGAAATTGAAATTACCCTCGGACTTCCCGTCCTCGCCGCGATTTTTCAATTCGAGTCCGCCTGGCCAGGATCCGCCAGGGCGGTGGAGCAGGCTGCGAGCAAGCCAAGATTGTTATCACTGCCCGGCTTAAGCAGGGACGACTCCGTTGTGAACGGTCTCAGCCAAGTCACCGTCTGCCCGGAGTTGGTTGCGATGTGGTATCCCAGGTCGGCCGTGGCGGAACAGTATCGTGTCGCCGCCACCCGACTCGGCCTGATGGTGGACAAGATGAAGAGTTCTGTCGTGTGTGTCTCCAGCGCGTTGATGGGAGAAGGGAAAACCTCCACTGCTTTGAATCTGGCCCACGTGCTCTCAAGAGACCTGAATAGAAAGACCGTGCTCCTTGATTGTGACCTGAAAAGGCCGATGGTGCACGCCTATGCGGGGTTGGAGCTGGCAGCCGGAGTAGCTGAAGTATTGCTTGGACACAAGACATTGGAAGAGTGCTTAGAATACCATGAGCAGTTAGGAATCTGGATCCTACCAGCCGGAATTGAACAGTCTGGAACTGCCGCACTTACCCATGCTGATCGACTCTCGGAGCTCATTGCCAGTCTGAGAGAGCGGTTCGATTATGTCGTTGTGGACTCTCCGCCGCTGCTTCCTGTCGCAGAAGCCATGCTCATAGTCCGGTCCGCAGATGTAGTCGCTCATGTCGTTAGGGCACGAGCCACCGCTCGTGACGTGGTGAGTAATGCCATCAAGATGATCGGGCAGGAGAGGGCTATTGCCATTGTCTTGAACGGCGTCGAGGCGCAGGATACGACATACTCTTACTATAACTATAGTAGCAGGGTGTATGAGCCTAATCGTAAGCAGCTCAGATAGATCGGCGTCGCAAAGGGCTCAGGTGCTCATCGAGGAACGAGCCCCGAAGGCCATTTTTCGCGTCCCGGGAGCGAAGCGCCGAATTCTAATTCTTGGCACAGGACATTTGGCCAAAGGCTTGTCGCAGATCCTGCTTTCGCGACGAAAGATGTTCACCGATGTCGTGGGAATGCTTGCCAAAGACAACGGACAGATGGTTGATGGCCAAAGAGACGTGGTCGGGACGATGGAACAGCTAACCGACGTAGTCGAGCGCCATCGTGTCGACACTATCGCTGTGTGTCTCGAAGATCGGAGAGCAGTTCTGCCTTTGAAGGAGCTGCTGGATTTGAAGGGGATGGGGATCGATGTGTTCGACGGGCATCATCTCTATGAAGAGGAATCAGGTCGGATTCCGATCGACGAGCTGAAGCCGAGCGCCATCATCTTCTCCACCGGATTTCGAGCCGGGTTCGTTGTTAAGACCGTCAAACGACTCCTCGACATTTGCGTCTCATTCGTCGGGCTCACAGTGCTTTTTCCTGTTGTGGTGTTGATTGGGGCAGTGATCCGACTGGATTCTCCCGGCCCGGTCTTTTATCGGCAAGTGAGGGTAGGATTGCGGGCGCAGCCGTATATGATTTGGAAGTTTCGCTCGATGTTTCTCGACGCCGAGAAGGGCGGCGCCAGATGGACGACCGAAAAGGATCCTCGCGTGTCACGGGTTGGCCGGTATTTAAGGAAATGGAGGTTTGACGAGATTCCGCAGCTCATCAATGTGCTGAAAGGCGAGATGAGCCTTGTCGGTCCCCGACCCGAGCGCCCTGTTTTTGTCCAGGAACTCAGGGCGGTGATTCCCTACTATGATATTCGGCATGCCGTCAGGCCCGGCATCACGGGTTGGGCCCAGACCCAGTTCAGATACGGCGCCTCGGTGGAGGATTCGCACGTGAAATTGCAATATGATCTCTACTATGTCAAGCACCTGTCGATACGATTGGATATGCGCATCCTGCTTGAGACGGTACGAGTCATCCTACTGGGCGAAGGTGCTCGATGAATGTCTCAGAGAGAAATCTCGTGCATTGTCTCTCGTTCGATGTGGAAGAGCACTTCCAGGTTTCGGCTTTTGAATCTCAGGCCAGACGGAACCAATGGGGACAGTGCGAAAGTCGCGTTCGCAAAAATACGGACAAGATCCTTGAACTGCTTGCGAGTCAGCAGGTTCGCGCGACCTTTTTCGTGTTGGGGTGGGTGGCGGAGCGTTATCCGGTACTTGTCAGAAGCATTTCCGCCGCAGGACATGAAGTGGCATCCCATGGTTATGGTCACGAATTGATTACGTCTCAGACTCCTGCAGCCTTTCGGGATGACATCCGCAAGGCTAAGATCATTCTGGAGGATATCTTGGGCCGGCGCATCTATGGCTATCGGGCCCCGAGCTTTTCAATTACCAGGAGTACGGTATGGGCGTTACCCATTCTGGTAGAAGAGGGATATGTCTACGATTCAAGTGTGTTCCCAATCGTGCACGATAGATATGGAATGCCCGAGGCACAACCTGTGTGTCATGAGCTAGAGACGGCTGTCGGACCTTTGTGGGAGGTTCCTCCGTCGACGATCAGCATGCTCGGATTGAGGGTCCCGGTCGCAGGAGGAGGATATTTCCGGCTGTTTCCATACGGGATCTTGAAAAATTGCTTGAGACGAATCGAGCAAATGGGACAGCCGCTGGTCATGTATCTGCATCCGTGGGAATTTGATGCCACCCAGCCGAGAATGGAGGGGCCGCTGTTGTCACGATTCCGCCATTACGTCAATCTTGATAAGACAGAGGGGCGGCTGATTCGACTTCTCAGGGATTTCCGCTTTGCCCCAATATGCGAGGCCATCAAGCCTGTCGCCGAAATATGCCGCGAACATATCGCGTCATTGCCGGCCCATCCCTCGTGTGAGGTTCCACAAGGGGCGTAAGTTTTGGGAACGATGAGATGAATGAACGATCTTTCCTAATAATGTAGACTGCGGCCGATCTTGAGGCACAGTTTGAATATTCCGCCGATCAATCCGGCCTCCAGCACACATCTGCAGGCCAGTCGGCTTCTGATTCGCTAGAAGCTAGGCTCTGCATAGTCTCCTAAAACGAACGCGTGAACAATACTCGTCTTGACGAGCGGAGAAAGGTCATCTGGATGCGCATGACTATGCGCGATGAATCCAAGAGAGGGCGGCCGAAGTGATCCTCAGCCAAACGAAAGTCCCTGACGCGATGGACACGACCGTGGATGGTATGGGACCGTGGACGGTCGAAATCCGTCCACAACGCGGGCTTGTCAATCTTGATTTCGCGGAATTGTGGGAATACCGCGAGCTGTTGTATTTTTTCGTCTGGCGCGACCTCAAAGTGCGCTATAAGCAGACGCTCATCGGGGCAGGCTGGGCGATCTTTCAGCCGGCCATGACCATGGTAATATTTACGATAGTCTTCGGAAGATTGGCGAAGATTCCTTCAGACGGTTTGCCCTACGCGGTGTTTGCCTACACCGGTCTGTTGCCGTGGACCTACTTCAGCCAGGCCCTGTCGCGGAGCGGGACCGGCCTTGTGAACAATGCCCACTTGATTACGAAGGTGTACTTCCCCCGCTTGATCATTCCTCTATCGGATGTGATCACGCCCGCCGTGGATTTCCTGTTTGCATTCTTGCTTCTCCTTGGATTGATCGGCTGGTTTGGAGTAACGCCAAGCTGGGGACTGTTGGCCTTGCCGCTATTCCTCGTCATGGCCATGGTCACGGCGCTGGCGGTAGGGCTCTGGCTGGCCCCCCTCAATGTGCGCTACCGGGACATCGGTCACACGATTCCATTCCTGACTCAGTTTTGGATGTTCGCATCGCCCGTTGTATACCCTGTGAGCCTGGTTCCTGAGTCCTGGCGGCTGATCTATAGCCTGAATCCTATGGTCGGGGTAATCGAGGGATTCCGCTGGGGACTGCTGGGCAAAGAGAATCCGGATTTCTCCGTGATGCTCATCAGCGTCGTGGTGGTGCTCTTGTTTTTCGCAGGCGGGCTGGTATTTTTTAAACGAATGGAACGGAATTTCGCCGACATCATTTAGATGCATCACAAGGCCGTGTTTTCCGACAGTTGTCAAACTTGAATAGAGCAATCAGGCAGTAGCAAACATGAAACGACCTGTCACCATGATGATGACTTCAGCCCTTGCGGAGGCCGAAACAAAGGAGGGTAGTAACAATGAACCCCGACGGTGATCTGTGGATGGGCATGAAACGCGTCCGGTTGCCCCTAGTGGCCATGTGTGTGGTATTGGGCCTCTGGATCGTTTTCGCCAATCTGGTCGTGCCCTCGGTGATCGAGAGCGCGCACCGGGGCCAAAGTTTTCCGCTCTTCAATAGTCTCATCAAGGGGCATGCGACCCATTCAGTGGATGAATATCTGCGGGATTGGGATCAACTTGCTTGGCGTATGACGGTGGCCTCCACAGCCTTCGGGCTACTTGGCCTGCTGTTATTCATGATGACAACCAGTCCGACATTCTTCCGCAAGTTCGTGGGAGAAGCGACACCCGGGACACTCGGCGCGATCAGGGCGTGGACATGCGGAATTCTCTTGCTGTGGACAGTGATAGAGGATCTTCCCAGTATTGCATGGCTTCCCGTCGAGGCGCGGAAGCCGGTGGGGATGATGGGCTGGCTGTACGCCCTTCCGCTCGGTTTCGACAAGCTGGTCGCGAGTGAGGTAGGACTGCATGTGTTTCAGCTTCTGACGGAATTGCTCTTATTCTTGGGGATGATCGGTTATAGGACAAGACTGGTCATTCCGCTCGGCGCGGTCTGTTTCGCCCTGTTAGGCGGTATCCTGCGTGATTATAGCTTCAACTGGCACCAGGGATGGGTCCCGCTCTATCTGATCACGATCCTTTCCTTCACTCCTTGCGGAGATGGGTGGTCGGTGGATCGTCTCCTGAGAGTCGTCCGAGGACAGCCAGTCCCGGACCCGGAACGTGCCGTGCCCGTGTATGGGTGGGCCCGGTATACCTGCTGGGTGGCGATCGCGGTGACGTATTGGGAAACCGGGCTCTGCAAGCTCCGTGGTGGTGGACTATCCTGGGGCAGCGCGGACGGCTTAAGGGCGACCTTTTATGAAGACACCCTTCTCCCCAGGGAATACCCTTGGTCCTGGTCCCTCTCCCTGATTCAGGCCCCTGATGCGTTGTTTGTTTTTCTGGGGCTGTTCGTTCTGGCTTTCGAGTCGTTGTGGATTGCGGTGTTGTTTTCTAAGACCGTTCGCAAGTACTGGCCTATCCTGACGGCGACATTCCATACAGGGGTATTGATACTGCAGAAGATCCTCTTCATCGATCTCATACTCCTGCAGGCGGTCTTCTACGACTTCACCGGAATCCGGAAAGCGATCGCGCGACGGCTGGAGGCCGTTTCGGGCCGAATACAAATCCTCTTCGATGGACACTGCCCTCTCTGCAATCGGACGGTTCGGGCGCTGGGATTTTTCGACCTGTTCACCCGGCTTGAATTTATCGACTTTCGTCGGTTGAACCTCGCTGAGTACAACCGACGCCATCAATTAGCCCTGACGATCGAAGATCTCGATAGAGAGATGTATGTCATCAGCCGGGGGCAGGCATATGTCGGGTATTATGGCTACCGTGTTTTGTCACAGGCACTGCCAACATTTTGGCTGCTGAGCCCGTTGCTCTATGTTCCCGGAGTCTCGTGGTTCGGCGAGCGGGTCTATGGCTATATCGCGCGTAATCGTCTCGCTCTGCTTCATTGCGATACTCACTGTCCGACCGTGCCTTCGGGAGCCGGTGACCTCCGGACCACGTTTGAAGTCAGTGAAGGGCCACAGATTTTCCGCTACGCCTGGCTCATCTCTGTCTTCTGCGTCGTCATGGCTGTCTCCTATTTCTACAGAGTCGAGTTCTACCCCGTGATGACCTCATGGCACCTGTATGCATCATTAAACTACTCAGGGGAGATCAGCTATTTTAAGGCGGTCGGACGGCAGGCCTCTGGGGCGGTTATTCCTGTCCGTGTAGGGGATTCCGTCGGTGCGCTCCGCTACGACGGTCGGGACACGCCTCTCCTCAAAAAATGCTTCAGCGGCCATCTCGATGAGAAAGGCGCTTCACTGGCGAAAGACCTCGAAACCTGCCAGAAGTTCCTCATTCTGAGCGGCGCAATCTACAATAGAAAGTCTCCCTCTGACCGGAAAATCAGCCAATTGGAGCTTCAGGAATGGGTTTGGAACTTCCGTTCCAACCCATCCGATCCTGCGCATGGAGAAGTAAGGAGCAGCGTGGTCGTTGAGATTGAGCCGGTTTCGGCCGCCGCGAAGCAAGAGACATGAGGAATCAGCCAGTGGCGGACACGATCAAAACTTCCCGGTGAGGATTCTGGTCCATGGGCAATATCGCCATCCGCGTGGAACATCTCTCAAAGCAGTATCAGATAAAGTCAGCCAATGACTGGCACGACAGGCTGGGTGATAAGCTCGCAGATGGTCTGAGGTCTCTGTGGGGACGCAATAAACAGCTGCATCTCGGCCAGAAGAGTTTCTGGGCGTTGCAAGACATCTGCTTTGAGGTCAAGCAAGGAGAGGTCATAGGGTTCGTTGGTGGCAACGGAGCCGGCAAGAGCACCTTGCTGAAAATCCTGTCCCGAATCACGGAGCCGACTGAGGGGAGAGCCCAGGTGTACGGCCGGATGGGTTCCCTCCTCGAAGTCGGCACCGGTTTCGTGGGCGACCTCAGTGGGCGAGAGAACGTCTATCTCAGCGGGGCCATCTTAGGAATGAAAAAGTCTGAAATTGATCGGAGATTCAACGAGATCGTCGAGTTCTCAGGGGTGGAGGAGTTCATCGATGATCCAGTCAAGCACTACTCAAGCGGAATGTATGTCCGTCTGGGGTTCTCGGTGGCGGCACATCTGAGACCTGAAATTCTCGTCGTGGACGAGGTGCTGGCGGTCGGCGACGCAAAGTTTCAACAGAAGTGCCTGGGCAAGATGGGAGATGTGGCGAAAGAAGGCCGAACGGTATTGTTTGTCAGCCATAACATGGCCGCGATGCAGGGACTCTGCTCTCAGTGTTACATGCTGAAGAGCGGCAGACTGGTGGCGCAGGGGGCTCCGCGCGCGGTAATCGAGGAATACATGGCCGGCGCTGCGTCAGGTCAAGTGACCCAAGTGGGGGAACGACAGGATCGCCAAGGCAACGGGGAGATTCGGATCCAGGATGTCTCGATCTGTGATGGAAAAGGCTCCCCGATCGATGAAGCTCTTTCCGGTCAAGACATCACCATCCCGGTGTCCTATCGGTCACGCGACAATAAGCCGATCTCTCGATTGGATATGCACATCACCTTCTATACGACATTGGGGCAATTCATGTTCAATTGTTCGAGCGAGGCCAGTGGGCATCCGTTCGAAGCGCTCCCTCCGAAGGGGCGAGTGTTCTGCCATATTCCTGAGTTGCCGCTCGCACCGGGTCGGTATGTGTTCAATTTGTATTCAACCGTAGGAGGAGTCATGGCTGATTGGGTGACGCAGGCGGGATCGCTCAATGTCGTAGCCGGCGACTTCTTCGGCACGGGCCAATTAAAGACCCATGATGAGGGATTCCTGGTCAAGCACAAGTGGACGGCAGGTCCCGCTGCCTAGGTTTTTCCTCATGCCCCTAGAATCGGTATGGCCGTTCCGGGAATGAGCAACGGAAAATCCTCACACCTCCGCCCGCCTGTAACCACTCTGCCTTGCTCGATTGGCTGCAAGGCGAAACGGAGGGACAACCTATGAGAGCCACGTTCCTATGGTCGGTAAAATCATAAACACGTTCAAACGCGAAGGGGTATGTGGTGTAGGGCGGGCCATCTCCGTCCGCCTCCTCGGGAAAGATCTCATGAGCCCGCTCCAACAGTATTGGCTCACTCCCAAGTTTGCCGTCGACCCGCTTCCGAATACGCGAAGACTTGGAACTGAGTATGGAGGTTGGGACTTTGTGGAGGACAAAAGATTCTATGGTGGAACTGTAATCAGTTGCGGGCTGGGGGAAGATGCGAGTTTCGATGTCGAGTTTGCATCACGGTACAACGCAACGGTGATTGTTGTAGACCCGACTGTTCGGGCCATCAAGCATTTTGACGGAATAATGACGCGGATCGGCATGGGCAGAGAAACGAGTTATGTTGAAGGCGGAAACCAGCCCGTCAAGTCGTATGACTTATCCAAGCTCGGCAGCCATAATCTTCACCTTGTCCCCAAGGCGATCTGGACTCACAACAATACTGTCGAGTTTTTTGCTCCTCCGGATCCGAGCTACGTGAGCCATAGTATCGTCGACTTCCAGAACAACTATTCGAGGCAAGGTCCGTCCTGCGACGTGGAATGCATCACGATCGACAAGCTGTTGCAAACATTCTCTTTGAGCTCGCATCCGGTCTTACTGAAACTGGATATCGAAGGCGCCCAAAGGGATGTGATCAGAGATATGATCAGCAAGGGAATCTATCCTTCCCAGATTCTGGTCGAATTTGAAGAGTTGCAATCGCCCTCGCTGCGCGGGAAAAGAAACTTTGAAGAAATCGATCGTTTGCTGCGGAAAATAGACTATCGATTACGGGTGTTTAGTCCTCCAGCGAATTTCGCCTATACGAGGACAGTCTAGGAGCCGGCTCAGCTTTCGACGAAGCTGCTTTGTTTCCTGCCGTTATTCAACAGATTTCGTTCTTCAAGCTTCAGGAATCGATGGCAAGAGGAATCTAGATTAGAACGATGCGGCTCCTCATTCTAGACACAGATTACCCCGCGTTTACCGCCTGGCTTTATGCCGAAAATCCCGGGCTGGAGGTCAGGCCCTTCGAGGAACAGTTGCGCGTTCATACCGAGGCATGCTTCGGCATGGCGGGATTTTGCGCCAAACACCTACGGGCGCTTGGTCATGACGCACAGGATCTGCACGTAAACAATGAGGTCATGCAGAAGCGGTGGGCGCAGGAGCATGGAGTCAATATCGGTTTGGATTGGGAATTTCGATTGCGACGAGGGGTCGTACCCTGGATTTCACGCAGCGAACCGCGTCGGTGGTTTTATGCCATCCTGGCCGCTCAGATCAGATGGTACAGGCCTGATGTTATTCTGAACCTGGCCATGGACGAAATCAGCAGTGCCTTTCTCAACGAAATGAAATCCCATACGAGGCTCTTGGCGGGACAGATTGCGGCCTACCTACCTGCCGGAGAGAACTGGAGCGTCTATGATCTTGTGATTTCCTCCCTGCCGAACTTTGTGGAATATTTTCGGGGCATCGGAGTTTGCAGTGAATTTAATCGGTTGGCGTTTGAGCCGTCGGTCTTGCACGCGCTCAAACATCAAAAGAAAAACATTCTTGTTTCCTTTGTCGGCAGTTTCACGAGTTCGCATTCCAAGCGGGATCAGTTGTTGGAGCGATTGTGCATGACATTGCCCATCAATGTGTGGGGAGTCGGAATTGAACGCCTGCCACAGGATTCGCCGATTCGTTCTTGTTGCCTGGGGGCTGTCTGGGGTATCAATATGTTCAGGATCCTGGCCGGTTCAAAGATCGTCATCAACTATCACAGTGATGTCGCCCAGTCTTACGCGAATAACATGCGCATGTATGAAGCGACCGGTACGGGAGCCCTACTTGTTACTGATTGGAAGGAAAATCTTCACGAGATGTTTCAGCTGGAGAAAGAAGTCGTAGCGTATCGAAGCCTTGATGAATGCGTCGAGAAGGTACGATACTACCTTGAACATGAGGACGAGCGCGAAGCGATCGCGCTCTCAGGACAGCGCAGAACGCTGCAGGCACATACGTATTTTCAGCGAATGCAGGACTTGAGCGAGATAATCTCCAAATATCTGTAGGGCAATGTGGGTGGAGTCCGGTCGCCAAGGCCATGTGAACACGTGAGTCGCCCCTGCTTCATGGTGGGTGCGGCAATAGGTGAAAGCAGAATTCAGATGGACGAGAAAGCTCGTCGAGAAGCGCTTCCAAGTGATAATTCTATTGTCGGCCGCTGTATCTCGGCTGCGAAGGGATTGTTACCTGTTTCGTTGAAGCGGTGGATTCGCACGGAGCAGCATCGCTATAGTCTGCGGCCTCCGCTTGGGCGGGTCCGATTCGGGACTCTAAAGCGGCTCGCGCCGATCAACCCTACCTTCGGCATAGAACGGGGGCAAGGAGTAGACCGGTATTACATAGAAATTTTTTTGAGGAAATATATCGACGATATCCGAGGAGATGTATTGGAGGTTGAAACATCCAGGTATACCCGTCAGTTTGGCGGAGGGAGAGTCGCGCGTTCGGATGTCCTCCATGCTGTTTCGGGCAATCTTCAAGCCACCTTGGTTGGTGATTTGGCAACAGGTCAGGGAATACACAGAGATGCCTTCGACTGCATCATTCTCACCCAGACTCTGGAATTCATTTACAATTTTCGAGGGGCGGTTGAAACGGTCCTTTCCGTCCTGAAGCCAGGGGGGGCTTGCTGGCGACCATGCCCGGGATCAGCCAGATCAGCCGCTATGATATGGAGCGTTGGGGTGAGTACTGGCGGTTTACCACTTGATCGGCACGGCGACTCCTGGAGGAAGTGTTTCCGGCGGAGCATGTTTCGGTCGAGGTGTAGGGGAATGTCTATTCTGCGGTCGCATTTTTACATGGGCTTGCGGTTGAAGATTTAAACCAACGACAGCTTGACCATCGTGACCAGGATTATGAACTGCTTATTGCGCTTCGGGCAGTGAAGCCCGCTGAGGGACGATGATTCGACAAGGAATTACAACGTTGCGACAAGCCGCTCGGCGGCTTAAAGGCCGATTCAATCGGAAGCCTCTCATTCTGCTGTACCATCGGATCGCCGATTTACAATCGGATCCTCAGCTGCTGAGCGTGACTCCCGAGCGCTTTGAACAACACCTCGAGATTCTGCAGAAGCAGGCACATCCCATGAGGCTCGAAGACATGGTTCGAGCATGGCGAGAGAACAAACTGCCACAGCGGGCAGTAGCGGTCACATTTGACGACGGATATGCGGACAACCTGATCAGTGGCGGACCCTTACTCAGGCGTCATGACATTCCCGCGACCTTCTTCGTCGCGACCGGATACCTTGGACATGACCGGGAATTCTGGTGGGACGAAGTTGAACGACTCTTCTTGCAACCGGGCACCTTGCCCCAAGAGCTCTCCCTGACCGTCAACGGACGCGCGCATCGGTGGTACCTCGGGGATGCGGCCGAGTATAGCGAGGATGCGTACCGGCGGAATCGCGTTTGGAATGTGGTCCGACCGGAGAATCCCACTCCACGGCATGAGGTGTATCGGTCTCTTTGCCAACTCCTCCACCCCTTGCCAGATCAGGAACAGCGAGCGGTGTTCAAGACGCTGGAAGTCTGGGCAAAGACGGTGTCACCTGGTCGTCCTGCCTATCGTGCACTCACTCCCGACGAGGTCCGTCAGGCGACCAAAGACGGGTTTGTGGAAGCGGGCTCCCACACTGTGACGCA
Source organism: Nitrospira sp. (assembly GCA_047150005.1). Lineage (GTDB taxonomy): Bacteria > Nitrospirota > Nitrospiria > Nitrospirales > Nitrospiraceae > Nitrospira_C. Next base: position 394,757 of record AP038806.1, on the reverse strand, counting down.
TCCGGTTCTCTCCGCACTTCCGGTTTCGATGCAGCGAGAGGAGATAGGACGGAGCAAGAGTCGGCTGGAGGAAATCTTAGGATATCCGGTAAGGAGCTTTGCCTATCCGTACGGAACACGTTCGGATTACACGACGCAGACCGTAAGCCTGGTACGAGAAGCCGGATATGATTATGCCTGCTCGAATTTCGAAGGTCTTGTGCGGCCAGACACTGATCCCTGGCAGTTACCCCGCTTTCTCGTCCGTGATTGGGATGGAGATGAGTTCGATCGCCAGCTTCTTCGATGGTACGGCGCGTGATCGCTTCCACGTACCGCGCTGGCGGTTGCGTCATAGCAGCGTCTCTACACCGGCCCGCATGTATGTGCCCGTCCGGATGTCTTTGATCATTTAATAAAAGGGGAGTGAGAGCTATGCGGCATGAAGCTGTGAAGGCCTTTGTCCTGCCTGCGAACGGAAGTGAATTTGAGTTGAAGCAGGTGGATGAGAAGGTCGGCGACGAAATCAAAGAGGGGTGCCTAATTGACCCTTCGTCGAATCGCCTTGTGCCGATTCGAAAATTCATTCCGAGATTTGTGGACGATAGTTCATACCGCATGAAATTCGGCTGGCAATGGGAGAGCTTTCGGCAGTTGCAAATCGATCGCGTCAATGGAACGACGATCTCCGCTACGAGATTCTATAGTGGCACCGGTTGGTCTGCAGGGGAGTTGAAGGGGCAACGAATTTTGGAGGTGGGGTGCGGAGCCGGTCGGTTCACTCAAGTGATGCTGGATGCCGGGGCAGAAGTCTGGTCTCTGGACTATAGCAATGTCGTCGATGCCTGTTGGGCCAACCATGGACCCCACCCCCGCCTGAACGTCGTTCAAGGGGATGTCTATGCGATGCCGTTCAGAAAGTTCTCTTTCGATAAGGTATTTTGCTTTGGAGTCCTCCAATACACGCCTGATGTGAAGCGGGCCTTCATGAGTTTGATCGATTTTCTCAAGCCCGGAGGGAAGCTGGCTGTGGACGTGTATCGAAAGGACAAATGGCCCAGCCGATGGACAAGCAAATATCTGTGGCGACCGGTGACGAAACGTCTGCCGGAGGATCTCTTATTCCGATTCGTGAAGTGGTACATGCCCTGGTGGCTGCCGTTAGATAACAAGCTCGATCAGATACCGTTCCTCTGGCGATTTGCGAACTATGCGCGCGGGATTGTCCCCTGTTGGAATTATACCGGAGTGTTGCCGCTGTCAGAGCAACAAATCATGGACTGGGCCATTCTCGACACGTTCAATTCCTTATCGCCGAAGTACGACCAGCCCCAAACGATTGGTGACATCCGGTCGTGGTTCGAAGAGGTCAAGCTGTCGGACATCGAAGTCCGATACGGTTCCAACGGCATTGTGGGCTCCGCGCGGAGATGCGCCTGAACCGCACGATAGGCCGTCCGCTCCTCCTTAGTGCTCACCCAGCATGGCATAGAGAGTCGGTCCCCATAGGGTCTGGAATGAGTACAGCGATTAATCCAGGTGCATATGCCGCGAACGGAGATACAAACCCGGTGGAATCTCACCCCTTGCGAATTCTACAAGTCTGTACAGCGGACAGAGCCGGCGGCGCGGAGCGCTCGGCGTGGAACCTGTATCGAGCCTATAAAGATCGAGGCCACGAATCGTGGTTGGCCGTGGGAACGAAACGCACAGACGACCCGGATGTGCTGGTCATCCCCAACGAGCGACCTCGGAATCTCTGGACGCGACTCAACGAGAATATCCAGGAACGATTGCAGCCCATTGAAGAAGACGTGCCGGGGGTAGGACGAATACGGGAATGGCTCAGAACTTGGTCGAATCCCTGGCTTCAGGTGAAACGATCCCTAGGGATGGAGGAGTTTGATTTTCCCGGGACGCGACAATTGTTGAGCCTGCCTCCGCGCAGGCCTGATATCGTGCATTGCCACAACCTGCATGGCAACTACTTCGACCTGCGCGTCCTCCCAAGCTTGAGCCATGAGGTGCCGGTCATCGTCAATCTTCGAGATGCCTGGTTACTGAGCGGTCACTGCGCGCATTCGTTTGACTGCGATCGGTGGAAAACCGGCTGTGGCCGCTGCCCGGACCTTAGTATCTATCCGACCATCGAACGCGACGCCACGGCCTTCAATTGGCGTCGGAAGCGGGACATTTTTGCAAAGAGCCGGCTCTATGTGACGGCCCCCTCCCATTGGCTCATGCGAAGAGTCGAAGAATCGATCCTCGCGCCGGCCATTGTGAAGGCTCGCGTGATTCCAAATGGGGTCGACTTCTCCATTTTCCATCCGGCGGACCGGCAGGGCGTGCGCACTGCACTGGGCATCCCGCAGGACGCCAAGGTACTGCTTTTTACCGCCAACGGTATTCGGCGGAACATTTGGAAAGATTATGCGACCATGAAAGCCGCCGTAGCTACGGTGGCTCAGAGCATGCACGGTTGTGACCTGATCTTCATTGCGTTGGGTGAAGAGGGGCCGCCCGAACGGATCGGCTTGGCGGAAGTCCGATTCGTCCCTTACCAGAAAGATCGTCACGCCGTGGCCCGCTATTTTCAAGCAGCCGATCTCTATGTCCACGCAGCTCGCGCCGAGGTGTGTCCCTTAACCGTCATCGAAGCGCTCTCCTGCGGCACGGCGGTGGTGGCAACTGGGATCGGCGGCATACCGGAGCAGGTAAAAGGGTTGGAACTCTCACAATTCAGCTTGTGGAATTCTGGATTAAATCAGTATGGGACCACTGAGGCAACTGGAGTGCTGGTTCCGGGCGGTGATGCCCAGGCGATGGCGGCGGGAATCGAACGGTTGCTGCGCGACGAAGCGTTACGCCGTCGCCTGGGCGAGAATGCGGCTCTGGACGCAGCCAAGCGATTCAACTTACAAGGTCAAGTCGATGGATTTCTCTCTTGGTATCACGAAATTGTGAGTGACAAGGCAATGGCCCCTTCAAATCTGGCCCGTCAATAGTAACGCGAGATCAAGAGTCTGACCGTCGTTCTGGTCAAGTGCAGGACTCTGTCCCAGATACCGCGATCAAAAACGGACGACCCACTTCAACCCTGAGTATCGAACGTTGTTCCTTGACGATACCGACCCTCGGATGGTGGAAGGAAAACGCATTGCCTTGCAGGCCTTTCGACTGATGGCCCAGGGCTGTGCGCCGACCAAATGGACCGCATTTCGGAGGCGAGCGGAAGCATCCCTGGGGCGGTAGCCCTATCTGGCCAATCTCTGGGATGCAGAAGGACACGAGGCGCTGATCGCCTCCGACGTCAATCCGTTCGGGAAGGATGCCGGCGGCCATCCGTCACAAGCCGGATACGAGGCTATGGCTCGTGCGGTGGTCGAGCGCCTTGAGCAGGATGGTATCGGTTGTGAAGCCACTGACAGGGCTGTGCGACCATCAGCTCTCCATTAGGGTAGAGAACCTATCTAAAGACAGTTGAGTCGATGCCAAAACCCGCTATAATGCGTTCGCATGCGGCCCATCATCATGAGGTTAGGTGGGTCCTCCTCAGTTTCAACTGCTACATGCTGGAAGCCAAGCCCGAGCACCTCATGGATGATCGCGCTTACCACAGTGATAGCTCGATGACGACCTCAATCAGGATGGCATCAATACGATCACGCCCCGGTCCCCTCCACGGCCTTCCAGATTCTTCTTCACGACGTCAAGATTCGCTTCATGGAGCCACAGCTGTCATGGATGCCGTGCTGATATCCGGCATGATGTAGGTTCTACCGGTCCACAACGAAAATGGAGCGCAGGTGAGCCTTATGAGTAGGTGCATATATCGAGGGGTCGCCATCCTCGTGCTGAACGCCATTATTGCGTTCGCCGGTTTCGAATTGGCGGCTCTCGGATTTTTCACGATGAAGATACCGACCGGGACCACGAGCCCGACTGAGCAACTGACAGGGGAGGGGACTCCGAGGGAACAGGTCTCATACTATGCCACTCAAGATTGGGGTGAACGGTTTTGGCACGAGTTTCGGCTGAGCCGCAATCAACAGTTTTATTCCTTTGTGGGTTGGAGGAGAGCGCCCTTCAAAGGCCAGACCATCGAAATCAATCAGGAGGGCGTCAGGTTGACGCCTGGCGCGGATTGCAGGCCTGGTTCGTACAAAGTGTTTACCTTTGGCGCATCCGAAATGTGGGGGACGGGATCGCCGAGCTGGGGCACAATCCCCGCGCATCTGCAGAAGGGGCTTGAGAAAATGAGACAGGGGCCGGTCTGTGTGACCAATTTTGCGGAATCGGCCTATGTGTCGATGCAAGACATTATCATGCTTCTGATGCAGCTGCGGTCCGGCAATGTGCCGGATGTGGCGGTGTTTTACACCATTGGGGATGACATATATACCGCATACCAATCAGGTCGAGTCGGCATTCTTCAGAACCTCGATCAAATGGCTGCTCGGTTCGGAGGGCATCGAGAGCCGGACACCTTTCTAGATCGGTTGAGAGGCAGCTACTCATACAAGCTGATAGACCTACTCATGGGGAAACTGACCATTGCCGATTCGAATCAGGGACAACCGGCTCCCCACAAGCTAATCACGTATGAAAGCATGGGAATTGACGCCGGCACTTTGAGTGATTTGGTCGTGAAGGAATATTTTGGAAACTACAAGATTGTGGGTGCGCTTGCCCAAGAATACGGTTTCAAGTATTTCATTTTCTTGCCGCCACAAGTCTCGATGGGCAACAAACCTCTCACATCCGAAGAACAAGAAATGAAACGCAGGACGGAAAGCGAGGCGGCGCTGCACAAGCTTGTTACAACTGTTTATCAAGCAATCGAAAGGGAATCGCCCAAATATCCGAACCTCTACTCGATGGTTCCTATCTTTGATGCCTACGATTCACTTATCTGGATTGACGACAGCCATGTCACGCCAGTTGGGAACCAATTGATTGCCGAGAAGATGTTGAGAGCTATTGCCGGGTCAGAGGGACTTCGATGATCCAGACTGTAGGCTATCTGTCTGTCGTTCTTCTCCTCATGCTGGTGGGGTGGCGCCTGCCCTCTGTCAGGGGACGGCAGCTGCTGTTTCTGGCCGCCAGTTATCTCTTCTATGCCAGTTGGGGAATCGGCTTTCTGTGTATCTTGATCGCCAGCTCGCTCATGAATTACGTCTGCGGCCAAGCCCTGCGCCGAAAAGCGACGGCGCCACGTTTGTGGCTCGGCGTCGCGCTTAACCTTCTGCCCCTGGCGTTTTGCAAATACTTGCCTGCGTTGCTGGAGCTTGGCCCAGCTGGTTCATGGGAATATGATCTTGGGCGGCAAATCCTCATGCCGCTTGGAATGTCCTTTTGGACATTCCAAGGACTGTCATACCTGTTCGATATCTATTATGAAGAGGAACTGGACCCTTCTCCGCTCGAGTTTTGTCTTTTTATGGCGTTCTGGCCGACGGTGATGTCCGGTCCTGTTTGCCGCCTCCCACGCATGTTGCCGCAATTTCGCCAATTGTCTCACCTGAACTGGGACGATCTGTCCGTGGGAAGTCTTCGGATTATCCAAGGCGTCATGATGAAGTATGTGCTTGCCCACATCCTGGCAGCAGGATGGGTGCCCGGTGAAGGTGTTGCCGCTGGGTTCGATCAGATGAGAGGTGGGTGGGGGGCTGTCGATGTGTGGCTCTTGGGTATCGGGTTTGGGTTCCTTCTATTTTTTGACTTCGCGGGCTATTCGCATATGGTCATTGGAACCGCGCGCATCTTCGGCATCCGCCTCCCGGAAAACTTTGATCGCCCCTTCCTTTCAATCACTCCATCTATGTTCTGGACACGCTGGCACATGTCGCTTTCCTTCTGGATTCGCGACTATGTGTACAACCCGCTTGCTGTCGCCGGGCGACAATACAGTTGGTGGCCCTATGTGGGGCTTATTATCTCTATGACGCTCTTCGGGCTGTGGCATGGAGCCAAATGGACCTACGTTGTGTACGGTATGTACCACGGTCTGGTGTTGGTTATGCACCGTGTGGGCCAGCAGGTGAAGCGGAAATTCACTCTCCGTCCGCCGCGCGAGGTGGGAGTGGTTCTTTCGTGGGGAGTGACTTTTCTGCTGCTTGCGGTGGGGTTTATCTTTTTCCGTGCCAATGATTTGACCCAGGCTTGGACGATGTTGGGGACCGCGATGACGCCTGCGGCCTACGGGCATTTGGCCATGCCGCACAGCTTTTACGTGCTCACGTTCGCCAGCGCGATCGGCTATTTTGCCGTCACGGGCGGACACTCCTTGTTGCGATCCTGGAGAACGCGCTACAGGGAGGCCATCAGCGAACCACGAACACCGATGACCGGGACCGGTCCGGTGCCGGCGGCCGATGTTACCTTGATCATCGGCGCCCTGTTCGATTTCTTCGCGGGGAGACTGTGGTGGTGGTTTGCGCCGGCACTCTCAGTGCTGGCGTTGTTGGTCGGATTGGTCATGTATACGAGGGAAGCGGTGATCGCCGTCACGCCATTCATGTATACCTTGTTTTAGCATCCGGCTGGGACTTATTCTCTACAACGGAGAAGGCCGTTGCATTCCCTGCGAAGCAGGAAAGGAGCGAATAATGGCTGATGAGAAAAGGACATCTGGGAAGGGAACGTCGATTCTTTCCAGGTTTGTCGAATGTTCAGCTCGCTTTCCGGACGATCCGGCCGTCTGTGTCGGGGATCGATCATACACCTACCGCGAATTAACGGGCTTCTCCTTGTCCATCAGTACACTTATAAGCTCCCATGGCATCAGAAGGGGAGATCGTGTAGGTGTGCTTATGGAGGACAATGTGTTTACATACGCCTCCCTGCTCGGAATCCTATCCTGCGGGGCCTGTTACGTTCCGTTGAATCCTCATACTCCTGTGGAACGAAACGTGGGAATTATCGCCGATGCCGGCATCAAGCTGCTGTTGTTCACCGACAAAGAAGATACGGTCCGGGAACTCTGCGGTCCGTCCGGTACTGAGTGTCGGCCGCTGAACAACCGGGTCAATCCAGACTTTGGCAGATTGGATCCGATAGATCTGATGCAGGAAGATCCTTGCTACTTGCTGTTCACCTCCGGCACCACGGGGAAACCCAAGGGCGTTCCTATTTATCAGCGGAACCTCTCGGCATTTCTCGACATGATGTTGGATAGCGGGAAGTATGAATTCAACGAGAATGACCGCTTCATTCAAATGTTTGAGCTCACCTTTGACCTCTCGATTTTCTCCTTCCTTGTCCCCCTCTCGGTAGGCGCGAGTTTCTATCCGATTCCCCGGAAGGGCATCGCGTACTTGGAAGTGGCCGACATCCTCGAAACCAAGGACATCACCGTCGCTCTGCTGGTTCCATCGGTCATCAACTACCTGAAACCCTATTTTGGAGAGCTGAACCTTCCGAAGGTGAAATACAGCCTGTTCTGCGGTGAGGCGTTGTATCATGAAACCCTGTCCGGGTGGGCTAAGTGCGTACCCAACGCCAAGATCGAAAATCTATACGGGCCCACTGAAGCGACGATCTTTTGCATGCGGTACGAATGGCTACGGGGAGAACCACCGCACCCGCAAGGGAAGGGAATTGTTCCCATCGGCAAAGGTATGGAAGGAATGGATGCGTTCAAAATGAATGACAACTCATCGGATGAGGAGGGAGATCTCTGCCTGAGCGGCGAGCAGGTCACCCTTGGCTATTGGAACAATCCGTCAAAAACTGCGGAGGCATTCGGGACCACGAAGGACGGCAAGAGATATTACAGAACCGGAGACCTGTGCAAAGTCGACAAGGAAGGCGATTTTCTCTACCTAGGGCGGATAGACAACCAGGTAAAAATCGACGGCCACCGCGTCGAGCTCGAAGAAATCGAATTTCATACCCGCGTGTTCTGCGAAGACAAGCAGGTGGTTGCCGCGGTGAATACCGGCGAGACGGGCAGCCACTACATACTCCTGTTCATCGAGAGCGAAAAGGAGCTGAAAAAGGGCCTGGAGGATCATTTGAAAAAGCATCTTCCGGCATACATGCTTCCTAAGGAGATCATCACGGTCGGGCTCTTCCCCCTCAACAGCAATGGTAAAACCGATCGCAAGGCCTTGAAAAATGCTTACCTGCAAAAGTTGGCGGCGAATCAACAAGAGGGGGTCCGATCCGGTGCTTAACAGCCCGTCGGGACGTGCGGTGCATGTGCTCCCCGTATGTAAAGGTGAGACATCAATGAAACATGAAGACATTGTCGGAATCCTGAAGTCCGTGTTCGAGAAAGTTCTCGAAGAAAAGGACCTGACGATTACTCGTGAGATGACCGCGCACGATGTGGAAAAGTGGGATTCTTTGCGCCACATCCAACTGATCAGCGCGGTGGAAACCGCGTTCGGAATTAAATTGAAACTGCGTGAGATCATGAGCATGAACAACGTCGGAGACCTGATCGACCTGATCGATGCAAGAAAAGGGGCCGGTCCCACGTAACTCGAATCGTTCGAATACGCTTCTATCCCCTGACTCGCGATGTACAATGGGTTGCCGATCCTGGTCCGGGACAAGGGCTGCGCTGACATCGGATTGTGAACGGAGTGGGGAAATACCTATGAATATCCTCTATGGATCTTGCTCAATGGGATGAGAACCGATAACGTATGCATTAGGCACATTCGCTTCAGCAATGAATCTGCCAGAGCTTCGTTGCATGGAGGCCCGAACAACTTTGCTCCTTGTGCCCTCGTGGTCGTAACGGAGGCAGAAACGCCGAGCCGCGTTACTGAAGCCGATAAAACATATTCGACAATCTGGAGTGCAGTACAAGTATCGTGACGACAACCCTGAAGCTGTTCGCAAAGTACACAACGGTAGCTCTGTACGAATTGGACCATGATCACGCGTAATTCAGTAAGGCAACAGGCCGGCGAGCGGGGCGATGGTGAGGCCGCGGTCGACCTCGATTGTCCCCTCTGCGTCGATATGGACGGAACCCTGCTGAGGACGGACAGTCTTATCGAATCGATTATCGTACTGCTGAAATCGAACGCGTCTTATCTCATCATGCTCTTCGTTTGGATGTTGAGAGGTAAAGCCCACGTGAAGCAGGAACTGGCGCGTCGCGTCGTTCCGGACGTAACCCGCCTTCCGTATCGGACGGAGTTCCTGAACTATCTTCGAGCGCAGCATGACGCCGGTCGTAAGTTGGTCTTGATTACCGGCGCCCATATGGAGATCGCCCGGCGAGTGGCGGACCATCTCCGCCTCTTTGACGATGTCATGGCGACGGGAGGAGGGATCAATCTTACTGGTGAAGCGAAGGTTCGGGCCCTCACTGCACGATTCGGCGAAAGAGGGTTTGACTATGCCGGAAATGAACGGGTGGATCTGATTATCTGGGAGCACGCTAGACAAGCCATCGTGGTGGGCGCCCCTGACCGCATCCTGAAACGCGCTCGGCGTCGAGCCCACGTCACTGAGGTTTTTGAGCCGCGAGTCAACCCGCTTCGGTACATCGTGGCAGTCATTCGGCCGCACCAATGGGTAAAGAACGTGCTGCTCTTCGTCCCGTTGATCACGTCGCACCGGATTACTGAAGGGCGGTTGAGCCTGATGGCCGTCATCGGGTTTGTGGCCTTCAGTTTCTGCGCGTCGAGCGCCTATGTGCTGAACGATCTGCTCGACATGGAATCGGACCGCCAACACCCTTCGAAGCAAAAACGCCCCTTTGCAGCGGGAAACCTGTCGCCCTGGTGGGGACTCCTCATCGCGCCGGTGTTTTTGGGTGCCGGTTTTGCGGTCGCATCGGTCTTGCCGGCAATGTTCAACTGGCTCCTGGCTCTCTACTTTGTGGGGACGACGGCCTATTCGGTCGATCTCAAGAAAAGGGCCGTCGTCGATGTGCTCAGCTTGGGCGGACTGTATACAATCCGTATCTACGCCGGTTCTGTGGCCATAGGAGTATCCGTCTCTCCATGGTTGATGGCGTTTTCCGGCTTCACCTTTCTCAGCTTGGCTTTTATCAAGCGAGGCTCCGAGCTGTTGATGTTGGGGCGATCGGGCGGGCATGTCGCTTATGGACGAGGATATAGCCTCAGCGACGTCCAGTTTGTGCTCTCGGCGGGACCGACAAGCGGGTATATGGCCTGCTTGGTGCTGGCTCTCTATGTCAGCAGCCCCGATGTGGCGAAACTCTATTCCAGGCCGTCACTTCTCTGGCTCCTGTGCCCCGTGATTTTGTATTGGATCAGTCGCATGTGGCTCATCTGTTCACGGGGGCAAATGTTTCATGATCCCATCGTGTTCGCAGTCCGCGACAGGATGAGTTATGTCGTCGGAGCGGCTGCCGGTCTCATCATGCTGATGGCGAAGTAGGTGCGAATGAAAGTCCTTCTGATAACCGCTGCCTTTCCGCCGATGCGAGCCGGCGAAGCGGACCATGCGCTGAATCTTTCCCGGCAGCTGGGACAGAAGGGATTGGATGTGCACGTGTTGACGACAAAGGGCCATGAGGAACCGGTCAATGAGCCGTTCACCGCGTACCCTGTGATGACCGATTGGTCATGGTCGGACCTGCCGCGCTTGATCACCTTCATGAAGCGTTGTTCCCCGGACGTCGTGTTTTTGATCTATATCGGATGGATCTACAACGAGCATCCCATGATGACGTTCGCGCCGACCATCTGCCGGGCGTTGCTCCCACGTGTGCGATTCGTGACCCTCTTCGAGTATCCGCATGGCTGGACCCCGGGCAAGTGGTCGATGCTCACCCGGGGGCTTCGCAAAGCCGTTCAACAATGGGCAGGCCCAAGAGATGTCGATTACGAGTTCGGATCTCTGCTGCGAGACAGTGATGCCGTGATCGTGTTAAGCAACCATCACCGCATCAGATTGATGCTTCACGGGCCGGACGTGCAGGCAAAAAGCGTCCTAGTTCCTCCTCCACCCTTGCTCCGGATGTCCCCGGAGGATGGCGGGATCTCCAGACATCGGTACCGTGAAAAGCTCGGCATCGCATCGGATGATTTCTTGGTGGCCTATTTCGGCTACATCTATCCATCAAAGGGAGTGGAAACTCTCTTCAAAGCTTTCCAACTCGTCAGCAACCAACGAAGCAACACGCGGCTGATCGTGATCGGCGGAATACTAGACCGTGAATATCCCGAACGTCCGTTCTACGCTCGGGAACTGCGTGAATTGCCCGAGCAATTGGGCATTCAGCAAAAAATTATCTGGATAGGGGAATATGCGACCGACAGCGACGAAGCGTCTCTCTTTCTTCGAGCCGCCGACACCTGTGTGTTTGCCTCCGACCACGGCATCTTTTTGAACAATAGCTCCTTTGCTGCTGCCGCGGCCCACGGGCTCCCCATCATTGCGACGAAAGGTTCGATGGTTGAAGATCCGTTTATTGATCGAGAGAACGTCTTTCTCTGTCCTCCCAAGTCTCCGGAGTCGATGGCTGCCGCAATTTTGGCGATTATGGATACCCCGGACCTGAAAGACCGTCTCCACCAGGGCGCTCTCGCGCTCGCCTCCGAGTGGTATTCCTGGGAGAAAGCCGTCGACCGTATCGTCGGCACTTTCCGTGGAACCCTGAGATAGCTGTTTGTGCTTGTGACGGGCGGGGCGTGTCTATTCCATCAGTTGACTGCACGATCATTTGCTATAGAATATTTTTCTTAGTTGCTGCCTTTGAACGCAAACTCATCTGAATGGTAGGAGCCCCGGCATGCTGCTGACCGTTGCTGTGTGTACCTGGAATCGGAGCAGGTTGCTTCGACAATGTCTGGAGCAGATGACCAAGTTGGACATCCCTGGGGGGGTCGAGTGGGAACTATTGGTCGTCAATAACAATTGTACGGACGACACCGATCATGTGGTCGACTCGTTTGTCTCAAGACTGCCGGTCCGCCTGTTATTTGAAGCGAAACCAGGTCAGTCCAACGCAAGAAATGCCGCTGTGCGCGAAGCGAAAGGCCAGTATATTCTATGGACGGACGATGATGTGCTGGTGGACGAAAAGTGGATCGCTAATTATACGAAGGCGTTTCAACGATGGCCTGAAGCGGCGGTGTTCGGAGGCCCGATAACCCCCTGGTTCGTTGAGACCCCTCCGACTTGGCTTGAGCAGGTATGGCCGCGTGTAGCCGACGCGTACGCCATCCGGGATCTCGGTCCGGAGCCGGTCCAGTTTGACGGACGCAAGCGTACGCCGTACGGCGCCAACTTCGTGGTACGAACCAATGAGCAACAGCGCAATCTGTATGACGCGCGATTGGGGCTTCGACCGGGGAGCAGCATCCGGGGGGAAGAGATAGACCTTGTGAACAAACTCCTTACGGAAGGGAATGCCGGGTGGTGGGTGCCGGGCGCAGGCGTCCGTCACTATGTTCCACCTGAACGCATGACCACACGCTATCTCAGGGACTACTACCTGGGCTACGGTCAGTACCTTGCTATGAAAGAGCCGGCGTGGGAGGGTCCTACCATTCTCGGGAAACCCAGATGGCTCTGGAGACAGATCATCACGGCTGAACTCAAGTACAGGTTTCACCGGCTGACTTCGCCGCCGGAGGTGTGGATTCGGGAACTCATTGATGCCAGGGTGAGTTTTGGACGCTTCGTCAGAATGAAGTGAGAAGAGTCGCTGTCGTTCCCGCTTGTCCGCACAAGGCATGTAAATTGATGATCATTTTGGATTAAAACCTGCCTCATCCGACGAAGGTCGATAAGCAGCATCCATAACGGTCATATGCCGTCGGTTGCGGAAGGTAAGGAGAAAATGACTGTTCCTACGGTGAGTGTCGTCATTCCGATTTATAACTGCGTGGAATATCTTCAGCAGGCATTGACCAGCGCGCTTGATCAACAGGGCGTCGCAATTGAGATACTCTTGGTCGATAGCTCCACTGATGATTTATGTGCCGCGATCACCAGGAAAGCCGATGCCAGGGTTCGTTACATGTATCAAGAGTCCCGTGGTGTCTCCGCGGCCAGAAATCTCGGGATTCGCCAAGCCCGAGGCGAGTTCATCGCGTTTTTGGATGCAGATGATGAGTGGCTTCCGGACAAACTGTCGGTGCAGGTATCCGCCTTGCGAAAATTTCCTCAGGCCGCCCTCGTTTTTACGGACACGATGATGTTCCGAGACAGCACCGTCATTCAGGCGGCCATGAACCGAGACATGCTGAAGGAGTGGCGTCGTTCTCATGTTTCAGACCTGCCTGGTTGGTACTATGGCAACTTATACTCCCAACTCTTGATTCAAGACTGCATGAATACGTCGTCCGTCCTAGCTCGGCGCAAGGCAGTGGAGGAGCAGGGCCTCTTCGATGAAAACTTCAAGGTGGGAGAGGATTACGATCTGTGGTTGCGAATCGCAAGATCGTATCCAATGATCTTTGTCGATAAGGTGTTGTGTAGATACCGTGTCCATGATGATGGGTTGTCGGGAGGAGAGGACGTTCGGGCACTGCGCTGGCTTGAAACTCATATGGCGGTGCGTGAAAAGCACCGACGAATGGAGTGGGTGCCTGCTCAGCATCTGAAGCTCCTGAAGGACATACTAGGCAGACATGCGTGGGAAGCTGGTTGGAACCATTTCGGGCGCAATCAGTTTCACGAAGCCAGACGGCATTTCTCAGCTGCGATCCGGGCGAAGCCTTTTGTCCCTAAGACATGGCTCTATTGGTGTTGCTCGTTCTTGCCGACACGGGTTGTTGAGGCGATACGAACTATTGGAAGACCTTAGAAGACTGAGCCTCGTAACAGCACTCAAGCACAGCACTAGAGGCTTGATCTATTCCCTGACCGAGGTGGAACGAGAGTCAGCCGACCATGGAAGAGATGACTTCCGCAACGCCAGCATCCGATAAGCGCAGAGAGGCCATGCCTCCTGACGATGCTAACAATCCTGCCCTGGTGTCCGTCGTGATTCCCGCGTACAACTGTGCGAGCTACATTGTGGACACCCTGGATTCCGTTATCCGACAGGACTACCCAAAGCTCGAAGTGATCGTCGTCGACGATGGATCAACCGATCACACGAAAGAGGTGGTGGCGAACGTTGAGTCCGATCGGGTGAAGTATGTGTATCAGCAGAACAGCGGCGGTCCTTCCGGTCCCAGAAATACGGGAATCCAGCATGCGCAAGGCAAGTATGTCGCATTTCTGGATTCAGATGACATCATGCTTCCTGGTAAGATTCAATGTGCCGTGGACCTTCTGGATCGTCAGCCGAATCTCGGTCTCGTCTTTGCCGATTTCGTGAAATTTGACGAAGTAAATGGTCAACATGCCGGCGCATTTCTGGACACCTACGAATACTTCAAAAGAGCTCCGAAGCGGTCCGTGGGAGTTTCCCAGTATATCCTCAACACTGAGGCAGCCTATGACGCCTTGATTGTGGAGAACTATATCGGTACGTCAGGAGTCGTCGTCCCCAAGGCGGTTCTAGCGGATGTTGGTCCCTTTGACGTACGTTTGAGAGGTCCCGAAGACTACGATTTATGGCTGAGAATTGCGTATGCATATGACATCGGATTCATCGATATGGTCGGTCATCGCTACCGGGTCAGACTGGACGGAATAACGGGCCTTGGCGATGCGAAATTGGTTCCCCACTCCATACAAGTCATGCAGAAACAATTGAATCACCCGCTTCCGTGTTCCACGCGGAGGAAGGTCCGCAAGAAACTTGCGATGCAGTTTTTTGCGCTTGGATACTGTCATCAGATGGCGGAAGACATGAAAGCGGCACGGCAACATTATTTGCGGAGCCTGAAAGAAGCCAATTACTGGCTGTCGTGGAAAGGGTTGTTCATGACCTTCTTGGGAGGCGGCGCAATTCGCAGGTTGAAGCAGTTGCGAGGGTACTAGAACCGACTGGTGTCATGGAAAACTGAGAGAATATTCTGATGAGCGCTATTCTCGGCATATCGGCCTACTATCATGATAGCGCCGCTTGTCTTGTGCGAGACGGTGAAATTCTCGCGGCGGCACAGGAGGAGCGATTTACCAGGAAGAAACACGATCCCGGATTCCCCCATCGGGCCATTGATTATTGTCTGCAGACTGTGGGAATCCGACTGGGTGAAGTGAGCCGATTGGTATTCTACGACAAGCCGCTGGTGAAATTTGAGCGGCTCTTGGAAACTTATCTGGCCTTTGCGCCGACCGGTCTGCAGTCGTTCTTGGCTGCAATGCCAGTCTGGATGAAAGAGAAGCTGCTCCTGAAGACGCTGCTGTGTGAGGAATTTCTGAAGCACGATCACCGGCTGAAAAAGCGCGACCTTCCGCAATTGCTCTTTTCTGAGCACCATGAATCGCACGCAGCCTCGGCATTCTTCGCGTCCCCCTACGATTCTGCCGCGGTGCTCTGCATGGACGGCGTGGGGGAATGGGCCACAACGTCTGCCTGGAAAGGGCAAGGCAATCGATTGATGTCGCTATGGGAGATCCCATTTCCACACTCGCTCGGACTGTTGTATTCGGCGTTTACGTATTACACCGGCTTCAAGGTGAATTCTGGAGAATACAAAGTTATGGGCCTCGCGCCGTACGGGGAGCCAAAGTATGCGAAAGCCATTTATGACCATCTCATCGATATCAAGCCGGACGGTACCTTCCGGATGAACATGGAGTATTTTAACTACTGCACCGGTCTGACCATGACGGGAAACAAGTTCGACGACCTGTTCGGTGGGCCTCCGCGAAAACCGGAGTCTAAATTGACGCAGCGAGAAATGGATCTCGCCCGTTCTGTTCAAGAGGTGACCGAGGAAGTGATGCTCCGTATTGCGCGGTCGCTCCACCAAGAGACAGGTCTCGACTATCTGTGTCTGGCCGGAGGTGTGGCGCTCAATTGCGTTGGAAACGGTCGCATTCTGAGGGAGGGTCCGTTCAAGGATCTCTGGATCCAACCTGCAGCCGGTGATGCAGGAGGGGCGTTGGGCGCGGCATTGAGCGTCTGGCACCAATATGAGAATCAGCCTCGAATCTCGAATGGAAAGCAGGACCGAATGCACGGGTCCTACTTGGGACCGGCTCATACCAACGAAGAGATCGAGGCCTTTCTGAAGCAGAAGGGCGCTCCCTATACCAGGCTGCCCGATTCGGAAATCTTTCAGCGCGTTGCACAGGACCTTGCCCAAGAGAAGGTCGTGGGATGGCTGCAGGGGCGCATGGAGTTCGGTCCCCGGGCCCTGGGGGGACGCAGCATTCTCGGAGATGCGAGAAGTGCGAAGATGCAGTCGGTCATGAACCTGAAAATCAAGTATCGTGAGTCATTCAGACCGTTCGCGCCGTCGGTATTGCGTGAGCGCGTGTCAGACTATTTCGATCTGCGCTCGGATAGTCCGTACATGCTAATCGTGGCGCCGGTGCTGGAAAAACGACGCCGGCCGATGACCGCTGCGCAGAAAGATCTCTGGGGCATCGACTTGCTGAATGTGCCGAGATCGGATATCCCCGCCGTCACACACCTCGATTACTCGGCGAGAGTTCAAACGATTCATCAGGAGACCAATCCACGGTACTACAACCTATTGAAAGCATTTGAGGCGTTGACAGGCTATGCGGTCCTGGTCAATACCTCGTTCAATGTACGAGGGGAGCCGATCGTCTGCACGCCGGAGGATGCCTATCGGTGCTTCATGCGTACCGAAATGGACGTTCTCGTCCTCGAGAATTGCGTGCTGTACAAGCAGGATCAAGCGCCGATGGCGGAAGATACGGATTGGAAAAAGGAGTTTGAATTGGACTAGAGAGAGGGAGGCACGGCTATGCGGGTTCTCATCACCGGAGGCGCAGGATTCCTGGGCAGTCACCTTAGCGATCTGCTGATCGGAAAGGGACATGACGTAATCGTCATGGACAATCTGATCACCGGACGGGCGGAAAATATCGCACATTTGATGGGACATCCTCGGTTCAGTTTCGTGAAATATAACGTGTGCGACTATATTCATGTCGACGGCTCGCTCGATGCGATTTTGCATTTTGCGTCGCCGGCTAGTCCGCAGGACTATCTGGAGATGCCCATTGCAACTATGAAAGTCGGTGCGCTGGGCACGCACAAAGTGCTGGGCTTGGCTAAGGCGAAGCACGCTCGGTTGTTGTTGGCAAGCACGTCGGAAGTCTATGGCGATCCGTTGGTCAACCCCCAACCGGAAACCTATTGGGGGAATGTGAATCCCATCAGCCCACGTGGCGTCTATGACGAGGCAAAGCGGTTTGCGGAAGCCATGACGATGGCCTATCACCGGTATCATGGAGTCGACACCCGTATCGTCAGGATTTTCAACACGTATGGTCCGAGGATGCGTCCTCACGACGGGCGGGTCGTGTCCAACTTCGTGGTGCAAGCTTTACAGGGGAAACCATTGACGATATTCGGCGATGGGAGTCAGACCAGAAGCTTCTGCTATGTCGACGACTTGGTTCGCGGCATTACGGTGCTCCTATTGATCGACTCAGACAAGCCGGTAGAGGAACGAACGAACCGAGCGAAATTCCTGACCAAATCCACGCAACCCTTGCCTGAAACCATCCATGATCCCGTCAATATCGGCAATCCTCGAGAGTTGACCGTCAAAGGCATTGCCGAGCTCGTGCTCAAGTTGACCGGCTCCAAGAGCCAGATCGAGTATAGGCCGCTGCCTGCCGATGATCCAAAGGTTCGACGCCCCGACATTCGTCTTGCGAAACAGTTGCTGGGGTGGGAACCGGAGGTGGAGCTTGAGGATGGTCTCCGAAAGACCATTGAATACTTCAGCCGGGTCGTAACGGAATGACGTCCTGTGCCGCGGCGTGGTTCGCGATGGCATGCGACGATCAAGGTAATCACGCAAGACGTAGATCATGAAGATACTGGTGCTGACATCCGATGTTCCTGCTACTTCAGGTATGCCAGGATCTCCAAGATTGTTCAGCCTCTGTCGGGAACTTTCCAGGCGCCATGAGTTGTTGTTGGCCTGCCGCTGCTCATCGCGAGAGCGATACCGGACATTTCTCAATGACCCCACCTCCGCCAGGATCTTCTCGCGTGTTGAGATTTTGCCGGATCCGCCGCGGCCGACATGGTGGGGACAGCAATGGCATCGCGCGAATCTGGGGGCATTTTTCGAGACGCGGTACCGGCAGCCGGCCTACTATCGCATGATACGGGCAAAGATCGAAGCGCTGTGTGTCGCGGAGAAAGTGGATCTGATTTACGCCGATCTGATTTTCATGACGGAATATGTTGGAGAGCATCGGGCGATTCCCGCAATCGTGGATCTGACGGATTCCATTACGCTAATGGGAGTCCGCGTATTACGGTCGGAACGAAGGCTATCGAAGAAGTTGTCCGCTTGGGTCCATCTGGTACGAGCCAGGCAACTTGAACGCTCTGTCGGTAAATTCTTCGATCTGGTTGTAATGAATTCCGCCGTTGACGAAGGGGTTATCAAGCAGTTGTCGGCCTCTTCGAACACGCTGACCGTGACGAACGGGGTGGATATGGACTACTTCTCGCCCGGACAGAGTCAAGGGGAGACGGATAAGCTAGTATTCACCGGCGTGATGGCATATCCGCCCAATCAAGACGCGGCACTCTATTTCTCGGAAGAGATCTTCCCTCTGATCAGGGCGAAGCGTCCCAACGCGCAGTTCTGGATCGTTGGAAACGGTCCATCAGAAGACATTCGTAATCTGGCGCACCGACCAGGCATCCACGTCACCGGCGAGGTCGCAGATGTGCGGCCCTTCGTGAGGTCATCCGCATTGGTGGTCTGCCCTCTGAGACTCGGGACCGGCGTGAAGAACAAGATTTTGATCGCAATGGCGATGGAAAAGGCCACTGTCGCAACCCCACTCAGCATTGAAGGCTTGGATCTTGTCGATAACCGTGAAGTGATGCTCGCGGGCGACGCGCAAACCTTTGCCAACAAGGTCGTGCACTTGCTGGAAAACCCGACTGAGGCCCACTGCCTGGGCGTGAACGGATTGGCTCGGGTGCGTGAACGGCATTCATGGGCCGCCATGGCTCGCTCGCTGGAGACGGCGATCGACTCGGTAGTCACTTCTCGCAACGGGCAGTCTCATCAGGTGAATTGAACGGCGGTTCTCTTCGTCGTTCTCCTCCGGACAGGAAATCCATGAACGTTGTCCTTCTGAATACTGCCACTGATGCCGCGCTATGGGATGCATTTGTGTTGAGCAGGCCGGATGCCTCCGGCTACCATACTCTGGCCTGGCGAGAAGTCGTGACTCGCGTATTCGGGCACTCCACCTTTTACTTGATGGCGAAGGACGACCACGATACGGTCCGTGGCGTGCTTCCGCTGGTTCTGACGAGGAACCCGCTGTTCGGAAACTTCTTAACGTCCGTCGCGTTCTTTAACTATGGGGGGGTCCTAGCAGAGGATCAAGAGGCCGTCGAGGAGTTGCTGGTACGGGCCGGCGATCTTGCCAGCGAGCTTGGAGCCGGTCATATCGAATTGAGACAGACGGCGCCGTTGGACACTGATTGGCCGGTAAGTCGTCACAAGGTGTCCATGCGCCTGGCCTTGCCTTCGGATCCTGAAGCTTTGTTCAAAGCCTATCCCTCAAAGCTGCGAAGTCAGATCCGGCGTGGACAAAAAGAAGGAATGGAGGTTCGCATCGGAGGCGGAGAGCTATTGAATGATTACTATGGGGTCTTTTCCCGATGTATGAGAGATCTCGGCACCCCCGTATACGAAAAGGGTTTCTTCCGAGCGATTGTCGATGCGTTTCCCAAGGAAACAGGTCTGTGTGTCGTGTCGCTACAGCGGAAACCGCTTGCGGCGGGGTTCATCTATGGATTCCGCCGGCTATTGGAAATCCCCTGGGCAGCATCAGATAAGCGATATGGCCGGCTTGCACCCAATATGCTGCTGTATCATACCGTTCTGGAATATGCCTGCCGTGAAGGATTCACCGAGTTTGATTTTGGACGGTCATCCGTAGACAGCGGGACGTACCGCTTCAAGCAACAATGGGGGGCTCAGCCGCGACCGCTGTATTGGTACTATTGGCTCGCCCAAGGTCGTGATATGCCTCGACTCAATCCTGACAATCCGAAGTTCAAGATGGCCATCAGCATGTGGCAGCATCTCCCACTCTTCGCCGCCAACTTGATCGGTCCTCATATCGTCAAGTACTTGCCATGAAGCCGCAGCGGACTCTGGCTCCCACATCAGCTCCGCTTTCTGTCTCCAACCTCATGGGCTCCCTAGCAGGACTCGCCGGAGGACGGAAATACCGTGAACGGTTGATCCGAGAACTGGAGACCAAGTTTCAGGCCAGGGGTGTGTTTCTTGTTTCGTCGGGGAAAGCCGCGCTAGTGGTGATTCTTAAGGCCCTGGCGGCCGGTTCCAGACGACGGAGGGTGATCATTCCTGCCTATACCTGCTACTCGGTGCCGTCGGCGATCGTGAAGGCCGGCCTAGAGGTTGTTTTGTGCGATGTGAATCCCCACACGCTGGATTTCGAGTTCACAGAGTTGGAGCGGCTCGTGAACGAGGATATCCTCTGCGTCGTGCCGACTCATCTATTCGGCCTTCCGGCTGATGTGCAACGCGTGATGCGGTTGTGTAGCGCGCAAGGCATCACCGTCGTCGAGGATGCCGCCCAGGCGATGGGGGGAGGATCTGAAAACGGCCTCGTGGGTACTGAAGGGGACGTGTCGTTTTTCAGTCTCGGTCGTGGAAAGAATCTCACGAGCGGGACGGGTGGAATCATCGTCACAAAGTCACAGATTTTGACTGAAGCGATCCGCAGCGAATACACGAAGTTGCCGGCTCCTTCCTTCTGCGAAATCTTTCGTAATTGGATTGAGTTGGCGCTCATGCGGACCTTCATCCGGCCATCCTGGTATTGGTTCCCGGCTGGACTTCCGATTCTTGGTCTCGGGGAAACAAAGTTCTATATGGATTTTCCGGTGTGTCGCATGGACGAGGTCCGAGGCCGTCAATTGGCGGGCTGGGATCGGCGACTGACCAAAGCAAACAGAGACCGCACGGCTTGTGCGGGAAGATTGTTAAAAGGACTCGACCAGGATCTCAACGGCCTGCAGCCGATCACCCATCCCGATGGCGTCTATCTCAGGTTGCCGGTCCTCTTACGAGACAAAACCGCCAAACGCGAGGCCTGTGCGCGCAGTCAAGAATATGGTGCTGGAGTAAGTTCGAGCTATCCCACGACCATTCAGGACATTCCCGAATTGGCCGGGCGGATCATCGACCGGAAATGCCCGGGGGCACAAGAAGTCGTCGACCGATTGGTGACCCTGCCGACCCACGAATTTGTGACGGAATCGGATCGCTTGACGATCCACCGGGTCTTGGGAGTTTCGAAATCGCAGTCCAGGAACACCGGAGCGTGTTCCGTCCCGGTTGATCAATGCAGTTCTCAATGATGGTGCAAGACGGTATGGAAGCGTTCTTCTGGTTGTCGGTCGGTTTCATCGGGTATGCCTATGTCGGATACCCGCTGTGCCTCTCTGCCATCGGGTTGCTCCGGAGCAGACCGGTGAGGAAGTCGGAGTTGAGGCCGACCGTGGCGGTCATCATCACCGCCTACAATGAGGAAAAGCGGATACGCGAGAAATTGGAGAATACTCTCAAGCTGGAGTATCCACGAGAGAGACTCGAACTGGTCGTCGCGTCCGATTGTTCTACCGATGGGACCGACGACATTGTGCGTTCATTTGCATCCTTTGGAGTGCGTCTGGTTCGCTCGAATATCAAAGCCGGAAAGGAGGCTGCTCAGAAGTTGGCGGTCGAATCCACCACCGGAGATATCTTGGTGTTCTCCGATACGGCCACCATACTCGAGCCCAAGTCTATTATTGAAATCGTCAACAACTTTTCAGATGAAACCGTCGGATGCGTCAGCAGCGTCGATCGGTTTATCGATACCGACGGGGTCGTCAGCGGGGAAGGCGCCTACGTCCGATACGAAATGGCCTTGCGTAGCCTGGAGTCCAGAGTCAATACTCTGGTCGGGCTCAGCGGCTCGTTTTTTTCTGCGCGGCGGGAGGTATGTCGAAACTGGGCGCCGGACCTGCAAAGCGACTTCAACACGCTGTTGAACAGCGTTCGGCTCGGACTTCGGGGTATCGCCGATCCGGACAGCATCGGATATTATAAGAACCTGGTCGATCAGAAGAAGGAATACGAACGGAAAGTACGGACCGTCGTGCGAGGGATTTCGGTATTCATGCGAAGCTTACCGTTGCTCAACCCTGTCCGGTATCGCTTGTTTGCCTGGCAGCTGTTGAGCCATAAACTGTGCCGGTGGTTGGTTCCGTTTGCCATGATCGGCGCGCTGCTTTCGAACCTTGTCCTTGCCGCGTCGTCACCGTTCTATCAGGTTATGCTGTTGGCCCAAGTGGCGTTCTATGTTCTTGCTTTTCTCTACTTGATCACGTTGATCACGCAGCAGTTGCCCAATATCGGAGTCTTGCGCATTCCGTCGTTCTTCGTCATGGTCAATATTTCGATTCTTGACGCATGGATACGGTATTTTAGAGGCGAGCGCATCGTGTCCTGGAATCCGTCGAAGCGGTAAAGACTGATCAAAATGACCTTGGATCATGAGTTAGGATCTTCGAACTGACGCAATGGTAAGGATATTCTATGGAGCATGAAGAGATTACCAAGACAACATTACGACAATTCGGGCTGTTAGTGGGTGGAGTATTTCTCCTGATCGGGTTGTTTCCATTTGTGTGGCGACAGGATCCGGTGCGTGTGTGGGCGGTTGGATTGGGTGGACTCTTGGCTACCACGGGACTAGCGGCGCCCAGCCTATTGCGGGAACCGTACCGTGGGTGGATGTTCATCGGGCATGCCCTGGGGTGGATCAATACCCGCATCATCCTGGGCATATTGTTTTATGGCATTATTACCCCGATGGGAGTGATCATGAAACTAACCGGCCGGGATCCCATGAGGAGAGGTTTTGACCCTGACGCGACAACGTATCGTGTGACGCATCCACCCAGGCCAGCCACACATATGAAGAACATGTTCTAGCGTCGCGACGGCAGCACGCTGGTATTAGGAGGATGACAGATGGGAGAGTTTCTTCAGGAATTGTGGGCGTTCATGCGCGAGCGGAAGAAGTTTTGGCTTCTGCCGATTATATTGGTTCTCGTGTTATTGGGGAGTCTCATCGTCCTCACGCAGGGATCGGCCGTTGCGCCTTTCATCTATACGCTGTTCTAGTCCAGTGCAATTTGCCAAGGGACAGGCGCCGCAAGTATGCGGGCTTGTCCCTTTGTTCGTACGGTGTTTTGTCGCTCACTCCCAGTTCCCGCCGTGTTCTCAGGCGTACCGCATCAAGGAGTCGACGTGTTAGCCGAGTTCAAGGCAACGGCGTGGAAACTGCTGGCGGAGACCTATTATTATTCCGGACTGGCGCATGTTCGGAATCGTGGGCGGGTGGCCATTGTCACCTATCATCGTGTGGTCCCCAACGACATGGTCCGAGCCGAGCATATTCAGCCGGGAATGTACGTTCGAACCGAGTCCTTCGAGGCGCATGCGGCATACCTTCGTGAGCGGTTTGTCGTGCTGCCGTTCGCAGACCTGCTCGAACAGTGGCGCACCGATGGGTTGGATTCCAGCAAGCGCTATTGCGTGATCACGTTCGACGACGGCTGGCATGACAATTATCGATATGCCTTTCCGGTCCTCAAAAAGTATGGTCTCCCTGCCACGATTTTTCTTGCCACGGATTACATCGGTACCTCACGATGGTTCTGGCCAGACGAACTGGCCTATGTGCTCGGACAGGCGCAGCAACAAATGAGAGAGAAGGATTTCCATGGTGCATTGGTGAGCGTGTTGGCCAAGGTCACGCAGGCTGAGGGGGCTGCGACGCCGTGCTTGCCGCTATTGGCCGAATCAGACGTGTCGGTCAATTCCGATCGATTGATCGAGCAGTGTAAGAATCTTCCTCCTGAGACCATTGCGGAATTCGTCCACCAGTTAAGTCAGGCACTGGGTGTCAGGCCGCCGGGCGTTCGTGTTCTATTGGATTGGAATGAAGTGAAGGAAATGGCGAAGCACAATATTACGTTCGGAGCACATTCCTGTTCTCACCGGATTCTGACCAACATTCCGCTCGCAGAAGTCGAGGAAGAATTGATCGAGTCTCGGGAGGCGTTGCTCAAACACGACCTCGCGCCGGTTCCTGTGTTTTGCTATCCGAACGGCAATTTCAATCGGAAAATTCAGAGCCTGACAAAGGCTGCCGGTTATCTTGGCGCGGTCGGCTGCGAGATCGGACTGGAAGATGGGCGGCCACATGATGCCTTTGCGCTCAAGCGCATCAGTGTGCACGAGGATGCTGCTGCGTCGGACTCGCTGTTTGCGCTGACATTGTCTGGACTTCGATAGTCCTATATGAGCTTTGGTTTCGTGTTCACTGGCTTTTGACGGCCAAGTACGTTGCAGACTTCAGACGTATTGTCATCTCTAAGGGGCACAAATGGCTCTTGGGAAAGTTGTGAAAGTCTTAAACGAAGCTTTAGGACATTTTGATGTTGCTCTTGTCAGGAGAAGCAGGCTTCCGAGCACGTGGTGGATTCACGACGCGCTGGCTAGCCAACCAAAATTCCAGCTCCCAGATGGGGCGGAACAATACTTGCGCAGAGATAATCCGCAACTGCTCGACTATATACGGAGATACCGAGGACATCCGGCTACGAAGCATTCAGCTTGGAATGATTCCGCCACAGCCAAAGACATAGACTTGTGCTACTTTCGTGCAGACAATATGTACATTTGGCAAACACGTGGTTTGGGCCAAGATCCCATGTTGCCTTATGCCGTCACAACGGCTTACGTCCATCAGAACGATAAGATGAATCTACTGGGAAGATTACGGGAAGATAACAGCTTTGGTGCTGTCACGTTTCCTATTCATTTGGAGGCTGATGTCAACTGTGTTGTAAGCCGAGACCTTCTAGATTCAATTTTGGAGATCAATTTCTTGGAACGATATCTGCACATTTCTGAGCAGGAATCGTTCAAGATACTTGATATTGGTGCAGGCTATGGTCGCCTAGCGCACCGCCTCGCAGAGACCTTCTCAAATATTGATGTGTTTTGTGCGGATGCTGTCCCCGAGTCTACATTCCTATGCGAGTACTATCTCCAGTTTCGAGGGGCTCAGAGCCGAGCCAAGACGATACCTCTTGACAGGGTGGAAGCCGCTATCGATGAAAACTCCATAGATCTGGTCACAAATATTCAAAGCTTTCCAGAATGTCCGATGGAGTCGATTTCTTGGTGGTTGGAGCTCATAGGCCGGCATCGGATCTCTTACTTCATGTTGGTTGTGCAAAACCAGCCAAGCGGTGAGCCGAGACTCCTTTCGAGAGAACGTGACGATACAAGAAAGGATTTCCGTCCACTCATCGAACAGCAAGGTTTTGAGTTAGAACCTATCTCAAAATTGCTTTAGGAGCATGGTAATCGATGCGAGCTGCACAAACCCCAGGAAGTTTGAGGCGTAATATTCCCAACGTACGAGTAACCGCCGCTTCCATTGGAGCCACGCAAAGAACCGTTCGACGAGCCAGCGGCGTTGGTACCGGCGCAAGTGGCGCCCGTCCTGGGTCTTGAGTTTGCGGGTGGACCGGTGCGGCGCGATCAGGTTCACGCCGCCTTGCTTGAGGTCGTCATCGAGCCCATCGCTGTCATAGGCCCGATCGCCGATGAGATGCTCGGGCTTGGCCTCCAGCATGTAGAAGTCGAAACTGAGTTGGACCAATGTGACCTCATGATGATTGGCCGCGTGCGTACTGACCGAGAGCGGCAACCCATGACGATCCACAATCGCCAGGATCTTCACGCCTTTGCCGCGTTTCGTGAGCCCCACCGCGTCGCCCCCGCCCTTGGCGGCCGCGAACGTCGCGTCGATGAAACTCTCGCGCTCGTCGATGGCGCCCTCGTCGCGCAGCGTATTCGCCAACTGCGTGAGAATCTCGCGCAGCACCTCGCGTTCGCACCACTGCTGAAATCGGCGATGAACCGTTTTGTAGTTGGGATAGCACTGCGGCAGCATGTGCCACTGCGCCCCGGTGTTCAGAATCCACAGCACGGCCTCCAAGACCGCGCGGGCGGGCACGGGTTTGCGGCCGGGCCGGCCTTCGGGAATGTGTTCCTCGGGAAAATGTTCCCGAATCCGCTCCCATTGGTCGTCGCGCAGGCGCAACATGCGGGCGCATTATAGGCACTTTTCTGATGAGCACAACCATTTTGAGATAGGTTCTAGTAGTAACTGCTCCAGTATACAAGCCGAATTCGTTAGCAGCGACATATGGCTTTGGTCCGGATCGAAGCTATTTTCTGTTCCGAAAGCAGCATCTCTAAGCTAAAGAATGCGAAGAACTCACAGGTGGGCTTGTGCCGACCAATGATATCTCGGTGGCTCCATAATATTTACGCTAGCGTCAGATAATCCTAGAATGCAAAAAGTACCACTGGGTCACAAATGCTGCGTCCTGGTTACAGATGGTAATGAACGGTCAGCATTGGCTGTGACAAGAGGTCTTGGCCAAGCAGGGATTCCGGTCGTGGTTGGAGCCGAGACCGACTCATCGCTGGCCGGTGCGTCACGATATTGTGTGAGGCAGTGGCAGTATCCTTCGCCGCTTTCAGATCCTCGACATTTCATCTCAAGTCTGGCCGAAGCCGTCAGGCAATTGAACATCACGGTGATCATGCCGGTCACCGATGCGACCATGCAGGCTGTTGCCGAACACAGAGAAAGCTTAGGACTGTCCAAAACTCTCGGCCTCCCGTCTGTGGAGAGTTACAATCTGGTCTCCGATAAATACCACCTGTGTCGATTGGCTGCCGAACAGGGAGTACCCATTCCGTCCACCGTCTTTGTTGACCAGGGGATTCCGCCGGCCGATACGGAAGCGCTCGGCGGCTATCCGCTCATCGTCAAACCGGGCAGGTCTCTCGTGTTGGTCAACGGACACTGGACCAAAACCAGCGTCCATCAGGTGGACAATCGGGACGAGCTTGATCTGTTGTATCGCACCGTTCCCTATCTCCGTGAGCCTTCTCTGATCCAGAAGCGCATTGAAGGGGAAGGGCAGGGAGTATTTGCGCTATGCAATTCCGGTGATCCGGTCGCGCTCTTTGCGCATCGACGGATTCGAGAAAAGCCTCCTTCGGGAGGCATCAGCGTGCTTCGTGAAAGCATAGAACTTCCAAAGGAAATGACGGATCATGCGGTACGATTGCTTAAGAAAGTCAGATGGCACGGCGTGGCGATGGTAGAGTTTAAGGTCGAGCACGGGACCGGTATTCCGAACCTGATGGAAATCAACGGCCGATTTTGGGGTTCGCTCCAACTCGCGCTCGATGCAGGGATCAATTTCCCCCATCTTCTCTATCAGCTCGTCAAGGGGCTGCCTGTTGCCCTGCCTCATGGGAGCTACCGGGCAGGTGTGAAATCACGATGGTTCTTGGGAGATTTGGACCATTTATTGATGAGAACGTTTAAATCAAACCAAAGCCTCAAACTTCCCCCGGGCTATCCGTCACGTGTCCGGAATGTTTTGGACTTTTTACGTTTTTTCCAACATGATCTTCATTACGAAATCGAGCGTTGGGAAGATCCCGCTCCCGCGCGATATGAACTGCGGCAATACCTGACGGCTCTGGTCAAAGGCCATGCATGAGTCGGATCACCGCGGCGTGGTTCAGGGAACACCTACGGAGATGCTTCTACGGTTTGCAGGAGACGGGGAGGCACAGCTATCGACGTCTGAGATTTCTCCGGGAAATGTTCGAAAGGAAGGTGCCGAAAAGTTTGCCGCTGCCTGTACGGACTATTCTTGTCGTCTGCACGAGAAACCTATGCCGCAGTCCTCTGGCTGAAGTCTATTTGCGAGAGAAAGTCAGGAAGGAAGGGCGCTTGTTGACAATTGTCTCAGCCGGGGTCGATACATTCCCGGGAATGTCTGCCCACAAATTGGCGCGGGAAGTCGCCGGGCAACATGGGATCTCGTTGGAAAGCCATGCCGCAAGGCCTATCCATCAGAAACTGATCCAGCAGGCGGATCTGGTGTTGGTGATGGAAATGGCTCAAAAGGAGCGGATTGTGAAACTGTATCCGCAGGATCGGCACAAGGTATTCGTGCTTGGTCGATTCTGCAGGAAAGGCTCGCTCGATATTGCCGATCCTCATCGTGGCGGCAGGCAAGACTTCCAGTTGTGTTTTGACCGAATCAAGGAGTCTTGTGACCATCTGTTGGAAAAGCTGGGCAGGCACGAGCGATCCGGGAAAGCCGTCGCCGCAAACGTCGATGGAAAGGAATAATATGAATCAAGGCCAATACGCGGCCAAACCGGCAACGAGGTATTGGGCGGAGTTTTGCTGCCCGGAATGCAAAGGAACGCTGACGAAACTTTCCGATGCATACAGTTGCCCAACTTGTGATCGACGGTACCCGATCCAAGGAGGGATTCCCTGTTTTTCCGAACTCTCGACCTATCATGGTGAGGTGCCGAAAGACCTGATGACGACCATTCTCAAAGACTCGGAACGGCTCGGATACAGGAAGGCGTTCGAACAACACATCCAGGATCCATTCATCTACAAGTACGTGGATGACGAGAGTCGCTCGTTATGGATCAGCATCATTCCGCATGGTCCGGAATCGACTTTCCTGGACGTCGGCTGCGGGTGGGGAACGAATGCGGCTCCGATTTCTCAGGAGGTGGGTACGGTCGTTGCCTTGGATGCCACCTTTGAGCGTGTCAAGTTCGTCCAGATTCGCTGTCGCCAGGATAAGAAATTCAATGTGACGCCGGTTCTGGGCTCGGCGATCAAGCTGCCGCTTCCGGACAACAGCGTGGACATCGTGGCGTTCAACGGGGTTTTGGAATGGCTGGGCGGCATCGACACAGCGAGAAATCCAATTGAACTTCAGCAACAGGCTCTGCGGGAAGCCAGAAGAGTACTCAAACCAGGCGGGCATGTCTATATCGGGATCGAGAACCGGTTTAGTCTTCGGTACATGCTGGGCGACCACGATGACCATAGCTTTCTGCGATTTACCAGTTTGATGCCGAGGGTCATGGCCAATCTCTATTGCCGCTTTCGGACGGGAGGGCCGTACTTCACCTACACGCATTCGTTGAGCCAATATCATCGACTCATTCGAGAGGCAGAATTTTCCAAAATAGAGTCCTACTTCCCATGGCCCGACTATCGCAATCCCACCTCCATTGTTCCGTTGGTGCGAGGGGCTGTTGTCAAGCATCTGTCAGCTCTGACGAGTGATGGATCGAGACTATCCTTCCGGCAAAACGTATATTTGGCCCTGCTGAAGATCCTTACCGTCTTGGAGGGTAAGGGGCGTCTCTGTCACTCATTTTGCTTTGTCGGGCA
Organism: Nitrospira sp.; assembly: GCA_047150005.1. Taxonomy (GTDB): domain Bacteria; phylum Nitrospirota; class Nitrospiria; order Nitrospirales; family Nitrospiraceae; genus Nitrospira_C. The sequence continues at coordinate 365,354 of AP038806.1, read as the reverse complement.
GAAATAGGATGAATCAGGCAAGCGGCAAGACTATCCTGTTCCTCTCCACGAGTAGCGGTCCAGGCGGTGCAGAACGAATGATCAGCAGCCTTGCCGCCTCCCTGGAGGAGCTTGGCTTTCATGTCCTCATCGGGCTGTTTCGTCCAGGCTGGCTCAAGGAGCAATGTGAAAGCAAAGGATTGGGTGTGCATGTGCTGCCCATAAGGGGAATGTTCGGTTGGAGATGGTTTCGAGAATGCTGGAAACTTGTTCGGCGTGAACATGTAAGTCTTATCCATACCCATGAGTTCAGCGCGATTGTCTATGGCTGGATTATTGCTCGCCTGGCCGGCCTCCCCTTCGTGGGGACCATCCACGGGAAAAATTATTTTTGGGAAAAGCGGCGACGCCGCCTAGCCTACCGAATGGTCGCTCGATCCGGAAAGCTGGTGGCGGTTTCAGAAGACCTCAAGCGATTCGTCATGGACAAAATCGGTCTTGCAGATGCGGCAGTTCAAGTGATCTATAACGGCGTGGAACTGGGCCGACCGGTAACCCGTGAGGAAATGATCAAGAGTCGAGCAGCATTAGGTTTGTTGAGCGACGGACTTGTCGTTGGAGCAATTGGAAGCCTGTATCCGGTGAAGGGGCATCGGTATCTGCTGGATGCGATGCCGGCCGTTCTCTCTCGATATCCCGAGGTTGTGCTCTTGCTGGTCGGACGGGGGATCCTGGAGGATCAGCTCAAGGATCAGGCCAAGGAGTTGGGGATCGAACGACATGTCCGCTTTCTGGGAATGCGTAACGACATCTCGATGATTTTGGCTAGTCTGGACGTTTTTGTGCTGCCCTCCCTGTCGGAAGGTCTCTCGCTGGCACTCTTGGAGGCGATGGCGGCCGGTCGACCTGCCGTGGTAACTCGGGTGGGAGGAAACGCGGAGTTGGTCGTAGAAGGAGAAACAGGCTTGCTAGTGTCCTCGAATGATTCCGAAGCCTTGTCCGACGCTCTGTGCAGGTTGTTGGCTAATGGGACTATGCGTGAGACACTCGGTCGAAATGCCGTCGAGAGGATTCGGCGACGCTTCAGTGCCAGACGCATGGGTGAGAACTACCAGCAACTCTACCGCAGCCTCCTTCGCATTGGGTAGTAGGAATTCCGGATGTATCCTACCGCGGCATTCCAGGGGTCGAAGGGGCCAGGAGAGGCCAGCCAGTTGCAGCCGCTTCCCGGCCGCAATCCGAATCTTCAACTAGGCTTGCGGCCTCAGGGACAGCCAGAAAGCAAAGCAGGCTTTTATCTCGTCTTGGCATATCTGATTTTTGAGTTTGGGCGTCCTCAAGATCAGCTTCCGGGCATCAAGGGCATTCCCTTTGGGATGGGGCTTTCAATATTGATTCTCTGGAAAGTGTTGGGTTCAGGAAAGATCAACTTTTCCAGACTTCAAACGAGGCTCTGGATACCACTCCTTGGCATCATGGCAATTCATGTGCCGATCGCCACAAACAATTTTTGGGCGCTCATGACATTTAAGGATACGGTTCTTCTCTACTGTGTGTATCTCGGCATTATCACGTTCGTTGATTCTACAGAAAAGATGATGACCCTCATGAAGTTGTGGATCGGTATTCATGGATTTCTGGCAGTGATGGGAACACTGAAGGGAGGAAAAGGTATCGGTTCGTGGATGGGAGACGAAAATGACTTCTGCATGGTAATGGACATGGCTGCGCCCTTCGCCTACTTTTTGATGTTCTCTGCAACCAATGTCGTGCAACGGTTGAAATACCTGGGTGTTCTTGGAATCATCATTCTTGCGGCCATGGCCAGTCTGTCGCGCGGAGGGTTTATGGGACTGGCTGCGGTTGGGGCCTACTGCTGGTATCGCTCTCCCAGGAAAATGAATGCCCTGATTGTATTGGCTGTGGCGGTGGTTTTTATGGTGGTGCTTGCACCAGAATCCTACTGGGACGAAATAGCTTCTTCAACCAGCGATCAAACGCTTCAGCATGGTACCGGCGCCGAACGGTTTTATACCTGGGGCATTGGAATGGAGATGTTTTACTGGAATCCGATCATAGGGATCGGGCAGAGTAATTTCCCCTGGGCCTTTGATATCTATCAGGAAGGACGGACGTTTAAAGGAAGATCCATAGCCGGCCGGCAGGCACACTCGGCCTGGGTTACACTGATTTCAGAGTTGGGACTTGCCGGCATCATCATTATCGGGCTGATGTTCTATCAATGCTACAAAGATCTTAAATTTGTGAGGGTCAAGCTCGCACCTGCTGAGTCGGTGCGAAAGCACGGTCAAATCATGAAAGTTGGTGAAGATGTTCGTATGTACCTTGCCAGAGCCATGGAAGGCAGTTTGATCGGGTTTATCGTTAGTGGAGTATTTATCTCCACCCTCTGGTATCCGAGTCTATGGATTATGATCGCCTTCGTGGTGGCGCTCCGAAATGTTTCAGAAGTAGTCGACGGCGAAACGAAAACGACAGTGGTTCGGGGACCGAATCTTGCCGGCGTCCCGTTGCCAAAGCTCGAAGCTAAACCAACCTCGCCAAAGTCTTGTTCATTCGGGCTCGCACCCTAATGACCTCACAAATATTCTGGCATTCCACTTTTCAATCTTGCGCAGAAGAATCCGTTGAAACTGAATTCGCTTAGAATGGTTTTCTGGATCGCTTGCGCCCTAATCGCTCTGGAATTGGGGCTGGAGGTTCGGGCGAAACATCGTGGCTGGGAAACCTTGATTTTCGGATTTCCGGTCACGAGTGAGAGTGCGCCTGCAGGACAGCACGGCACTCAGGAATTCGGACCGACTCCGAGTTTCCCGTTTCGTAGTAGGATTGTTCCACAGGAAAAGGTATCTCCTAATCATCGATATTGGATAGCGTCATCGTCACATGCGGAAGATATTTATCTTTCGCCCTCGATGACATTCCCAAATGTTCTCGAACGCCTCTTGAAGGAGAAGGGATCCAATGCAGTGGTACTAAATGCCTCGAGGGCAGGGCTCGATATTCCGGAAAACGTAAATGATCTGAGGCAGTTTGGCAAACAATGGCAACCTGATTATGTCATTCTCTATCAGATGTCATTGTCGATTTCTTCTATTGCCAAACGAACTCTCGCAGGTAATCGGGTGCAAGGAGCAGCACAACCGAACAATCAACCCAAGGCAGCGGGACCTATAACATGGGCGAATTGGTTGGTCGAGCATACGACGATCTATGCAAACGTCAAGGGACAGATTTCAGCACGAATTGGTGCCAGCCGTGTCCTTGTGAATGATCTGGGACTCAAGGGAGAACAGGAGTATGTGGCGATGCTGCGGACTTTTATCGATACCGTTAGATCCATGGGATCTGTGCCAGTCCTCACGACATTTGCGACGAGTCACACAAGAAAGGATCTTGCAGCATTCCCGAAGGATGTCGCCCTAGGCATGTTCAAGTACAGCAGCTTCCTGTCAGTGGAAGGATGGGTCGTATCAGTTGAACGGCTGAATGCAACTGTCAGAAGAGTTGCATCTGAAGAAGGGATCATGTTGATCGATCTAGAAAGCTCAGTGGCCGGTCGTCATGAATTGTTCAAGGATTTTGTGCACTTTTCGCCGGCAGGCCATGAAGCCGTGGCGGAGGTAATGGGAGAGGCGCTCATCAAACGAGAGAATAAAGATCCTAAGCCTTCAATCGCGCAGCACGGACCTATTCAATGACCTTTAATTCCGCAGAATTCCTGTTCTTCTTCCCACTGGTCTTCATGGCCTACATAGTTGCCTTTGATCGCGAGCGCTGGCGGGAGTTGGCGCTCCTGGTCTCGAGCTATCTGTTCTACATGTCCTGGAATTGGCGGTACGCAGGACTTCTAGCACTGTCCACTGTTGTCGACTATACGGTTGGACGCCTGATAGTACAAGAGTCGCGGCCCAACGTGAGAAGGGCGATCCTAATCGCGAGTCTCTGTTCGAATCTCGGCATGTTGTGTGTATTCAAATATTACAACTTCTTCGTTGAGCTGGCGGGGCCGACCATGATCTTTCTTGGGTTGGATATTTCATTTCTTAAGCACGAGTTGTTGCTGCCCGTCGGCATCTCCTTCTATACCTTTCAGACGATGAGCTACACCATTGATTTGTATCGCGGAGAAAAGGTCCTTGAGAGAGACTTTTTGAAGTTCGCGGTGTTCGTGGCGTTTTTCCCCCAACTGGTTGCCGGACCTATCGTCCGTGCGAAGCAATTTCTCCCTCAGCTTCACCGTCTCCCGCTTGTCACGCCAGAACGTGTACAAGATGGGTTTTTGCTGGTATTCAGAGGATTGTTCAAGAAGATTGTCATTGCCGACCTCTTGGGGCTACTCGCAGTCGATAAGGTATTTGCGAATCCGGCAGCGTTCTCTTCTTGGGATCTTATCATCGCTCTCTATGCATATGCCTTTCAGATTTACAATGACTTTTCAGGTTATAGTGACATTGCAATCGGACTCGCTAGAATTCTCGGGTTCGACCTCCCGAAAAATTTTGACAGACCATACCTGTCTCAAAGTGTAAGAGAATTCTGGACCAGATGGCATATATCGCTCTCAACGTGGCTAAGGGACTACCTCTATATAAGTCTTGGAGGTAATCGGGGGACACCATGGCGCGCGCGCGTGAATCTGATGATTACGATGTTGCTGGGCGGTCTCTGGCATGGTGCGGCCCTGCATTTCATTGTGTGGGGTGCCTACCATGGATTCTTGTTGATCTTATGGAGAGACAAGGGGGGGGGACCCACTCTCAGCCGTTGGTGGATTACCGTACGCAAGCAGCTGATTTGTTTTCATTTGATTGTTTTTGGATGGCTCTTGTTCAGAGTTCAAGATCTATCCGAGCTAGTGCGCTATATTGAAAGCGTTCTGAGAAATGGGTGGGGAACTCAGTTTCATGGGATATTTTATGCGATCCTTGGGCTGGCAATTCTGCTTCATATAGTTCCGATCGAGAGGGTCCAGAAAGTGGAATCACAATTCTTAAGACTTCCCGTTCCAGTTCAGGCCAGTGCCTATGCCATGCTATTGGTTCTGTTTTGCGGGTTCACTCTGGAATCTCCGGCGTTTATCTATTTTCAATTCTGAACGATAGAAACAGGATGGTTCGTAACGAAAACGGCGTTATCAGAGTCTGCCATGTGGCGGTCGCGGATTTATGGGCCGGGGCAGAGGTGCAGCTCAAGGTCCTACTATCCAAGCTGCTGCACAAACCGGATCTGAGCCTTGCCGTGATCCTTTTCAATGAAGGAAGGCTGGAAAAGGAAATCAGCGGTCTCGGTATCCCTACGAAGGTGTTTCCGGAGCATCTGTGGGGATCGCCGAGAATCTTTCGCGAACTGGTCCGTGAATTCAGGCGATCGAATACCCAGCTCCTGCATACGCACAAATACAAAGACACGATTCTCGCAGCCCCTGCCGCGAAGCTGGCCGGTGTTCGCACTGTCATGCGAACGGTGCACGGCCTCACCGAACCGTTTGTCGGTTTCAATGCCTTAAAGATGTATCTCTATGAATCCCTTGAGCGGAGTGTCCATCGCCGTTGCGTCGATGTCCTCATTCCCGTCTCGGAAACAATTCAAGGACACCTCAAGAAGCAGAAAGATGTTGAAAGGGTCGTATGCATTCGAAATGGAATAGACCTCAGGGCTGTGCCAACGCAGGAGGAGCGGCGGCTTATGCGAGCCGACCTCGGCATAGACAATGGAACTTGGCTGATCGGGGCGGTCGGCCGGCTGACGCCTGTAAAAGGATTGGAGTATCTCTTGCGAGCAGCGAAACTGTTCTTGCGCTCGGAGCCGAATTGCAAAGTGCTCATCGTGGGAGACGGCAATATTCGCAAGGAGCTTAAAGAGGAAGCCCGGGCATTGGGAATTTCTCGGAGCGTAGTTTTTCTCGGACATCGGGAGGACTGTCAGCAATTGATGTCGGCACTGGATGTTTTTATGCTTCCATCACTGAGCGAAGGGATTCCTATGGCGCTTCTCGAAGCGATGTCGGCCTCTCGCGCCATCGTGGCCAGCCGCGTCGGAGGAGTTCCGGAAGTCATTGAGGATGGAGTCGAGGGTTTTCTGGTCGAGCCGAAGGACGTGGATGCTCTTGCGACAAAATGCGTGCAGCTGATCAGGTCCCCGGAATTAGTCAAGACGATGGGCGAGTCTGCAAGAAAGCGGGTTGAGCGTGAGTTCTCAGCAGAGGATATGGCTCATCAGGTTTCACTGCTCTATAGAGAACTTGTCGCAGCGGAGAGCGACGAATGAACATCGGCGACGAACAGTCATCTACCCGTTCGTTAAGGATCGCGCTCATCGGTGCTGGCCGGCACGCTCAGCACCATGCTCGTGCGATTCTCAGATGCTCCGGCGCGGATCTTGTTGCTGTGGCGGATCCCTCCGATGCGGCTCAGGTGGCCATGAAGAAGGTCGCGCCCAGGGCTAAACATTACAGCAGTCCTGAAGACCTTCTTACCGCCGAAAGGCCCGATGTCATCCACATCTGTACGCCCCCGGCTTCCCATGCCTTGTTGGCATCAGCGGCATTGAAAGCCGGATGCCATATCTACGTTGAAAAGCCCTTTACCGAGCGAGTGGAAGACGCGGAGCGTATCCTGAAGGAAGCTCGCGACAGGAATCTGCTGGTCTGTGCCGGTCACCAGTTGCTTTACGAGTCGCCAACCAGGGTGCTGAAGCAATACCTGACGTCGATCGGCTCTGTGGTTCATGTAGAGAGTTATTTCTCCTTCCGCACCACCCGACATGCACCTGGTGGACGAAGGGTGCTCCGGGCCGATCATCAAATGCTTGATATTATTCCCCATCCGGTCTACCTACTGTTGCATATTCTAGAACAAGCAGCGGAAGGGCGCACCGAGCTTGTATCGCTGGAGTTCAACAATGCAGGAACAGTCCATGCGCTCCTGCGCCGTGGAGGCGTTACCGGAACGTTGGTCGTGACGCTCGAGGGGCGTCCTGTGGAAAGTTATCTGCGGGTGGTCGGGAAGAACGGAGCACTTTTCGCCGATTATGTTCGAAGCACGACTCAGCGGCACATTGGACCTGGTTCATCCGGCATCGACAAATTATTGGCCCCTTATCGGCAGGCGTGGCAGCTGCTGTCGAGCACGACATCAGCAATGGCGCGCCGCGTTCTCAACAGCCAGCGCAATTACCCCGGTCTAATGGAACTCTTCTCGGCTTTTTACAATTCTATCCGCACGAATAGCTCTCCTCCGCTTTCTCCCGAAAGCCTGCTGGATACCGTGGGGATTTGCCAACAGGTTGCCGATGTTCTGAAGGCCGCTGAGGCCAAGGCTCTGGCAGCCGCGGCGCCGGGATCGGTGGATTATCGAGGCGTGCTCGTCACGGGGGGAACAGGTCTGCTGGGGAAAGAAATTGTCCGAGCACTGATCTCACGCGGTCGTGGCGTGCGCGTCGTGGCTCGTCGCGAGCCGTCCCCATGGGAGCGCATCGCCGGGGTGGAATATGTCACGAGAGATATTGCCGCTGGGGCTGATGCATCTCTATTCAAAGGCATCGATACAGTCATCCATGCGGCAGCCGAGACCGCGGGCGGATGGGACGAGCATCAACGTAACTCGCTCGATGCCACGATTCACATGGTCAGGGGGGCGGCGGCCTCCGGCATCACGCATTTCATCCATGTGAGCAGTCTCGCCGTGCTGGCTCAAGCGAAGGGGAGACCAATCGGGAACCACCATCCGTTGGAGTCCAATAGCAAAGGATCGGGACCCTATGTGTGGGGGAAGTTGGAGTCGGAACGGCGCGCGGTCGATTTGGGAGTCGAACTCGGTCTGTCGGTCAAAGTCATACGTCCGGGGGCGTTGGTGGACTACGGTGAATTCGATCCTCCCGGCCGTCTCGGGAAAAGGCTGGGGAATTTCTTTGTGGCTGTCGGCTCATCATATGATAGGCTTGGAGTTGTCGACGTGAGGTTTGCCGGTCGGTTCCTAGCCTGGATGACAGATACTTGGGACAGCGTACCGAGTCCTTTGAATCTGCTTGATCCGGTGCTGCCGACCAAGCGCGAACTTCTGGATCATCTGCGAAAGAATAATCCCGATCTCACAGTCCTCTGGCTCCCGACTGTCCTGTTGGTGCCGCTTTCCTGGTGTGCCACGCTGCTGCAAAAGATGCTTCGTCCATGCAAGCCCCCGATCAACGTGGCCAAGGTCTTCCGCGTGTTGCCGTATGACACTTCAGCGGTTGCTCTGTTGGCAAAGGACGTCGATAATCCCGCGCACAAATTCCTCGGTACGTAACCCCTGCGCGATCTTATGAATACGCTCATTGGAGTACCCCTCTTTCTGATTCTAATCCCGCTCACGTTGTTGGTCGCGTATCAGTGGATTCTGGCATTGTGCTCGTGCTTCTATCGGGCTCCCGTGACTCCGGCCAGTACAGAGCAGGCCCGGTTCCTTGTCATGATCCCAGCACATGACGAAGAGGCGGGGATAGCAAGCACCTTGGAGAGTCTGCAGCGTCTCGACTATCCTCGCGATAAGTACAGGGTCCTCGTGATTGCGGATCGGTGCCATGACGGAACGGCAGCCGTCGCCAGGAACATGACGGCGGAATGTTTTGAGCGATGTGAAGGACAACCGGGGAAGGGAGCTGCCTTGGCCTGGGGCATTCAGCAGGCGAGAAGCACACAGATGGCATTCGACGCCATTGTGATAGTCGATGCGGACACGGTTGTCGATCGTGAGCTGCTTTCCGCGGTCAATGTGCAATTTCAGGCCGGTTACCATGTCCAACAAGGCTATAATTACATTTCCAATCCGTGGGCGAGCCCCTTTACAAGAATTATAGCCGTGACCGGTGTGTTGCGGAACGGCCGATACTATGCGGGTAAAACGGTGCTGGGTCTTCCCGGGATGCTGACGGGAACCGGGATGTGCCTCGGCACGGGGGTATTAGATCGCCATGGATGGACTGCTTTCTCGGTCGGTGAAGATTGGGAATTCTCGGTAGAGCTTCTGCTAAGCGGAGCGCACATCTATTTTAATCCATCCGCAAAGACATTCGCGAAGGAGTCGCATAGTCTCAAACAGGCTTCCCAGCAACGCCTGAGATGGGCCAGCGGTCGCTATGCCGTGATGGGTGAAAAAGTGTTGGCGATGATCAGAAAGGGGATACTGACAAGGTCCTTTTCTTTGATTGATTCGGCTGCGACACTTGTCGCGCCGAACTATTCCAGCCAAGCATCTCTGGCGATTCTCTGTCTCGCCGGTGGTTGGATCATTTCCGATAGTCAGGCTTGGAACTTTATGCTGTATTGGACCATGGGGGTGTTTACTGCGATTGCCGGATATTTTCTTATGGGAGTGATTTCTACGGATGCTCCGATACGAGCATTGGTCGGATTGCTACTTGTTCCCCTGTTCTTGCCATGGCGTCTTGTCATCGAGTTGATGGGATTACTTGGGTATGGTCGGCGGCAATGGGGGCGAATGTCCCGTGTGTCGACGTCGTCACAGAATCTGAATCGCTGAGGTATAGCTCAATGTGTGGCATTGTTGGAGTGGCTCATGCAGAGCCGGGATTTGACGACCAACCGCTGGTGAGGCGGATGTGCGCCCTCATTACCAGGCGAGGTCCTGATGACGATGGATTCTATTTCGGCGACCGCGTGGGCCTGGGCATGCGAAGGCTGGCAATTATCGATGTGCATTCCGGAAAGCAGCCGATCCACAATGAGGATCGGACGGTATGGGTGGTTTTCAACGGGGAGATCTACAACTATCGGGAGCTCAGAGAACAGCTTGAGAAACAAGGGCATCGCTTAGCCACGTCTTCCGATACGGAATGTCTGGTCCATCTCTACGAGGAATACGGGGAAGGCTTTCTTGATCACCTACGGGGCATGTTCGCTTTCGCGATTTGGGATGATCGCCACAAGAAGCTTCTTCTTGGCCGAGACCGACTTGGGATCAAGCCATTATACTACTCGAAACAGAAAGAGGCTCTTCACTTTGGTAGTGAACTGAAGTGTCTTCTTGCCATCGAGAACTTTCAGCGACAGATCAATCTCCGCGCGCTCTCTGATTACCTCACGCTTAAGTATGTACCTGGCCCACATACCATCTACCAAGACATTCATGAAATTCCCCCCGGCCATGTCGGTATCTGGAATAGCGGGACGTTCCATCTTCGCCGGTACTGGCAGCTAAAGCCCGGCAGCGAGAGTGAGAAGCCGATCGAGTATTATGCAGAAGGTCTCCTTCATCATCTCGAAGAAGCGGTACGGCTACACCTCGTGAGTGAAGTTCCGCTTGGGGCCTTCTTGAGCGGAGGTATCGACTCCAGCGCCATCGTCGCTCTGATGGCGAGAGCAGGGCAGGGAAAAGTAAAGACTTTCACGATCGGTTTCGAGGATGGACAGGCCGGCAAGGATGAGAGGCCATTTGCACGAGCGGTGGCAGACCGGTACGCAACGGATCACTCCGAATACCTCTATGAAGATCCTCAAACCCAGATCGAGGAAATGCTTCCCGCGATCATTCAGTCATTCGACGAGCCGTTCGCAGACTCTTCGGTGATCCCGAATTACATGATCTCAATGGCCGCCAGGAAGTATGTCACCGTTGCTCTGTCCGGGACCGGCGGCGATGAGCTTTTTGCCGGATACGAACGCTATCGTGGCGCATTGGCTGCGGAACAGTATCGAAGAATACCCAAGGCGCTGCGTCGGGCGGTTCTTGACAGGCTGATTCATCGACTGCCGGAAATCTCAGCCGCCGGTCCATGGGTTGATCGTGTCAAGCGGTTCGCCGAAGCGGCCGATCTTCCATTGCCCCAGCGGTATCAGCGCTATCTCTCTGCCTTCGATGAACGAGAGAAAACAGGGTTGCTCAGCCAGGAAGTATTGGAATCGCTCAAGGCCTCGGATAATTACTCCACCCCGAATGCGATGGAACGAACCACAGCCTGTGGAGATCTGCTTGATTGGATGTTGCTGGCGGATATGGAGACGTACCTTCCCGACGACGAACTGCGCAAGACGGACCGCTTGAGCATGTGGCATTCGCTCGAAGTGCGGGTTCCTTTTCTCGATCACAAAGTGGTTGAGTTTGCGGCCGCGATTCCGTCGAAATACAAATTGAAAGGCTGGGAGAAAAAACATATTCTGATCAAATCGCTGACAGGTCTCCTCCCGAATTCAATTCTCAACCGACGGAAACAAGGGTTCTCAATTCCCCTCGGTCAATGGCTGCGTGGGCCATTGCGAGATCTGGTCCGGAATTACTTGGATCCGGCCAATGTAAGAGAATGCGGATTCTTCAATGCAAGGGCTGTCGACAAGCTGATCGATGAACACGAACGATCCATGCGCAACCATGAAACCAGGATCTGGACCCTGCTCGTTCTTATGGCCTGGCGACAGATGTACATGAAGTCTACATAACATCACCCCTTGTCGAATCTCTCAACGCGCGACACACTGTACCGCTCGTCTAACAATCAGGTCGGACCTTATGGGTATGCTGTGAGACAGACAATCGACGGAATAAAGATTCATAAGCTCCTGGCAATCATTCTGGTCGTCTCGTTTGCGGTCAGAATCGTCTCGTGGATTGTCGTTCCTCCTCCTGACCTTTCAACGAATGCCAGCCTTGCCTACCTAGGGGGGGCTGACAAACTTGTGAATGGAAAGGGTTTTGCGGATCCGGAGTATCCTGTGTTCACGCCTCCCATTTATGCGGTCGTAATCGCCGGGTTTCTGCTAATCCTCGGTTCCGATCAAGTTCCTGTCATTATCCTGCAGATTGTTCTCGATACCTGCACGGTGTTCCTCCTTTATCGAATCGCTCAAGTAATCTTCGGTTGGAAGGCAGGAATTCTTGCAAGCGCCATGTGGGGAGTCTATCCATTCGCAATTTATGCCACCCTCTATGTCGGAACGGAAACCTTGTTTACCTTCCTCTTGTCCGCATTCATCCTGTCGGCGATTCGCGCGATGCAGAGTCAGAAATGGGCCGCGTTTGCTTGGACCGGTATCCTGCTCGGCCTCGCGACCCTCACGAGAGGTACGACGCAGTTTCTGCCTTTGGTATTTCCATTGTTGTGGTTCATCGGACGGCCGGCTGCCAAACGGTGGTTGCTTGACTGTGCGGTTCTCATTGCGGGATTCACGCTTGTAATCCTGCCTTGGGGAATCCGAAATATGGTGGTATTGGATGACTTCATTCCGGTCGCCAGAGCCGCAGGCGTCTTCCTCTGGGGGTCTTCCGAGAAGCTGTGGACGATAGACGAAAGAGTCCCTGAGCTGCCAAGGCTGTATTCAAGAATGGCGGAGAGAGGTCTCCCTGCTCCTCCAAGCGGGAGCAGCTTCAAGGAGAAGGACAAGTATTTGTTCAGGATCGCAATCCAGACCCACAAGGATATGCTCGCGAAAGATCCGGTTGGTTTCGGTATTTTTATGCTTAAGAAACTGAGCCGAGTCTGGTTCGCGACAGAGTCGGGGGCCAATCACAGGATTGTTCTGGGCGCAAATATTCCATTGTATTGCTTGGCGATTCTCGGAGCTGGGGTTGCTTGGACCCATCGTGTGAGGTGGTCGATCCTGCCCCTCCTTCTTATCGGCTATTTCGTCATTTTACATTGGCTTACCTTCCCTTTGTTCCGCTACACACTCCCTATAATTCCTCTCGTGATGATGTTTGGTGCTGTCGGATTGGTCCATCTGCTCGATCACCTTGCAGGCGCTGTCAGAGTCAGAATAGGGCAAGCTGAACCTTGAAAAACTGATGAGAGAATAAAGAATGTGGCGTGTTGGCTGGAAACTTCTGTCCTATTGATCGGCCGACTGGATTTTCCGCCCTCCCTTTTGATTGCAAATGATTGATTCCATCAACATGAAAGAAAACCGAACGTATTTCCTCGCGTTTGCAATTCTCATTTTCCTTCAGCTTTGCCCCATTTGGCTGACTCCATATCCCGCCATGCATGATTACCCCAATCATTTGGCGCGGAGCTTCATACTTCATGCGTATAACGAGAGCGCGTCGTACCAAGCTACATATGAGCGTGATGGCCGCATTCTTCCCAACCTGGCCATGGATCTCATTGTGCCAAATCTGATGTTCGGCATGAGTTTAGAGACATCGAGTAAGGTTTTCCTGTCACTCATTATTCTGACGTTTGGCATTGGAATCCACTTGCTAGGCAGTGCCGTTCAGGCTCATTCGAACTGGAGCGCGTTGGCGGCTACTTTCTTTACATATAACTTCACTATGTCTTACGGATTTGTAAACTACATGTTTGGCGTGGGGTTGTTCTTTATCACAGTAGCAGCATGGATTCGATTCGAGTACCGCTGGACACCTTTCAACCTGGTAGTGATTTCCGCTCTTGCGATGGGCTGTTACATATCCCACCTTTCAGCCTTTGTATTCTTAGCGATCTCTCTCCTGTGTTTGACAGGATTGCAGTCGATCAAGGCGCGAGTGTTCCGAATAGCGCACGGTTTAGGTCTCCTACCGTTACTTGCTCCCACTGTGGCCTATATCTATTACAGTTTGGGAATTGACTATAGGCTGCCGATGGGATGGTGGCACCCCTTAATCATAAAGAAGCTCACGGGATTGCTATACCCATTCCTAAGCTATAACCTCATCTTCGACCTTTGCTTGGGGACCGCCTTCATGTTGTTGGTGTTCATTGGTATGCGAAGGAAAGCGGCCTCAATTGTCAGCTGGGAGCTCCTCATGGTGGGAGGGGCTTTTTTGATTCTTTATCTCATAGCACCCATGAATGGGGGGATTCAATCGAGTTATATAGATCGTCGATTTCTCCTGCCAGCAGCCGTGTTCCTCCTCCTCGCAGTTCGTATCGACGTCTCTAAAACAGCAGGGAGCTATGTCTTGATAGGGTTGTTGAGCTTATGTGTTCTACGAACCGGAGAGGTTTGGTACCATTGGAATCGTATTGGGCAAGAAGTGCGGAAGCAGGTGCAGATTATGAGCCATTTGCCGGATGGCGCCCGACTCTATCCCATGATAGTCCATGACCCATCACCAACTGGAGAGTGGCTTTGGGACATGCACTTTTTCTTTACGGCGCATTATGCGACCATCTATCGGAATTCCTTCGTTCCGACCATATACGCCTGGAAAGATGTGCATCCCATATACCTTCGATCGACAGAAACCGGATATATGCAAGTTGAGCGCACTACTCCAATTGAACAGATAAACTGGCAAAACATTTTTTTGAAATACGATTTCTTATGGGGATACAAGCTATCAGAAGAGTTTGAACGGTTCCTTCTTGAGAGAGGTCGGCTAGTCGCCAAATCAGGCGATACCGTGCTTATCAATTTAGAACCTTGACGTCGCACACGGAGTGATACATCGTTTTTGGGGAGACAAGCTCTCAGCAGTCGCTATTGTATGCGCAGGCCGGAAGGGCTTGCTGGCGCCGTGACGTCTTGCGCCGTTCCGGTACCGCATCCGATTCTCGTGTTGCCTGCGGCAAAATCATCATAATACATGTAACCGGAGCCAGCCTGAACGAAGATTTTCAGGCCGCTGAACTGAGCCGTAGAAGAATTGCCACTAGGAGCACCGTTGGATGACGTGCCGCGAAATGTGCGGTTATAGTACCCCACCGTTTGTACGCCGTTAACAAACGCTTCAATGACCCCATTCGCTTGCCCTGGTGTGTTCATCTTGTTGTGCGTTTCAATGCAGTACCACTGATTATCGGAAAGCGGAACAGAACTGACATTGGGTAGGTACACACAGGTGACGGTAGATCCGCTGGGGCATGTTTCAACGACATTTTGCATCGTGAAACTTATTTCACGGGACCCGTAAACATGTTCCCAGACGCCGTTTGGTACACCTGTGGAGGAAGTGTTTAGGTAAACGTTCTTTGTGTTACTGAAGTTGTAGGTAAAATTCGCTGTGCGATACCAGAATCGCAGCCATAGGTCATCAGTCGGGCCGTATGAGCGATAGGCCCAGACTCCGCAATCGGCACCAGGTGTGCCGGCGACGGCACAGGTACCTGTATAGTTACCTTTGAGCGACTTGCTGCCGCCATGTGCCATATCAGACGAGATGGAAGGGTTGCACCCATTAGCGGGTGAGCTAATACCCATATAACTACATGAATCAGTGGACCAATTGGGTGTCAAAGTCCCCTCAAAGCCCTCCTCAAAGTAAACACCCGCCTGTGTCTCACCGCCATAGAATATGCCCACGATAAGTGCGGCTGCAGCAAGCAACGTCCTACCCTCAATGCGCATGATCCTGCTCCTCATTTCATCTCATCAGTTGAAATTCATGAAACGGCTGGTGCCGGCAGGGTCATCAGCAAGAGTGATGCCCAGGGGCTCGCCGTCAAATTATGGCAGCTTGTGGTGGAGATTGATACTACAAAACAAATAGTTGCAGGATCCGGTCTGAGTTCTCGATTTCCAAATGGAATGTGACGGTCTGTATCCTTGTACGACATTCCACATATGTTCGAGTCTTAAGCTACGACGCCGATCTCCAAGAGCGTGCATGCAGGACTTCTTTTCCTACAGCTTAGTGAAACCGTTCAACCGGATTCGTACAGTTGAGAAGTCTGGTAACTCTTCTCTAGAGTAAGCTCCGCCGCCGCGGCCGCCAGCGACATTTAATAGATGCTTTTGCTGACCTCGGCTGAGAAAGCGCTTTCATTGCCTGCTCTGTCGTAAGCAGTGACGACAAAGAAGTAAGTCGTCCCTTGTTGTAGACCGCTCGACACATACTGCGTAGTATTTCCCTGCAGTGTCGCGATCGGTGCGCCATATCCGCCCGAGGAGGTGGCCCGATAGACCTTGTATCCGGCAAGATCCGGTTCAGTATTCGGTTGCCAAGTTAACGTGGCGGATCCGGTGGTCGTCGGTGGCGGGGCAGTAAGCGTAAGTGTGACCGGCACGGTCCGTGGTGTGTTGGTTGCGCCCGATGCGGTGATTGTGATCACGCCGCTGTAATTTCCCGCTGCCAGGCCCGCGATATTCGCTGCGGCTATTAACGAACTGCCCGATTGTGACAACGTCAGCCAGTTGGCGTTATCTGTGGCGGTCCATGTCAGCGTACCCGTTCCGCTGTTCGTGACCACGATGGTCTTGGATGCTGGATTGGAACTGCCGGCCGTTCCGGTGAAGCCAATGCTCGATGGACTGAAACTGATGGTAGGCTGAGGCGGTGGCGCTGTCACGGTAAAGGCGACGGGGATCGTGACGGGGGTGGCACCGGTGGCACTGACGGTGACGCTGCCACTGTAGCTGCCGGCGGTGAGGCTGCCGGTGGAGGCGGTCAGGGTGACGGCGCCGTTCCCGGTGCCGGAGGCGGGGCTGAGGGCCAACCAGGCGGCGCTGTCGTTGGCCGACCAGGTGAGGGTGCCGCCGCCGGTGTTGCTGATCGTGACGGTTTGAGCGGCGGGATTGCCGCTGCCCTGTTGAGCGGTAAACGACAGACTGGTCGGACTCAAGCCGATGGCCGGGGGCACGGGGGCCGGCGTCACGGTAAAGGCGACGGGGATCGTGACGGGGGTGGCACCGGTGGCACTGACGGTGACGCTGCCACCACTGTAGCTGCCGGCGGTGAGGCTGCCGGTGGAGGCGGTCAGGGTGACGGCGCCGTTCCCGGTGCCGGAGGCGGGGCTGAGGGCCAACCAGGCGGCGCTGTCGTTGGCCGACCAGGTGAGGGTGCCGCCGCCGGTGTTGCTGATCGTGACGGTTTGAGCGGCGGGATTGCCGCTGCCCTGTTGAGCGGTAAACGACAGACTGGTCGGACTCAAGCCGATGGCCGGGGGCACGGGGGCCGGCGTCACGGTAAAGGCGACGGGGATCGTGACGGGGGTGGCACCGGTGGCACTGACGGTGACGCTGCCACTGTAGCTGCCGGCGGTGAGGCTGCCGGTGGAGGCGGTCAGGGTGACGGCGCCGTTCCCGGTGCCGGAGGCGGGGCTGAGGGCCAACCAGGCGGCGCTGTCGTTGGCCGACCAGGTGAGGGTGCCGCCGCCGGTGTTGCTGATCGTGACGGTTTGAGCGGCGGGATTGCCGCTGCCCTGTTGAGCGGTAAACGACAGACTGGTCGGACTCAAGCCGATGGCCGGGGGCACGGGGGCCGGCGTCACGGTAAAGGCGACGGGGATCGTGACGGGGGTGGCACCGGTGGCACTGACGGTGACGCTGCCACTGTAGCTGCCGGCGGTGAGGCTGCCGGTGGAGGCGGTCAGGGTGACGGCGCCGTTCCCGGTGCCGGAGGCGGGGCTGAGGGCCAACCAGGCGGCGCTGTCGTTGGCCGACCAGGTGAGGGTGCCGCCGCCGGTGTTGCTGATCGTGACGGTTTGAGCGGCGGGATTGCCGCTGCCCTGTTGAGCGGTAAACGACAGACTGGTCGGACTCAAGCCGATGGCCGGGGGCACGGGGGCCGGCGTCACGGTAAAGGCGACGGGGATCGTGACGGGGGTGGCACCGGTGGCACTGACGGTGACGCTGCCACTGTAGCTGCCGGCGGTGAGGCTGCCGGTGGAGGCGGTCAGGGTGACGGCGCCGTTCCCGGTGCCGGAGGCGGGGCTGAGGGCCAACCAGGCGGCGCTGTCGTTGGCCGACCAGGTGAGGGTGCCGCCGCCGGTGTTGCTGATCGTGACGGTTTGAGCGGCGGGATTGCCGCTGCCCTGTTGAGCGGTAAACGACAGACTGGTCGGACTCAAGCCGATGGCCGGGGGCACGGGGGCCGGCGTCACGGTAAAGGCGACGGGGATCGTGACGGGGGTGGCACCGGTGGCACTGACGGTGACGCTGCCACTGTAGCTGCCGGCGGTGAGGCTGCCGGTGGAGGCGGTCAGGGTGACGGCGCCGTTCCCGGTGCCGGAGGCGGGGCTGAGGGCCAACCAGGCGGCGCTGTCGTTGGCCGACCAGGTGAGGGTGCCGCCGCCGGTGTTGCTGATCGTGACGGTTTGAGCGGCGGGATTGCCGCTGCCCTGTTGAGCGGTAAACGACAGACTGGTCGGACTCAAGCCGATGGCCGGGGGCACGGGGGCCGGCGTCACGGTAAAGGCGACGGGGATCGTGACGGGGGTGGCACCGGTGGCACTGACGGTGACGCTGCCACTGTAGCTGCCGGCGGTGAGGCTGCCGGTGGAGGCGGTCAGGGTGACGGCGCCGTTCCCGGTGCCGGAGGCGGGGCTGAGGGCCAACCAGGCGGCGCTGTCGTTGGCCGACCAGGTGAGGGTGCCGCCGCCGGTGTTGCTGATCGTGACGGTTTGAGCGGCGGGATTGCCGCTGCCCTGTTGAGCGGTAAACGACAGACTGGTCGGACTCAAGCCGATGGCCGGGGGCACGGGGGCCGGCGTCACGGTAAAGGCGACGGGGATCGTGACGGGGGTGGCACCGGTGGCACTGACGGTGACGCTGCCACTGTAGCTGCCGGCGGTGAGGCTGCCGGTGGAGGCGGTCAGGGTGACGGCGCCGTTCCCGGTGCCGGAGGCGGGGCTGAGGGCCAACCAGGCGGCGCTGTCGTTGGCCGACCAGACCAGGTGAGGGTGCCGCCGCCGGTGTTGCTGATCGTGACGGTTTGAGCGGCGGGATTGCCGCTGCCCTGTTGAGCGGTAAACGACAGACTGGTCGGACTCAAGCCGATGGCCGGGGGCACGGGGGCCGGCGTCACGGTAAAGGCGACGGGGATCGTGACGGGGGTGGCACCGGTGGCACTGACGGTGACGCTGCCACTGTAGCTGCCGGCGGTGAGGCTGCCGGTGGAGGCGGTCAGGGTGACGGCGCCGTTCCCGGTGCCGGAGGCGGGGCTGAGGGCCAACCAGGCGGCGCTGTCGTTGGCCGACCAGGTGAGGGTGCCGCCGCCGGTGTTGCTGATGCTGAGTGTTTGCGATGAAGGTGCCGAGCCGCCCTGTGTGGCTGTAAAGGAGACGCTCATCGGATTGATTCGGATCATGGGAGGGACCGGAGGTGAAGAGGAGGGAGGAGTGGCGGGCCTCACGACCGGTGGCGACATGAGCTGAGCGAGGTTGGGCACGTCTGCAATGATCTGTTGAAGGCTGCGGCCACGCTTGCTCCCCGACTCTGGCAATCCTGAAACTGATGCGGCCAATGGCTTGGCAGTACCGGCCGGGACGACTGTGGCACTGTTCGGTGGGGGTGATGCTGCGGCGATCGGCAAAGGACTGGAGATGGTGAGAGAGGAAGAAATAGCCTGTGCCGAGGTAACCTTGGGAGCCGAAGTTTCCGTTCTTGTTGGGGGCGCGAGAGTCGAGTCTGCTTGTGGAGAAAGTGGAACCGATCTGGAAGCCGGAGTTTGAGATGTTTCTTGGGGAAATAACGATATGGCGTGTTCCTTAATCGGGGCGACAGATAGGGCCGGCTTTCTGATCAATCGATGAGATCGCCCCGCCTTTATCGCCGTATTCTTGGACTCAGCTGTTTTGGCCGCGGTCAGGGGAGGGTTCTCAGCAACAGCAGCTTCCGGTGTGGTCAGAGCCAAGAGGATCCCACATAGGCAAATCCTATTGAGTAGCACCAATAGCCCTGCGCATGGTCTGAACCCAATTGAACCTATCGAGGAAGATCCCAGTGGATGGGGCATGGTCGAGCCTCCGTGTTACCAGCATCTGACCAGAACGATGGCCGATCCACAGTGCCGCACATGTCGACGTTTCCCGATAAAGCGGTGTCACGTCTTTGAGTCGTGGATCAGGGCACGGAGGACAAAGCAAGAGCAATGCCCCTCCGCCGCGTCCAGCGGCGCATTGTAGGCCGCACTAGGCGCTGTCACGGGAATCAATCACTTGTGAATTTTTGTTCGAGCGGCGGGCAATCTAACTGCTGTGCAGAAATGCCATCAAACGGCACAGTGTACTGGATGCTCTTCTGAACAGGAGCGTGGAAATTGAACAGTGCAAGGCTCACTGGATCAATCCCCTCAGACCGGCCAGGTTGATTCCCTGAGTTCGTTGACGGAAATCGGAGGTTCTGCCATTCTGGGAAAACTCTGCAAGGAGGAATATATGGTTAATCAGTCGGTGAGAGCGAGGAAAGTGGCCGTCGTCGGACTCGGATACGTCGGACTTCCGATTGCAGTGGCGTTCGGCAAGCAAGGCGAGGTCGTTGGTTTCGACATCAACAAAACAAAGATCAATGAGTTGCGCAAAGGTTTCGATCGGACGGGTGAAGTGTCCGAGGTGGATCTTAAGAGTGCTCGCATTCGGTTTACGTCCGAACCTGCGGATTTGAAGGCCGCCGATTTCATCATTGTGGCGGTGCCGACACCCATTAATGAGGCCTTGCAGCCGGATCTCACCGCGTTACGCAAGTCATCTGAATTGATCGGCGCCAATCTCTCGCCGGGCTCGATTGTAGTTTTTGAGTCCACCGTCTACCCCGGCGCCACCGAGGAAGTCTGCCAACCTATCTTAGAGAAGACATCCGGCATGAAATGCGGTGTGGACTTCAAGCTCGGCTATTCCCCGGAACGAATCAACCCCGGTGACAAGGAGCACACGCTGGAGAAGATCGTCAAAGTGGTTTCGGCCCAGGATGCGGAATCGTTGGAGATCGTCGCCAGTACCTATGCCTTGGTCGTGAAGGCCGGGATTCATCGGGCGTCGAGTATCAAGGTGGCGGAAGCGGCCAAGGTCATCGAGAACACGCAGCGGGATCTGAACATCGCCCTCATGAACGAATTGGCGCTCATATTCCACCGCCTCGGTATCGACACGAAGTCGGTATTGGAAGCTGCCGGAACAAAGTGGAACTTTCTCAAGTTTTCACCCGGGCTGGTCGGTGGACATTGCATTGGCGTGGATCCCTATTATCTGACGAGCAAAGCGGAATCTGTCGGCTATCACCCGCAAGTGATCCTTGCGGGGCGGCGCATCAACAGCGGAATGGGCAAGTTTGTGGCCGAGCAAACGATGAAGCGGTTAAGTCAGCTCAATCGCCCTATCAACGACCTGAAAGTCGCGGTCCTGGGCCTGACCTTCAAAGAAAATGTCCCGGATCTGAGAAACAGCAAGGTTCCAGATATCATCCACGAACTCAAAGAGTATGGCGTGCAGGTCTTGGTGCATGACCCGATCGCCGAATCTGAAGAAGCTGTCGAAGAATATGGCATTCATCTGAGCACGTGGGAACAGCTCAAGGATATGGACGGTATCGTGCTGGCCGTTGCCCATCGGGCCTATGCGGAGATGGACTCTCAGAACCTGTTGTTGCCGCTCAGAAGCCAGCATGACGGAGTGGTGATCGACGTCAAGTGCCTGCTCGACCAAGCGAAGCTTCCTGCATGCATCAAGTATTGGCGT
Organism: Nitrospira sp.; assembly: GCA_047150005.1. Lineage (GTDB taxonomy): Bacteria > Nitrospirota > Nitrospiria > Nitrospirales > Nitrospiraceae > Nitrospira_C. Next base: position 344,030 of record AP038806.1, on the reverse strand, counting down.
TTGTGAAGAAGTTGCTGCTGCGGCTGTATCACGCCACAACCTCTGAAACCACTGTTCTCCCCATAGTCGAGGCTGTCGGAAAGTCTCTTTTGCTCCACAATGTGTTGGAGTTGGGCTAGACTCCGATTGGCATCGCCATTCCCAATTATTCACGAAGAGTTCTTCGTTCTTTGGTTCCTTCTAGGGGTATGAAAGATTTCATTTTCAGGACCGTTTTCCGCGCGCGTCCACCTATCAGGATTGTCACGTTCGTGGTGTTGGTATCGCTGGCAGGCTGTGCGTACTTCACGTCGTCAGATCTCAAGCGTGGCGACCAACTGCTTGCCGCGGGACAGTGGGAGGAGGCGAGCCTGGCCTATCGACAGGCTCTCAAGGATGATCCCTTTAGTCCGAGTCTTTTGGAAAAGTACGCGATGGCGAGGAACCGGGCGGCCGCGCAATACGGAGACAAAGGACGCGCCTATCTCAAGGAACGCCAGTTCGATTTGGCGGCCGAACAGTTCAAACGGGCACTGACGATTGAGCCGACGAATGCCGAACATCAATCGGGATTCGCCGAAGCCAATCGGTTGAAGGAGTCGCGGCAGCAATACAAGGAGGCAGACCGTCTTGCGCAGCTCGGCCGGACTGACGAGGCGATGGAAAGTTACTCCAAAGCCGCCGAGCTTGACCCGTCTTTTGCCGATCCGCTGGAAAGCATCGCGAAACTCACGGAAGAGCAACAGGCGATGAACCGGGAGGATCGCCGCAAACAGCCCATTACGCTTCGCTTTCGCAACGCCGGTCTAAAAGAGGTATTGGAAGGGATCAGTAAAGCGGGTGGAATGAACCTGATCTTCGACAAGGACGTCCGCGATGATCCCGTGACCATCGCGATCCAAGATACTCCGTTTGACGACGCTATGAATCTGATTCTGAACAGCAACAGTCTGTTCTCGAGGGTGGTGTCGCCCGGCGTCATGATCATCAGCCCGAATACCAAGCAGAAGCAGGAGCAGTATCAGGATCTTATGGTGCGAACGTTCTATCTATCAACCGCGAAGGCCAAGGACATGGTGGTCTTGCTGAAGAGCATGCTGGACTCCAAGCGCATGCATGCCAATGAGCAATTGAACACCATCGTCATCCGGGATCAACCGGAAAAGATCGAGATGGCCGAAAAGATCATCATGGCCAATGATCGTCTGGATTCCGAGGTGCTGTTCGAAGTTGAGGTGCTGGAGGTCGATCGAACCACGGACCAGACGTACGGTCTGACGTATCCCAAGAATGCCGCGGCGGCCATGGTCCCTCCGGGATTTGCCGGGGTCATCACCGGCGATGTGGCACAGCAGTTTACGTTGCAGCAATTGACGAGTCTTGGGAAAGGAAATTACCTTTTTAAGTTGCCTACGAACGTTCAGTTGGATTTCTTCAAGCAGGTGACGGACGCCAAAACACTGGCTTCCCCGAAAGTACGCGTCGTCAATAATAAGAAGGCCGAAATCAACATCGGCGACAAGCAGCCGATTCTTCTCTCCACCACCAACGTGCTACCCGGTCAGGCTTCGACCGGAGCCGTGCCCACTACGTCGACGGTGACCTCAATCGAGTTCCGGGATACCGGCGTGAAGTTGACGGTCGAACCGGCGATCCATCTCGCCAATGAACTCTCCTTGAAGATGAAGATTGAGGTGGTGCGATTGGGAGAGCAGGTGGTCCTGCAGGCCAATCCTCCGATCACCCAGTTCAAATTCGGAAATCGGTCGGCGGAAACGATGCTCAGCGTCAAGGATGGAGAAACTGTCGTTCTGGGCGGGTTGCTTCAGGAAGAGGATCGCCGCACGAAGGTCACGGTCCCCTGGCTGGGAGACCTCCCGTTCATCGGCAATCTCATCAGTTCGTTCAAGACGCAGCGAGTGACCACGGAAGTGATTCTGACGTTGACGCCGCATATCGTGCAATCGATGACGCCGCCAGGTCCGAGCAAACAGACCTTTTGGTCGGGGACCGACTCTACCTATGCGACGAATCCGTTGTTCACCCCACAGGGTAAAACGATTTCCGGCTCCAAGCTGTTGAACTCCGGTGTGACGGGTGCGCAGCTCGGCGGGATTGCGAAGACGAGCGGGTCGGGCAAGCCCGCTGTCGCTTCATTGGCCCGCATGGCCACGGCCGGGCAAATCGTCTCGATCAGGCCTGAAACCTCCGTCGTATCGGTGGGCAAGGAATTCAGGCTGTCATTCAACGATGAACGGCTGCGCCCCTCCGCGGATGGTTTGTTTCAACTGCGGTTTGATTCGAAGATCTTGCAGCTCAAGTCGCTGGTCCACGGCGATGTCGTTCCAGCCGACCGGACAGCGCCTGAATCGGGAGCCAGCTTTGAAGAGGACGCGCCGGTTGAGTTTAGGATCTCTCCCACTGCGCCGCGGGCGCCAGGCAGCGGACGGAACGTTATCGCGACGTTTGTGGCGAAGGCTCCCGGAGTGTCTCCTGTGAGCGTGTCGCTCAAGGACGCACCTGGAGATTCCTCACCACCGTCTTTCGACGGAAGGGCGGTCGTGAGGGTGCGGTGAGGGAGTCCGGCGTCACGCTTCTGGAATTGATGGTGACGCTGACGATCGTGATGATCCTGGCTTCAGTGGCGCTTCCGTTGAGCCGCCTGTCGACCAAACGAGCGCACGAAGTGGAGCTGAGACAGCATCTGCGGGTCGTGCGGGCGGCCATTGACACCTTCAAGCTGGAATGGAATCGCGACGGTGATGTGGTGGTCGGCCCTGTGTGTCTGAAGAACAAACTGACCTGCAAAGAGGTCAGCAGCGTCTATGGGTATCCAAAATCCCTGAACGTGTTGCTGGGGGTAACTCTCACGGGAGAGGAAGCGACGGTTCGAGGGACGACGATCCGGCGGTACCTGCGGAATCTTCCCGTCGATCCCTTGACCGGGAAGGCGGATTGGCAGTTCCGCTGCTACAAGGATGCGCCTGACGCATCAAACTGGTGCGGCGAAGACATCTACGACGTGATGACGAAAAGCGATGACGTCGCGCTCGATGGAACCAAATATCGCGATTGGTAGCCGTGCGGTGTCGATCCGCAACGGTTTCACGTTGATCGAGTTGTTGATCGTCGTTTCGATCGTCGGAATCCTGGCGACCATGGCGATACCGACATATCAGGCCTCACTGGTCAAGGCCAGGGAGGCGGCGTTACGGCAAGATCTCTTCACGTTGCGCGACATTCTCGATCAACATCGGGCGGATCAGGGCAAATTCCCCGCTTCCCTGCAGGTCTTGGTGTCCACGGGGTACTTGCGAACTGTCCCCAGGGACCCATTTACCAATTCCGAGACCACCTGGCAGGAGATTACTGGGGGGACCGAGGAAGGTGTCATCGACGTCTTCTCAGGATCTGAGTTCGTGGGAACCAACGGGGTTCCGTACAATCGATGGTAGCAGCATGATGTTCTTCGGCCATGAAACCGACGGGTGCGTGAGGCTAATGCGGTTTGGCGCGGTGGTCGTTCTGTCTTTCGCGGCCTTATCAAATGTTGCCTGTGGAGAACTTGAACCCATGGCAGAACCGGAGGTGGTCGACCTTCAACTGACCATCGACACGCTCAAGACGCAAGTCAGGGATACGCAACGTACGATCACGGAGTTGCGGACCGAATTGGAAGTGCGCCGACAGGAGTTGGCGGATGCGCAGGTGGCTCGTGCCCAACTCGAGGGCCGAGTCCGGGAAGCGGAGCGCCGTGTCGCCGAGGCCAAGCAGGTGATCGAACTGCAGCGCGAGGAACTTGTGGCGGCGCGAGCGGAACGGGAGCGTCTGTCTCGCAGCAGCCTCCAATTGCACAGCCAGCTGAAGCGGCTGCAAAACCATCTGTCCAAGTCAGGTCTTTCCAAAGACGGAGTTCAGGATGTCGTGCCGGCGCTCCGAGAAGGATCCGGTCGTAGGGTGCAGAAAGCGGCAATGGTCGCCACACCCGCTGTGTTGATGGGTACGCTGTCGGATCCCGACGACATGGCAGGGAATCTCTCTTATCAAGAAGAGACCTCATCGCGGACGGTTTTCGTGAAGCCTGGAGACACGTTGTGGGGCCTTGCCAGGAGACATCACGTCTCGTTGCGCCAGCTGCGCGCGATCAATCAGCTTTCGGACAACACCATCGAGATCGGTCAGGCGCTCTTGATCCCGGGAGGTCAGACCGGACGAGCGGCTACCTCAGGCTCTACGGAATCGATTCCCTAAGGCGTTTGGGCCTCAACCTACTCTGCGAATCGAGTCATGCCCGTCTTCTCGTACAGAGTCGCTCGCCCGGATGGATCGACCCTAGACGGCCAGGTCGAGGGCGAGGAGGAGTCACTCGTCCGCGCCAGGCTTGAAGGGGAGGGGTATCTCGTTTTCAAACTCCAACGCCGCGGCGGAGCGATCGGCGGTTCCACCATGAGTCTCTCGGCCTTCCGAGGGCTGCCCCTCGGCGAATTTCTCATTTTCAACCAGGAGTTACTGGCATTGGTGAAGGCGGGGTTGCCTGTGCTTCGGGTGTGGGATCTCCTGATCGAACGGGCGCGTCATTCAGGATTTCAACAGGTACTCCGGATGGTGCGCCAGGACATTCGCGGCGGCGCTTCCGTTTCCGAAGCGCTTGCCAAACATCCCGCCTATTTTTCCGAGCTCTACATCGCCACCTTCAAAGCGGGCGAACAATCGGGAAACGTGGCGGACGTGTTGCAGCGTTTCATCACCTACTTGAAACTGATGATCGGGCTTCGTCAAAAAGTTGGCAAAGCACTGGCCTATCCCGGCTTTCTGATCCTGGTCGGCGTCGGCGTCATCGGATTCTTGCTGACGTACGTCATGCCCACGTTCATTTCCGTCTACAGTGAATCGGCCAAGACCTTGCCGGCGGCGACCCAGGCGTTGATCGATCTCGTGACGGCAGCGCGAGCGTATCTGATTCCGATGACGGTATCGCTGGCGGCGGTTCTCCTGGCGGGGCGGGCGTATTATGCGACGCCGGCGGGACATCTGACGGTCGATCGCATGCTATTACGGGCGCCGCTTCTGGGGCAGATTTTCGTGAAGCACCATACGATCCAGTTGGCCAGAACGTTGGGAACCATCCTTGCCGGTGGAACTCCCCTCGTCGACGCCTTGCACATCACCAAGGGAGCGGTCTCCAATCGCTACATTGCCGCGGGAGTCGGGGATGCCGTGGATGATATTCGCGAGGGCACCACACTGGCCGCCGCGTTGGGCCGACCCGGTGTGTTTCCAAAACTCGCCATCGAAATGCTTTCGGTCGGAGAAGAAACAGGGGCCCTGGAAACAATGCTTCACGATGTTGCTGAGTTCTACGAGGGAGATCTCGATCTTCGATTGACCCAGCTGACGACATGGATCGAACCGGTGCTCTTGCTGGTGATGGGAGTGTTGGTCGGGGGAATCGTGATTGTCATGTATCTGCCGGTCTTCCAGATGGCCGGGACAGTGTGAAGGGGAGCATCGCTCACAGCGCGGGGTGTGGAATGAGCCACAGACAGGGAATGACGACCAAGCCCGGCGCAAGACCGACACTGGCCGACGTGCTCGTCAGCGAGGGACTGCTGCCGAGGCAGACTGTGGAGCAGACGCTCGACCGGTTGCACGGCGTGTCGGCCGGGCTCGGTCAGACTCTGGTGAGCGAAGGCGTTCTGTCCGAGGAGCAGTTGGCTCGGGCGCTGGCGGTTCAGTTTGGCCTTCCGTTCGATCCTCTGGCGGACTTCCGTGTGGACCAATCGTTCTACGATTCCATGTCGGTCAAGCTGATGCAGCGCCATCCGTTCGTTCCGATCGCCGACCAAGGTGGCCGGCTTGTCGTCGCCGTTCCCGATCCCCAGAACCTCCTCGCGCTCGATGAGCTGGAATTACTGCTCGGCCGAGAATTGGAACTCGTGGTCAGCCCGCGCAACGCCATTCTCGTGGCCCTGGACCGAAGCGAAGGCTCGAGCCAAGCGCTTCGAGAGTTGGAAGCGGAATACCGGTCGGTCCTCGTAAAAGAAGATGAGCGGGGAGATGAAATCCTCACAATTGACCAAGGGGGGGAAGACCAAAGCCCCGCGGTCAAGCTGCTCGACTCCATCATGTTGAGCGCGATGCAGCGTCGCGCGAGTGACATCCATATCGAAGCCGCGGATCGCGCCACCAAGGTCAAGTTTCGCGTTGACGGGATTCTTGTACCGGCCATGGAGCCGCTCGACATTCGATTACATGCGCCGCTGGTTTCCCGGCTCAAGGTCATGTCAGATCTCGATATCGCGGAACGACGCGTGCCGCAGGACGGCAGCTTTCGGATGAGACTGGAGCGCAAGACGGTGGATTTTCGGGTTTCGATCCTTCCCAGCGTCTTCGGAGAATCGGTGGTCATTCGGATTCTGGATCGAGAAGCGATCACGACCGGGGTGTCCGCACTGCGGTTGGATCGATTAGGATTCAACGAGGAAGACCTCAAACGCTTCCGGCGCGCCATTACGAGGCCGTACGGCATGGTGTTGGTGACCGGTCCGACCGGGAGCGGAAAAACGACGACGCTGTACGCCGCGATTACCGAAATGAACGTGAAAGAGGACAAGCTCATCACGATCGAAGACCCCGTCGAGTATCAGCTGCCCGGTGTCGTGCAAATCCCGGTCAATGAGAAGAAAGGCCTGACCTTCGCCCGCGGTTTGCGATCGATCCTGCGACACGATCCCGACAAGATCATGGTCGGAGAGATTCGCGATGCCGAAACGGCTCAGATCGCCATTCAGTCGGCGCTGACCGGGCATCTCGTGCTGACCACCGTCCATGCCAATAACGTCTTCGACGTGATCGGCCGGTTTGCGTCCATGGGCATCGATTCCTACAACTTTTTAGCGGCGCTCAACTGTGTGTTGGCTCAGCGGCTCATCCGTATCGTCTGTCAGGCCTGTCGGATAGTGGTCAAACTCGATCAGGCGCTCGCTCAGGAATCAGGGCTGGACTATGAAGAATATAAGGACCTTCCGTTCTATCAGGGCAAAGGATGCCAGGAATGTCTGGGAACCGGTTATCGAGGAAGGAAATGCATCACCGAATTCCTGGACTTGACCGATGAGATCAAGGAAATGATTCTGGCTGAACGGCCGCTGTCCGAAATCCGGTATCGGGCCGTGACGTCGGGCATGATCACCTTGCGGCAATCCGCCGTGCGAAAGGTGATCGAAGGATCCACGACGTTGCGCGAGATCAATCGCGTCACGTTCAACGAGGAAAGCTGAGATGTTCGGATTCGGGGGCGGAAAACCTCGGTTCTGTCTCAAGGTCGGGAGCAGGGGCTTGGTCTGGGGGGAACACGTCCGGACGTGGCGGGGCCGGCATTGCTACCGGTGCCAGTCGTTGCCGCTGCCGGCAGACTCGATCAAGCTGTCGCCAATCGAGCCCAATGTGATCAACCACGTTGCGGTGGAAGAACGGCTTCGTTCGCTCGCGGGCTTCCCCGGGCGGGTGCGGTGGGTGAAGCACATCGGGATACGGGAATTACCTCGGCCGATCACCTTGTTGTTGTCCGACTTGGCGGTCCGTACGATCATTCTCTCACTGGATCACGTGCCGTCGCAGAACGAAGAACTCGAGGCTCTCATCCGATGGAGGCTCGGACAGGAACAGCGTCTTCCGCTTTCCGGAACCAAATTGATCTGGCAGGTGTTCCCCGCCTCCGAGACCGGTGACGATTCCCATTTGGTCTTGGTCGTCGTCATCCAGGATGGCATCTTGCATCAATACGAAACGGTCTGCGAGGCCGTCGGTTTCGTTCCGCAGGAAGTGGGTGTGACGAGTTTCAGCTCGTTCAACCTCTGGTTGAGAGCCGCGGGCGGCTTTCGCAGGCTGGACCATGATCTGGCATGGGTCACGGTGATGGACGGGGCGCTCACCTGCTTCATCTTGCACCAGAAGCGACCGGTGTTTGTTCGGACTAAACTCCTCCCCGAAGAGCAGGTGCATTCGGCTCAGGAGGCGGGCGATATCGAAGAGAGAGTGCTGCGGGAAATCTCGGCGTCGTTTGTGGCCTGTCAGGAGCAGTACCCTCACGTGCAGGCGAAGGAAATCATCCTCATGACAGCGGATTCGAGCCGGCATTGGGAATCGACGCTGAGCCGCGAACTTGGTGTGTCCGTGGAATGTCTGACCTGGAACCATATCGACGTGCTGGGATGGAAGGCCTGCGGTGGCGGAACGTCTCTAGCGGCCCTCCCGGCAGTGGCAGGGATGATCTGAGCGATGAACATTCGGAAGCTCTCATCGGTCATGTCACTCGACAGGATTCCACGGCCTGGAACAAGCGGTGCGCGATATTTTCATCTCAACCTCGCCAGTCGGTACCGATGGTATGTCAAACCGGTACGAACCGGGCTCGCCGCACTCTGTATCCTGGCCTGTGTGTGGATCGCATGGACCGTCACGCTCGCGGTGAACCGACTTGCAGAACTGCGCGAGATGCAGACTCGTCTCGATCAAGTCCGGGAGGAGGATCGCCGGCTCATGGCCGGTGCTCAACAGGAAGGGATCGATCTGTCGGCTCCGACCCTGCAAGCCTTGCCGTCGGAGGTGAGGTTGGCCAATGAATTGCTGGCCAAACACAGCTTTTCATGGACCCAGTTCCTATCCGGTCTGGAGGAGGCGATTCCTCAGCGCGTCTCGATCAAGAGCGTTCGACTCGATTCGGTGGGAGGAATGATTCATCTGACAGGTGCGGCCATCGCGGTTGAGGACATCACCGCCTTGACGGTGAAACTTCAGGACCACCCTGTCTTTCGGGATCCCGTGCTCGGGCAGCATCATCTGGGAGGGGACGGACTGGTCGAGTTCGACCTTTCATTGAAGTACAACTCGGCGAGGGCATCCGGGGCATGAATCGATTGATCGAGGCGCTCAAAAGTCCATATGGGCCGTTGATCCCAAGGGTGGGGCTCTCCCTGCTGCTGTTCGGGATTCTGTGGCTGACCAGGTCTTTTGGAGTCGGATCGACGGACATGCAGCTGGCCAAACTCGAACAGGAGTGGTTGCAGGCTCGCAGAGCCCATCAGGTTCACCTGGAGGCACGGCAGGCGAAGAAGGACTTAGCCCAGGTATGGGCAGCCCTTCCTGACGAACGGGATTTCGCTCCCTTGGCGTTGGGTATTACGGAGGAGGCCAAGCAAAACCACGTAGCCTTGCCGGCTCTATCCTACAAAACGGAGTCCACGCCCGTCCCTCATATTGCCCGCGGGATTCTGCAAGGGACAATAACCGGGAAGTATGAGGATCTCAGACGATTTCTCTTCGACCTCGAGACTGCCGAAGAGCTGGTCTATATCGAAGATGTGGATCTGGTACGCGCGCCGGAGCGTCAAGATCGGTCACTGACGTTTAACATCAAAATTGCGACCTATCTCAAAGCCGGTGAGACCTCGCCTGGAGCTGCACAGTAAAGGGGATCGATGAACGGCGGGTACCAGAAGGCGGGTGTACTGGTGATTCTCCTCGCGATCTGGGGAGCAGCCGGAATGTGGCTGTGGTCGACGGCGGAAGAACCGGTTCGTGTTCCTCTTACCAACATGTCGGGTCACCGACTAATTCAGCAAGGACGGAAAGGTCCCGGCGGTGGCCTGCACGTGCAACTTGATCTCTTGACATCCTCGCGGGATCAGCGAAGCCTCTCTTTCGTCATGCCCAGGAACATTTTCTCCTTGCCGGGGACGGCTGAGGGGGCCGGGCCTGCCTCGGAGGCCGTTCCGGACATAGCGCAACAGCAACAAGCGATCCTGATGGAATTGGCACAATTTCGTTACTTGGGCTTCGTGCGGAAGGAGGGAAGCGATCGGGAGAATCAGCGTGACCTGGCCGTCCTGACGAAGAACGATGATCTGCACGTCGTCCGCAAGGGCGAGACGGTTGAGAACCACGTGGTCGTGAAAGCGATCACTCCGGACAGCGTCACGTTGGAAGATCGAAAGTCTCTCCTTGAATATGCGGTTCCGCTGTCAGAAGAAGCTGCCCCTCAACCCTAGGGCGTGTCATGGCGAGGCTTTCCGGCAACGAGCGCGGCATCACCTATCTGTTTCTCATGTTTGCGATCGTCCTGATCGGCATCGCGACGACCACCGCCGCCAAGCAATGGAAAGGCATGATTCAGCGGGAACAGGAAGCGGATTTGCTCACCAAGGGTATCGAGATTCAGAATGCCCTCGCACTCTATTCCTCCACGATGAAGGCCGGTCGCGTCACGCAGGGAGAAGTGTATCCTCAATCCTTGGCCGAATTGACGAGATCGCCAAAGCCGTTTCTGCGCAAACCCTATCGCGATCCCATGACTCATGTCGAGTGGGAATATCTCAAGGGACCCTCCGGCGGCATCATGGGAGTCCGAAGCAGAAGCGTCGCGGAGCCGATCAGGAAACATGAGTTTCCCTTGCCCGTCCGCCACTTCGACGGCAAAAAGAGCTATCGGGACTGGATTTTTCAGTTTCCCAATCCGTCCATGACCAGCGCGTTCCTCCCTACTTCTCCGGTCAATGCACCGCCCCCACGCGGGATCGACCAGCTTCCCACCGCACTCGATCAAACGGAATCCCAGCCTTCGGATTCGCCCCAGAGGCCTGGCGACGCTACAATCCCGCCCTCTGCCCCCTAGCCGGACAGACATGCGAGCTGCGGGGTTTTCAGCACACCGACGCGGAGGGGTGCCCGAGTGCCTTGACCCCTTGGAAACTCCCACGGTATTCTGTTTCACGCACAAGGCAATTCGCTGAAGAAAGCAGGATGGTGATGGCTGACAATACCCAACGTGCCCTGTCCGTTGGATCCAAGGAGCCGATCGAGGCCTCCGAGGTTCCTGAACAATCCACTCAAGAATATGTACAGGCCCTGGTGAAGCGGGCGCGGCAAGCATCGGGACAACTCGCGACCCTGTCGACATCGGTGAAGAATCGGGCATTGCTGGCCATGGCCGATGCCATGGAGGAGCAATCCGGGTCGATTCTGGCCGCGAATGAGCAGGATCTCGACGCGTTCGGCACAGCGCCGGAGCGAAAGGCGATGGCGGATCGGCTTCGGTTGTCCCCCTCACGGATCTCCGAAATGGCCGACGGCATCCGGGAGGTGGCAAAGCTTGCCGACCCGCTGGGTGAGATCCCCAAGATGTGGATCCGACCCAACGGAATGCAGGTCGGGCGAGTTCGTGTCCCCATCGGCGTCATCGGCATCATCTACGAATCCCGTCCGAATGTCACTGCGGACTCTGCGGCGCTCTGTCTGAAGTCGGGCAACGCCTGCGTTCTTCGCGGGGGTAGCGAAGCGATTCACTCCAACACCGCGATTGCAGCTGTACTGTCGGAAGCCGCCGAGAAATCCGGTGTGCCGGCCGGCGCGATCGGCTTCATCACACGAGCTGATCGCGAGGCGGTTCCTGTCTTCTTGAAGCAGGATCGGTTCATCGATCTGATTATTCCCCGCGGGGGCGAGTCCCTGATGCGAACGGTGGCGGAGCATTCCACCATTCCGGTGCTCAAACACGACGCAGGGGTCTGTCACGTATATGTGGATGACGATGCGGATGCCGCGATGGCGGATCGGATCGCCTTCAACGCCAAAGTCCAGCGGCCGTCCACCTGCAACGCGATGGAAACCCTGTTGGTCCACCATGGAATTGCCCGCACCTGGCTTGCCGGGTTTGTCGAGAAGCTCTCGGCGGCGGAGGTGGAAGTGCGCGGTTGCTCAAAGACCTGTCAACTCTCCTCCCTCGCCAAGCCGGCGACAGACGAAGACTACGGAAAAGAGTTTCTAGACCTGACCGTGGCCGTCAAAGTGGTGAAGAACATCGACGAAGCGTTGGAGCATATCGCCCGTTACGGTTCGCGCCATACCGAAGCCATCGTGACCGGCAACTATCAGAAAGCCATGCGATTCCTCCGGGAGGTCGATGCCAGCGCCGTCCTGGTCAATGCCTCGACCCGATTGAATGACGGGTATCAGTTCGGTCTTGGGGCGGAGATTGGAATCAGCACATCCCGGATCCACGCGCGTGGGCCGATGGGACTGCAGGAACTGACCTGCTCGAAGTTTGTCGTCCTCGGCAGCGGCCAGATCCGTGAGTGACAGAATGCTGAAAAAGGATGTCACAGTGATTCTTTCCGTAAACTGTTAGATGTCTGCCGATCCCGTCCTTGTCGCGCTCGAGACTCCCGGTCATCTTCGATTTCACGCCAATCGTTCTTTCGTTGGCGACTTTGAGCGGGCCGGAGGGTCGGTTGTCCGCGGACCCACGGAGCATCTGGTCTTCTACCGCCCTGATGGCCGCCGATTTCTCGCGACGGACCCGGCGGGGCACCCTCTCCACGAGTGTGAATGGGGCCAGGATGCGGAGGGGATGCCCACGCTCCTGCGCGCCAGGATCCGGCTGGACTGGGGAGCGTGGGTCGGCATCAAGCCCGCCGGGCTGGTAAACGAGACGAGGTTGAACCTCGCCACGAGGCCGGGCTGGCAGCGGCTCACTCCCGATGATCTACGGGGCATGGCCGCGCAGGCCCTGCAGGTGCCCGTTGAGGAAGTCCGCTGGTTCTATCGAGACGAAGATTTGTCCATAGACAGGATCGGAATCGCCAGGATCCGACATCGGAAGGACGCGTTCTACCAACTCGAAGAGGGGGATTTCTCCGGCGGACGCTTCATGTCCTGCATGGGCGCCATGAATTGGGCCAATATCGACTTTCTGCCGGTGGTCGAGCTCTTCAAGTCGCTGCTGCCCGGCACCGGATCGGCCGCGTTCGAATTGATCCGCGGACTCTACGACGATCAGCACCAGACTCGGTCGGCTCCCACTGCACTCCGCTATCGGGGGATACCCACCTATCCTTCCGAAGCCGCCTTTCGATTGTTCAGCTCGTATTTCACTCCACAGGTGTCCGGACACCGCGACGTCCATACCGTCTTCATGGATCAGGCGCACGCCCATGAGGTGCAGTGGTTTCCGTCGCCGTCGCCGCCGCTGCGATATTTCGACGCGGCGCACGACTGTTGCCTGACCTTCAAAGGGGACTTGCTGCAGAAGGTGACGCTTGTCGACGATCCCGCCGGATTGCCGTATGTGAACCCGAACGCAAGCGGAGTGAGCCCGTGCGATCGTCTGGTCTACGTCGCCGAAGGATGCGTGATCCTCCGGGACCGGCATCGCAAGTCGGTGTTGCGGGTCCCCTTGCCGGAAGGTCACCGAGAACAACCTGTGATCGAAACGGCGATCAGTCCGGTCGATTGGCGATCGCTCTTTGTTCCAGCGGTACCCCCGATCACTCCGCACGACGCCTATGGGGCCGTGCTGTTCTACCCCGAAGACGACATGGAGATCGACGAGCTTGCCGCACAGCCATTTGTCGCGGACTACATCCAAGACTCGGCCCAACAGGATCGTGAGATCGGAAGGATCCTTGCCGAAGCCCAACGCATCCTCATCGTCAACGGTGATGCAGTCATCGCCACCTGTGTGGCGTTCGATCGGCCGCGGAGTTACACGGTGCGGGTCAGCGTTCCGGCGCTTGCACAGAAGCAGGCGCAACAATTGTGGACGATCTGCGCCAGCTTAACGCGATGGGATTGGCTTGCAGGGATCAAGCTGCGGGTCGCGGGCGGCGACCAGGCGGATCAGCCGGCGCCCGGTTCCCATGACCTGGCCTATGTCTGGATTCCTTATGCCCTCGGCACAGATCGGGACCTTCTTGCGGTGTCCGTCGGCGAACTCGGCGCGGCGCTCCGTACCGGAGGACACGCCTTCGTGACAGGGCCAGAGGACCTTGGGGTGTCCTGGCGTTCATGGGGATTCAGGCTTGCCTGGCAGGAACCGGTGGAGACCTTGCCGCCGTTCCGAATGCACCGAAACATCCTTCCCAGGGCGAAACTCAAGCCGGGGTTGACTCTGTATCATGTCAGCAAGGCATGAGGGACGACAATGCTTCGTCGAAACTTCGGGGGAAGTCTGAGCATGAATGAGGTCCACTCCGATCCAGTTCCGCTTATCCCAAGCATGTAGGCCTGAGAATAAAGGTCCTGCCGAATCATTCCCATCATTGTCCCGAGCGTACGAAGCATTCACGACCAATTTTCTGTTGCAGCTCATGAAACCGACGACCATCGGACGCGGGGATTCCATCGGCATCATCGTGCCGGTGTTGTTGTCGAAGCAATGTGCGCTGGAGGAATTGAAGCATCCGTGAGACTATCCATCGGCTTGACAGTGTTCCGCGAAGCTCGCTAAGATGCCTTAACCTTTAATGCTCATCCCGCGAGGTGGGCAAGGAGCAGGACATGAACCAGAACCCGGCCTGTGCCGGTCGAGATCTTGAGGCCTTCTCGCCACATTCTGGCGGGGAGGTTTTTTTATGCCCTCCAGGCTGGTCGAAAAAGTCTTCCAGCTTCGTTCTCGCCTTGCTCGGACGCTCGACGTACGACAAAAAGTACGCCTCGCGCCCTCGCTTGCTGCGGCCTTGCTGGACAGACTTTTTGAACAGCCTGGGATCAATTTCTAGGGAACTCAAGGATGCCTAGCGCGAATAGCGACCGCACACAAGAGAAGCCGGTAATGGATGCCGGTGATATCGGCCGGGCCGTCACGCGCATCGCCCACGAGATTCTGGAACGGAACAAGGGCGTCACCCAGTTGGCGTTGGTCGGGATCCGGACCGGCGGGGTCTATCTCGGGCATCGCTTGGTGCGACGGATTCACGATATCGAAGGCGTGACGGTGCCGATCGGAGAGTTGGACATCACGCTCTACCGCGATGATCTGGCCTTGAGAAAGGAACAGCCGGTTCTGCGCAAGACCTCTGTTCCGTTCGACATTTCGGGCAAGATCATCGTGTTGGTCGACGACGTGTTGTTCACTGGACGGACGATACGCGCAGCGATGGACGGCCTGATGGATCTGGGCCGGCCGGCAGAAATCCAGCTCGCCGTCCTCATCGATCGAGGGCATCGGCAGCTGCCGATCAAGGCGACCTACGTCGGGAAGAATATTCCGACCTCTCGGGATGAACAGATTCAAGTGCTGTTGGAGGAGGCGGGTGAAGAGGATCGAGTGGTCATCTCGCGAGCCTGAGAATCTGGTACAGGATCGATCGCAGGTGAAGATGGAATCGTGGGGCTGTGACGCATTCCCGTGTAGGAGGGATGTATGAGCCTTAAGCGCAAGGACTTGCTCAGTCTGGCGCCCTTGTCGGTCGAGGAGATCACGCTTGTTCTCGACACGGCCGATTCCTTCAAGGAAGTGACCGGACGAGAGATCAAGAAAGTCCCCGCTCTGCGGGGGCGGACCGTCGTCAATCTGTTCTTTGAACCCAGCACGAGAACGAGGACCTCGTTTGAACTGGCGGCGAAACGGCTCAGCGCGGACGTCATCAATTTTTCTCCCTCGTCGAGCAGCGTGGTCAAAGGCGAAACCCTGCTGGATACCGCGCGCAACATCGAGGCGATGCAGGCGGACATCATCGTCCTGCGCCATCCGTCCGCCGGCGCGGCCGAAGCGCTTGCGCGCGGGGTGAAATCATCAGTGATCAACGCGGGCGACGGATGGCATGAACATCCGACTCAGGCGCTGCTCGATCTGTACACCATCCGCCAGCGGGGACTGTCGTTCGAGGGCCTCAAGGTCGCGATCGTCGGCGATGTGGCCCACAGCCGAGTCGCTCGTTCCAACATCTACGCGCTGTCGAAACTAGGGGCGGAGGTACGGCTCATCGGCCCCCCGACCATGATGCCCTGGGGAGTGGAGCGGCTGGGGGCGCGGGTTTACCGCAATTTGGACGAAGGGCTCGCCGGTGTGCAGGTGATCATGATGTTGAGATTGCAACTGGAGCGACAGGGGCGGGCGCTGTTCCCCACGATCCGCGAATACGCGAGGCTCTACGGTTTGACGGGAGAACGGGTCAAGCTGGCTGATCCGGGCGCGATCGTCATGCACCCCGGTCCGATCAATCGCGGCGTGGAGATTGCCCCGGAGGTCGCCGACAGTCTCTCGTCGGTCATTCTGGATCAGGTAGCGAACGGGGTGGCGGTTCGGATGGGTATCCTCTATTTAGTGTCGGGAACGAACTAGCGGGGGAACTGTTGGGAACAGAGCATGTAGCTTATGGCTGATGGCACGAACAAAGACATATGGCTCCTCCATGTTTATGGAACTGCCATAAGCCATGCGCCATATGCTCTTCTTTGCGGATGACGCACGAGATACGAGAATCAGCACAACGTGTCCTGGTGGAAAAGTTAAGGAGAATCACGTGGCCATATTGATCACCGGAGGACATATCATCGATCCCGGACGATTCAACGGCGTCGGCGAGGTCTTGATCGACCAGGGACGTATCGCCGCGGTGGGCTCGACGGTCGAGGCTCCGTCCCATGCGACGAGGATTTCCGCGAAGGGGCGGCTGGTGGTTCCCGGATTCGTAGACCTTCATGTGCATTTTCGGGAGCCCGGCTTTGAGTACAAGGAAACCATCCAAAGCGGGGCGACCTCGGCCGTGGCCGGCGGATTTACCACCGTGTGTTGCATGCCCAACACGAATCCGGTCAACGACAATCAAGCCATTACGGAGTTCATGCTGGAGCGAGCGAGATCGGCCGGGTTGGCCAACGTGTTGCCGATCGGGGCCATCACCAAGGGCTCGGAGGGGAAGGAGCTGGCGGAAATCGGCGATTTGCGGCGTGCAGGCTGTGTGGCGATTTCGGACGACGGGAAACCCGTGATGAATAGCCTGGTCATGCGGCGAGCGATGGAATACGCCTTGGCGTTCGACATTCCGGTTGTGGATCACTGCGAAGATCTCCATCTGGCCGAAGGCGGCTGCATGAACGAGGGGCTCATTTCCACCGAGCTGGGACTGCCCGGCATTCCCTCGGCGGCAGAAGATGTCATGGTCGCCAGGAATGTCGCGTTGGCCGAGTTGACCGGCGCGCGGCTGCATCTGGCTCATGTCAGTACAGAAGGGTCTGTCCGCATGGTGCGTGAAGCCAAATCGCGCGGGATTCACGTGACTGCGGAAGCCTGTCCGCATCACTTTACCATCACCGAGGAGGCTGTCCGCGGGTATGACACCTGTGCGAAGATGAATCCTCCCCTCCGAACGTGGAGAGACGTCCAAGCGATCAAACAGGGCTTGCGCGACGGCACGATCGATGTCATCGCGACGGATCACGCCCCGCACGCCCCGCAGGAGAAACAGCAGGGGTTCACGGAAGCCCCGTTCGGCATCGTCGGATTGGAAACCGCCTTGTCCTTGACGTTGGCGCTGGTCGATGAGGGGGTACTGACGCTCGAAGCGGCCGTTGCCAAGCTCAGCACCGGCCCGGCGGCCGCATTCGGCCTCAAGAAAGGGTCGCTGGGGGTCGGGGCCGATGCCGATGTGACGATCGTTGATGCTCACGCACAGTGGGAAGTGGATCCGGCCAAGTTCCGCTCGAAAAGCCGGAATACTCCTTTTGCCGGTTGGAAGTTGAAGGGCCGCGTGTGCACGACCATCGTGGGGGGCAAGGTCGTGTTCGAGGCGACAGAGCGGTCGATCGTCGGTGGATGACGGTCTGCGCGATGACCGATGATCCAGGCTCTTCAGCGGTGTGCGGCACCGATGGCAGCCGGCCTCCCTACAGTCGGATCGCACGTCTGGCGAACAGGGTTGGTGGGGTGCGCCTCGGCGGGACGTTCAGCAGCCGGTCGGCACGGTGAATCGGTGGACGCATTGGGGGTTGCTGTGCGGACTGACGTTGGAGTTGCTCGCACTGGCGACCTGGGTCGGCGGATTGATCGTCTTGATCGGCGCGGTCATCCCGGCGGTGTTCAATACGCTGGGAGGCCAAGATTCGGGAGGATTTCTGCTCACCCGGGCGTTTGAGAGCTACAACCGGTTGGCCGTGGTGGCCTTGATCGTTCTAGCGGTTGCGGCGGTCTTTCGTCAATGGAGCGGTCATCCGGCGGTCAGTGTGAGCCGAAGCGAAATCGTGCTGCTGGCGCTGATGGGGATTTTCTTGGGCATGATCGTCCTGGTGCTCCATCCTCAAGCGGCGGCGCTCCAGGCGGAGGCTTTTGCCGCGAAGGATGAACAGGCCAGGAAGGCCGCGTTCGAGGCGTTTTTCCGGTTGCATATGCCGGTTCGTTCTCTCTACATGGTGAACATGGTTCTGGGGATCGCGCTTCTGACCATGAAAGGCACACGGCCGGTATCCAGACGGGAGCCACATTCATGAGCAGGGCGTTATTGGCCTTGGCGGATGGAGCGGTGTTCGAAGGAGAAGCCCTCGGGTATGAAGGGGAAACCGTCGGCGAGGTGGTGTTCAACACGGCGATGACCGGCTATCAAGAGGTGTTGACCGACCCTTCATACAAAGGGCAGATCATCACGATGACGTCTCCGCACATCGGAAATTACGGCCTGACGCCTGAAGATGTCGAGTCACGTCGAGTCTGGGCGGAGGGTTTCGTTATCAAGGAGGGAAGTGGCCTCACCAGCAATTGGCGCAGCCGTCACCAACTCCATGAATACCTGGAGGCCGCGAAGCTCGTCGCGATCGAAGGACTCGACACCCGTGCCTTGACCAGACACTTGAGGCAATACGGTTCGCAGCCCGGCGTGATTACTCACGGCGCGGTCAGTGAAGCGGCCGCGGTCGAAAAAGCCAAACAGGCCCCCGGTATTGTAGGAGTCGATCTGGCTGCAGCCGTGACCTGTGCCCAGGCTTATCAATGGTCGCATGGGTCTGGCGAGTGGACGCCGTCATTCGACGATCCCCGGACCAAGTCGCGCCGGCGGTGGAAGGTGGTTGCCTATGATTTCGGCGTGAAGCAGAATATTCTGAGACGTCTTGTCGACGTCGGATGCGATGTGACGGTGGTTCCGGCCTCGACGACGGCGAAGGATGTCGAGGCGCTCGAACCGGACGGGATCTTCTTGTCGAACGGTCCCGGCGATCCCGAAGGGGTTCCCTATGCCATCGAGGCGGTCAAGAGCTTGATCGGGCGTCGGCCGATTTTCGGAATCTGTCTGGGGCACCAGATCCTTGGTCTGGCCATGGGGCTCAAGACCTACAAACTGAAGTTCGGCCACCATGGGGCGAATCATCCGGTGATGGACCTGCGCACGCGAAAGGTCGAGATTACCTCTCAAAACCACAATTTTGCCGTTCAGGCCGAGGGTGTTGCCTCTACGATCCCGGAAACTCCGCCGCTGGTCGAGACCGCATTCGGCAGAGTGGCCGTGACCCATGTGAGTTTGAACGATCAGTCGGTCGAAGGACTTGCCTGTGTGGACCAGCCGGTCTTTTCTGTACAATACCATCCGGAAGCGTCTCCCGGGCCGCATGATTCGGCCTACTTGTTTACGGATTTTGTCGGCGTCATGGAGAAATTGTATGACTCATAAGATCTATCAGATCCTTGCCTGTTCCTGTATCGCGGGAGCGACGCTGCTCCTGACAAGCTGCATCACCGTGAACCTCATCCAACCGCCTGGTCCGGTACAGGAGACGGTCGTGAGCGGGAAGGGCGATGCGAAAGTGCTGTTGCTCGATCTGTCCGGAGTCATCGGATCGCAAGATCGGGACGGGTTGATCCCTCAGCCCAACATGCTGGCGACGTTTAAAGAAGAGCTGTCCCGAGCATCGAAGGACGACAAGGTCAAAGCGGTGGTCGTGCGGATCAACAGCCCCGGAGGCACGGTCACGGCGTCGGACATCCTGTATCATGAACTCAAGACGTTCAAAGCGACCAAGCGAGTTCCGGTCGTAATCTCCATGATGGATGTCGCGGCGTCGGGAGGGTACTACTTGGCGATGGCCGGTGATTCCGTGCTGGTGCATCCCTCGACGGTGACGGGCAGCATCGGGGTGATCATGCTCACGGTCAACGCCCGGGGATTGTTGGAGAAGGTGGGCGTGGAAGCCAATGCCATCACGTCCGGTCCCAGGAAGGACATGGGATCTCCCTTCCGCGTGATGACCGCGGAGGAAAAGGCCATCTTTCAGGGCGTGATCGATTCATTCTATCAGCGGTTCCTGACGGTGGTCCAGGAAGGCCGGCCGGATCTTTCAGCGGACCAGATCAAGAAATTGGCTGACGGGCGGATCTATTCCGGGGAGCAGGCGAAAGCGGTGGGCTTAGTCGACGACATCGGCTACCTGGAGGAAGCCATCGAGCAGGCCAAGAGGAAAGCCGGATTGAAGGAGGCGCGGGTCGTCACGTATCGGCGCCCTGGAGAGTACCAGAACAACATCTACTCCCATGCCTTGCAGGGGACCGGATCGGGCTTGGCAAGTCTGGCCAACATCGATCTGCTGTCCATGGTGCGGGGAGGGACGCCGCAATTCATGTATCTGTGGATGCCGTGACGATCCGATGGGGACGTTACAGACTCAGGGCATGGAATGCCTAGGAAAATCGGTTGAGCGGGCGCTCGCCGCGACGGTGGGTCGTCGAGCCATGCTGGCGCTGGGCATGCGCGGAGCGATGGGACTGTGTGCAGCACTGGGCATGGGCGCCTTGACCGGCCTCATGGGCAGCCTGAGCGGCTGCTATCGAGCACCGGGCACCGCGCGCGATCAGCTCATCTTCTTTTCGGAGGAAAAGGAGTTGGAGTTCGGGCTCAGCGCGTATCGCGAGGTCCTGCGGCAGGCGCGGTTGAGCGACGATCCCGACAAGAACGACTTGGTGCAGCGGGTGGGGAAAAAAATCGCCGAAGTGACGAACAAGCCTGAATACCAATGGGAGTTTGCCCTCATCGATGATGACAAGATGGTGAACGCCTTTTGTCTTCCCGGGGGCAAGGTGGCCGTGTTTACCGGCATCTTGAAACACACCAAGAATGATGCCGGTATGGCGACCGTGATGGGGCACGAAATCGCCCACGCCTTGCAGCGGCACGGCGTCGAGCGCATGAGCCGGAGCATCATCGACCAGATTGCCCAGCTGGGCGCATTGGGCGCGGCAGCGTCCGGTCATTCCAGCGGTGCGGCGATCCAAGGATTGCTCGGTGCCTATGGCGTCAACGTGTCGTTGCCGTTCAACCGCAAGCAGGAATCGGAGGCCGACTATATCGGCCTGAGGCTGATGGCGCAGGCAGGATACGATCCGCATGAAGCGGTGCCTTTCTGGGAACGGATGAGCGGATGTCCCAGGCAGATGATCGACAAACTCTGCTTCCGGTCCCAGCACGCGATTCCAGAATTTCTTTCGACACATCCGTCCGACGTCACCCGGATGAACCAAATCGAAGCATGGCTGCCTGAGACCATGCAGTACTACCATGGAGCGACCGGAAAGACGACGCCGGCTCCCGCGCCCTATAAACCTTCCATCGGTCCGATGCCGAAAACCAGCTGACCGCTGATATGCCGAAACGTACCGACATCCGCACGGTGCTACTGATCGGATCGGGTCCGATCGTGATCGGACAAGCCTGCGAATTCGACTATTCGGGAACCCAGGCCTGCAAGGCGCTGAAGGAGGAAGGATTTCGAGTCGTCCTCATCAACAGCAACCCGGCCACCATCATGACCGACCCCGAACTGGCTGACCGGACGTACATCGAGCCGATTACCGTGGACGTCGTCGAGAAAGTCATTGAACGGGAACGGCCCGATGCGCTGCTGCCGACCATGGGCGGACAGACGGCATTGAACATCACGATGGGCCTGTTCAAGCGGGGGACGCTGGAGAAATTCGGAGTCAAGCTCATCGGCGCCTCGGCCGAGGCGATTCACAAGGCCGAAGACCGGGATGCGTTCAAGCAGGCGATGCAACGAATAGGACTGCGGGTTCCGGAGAGCGGAACCGCTCACAGTCGCGAGGACGCCGTCCGTGTCTTGGACTCGGTCGGGTTTCCCGCCATTATCCGTCCGTCGTTCACCATGGGGGGAACGGGGGGGAACATCGCCTACAACCGGGAGGAGTTTGAAAAGCTCATTGAGTGGGCTCTGGCGATGAGCCCGGTGGGACAGGTGCTCATCGAGCAATCCCTCATTGGATGGAAGGAATATGAACTGGAGGTCATGCGGGACCTCAAGGACAACGTGGTGATCGTCTGTCCGATCGAGAATTTTGATCCCATGGGTGTTCATACGGGCGACAGCATTACCGTGGCGCCGACCATGACCTTGACCGACAAGGAATACCAGCGCATGAGGGACGCCGCCGTGCGGATCATCCGCGAGATCGGTGTGGATACGGGCGGTTCCAACATTCAGTTCGGCATCAATCCGGACAACGGCGCCATGGTGGTGATCGAAATGAATCCCCGAGTCTCGCGGAGTTCCGCGTTGGCCTCGAAGGCCACGGGGTTTCCAATCGCCAAGATCGCCGCCAAGCTGGCGGTGGGATATACGCTGGACGAAATCACCAACGACATCACCGGGGTGACCAAGGCCTCCTTCGAGCCGACCATCGACTACGTCGTGGTGAAGATTCCTCGGTTCGCGTTCCAGAAGTTCAAGGGAGCCGATCCGACTCTGACCACACAGATGAAGTCGGTGGGAGAGGTCATGGCGATCGGCCGAACCTTCAAGGAGTCCTTGCAGAAGGCCATTCGTTCTTTGGAATTGGAACTCAGCGGACTGGCGTCTCGCCTGGGGCTGGATCGGGGGATTCCCGAAGGGTTTGACCGAGGCGAGGCGATCGAGCACATTCGCCGGCAGCTGCGAACGCCGGTTCCCGAACGGATGTGGCAAGTTGCGGATGCCATCCGTCTCGGTTTGACGAACGAGGAGTTGTTCGCTCTCACCAAAATCGATCCCTGGTTCCTTGAACAACTGCGGGACCTGATCCGATTCGAATCGTCGCTTACCGCTCAGGTCGGATCGGCAGCCGAGGTGATCGAAGACGACATCCTACGCCGGGCCAAAGCGTTGGGCTTTTCCGATGAGCGTGTCGGGCAATTGACCGGTGTCCCGGTCTCCGCGGTCCGCGCTCAACGGAGTCGATGGGGGCGCGGAGTCACGTACAAGCGGGTCGATACCTGTGCGGCCGAGTTCGAAGCGCAGACGCCGTATCTTTATTCGACCTACGGAGTGGAATGCGAGGCCCGTCCCACCGACCGCAAGAAAATCATGATCCTGGGCGGCGGACCGAATCGAATCGGTCAAGGGATCGAGTTCGACTATTGTTGTGTGCATGCGGCTATGGCGCTCTGGGATGAAGGCGTCGAAACCATCATGGTGAACTGCAATCCGGAGACCGTCAGCACGGACTATGATACGTCGGATCGCCTGTATTTCGAGCCGTTGACCGAGGAAGACGTGCTCAACATCGTGAATTGCGAGGAGCCGCTCGGCGTCGTGCTTCAGTTCGGCGGGCAGACTCCGTTGAAACTGGCACTGCCCCTGTCAAAAGCCGGTGTGCGCATCCTGGGGACGAGTCCGGACGCCATTGATCGAGCCGAGGATCGCGAGCGCTTTCGAGACCTGCTCAACAAGCTTGGTCTCTGTCAGGCTGAGAGCGGGATTGCCCGGTCCGTAGACGAAGCGGTTCGCGTGGCCTCGGAGATCAGTTATCCGGTCATGGTCCGGCCGTCATACGTCCTGGGCGGCCGATCAATGCAGATCGTCTATGACGAACCAGGGCTGCTGGCCTACATGGCCTCTGCCGTCAAGGCTTCGCCCAAGCACCCGGTTCTTATCGACAAGTATCTGTCCGACGCGATCGAGGTCGATGCCGACGCCATCTCCGACGGCACGAACGTGGTGGTCGCCGGGATTATGGAACACATTGAAGAAGCCGGAGTCCATTCCGGTGATTCAGCCTGCTCGCTGCCGCCGTATTCCCTCACCGAATCGATCGTAGAGGAGATTCGCCGTCAGATGACGGCGCTAGCCTTGGAACTCGGGGTCGTCGGCTTAATGAATGCCCAGTTCGCCGTGAAGGAAGATCGGATTTACGTCCTGGAGGTCAATCCCAGAGGGTCGCGTACGGTTCCCTTTGTGAGCAAAGCCATCGGAGTTCCCTTGGCCAAGCTCGCGATGAAAACGATGCTCGGCAAGAGCCTCAAGGAACTGGGCTTCATGCAGGCCCCCGCTCCAGTCCACTTGTCCGTGAAGGAATCCGTCTTTCCGTTCAACAAGTTTCCGGGGGTGGATGTCCTGCTTGGGCCTGAGATGAAATCGACCGGTGAGGTCATGGGTATCGATGCGGATTTCGGATGGGCCTACGCCAAATCGCAGGCGGGAGCCGGGGCGATGCTTCCACGAGGAGGGACGGCGTTCCTCAGCGTGAAGGAGGGCGACCGTGCCGCGGCGCTCGAGGTCGCCAGGCATCTTCGCCGGCTGGGTTTTTCCATTCTGGCCACAAGCGGTACCGCGGCCTATCTCCATAGCCACGGGATGGAGGTGCGCACCGTTCATAAGGTCACCGAGGGAAGACCGCATATCGTGGACTATATCAAGAACGGGGATGTGGCCTTGGTGGTCAATACGGTGCGAACCGCATCGGGTCATCAGGATTCACTCTCCATCAGGCGGGAAGCTTTGAACAGGGGGTTGGCGTATTTCACGACGATGCGTGGCGCTCGCGCGGCCGTTATGGGGATCGAGGCCGTCGTCAAGAAGGAGTTGGCCATCAAAACGCTGCAAGAGTATCACTGTACGTCGAGAGGAGATGCATAGGCATGCCGACGCCCATCACCAAGAAAGGCTACGACGCCTTGAAGGCGGAACTGGACCGTTTGCGCAAGGTCGAGCGTCCGCAGGTCATTGAAGCCATCGCGGAGGCAAGGTCCCACGGCGATCTAAGCGAAAATGCGGAATATGATGCCGCAAAGGAACGGCAGGGATTCATCGAGTCGCGCATCGCCGAAATCGAGACGAAACTGGCCGACGCGCGCGTCGTCGAGATTGCAGGGCGGACGTCGGACACCGTGGTCTTCGGCGCGACCGTTTCGGTGATCGAGCAGGAGTCGCAGTCGAAACGGCAGTATACGCTGGTCGGCCAGGACGAAGCGGATATGAAGTTCAACAGAATTTCCATCCAGTCGCCGGTCGGGCGGGCGTTGATCGGAAAGCGCGTCGGCGATTTCGTCGAGGTGAAGACGCCGGTCAAGATGGTGGAGTACGAGGTGGTGGAGATCCGCTTCGAGGAACTCTAGCCGGTGCCGGAAAGGCGGGTGCGGATCACGGCCGATGCGTCATCGTCCCGCCCGAAGTTCCGCCGCTCCGTCGCTCCGTTGGGACTTGGTGTCAGCCGTCGGCTGAGGGCCGCTGGTTTGTGCCCGAATCATGCTGAAAGGTCCTGCCTCGGTGCTGCACCCCTTGGGACTGATCACCCTGTTGACGGACTTCGGAACCGCCGATTGGTTCGTGGCGAGCATGAAGGGCGTCATCCTCTCGATCAATCCCCAGGCGACGATCATCGATCTGACCCACGAGGTTCCTCCTCATGCCGTTGAGCATGCCGCATATCTCCTCAAGTCGTGCTATCGGTCGTTTCCTCCAGGCACGGTGCATGTCGCCGTGGTCGATCCAGGCGTAGGCAGCGAACGGCGACCGCTGATCGCCAGGAGTGCGCAGTACTTCTTCCTCGCGCCCGATAATGGTCTGCTGTCGCACGTGGCTGAGGACGAGCAGGACATCGAAGTGCGGGAGATCGAGAACAAGCAATACCGCTTGGAACCCATCGGACGGACGTTCGACGGACGAGACCTGTTTGCTCCCGCTGCGGCTTGGCTCACGAAAAACGAATCATTTGCCTCATTCGGACGGCTACTGCAGTCGTATAGGAAATTTCACGCTCAATCGCCTCGGTGGGAGCATGCGGGGGAGCAAGCGGCACTGGTCGGAGAAGTCGTTCACATCGATCGCTTCGGTAATCTGATCACCAATCTCGCCGCCGACCACGTCAAGCAATGGCAGGCGGCGGCCAAAAGGCCGAACCCTATCATTCGTCTCCTGGGTCATGTCATCGACGGATTGGTGGGTAGTTATAGTGAGGGGGATTCCCAGACTCCGCATGCCTTGATCAATAGCGGAGGCTACGTCGAGATCTTTTTGAAGGAGTCGAGCGCCTCTGTTCGTTTGTCCGTTGTGCGCGGGGAACCCGTGCGTCTTTCCTAGGGAAGGTCTGATTTATTCACATTTCCACTCAGAAATTTGTTCCTGGGCTGATCAGCAGGACGAATCCGGTAGGCATCCGCTGGTCCGGGAGCCTGTTCATGGGGCGCACCCACCGTCCGATGGCTCGTTGCCAGTCTCCGGACCCCCGTTCCCTACGTCTCCGCCAAAAGCCGTCGCCGCACCATGTACAGATTGGCCAAGCCGCAGCTGATCTGGAGCCAGTGGGTGTTCTTCGCCAACCCACGGTACCGGACTTTGGCCCAGCCGAAGATCCGCTTCATCACCAAGAACACATGTTCGACCTTCGCACGGACCTTCGACTTCGTCCGGTTCCTGGCCCGCTCCGGTTCACTCAGC
This sequence comes from Nitrospira sp., assembly GCA_047150005.1. Classification (GTDB taxonomy): domain Bacteria; phylum Nitrospirota; class Nitrospiria; order Nitrospirales; family Nitrospiraceae; genus Nitrospira_C. Next base: position 317,588 of record AP038806.1, on the reverse strand, counting down.
GGCTGATGGCGATGGGCTTTCGTCTGCACGAAGCTCTTGGCCCTGGGGGCGTGGCGCTGCATCACGTCACGTTGCCCGCTATAAGCTGAGTCGCCCCACACCCGGGTCTCCTGCCCATGCAGCAGTTTGGGCAACACCTGACTGTCATGGATATTCGCCGCCGTGGCCGCGACCGAATGAATCAGCTTGGTGCGGCTGTCCACGCCAATATGGGCCTTCATGCCGAAGTACCACTGGTTTCCCTTCTTTGTCTGATGCATCTCCGGATCCCGCTCCTTCGTACGATTCTTCGTCGAACTGGGGGCACTGATAATGGTGGCATCCACGATGGTGCCCCGGCTCACGGTCAAGCCCTGCGCCGCCAGATACGTGCCGATCCGCGCAAAGAGCTGTTTCCCCAACTCGTGGGCCTCCAAGAGATGCCGAAACTTGCAGATGGTCGTCTCGTCGGGCACGGGCTCACGGCCCAGATCAATGCCCACGAACTGCCGCATGGCCCGCGAGTCGTACAACGCTTCCTCCACGGCGGGGTCCGACAGGTTGAACCATTGTTGCAGACAATGGAGGCGCAGCATGCGTTCGATCCCGATCGGTGGACGCCCCGGGCCCTCGGCCTTGGGATAGACCGGCTCGATCACGGCCACCAACTCCGCCCACGGCACCACGCGATCCATCTCGTCGAGGAACCGCTCGCGGCGGGTGGGTTTGCGATACTGTTCGAACGTGCCCTCGGCAAAGGTCTGTTGCGGCATGGGGGTGCCTCCTCAGAAGTGAGGCGCCATCCTTAGCATATCTCGGAAGAGGAATAAATCAGACCTTCCCTAGGTCGTGAAGGCATGAATGAGACGGTAGGTCGGGAGGCATCAGAGGGAGGCGAGTACGAACCTCACGACTCCGGAGATGTCCTCCGTGTCGGCCGACGGCGTCGCATGGTTCGTTTGGCGGGTATAGCCTGCCTCCAGCGAGAGCAAGGTCATCCAATGTGCCGACTGCTGAAGGTCCCAGGCCAAGACGCCTTTTCCGCCGAGGTTCTCGAGATCAACCAGTCTGTCGCTTGAGCGAACGCCGGCGTAATTGCCCATGGCGGTGATCAAGAGCCGTCGGCTTTGCTTGTACTGCAGCGCGAGCGATGCCGAAGGGGAATCGATCCGCACGCCGGACCATTCCTGTTCTTCTTTCCGATACATGAGAGTCGGGGCGATGGTCAACGTATTCAACGGACGAAAGGACGCCGTTACGAGCTGCATCTTGATGTTGCTCTCGGCTCCGTTGTGGAGTAGATCGTTGCCGATGATGTAACTCGAGGCCAGCGTGGCGTTCCAACGGGCACTGTTATAGGCGAGTGCCGCTTCCAACGTATGGTTATGGGTCCGCTGAGGGGCCAGGCCGATGGGGTTGAGCGTGCTGCTGAGCGAATTCTTCGCGTATGTCAGGGTCAGCGATGGCCAGGCCGGTTTATTCCAACCGACACCGACTCGTCCATAGGTCTGTTCGAGCCGGTTTCGGGCAGCGTCCCCGGCGACATTGTTCCATTGCTGGCCGATTGTGCTGCGAAGCGTCGTCCAGCCGTGTTTCCATTCTCCCCAGACTTCCCGCACCGCCGTATCGGGTCCATTGAGAAAGGCCTGCCCGGCTGAGCGGTACGTCATGCCGTAACGCATGACCCCGGCTGCCCCGGTCAAGCCGACTCTGACCATCCGGTCGGATACGTCGTCGTATCTGTTGCCGGGAATGCTTCTCTGTAGCCAGCCTGTCCCCCCCTGATTATTGGCGACCTCAGCTTCACTCGTGAATGTCCCCTTCAACCAGGTTGTTGCGGCCAGCAGGCCCCGCGTTCGCGGCTGATCGGTTTCGGGTGACAGGTCCCGCAGACGGGAGGAGACGACGGGTAGGGAGAAGGTGGCGGTCAGGTTCGTCTGATACAAGGAGGAAGGCGTCCGAGGGACACGACTGGCTGACTCCTGGTCGGAAAACAAGGCAGCCCATCGCTCAGAGATTTGGTCCGGTTGATCGGCCTGGGTGCGGTAGGGAACAATCAGAAGGATGATACTTAGGAGGATAATTCGGAGGAAAATCCACATGATCCATATGTTCCAGAACGGCGGAACATATGAAGTCTAGCACTCGAAATTTACCCATCTAACTTATTGGTTTATAAGGTTTTGTAATTCTCGCACTCGGCTATTTCTGGAGCATAGTCCATATCGATTATAAATAGCAGGGCGGCAGGAGAGATGGGGCAGTCTACGGCGCTGACTGGGTCTCGGTTACTTGCTGGATGGACTGCCGCAGCAGCGCCACCATCCGTGTCAGGGTGGGAACAGTTGTTGCCAACGGTGGCATGAGGACCATGACATTTCCGAGGGGACGGAGCAGGAGACCTCGCCGGCGAGCCTCCTGGGCGACGCGATGACCTATTCTCATTTCGAAAGGATAGGGTTCTTTTGTCAGCTTGTTTCGTACCAGCTCGATGCCGACCATGAATCCCTGCTGGCGGACGTCTCCGACATGACGAAGCAAGGTCATGGATTGAAGGAGGCGGGTCATCGCGGCGATCTTGGGCCGCAGGCGCAGGAGGGTCCGTTCCTTTCGGAAGACGGCAAGGTTGGCGAGCGCTACGGCGCAACCCAACTGATTGCCGGTGTAGCTGTGCCCATGAAAGAAGGTCTTGAGTTCCTCGAATTTCCCCCGGAAGGCTGCGTACACCTCCTCCGTGGCGAGCGTGGCGGCCAGGGGCATATACCCGCCCGTGATACCCTTGCTGATCGCCATCAGATCCGGGGTCACGCTCTCGTGTTGGCAGGCGAACATCTTCCCGGTACGCCCGAATCCTGTGGCGACTTCGTCGGCAATCATGAGCACGTTGTGTTGAGTGCAGAGTGTGCGGATGCGTTTCAAGTATCCGGGTGGTGCCGTAATCATTCCCGCGGCGGCCTGCACCAACGGTTCGATGATCACCCCCGCGAGTTCATGACCGCGCATCCGCATGATCTGCTCGATCGGATCCAGACAGGCGATTCCACAGGAGGGGAATCGAAGGTTCAGCGGGCAACGGTAGCAGTATGGTGGTTCGGCTTCGAGGGTTGGGAAGAGCAATGGTTGGAAGCGCGAATGGAACGTTTCGATATTGCCGACGCTGACCGCGCCGATCGTATCCCCATGGTAGGCAAGCTTGAGATGCAGAAACAGGTGTTTGGGACCGGCCGTGGGATCGTGCTGCTGCCAGTACTGGACGGCCATCTTAAGGGCGGCCTCCACGGCGGTGGAACCGTCATCGGAGTAGAATACGCGCCGCAGCCCTGTGGGTGCCAGGCGGATCAGCTCACGGGCCAGCAAGATGGCCGGAGTGTTCGAGAGACCCAACAGCGTGGAATGCGCGATCCGGCCGAGTTGATTCCGAAGCGCGCGATCGAGCGCTCGATGTCGATGGCCGTGTAGGTTCACCCAGATCGAGGACGTGCCGTCGAGGTATTTTCGACCCGCTCTGTCGATCAGGTAGGGGCCGGTGCCCCGTTCGATGATCAACGGTTCCTCCGCTTCCCATTCCTGCATCTGCGTAAAGGGATGCCAGAGGTAGGTCCGGTCCCACTGACCCAACTGCCCCGTGGTGATGCGTTTCGGCATTGTGCGGTGGTGGTCGGATGGTGATCGGCGAGGAGAGTTACGCGCCGGTTGCGGCGATTCGTCAACGTGCGCGGCGAATTATACGAGCGGCTGATCGCTTTGACAACCTTCGGGTCAGTTACTATAATGAAGCGATTTTCCCCAGAATGAGCCTGGATTTGCAAAGCCTTATACGCAATTTCTCAATTATCGCACATATCGATCACGGCAAATCGACCCTCGCTGACCGGTTCTTAGAAGCTACTGGCGCCGTTACTGCTCGGGAAGCCAAGGACCAGATCCTGGATGCCATGGATCTGGAGCGCGAGCGGGGCATTACGATCAAGGCTCATGCCGTGGCGATCAAGTATCGCGCCAAGGACGGCCGGACTTACGCGCTGCACCTGATCGACACGCCGGGGCACGTCGACTTCACCTATGAGGTCTCCAGAAGCCTTGCCGCCTGTGAAGGAGCGCTCTTGCTCGTCGATGCGACCCAGGGAGTCCAGGCCCAGACGATCGCCAATGTCAACCTGGCGATGGCCAACAAGCTGACCATTATCCCGGTCATCAACAAGATTGATTTGGCCAGCGCCGATGTCGAGAATACGAAGCACTCGATTTCCGAAGTGCTGATGCTCGAGTCGAGCGACGCGTTGCCGATCAGTGCCAAGGAAGGCCGCGGGGTACCCGAAGTCCTGGAAGCCGTCATCGAACGGATCCCTCCGCCGTCCGGCGATCCTGCCGCCCCGCTCAAGGCCCTTATCTTCGATTCCTGGTTCGACAACTATCAAGGTGTGATCGTGCTGACGAGAATCGTCGATGGAACGGTGCGGCCCGGCATGAAGATCAAGGTCATGTCGAACGACAGGACCTTCGAGGTCATGGAAGTCGGCCAATTTACGCCGAAGCGGACCAAGAAAAGCGAGTTGTTGACCGGCGAGGTTGGCTATCTCTGTGCCAACATGAAGGAAGTCGCGGACGTCAAGATCGGTGACACGCTCACCGACGCGATTCAGCCGACGTCCGAGCCATTTCCCGGCTATAAAGAAGTGAAGCCGCTGGTATTTTGCGGCCTTTACTCGACGGACACCTCGAAGTACGAAGATCTCCGGGACGCGCTCTTGAAGCTGCGACTGAACGATTCCTCGTTTGTGTATGAACCGGAAACCTCGCTCGCGTTGGGATTCGGGTTCCGATGCGGCTTTCTCGGGCTGCTCCATATGGAAATTATTCAGGAACGACTCGAGCGGGAGTACGGGTTGACTCTCATCACGACGGCGCCGACCGTGGTGTACCGCGTGACGACGACGAAGGGAGAGGTGCTGGAGATTGACAATCCGGCCGAATTGCCGCCCCCGGGCAGCATTCAGTCCTTCGAGGAGCCGTTCATTCTCGCCACGGTCATCACACCCGAACGTTACATGGGCGCCATTCTTCAGTTGTGCCAGGAGCGGCGAGGCATCCAACGAAGCATTCACTTCCTGGACCCCACCAGAGTGATGATCAGTTATGAGCTGCCGTTGAACGAGGTGATTCTCGACTTCTACGACAAGCTGAAGTCGCGCACGCAGGGTTACGCGTCGCTCGACTATGAATTGTTGGGATATCGGGAGTCCGACCTCGTGAAGCTCGACATCCTTCTGAACGGAGAAGCGGTTGACGCGTTGTCCTTCATCACGCATCGGGACCGATCCTATCCACGCGGGCGGCAGTTGGCGGAAAAGATGAAGGAGTTGATTCCTCGGCAAATGTTCGAGATTGCCATTCAGGCCGCGATCGGCAACAAGATCATTGCGCGCGAGACGATCGGCGCTATGAAGAAGAACGTGACGGCCAAGTGTTACGGCGGCGACATCACTCGAAAGCGAAAGCTTCTGGAGAAACAAAAGGAAGGGAAGAAGCGGATGAAAGCCGTCGGCAGTGTCGAAGTGCCGCAAGAGGCCTTTCTGGCGATTCTCAAGGTCGGTGACGAATGAGCATGGAGCCGAACAGGCCGGGCACGGAGGATCTTGTCTCTCCCGTGCGGGAGACGACTCGGGACGCCGGCAACTCGGCATCGTTGGCGGAACAGGCCGCCATAGCACAGCCGGCCAGAAAGTCCGTCTTTCGGGAGTATGCAGAGGCGATCGTCGTGGCGATGCTCTTGGCCTTTGCGATTCGGGTGTTCGTCGTGCAGGCGTTCAAGATTCCCTCCGGTTCGATGATTCCCACTCTGCTGATCGGCGATCACATCCTTGTCAGCAAGCTGTCTTATGGAATTCAATGGCCGAGTCAGTGCAAGTTTCAATGGGGATTTCCGCCGATTAACTGCTATGCGTCCCATGCCATCGTCGAGTTCGGGAAGCCGCAGCGAGGCGACATCATCGTGTTTCGCTTCCCTGAGGACGAAGAAAAGGATTTCATCAAGCGGATCGTCGGCATCCCGGGTGATCAGGTGCAGGTGAAGAACAAGGTCGTGTTGATCAACGGAGTGCCGCTGGACGACAAGACGTTTACGCAGCGCATCGACCCCGGCATTATCGACGGGACCATCAACCCGCGGGATAACTTCGGTCCCGTGACGGTGCCCGAGGGGTCATATTTCGTCATGGGCGACAATCGCGACCAAAGCCTCGACAGCCGGTTTTGGGGCTACGTGCGGGAAGAAAAGATCCGCGGCAAGGCATTTCGGATCTATTGGTCGTGGAGCGGTCACGGACAGTGGACGGAATGGGTTCGATGGGAGCGGTTCGCCAAGGCTATCCAATGAGCAGATCTCCTCGATCCTCCACAGCGAAGTCTGAGGCTTCGGGACGGGCGGAGGGGGTATCCAACGCCACCCTTCGGCGTTATATCCAGAGATTCCCTCAGGCTTCGGTCCTGGTCATCGGCGATCTGATTCTGGATCATTACATCTGGGGCCGTGTCAGCCGCATTTCTCCGGAGGCGCCGGTGCCGGTGGTGCATGTGGAATCCGAGTCCGTGAAGCTCGGCGGAGCCGCCAACGTGTTCAATAATATTCTGGCGCTCGGGGGCAAGGCGGACCTGTGCGGTGCGATTGGTCCGGATGAGACGGGGCGGAAGCTGCTGAAGGAATTGAGTGCGAAGCGCACAGGCCGGGGTGGAGTCGTCATCGATCACGATCGGCCGACCACCAGAAAATCCCGTGTCATTGCGCACAATCAGCAGGTCGTCCGCTATGATTTGGAGCGGCGGGGCGAATTGAAACCGGCGTTGCAGAAGCGCATTCTCCGGTATGTGGAATCCCGTCTGCGCGAACTCTCCTGCTTGGTGGTGTCCGATTACTGCAAAGGCGTCGTGACCGCGACGTTGATGTCCGAGCTGACCAAGCTCGCGGTCCTCCGGCAGATTCCGATCATCGTCGATCCGAAAGTCGAGCACTTCAGCTATTACAAGGGCGTCACCGTGATCACGCCGAACCATCTCGAAGCCACGCAGGCCGCCGGCTTGCACGGCGACGATGATCAGGTCATCCAGGAGGCCGGATCGGTCATCCGTCAACGGCTCGGTTGCCGGTCCGTCCTGGTGACGCGAGGCGAACGCGGCATGAGCCTGTTCGAAGCCGACGGCGTGTCGTGGCACATTCCGACACGGGCTCGGCAGGTCTATGACGTCACCGGAGCGGGCGATACGGTGGTCGGCACCATGGCGCTTGCGTTGTCGACCGGTGCCTCGATGCGCGAAGCCGCGTCATTGGCCAATCAGGCTGCCGGCGTCGTCGTCGGCATGGTCGGCACGGCGACGGTCAGCGCGACGCAACTGGCGGAAGCATTGGAGGGATGACCGGCGTGAAGCCTCAAGTCATGGTTGTCATTCCCGCTCGCTACGGCTCATCCCGCTTTCCCGGAAAGCCGCTGGTTATGTTGGGACGAAAGCCCTTGATTCAGCTCGTTTACGAGCAAGCCGCGTCTTGCCGCTCGGTCAAGGAAGTGCTTGTTGCGACGGACGATGAACGGATCCGAGACGCGGTGGAACGGTTCGGCGGTCGGGCGGTCATGGTCACGGGCGACTATCGGACCGGCACGGATCGGGTGGCGGCCGTTGCCCGGACCGTGCCGGGGGAATACTTCGTCAATCTGCAGGGAGACGAAATTCCCGTGACTCCGGCGCTTCTCGAAGATTTGATCGAGCCTTTCCTCGGTTGCGACGCAGATATGGGCACGTTGAAGCGGGCGATGGACACGGAGAATGCACTGGATAATCCGGCGGTCGTCAAGGTTGTGACGGATTCGCAGGGCTATGCCTTGTATTTCTCCAGGGCGCCGATCCCGCTCGTCCGCGACGGCATCCGCGGGCAAGTCGCGAGCCGGTTGCATTACGTGCATCTCGGTCTGTACATCTACCGGCACGAGGCGTTGCTGCGATTTGCAGGATGGCCCACGAGCCAGCTGGAGGACGCCGAAAAACTCGAACAGCTGCGCGCGCTTCAGCAAGGGATGCGGATTCGCGTGTGGGAGACGTCGCATCGTTCGCTCCGAGTGGATACGCCGGAGGATGCCGTAGAGGTCGCGGACAAGCTGAGGCAGTACGAGTCACAGAAACAGGAACCCAGGGTCGGTAAGACGGTGTCGGCTCGATGAGGGCGTCGCGCGCATCAAGGTCGGACGAACGGGGGTGCCCATGAGCAAATTCATCTTCGTCACCGGCGGTGTCGTCTCCTCCCTCGGTAAGGGATTGGCTTCGGCGTCGATCGGCAATCTGCTGGAAAGCCGCGGCCTCAAGATCACCTTTTTGAAGCTGGATCCCTACATCAACGTCGATCCGGGAACCATGAACCCCTACCAACATGGCGAAGTGTTCGTGACGGACGACGGGGCTGAAACCGATCTGGACCTCGGCCACTACGAGCGGTACACCTCGCTGACGCTGAACAAGGAGAATAACTACACGACCGGGCGTATCTACAATTCCGTGATCACCAAGGAACGGCGGGGCGACTATCTCGGCGGGACGGTGCAAGTCGTCCCGCACGTCACGGATGAGATCAAGCAATGCATCATGCGCATCTCGAAGGGCATGGATGTGACGATCGTCGAAATCGGCGGCACGGTCGGAGACATCGAAAGCCTGCCGTTTCTCGAGGCTATTCGCCAGATGCCGTACGACGTCGGCCGAGAAAACGTCCTGTATGTGCATCTCACGCTGGTGCCGTACATCGGAGCGGCCGGGGAACTGAAGACGAAACCGACCCAGCATTCCGTCAACAAGCTGCGGGAGATCGGTATCCAGCCCAACATCCTGCTCTGCCGGACCGACCGGTACTTGCCGCCCGAGCTCAAGGGCAAGATCGCGATGTTCTGCAACGTCGAAAAGGATGCGGTGATCACGGCAAAGGACGTCGAGACCATTTACGAAGTGCCGATCGTCTTCCGAAAGGAAGGATTGGACGAATTGATCGTCAAGCAGCTCAAACTGGAAACCGGCCCGCCGAATCTTCGCGAATGGGATGCCATGGTGCAGAAGATCAAGCATCCCAAGCATGAAGTGTCCATTGCGCTCGTGGGGAAGTATGCCGGGTTGAAGGAGTGTTACAAGAGCCTGGCTGAAGCGCTGGTGCACGGAGGCATTGACCACGAGACCAAAGTCAACATCGACTGGATCGAATCGGAGGACATTGAGCGGCAAGGAACCGAACGTATCTTGCGCGAAGCGGACGGCATCCTCATTCCCGGCGGTTTCGGTTCCCGTGGAATTGAAGGAAAGATCACCACGATCCGCTATGCGCGGGAACGACACATTCCGTTCCTGGGGCTCTGTTTGGGCATGCAGTGCGCCACGATCGAGTTCGCGCGCCATGTCGCCGGACTGGCTGGCGCCAACAGCGCGGAATTCGACGAGCGTTCCCCGCATCCGGTGATCCATCTGATGTCGGACCAACAATCGGTCAGTGACAAAGGCGGCACGATGCGGTTGGGCGCCTATCTGTGCAAGCTGGGCGAAGGGACGCTCGCGCAGAAGATGTACGGGCTCAGCGAGGTCACTGAGCGCCATCGCCATCGATACGAGTTCAACAACACGTATCGGGAACAATTGACGGCCAAGGGGTTGGTGTTGAGCGGGCTCTCGCCGGACGGACGTCTGGTGGAGATCGTCGAGCTGAAGAATCATCCGTGGTTTCTCGCCACGCAGTTTCATCCTGAATACAACTCACGTCCGCATCGGCCTCACCCCCTGTTCAGCGGATTTGTCGGGGCCGCAGTGCGCGGCAAGTTGGGACACTGATCTCAGGTAAGGTTGAGGTTCAGGTTGAGGTTGAAGAATGCCGATGCTTGTCGATATAGGTGCGTTCAAGGTTGGGCAAGGACAACGTCCGTTCTTGATCGCCGGCCCCTGCGTGATCGAGAGCGAGCAACTGGTGCTGGACACGGCGGGGCGCATCGCCGAGATGACACGAGCCCTCGGGATGCCGTATGTCTTCAAATCCTCGTACGACAAGGCGAATCGAACCTCGATCCATTCGTTCCGCGGGCCGGGGCTCAAGAAAGGGCTTGAGGTGCTCGCCAAAGTCAAACGAGAGGTGGGGGTTGCGGTCCTGACCGACGTCCATACCGAAGCGGATGCGACGGAGGCCGGTACAGTCGTCGATGTGCTGCAGATCCCGGCGTTCCTCTGCCGGCAGACAGATTTGCTCATCGCCGCCGCCAAGACGGGGAAGGTCGTCAACGTCAAGAAGGGCCAATTCCTCTCTCCTCCGGAGATGGGCAATGCGGTGAAGAAATTGGAAGAATGCGGCAATACTCGAATCGTGCTTACGGAACGGGGCTCGTCGTTCGGGTACAACAATCTGGTCGTCGATATGCGGTCCTTTCCCATTCTGCGCAGCTTCGGGTATCCGGTCGTCTTCGATGCCACGCACAGCGTGCAGCTTCCCGGGGGAGGCGGAACCAAGTCGAGCGGCCAGCGGGAATTCGTAGAGCCGCTCGCCTGCGCCGCCGCCGGTGCCGGCGTCGACGGGTTCTTCATGGAAGTACATCCGGATCCTGATCAGGCCCTGTCCGATGGACCGAACATGGTTCCGCTCCACCAATTGAAGGCGCTCCTTGAGCGTGTGATGCGGATATGCGACGCAACAAGTCCCGCAAAGTGAGCCATCCTTCGGGACCGTCCGTCTCCGCCAAAAGATCGGGCGGCAGTCTTCGCGAAGGCAAGCGCGTGCTCGGAATTGAGGCGCGCGCGGTTCAAGCGTTGGTCGATCGCCTAGACGATCGATTCGTGCAGGCCGTCGATCTGCTGTATGGTTGTAAAGGAAAAGTCGTCGTGTCCGGTATGGGAAAGTCCGGCCTCGTGGGCCAGAAGATCGCCGCGACCATGGCCAGCACCGGCACTCCGGCCTTCTTTCTCCATCCGGCGGAAGGTCTTCACGGCGACCTGGGCATGGTCGGCCGACATGATGTCGTCGTGGCCATCTCGAACAGCGGAGAGGCGCAGGAGCTTCTCCAATTGCTGCCCTACATGGAACGCATGGGCATTCCCGTCGTCGCGATGACGGGTCGGCTGGCCTCGACGTTGGCCAAGCACAGTGATGTGGTGTTGGATGTGTCTGTATCCGAAGAGGCTTGTCCGTTGGGTCTTGCACCGACCGCGAGTACGACGGCCACCTTGGCGCTGGGCGATGCCTTGGCCCTCGCGCTGCTGCAGAAGCGGGGGTTCCAGGAGGAAGACTACGCACAGTTCCATCCGGGCGGTGCGCTCGGCCGACGTCTGCTCGTTCGCGTCAAAGATCTCATGCACGCCGGCCAGGATGTACCCACAGTGGAAGAGTCCGTCACGGGCACGACGGCCATGCTGGAAATGACGGCCAAGAAGCTTGGGATGACCACGGTGGTCGATCGAACCGGCGCGCTGAGCGGCGTCATCACGGACGGTGATTTGCGGAGATTCATTCAACGAGGCGGAGACTTCCTGAAGGCTACGGCAAGCGAACTCGCTTCCCGCAATCCGAAATCGATCGGGCCGGACGATCTGGCCGCTAAGGCGGTGGAGATGATGGAGCGACATTCGATTACGACCTTGGTTGTGACTGAAGGCGCCCGAAAGATCGTCGGCGTGATTCATTTGCATGATTTGTTGAAGCACGGCATTGTATAGACGGTTTCGTTGATCTTGAAGAGGGCGCCTGCCCTCAGGATGCTGAATTATGAATCGTGTCGTCGAGATGTGGAGAGCCGTCGGCCAGGAGTCCCTCAACCTGCCGAATTTCATCACCCTGTTCCGCATCCTGCTGATTCCTGTTTTTGTCCTGCTGTTCATCACTCCGACCGAAGACCGATCTCTGAGCGCGGCGGTGATCTTTGTGGTCGCGGCGATGACCGATTTGCTGGACGGCTATGTGGCACGGCGGACCGGGCAGGTCACCAGACTGGGCAAGTTGCTCGATCCCATTGCCGACAAGTTGCTCGTGCTCTCCGCCCTGATCCTTCTCGTCAACGTGGATCGTGTCAGTGCGCTCGTGGCCATTTTGGTCATCGCACGGGAAGTGGCGGTGACGGGTATTCGCGCCATCGCGGCAGGCGAGGGGATGATCATCAGTGCGGAGACCACCGGAAAATACAAGATGGCGCTCCAGGTCGTAGCGATCACGATGCTGATTTTGGAAGGTACCGAGGTCTCAGAATGGGGGAACCTCCATTTGGCCGGGATCGTGACGTTGTATCTCTCGCTTGTGCTGGGATATGTCTCCGGCGGCCAGTATGTCCTGAGTTTTTGGAAACAAGTCGTCGCCAAGGGACTCTAGCCGTACTCCGGTTTATGCGCATCTCCTTCATCATCCCCGACCCATGGCAGAAGAATTCCTCTGTGCGCTGATGACAGCGTTCGGTTACGTGCTGGGCGCCATCCCGTTCGGGGTGGTGGTGTCCGAGGCTCTTTCTCTGCCGGATCCCCGCACGGTGGGAAGCAAGAACGTCGGATTCACCAATGTGCTGCGCGTCTCAGGCGCGAAGGCCGGCATTCTCACACTCCTGGGAGACATGGGAAAAGGTTGGGTGATGGGATGGGGCGCGATGCAGTGGCTGACCGTGGAATCCTACATCATGGTCGTGGCCTTGTCCCCGATTCTCGGTCATATGGTCTCGCCCTTTCTGAATTTCAAGGGCGGCAAGGGCGTGGCGACGGCGTTGGGATCGGTGTTGGGTCTGTCACCTTCGATGGGGTTGCTCCTGCTCCTCATTTGGTTGGGAGCAGTTGCGATCTGGCGATACTCTTCTGGGGGTGCGCTGGCCGCGTTTGGCGTGTTTCCGGTGGTCGCGATCGTGAACGAGCAGCGACAGGAGTTTCTCATCTTCGCCATCCTCGTCAGTACTCTGATCTGGATCAGGCACAAAGACAATATCGTCAGGCTGTGGAGGGGAACCGAAAACAAGATAGGCGAAAAGAAGGCGACGGCGTAACTCAGGGAGATGGCTCTTTGGTCACATAGCGCTTGATCAAGAGGGCGCGAGCCTCGTTCGCCTCCGCTGAAGGGTGTCGATCAAGACGGTGGATGTAGTGCTCCCTTGCAACCTTCCGGTATCCGGGGCAAGCGTCAAATCAATCACCTCAATGCCCATTCCCGCCAGCCGGTCGATGATTTTCTAGTTGGAGAATGTGCCGGAGAACCAGCCCTCGTCCGCCTTGATGAATCCCACGAGGAACCGTTGGTTGTGCGCGCGCGTGACTGGCCGACCATTCCCGTCGTAAATTCTGCCAGCGCCAGCGAGAGCGTGATCGCGCTCATCAACACAAGCCCGTTGGGCAGAGGCGCAACCGGCAGGAGCCCCACAAGGCCGAAGACTCCTGCGAGACACATCCCTCCGATGCTCGCTGCACTAAAGGAGAGCCATGCCAGAAGCGCGGCGAGGATCAAGGCAAACAGGACACAGAGTAAACCTATTCTGCAATTGACCCACAACTTAAAGGCAAGGCGGGTTCACCCCACATGCGAAATCCGGCTTCTCCCCCGTTGGATGACCATCGGCTTGAATTGACTCTCTTTCACCCCATCCATATAATGCGAACCAGCTTCGGTTTTGGTTCGGTCTGACCTCCATTTATGCGCTCCCTGTCCAAGGAACACCTCACGAAAAGACTCAGGGACATCCGGACTGGCTTGAAGCACGCCTTTGCGACCCAATCCGCCTCGGAGCGCCTCTCGATCGAAGATGTCCAATTGATGGAGCGGGTGGCCGAAGCGATCGTCAAGCGTGGCATGGCGGCTCCGGCGACGGTTTTCCTGGAATCCATGGGACCGATGAATTTCCTGGGAAGCCAAGCCCTCCATTTTCTTGCCCCCATCATCGAGTGTGCCTTCAAGGCCGGCGAAGTCGAGCAGGTCGCTCGACTGCTTGAACGCCGCGACATCGGCTCCCGTCTCATCGCGCTCATCGAGGCCAAGGCCGCCGCGGCGAGGGCATCGGCTCAATGACCGGTTCCGCATCCAGCCCGCCCAAGATCGATCGCCCTCTCAACGTCATCGTCGCCACCGATTGCGGGAGCACGACGACGAAGGCCATCCTCATCGAAAAAGTCGGCGATGCCTATCGTCAAACCTATCGCGGCGAGGCGCCGACCACGGTCGAGGCCCCGTTCGAAGACGTGACACGCGGCGTGTTGAACGCCATTGCCGAAATCGAAGAACGCTCCGGCCGCAAAATTCTCGACGGCGACAGGATCATCACACCGTGCCGCGACGCCAAGACCGGCGTCGATCTCTACATCTCGACCAGCAGCGCGGGCGGCGGGTTGCAGATGATGGTGACCGGCGTCGTGCAGAACATGACGGGTGAAAGCGCGCAACGCGCGGCGCTCGGCGCCGGAGCGATCGTGATCGACGCGCTGGCCTCGAACGATGGGAGGCTGCCGCACGAAAAGATCGACCGCATCCGGTCGATGCGGCCCGACATGATCCTGATGTCGGGCGGTACGGACGGCGGTGCGGTCACGCACGTGGTGGAAATGGCCGAGTACGTGGCGGCGGCGGAACCCAGGCCGCGTTTCGGCGCGACCTACAAGTTGCCGCTCATCTATGCCGGCAACAGAGACGCCCAGCCGCAAGTGAAGAAGATCCTCGGCGACAAAACCGCGTTGGAGGTCACGGAGAACATCCGGCCGGCGCTGGAAAAGGAAAACTTGGCGCCGGCGCGCAACAAAATTCACGACCTGTTTCTTGAACACGTCATGCAGCAGGCGCCCGGGTACAAGAAGCTCATCGACATGGCAGGCGCCCCGATCATGCCCACGCCCGCGGCGGTCGGCGTCATCATGGAGACGATCGCCAAGCGGGAGCGCCTCAATTTGATCGGCGTCGATATCGGAGGTGCGACCACGGACGTCTTCTCCGTCTTTCACGGTGTCTTCAATCGGACCGTCAGCGCGAACCTCGGCATGTCCTACAGCATTTCGAACGTGCTGGCGGAGGCGGGCTTGGCCAACATCATGCGCTGGGTGCCCTTCACCATCGACGAGCAGACGTTGCGCAATCGTATCAAGAACAAGATGATCCGCCCCACGACGATTCCGCAGACGCTCGATGAATTGCAGATCGAGCACGCGATCTCCCGCGAGGCGCTGCGATTGGCGCTGATCCATCACAAGTCGCTGGCGACGGGATTGAAAGGGGTACAGCAGGAGCGGACGATCTCCGATGTGTTCGAGCAGCAAACCTCCGGCAAGAGTCTCGTCGATATGCTCGCGCTCGATTTGATCGTCGGGAGCGGCGGCATCCTCTCGCACGCGCCGCGCCGCATGCAATCGATGCTGATGATGGTCGATGCCTATGAGCCGCTGGGGTTCACCAGGCTTTCCGTGGACAGCATTTTCATGATGCCGCATCTGGGCGTGCTCTCGACGATCGACGAACAGGCGGCGACCGATGTCTTCGTGCGCGATTGCATGGTCTATCTAGGGACCTGCATCGCGCCGATCGGGCAAGTGAAAGAGGGCGAGCGATTGGCCGATTACGAGATCGGGTTCTCCGACGGCAAGGTGGTGAAGGATCGGCTGAACATGGGTGATCTGCGTGTCTATTCCCTGGCGATGGATCAGCAAGCCAGGATCACAATCACACCGGCGAAATCGATCGATCTTGGGCACGGCGCCGATGTGCCGGTGACGCGCGATGTGCAAGGCGGTGCAGTCGGGTTGCTGCTGGATGGACGCGGCCGGCCGTTGCGGTTGCCGATCGAACAGGCCGCTCGCGTGGCGGCGCTGACGAAATGGTTTAGCGCCGTTGGATTATATCCAACGGCGAATGTGTAATGTTGAATGCTCAATGTTTAATTGTCTGAGGTCCAATTCAACATTCAACATTAAAAATTCAACATTGTTCTTATGGCTCACTCGTATACCCCCGGTTTGACGGTCACGGAGCGCACGGTGGTCCGCCGCCGCCGGCTCTTGCCCTTGCCGGGGACCGTCTCGGTGAATCCCGGCGATCGCGTACGGGCTGATCAAGCCGTGGCGCGCGTGGAGTTACCGGGGAAGGTCTATCCGGTCAATCTGGCCAATCAACTGAGCATCGCGCCGGATGAAATCAAAGACTATCTGGTGAAGCAAGAGGGCGACCTCGTGCAGAAGGACGAAATCCTGGCCGAGAACAAGCCGCTCATCAAATGGTTCAAGACGGAGATCAGGTCGCCGATCACCGGCACGATCGAATCGCTGTCGACGGTGACCGGGCAGGTGTTGCTGCGCGAGCCGCCCCGCCGGCTCGATGTGTTGGCGTACATCGACGGTACGGTGGCCGAGACCATACCTCGGCAGGGCGTCGTGGTCGAAGCTTCCTGTAGTCTCGTGCAAGGCATCTTCGGGATCGGAGGGGAGACATGGGGAGAGATCGTTGTGGCGGTGCCGTCGCCCGACCAGCCGCTCCTGCCGGCATCGTTCACGCCGGAGATGAAAGGCAAGATCGTGATCGGCGGATCGTTGTTGTCGGCGGAGGCGATGGCCAGGGCGAAGGAGTGCGGAGTCGCCGGCTTGGTCGTCGGCGGCATTCATGATAAAGATCTCCGCGCGTTGCTCGGCTATGACCTCGGCGTGGCGATCACGGGAACCGAGCAGGTGGGGTTCACATTGATCCTGACGGAAGGATTCGGAACGATTCCCATGGCTGCCAAGACCTTCAAGCTACTCTCAGCCCATGCGGGCCAAAAGGCCTCGATCTCGGGGGCCACACAGATCAGGGCCGGGGTGATGCGGCCGGAAATTATCATTCCTCAAGAGGCAGCGGTCGGCTCGACCGCCGCACAGGCTCAGCGTGAGGGCATCAGGCTCGGCGATCCGGTCCGCATCATCCGCGATCCCTTGTTCGGCAAAATCGGCGAAGTGTCCGCGTTGCCGTCCGATCTCACCAAGATTCCGACGGAGAGCGAGGTGCGGGTGCTGGAGGTTCGATTCGCCGATGGTGGGCGTGCCGTGATTCCTCGCACGAATATCGAGGTGATTGAAGGAGCGTAGCGGACGTGAGGGGTAAGGGGTCAGGGGTAAGGGGTAAAAGGTCCGGCCCAAGGCGGAAATGCGATCGCTCATGGTGGGTCGAACCTCTGGTAGTCGTTTGGCTACTGAGCTCGACAGCGGTTGTCGCATCGGCTCAAGTGCCGCTGAGCGCGCCGCAAGACGTTCAGGTCTTTGACACGCCCAACGATGGCGGCGAAAGTCTGACCCTGGTCTGGGCGTCGAGCGCGTCGGATAGCCCGGATGCCCGCTATCAGGTCTTGATCGGCGATGGGACGGTGACGGATGCCGCGTCGCTGAAAGTCGTCACGGAATTTCCGGCCAACAGCCGCTTGGTCAAAGACGTCAAAACGGCCTGGTGGACGAGAGCGGCGGATCGAACCTCGCATCAGTTTGTGATCAGGAGTGGGAAGGGCATCGACCTCAGAAACGCCGTCTCCTATACGGTCGCCGTGGCGTTGGTGAAGGGAGAAGATCGAGCCGTCAGCCCGTTGCTCACCGCCGCGCCGGCGTCCAATTGGTTTAACTGGAATCAGCTCAACAATTTGATCCTCGCGCTCGCGTTCGGGGGGCTGGTCTTCTACACGATCAGCCATGCGAAGCGCAATGAGATCTTTCTTCGTCGCATTCCCGGTCTCGATGCGGTCGATGAAGCGATCGGGCGATCGACAGAATTGGGCAAGCCGATTCTCTATCTGACCGGCGCGCACGACATGAGTGATCCGTCTACCATCGCCGCGGCGGTCATCCTCGGCCGGGTGGCCAAACGCACAGCAGCCTATGAAACGGAATTGATGGTGCCCCATCGCGATCCCATCACAATGGCCGTCTGCCAGGAAATCACCAAACAGTCGTATTTGGAGGCGGGTAAGCCAGATCTCTTCAAGGAAGACGCGAACTTTTTCATCACCTCCGACCAATTCAGCTACACCGCGGCGGTGGACGGGATTATGCTGCGGAAAAAACCGGCGGCGAACTTCTTCATGGGCGCCTATTTCGCCGAATCACTGCTCTTGACCGAGACCGGCGCTAGCACCGGCGCGATTCAGATCGCTGGGACGGACTCGGATCACCAACTGCCCTTCTTCGTCACGACTTGCGACTACACCCTGATCGGGGAAGAGCTGTATGCCGCGAGCGCCTACCTCTCGAAAGAGCCGATTCAGATCGGCACGTTGCGCGGTCAGGACATCGGGAAGGCGGTCATCTTGAGCGTCATCATGGTCGGCACCGTACTGGCCACGATCGGCGTGGCGACCGGCGCGCAGTGGCCTCAACTATTTCTGGATCTGTTTAAGGACCTGAAATGATTTTTCTTCGACGCCGGCTGCCGCTCCTGATCACGATGATCACCGGATTGCTGTTCGCCGGACAATACTATGTCCCGCATCCGGCCTCGGAACTGATGCTGACCTCGGTCACGAAGTGGCTCCAGATCATCGGCGGCTTCGCGCTGGTCTTGGGCGTGACCAGTCTCTTCCAGCAGCATGCGGCCAAGATCCGACGGCAGGAAGCGGGATGGGGCTACAGCGTCGTCCTGTACGCCGGCATGCTGGGCACGATCGCCGCGGGGCTGTGGGTGAACGGGAAGGAGAGCATCGAGGGCGCCATGACGGCGTTCGGCTGGATCTATTCCTTCATGTTGGTGCCGCTGCAAGGGACCATGTTTGCCATTCTGGCATTTTTCATCGCCTCGGCCGCGTACCGGTCGTTTCGAGCGAGAAGCCGCGAGGCGGCCGTGCTGTTGATTGCGGCGGTCATCGTCATGATGGGGCGCGTGCCGCTGGGCGAGTATCTGATTCCGTTGAGCGGGGATGTGTCGTCGTGGATTTTGAACGTCCTGAACGCGTCCGTGCGCCGCGCCATCTTGATCGGCGTGAGCTTGGGCGCGGTGGCGCTTTCGTTCAAAATCATCTTCGGCGTCGAACGGTCGTATCTTGGCGGGGGAAAAGAATAATGCGAGCTGTTAGCATTCAGCCATCAGCGTTCAGCTGCTTGATGACGTCGGATGAGCTGACTGCTGATAGCTGAGAGCTGATTGCTACGCGACGTAGGAGCGACATTGTGACTTTCGCTGAGCGCATGTTGCGCATCGATCGGCGGATCATCTTTCTGGTGATCGGCCTCTGTACGCTTTTGCCGTTGCTGTACCCGGTCGGGCTGCCGATCCGGATCTCGTCCGAGGTCCGGAGCGTCTACGATTACGTCGAAGGCTTGCCCGAGCGGTCGGTGCTGCTGCTGTCGCTCGATTTTGATCCGGCCTCAAAGCCGGAGCTGCATCCGCAGGCGATCGCCTTGCTTCGTCACGCCTTCAGGAAGAATCTCCGCGTCGTGGCGATGACGCTCTGGGTGACCGGCACTGGCTTGGCCGACCAAATCATCAGCCAGGTCTCCCACGAGCTCGGAAAAGAAAACGGGACGGACTACGTGTTTCTCGGGTGGAGCCCCGGCGGGAGCGCCGTCATCATCAACATGGGACAGGATCTGTATCAGGCATTCCCGAGCGACTACGGAGGCAAGGCGACGAAGGGTCTCCCGGTGTTGGAAGGGGTGCAGAGTTTGAAGGACGTGAGTTATGCCGTCAGCCTCGGAGCGGGCAATCCCGGCGTGGAAGCCTGGTATGTGTTCGGCAAAGACAAATACAAGTTCGAATTGGGCGGCGGCTGCACGGGTGTGATGGCGCCGGGGCTCTATCCCTTGCTGCGGAGCGGGCAGATCAACGGCTTGATCGGCGGTCTGCGCGGGGCAGCGGAATACGAAAGCTTGATCGGCCAAAAGGGACGGGCTGTGGCCGGGATGGACGCGCAATCGGCCACGCACATGGCGATTATCGTACTCGTCATCATGTGCAACCTGTTCTATTTCTCGTTGCGGCAGACGAAACAGGGTTAGATTGATCGCATTTCCCTCGCCCCATCTGGGGAGAGGGGAGGGTGAGGGGAGGGTGAGGGGCCTCTTTCCTATGGATGCAACAATACTCGGCGCCTGGGTCGCGACGGGGCTGACCCTCTTCATTTTTTCCTTTCTCTATAAGGATAACCCGCTCTTCAAATTGGCGGAGCATCTGTATGTCGGCGTCTCGGTCGGCTACACGATCGTGAAGGCCTACGACACGGTCGTTGTGCATCTGATCGTCAAACCGATTGTCGAGCAGGGCGACGTCGCGCTGTTGATTCCGGTCGCGATCGGGCTTTCGATGCTCACCCGCTACGCGCCGAAGGCGGCCTGGATGTCGCGCTATGCATTCGCGTTCATCGTGGGGGTCGGAACGGGCCTGGCGATCCCGCGCACGATTTCGTCGTTCATCCTGAAACAGATCGAGGATACGGTCAGGCCCTTGCTCTCACTGGTCGGCGGCGATGTCACGTTCTCGATGAACCTGCTGAATCCCGCCAGCAATCTGAATGCGATCATCATCCTGATCGGGGTGAGTTCCGTGCTCTTTTACTTCTTCTTCTCGATCGAGCACAGCGGCCCGGGCAAGGTCGTCGCCAGAACCGGCATGCTCTTCTTGATGATCTCATTCGGCGCGGCCTTCGGCTATACGGTCATGGCCCGCATGTCGCTCCTGATTGGCCGCCTCACCGATCTGATTGAATTCTCCGATCCCTCCTATGGGCGGCCCACCCTTTGGCTGCTGATCCTCACGGTCGGCGCGTTGATTGTATTGAGCCGCCGGTCAAACGCTATTCCGCCAGAAGAAAGATAGCTCGGATCAGCGAAGCGAACTTGGTTGATTGGAGAAAGAGAAATCATGCTTTCTGTGGAGCCAATGTACGATTGCAAGACCTGAGGTGGCCCCGATTATGGAAACAGACCCCATTTTATAGACCAGAGCCGGTTTCGGGGCATGGTGCGCACGCAATAGGCCAGCTATATGGTCGTCGCGGCGTACAACCTGCTGCGGCTCAGTCGCTTGCGGCCGCCGGGAGCAACGGCACAAGGACCCGGTGGGCGCCGAAGTGAGCAGCCGTGGGTGGTGCGGAGTATCTGAGGAGATCTGGATATTTATGGGGCGAATCCAAATTATCACGAGATCACGCCTGCAAAACGAGCGTTTTTCAACAGCCTGCTGGACAGGTGAATCTATGACAATTGGCGGGGTCTCGATTTTCGTGATTCTGATCCTGACTCTGAGCGCAGTAGGTCTATTTTCATTTTTTATATGGCTTTACTCTTAGAGTGGTTATTTGATGTTGTGAAGGACGCCTTTGTCCGTCGTGTTCTTTTCTGGCTGGCTTGGACTTTACTCGGATGCGTCACTTTCGTCGGAGTTTTGCTTTCATTAACTTATATGGCCTACAGCGGGTGGAATTCACTATGGTGGGCAGATGACCTGCGCCTCTACATCCTTTACTCCCCAATTTTCAATCAGTATATGTACTTTCTCATCTTGTTGGGAATCGGAATATGGATTGGTGTCGATGCCTGGCTTCGCGCTCAAGGGAGCATAAGGACTCGGTTTGGGTTTGCTCTGAGCGAAGGGTTTGAGGGCTCATTGATTGGCGGTGTTGTTTTCGGCCCCCTGTTTATGGTCGCGTACTATGCGCTCTACTCGTTCGTCCACTGGTTGCTCGATTGGGGCTATATGCATCTGCCACTCTGAATCAGGTCCTTCCGGAGACTCAATTATCAGTCCATTCAAAGGGGATCTTCAAAGAGGGTCAGGTTGAAGTGGCCAGGATTTGACAGACACCTGTGAATGGGGACAACATCCCCGAGGAGGTGTCGCATGGGTGCACGCCACCAGTTTACGCCGGAGTTCAAACGAGAAGCGGTGCACTTATTGGAGTGCGGGAGTTGTCCCGCCTCATGGCCCGTCCGCTGAGCATTGAATTTTCCGGCGCCGTCTACCAGGTCACGAGCCGCGGCAATGCCCGAAGAGAAGGGGAAGGTCTCAGGAACCGTTTCCCTGCCGACTCAGGACGACAAGGGCGTCACGGCACATCACCTCTCGCGTCACACCCGCTGGGAGACTCTCTCATCTGCATCTCCCGAAACAGTTTTTGACACCCATTGGCTCCGCTCGTGATTGTTGTCAATGTCCTGGGAAGTTCCAGGATCAGTGCGCAAGAAAGCAGTTTCTGACACCGTTTTCTCGCTAACCGTGTTTCTCGCTGGCGTCAGCGACAAGAATCACTGAGAAGAAGGCGGCGGAAGGGAGTCCAAGGTCTTGCTCTCGACACAAATCACAAACCGAGAAGCAGCAAGGTTGGGCTAGGACATGATGGTTACCGATAGACTTCTTTCCGGTCTCCGATCTTGAGGACGAGGACGGTCAGCTCCTTGTCCTGGATCATGTAGATGATCCGATAGTCGCCTTTGCGGATGCGGTAGAGATCGTCGCCGCCGGCAAGTTTCTTTACGCCTGCCGGACGAGGATCGTGCTGCAAGGCCTTCATACGTTTGACGAGGCGTTTCTGAATGGCAGGGGAGAACGAGTGGAGTTGGCGTTCCGCGGGCGGTGCGAGAAGGATCGAATAGCCCATCAGAAGCTACAGTTTGAGATCCTTTAGAATTGTGTCGAGTGATTTAGCCCCTTTCTTCTTTGTTTCAGCCAGCGCAGCGCGAGCATCGGCCAGATCGATTCGATCTTCCAGTTCTTCGAGCAAACGCAAATCGTCGATCGGCACCACCGCAGCCACTTCTTTCCCGCGACGACGCACCACGACACGTTCTTTCCCGTAGGCTGCCCTATTAATGGTGTCGGCAAATCCCTGTCTCGCCTTGCTGGCCGGCAGATGAGCCATGGTGTTCTCCTTCTACGTTCCCAGGTCTCCCGATTGAACAAAATGTACAAATTGTACGACAGGCCTGTTAGGAGGTCAAGTCGCCGCATTGCTTCGCTCATCGGGTTCGGGCTGCAGCGAAGGGATTATCGAGTGCGATGTAGTTGAGAAGAAAAACGGTGAGTGAGAAGAAAAACGGTGTCAGGAACCGTTTCCATGCCGACTCAGGACCGCAAGGGCGTCACGGGACACCACCTCCCGCCTCACACCCGCTGAGACGACTCTCCCATCTGCATCTTCCGAAGCAGTTCCTGACACCCGTTGGCTCCGCTCCGTGATTGTTGTCAATGTCAGACAGGCTCCTAGGAAGATCCAGGATCAATGCGCGCGAAAACGGTCCCTGACACCGGTTTCTTCTCCATTGGGGAATGTGTGGAGCGAGCACGGTGGGGCTATTCGCCAGGACGGGACCCCCACGCTTCTCCACCATTGAAGCCGCCTCGTTATCTCTATTACAATGCCTTCCGTGGTGACCGACCCAGCCAGGGATCCCAAGCAGTACCCAGCACTGCGCAATCTCCAGTTCTCTCCGATCAAGGAAGGGGAGGAGCAGTACGTCGTGCTCTGGGACCCGAGCGGCCTGAGCAAGGAAAAACTGGTGTTGCCGCTAAACTACTTTTTCATCGTGCAGCACTTCGACGGGGAACATTCCCTGCAAGAAATCGCCGGACTCTATCTCAAACGCTTCGGCGAATTCCTGTTGCCGAACAAGGTCGAGCAGTTGGTTTCAGACCTCGACGGCAAATTGTTCCTCGAAGGGGAGCGGGCGGAGTCAGCCCACAGGCAGGCGCAGGAGGCCTATCGGCAGGCGCCGCTACGGCAGGCCATGTTTGCTGGAAAAAGCTACGAGGCGGACGGCGCGAAGCTGAAAAAACAGATCGATGGGTTCTTTACGTCGAAGGAGGGCCCGGATTTCAAGCCGTCGGAGAACAAGGGGAAGCCGATCAAAGGCCTGGTCGCGCCGACCTACGACCTGAAACAAGCGGGTCCGATCTATGCCTGGGCCTATAAGGAACTGCAGGAAGCCCAGCAGCCAAGCGTGTACGTCATCATTGGGACCGCTCATGCGGGGTTGGAGAGTCTCTTTGCCGTCACCGACAAGGATTTCGAGACTCCTCTCGGTATCGCCTCGGTGGATCGTCCGATTGTTGATCTGCTCAGGTCGCGCGCTCCCGAATTCTTCCAGGAGGAAATCGCACACCAAACTGAGCATGCCATTGAATACCAGCTGCCGTTTCTTCAGAGTGTCAGCGCAGCTGCCACCCCGTTTACGATCGTGCCGATCTTATCGTCATTCTCGGCCGACAGTCTGCGTGATGCCTCGGTGCGGAACGAGGTGGAACGATTTCTCGGTTGCCTGCGCGAGGCGCTGGCGGCATCCGGAAAAACCTACGGTCTCATCGCGGCAGGAGAGTTGGCGCATCTTGGCATGCGGTATGGCGACAGCGCGCCTCCGACAGATTTTTCCTTTCATCGCTGTATGCAGTGCGACCTCGAGATGCTGAAGTTTGTAGAAGAGCTGAAGCCCGAGGAATTTGCCGGCTATATTCAGAAGGAGAACGACGGACGCCGTATTTCCGGGTTCTCTCCTGTTTATACCTTGCTTCGCGTGATCCAGGCTGAAAAGGGACAAGTACTTCGCTACGATCGGGGCATTACCGACCAATACAATTCGACTGCGACCTACGCCAGTATGAGCTTCCACTAGAACCCCATCGCAAGAGGCCCTGGTCCTATTGCCGGTATCTGGAGATCGGTGGGTAGGGGAATGTCCTGAGCTTCGCTCGCGGAGGCCTTCTCCAGAGAGGCGAAGCCTATAGGAGAGGGACTGCCGTATGTGAGCGTATAAACGAGTGTTTATGCGTTTTGATGAAAAACCTTCGAGTGGTGATGAGGTATTGCTGCGCTGGTTCGTCTTTTCTTTGAGCGGTCGCGCAGCAGGACGGTCGTGTGTTCTGGCATGTCGATCTATAGACAGAGAGCTTTCCTCACTATTGAAAGATTCTGTAAGGCTGGATCTTCTCGCGAGGCCAGTTGGGCCAATCGGTTCTTCGCAGCCTGCCTCGCTTGGCCCTCTCGGTGCGCCTGCAGTGAGCAGCGGAAATTCTTTAGGTAGTCTGGTTGATTGTCGGTCACGATCATGGCACATTGCCACGCCACCCCTGGATCCTCGGAACTTTGAATGATGACCACCATCGAATTCGGCAGACTGACACGTAGCGGCGAAACGCTTCACGTGCATAGTTGGTCGGCATCCCTGATTTTTCATGTACTGGGCGTCTGGTGCGCGATTGTACTGGTCGCGGAAATCGAAAAGCCCAATCGCCCCATGCCATTTACGTGGGAAGTTGCCATGATAGAGACTCCACCGAAAGTGGAGCCGGCTCCTCAGCCGCCAACGCCTCTGCCTCCCATGCCAGCCCGCCCTCGTACCACGCCTCAGGTACAACGAACTGTTGACCATCGTCCACCGGTCGAGACACAGACGGTCCAGACACAGACGGTGGAGACAGTTCAGCAGACGGTCCAAGATGTTGTCACGCCCGTTGAACAGATAACGGCCACGCCGGTTGAGACTGCGATCCACCGTCCGCGGGTACAGGGCGTCGAAAGTCCGACGGCTGTGGTGCAGGCGGTAACGACCACGACGGTTGCGACGGTTGTTGAGACCAGTCAGGCGGTGTCTCAAGTGGTGACGGAAACTGGGTCGGTGACCGAGAGCGCACCAGTGACGGAACAAGCGGCTGTCGTGCATCAGCCTGCCGTGATGCAGCGCGAGTCCGTTACACAATCGGATTTCCCCCTAGTGGAACAAAAGGCTGTGCAACACCGTGTCGTGCAATATCGACAAGTCCAGGCGGATTACGGGTGGCTTCGAGACACTCTCTGGAAACGGATTCAGGAATTAAAGCGTTATCCGGCCTTGGCAAGAAGCAATCACTGGGAAGGAAAGGTTGTGGTTGCGGCGGTCATTCGTGAGGACGGAACTGTCGTCGGACTGCGTATTGCAGAAAGTTCAGGCCGGCCCATTCTCGACCAGGAAGCGCTTTCGGTCATGAGGCAGGCATCACCACTAACTCTCAAGCATCCTTTGGGAAAGCCGCAGGTTACGATTCTTGTTCCCATCAGTTATCGATTGGACGGATAGCGGTGGCTGCCCTGGATTGCTCCTGTGGACGGCAGTGATCAGGGGTTGCACCATATAAAGGACCACAAAGGAGAAGACTCATGAGCCGCACGAAGATTCTCTGCGCTGGTGCAGTGTTATCAGGCGTACTGAGCGGGATCCTGATCGACGGACCTGCAATTGCGCAGACCAAGAACGACAAGGTGTTTCACGCCGTTGCCAGCGACGCCAAGGGTGTGGAAACCGATGTCAAGAACGTCATTTTCTATTATGAGGAAAAGATCAGTGAGACCGCGTTTGTACCCCACGAAATGCGGGAAGTGCCGGTCAAACGCGGTACCGCCACCGTCAAGATCAAATTCGACAACATCAAACACATCGATCTCAAACCTTCAGGGAATAGCACGCCTCCCCAAGTTACTATCACCTTGGCGGACGGAAAGACCGGGGAATTCATTCTGGCCATGGCCGGGAGTTTCAAGGGTCAATCCGATTTCGGCGAGGTCGAGCTTCCTGCGACGGAGCTCAAGAAGCTGACGTTCAAGTAACGCTGGCCCCCGTTCCGCTCAAGACTCAGCCCTCAGTCGATGGTCCACGTCTGGAGAGCAGAAAACGGATACGTCGTCTGTCGCACGAGAGTCGGGCATGGACCCGCAAGCCGGAGACTGCCGTATGGTACTCCACACCGGGGACGGGAGAAGGGACGGTGGCGATACGAACCAAGGTTGTCCTATTCTTTGAGGCGCTTTGGACCCGAGCCGAAGGACGGTGGTCAATCCCAAGAAATCTGACACGCAGACCAAGCAGGATTGCGAGATCTGCAAGCCGGAAGTGCCAGCTGGCAACAACACCACAAGGACACCATGTCCGGCGGCATCAATCTGAGCGGATGCATGCAATCCAAAGGGTATTCCTATGTCGAGGATTCTGGGCCACGGTATCCCAGTCCCGACGATGCTAAACCTCGCTGGGGCAGTCCCCTGACGGTGTTTGGCACGATTGGGGTTGGCAGGAAACGACTGACGATGGGAAACGCCAACAGAGTGAAGCGGATTCCCTGGCAAGATGTCATATCCCGTATCGCTGCGGCGGCCTTCGGCGGATATGCCCTGACCTATGCCTTCACGGCCTGCTTGACTCTTCTCCTGCCTCTCTCTAAAACCGAGGCTGTGCTGACGGCGGCCATGTTCTCCTTCGTTCTCTACACCGGCGCTATTCTCTGGGCGTTTGCAGCTTCCACGCCACGGCGCGCCTGGATCGGTCTCCTGGCTCCCGCATTTGGCTGCGGGGCCATTGCGCTGCCGCTGTTCCTAGCCGTTGTCCGCTGAAGTGACTTGCCCCTGCACATGTACGAAACTACGGCTTCATGAAAGATGATATCGTGCAATCGACTCATCGGTTCCGTACTTGGCCAACGCGCAGGGCAGGGAAGGAGCATCCGTGCACGACGTTCGTAGCAGCCGCTCTTCCGACGCCTTCGAGTGCGATCGAGCAGAAGGACACGGCTTGTGCGTCAGCTCACAACATCAAGGCGGAATGCCATCACAGGAGGTGGCTCGCTTTGTCCGATGGTCGTCGCTCCAGTGGAGGCACGCTGGTGTCTCTTCCGGCCGATGGAACGGGTCGGTTCTCGGTATAATGGCCGTGGCTCTGTGCCCCTCTCTTCGTCGTGCGCGAGGAGTGGCCGCGGTTCTGGAACCTGCATGATTCTATTCGCGTCACGGTCGGCGTATCGACGACTCGGTTTCTAATCAAGGAGCATGAGAATGGATCTTATAGGGCTCGGTGCCATCGCCGGTGTCATTCCGATCTATCTTGGAATTTTCGTGGCGCTATTGTTGGGGCGAGTGCTGCCTCGGTCGTGGGAAGGGTCGCTCATCGGGGTGGCCACCGGCGTGTTGGCCTATCTGTTTTTCGACCTGATGCACGAAGCGATTGAACTGACAGGCGTCCGTGATGCAGTCTCATGGATTGTTTTTCTGGGGAGCCTCGGAGTCAGTCTGGTCGGTTTGGTCGCGTTGGAGTCCAGCCAGGTGTTCGGGGGGAAAACCGGGAACCGCATGCTGTCCCTTCCTTACATGATTGCGCTCGGCATGGGCTTCCACAATCTTGGGGAGGGATTGGCGATCGGTGCGAGCTACGCGAACGGAGAATGGGTATTGAGCGCGCTGCTCGTGGCAGGGTTTGCGCTCCATAACGGGACAGAGGGGTTCGGCATCGTGGGTGCCGCGGGAAAAACACCGGTGACCGGGAAAGATATATTCTTGCTCGGGCTCCTGGCGGGGGCTCCGACTTGCTTGGGCGCGCTCTTGAGTGGGCAGGGGCTCTCGTCGTACTTCACAATTTCATTCTATGCCTTGGCCGCTGGTTCTCTTTTCTACGTCATTCTCTCCCTAACAGCCATCTCTTACACGGTTACGCGCCGATTACAGGTCGCCTTAGGTGTCTTTCTGGGCATCAGCCTCATGTACATCACCGCGATGGTTCTAACGCTGGTCAGCGGAATCCGCACCTAAAATCATTGTTAGGAGGCGAAGAAAATAGGGTTGACAAGTACAGGCTGTAACTGATATTGAGAATGCATATCAAGATCAACAATGGCGCGATCCGTTGCAAATACAGACGTTCATGACCTATCAACTGGAAGCGGTCCAAGCAGCGCTTCTTTCTCGAATCGTGGACTATGTGCTCAACGAAAAGGGACAGGCCCATCCGTCGCTTAGCCGGTGGCTCGAAGAGGAGATCGAGAATACCGCTGCTACTTTGGCGTCTCCGCTGCCGACCACCAACTCGGCGGCACTCAGGTAGATGCAGAGCATCACCCGTTGGATGGAACGTTGGACTAATCCTCCTCCGCCGTTCCACCCGCGGTGTCATCATGAGTTGAAGGAGAAACGATGAAATCGAGCTGTGTAAAGTGTGGTGGGCTCGTGGTGCTCGAAGAAATATTGGATTTTTACCGAATGGCCGGATGGAGATGTGTGAACTGCGGCTGGAATCGGTGTGATCTTCATTGGTCACAACCGGTCGAGAGGTGTGTGATGAGGAGAGGTGCGTACAAATGAACGGCTCGAGTAAAGGAGAGTATCAATGAGGCTCAATGAAACAAGCATGTTGGATTTTCGCGCGCCGGCCCTGGTAGGCGGCGAGGTGAGGTATCTATCGGGAAAACAATTCCACGGCCGCGTGATCGTGATGTGCTTCTTACCGGATCAGGGTATCATCGCGGCGGCGGAGACGCTGGACGATCAAACCGAGCGATTTCGCGAAGTTGAGGCCGAGTTCTTGATCGTCGGGTCGGACGCCTGTCTTCACCACCAACTCTGGCAGGACGGAGAGAACAGACACCGAGCAACGGTGCTCGCCGACCCTTGTCGACGTCTGCATCGGATGTTCGGCATCGCCGGCGATTCATCTGGTTCTGAGTGCCGCACCCTGCTCTTGGATGAGGAAGGGATTGTGCGGTTGCGTTGGCGCCATGATTTCTCATGCAGCGACCTACAGGCCATCCGCAATCTCATTGTGCTCAATCGGTTCTCCTTCGGCGAGTCCGGAGAAGTCTGGGAGGGGGCTGCCGACTTTCGCGGAGAAGTTCTCTCTGTTTAGCGCCGCTTCGGCGGACAGGAGGCGGCGGGAGTCATATAGGTGTCACAACGCGGTATCAATCAAGGAGAGAAAACATGCACAGCCATGGGCAATCGAAACTCGCAGTATGTGGTTGCGGAAGACTTCATCTGACTTACGGGTCGATCACGCTGCATTTTGATAGGGAAGAATTCCAAGTATTCGCTGATTCCATCGGGCGTTTGGCCTCAATGCTGAAACAATCCTCTTTGGGTTCTGCGTCTGCACATACAGGCGCATCAAACGCTCACATGTGTCACTGATGAGGAGTCGACTGATGAAAATTCGCCATTGTCCTCGGTGTCTACGGAACTGTCTCTTGCAGACGGGAGCGTTCTGGGCCTGCGCGATCTGCCGCTACGCAATCACGCAAAGCGCGCTGGTGGTCGATGAAGGTCGACGGTCAAAAAGTGCGATCGGTTCGGTCGGCACGGCTTCGACCCTCTGAATGAAGGAGTGAAGGATGAAGACGGACTTCATCATTCGGAATGACACCATTCCAGTGCTCATCAGTCTCGCGGTGGCGTTCGGAATTCTCGTGGGTGCCATCGCGGTTCTATCCACCTGGACGTTTCTCGTCGGCAGTATTGGAACGGTAGTTTCCGTCAGTCCTCCGTAGAACAATTCGTCATCCATTTCTTGGTCTGACATGTTCCTATTCGCAGCACAGGAGCGAAAGCCGTCCAGTCGTCACACGCTCGGTGCGATCCATTCTTGTCGTCATGGGGCTCCAAACCGTTCCCATTGCCAAGAGGGGTGTAGTACAGTGCTCCCAATTTGCCGAGAGCTGACGCCGGTGGGTGAGCGCTCCCTGTTGCGTCCGGTACCCAAGATTGATGCCGAAATCTCGAAGCAGGCAGGGACACGTTTGGATGGGTTTCTGGGTTCTTCGGTAGTCGGGGGCTTGGGCTCTCTGCCGCTCGTATGGGTCGTGAGCGGTAATCCGCGCTGCCGCTTGGGTAGATTCGACCGGCTACAGCCATGAAAGACGGTTTTACACAGTCGATGGATTGGCTGCATACGTGGGGTGGTCTCCTGTTCGGGTGGATCCTGTTCGCTATCTTTCTGACCGGCACACTGACCGTGTTCGACAAGGAAATCACCTATTGGATGCAGCCGGAATTGCATGGGATCAGAACCTCGCCCGTGAATCTCCAGGCCGCAGCGGATCAACTTGCCCGACTCGCGCCGCGAGCGGATGAATGGTGGATCGAACTACCCCATGCCAGGACACCGGAATTGACCATTTCCTGGCAGAATCCTGGAGAGGAGCAGCAAGAGCAACGGAAGCTCGATCCGGCGACCGGGGAGATCCTGACGGTCCGTGAGACGCAAGGGGGCGAGTTTTTCTATCGGTTCCACTATCAACTGCATTTGGACCGACTCGGGACGTGGATAGTTGGCGGTACAGCGATGCTGATGCTGGTGGCCCTCGTTACCGGCCTGGTGATTCATCATCGGATCTTTAAGGACTTCTTCACGTTCCGACACAAGGCATCCTTTCATCGATCATGGCTTGATGCTCACAATGCCACAGGCGTCCTGATGTTGCCGTTCCACGTTGTGATCACGTTCACGGGACTCGTCATCTTCTGGATGATCTATATGCCGGCAGGAGTGGACGTGTTCTACGGCGGTGAGTTTAACAAGATTCTGCAGGAGGTAGAGCAGCGTGTCGACGCTCAGCGCGCAAGTATTCCGGCTCCGTTGATCTCACTTGTTGCGCTCGAACAGCAAGCGAAGACCTATTGGGGTGAGGGCGTCACCGAGTGGATCCAAGTGAAGCATCCGGGAGATCTTCATGCCCGCGTGGAGGTCGTACGCCGCGCCGACGATCGTCTAGCCTTGATCTCCGATCGCGTGACGTTCGACGGAGCAACCGGAAAAATCCTCAACGTGTGGAAGGGGAAGAGCTCCGCCTTCGTTACCTATTCGGTGCTCCTCGGACTTCATTACCTATGGTTTGATCACGCCATGATTCGATGGTTATATTTTTTCATGGGGCTGACCGGGAGCACCATGATTGCGACGGGGCTGCTCCTATGGGTCATCAAACGGAAGGACAGCCATGCCGGGAATGCTGCCGGATACCAGATTGTCGAATCCCTCAATGTTGCCGTGGTCGCAGGATTGCCGGTCGCGATCGCCGCGTTCTTTTGGGCCAATCGATTGTGGCCCCTTAACGTACCAGGACGAGCGATGTGGGAAATGGACACGTTTTTTTTCCTATGGGCTCTATGCGTCGCGCACGGATTTCTCAGGAAAGATCGCTCACGGGCATGGAAGGAACAGGTTAGAGCGGCTGCTACCCTGTTTGCCTTCTTGCCGCTGTTGAACTTGATGACTGCTGGCAATCATCTGTTGGTCACGCTGCCGGTCGGTAATTGGCGATTAGCAGGCATTGATCTGACCTGTCTGGCAGTGGGGGGTCTCTTCTACTGGATTGCATGGCGTGTCAGGCGTCCTGCCGTGGCTGTGTCGCATGCGACATCAGCCGAGATCGTTGAAGCAGGGTAGGAATGGAAGCTGTGGAAATCGCATTGTGCTACAACGGTTTGCTGGCACTATGCTTGGCGATGCCCAAGCACTATCGGCAATTGTTCTCCGAAAAGCCCACCGACATCTCTCGGTGGACTTTTAGAACCACCGGCTGGTTGGCGGTAGCCGCTTCATTCTTCTCGGCGGTCGGTTCAAGTGGCTGGTCCTTTGGTCCGGTAGAATGGGTAGGTTTGATCGGCGTGATAGGACTGGCGCTGATTTTCCTATGGCCGTTCCGGCCCGGAGCGGCGGCGATCTTAGGTGGCCTTGTCCTTCTGGTGGCTTTGGCCAGGATAGCGACTTGACCTCCAACTCGCGCGCTATCACCCTCACGTTATCAAAGCTCCTCGATCTCTGGTTTCGGTCTTGCGGATATGGGCTGGACAGTTTGCAACACGGTTTGCTATAAGCATTTGATAGCGCTTCTCAATATCATAACGTACCGACTTTCGAGGCCAAAGTCTTCCAGGACAGAGCCCACGGCATCAACAGATGCGCGTGGGTTTTTTTATGCTGCAACGTGAGGCTGAGATGGTAAATCTGACCTGCGACGAGATTGAGCGCTTGTTCCACCAACACCGATTCGAGTTGACTAGACGCCTGTGCCGAATGGTGCGATGTGAACAAACCGCTGCTGATTTAGCCCAGGAGACGTATCTGCGCCTGGTCAATCTAGGGCAGACGACGTCTGTCACCTATCCACGAGCACTGCTGTTCCGAACCGCTACGAATCTTGCGATCGATTATCTTCGCAAAGGGAAATCGGGGCGGCAGAGCGGTGAAACATTGGATCACGCGGCGGATGTCCCGTCCAGCGCCCCTTCGGCGGAGCGAGCCATGTATGACAAACAACGGCTTCGCGTGTTTTCCCAGGCGATCGACTCGCTTCCGCACCGCTCTCGCGAGGCTTTTCTCCTCCATCGCGTCCATGATCGCCCGTACCGAGACATCGCATCCCACCTTGGTGTGTCAGAGAGCGCAGTAGAAAAGCTCATCATGCGGGCGCTCCTACATTGCCGGACATTCCTGCGGCAAAACGATGCAGACTGACATGAGAGACTGGCACGGGGATCCGTCTGAAGATATACTCGGGCGGGTCCTGAGGTTCCGGCAGGGTCTGAACGTGGCGCGCTGCGGGCATGACACCATCGGATTCCGATTCCGACAGACACTCTCCCTCCGGCAGCGGCAGAACTCTCGAAGAACAGGCTGTAGCTTGGTTTGTTCGGCTGCGGTCTGACACTCTCCCAGAAGAGGATCGCCGGGCATTCGAGTCCTGGCGTCGACAAAGTCCCGCTCATGCGCTTGCCTTTGATGAAGTCTGCCGGCTTTGGGATGATCAGTCGCTGAAAGCCGCTGCAGCATCCGCGGCCGCTGTCGAAGCGATTTTTCCTGCGACACGGTGTCGGACCTCCCCACGAACGAGACGGCTTTGGCAATGGGTGGCGGTCGCCACGGTCTGCGCAATAGCGATCCTTGTGGTGTATCAGTTGGATATTGTCGTCCGACTGAAGGCTGACCACCGGACCGCCACCGGCGAACAGCTTCAGATCGAACTCCCTGATCGCTCCATTGCTACCCTGAACACCAAGAGTGCCATTGCCGTCAGCTTCGACGGGATGGCCCGCAAAGTTTGGTTACTCGATGGAGAAGCCTTTTTTCAGATCCAACCGGATCGGGACCGGCCGTTTCTGGTCGAAGGACAGCAGATCGTTTCCCGAGCTGTAGGTACCAAGTTTCTCGTACGTCGGCAGTCGAATGAGATTCGCGTCACCGTCGTAGAGGGGATCGTCGAATTGGCTTCGACCGAGGGAGGATGGGAACCTATTCAATTAACGGCCGGTCAACAGACCGCCGTCGACAGTCACGTGATGGGACCCGTCCGCGAGGTCGATGTGCAGTCCGCGACCGCCTGGCTGCGCGGGCGTCTTGTGTTTGAGAATCTTCCGCTCACAGAGGTCATCGATGAGCTCCGTCGATACCATCGTGGGGTGATCGTCATCTGGGGTCCAACTGTTGGGGATATAAGGGTAAGTGGAAGCTATACTCTTACTGATCCTGACGAGATTCTGACCACCCTGGCCCAGACCCTTCCGATACACATGGCTCGTCTCGGGAGTCGAGTCGTCGCTCTTTTCTAGGGCCTTCCCACCACAAAAAATTTGCAAGCGACGTGAGGGACTCCTCTCGTATTCCGTCATATGGGGGCGGCCGGTTCGTTCGCTGCATTTTTCGCACGATACGGACTTATCTTCTGGGGGAAGGGAATATGACGAATCCAGCTGACAATGTCGCGCCGAAAGGGTGGCGGCATCCGCGGTTTGCTCGATCCTGCTTGATTTTGATCCTGGCCATGGGAACGTGGCCGCAACTCGCACAGGCGGCCTCACCCTCCTCCCATCAGGCGGCCCCCGTGTCGTTCAACATTCCTCCGCAATCATTGACCTCGGCATTGAATTCATTTGCCGAAACCTCCGGGGTCCAAGTGAGCTACCCGTCACATTTGACCTCGGGGGCGACCACCGGGGGGGTGAGTGGAATGTATACGCCGGATTCCGCGTTGCAAACGCTCCTCGTCGGTACGGGAGTGACCTATCGGTATACGAATGCTGCGACCATCACCCTGGTCCAGGCCTCTCCGGAGGTGGTACCACTGGAAAGTCAGGCTCAGCCCGTACAGCCTGAGCCTCAACCGGAATTCTTCGATCAGGCGGAGTCCAAGCCGGTCAAGGTGCCGGAGGTGATTGTCAAGGACGTGAAGGAACGGAGCGATTCCTATACGACCGATGAGGTTACGACGGCGACCCGTCTTCCAGTCCCTGTTCAAGATCTCCCCCGTTCTGTGGAAACGGTTACGAGACAGGTCATGGACGATCAGAAACTGATTCGTATGAACGATGCGCTTCGCAACATCAGCGGAACCTCGATGCCCAGTACGCAGGGCGGTCGAGCCGGCGATTTCATGATCCGCGGCTTCAGGAGCGACACCAACGTGTTCAAGAACGGCTTCCGGGAAGACAGCACGTTTGCAGCGC
This sequence comes from Nitrospira sp., assembly GCA_047150005.1. Classification (GTDB taxonomy): domain Bacteria; phylum Nitrospirota; class Nitrospiria; order Nitrospirales; family Nitrospiraceae; genus Nitrospira_C. The sequence goes on along the minus strand of AP038806.1, from coordinate 282,441 downwards.
GTGCGGCCCGAGATGTGGCCAACATCGAGAGCATCGAGGTCGTCAAGGGACCTCCCTCCTACTTGTTCGGCCGGGCTGATCCAGGCGGTATCATCAACCAGACTACGAAAACCCCCCTCCGCAACAACTATTACTCCGGGGAAATGATCATCGGCAGTTACAATTTGTACCGCCCGAACATGGATATCGGCGGTCCAATCAACGAGAGCAAGACGTTGACCTACCGGTTCAACGGTGTTTATGAAAATGCCGAGAGCTATCGTCAAGGCGTCAAGACCGAGCGTATTTTCCTTACGCCGACATTCGGGTGGGAACTTGGCTCACGGACTACGTTTCGCTTCGAAGGCGAATATCTTTACGACAAGTCACCCATTGATCGCGGCCTTGTGGCGGTGGGCGACGGTCCGGCCAACATTCCGGTCAGCCGATTCCTCGGCGATCCAACCAAACGGGGAGAGATTAATCAAGGGAAAGCGACCTTGATAATGTTTCATCAACTCAACGATTCATGGAAGGTTCGCAGCGCGTTTCGTGCTGCTGTTTCATCCGAAAAATACAACAGTCTTGAATCGTGGTTCATGGACGACGCGACCGGCATTCTGCAGTTGGCCCAGTTTCAAATTCCGACGCTTGTTCAGAGCTACTACTGGCAGAACGAGTTGCATGGAAACGTCATGACCGGGCCTCTGAAGCACAAGCTGATGATGGGCGTGGAGCTGGGAAGGGAAAACGCCAGCCAGCAGCAATATTCCGATACTGCCGGTGCCGCGCCGTTGAACACCATCAACATCTATGATCCGGTCTACTCCTTCGTGTCGAATCCATTAGACCTGCAGTCCGACACCTCGACGACGAACAACATCATGGGTATTTACGCCGGTGATCAAATCGACCTGCTCGACAATCTGCATCTCCATGCAGGCGGTCGATTCGATGTTTTTGAACAGAAGCAAATCAATCGGCCAAGCGTGTTCAGTCCGGACGGAGGGACCGACACGCAGTCCGACAACGCGTTCAGTCCGTCGATCGGCTTAACGTACCAGCCCATCAAATCCATCGCGCTGTTCGCCGATTACACTCGCTCATTTCTCCCGCAATCCTCCATCGCCCGAGGAGTCGACGGACAATTGTTCAAACCGGAGCGAGGAACGCAATACGAGGCAGGCGCCAAATTCCAAGCGTTCGAGGGGAGATTGCGATCAACGGTCGCCGTGTTCGATATTATGAAAACCAACGTGCTCACACCGGACGTCAGTCAGGGGCCCGGCTCCGGGTTCTCGATCGCCACAGGGGAGCAACGAAGCAAGGGCGTCGAGTTCGATGTCGCGGGTCGAGTCATGCCGGGCTGGGACATCATTGCAAACTACGCCTATATCGACGCGCGAGTCACCCAGGACAATTTGTTCCAAGTCGGCAGCCGATTGCCGAGCGCGCCGCTGCATCAAGGAAGCGTCTGGACGACCTACTTCTTCCAAGAGGGATTGATCAAAGGGTTCGGGGCCGGTATCGGCATGTATGCCCAAGGGCAACGGCAGGGGCTGCTCCAGTGTCAGAATCCGGCCGACTGTCAGGCCCAGTTTCAATTGCCTGGATTCGTGCGCATGGACGCGGCTCTTTACTATCGTAAGCCGGAGGTCTTTACGAGGACCAACCTGCTGGCGGCGATCAACTTCACGAATCTCCTGGACCAGCGGTATTTCGTGGGGGCTCAGAACTTCCGCGAGATCATCTATACCGGGGCTCCGCTCACCGTGCTGGGGTCGATCAAGCTGGAGTTCAACTGATTCGCGCGTAGAACCGATGTGAGGCGATGACGATAAAGGGATTATCGATACTCCTTGTGGTAGCGGCACTGGCCGTCATTCTGGTTGTGCGATCGTGGGACCGTTCCGTCAATGAGTCCGCGGTCGGGCGGGAAATCTCGAGCAAATCGACGGTAGTCGAAATATCCCAAGCGACCCTCGGTGCCATCAACGAATCGATTCAGGCGGTCGGGACCCTGCAGGCGATTGCCTCGATCACGATCCGGCCAGAAATTCCAGGCATTATCCGCAAGATTCATTTTTCCGACGGGCAATTGGTCGACCGTATGACGCCGCTCGTGGAGTTAGATCAAGAAGAGCTGCAGGCGCAAGCCAGCCAGGCAGTGGCTCAGGAACGGCTTGCCCAACTGACGTATGAACGGCTCAGAAGGCTTTCAGCTCAGCAGACCACGATTGTGCCGGCTCAGCAGGTGGACGAAGCACGGCTCGCCCTGCAAGCTGCCGCTGCTAACAGCGTGTTGTTCAGTACCCGCTTGAAAAAGACCATGATCAAAGCGCCTTTTTCCGGGATGGTGGGACTGCGCCGTGTTTCAGTCGGCGACTACGTGCAGCCGGGGCAGGACCTGGTCAATCTCGAGGACCTGCAGACGCTGCATGTGGACTTCAAAGTACCGGAGGTCTGGCTGAGCCGGCTTTCGATCAATCAGGCGGTCCTCGTGATGACCGATGCTTTTCCGGGGGTGACCTTCCGGGGCATAGTGACGGCCATCGATCCGCGTGTCGATTCGGTGAACCGCACGATCTTTGTGAGGGCGATCGTGCCGAATCAAGACGGCCGGCTTCGGCCCGGATTGTTCGCGACGGTCGATGTGACGCTTGGCCAGGATATCCGTGCCGTGCTTATTCCGGAAGAGGCTGTGTTTGTGCAGCGCGACCAGTCGACGGTCTTCCGTGTTCAGGACGGGACGGCCCGCCTGACCGGACTGGTGACTGGCGCGCATGAGCACGGGATGGTCCAAGTAAAGGAAGGCCTATCGGCCGGGGATCAGATCGTCCGCACCGGTACCCATAAACTTCAGGACGGCATGGCCGTCGTGCCCAAATGACAATCCGGATACGGCGAAGGTTTTAACGTTTCAGACAGTCCTCCCGTCGTTCAAACCCACATGCGGCTCTCAACCCTGTCCATCCACCGGCCCGTCTTTGCAGTCGTCATGACGCTGCTACTGGTGCTCTTTGGCATCTTGAGCTATCTCCGCCTCGATGTTCGTGAGTATCCAGACATCAAGCCGCCGGTCGTCTCGGTTCGGACGGTCTATCCCGGCGCGGGAGCCTCCGTCATTGAGACGAACGTGACGACTACCCTTGAAGACGTGCTCAGCGGGGTCCAGGGACTGCGGTCCATTACGTCAAACAGCCGGGAAGAAGTCTCATCCGTGACGCTGGAATTCGATATTGACCGCGATCTCGACTCGGCCACGAACGATGTGCGCGACCGCATTAGTTCGGTCAGGTCCCTGCTTCCGCTAGGGATTCAAGAACCCATCGTGAGCAAGGCGGCTTCGGACGGCACCGAGGTGGTATGGCTGGCGGTCGCGAGCAACCGGCATTCCGAGCTCGAGATTACGGATATTACCGACCGCTTCATCAAGCCCAGGCTGGTGATCATCCCTGGCGTTTCGAACGTGTTCATGGATGGGGAACGACGCTATGCCATGCGGATTTGGTTGGACCCGAGAATGCTGGCGGCGCGACGGCTGACGGTTCAGGACGTGGAAGAAGCGTTGCGCGCCCAGAACGCCTCGATTCCGTCCGGCCGCATCGAGAGCGACCGCATGGAGTTCGGCGTGTCGCTGAAGGGTACGCTGCAGACTGAGAGCCAGTTCGGGGATCTGATCGTGGCCTACCGGGACGGCTATCCCGTCCGAATCCGCGATGTGGCCCGCGTGGAGTTGGCCGCGGAAGACACGCGCAAACTGAGCCGGATCAACGGCAAGCCCTGCGTCGGTGTGGCCGTCATGAAACAATCGAAGGCCAACGCGCTCACGGTCGCGCGCGCGGTGAAAGAGCGCTTGCCGGAGATCACGGCCATGCTGCCAGAAGGTATTGCGCTGACGGTGGCGTGGGACAGCACGGTCTCCATCGAACATTCCCTTTATGAGATGTACATCGCGCTGGGCATTTCGCTGATGCTAGTCACACTGGTGATTTTCGGTTTCCTGGGCAACGTCCAGGCGACATTGGTGCCGGCGGTGGCTATTCCGGCCTCCATCATCGGCACGTTCACGGTGATGGCCCTCACCGGTTGCTCTTTAAACGTGCTCACGCTGCTGGCACTGGTTCTGGCGGTCGGCCTGGTGGTCGATGACGCCATCATCGTGCTCGAAAACATCCACCGGCGCATGGGGGAAGGTATGCCGGGGATCCAGGCGGCAGTCGAGGGAACCAAAGAGATTTCGTTTGCCGTGATCGCGACGACGATTTCGCTGGTGACGGTGTTCATCCCAATCGCGCTTCTAACTGGAATCGTGGGACGCTTGTTTGCCGAGCTGGCCATTGCGGTGGCGTCGGCGGTCCTACTGTCGGGATTCGTCGCGCTCACGTTGACGCCCATGATGGCCGGCCGACTGGCACAGGCGACCGGCGCGCCGTCGACCCGGACGCTCGGAGAGCGAGTCTGGGGACGAGTCATGGGTGTCTACCGGCAGGGACTTGTCCGGGTCATGGGTATGCATGTCGCGATTCTGGTGATCGGCGTGGGAGCGAGTCTTGGCAGTTTGCTGATCATGCTACGTCTTCCGTCCGAGTTGGCGCCGATGGAGGATGTGGGGTGGTTTGCGGGACATCTTGCGGCTCCGCAAGGTGCCACCATCCGCTACACGGACACGTATGCGCAGCAATTGGACGCCATGATCAAGAAAATTCCGGAGGTGGACACGGTCTATACCATCGTTGGCCGCGGCGAACGCCCAACCATCGTCAATCGTGCCGGAAGCTGGGTGACCCTCAAGGATTGGGGCGAACGATCGCGCTCGCAACAGGAACTCGTGTCCGAATTGAATGTGCTGATGCCGCAGTTGGCCGGGGTGAAGGCATTCTTGATGAATCCGCCACCGATCAACGGAGGATCGGAAAAGGCCTCCTTTCAGTTTGTCATCGGCGGCGTGGACTTTCAGGAATTGGAGCGGACGGCGAAGATATTTTTAGGCAAGCTGTCAGAGCATCCAGGCTTCGTGGCACCCGAGATCGATCTCATGCTTGACAAGCCTCACCTGACCGTCGAAGCGCATCGGGCAAAAGCCGCGGATCTGGGCGTGTCGGTGACGATAATCGGACGCACGCTCGAAACGCTGCTCAGCGGGCGTGCCGTGAGCACGTTTTCTCGGAACGGGCGGCAATACAATGTGATCGTCAAGGTGGACGACCGCCACCGGGAGAAACCGTCGGACATCAGCGACCTCTACGTGCGGGGCAACGGGGAGGAGTTTGTGCAATTGAGCAATGTGGTCAGCGTCAAGGAGGAGTCGGCCCCCGAATCGCTCAATCACGTGGACCGCATGCGGGCCGTGATGCTCAGTGCCGGGCTGGCCGACGGCTTCACCATGGGCGATGCCTTGATCTACATCGAGCGCGAAGCCAGGAGCTTGGTGAACGCCGGTATGCGCGTCACCTATGCGGGAGAAGCCAAGGAATATGCGGAAAGCAACCGCAATATGTACTTCACGTTCGGACTCGCACTGGCCGTCATCTATCTGGTGCTGTCCGCCCAGTTCGAAAGCTTTCGCGATCCGTTGACCATCCTGTTGACCGTGCCGCCCGCCGTGACCGGCGGCCTGCTCGCACTGGTCCTGACCAAGGGCACGCTCAGCATCTTCAGCCAGATCGGGCTGGTCATCCTGATCGGCTTGGTGAGCAAGAACGCCATTCTGATCGTCGAGTTCGCCAACCAGCTGCGCGAGCGGGGGCGGGGGATGGACCGCGTAGACGCCGTGATCGAAGCGGCGACGCTTCGGCTGCGCCCCATCCTCATGACGACCAGCGCCACGATCCTGGGCGCGCTCCCACTCGCCTTGGCGGCCGGCGCCGGGGCGGCCAGCCGACGGCAAATCGGCGTGGTCTTGATCGGTGGACTCGTGGTCTCCACGATCGTGACGCTGTTTCTGGTTCCGGCCGGCTACGCGGTCGTGTCTGGCAAAAGACGGGTCTGGATCGGCGAAGAAGCGGAGCGGCGGGAGTCGGCGGGAACTAGTCTTTTACCGTCACGGTCATCGTGACCGGCTCGAGCGGGTTGTCGAATTCGTCGCGCGGCAGCGCGACGATCCTGTCGACCACGTCCAATCCTCGAAATACTTCTCCAAAAATGCTGTAGCGGCGGTCGAGCCCGCTGTTGTCGGCCAAGCAGATGAAAAACTGCGATCCGTTGTCGTTGAAATCCCTGGTGGTGCTGCCGTCGCGCGGCGTCTTGGCCATGGAGATCGCGCCCCGCTTGTGCGGCCGGTCGCTCAGCTCGGGATTCAGCCAATAGCCCGGTCCGCCGGAGCCGTGGCTGCGCCGGTCTCCCGTCTTGCTTAGCGGATCGCCGCCTTGCAAGACGAAGCCGGGGACGATCCGGTGAAACGTGGTCCCGTCGTAAAACCCCATCTTGGCCAGGTTCATAAAGTTCTCAACGTGCCGCGGGGCGGCGTCCGGATAGAAGCGGATCTTGATCTCGCCGAACTTGGTCGTGATCGTGGCCCGCGGATCGATCTTTCTGAACTCCATCGCCATCAATGTTGAATGTAACAAGGTGGTCTTGCCGGAGGCAACCCCTTGGGGCTGTGCTGAGTGCTGAGTTCTGAGAGCCGAGTTCTGAGAGACGGTTTATAAGCGCGCATGTGCCCATAACTCGGCACCCAGGATTCAGGACTCAGCACTGTTCACCCGCAGCCCGTCCCCCGGTTTGATCCGGAGCCACAGCGCCGCGCCGGTGAAGGCGACGATGCCGGCTGCGGCGAGTGACAGGGGCCAGCCCCAATAGCCGGCGATCCAGGGTGTGAGGACCGGCGAGATCGCTCCGCCGACGTTCGCGCCGGTGTTCATGAGGCCGGACAGCGCGCCTGCGTGGGTCTTGGACAGATCGGTCGTGGAGGCCCAGTAGGCACCGACCGTGAAATAGAGGCACCCGGCTCCGGCGGATAGGCTCGCGATCGCGAGCAACGGGGAGCCGGCGAACCCTCCCGCGATGATCGCGCATCCGGCCGCCGTCATGCCGCTGATCCCCGCGATCGCCCGTCCGGCCGTGACGCCGTAATGTGAGGCCAGCCGGTCGGTGACCCAGCCGCCCACCGGACAGCCGACCAGCATGGCGACAAATGGTGCAGCGCCGTAGAGACCGCCGCGCAGCACATCGAATCCCCGCACGTTCACGAGATAGAGATAGAACCATGACAAATAGAGATAGGCCACGTACCCCAGGCAGGTGTAACTGAGCACCAGCCACCATACAGTCGGCGTGTGGGCCAATCGACGCCAGGGCACCGGATCGTGGGACTCCGGCTTCGAACGCGGTGACGGCGGTCTCGTAGTCCCGTTCGTCACGCCGTTCCCAACCCAGGGATGCTCGTCTGGACGGTTGCGGGCCAGCGTCCACCAGAGCAAGGCCATGACCAGGCCGATGGACGCGGAGAGATAGAAGACGATCTGCCAGCCCCAATTCACCATTACCCACGCGGCGATGGGGGGAGTGACGGCGGAGCCCAGGCCGATCCCACCGATGGCGATACCGATCCCGACGCCTCGTGCGTCGGCCGGCATCCAGTTGGCGACGGCCCGGTTGAAGCAGGGGAGGGCCACGGCCTCGCCGACGCCGAGCATGAACCGCACGGCGATGAGCGCGCCGAGGATCCCGGCGATGTCGGCCAAGGCCGAGGTCGCCGCCACAGCGGTGAAGGCCGAGCAGACCGACCACCACAGAAGCGCGCCGGTCAGGACAGCTCTTGCGCCCCATCGGTCCGCCAGCCACCCGCCCGGCAGCTGAAAGAGCGCATAACCGGCCACGAAGGCGGAAAAGACCCAGCCCATCTCCTGATCGGTCAGCCCGAACGCGGGCATCATGTGGCGGGCCGTGACGGAGATGTTCACGCGATCGATGTAGGTCACCACGCTGGTGAGAAACAGCAATCCCAGAATGAGCCAGCGGATCGGCGTCGATGTGGTGGAGTGTCCGTTCACGTGAGCGGTCCGTCCGCCGGGCCGGCGGGCATCGGATTATACCGGCCGACCGGTGACGGCACCAGCGAATTTCTCGGAGCGACGACGAAAATTCTCAATTCCGACGCGGACTTGGTGGATTTCTTGTCCGGGCTCCGGTAAGATGATTCCAAGCTCGCATGGGTCGTGCGCAGCCTGCCGCGACGCGGGCGGACGCGGATCTAGCCGACGAGCCCCTGCCGGATTTCTGGAGAGATTGAGTGTCCCGCACACGCGTGGTGGTCGCCTTCATTGCTCTGGTCCTCGTGGGCGGCATCACGTTTCTGCTTTTGTCTCCCTCCTTCACCGGCGGCGATTACCTCAAGGATTTCTTCCTGCGGCAGCTCGAGCAGAACCTCGGTCGGAAGATCGACGTGCATCGCATCAAGTTCACCGTATTTCCGAGAATCCGACTGGAGCTCTCGCAGGTCGTCATTCACGAACGCAATTCCGATCAGGTCTTCCTGTCTGCCAAGAAACTCGATCTGGTCCTGCGGCTTGTGCCGCTGCTTCGCAAGCAGATTGTCGGCAAGCGGCTGACGATCGAAGAGCCCACCCTGACGCTCCGGCGGAACGCCGCCGGTCACTGGAACGTGCTCGATCGCACCAATCCCATTCCGACGAGCGACGACGAAGCGCTCCAGCTGATGACCCGCATGTTCCGCATCAAGGAGGCCACGGTGATCGATGGCACGATCATCGTGATCGACGAGGCCAGGCCAGACGGCGTCCGCACGGTGAAGTTGGAGTCCGTCGAGGCGGCGCTGGTCATTCATCTGGAGCGCAACCAGGCCGATGTGCACATCTCGGCCGACCACATCCGCGATCAGGAACGGTCATCCTTGTCGATGGCGGGTGCCGTCAGGAGAGCCGATCAACAGACGATCGAGATGAGCGAAACGACGAGACCCCCGCTCCTGTTTCAATTCGAGGGTACGGTGGAGGCCGCGGGGCTGAGCCTGCGCGAACTGGCGGATTTTTTCGGACCGCGCCCGGTCCCGCCGAACGTGCAGGGCGCCGTCACCGTGCGGAGCGGCATGCGCCTGATTCCCGGCGTGGCGGGCTACGATGTCGTCCTGTCGGATCTGACGGCCAAGCTGGATCCGCTGGCCGCGACGGGTCGCGCGAGCCTGTCGGGCCTGTTGACGGCGCAGCCGACCTTCTCGTTCACTTTCTCGGCGGCGCCCATGCAGTTGAGCGAGTTGCTGCAACGCATTCCACCCGAATGGTTTCATCCCCAATTGCCCGCCGTGATCGAAGACCGTCGCATCAACGGTAAGGTAGAGGTCGTCTCGGCGACCGTGACCGGGTCGTACGGAGAAGGACCGCAATTGTCCGTGACGGGAGAATTCCGCATCCGTGAGGGAGAAGCGCTCATCGGCGACAGCCATGTGCCGTCCAAGGACCTCTCGGCGGTCGTCCTGGTCGAGGCGGGCCGGATTCGTGTGACGAACCTGGCTGGCCAGTACGGCACGATCCACATGACCGACAGCAGGGGGCTGATCTCGTTTCTGGAATCGGGCCCCTGGATGGAAATGGAAATCTTGGGCACGATGACGGCTTCGGATCTGCTGCAATTTCTCTCGAAGACCGTTCAGTCCGAGCAGCTGTCGAAGACGCTGGGGGAGGCGCGGGACGTGGAGGGCGTGGCCAAGCCCACGTTTCGCCTGGTAGGGCCGTTGACGCAGCCGGGAGGCGTCACGTTCGCGGGCGGCGAGATCACGGCGCAACAGGTGAGCCTGAGCCATCCGTCGCTCCCGGAGCGGATGACCGCCATCCAAGGGCGCTTCATTCTGGCCGAAGGGGAGACGCAGTTCGATCAGGTCAGCGGCCATCTGGGCGACTTGACGGTGCAGGTCCAGGGCGGCATCACAGGCGGCAGCACCAGCTCGTTCCGCGACCTGCTCGTGCGGGTGACCGGGGACTCCTTGCACCTGACGCAGTTGCTGCCGCTGAAGCACATTCCCAAGGGAACGGTCGAGGGCCTGACCAGCGTCGCGGTCGCGCTCAGAGGTCTGACCACGGCACCCGAGATGCGGGGCGAGGTCACGCTGACGGAATCGAAGGTGACCTGGCCGGAGGTCTTGGAGAAGCCCGTCGGCGCGCCGGCCACCATCAATTTCGAAGGGCACGTGGCGTCGAAGGGAGGGCTGACCCTCACGCACATCGAGGCGGACGTGCCGCCGCTCCGTCTGCCGGTGAAGGGGAATATCCGTCTGGGCGAGCGCGTATCGATCGATGCGTCCCTGGCGACCGGAACCGTGTCCCTCTCCACGGTGCCCGAATGGATTACCAAGGGGGGATTCGAAGCGGGCAACGTTGAAGTGTCGCTCGACGTCAAGGGCAAGGGTGCCGACTGGCGAATGTGGAAAACCAACGGCTGGCTGGCCCTAAGCAACGGGCTTGTTAACGTAAGGGGCACCGACGGCCCTATCCAGGATCTGTACGTGCGCCTGCAGTTCAATCGCGACGCGGCCGAGCTCAAACGCCTGTCCTTCCGGCTCCTCGACAGCGACCTGGTCATGGAAGCGATGATCCGAAACTGGGCGACGAAGCCGGCCATTTCTGGGAAGATGGAATCCAACCAGATGGATCTGGATCTGCTGATTCCCAAAGGCGAGCGGTCGCCCATGCGGGAATTCCTGGAGACCCTGGCGGCGACGAGCCGGGTCGCCATGACGGCCTCCATCACGCGCGGGCACTACAAGCATCTGAAGTTCGGCGGCCTCTCGGCCCGCATCACGATCCAGGACGGCGTCCTCGACGTGGATCGGATCTCCGGCCAGTCGACCGACGGTGAAATCGCCGGCCGGATTGCCGTGCAGCTGCCGCGCCACGAGCCCGCGGAGGCGGAAATCTCCGTGCGGGCTACCGGCGTGCCGGTCAGCGACATCCTGCGGCTCGTCGGGAAGAATGAGGGCGGTGTGACCGGACAGATCCGCATCACCGGAACGATCCGCGGCCACGGCCGGAATCCCCACGGCGTCTATCCCACGTTGAACGGGAAGGCCGACATCCTGATCGAGAACGGCCACATCTTCAAGTCGAAGGAGCGGGTGACCTGGAAGATCATCAGCATTCTGAACCTGCCGGCCGTGCTCCAGGGTAAGGTGGATCTGGAAAAGGAAGGTCTGCCGTACAACAAGATCACCGCGACGGTGACGGTGCGCAACGGCCTGTTCGAAACGGAGAACATGATCATCGACAGTCCGATCGTGAAGATCACCGCCGCCGGCAACTACGATCTCCCGACCGATCAGGGCGACATGGTGTGGGCCGTGAGTCCGTTCGGGTCGTATTCGCAGTTCCTCAAAACCATTCCCTTGTTCGGGCGCCTGTTTGCCGGCGACCGCAAGGGCGTGGCGACCGCGATGTTCTCCGTCAAAGGCAGCATCGAAGATCCGGAGGTGACCTACATGCCGATGAAATCCTTCGCCACCGGGCTGACCGGATTGGGGCAGCTCGCCGTCGATGTATTGAAGAACACGGTGATGCTGCCGATTGATCTCATGACGCCCGATGAGGACAAGGCGTCGCCCAAGGATGTCCCGGCGCCGTCGTCGCCTTGACCGGTCCCTGACCCCGTGCTAAGGTCCAGCGGGTAACCAAGCCATGTCTCGATCCGCTTCGCAATCACACAAAGCCGTCCTGTTCATCGCCGCCAGCGAGACGGACGCCAATCTCTATTACGCGACTAAATTCATCGCGCCGGATCCCTTCATCTATCTGGAGATCAAGGGAGAGCGTCTCCTGGTCATGAACGATCTGGAGATGGATCGGGCGAAAAGCCAGGCCTCGGTCGATCGTGTGCTGTCTTATTCCGAGATCGAGAAGCGCGCGCGCGATCAGGGGGTCGCGTCCCCTGGCAGCGTGGATATCGTCCACGTCGTGTTGCGCGACGCCAAGATCAAGCAGGTGCTCGTGCCGGGCAATTTTCCCTTCCGTCACGCGAGCCGTCTGCAGGAGTTGGGATATCAGGTCCATGCGAAGCCGGACCCGTTCTACGAGCAGCGCGTCGTGAAGACCGCGGAAGAAGTCCGGCACATCGAAAGCGCCCAGCGCGCAACGGAAGCGGCCGTCGCCGCGGCCCACGCCGTGCTCCGCCGGGCGACGATCGTCAGGTCCGAATTGTGGCTCGACGACATCCCGTTGACCTCTGAGCGGATCAAGAAGCTGATCAACGTGAAGTTGATGGAAGCCGACTGTGTCGCTCAGCACACGATCGTGGCCGGAGGCGAGCAGGCCTGCGATCCGCACAACGAAGGTAGCGGACCGTTGCCAGCTCACCGCAGCATCATCTTCGACGTGTTTCCTCGCTCCGCGACGACGCGCTATTTCGCCGACATGTCGCGCACGGTCGTGCGGGGAACGCCCAGCCCCGAGCTCGTCCGGCTCTATCAGACCGTGAAGGATGCTCAGGAAGAGGCGATCACGAAGATCAAAGACGGCGCCGACGGCATGAAGATCCACCGCGGCATCTGCGACCGGTTCGAAAAGGCCGGCTACAAGACCGGCCTGGTCAACGGCCGTATGCAGGGCTACTTCCATGGGACCGGTCACGGCGTCGGGCTGGACATTCACGAAGCCCCGCGCATCAGCCGAACCGGGTCGCTGTTACAGGAAGGCCACGTCGTGACGGTCGAGCCTGGGCTCTACTATCCGGGCTTGGGCGCCGTCCGCATCGAGGACATGGTGCTCGTGACCGGCGACGGCTGCCGCAACCTCACCGACTTTCCGAAGATCTTCGAATTGGGTTAGCTTCGTCCGGTTTGCTCCATCTGATCAGCACGTTTCTGCCTAAGTCTGCCCGAGCATGACCTTCTCCTTTCGCTTCCTTGACGATGTGGCCCTGGCGGACCTGGCTTTTGAGGCCGAGGGCGATTCGGTCCAAGCCATCTTTGCCGGCGCGACTCAGGCGCTTCTTACGACCCTCGCCGATCCGGCGACGGTCGGCTCGTCGTGGGAACGGAGGATCGAACGACAAGATGCAGACTTGCCTCAATTGCTGTTTGACTGGCTTTCCGACATCGTTTATTGGAAAGATGCGGCCGGCGTGGTCTTCCATGATGCGCCGCTGGCCGTTGTGAGGGAAGGGGAGCAGTGGATGCTGACGGCACGGTTGATCGGCGCACCGGTCGACCAACAGACGCAGGAACTCCGCAACGATGTGAAGGGAGTCACGAAACATCTCTATACGTTGCGTCAGGTGAACGGCCGCTGGACGGCGCGGGTGGTATTGGATGTGTGACAGAAAAGGTTGAGGCTGAGTAGCGCACGGATTGAATACGTATGAAGCTGAATACCGACATGCAGGTGAACCGGATCACGGATGCGATCTGGGAGATCCCCGTCTCGGAAAAATCCGGCATGCTCGTACCGGCGCGCCTCTATGCGACCGAGGCAGTGCTCCGGTCCATGGACCAGGGGGTGTTCGACCAGGTCACGAATGTCGCGTGCCTGCCCGGCATCCAACGCTATGCCCTTTGCATGCCTGACGGCCATTGGGGCTACGGGTTTCCGATCGGCGGCGTGGCGGCCTTCGACGTCCGCAACGGGGTCATTTCACCCGGCGGAGTCGGGTATGACATCAACTGCGGCATGCGCCTGATCCGGACGGATTTGACGTTGGACGACGTGCAGCCGCGGTTGGAACGGCTCATGACCGAATTGTTCCGTCGCGTGCCGGCCGGTGTGGGCGCTGCGGGGTTTGTCCGACTGAATCGCCGATCGTTCGAGGAGGTCATGACCGAAGGCGCGCGCTGGTGCGTCGGGCAAGGATTCGGCTGGCACCGGGACCTCGCGAAGATCGAAGAGCAGGGATGCATAGGCGGCGCGGATCCCTCGAAAGTGACCGATCGCGCATTGGCCAGAGGCATCAATCAGCTCGGGACGCTGGGATCGGGCAATCACTATCTGGAAGTCCAGGTGGTGTCGAACGATCGGGTGTTCGATCCGGCCGCCGCCGCCGCGCTGGGCATCACCGGTCACGACCAAGTCGTGGTGATGGTGCATTGCGGTTCGCGAGGTTTCGGTCATCAAGTGGCGAGCGACTACCTCAAGGTGTTCGAGAAGGCCATGCGACGCTACGGCATCTCGGTGAAGGACCAGCAACTGGCCTGCGCGCCGTTTCGTTCGGATGAAGGGCAAGACTACTTCGCCGCGATGAACTGCGCCGCCAATACCGCCTTCGCGAATCGGCAGGTCATCACCTATCAGATCCGCGAGGCCTTTGCCGCCGTCTTCGGTCAATCGGCGGAAGCGTTGGGCATGGAGCTGGTCTACGACGTGGCGCACAACATCGCCAAGGTCGAGCGGTACGCCGAAGGCGAGCTGCTGGTGCATCGCAAGGGATCGACGAGAGCCTTCGGGCCGGGCCATCCGGAGTTGCCCGAGGCGTTCCGGCAGATCGGCCAGCCGGTCATTTGCGGCGGCTCGATGGAAACCGGCTCCTATCTGCTGGTCGGAACCGATCGGGCCGTGCAGGAGACCTTCGGCTCCACGATGCACGGGTCGGGGCGAACGATGTCGCGCGCGCAGGCCAAGAAGTCGGTCCGGGGCGAGCAACTCCAGCAACAGATGAAACAGCGGGGCATCGTGGTGAAGGCCGTGTCGATGTCGGGGCTCGCGGAAGAAGCCGGCTTCGCCTACAAGAATATTTCCGAGGTGGTCGAGACGGTCGATCGAGCGGGAATCACAAAAAAAGTGGCGGAACTCAGGCCGATTGGCAATATTAAAGGCTGACAGCCACGAGTGCTGAGTGCTGAGACGGAAGCGATCTGGATTCAAATAGTCATGACTCAGCATTCAGAACTCAGGACTTAGGACTGAGAAAAGATGGAACAGCGTCAGAACCAGCGGTTTTCGGTCCGGTTCCGCAGTTCGTTCACCTCGCTGAATATCGTGGGGGGAGACGGCACGTTGGTCGATCTGTCGCTGCGCGGATGCCGGATCGACAGTGCGGTTGAGGTGCGGCCCGGCACCTCGCTGGAACTACGCATCCAGGCGTCTGATGAGGAGCCGCCGTTGAAGGTCCAGGAGGCGGTCGTCCGGTGGAGCCGTCCGCGTCAGTTCGGTCTGGAATTCGTGACCCTCGCTCCGGAAGAATGGGCCCGCCTGCAGCACACCGTCACCCAACTCGAACTCCATCCCTACCAGCGAGCTGCTTCGGACGAAGACCCTCAAGCGGCCTGACCCACCGACGTTCTGTTCAAACGCCTCTGCGTCAACGGCATTCGCGAACACGTCTCCGGGAGAAGCGTCCTGCCATTACGCCTTCAACCGGTGGCCGTACAACAGGGTGATGTTGATGCGGCGACTGCGGTAGTCGTCTTTGAAGGCGATGTGGTCGCTTTCGTGGAAGAGATCGGAATTGAAGATCACGGCGCGGTTCGCGCGGTAGGGAATCTTGATCGCCTCGGCGCCCACCTCCTTGAGCCAGGCCAGAATCTTCGGCTTGTTCCGGTCGCTGTTGTAGTCCTTGAAGTTCCAGTCCTTGGGGGCTTCCTTGTCGTAGACGACCAGGCCTCCGGCGGAGGGATCGAGATTCGCCTCGTCCGGCGTAATCCAAAAGTTTACATTCACCGCCGCGGCGTCGGCATGGATGTTCAGTCCTCGACGCGCGCTGTCCTGCTTGAACGCCCACGCCTGCGTCAACCGATGGTGGGTGAAGATGCGGGGAAACTTCAGGCGCAGCTCTTCTGCGATCTGCAGGAGGAGCGGGGAGGCGAAGCCGTCGCCCAGGAACGCTCCGCAATAGCCGTTTTCGTAATCCTTCTTCCAGATCGTCGCATCCAAACAGAAGCGACGCAACGCCTCCAACGCGACGTCGTTCACGAGTCCGTCGACGAACGTGACCTCAGGATGCCTGCCGAGATAGCGGGACTCGACGGCCGCGACGTCGAGGACGCCGTTGAGGGCGCTCCCGTCGATACGTTGGGGCGGCTCGCAGTGCAGCATGCGGTTGAACGCCGGCGCGATCGAGGCGAGGGCATCTGCGGAGACGGTGACACGATTGCCGGAGGTCGCGTCGTCATCCAGCAGGCGCTGCAGCCGGATCAGCGAATCGAGGTGGGCTCGATACTCCTCGTCGAGCAGTCGGCGATCGAGGAGATGGCGGGTCTGCTCGACTTCGTGTTTGATGCGGGATCGATAGGTGGCTTGTTCGGTAATCGGCTGTCCGTGGTCGTGCCGCGCCCTGGCGATTTGCGAGAAGCAGGAGACTGCCTTTTCGTCGTCGCCCACCCAGATAGAAGCAATGCCAAGATTGTAGAGGGCCTTTTGATAGCCAGGCATCAAAGCAAGCGCCCGCTGAAAGAACCCGATGGCTTCACGCAGGGTACCGGCTTCCATCAAGGCGAGGCCCAAGTTGTTCAGCGCCTCCACATGCTGGGGCTTCGCCTCCAGCGCGCGGCGGAACGAGCCGATCGCGTCATCTACTGCACCCTGTTCCTGGAGGGCGACGCCCAGGTTGTTGTGCAACTCCGGATGTGTCGGATTGATCGCCAAGGCTTTCCGGTAGGCCTCGATCGCTTCGCCCAGACTGCCCTGGTCCCGGAGCGCGTTGCCGAGGTTCATCAGCGCTTCCGGGTGACGCGGGTTGAGGGACACCGCTTTCTCATAGGCCGTGACGGCTTGCGCTAGTCTGCCGGCTTTCTGGGCGACCACGCCGAGGTTGAACCAGTAGAGGGGCGAGGCGGGTTGCTCCTCGACCGCGGCGTTCAATCGCTCGAGGGCCTCGTCCAGCCGGTTCATCCGGTAGGACAACAGGCCGAGCAGGTGCAACGCGTCCGGATGGCGGGGTGCGATGGTGAGTGCCTGACGATAGGCCTGTTCCGCTTCCGCCAATCGACCGGCCTGATGGTGCGCCTTGCCTTGGTTGAGCCAAGGCGTCACATCTTCGGAGCCTCTCAAAGAATCCCGTCGTCGTTGTTCCGCTCGATTCATGGCAGGTCCGTTCAGAGTAGCCGAAACGTGAGGAGTCGGTCAAAGCGGCTTGAAGAGATGGGGCTGATTTCCGGCGCGTCACGGGCTATACTCCCGTCGCAACGTCCACGAATTCCGAAGGCCGAACCCTCTTGTCCACCGGAAGGAGTCTCTCGCATGAATGTTGTTAATCTCTCTGATTTTCAACAGTTTAGTCATGAGAAGATGAAGAAAAACAATATCTTCCAAACGCCGCGGCTATTCTGTGATGTCTACTGTTTTGAACCAGGGCAGGAGCAGAAGGGGCATGTCCATGCCGAGCAGGACAAGGTGTATCTGGTGCTGGAAGGCCAAGGGACGTTTCAGGTAGGAGAGAAGCGAGAGGTCCTGCGCGCCGGCCAAGGAACGATGGCGCCGGCGGGCGAGGAACACGGGGTGAAGAATGATAGTGGACAGCGACTAAAAGTATTGGTCTTCGTCGCGCCGAATCCGTAAGAGGATCGTCTGTCCATCGATTCTATCAGACGATGCAAGAAGGAAGACCTGAATAGCCGGTGCCCACGCAGTGAGAGCCTGTGTCGATTGTCTTCTCGACAGCGTCCCTCTGTCAATCATACGAACCATCTACAAACGCCCATCGTACTGCTCGTTTCCCTCGATGGCTTCCGACCTCAGTGGTGTTAGGACAGTTAATGCGGACACATCGAGCCATCACAATCGTTTCCCGACGATTGAATGCGCCGGCCTATTTGACTGCCACATCCTGGTAGGCGCGGATGGCGGCCGATCTTTTGAGTGCATATCTCACTAACAAGAACGCCAGGACAAAGATCATGAGTATAGAAGTCCCGACGAGAATGACCGCGCGGCGAAATGAGAAGTCAACCAAACCGGTTCCTTGTTTGCCAACCACGTCAATGGCATTGAGCAGTTCCGGCATACGCTCCTTCCATCCCGGAGAATTGAGGATCTGCTCCAAGACGAGGGCAAGCTTCTGAGCCTCACGAACAGTGTCGGTTACTCCACTGACGGTGTCCTGATAATCCTTGATATCGAATGGTTTCTGATCGGCAGGTGGGAGCGCGTGCACTCGAGACGGATCCTGAGCTGGAACATACTTGCCGGTAAACGATTCAACAGACGCGATCAACTTGTTTGCTTCCACAAGCGTCTCGCGAAGATTCGTCAGCACGCCCTGAAGACGCTCTTCATGAGGAACGATCCCAGTAAGGAAATTGTTCCGTTCCTTGGCAATGATGTCACTGACTTGAGACAGGGTCGCATTCCGCTCGCCAGGAAGTCGCTCCAACATCGTCGCATAGCGTTCCGTAGACGTCGTGAGACGGTCTAGGTCTGAGAACATCTGTTCGATGGCGGGTTCCGCTAGAACGTCGCTTAGGGTCGCTTCCGCTTGATACTGCGAGAGCGGTAACATGGCTTTCACAAGAAATAAGAGACGCTCCGAGAGAACTCGAACTTCATCAACGGCATCGTTCGCTCGTTGCATCTGTCCCAACAGCCCTCCTGGTTTCTGCACTTCGGCTAGACGAGAAGTGCTCGTTTGCGGGGCAATATTTCCGAATCGGACGCCCGTAACCATCTGTACGTCAGGATTGTGTTCGCGCCATGTCACTATGACACCGCGCAATTCCTCCCGCTGCTCGCGATCAAGAACTCGAGCTCCGACGCTCCAGATATCCTCCTCCATGTCTCGAAACGCCTTTGTGAGAATACCTCCCTGTTCAGTAAAGACGGTCGGAACCCAGTAGTCCTCCATCAGCATCCGTGACAACGTGACATAAACAATCATATCGATTAGGTTCAATTCAGGGTTTGGCCCAATTGCAATGTCCACCGCCGACCATGTATTTGCGAATTTCATCCGCTGCACAATCTTGCGTACGTTAGCTGTGCTTGTCGTCCCGCCGACAATCCGCAGCGGCTCGTTTACGTGGGTGACAAACCGATAGGCGAATCGCTGGACTTCATCGCGGAGTTCTCCGAGAGTCATCGCTTGCGTATGTTCTCCGTCCATATTTTTGATTTTCTTGATGGAGGCAGTTGATTCCTCCTTTCGCTGCGCGGAAAGCGAGGTGCAGGACGACAACATGGCGAGCCCAACCGCCGCACAGAGTATGGGAACGAAGTGCTTCTTTGGGAAGAACATCATTACCTCCGCTCTAGATCTCGTTCACTCCTTGAACCTTCGCACCAGACTCCATGGGCGGGGTTGGCAGTGCCGTGCTATAGATCAGTGGCACCTGGTTCGGTGGGAAGACAGTTGAAAGATGCTGGTGTTGAGAAAGTTCAGCGAGCGTTATTTGCGACATTTGCCCCCACAGAACAAATTCCATGCAGTCATAGGAGGGCTATCAGGTCATTTCCCTGTCCACAATTGGAGCTTCGTCGCGTCATGTATGACTCCTTTGCAGAAGGGTATTATATTGGGGGGCGGGAGCGTATGCATTCAATATTTGGAAGTCAATAGCCCGATTGTGCTGGCAGGTATCGATCCCTGGCAGCTGGGGTGGACGTGTTGCGCACCATTTCCCAGAAAGCCTGCGGGATGGAGTGGAGATTTTGGGTCAGCGGAACGGTTGAAAAATGGAGCCGGCGACCCGGATTGAACGGGCGACTAGTGGTGTACTAAACCGCTGGTCCAATCAACTGAGCTGAGGAGATGTGTTCCGACCTACCGGTCCTTCTCGATTTTCTTCAACCGGCGGTCGAGCGCAAACCGGGTCAGGCCGAGCTGTTTGGCCGCCAGGCTCTTGTTGTAGTCGGCCAGCCGCAGCGTTTCCTCGATCACCGACTCCTCGATCTCAGCCAGCGTCTGCTTGCCGACCTCCATTTCGACCCGAATGAGATGCCCGTCTCCGCGCGCGACCGTCGTCGTGGTCTGTTTGGCCTGGTCGTGGAGCTCACGCGGCAGATAGTTGGCGGTGAGCGTCCGCCCCTGGCAAAAGATCATTGCCCGCTCGATGATGTTCTGGAGTTCTCGGATGTTGCCCGGATACGAATACCGCTCCAGCAGCGCCCGCGCTTCAAGGTCGATGTCGGTGACGTCTTTCCCGAACTCCTTGCCGTAGTGCATCAGCGCCTTCATGCAGAGGGGAAGAATATCCTCCACGCGCTGACGGAGCGGGGGCAGTTCGAGCGCCACGACGTTGAGCCGGAAGTAGAGATCCTCGCGGAACGCTCCGTTGGCGATCTCTTTTTTGAGATCCCGGTTGGTCGCCGCGATGAGCCGGAAGTCCACCGCGATGTCGTCTGTCCCGCCGAGGCGGCGGAAGGTCCGCTCTTGCAGCACCCTCAGGAGTTTGGCCTGCATGCTGAGGTCCAAATCACCGATCTCGTCGAGGAACAGCGTGCCACCTTCCGCCCGATCGAGCAGGCCGAGCTTGCGCTGATTCGCGCCGGTGAATGCGCCGCGCTCGTACCCGAACAGCTCGCTCTCGAACAGCTCTCTGGGAATGGCCGTGCAATTGACGCCGATGAAGGGACTCGCCGCGCGGCTGCCGTTATGGTGGAGGACGCGCGCGACGAATTCCTTGCCCGTACCGGTTTCGCCGAGCATGAGCACCGTGCTTTTCGGGTTATGGGCGATTTCCCGAATCTGCGCCAGGAGGACCTGCATGGCGTTGCTGTCGGCGATCAGCTCGGTCAGGGCATATTGGTCCATATCCCGCTCGGACTGGAAGCTCATGCGACGGCGGAGCGCCAGGAGTTCGAGCGCCCGGTCCAGCACCTGCTCCACGCCTTCGAGATCCACGGTCTTGATGACGAAATCGTAGGCGCCGAGCTTCATCGCTTCGACGGCGTCCTGAACGGTCCCGTAGGCGGTGAGCATGATCACGAGCGCGAACGGCGCCTTCAGCCGGCAGACCTTGAGCGCATCCAACCCGGAGAGGCCCGGCATCTTCACGTCGAGCAGCAGCAGATCCGGCACTTCGTGCTCCAGCGCCTGCACGAGGTCTTCGCCCGAGGCAAACGCCGTGACTCGATGGTTGCGCCTGGTGATGCGCTTCGCGAGGGCCGAGCGGATCGCCGGTTCGTCGTCGGTGACAAAGATGGTCGCGTTCATAGGATGTCCCTCATCATGGTCATCGATGTCTTCAGCGGAAGCCAGAGCCGGGCCGTCGTTCCGCTCCCGATCTGGCTGACCAGGGCGATATCGCCCCCGTGCGCGTCCACGATGTTGCGGCAAATCGCCAGACCCAGGCCGGTCCCATGCTGCTTGCCGCTGGTGAAGAAGGGCTGGAACACCTGGACCAGGGCCTGCGCCGGAATGCCGGGTCCGGTGTCGGCAATTTCGATCAGCACGCCCGGTTTGTCGTCGCGCGGTGTCTCGGTCGCCTCAAGTCGCAGGGACCCGCCGTCGGGCATCGCGTCCAACGCGTTGTGGCAGAGGTTGAGGAGCACCTGCTTGATCTGATCGCGGTCCGCATAAACCGTGATCGCCTGGTTCGTCGGCTGCGTCACGGCGACGTGCTGGGCGTAAATCCTCGCGTCCAAGAGTTTCAAGACGTCCTCGACGGCGTCTTTGAAGAGCCAGGAGGTCGGCACCAGGTCCCGAGGTCGCGCATAGTCGATGATCTGGTTGACGATGCGGTCCAGCCGTCTGGTCTCGTTCAGGATGATGTCGAGATCGGCGCGCTTCGGATCGGAGGGATCAATCTCGTCTCGCAGCAACGAGGCGGTGGACCCGATGCCGACGAGCGGGTTGCGGATCTCGTGGGCGATGCCGGCGGCCACTTGCCCGAGCGTCGCGAGCCGCTCGGCCCGACTCAATTGCGTCTGCATGTCGTCGAGCGCCGTGATGTCGACGTTGAACCCCTGATACATGGTGGGCTGTCCTTCCGCGTTCTTGATCGGAATACGCCGGCTCAGGACCTTGCGCACCGTGCCGTCGGGCCGTACGAAGCGGAATACCGTTTCGTACGGCATGCCGTCGGCAACCGCCTGCTCGTACTCACGCAGCACGCGGTCGCGGTCGTCCGGGTGGATCCAGTGGCGGAAGGCTTCCGGTTCGCCCGCCTCGTCGGGATTCATGCCGGCCAGGGATTTGTTGTAGCGATTGCTGAAGGTGATCGTCATTCCGGAGGTCGTAAAGATGCCGAAGGGCGCGTGATCGACGATGTTGCGGTATTTATCATCCGAGGCCGCAAGATTCTGGTTCAGCTCGCGCAGTTCGGCCTGATTCTTTTGGACACTCGCGAGATGCTCCCGCACCTGCCGGCTCATGGTGCTCATGCCGCGGGTCAATTCACCCAACTCGTCCTGTCTCGCCAGGACCGGCACATCGGCCGGGAGAATGGCGTCGGACGACCGGACCGACTTGGCGAGGCTGATCAGCGGGCCGGTGATCGAGCGGGCGATGAGTTGAAGCGCCAGGATGAGCAATACGATGACCAGCGCGATGCCGCCCATGATGTGGGCCACCATCTGGTTGCGCGATGTGGCCATGTTGGCCAGCGCGTCGTTGAGGGCTTCCTGTTCCAGGCGGTCGAACCGCGCCATATGCTCACGGATGAGTTGCATGAGGGCGCGCCCCCTGCTTTGTTCGATATAGTGGATCGCTTCGGTCGTCCGTCCACTCTTCACCAATTGGATCAGGCTTTCCTTCTCCTCCATCATTTGTTTGACCAGGCGTTGGGCCTGCTCGATGGCCTCGTATTGAGGCCGGTGGGGGCGGATCAACCCCAGCAATGTCTGCTCGACCGAGGGCATGTGCTGGTGCGCGTTTCTTGACGGCACCAGGTAGGCCTCCTGCCTGGTCATCACGTATCCGCGGAAGCCCGTTTCGTAGTCCACGATCAGCCGCATGTATTCCGCGGCGGCGCGTTGCGCCACATACACACGATCGAGTTGTTCTTCGTCCTCCGTCAGGGCTTCGAGCCGCTCATAGGCGTCCAATCCCAAGACGAGGAACGCGACGAGAGGAATGAGGGAGGTCAAAAGCAGCTTGCGCGCGATAGGCAGATCGTTGAAGAGTCCCGAGATTCGTCGCCACATCAGAATGTGCCGCTCCATGCGATCGTCGCGATCATCGTAAGGAGCGCCGAGAAGTCTTGTCAATTGCGTCGGCGCCGCGCGTCTGAGAGTGTCGGACACCATGGTAGTGAGGCGGGCCTCCCTGGCCCGTCACGGATCGGTCGGTCTCATGACGCCCCTGCCGCGTTCCGGAACGGTGGAGCGTGGGAAGGCCGGAGGACTGGCTTGCTGACCGAGTCGGTCGGAGCCGGGGCCGATGGCCGGAGAGAGCGGGACGTAAGTCTCGCCGAGGTCCGGACTTTTCGGCGGAACATAGGAACCCGAGTCCTGTTCGACGCTCCGGCGAAGCGGACGCTTGCCGGATCGGTTCGACATGCCGAGGTCCGACCGGGTAGTGGGCGCCCGCGGAGACGAGGTCTCATCCTCGTTTGCTCGGACGACCGCCGCGGCCGATCCGAAGATCGAGCCGATGGTCCTCACGTTGCCGGCTATTACCCCTTGGGCCACCGATTCGGCACTCGTCAATTCATTGCCGTAGACGTCCGTCTGGTACTCGTCGGTATCGGCTTTGGCCAATGAAGCCCAGACCGACCGGCCCGGTTCGCCGACACGAATCTTGGTGACGGTCGAGAGTCCGGGCCTCACGGGATATTCGCGGATCTCGTCGGCCGCCAGGGCGATGCGGACCGGCACGCGCTCGATGATATGAATGAAGTTGCCGGTGGAATTGTCGGGAGGCAACAGTGCGAACGGGCTTCCGGTGCCGGGCACCAGGCCTTCGACCGTCCCGTGAAACGTATGTTTGCCTCCGTACAGATCGACGCGGATCTCGGCCGGCTGGCCGGGCCGGATCTCGCTCAATTCGGTTTCGCGCAAATTGGCCTCCACCCACAGGTGGTCGAGCGGCACGATCGTCATCAGATTCGCGCCGGGCTTCACCCGGTCGCCCACCTGGGCCTTGCGCTTGGCGACGTACCCGGATACCGGCGCAAGAATCCGCTGGCGGGCATATTCCAAATGGGCCTCGATGAATTCGTGTTTGGCCAATTCAACCGCCGGGTGTTCCATGACGGTCGTGCCGCCGATCTGCGCGTCCAGCGCATCGTATTCCGCCTCGGTTTCCCTGAGGTCGGCTTCGAGCGCCTGGAGTTGATCGGCGGCATTTTGCAGCGTCTGCTTGGATACGGCTCCGGTCGGCGCGGCCTTGCGGTAGCGCTCCACGTCGTGGCGGACCACTTCGAGCCTGGCGTGGCGGGCGGCCAGCTTCTCTCCCACCTGCCGCTGCGTGAGGAACAATGCGTTGATCCGGCGCACCGTTTCGCCGAGCCTGCCGCGCGCGCGGCCCAGAGCCGCATAGGCTTCGTGTTCGTCCAAGCGGATCAGCACGTCGCCTCGATTCACGAATTGGGTTTCCTCGAAAAGGACCTGCGTGATAATGCCCGTCGCCTGCGCGGCGACCGGCACGAGGTTGCCCGTCACATAGGCGTTGTCCGTTTCGACCCAGTGGCGCGACACGGTCCACCAGTAGGCGCCGTAGGCCGCGCCGGCCAGGATCAGCGCGGCCGTCACGGCCAGCAGGCGCCGGTTGCGCTGTCGTCGAAGTGAAGCGTCGTCCATTCCTGAATCCTGAATCATCCTGGTCGTTCCATGCTCAGCCGGCCTGCTGCACCGGCCGCTTGCTCACGTCGTCGTTGCGATAGCCGCCGCCGAGCGCCTCGATCAGGTCCACGGCTGCGACCAACTGGTCACTTTCGAGCGCCCGCATCGCATATTCCTGCTCGAGCACCGGATAACGGTGGCGCAGGACCTCACGATCGTCGTCCAGCCCGGAGATCAGCCGCACCTTCGCCAGCCGCCAATCCGCACTCAGGGCCGCGACCAACCGGTGATGCGACTCCAGCATCTCGCGCGTGGCCTGCCAGGCGCTGAGGCTGTCCGCCACCTCGCGCAATGCGCCGAGGAGGGTGTCGTTGTAGAGCTCGACCGCCGCGTCGTACTCCGCCCGGTGTGCGGCGAGCTCGCCTCGCAGCCTGCCTCCTTCGAAGATCGGCAGGCGCAGGCCCGGCGCCATGCCGTAGGAAAAGCTCTGCCCGCTGAACAGGAAGTTGGCGAGCTTGTCGGCTCCCTTGGTGAGCGTCAGCGCGTTGAACCCGACGAAGGCGGTCAGGTCGATCGTCGGATAGAACTGGGTCTTGGCCACCTTCACCATCCTGGCGGCCGAATCGGCGCGATACAGCGCGGCTGCCAGATCGGGCCGGTGCACCAACAATCCCATCGACAGATGCTCCGGTACGGGAATCTGGTCGGGAATGGTGACGCCGGTCTTCCCGAAGAGGCGAAGCGCCTCATCCGGTCCCTTTCCCATGAGGCGGGCGAGGAGGTTGCGTTGAACGTCCAGCTGATCCCGCACGCCCGCCACGCGTTTGACCGCGGCCTCATACTCCGCGACGCTCTGTTTAACCGCCAGATCGGTATCCAGGCCGAGTTGGTAGCGGGTTTCGGCGAGTCGGCGAAGGCCCCGGCGAAGTTCCACGATCGAGCGGACCAATTCGAGTTGCCGGTGAAGGGCCTGGCCGCGGAAATAGGCGCGGGCGATTCCGGTCGTCAGCCGGAGGCGGATCTCGGCCCGCTCAGCTTCCTCGGCGGCCGCCTGTCCCAGCGCTGCTTCAATAGTCGCGCGATTCTTGCCCCAGAAGTCGAATTCGTACCGGAGGCTGAGCGGGTTGATGACGCCCAGCAGAATCTGCGCGCCGGCGACCTCGGGATTCAAGGCCGCGAAGACTCCGTGCTGGGAAATACGTTCGTAGGTCAGCGAGGCGTCGGCCTCCAGAAACGGCAGCAGCCTGGCGCCTTCGACGCGGACCAGCGCCTGAGCCTCTCGCAGTCTGGCCGATGCGGCTTTCAGACCGGGGTTGTCCTTCAGTGCCTGCTCCATCAGGCCGTTCAATTCGGGGTTCTCAAACTGATCCCACCAGCGGTCGTCGGGCCACTTCTGCAGCCGGCTCGACACCTCCTCGATCGTTTCCTTCAGTTCGGGTGTCTCGAGATAGGAGGCCGGAGGATCGCCCTTGGGAATCCAGGCGCACCCGGCGGTGATCAGGACGGCGCAGGCGCCGACGACCGAAAGAAGTGATCGAATGGCTGCGCGACAGACCTGCGTCATGGTTGCTCCATGAGCTCTTCAGATTGCAGGGCTCTGACCGTCTCGGCCCTGCCCACGGCAGGCTCGCGGGTGGAGCGGGCGAACCACACGACGAGGGCGAGTCCGAGGCACAGGTAGCTCGAGAGAAGAAACGCGTCGTTCAGCGCCAGAATGCCGGCCCCCTGCTTCATCATCAGCTGGAGTTTTCGTTCGATCATGCCCGGAGTGAGGCCGATGTGCTCCAGTTTGTCCATGACCGGTCGCAGCACGTCGTAACTGGCTGAGGCCCGACCGCCGAAGTGGTCGCTCAACCGCAACTGATGAAAGGGAGCGCGCCGGAACAGGACGACACCCTGCCATGCGATGCCGAGCGCGCCGGCCGCGATCCGGAAGATGTTCGCCGCTTCGGCAGCCCGTAGCATCTGCTCGCCGGACAGGCCATGCAGTGTCAGCACCGTCAAGGGAGTAAAGAACGAGCCGAGAAAGATGCCCTGCAGCATCATGGGCCAAAAGATCTGATCGAAGGATTGGGGATCGTCGAACAGGCCGATCCAATAATAGGTGGCCGCGAACCCGAGGGCGTTGAGACTGGCCAGCAGCCTGACGTCCACGTGCTTGGCGATTTCATGCACGACGGCAATCATCGGAATGCCCAGGAGAATCATGGGCACAAACACCAGACCGGCGAGGGTCGACGAGTATCCCATGAGCACTTGCAACTGGACGACGAACAGTGCCAGTAGTCCCTGAATAGACAGGAACCCCAGCGCGAGGCACAGGACGCCGACGGCGAAATTCCGATGTGTGAACAGCCGCAGATCGACGGCCGGGCGGCGTTCGCCGAGTTCCCAGACGATCCAGATTGGAATCGCGGCCAGCACGACCATCAGCACGATCCGTAGAAGCGGGTCGTCGAACCAGTCGAAGTCGTTGCCTTCGTTCAGGATGGTCTGGAGGCCTCCCAGGATTACGGCCAACAGGAGAAATCCCACGAAGTCGAACGGCTCCGAGCGGGTCTCGAACGTTCTCTGATGCAGCAGGGCCGCCGTGAACCCGGCGACGGCAAGGGCGAGCGGGATATTGAGGTAGAACAGGCTTCGCCACCCCCATTCGTCCGCGATCCATCCGCCGGTGGCGAGTCCCAAGGTGAAGGGCATCAAGGTGAACAGACCCCAGATTGCCAGGCCCATCGACTTGAGCCGGTCCGGATATTCCTGGAGCAGCAGCGATTGACCCAATGGAATGGTGAGCCCGCCGGCCAGTCCTAAGAGGATTCGGGCCGCGACGAACGTGGGGATGGTGGCGTCGATGGAGCACAGCGCGGATGCGGCGGCATAGACCACGAAGGCCCAGACGAAGACCCGCACCTCGCCGAAGCGGGACGCGAGCCATCGGGCGATCGGAAACGCCAGCGCCAGCGCGATCATGAAATCCGTCTGGGCCCAGGTACCGAAGCTGGGAAGCACACCTCCGAGATCGCCCGCTGCATGAGGAAGGAGTGCCACATAGGAGCCGGCGTTGAACAGCACGACCATGTGCGCGAGGCCGGAGACGATGTTGAACAGGATGAACGGCCACCCTCGCAGTCGCGCGACGCGAGATTCGGCGGCGAGCGGCGCGTGATTCATCGGAACGTCTCCTGTCTCATTAGAATGACGGAGAATATCCGCGCCCATGATCGGAAGCGGCTGCGGATTCCGCCATCACCGGCGCGGCCGTGACCGCAACCGGAGTCCGGTGTGTGAAATAGATGGCCAAGCCGGTGAACACCATCCCGCCGACCAGGTTGCCGAGGGTGACGGGAATTTGGTTCCAGATCCACCAGTCCGCCAGCGTGACGTGCGCGCCCAACAACATGCCGACCGGAATGACGAACATGTTGACGACCGCATGTTCGAAGCCTTGTGAGAAGAAGAGCAGGGTGGGTCCCCAGATGGCCAGGATCTTTCCGGACAACGAGGTCGTCGCAAACGCGAAGACGACGGCGAGGCTCACCATCCAATTGCACAGCACGGCCTTCGTGAATACGGTCACCATGCCCGCCGAGCCGTGGGAGGCGTAGTAGTTGGTCTTGGCCTCCGCGATGGCGATCAGTTTGGTGCCGGTCGCCGAGAGTCCGGCGTCTCCCGCGGTCGTCAGCACGATGGCCAACATGGCGGCATAGAGGAGGCTGCCGAGCAGATTGCCGAGAAATACCCAACCCCAGTTGATGAGCACCCGGCTGACGCAAGCATTCGCCTTCCCCGCCGCCGTCGCGCAGGGCAGCAAGGCAAAGCTGCCGGTGATGATCTCGGTCCGCAGCAGGATTGCGATGCACAGGCCGATCGGGAACAACAGCGACCCCACCAGCCAACTGCCGGTCTCCACCGCCGCCGTGACGGCCATGCTGGTGGCGATCCCGAGGTAGGCTCCGGCCAGGGCGCCGCGGATCACGAGATGCGAAGCCGGCACATCCAGTTTCAGCGCGCCCGTACTGACCATATCCTTGACGACGTCGTGCGGCTTCACATAGTCCATCATCCTGCTCCGTTCGAGATAGGAAAGTGAGTTGCGCGGATGTCGATCACGAGCAGAGCAACTTCGGGGCCACGTCGGTTTCCGCACATCTGGGCGGGCTATCTCTGGTTTTCTCCGAAATCCGAACAGGGAAGAGGAGCGTGGCGCATAAGAGTGTGAAGCATGAGTGGAGTCAATGCGTGCGGTGCGTGCGATATCGCTCAGGGTTGTCGTTCAACACTAGGCCTTCAGTTCGCGCAAGCTGATCGTGGAATTGGGGCGAGACCACGATCACCTTGAAATGCCGTAGTTCCCCGTTGGTGGTATGGACTGTGCCACACAGTTGTCGATAGGGTATTGGCCGGCGCGGGTAGTCTCTCCGAAACCCTAGGCAGGCATACCCCTCGC
Source organism: Nitrospira sp. (assembly GCA_047150005.1). Classification (GTDB taxonomy): domain Bacteria; phylum Nitrospirota; class Nitrospiria; order Nitrospirales; family Nitrospiraceae; genus Nitrospira_C. Next base: position 253,488 of record AP038806.1, on the reverse strand, counting down.
CGCGAAAATGACGGAGGGTTATCGAGCGGCCTGAGCGGACAGGAGCGCAGAGGGCGTAGAAGATGAAGATGAGCAACCTGGAAAAAGCCGAGGTGATCCGCCGGTGGATCAACCCGGAGGAACGAATCAGCGTGCAATTCGATGACGCGCGAGATCTCAATGCCGAGGTGACGGATTGCACCGATCAGCTGGTGGCCCTGGCGTTGGACACCGACGTTCCGCACATGCGACAGCAGTTGTCGATTCCTCTCAGCAAGGTGGAGGTGGCCGCGGATCCTTCGCACTATACGCGGGATCCCGATCTGCCGTTGCGGCGGGAACGGTTGCTGTTGCTGGTGAAGGGAAACCGTCCCGCGGTGATTTATTGAGGTGATCCGGCCGATCCGGACGGCCTTGTGACTGTTGAGTCTGCGGCCGGGGGACTGATGCAGAATACGATCGGCCGCACGCCGCAGGATGAGCCGGCGGCGTATCCGGATGTGCTCGCGAATCAGGACACGGTCTGCCGTACGTTCAGGGCAATTTCGGGTTGAGCGGTATACGTACGCTGATGGCGCCGGCCAAATCTCCTTCTCGGGCCCCTTCTCTTGGATAGCCGGAGATGTCCCATTCTCCTTTCGGTTCGCCATGGCATGCCAGGCACTCCCGCAGATAGTAAATCGGCATCATGACCCGAAGGGTTGTGCCCGACTCGGTCAATTCACTGACGTAGGCCTCGCCGTTCGGTCTGCCGGATAACCAGCGCAAGACCGACGATTCATACTCATCCGCTTCATTTTTCGGATTGCGCGGTTGAACGGCGGTTTGCTTGAGCTGCACATGAGACCGTTTGGAGAAGCGAGCCGCCGCCTGACTGCCGTAGGTCGCGGGAATGAAATTTTTGTAGCCGATGCCGCGCTGGTTGATCACAACCTGCGCATCACGGACGACTTCCTTGCTGGCTTCAATCAAGGCCGGGAGAAGTTCACGCGCCAGTGGCGGCACGCCGAATGTCGCAGGTTTCTGCGAGAGGGACGCGAGGTCGATCCCGGTCCGTTGTCGGAATTCCTCGCGAAGCTGCTGTTCGAAGAACTCGGGTGTAAACCCCTTGTCACCTCGGTGAGGATCATCGATGACGGTCTGATGGTGTTCGATCACGAGCCGGCCGGACTGGAGCAGTTTCGCCAGGAGCCGGGCGGTTTCCTCCGCCTCGGCGCGGAGCTGCTCAGGCGGCGAGGCCGGTGCGGAGATCGGTGCGAGCGCCACCATCAGCAGGCAGAGCCATGGACACAAGTGTAGGCGCATGGGAACCTCCTCTCTCACCGCGTCTTGCTCTCGCGGCACGTGCCTTGATCATAGTGCGCAACCATGCTCGGAACGTCGAACGGTAATCCCTCGGTCGAGGCACGGCGCGGATAGGCATACGTGTCTTCGAGCCACCGTTGCCTCATCATCTGAAGTCGACCGGATTCCGTCAGTTGAAAGATGACCTGATTGATGAACCACCGCAGCTTGTAGCTTTCCTCTGCCAGGACGATACTGTAGTCCGCTTGCGTAAACCGCAGCGGCTTGTTCTCCTCTCTGGTCACCAGCCGCCAGTCCCGCCGTGTGGTTTTGACCGTGAACGCCAGCACGGGTTGCTCTCCCAGCACGACATCGATCGGCTGGCCCGTGGCTGAATCGGCTTGTTCAAACGCAGCGGGGAGAGAATCACACACGATCAACCGAACCGGTTTCAAATTGGCCTCGGCATAGAGATGTGCGGCGGTGCTCTCCTGGACTGCCATGGTCAGTCCGTCGAGGAGCCGCTCGTGCGCGTTTCCATCGGCTTTCAATCGGGACTGAATCTGTTCGACGACGTCCTGCCGTTTGACGATTGCGCCGATCCCTCCGTGGAAAAAGTACGGACTCGAATAGGCGAACCCGGCTCGCGCCGGCGAGGGGATTCCTGGCGCCACGGCGGATACGAAGAAATCCAATTGCCCTTCGTTCAACAACAGGAACAAATCACGAAATCGAATCAGGTGCAACACCGGAACGACCGGCGCCCCACAATGAGCGGTCAGTGCGTCGGTGATGGATCGAATCAACTCGGCGTCAAGCCCGGTGACCCTGGCTCCCTCGTCGGTCCATACGGCGGGAAAGACGAAGGGCCGAAACGGCTCGACGGCCATGCCGACTTGGACCTGCTGTCGCCGGCAGATCCGGTCGAGTTCGTTGGCCGTCAGGGGATGAATCATTTCGATCGCGTCGAACACTAAGCCGCACCCCTGCACCAGCGTGGCGAAGAGACACACGAGAGACACACGAGACGCGGTGGGGGTGATACGCAGGATGCGCGTCAGTACCGCACGCCCGTCAGGAACAGCCATTGCTGTGATTCCCCCTGTTGCCCTTGAAAGGTGACTTGATACTGCGTGAATTGGAGACTCAGGTCGAGCGAGATTCCGCGGGCAACGGGAAAACGCACACCGGCCTGGCCGCCGTACAAGAGACCGGGCGAGGAGGCGCCCTGAACCGACAAGACGCCGCCGAGCAACGCGCCGATATAGGGGACGGCTCGATCCTCCAGAGGGCCGAAAAACAGGTGACGCAGGATGCGGCTCAGCGGCTTGGATTTCGGGAAATCGAACAGATCAAAGATGTTGTTCCAGCGAGGGTTGACGAATAAGGAATGCTGGTCGGTTTCGAAATCTTCCGTGTGGATGCTGAAGTATTGATACATCAGCCGGAGTTCTCCATCGCCGTACCGGAGTGCCGTCACGCCCGCTTGCAGCGTGATTTCACGATCGCTCGGTGCGAAGCTCTGTTGGCGCAGGGCTACGTCGAAATTCACGGGCCGGATGGGGAACAACTCCAGGACCGCGTCCTGGGCCACAGCCGGGAGCGTAGCGAGCAGGGAAATGACAAGAACAACCGATGCGGGATGGATGATGCCGCGTAACAGGGACTGCAGTCCAAGTTTCGGCATGGCAATTCTGTCAAGGTGAACGGCTCGGCTTGCCGGTGGAAACGTGGAGCCGGGTGGTTTCCGCCTGGCTCGCCGCCGAAATGCATGACTGCATCGGTTCGGCCTGACATTCGGATCGGATCAGAGCCTGAGCGACGATTGTGAGCAGATGGTGAAGGCTGAGCACGCGCGTGTCAATATCGACCAATGCGTGATCGGGAACCGATGAGAGATCGACGCTCCGGACTCCCGGCACGGCCGACAGAGCGGAATGGAGGTTTGCGTGTTGCCCATGACACGAGGGACCGTTGAGTTGAAGGGCGACGCGTTCAAACGATGAGTGCGCCAAGGCGGGATGAGACGGGTCGCTCGTGATTCCGCCGGCGCCGATGAGTAGAACGATGACGAGTGCAGACCTGAGACGCATGAGAGTCTACGGCCGGAGCGCCATGCCCGATAGGAGGGCCGACCGACTCAGGAAGAGCCGGCCGGCCCTGTCGTCCCGCTATGGCACCGGAACCGGAGTGATTTCGGTTTGAGGTGTCGTGATCTTCCAGGGCACCATCGGCATGAGCGGCTGAGGTTTGGCATCGGGGGATGCCACCAATACCGCAATGGCCCCGCGGAGCGCACCCGTCAGGGAATGGGTGACCAATGGGTACGCGCCGGCGGATTCGACGACCACATCGAAGGTCGCGGCGCTTCCCGGTCCCACCACATAGGTTTGAACACCGGTGAGCTTGTTGGCCGGATTGCCGCTCTCATAGACGTTGTCCCAGATCTCGCCGATCGGGTGGAACGAAGAAAACTCGTTCGGTCCGGCATTGACGAAGTAGACGCGTACACGCTCCCCGGGCTTTGCGTCCAGTTTTCCTCCACCCGTGACGAAGGGATGGTACTTGAAGATGCCTCCGTTGAACATCATCCCGTCGTATTTCCGGTCGAACATCGTCTGGACGTCGCCTGGGTTCTTGAAATACTCCGATTGGATCAACACATATTCACGATCGGCCTTGGGCCAGGCCTTGGCATTTTGCGGGTCCACGATGATCGCGCCGAACATGCCGCGGGCGATGTGCTGGATCATCGGCGGCGCGCCGCAATGATAGAAGAACACGCCGGGCTTTTTGGCGACGAAGGTGAAGGTGATGGTTTCGCCGGCGTTGACGGCCCGATAGTTTTTCAGAAAGTCGATCTCGGCTGCGTGAAAATCCATCGCGTGCGGGTTCTTGTTCTCGGCGGGGTTGGTCAGCGTGAACTTGATCGTATCGCCTTCGGTCACGCGGACGACCGGCCCCGGCATCGTGCCGTTGAACGTCCAGGCGGCGTACTTCTCGCCGCTGCCGTCGATGACGACATCGGTTTCGACCGCCGTCATTGCCACCTCGTGTGTTTTGGCGCGGACCTCAGTTGCATCGAACGATAGAGAAACCAGAAAACAGGCTCCGAACCCGGCAAGGGTCAGGAGCGAGCGGGAACGACGGACTTTCATCTGTACTGCCTCCTTCTTGGCGATGACATTCAGTGCGGGGTGATGAGTCGAAATGTGCCGGTAGGATACCGAAGGAGGCCGGAATAAAAACATGACATACGTCATATTTTTGAAAAAACCCGTCTGATGCGCCGAAATCAGGACGATGCGAACGCTTTGAGGCGGGCAAGATCGCGGATGACCAGCCGGTTGGCGGTGCCAGACACCAGGCGGTCCTTCTTGAAGCGGCTCATGATGCGGATGGCCGTCTCGGTCGTGGTGCCGATCATGTCGGCCATGTCCTGGCGGGTGACCCGCACGGCGAGTCTGATGCCCTGCGGGTCCTGGACGCCGCTGCGTTCGGCCAGGTCGAGCAGCAGGGCCGCCAGGCGTTGATCAGTCCGATCCAACGCGAGCAGCTTGGCTTTCTCCTGCGCTTCGTTCAGCCGCGCCCCCAGATACTTGATGACTTCGAGCGCGGCTGCCGGACTGCGCCGGAGCAGATCGAAATACGCGGTCTTCCTCATGCGGAGGACGCTCACGTTGCCCATCGGTTGTGCGGTACCGGGATGGCAGGCTCCGTCAAAGGCGGCAGCGTCGCAGCAGAACAGGTCTCCGGGCATCAGCATTTTCAACGTGCATTCCTTGCCGTCGGCCGACGACTTGACGCATTTGACGACGCCTTCCTTGACGATATGGAAATATTCGGTCGGATCGCCTTCGCGGAAGATGTAATCGTCCTTGCCGTAGCGGGCTTCGGACAGTTCGCCAAGCATGCGCAGGCGGTCCGTGTCGGACAGGATATTGAGCAGGGGAATGTGTGCGACCCCCGGCGAGAGGGCCGAACCCTCTCCGCTACTTGATGATTTGTTTGGCCGCTTCGACAATAGAGCGCGCTCCTATGCCAAAGTGATCGATCAGCTCTTCGGGTTTTCCGCTATGGGGGATGGCCCGCACCGCGAGCTTGTGCACCCGGATGCCTTCAGAGCCGACGGCGTCGAGCACCGCGTCGCCGAGTCCTCCGTGCGCGTAATGGTCCTCGACGGTCAGGATGCGTCCCTGCGTGGAGCGGGCGCAGTCCAACAGCGTGGTGCGGTCGATGGGAACGATGCTGTACAGATCCACGACGCGGACGGAGACCCCCGCCGCTTTCAATTGATCGTAGGCCTTGAGCGCTTCGAACAGCGTGACACCCGCTGCCACGATGGTCAACGCGTCGGATTGATTGTGGCGCAGGACTTTGGAGCCGCCGATGGGAAAGCGCTCGTCCGGACCGTAGAGCACGGGCGACTTCGGCCGGCCCGCTCTGAGATACACCATGCCCTTATGGGCGGCGGCCGCCTCCACCAACCGATAGGTACTGGTGGCGTCCGACGGATAGAAGACGGTGATGCCGGGCTGCGCGGCCATCATGGCGATGTCCTCCAAGCCCATCTGCGAAGGTCCGTCTTCGCCGATGCTGACCCCCACATGCGTGCCGACGAGTTTGATGTTCGAGCCGCTGATGGCCGCCATGCGGATGAAGTCATAGGCTCTGGTGAAAAAGGCGGCGAAGGTGGCGACAAAGGGAATCTTCCCGCAGGCGGCGAGTCCCGCCGCCGCACCGAGCATGTTCTGTTCCGCGATGAAACTCTCGAAGAACCGGTCGGGGAATTTCTTGCCGAATTTTTCCGTGTAGGTCGAATTCTTGACGTCCGCGTCCAGCGCCACGACCTGTTGGTTGGCGGAGCCGATCGCCTCGAGCGCGACGCCGAACGCTTCCCGTGTCGCCGCAGAATCACCTATCTTATAGGGTGGTGCCGGCACGGTTCCTGTGGCTGCGGGGGCAGCCGAAGAAGGGATGGGCCGTGTGATGGCGACTTCGGTGCCATTGGGCTTGAGTTGCTTCGTCAATTCTTCGATCGCCTTCTGCATGTCCTGGCCCTTCGGGATCGGCTTGCCGTGCCAGTTGGGGTGGTCCTCGATGAAGGAGATGCCCCGGCCCTTGAACGTCTTGGCCAGAATCACCGTGGGCCTTCCTTTCGTCTCGGCCGCTTCCGAGAAGGCCGAGACGATCGCCTTGAGGTCATGCCCGTCGATCACCACCGCATGCCAACCGAAACCGGACCAACGGGCGCGATAGGCCTCCATGTCGTGCTGCAGCATCGTCGGGTCGCTCTGTCCGAGCCGGTTCACGTCGACGATGGCGCAGAGATTGTCCAGGCCGTACTGGCGCGCGATTTCCGCGGCTTCCCAGACGGAGCCTTCGACGGATTCTCCGTCCCCCATCAACACGTACGTGCGACGCGTCAGTTTGTCGACGAACTTGGCATCGAGCGCGATGCCCACGCCCACGGGTAGCCCTTGGCCCAGCGAGCCGGTCGCCATGTCCACGAACGGCAGCCGGGGGGTCGGATGGCCTTCAAGATCCGACGTCAGGGTTCTCAGCTTGAGCAACTCATCGATGGAAAACAGACCCGTTTCGGCCCAGGCGGCGTACAGCAGCGGAGCGGCGTGTCCCTTGGACAGAACGAATCGGTCGCTGTTGGAGGCCTTGGGGTTCTTCGGGTCGTAGCGCATGATGTGAAAGAACAGGGCCGACACGATGTCCGCGGCGGAACAGCAGCTCGACGGATGTCCGCTGCCAGCCTCGCTGGTCGCCCGAACGCTTTCGATCCGGAGCTTCGTGGCTTTGTTATGGAGCGTGGTGAGGAGGTCGGGCGTGAGGCTCAGGCTGGTCATTGCGTCTCCTTTCTGGAATTCCGCCGGACGCGTCTTTTGTTCAGTTCCCTCGCGCGCGGCGGCAAGAAGAGAAATCTCAGGCTAGCAAACCCGAGGTGGACGAGTCAATGAAGTCGGGGCCGAATGTCCACCGTTCTCGACGATCAAGCCGGTCACGCGGGAGTCACGGTCGACACTTCCTCGGAGCAAAACCCTTCGACTCCGTTGTACGAACTGACGGAGAAATAATAGCGCGTCTCGGGACGCAGATTGCTTACCGTTCCTCTCGCCTGCGACACGAAGAGCGACGCCTCATACCGACAGGACCCGCGCTGGTTCGGGGAAGAGCGTCCATAGTGAATGACGTATCCGGTTACGCTGGGATCCGGGACCGGATCCCAGACCAGGGTGACGTTCAATGACGAGACGGGTTCGACCGTCTCCGGACCGGCACTCATATTGTCGTTGCCTTGCCCGCAGGCGCTCAGCACAACGGGCATCAGCGACAGTAACAGCGCCTGAACTGGGCGAAACGGGAAGCCGGATATCGGGAGGAGCCTGGTCATCGCAACCTCTCGTCGAAGCGGAGATGCAGCGCCCGTCTCGTCGAGATGAACAGCTCATTCGGGAGCAGGCAGGCTAGCAAAGGATTCGGGACGAGTCAATGAATCGGAACGCATCCTGTCGCCGGTGGCCGGCGGGATGATGGCGTGGACTTGGTCCTTCGGTTTGACTCACCGAACCGCGCTCCGGTATAGAACATTAAGGTGTCGTCCTCTCTTCGGACGACCGTCGCGATTCAAATCAACCACATCAAGGGGAGGCAAGACGATGATGCGAGGGACGTGTGCGATCGTGTTGGGAGGTGTGTTGGCCGTGAGCGGCATTGCGTCGGCGGTGTTCGCGGGCGATGAGGACGGATCGAAGGTGACGATCACGGCCCCTGCGGACGGTGCGACTGTCGACGGAGCCGCCGTCGATCTCACGTACGAGTTGGCGAAGGGCGTGAAGGCCCATCATGCGCATGTTTACCTCGATGGGCAGTATCAAAAGGGATTCAAGGGGACCTTCACCAATCTTCCGCCCGGCAAGCATGAGATCAAGGTTGTGGCCGCGACGGACGATCATAAGATGCTGGCGGCCGAATCCGTCGTCACGATTGAGGTGAAGTAGAAACGGGGGAAGTCAGGATCATCTTTCAATAATTATCCGTTTCGTTGTCCGGCCGAGAAATCTTCGAGCGTGTAGTTGTCCAAGATGTCGGCAATCGCGTCGCGCACCGTACCCATCACATGCTGGACCGGGCATTGCGCCTTTTCGGCGTAGGGACATTCGGAGCACTTCTGGTAGGCGGTCTTGCTGACGCAGCCGATGGGAGCCAGCGGACCGTCCAGAATCCGAATGACCTGCCCCAGCGTGATTTGGCTCGGCGGCTTGATCAGCGCATAGCCGCCACGGATCCCGCGACGGCTGGACAGCAGGCCCGCGCGCTTCAGGGCCAGCAAAATCTGTTCGAGAAATTCCACGGGAATACCTTGGCGGTCGGCGATTTCGTGGCGCTGCAATGGTTTGCTTCCGTTCGCGAGCGTCAATTCGAGCAAGGCGCGCAAACCGTACTCGCTTTTCTTGGACAGCTTCATCTTTGGCGGAAATAAAGTGACTTAATCAAGAATGGTAGAATAGGCCGAGGCCTTCGATCGAGTCAAGACGGCTACAGCGTTCTCGGATCGTCCGACTGCGGCATTCATCGCAGAATTCCCAAGGGACAGCAGACGCAGGAGGAATCGCGCAACTCGTTGATGATAGAGGAGGTTTATTGACAGACCCGCTCGATTCTTGATAGCTTCCACACGCGTAGCGTCAAGAAAATCGGTTATCGGCATCGGGACGTGACTCTTCGTGACCTTCCAGAATCTCATCCTCACATTGCACCGGTTTTGGGCCGATCAAGGCTGCGTCATTCATCAGCCGTATGATCTGGAGATGGGTGCCGGTACGTTCCATCCGGCCACGTTTCTGCGTGCCCTCGGTCCGGAACCCTGGCAGGCGGCCTATGCGCAGCCATGCCGGCGTCCCACCGACGGCCGATACGGAGAGAATCCTAATCGCCTGCAGCATTACTACCAGTATCAAGTCGTGCTCAAACCGTCGCCGGACAATATCCAGGACCTCTATCTGGAGAGCCTGGCCCGCCTCGGGATCAATCCGAAACAGCACGACATCCGATTCATCCAGGACGATTGGGAATCGCCGACGCTGGGAGCCTGGGGGCTCGGCTGGGAAGTCCGGCTGGACGGCATGGAGATCACGCAGTTCACCTATTTCCAGGAAATCGGCGGCATCGAGCTCAGTCCGATCACGGGTGAAATCACGTACGGCACCGAACGCATCGCCATGTATTTGCAGCAAGTGAACAATGTCTACGATCTCGCGTGGACCGACCAGATTCGATACGGCGACATTCACCATGAATCCGAGGTGCAGTTCTCGCGCTATAACTTCGAAGAAGGCGATGTGACGATGTTGATGGACGCGTTCCGGGCGTACGAAGCGGAGTGCAAGCGGTTGCTCGGCCGCACGGACCGGCGGCTCGCGCTTCCCGCCTACGACTACTGCATCAAGTCCTCCCATGTGTTCAACGTGCTCGACGCGCGCGGGGCGATCAGCGTGGCGGAACGGACGGGCTACATCGGGCGGGTCCGCGCGCTGGCCAGGCAGTGCGCCGAGCGGTATATAGAGGAGCGGGCCGCCATGGGCCATCCGCTCATCGAGCGCCGGGCGAAGACGGTCGGCGCCCGTGGTCGCAAGTAAGTCACGGCTGATGAAAAAACACGCCGCACGCACACCAGCCTCTAAACCGCCGGCTCGCCACTCCGGCGGCGAGCTGCTTCTGGAAATCGGCACCGAAGAGCTGCCCTATCAATTCATCGTCCCGGCCCTCGCGTCGCTGAAAGAACGGGCGGCGCTGCTCCTGACCGAGGCCCGCCTCTCCTATGGCGCCCTTCGCAGCTACGGGACGCCGCGACGGCTGGTGGTCATCGTTGATGAGTTGGCGCTTCGGCAGGCCTCGGTGGTCAAGGAGACCATGGGGCCGTCGAAGGCGGTGGCCTTCGACGCCGGCGGGCAGCCGACCAAAGCGGCCGTGGGCTTCGCAGCCGGTCAAGGCGTGGCGGTCGAATCGCTGCAGATCCGTTCCACACCCAAAGGCGAATATCTGTTTGCGGTCAAGCAGGATGCCGGGCGTCCCGCCAAGGCGGTCTTGCAGGAGCTGCTGCCGCAACTGGTCGGAGGCCTGGCGTTTCCGAAGGCCATGAAATGGAATGAGAGCGGCGTTCGGTTCGCGCGACCGGTGCGCTGGATCTTGGCGGTCTTCGCCGGCGCGGTCGTGCCGATTCAGACCGCAGGCCTCACGGCCGGGAACCGAACCTACGGCCATCGGGTGAAGACGGGCCATCGCCCCATCACGGTGCGCGACGCCAGGTCGTATGAAACAGCGCTGGAGCGGGGCGGGGTCCTGGTCGATCCCGAGCGGAGAAGAGCCCTGGTTCAATCGCAACTGGATCGGCTGTGTGCGACGGCTCATCTCGCGCTGCACGCCGATGAGTCGCTGCTCGACCAAGCGGTGTTCACCACCGAATGGCCGCAGGCCTTGATCGGCGGTTTCAAACCGGATTATCTCGCCGTACCGTCCGACATTCTCATGACGTCGATGAAAGAACACCAGGGGTTCTTTTCGGTCAGGAATACGGAAACGGGCGCTCTTGCTCCGCATTTCATCGCCGTGGCCAACACCCAGCTCAAGGACTTGTCGTTGATCCGCGCCGGCAACGAGCGCGTGCTGGCCGCCCGGCTGGCCGACGCAAAGTTCTTTTTCGACGAAGACCGCAAGACGACGCTCGAGGCGCGTGTGGCGAAGCTGGGAGGCGTGACGTTCCATCAAAAACTGGGAACGATGGGGCAGAAGCAGGAGCGGGTCAGAAAACTGGCGGAATTTCTCGCCGGGCAAACCGTCCCCGGCGATGCCGAGTTGGCGCGGATCTGCGGTCGGGCCGGCGCCTTGTGCAAGGCCGATCTCCTGACGGGCATCGTCGGCGAGTTTCCCGAGCTGCAGGGGATCATGGGCGGAGAATATGCGCGTCACGACGGGGAGCCGGCCGCGGTGGTGCAGGCGGTCCGTGAACAATACTTGCCCAAGGCGCTCGAAGGGGAACTGCCGCGCTCGCTGCCCGGCCGGCTGCTGTCGATGGCCGACCGGCTCGATTCGATCGCCGCGTTTTTTCACGTGGGTCTCGTGCCGACCGGCTCGGAAGACCCATTTGCGCTGCGCCGGCATGCGACGGCGATCGTGCGCATCGTCCTGGAGGGCGGCCTCCGGTTTGATGTGCATCGTTCCATCGAACAGGCTCGGGCCCTTGTCGTCGCGGAAGGCTTCAAAGGTGCGGCGGAATCCGAACAGCAGGGCCTGCGCCGGATCACCGACTTTCTGTTCGAACGGGTGCGCCACTACGGCCGCACCGTGCATCGCGTGCGCGACGACGTCATGGACGCGGTGCTGCGGACGGTACCCGGGGCCGTGCTCGACTTGCCGGATCTTCTCCAGAGGATGCAGGCGCTTCAAGCCGTCACGCTCGAACCGGAGTTCGACCCGCTCATCGTCGGCTTCAAGCGCGCTTCCCGGATCGTCGAAAAAGAGCAGTGGAACAGGGAGCCGGTCAATCCGGCGCTGTTCAACCATCCGGCCGAGACAGAGCTGCACCGGCAGGCGGACGCGTGCCGAAAGGATTTCGAAGCCGAAATGGCACAAGGACGATACGACCGGGCGCTGGGTCACCTGGTGCGGCTGAAGCCGGTCATCGACGCGTTTTTCGCCGGGGTCATGGTCAACGTCGACGATCCCGCGATCCGCGGCAATCGTCTGTCGCTGTTGAAAACGGTCGATGACTTTTTCAAGTCGTTCGCAGACTTTTCGCGTATTATGGTACAAGGTGGATAGACCCGCCCGTGGTTCTGAGGGAGGGGGATGGAACGACCGTACCCCACAGCTGAGCCTGCGTCTCGGGATTCGCGCGTGGCGAAGGTGCGGCGGTATGCGACGCTCGTCACGCTCGGCATGATCGTTTTGTGCAACGGCATTCTGCTGTTCGGGGTCTGGGTCAGCGGCGTGAATCTCGACGAGTTGGTGAAGACTCCCGATCTCTTCAACGCGGCCAAGGACGTCTGTCTGCGGTTGACGTGGGAGCGGGTGGCCGGCGCGCCGGAACCGGTACGTCTGTGCTCCGAATGGATCAATCTGGGCGACCCTTCCGGGGCGCCGCACCGTTTGGCGAGCGACATCAAAGTTCGGCAGGGGCCGGACGGACGGTACTATTTCGATCAAGGCATCCGGCCTGATTTTCGGCTGCTGGCGCTCGCGATGTTCGTCGGGGCCGTACTCTTGTTCGGCCTGTGGGTGAGGCGCTATCTTGTGAGCCGCTATCGGCTTCAACTGGAGATGGCCGCACCGCGCAGTTCATGAATTCTCCACTGGTCGTGGAGCGGAAGGAGAGGGCACCCGTGGCAAAGAAATACGTTTATTACTTCGGGGACGGCAGAGCCGAGGGCACGTCGAACATGAAAGAGCTGCTCGGCGGAAAGGGCGCGGGATTGGCGGAGATGACCAATCTCGGCATCTCGGTCCCGCCCGGGTTTACGATTTCGACCGAGGCCTGCGTCGAGTATTACAAGCTGGGGAAGAAATATCCGCCCGGCATGTGGGATGCCGCCTTGCAGTCCCTGAAGCGTGTCGAGCGGTCCATGGGCATGGGATTCGGCAATCCCGAGCGGCCGCTGCTCGTGTCGGTGCGGTCCGGCGCGCGCGCGTCCATGCCCGGGATGATGGATACGGTCCTGAACGTCGGATTGACCACCAAGACCGTCGAAGGGTTGGCGGCCAAGACCCGCAACGACCGGTTCGCCCAGGACAGCTACCGCCGGTTCGTCTCGATGTTCGGCAGCATCGTCATGGGCGTGCCGCGCGAGCACTTCGAAGCCATCCTCAAGCACAAGAAGACCGAAGTCGGCGTCACCCATGAAACGCACCTTGACGCCAGACATCTCCGCGAGCTGGTCGCGAGCTTCAAGGAACTGGTCAAAGAGGAAACCAAGAAGGACTTTCCGGACGAACCGCTCGATCAACTACGCATGGCGATTAACGCCGTCTTCTCCTCCTGGTTCGGCGCGCGGGCGATCACGTACCGCCGGCTCTACGGCATCCCCGATTCATGGGGGACGGCGGTGAACGTCGTGGCTATGGTATTCGGCAACATGGGTGAAACGAGCGGCACCGGCGTCGCGTTCACCCGCAGCCCGAGTTCAGGCGAGAAAACGTTCTTCGGCGAGTGTCTGATGAACGCGCAGGGCGAAGATGTGGTAGCGGGAATCCGCACGCCGCTGCCCGTGAACGCGCTCGCGAAGAACGTGCCGGACGCCTACAAGGAACTCGAACACACCTACAAGAAACTCGAGAAACACTATCGCGACATGCTGGACCTGGAGTTCACGATCCAGGAAGGCAAGCTCTACATGCTGCAGACCCGCGTCGGCAAACGCACCGGGATCGCGGCCGTCAAGATCGCCGTGGACATGGTCAAGGAAGGGGCCATCACCAGGCAGGAAGCGGTTCAGCGGATCGGGCCGGACCAGCTCGCGCAATATCTCTATCCGATTTTCGATACCAAGGAGGAATCCAAGGCCAATCCGCTCGGCAAGGGATTGCCGGCCGGGCCCGGTGCGGCCGCGGGCAAGATCGCGCTGACGCCCGATCGGGCGGTGGACATGAAGGCGGCTGGTCACCGCGTGGTGCTGGTCCGGCAGGAGACGAGCCCCGACGATATCCACGGGATGAATGCGGCGGCGGGGTTTCTGACCGCCCGCGGCGGGATGACCTCTCATGCGGCCGTCGTCGCGCGCCAGATGGGCAAGGTCTGCGTGGCCGGGTGCGAATCGGTGGAGGTCCTGGACGCGCAAACGGTGAAGATCGGCGCCAAGACGTTTCGCGAGGGCGATTATTTGTCGATCAATGGATCCACCGGCAACGTGTACGAAGGCGATATTCCCGTCGTCGAGTCGGAGATTATCCAAGTCATTCAAGGCAAGGTCGATCCGAGAAAGTCGGACAAGTTCCAGCGGTTCGCCACGATCCTCTCCTGGGCCGACAGCTTCCGGACGCTGCACGTGCGGGCCAATGCCGACGTGCCGGAGCAGGCCAATATCGCGCGGGGATTCGGCGCCGAGGGCATCGGCTTATGCCGCACGGAGCACATGTTTTTCGCGGAAGACCGCATCCCCATCATGCAGAAGATGATCCTGGCCCGAACGAAGGAAGAGCGGGAAAAGTTTCTCGATCAGCTCCTGCCGCTGCAGAAACAGGACTTCATCGGCCTGTATCGGGAGATGCAGGGATTTCCGGTGACCATTCGGCTCCTCGATCCTCCGCTGCATGAGTTTCTGCCGAAGCGGGAAGAGCTGATGGTGGAGATCGCGCAACTGGAATTGACCGGAGGCGATGCCGCCAAGCTCGAGGAAAAGCGCCGGCTGCTCGCCCGCGTCGAAGAACTGCACGAATTCAATCCCATGCTCGGGCTCCGTGGTTGCCGGTTGGGTATCACCATGCCCGAGATCACGCGGATGCAGGCCAGAGCCATCATGGAAGCCGCCTGCGAGCTGGCGAAGGAAGGCAAGAAGATCGTGCCAGAGATCATGATTCCGCTGGTCGGTATGGTCTCGGAAATGAAGTCCCAAAAAGACCTGGTCCGTGAAGTCGCGCAGGAGACCATGAAGCGGTACAACGTCAAGCTCTCCTATTTCGTCGGCACCATGATCGAGTTGCCGCGCGCCGCGGTGACGGCCGACCGCATCGCCGAAGAGGCGGAATTCTTCTCCTTCGGGACGAATGACTTGACGCAGACCACGTTCGGGTTCTCGCGCGACGATGCCGCGAAAATCATCGACCACTACAAGACCGTCAATATCATGGAGGCCGATCCATTCGCGGTTCTCGATCGGGTGGGCGTCGGCGCGCTGATGAAGCAGGCGATCTCAGCCGGCCGGAAGACCCGTCCCGCGATCAAGTTAGGCATCTGCGGAGAACACGGAGGAGATCCGAGCTCCGTCGAGTTCTGCCACGAGCTGGGCCTGGATTATGTCAGTTGCTCGCCCTATCGGGTGCCGATCGCCCGGCTCGCCGCGGCGCACGCCGCGTTGGCCGAGGCCGATGCCAAGAAAGCCGCCAGATCTTCGGCTTCCTCGATCTCGAAGCCGAAGCCCGCGGCGCGATCCGCGCGCCGTTCGCCCGCGGCTCGCAAGAAGAAGCGGTGACCGGCTGCATGGTTGAGCAGAGGGACTTCACGATTGACGTGCGTATCTTCGTGAACCATGCGAGCTGATTCCGCAGACGACGACCGATACATGTCCCTGGCGCTTCGCCTGGCGGAGAAGGGCCGGGGAACGACCAGCCCCAACCCGATGGCCGGGGCGGTGGTCGTCAGGCACGGGCGCATCGTGGGCCGCGGGTTTCATCTCCGTCCCGGCTTGCCGCACGCAGAAATTTTGGCTCTCCTCGAGGCGGGACCCTTGTCCGAAGGGGCCGACCTTTACATCACCCTGGAACCCTGTTGCCATACCAAGAAACGCACGCCGCCCTGCGTGCCGGCGGTGCTGGACTCCGATCTGCGGCGGGTGATCGTCGCGATGACCGATCCGAATCCGCTGGTCAACGGCAAAGGCATTGCGGCGCTCCGGCGGGCCGGTCTTCCGGTGACCGTCGGCGTGAAGGAGCGCGAGGCCGAAGCCCTCAATCGGACCTACCGTCACTGGGTCACAAGGAAGCGGCCCTATGTCATTTTGAAGGCGGGGATGACCCTGGACGGACAGATTGCGACGGCGACAGGCCGATCACGATGGATCACCGGCCTGCCGTCTCGCAGAGACGCGCACCGGCTGCGCGCGCAGGTCGATGCCGTGCTGGTGGGCGTGGGCACGGTGCTGAAGGACGATCCGTCGTTGATCGCCAGGATCGGCTCACGCCTGGCGACACCTGCCGATAGGCAGCCGCTGCGCATCGTGGTCGACAGCACCCTCCGGGTGCCCCCGGGCGCGCACGTGCTTGCGGAGCAAGAGACCGCCAAGACCCTTGTGGCGACGACGGCGGCCGCGTCGGCGTCCCGTCGCCGCGCGCTCGAGCAACTCGGAATCGAAACACTCATCCTGCCGTCGGCTGAGAAACGGGTGTCGTTGCCCTCGCTGCTGAAAACTCTGGGCCATCGCGGAATCACGTCGGTGCTCGTCGAAGGCGGCGGCGAGATCAATGCGGCGCTGCTTCGCGGGAAGCTCATCGATCATGTATGCTTGTATGTCGCGCCGTTGTTGCTGGGCGGCGCCGACGCCAAAGGGCTCATCGGAGGGCAAGGACCGGCACGGCTCGTATCGGCGGCGGAATTGCGCGACATGAAGGTCCGATCCTTGGGCAATGACTTTCTGGTCGAAGGAGAGTTGTGATCCGGTGGATGCCCGCGCTGACCTTTTTCACCGCCTTCAGCTTGCTCACCGCCCTTGGCCTGCGGAGTGAGCCGGCGTCCCAAGCCGCGGATGCCGACACGCTCGCCCCGCTGATCTTCCG
The DNA here is from genome assembly GCA_047150005.1 of Nitrospira sp. GTDB lineage: Bacteria > Nitrospirota > Nitrospiria > Nitrospirales > Nitrospiraceae > Nitrospira_C. The sequence goes on along the minus strand of AP038806.1, from coordinate 236,733 downwards.
ATATCTGGACTCCCAGGACACCGACGAAGCGGAGCGGCTGCTGCGGACGATCGTGGCCCACCCGGACGCGTCGATTGAGACTGTCACGCAGATCGTCCAAACGGAATATCCGTACTCGTCGCAGCCCATCGGCACCCTGCCTGACGAGCAGGTCGTCGTCGACGGCCGATCGTACCAACTCGCGCTGTCCATCCCGCTCACGTATCAACCGTCCAAGGGCTATGCGTTGGTGGTGTGTCTGCACGGCGCGGGGTTTACCGGCGAGGCCTATCTTGAGCGATGGCGGGTTCGTTTGGAGGATGAATATCTGCTGGCCTGTCCGACGTATCCGGGCGGTGCCTGGTTTACCAAACGCGCCGAGGCGCTCGTTCTCGCGTCCATCAAGCAGGTGCGGCGTCGCTACCATGTCGATCCGGATCGCATTTTCCTCACCGGCATGTCAAACGGCGGCATCGGCACCTGGCTGATCGGGATGCACCAGGCGCCGCTCTTCGCCGGTATCGCGCCGATGGCGAGTGGGCTGGATCAGGTCCTGATGCCGTTTCTGGCGAATCTCCGCAACACTCCCGTGTACATGATCCACGGCGAAAAGGATCAGGTCATGCCGGTGGAGCTGAGCCGGTCCATCTCGCGTGAGCTGACGGCGTTGGGTTATCCGCACGTGTATCGGGAACATCAGGGCGAGCATCCGGTGGCCGGCGGCCACTACTTTCCGCGCGAGGAACTGCCGGAACTGTCGGCGTGGCTCAATCGCCAGCGCCGTGATCCGCTGCCCGCGAGGCTGACGGTGGTGCGCGAGGCCAGCCACTTTCAGCCGTTCGATTGGGTGCGGATCGACGCCACCGATCCCATCGCCGCCTTCGCCGACGATCTGGTCAGCAAACGTGACGAAGCCATTCGTCGGCGGGAGTATGCCAAGCTGGACGCGACCATCGTCGCGCCGGATCGCATCGAGGTGACGACGGAACGGGTGCGGCGCTACAGCCTGTTTCTCAACGAAGGCATGATCGATGTCTCGAAGCCGCTCACGGTCTCGACCAACGGCAAAGTGTCGTTCGAGGGACTCGTGACTCCCTCGGTGGAGCACCTGCTCCGGCAGATGCGTCTGCGCGACGACCCGCGGCAACTCTTCTCCATCCACCTGACCATTTCGACGCAGACGCCATGATCTCCATACCGCCCGGCGCGGCGCCGCTGCTTGCCGCGGTCGTGATCGGCACGGTGGTGTGCTGGCTGGCCGCGCATGCCCGCTCGGAAACCTGCTCGTTGCCGGCCGAGCACGCGGGATTGACCTTTCCCGTCGACAAGGTCGGTGCCGACTGGACCTGCCGGCTGCAGCCGGTCATCGGCGACTATACGACGGCCAACAAGATCGGTCCCGTGCGGACGGCGCTGACGGAAGCGCTCTACACGTATCTGCTGGATCGCCCGCCGACGGCGGCGGCGTTGATCAATCGGCTGGATCTGGGCATCTACAAGGCGGAAATTCGCGGGCCCGGCCTGTACTGGGGCGATGACGGGGAGGGGACTCAAGGCATGGTCCACCTCATCTATCACGACCACGCGTCGCGGATCTATTATCTCGAAGGAACCCACCACAGCCGCCTGTTGCCGAGCCTGACGGGCAAGGCCGTGGTGCTCCTGAGAACGAAAGTCGTGCGGGAGCCTGAGGGAGCTGAATCGATGGACACGACGTTGGTGTCCTACATGAAGGTGGACAACCGCTTCGTCTCCGGGCTGTTGTCGCTCCTGCGGCCGTTCATCGGCGGTACGGTGGAGCAGAAGTTGGTGAAGGGGCTGGAGGCCGTCAATCGCCTCGGGCTCGAAATGCGCCGGCATCCGGATCGAGTCCTGTTCGAAGCCATGGATCCTCCGGCCTTGGACGCCGCCGACATCGCCTTCCTGCAACGGGCCCTGGCCGCTCCGGAGCAGGCGCCGGCGCCTGCTCGTCCGCATGGCGGGATCGCCCCATGACCTCCGCGCGCAGCTTCGTCCTGATCTGTACGGTCGGCGTGCTCTGTTTTATCAGCTATAACATGGTGCGCATGCCGGTGTTGGCCCTGTTCGCCGAATCGCTCGGTGCCGGGCCCGAGCGGATCGGACTGATCGTGTCGGTGTCGACCTTGACGGGGGTGCTGCTCAAACTGCCGTCCGGCGCGCTGTCCGACATGTACGGCCGGACGATGCTGCTCCGGATCGGCGTCGTGGCCTTCGGCCTTCCTCCGTTCGTGTACCCGTTCATCACGGATCTGAACGCCCTGACGGCTCTGCGGTTCGTGCACGGCCTTGCGACGGCGATCTTTGCGCCGAGCGCGTTGGCGACCGTCGCCGAACTCTACCGGGAGCGTCGCGGGGCCGCGCTCGGCACCTACACGGCCTGCACGCAGTCCGGTGCCCTGCTCGGCCCCTTCATCGGAGGCTATCTGGTCTACGCGGCAGGATTCCCCGCGGCGTTTATGACTGCCGGCGTGTTTGGATGCGTCGCGATCGTCCTGTTCTACAGCCTGCGGCTGAACGTGGCGCCGCCACGCATGCAAGGGAAGGGATTTTCCGCGATCACCGCCGAAATGTGGAATGGCTTTACGGTGGTCGCGAAGAACAAGAAGGTGCTGATCACCAGTTCCACCGACGCAGCCAAGATGATCGCCAACGGCGCCTTGATGGCATTCTTGCCGCTGTATGGGCTGTCGGTGGGATTGAATGCCGGAGACGTCGGCCTCCTTTTCAGTGTGCAGGCGTTCACCTCGTTCTTCTCCAAGCCGATCATGGGAAGGGTGTCCGACCGCGTCGGACGGCAGCCGCTCATCGTGCTGGGATTGATGATCTGCGCCGGCACGTTCATCTGCATCCCGCACGTGTCCATGTTTCCGCTGCTCCTGGTCCTGTCCGCCGGTTTCGGGTTCGGCGAAGCGGTCGTCTCGTCGTCGTCCTCCGCGCTCGTGGCGGACAGCTCGGAATTCAAGACGCTGGGAGCGGGGATGGGCATGCAGGGCACGATCATGGACATCGGACACGCGAGCGGGCCGCTACTGGCCGGTATTTTGATCGCCGGGACGAGCTATGCCGGCGCCTTCGCCGTGATCGCCGGGGTGCAGCTCGCGGCGGCGGCGGCATTCTGGTTCACCATGAGACGGCCGTAGGCGGAGACAGGTCGACGCGAAACCGACTATAATGCCGGCGATGCAGGGGCATTCGACGGAAGATATCGTGGTCGGCGTCGTCACGGCGATAGGCGTCCTCGTGCTGATCGTGGTCTTCGCGTACGTCGTCAAACAAATATTGAGCAAGAAAGGGGAATAGGCTCTCTGTTCTGCTTCTCCAGGATATTCAAAATGGCCTCCGGTAAGGCCGCAGCGAGCGGCTAGCCGAGGCGTACTGTTTCTATGTACGTCGAGGCTGGGCGAGAAGCGAGAACGAAACAGGGGGTCATTTTCAATATCCTGTTATGTTCACCGGGATTGTCGAAGAAATGGGCGCCATACGGTCCGTCGACAAGACGCTCGCCGGAACCAGAATGACGATTCTCGCGACGGAGGTCATGGGCGACCTGAAAGTCGGAGACAGTGTGAGCGTGAACGGCGCGTGCTTGACGGTGGCGGAACGGGAGCAAGCCTGGTTTGCGGTGGAAGTCTCGCCGGAAACGCTTTCGGTCACGGCGCTCGGCCGACTCGGAGCGGGCGCCCCTGTGAATTTGGAGCGGGCCTTGAAGTTGAACGAGCGCATCGGCGGGCATCTTGTGGCAGGCCACGTGGACGGGGTCGGCAGGATTCGCAGCCGCCGTCAGGACGCCAACGCCGTCGTCGTGACGATCGACATGCCGCCGGACGTGCTGCGCTATTGCGTGATGAAGGGCTCAATTACGGTCGACGGCGTCAGTCTGACGATCAATGAAGTGACCGACCATGCCGTATCGGTCGCGATTATTCCTCACACCGCCAAGGTGACGACGCTCGGGCTCAAGCAGGTCGACGATCCGGTGAACCTTGAATCGGATTTGATCGGCAAGTATGTCGAGCGATTGCTCCAGGAACGGAGCCAACTTTCCAAACCGACTCCCGCCATCGACACGGACTATCTTAAGAAACACGGATTGATTTGAGTGGTTGCGGGTTGGCGGCCAGGAGTCGCTCCGCTACCTAATCTTTGCCGGTATGTGCCCGCGAACGATGTGAGGAACCACCTTGCAAAGATGCTGTTCGAACGCTCGCAGATGAGGAGCGCGTGCCTTGTTTCTGGACCAGATCGCCTCGAATGTGATTCGAACTTCCCGACGAGCACGACCTTCGATGGGATAGACATGCTGTCGGCTCTCGCTAATCTTCGATTTCGGTAGGATCGCCGCGCCCATCCCGAGCGCAGCCCAGTCTTGGAGGACATGATAGCTCATCGCCCTTCCGGAATATTCCTTGAGCGTGCGTCGTTGACTGCGGAAAATGCCTCGCGTCACACGAGACAACCCGCACGCATCTGGCACCATCACATAGGTCTCATTGGCAATGTCCTTTAAGTCGACTGATTCACGCCGTGGGTTCCCGAGCCATCCCTGTCCGGGTGGAATGAACATCAAGGGCTCGTCATAAAGCGTTGCCGTCACCCACCGTTTTTTGTGAGCTTCCGCGACTCCGAAGACGTAATCCAGCAGTCCACGATCCAGCATTTGATGGAGATCGGTCATGTTCATCTCACGGAGCACGATATCCACCCTCGGGTTGTCACGCCGAAATGGTTCAATCATGAGCTTCAGTAGCGAGGCATCCACCAGCGGCGAGGTGCCGATGCGGATGAGTTGTTGATCAGGGTGAAGAAACGCCTTGGCCTGACTGGCGAGGACGGTGTGGGCTTTTAGGACTTCCGTCATGTAGGGCAACGCGTATACACCGAACGGCGTCAACCCGACTTTGCGTGTGGTGCGAACAAACAGCTGAGCTCCCAATTCATCCTCAAGTTGGGCAATGCCGTTCGAAAGCGTGGGCTGTGTCACACAGCACTCCGCGGCTGCCAATGTGAATGAGCCGGTGGATGCGAGGGAAGTCGCGAAACGGAGCTGGCTGAGATTCATAATCGATTCATAGGAGTTATGAATAAATGATATTTAGAAAAACAATTTCTCAATGAATGCTCCCGTGATGTTTAATTTATAAAGCCGATGGAGACATTTTTCAACTTTCCAGATGAGGAGGACAAATCATGGCGTATCTCGAAATCACGCTCAAAGTTGCGGACCGCGATCGCAAGTCGGCGGCCGACGTGTACACGAAGTATCGAGATCCATTCTTGAAGCAGGTCGTGGGTGCCAAATCCAAGGAACTGTTGATTAGAGACGAGGATGTGCAAGTGCTCCATCGGTTCGATACGGTCGACAATGCGAAGTCGTACCTGACGAGCAACCTGTTCACAAATGACGTGGCCGGTACGCTCAAGCCATTTCTGCAGGCGCCGCCAGAGATTCGCATCTATGAGAGTGCTGAGAGGCAGAGCGCAGGTTCATGTTGCGCATAAGCTGTACCTGAGTAATCACACATACCTGATGAGGAGGGACGTATGCGATCGACACGAGGTTGGATAAAAGGAGTCCTCATTGCGGCGCTTAGTGTGGCTTGGAATTACGGTGTCGCGTTTGCTGCAGACGCGACATCTCCAATGGATGGATTCACCATTCACGTGCAGGTTCCCCATATGATGGCAGACGGTACGCTGGGAGGGCCGTTCCATCACTATTGTAAGCCTGCTTCTGCGCAAGTCTTTCAATGTCTCTTGTTCGAATCCACGGCACCGGATGCCAAGCTGGTCGGGGTGGAATATTTTGTCGCCAAGGACCTATCCCGAAAGTTACCTGTGATTCAGTGGCATCGGCATTTTCATGATCACAAGGCCGAAATCGCGACTGGCCGGCTACAGGTCTTAGAGCCAGCTGATAAGGCAGCGGAAATTGCAGAGAGCGCCTCAAAGACCGATGGGGTCATTTATCATTTGTGGCAGCCTGGGCAAGAGTTTCCCGATGGCTCGGTGACCTTTCCCCAGGCGATCAGCCATAGTCACCCGCGAGGCGAGAAATAGTCACACACGGAAACGGCAAGCGGCCAAGGCTCGTCTGACTACTTGCCGCGCCGCCACTCGAGCTATTGAAGGATGCACCATGCATAGGTCCAACAGGCTCATGACTGCTGCGTTGTTCATAGCGGTAACATCGTCCATGGTGTGGTCGGCTGACTCAGCAGTCTTGAGACCGCGCGTCCCTCCAGACCAACTAGACAGCGCGAGGCAGGCGACGAACCCCTATCCCCAGACCCCTGCCATCATTGAACAGGGCAAGCGCATTTTTGAGGGGAAGGGGTTTTGTCGCACCTGTCATGGCCTGGATGGCAAAGGCCTGGGCTCCGACATCGAGCCGGACAGTTTTAGGGGGCCGCTGCCTAGAAACTTCACCGATACGGATTGGCAAGCGGCGCGGACAGACGGTGAACTGTTCTGGATCCTGAAGCATGGAAGCAAGGGGACGGCCATGGCCTCATTTGTTCCCCTTGTGCTAACCGAAGAAGACGCCTGGAAGGTGATCACCTACGTCCGATCATTCGCGAAGCCTTAGATACCTCCGATAATGTTGACCTTGAGCAAAGAACACCTTCGGGCGTTGGATGGATCTATCTGCAGGATAAACAGGACCGGTTCCTTGCGATCAGCATCGTGTCAGCGTGGGCCTGGAACGGTTGACGTAGCCGCTAAATTATGACGTTCCAATCCGGTCAATCGCATTGTGGATGGTCGAGACTTCAACCGATCGCAGGGGAGGCATCAAACGATGAGACACGCATTGATTATCGGGGGCTCAACCGGCATAGGCTTTGACACGGCCAAACGCCTCGCCGCGCATGAGGCGGTCATCACCCTCGTCGGACGCGATATCTCCAAACTGGACAGAGCCGCCGCCGCAGTCCGGCAAGCTGGGGCACAGCGCGTCACCACCAAGGTGGTCGACCTCTATAATCGTTCGCAGGTAGACGCTTTCGCCGGGGAGATTTCCTCCGGGCCTGCGTTCGACTATCTCGTAAACTCCGCCGGGTATTTCTTCCCCACGCCGTTCCTTAAGCACACACGGGAGCAATATCGTCAATACCACGACATCAATGAATCCTTCTTCTTTCTTACGCAAGCGGTCGCACAGCGCATGGTGGACGCGGGAGTCAAAGGCAGCATCGTCAATATCGGCTCAATGTGGGCCAGGCAGGCGATCAAGGCGACACCATCCTCCGCCTACTCGATGGCCAAAGCTGGCATGCACGCCCTGACGCAGCATCTCGCCATGGAGCTGGCCGAGCACGGCATTCGCGTCAATGCCGTCTCACCGGCAGTCGTCGAAACGCCCATCTATGGGGCGTTCATCAAGCCGGAGGAAATCAGCGAAGCACTCGCGAGTTTTAATGGCTTTCATCCAATTGGCCGGATCGGTACACCTGCGGATGTTAGTGCGGTCATTGATTTTCTTTTGAGCGATGCCGCGAGCTGGGTGACCGGTGCAGTGTGGGACGTGGATGGCGGAGTGATGGCCGGACGAAATCAATGAGCAAACCAAGGTTTGGGGCTTGCCCTTGCCAAAGACATATCCTCGTAGAGTTTTCACCACTGAGGCTCTAATACAATTGGGAGGTTTTTATGTGGCCATCGTGTGTACCTGGGACAGAGATGGGTTTTATGTGGATAGTCCCTCTTCTGCTTTTTGTCGTGATGATGGGCACAATGATCGTCATCTGGCGTCGCGGTGTTCGACCGGGATGTGGAACAAGCGGAGATCATCAACACGAAACGTCACGACAGATCCTCGACCGCCGCTATGCAGCCGGCGAACTTTCGAAGGATCAGTATGACGACATGCGAAGGATTGTCGCCTAACGGATGGATATTGACCTGCAGTCGGACCAAAACACGGTTCACGGTTCGTTTCTGGCGGAAGAGTGATAGAGCAGGTAGAGGGCGAGGCCGGCGAAGATGGACACGACGACCGCCAGGGTCAGTTGAACGAAAAAGCTGATGGGCCCGATGTATATCTTATAGAGCTGCAGTAGAACGATCGGCAGGCAGACGGCAAGCAGGAGAGCCACCATGTGCCGTCGCTGGTAGATCGGCTCTCCTGGTTTTCTCGACCACTTCATATTCGGACGATCGACGGCGGCTGCCGTCCTCGCGGACGGTTACTTCATCAGAAAGGCCTTCGAGTCCTCTCCAGAGGCCGTCGTGACGGTCACGATCGCGAGCCCCTTGCGCCCGCCAGACGGGACGGTCGCGGTGACGGTCTGGTCGTTCTTGAACGTAAACTTGGCGGGGCGGCCCGGTCCGAACGACACACCACGCAGACAGTTCACCGGACCGAACTGGGCTCCCTTGATGGTCACGCTGTCTCCGGCCTTTCCCTCATCCGGTGTGAGCTTCTCGATCTTGGGCGCGACGCCGAAGCAGGCCTCCGCTTTACCCGCCGTCTCGGCCGACTGAAATTTCGACTTGTCCTGTTTAGGTTTGGGGGCCTTGGCCTGCGGCGCGGCCTTTGGTGTCTTGGCCTGCTTGTCTTTGTCCGCCGCGAAGGCGGGCGAGGGGGCGAGCGTCGGGCAGAACCAGAGCACCGCGCCGATGAGTGCCATCGGCGCAAGATTCACGGACTTCATCATACCGGCCTCCTATTGGTCTCGATCAACGGTCAGTTTCAGGGATGCGATGCGCTACTCTTCGATGGTCGAAATGTCGCCGGGATCCTGCCCCAGCTCCTTGGCCTTGAGCACCCGCCGCATGATCTTGCCGGAACGGGTCTTGGGCAGCGAAGTCACGATGTCGATCTCAGCCGGCACCGCGATCTTTCCCAGTTCGTGTTTGACCTGCTCTTTGATGGAGTGGATCAGCTCCGGAGTTTCCTTCTCTCCCTGCTTCAGGATGATGAAGGCCTTGATGGATTCCCCGACCGTCTTGTGCGGCTTGCCGATCACCGCGGCCTCGGCCACCGCGTGGTGGCTGACGAGCGCGCTCTCCACCTCGGCGGTCCCGAGCCGGTTGCCCGCCACTTTGATCACGTCGTCGGCGCGGCCCATGAACCACATGTAGCCGTCGTCGTCCTTGTGGCAGACGTCGCCGGCCGTGTAGCAATTCGGGATCGTGGTCCAGTACGTTGTGTAGCGGTCCGGATCCTTATAGATGGTCCGCATCATCGAGGGCCAGGGCTTCTTGATCACGGCGAAGCCGCCGGCGTTTGCGGGAAGGCTGTTGCCTTGCCGATCGACGACGTCCGCCTCGATGCCGAGGAAGGGTCTCGTCGCCGACCCAGGCTTCAGCGGGACGCTGGGGAGCGGCGTGATGAGGATCGAACCGGTTTCCGTTTGCCACCACGTGTCCATGATGGGCTTGTCGCTGCCCGTCACCCGGTGGAACCATTCCCAGGCCTCCGGGTTGATGGGCTCCCCGACGCTGCCCAGAATGCGCAGCGTGGACAGATCGGATTTCTTCGGCCAGTCTTCGCCATAGCGCATCAACAGCCGGATGGCGGTCGGCGTCGTATAGAAGATCGACACACCGTAGCGTTCGATCAGATCCCACCAGCGTCCGGGAGTGGGATAGTCCGGCTTGCCCTCGGCCGTCAAAATCGTCGCGCCGTTGAGCAAGGGGCCGTACACGATATAACTGTGGCCCGTCACCCAGCCGGGATCCGCCACGCAGAAATAGACATCGTCGTCCTTCAGGTCGAAGACGTATTTCGTCGTGGCGTAGGTGCCCACCATGTAGCCGCCATGCACGTGGACGACGCCCTTCGGTTTCCCGGTGGTGCCGGACGTGTACAGGATGTAGAGGGGGGCCTCCGAGTCAAGCGGCTCCGCGGGACAGTGCGGCGCCTCGTGCCGGAGCCAGTCGTGCCAGTCGATTTCCTTAGGGGCAGACAATGCCTGCCCTGGACTCTCCCTCCGCACCACGACCACGTGTTCCACCGTGGCGCAGTTCTTCACGGCTTCGTCCACGACCGGCTTGAGATTGATGACCTTGCCGCGGTCGAACCCTACGTCGGCCGTGATGACGAGCTTCGCTTCCGCGTCATTGATACGGCTCGACAAAGCCGGAGCGCTGAACCCCGAATAGACGACGCTGTGGATCGCGCCGATTCTCGCGCAGGCGAGCATGGCCACGACCTGTTCCGGGATCTTGGGAAGATAGATCGTGACGCGGTCGCCCTTGCGGATTCCAACTTTTTTTAGAGCATTGGCGCACCGGTTGACCTGCCGGTGCAGTTCGGCGTAGGTGAAGATCCGCTCCTGGTCGTTTTCCCCCACCCAAATCAGCGCGACTTTGTTCTTTCGCCAGGTGGCAATGTGACGGTCGAGGCAGTTGTAGGCGATGTTGCAGGTCGCACCGACGAACCACTTGGCCCACGGATAGTTCCACTCGAGCACCGATTTCCACGGAGTGAACCATTCCAATTCCTTGGCCATACCGCTCCAGAAACCCTCCGGATCGGCGATCGACCGCTTGTAGGCGGTCTCGTAATCCTGAACGTAGGCTGCGGAAATCGTCTTGGACGTCGGCCGGTACACCCGGCTTTCCTTCAGAAGGGTCTCGATGTTGTCCGCCATAGTCCCGCGCTCCTTGGTCGGCGCCGTGTCACTCGGCCCCAACCATACCTTGGTCCGGGGAAACTATGCAATCTGGCGCGGGCGCGGCGCGGGGATCTGTGACCTCTTTTCCGCTTGAGTGTTTCTTGACAGTCACGGGAAGGCAAGAGTAGGCTGAATTTTCAGAGTGGTTCCACGCCGGTTCTTGCCTATGTCGCCACGGTTTCCCAGTCGCGTCCGCATCCTCTTTCGATCGCTGTGCTCCTGCCTGCTTCTCGCGTCCATCACATCCTCCGCGTCCTCCGCCTGGGCTCAAATGGGAAAGCCGGAGGGGTTGTACTACAAGTCCTGGGCGGTCGTGATCGGAATCGAAAACTACGTGGTCGCGCCCAAGCTGCCCGGCGCAAAAGAAGACGGCAAGGCGATGGCCCAGGCCTTGCGCGGGCTGGGCTTTGAAGAGGTGGTGGAGCTGTACGACAATGACGCCAGCTTCCGGCGCCTCCAGCAACTGCTGTCCGATTTTCTTCCCCGCAAGGTCGGGCGCCAAGACCGTCTGGTGATCTATTTCGTCGGCCATGCGGGAGTGACGCGCGACCAATCAGGCAACGACGCGGGCTATCTGGTTCCTTGGGATGCGCAGCCCAACAACGTGTCCAAGGCGGTGACGTTCGACCAGCTCAAGGAATTCAGCCGGCGCAGCGCCTCGAAGCACACGCTCTTGCTGCTCGATGTGCCCGTGCGAGGATGGGAGGTCAGCGCGGCACAGCCGTTGTCCCTGGAAGGGCGGGTCACACCGGAGGACGATCAGGAAAAGCGGGCGGTCCAGGTTTTGACGGCGGGAGACAAAGGGGAGACGGTCATCAGGACGCAGGATCGAAGCCTGTTCGTTCAGGTTCTCGCCAAGGGGCTGTCGGGGGCCGCGGATCTGGACAACAACGGGTGGCTGATGGCCTCCGAGCTGGGACGCTACGCAAGCCAGCAGATCCAGGAGCAGTCCAAGGGAGCCCAGCACCCGCTGTTCACACAGCTCGAAGGAGACGGCGATACGATTCTGATCGAAGGCCGCAAGGCGGCGTTCAGACTCGGAGGAGAACCGCAGTCGCCGGCCGAGCGGAAACAGGCGGCCAAGCTGCAGTATGAGCAGGCCTTCGCGCTGTTGCAGACCGGAAGGTCGGCGGACGAAGCGTTGGAGCGGCTCAACCGCGCGGTGGAATATGATCCCGCATTCGGCGATGCCTATGTGTTGAAGAGCTATGTGCGGCTCGAAGTCCTGCCCGACCTCGACGAAGCCTTGTCGGCCGGCAAGCTGGCCGTGCAGCATGCCCCGAAGAATCCCGACTCGCACTACACGCTCGGGCTGATCTACGAAAAGAGGGGACAGTATCCGGAAGCCGAGCGGGCCATGCTGGACGCCCTCTTGGTCAATCCGACCTATGTGGACGTCTATTTTTCTCTCGGGGTCCTGTATGAGGATGAGTTGAAGAACAATCAGAAAGCCGTCGAGGCCTTTCAGCGGTATCTGGAACTCGGCGGCAACCATGTCCGGGCCCGCGAGGCCGTGGCGCGGGGCAATCACTCCGTACCGGCAAAACCTTAGTCTTTTCCCCCGCCTTTCAGATAGCCCAAGCCGATCTTCAGCGCGCGCCTCGTGATCTCCGCCCACCGCACCTGAGGATATTCCGCCAGCACTGCGGCTGCCTTCGGGTCCTGCACGTCGAGTCCGACGATCCGGATGATGCCGTCTTCAATCTGTACGTCCGCCATAGTGGTTTTCCCTCTCCCCTCGGGCTCATAACGATGCCCGCTCGGGGCTCCGCGCGTTGACTCAACTGGACGTGCATGTTAGCATAAATCCGCTCGATTTCTCGCGTTTGTTCACCGCGTGTTGTCCACCGATGGATCGACCGTAGCCACGAAGGAGGAAGTCGCATGAGCCAGCCGCGTGGAATCCTTTCACAATTGGCCGGTGGTGGGGTTGCTCTCGTTCTGATCGTCGGGCTCGCCGCGTGCGGCGGTCCTCCGAAGTGGGTCAAGCAAGGGTCCGGCGCCATGAGCGAAAAGGACAGCAAAGCGTTTTTCGGCGTGGGATCCGTGACCGGCGTCAGAAACGAGCCGTTGGCCTGGGATACGGCGGAGAACCGGGGCCGCGCGGAAATCGCCAAGACGTTCGAGACCTATACCGGCTATCTGATGAGAGACTACGCCGCCTCGACCACCGCCGGCGACTTTACCCGGAATGCCGAAGAACAGAACGTCGAGCGGGCGATCAAGACGATCACCACGACCACATTGAGCGGTGTGCGGCCCATCGACCGGTACAAGGATGACAAGACTGGGACCTACTACGTCCTCACCAAGCTGAATCTGGAAGACATGAAGAACAATCTGGAGCACGCCAAGGAGCTGAACGCCGAAGTCAGAGACTACGTGCGCAAGAACGCCGACAAGGCGTTCGAGCGTCTCGAAAAAGAAGAAGACAAACGCGCAAACCATTGATCGCCGTTCGTGAACCGGTTCCGAAGGAGCAGATGTAAGATGGGGGGCTTTGGTGGGCGGAGGTGTGGGGGCGCAGCGGGAGCGACCCTGTTGTGCCTCGGATTTTTGACGCTAGCCGGCTGTGGAAGCGAGACGAAAGTGACCCGCGTGGATACCGGTGTGGTCACCGATCTCAGCGGTCGCTGGAACGATACCGATTCCCGCATGGTGGCGGAAGCCATGGTGAAGGAGGCTCTCGATTATCCCTGGCTGGGCAACTTCAGCGCGGCCAAGAACCGTCAGCCGGTCGTGGTGGTGGGCACGGTGCTCAATAACAGCCACGAGCACATCAACACGCAAACCTTCGTCACGGATCTCCAGCGCGAATTGACGAACTCCCAGAAAGTGACCTTCGTAGCCAATAAGGGCGAACGCGACGAAGTGCGCAACGAGCGGAAGGAACAGGCGATGTACGCCCGGGAAGACACGCAGAAAGCACCCGGCAAGGAAATCGGCGCGGATTATATGATGAAGGGCACCATCGCCACGATTCTCGACGAGGCCGAAGGCACCAAAGCCATGTTCTACCAGGTGGATCTCCAGATGGTGGATTTGGAAAGCAACGCCAAAGTCTGGTTCGGCCAGAAAAAAATCAAGAAAGTGATCGAAAAGAAACGCACCGTTTTCTAACAGTTAGAAGTCCGTTGAGCTGCTTCGTCTCACGCCCCACCGTACAGGCTCCTGGACGGTGGGGCGTTTGTCTGTCGATCTCCCTCACCCTCGCCGCGCTCCTCGTCGCAAGCGGATGCGGTTCTGCTGGAAAGCACTACGTGCAGGCGGACAGGAGCCTGCTGACGCACAACTACCAGGGCGCCGATGCGGCCATCAAAGAGGCGGAAGACGAATACGGCGACAGGAGCCGCGTCCTGTACGGCATGGATCGGGGGATGACGCTTCACCTCGCCGGCGACTACAAGCGGAGCAATCTCATGTTGGAACAGTCGGATGACGAGGTCGAGCGGCTCTACACCAGAAAGATCCGCACCGAGACCGCCGCGTTCATGACGAACGACAACGTGCTGCCCTATGAAGGCGATCCCTACGAACAGGTCATGATCAACGTCGTCAAGGCGCTGAACTATGCCATGCTGGGACTCTGGCAGGAATCGCTGGTGGAAGCCAGGCGTATCGATCATCGCCTGAACGTGCTGTCCGATCGGGTCAAAGACAAGAGCGCCTATCGGGAGGACGGGTTTGCCCGCTATCTCACAGGCATCCTCTACGAGAGCACCGGCGACGTCAACAACGCGTTCATCGCCTATCGCAAGGCCTACGAAACCTACGACTCGACGAAGGGCTGGTCGCAGGTCGGGGAGCCGACGCAGTTGCAGAGGGACCTGCTGAGAACGACGGACGGACTGCATTTGACCCAGGAATTCACCGCCTACGAGCGGGCCTTTCCGACCGTGTCGTGGCAATCCATTCAAGCGCAGCAGAATCTCGCCCAAGTGGTCGTGATCAGCTATAATGGCCGCGCACCGCGTAAGGAGGACCAGTTTCTTGACCTGCCCATCAGCATGGATGCGCTGCAATTGGTCCTGATCAACCGGGCGCTCACCAACCCGAATACTCCGCAGAACCGCGCCGCGGACAGCGTCCTGTACGGCTTGAACGGGCGCGTCGTGCGCGTGGCGTTGCCGCGGCTGGTTCCGCAGCCCACGCACGTCCCGGTGGATACCGTCAGGCTCGATGCCGCGGCCGGTCCCCCCGTCACCGTCAGGACCGAGCCGGTGCAGAACGTGACCGCGCTCGCGGAGAAAGCGTTGTCGGAGCGTCTGCCCGGCATCGCCGTGAAAGCCGTGGCCCGGGCGGCGACAAAATACGCGATGGCGGAGGCCGCGACGAGGGGATCGCAGAGCGCCGCGGGACAAAAAAATGCCGATTGGGTCGGACTACTGGTGAGCCTGATCGCCCACGGCTATGCGGTGGCCTCGGAAGAGGCGGACAAGCGCAGTTGGCGGACGTTGCCCGATCAAATCCATCTGGCCCGCCGGTGGGTGCCTCCGGGTCAGTATGACGTTAAGGGGGCCGGGTTCACCGGGGACGGGGCGCCGGGAAGCCGTTCCCTGTCGTTGGCGGCGGGGCAAACGGTGTTTCTGATTCAGCGAGTCGTGCAATGATTAATCGGATCCCTGGGCGGATGCCTGCGCGAATGCCCGCGCTCTTCATCTGGACGGTCGGTCTGCTGCTCGTCGGATGTTCCTCGTTCAGTGGGCGGGCCAAACCGGCGTGGGTCAACGGGATGAGTCCCGACTATCCGCCCGAACAGTATCTCACCGGTGTCGGGCAGTCAGACAGGAGCGCGACGGCGGAGGATCAGGCCTATGCGGCCCTGGCCCGCGTGTTCAAGACGGAAGTCTCCGCCCAAGCAAGAGACTGGGAATCATATTTGGTCGTCGAGCAGCGGGGACACAGCCGCGACGAGCGGCGTCTGACCATCGACAATCTCACCAAGGTTTCCACGGACAAAGTGCTCGAAAACGTCAGAATCGCCGACCGGTGGTTCGATTCGAAGAAGCAGCTGCACTATGCCCTGGCGGCCATGCAGCGGGCACAGGCCGAGACGGCGTTCATGGAGAAAATCACCGAGCTGGATCGGGCCATTCAAGCCGACGTCGACGACGCGCACCGGTCGGCGGACAAGCTGGCCAAGGTCCGCGGGCTGCGGCGAGCCGCGCACAACCTCGTGCTCCGTGAAACCTACAATGCGGACCTGCGTGTCGTCCGGCCGAGCGGACAGGGAACCGGATCCCCCTATCGGGTGAATGAATTGACGATGGAACTGGAGCAGTTTCTGGCGACAAATCTGTTGTTCGCGATCGATGTGACCGGCGATCAGGCTCAGGCCGCGCAGCGGGCCCTCAGCGAAGGTCTGATCCGGGAAGGTCTGCAGATCGTGGACCGTCCTGCGGCGGACGCGGCCCCGGGCGGCGCATCGGGAGGACCCGCGCCGGAGTTGCTGCTGCACGGATTCGTCAGGGTCTGGCCGATCGACGTGCGCGATCCGCAGTTCATGTTCGTCCGCTGGTGCGGCGATTTTGAAGTCGTGGAGGTGAAGGGATTGCGGCTGGTCGGCTCCATTGCAAAGGGTGGAAGAGAGGGACACCTATCGGAGCGGGAGGCGACGGCCAAGGCGGTTCGCGTGATGCAACACGAGTTGTCGTCCGACGTGGCCAAGGCGATCGCCGGCCACATCTACGGAGAATCCGAGCTGCCGGCGGAGGCGACCCGCCCCGCCGGCTGTCCGCGTGAAGGGGCCGGAGCGAAGCCGGCAGCAGCAACGCACTAACAGCAGGAGGGAGATCGAAGGTATGAGCAGATTGAGCAATAGTGGCCGGGCGCCGAGAAGCCGAGGGCGTGGATTAACCGCGATGCAACAGCGGGTGCCGAGCCGCCTGGCGAAGCGACGCCTCGGCGAGCGGCTGAAGGAAGATACCGCGCTGTTCAACAAAGGCAATCTTGCCGACAAGCTCCGGCGGGAAGGATATGAGGAAGTCCCACTGGATGAATTACAAGATAGGCTCTCGAAGCTGCAGGGCCCCTTGGCCTCCGTCATCCTCAAGGGGAGGATCTGAGCCCATGCCGTACTACTACTTCGACTCCACCGCCCTGGTGAAACGCTACAGCATGGAGCGCGGCACCCGCATCGTGAACAAGTTGATGGTCAAACGCGGCAAGGTGGCCATCCTGCCGACCTGGACCGTCACGGAACTGTATTCGTCCTTTTCCAACCGGGCTCAGCAAGGGGAGATCACGCGGGACGACTGCTACTCCGTGATCCACAAATTCGAACGCGAATCCGTCGAAGGCTTGTTCCAGTTCATCGCCCCGACGATGCAGACATACCTGGCCACCAAGGAATTGACGATGGAATATCCGTTCCTTCGCGCGCAACAGGTGATGCATCTGGCGCTGGCGCTGGAGCTCAAGCCGCTCCGGCTGACGGTCGTCAGCGCGGACGTTCAGCTGCTCTCGGCCAGCAAGACGGCCGGGCTGCACATCATCAATCCGGAGGAAGACTAGCGGAGACTGCGTCGTTCGTATCTCGTATCTCGCAAGCGAATCACGCTTCACGAGAGACGCTTCACGGTTTCATGGGCATTGGTAGTCGGTGATCATCGAGGCGACGACGGTGTCCCAATCGTCGGCCGCTTCCCGGAGTTTTTTGGTGTGTTCCCGCACGTCGGCCGGCGCCTGCTCGTCGGGAACCAGCAGAGACAGGGCTTGCTGCAGGCTGCCTTGCGCCAGCGCCAAGCTGCCGCAGACGCCGGAGGACGCCGGCAGCTGCCCTCCGGCCCGCCGGAACAATGCGACGGCGCGGTAGCCGTGTTCTTGCGCGCGGAAGAGCGGTTCCGCTCCCTGATAGAACCGCGCGGTTGCCGGCTCGTCGCGGTGGCTCTTGGCCAATTGCTTGGCCATGAGCGCGGCCCGGCCCATGCTGAGCGAGGCGCCGTCCGGATCGTCGTTGCCGATCGCTTCCTCCGCGCGAGCTCGTAGTCGGTCCAACTCGGCGGCTGCGCCGATCACCTGACTCCAGGCGGTTCGTGCTTGGGGGAACGTACACAGGACGACGGTGAGGCCGATCCGCAATCGGGCGAGCGTGGCATGACTTGGCATGACGGGATCCCGGCTACTGCAGATACTCCCAGGTATCGATCTGCTTGATGCTCCAGTTCACCGCTTCCTTCAGCTTGACCATTTTCGGGTCCGCGTCGTTTTCACGCACCTTGTAGAGGGACTTCTGGAGCGCCAGCAGCGGTTCATGCGCCCGCCGGTCCGGCAGTTTGCCCAGGGCCCAGACGATTTCGGTCTTGAGCGCCGGGTCGTCCGTCGTCTTGAGAGTCTCGAGGAGAGGATCGACGATGCTGAAGTCACCGTGCAGGGCTCCCAGAATGCCCAGGGCTTTGGCCGCAGAGGGCCGCAACTCCGGGCGACCGGTCTGCATCGTTTCGACCAAGGCCGGCACGGCATCCTTCTGGCCGATGTTGCCCAGCGCCAACGCCGACGCCTTGGCGATGTCGAGATCGGGTCCCTTGAGACCGGCCAGCAGGCGCGGGACGGCCTCGTTGGAAAAGAGATAGCCGAACAGACCCACCAGCCTGACTTTCCGCGCCACGGGCGTCGCGGGATCGTCGTACAGCTTGAACAGACGTTCTTCCTGCCCCCATTCGGCCGTGATGAGCGCCGGGAAATCATAGTCGTCCAATCGTTCCCTCAACTGACCCATCGCGTAGGCTCCCGCGTCCTCCGCTTTTGCCGCGGCGGCCGCCTGCTCGGAGTCCGAAAACTCAGTCCGCACCTCCTTGTGCCATCCCATTCTCTTGCCGTCCAGGAAATAGATCAGCTGGCAGGCCGGACCTTTCCATAGGCGGGACGGCGAGTCGGGGAGATCCGCGTCGCTGCCCATCTTGGTCGTGCCTTCCCACGTCTTTCGCTGCTCGCATTTGACCTGCACGAGCACGTCATGCGGCTGCGCGGGATCCGTCACCACGGTGTAGCCGAACTCGCGCAGCCGCTTCGAGATCAAGTCCTGAAACGGCGCCGTATCGGCCGGTCCCTTGTCGGTCAGCGCGATGACGTCCAGGAGCACCCGGTCGATCTTTTTGACTTGCTGTTTCTGCTGCTCGGTGAACGATTCGCGGCGGGCCCAGCTCGGACCGGGGAGGAGGGCCAGGACGGACAACATGCCGATGAGGATTCGCAGGCGCATAGGCCTACTGTATCCAACGAGACGCCGTCCTTGCAAGTTGCTGTCGTGGGTCGGTGGTCATTAGGAGCACTGAAGCGTGTCATTCCCGTTTACCACCTAAGTTGCAAGGGTCGGAAAGGCGTCAGTATAATCGCCGCATGCTGCGGCACACCGCGAGAGTCGGATTCATCGGTGCGGGGAACATGACCCAATCCCTCATTGCTGGTCTGCTCCACGCGAAACTGGTCCTTCCCTCGCATCTGATCGCCTCGGACGTCGATCCGGTCGCGCGCGACGTCATCAGCGGGACATACCACGTCGCGACCACAGCCGAGAACGCTGAAGCCGCCGAGGGCGCCGATATGCTCGTGCTGGCCGTGGAGCCGCAGGTGCTCGACCGTGTTCTGACGGAGATCGCCGATGCCGTCCCGGACAAGACCTCGATCGTCTCGGTGGCTGCAGGCTATCCCATCGCGCGCATCGCCCGCCATCTGCGCGGCATGAAACGGAAAAAGATCGTCCGCGCCATGCCCAACACGCCGTCCGCGATTCGGGAGGGCGTCACGGCCATCGCCTGCGACGAGGACGTGCCGGCCGACGAGTTGGCGACGGCCCGCTCGCTGTTCGAAACGATCGGACACGTCGTGGCGGTGCCGGAACGGCTCCTGGATGCCGTGACCGGACTCAGCGGGAGCGGGCCGGCCTATGTCTATGTCATGATCGAGGCCCTGGCGGACGGGGGGGTGAAGATGGGGCTCCCTCGCCACACGGCTCAGCTGCTGGCCGCGCAAACGGTGGTCGGCGCCGCACGGCTGTTGCTGGCATCCGGCGAGCACCCCGGCATACTGAAAGACCGTGTCGCATCGCCGGGCGGGACCACGATCGCGGGCATTCACGCGTTGGAACTGGGATGTTTTCGCGCTACCGTGACGTCGGCGGTCGAGGCGGCGGCGAAACGATCGGCGGAGCTGGGCTTCGAGAATCAGTGAGCGACGGAGCCGCGATTCGCGGCGGCCCGTCGGTGCAGGCAGGCGACGTGTTGGACAGCATGGGAGGTGGCGATCGTGCAGTATTGGGTGAAGGTGGTGTTTGTGGATAACCAAGAGTTGGTCGTCAAGGATGCGATCCGGCACACGATCAGCGACGACATGGAAGTGCTGGAGGTCGATTCCGCGAAGGAAGTCGTGATCATTCCGATGAAGCAGATCAAGTACGTGGCCTGCGACGCCACCGTGTTCGCGTCGAAGAAATCGGGCTGACCTACGTTAGGAATGGCGTTCGAGAAGTTCTAACACCGCCCTGTTCCATCCCACCGGGCCGATGCCGTCGGCGCGAATCATGCCGGGCACATGCACATCCGGGTCATACGTGCCGTCCATCCGCTGCACCAGCACGGGATGGTCCACCATGCTCAGGAGCGGCGCGTCATTGATGCTGTCGCCGATGCCGATCGTCTCGACGCGGGCCTGGCCTTCCTGCAGCCGGAACTGCCGCTGATAGCAGCGGAGCAGCAGCGCCGCCGCCTGCCCCTTGTCGTTCTGTCCCGTCAGGTGAAAAAGCCGCCCCCCTTTGGTCCAATGCAGCCCCCGCGTGATGATCTGCCGGCAGACTTCCGCCACAAGGGTGGCCGGGCCTTCGATCAGGTAGGGCTCGTCGTATTCGCGTTGCTTGGCCAACTCCGCGTCGGTCTGCGACAGGCCCGTCACCCTCATGATCTCGTGGACCGAGAGGTCGCCGAAGCCACGGAGCGGGGTTTCCACCGCCTCCTCAATCTGCTTCAGCACGTCGCGCAGCATGTGGTAAGGCAGTCCGAGCTCGATGACATCGTAGGCGGAGCGTTTGCGTGTCCGTTCGATCGGAAAATCGAAACGACCCTGCGGAATGAAGACGGCCGCGCCGTTCTCGACGATGAACGGATCCCGATGGTCGAGCCGTTTGCGGAGGGGCTCCATTTCAGCGCGCGTCTTGCTCGATACCAGCACCAGAGGGATGCCGCGGGCGCGGACTTCGCGCAGGGCCTGGATCGCCGGCTGAAAGGAATAGGTCATGCCGTCCAGCAGGGAGCCGTCGAGATCGGTGAAGAGGACGAAATGCGTCACCGGTCGCTCCAAAAGGGTGTCGGAACTGTCGTGGCTGAGGCTCGATATCATCGTAGATCCAGGTTGCGTGGTTGATTACCAGTGGCGCAGGTCATCCGGCATGTCCGTTCTCGTGGGAAGCACCTTTTTCTCCAACAAGGCCTTGGCGAGGTCCGTCGCGCCGAACCCGAACGCAATGGCCGCCGCCAAGACCAGGCCGCCCCAGGTAATGCCGAATCCCACCACGACGATCTGTTCGGCGATGCCCAGCTGCTCGAGCGCCATGGCCGCGGCGAGCAGTTGAAGTCCCCAACGAGAGCAGGTCGCAAGCAGCCGGGCCGGCGCCAGCCCAGCATTGACGGCGGCGATCAAGATGGCCTGGGACACGAAATTCGAGGCGACGTATCCGGCTAATAAGATGATGCCGGCCGCAATCAGGCGGGGCACATAGGCCAGGAGCGATTGGGCGACTTGATTGACGGGAGCCAGGTTGAGCGCGCTGACGGCCGCCACGCTGGTCACGAGGACGACGGTCCAGTGGAGGCCGCTGCCGATCAGGTGCGAAGGGTCTGTCTTGACGCCGGCACGCAACAGCGCCGACGTGACGCCGAGCCGGTTGCACAGGTGATCGAAGCCGAGGACACGCAGCAGCCGCTCGGCGATGAGGCTCACGAGGCGGGCGAGCAACAGGCCGCTCAGCAAGAGGATCCCCATCGCGATGAGGTTGGGGAAAATAGCCGCAGCATAGCCGGCCAGCAGCTCCAACGGAGCCATCAGGGCTTGCTCAATAAAGGCGTTCATAAGGACCTCCCGACTCCGGAGTCGTCCGAGTCAGCGCAGATCGGCCCGCCCGGTCCGCCTGGTGCTCGTCCCATCGCTTGAGTAGATAGGGTTTGCCGCTCTCGAACGTCACGCAGAGCTGTTCGATCGCACGCTCCGCTTCCACGGACGTCAACCCCATCGTCGCAAGCACGAAGGATGCGGTCCGGCCCAGATAGAGCGGCGTCAGGCATTTCAGCAGGTGTTCGCGGGGCAGGACCTGATGGTGATAGGACGCAGCTGCATCGAAGACGATGCGGCTCCACAGTTCGTCGGGAATCCGGCATGCGTTCCGGCCTTCTCGGTTCAGGTCCATCAGGTGCTCAAACGTGGCGGGGCTCAGAATCTCTTGCCAGAGTGGCGCGAGGTCGGCCAGCCCCTGCTGAAAATGAGACACCATGCGGTCTACGTCCACATGGACCGGCTCCACGCTGACCTCGTAGGGAAAGCCGAGGAGCGGCACGGGGTGCGAGCCCTTGACGGTGGACCAGACTGCCGCGTGCCGTTCCATAGAGGCGAACAGCGAACCGACGACCTGGCGCAACATGTCGGATAGATCCGATGCGGGATCCTTGGGATTGTGGATCTTGGCGCCCAGGAAGCTCTGGCACACGCGGGCTCCGCAGGCGATCGCCTCCGTGGTCATCCAGATGTCGATGCCGAACCGGGCGACTTCCGATTCCCAGACATGCTGGTCCAGATAGTGAGCCGCCAGGGCGCCGGAGAATCCGAACTCGCCGCCGATCGGCTGCCGGAGCCGTTTGCCGTAGAGCGCACGGGTGAGAGGATAGGCCAGGCTGTTGGTGATGGTGCCGTCGTACTTGTGGCGCAGATAGAACGGCGCGACGTAGTCGAATCCTTCCTCCACGGTCGGGCGCAAGAGCATTTCGATCCATTCCGGAGAGATGCTCCGGAGATCGGCGTCGACGACGGCGCAGGCCCGGGCGTTCAGCCGCCGGGCGATTTCGAAGATGGTTCGGAACGCGCTGCCTTTACCGGGGATGCCGTGGTACGGCGTCACGATCCGGTGGAGGACGCTTTGCCGGTCGGCAATCAAGAGCTGGCGATGGTCCACCGCCGTCCGCGCCACGACGGCGGCGGTGTCGTCGGAAGAGCCGCCGTCGGCGTTCACGAGCACCGCGCGCTCGGCGGGAAAATACTTGGCCAGCCCGGCTCCGACCGCGCGCACGACGTGGCCGACCGTGGCGGCGTTGTTGTAACTGGGAATGCCGACGAGAATGTCGGTGAAATCGATCTCTCGCAGGCGAGCTTCCGTCGCCGGCGCAAGCGGGGTGCGTTCGCGGTTCATCGGGGTGTGGCGGCCGGCTCGGCGGTGGGATCCCACGCATGGTCCTCCTCCACCGCTTCGATCATGCGATCGAAGACGTCGGGGATGGCATGGGTCACACGGCTCCAGTTGGAAATCATGGGGACACCCAGCGGATCGTCGAGAAACCCTTCGGTCGCGAGCTTCATGCCTTGGAGGAACACCTCCACCGCGGTCCGCTCTTCATGGCGGTCGAAGGCCAGACTGTTGATGGCCGCGTCGTTCTCGTACCGATTGATGGCCTCCTGCGCGCTCTGCAGATAGGTCGCCCGCAGCGTCTTCAGCACGCCGTCCGAGAGCACGACCCCTTCGCTGGCGAGGTTCCGAAACAGGGACTTGGTGATGTCGACGCACATCTTGAGCAGTCCGGCGTCCGGATCTTCGTCCGAGAGCGGTTGATGCTTGTGGTCGTAGGTGTCCGCGATGTCGGCCTGGCAGATGCGGCGCAGCGCGCAGTTGCGATAGACCTCCGCCAGGACGCCGACTTCCAGCCCCCAGTCGCCCGGGATGCGGTTGGTCCAGGCCAGGTCGCGCACCATGGCGAACTCGCCCGCGAGGGGATAGCGGAAACTGTCCAGAAACGTCAGGAGTGGGTGAGGGCCCACGAGCTGTTGCAAGCTCCGGATGAGCGGCGTGATGAACAGGCGGGTGACTCGCCCGTGCAACCGGTCGGTCACGCGGCTGTAGTATCCTTTGCAGAATTCATAGTTGAGGTTGGGATTCGCGATCGGATAACAGAGCCGCGCCAGATATTCCCGGTTATAGCTGGCGATGTCGCAGTCGTGCAGGGCGATGACCTGGCTCTCGTTGCGGGCCAGGATGTATCCGAACGCCATCCAGCAGCCGCGCCCTTTTCCTTGGTGGCCGATGTCCAGATTCGTGGCTACGAACAGCTTGAGCAGTGACTGGATGCGGTGGCCGTCGTTCCAGATGAGGCGGACGCGCTGAGGCAGCCCGGAAAAATACTGTTTGGCCAGACGGAATTCCAGCGCCGAAGCCCGATCGAGCGAGACCACGATCTCATTGAGATACGGCAGCTCGTTGAGCGTGTCCAGGATGTGACGCAGAGCCGGCCTGGCGAGTTCGGCATAGAGGCAGGGGAGGACGAGTGCAATCGGATTGGCCCTCCCATGGTGAGCCAGCTCCCGTTCCAACTGCGCCACGTTCGAGGGGCCCAGCCGGTGGAGCACCGTGACGACGCCGTTTTGGTAGAAGTCCGACAAGACCACACCTTTGCTGCCGGGGGTTGTGAACCGGTGCCATCCGGGAAGTCCATGCATAGGGCCTCGGGGCGCGAGGCGGCAATCCGAAGGTTCCCTGGACTGTCGAGGCCGTCACCTTGTGCAGTCCGTATGCCACCCGTGGTCGATCAAGAGACAGGCCAGAAGTGGGGCGGTCGTGTTAGGGACACGAAGTAAAAAGTGAAGGGGTGAGGGAAGAACCATACATACAGGCGCCGGGCCAGGCTAGAGCCGATCGCCGGGAGTCTAGGGCCGATCGGTCGACAGACGCTTGGCGAGCCGGTGCGCGAGCCGCACCATCCCGGGAGAGCGGTCGGCCGGGTCGAGGAGGACATTGAGGACGTGGAGCCGGCTCGTGTCGGCCAGCGCGCCGGCCAAAGCCCGTTCGAATTCCTCCTGGGTCCGGACCCGGGACCCGACCCCACCGCCGATCAGATCGCAGATCCGTTCATATTGCCACTCATGCACGTCGTTGAAGGGCCCGTCCAGGATCTCCCGCTCCGTCGAATACCCTCGATTGTTCAGCACGATCACAATCGGAACCTGCCCGTAGCGCACCGCAGTGGAGAGTTCGGTGCCGGTCATCTGAAAGGCGCCGTCCCCCACGAGGACGATGGGCCGGACATGGGGGTCGGCGAACGAGGCTCCCACCGCCGCCGGTACCGCAAATCCCATGGACGTGTAATAGGCGGGAGAGAGGAACTCGAATCTCCGGTGCACGTGAAGATCCGCCGCCGCAAACAGGGATTCGCCGACGTCCGCCACGATCAGGGTCTTGGCATTGAGGACGCTGTCCAGATGCCGAAACAGCCCGCGAAGCGAGACCTGCTCCTTCGGCGCGACCGGCTTATCCTCCACCGGCAGGGGAGGAGGGAGCGGCCGGGACGCAAAACCTGGAAGGGGATGAACACTCAGGGCCTGTACGAAATCCTGGAACCGGATCGAATCGTAGCGGTGATGTCTGATCGATACACGATCGGCCGTTGCATGGATGGTCCGTCCTTCGGACAGCAAGGGTGACTGCGAGTCGAGACCTTCCATGTCGGAGAGGATGGACCCGAGAATCAGCAGGCAGTCGGAATCGTTGATGAACCGTTGGACCTCGTCGCGCGCGATCAAGCCTCCATAGACCCCCACGTACAGCGGATGGTCTTCCCGTATGATCGACTTGCCCAAGAGAGTCGAGGCGATGGGCACGTTGAGCCGTTCGACCAGGCGGGCCAGATGATCTTGAAGTCCGAAGCGTCCAATCTCGGCTCCGGCCAGAATCGCCGGCCGATTTGCGGAGGCGAGCATGGTTTTGACCTCCCCGATGGCCTCCTCCAACGCGCCGGGATCGCTGGGCTCATCGTTCAGGCACAGGGGCTTCAGCGGCGTCGCCAGGGGTGTGTGGACCAGGTCGCGGGGAATCTCAATATAAATGGGGCGGC
The DNA here is from genome assembly GCA_047150005.1 of Nitrospira sp. GTDB lineage: Bacteria > Nitrospirota > Nitrospiria > Nitrospirales > Nitrospiraceae > Nitrospira_C. The sequence goes on along the minus strand of AP038806.1, from coordinate 211,037 downwards.
GGTAGCGTAACAGGGCCGAAAAGGCCCGATCCATTTCGCGCTCGGCCGTGATCGGATCGTCGAGCGAGACGGCGGCCACCGTCATCCGTTCGAACACATCGCGTTGCGTCGAGAACTCGCGCACCAGGTGGTGCATGTAGGGCATCTTGATCCGCTCGGACAGACCGGGTGATCCGGTCAGCAATACGACGGGCGAACGTTCGGCGTAGGCGCAGGCGATGGCGTTGACGGTGTTCAGTCCGCCGACACAATAGGTCACGCAGGCGGCGCCGATGCCGTTGATGCGCGCGTAGGCGTCAGCGGCAAAACCGGCCGAATCCTCGCGGGTCGTGCCGATGTGGCGAATAGGCGACCGCTCGATCAACTGGTACAGACTCAAGACGTAGTCGCCGGGAATGCCGAAGATGTGGCGGACGCCCAGTTGGTGCAACCGCTCGATCACCGTCGAGCCGATCGTGGCTGTGTCTTTCATGTCGTGTGTCTCGGATACGCGTTGTGTCGTGAACAATTGGCGCGCCTGCCTGCAGGAAACCATAGCGCCGGGCAATCGTCAAGTTGAACGTCGGCGCTCGAGGGCTTGACGCGGCGCGCCCGCCGTCCGATAAGTAGGTCATGACGATTTCACGCGAACCGCCGGTGACGACACTCATGCTCGCACGGAGGCACGAGCAATCGGAGGGCGGCCACTATTGGATCTATGCCGGGTTTGTCCAACCCGCAAGCGGCGAGGCCGCAGCTGGTGACCTCGTCGACGTCGTGCGGCCGGACGGCCGGTTCTACGCGAGAGGTCTCTACAATCCCGCCTCGAAAATCCGCGTACGGATTCTCACGTTCCAGGATGAACCGGTCGATGACGCATTCTGGCGAGAACGGATCGCGAGAGCCGTCCGGCTGCGGAAGCGGCTCGTATCCGGTACGGATGCCTATCGGCTGATCTACGGCGAAGCGGATTTTTTGCCCGGGCTGATCGCCGATCGCTACGGAGACGTGCTGGTGCTCCAAACGCTCTCCGCCGGCATGGATCGGCGCAAGGAACGGTTGGCTGAGCTGTTGTGCGAAGAGAGCGGAGCCACGCGCGTCTTCCTGCGGAACGACGCCAAAAGCCGGGCGCTCGAAGGATTGCCTGTGGAGACCGGATTTCTCAAGGGCGGCGGAGCCACGACCGTCGAGGTGCATGAAGGGCGGGGCCGGTTCGTCGTGGATTTCGCGCGCGGCCAGAAGACCGGATGGTTCTGCGATCAACGGCAAAACCGCCTTGAAGCGGCCATGCTCGCGCTGAAGGCCGACGTGCTGGAGGTCTTCTGTCATACCGGGGCCTTCGGCATCCATGCGGCGCTGGCCGGCGCCGCCTCCGTGGAGGGGGTAGACGTCGGGGAGGAGGCGCTTGCCTCCGCGCGACGTCATGCCGCCCTGAACCAGGTTGAGGACCGGTGTACGTACCGGCAAGCCGACGCCTTTGAAGAGATGCGCCGGCTGGAACGGTCGGGACGCCGCTACGATTTGGTGTTGCTGGACCCGCCCGCGTTTGCGAGAAGCCGGCAGGCGGTGCCTCGAGCGCTGGCCGGCTACAAGGACGTCAATCTTCTGGGTCTACGATTGACGAAACCGGAGGGGTTCCTGGTCTCGAGCTCCTGTTCACACCATGTGTCGGAGCAGGACTTCTGGCAGACCATCCGTGGGGCGGCCAGAGATGCCGGGCGTGAGGTGCGGTTGCTGGCACAGAGGGGACAAGCGGACGACCATCCGATTCTTGCTTCAATGCCCGAGACCCGCTACTTGAAGTGCTGCATCATGCAAGTGCTATAGAATCGGAAAATACGAAATTCGAAGCTCGAATTTCGAGTTTCGAACTTCAACATTCGTCTTCTTAGTCGCTTGGTGGTTCAAAGTGTCCGGAAGGCCTGTTTTGCCAGGGAACTGTCGCCTGCTTCGACTGTTTGACCAGGCTCCGCAGGCTCATCTCGGCGGCCCGGAGCAGCTTCGGTTCCGCGCTTTGGATGAGGGTCGTCAAGAGGATGAAGAGGGACCGGTCCATGCGGGAGCCTGAGAGGATCCGTTCGGTTACCGGGTCCGCACCGGGAGGAACCTCTGCACCCTCGTCATCCGCAAAGAGATGTTGGAAGCTGGTGGGATGGGTAAAGAGCCACGCCACCGGAATCTTGAGCGCTTCCGCCAGGGCTTCCAGGGTTGAGAGGCCGGGGTCGACCTCGTCGGACTCAATCTTTTCAAGGGCATAGGCGTCGATTTGCGCTTCGGCGGCCAGGGCTTCGAGCGAGTGGCCGCGGGCTGCTCTCCAGGCCTGAATATATGCGCCGACCGCCATGGCGGAATCATACTCAAATGGACCGGTTCCCGCAACCGCGCCTCCTAGGCCATTTCCTAGGTAGAGACCGGGATTTCAGGGCGTTTCGGCCCATCCAGCAGTGGCAGACGAGCCTCCAAATCGGGTACAATGACGGGCACGTCATCCATTTCGTCGCGGTGAGGAGGAAGCCATGTTGGGAACAGATATCCGGGGAATCATGGCCGAAGAAGAAGAGGTTCAGCGCCGCCGTCAAGCGTTGAAATCCCTGTTGTCCATGAGGTCGAAACAGCTTCGCGAATCGTTAGAGCAGCGAATCAAGAGAGCCAGAACCGGCGGAGATTGGATCCAACTGTCGAAGGAAGAGTGCGCGACCCTCCATCGCCAGGAGAAAGCTCACCTCAAGTCGCAGCTCGAACAGTTGCAGCATGAAGACGACCGCACGCGCGGCAAGCTGACCGCCTTGAAGCGGGCCAAAGCCCGCGCGCAGCGCATCCGTGCCGCAGAGGCAGCCTCGGGGCGGAAGCGCCGCTGAGCGCCGCGCCGTACGGCGACATCGGGTGTCCTCCGCCGACTCTCCACTGACCCGCGCGCAGACCGCGCACATTCGAGAGCTCATCCGGGATAAACACGCTCGAGAGGCCGACGGCGTCTTCGTGATCGAAGGCGCCAAGGCGGTGCGGGATCTCCTCGCCCATCATCCTTCGCTCGTCCGTTCCGTCGTGACGACGCCCGGCTATCGCGAACGGGAACAACCGCGCGACCGCCGGCTCCGCGTCGCCGCGGCATGCCTTTCTTATAGCTGTCCGGAACGTGTCTTTGCCGGACTGTCCGACCTCAACACCACCCAGGGCATTCTTGCAATCGCCGTCCGGCCAGAATGGAACGAAGCGGAGATGCTCGACCGTCCGACGCTATTCGGCATCTATGGGGAAGGGATCCAGGACCCGCTGAACGTCGGCACGATCATTCGGACCGCCGCGGCTCTCGGCGTGAGCGCCCTGTGGCTGACGCCCGACTCGGCGGATCGATACCATCCCAAGGTCGTCCGGGCGACGAGCGGAGGGCTGCTCTGCCTGCCGGTGTTCGTAACCGGCTCGGCGTCGCCGTTGGTGCGTCGGGGCTGTTGTCTGTTTGCCGCCGAGGTCGGTGGGCCGGACGTGGTGGATTTGGATAAGATCGAGCATGTGCCGCCGCGCTTGATTCTGGCTGTCGGCAGCGAGGGACAGGGGCTCTCCGAGGAAACGAAGACACTCGCCATCCGTCGCGTGACGATTCCATTGAGCCGGCGCATGGAGTCGCTCAACGTCGCCTCCACGGTCGCCATTGCCGCCCACGTCCTACAGCGGCTTCCGAAACAGTAACTCCTCTGACACATCTGGAAGACGCCATCACGGCGTCCTCACAACACCCGACTGGGACCTTCTCCTTAGACCTACTCCGGCCAATTGTGACTCGCAATCTCACTGGAATCAGGCGTAAGATGGGCTCACCTGCATCTGGTTCCCGTCGGCATATTAGGAGGGAACAGCATGAGACGAGGCCTTGGTATTGTCCTCGGGTTTGCCGCCATCACCGGGTGTGCAGGGGGCCCGCCTACCCCGGCAGAACGCAATGTGCAGGATGTGGCGGCAACACGAACATGGCTCCGCGGCCCTATGATGGAAACCTGCACTCGGCTTCCGGGACCTGAGAGCCGGAAGGGATGTGTGCTCGCGCTCGACGGTGCGTTAGCCAAGCTCCGCGGAGATCATTTGACGCGTGATGACAATTTCCGTATCGAGCTGGCCCGAGCGAAGGGAGCCGATGAGCTCCGCCGCCTGTGGACCAGGACCGATCAGGAAGCATGGCTGAGAGGCATCAGAACCGCAGCCTGTCAGCGGGCACCGTACCCGGCGACTGCTCGTCGCTGTCTCGATGGGATCGAAGCGGAACTCCTTCGGCTCGGTCACCCTGACGAGTTTGCGGGTGATCAGCCGGCAGTTCGCGCGAAGCGAGCCGTGGCGCGTATTGAAACGAGAGAGCAGACCCGGGCGATTGAGCAACAGCGCCCGTACGAACACGAATTCTCCCTCCTGGGTCAGGGTGCGGAAGGCGGACAGGTTCAACCGTCCGTGTCACTGTCGGTTTCCAAGCTCCCCGTCGTGGTGAAACCGGTTCAGCCTGGTCTGGGAATGCCGGTTGCGCCGCGGTCTCCACCTGTCTCCTGCACAAGTAAAGTGATCGGCGGAGTGGTTCACACCGACTGCTATTGACCCGGATGAAAAAGGCACTATGAAACTTCACGTTGTCATTGAAAAGGATGAGACTGGTTACTATGTAGCAGAGGTTCCAGCTCTCCCCGGTTGTTTGTCTCAAGGCAAAACCCGTGATGAAGCCTTAGCGAACGTCAAGGAAGCTATCGAGGGGTGGCTTGAGGTGATGGAATCGAAACAGACCTTCGACCCGGCCCATAGTATTGAGGTCGTGGTTTAATGGCCCCTTCGCTTCAGCTCTGTTCTGGGGCCGAAGCTGTCAGAAAATTCCAGCGAGCAGGGTGGACGGTGGCCCGGCAGCGTGGGTCCCATGTCATGATGGTGAAGCCCGGGTATGATTACACCCTGTCAATCCCTCAACATGACGAGCTTGGGATCGGGCTATTGCGAAAGCTAATCCGCCAGGCAAACCTCTCCATAGACTCGTTCAACGACCTTTAAATTCCAGTTGGAAATTCATTCGGCCGGCGCCTTATCCTGGGCTTGACATGTTATGCCTAAAGCATGACAGTGATGCTGTCAGCATAACATGGAGGCTGCATGAAAGCTGAAACAGATATCTTGACAGTCAATATCGTGGTTCGCGTGTCGCCGAAGGAAAAAGCACTCTTGGAAAAGTATGCAGCACAGGAAGGGTGGAGCGTTTCGGAGTACATTCGAGCGACGATGATTACCGACATGGCGATGATGCATCAGGACGTGGAGGCGATGAAAATCGTCTTCAATAAGGCGAAGCAAAAACTGGCTCAACGGTTCAGTGAAAAGCTTCGGCCATTTCACACCCAAAAGCCTGAGCGTCAGGAAAGGGGATAGGGCTCGCCATGACCTTGTTGATGGTTGCGGAGGCCGCGGCCTTCCTCAAATTCAAGAATCCCAATTCGGTCTACAACAACAAGTCGATTCCCCGCGTGTATGCCGGCCGGCTCGTGCGGTTCGTTAAAGAAGAGTTAGAGGCGTGGTTACGGAGACAAACAGAGCTTGAAGAGAACAAGTTGAAGGCGAGGAGGGCAGGCCCCATGTTTCGGATCAGGGTGTCGCGGTGAATATCAAGCACGTGAAATCCAGGGTGGGAACGAAGTCACTCCTGACGTATTGGTACGGCCGGAATAGGTACCGCGTTCGGTTAAAGGGAATCAACCTGACGGGGGATGAGGAAAAGCGTCTGACGAATGAAGCGATCGCCGAAATCTATCGGATGGTGGATGAGGCCGCCCGCCCGCAGGTGACTTTTAATGATTTTGCGCCAATTTATTTAAAGCACCTGAATATTAAGTACCAGGCTGCTGCTAAACGGAATGACTCGGCGTTGCGCTGTCACCTCATCCCCGGGTTTGGACCGCTCACGCTTCGCTCTATGAGGATGGACCATGGCCTTGCGTACATTGAGCATCGGCGTAAAGAGGGGGCTGTCGAAGGAACCATTGAAAGAGAATGTGCGGTCTTGAGCGCCTTGCGTAACAGCGCAGTGGATTATGAGTACCTGGACCGTAACCGGCTCCGAAAGATGCCCGCTCCTCAGTACCAGAAGCGGAAATGCGTGGCCACCCTTGCGGAGCTCCAGGCCTTGGAAGGGACCGTTTCAAGAACAACCAACGAACGGGATAAGGAGGCCCGCCACCATGTAAATCTTTTGGCCACTATTGCGTTAAATACCGGGGTTCGGGAAGCAAAAATCGTCCTGATGGATTATGCCGATCTCAAAAAACAGGACGATGGGTGGTGATGGTTTCCGCCGGCGGGGTCGCGGATCAAGGGCGTTCCTGAAATGGTGCCCTTGAATCGGAAAGCTGTGGGGGCGATCAAAGCTGCTGGTCCGTGGAGTCTACAGGGCAGGGTTTTCCCACGATGGAAGGACGCCAACTCTTTTAAGCACCTGTGGCTCCGAATGCTCGCGTTGGCGGAGATTACGGATCTCCGTTTCCATGATCTGCGACATACATTTGCGACGTGGTTACAGGACCTAGACGTCCCTTATGAGATTCGTCAGATCTTGTTGGGACACCGGGTCAAGGGGACGACGTTTGATTACTCACACGGTGGGAAGTCCGCGATGAGAAGGGCTGTGACGCTGCTTGAAAGTGCCACAAGTGGCACCTCCAAAACCAAGCCAGCCAAAAAAACAACAGGCTAACTCATTGAAAGAAGTGGTGCCGAGGGACAGAATCGAACTGTCGACACCAGCCTTTTCAGGGCTGTGCTCTGCCAACTGAGCTACCTCGGCGCTCTTAATGGCGGATTGGTTCTGAGGAGGGGGAACTTTTGCAGAAACCGACGGGAAAATCAAGATCCCGCCGAAAATTGGTAGTGGGTCCGTTTGCCATGCCCGCCTTCGCGGGCATGACGCAAGAAGAAACTGACCTCAGGCGGAGGCGGTGATCTCGGTCAGTCCGCACTGATGCGCGAGCAGAAGGAGCTTTTGGCGGTTCGAGACGCCCAGTTTGTCGAAGATGCTCGTCAGATGATGACGCACCGTCGTCTCCGAAATGCAGAGTCGTTCTCCGATATCGCGATTGGAAAGGCCTCGTCCGACCAGCGCCACCACGGCTCGCTCGCGGTCGGTCAAGGAATCCGTCTTCGGACTCGGCACGGGCACCATCTTTCCGATCGGCGGCTTCTCACCGCTCTCCGATCTGACGGCGAGGGCCGGCGTGGCGCTCGGTGGTGTGGGGTAATTGCGAGCCATGCTCTCCAGAATGGCCAGGAGAATCGATGCGGGCTGACATTTCATCATGATCACGTCGGCGCCGACTTCCAGCGCCTGCCGCCCCAACTCCATGTCACCCCAGCCGGCCAGCACGACCACGCGCGCATGCGGAACGGATTGCCGGAAGATGGTGACGAAGTCGACCCGCCTCGTATCCTGATCGAGATCGATGACGATGAGATCCGGACGCGTCCTCTGCACCAGGTCGTGAGCGGAGGGACCTGCGTGAGATTCGCCCACTACTTCGATTCCGGGATGAGCATCGAAGGTGCGATGCAGACCCACTCTCAAGAAGGTATTGCTGCTCACGATCACGACCTTGATGCTCGATCCCTGTTTCCCAATGTTCATGGATGAGTCCTCGGGACACCAGCTGAGTCCCGGAGGGCAATTCAATTTGGGAATAAGGTTCGAAGCATCCGGCCGCTGTCCGGGGCCGAATATACCAGACGTCTCTAGGGCATATTAGCCCTACCTAAGGAGGGGGAAAATAAAAAGAGCGGCCGGTTTGGGGGTATCGGCAGTGTCTCGTTCGTGTTACGTGATCACCGTGTTTCAGCATCCCTCCATCCCCGTCGCCCAGGCGAAGTTCGGGTCAAGGCCATTAAGTATCTGAAATGTTTCGGAGTACAAAATAATAGCCGCAATATTCCACCAGCCCGAGCCGGTCCACTTTTGTACGGAGGCCTGTCTGGCACGGTTTTTCAGCCGTCCACAGCCGGCACATATGTGCCGACAGGATTCCTTACTGCTTGTCCGAGAAAAGCACATTCATCCGATGCGTGGCCAGTCGAACATCTTGTAGAAGAGTGCCTCATCCGGATGGGACTGACGGGGCGAAGCTGTGCTTACGACTCACGAACAACCGCTTCATGAGTGCAACGTGCTTCCCGAACCGCAGTGGTTTGCGCTGAAGACACATTCGCGCCATGAAAAGCAGGTGCGCGATCGACTCAGCGCCATCGGCGTCGAGCCGTTGCTGCCTCTGACGAAGAGTCTTCGCCGATGGACGGACCGCAAGGTGTGGACGGTTCTGCCGCTCTTTTCCGGATACTGCTTCGCGCGTTTCTCGCTGGCGAACCGACTGGCAATCCTGCAAACGCCGGGCGTCGTCCGCATCGTCGGATGTCTGAACCCCGAGCCGATCCCTCAGGAAGAATTAGCGGCGATCCAGAAGCTCTGCACGAGCCAACGTCACGCGGAATCGTGCGAGTACTTCATCGAAGGGACATGGGTTCGAGTCGTGCGCGGCCCTTTGGCGGGACTCCGGGGACAGATGGTCAGAAAAGGCAGCCACAACTGCCTCATCATCCGCGCTCACCTGATCCAGCAGGCGGCACTCGTACATATCGACACCGATGAAGTCGTGCTGGATACACCTGCCGGGGAACTCTCCTTCGCCTAACCGGCCTCGCTCCGCACTCTCCTCGTCGAACTCGCTCGATGGCCAACAAACCCAGAAAACGAGCGTCATTTACGGAAACGGATCGCCGGCGGATTGTGGCGGAGGGCATCATCGCAACGCCGAAGGAAGTGTGTACCCGCTACGGGATCTCGCGGCGTACGTTCAGCCTGTGGTTGGATAAGTTCGGCGATCGGCAACCGGCGAAAACGGCGGGACGTGTCGGCGATCTCGAGCGGGAAAATCGCATGCTGAAAAACAAGGTGGCTGAATTGTGGGTGGACTATAACAGCCTTCGAATGGCGTTGGTCAAAGTGGGAAGAGAGTGTTAAGGACCGCAATCCGGTCCACCTCAGCTTGACGGCGGAGTGGAAATGAGCATGAACGAACGAGAGATGCTTGCTCCTCATGAGCCACCGGGAGAACCGTTGTCGGTGCAGATGCGGGAGTATTGGGGCAACATCTTACGCAGAAGATGGCTCGTGCTTGGCTCTGTTGTGGCCGGGATCGCTATTGCGGCCACGCTCTGCGCAGTTCTGCCGAAAAGCTATCGCTCCAATACCCTGATCCTGATTGAAAATCAGAAGATCCCAGAAGATTACGTCAAGGGCATCGGAGGGGCCAATGTCGAACAGCGACTGACGATGATTCAGCAACAGGTGATGAGCCGGACGATCTTGAGTCAGATTTTGGACGAATACGATCTCTATGGGGCACAGATCAACCGGGAGGGCCTCGAGTCGGCTATTGAGACATTTCGCAAAATGATCAGAGTGGAGACCGTCGGCACTCCCGGCGCATGGGGCAGGAGCGTCGAGGCGGTCACTCTTTCTTTTGCTCATGAAAGTCCGACGACGGCCATGGAGGTGACGGCGAAGCTCGCCTCGTTGTTTATCGAGGAAAATATCAAAGTGCGCGAACAGCTCGTGACCGGGGTGTCCGTCTTTCTCGAACAAGAATTGTTTGAGGCCAAGAAGGCGCTGGAGACACAAGAGGATGCCATCAGCAAGTATAAGACAAAATATATGGGCCAGTTGCCGGAGCAGATGGAGGCGAATCTACGAGCGCTGGATCGACTGCAAACGGACCTGACCGCGACGGATGACCTGCTGCACGGTCAAACCGACCGGTTGAACAAGGTGGAAAAATCGATCAAGGAGTACGAAGCGAGCGGGGGCACCAGTGCGGACTCCGACAATTCTAAGCCCGTGACTACGGTGATCAATCCGCTGGTCGCTCGCTTGCACGAATTGGAGCGGCGACTGACCGCCCTCAAAGCGGAGTGGAAGGAGACCTATCCCGACATTGCCGTGACGAGGCGGGAGATTGAAGATGTCAAGGCTCAGTTGGCTGAGAAATACAGTGCGCAGACGACCGACAAGGACGGCGGGAGCCAGAAAATCTATGATCCCTATGTGAGAGAGCTGCTAAAGCACCGAAATGACTTGCGAACCGAACTGTCGGCAATCAGGGATCGCCGAGCGAGACTTGTGGAACAAATCGAGGAAACGGAAGGGTTTGTGGGACAGACACCGTCGCGCGAACAGGAGCTCATGATCCTGGTGCGCGACTATGAAAACAGAAAAAAGAACTACCAAGCATTACTGGATAAACGATTAAACGCACACGTGGCGGAAAATCTTGAAAAACGTCAACAAGGGGAACAGTTCCGCATACTGGACCCCGCGCACCTTCCGCAGAAGCCGGAGAAACCGAATCGATTGGTGATCATGATCCTTGGCCTGGTGGGAGGATGCGGACTCGGTGTCGGTCTTGCGGTCGGTCTGGATCGGTTGAATCCGACATTTCGACGTCGAGAAGACATAGAAGTCCTGCCCGGCATCCATGTGTTGGCGACCATACCCCAGTTCTTCACCGTGAGTCCTCAGATCAGCACAATGCCGAAGATCGGCTCTCGGGTGACCGGCGACGATCGCCCCGGCCTGCCGGTGGTACAAACAGCGGCGAGGAGCATGTCTCGGGCCTCATCGGGGAACAGGAACGAAATCACTCCAGCAAACCTGAATCTGGTCGCCAAGTGGCAACCTCGTTCGATTGCCACCGAACAGTATAAGATGGCTGCCACAAAACTGGTCCTCTCCACCGAGGGACGCCATTCCACGATTGTGGAAATCACCAGTGCGTTGATGGGCGAGGGCAAGACAACCACGGTGGTAAATTTAGGCTATGTCATTGCGCGAGACTTCGGGAAAAAGACCCTGCTCATCGATTGCGACTTTCAACGGCCGGCCCTCCATCACTATGTCAGCTCGCCTGCTCAGGCAGGGCTGATCGAATTGCTGGATGGCCAGGCGTCACTGGATGATTGTGTGTCGGTGATCGACGAGTATCCATGTTCAATCATGACGGCCGGTGGAGACGAGGGAACGTACGGCGAACGGAATGAGCTCGGGATGATTCAGCAGCTGAAAGGGATCCTACCGGAGCTTCGCGCACAATTTCAGTATGTCATTCTCAATACGCCGCCCGTCTTGTCCAGCGCAACCACGGGCATCTTGGCGAGCCTGGCCGATGAGCTTGTGTTGGTGATCCGTGCAGGACATTCGCCCAAACACCTGGTGCAAAAGGCCTTCACGATGCTGAGCCTGACAACGCGACGGCAAGTGATTCTCAACGGGCTCGATGCGCAGAGTATGGAGCACTATGTGTACGGATATAGTACGTTCTACGGTCGTGACCGTTCGGTCGAGAACGTCAGGCAATAGTTCCCGCTTCCTCTTCTGACATCAGCTGCGCCTGCGTGCAATGCGTCGGGCCTCACGACAGCCGATCTCATCATTACGGAGAATGCGATGGAACATACGACGGAACGAGCGCTCGGACATACGGCCCCGGACACCGAGCATGACAGTAGAACGGCTCCCGATCCGCCGCATCGCATCCTGGAATCGGAGATGAATGCGGTGCCGATCAACGGGTATCTCTGCATCGCACCCGATGTCAGAGTCGGGAAGAATGTGAAATTTTCCAAGTTCGTCAACCTCTACGGGTGTGAAGTCGGCGACGACACGAAGATCGGAGCATTTGTTGAGATTCAGAAGAATGCCAAGGTTGGGAAACGGTGCAAAATCTCGAGCCATACCTTCATTTGCGAGGGGGTGACGATTGAAGACGAAGTCTTCGTCGGACATAACGTCACGTTCGTGAACGACACCTTTCCTCGCGCGACCACGGCGGCGGGCTCTTTACAGACCGAGGCGGATTGGAAAGTCGAAACAACAGTGGTGAAGCGGGGTGCTTCTATCGGGTCCGGCGCGACGATTCTTGCCAGTCTGGTGATCGGGGAACACGCGCTGATCGGGGCCGGTGCGGTTGTGACGAGGGATGTGCCGGCGCATGCGGTCGTTGCAGGAAATCCAGGCAAGGTGGTGAGATATTTCGGGCTAGGGGGACAGCCATGACGAACGAGAACATTCCGTTTCTGGATCTGGTCACGGTTCATCGGGAATTGCGTGACGAATTGGTCGAAGTGCTGACGACCGCTCTGAACGGCGCTGGATTTATCGGTGGGCCGATGGTGCAAGGGTTCGAGGAGGACTTTGCTCAGTTTTGTGAATCGCGATTCTGCGTCGGGGTAAGCAGCGGCACGGATGCCTTGCGATTTGCACTGATGGCTGCGGGGATACGACCGGGAGATACGGTGATTACGGTGCCGAATACGTTTATCGCTACAACCGAAGCCATATCTCAGGCGGGGGCTCGCCCTGGCTTTGTCGATATCGACGAACGAACCTACAACATGGATCCAGGGAAACTTCTTCAGTATTTGGAGAAGGAGTGCTCGTGGGATTCTAACGCAAAGCGGGCTTTCCACAAGCAATCCGGCAATCCTGTGACGGCGGTCATTCCCGTGCATCTCTATGGGCAGATGGTTGACATGGATCCGATTTTGGCTATTTGCGCCCACTATGACCTCAAGGTGATTGAAGACGCGTGTCAGGCACAAGGAGCGGAGTACTTCTCGCAGAAGGATAAACGCTGGCACAAGGCCGGCTCGATGGGACACGCCGCCGCGTTCAGCTTCTATCCCGGCAAGAATCTCGGCGCCTGCGGCGAAGCGGGAGCGATTACGACGAGCGACGACAAGATCGCGCAGACGTGTCGCCTCTTGCGGGACCATGGGCAATCAAAGAAGTATTGCCATGACATCGAAGGCTACAACGGTCGCCTTGACGCGGTCCAGGCCGGATTCTTGCGCGTCAAACTACGCCATTTGTCAAAATGGAACAAACAGCGGCGGCAGGTGGCGGAGCGCTACAATAAATTGTTTGCCGGAGCAGAAGGGATCGTCATGTTACCTCATCAGCCTGACTGGGCACGGTCGGTCTATCACCTCTATGTGGTCCAGGTTGATGATCGTACTCGGCTTCAGCAACAGCTGAGCGACGTAGGTATCGGAACGGGGATTCACTATCCGACAGCGCTGCACCTGACAAAGGCCTACGAAGAACTCGGTTTCCGGCTTGGAGGCTTTCCGGTCGCCGAGAAGTCAGCGGCGCATATCTTGTCGCTTCCGATGTTCCCGGAACTCACTTCCCGACAGCAGGATCGAGTTGTGGCCGAAGTGCTGAAGTCTCTCGCCGTTGCTCCCGGCAGCGAGTCGAGGCAGGAAGCTCTCAATGGGAATCTTGAGATCAGGCCTGCGACGTTACCGTTGCGTGCCTGATTCAGCAATCCTCAATAACGACAGATTTCTTGACGATCGGTGGTAGTGTCCTTGGGATAAATACTCAATTCCCTCGGGAGAGGAACGCCCGGTTGACAGCGGATTCAACAGGCCGTTCAGTGAAAGGAAGGAAAGCATGAAGATCCTTGTTCTGGGAAATATGGGCTATGTAGGGCCGGTGCTGACGCGCCACCTACGTCAAGCCTATCCTCAAGCTTCTCTCATAGGATTCGATGCAGGCCTCTTCGCACACTGCTTGATCGGCTTCACGCCTCTCCCGGAGGTCTACCTGGATACTCAAGTCTTCGGGGACGTTCGCTCCATAGACGAGAATCTATTCGAGGACGTTGATGCGGTTGTCAATCTGGCTGCGATCTCCAATGACCCAATGGGCAACCGATATGAGCACGCGACACTAGCGGTCAACTATAAAGCTGCTGTGGAACTCGCAGCAATGGCGAAGAGAGCCGGTGTTCGGTCTTACGTCTTTGCATCGAGTTGCAGTGTCTATGGCTGCGCCGAAGAGGAAGCGAAGCAGGAATCGTCGAAGCTGGATCCGCTGACAGCGTACGCTCGGTCGAAAGTGATGGCTGAGAAAGAGCTGATTCCAATGGCGAACGACCGGTTCATGGTGACCTGCCTGCGATTCGCAACGGCTTGCGGGATGAGCGACCGACTGAGGCTCGACCTCGTTCTCAATGATTTTGTGACCGGGGCGCTGACCCAGAAAAAGATCGTGGTCATGAGTGATGGGACGCCGTGGAGGCCTCTTATTAATGTAACGGATATGGCACGAGCGATCGAATGGGCGATCACGAGGGGAGCCGGTCAAGGTGGAACCGGATTAATCGTAAATGTGGGGAGCAATGAATGGAACTATCAGGTAAAGGACCTGGCTGATGCAGTGGCCCAAGCCATCCCCGGTGTCGAAGTATCCATCAACAGGAATGCCCCGCCTGACAAGCGCTCTTACCGTGTCAGTTATGACTTGTTCAAGCAGCTTGCCCCGAAGTTTCAACCACTCACCGACTTGAAGTCCACGATCCTTGAATTGAAGGAAGGCCTCGAACGGGCGCGTTTCAGCGATCCAGCCTTTCGTGAGTCCCAGTATGTGCGCCTCAATGTGATCAACAAGCTACGTGAATCTGGCTTGCTTACCGATGAACTTGAATGGCCCGACTTGATAAACAAAACGGGCGCTCTTCGCTGATGTCATTGCCCCACCCAGGCGGAAGGTCCAGTCAACATGGAAACCAAGAGCTGTTTGTTTTGCAAAGCACCCCTACGAAGAACCTTTGTAGACCTTGGCATGCACCCGCTGTGCGAAAGCTATGTCAGCGAAGACAAGCTAAATCAAATGGAGCCTTTTTATCCGCTGCATGTGTATGTCTGTGAGCAGTGCTTCCTGGTTCAGCTGCATGAGTATGTCAGTCCTGCTGAAATCTTTACGGAGTATGCGTATTTTTCTTCCTATGCAGACAGTTGGGTACAGCATGCGAAACGGTATGCAGAGATGATCGTTGAGCGGCTTAAGCTGACTGCGAAGAGTTTTGTCGTCGAACTCGCGAGCAACGACGGTTACTTGTTGCAGCATTTTGTCACCAAAGGTATTCCAGTTTTAGGAATTGAACCGGCAGCCAATGTCGCCGAGGCAGCGAGGACAAAGAACGTTCCTACGCTGGTTAAGTTCTTCGGCCGACAAACAGCAAGCGAGTTGGTTGCCGAGCGCGGGAGAGCGGATCTCGTGCTCGGGAACAATGTGCTGGCTCAAGTCCCCGACATCAATGACTTTGTGGCGGGGATCCAACTGCTGCTGGCTGAGCAAGGAGTTGTCACAATTGAATTCCCGCATTTGATGAGGCTCATGGAGGGAAACCAGTTTGACACCATTTACCATGAGCATTTCTTCTATTTTTCCTTGATGAGTGCCGAAAGAATCTTTGCGGCACATGGGTTGACTCTATTCGATGTAGAAGAACTTCCAACGCACGGGGGATCACTCCGTATCTACGGTCATCATGTAGAAGATATGACCCACCGTGTAACGGAACGATACCGCGAGCTGATACAGAGAGAAAAAGCTGCGGGCGTTGAATTGCTCGACACATACGCCCTCTTTGCAGAGAAGGTGAAAGAAACAAAACGAAAGTTACTCGAATTCCTGATTGAGGCCAAGCGGAAGGGGAAAACAATCGCAGGATATGGGGCTCCAGGGAAAGGCAATACGTTGCTGAACTACTGCGGCGTGCGCGGCGATTTTGTGGACTATACGGTGGATCGAAATACCTATAAGCAGGGAAAGTATCTGCCGGGCACCCACATCCCGATTTTCTCTCCGGAGAAGATTAGAGAAACCAGACCCGATTATGTGCTGATTCTTCCTTGGAACTTTAAGGACGAAATCATGACTCAGGTTGACTATATTCGCGAGTGGGGAGGACAGTTCGTGGTTCCCATTCCGGAAGTGCGAGTCTATTCCTGAGCGTGAGTTTCAACGATGATCTTTGCCGAAACGTCCCTGCCGGGGTCATATGTGGTCGAGGTCGAGAAGCATGAAGATGAACGAGGCTTTTTCGCGCGGTCGTGGTGCGTGCGGGAGTTTGCCGCCAAGGGGCTTGATCCTCACCTCGTCCAATGTAATGTGTCCTTCAATAAGCTGAAGGGGACGTTGAGAGGACTGCACTACCAGATCCCTCCACACGCTGAGGTAAAGCTGGTTCGCTGTACAAAGGGCTCGCTCTTTGATGTGATCGTCGATCTTCGGAAAGATTCACCCACATTCCTCAAGTGGTTTGCAATTGAGCTGACCGCGACGAATCATAGAATGCTCTACATTCCAAAACTCTTTGCCCACGGGTTCCAGACGCTTGAAGACGATACTGAGATCTCGTACCAGATGTCAGAATTCTATGAGCCGGCTGCTTCCAAAGGCATTCGGTGGAATGATCCAAGCCTGGGCATCAACTGGCCGGAGGCAGATAAGACCATGTCGCAGAAGGATCAATCGTACCCCGATCTTGAAGCCGGCCATATTGGCTTGTAAATCCCTATCTTTTGCGCGGTCACGGTTTCCCAAATGAAAACCGTATCTTCGATTAAATCAGAGGACCTCCATGGTGTCGGCGAGGACATGTATCGCATGATTGAGGAATTGTACCCCATCTGCCGAAGTATCACGGGGGATGGGTATCGCCAGACCATGAAGCGGATTCAAGAGGTGATTCCAATCTCGATTCATGAGGTGCCGAGCGGCACGGAAGTGTTCGATTGGACGATTCCGAAAGAATGGAACATCCGGGATGCTTACGTGAGGGGACCCAGCGGGAAGAAGGTGATCGATTTTCAAGAGCACAATCTTCATCTCATGCAATACAGCATGCCGGTTCGTCTCAAAATGCCCCTCCAAGAACTCAAGCATCATCTGTATTCGTTGCCGGGCCATCCGGAATGGATTCCCTATCGCACGTCCTATTACAAAGAGGATTGGGGCTTTTGTCTCAGTCAGAAACAACTGGATCGCCTAGAGGAGGGAGAATACGAGGTGGTCATCGATTCAAGTCTTGAGGATGGTCACCTGACGTATGGAGAGTATCGAATTCAGGGAGAAAGCGATGAAGAAGTGCTGCTCTCCTGCCATTGCTGTCACCCATCACTCTGCAATGACAATCTCTCCGGGATCGCGCTGACATCTTCTCTCGCCGAGATATTAGCAGGCCTGTCGTTGCGGCACTCGTATCGTTTCCTTTTCATCCCTGGGGCAATTGGATCGATCGCCTGGCTGGCAAAGAACGAAGCGTTGGCTTCTCGGATCAAGCATGGTTTGGTTGTGACTGGAGTCGGGGATTCCGGAACGTTTCATTATAAAAAAAGCCGTCGAGGAGATGCCGTAATTGATCGTGTGGTACAACATGTCCTGAAACATTCCGGGAAGCCGCATCACATAAGAGATTTCTCCCCATATGGGTATGACGAGCGACAATACTGCTCGCCGGGCTTCAATCTGCCGGTCGGGTCGTTGACAAGGACGCCCCATGGGTCCTACCCGCAGTACCATACATCAGCGGACAACCTGGAGTTTGTATCGGCAGAGGCGTTAGCGGACTCCATATCAATCTACCTTGAGGTTGTCCACGTGCTCGAAAACAACAGGCGCAACCTGAATCTGAATCCAAAATGCGAGGTGAGGTTAGGTAAGAGAGGTCTTTATAGAACGGTCGGAGGTGAGACTGATCAACCGTTAAATGAGCTTGCGACTTTGTGGGTTCTTAACTTGTCTGATGGACAGTACTCTCTTCTGGATATTGCCGAGAGGGCAAATCTTCCATTTCGTGTCATTCATGAAGCGGCCGAGAGGCTTCTCAGACACGGGTTATTGGAGAATCAGAGCTGGCAAGTGACCTGATTAGAACCTATCTCAAAATCGATTTTTGATAGGATTCGGTCTCTGCATCGCTGACATGTACATGAAAAAGTCGTCACATCGCCTGACAAACACGGGTGCCTCCTTGAGCTTCGTGCAGTTGACTCCCTTCGAAATGCTAATTTTCAATTTTGAGATAGGTTCTAGTCAGAATGGAGAACAGAGTCTGATTTGTACCCGTGTAGGTACGGTTTTTTGAGGGCCACGATCTGTGGGATCGCTAGCAAACCAAACGGCAATAGTGTCAGGAGCCAGCAGTGGGATCGGCCGAGCCATCGCTCTTGGGCTTGCCAGGGAAGGAACATCGCTGTGTCTTCTAGGCCGGGATAAGGAGCGACTGCTGGGAACGGCTCGGACAGCCACGGGTAGTTCCCCCAAGGTGACGGTATATCAGGTGGACTTTTCTGTTGAGCAAGATCTTTCTTGTTTGATTCAGCGGCTTGAACAAGAGGTTGAACACATTGATGTCTTGGTGCACGCGGCTGGTGACATTATCATTGGCGAGATGAAATCTTCGACGATCGAGGATTTCGACCGCCAGTATACGATTAATCTTCGGGCTCCTTATCTCCTTACACAGAAACTTCTGCCTCGAGTAAGAGCTCGCCGAGGACAAGTGGTCTTCATCAATTCGAGTATGGGAGTACATGCGAGAGCAAACGTCGGCCAGTATGCTGCCACCAAGCATGCGTTGAAGGCTGTGGCAGACAGCTTGCGTGACGAGGTTAATCCGGACGGAGTACGTGTCCTGAGCATCTTCGCAGGTCGAACTGCTTCTGCCATGCAAGAGACGGTTCACCGCCTTGAAGCCAAAACCTATGACGCGCAACTTCTTCTTCAGCCGGAAGATATTGCGAGCGTTGTCATCCATGCATTAACACTCCCTCGAACAGCTGAAATCACCGATATTCATATTCGTCCATTGGTAAAGTCATGCTGATCTACATTAGAGGCAGAAAAGAAGGTCTGCACGAACTGTACGACAGTGCCTTGCGTTGACATTGTAAGAAACCTGCCAAGTCGAGGTAAAAGAGCTCGCCAAATCCTGTGACCAACTCACTTTGCTTCTCGATCTTGGAGGAGAGGAGGGAAAACTGTGATGCGAATCGTTGGATCGACAAATCTGGTGTGGAATTACCGTATGCGCAGATCCGACCGCTTCTGCAAGCCGCTAAACCTGGTTCTCCTCGCTGCGGCACTAATCGTATCCACATGCCATGTGTTGGCTGGAAGTGCCAATGCTGCGATAAGTTTTGTCCAAGGAAGCTACGCGACTCCACAATCACCCCAGTCGACAGTTTCGGTAACATACACGAGTGCTCAAGTGGCCGGAGATCTCAACGTGGTCGTCGTCGGATGGAATGATACGACGGCCGCAGTAAGTTCGGTAACGGACTCGAACGGGAATGTATATACTTTGGCGGTTGGGCCAACCCAGGCTTCGGGTCAATTAAGTCAATCGATCTACTATGCGAGGGGTATTTTGGCTGCAGGTGCGAGTGGAAATACAGTGACAGTCCGGTTCACTGTGCCGGCTCAATACGCAGACATTCGGATTCTGGAGTACAGCGGACTAGATCGCGTTAATCCAGTGGATGCCACTGCTGCGGCGATAGGAACAAGTGCGACCAGCAACAGTGGTGCCGCGACCACCACGAATGCCAACGACCTCATTTTTGGGGCCAATATCGTCTTCACGCGCACGACAGGCCCCGGAACCGGATTTACGAACCGAATGATTACTTCTCCGGACGGGGATATTGCGGAGGACCGGGTGGTGACAACGGCGGGGAGTTATAGTGCTAGCGCGCCTCTCTCAAGCGCTGGTCCATCGATTATGCAGATGGTCGCATTTAAGGCAGCGTCAGGAGGCGCTGTGGATTCAAGCCCTCCGACGAATCCCTCGAATCTTCTTGCCAGTGCAGCTGGAACTGGCGGAATCAATCTCTCATGGACTGGGTCATCTGACAATATGGGGGTGACCAATTATCTCATAGAACGATGTCAGGGTGCAGGGTGCACTACCTTCGCGCAGGTCGCAACGTCGACGGTTACCACCTTCGCAAATGCGGGCCTTTTATCTGGCACCAGCTATAGTTATCGTACAAGGGCGACTGATGCTGCAGGCAATCTCAGCGGCTATTCGAACATATCGACTGCAACGACAAATCAGTCCACTGCGAGCCCGATAGCCTTTGTCCAGCTTGCCTATGCCACTCCGCAGTCGCCGCAATTGACCGTCCCTGTGACATTTTCCAGTGCCCAAACATCAGGGAATCTCAATGTGGTCGTCGTCGGCTGGAACGATACGACGGCAAAAGTGAATTCGGTGACTGATTCTACAGGCAATGTGTATTCTCTAGCGGTTGGGCCGACAGTCAACCCTGGTAGCTTAACGCAGTCGATTTATTATGCAAAAAACATTGTCGGAGCTGCTGCAAATGCCAATACCGTGACCGTACGGTTCACCGTGTCAGCCAACTATGCAGATATTAGAGTTCTGGAGTACAGCGGAGTGGATCCAGTCAATTCGGTAGATGTCGTATCTGCTGCTATAGGGACCAACACAGCGAGCAATAGTGGTGCAGTAACCACCACACATACCAATGATCTGATCTTTGGGGCCAATACCGTGACCACTGGTAATGCTTCTGCCGGCGCTGGATTTACGAGTCGTGTCATCACTGTGCCGGACAGCGACATCGCCGAAGACCGGGTTGCGTCAACCGCGGGGAGCTACAGTGCGAGCGCACCGCTCACGAGTGCGGGCCCTTGGGTAATGCAGATGGTGGCATTCCGTGGAGCCATTACTGGGCCGCCACCACCGGCACCAAGCCAGGTCGGTCAGTGGTCTGGGCCATTTGACTGGCCGATCGTTTCCGTGCATATGGCATTGCTCCCGACCGGAAGAGTGCTTGCGTCCGATGGCCAAAGTGCGGGTAATGACGCGCGGGTATGGGATCCTGCCACGGATAGTTTTTCTGCTGTGCCTGTAAGCGACAACATTTTCTGCAATGGTGCTGCCGCGTTGCCTGATGGGAAGCTATTGGTCGCCGGTGGGCATATTGATGGGCATGTCGGGCTGAAGGACGCCAACCTGTTTGACCCGTTCTCTCAGACGTGGTCGAGTGCCCAGCCCATGAAGTTTCCTCGATGGTATCCTACAGTGACGACGTTACCAGACGGCCGTGCTTTGGCGACTGTGGGGGAAACAAGCTGTGATCACTGTCAGGCAGCGATTCCAGAGATATACAATCCAAGCACAAATAGCTGGACAAGTTTGAATGGGGCGTCTCTTGATATTCCATACTATCCCCATATGTTTGTGCTGCCGGACGGACGGGTGCTTAACACGAGTACCGCAGAGGAGCCTGTACCGACAAGGGCACTTACGATACAAACGCAAACCTGGGCGATGATCGATGCAAGTACGCCTGACGGTGGAAGTGCTGTCATGTATCGACCCGGCAAGATCCTAAAAACAGGAACTTCGGCGGACCCAGATCAAGCGACGAGACCATCGGCAGCAACCGCCTATGTGCTGGACATGACCCAAGGTTCACCTACGTGGACGCAGGTTTTATCAATGAATTTTGCCCGGACGTATCACAATACCGTCCTCTTACCCGATGGAAATGTACTGGTTGTCGGAGGGGGGCAAACCACCAATGCCATAGGCGTAAATACTGCTGTTCTTCAAGCAGAAATGTGGTCACCTGCTGCACAGACATTCACCTTACTTGCAAGTATGGCCTCTCCTCGGCTCTATCACTCGACCGCACTCTTGCTGCCTGATGCGCGGGTGCTTGTCGCAGGAGGTGGTCGGTTTAACGGCCTCAATGAGCCGACTGATCAAGTGAGTTCTGAGATTTACTCACCACCATATCTATTTAAGGGTGGACGTCCAGTCATTAGCTCAGCACCTGCTGCTATCCAGTATGGAACAAGCTTTTCAATCACAACTCCGGATGCTTCCCAGATCACATCGGCGGCACTCATTCGTTTGGGTGCGGTAACCCATGCTTTTGATCAAAATCAAAGGTATGTACCTGTGACTTTTCAGCAGGCTGCGGGTGGGTTGACCATCCAGTCCCCGAGTTCTGCGAACCTTGCGCCCCCAGGATACTATATGCTGTTCATTGTCAATTCCAATGGAGTGCCTTCCGTGGCATCGATTGTAAAGGTTCAGTAGTTCCAAGGGGCTGCGTGCTCTCATAAGGACATCCTCCTTTTCCTTCCCCGCGTCGAATCATTTAAAGATAGAGCCACTTCCCTGCCTGGTATTGTGGTTCCGAGTGTCTGATGTAGCGACACTGGGCATGATGAACTGCGTCTGTCACTCGCTATCATCAGAAAAGGACAAATCATGAAAGTTGTATTGTTTTGCGGCGGCTTAGGGACGAGATTGAGAGAATATTCCGAGTCTATTCCCAAACCGATGGTTGAAATCGGCTATCGACCCATTTTGTGGCACATCATGAAATACTATGCATTCTATGGACATAAAGATTTCATTTTGTGCTTGGGACACAAAGCAGACGTGGTGAAAAAATATTTTCGTCAATATGACGAATGTGTCTCAAATAATTTTGTGTTAACAAATGGCGGACGTGATGTGGAATTACTTAACTCGGACATCAGCGACTGGAAAATTACGCTCGTCGATACGGGGTTGAGCTCAAATATTGGACAGAGGCTTCGGGCTGTCGAAAAGTATGTCGGGGAAGATGAAGTCTTTCTGGCCAACTATGCAGACGGCTTAACAGACCTCTATTTACCTGGCTACATAGATGAGTTCATACGCCAGGACAAGATTGTGTCATTTCTTTCAGTCAAACCGACACAGAGTTTTCATGTTGTGGCTCTGAAGAATGGTGATGAAGTGACGGGTATCCAGCACATCGGAGATTCAGACATCTGGATTAACGGCGGGTACTTCATTCTGAGGAAGGCAATCTTTTCATATATCAAGAATGGTGAAGAGTTGGTCAACGAACCATTCAGAAGACTTATCGAGAAACGGAAGCTTATGACCGTCCGACACAAAGGATTTTGGGTCGCTATGGACACATTTAAGGACAAGCAGTATCTGGACGACTTGTTTTCAAAGGATAAGGCGCCTTGGCTGGTCTGGAAAGTCAACGGCCAAGAGTAGGATCACCATCATATGCAAAGGCTGTCGCTCGTTCACAAAAGAAGGGAGCCGCTCAAGGCGCTGTTTTTGGGAGCACATAGCGATGATATTGAGCTCGGGTGCGGTGGAACTATTTTGAACCTGTTGGAGCAGGACCAAGAGTTAGAGGTGTGGTGGGTAGTGTTTGCAGCAACTCCGGAGCGACGGTTAGAGGCTGAAAGAAGTGCGGGGCTATTCCTGAGAGGCGCGGTCAAAAACGAGATTATTGTGAGGGACTTTAAGGAAAGCTTTTTCCCTTATATTGGCTCGGAGATCAAGGCGTGTTTTGAAGAGCTTAAGCGTAGGATAAGCCCTGATGTTATCTTCACCCATTTTCGAGACGATCTCCATCAGGATCATCGGCTGATTTCTGAAATGACGTGGAACACCTTCCGGGATCATTGGATTCTTGAGTATGAAATCATGAAGTACGATGGAGGCCTTGGAAGTCCGAACCTGTTCGTTCATCTCAGTGAGGAAGTGTGTGCAAACAAAATGAAATACTTGATGGAGGCTTTCCAAAGTCAGCGTTCTCATCACTGGTTTACCGAAGAAACATTCCGCGCAATTCTCCGACTGCGCGGCATCGAATCGAACGCACCTGAAAAATACGCCGAGGCCTTTTATTGTCGAAAGATCGTCCTTGATAAGACGATTGAATGGGGAGGGAGAAAGACATGACACTCCTGCGGCCTCACGTTTCTAAGGAGGA
Organism: Nitrospira sp.; assembly: GCA_047150005.1. Classification (GTDB taxonomy): domain Bacteria; phylum Nitrospirota; class Nitrospiria; order Nitrospirales; family Nitrospiraceae; genus Nitrospira_C. The sequence goes on along the minus strand of AP038806.1, from coordinate 187,382 downwards.
CAGATGAAATTCAGAGTCGGTGATTGGGTAGAGATCAGGAGTAAACAGGACATCCTGCGCTCGCTTAATAAGAAAGGGCAATTGGAAGGGATGCCTTTCATGCCGCAGATGTTTCAATACTGTGGACAAAGATTTAGGGTGTACAAGCGAGCGCACAAGACCTGTGATACCGTAAATCCAATCAGAGGAGCACGGGTCACCAATGCTGTTCACTTGGACCTTCGGTGTGACGGAGAGGCGTATGGTGGATGCCAGGCCGCCTGCTTGATATTTTGGAAAGAAGCATGGCTGAACCCGGTTTCCAAAACGAGGACAACTGATGGAGAATCGTCAGATAGACCGCCATTACATACTATCCAATCCTCTACCGCAGCTTCGCCTGCAGAGGCAGTTGTATGGGCGGGAACACACAAGAAAGAACCAGATAGTAGTGATGAGCGGAGGTATATCTGTCAGGCAACGGAATTACCACGTTTTACCACCGATCTACCCTGGTGGGACATTCGCCAATATCTGGAGGATTACACGTCTGGAAATGTGACGATGGGACGACTCCTCAGTGGGCTTACCTACGTAGTGTGCAATTATCTAATTAATGCCGGGATTAAGTTAGGTCGTCCGCTTCGTTGGCTGTATGACAGATTCCAAACTGTCCTGGGCGGTGTTCCATACCCCAGAAGATCGGGAACCATCCCTGTCGATCAACCCTCTCCGACGTGCACGCTAAATCTCCAGCCAGGGGAACTTGTCCGGGTGAAGCCCTATAAAGAAATTCTTGCAACGCTCAATACAGAGAACAAAAATCGGGGTCTCAGTTTCGATGCCGAGGCCGTCCCCTATTGTGGTGGCACATATCGCGTTAAGAGCCGATTGTCCAAGTTTATCGACGAAAAGACCGGTAAACTTATAACACTGAAGAACGATTCCATCATCCTAGAGGGGGTTTGGTGCCGGTCACGCTATAGCGAATGCCGGATGCTTTGCCCAAGAAGCATTTATGCTTGGTGGCGCGAAATTTGGCTCGAAAGACTATCGGAAGATGCTCGCCGCACTCCCGAATTGAGGACGGACAAAGCTTCTCACCATCAAAAAGCGTCGGTGTCGTTGAGAATGATCTTATGACAATTCGCTTGTCTCGGAACCTTCGATACATTGTGCTCCTCATACTTGGCAGCTTCTATTGTAGCTGCTCGAACCCATCGGCAGATGTTTCTGAAAAAGTACAAGTTGAATCTCTCCCTGACATTGCATTTTCCCAATCAGCCGACTTGATCGAGGTACATGATTTTGTGGATATTCAAATAAATGTCGCAAGTTCTACTGCGAAAAATCCGTTTAAGGATGTTTTCGTCACCGGGACGTTAAAGAAGAACAATCACCAGGCCGGAAACGTAACTGTAGAAGGATTCTGCGATTCACACGACGGCACAGTTTTTCGTGTTCGCTTTATGCCGGTAGAGCCTGGGGAGTACGGCTACACAGTGACCTACTGGCAGGATAATCTGCAACGTGTGCATTCTGGCAACTTTAAAGCAGTTCATGGTGGGCGTCGTGGGATGATCGACGTGGATCCTGAGTATCCGTGGCATTTCATCTGGAATGGGACGGGCGAGCATTACTTTTTGAATGGAACGACGGCTTTTCTACTGATGGGCTGGGAAGATGAAAAGGTCATCGATGAAAGTCTGAGTCGCTTTCACGATTTGGAGGTCAACCGTGTACGGGTCCTATTGGATGGGAGAACGGATCATTTCTGGAACGAGCCCATCAAGCCTGGCAGAGGTTTTCGTGGCCACCTCAATCCATGGGTTGCGAAAAGGCCGGACGATATTGCTAAACCAGGGTTTGATTATACTCGTTTTAACGTTGATTACTGGCGGAAATTCGAACGAATGCTGAAATTTGCACGCGAGAAAAACATTATTGTCTCAGTCATATTGGGATGGAATGATACGCCTATCCATCCGATCTCAGGCTCGGAAGATGAACGACGATACATACGCTATGCCGTTGCCAGACTAGGGGCCTATTCCAATCTGACTTGGGATTTAGGAGACGATGTGGATGGGTTTCGAAGTGAAGTATGGACGCATGAGACAGGAAAGTTCCTGTATGAAATGGACCCCTATCATCATGTGGCTACTAGTCATCCTATCGACAACCGCCATCAAGACAGGAGTTCAGGCTGGTTTAGGATGACGAGCTTTCAGCATTGGGAGCGGCCGATTCATGCGTGGATGTTAGAACAACGTATGAAGCAGACTGCGACTGGACGGATCATTCCACAAGTGAATGAGGAATACGGGTATGAGGATCATTACCCTGATTGGGCCCCTTACAAAGCTCCGGCTGCCTCGGCTGAGGCAAACAGGCGTGTTGCATGGGAGATCGCGATGGCCGGAGGCTACCAAACCACGGGCGAAACAGCGAAGCGAGGAACTGGGATGAGCCCGGATAGCGGTGGGGGCTGGGTGAACGGGCGCGGCGATAATACAATGAAGCTCCTGAATGGACATGCCCACATGGTGCACTTCTTTACGAGCTTCGAGTGGTGGAAAGCCAACCCTCACGATGAACTGGTGAATCGGGGAGCATTCTGTCTTGCGGAGCCAGGTCGCCAATATGTCGTTTATTTGCCACACGGGGGCGATGTAACTGTGCGGCTTGATCCAGGGCAGTATGAGGTCAAATGGTTTAACCCGCGGACTGGGGAATATTCCGCATCTCAGAATGTATCGGGTCCAGTGTGGACCTCGGCCTCAGCAGAAGAAGGAGCAGACTCGGTCATTCTAATAACACGCTCTCCGGCACAGCTTACACCCCACCCTAAAAAGACGAAATAACTTCCGGGCACCGTTTCCACAGGCAGTTTGATCTCCCCATGAAGGATCTTAAGGAGCGAACCCTCCGAGGGGGCTTCGCCAAAATTTGTGCCCAATGTGTGACTTTCTCCCTTCGCATAGGCTCGCTGATGATATTAGCCAGACTCCTTGAACCTGCAGACTTCGGGCTAGTAGGTATGGTGACCGCTGTCACGGGAGTGTTCAGTCTATTCAAAGATGCGGGGCTTTCAGTGGTCACCGTTCAGCGAGCCACGATCACCAACGAGCAGATCTCAACGTTATTTTGGATTAATATGCTCGTGGGCGCGATACTTGGGCTTCTGTCGCTAGCGATTGCACCGATCCTCGTTTCTTTTTATCAGGAGCCCCGCCTTTTCTGGGTGACGGCGGCATTGGGGGTCGGATTTCTCTTTAACGCTGCGGGAGTGCAGCATTCGGCTCTCCTTCAACGTCGAATGCATTTCACCGCCGCCGCGGTAATAGAAATCATTTGCTTGCTGGTAAGTACTGCTGTCGGAATTGGCATGGCCATCGCTGGTTTTGGATATTGGGCTCTCGTGTGCATGGCAATTGTAGCGCCGGCTGCCTCCACCGTCTCTTCGTGGCTGGCTACCTCGTGGATTCCGGGAGGGCTGCATCGCGGAGTGGGGATCAGATCTATGATGCGGTTTGGAGGCACTGCTACGCTAAATGCCCTTATCGTGTATTTTGCCTATAATTTTGAAAAGGTCCTCCTCGGGCGATTCTGGGGAGTCGAGGCTCTTGGGATGTATGGAAGAGCTTACCAACTTATCAATGTTCCAACGGAGAACATCAATGGAGTAAGCGCAGGGGTTGCCTTATCGGCTCTATCACGGCTTCAGGACGATCCGGGTCGTCTAAAAGCTTACTTCCTGAAGGGCTATTCTATGCTCTTGGCACTGACCCTGCCTATTACAGTAGCCTGTGGAATGTTTGCCAATGACATCATCCTTCTTGTCCTTGGGCCAAAGTGGAAAGAGGCGGCCTTTATCTTCCAGTTATTGACTCCGACAATCTTGGTTTTTGCGATGATAAATCCGTTTGGCTGGTTTCTGTATTCTATTGGATTGGTGGGGCGAAGCTTGAGAATTGCCCTAGTCATCGCTCCCTTAGTGATTGGGGCATACATCCTAGGATTGCCTTATGGTCCCACCGGTGTTGCGTGCGCGTATTCGGCAATCATGACGTTGTGGTTGGTTCCACATATCGTCTGGTGCACACATGGCACATTAATTTCTTTGCGAGACATCGTGAAGGCATCCGGGCCACCCTTTCTTTCGGCAATTGTGGCGGCGTTGGTTGCCTTCGTTGCCCAATATTTCTACGGCCAATCGCTGTCTCCTGCCCCACGTCTTGTCGCAGGGGGGGGTATTCTGCTGATAGTGTACATTTGGATGCTCTTGCACATCATGGGACATAAAGCGATTTACGTGGATCTGCTTCGAAGCTTGAAGAAGAGCCCTCCGGTCAATGCTGCCACAGAGTCTTCGTGGGCTTAACAGTCGTCAGTAGCCGTTACGTATCAAGACCGTGAATCATGACTATGCAGGACCCGCTTGTCTCTGTTGTTACTCCCGTCTACAACGGAGAAAAGTATCTTGCGGTGTGCATCGAAAGCGTATTGGCCCAGACATACCAGAATTGGGACTACGTCATCGTCAACAATTGCAGCACCGACAATACTCTTGAAATTGCACAACACCATGCTGGTAAGGATAAACGAATCAAAGTGGTGAGTAATCATCAATTCGTTGGAGTCATAGAAAATCACAACATAGCGTTTCGACTTATTTCAGAAGAGAGTAAATATTGCAAAGTGGTTTCAGCGGATGATTGGCTTTATCCTGAGTGCTTGAGCAAAATGGTCAGATTGGCAGAAGCTCATCCCTCGGTGGGCATTGTGGGAAGTTACCAGCTTACGAGTACTAACATCGTGAAATGGAAGGGGCTACCACCCAACGTAGAGACTATTTCAGGACGCGAAGTGTGCCGATTAGGCATTCTCAATATGTTGGACGTTTTTGGAGGCACCACGAGTAGCCTCTATCGATCAGATTTGATCAGAAAGAACATCCCTTTCTTTCCTCATTTGCGGCCATACGCGGATACAAGCGCGGTATACAAGTATCTGCAATATTGTGACTATGGATTTGTGCACGAGATCCTTTCCACAGAACGTAGTCACCATGAATCAGTGGGCGCAAGAATAAAACAACTCGGCATGGGTGAGTTCAGAGATTTGGATAAGACATTGCAATATGGACCGATCTATTTTGGCGAAAATGAATTCACAATGCTTAAGAAGGAGGCATTGACAACGTACTGGAGGCACCTAGGTGGATACCTATTGAATCTGGCTGGCCTGGAATTTTGGAGATTCCACGCGTCCGGGCTCAGGGAACTTGGATACCCTTTTCCGTGGAGAAAAGTGCTGAAAGGCGCTATTGATGAGATTATTGATGAGATGCACAATCCGAAGGTCGCCCTTCATAAATTGTTCACAGTAGTAAAGAACAAATTTCAGATCAAAAGTACGATTTGGTGATTGTTTCTCCTCCGTGTGCGGTTTGCGTGTCTTGCCCCCTCCTTTGCGGCCCATTTCAGCACAAGCAACCTTCCGCGCCAATGGTCTAGTTTTCAGGGGGAAGGTGAGAGGAAATAATGGGTACAAACGAAAAGATTAAGATCGCTTTGGTTTGTACCACCGGCGGGCATTTTGAGCAGATGACTAACCTATCCGATTTGTACAATCGGTATAACCATTTCTGGATCACTAATAGAAGTAAACAGACGGAGAGTCCACTGAGGCAAGAATCGGCATATTACATAGAAATGGGGCACTTTAAGAAGCCTTGGACCTATTTGCGTCAGGTCAGACCGCTGTTAAAAATATTTGCTAGGGAAAAGCCAACCCATGTGATCTCGACCGGATCGGGCCGGACTGCATTCGTTCCATTTCTACTCTCCCGTCTATTGGGGAGACAATTCATTTGTATTGAGACCTATTCCAGAGTGAACTCTCGTTCCCTATTCGCAACATTTTTGCTCAAAACCGGGAATAAGATTTACACGCAATGGGAAGATCGCCGAAACACAAATGCGATTTATATCGGGCCAGTATTGAAGCGCCAAACGGAATTTATCAAACCCAAAAACACCGACTATGTATTTGTCTCTGTAGGGACGAGGGAAGAACCCTTTGCGAGATTACTACAAGGGGTTGAAGAGTTGGTGGAAAAAGGACTCATAAAAGACAGGGTCATTATTCAAGCGGGGCATACGAAATACAAATCCAGTTATGCCGAGGTGTTTGAGTTTTGTTCTCCCGGAAAGATTGCCGAGCTCATTTTAAATGCAAAATATGTCATCAATCAGGCGAGTGCTGGTATCGGCACCCTGTGTCTCAGATATCAGACGAGGTTTATCGTGATGCCGAGGGAATACCGATATCGTGAGCTTCCAACTCCCCGCGATATGGAGGAAGATTTGCATTATGAGCTTGAAAGGCGGGGTTATACGAAAGTAGTAAGAAATACTGACGAATTGGAAAGGGCCGTTCAAAACATAGAAGATCTAAGAGTAGGGTTCGATTTCGACAATAGCCTGGCGATGTCGACGTTGCGTAAGGTTATTGAGGGAGCATAGAAATCGCTCCAACTGTGGTTCCTGTCAAGCAGAGTAATGGGGAAGGCGTATGAATCTCAGTGGCGGACAAATTAGGGTACTGTACAGCTTTCCACATAAGCTGGGAGCTGACAGGATCTGTTATACAGCCTGGCAACAGGTGAATGGTCTTGCCGCGGCAGGAGCTGATGTGTTGGTTTGTCCTGGCGCCCTTAGCAGACGAGTACCGGCCAATGTCAGAGTTCAACCGACCCTTGCCCGGGGGAGGTTTCGAATCCCCTACAGACTATTGGGGTCTATGCGAGCTTTTGCACTCCACGACTACATTGTATCTCGTAGAATTGAGAAACTCGCAGGGCAGATCGATATCATCCATACCTGGCCACTAGGCGCATTGCGCACGTTAAGAACCGCTGCGATGTTGGGCATCCCCACTGTTCTGGAAAGACCCAATGCACATACCCGATTCGCCTATGAGGTCGTGCAACAAGAATGCAATCGCTTGGGAGTGAGCTTGCCGCCTGACCATGAGCACGCCTATAAAGCAGATGTCCTTGCCAAGGAGGAAATTGAGTATGAATTGACCGATTCTCTCTTGTGTCCATCTGAGTTTGTAGTGCAAACCTTTCTTGACCAAGGATTTAAACGCAAAAAGCTCGTCCGGCATATATATGGGTATGATGAGAAGTGTTTTTATCCCGACAAAGAAGCGCGACCGAGAGACCGGGGATTGACTATGATCTCTGTCGGTGTGTGCGCAGTGAGAAAGGGCTTACACTATGCTCTAGAGGCGTGGTTGAACTCCCCAGCCTCTCAAAACGGCACGTTCTTAATTGCAGGAGACTTTGTTACTACCTACTACGAAAAATTAGCCCCGATGCTGAATCATCCCAGCGTCCAGGTTCTAGGACATCGAACCGACGTTCCGGAACTGATGAGAAAAAGTGATATTTTGGTTTTACCCAGCATAGAGGAAGGATTCGGATTGGTCTGCACGGAAGCGATGGGAAGTGGGTGTGTACCCCTGGTTTCCGACGCTTGTACAGACATTTGCCGGCATATGGAAAATGCATTGGTGCATCATGTCGGGGATGTTAAGACCCTTACAAGTCACATTACCATGATCCATGAAGATCGCGCGCTTTTGGATAGGCTGCGTGCCAAGGGATTGAGTACGGCACCAGGAATCACATGGAATGTAGCCGGGTTGAAGTTACTTCAGGCATATCGTGAAGTTATATCGACCAAGTTAAAAAATGGAAACCCGGATTCTAATGATAACAAGGGACAAACTCTCAATGAAGAATGTGCGATATGAGAAACAAATGTGCGCCTTCTCAGGTTGAACTGAACTGTCCACATCGTTCACTTCTTTTTCTTCCACATTGAAGAGTCGTATCTGCCCTATACGTATTTCACGTCTACCGCTATTAGCGCGACACAATCAGAGGCCATCGTGAATGGCAAGTTGGTAGAAGTGGACATGATCGAAAGTCCGGCGAATGACTCGATCAACAGGAAGCAAGATGGCTGAAGAACGCTATGGCGCATACACTCAGAAGGAGATCGAATCCAAGATGCGCAATCCTGTTCCCCTGGGTCCAGCCACTCCGATGGCTTGGGGGTTACAATGAGAATGGGGAGTTGTTCACTGCATCGCGCGGGACCAGCCGAATTGCCTAAACCCCATAGCGCTGTCTTGAAAAGGCGACTTAGAAAATGAAAATCACATTTGTGCTTCCGTTCGCAGGCTTGCAGGGAGGTGTGCGGGTGATAGCGATCTATGCCGAACGATTGAAGCAACGTGGTCATAAAATTCTTTTCATTTCGACGCCGATAACTCATACATTGCGACACAAGGTTAAGTCGATCATTTTGGGCGGGGGGTGGCCGGGAAGAAGGAGAGAGCCTTCTCATATTGATGGAATTGATGTGGAGCACCGCGTGCTGGAACAGATTAGGCCGGTAACGAATGCGGATATGCCTGATGCGGATGTTGTGGTGGCGACCTATTATAGGACCGCTTACGGAGTGGAGCGACTTTCTCGCTCAAAAGGCGCGAAGGCAATTTTCATTCAGGGTTATGAAGAGGAGGAAGGTAAGACCAATCCGGAATTGGAAGAAACTTGGAGGATGCCGATGCACAAGATTGCGGTATCCCAGTGGCTGGTTGATCTTGCGGAAACAAAGTTTGGAGATAAAGTAGTTTCGCACGTGCCCAATGGTGTCGATTTGAACCAGTTCCACGCCGTTCCAAGAAGGAAAAGGTCGGTTCCCACCGTAGGATTATTGCATCATAATTCCCCCCTGAAGGGATGTTGTACCAGTATCAAGGTGCTGCGGCTAGTTGCGAAGGAGATGCCTTCGCTTCGAGTCGTCTCCTTCGGAGCGGAGCAGCCGGACTTTAGCCTACGACTTCCGCACTTCGCAGAGTTTCATCACCAGCCACCACAGGAAAAGCTCAGGGACCTCTACGCTCAATGTGACGTGTGGTTATGCGGGAGTCTCGTGGAGGGATTTCATTTACCGCCTCTTGAGGCGATGGCCTGCCGGTGTCCGGTCGTGTCGACACGTGTTGGGGGTCCGATGGATATGATTGAGGAGGGGGTAAACGGCCACATAGTCGATGTGAAGGATGTAGATTCCCTCGCGGATCGTCTGTTACGCGTATTGCGTCTGCCGGAAGTGGAATGGCGGAAAATGTCGGATGCAGCATACAGCACCGCGACCGGCTTCACTTGGGATGATGCCACGGACCTGTTTGAAAAGGCATTGGAATTCGCCGCGGAGCGCTCCAGGCACGGCGAATTGAAGGGACAACGGTGATGACGGCATCACAACGATGGAAAGAGGCAATCCATATACTCAGAAGAGATGGGGGTGTTGTTTTGCTTAAGAGACTGGGAATGTATCTTGAGCGTCATGCGCACTGGTTATCTAGAAAGATGTATAGAATAGAATGCCAGACTAAACAGCAGCAAGAATGGCCTGTAGAGAAGCCACTCGTGTCCGTGATTATCCCTTGCTACAACTATGGAATGTTTATCAAAGGTGCGATTGAGTCTGTACTTGCCCAAACGTTCCAAAGGTTTGAAATACTTGTGATCAATGATGGTTCAACGGATGAAAGTACAATGTATGTATTACATAATCTTTGCTATGAAAAGACAAAGGTTATTCATCAGGCAAATCAGGGACTGGCGCAGACGCGAAATAATGGGGCAGCACAGGCTGCTGGAAAGTATATCTGTTACTTAGATCCTGATGATTTTATTGAGCCTACATATTTGGAAAAGACATTAACTCTTCTTGAAAGCGATGAGAGTTTGGGAAGTTGCTATAGTTGGGTTCAATGTTTCGGTGATGTTGAATCTATATGGGAAACACAGGATCTGGATCCATTCTTCTTAAGACAACGTACTACGTCGCCTTCGCATAGTGTCATTAGAAGGGAAGCGTGGGAAAGAGTAAAAGAACAGAATGGATCGGGCTTTTTGACTAGATATGATGGATATTTCGAAGATTGGGTGTTCTGGATTGATATGGTTCAATGCGGTTATCGAGGGCAAGTAATTAGGGAGCCACTCATACGCTATCGTGTTCATAAGGCCTCACTCGGCGCAACACACAAGCCAGGCTGGGGGAAGATGCTGCCGGTTCTTCATGAGGATCGAAGACAATTCTTCTATGATCGATCATACAGAAGAAAATTGGAGAAGAGTCTCAAGAAAAGAATATACATTGAGAACAGTCGCATTAACCTCTCCTCTGCAAGCTTCTATAGGGAAAAGGAGAAGGTTCCTTCGTAAACCGGGAGTCACAGTAAGATGCAATGAATATTGCGCTGCTTTGTGGAGAGCTACTGTCACGATCATTCCGGTGACGGATTCAGACGCTTGGCGTAAGTCCGATGATGCATTTGACCTTCCCCCTGAAAACTAGACCATTGGCAAGGAAGTGCACCTGTGCTGAGATGGGCCCCACAGGAGGGGGCCATGACACGAAAGCGGCACACGGAGGAACAGATCATTGCGGTACTCAAGGATGCCCAGGCGGGCACAGGCATTCAGGAGCTCTGCCGCAAACACGGCATCTCGGACGCCACGTTTTATAAGTGGCGGGCGAAATATGCCGGGCTCGAAGTTAGTGATGTGAAGAAGCTCCGCCAGCTGGAAGACGAAAACCGGCGGCTCAAGCAGATGGTGGCAGACCACGCCCTGGACATCCAGGCGCTGAAAGCGGTCAACGCAAAAAACTGGTAGGGCCCAAGGCGAAGCGAGCGGCGGCTCAGTGGAGCACCGAGCGCTTTGGGCTCAGTCAACGACGGATGTGCCGGCTCTTGGCCCTCGATCGCCAGACGCTTCGGTATCGGAGTCGTCGCCACGACGATGATGTAGTGCTCCCCTGAAATCAAGCCACCTGGGTTGACTGTTGCGCGCGGAATTGGACGGGACTCCGATACGCCAAGGCGCTGTGCGGTCGTCCCTCGTTGTACCAATGGAGCCAGTCCCGAATGATCCGTCGCGCCTCCTCAAACGTCTGGAACGTGTGTTGCCAGACGCACTCCTCCTTCAGACTCCGGAAGAACCGCTCGATGATCCCGTTCTGTTCCGGCGTATAGGGCGTAATGAATTCCTGTTGGAGCCGATAGTCCCGACAGGCTTGTCGAAACCGGCGACTCTGGAAGATCAGGCCGTTGTCACTGCGGAGGACCGGTGCGCCCGTAGGCCGCAACGTCCCGAACCGCTGCAGGCACGCCGCTTCGACGGCCCGCTCCGCCTCCTTGGCCCGACTGCGCAACGCGAACTCGTAGCCGATGACTTCCCGATCGTGACAGTCGATCACGGCCGCGAGATGGGCCCAGCCGTCCTGGCCACAGGGAATATGCGTCACGTCCATCGCCCACCGTTCATTGCTCTGCCCAGCCCGACTGCGCCAGCCTCGCACCCGAGGGCGCGGGGTCGCCACGCGTTGGTGGACGAACCAGCCCTGCTGCTTCAGCACGCGATACACGGCTTTGCGATTCACCAGGATCCCATCCTGATACCGCAACATCACCCAGAGTCGGCGATACCCAAACGTGGGATGCTGCTGAATCCAATACCGCATCCGCTCCAGCCACGGGGGTGCCGTGGGGCCTCGGCGTCGTCCCTCCGTTGCTCTCGTCCGATGCAGACCGGCTCGGTTCACGCGGAGCACCTGGCAACTCCGTCGCTCGGAGACCCCCACGCGGGCTCTCACGCGTCGGATGTCTTCCGGTCCAAAGGGAAGGGTTTCAAGGCCTCCCGTAAGATGTCGTTGTCCACGACCAGATCCCCGATCTTCTGTTTCAGCTTCTTGATCTGCTCGTCCTTCACGGCCTCCTCGTCCTTGGGCCGAGTCCGGAGCGCGTTCTCGGCGCCGAGGAGAAACTTCTCACGCCACGCCTCCACCTCCGCCACGGTCAGGCCGTGCTGCCGGGCCGCCTCGGCCACCGAGGTCTCACCCTTCAGAATACTCACGACCAATGCCACGCGTCGCTTGGCCGTCCACCGTTCAATGGGTTCTGCTGCTTCTGCTGCCATCGCCACCTCCTCGGTCCGTCGTAGGACCATGTCGTAGAGGTGGTCTCAATTTCAAGGGGAGCAGGATAATGAGGCGCTGCGGACCCGGATCCGCGAGATTGCCGAGACCAAGCGGCGGTACGGCTGTCCCCGGATCTATGTGCGCTTACGGCGCGAGGGCTGGCGTGTGAACCATAAGAAAGTGGAACGGATTTATTATGGGGACGAAGGCCTGTCGTTACGCCGGCGTCGACGGAAGAAATTCGCCGCGGTGCCGCGCGTCGCGCTCCCCCGGCCGACACAGCCGGGGCGCTGTTATGCCCTGGATTTTGTGCACGACCGATTGGTGACCGGACGACGGTATAAATGTTTGACGATGACCGATCCGTGTTCGAAAGAGGTCCCGGTGATTGAGGTCGAGGTGTCGATCGGTGGGGCACGAGTGTGCCGGATTCTCGATCGGGTGTTTCTCACTCGCCCGCTGCCCGAGACGCTGATCCTGGATAACGGCCCAGAATTCGCGGGGACGGCGCTCGATGCCTGGGCGGCGCAGCACGGCGTGCATCTGCACTTCATTCAGCCAGGGAAGCCGGTGCAGAACGCGTTTATCGAGAGCTTCAATGGTAAGTTTCGGGATGAATGTCTCAACGAGCATTGGTTTGTGACGCTGCAGGAAGCGCAGGTCGTGATTGAAGCGTGGCGACGGGAATACAACGAAGACCGGACGCATAGCGCAATTGGGGATGTGACACCCCAGGAGTTCATTACCAACTATCAAAACCAGGCCCAGCCGACACAGGAGCTAACTTCCTCAGCTTTGGTGTAATAAAGGGGGGAAGGTCACATTAGGGCGCCCAGTAGTATTGCCGCTTCCAGAACTTCCAGCCCGCCGCAGTCCCCTCCGACTGACGTTGGTCCCGTAATAAGACAGTTTTTTTAACCAGAGCGGACGACGTCTTCGGCGATCGGTTCAGCCTGACGTTGTGTGACAGCCATCATCGGCAGATATCGCGAAGGTGACAGCGCGATGTTTATAAAGAGACTTCCAGTAAACATTGGTGATGATCAAGATTAGTTCGGTGCAAAACTGAATGGTGATTACGATTGGCTTCACACACCACAGCGTATGATTAAGCGAGCCCGATCAATCATTCATAAAGTAGTTGAAAATGACTAAGCCCAGTCTCACATACGTTGTCATAAGCCCAGTGCGGGATGAAATGGCTCATATCGAGAAGACGATTCAATCCATGGTCGCCCAGACGACGCTTCCGACTCAATGGATTATCGTCAATGACGGTTCTACGGACGATACCAGGCAGATCATTAATCGTTACGTGGCGAAGTGCGCATGGATAAAGGCCATTCATAGGGAAAATAGAGGATTCCGCAAATCCGGCGGTGGGGTCATTGAGGCCTTTAATGAGGGCTATAGAGCACTCGCAACATCAGAGTGGGACTTCCTGGTGAAATTCGATGGCGATCTCTCCTTCGACACCGATTACTTCGAGAAGTGCTTCAAGTATTTCGCAGTGGAACCGATGCTCGGCATTGGGGGTGGTGACGTCTACCACGATATTGATGGCTCGCTGATAGTTGAGAAAAACCCCCGATTCCATGTCCGGGGCGCTACAAAGATCTATAGGAAAGCCTGCTGGGATGCCCTCGGAGGATTAATTCAGGCTCCGGGCTGGGACACCCTGGATGAAGTCAAGGCCAACATGCTGGGATGGACCACCCACAGCTTTCCGGATCTGAAGCTCATCCACCATAAATACACCGGTTCCGCCGACGGTACCTGGGGTGGATGGGTTAAGAATGGAAGAGCGAACTACATCGCCGGATACCATCCACTTTTCATGGCAGTGAAATGTCTCAAGAGATCCTTTCAAAGACCCTATCTGATCAGCGCGCTTGGTCTTTTCTACGGCTTTATCGCTGGATATCTTAAAGGTGTTCAACAGGCTCCTGACCCAGCACTTATTCGCTATCTGCGCAACCAGCAGATCTGCAGGTTGCTGTTGAAGGACAGTATCTGGAAGTAGGAGTGGATGTAAGCTCCCCGAGTGGCGGACCCTGCCTTAATTAAGTGTATCAGGAGACAACAGCTCCGCCGCCTCTTTCTGCTCGAAAGTGTCTGGCAATAGGATCGAACCCCTCTTCCTCTTAGGCATACACGCCAAAGATAATCTGCCGACGCTAACTGACTAACATGAAATGGGAGGACGCAATGAAACTTTCCATCGTTATTGTGTGTTGGAATGACCTGAAAGTTATCCGCGATTGTCTGCGTTCAATTTACGCTGGCACGCATTCGACTGAATTCGAAGTCATCGTCTCCGACAACAGCTCAACCGACGGCTCGGTTGATTTCATACGACAGAATCACCCGCAGGTTCTTGTTGTCGAAAACGGTGCGAACCTTGGGTTCAGCAAGGCAAACAACGTGGGCATTCGGGCCAGCCGAGGAGAATATATCCTCATCCTGAATCCAGACACAATCATACACGACGGGGCGTTGGACAGATGGATCCGGTTCGCCGACCGACACCCAGAAGCCAGCGGCTTTGGATGCCGCGTCCTGAATCCTGACGGTTCCTATCAGGGCTCCCCCCGGCCCTTCCCGACGATTTGGCGCGACTTGCTCGCGGCACTCTATCTGAGACCACTTGCTTACGTGTCGGACAGATTCATTTCCGACACTTATACCGGATGGCAAGGAGATACTGAGCGACTGATTGACTGGCAGTCCGGATGCTGTGTGATGTTCCGCGGTGACTTGATCAAGCGCTTGGGCGGGTTTGACGAGCAGTTCTTCTACCATTACGAGGAGGTCGACTTGTGCCGACGGGTCTGGCAAGCAGGTTATCCGATTATTTACACCCCTGAAGTAAGCATCACGCATCTGGGTGGGCAGTCAGTCAACCGATTCCCGATCAAGTTCGAACTGGAAAAGTGCCGCAACCGCTATCGCTACTTTTACAAGTATTACGGTCAGGAGGGAGCACGCCGCTGCCGCCGTGTCTTACTTATATGGCTGCGAGTTCGGCAGCTTGGTTACGGCATGATCCAGTTGGTAAAACGCACGGATGCGTTGAAGGGCCGGATGCACATGTACCGAGTCGCGGCGGAGTGGAACCGGCGCCTCGACCCGGTCCGATTTATAGAAGTTGGGGAAGAGCCGGAAATCAACGCCAAGTCACTTGCCACGCCAACGTAACGCTTTGCAGGCGCTCTCTTAGAACCCGCATAAAATATTCTTATCTCGTGAAAGGGGGGTATCGCAATGCCTGTCTCTCTGGTTACTGGCGGCGCCGGATTCATGGGGTCTCACGTCGCCGAGCATCTGCTCAAGATGGGGCATACGGTGGTCGTCATAGACGACTTAAGTGGGGGATTCGTCGACAACGTTCCCGATGGTGCGGTATTTGCCGAGGGATCGATCTTAGACCATGAGTTCATTAATCGATTATTTGAGAAGTACTCCTTCAAGTACGTGTATCACTTGGCGGCCTATGCGGCTGAAGGATTGAGCCATTTCATTAAACGGTTCAATTACCAAAATAATCTTGTTGGTTCGGTGAACCTTATCAATGCGTGCATCAATTATAATATCAATTGTCTAGTTTTCACCTCTTCCATCGCAGTCTATGGGGCGGGGCAGTCACCGATGACTGAGGACATGGCCCCTCTGCCAGAAGACTCATACGGGATCGCCAAGCTAGCGGTGGAGCAGGAGCTGAAGGTCAGCCTGCATATGTTCGGACTAGAGTACATAATCTTCCGACCCCATAACGTTTATGGTGAGAGGCAGAATATCGGAGACCGATATCGAAACGTCGTGGGGATCTTCATGAACCAGTTACTGAGGGGAGATCCCATGACGATTTTCGGTGACGGGGAACAGCAGCGTGCCTTCACGCACATCAACGATATAGCGCCAATTATTGCCGACTCGGTGAACCATCCGGCAGGCCGCAATGAGATTTTCAACGTCGGTGCTGACCAACCTCACGCAGTCAATGAGCTGGCACGGATTGTTGCCGCCGCCATGGATCTGCCATGCCAGACTGTACACTTGGATCCGCGAAACGAGGTGAAGATCGCCTTCTCAGACCATAGCAAGGCGGAACGAGTCTTTGGCAAGCGCGAGAAGACCGGACTTCAAAAGGGAATTTCTGCGATGGCGGAATGGGTCAAAAAACACGGCGCTCGCGAGAGCAGCATTTTTGAAAACATCGAGGTGATGAAGAATATGCCTCCCAGCTGGGCGAGTGTGGCGGAGCGGAAGCGAAAAGCTCAGAACGTATAGCTCGCACATGTGTGGAATTTGCGGAAAGATTAGTTGGGACGGGCCGGTGGATGTCTCTCTTGTCCAACGGATGATGGACATGCTTGTCCACCGAGGTCCGGATGACGAAGGGATGTATGTTGAGCAGCAGGTTGTGCTGGGTCACCGACGCCTTTCGATCATTGATTTAGATACTGGCAAGCAGCCGATCTGTAACGAAGTCGGCACCGTGTGGGTGGTCTTTAATGGAGAGATCTACAACTTCAGACAGCTCCGGGAGGAATTACTTCAGGCCGGCCACAGATTTCAAACCCACACCGATACTGAAGTTATTGTCCATCTTTACGAAGAGTATGACGTAGACTTTGTCGCAAAGCTGCATGGGATGTTCGCCATTGCGTTGTGGGACAAGCAGGGGCAGACCCTTGTTCTCGCCAGAGACAGGGTTGGCATCAAGCCTCTATATTATTGCGTAACGGATGACAGTCTTATTTTTGCTTCGGAGATTAAGGCAGTCCTGATTGATCAGTCAGTTAGTCGCAGCATCAGTTTCGGAGCTATCGATTCACTCCTTCGGTATCACTACATTCCTGGTGAGTCAACACTCTTCAAGAACATCAAGAAGCTGCTGCCGGGTCATTACCTACTATACAGAAACGGTGCGATGAAAGATGTCGAATATTGGGATCTCAGATTTCCCGGAATGAAAACAAAGAAAACTGAGACCATAGTAAAGCAAGAACTTATCGAGCTGCTGCGGAAGGCTGTGGCCGACCATATGATCAGCGACGTCCCTGTAGGTTTTCTGCTGAGCGGCGGCGTGGATTCAACGGCACTTCTCAGTTTTGCCGTCGAGCAGACGGACAAGCCAATCAGTACTTTTACCATCGGGTTTGATTCCGCAAAATTCGCTGACGAGCGACAATACGCGCAGATTGCCGCCGATAGGTTCGGTACAAGGCATTACGATATGACAATTAGTTCACGAGAGTTTGCGGAATTCTTGCCTCAGTATGTCTGGCACATGGAAGAGCCGGTCTGTGAACCTCCTGCCGTGGCGCTTTATTACGTTACCAAACTCGCCCGCTCCCACGTAAAGGTGCTTCTTTCCGGGGAGGGTGGAGATGAAGCGTTTGCCGGCTATCCCGACTATAGAAACCTGGTCTGGCTGGAAAGGATTAAAAAAGCTCTTGGTCCTCTTTCCTCCGAAGCGGGGTCACTTCTGCTCAAGGTAAATAGGTTGGTGAACTCAGCTAAGATCGAGAAGGGTGCCCGCTTGATGGACGTGAAGTTTGAGGACTATTACTTCAGCAGGACATCAACTCCGTTCTCATTCCTCATTCGTCATAATCATGAGCTATATACCGACAGTTTCAGGTGCGCACTGGAAAAGGAAACTACGGAACAGTATAGAGAATCACTTCTTGAGAGAATCAGTGACATGGAACTTCTTGACAAAATGCTCTGCATTGACACCAAGACGTGGCTTCCTGATGATCTGTTGGTTAAAGCGGATAAAATCACAATGGCGAATTCCGTGGAGCTGAGAGTGCCTCTCCTGGATCACGCTGTTTTAGAATACGCGGCTTCGCTACCGACAGACTTTAAGCTAAGGGGGTTTACCACAAAGTATATCTTGAAAAAGGCGTTCGAAGGACGGGTTCCTGATCAAATACTCTATCGCAAGAAGACGGGGTTCCCCGTACCCTATGACGAATGGATGTCTAAGGATATCGAAGGATTTGTCCGTGACGTACTCTTGAGTAAAAGCTCGATAAATAGAGAATACTTTTCCCCAAAGATGGTCGAGCAAATGCTCGATGCTAATATCAAACAGCCTTCCTATGCGAAAGAGCTGTTTCTTTTGACCGCAATTGAATTATGGCATCAAATGTTTGTCGATAACTTTCTGTCGTAGCTGAATATGTCTATGTCGAATCAATAGAGTCATTACACAATTAGTTAAGAGTAGACTACAGTCTGAAAATGAAAGTAATAGGTGTTTCAGCACCTTTGAATTCCTTAGGCCTGCGGCGAATGCTTGATGCCTTGGGCGAGCTTCTGGACGTTCGCTTTGAGGAACGCACATTTGAGGACGCCGCCGGAATCGACGCATGGTTTCTCCCCGAAGCGGACCGGGAGGCTCATCGTCGCATTACCCATTGCGACTGTCCCAGCTATGCAATTATACGAAGTAACCAGCGAGTTCCATGTGGGGGATCACCCACCATCGCATTCTCCCGGAACACGATGCTTCCGAGCGCACTAGCCGGGAGGCGGATCAACGCGAATGAAGCTGTGAACCTGATGGCCTTGCCTCAACTGTTAGACAATATGGAAGTTCTCGCCTCAAAAGGAGGTGCCCCGATTTGGGCGATGCAGGAAAGAGTAGGGCGGCAGCATCACTACGTGGCTGCATCGATTCCGGAATTGAACGAAGGTGAGGCACTCTTTCAATACTTCCATGGAAACCAATTCTTGTCCTTGTTGCCACTTTTGATTTTTTTGCGCGCCTTGACCGGAGATCACGGTTGGGAACAACCACCCATACAGGCCTGTTTCATGCTTGACGATCCAAATTTGCACTGGCGGACATATGGGTTTGTTGATTTCGCCGAAGTGGCGACGCACGCACAAACGCATGGCTACCACATCAGCTTCGCAACGATTCCACTGGATGCGTGGTTTGTGCACCAGCCGACAGTCTCGTTGTTTCGGAAGCATCACGAACAACTATCATTGCTGATCCATGGGAATAACCATATAGCACAGGAATTGGCTAGGCCTTATACGGACGAAAGTATGAGCAAGAATTTGTGGCAGGCGCTCAGTCGAATCGACGAATTTGAGCGCCGTCATGGTGTGGAAGTCTCAAAAGTGATGGTGCCTCCACACGGAGCATGCAGTGCGAGAGCTCTTAGCCAAATGGCACAGTTAGGATTCGAAGCTGCTTGCATTTCATCAGGTTCTCTGCGCCACCATAACCAACAGGCTCCGTGGCTCCGAACGCTCGGCATGAAACCCTCTGACATAGTTGAAGGGCTGGTGGTGTTTCCCAGGTTTCGAATATCCATGACATGTCACAACAGCATACTGCTAGCTGCCATACTGGAACATCCAATTATTCCGGTAGGCCATCACCAGGACGTTGCGGAGGGACTCCAGCTCTTTGAAGACTTGTCGGGATTTATCAATTCCCTGGGAACGATTCATTGGGCCGACATGAAGGGGATTTCAAGATCGCATTATGCACGAAGGCTGGAGGGACATTTACTTCGGATAAGAATGTTCACGAGACGTATTGAGGTGTGTATTCCCGAAGGGATAAATCAGATATTGGTGGAGCGGCCGTTGGAGCAACAGGCAGAATCTATGCCTCTTGCATGGAGACGCATGCGTAACAGTTCAGAATGGAAGAGTCAGCTTTCGGATGAACCCATTCCTGTGCTGTCGGGGGAAAAGATCGAAATTGCTTCCGAACTGCCGGCATTTCCGCTATCTGGTGCGAAAAACATTAGCAACTATCCTCTCTGGCCTTTTGTGCGAAGACAACTTACAGAGGCAAGAGACAGGCTGGCACCTGTGCTAAGGCGCTTGTGACTTCCCAGTGGGGCCGGATAGAACGAGCCACAATAATAGCAATGAGAACGATCATTTGAGATAGAATAGACCTCTCAATCGTCTCACCCGATGTTCCTCCGAGAACTTGGACCGCTTCATAGGTCCACTCCTTTCGTGCGAGACCGCCGAAGCCGCCATTGTACTCCAGTTTCAATCTGCCGTCGTTTTCCTTGGAGACGTCAGTGCCAGAAGATTCTCCCTTGGGACTCTTCACTGTTCAGGGAAGCTTACGCACCCGTCTCGCTTGTTCCGCGATACTGTCAGCGATTTTCATCGGGAGTAGGGACGTGGTTTTTTGAGAAGGCAGGAGTGGAGTTGCCATGAGACGATCTCGAAGAAGGGTTGAAGAGGGCCTTTGGGTGCTTGGCTTGCACCGGTTCGGGCGCTTTCTGAATGCAGCGCTTCACCCTCAAAAACGTGAACATCTAAGGAATATGAGGGATTTCTATGCAGCGCTTTTGCCACCAGAAGGGCTGGTCTTCGATGTGGGAGCAAACGTCGGAATGTTGTCAGCGTTGTTCGCTTCACTCGGCCATCGGGTCATTGCGATCGAGCCGAACCGGGATTGTATTCGCCACATCGAGATTTCCTATTTCGATTTGCCAATCACCGTATTGAACGCCGTCATGGGTCCAAAGGCGGGGCTTGTAACGCTGAATGTCTCGGATGATAGAGACGATATCTCATCCATGCGTGACGATTGGATTCCGAACGCGGTTTCATCTCGAAAAGTGCAGGTCGCCATGCTCACCTTGAATGACCTAGTTTCCGAATACGGCTTGCCAGCCTTCATCAAGATCGACGTAGAGGGATTCGAGGAATCGGTTCTGGACGGACTAAGCACCTTCCCGAAACTCCTCTCATTTGAATTCAACACAGGCGACCTCGCTGCCACTTTCCGATGCTTGGCGAAGGACCAGTTCGACGGTGCATTGTTTAATTATGCGATAGAAGATCCGCGGCGGTTTGAACTTCCATGCTGGGTGGAAGCGGCTGAACTGAAGAAATCACTAACTGAGATCTCCGGGACAGAACCGGGATTTCATTCGCCACATCGAATCTACGGGGATATATTTGCGAAGGTAAGGTAGATGCTGAGACCGACAGGACCTTTGTAGTTTTCATGAATCAGACAATGCCTCCAGCGTTGACCATCTGTGGGTTCTACAAGCGCCGCTGACAGCGAGAGCTCCTCCGGGACATGCGCGGGCGGGGTCTTCTATTGAAAACTGCTCCGGCCGGCCCAAACCTCAATCAATGTCCCATCGACGGTAAAATGTTCATCGGACAACAGCCGCTGGGCCGCGCTGGGCCAAGACGTGCTCAAACAAGGTCGTGGCAACCTCGCCCTCCAGCAAGCTATCTCGGTTCTTGCGAACACGGTCACATCTCAAACGGACGCATCCACATCCAGGCCCACAAATTATCGAAGCAACAGATTGTAGTCCAATTGTTCCATCAACAAGCATTCGTTCCGAATACTCAGAGTAACTGCAGCGACTGCTAAGAACCCGCAGCGTCGACCAAACTTTTGCGACATGGAACAAGAAGAAAGCACCATAGCTCCGATCAGCCTTATTATCACGTTGGGCATGGGTTTTCTCTGGTTTACGTTGCCGCGGCGGTACGCGTTTGTTCCCATGCTGATAGCTGGTTGCTACATGTCATTGGGGCAGGCCCTCATAATAGCCGAGCTTCATTTCAACATCATCAGGATCCTCATATCTTTCGGTATGCTTAGAATTTTTGTTAGGAAGGAAATATTTAGTATAAAACCGAATCCGATCGACAAGGTTTTCATCGCTTGGCTCCTGACCAGCGCGTTTATTTCCACCCTAGTGAATGGCGAAAGTAGAAATCTGGCCGGCTCTCTTGGCACTGTCTACGATGGACTCGGGATTTATCTGATTGTGCGGGCGTCGATTCGAGACTTAGACGACGTTGTTCTTAACGTGAAGATGCTCAGCATCATGATAATTCCTCTCGCCTTTCTTTTTGCCGTAGAACATATGACCGGGAAAAACTCTTTTTCATACTTGGGCGGAGTGCCTATACTTTCAGAGATACGTAATGGACGTATCCGTTGCCAGGGTCCGTTCAAACATTCCATCCTCGCAGGAACGTTTGGGGCCACCGCCTTGCCACTTTTTGTGGGATTGAGGGTCTACAGTGCTCGCAATCGTGCACTTGCAACAGGAGGTATTTTGGCAGCTACGGTCATCATTTTTGCCTCAGCATCGAGTGGACCTTTTCTGGCCTTTCTTGCGAGCATCATTGGATTGTTCTGTTGGTATGTCAGGGCTAATATGAGAGCCATCCGGTGGGGGATCGCGATGTTCTTCGTAGCATTACATATTTACATGAAGGATCCCGTATGGTTCTTGATAGCGCGCATAAGTGACGTCTTAGGAGGAGGAGGATGGTATCGCTCAGCCTTGATTAATGCCGCCGTCGTTCATTTTGACGAGTGGTGGCTCAGTGGCACAGCTTACACAAGGCACTGGATGGCGAGTGGTATTACAGCTAATCCTAATATGGTAGACATTGTAAACCACTATGTCGCTCAAGGGGTGACTGGCGGCCTTCTCGGGTTGGTTCTATTTATCTGGCTGATCGTCAAATGCTTTAAGGTCACCGGTTCGGCAGTTCGTGATGAAGCTCGGTTTACCTTTTGTGAGCGATTTTTTATCTGGTCTATGGGCTGTACAGTACTCGGCCATGTCGTATCTTTTTTTTCAGTATCGTATTTTGATCAAATGATTCTCTTTTGGTACTTCATCATCGGTGCGAGTGCGAATCTTGCCCAGGCGTCGGTTGCAGAGCCGGTGTTCGCACTGATGCGGCGGACCGACGAGGCGCCTCTCCCCAGCGGATAAGCTCTTCCGCTTCTTCCCGATCTCCTCACCTCTACATCCGCTGCCGAGAGGCGTAAGTACCTCTCCCGGTCCATGCTCTGCTATGGACCGACCGGATCGCGGGTCCTGAGCCCAACGCGCAAGCCGTTTTTCTTCACGACTACGTGCTAGACCCGGAGGCCACCTCTTGACACGCCGTTACGATGGAGGTGTCTCCCTACAATTTGGACCAACATGGCAGTCACCATCAGCCAAATTACATATTGCCTATCGTTAAGAAACCACATTATCTTTCATTATGTTAAAGGCGCTGATAGCGATCTTAAATACTCCATTTGGAGCAGGTATATGTCTTGCGTACCAGAACAGCAGGTTATGGGTACGGTGGCAGACTGATGAAGCCTCAGGTTATTTAGCAGCCACTACATATCTTAAGTCATCTAGCTACACAACGTGTTTTCTCAAGAGTAGGTACTATTTAGCACAACCATGGGGATACAACTATGAAATGTCACCGCTTGAAGGTATTCATTGTCTGTGCAATTCTCTTAGGGACGTCTGAACTGGCCAATGCGGCATGTAATCAGACCCTCAGTCCTGGTGCCAACCTGGCATCGGCGATCTCATCGGCCGCCGCAGGCACCACGATCTGCTTGAACTCCGGGAGCTATGGATCGGTCACGCTCGGGTCCTTTACGAAAAGCCCTCGTGTCATAGTTCAAGCTACCACCCCGCTTGGGCCGACGATGGGACTCTCAGCCCAGAGTGGGGCCAATGGGGTGACCTTCGACGGGATTAGTTTCACCAGTGGGGCGACGATCTCCGGCAGCTTGACCAAAAACATCACGATTCAGAATAGTGATTTTGGCACTCGTCAGCTCGCAATCTCCACGGTCAACTTCAATAACAATAACATTCTTATCGACCATAATACCTTCGGAGCACACAACGCGACGGGGTGTGAGGGGCGTCTCTGTATTACGTGGGGTGGTGGGCCTGGTTCCGTACCGGCTGGCGTGGTCGTCTCGAACAACACCTTTGGTCCGGGCGGATGCTCCGACGGCATTCAGGTCGGTTCGTATGGAGTTGTGATTGGACCAGGAAATACCTTCACCGGAATCGTCCAAGGCAATTGTGCTGCCCACGTCGATGCCATCCAAGGGTACGGGCAATCCCATACGACCGTCACCGGGAATTATTTCACCAACAATACTGTCGATCTTGGCTTCTATGATGGCGGTGCGAGCGAAGTGTTTACCCACAACGTCCTCGAACATAGCTCCAGCAACGGGGTGGCCGTCCAATGCGGAACCATCTCGAATCCGCTGTACGAGCACAACACGATGAAGAATGCGGGCGTCAACTTCAACGGTAAACCGGAGAACGGCAACACGACGAATTTGCTCTTGCGGAACAATATCTTCTTGGGGTCTAGCCGGGTGAATTTGACTCAAAACGGAACACCTGCCTGCACAAATTGCACCGTAACGAACAATCTCTTTGATACCTCGAACATCGCGAGCGGCAGCAATAATCTCATCGGGACACCTACCTTCGTGGGGGGCAGTTCGCCCAACACGTGGACGGCCTACCAACTGAGTTCTGCCTCTCTCGGGAAGAACGCAGGCAGTGACGGAAAAGACATGGGCATCAATGGTTCTGGCACTGACACTGACGCCATCCCTCCTTCGCCACCCACGAATCTGCGGGTACAATGAGGGCAGTTTAAGCGGAAAAGTGTAGCTGCCCGACTTTTCCAGTGTTGACATCCACGTGCCGTCTCCGTTCCTGTGCGATTGTTAGCAGGCCGTCCAGCGTGCCACACCGAGCAACTGGCATTGCCTGCACGACGGCAGAGCATGGGTGCGGTCGATCATCGCGGTGCGCTCAACAATTCTGCCTTGATGAGCGCCTCTTCTAAAAAATCATTTTCCAGCGCCAGTTGCCCGATCTTCGCGTGAACCGTTATGAGATCGGGCGTCTCCGATGGCGCCTTCGTCCCGCCAAATACGTCCGTGGCTCGGGCCAGCAATTGCTGCTTCCATTCGGTGATCTGGGTGGGATGGACGCGAAATTGCTCAGCTAATTCGGTCAGCGTCTTGTCGCCATTGAAGTGGTCTCCACAGCATGCATTCGAGGTGGGATCGCGAAAAACGGTTGAGTGGTACCTTTCTCATCGCGAGTGGTGCCGACAGGTACTGGGGGATTAGATATGTATGATAGACAGCGCTTGGGTCTTTTGGCGCATGACAGAACCTAGTTCAAGGGTGTTTCTTGGCGAGGATTCAGTCACCCATGGGGATCGCTAAAACCACACCGCTCCTGACGAAGGCATACTATTATCTGAGGCCGGCTATCCCGTGGGCCATCAGAGTACGAGTACGACGTCTGATCGCCAATCATCTGCGGAAGCAGGTCAGCGGTTCCTGGCCTATTTCGCCGTCTGCAGCTCGACCGCCGAAGGGTTGGCCGGGATGGCCGAAGGGCAAGGAATTCGCCTTTGTCGTGACACATGACGTCGAGGGAGCGCGCGGGTTGGCACGCTGCCGGAAGCTGGCCGATCTGGACAAAGCCTTGGGCATTCGCGCAGCGTTCAACTTTGTGCCGGAAGGAGAGTACCGAGTTCCCGACACGTTCCGGGCTGTTCTCGAGCACGAAGGCTTTGAAGTCGGTGTCCATGATTTGCATCACGATGGGTCGCTGTATCGTTCACCGCGGCACTTTGAGGCTCAAGCTCAGAAAATCAATCAGTATCTCAAAATGTGGGGGGCATCGGGGTTCCGGTCCGGCTACATGCTTCATAACCTCGATTGGCTTCAAAAACTCGATATGCTCTACGATGCATCCACATTCGATACGGACCCGTTCGAGCCGCAACCGGATGGAGTCGGAACGATTTTCCCCTTTTGGATTCAGCGCAACGGGTCGAGAGGCTACCTCGAACTCCCGTATACGCTTCCGCAGGATTTCACGTTGTTCGTGCTCTTGAAAGAAATGACGGTCGACCTGTGGACGAAGAAACTCGATTGGATAGCTTCGCACGGTGGCATGGCTCTGGTGATTGTCCATCCTGACTACATGTCTTTTGATGGCAAACCGAATTCCTCAGAGTATTCTGCCGATCTGTATGAAGGTCTTCTCAAGTACGTCCTTACCCGCTACGGGGATACCTGTTGGTATGCCCTTCCACGCGAGGTGGCAGCTTTTGCTGCGCACGGTAAACCTTCGCTAGGTCACGACACCCACGGTTAAGGTCGCCGGCCCAGCGACGAGAGCGCTCCCTCCATCTCCATCTCAATGGCCCTATCCTGGGGCGGTATCACCTTTTGACGACATGCTCATGGATTCAGCAAATCTGCTCGCATTTTTGCTCGGTCTGATGAGGGGCAACAAGTCTTCCTCTTCTGCAGACATCTATTCTGAAACGGTCTATCGCGATCTCGTCCACCGAGAGTTCAAGCGTTCCGAGCGAGCGGGTCAGCTCTGCCAGATCCTGCTCGTCTACCGCACAAACGTGCAAGGGCTAATTGTGCCATTGGGATCGGAGCTTGCCGGGAAGGCGATCTCGCTGTTGTCCATGAGCGTTCGTGACACCGACTACATCGGATGGTATCGGCATGGCCGGATCATCGGGGTGTTGTTGACGACGGTACGGACGGGTTCGGCCAGAGATGGGCGCGATAGCTTGAAGACCCGTTTGGAGGACAGCTTACATGGCGGCCTCACTTTGATGAATGGCCACTCCCTTCAGATACATGCTCTCGAGCAGGATTAGCTCCGAGCGTTGACCGCAGCCGACTCCCTCTCTCCGTTTCCTGGTTCCGAAGGAACAGGTCCTATAACCTCTTTCAAGGAGTGTCGTTATGCTAAGTCTCGGTGTGATCGGGTATGGGTATTGGGGCCCGAACGTGGTGCGGAATTTCATCGGACATCCCGACTGCAAGGTCGTCACTGTCTGCGACAGGTCTGCCGCTGCCTTGACGCGTGCGATGGCGGCACATCCCGGCATCGGTGTGACGACTGACCCGGATGCTGTGCTTCTCGCCCCGGATATCGACGCGGTGGCGATCGTGACGCCGGTGTCGTACCACTACGAATTGGCCACAAAGGCGCTTGAGAATGGAAAACATGTGTTTGTGGAGAAACCTTTTACCGCAACCTCCGCCGAAGCCGAGGACCTGATCGAACTGGCGGATCGTCGCGGGCTCCAGATCATGGTAGACCATACCTTCCTGTTTACCGGAGCTGTCCGGAAGATCAAGCAACTTATCGACGAGGGTACATTGGGACGGCTCTACTACTATGACTCGACCCGTGTGAATCTCGGACTCTTTCAGCACGACGTAAACGTGCTCTGGGATCTCGCGCCGCATGATCTGTCGATTATGGATTACTTGATCGGGCTTGAGCCCGAGCTGGTCGTGGCTACCGGCGGAGCCCACGTGAACAATCTCGAAAACATCGCCTACCTCACGGTGTATTTCCCCGACAATGTGCTTGCGCACATCAACGTGAATTGGCTCTCCCCCGTGAAAGTGCGCACGACGTTGGTCGGCGGCCAAAAACGAATGCTGGTCTGGAATGACCTCGACCTGGCGGAAAAGCTTCGCATCTACGATAAAGGCGCCGACATCAAGAATGAATCGGGCATGCATGCGGCCTTGGTCAGCTATAGGACCGGCGATATGTACGCGCCAAAAATCGAAGAGGCAGAAGCGCTGAGGGTGGAAGCACGATATTTTCTGGACTGCGTTCTGAAGGGGACAAAACCGATCAACGATGGACTGGCGGGGCTGCGTGTCGTGCGCATTCTCGAAGCGGCCGAGCAGTCGCTCAACCAGCACAAGGAGATTGTGTTGGCCTAGGTTTCGTGGGCTGGAGGGGAGCGGATGAGAAACGACGGGATAGTCATGGACGGAGAGATCGCCGTGACGGCGCAATACCAAATGCTGCTTGACGAGCGGCTCTTCAAACAGGCGGTCACGCGGGAACGGAAGCGTGCAGATCGTTCCGGGCTGACGATGGTGCTGCTATTGGTCGGCCTTCCGAACAGGTCGGGCAAGGAGGGGATTGCTTACGCCGCCGTCCTGGCAAATGCCTTGTCGACGGTCACTTCGGAGTTCGATATTCCTGGTTGGTTTGAACCGTCGTGCGTCATAGGTCTGATCGTGCCTGAGATCGGCCCAGCCGACCAGGCTGGCACCTGCGATCGCCTTGAAAGTACAGTCCGGAGTGCGATCAGGCTTCAAGGTCATGAGGAGCTTGCCCAACACCTCTCGATCAGGTTGCGTGTGTACCCGGAGCCTACCCCATCAAACGAGGAGCAGGGACTCTCCATGGATCCGCTGCTGTATCCGGAACTCTCGGCGAATCAGCCTGCTGTCCTAAATTTTCAAATCTTCAAGCGAGGCATGGACGTTGTGATCAGTACCCTGCTGCTCCTCGTGCTTTTGCCGGTGTTCGCCCTCCTTGCCGTTCTTGTCAAGCTGTCCTCACCCGGGCCGGTCCTATTCAGGCAGGTACGGGTCGGGCATTTGATGAGGCCCTTCACGATGTACAAGTTCCGAACAATGTATGTCACGGCGGATCACCGGGTCCATCACGACTATGTGAGCTGGTTTATCACCGTCAGCGACAAGGCGCAGTCGCAACAGAAGCCGGTCGTCTTCAAGCTCACGAATGATACGAGGATCACCCCCGTCGGCTGGTTTCTCCGAAGCACAAGTTTCGATGAGCTGCCTCAGCTCTGGAATGTGCTGATCGGCGACATGTCTCTCGTGGGGCCGCGGCCGCCGCTCCCGTACGAACTGCAACAGTACAAGCCGTGGCACCGAGGTCGCGTGTTGGAGGCCGTGCCGGGCATGACCGGTCTCTGGCAGGTGGTTGGCCGAAGCCGCACGACGTTCGATGAGATGGTGCGCCTCGACTTACGGTATGCCAGGACCATGTCCCTGTGGTTCGACATCAAGATCCTGCTGGCGACACCGGCTGCGGTCATTACTGGCAGGGGTGCCTGCTAACCTACAGTATTCACGGACGCAAGAGAATCACATGCGGGCATTCGTGAAAGCGTGGCGTTCTGACAAGGACGGAGCCGGCTTGGGGCGTCCGGGGCAACGGAACGGCCTTGCCCTTCTGTTATTCGGTGCGCTGTGCGTCTGGTTCTGGGTACCACTCGTGAATCTCTTTACACTCGCCGCAGCGAACGAACATCTCTCACACGTATTGTTGATTCCGGTGCTGACGATCTACCTGCTGTTTCTGAACCGAACCGCCATACTGACTTCCCAGGCATGGAGTCCGACGGCCGGCGCTTTGGTCATGGCCGTTGGCGTCGTCTGCTACTGGCTCGCTGATGGACAAGACGGGACACAAGATCGACTCGCTATGGCCGTCTTGGCTTTTGTTGTGATGTGCTGGGGCCTGTTTCTGCTGAATTTTGGAGCTGAGTGCGTTCGAAAGAACGTGTTCGCATTGATGATGCTTTTCTTCATGGTTCCATTGCCTACGGCTCTTCTCGACGCGGTCATCGGCTTCTTGCAGCGCGGATCAGCTGACATGGTAGATTTCATGTTCCTGATCCTTCCAATCCAAGTCATTCGCGAAGGATTCATCTTCCACCTGTCGAATTTCACGATCTTTGTTGCAGAGGAATGCAGCGGGATTCGCTCCTTTCTCTCACTGGTTATTACGAGTCTCGTGGCCGGCTACTGGTTTTTGACCTCCGCGTGGGCCAGAACAGTGTTGGTGGCCTTGGTCGTTCCGCTGGCCATCATTAAGAACGCCTTCCGAATCGTCGGCTTGGCGCTGCTGGCGAACTATGTCGATCCCGCTTTTATTACGGACAGCGCACTTCATCGCAGTGGCGGCATTCCGCTCTTTGTCGTGTCGCTCGCAGTGCTCTTTTCTCTTGTCTGGTTGCTGCGTAAGTTGGAACAGCGGTTAGGGCATGACCTCCATGACGGGGCTCGTGCACAAACCTGACCGGAACCTCGGACCCGCAGCTTGTGGGCGAACCTGATGCCGAGAGGGGTGCGATGGTCTTGGAACGAGGTCGTGTCTGGACAATAAGCCCTCTTCGGGATAATCGGTGGCCCGAATTCGTCGATAGACATCCGATCTCTTCCGTTTTCCATACCATCGGTTGGCTTCAAGCGTTGCGTACCACCTACGGATATGAACCGGTCGCCTTTACGACCTCCAGGCCATCTGAGAAGCTGACCAACGCCCTTTTGTTTTGTATTGCTCGAAGTTGGCTGACCGGCTGCCGTCTGGTGTCGCTGCCCTTCACGGACCACTGCGAACCGCTGGTCGAACACATCGAGCAACTCCGGGCGCTCTGTGCTCATATCGAAACGCTCCGAAGAACACAGCGATGGAAGTATGTCGAAATGCGAACCAGCGGCGTCCTCAGCGGTGTCGAGGAGGGCC
The DNA here is from genome assembly GCA_047150005.1 of Nitrospira sp. Lineage (GTDB taxonomy): Bacteria > Nitrospirota > Nitrospiria > Nitrospirales > Nitrospiraceae > Nitrospira_C. The sequence continues at coordinate 157,153 of AP038806.1, read as the reverse complement.
TTAGGGAGTGCGAAGTCTTTCGATGGCATCGGCTCGACCTCCGGTCGAGCCTCGATGCCCTGTATAAGGGATTCCATAAGAGTTGCATTAGAAGGAGAATTCGTCGCGCGGACCACCAAGGACTGAGGTACGAGGATGGTAGGGACGAATGCCTCGTCCGCTCATTTTATGAGCTCATCGTACTGTCGAGGTCGCGTCAACATCTCCCGCCGCAGCCGTTGGAGTGGTTTCAGAATCTTGTCTCCTGTATGGGAAAGGATGTCTGTATTCGGGTGGCTTTTAAGGGGGACCAGCCCATTGCAGGAATCTTGACCATGAATCACAAGAAAAAGATGTATTACAAGTACGGAGGCTCAGATGCCCGGTTTAACAGTCTGGGAGCGACCCCGATGCTTTTGTGGAAAGCCATCCAAGCAGCGAAATTGGCCGGGATGGAGGAGCTAGACCTTGGTCGCTCGGAGATCGACAATCCGGGATTGATTAGGTTTAAGGAGCGCTGGGGAGCCTACGCGGTGCCTCTTACCCGGTGGCGTGGTCCTGCCGATGTGGTGTCACCCCGTTTGGAACGTCTGAAAGTGCGTCTGGCGACAACCGTTTGTGCCCGCGTTCCTCGCAAGGTGCTGGTCTTGGCGGGTCGGCTCCTGTATCGACATGTCGGCTGAGTGATGTGGTCCAGCACAGGACCAAGCTCTCTGCAGATGGTGGAGGTGTAGCGTGGCTCCCCTGGCGTGGTTTGTCACAGCCCCGAGTCTTGCCGGAGTGATGGCAGCCGGTATGGCTACAGTCTTGTTTGTCCAGAGGCGAAGAAGTGTCTTCAATCGGAGTCTTGCGGGACTCCTGGCCCTCGTTGCATTGGCAAACCTTGCTGATGGAATCGGATTAGTCGATGAGGCTCACGCACTGTTCTGGCGAGAAGTTGCAATGGCCGCAGGACTCATTCAGCCGGCGGCTGTTCTTTATGCTGGACTTGCATTCCTCACTCCGGCCGAATCGAGTAAGCAGGTCTCGCCGGTCTGGCGTGCCCGCATCATCGGGATCGGGGGCGGGATCATGGCGGTGGTCACCATCACCGGCTTCGTCTTTCAGTGGGAGGTCGCTGCCGACGAACCGGCCGCGATGTCTCTGACCTCATGGGGACGTGTCGCATACGTGTTCATCGTGATTGGGATGGCTTTAGGGTTGGCCCAATTGGAATTGATCCTGCGAGCCAGCCGTGAGCCGTTCCGCCACAAGCTGAAATTCATCGTGATCGGGTTGGGCGGGCTGGCAGGGTACCAAATCTATGAGGCCAGCCAAATGTTGCTGTTCCCGATCTGGCAAGCGGAGCAGGTGGTGGTTTCCAGTATCGTGACGTTCATGGCACTCTGCCTGATCGCTCATGGGCTGAGGCGAAGCCGGCTTCGAGAAGCGCTTGTTCATGCCTATGTGTCCCATCAAGCTCTAGTGGGGTCGGTGACCTTCATCATCATCGGGCTCTACCTTTTGACAATCGGCACTGTGGGGAGCTGGCTGCGGGAAGCGAATCACCCACTGGGTGTCGGACTCAGTGTGGTCGTGACATTCACGGCGATTGTTGGGTTGGTCGTTGCCGCGTTCTCCAAGACGGTGCGCGCCGAGATTCGGCGTTTCATCACGAGAAATTTCCATCGATCGAAATACGACTACCGCATGCAGTGGCTTCAAACCACCGAGGCGTTTCAAGGGGCGGCCGACAAGAATTCCATCATGGACCGATTGCTGGATGTGCTGATCAAGACCTTCCTGGCCACCGAGGTTTCCATCTGGTCGTTTCGCCAGGCCGATCAGCGATTTTGCCTCGTTCGCTCGATGACCGGTAAGATTGAACCGGAGCCGATCGAACAATCCCATCCAATTGTCACGGCACTCAGGAAGCGGGATAGCGCGGTCTGGGTGGAACCACAAGCGACCGGAACGCAAGACCGCTTCCTCGTGCCTACGGATCCTCTCCGGACGTCGGGCGTGGCGCTCTGTTTCCCGATCCGCACACAGGGGCACGTCATCGCCTTCATCTCGTTGGGCCCACAACTGCGCGGCGCGCTGTATGGCACGGACGATGAAGATCTGCTGCGTGGAATAGCCCATCACGTGGGGATGCTGCTCTCTCATGCGACCTTGACAGAGGACCGGCAGGCGTCGGCTGAATTGGAGGCCCTTCACCGGTTCGCCGTGTTCTGTGTGCACGACCTGAAAAATTTGGCAGCGAGGCTGTCGTTGGTCGCTCAGAATGCGGAACGCCATGGCCGGGATCCCGCGTTTCAAGAATCGGCGATGCGGACGGTCAAAGATTCCGCCTTCAAGATGGTGGACCTGATGAGCAAACTGTCACTCAGATCCGTGAAGCCGCCCCAGGCTGGAACGCCTGAACCGGTGGACCTGTCTGCTGTGCTCAATGACATCATCGCTCCGATGAAACGGGACCCGACAGTACGGCTGTCCGTCACCGGCGCACCGGTTCCGCCGATCATGGCGGTGCGAGATCAGATTCACCAGCTCTTGCTCAACGTGGTGCTGAACGCGAAACAGGCTGTCGGGGGGAATGGTCAGATCTCGGTCGCATTGGCACAGCACAAGGGTTCGGTCATCGTGACGGTCGATGATACGGGAGGCGGGATTCCTCCTGTCATGCTGGAGTCGCTGTTTCGTCCGTCGCAATCCGGCCGCCCCGGTGGGCTTGGAATCGGACTGTACCAATGCAGGCAAATCGTGGAAGCCCACCAGGGGACTATTCAGGTGCGCAGCGAAGTCGGGAAGGGGACCCACGTGCGAATCGAGCTTCCCGTCTGTCAATCAGCCGGCAATCGAGAGAAATCCGGCTTGCCTCATCCAGCCATGTCCGTGCCAATGTGAGACAGGAGAACCCCAAACCATGACCACACGACCTGCGTTGCTGCTTGTCGATGATGATGCAGAGATTCACGACCAGATGAAATGGGCCCTTGCATCGGACTACGACCTGTTGGCGGCGTCGGATCGTGCGACTGCCTTAGCGCACATTCGCCGGGCCATGCCGCCGCTGGTGTTGCTGGATTTAGGATTGCCACCCGATGTTGACGGGGCCTCGGAAGGGTTGGCGATTCTGCGTGAGACGCTGCGAGTGAATCCGGCGGCTAGAGTGATCGTTGTCACAGGCAACAGTGATAAGGCGAAGGCCGTCGCCGCCATCGAAAGCGGTGCGTACGACTTTATTGAAAAACCGATGCAGCTCGATGTGTTGAAAGTGGTCCTGCAACGTGCGCTCTATCTCTTCAACCTTGAGTGTGAGCACCGTACCCTCAAAGAGCAGGCCGGCGGGACTGAATTTGAAGGGCTTGTGGGGAAGAGCAAGCCTCTGCAAGATGTACTTGGCATGATCCGCCGCGTTGGGCCGTCTGACGTCCCGGTTCTCATCACTGGGGAGAGTGGGACGGGGAAAGAACTGGTGGCTCGCGCGATTCACCGACTGAGCGGCCGTAAAGAGGCGCCCTTTGTCGCCATCAACTGCGGCGCGATCCCGGAGACACTGCTGGAGAGCGAGCTGTTCGGCCATGAGAAAGGCGCGTTTACCGGGGCTGTCCAGCAACGAAAAGGCCGGATCGAATTTGCGCAAGGAGGCACGCTGTTTCTGGATGAAATCGGGGATATTCCACTGAATCTGCAGGTCAAGTTGCTCCGGTTCTTGCAAGAGCATGAAATCCAGCGGCTGGGAGGGAAAGACACGGTCTCGGTCGATGTCAGGGTCCTTGCTGCGACGAACGTTGATCTGCAAGCGGCGATCGACAGTGGTCGATTCAGAGAAGATCTGTATTACAGGCTGTGTGTGGTGTCCGTCTCTGTCCCTAGTCTGAAGGAGCGGGGTTCGGATATCACTCTCCTCGCACGAACGTTCTTGATGAAGTTTGCAGAAGCACAAAACAAAATACTGAAAGGGTTTACACCTCAAGCGATCGAGGCGTTGCTGGGGCACGATTGGCCTGGAAATGTCCGAGAACTGGAGAATAGGATCAGGCGGGCGGTGGTGATGGCGGAAGGGAAATACGTCAGCCCGGCGAATTTGGAATTGAAAGACCTCTCTTCCGTCGATAGTGATTCCACGAGACTCCGAGTCGCGCGTGACCTTCGCGAGAAGGAACTGGTGAGGTTGTCGCTGGAAAAAGCCGATGGCAACGTGTCGAAGGCGGCTGTTGAATTGGGGATCAGCCGTCCCACCCTGTACCAGTTACTCTCTCGGTATGGACTAAGGTTGCCAAAAGTTACCGACACACTAGAAAAAAGAAGAGCGTAAGGAATGACCGGGTGTGTAAAGGTTATTTTACAGTGTGAGGATTTCGTGACCTATTGAAAGTATTGAAATAAATCGTCATTCGATGCTCTAAATCGGAACTGAGTGTAATACTTTTTTACAGTAGTAGTTATTGAATGAAAAGCTCAGCACAAAGCCATAACATTTTCAAAGGATTCCAATAAACCATGCTGCTAGCACGAATTATGCTCCAATTGCGGTACGACACTGTAAGCTCGATGAGTGCGTAGCTACAAGGGGGACAAACGTGAAGAAATTTATTCGTCCTATTCTGCTTATAGGAGTCGCCATAGTGAATTTCGGGTTCTCGGGGAACCTGGCGATGGCTCAGACGACTAGCAGTACCAGCATTACTATTCAGAGCACTGAGCTTCTTCGTTCTAGACCCATACCTATACCCATATCCCCCCCACCTTGCGGGCGGCGATGCGCATCCGTTCCTGAACCAGCATCCGTGATCCTGTTGGGTGCTGGGTTGGCTGGGCTTGGACTCTGGAGGCGGGTTTCGCGGAAAGACTAGCCAAACAGTCCATAAAGCAAATGGAGTAGAAGGGCCACCCTCCAATAAGGAGGGTGGCCCTTTGATCAGGGCCGATTTCTCACCCTGGTGTGGGGAGTCGGCCCTTCGTATTTTTGGGGGTTGGTGCAGGTTGTCGTGGAAAGATTGGAGGCGATAAAGAGCGGGCTGGCGTCGGCTGGTTCACTCAGCACTCAGTATCCTGCTCCCCTTGAAATTGAGACCACCTCTACGACATGGTCCTACGACGGACCGAGGAGGTGGCGATGGCAGCAGAAGCAGCAGAACCCATTGAACGGTGGACGGCCAAGCGACGCGTGGCATTGGTCGTGAGTAATCTGAAGGGTGAGACCTCGGTGGCCGAGGCGGCCCGGCAGCACGGCCTGACCGTGGCGGAGGTGGAGGCGTGGCGTGAGAAGTTTCTCCTCGGCGCCGAGAACGCGCTCCGGACTCGGCCCAAGGACGAGGAGGCCGTGAAGGACGAGCAGATCAAGAAGCTGAAACAGAAGATCGGGGATCTGGTCGTGGACAACGACATCTTACGGGAGGCCTTGAAACCCTTCCCTTTGGACCGGAAGACATCCGACGCGTGAGAGCCCGCGTGTCGGGTGTCTCCGAGCGACGGAGTTGCCAGGTGCTCCGCGTGAACCGAGCCGGTCTGCATCGGACGAGAGCAACGGAGGGACGACGCCGAGGCCCCACGGCACCCCCGTGGCTGGAGCGGATGCGGTATTGGATTCAGCAGCATCCCACGTTTGGGTATCGCCGACTCTGGGTGATGTTGCGGTATCAGGATGGGATCCTGGTGAATCGCAAAGCCGTGTATCGCGTGCTGAAGCAGCAGGGCTGGTTCGTCCACCAACGCGTGGCGACCCCGCGCCCTCGGGTGCGAGGCTGGCGCAGTCGGGCTGGGCAGAGCAATGAACGGTGGGCGATGGACGTGACGCATATTCCCTGTGGCCAGGACGGCTGGGCCCATCTCGCGGCCGTGATCGACTGTCACGATCGGGAAGTCATCGGCTACGAGTTCGCGTTGCGCAGTCGGGCCAAGGAGGCGGAGCGGGCCGTCGAAGCGGCGTGCCTGCAGCGGTTCGGGACGTTGCGGCCTACGGGCGCACCGGTCCTCCGCAGTGACAACGGCCTGATCTTCCAGAGTCGCCGGTTTCGACAAGCCTGTCGGGACTATCGGCTCCAACAGGAATTCATTACGCCCTATACGCCGGAACAGAACGGGATCATCGAGCGGTTCTTCCGGAGTCTGAAGGAGGAGTGCGTCTGGCAACACACGTTCCAGACGTTTGAGGAGGCGCGACGGATCATTCGGGACTGGCTCCATTGGTACAACGAGGGACGACCGCACAGCGCCTTGGCGTATCGGAGTCCCGTCCAATTCCGCGCGCAACAGTCAACCCAGGTGGCTTGATTTCAGGGGAGCACTACATCAGTTCTCAGCACTGAGCACTGCTTGGTTTGGCGGAGAGGGAGGGATTTGAACCCTCGGTAGAGGTTTTAGCCCCTACAGCGGTTTAGCAAACCGCCGCCTTCGGCCACTCGGCCACCTCTCCCCCCGAGACAGTCGATTGTACGCGGGTTTCCGGTCTGGTCGAGATCGACTCGATGACACGGATTGCCGGCAAGCGAGGCGTGATCATACCTTAGGCGAGTGAGAGGTACAAGCGTCTTGGCCGGTTCGGTGTTCCGGCCTGTCTGTTGGAAGAATTCCGTCACGTGCCGGTCTGCAATTGCCGCGGTCTGGCGGTCGAGCCTCAGGATGTCATGCGACCCAACGAGGACGCGAGTCCGGCAGGCCGGGATCCTCCCGCCGGCGAGGCTTGTCGGGCCATGGGAAGGGCGGAAACTGAAGGGGAGTGCGGGTGGGATCCCAGTCGTTTGCGGGTGAGGGGAACCGTGTATCGCAGTTCGCTGTCGCCCGGCCGGAGCACGCCGCTGACGGCCAGCATCTGAAGGGCGATCCGCATCTGGCGGCGGCGGGCAAATCGCTGCTTGATCGATCGAACCGGAGTCAAGAACAGGCTCACGATCATTCCTCCTGGGTGCGGGTGAAGGTCACATCCACAAAATACGTCCGAGATCTTCGTCGATGCCTCTGGGGCGATGGCATTGCGTGCAGCGGGCAAACAATTTTCCCGACGGCGCGGTGAGATCGCTCCGGAGCACGAGTTGGTAGGTGCGGCTTCCGCAGCATGGACAGGGCTTGCCCCGCAGTTCCCGTCGTATCGCGCCGATCTTGCCCGGTTGTTTTTCCATGAGCATCCTCCCTGACGTTGCCGATGATGTCGTCACGGCGATGGAGAGATATTGCAGCAGCGCGGAATTCTTGAACATACCTTGGAGGTAGGTGAAGCAGGACTAAAGAAGGGATCGGCGTCTGAGCGGGAGTGAGAAGGTGAGGGAAATATACGGGGCGAAGGCAGGTCCTTCAGGAGGGAGCAAAGACCTCTTGCTGCTCCAGGGTGGGCATACCGAAGCAGGCACCTTCGCCCTCTTCCTCATTTAAGCAACCCTGATCGAGCGGCGGCAAGATAGTAAAAAACCTAGGTAGCCTAGGCTTTGAACCCTGGCTTCTCTCCAGACCATTCAGGCAGTCAGTGTGGACGGAGTAAAGGAAAGATGCCGGATCATCAATGATGGAGAAGCGAGGCGTTTCCTGGCGATGTTGCTATTCTTCTTGGGCCTCGCTATAAGAGGCCCAACGTTCACCTGGAGGGCGATCATGAACAGAAGAATCCTTGTGCTCTGTTCCGTCGGATTCTTGATATCGACCGGATGCGTCAGTTCGGGAACTCATGATCAGACGCTGGCCGAGCTGGATCAAGCGCGCAAGGCTTCGGCAAAGACGACGGCCGACTTCGACACATTCAAGAAGGAATCCGCCGCGAAGATTTCGGCGCTGGAAGCAGACAAGACGAAACTGTCGGACGAGCTGCTTCAATCACAAAGCGCCGGGTCTCGGCTCAAGCGAGATCTCGATCAAACGAAGGGCAGCCTGGATTCGACCCTGGCCAGCCGGAGCGAGCTTGAGAACGACGTGAGGAAAATCCGCGCGGAAACGACGGGGATGGAACGGCTGAACGGCGAGCTGAGGAGGGAACGTGATCTGCTGCAAACCAAAGTCAACGATCTGCAGCACGATTCCGACGCGACCAAGCAAGACCTGGAAAACAGGCTGAAGGCTGAGCAGGAGACCGTCGCATCGCTGCAGCGGGACAAGGATCTGCTGATCGCACGGGCCACGGGAACCAGCGATGAGCTGGCCAAGACCCAGAAACGCATGGGAGAGTTGGAGACAGACGCGGCCCGCGCGAAGGATCTGGATCAGCGGCTCTCCGATCTGCAGAAGCGAACAGGCGATCTGGAAGGCGAGGCGAACCGCGCCAAGGTTCTGGATCAACAGCTTGCCGATCTGCAGAAGCGCGCAGGCGATTTGGAAGGTCAGGCCGGCCGCGCCAAGGATCTTGAACAACGGTTGTCACAGCGGGATATGGAGGTGGGCCGGCTGACGCAAGGCGGCGAGGCCTTGGCTGTGGAAAAGGAAGCGCTTGCGGCCGAAAAGGCCAGGCTTGAGAAGGAGAGGGCCGCCAAGGAAGAGGAGATACGACGACTGACGAAGACGCAGGAAGATCTGACCAAGTCGCTGCAAGCGCAGATCGACAAGGGCGATATCAAGATCAAACAGGTTCGCGACCGGTTGACCATCAACATGGTCGAGAAAGTGTTGTTCAATTCGGGGCAGGCGCAGGTGAAGCCCGAGGGCTTGAAAGTGTTGAAGCAAGTGGCGGACGTGTTGAAGGACGTCCACGACAAGGAGATCAGGATCGAAGGCCATACGGACAACGTTCGGATCGGCGGAAAGCTCAAGGAGAAGTTTCCGACCAATTGGGAGTTGTCCACGGCCCGGGCCACCAACGTCGTCCGCTATTTTATCGAGCAGGGCGGGGTCGGCGCGGAAAACTTCGAGGCCGTCGGTTTTGCGGATACCAGGCCCGTGGCGGACAATGCCACGGAAGACGGGCGCACGGAAAATCGCCGCATCGAGATCGTGCTTTTCCCGAAAGACCTGAGCACAATCGCCGGCGACATGAATCCCTGAGGGACGACTGTCTGTAAGAGCGCCAGATCCCTCGAAATCCCGCTAAGGTTCTACCTACCATGAGACAGGGTGGGACGTCTGTAGCCCATCCTGTCACCCTTCCCGCACTCCTGGCGCACCCTCCCTTCCAGATGCCAGCCAGGCACCCTCACCATCCTGAATTTTCCCACCCTAAATTAACCCCCTTTATAGACAAGCAATTAGGCGCATCTCTGATAGCGCCGCTTAGTAATGGGCTCATTTCAAAGAGATATATGTACTTGACGCCATATGCATCGTAATGCATACTTTAGCCGTGCAGTGAGATGTTGAATTCCATGAGGACTTTGAGCCCGAGTTCGACGAATTGTCCAAGGCTGTTCAAGACGAGATGTTAGCGCACGCTAAACTTTTAGAAACCTTTGGTCCGAGGCTAAGTAGGCCGAGGGCTGATACTTTAAACGGTTCACGGCACGCAAACATGAAGGAACTGCGGTTCGAGGTTGATGATGGTGTCTGGCGGGTGGCATTTGCGTTCGACCCTAGACGAAGAGCGATTCTTCTCGTGGGTGGCGATAAATCAGGAGGCAGTGAACAGCGGTTCTATCAAAAACTCATACGCAAGGCCGACGAGCGTTTCGATGCTCATCTAGCCGAACTGAAGAAGAAAGATCGAAAGGGGTGACCTCATGGCTACGACACTCCATGACAAAATACGGAAAGTTAGTCCGGAGCGACGCAGGAAAATCGAAGCACGTGCGAAGGAACTAATTGACCAGGAAATGTCTCTGTGTGAGTTAAGGCAGGCACTCAGATACACTCAAGCGAATATAGCCAAGACTCTGCATATCGGCCAGGATGGTGTGTCGCGTCTCGAAAAACGGACCGACCTGTTACTTTCCACCCTCAGGGGCTTTGTAGAAGCCATGGGGGGCAAGTTATCAATTGTCGCTGAGTTTCCAAATAGACCGCGTGTCATAGTATCGGGTCTTACCGATATTGATGCGATTCGGCTAACCGAACGAAAGAGCGGTACTCCGCTGAAGCTCTCTCAACGGGAACTAGTTGGCAGGTAGGCCGCTGCTCGTAGGATTCCAGACACTGTGAGAGCCTGTTGCGAGTTCATTGACCACGCGGGCTTGGTCTCAGCCGGTTCGTCGAGCGCCATCCGAACCCCTTTCTCCGCTGAATCTCATGAACTGATTCGGTGGGTGGCGTTCAAACGCCTCCCGTCATTCGCCAAGTTGCCGTTTTATTGCAATCCCTACTGAAAAGAACCAGGATGGGTACGGGGACAGTAATGTATAGCGCCCCTCTGCATTTCATGCTTATGTTGTTCATCGGCTTCATCGTTGATTTTATCGGGAGGTCGTCAAAGTGAAAAGAACGGACTTGTTGAGTGGGTCTCGTCGGCTTATTGCATGCCTCGTGATGGTGAGCTTTAGCGGCTGTTCAATCTTCGCGCCGTCCATGCAGACCATTCAGATTACATCTTCCCCGGAAGGGGCGAAGGTGTTGGCTGGAGGGAACGCCGTTGGACAAACGCCGCTCTCGTTCGAGGCGCATAGAGGGGACAATCTGCTGATCGAAATTCGGAAAGAGGGCTATCAAACCCAATACCGCACGACCTCACGCACCCTGAGCGGCGTTGGCATCGTCGATATCGTCGGCGGGTGCTTTTTGCTATTCCCCTTCCTCGGCCTGATATCCTCAGGCGCGTGGAAGCATGACCCGGACAAGTATGGCGTTATCATGGAGCCGGAGAAGTTATAGGGGGTGTAAACGTCAAATACATTCAGCTGCAACTTGGGTCCAGTGGCATCAGCGCCACGCCCGATATATACTCCCACGTGCTCGAAGGAGATCATCCACGCTAGGTCAACCGGATCGATGATGACGCCGGAGAGAGAGGGAAATCTCATTCAATTCAAGCCGAATCCGCACCCTGGGCGCACCCTCATGACGAGAGCGAGAACGGCCTAACTTGCCAACATATTGAAATCACGTACAATGTGCCTAATGGAGGGGTGACGGAGCGGCCGAACGTGCCGGTCTTGAAAACCGGAGACCTCGCAAGGGGTCCGCGAGTTCAAATCTCGCCCCCTCCGCCACATATTCCCCAGCAATTGGCACGTTTTCCTCTGAAAGTGTGGCCAAAGTGTGGCTAAACTCGGTGGGACTGCCGCACCGGTCCTGCAGCGCCGCCAGTTTCTTCAATCCCTCGCTCAAATCCGCTTCGGACACGATCGCGTACCGGCGATAGACCGCCTCCGTTTTGTGGCCGGTTAACTTCATGGCCACCGATCGCGGCACCCCGGCCCGCTCCAGGTTCCGGACCGCCGTCCGGCGGAAGTCATGCGGGATCCGGCCAGGAACCCCCGCCCGTGTACACGCGGTCTTCCATCGCCGGTAGAACACCTTGGGATGGATCGGCTTGATCGTGCCCCGGTCGTTCCAGTAGAAGACCGTGGGGACACGCTGGCTGGTCTCCATTTCGAGTTGCATGGCTCGTTCCCATTGTCGGCGGATCAACTGATCCAACTCGGGCAGCACGTGAAACGGAAACACCCGCCCTTCATCATTCTTGGTCGTGCCCGGCTCCAGGCGAACGACCCCAGCCGGAAAATCGATATTCACCTGCCATCCCAGCGTCAGCACTTCGGTTGGTGTCCGCCAGCCAGTCAGATAGGCGTACGTCGCTGGGCCGCGGAAGTCCTCGGGCAAGTGAGATCGGACGGCTTCGAAGTCGGGCCGTTCAAAGAAGCCCTTCCGGACATTGTGCACGCTGATCTGCGGGAAGGGCGGACATACCGCCTTGCCGGCTCGTTCCGCAAGCGAGAAGGCTTTATGGAGATGGGTCAACTCAAGCTTCACCGTGGCCGGGGCAATCCCCTCTGATAGGCGATTGCTCACATAGCGGTTCAGCCGGTCAAGGGTGATGTCACACACCCGTGCATGGTCAAATGCAGATCGGAGTGGTTTCAATGAGGTATTCAGCCGCCTCGCGGACCGTCGCTGATTGACTGTGTAGTCATCCTTGATCATCCCCTCCAGGTCGGCAAACGTCGTCTTCTCCAGGTCGGGGCCGCGCAGTTGTCCTTTCCCCATTTCGGCGAAACGAGCTTTCAGGAGGTTGATCGCATCCTTTTTATTTGTGGACCCTGACGTTTCTCGATACCGCTTGCCGCGCCAGTGATATTGAATCCACCAAACCGGCAAGATGGTGACGTCGCCGGTTTTCGGGTCTTTCCGTGTCCGCTGATATACCATGCCCAGGCCGCGCCGTTTCATCGGGCTTTCCTCTTGGGCGATTTCGACCTGCTCACCAATTCACCCGTATGCACCTGCACCAGCATTTTCACGAGCCGGGCTAATGGTTCACTGATGCCCCGTTCTCCGCGTTCGGCCATCGCAATGGCGTTCGTCGTGACGCCAACAGCGGTGGCCAGTGCGGCCTGGGTCATCCCGAGGACCGTTCGAAGCTTCTTGAGTTCGGCACCCTTCATGGCCATTGTATAACTTAGTTATAGTCTCTGTCAAAGCCCTTTCCGGCTGGCAAACCATTTTGTAACGGCCTGTTCGGGAAAGAGCAAGACCTTCCGGGAGGGCTGACTGTGCGGCATCTGCTTCTTGTGTCGATACAACCACTTCGGCGTCACGCAGAAGCGGTCGGCCACCTGCGCCACGGTCAAATACTGGCTGTCAGTCTGGGGGAGGGGAGCCGGGCCGCTCGGGCCTCGGCCCACCAGCATCCGGAGGTGTGCCAGTCCTTTGAGCCGTTCCAATTCTCCCAGGAGTGCCGGACAGTCCGCCGGCGCAGCGGAGGCAATGGCGTGCTCAACGAGATTCAGCGGAATGGAAAGATCCGTCATCGTTCATGCCCTCGAATGAATGCGCTCCAGTTCTCTGTCCGGGCCGCAAAGCTCCTGGCCTCCCGCTGACTCGCCATGATGGCAGAGGCGCGCCGCTCATCGTCCGTCAAGAAGTCCCGGATACGCGGTACGGGGCCGGCGGATTTCAAGAGGGCCGTCGCCCCGGCGACGGCATTGGCGCGATCGTCATGTTCGCCCGAGGGGTGATCAATCTTCTCCCCCTTGCGAATGAGGCCGATCAGCTGGGCAAGGAGCGTGGCGTCGTCCAATAGCTGGACCGTCCCCGCGTTCAGGAGCGGTTCCAGGTTGGCGTAGAGCTGGCTGCGGTTCTGTTCGGCGATGTCGTAGTGGATGCCGTGGGCTTCAAAAGCTTTGCGTGGCCATTCGCCGGCGTACCGGTCGCCCGTGACCACGAGGCAGCCATACTGCTTCATCGCGTCGGCGAACCGGCGCGTGGCCTGGTTGGGATCAAAGATGCCGTTCTGGTTGCGGGGGCCTTGGTCCAGAAGAAGATCAATGGCCACCTGTCCCTCATCGGTCAGATGGGCGATCGCTAACGTCGCATCGTCGGCCCCGCCGCCCGACATGTCGGTGAAGGCGCTGTAAGCGATCCCCGGTTGAGGCGGGAGGACCGTCCGACCCTTGACCACGGCGTCCTCGACCTTCTCCGCCGTGAGCGCGGCGCCATCCGGTTGACCGGGCAGATTCAGGTAGAGTCGGCGGAAGATCCACGAGGGGAGGGCGCGTTGGGCATCCTCAATATCTGCCATCGTTGGCCCGAGCGGTCCGTTGAGTGAGGGGTTGGCCTCGTCGACCGTCCCGCTGTACCAGGACACGTAGAGGCGCGGATCGGTGCCCTTCTCGTGCTGCCGCAGGAGATCATTCAAGGGAACCCCGGCCTGCCGATAGAGCGACGCATAGGAGCAGAACCATTGCACCGCGTCCGGTCTCGTCCGATCGATTTCGAGAGCTTCAAGCAGCCGATAGTCCTTCTGCGTGTGCAGCTCATCGACCACCAGGAAGAGATAGGTTTTCCCGTGTAGGCCGGCCGCATCGCCCGCCGGAAGGATTTCAATAAACCCGCCGCCGTCTTTCCGTTCGACGACGTTGCTTTTGAGCCTCAGCCGTTCATCGAGGAGGGGATTCCGTTTGATGAGGAGCTTGCACAGCTCCAGATCGTCGTTCGCTTGTGCCAGATCGCTGGCGACGAGATAGACTTGGTTCTCCCGGCCGCCGGCGGCCTTCCAGAGCATGCATTTGTAGATTGCCGCCAAGACCCCATCGGTCGTCTTGCTGTTCTTCTTGGCTCTCCCTGTGAGGACCCGCCGGTACTGTGGTGATCCGTCTGGGCGCAACGTGAACAGCGCCTCCTTGAGAATCTTCCTCCGGTAGGGTTCCAACACCTTCCATAACGGTCGGCCATCGATCCAGAACATCTTGTCAAAAAGCGCGAACGGGTCCGTTTGGAGGACGCCCCTGGCAGTGCCAGCGGTGGACGAGGAGGTTGAACCCGTTCGCGTGTTTGTCATGATGTGGTTAGGTTGAGACTTTCTGTTTCGCAAAGGCGTCAGCGAAGACCACTTGGCCCCCGACGCGCTTGGTCAGATCGAACAGCACCAACGGCTTCCGCTTGTAGGGATTGCGGAACACCGACAGCGCCATGCGCGTGACGATCCAATAGAAGCGCCAGTCTCCCACAATGATCGGAGAGGACCCCGCCGCCACGTCCGGCATGGATTCATTGATTGCAATGGGACGGCGAAAGATGGTGTCTTGCGATTCGTTGTAGATCGGCATCCCGCTCGTGTCTTTGAGTCCCCGCACGAGTTCAGCCGTCTGGGAGTTCATCGCCCACGTGGCGTTGAGCCGGTAGGGGGCCTTCAGGCCGAAGAACAGTTTTCTAATGCCGTCTGCGGTCAGCGTCGAGGCGTTGCCGGACGGGACCTCCGAGACACCCTTGGCCACTAAGGCGCCTTCCAACGATTTGATCCCATCACCGATGATGATTTGTTCATCAAGCTTTTCGTCAAAAGCCGGGGCCGCAGTGTCAGTCAGCCACTGGGTGAAATCTTCAGCCACCGAACCCAGCTCGTGACTGGACACCGGAATCCGTGTGCCCAGGTTGCGTATGGGAATCACCTCACTGGCAAGACGAAACGTTCCATCATCGGCATAGTCCTCGTCCTCGTCGTAGAAGCCGACCGTGGGGCCTGCCGGAATTGTGGGAAGCGGATACCCATCCCCCTTCGTCAGTGTGCGGTGGGTGCACAGTTGTCCAATCGTGGCACCTGACGGCTTGAGCAGAACGTCTCCAGACAGAACGGTCGGAACGGCATAGCCGCCTTGTGGCCCCGTCCCCGTTTGTAACGCTTTCGATTCCTTGCCACAGCGGATGTACTCGGTGATCGCTTCCAAGTCCCCGATCCTTTCCGCCATGCGATCCGCTTCGAGGGACAGGTGCAGGGCATCCTGGGTGGCATCGGCGCCGCCGGCCCGACCGCGTTCTTCCGCTTTGATCCGCAGGTTCAAGACGTGATCCTTGGCACTCTCAATCAAGCCATTCATGGGTCAGACTCCTTTGTCGGTTAAGGGTGTTCGTCGTCACGCCGTCTTCGTATACGGCGCCACCAGCCGCGTGAGTCCTTCAATGATGGTCTGGTGGTCCCGAAACGAGGTGGCGCGATTCAGCATCTTGATGAGTTCGCCGAGTCGCACCGTCACGGAATGCGGCACATCACCGCGTTTGATGAGCTGGTAACGTTTCAACGTCCAGAGTCGCAGGAGTTCGCTCCGCAATTGTTCCACCGCCTGCGCGTCTTGAAATCGCTCCTGTGCTCGCTTCAGTTCCTCAATGGTGGCCGTGGTCTGCTGAATCTTTCGAGCTAAATATTTTGTGGTGTCGCTGCTCACATGCCCCATATCTTCACCTCTTTCTGTTGCTGTTCAGGTCCAGGTTGTTCCTGTTCGGGTTCATCGGTTGGAATCTGCAGCCCAAATTTCTCTGTAATCCGCTTGGTATTCGCGTCCAGATCCCGAAGCAGGGCATGCAGATCCTCGTCGGAGATCGGAGGGGGTACCGGCGCAGTCCGCTTCTTCATGTGTTCGCCTCCTGTATGGCGCGATCCCGCTGTATCGACCGGACTCCTCGCCACGTGATCCATAGTACGACCGCCTCGAAGACGAACATCACGCCGAGCACCGTTATGACCGACATGGTGCCGCCTTCCTCATCCCGTGCCGCTCATACTGGGCCCGTGATCGCAGACGATCAGCCCGAATCCAGTAACCCTGGCCATTCACCGTGGCGACCACCCAAAACACGGTCGCTGGTCCGCTGCCGGACATTGCCAAGAACTCCGGCGTCGCAGGGCCGACGATCCGACCGTCTGCTTGCTCCCAATAGATCGGCTTGGCCGTGGTTGAAGCTGACTCCATGACGATGGGGTCTGGCACATTCACCAGCCGAACCCGCCCGCCGGCCCGTGCCAACAGCTTGGCGGCCCTGTCCGGCGGCAGGTCGACCGGCTGTCCTGGTTCCAATCGGACTTCGCCGCCAGGCCAACGATAGATGAAGGGGGTGCCGACTGCTTCAACTTTCATCGGGTACCACCTCAATGCCATTCATGCAGGGGGATGAGGGGGTTGCATGAAACGGAATGGCGCGATAGAGGAATGGACTTCCTTTCTTCCCTTGCCCTTCTCGGACGGCCTCGCCGGTCTTGGTCAGATCAGCGAGCAACCGCTGCCCGTCGCGCACTGACAGACCGGCACGCTTGATAATCGTCGCGGCCTCTTCCGGTATCTGACCCAGAGCCGCCTTGAGCTTGGCCTTCCGTGCGCTCTTGTTGACCAGGCACGGGTCCCCGAGCGCGACGTATCCCGTCTCTCGCAGTTCGAGAATCATGTCGGTTGGTGTCTCCGGGTACCGGCTGACCCCGATCAGTTTCCGCTGATTCTCGACTTCGTGTCGTTTGAGTATCAAGGCGACATCGGCCAAGGCGAACAAGGCACCACTTCCCCGAATCTCATCACCATAACTGCCATCGGATTTCCGCGCGTGATGGATCAAGATGACGCAGGCTTTGCTTTCGCGGGCCAGCTCCAGAATCGGCTTCACGGCTTTCGTGACCGCCGCCGCATCATTCTCATCGTCGATCCGCCAGAAGGCAGCCAGGGTATCGACGAGCACGAGCACAATCTTGCGCTCCGTAATGAAGGCCTTCAGCTCATCGAACACCTTGCGGGATGGCGTCAGCGGGCCGACATGCACATAGACCGGATCGGACGGCACCACCCCCAGCCCTGCGAGGCGCATCCGGACATCACGGCGATGCTCTTCGAGCGCCAAGATCAAGACGCCGCCCGGCGTGGTGGCCCGCCCTAGGAAGGGCTGTCCTTTCATCACCTTGACGACCAACTCATAGACCAGGGTGCTCTTTCCCTCTTTAGGTTTGCCCGCCACGAGAACGACCCCGCCGGACGGACAGTAATCCTCCAGCACCCAGTCCATCGCCTCGTCCGGCTCCGTCAGGAAGGTCGAGGCCGCCAGGGGATGAAAATTCGTTTCATGTCCTATAAGAGAAGGGGGATGCATGAAAGGGAAAGCATCCCCCCTCCCGGAAATTTGTGATTCATGCAGGCCCCCATTTATAGGGGGAGGACATGAAAGAGAATCCGTTTTGTGGTCTTTTTGAGACAGCTCAGCCGTCATCTGGGCATCGAGTGGTTTGTAGGACGAATCCAGTATCCGTTGAGCCTCAGGCTGCATGGGTCCTCATCCGTTCGCGCTCCAGCAACCGTTTCCGCAACCGATAGGCCACATCTTCGAGCAGGTCCGCTCTGGTCCAATCCTCATACGCACGGCTGACGCCCGTCAGCGCCCGCTCAAAATCGTCATCGCTCCAGTTGGAGCAATCGAGTCTCTGGGCAGCCGTGAGGGTTTCTTCAGCTCGGATCGCCAGACAAGCGGCATGGAGACGGAAGCGAAACACGATGGTGCCAAGATTCGGTCGCGGTGTTCGTTGCGTGAGCCGACGCCGGTTCTCCTTGTTGTCATAGAACAGATCGGAGACAGCGATGCCCAACGCCCCGCACACGCTCTGAACAGAACAGCCGGCCCAGCACCGGACCAACAGGCCGCGTTCACCCTCTACGACGGAGAGGGACGGATTCTTGTCGGGATGGGCCGGACACCGAGCAGACCACTTACCGGTGCCGCGTGACCGGACGCTCTCAAGTCGGCTGAGGAAATCGGATACCGTCATGCTTCCGTATCCGTTTCCTTTGACAATTTGTTCGCCATCGCATGCACCGAAATACGAATTGCCTCGGCCTGAGAGACATTCAAGTCGGTCATCACGGCTTCCAACGCCGCTAGATCAATCTCACGGAACCGAACCGGAATCGTCCGTGAGATCGTTTTGGGGCTTGGCTGTGTCACGGGTGTTTGCATACACCGGTACACCTATCTCATGTGACTGAGCAGACCAATGGGGGCAGTAGGATAAAATTAAAATGCCCCTAGAGAATTTATTGAAAGAGGTGAAGGAAAAGGATGGGGGAGCGATTGATTATGGATTCCGCGGAGGCCATGAGCGAAGTTCAGCAGCCAGGATTAGCCGTCTGACTTTCTTATAGGCACGTTCGGCCTCGTCGTATCGGCCCTGGCGTTGCTTGACGGCCTTGCCAGACTTGCCGGACCGGGACGTATAGACTCGCGCGCCAATTTCCCCGAAGGTCAAGCCCTGGCGACGCAGGTCATAGCACTGGAGATATTGGAGTCAGGCATTGAGATTACGGAAGGGACTTGCCGGAAGGGGTTTGCGTTTGCTTGTGAAGAGAGTCTTCACCGCTTCAAGCTGTGGACTTTCGGGCCGCTCAGTGTCGAACTCCACGACAATGTACCGGCCATTTGCACCCAGCAATCGCTGTGCGAAACTCCTGACCAAAGATTCACGGACCTTCTGATTCGGGTGGGCAACCTGCTGTGTAACATTGATCGCGCCACCAGCCAGCCACCGGCTCTGAAAGTCATTCGGCTCCGCTTCGTCAAGAAATAACCCCGCATGATGCTCAGCATTTAACGGGTCTTCTGTTCTCACGCCGAACGCCGTCGCAAAGGTCCGACCAAATTGTCTCGGATTGCGACCGCTCGCTTCGTACAACTCTCGCGCCTTCTCTGAGCGAAGCAACGCCTCGACACGGAGAAACTCTTCAATGGGTTCCCATCCTCTCCGGTTGACAACAGCGCGCAGCTCTTCGACACTGGGCAGCGGATCAAGAGAGGGAATTTCGTAAGCGTACGGGCGTGCCTGCTTCTGCATCATGCTGTGCCTCCTTTTGTAGCCTGCGCCAATTTGAATGTTTGCCCACAATCTGCGTGCATCGCGGCGAGGATCAGGCGCCGGTTAGGGCCAGCTGACTTTTACCAAATCGGAGCAAATCTTGATAGACGCAACAGAACTGTTGATAGATAGGAAAGCTGAGTGATAACCTCGGCGGCTGAAAAGCGATGTCCTCACGAAGACACAATCGAAGCCATTTCTTCAAGTACACCACGTTTCAGAGTGCCACACAGATCATCCAAACGAGAAGTTTTCTCTGGAGTTCACCGACAAGATTCAATGACCCTTTTGATAACCAGACTGGCTTCATGCTCTCATTTAACCCCGATGAAATGTCCAGGCTTCTCTTCGAAGCCACGGAAAGCTTGATTTTTTCCGAGAGCATCCCGGAGCTGACGGGCGGTTCCCTGCTGACCAATATGATTCTGGCGCTTCGACCGATTCGCCATCAGCTACCGCGTGCGGAGCTCATTCAGGAAATGCGCGAAGGTTGCAATGACACAGCCAATCGAATCTGCAACGGGGGAATTGATGAGGTGAGCGAGCAAATCCAGGCCACATTGTGGGAGTCTCGCGTGCTCTGCGTTTCAGAGCTACATGACAATGTGGTGATGTGGTCACATTATGCAGAAGAACACCGAGGCGTTGCATTCAAACTTCGTTGCATTGACGAAATCGACAATGCGCTGCTAGCTGCAAGGCCCATGTTGTACAGTCATTCCTTTCTCCCCTTTCCTGACGTCGAAACTTATGTGAAGCATCTGACAGGTGAGCAGCCGCTCAACTGGGGAGACCTCTGTCAGAACCTATCGCTCATTAAGCATGTCGATTGGGGCTATGAGAAAGAGTGGCGTGTTCACCTTCACAAGGGAAGTCGTGATGGTTTCGACGTCTATCCGGAGAATCCTCAGGTCTTTGAAGCGATCTATCTTGGATGTCGAATGGATGACAATAGGGTTGGGGAGATCGTCAAATTGGTCAGACAACATTTGCCAGGCACTAAGCTTCTTCGAGGCGTGAAAAGTTCAACGCAATTTGCCTTGTCATTTGCGGAGATCCCGCAAGACTGACGGGTTCCCGTCTCTCGACTCAGAATAGCATCATATTGCGGACCGTGAAGTGGTGGGGTAGGCTTCCAGCATCCTGCAAGCGGGGGCTTCATGACTGCCGAGACATTTATGGAATTGTCCGCACGGGCTACGGTCTTAATTGCCAAGCAAGAGCAATTGCTCACGCCGATTCGAGAGCGGCGAGTGCGACTACTGACCGTCCTCGAAGAGGGCAAGCTGATCGGGATGGAAGGGGCGCCGCCGGCTTCGACGCATGGTAAATTCCGAGCCAGGCACGAGCTTGAACTGTGGTGGCGGTGCCGGGCGATACGGTGCCATTGCCGCCTCAATCTGTTCCGGGGTGGCCAGGGCAAACTTGCTGAGGTCGTGAGCCAAGACGAATGAACGGCTCCTTCTTGGTTGACCCCTGACTCCTCTGAGATGCAGCCAGCGCATGGCGCCTTCCCACTCGCTTCGCCAATTGAGGCCAGCATTTTCCACAATGGCGAGACTCCCCGCAGGTTGGGAATGATCGGAGAGGAGGACCACCATGGTTCCCGGCTTGAGGTCCTCAGGGGTGAGCATGGGAGATTGTAGAAGCGCAGGGAGAAGTTGGGCAAGGGCAAGGATTACTTGGCTGAACCCAAGTATTTAGAACATGTTTGTGCACGAGCATTTCGATAAGTACAGTTTCGAGAATATTCCGCTAGATCGGGACTGTTACATGATGGATGAGCAATATATTGACGAGTATGAGAAATCCTTGCTCAAGGTATTTGATCGCGGCGAGTATGAACCAGTTGGGTACGTTGCACCGGTCGCCGTTAGACAGATACGGGATGGATTTCTAGAGTTGTCCTGGTATCCGAACAGCTTCGACAGGTTTCATGAGGTCATCGTCAACCTTCCCAGATCGGAATTTGTATGCTGTGTTGGGTCGTGGCGGTGGGATGAGAAGCCGCGCATTTTCGTAAAGGGCCCATGGCTTGACACCCTCTATGTGCGGCCCTACTCGGTGTACGGATACGTCGATGCCATAGGGGCTAAGGAGGCTCTGCAAAAGGGACTAATCACAAAAGCCCTGGTGCTCCGCTTACGAGCAGAAATCGATCAACTGGGAATAGCGTATCCTCAAATCTCATTTATTTCATTCGCGGATACTATATTGATTTGTATAACTCACGACTTCATCTGACAGACAGCGAGTCCTCACCGGGTTTAGGCCGCTAACATTTTCTCCTTGGCCAGTGGCACACTATCGAGAAACGTCTGCATCGGTGTCTTGCCATAGCACCAGCGCCCTTGGTGGGGGCGCTGCTCGTTGTACTCCTGGATCCACGCATCCAAGTCAGCCTGGAGGTCCTCCAGCGTTCGATAGATCTTCTTGCGGAGCGCCACGCGGTAAAACTCGTTCAACATGGTCTTGTGGAACCGTTCACAGATCCCGTTGGTCTGGGGATGCCGCGTCTTGGTGCGCGTATGATCGATGTTCTCCACGGCCAGATAGAGTTCGTACTCATGGCGCTCCGGAGTTCCACAGTATTCCGTGCCGCGATCCGTGAGCACACGGTTCAGCGGAATGGCATGCTGCTCGAAGAACGGCAAGACCCGATCATTGAGCAATTCCGCGGCCGTCACCGGCGTCTTGCGGTCGTACAGCTTCGCAAATCCCACCTTGCTGTAGGTATCGATGAAGGTTTGCTGGTAGATGCGGCCGACGCCCTTCAAGGTGCCGACGTAGAACGTATCCTGCGCGCCGCAGTAGCCGGGACATTCGCTCTCAAATTCGCCGTGGGCCTCTTTGTCCGCCGTCGCCTTCTCCAGCGCCACGACTTGGGCCTCGGTAAGCACCAGTCCCGCTTGGGCTACCTTCGCTTCCAGTGCCTTTAAGCGTTTCCGCATCGTTGCGAGATCATGGCGGAGCCAGATACAGCGCACGCCCGCTGGGGAGATGGACAGCGCCTGCTTGCGCAGTTCATTCGCCACGCGGGCTTGTCCCCACGCGGGTTGCTCAATAGCGATCTGCACGATGGCCTGTTCCACCTCGGGTGCCACCCGATTCTTGAGGAGCGGCTTCTGCCGCGAAATCTCTTGAAGCGCGGCCTCGCCGCCGGTCTCGTAGAGTTCCTTGAATCGATAGAAACTATCGCGGCTATACCCCATCAGCTGGCAGGCTTTGGAGACATTGCCGAGCTGCTTCGCCAGTTCCAGCACGCCGACTTTCGTCTTAATGATCTTTTGTTCCGTCGTCATGGTCCTCGCTCCTTTCGTGAAGAGGGAGGACTCTAGCTGACTGTCAGATTAAGTTCTAGCTTCCACACATTATCAAGCTCGCTGCGCACCGAGGTGACGAGGCAGGCCATGGCCGTAAGGGACCAGACGAATTCGAAATCCGGTATCTACTGCTTTGCATATGTAATGTCGCCCTCGTTCTCCTCGAATACAAAGAGCATTGTGGCTAAAGTGTGGCAGAACTATCTTTTCCCATGGGGTTTCATGGGCAGTTCGTCCACTTCGGACCCTTCTGTAAGTGCTGATGAAGAAACGGATTGAGACGGGTAGGGGTCTATAGTCTCGGGGGCTGAAGCGTTTTCAAATCTCGCCCCCTCCGCCATATTATTCCAGGTACTTGGGAGTTTGGGTTGGCCAATTTCTTAAGCTCTCCAGTTAAATCCGCTTCACCCATGGCGTATCGACGAGAGACGGATTTCGCCTTTGGCTTATTCCCTCCTGGGTTTCCGGCGGACTGTCGATGGATCTGGTGTGAGGATCAGCTGAGAAGACGAGGATCGAACGTAAACGGAATGGCACTGCTCCAGGTTATCTGAGAAAAGTTGGGGTGAGAAGGATTGAGGAGATAATTCCATTCGTGGTCGATCACGACTGATGGAACCTTTAAGACGGGGAATTTGCCGTTGTGAGCCCACGTCGTGCCGCGCTCCTGTAAGGTCACAGGTATCATTGTATCCTTCCAATTACCCGGCAAGTCCGAAGGAAAGATCGTTTCTATTGCAAGGCTGTTTGGAATTGTTGCGCGCACGCTGACCAGAGAGTCGGGAAGTATGTCCGAATCGACATGAACAAGATATTCGAGGACCGCGAGAGACAGTGTGCCGGAGGTATAGACGACTCGTGTTCCGGGTGTATTCCAACGTCCTCCATAACGTCGAGCCCCTTCTCCGTCTGGGGCAACATGCTTCTTGAGCGTGAGTCGCCAGACAACCACTTAGCCTATGACACCGTGATCGATGCGCCCCAACATCGTTTCAACGACTTGGGTGCCTGTGTCGGTATCAAGCAGATCTATCGGAGCAGCGGTGCGTTGTAAAATCCGATTGGGTCTCGTGAGCCATGCTGAAGCTTTTTCGTCCGTACCAAAAACTTGAGTGGCGTACGCCAAAATCCTGGCTACACGTGACAAACGATCTGACTCTTGTGCGCTAAGGCGTTGCTCTTCCTTGCGACGAGCCATCGTCCTGGCGGGGACACTGATGATCTTCATAATGACGTTCGTATCAAGATGATATTTCGCTTGGATCGCTTCGAGCGACTTATAGGGAAGTCCCTTGTGAATAATCGCGCGAACCTCTTCCATCGAGCGGAAGTGACGCTTAAAAACGCCTGTTCCACCTAATGTTTTGAATAGTTCTTCAGCCTGCGTCATGACCCGAGCTCTTTGAGCATGTGGCAAAATGATACTGCCACATGGCACCGCAGTCAAGGGCCATGTGGAATTCATACATGCGGCTGAACTGTGGCAGAGCTCTCGTGCAACCTCTCCATCAAATCCGCTCCGGAGACCATCCCATCGCGCCGATTGGCGGTCCCCATCCTGTGCTCTGGGTCAAGGCAGCCGAGGCCGGCCTGTAGACCTTCACGCGATTGTTCACCCGCACACCAGGCCGGCTCATCCCTACGACGTCGCTTCCAGTTGACAGATCCGGGAGCTGAGCTACGCTTGGTCAGATGTTCAGACTCGTGTTCAAAGGTACCGGGGTGAGGAATCGGCGGCTATTGGGAAGCGGGGTGATGTGCCCCCTGTGTGCGTCTCCTGCCTGTTCTCGCTCTCGCTCCAACCGTCATCACTGGCAGGACTTCTTCCGACGACTGTTCGGCCTGTTCCCCTGGCGATGCAAGACCTGTCATCACCGTTTTTACACGGACCACCGATCCCGAGAGGCCGACGTGCATCAGCCCGCGGCCTGACATCCCACCGGCCGGATCATTCTTCATCCGCCTGCGCAGGGAGCCAAGGCTGCCAAGCCGTGGGGCTCCACCAAGCTGTTCTCTCGTCCGACGCCGCCATCGCTCACAAGGGCTCGGCGAGGGTGCCTGTCCCGGTTCGGACAGGGACGGACACCCCACGCCTGCCTGTGCCGAAGCCATGCGGCGGGCAGGCAGACGCGGGGAAGGTGTCAGAAGCTAGGAGCTGATGCGTTCCAAGCCCTCCATATAGGGTCTCAGAACCGGAGGGATCAGCACCGAGCCGTCCGGCTGCTGGTAGTTTTCCATGATGGCGACCACCGTACGGCCGACTGCGAGGCCCGAACCGTTGAGCGTATGCACGAATTCGGTTTTGGCGTCCTTCTTTCCGGCGGCACCCTTGAACCGAATACCCGCGCGCCTTGCCTGAAACCCTTCGAAATTGCTGCAGGAGGAAATTTCTCGGAACTGGTTCTGCGACGGGAGCCAGACTTCAAGGTCGTAGGTCTTGGCGGAGGAGAATCCCATGTCGCCGCTGCAGAGCAGCATCACGCGATAATGGAGTCCGAGTTGGTGCAGTACGGTTTCCGCGTGGCCGGTGAGCCGCTCCAACTCCGCAGCGGATTCCTGGGGCGTCGTAAAGGCGACAAGCTCCACCTTGTTGAATTGATGCAGACGGATGAGGCCTTTTGTGTCTTTGCCGTACGATCCAGCCTCGCGCCGAAAACAGGGGGTGTAGGCCGTGTACCGGATCGGCAACAGCCCCTCGTTGAGCACTTCATCCCGGTGCAGGTTGGTGAGCGGCACCTCGGCCGTCGGAATCAGAAAATAGTCTTCTTCGGACAGGCGGAACAGGTCTTCTTCAAACTTAGGTAGTTGTCCGGTACCGGTCATCGCCGATCGGTTGACCATGAAGGGAGGGAGTACCTCGCGATAGCCGTGTTGGGTCGTGTGCAGGTCGAGCATGAAGTTGATCAATGCCCGCTCCAGCCTGGCTCCCGCTCC
This sequence comes from Nitrospira sp., assembly GCA_047150005.1. Classification (GTDB taxonomy): domain Bacteria; phylum Nitrospirota; class Nitrospiria; order Nitrospirales; family Nitrospiraceae; genus Nitrospira_C. The sequence goes on along the minus strand of AP038806.1, from coordinate 131,773 downwards.
CGTGAGGACGGCGAACCGCGCGCCGGCGATCTTGGCCGCGCGCTCGAAATCGAGTATGCCGAGCGCTTCGCCGAGTTCCCAGTGACTGTGCGGGCGAGCGGCGAAGGAGGGAGGTGAGCCTACTCGGCGGACCTCGACGTTGTCCGCCGCGTCCTTGCCTGCGGGCACCGTGGAATGGGGAAGGTTGGGAATACGCAGGGCCAAGTCGCTCAACGCGTCCTCGACCTGTCGCAAATCCGTTTCGCCCCGGCTGATCCGTTCGCCGACGGCCTTCATGGACGCGATGGCGGCGTCCGCCGGCTGCTTGGCTCGTTTGAGTTGCGCGACCTCGTCGGAGCCTTTCTTGAGCTCATGACGGAGCTGTTCCACGTGGGTGGTGAGGGTCCGTCGCTCGTCGATGAGTTTTCGGAGGCTGTCCCATTGGACGTCGGCCCCTCGCGCGCCGAGCTGTGCGCGGATGTCGTCGAGTTGATCGCGAAGGAGACGTAGATCGTGCATGGGTTGGGGAAATCCCGCGGTCGGGAGGAATCTAGCATCGAGGTCGGTGGGAGTCAATCAACGCACCCGCAACGCACCCGTGCAACGTGTCCGTTCGGTCGGCGCGGCCGATATCTGTCGTGGCCCGGTCGTGGGTCGGTTTCCTCTTGCGTCATGCCCGCGAAAACGAGCATCCACTCCTTGATCAAGGCTCAATGCTGAGGAGAAGGCCGTGGCTCACTCAGGTTGACAGCGCATGGCGCGGAAAGCGACGATAGCGCATGCGCGCCATGTCCAATCCCCCCAATCCGTTCGAATCCCGCCACCGGGAATATCTCGAGCCTGCGCCTCCCGGCCGGCTTCAAATGTACGACGATGCCACCAGGGAGATTCTCAGCCGAAACGACAGCCCGGACCTGTCGTTTCGGTGGAGCCTCAATCCGTATCGAGGTTGTTTCCATGCCTGCGCCTACTGTTATGCGCGGCCGACTCACGAGTATTGGGGTTTCGGCGCCGGGACCGATTTCGAATCTAAGATCGTCGTCAAACGGGATGCCCCGCGTCTGCTTCGACGGACGTTCGACAAACGGTCCTGGAGCGGGGAGGTGATCGTTTTTTCCGGGAATACCGATTGTTATCAGCCGGCGGAAGCGTCGTTCGAGCTGACTCGGGCCTGTCTGGAAATCTGCGCGGAATACCGGAACCCCGTGGGCATCATTACAAAGGGCATTCTGGTGCTTCGCGATGTGGACGTGCTCGAACGGCTTCGGCGTGAGGCCTGGGTGCGGGTCTATTTCAGCATCCCGTTCGCGGACGATGCCGTGGCCCGCCGGATGGAACCACATGCGCCGTCCAGCCGAAAACGATTCGAGGCCATGGCTGCCCTGAGGGACGCCGGCATCTCCACGGGTATCTCGGTGTCTCCGATTATTCCGGGCCTGAACGACGAGGATATTCCTGAGTTGCTCGAGCGAGCCGGGGCGGCCGGGGCCACGGAAGCGATGTCGACGCTGGTACGTTTGTCCGGGCCGGTCGAGGATGTGTTTCTCCAGAGAATCGGCGAGGCGTTTCCGGATCGCAAGGCGAAGATCGTGCATCGCATCCAGGAGGTCCGCGCCGGTACGATGACCGACGGCGCGTACTTCCGTCGTCACCGCGGCACGGGGACCTACTGGAGTATGGTGGAACAACTGTTCGCGGTGGCCAAGCGGAAGGCGGGATTCTCTTCGCTCGACCATGAAACCGTACCGCAGACGTTTCGTCGCCCTGAGGGAGCGCAGGCCGTGTTATTTTAGGTCGTCACGTTCATCATAAGGAGCCGGCATGAAGCACAACGAATCGTTTCTGAGATTGGTGGAGGGTACCCGCCGCCGGGTGAAAGAATGCACAGTGGCCGAGGCCAAGGGACGGTTGGACCGCGGTGAGGTGGCGCACTTCATCGACGTGCGGGAAGACAACGAATTTCAGCAGGCGCATGCGAAAGGGGCCCGCCATCTCGGCAAAGGCATCATCGAACGCGATATCGAATCGGTGGTGCTGGACAAGGGCGCCTCGATCATTCTCTATTGCGGCGGAGGGTTTCGGTCGATACTGGCCGCGGACGCACTGGCGCAGATGGGGTACTCGAACGTGACGTCGATGGACGGGGGGATCAAGGCTTGGAGGGAAGCCGGCTATCCGATGGCGCCGTAACGGGATCCCCGAACCGGCCGTCCCGTCACGCGCCGAGGGTTACTTGGGGTTGACCCGGTCGAATTCCTTGATGACCTGCTCGGTGATGTCGATTGTATCTTTGTTGTAGATCACGATCTTGACGGTTTGCTCGCTGCCCTTGTCGACGATCAGAGAGAAGCCGCCCTTTTCTGCGACCGTCTGGGTCGCTGCGGCGATCTTCTTCATGTATTCCTCGACGATCTGCTTCTGCTTGCCCTGCAGTTCCTGATTAAATTCCTGCGCGCGCTTCTGGTAGTCCTGAATCTTGCTCCGGAACTGCGCTTCTTTTTCCTTCTTTTCCGCCTCGCTGAGCTTCGAGGCCGATTCCTTCAGCGTCTTTTCCGTGTTCCGCAATTCCTCTTCGTCGCGAGACAGGAGCTTCTGGCGCGTCGAGACATATTCCTTGAGCCCATCGAGCGCCCGCCGGCCCGCCTTGGATTTCTCCAGCACGCTCTGGGGATCAATGACGCCCATCTTGAACGCTTCGGCCGCCTGCGCGGGCGCCGAGGCAAGACAGAGCAGGGCCGCGGCACAGAACGAAAGCATGGACTGCCGCGCGAGAGTGATCGGTCTAAACATAGGGAGAACTCCTTGATGGTGAGAAGTCGGTACCGAATTCAACTGGCGAGAATAGCGGGGGCGCCGCACGCTGTCAAGAGATTGGAGGGCTAGACGAAGTACCGACTGGTGTCGAACTTGTATTCCGTATTGTCGACCAGCCGCAGGATGCTGTTCGGGTAGGCGCCGGTGTCGTCCTGAAGGCTTAGATCCAGGTCCGGACTCTCCTCTCTGAGGTTGCCCTGGGCGTCGGCGATGACCTTGACGACCGGTCGCTCGGCGTTGGCCTTGTCCACGGGCGTTTTCATGACGACGGCCAGCTCTTCGGACTCCAGCATCACCAGACTGCCGATCGGGATGATGCCCACGCAGTTGACGAACAGCTTCAGCAGGACCGGATCGAACGATTGCCCGCTCTTGTTGAACATGAACTTCAGGACGTTCGCCGGCGACATCGGCTCCCGCCGATAGACCCGCGAGGACGTCATCGCGTCGTAACAGTCGGCGATCGTGACGATGCGGCTGGAGAGACTTTGCGTCCAGGGCACCGCCAGTTTCGGGTAGCCGGAAAAATCGAAATTCATGTGATGTTCGAACGACGCCGACGCCATGCGGGCCGGGACGTTGCCGAGGCCGCGCAGCTGAATGAGCGTCAGTACGCCCTCCGTCGGGTGCGTGCGCATCATGTCCCACTCTTCCTTGGTGAACTCGCCGGGCTTGTTCAGCACGTCGAGCGAGATCGCGCACTTGCCGACGTCGTGAAAGAGGGCGGCCATGCCGAGATCGGCCAGCTCGGCTTTCGGATATCCGGCGCGGTTGCCCAGGGCCATCGACAGCAGGGCGACGTTGACCGAGTGGTTATGGGTATATTGGTCGTGGCAGCGAAGGTTCGTGAGGCCGAGCAGGGTCGATTCGTCGTGCATCATCAGGTCGACGATGTTCTGAATCGCCCGCTTGGCCTGCTTGAAGTTGAGCGTTCCTCCGTCGCGCGCGGATTGCGACAGGTGTCCCAGCGCGCCCGCCGCTTTCCCGTATGCCGATTTGGCATTGACCTTGTGCTGGTCCTTCTGTTCGGCCTCAGAGGGGGCGGCCCCGGTCGTGCCGGCATCATCCTTGAGGACAAGCTCGCGAGGGTCTTCGATCTCGATGCTCGCGATGCCGAGCTGCTTGAGTTCCTGCCGAAAGTCCTCGACGGTCTTGGCCGTCGGATCGAGTGTGACAAACAGATGGGCGAATTCTCTGAGATCCTTGGAGGCGACCGAGGCGGTGAACGTAAAGCCGCCGATTCTCCATTTGTTCATCGCGTCGATGACGCTGGCGACCACCGTCATCTGCTGGGCGTTGACTTTGAGGTGGCTGTCACCCAGAAACAAGAAGTCGTTTTGGAGCCGGAGCGTCACGGGTTGATCGTGCGTCAGCGTATGGACGATCGTCAGCATCGCCTCGACCGGCTTGTCCAGCGCCGAGTTCGTGCGGCCGTGAATGCGGGAGGTCTTGATCAACGTGTTTAGTTGGGTGATGAGCTGGAAGCCCAGCATCACCATCTGCTGGTCGAGGATGTCCCCGGCTTCCGATCCCTGGGCGATCTTGTGCGAGAGAGATTTCTCGTGGGTTAGGAACGGCTGAAGTTGATCGGTCGAGGCCTGGGCGTCGATGGGCTTGGGATCGCTCACGACGGAATGCTCCTCACGAGGCGGCCGCCATCGGCGGTTTGCCGCGGTGCTTGTTGATGTGGGCCAGCGCCATGGCGCAGGCCTGCCGCACGGGGGCGGCCCCCTTCTTCTGCCCGAGTTCCAAGGCGGCGACGGCGGCCGGGGTGCCGAGCTTGCCCATGGCCTCCGCGGCCAAGAATGCCAGCTCCTCCTTCTTCTTCCGATTCGCGAAATGCCATTCTGTGAAGAGCTGCGACCAATGAGGGATCGCTTCGTCGCCGCAAGTAGCGCGGATCGCGTGGTAGATGAGCCGGCGTTCGCTCAACGAACGTTCCATGAATTCCTCGGATGACACAATCGGAGACCAGAGCGAAAACGGAGTCGTGTATTGACCCGACATGAGGAGCTTGAACGCGGTCACTCGGACGCTTTCATCGGCGTCCGTGGCAAAGGTCACCAGTCTTGCGCCGTTTCCGTTCGGACGGAACACGCTCATGGCTCTGATGACTTCCTTGCGTACCTGCGGGTCGGGGTATCGGACCAGCTTATCGATCGATTCGATGAAGCGCGGATTGTTCAGCTTGATGAGGATCGTGATCAGGTTCCGCACGTAGCCGGCCCGGCGGTCGGACAGACCGCGCAGCAGCGGCTCGGGATGGTCCTTAGCCACCGTCAGCAAGACTTCGGCGACGATGGCCTGGTGGGCCGGCGATTCCAGCGTCGCCATCAACCCGCAGATTCCCTGGACCGCATCCGGTTTCATCAGAAGCAGGATCGTCGAGAGACCTTCCGTGTCGGCGCCGGCCGTCCGGTTCAAATACGATTCGATCGCCTTCAGCCGTTCCGGCTGGCCCAGACCGTTGAAGAGGGTCGCCAACTGGGCCTTATGCTCCTCGCTGAGGTCAGGCCGGACCGCTCCGGTTTCGTGGAGCACGCCCAAAACGTTCTCCAGGATGGTCCACCTTCCCTGTCCCAGTAGGGAGTCCACGACGTTGCCCCACAGCCCGAGGAGTTTCGTCAGCAATGCCGGGGCTTTTTCCGAGGCCATGATGGCGGTGGCCATGTCCAGGACATAGAGCGTGGCGTCCCGCTTCGTTTCCGCGTCGATCTCCTTGGCCAGCGCCGCGAGCTCCCCGTCGGTGACCTCGTAGCCGATGAGGTTGGACTTGAAGAGCCGCCTGCCGGTTTCGGCGCCGGCCGCCGCACCGCCGGTCGCTGCGCTCGACGCTTGCGACTTGGTGCGGGCTCGTTCCCGGTCCAGCAGCTCCCTCAACGTGGACTCGGACGACATGCCCGCGTCGAGGACGAGAAAGCCTTCGTGGCCGCCGGAGGCTTTGGCGACCTCTTCCGCCGTCACCAGCGTGACCGTGGAGAGATTTTGGGACCACAGGCGTGTGACGATGTCGTCGTCCTCCGCTCCCGGATCATTGCCTCCCCAGAGGGAATCGAGAAAGTAGCTCAGTTCCTCCTGGGTCAGGCCTTGCAGGAGCGCGACTTCGCGAACGCCGTCCGCATACAGTTTGAAGGCCATGCTCTCGCCGCCGCTGTCGGATTCCGGCTGGTAGACGATCTGGTCCCGGCATAGCAACGCCGAGCGTTGGACGAGGAAGGTCAGCTTGGCATAACTGGAGAGGTGGGCGGAAATTTCTTCAAACAATTGTTGGGAAAATTTTTGGGCGACGGGATTGCTCGACCCGTAGGTTCGGTTCGATTTGGCGGTCTTGTCCAGGAGTTTGAGAACACGTTTGAGGGAGCCGATTTCGGGATCGTCCGAGGCCTTGGAGGCCATGGCCGCCGCCATCATTTCCTGCGCTCGTTGGAGATCGGACATATTCAGTACACCTATCCGTCATCCAGGTATTCGTCAAGAAAATCACCGTTCTTTTCCCCGGATTGCGCCGCAATCTGTCCGAGGTTGCGATCGGGTTTGAGGAGCGGTAGACTCCGCCGGCGGAGGTCGGCATGGTGCGGCACATCATCTGCTTCGGAGATAGTCTGACGGCCGGGTTTCAATCGCCGACTCCCTCCCATCCGACCGGACGAGACACGCCGTATGGGGATTTTCTCCAGGAATGGCTGGGCGCGTCGAGTCTGGTCCGCGTGAGCGGCAACTGCGGAGAGCTGACCAGCGAAATGGCCATGCGGTTTCGGCAGGACGTCCTGTCGCACCGTCCGGACTATGTGGTGATCCTCGGCGGCACCAACGATCTCGGATGGAATGCCCGGCCGTCGGACATCATGCGGAACCTGCTCAAGATGTACGAACTTTCGCGCGCCGAGCGGGTGATTCCAGTGCCGGTCACGGTGCCGTCGGTTCGGATCGCGGACGACGGAGGCGCGCCGGACGCCGCCGTCTGGATCGAAGACCATCTGCAGCGGCGCCGGCAGCTGAACGAGCTGATCCGCGCGTACGCCGACTCCAAAAAGCTCGCCGCGGTCGATCTGTTCGCCGCCACCGCGGAGCCCGAAACGGGACGGCTCGCGGCTCCCTACTCGAACGACGGGCTCCATCTGACGACGGCGGGATATCGGCGGTTCGCGGAGCTGCTGTTCGATCAGATCTTCCAGCCGGTCTGTCCGGATGCGCCGGGGCGCGGGGCATGATCGCCGACGTCACGGATCAAACGTTCGATCGCCTGGTGGAAGGATCACCGGTGCCCGTGCTGGTGGAGTTCTGGAAGCCCGGCTGCGGAGGCTGTCGGGCCCTGCTGCGCCGGCTCGTCGAGCTGCAGGCGGAAACGGCGGGCAAGTTGCTCGTCGTCAAGATGAACGTGGAGGAGAACTACCAGATTCCGGCCGAGCTGGAGATCTCATCGCTTCCGGCACTGGCCCTCTATCGCGGGGGACGATTCGATCGGTTTATAGGCGGGATCGGCACCAAGGACGAAATCCTGAAACAAGCGCTGAGCAGCGAAGCCTCACGAGCCAGTGCTGAGTCCTGAGTGCTGAGTTACGCCTCCCGTCTGTCCGCCTGGGACTCAGCCCTCAGGACTAAACACTCAGCACTCAGGACTCAGCACTCAGGACTGATCCCTCGCTGGTTCAGAGCGTGCGCCAGAGTCTTCCGTCTTCCTGGATCAGTCGGTCCGCTTCAACCGGTCCCCAGGTACCGGCCTGGTATTCCGGGAGCCAGCGGGACCCCTGCTGTTGCCAACCCTCCAAGATGGTGGTGATCCAAGCCCAGGACGCTTCGACCGCGTCGCGCCGCATGAACCGGGAGGCATCTCCCGTCATGACGTCGAGCAGCAACCGTTCATAGGCTTCCGGCGAGGCCTGCCCGAACACTTCGCCGTACCGAAAGTCCATTTCTACGGGGAGGGTCTGCGCTCTCGTGCCCGGTACCCGTGAGACGATGCGGAGCGACAACCCTTCCTCCGGTTGAATCCGGAGCGCCAGCACGTTCGGCGGTTGGGGCTGCTGCACGTTGGCGTTGAACAGGATCTGAGGGATTTCCTTGAACTGGACGGCGACCTCGCTGGCCCGCAAGGGAAGCGCCTTACCGGTCCGCAGGTAGAACGGCACACCGGACCAGCGCCAGTTCTCAACGAAGCACTTGAGGGCGACATAGGTTTCCGTCGTGCTGTTCGGATCGACGCCGCTCTCGCGGCGATAGCCCGGCACGGGCCGGCCCTGAATCGTTCCAGGCGCATACTGCGCGCGGACCGTACAGCGCTCAAGGTCCTTGCCGACGATCGGGCGCAGACAGCGGAGCACCTCCATCTTGGCGTTGCGGACCACGTCCGGGTCGAGCGAGTACGGCGGCTCCATCGCCACCAGACAGAGGAGTTGCAGGATGTGGTTCTGCACCATGTCGCGCAAGGCTCCGGCTTCCTCATAATAGGAGGCGCGGGTGCCGACTCCCTCCGTTTCACTGACCGTGATCTGCACATGGTCGATGTACTTGTGGTTCCAGATCGGCTCGAAGATGCTGTTGGCGAACCGCACGACCATGAGATTCTGCACGGTCTCTTTGCCGAGGTAGTGGTCGATCCGGAAGATCTGAGATTCGTCGAACACGCGGCCGGTCACGGCGTTGATCTCTTTGGCCGAGTTGAGATCGCGACCCACCGGCTTCTCCACGATGATGCGGGAGTAGGGAGAGGACGGAGATGGAGGAGTGGCCAGCCCGGCTTGAGCCAGCCCCTCGCAGACCGCCGTGAACGAACTGGGGGGGATGCTCAGGTAGAAGATGCGGTTTCCCGGCAGACCGAACGTCTTCTCAAGCTCTTCGGCGCGCCGCTTCAGCGCGGTGAAGGTGTCGGGTGCTTCGTTCTCACCGGCCAGATAGAAGAGGTGCTCGGCAAATGCCGCCCACTTTGCTTCGTCCAGCGCCTGCCGTGAAAATTTCGCGACTCCCTCCCGCAACGACGATCTGTATTCCTCGTCCGACATGGTCCGGCGGCCGAGCCCCAACACCGCAAACTTGGCCGGCAGCAATCTGTCAAGGAGCAGATTGTACAAGGCCGGAATCAGTCGCCGGCGGGCCAGGTCTCCCGATCCGCCGAAGATCACCAGCGTGCAGGGGTCGGCGGGCGGCAGGCTTTCAGGGGCCGGTTTGACGTCGAGTTTTTTGGCGACGGGTGGCATGGCGGGGATCGCTTACCGTTTGACCGCGTGTCCACCGAATGCGTTGCGCAGGGCCGCCAACATCTTCTCGGCAAACGAGTCTTCCTGGCGGGATCGAAACCGGGTGAAAACCGCGGCAGTCAGCGTCGGGACCGGCACCGCCTTTTCGACCGCATCCGCAATCATCCATCGCCCTTCGCCCGAGTCCTGCACGAAGCCCTTGAGGTGTTCCAACTTCGGGTCTTCCTTGAGGGCGCCGGCGGCCAGCTCCAACAGCCAGGAACGGACGACGCTCCCTTGCATCCACAAGTCGGCAATGCGGGCCAGGTTCAGGCGATAGTCGCTCTTCGACATCAATTCGAACCCCTCGGCGTATCCCTGCATCATGCTGTACTCGATGCCGTTGTGCACCATCTTGACATAATGGCCCGCCCCCACGGCGCCCATGTGGGCCCATCCGTTCTCGGGCGCGAGCGTCGTGAAGATAGGCGCGAGGCGCTTGACCGCCGGTTCTTCTCCTCCCACCATCAGGCAGTACCCGACCTTCAGCCCCCACACACCGCCGCTGGTCCCGGCATCCACGTAGGTGATGCCTTTGCGTTTGAGTTCGTCGGCTCGGCGGACGTCGTCATGGAAGTGCGTATTGCCTCCGTCGATGATGGTGTCACCCGGTTTCAGGAGCGTTCCGAGTGTCTGGACCGTTTCCTCGGTCGCCGTCCCGGACGGCACCATGCACCAGACGGCTCTCGGCGCGCTCAATTGGGCGATGAGGTCGGCGAGCGAGGCGGTGCCGATGCAGCCCTGCGCGGCGGCCTGGCTGACCAGATCGGCCGAACGATCATAGACCACCACCCGGTGTTGATCGCGGCGGAGACGGGTCACCATGTTCATGCCCATCTTGCCGAGTCCGATGAATCCCAGCTCCATGATCCTCTCCTTGTCGTTCCCGGGAGCGGTCGTCGAAGATCCGCCGCCCTGTATGCCCCACGGAGATCCGCGTGGCTCGGTTTAGTCGATTCTGGCGGGGTTGGGCACCTCCCGGAACAGCAAATCCGTCAAGTCACGGCCGATATTCAGTCGCTCCGGAAGCGTGCCTGCAGTAAGAAATCGTCCAACCAACTCGCCCAAGGCTTGGTCGCGGGACGCTATGAAGCGCACCAGGTCGACGGGGGCGGTCAACCACAAGCCCTTCAGGCGGAAAAACGCATTCGTGTAGTCGTCGAAGAACATCATCATCAGATAGTTGGCCGCAGCCGGCTTGTCCGCCAGATCCTGGGCCTTGCCCAGCCAGTGCAGGCATTGCGCTTTCAAGCGGATCTGTTCGTTGACGCTGGCGGGAGACGGTCCCTGGCGGAACCGTTGGTTCGCCCGCTCGATCAGCTTGGCGCCGATCGTGTCATGGTCGAACAAGATCCGGCCCTTGCGCAGCAGCGGCGGCAAACGGGGCGAATAGGACAGTTCGTCTTCCAGTTCATGATGTCCGTGATATCGAATGTCCGCCAGCCGGGCCGCGACCCGCACGATTTCGTGCGCGTCAGCCTGGCCCTTCACCAGCGCGATCAGGTCGATGTCGCTGTGTGCCGTGACGGAGCGTCGAGCGCCCGAGCCGACCAGAATGACGCTGACCAGATCGCCGCCTCGGCGTCCCTTTGCGTGACGCAGCGCCAGTTGCACGAGTTCTTCGAAGCCCGGCTCGTTGACCGGCTCCGGCTGCTCGGGCGGTTCGGGAACGGCCAGGAGTTCAGCCTGCAACTCTTCACGGCTCGGCAGCGTCTTGGTTTGGTCGGTGTCCATCACGTACGGGCCTCGGTTCCTTTATGATCGCTGGATCTCAAGAATTCGTGCTTCGAGCGACGCGAGCCAGTGCTCAAACGGCTCGTCCGCGTCGACCACGATCTCCAGCTTTCCGTTCGCCAGGCGCCGCACGAGACCGGGCTGTTCAGGTGAGAGAGGAATTTCCACCCATTCGCGATTCAACCCGAGACGATCGGTCAATTCGAGAATTCGGCTGATTTGGGCGAATGAAACGGCCTGCAACGGCGACATGTGTCCTTTCGTCACGCATTCTAGATTTGGATGGCGGCACTGTCAATGCGCGGCGGTCACCTGAGGACGCGAGCGAAGATGTCGGCCGCGTGGTCGATCGCCTCCGTCGAGACGTCGAGGTGGGTGACGGCGCGGAAACTCGTTCCGCCGACGGCGTTGATCAACACGCCTTCCTGCTTGAGGGCCGCGACGAGCGCGGCGGGCGCGAGGCGGTGGCTCACGACCTCGAAGACGATGATGTTCGTCTCAACGTGCTGCGGGCTGATCGCGACGGTGGGAATCTGCTGCAAACGTCTGGCGAGACGCTTGGCGTTGTCGTGATCCGTCTTCAACCGCGCGACATGATGCTCCAGCGCATAGAGCCCGGCCGCCGCGAGCACGCCCGCTTGGCGCATGGCGCCTCCGTACATTCTCCTGAACCGGCGGGCCCGGTCTATGAGGGCGAGGTCGTTGCTCGCGAGCAGCGAGCCGGCCGGCGCGCCCAACCCCTTCGACAGGCAGAGCGACACGGTTTCGAAATGCTGGGCGTAGGATGCGGCCGGGAGCGTGGTCGCGGTCACCGCGTTGAACAATCGGGCGCCGTCCAGGTGCATCGGAATGCGGCGGTCGGCGGCGACGGCTCTGATTCGTTCGATCGTCGAGAGGGGATAGATCGTGCCGCCGCCGCTGTTGTGCGTGTTTTCGATGCAGATCAACGCGGTCCGCACGGTGTGGGGATCGGTCGGCCTGATCGCCGCCTCGACCTGTTCGGCACTCATGAGGCCGCGATCTCCGGGGATGCAGTGCAGCTGCACGCCCGAGAGGGCGGCGGCCGCGCCTTGTTCATACCGTACGATGTGCGCCTTGCTCTCCGCGATGACTTCCTGGCCCGGCTGCGTGTGCACGCGGATGGCCAACTGGTTGGCCATGGTGCCGGAAGGCACGAAGAGGGCGGCCTTTTTCCCGAGCAGGGCCGCGACGGTGTCCTGAAGTCTGTTGACGGTCGGGTCCTCCCCGTAGACGTCGTCGCCGACGTCGGCCTGCGCCATGGCTTTTCGCATGGCCGCGGTCGGCTTCGTCACCGTGTCGCTGCGAAGGTCGATCACCGTCATCCCAGAGTGCATACCACAGCGGGAGGCGGGAAAAAAGTCCCGGGCCGACGATCTTCCGGGGATTTTCCGCTTGCACCCACCTGGCGTGCCCGTCAGGATGCCGCCCTGTGACGCGCGTGCGCTCGACCATTCAAACCGTGACCGGGGCGGAGCCCGACGAGGTCGTGCCGGTGGCCTGGTCGTTCCTCTATTTCTTCTGCCTGTTGTGCGGCTACTATATTCTCCGTCCGGTGCGGGACGAGATGGCCATCGAAGGCGGTGTGCAGCATCTTCCCTGGATGATGACCGCCACCTTTGTCGCCCTGCTGACGGTGACGCCGCTGTTCGGGTATCTCTCGGCTCGCGTGCCGCGCCATCAGCTGCTCCTGAGCGTCTACACATTTTTCGGCGCCAATCTCGTCGGATTTTTTCTGCTCATGGTGAGCCACACGGCGCCGGCGTGGGTGGCGCGCATGTTCTTCGTCTGGCTGTCCGTCTTCAACCTGTTCGTCGTGTCGGTATTTTGGAGCTTCATGGCCGATCTCTTCACGCCGGCCCAGGGCGCCAGGCTGTTCGCGGTGATCGCCGCCGGAGGCAGCACGGGCGCCATGTGCGGACCGATCGTGGCGGCGACCGTCACGTACGTGGCGCCCATTCCGTGGCTGATGCTGCTGTCGGCGGGATTTCTCGCCGCCTGCGGGCTCTGTATCCACCGCCTGCACGAATGGGCTTCCGCTCGGCCGGAGATCCGAGACGCACAGGCCGGACACCCGCTTGGAGGCGGCATGTGGGAGGGAGTCCGGCTCGCCGTCTCGTCACCCTATTTGTTGGGGATCTGTCTCTATCTGTTTTGCCTCACGACGACGGCGACCTTCCTGTACCTGGAGCAGGCGCGGTTGGTCAGCGAGCAGATCCCGTCGCCGGAGAGCCGGACCAGACTCTTCGCGACGATCGATCTCGCGGTCAATGTCATGACATTCCTGACGCAACTCTTCGTCACCGGCCAGCTGATCGGCCGATTGGGATTGGCCGCAGCGTTGGTCGCACTGCCCCTGGCCAGCGCCGCAGGATTTGCGCTGATCGGGACGGCGCCGCTTCTGGTGTTCTACGCGCTCTTTACGGTCGTCCGCCGCGTGGGGGAGTATGCTGTCTCGAAACCGGCCCGAGAGGTGCTCTTTACCGTCGTCACCCGAGAAGAAAAGTACAAAGCGAAGAACTTCATCGACACGACGGTCTCCCGCGCCGGGGACGCGGTCACCGGATGGGTGGTGAACGGGGTGAAGGCGCTCGGGATCTCGGCCGCGCAGATCTCGTGGGTGCTGGTTCCGATCGCCTGCTGCTGGGCCTGGTTGGGATGGTCGCTCGCGCGGCAGGAAGAGCGCCGGCGGCAGGCCGGAATTGCCAATGGAGAGACGAGGGGGTGATGGTTTACTGTCCGAAAAATCGCGTGCTATAGTTCGGCGTCGCGCGGTGAGATCATGGGATACGGAGGAGGTCCGATGCTTGAAGTTCCAGTTAAGATATATGTCGATAAATTATTGAAAGAAATTAGAAAAATGTCCTCTCCTGTCGCGTTGCTGCCGGGGCCGGTCAAAGACAAGGCTCTGCGAGCCATGGCCGAGCGAATCGAGACCGATGCGGAAGCGATCCTTGCCGCCAACGATCAGGACGTCGATGCGTTGGGAAAATCTTTCGAAGGCGAGTCGAACAAAGATCGCCTCAAGGCGGCGGTCGCACGGGTACGTATCCAGGCCGACGACATTAAGGAGATGGCGGAGCGTCTCCGGACGATCGCGGACGGTGCCGATCCCGTCGGAGCCGTGACCGCTCGGTGGGAACAGCCGGACGGGCTCCAAGTTTCCCGGGTACGCGTCCCGATCGGGGTGATCGGCGTGATTTCGGAACGGAAACCGCTGGTGACCGTCGAATCCATTGCGCTCTGTCTCAAGGCGGGCAACCCCTGCATTTTCCGCGGAGCGCCGGAGTGGACCTTGACGCATCAGGTCATCGGCAAAGCGTTGCGGGAAGCGGCGGAGCGGCAAGGCGTGCCGGCCGGCGCGTGGGTGCTGGTCGAGCGCCAGGAGAAAGAGGTGGCGGTCGAACTGATCCGGGCGGGCAAGCATCTCGATGCGATCATCCCGCGAGGCGGCCCGGGCCTGCGCAAGGCGGTGCTCGAGGGAGCGAGAATGCCGATACTGTGTCACGACGGGGGCTTGAACCATCTGTACGTCGATGCCGATACCGACATTCCCATGGCACAGAACATCGTCATCAATTCCAAAGCGCAGCTGGCCGGCGCGCCGAATGCGCTCGATACGCTGCTGGTGCAGCAGGTGGTGGGCCGGCAATTTTTAGCGGCGCTCATCAACCGGCTCCTCGATGAATTCAAGATCGAAGTGCGCGGCTGCCCGAAGACGATCGCGCTGATGGGACAGATGGCCATGAGCGGACACACGTCCATCAAGCCGGCCACGGAAGAAGACTGGACGACGCAGTTCGAACGATCTCTGCTGGCCGTGAAGATGGTGACCGGCTTGGACGAGGCCCTGCAGCACATCGCCCAGCACGGCCCGGTCCTGACCGCCGTCATCGCCACCACCAACTACGCGTCCGCGATGAGATTTACTCGAGAGGTTGACGCGGCGTCGGTGATGGTCAATGCCTCCTCGCGGCTGAACGCCGGCGACGGCTTCGGTCTGGGCGCGGACATCGGGCTCAGTACGTCGCGGCTCCATGCGAAGGGGCCCATCGGCCTCGATCAACTGACCTGCGAGAAGTACGTGACGTTCGGCGGCGGTCAGTTGCGCCTGCCGCACCCGGTGCCGGAGACCTATTTTGACGCCATCATGCTGAAACGACCATAAACACCTGCTGACAACGCTCTCCGGCTGCGTTCTCAGTCGCTCGAACCACTCAACGTACCCTCACCGCGTACGCCTCGTGGTCCTTGCTCCTTGCGGCCTTGCTCGAGGAATGGCGCGTCTCGGCGCGCCAGGGTGGGTGGGTGAGAATGGTGACGTTCTGAGCAGGCGCTTTGAGGATCGATGATCAGTGACTCGCTGCAACGAGCGCTTAACGCGCATTTGGAATTCTGGAAGCTCCGGCGATTCGACTCAGACGACGCCTATTTCCGGTGGCAGCGCCGATCCCTCACGGCCGAAGATCTGTCTCTCCTTCATCGCCACATTGAACACAAGCGACGGGGAACCTCCGCCGACGACATCGCCTTTTACGACGCCACGGCCGATCCGCGCATACTCCCGGTGCTCTATAGCCAGCGATACGAGTATTATCTGGCGGTCGGGGCGTTGACCGCGGAGCGCATCGGCCGGGCGACGTCGGTGCTCGACTTCGGTTGCGGGACCGGTGTGCTGACGACGTTTTACGCAAGGCAATTTCCCCACGTGTCCTTTCTTGGGGTCGACCGATCACCCGAGTCGCTGCGTCGGGCCGAAGAGCAGACGGTCGCGCTCGGCCTGCGGAATGTTCGGTTTGAGTGTCTGGACATCGTGGATCGCCGAACGTCCATGACGGTCGATCTCGTCGTGGCGACTCATGCGCTGTTGCAGGCGGAAGAGGATCCCGGCCTGCCGAGCCGCGATTGGCGGACGTTCGAGCGGAATCGAGACACGGGCGGTCAGCGGCGGTTCGAAGAGCGTACCGGTGTGGGCCCTCGACTCGACACGCTCTGCTCGCTCCTGGCGGCGCAGGGTCGCATGGTGGTGTTCGAGAAGACCCGCCAGTTGTCCCGTCGCGTGCCGTTTCAGCGAGCCTTGGCGGCGCGAGGTTTGGTCCAGACTGAGCCTCCTCGGCCCATCCGGTACAGCCTCGTGGAGGAGATTGCCGAGGACGGGCCATTCTACACATTGCAGAAGGACGGGGACGGCGCGGTCGAGTGGGACGAGGCGCCCGAGCCGGATGAAGGAGCGCCGTTCGACCCGGCCGTCTCACCGCCGGCGACCGGCGGTGAGACGCCGCTTTACGAAAACCACTATCCGTCCGCCCAATCGGCCTGGCAGGGGCTGAGCGGCCGCGTCATCGTCAAGGAACGGACCTTGTCCGAAGCCGACGGACGGCAACTGCATGCGGAGTATGGACGGTGCGATGCGGGTCGGTATCTGTATTGCGCCAACACATTCGACCGGCGCCAGTTGGTGATCGTCGAACCGGCGCGCGGCGCGATGTTGGAGACGTACTATCAAGAGATCGTCGGCGGGTGATCGCGGCCGTCAAGACCGGGTTCCCTCCGGGCGAATCTCCGGTGCGCCGGCGGGGGCTATGGCTCCGGCTGCTTACCCGGCGGTTTGAGGAATGGTGCGATGGTGTCGATCGGAATCGGAAAGATCGTCGTCGAGTTCTTTTCGGCCGCGACTTCGACGAGCGTCTGAAGGTACCGGAGCTGCAGCGCCGCGGGATTTCTGCTGATCACGTCGGCGGCATCGGCCAGCCGCCGTGAAGCTTCAAATTCCCCTTCGGCGTGGATGATTTTCGCGCGCCGTTCGCGCTCGGCCTCCGCTTGGCGGGCGATCGCCCGTTGCATTTCCTGCGGCAGGTCCACATTCTTGACCTCCACGGCCGTGACTTTCACGCCCCAGGGCTCGGTCTGTTGATCGATGATGCGCTGGAGATCGGCGTTGATCTGCTCGCGCTTCGCCAGCAGGTCGTCGAGTTGGCTCTGTCCCAGAACGCTCCGGAGCGTCGTCTGAGACATCATGGACGTAGCGTGGAGATAGTCTTCGACCTGGATGATGGCCCGCTCCTGATCCACCACCCGGAAGTAAATGACGGCATTGACCTTCACGGTCACGTTGTCGCGTGTGATCACGTCCTGGGGCGGGACATCCATGGCCACGGTCCGCAGGCTGACGCGAACCAGCTTGTCGATGAACGGGAGAATGATGACGACTCCGGGGCCGTTTCCGCCGACCAGGCCCCGGGCGAGACGCCCCCATCGGAAAATGACGGCTCGTTCGTATTCCCGGAGGACGTTGAATCCCATCAGGACGAGCACGGCGCCCAGGACCAGGATCGCAAATGGACTGAACGGCATGGGGTTACGCCTCTTTTCTCATGGAGAAGGGTTTGACGCGAAGGCGCAAGCCTTCAACGCCGGTGATTTCGGCTTCTTCGCCGGGTTGAAGCGGTTGCTCGCTGACCGCGTCCCAGAGTTCGCCCTGTACCGCCACATGTCCGTGCGGAGCCAGCGCCGTCCTGGCGACGGCGACGAGGCCGACCATTCCTTCCGGGCCGGTGACGTGAGGCCGGCGCATGGCCCGGACGCCCATGCTGACGATCAGGAGCGAAAAGATGGCCACCAGCGTGACGACCGGAAGAATGACCGACCAGGAGATCTGCAGAAACTCCGCGTCGGTCTTGATCAGCATCACCGACCCCAGCAGGAGAGAGATGACGCCGCCGATCGCGAGCAAGCCGTAACTGGTGACGGTGGCTTCCAGGATAAAGAAGACGATCCCCAGTAGGAACAGGAGAACACCCGCATAGTTTACCGGCAGCGACTGCATGGCGTAAAAAGCCATGACGAGGCTGATCGCGCCGACGATGCCGGGGAGAATCGCTCCGGGATTGTAGAGTTCGGCCATGAGTCCGACCGTGCCGATGGTCATGAGCAGGTAGGCGATGTTGGGATCGCTGAGGGCTTTCAGAAACTCGAGGCGCAGCCCCATCGGAAATTCGCGCATCTCGGCTCCGGCGGTGCGCACCACGGTCCGGCCGGCCTGGAGCTGGAGGGCGCGGCCGTCGAGTTGCTTGAGCAGGGAGGGCAGGTCGTCGGCGATCAGATCGATGACCTTCAGCTTTAAGGCCTCGCGCTCCGTGACAGACAGGCTCTTCCGGACAGCGTCTTCCGCCCAAGCGGCGTTGCGCTTGCGCTGCTCGGCGAGCGATCTGATGTAGGCCACCGAGTCGTTTTCGATCTTGGCCTTCATCGCGTCGTCCAGATCGCCTCCTCCGACCGCCACGGGATGAGCAGCTCCGATGTTGGTGCCGGGAGCCATGGCCGCCACGTGCGCGGCCATCGCGATAAAGACCCCGGCCGACGCGGCCCTGGCGCTGGACGGCGCGACATACACGACGACGGGGATCGCGGCCCCGGTAATGTCCTTGATGACGAGGCGCATCGACGTGTCGAGACCACCCGGCGTGTTGAGACGAATGATCAAGACCCGTGCTCCGGTCTCCAGGGCCGACGTGAGGGCATCATGCACGTATTCGGCTGCGACCGGGTTGATGACGCCGTCGTAGGTTGCCACCAGCACGGAGGGCTCAGGCGGCGCGGCTGTCGCCTCGCCGGAGGGCACGGCGAGATAGACCGGCAGAGCGAGAATCGGGAGAAGCGGCGGCAGCCTGGACCGATGACTCAACATCTTCATCGGGCATCCCCACCTTGGCCGAAGAGGCGGCGAACAAGACCCAGCAATGGCAGAATACGAGCCGCGTGAAACCCCTGTCAAGAAAGGGGCGGCGCCGTCTTGGCTTTACGCCGAGATCCGGCGATACTGCCGGAGCCGCGACTACTTCTGCTTCGGCGTCCACTCCCGAGCCAGCCGCTGTGCTTCGGCGATTTGGGCGGGCGTCATCTGCTTGGTGAGCGCGTCACGACGCTCGAGCGCCCGCTTCTCACCGTGCGCCGCCGACAGGTTGTACCACATATGCGCCTGGATGAAGTCTTGGGGTACGCCGCGGCCTTGCTCGTACATCAGGCCGAGCTTGGCGAAGGCCAGCGCATCCCCTTGCGCCGCCGCCCGGCGGAACCAGGAGAGGGCCATCTGTTCGCTTTCAGGCGCCCCGTTGCCGTGGAAGTACAGGGTGCCGAGGTTGACCTGTGCGCCTGGATGACCTTGCTCCGCTGCCTTGTCGAACCATTGCTTCGCCCGAATGTAGTCCTGAGGCACGCCGCGGCCTTCGCTGTACAGCATCCCCAACCGATTCTGGGCCTCGGGGTTGCCCTGTTCCGCCGCCTTGCGAAGGTCGGAGATCGAGACTGCGGACTCTTCATAGGGCAGCATGGACCTGGAGCGATCGGTCGGTGAGTCCTCAGTGACGCAGGAGGTCAGCAGACAGCAGAGCAGCCACAGCAGATATGAAGAATAGAATGGTCTGGGCATGGGGCAATCTCACCAAATTCTTCACCGATCACGATCGCGAGTGATCCTGTTCAGGCGAACGGGTCAAAACCGTAAAAGGCAATCCTACTCAGCTTGACGCGGGAAGTTCAAGCTGAGAGATCGATGGACGGAGCCTTCCGCTCCATGAAGCATGGCAGCGAAACGCAGCGGCGCGGTCCTGTGCCGAGTGCGAATGGCTCTCCGGGAGGCGGCGTGCGGGGATGTTGGGGCGGTCAATCTACCGACTGGTTGCGATCCTGAACATGGCCGACACGAGCGAAGTCGATGAAGCCCCGCTCGACATCCGTGTGCAGCAGTTCCACGGTGAGCGTGTCTCCCACGTCGAGCCCTCCGACTCGCGACACCAGTTTCCCTTCCACCGGCGGATCGAGGAGGCGCACCCACGTGCCTTTGCTCGAGGCGCCGGTCACGATGGCGTCGAAGCGCCGGCCGATCTGCGATTCGAGCAACAGCGCCGCGGCCGATTTTCGGAGCTGCCGCTCGACCTTTTCCGCGTCGTCTTCTTTCCTGGTGCAGTGATCCGCCAGAAATTGCAGTTCATCGGGACGATAGGGAACGGACGCCTGCGCCAGGGCCGCCTTGATGAGCCGTTGGGTGATGAGGTCGGGAAAGCGGCGGTTGGGCGCGGTGGAGTGGGTATAGTCCTTCACCGCAAGACCGAAGTGTTCGGATGCGCCGCTCTGCCAACGGTCGAGCACATATTCCCCGCGGCCGATGAGCTTGACGATCGCGAGAGAGAGATCGGGAAACCTCAGGGGATCGGCTTCCCGGCGCTTGACCAGGAAGGACTCCAACGCACGTGCATCCGGCTCGGCGGGCAGCGGCTCATTCCAGCGGCCCGCGACCTCCACGATACGCTGCCAGCGTTCCGGCGAGCGAAGCACGCGGCGGAACGACGGCATGCCTTCGGCTTTGAGAAAGGACACGGTCGCCTGGTTGGCCGCGATCATGAAATCTTCGATCAGGTCCCTGGCCCGATTCTTTCGCTCCACCAGGACGTTGGCGAGCCGCTCGCCGTCGAAGACGGCCTTCGGCTCGAGCGTTTCAAGACTGAGCGCGCCCTCCTGATGGCGCCTGGCCTTGAGCCGGCGCGCGACCCGGTCTTGCAGGCGCAGCTGAGCGTCCAGGCCTTCCACCGCTTTGACCGCGTCGGGTATCGACGCCGAGCCGTCCAGCCAGGTGCCGACGGCGCCGTAGGCGAGCTTCGCCTGGTTGCGGACCATGCCGCGGTAGACCCGGGAGCCCAGCACCTCGCCGTCGTCCCCCACGTGCATATCCACGATGATCGCGAGTCGGTCCTGATGCTCATTCAGTGAGGTGAGATCGGTCGAGAGCTTGTCGGGCAGCATGGGGAAGACGCCCCCCGACGTGTAGACCGATGTCGTGTTGTGCAGGGCATGGGCGTCCAGGCTCGAATCCTTCGCGACCAGGACGTCCACGTCCGCGATCGCCACACGGATCGCCACGACGCCGTCGGATGCGGGCTCGGCGACGGTGAGCTGATCGAGGTCCCGTGAGTCATCGTTGTCGATCGAGACCCATTGCCAGTGGGTCAGATCGCGTACCCCCGGATCTCCATTGCGATCCGCCGGAGCGGAAATCCGCGACAATTCTCCTAGGGCTGCGGAAGAGAAGTCGGGGTAGAAATCCCGCTCGATCATGGCGCGTCTGGCGATGCCGCGAAGATCGGACCGGTGAGTGCCCATCAGTGTCCTCCACAAGGTGTGGCATTCTATAACACGAATCGCGGACGCGCCGCAGCCTGTGCGGTGCCTTGCGTTCGGTTTGAGGAAACTGATAATACTATTCTAGTTTCCTTAGTATCGGTGCCGCAATGCCGACCCCCAAGCCGCGCACGCATCCGCCGTCCGAGACCGCCGTGACGCAGCGAGTCGTGGCGACCGCCCGCCGTCATTTTCTAAGCCAGGGGTTCCGCCGCGTCACGATGGACGAATTGGCGGATGAACTGGGGATGAGCAAGAAGACCCTGTACGGCCTGTTCCCCAGTAAGACGGCGCTCGTCGAGGCGGTGATTCTGGAAAAGTTGCGGTGCGTGGAAGCCGATCTGCGCCGGATTACGGCCGCCAGCCGAGGCGACGTGCTCGTCGCGTTGCGCCGTCTGGTCGCCGCGGTGCAGACCCATACCCAGGAGATCCAGGCGCCGTTCGTGCGTGATATCCAACGGGACGCTCCTCACTTATTCGAGGTGGTCGAGCGGAAGCGTCGCGGGCTCATCCGGCGGTACTTCGGCAAACTGCTCGGCCGGGGACGGAGAGCCCGAGTCATCCGGCGGGATATTCCGACGCAGGTGGCTATGGAAATTCTGCTCGGGGCCGTTCGCGCCGTCATGAATCCCCCCAAGCTGATCGAACTGGGCCTGACGCCTGAACAGGGATACGGCGCGATCATGTCGGTGATCTTCGAGGGACTGATCGCCGGGACGGCACGGAGGACGTCATGAGGGTCGAGCGGTCCGCCGCCGTAACCGGCGTCCGAGCCGTCTGCGCGCTCGTCGCGCTGATCGGGTTGTGGACGGGGCTGCATGGGTGCACGCAGCCCGATCGGACGCTGGTGCAGGGGTATGTCGAGGGCGAATTCGTCTATGTGGCTTCACCCTATGCCGGAGCGCTGGAATCGCTGATGGTGCAGCGCGGGCAGCAGGTGAAGGAGGGCGACGTCCTCTTCCGTCTCAACGGGGAGCCGGAGCAGGCGGCCCGGGAGGAAGCGGAACGGCGACTGTCGCAAGCCAGGGCGACCTTGGAGGATGCGAAGAAGGGGAAGCGTCCCTCGGAAATCGAAGTCATCAAGGCGCAACTCAGGCAGGCCCGCATCGCAGTCCGGTTGTCGGAGCGGGAATTTACCAGGCAGGCCGCCTTGAGCCGGGTGCCCGGCGCCACGTCGGAACTCGAACTCGACCGGGCGCGAGCGACGCGGGATCAGGACCGCCATCGCGTGTCCGAACTCGAAGCGGAACTGGACACGGCGCAGGCCGGCTCCCGCACCGACCAGGTCGCGGCGGCGGAAGCCGAAGTGCGCGCACGCGAAGCGGCCCTGACGAAGGCCGCCTGGGAACTGGCGCAGAAGCAGCAGCAGGCTCCCAAGGCCGGCCTGGTGTTCGAGACGCTGTATCGAGAAGGAGAATGGGTGGCGGCGGGACGCCCCGTCGTCGTCCTCCTGCCGCCACAGAACGTCAAGGTGCGGGCCTTCGTGTCGCAGGATCTGGTCGGAACGCTGCAACCGGGACAGTCCGTGCGTGTGTCCGTCGACGGGATCGCAGAGCCGTTCGCCGGCACGGTGAACTACATTTCGCCGAAGGCGGAATTTACCCCTCCGGTGATCTACAGCCGGGAAAGCCGGTCCAAGCTCGTCTTCATGATCGAGGCGCGGTTCGACCCGTCGGTCGCGGCGAAGCTGCATCCGGGACAGCCGGTGGACGTCCGGATCGGAGGCGCTCGATGACGCAGGACGGGCTGGCCATCGACGTGCAGGACATGACCAAGCGTTTCGGCGACCGGACCGTGGTCGATCGGATCGGGTTGCAGGTGCGCAAGGGCGAGATCTGCGGCTTTCTCGGTCCCAACGGCAGCGGGAAGACCACGTTCATCCGCATGCTGTGCGGTCTCCTACGCGCCGACGGCGGCCGCGGCACCTGCCTGGGGTACGACGTGATTCGGGAGAGCCGCGCCATCAAGCGGCAGGTCGGCTACATGACCCAACGGTTCAGTTTCTACGAAGACCTGAGCATCGCGGAGAACCTAGATTTCGTCGCGCGCATGTTCGCCGTACCGGATCGGCAGGCCGCCGTCCGCCTCAGCCTCGAGCGGCTGGGTCTGCTCGAGCGGCAGCGGCAGCTGGCCGGTGAGCTGTCGGGAGGGTGGAAACAGCGGCTCGCGCTGGCCGCCTGTTTGATCCACCGGCCGGAGCTTCTCCTCCTGGACGAGCCAACGGCTGGAGTGGATCCCAAGGCGCGGCGCGAGTTCTGGGAACAGATCCACGACCTCGCCGCCGCCGGTCTGACCTGCTTGATTACGACCCACTATATGGACGAGGCGGAACGGTGCCACCGGTTGGCCTACATCGCCTACGGCAAGCTGCTCACCCATGGAACCGTGCAGGAGGTGATCGACCACGCCGGCCTCACGACATGGCTCGTGGCGGGCCCCGACCTGCACCGGCTCGCGACCACACTCCGCGCGCGGCCCGGTGTCAAACAAGCGGTCGCGTTCGGCAACCGCCTGCACGTGAGCGGAGACGACGAGGCGGCGCTCTCCGAGGCCATCGCGCCGTTCAAGACGACGGACTACGATTGGCGCCGGATCGGGCCGGGGCTGGAAGACGTCTTTATTCACCTGATGGGCGGGTCCCAGGACAATTTTTCATCATGACGACGCTCACCCTGTTTTCGCCCGTAAGATTCTGGGCCATGGTGGTGAAGGAGTTCGTCCAGATGCGTCGCGACCGGCTGACGTTCGGCATGATGATCGGAATCCCGCTGATCCAGCTGATCCTCTTCGGACTGGCGATCAACGCCGATCCCAAGCACCTCCCGACGGCGGTGCTGTTGGCCGATCGGGGGCCGCAGGGCCGCAGCCTGCTTGAAGCCATTCGCCACAGCAACTATTTCGAATTCGTCCGGGAGCTACGGACGGAAGCCGAAGCCCGCGCGGCGATCGCGCGCGGCGAGGTGCAGTTTGTGGTCTCGATTCCAGAAAACTTCACCCGCGATCTGTGGCGCGGCGACCGGCCCGCCGTCCTCATCGAAGCCGACGCCACGGATCCCGCCGCCACCGGCAACGCGATCGGCTCGCTGCGGATGCTCGTGAACTCGGCCTTCCAGCACGATTTCAAGGGACCGCTCGGGTTTCTGGCACGGCAGGACGATCCGGTCGAGCTGCGCGTGCATGCCCAGTACAATCCCGAAGCCGTCACGCACTACAACATCGTGCCGGGCCTTATGGGCGTGGTGCTGACCATGACGATGGTCGTCATCACGGGGCTGGCCATCACGCGGGAACGCGAGCGCGGCACGATGGAAAACCTGTTATCCATGCCTACGCGGCCGTTCGAGGTCATGATCGGGAAGATCACGCCCTACATTCTCGTCGGCTACGTCCAGGTCGGGCTGATTCTGCTGGCCGCCCGCTTTCTGTTCGGGGTGCCCATGGAAGGCAATCTCGTGCTGCTGCTCGTCGCGGCCCTGGTGTTCATCGCCGCCAATCTGGCGGTGGGCATCACCTTCTCCACGATCGCGCAGAATCAGCTGCAGGCCATGCAGATGTCCTTCTTTTTCTTTCTGCCGTCCCTGCTGTTGTCGGGATTCATGTTTCCCTTCCGCGGCATGCCGGTCTGGGCGCAGGCGATCGGCGAAGTACTCCCGCTGACGCATTTTCTGCGGATCGTCCGGGGCATCCTGCTCAAAGGCAACGGGGTGGAGGAAGTCTTGTTACAACTCTGGCAAATCGCCCTGTTCGCCGCGGTGGCATTGACCATCGGAGTCACGCGCTTCAAGCAAACCCTCGACTGACCGTGTCCGTTCCGTCAGCCCATGGCCGCCCAGATCTTCTGGGCATTCTCGCCGGTGAAGGTCATGTCGTCCTGCGCACTGGAGCTGCGCTCGAAATAGATATGCAGCAAGCCGCCGCCGTAATGGGCCTCGCGCACGAGATCGAGATTGATCGCCACCTCTCCGGCCCGTTCCTCGTTTTTCACTTTGACGAATCGCATGCAAGTCTCCTTTTTTCGTGATTGGTCGGCCGCTGCGACGGCAGGCTCGGTCAAGTGAGCCGTCGATCCCGGCACCGTACGGTAGGCGGGGAAAAGACCTGAGTCAAGCCGGAGATGCCGACTGCCGATCAGACGCGGCCGGCCTTCATGTTGGCGGGCACGGCGATGTCGATTTTTGCCGGCAGGGGCACCCGGCGTTTGCTCATCATGTCGACGAAGGTGGCCAGGTCGATGGAGAGGTTGAGCCGCAGATTGAACCGTTTTTCTTCCCCGATGGTCGACGCCACGCGGCCGGTATAGTCGTGCCCCGGATACACGACCGTCTCGTCCGGCAGAGTAAACAGCTTGGTGTGAACGGATTCGAAGAGTCTCTTGGAAGAGCCGCCCTGGAGATCCGTCCGGCCGTTCCCCCGAATGAACATCGTATCCCCGGTGAACACCACGCCGGGCAGGAGATAGCTGGTGCAGCTGTCGGTATGTCCGGGGGTCGCCAGGGCTCTGAGCGAGGTGGCTCCGAACGTAAGATCCTTGCCGTCGTGGAGAAAGAGGTCCGCTCCCGTGACCACCCCTTCGGCAGCCCCTCCGTAGACGATCGGCGCGCCGGTTCGATCCTTGATGGCCGACGCTCCGGTGATATGGTCGGCGTGAATGTGGGTTTCCACCGCGTAAGCCAGGGTCAGGTCCAACTCCTTCAGAAGCAGCACATCCCGGTCGACGTTTTCGAGCACCGAATCGATGATGACCGCCAGCCGCGACGCCACGTCGGCCACGATGTAGGTGCGGCTCTCCGCCCGGTCGTCGACATCCTGGACGTCGTTCACGTCCAGCAACGTGGTGACGGTATAGGTAGCTCGCTCGGTCACGGTGTGCCTCCTCCAAGGAGGCGATGCGCGTTGGCTCGCCCTCTCGCGGCAAAAAGCGCGGCTATTCTACTGACTCGTGCCGGTCGAGTCCACGGTCTCGTCGCGAAGGCCAGGCACGAGCGGTCGAACCGGGCGACATTCAGGTTGGCCACCACCTGTTCCACGCAGTCCGCGCAGAAGGTGCATTCGTAGGAGCAGATCCGTGGCTCCAGCGATCCGCACTCCCTCCGCTTACCGGTGTCGGACGGAGACAGGCTGACCCGGTGCGGCGTGACCGATCGCTTGCTCGCGCAACAACCTCGATTGACTGCGGAAGCGGGCGGGGGGAAGCCCAAACTCGCGTTTGAACGCCCTGTTGAACGACGGTTCCGATTCATAGCCCACCTCGCCGGCGATCTGCGCGACGCTCTGATTGGTGGAAGCCAGCATCTGTCTGCCCAGCTGCAGGCGCCATCGCGTCAAATAGGCGATCGGCGTTTCCGACAGGTACCGCCGGAAGCGCTCGGCCAACACCGAGCGCGACGTGCCCACTTCGCTTGCCAGCGTTGCGATCGTCCAGGGATGAGCCGGTTGGCGATGCAGCAGCGTCAACGCTTTCCCGACTTCGTGGTCGCGAACTCCCGCCAACCATCCCGATTCCTCCTGTGGGAGCTGTGCGATGTAGCGCCGCAACGTTTCGACGAAGAGGACCTCAGAGAGTTTGGCGAGCACCGTCTCGCCGCCGGGCCGTGAAATATCGGCCGTCTCGACCGAATAGCGGATGGAGTTTTCGAGCCACTGGCCGGACGCGTCCTTGCGGATATTGATCTTCAGGACCGGGGGCAGGCCGCCGAACAGGATGTGACTGAGCTGCGGTTCGCAGGTCATGTAGCCGCAGATGATTCTCGTGATCTCTCCTCCTCCGCCGCACCGCGCGATCTTGAGATCCTCGGAGAGAACCCGCTGCAGTTCCTTGGAGCTGTCGATCGGTTCGACGGGCGGACCGTTTCCCAAGAGGTGAGGATCCCCTTGCGGAAAGACGACGATGTCGCCCGCGTCAAGCCGGAGCAGCCGACCGTCTCCTTCCACCTGCGCGTAGCCGCGGCCCTCGGTCAGCAAATGGTAGAAGATGACATGTTTGGGTTCCGGTGACAGATAGGATGCCATCACGCGTGAGGGGGGCGTGCGAAAGCCCCAGGGCGCGGAGCATTCGGCCGTGTAAAAAATCGCTCCGTCGAGCTTGACCGCCTTGAGCACCTCGGACAGGACATCCATGCGAACCCCCCATCCACTCGACGGATTCTCGGCAAATGAATCCGGACTCCCGCGCAAGCGGGCCGTAGCCTAGCACGCTCCTGTCAAGAGAACCAGACTCCCGGATAAGACGCCGGCGCCGTCTCCTCCTATAGTGCGCTCCAGCGTTGAAGCGGCGAAGCACGCGACGCGTCGCTGAAACGAATCACTCTCACACCGAAGGAGGGCATCATGTCGACCGGCGCTATGGTTTCGGAGGCGGATCGTCTCAAGGCACGACTCAAAACGATGTGGATGGCCGGGGACTACGACCGGTTCTCACGCTACATGGAGAGCGGCGCCCGGGAGTTTTACGAACGGCTCGGCTTGGCGCCCGGCTGTCGGGTGCTCGACGTGGGATGCGGATCCGGTCAGCTGGCGTTGATGGCCGCGAAGGATGGGCTGGGGGTGACCGGAGTCGATATCGCGAGCAACCTGGTCGCGCGGGCGCGCGCACGCGCGCAGGCAGAAGGACTTGAGGTGCGCTTTGAGGAAGGCGATGCCGAGACGCTGCCGTTCGAGGACGGACGCTTCGACGCGGTGGTGAGTCTGATCGGCGCGATGTTCGCGCCGCAACCCGCGTTGGTCGCCGGCGAGCTGCTGAGGGTATGCGTATCGGGGGGCACCATCGCGATGGGCAATTGGACACCGCAAGGGTTCGTCGGGCAGATGTTCAAGACGATTTCGAAGTTCATCGCGCCATCCGGGATGCCCTCACCGGTTCTGTGGGGCGAAGAAGCCGTGGTCCGGGAGCGGCTCGGCGCCGGACTCTCCGACCTGTCCCTCACGCGGCGCCTGTATCCCTTCAGCTATCCGTTTCCTCCGGCGGAGGTGGTGGAAATCTTTCGTCTCTACTATGGCCCGGCCAATCTGGCCTTCGCTTCCCTGGATGCGGAAGGTCGGGAGCGTCTTCGCGAAGAACTCGAAGCGCTGTGGACGTCGCATAACCGGGCCGGCACCGAATGCACCACGGTATTTGCCGAGTATCTGGAGGTGGTCGGCATTCGAGCTTGAGAGTCAAGGGAGGCAGTCATGTGCGACATGAAGAATCTCGGCAGATTGAAACAGTTGGACGTTCACGCACCTGAAGCTACAAAAGCCTTTTGGGCCTTCGACAAGGCGGCCTGGGCCGAAGGAGCCATATTGACCTCCATACCATCAGGGCACGGTCCGTCCTAGCCGCTGCGGCATTGCGTGCCGAGGGGGCCATTACCCATGGCACACATGCCATTGCAGGCACCTGAATTCAGAGGGCATGATCGAGCGGCCTGTACGGAAGCGCACAGGCCGCCCCTGTGTTGAATAGGGGAAACCTGTAGGGTTTTGGCTGCGAAACTGCAGGCGACCACCACTAGGGAAATAACTAGAGGCCGGGCCGGAAAACCGGTCTCGCCGTCAAATCTCCCCGCAAACCGCCAAGATGGCGCGTATCACGCCGAATCATAGGGAGCCGAATGACCTGGTACTTTCCTTGCGATTCACCTCTTCGAGTGTGGCAGCCCGGACGGCATGATGAACGTAAATGAACACCCGGGCAGAAAGGGAGGCGACCATGGCATTGGCGACTGAATCCGTCGAGGTACGTATTGAGTGGTGTCGGCAGCAAAAGGCAAAGGCCGCCCAGCCCCTTGAGCGGGAAGGATGGCATGCGGAGGCGGACGGTCTCCGCGATGCGCTCCTCAGCGTAGATCACTCGAACCTCTATCGTGATTGCGCGCCGGCGGTGTTCGAGCGATATGCGATGGGATTGCAGGACGGGCGGGCCTTGATGCTCGTGGCGGTGGCGGAACAGCAGCACGCCATGTCCTACCGCTAGCCGGACATCAAGACATGCCTCCCGCGCGGGGGTCATGGTGTTCACTGCCGATTTTCCTAGTACCTTCGTGCTCCTGAATTTCGCATCATGGAGTACATGGAGTAGAGGATGCGGATGGTTTTCCCACGAAGGAGGCCTGCTATGAGGAAATCCATTTGGGGTGTGGTGCTGCTGATGGTCGCCGGAGCCTGGGGTGCGCAATCTCTGGACGACTGGGCTCAGGCCGGGTCGACCTCCGGGACCGGCAACGCCGGAGCGTCGGAGCCTGCCGGGATAGGCGAAAAAGGAACGGGACAGACGCAAGGCACCATGGAACGCCAGCAGAGCCGGTCACCAGGTCTCATGTCGGAACCTTCCGGCATCGGTGAGCAAGGCACCGGCCAGACGGAACCCACTGCTGAACGCTCGCCGTCGCCCAACCGGAAGTCCATGGGAAGCGCATCGGAACCGGCCGGGATCGGTGAAAAAGGCACCGGCCAAACCAAGAGCACCATGGACCGGTAATTCGACCGCGAACTGGTCGTACCGGTGCATCCTCTCACCTGCCCAAACTCTCGACCTATCAGCAGTGGGGCTCTCAAGCAGCGCAGGACTTCGTCCTGGGAGACTTTATGAAGATGGTCAGGAAACGCCCGCCGAATCCTCGCTCGCAGGTCAGAGCAGAAGAGCGCAACAGACTCACGGCCTGCCGGCCGGATCCTGCTGCATGAGCCGGCACCGAGGCAACTCTTCAAGCGCCCGCCGCTCTTCGACCGGAATCAGGTCCGGCTCAGTTTCCCCTTTCACACGGTCCCATTTGAGAAAAAGGGCCCGGCCTCCGGCCAAGTCATACCAGTCGGCCTTGGGATCGGTTTGCGATCGCAGTGCGATCAGGTACCGGCCGGGCGGAACGGTGTGAAAACTGTAACCTCCGTCATCCAGTCGAATGATCCGGTCGAAGGCGTAGACCCAGTCCGGGGCTTGATCCTTGTCCGGTCTTGGGGGCCGGTAGAAGTAGACAAGCGCGGTTTCCGGACTTGGATGGATGAGATCTTGGAACGCGGGCCCGGTCGCCCGATTGCCGTCGCATCCGACCGCAAAGGCGAGCCACAAGGCGAGCGTCGCCAACAGGCTTGCGCCTCGTGCCGTCCAGCCCCGTTGAGAGAGTGCCGGTCCCATCCTATTTCGCCACCTCGCGCGGTGGATCCTGTTGCCTGAGGGCGAGCAGCAGCCACAGCACACCGACCGTAATGAAGACGTCCGCGACGTTGAAGATGCCGGTGCGCAGGGAACCGACGCCGAGGTTCATGAAATCAGTCACCCGTCCATGATGCAGCAGGCGATCGAGCACATTGCCGATCCCTCCGCTCAAGATCAGGGTCCAAGCGATCAGGAAGCCGTGGGGCTGATTCTGCGACTGTAGCAGGACGACGAACAGCGCAAGAAGGCCGATACCGACCGCAAATTGGAAGACCAGGATCCGCGTCTCCTCGGGCAGATTCCATCCCAGGCCGAGAAACGCGCCGGCGTTCTCCGCATAGTGAAGTCGGACAACGTCGTGGCAACAGGACAAGGGCGGTTGAAACGCCAGATACGTACGCGCCAACTCCTTGGTGACCTGGTCGCATCCCACGCAAGAGAGCAACAGGAGCAGCACGAGCAGCGTTCGTGCCGCGTTGTGTCGTGAGAGGAGTACGGCCATGGCCCAGATGTGAGTGGCGCCGGCTCGGAAGTCCCTTCGTGGGGGGGCGTTGGCCGGTGTGCAGACAGTACTACATCCGAGTCGCGTTCGCCAGCGTCCCGTGGCGGGGAACGATGAATCTGCGGGGTTTGCAAGCCGGTTCTCGCTCGCTCTACTATGGCCGGAACGTCCGAGCGTTGAAGCGTCCGCTGATCGGAGCAAGCCGCACAAACCCAGGCGTAGGATGAAAGACCACGTTTCACAATCGTTGAACCGGGTACATGCCTGGATCGGTCTGTTCTCCGCCTGGATTCTCTTTGCCGTGTTCGCCACCGGTACCCTGACGGTCTTCGACGAGGAGATCACCTACTGGATGCTGCAGCCGGAGATCCAGAAGATTACGACTGCATCGGGGCCGGTCGAATTCCAGCAACCCGAGATCCGGACCGCCGTACTCCATATGGAATCGCCCCCGGAAGGGTCGGATGGCGATGGGCGGGTGCAGCTGATCAAATGGCAGGACAAACGAACTTTCACAGGCCAATCGATCGATCCAATAACTGGAAATCTCCTTGTATTTAGAGAAACTAGAGGTGGAGATCTCTTCTATCACTTTCACTATGGATTACTGGCCGGTCTTGCTGGCGTGTGGATGGTCGGTGCCGCCGCGATTGCCATGTTGGCGGCGACGACTACAGGGGTGCTGATCAGACGCCGGAGGCTTCTCGCGGATCTGTTTACAGTCAGATTTCGAACCGTCCTGCTGCGCACTTGGTCGGATGTGCACAATGTGGCCGGCCTGCTGATGCTGCCATTCTTGTTGATCATCACGGTTACCGGCTTGATGGTCCTCTGGTCCATTTACTTGGCGGGAGGCACGACGGTGTCGGGAGAAACTGCGGTCTCGCTGCCGGGTCTACTGCACTTCGGGAGATTCGGCGGGATTGCGAGCCGATGGGCCTATTTCATCATGGGGTTGGGGTCCAGCCTGGTCATCGCGACCGGTTTGGCGACGCGGACCGCCAAGCGGCGGAGGGGCCGTCTCGATCGATCCGAGCCGATCGCTTCCCGAGTGACAGACGGCCTCGCCATTGGGGCGGTGGCTGGGTTGCCGGTGGCCGTCGCCGCTTTCTTCTGGGTCAATCGCCTTTTGCCGACAGCGGTGCCTCATCGGGCGGAGTGGGAAGTGCGCGCCTTTTTTTTCGTGTGGACGCTCTGCGCCCTCTACGGTCCACTGCGAAGAGACGCCGTTCTGGCCTGGCGCGACCAACTGACGGCGGCTGCCATCCTGTTGGCGCTGCTGCCTGGGCTCAATCTGCTGACCACGAGAAGCCATCTGCTGGCGACGGTGCCCAACGACCAATGGGGGTTGGCGGCCGTCGACATTACCGCATTCGTCGTGGGCGCGCTTTTGACTTGGCTCGCCGTCCGAGTGCGGAGCGGTTTGATCGAGGAGTCGGGCGGCCGACTCTCCGTCCTGTCCGCGTCGGATGCCGGCTCGCGATCGTCGTGAAGACAGGCCGACGTCGTTGAACGCGGCTCCTATCGGTGCGAACGGTGTCCCCCGCGTAGGATAGACCGTCGGCGCGCTTGGTGAGAGAATGCGACGAAGGGCGTCGGGCGTTCTGTGCCGTCTCCGGTCGGAACGTATCGCATGACGGAAAGGCTGCAGTAGACGAGAAAGGAAGAGGATCATGCGTGCACAGGGATTCGGATTCGGACTCGTCCTCGGTGTGCTCGTCACGTGGGTGTCGGCCCAGTGGCTTTCCCCGGCCGCCGGTAAGAATCTGCCGGAGTCGCCGTGCATTCCGGCTGCAACAGCGGCGGATTACGTGCACAGTGTCATCCAGGCGGACCGGACGTTCTATACCACCGAGATTGTGGAGCGCATGCAAGTGCGCGGGACGGCCGTTGCCTCAGAACATTGGAAAGAGCGGGGCACACTGCCGCTCCCCGCGCAGTTTCTCAAGGAGGCCGGTCTGCTGATGCGCGGGGACGACAGAGGGGTTCGGGTGCGGCTGCTCAGCCTGTGGCCGATCAACAAGGACAACCGGCCCCATACCGACTTCGAGCGGACGGGACTGTCGGAACTGACGGGTGCCGGCGGTCGGCCCTATACGGGCCTCGTCACCGAGGATGGCGCGTCCTACTTCCAAGCTCTGTATCCCGACAAGGCCGTCTCACAGACCTGCGTCGGGTGTCACAACGCACATCCGAACAGCCCGAAGAAGGATTTCAAGCAGCATGACGTGATGGGCGGCATTCTGGTGACGATGCCCCTGGCGCAGATCGGCCAGAAGCCGCAGCGATGAGACGCGCAATTCTCGGACGCCGTCTTCCTGTATCAGACCAGACGTCTTGGACGAGCCTTCTTTCTAGCGAAGGAGCGCACCGATGAAGCGATGGATGCCGGCAGTGCTGGTGCTCGGGTTGATCTGTCAGGAGGGCTGGGCTCAGATGCCCCAGGCGGAGATGGAGTTCACGC
Organism: Nitrospira sp.; assembly: GCA_047150005.1. GTDB lineage: Bacteria > Nitrospirota > Nitrospiria > Nitrospirales > Nitrospiraceae > Nitrospira_C. The sequence continues at coordinate 98,726 of AP038806.1, read as the reverse complement.
CCGGCCCACGGATGATCCGGGCGATCGAGCAGATCGCCGGGTCCTACGCGCATCTGGGGCACAGCCTCGGATTGTCGGCGCAGCAGAAACAGGGCATGGCGGATCTGGTTCAACGCATGAAGACGGAGATGTGGTTGAAGGAAGCGGTGTTGGTCGGCATGTTCCAGGAATTGGAAGAAAAGCGCCGGCGCGGGCTGCTCCAGGACCATGAATACCGGACGGCCAACGCCCTCACCGGCGGCATCGAAACCGACGAGCTGAATTTCTTTATCGAATCCTTGACCGCGCTTCGCGCGTTGCTGACGCCGGAGCAGGCGGCCAAGGTCCAGGAGCTGGCGCATCCGACGATGGCATTTCGAGTGTCGCAGGGTTTCAATACGAAGATCGGCCTGATGTCATTGGACGGCATCGGCCAGGTCTACAACGGGTTTCGTCGTGAGCTGGGCCTGACCGATCCCCAGGCCCGGGACATCCGCTCGCTTCTGGAAGACGCCAGACGGGAGGTGCTGCGGGTCGGGACCGAGATCGACCTCAGTCGCGTGGAAGCCGATGAGCTTGTCATGCGGCCCGACATCGATCCGGAAGCGATCCGCGCGAAGATGCAGAAGACCGGCGAGACGGAAGGGGTGCTCTTCAACAAACTCTTCGAGGTGACCGACAGGATTCAGGGGCATCTGACGGAAGAGCAGCGAACCAAGCTGGCGGAGCTCAAGCGTCACCATATACGGACGTCCGACAAGCAGCGGGCGGGCCATCCCGGCAGTCCTCACGGAACTCCCGTCCATCAGACCGGCTTCGACTATTTTCTGGATCAAGGAAGCAGGATGGGGATCAACGAGGAGCAGACCGCGGCGCTGGTTCAGGTCAAGAACGAGACGAGGAAGGCGTTGTTGATCGAGCAGGCCAAGTTCAAGGCGAGCGAGCTGAAACTGCTGACCCTGCTCCGGGGCGGCAGCGATACAACCCTGCCTTCCGAGGAGAAGCTGGCGGCAGCCGTGCAGGGAATGGAGCAGAGTCGCAGCAGGATGACCAGGGTCAAAGTGCAGGCGTATTTCGATGCCAGACGGGTGCTCACCGCCGAACAGCAATCACGCGCGCATCCGCCGGACACGTTCGAGGATGGCCGCCCGTAATGCCGTGAGACAAGGAGGACGATTCGCCATGACACTGACGCGTTCGCTCACTGTTTCCTCGGGCCTGGTGTTGGGACTGATGGGAATGGTCCTGTCCGGTCTCCCTTCGTGCGGGACCCACAAGCCGATGGCATCGGTCCCCCCGACGCCGCCCAATTTTTCGCTGGTCCTCCAATATGCCCAGCGAGCCGATCTGGCGTACCAACAGGATGAGATCATCCGGCGGCAGAGCGGATCCGCGGTGCGCGTCAGCATCAGCCCTCCGCTCTCCTCCGGGGTCAAGGCCTTCGTAGAGGTGGACGATGCGGCGCGCGTGCAATGGATCGTGGTCCGCGGCACGTCGAACCTGGCGAACATCCGAGCGGATGTGGATTACAACAAGGTCGTCGAGTCCCGGCTGCAGGTCCCGCTGCACAAGGGGTTCGCGGACGCGGCGCTGCAGGTCTATCAGTTTGCGAAGCCGCTCTTAAAGGCGGACTACGAAACCAGAGTGACCGGCCACAGCTACGGAGGGGCCGCGGCGGTGGTCGTGTTGATGCTGCTGAAAGAGGATGGGCTCAAGCTCGGACAAGCTGTGACGTTCGGGCAGCCGAAAGTGACCAATCGGGACGGCGTGCGCAAGTACGGAGCCTTGCCGTTGGTTCGATACGTCAACGACAAGGATCCTGTGCCGTTGCTGCCGCCTTTCGAAGTCTTCGCCGTGCTGGATGAAGGCCCGTTCCAGCATCTCGGGCCTGAGGTCGTGCTGGAAGAGGGGAAGAAGTATCGGTACTATTCCGAACACCAAGCGGAACGCTCGTCGGTCCTGTCGTTCTGGAACAATCTCAAGAATCTCAGCACGCAGGATGTGCCGGAGCATTTCATGGCTACCTATCTGGGGCGCATCAGACAACTGGTGTCATGACGCGATCGGCACAGAACCTGTTGCTTCGACCACGGAGACCGTCCGCGCCGCGGAGCAGTCAGGGTGCCTGTCAGGCCGGCATGGCGTCCACGACACTCACGGCCGAATCCGTGGGCACAATGCGGGTCAGGTGAAATCCGGCTTTGGCGAGGAGGCTGTGATATTCCGGCCCCGTTCGTTCTTGGCCCCCGGGGCCGACGAGCATCATCATGTCGAGCATCTTTCCGGGATGAGGCGCATTGCCGGCCGGCAACACCATCTCGATGATGAGCAATCGGTTGCCCGGTTTCATCGCGCGCCGGCAGCGGTCCAGGATCGTGAAGCACTGTTCCTCCGTCCAATCATGAATGATGTGGGAGAGAAGATACGCGTCTCCTCCCTCCGGTACACGCTCGAAGAAGCTTCCGGAGAGAATCGTCACACGGTCCGAGAGGCCTCGAGCCCGAAGCAATCCTGGGGCGTCGCACACGACGTGCGGCAGATCGTAGAGAATGCCCCGCGATGTCGGATACCTGCTCAGCACAGCCGCCAACAGATTGCCCGTCGCGCCTCCGACATCGACGATCGTCTGCATGCCGGAGAAGTCGTAGGCGGAGGCCACGGCGGCCGGCTCGGCACCGTGAAAACCGACCATGGTCTCGCTGAAAAGAGAGGCGTCCTCGGGATGTGTCGCGAGCCAGTCGAACAGGGGCATGCCGAGCGCCCGCTCCAAGCCCGGCTTGCCGGTCTGGACCGATTCGAGCAGCCGTCCCCATCCCTGCGCCATCATGGGACTGGCCAGGGTCAAGGTCGCCGCCCTTGCCGAGCCCGGCGCTCCGGTCTTCATCGCCTCGCCGAGGTTCGTCAAAGCGACTCGGCCTGCTGCCTCCTCGGTGATGAGGCCGAGATGCCCGAGGGTCCGGAGCAGGCGACCGAGGGACGGGGCATGAGTCTTCGTAGCAGCTGCAAGCTCTTCCGTGCGCATCGGTCCAGCCGCCAGATGGTCGGCCAGGCCCAGCTTTGCGGCGACATAGAGAATATGGGACACCCAGTGCCCCGTCGCCATGTGAACCAATTGAACGTGAGCCGGTTGCTTAGGATGGTCGGATGACTCTGAGGACATGTGATGGCCTCCATAAAAAGTAAACATCAAGCTCGCGGCTTTGGGATCGCCAGTCTAGCGCAACGGCCCGTCCGACTGCATGGATTTCTGCGATCGGAAGAGTGCAGGAACGGTTCTCCGGTCGGCCCTAGAGACATCCCTAGTAGTAGAGCCGTTGCCATGCCGCATAATGACCAGTGAAGCAGTGAGGGGGGAGGGGACGATGATGATGAGAAGACTGCCAGCCATGCCGCTCGAGGATCCGGCGCCCCGGCTTGACGATGTGGACGAGTCCGGGCATCCCGATGTTCACCCGACGCTGCGGGGCAATAGAAGGCTCGCCGTCGCCTGGGTCTGCGCGACTCTCGTGGGGGCTGTCGCCCTTTGGTACTCGGCGGCCGCGCAGTATTCCCCAACCGCCACGCTCTTCGTACTGACCGGGCTCCTTGCCGGCTATGCTGGCTATGGGTATTCCGTTAAAAAGAAGAATGCGACCCAGTTTGCGGATTCCCTCTATTATATGGGCTTTCTGTGGGCGCTGTTTGCCCTCATCGGGGCCTTCATTCTGTGGCCGGCTCCCAAGTTGACCACGGAAGCCGTCCTTGCCGCGTTTGGCTACGCGCTGGTCATGACCTGTTGCGGCATGCTGCTTCGCCTTGCGACCCTCTATTTTCAGGACACGCTCTCCGACCGGCTTCTTGACGTTCAGGACACCATCGATCAGCGCGTGTCGAAGCTGTTGCACGAGATCACGGAAGCGAACATGGAGATCTCGTCGTTCAGAGATCTCGCCGCCAATGATCTGCGCGGCGCGCTGCACGATCTCGTACGGTCGTTATCGGAGGCGCGCGAACAGCTTGCCGAGCAGCAATACACGATGGGCAAGACGATGATGGCGGGGCTGGAGTCCTCCGTGAAGGATATGCTGAGCCGGCTGTCGACCCTGCAGATGCCGCAGGAAATTCTCACGGCGGAGGTGAGTAAACTCGTCGCCGCGCTGGGGAAGCGGGGAGAAAGTTTCGAGGCGGCGGCGCAAAAGCTGGAGGAAGGATTGGCCCGAACCGCCGAAACGGTGACGTCGTTCGGGGAATCCTTGTACGGAACGGAAGGCGTCGGACAAGTCGAAGCGGCGGTGCAGGAATTGTCCGGCACGCTCAAAGAGCGAACGGAGCAATTTCTCGCGATGACGACGGCCTTCGAGCGGAGTCGCGCCGAATTGGACGGTCAGCTCGACGGGCTACAGTCGTTGCGCTCGTCGTTCTCCGCAGTCTCGGCGAGACTGTCCGCGTTCGAAACGGAGTTGAAGGACATCTCGGCCGCCTCGATGTCGGCCGACGTCAAGAACGGCCTGCTCAACGTCCAGAAGGCCATCCAGTCGAGTCTCGAGGCCAGCCGAACGATCGAGGCCACCATGCGGGACGTCATGTCGTTTCTGCGGGTGCGCGTGACCGAGGAACATTCCGGTGATAAGAACTGACTCCCGCGCAGATCCGGTGCTTGGGCTGTCCCTGGTGCAGGTGGTTCTCCTGCTCGTCTTTGCGGTTATGCTCGTCCACGTCACGGACAATGGCGCAAGCGGACAACAGGAAACGCGTCAATCTGAGCGGGCTGAGCCGGCTCAGCCCGCTGAGCCCGCGGTTCAGCCCGCTGCCCAGCCGGTTACGACGCCCATGCGCGACGACTCGGGTCTTCAGGCGAAGCTTGACGAGGCCACGGAGCACAACCGACGATTGGAGAAGCGCCTCACCGAGATGACCGGGCTGGTCGATGATGTGAAGGGCATGGTCGGCGCGAAGGCCGCGTCACGAGACGGCTTTCAAGAGGCGGTGGAGACCTTGAAACGCGGGTATGTGCTGTGCCAGAAGGACAATGTCCTGATCGAGGCCAGTATTCAAAATGGAGAGGAATCCATCCGCGTGATCGGAGAGGTGCCGTCCGACCTGGACACCAACCTGGCGAAGGGTGAGTTTACCTCGGATCTCGATCAGATCGTGCCCTTTATGCAGGACGTCTATCAATATGAAAAAGACCGCAAGTGCCGATTCAATTACCGGCTGCAGTACGTGACGGACAACGACTACAGAAAAGCGCGGGAACGGTTCGAGAAGTATTTTTTTCCGGAAAAGATGACGAAAATCCAGTGACCGGAAGGGTCGCGCTCTCGAAGTGTCTGCCGGAGTATGCGTCACGGCGGAAGCCCTCCCGGGGGATCGGCGAAGCGCGGAGCTTCCGTCGATTTGGACCAATCCGATACCATGCCGTTTTCGAAATACACGCGAAACTCGGCGGTGAGACAGGGGTCGCGCCCCCCGGGAGGATACAACCACACCTCAACCGGTCTCCCCTTGTGCTCGATGGTCTTTTTACACATCGGCTCTCCGAATGTCAGATAGATCTGGTCGTGATCCATTCCGCGCATCGCATAGCCACGGTCGATCGCCCGTTTGATGTGATCGGGGTAGGTCGGGTACTTCTCCGTCATCAACCGGCCCCGCTCCGATTCGCAGCCGGCGAGAGAAAGGCTGAGCCCTAACCACAGGCCGAGCAGGAGCCGGGTGGTCATGGCGCATTCCGCGGAAATGCCAGGCCTGCTCTCGCGTCTCCGGCGATCGAACGATCGGACCTTGGCTCTGTCTGGCCTGCCGTACACATCAGACTCGACGGAAGATCGAGTTGCCCCGACGGCCGAAAGCCCCAGGCGGTGGCGAATGTCTGGCATATCAAGCTCCGAGTCGTCCGGACGTTCAACTCGACACAGTGCGGGTAATGGGCATTGGCTTGCAAGACCGCGTCTCCGCTGTGTACCGACAGCCCCCGCAGGTTCACATCGACAAAGAAGCGTGCGCCGCAGTGCGGCTCGATCAGTGCCCCTTCCTTGCTGGTCTCCCGCTCCAGTAACAGCACAAACTCGGCATGCATATCGTCCGCGATGACGAGCGCCGCCTTGCGAGCCGACAGGCTCGGTGAAATCTGCGCCTCCCGAAACCGACCGTGATCCGCGACGACAACGTTCGTATAGTGGTGTGATCGGAGCCATTCGAGGGCCGCGACGGTCACGTCGTGGTCGCCCCAGAGAAGAATCCGCTGTTCCGCGGTCGGCAGAAGGAGATGAGAACCGCTGGTGATGGGAAATCGGGCGCCCGTCGGGGGAACCTTGGAGGAGCATGCCGGCAAGAGTAGGACGGCGGAGAGGATCCACAGAGGAATCGGCGGTATCTTCATCGTGGCCCGGCTTGCCGAAGGGCAGCCGCACTCTCGGACATGCATCCAGGGGCCGAATCTTACTGAGTCTGGGCGCGACGGGACAAGGACACGTCGGTGCTCGGCGTGAAGGAGCCTTCCAAGACGACGCCTTTCGGATGATTGCCCCGCAGGCCCGGATGGGCGCCGAACACGGCGTTGAAGGCATCCACCAGCTGTTCGGTCGGCGATTTCTGATTCGCCGGTGTCTCTTGAGCGATTCCGGAAACGGGGAGCGCGAGCACGGCGGTCAGTGCGGCGATCGCGACGAGTGGCGTCCTCATCCTTTCTGCAGCCCTCCTCGGTGTTAGCCTTTCAGAGAAGCCATATCGATCGAGAAGCGGTACTTCACGTCGGACTTGAGCAGTCTGTCGTACGCTTCATTCACCTGCTGGATGGGGATGACTTCAACGTCGGCGGTAATGTGGTGGGCGGCGCAAAAATCGAGCATCTCCTGGGTTTCGGGAATGCCGCCGATGGGGGAACCGGAGAGGCTGCGGCGTCCGAATATGAGGCTGAAGGCGGCAACGGCAAGCGGCTTCTCAGGTGCGCCGACGAGGGTGATGGCGCCGTCGCGTCGAAGCAGCTCGATGTACGCGTTGATGTCGTGGTCGGCGGACACGGCGTCGAGAATGAAGTCGAAGCTGCCGGTCTGCTTTTTCATTTCGTTGGCGTTGCGGGAGATGACGACCTCGTCGGCACCCAAGCGGAGCGCGTCGTCCTTCTTGTTGGGCGACGTGGTGAAGACTGCTACATGAGCTCCGAGCGCATTGGCGAACTTCACGGCCATATGACCTAATCCCCCGAGCCCGACCACACCGACCTTCTTGCCTTTTGTCACGCCCCAATGGCGCCTCGGCGAGTACGTGGTGATGCCGGCGCAGAGGAGCGGGGCGGTTCCGGCGAGATCGAGGTTGGGCGGAACGCGCAGGACAAATCGTTGGTCGACGACCACGCTCTCGGAGTAGCCGCCATGGGTGACGCCGCCGAGGTGCTTGTCCGGCGAATTGTAGGTCAGGGTCATGTTCGCGCAGAACTGCTCAAGACCGGCCTGGCACTCGTGGCAGGTTTTGTCGGAATCGACCATGCAGCCGACGGCAGCAAGATCGCCGGGCTTGAATTTCGTGACGGCGGAGCCGACTTTCTCGACACGGCCGACGATCTCATGGCCTGGGACGCACGGGTACACGGTCGGCGCCGCGCCCTTCCATTCGTTGCGGACCTGATGGAGATCGGAGTGGCAGATCCCGCAGAAGAGGATGTCGATCTGGACGTCCTGTTCGCCGGGATCGCGACGCGAGATCATGGTGGAAGCAAGCGAGGCTGTCGCGCCGGCTGCTCCGTATGCCTTGGCCTTGTACATACTGTGTCAGTATGCTCCACCGACCGTCCGAGAGGCAAGGATCCTCTCCCGCCGTTCGATTCTTTTATGGGTGCCTTGATTGATTTGTCTTCCTCATTGTTGGTCAGGTCCATCGCCGTGTAAGAGAGATGAGCATCGACAGGGACTGGTCGCCGGAGGAAAGACCAGGCGAGGGTGGTAGTAATGGGCTTGCGGAATGGGCTTAAATACGGCCACGGACGTACAGGTCCGAATCCGGCGAGTGCGCGAACGGCCATTCGCCTATATTCATGTGCGATGGACGCGCCGACGGATGTGTGAGACTCGAGAAATGAACATCGACGATCCCTTCTATCAGGCCGTAGTGGCGAGAGATCGCCGCTTCGACGGAAGGTTGTTCGTCGCGGTGAAGACGACGGGCATCTATTGCCGGCCGATTTGTCCGGCCCGTCCCAAGCGCGAGAACGTCGAGTTCTTCAAGACGGCTCACGCGGCGGAAAGAGCCGGGTATCGACCATGCTTGCGGTGCCGTCCAGAGTCTGCGCCGGGATCTCCTGCGTGGAACGGCAAACAAGCCACCATCGAGCGGGCACTCAAGCTCATCGCTCAAGGAGCGCTTGAAGGGCAAACCGAAGAGATGTTTGCCGACCGGCTGGGAGTGACGGCGCGGCATTTGAGACGGCTGTTCGAGAAGGAACTCGGGCAAACTCCCAAGCAGCTTCATGACGGCACCAGACTCAACTTCGCTCGGAAGCTGATTGTTGAAACGCCGCTTCCGTTTACGGAGATCGCCTTCTCCGCCGGGTTTCGCTCGCTGCGCCGATTCAACGATGCCGTCAAGAAACGGTTCCATCGGCCGCCTTCCGCGCTTCGATCCTCATGCATGGCCGTGCGGGCTACGCCCCTGATCCGGCTGGCTCTGCCCTACCGACCTCCGCTCGATTGGCACGGTCTGCTCAATTACTACCGGAGCCATCAGGTCTCCGGTGTTGAAACGATCGAGGGAGAAACGTATGCGCGTGTATTCAGGCTCGGGGACAAGGAAACAACGGGGTTCTTTCGAGCGAGACCGTGCAGCAAGAAGCCGGAATTGATCCTTGAGATCTGTCTGTCGGACACGCGACACCTTTTGAGTGTTGCGCAACGCATCCGGCACATGTTCGACTTGGATGCCGATCCGACTTTGATCGCCAAGGTGTTTGAGCAGTCGAGCGTCCTCGCAACGCTTCAGAACAAGCATCAGGGAGTCAGGCTGGCCCGGGGCTTTGATCCGTTTGAAACCGCGATCGCTACGATTATCGGTCAGGTGATTTCCGTGGTTCAGGCTTCGAGGCTCATGAGTCAACTCGCGGCAAGCTACGGCGAGGAGATCCGCCATCCCCTCTCCGGCGATCGAGTTCGAATATTTCCGGGCCCGCTCATCCTCGCCGAATCGGATCTGCGTGACCTGGCCGTCACGGACCAGAAGCGTGCGACGATTCGCGAATTCTCGGCACGCGTCGCCGAAGGAACCATTCAACTCGAACCGATGCAGGATCTGGAGGAGTTCAAACGCCGCGTCCGGACCGTCAAGGGCATCGGTGTATGGAGTGCTGAATACATGGCGCTCAGAGCACTCGGCGATACGGATGCCTTTCCGGCGACGGATCTGATCCTGAGCCGATTTGTGAAGGCCAATCCGCAATTCAATTCGGATGTCGTCAGACCCTGGCGCAGTTACGCGGCGGTCGGTCTTTGGAACGAACAGGCTCGGGCGTCTGTCCAAGAAAGGAGGAAGGGACATGCTGCGGTATAAGCACATGGAGACTGCAGTCGGACGGCTCAAGCTGGTGGCGGACGAATCGAGTCTGCTCGCAGTGCTGTGGCCAAGCGAACGTGCAACCAGAGTCACACTCGAGGACATGCGTGAAGACGCTCGGCATTCTGTGTTCGTCGAGGTCGAACGCCAATTGGCTGAGTATTTCGAGGGTAAACGGACGACGTTTGAGGTCCCGATTCGCCTGCGTGGCACGGACTTTCAAAAGCGGGTATGGCAAGAGCTGCTCCGTATCCCGTACGGTCAGACTCGGAGCTATGGCGAACTGGCACGCGCGATCGGGAACCGATCCGCGTCGCGGGCGGTCGGTCTGGCCAACAGCAAGAATCCCTTGTCCATCATCGTGCCCTGCCACCGCGTGATCGGCGCGTCGGGGAAACTGACTGGCTTTGCGGGAGGACTGAATATCAAAGCCAGATTGCTCGGTCTCGAAGGGGCGGGAAAGCATCCGCTGTTGGTTGAGGGCGGTCGGATTCTGAAGGACTGAAAGAACCAGGTCATAAGACTCAGATGGTGGTTGCTCCACTGGAGATGCCAGGCGAGCAGAGAATGCGACCTTTCGCCCCGCTATTGCATGTCCCTTCGTGTTTGTTCAATCCGCTCCGAATGGATGATCGATCGCAAGCAGCCATTCACCATTGGGTTGTTGGCGAAGTACTTCCACGCTGCGGCCTGTCATTGTGATTGGCTTTCCGTCAGGTCCGGTCCCGGTCAGCTTCCACTGACCTCGCGTCAACACCACACCGGATCCATGGACTGTGAAGATGCTCTTCACCTCCATCGTCCCTTTTAGCGCCAAAAATTGAAGCAGGGCTTGGCGGATAGCTTCTCGCCCTTGCACGACTTGACCAGGCTGTGGAACGAGGGTGGCCTCCGGTTCGTATAGCGCCATGACTGCCTCGACGTTCCCGGAGTTGAACGCAGCGGCGAATCGGGAATGGAATTCTTCAGGTCGGCTCATGGACGCTCCCTTCTCATGGAAATAGTGTCGAACAAGGCCGAGAGGATCGGATACTATCCTCACAGATGCTGGGCATAGATAATAGATATCAGCGGTGCACGACCTAAGCGTTCCCTCCGGATAAGTCAATGGACCAAGCCAAGAGTTCGACGGCGGCAAGCGGCTTGATGCCCCCCAAGGACTTGCGTCAGAATGGAACATCGACATTGTCTTCTTGCGCGAAGCTTGCCGAGGCCGGCTATGCTGCGATGTCTGCGACTCCGGAGCGTGATCACGACAAGGTTGCTTGTCCTATCCATAGGTGTCGGCATGGCTTCCTCATATTCGAGCGCCGCAATGGGACATGATCCGGCCTCTCGTCAGGGACGTGCCGTTCATGCTGTTGACGAAACGCCGCCATCCATGAATCAGCCCCCGGTTGCCGACGGGGTCGTGGATCGCTATCTGTTGCACCCTCGCGGGGTGGTGAATGGACTACTGCTGCGTGACGGATCCCAAGTACATGTCACCTACCGCGCTGCTGATGAGCTCATAAGCAGTATTCAACCGGGCGATCATATACGCGTGCATGGGCGGCGCAGTGCGGACTCGCCGCTCGTGACCCCCGACGTCATCGTGAATGTGACGGACGGCAAGTCGTTCACCATTCCCTATCGGCTTGATCTTCCCATTCCTCCTCCGGAAGTGCGCCCCGGGGCCAATGAGATGAAAGCCGCCGGCACCATTCAAGTCCTGCTCTATGATGACATAAAGGGCGTCGTCAATGGCATGGTCTTGTCCGACGAGACACAGATCCGCTTGCCGCCCGACGTCGGAGCGCAATTGTCCGCATCGTTGCGATGGAACATGGAGGTCGTCGTCGTAGGCTACGGCACGAGCACCAGCTATGGCCGTGCGCTGGAGGCCACCGCCATCGGTCGGAAAGGTCACCCCCTGACGCCGCTCGATGCTTCGACCAAGCAGCTCCGCTGAGGTGAGCGCTATGGCCGACGGTTCGTCGATACGGACCCGAGGGGGAGGGTACGAGGCGGCTTCGCTTGAGTGCGGAACCGTGCGGGCGGGAGACCGAACTCTCGTTTGAATGCTCTGTTGAACGAGGGCTCGGATTCGTAGCCGACCTCGCCTGCCACTTCGGCCACGCTCTTGGATGTCGACGCCAACAGTTGTGCGGCGAGTTGCAGTCTCCACCGCGTGAGATAGCCGATGGGTGTTTCCGAGAGGTAATGTTTGAATCGCTCGGCGAGCACGGAGCGAGACACACCGACTTCATTCGCGAGCGTGGCAATGGTCCACGGGTGAGCCGGCTGTCGATGAAGGAACGCCAGGGCTTTTCCGACCTGCGGATCGCGCACACCGGCGAGCCAGCCGGTCTGGGCCTTGGGCAGCCGCGCGATATACTGTCGCAGCGTTTCGACGAACAAGGCTTCGGACAATTTGGCGACGACGGCTGCGCCGCCCGGGCCGGATGCCCCGGCCTGATTGACCGAATAACGAAGCGTATCTTCCAGCCATTGCCCCGATGCCTGGTCGCGGATGTTGACCTTCACGATCGAGGGCAGGCCGCTCAGGAATAGTTGGCTCAGTTGCGGGTCGCAGGTCATGTACCCGCAAATCAGTTTTGTCAGTTCTCCTCCTCCACCGATCCGGGATACTATGAGCCCTTCGGATAGGACTCGAAGCAGTTGCTCCGAGCTGTCCGTGGGTGTGACCGGAGGGCCGTTCCCCATGAGGTGCGCATCGCCGTGCGGGAACATCACGATGTCTCCGGCAACAACAGATAGTCGGCTGCCGTCTTGCTCCACGCGGGCATAGGCGCGCCCTTCGGTGACGAGATGAAAGATGATCGTGTGTTTGGAAGGGACGGAGAGATACGAAGCCATGGTGCCGGAATCGGGCTCCCGGGCGCACCAGGGCGCTGAAAACTCCCCGTTGAAGAAGACGGCACCGTCGAGCTTCACGGCTTTCAACACTTCAGACAGCACATCCATGGACATTCGCACTTTGGAAGGACTGATACCAGAGATTCTCGCTCTCCGCGGGTTGCAAGAACCGCCACTATGCCACGGCTGCCTGTTCGGCGGCAATGCGCCGTCTTCGATCGCCATTGATAGAGAACGCGACAATCTTTATGATTCAACCATCAGCTCACGTTTGCGAGGATGATTACGACGACGAAGAACCGGGAGGGACCGCATGAAGATCAGTGCGATCGTGCTCATGCTTACGGTGGTTCTCATGCCCGCGCTTGGTGATGCACGGTGTCGGACCGTCGGCGAAAGCGCTAGCTTAGGCAGTGAATACGGCACGTTCCCGCTCTATCCGGCGGAAGCCGTGGTCGAAGCCGGCGCAAAGCGAGAGAACGCAGCGTTGCAATGGGTCGGGTATGGAATCGGGCTGCCTCTGTTCGTCGTGGCACTCCCGTTCGGCATGCTGGGGGCTGGGGTGGGGGCCGCACTGCATCCCTGGACGAAGTGCGCGGAGATGGAAGGACGGCTGCCGATGACGGAAGGTCAGATTCTGACGTGGTGAGTGGCCACATGGGCCCCGCGCCTGTTGTCGTTCCGGCAGGCCATGAAACGGTTCCGGCATGTGCTCTGCTTATGGAGCGTGCCATTCGGCTAGTTCGACCGTAATGCCTTCGGGGCCGGAGAGAAACACCAGCTTCCGGGCATGAAAGTCCATGACCTCGTTCCGCAGGGTCACACCCTGACTGACCAACCGCTGTACCTCTCCATCCAAATCCGTGACTGCGAAACAGATGTGATTGAAGCCGGGCTTTGCCAGGTTCGTGACATCCGTGTCGGACAGGTGTTCTGGCCGGATATATCGCAGTAGCTGAATTTCAAACCGGGGCGTCTGGTTCGACACCAGCGTGACGTGCTCCGCTTCGATCCCCGGCACACTCATGTAGCGGGCAAACTGATCACCGGAAATGACGACGGATTTGTCCTCGACAAATCCCAGCAGGACGAAAAAGGCTTTCGCCTTGGCAACGTCCCGCACCACCACGGTTACATGGTCAATGTGCAGAATCATGGATCACCGCGTTGAGGCGTGAATGATGGCTTCAAGACGCCAGTAGGCTACTTCGCAGAGTTTGGATGTGTCAACGCGAAGGCATAGCCCAGCACAGTCCCATGGTTGGATGGATCGCCACCATCTCTGCGAATCAGCGCTAAGCCGAACCGAATGACCCTTGACAATTGAGCCGACAACCTCAAGAATCTCACACGGCCACGCAGCCGTTCGTACCGTGCCGATCAGGAGCTTCATCCGCCATGGGTAAAGAGCGTTGATCATGGATCCAAGCTTTTGGCATCAGCGATGGGAGCGCAATGAAATTGCCTTCCATGAAAGCAAGGTCAACCCACTGCTGGTGAGGCATTTCAGCGAGCTGTCTTTGGGCAGGGGCAGGCGTGTCTTTGTACCCTTATGCGGAAAAAGTCTCGATATTTCTTGGCTTCTCTCCAAGGACTATCGTGTGGCTGGAGCTGAATTGAGTCGCCTCGCCATCGAGCAACTCTTCATGGACCTTGGCGCGCAACCGGAAATATCCACGGTCGGCGATCTCGAGCAGTGGAGCGCGAAGCACCTCGACATTTTCGTCGGCGATATCTTTGCCTTGTCGAGAACGATGCTAAGCTCGGTCGATGCCATCTACGACAGGGCCGCATTGGTGGCTCTCCCCGAAGACGTGCGAAATCGATATGCCGTGCACCTCATGGAGATGACAGATAAGGCTCCGCAGTTGCTGATCTGCTATTACTACGACCAACGTCTGATGGAAGGGCCTCCTTTTTCAGTGAGTGATGAGGAAGTGGAGAGGCATTACGCAAGTCATTATGATGTCAGGCTGCTTGCAAGCACCGACGTATCCGGCGGATTGAAGGGGAAATGCCCTGCTAAAGAGAACGTGTGGCTGCTGAAACCATGTTCTTGATCCTCTGAAGCCTACCTGTCCTACGCCATCCCTGCTGATTCTCACCGCTTTCGAGGTACTCCTTCCTGGGCTAGCCTCGCGCAGTCTCTCAGGTACGCTTGGTTCAGAGGGGAACGGCATACCCCAAGCCGGTATCAAGAGACCTAAAAAAGCGAGGTATGGCATGAAAACACCGATTCTCGTCGTCGACGATGGTATCGATAGCTGGAATCTGCTCAGCACGGTGCTCCGCGCCCATCACTATTATCCTGTGTGGGCGGCGGATGGGATGCAAGCGACGAATGCGGCTCTGCGCCATGAACCCCATGCGATCCTCTTGGACCTCGGATTGCCGGCCGGAGACGGGTTCTGTGTCCTCGAACGTTTGAAACACAACACCAGGTTGAGCAAGATTCCGGTTATCGTGGTGACGGGCCGTGATCCACAGGAAGCCGAGGAGAAGGCGCGAAGTCTTGGCGCGGATGGCTACGTACAAAAACCTGTGAAAGAGGAGGAGTTGATCATCAGCCTCCAGCAAGTGCTCGCAAACCGCGGGGGAACCTCCGGCCGCTGAATCGAGAGTGAGACCTATGGGGTCGCCTGGTCAGACCCTTGACGGGTCCGGTCCGCTGCCCCTTTGATGACATCTTCAGTCTGTCGAGCGTCCTCCAGGGGCGTCTTCATCTTACGAGCCATCGGATCCGTGTCCAGGCGCGAGGGGGCGGCAGGAGTTTCCTCCACATGCTTGTTGGTGGCAGCTCCGATGGGCTTCGGCGGACCTTGTCGCTCACAGGCCTCAAACGTAAGCAAGACTAGAATACCCATCGCCAGCCTCATCCCGAGATGTGTCATGCGGTCCTCTCTCTCATTGATCTGATGTCTGTTCTGGCGACCCCTGCCGAGGCGGCCCGCTCGTGGCTGCCGGTCTTGTGTGTCGGACGCTTGCCTGACGTGCATCGTGTCAAT
Organism: Nitrospira sp.; assembly: GCA_047150005.1. Taxonomy (GTDB): domain Bacteria; phylum Nitrospirota; class Nitrospiria; order Nitrospirales; family Nitrospiraceae; genus Nitrospira_C. Next base: position 83,364 of record AP038806.1, on the reverse strand, counting down.
GATCTCAAGATCCTCAAGATATAGCAACGCCAGGTCTTGCCAGCCCCCCCTTCGAGGGGAGGTTCTGTGCCATCAAGGTATATCGAAGGGAAGTCTCTCGGGTTAACCTACACCGACAATCCATTGCGGCCGATCAAGCGGCATCGTTGTTGGTGAGGTTTCGTTATGGATACGCCGGTTGTTGTCGACAGTGTCCGATCCTTGCTGGAAGTGATTCGCTCGATCGTGAAGATGGTGTGGCAAGATATGCAGGGGGAACGGGCAAACAAGGTTATCGTGGTCAACGATTCGAGCCAGGTGATTGTAGACGACAGGTCAAGGCAGGCAATGGCGAGCAACGGGTCAAGCCAGGCGAATCCCTATAAATACCATTCGGCGGACTGGTAAATATGCGCGATCCCCTGCACCAACTGCGTCGATACTGACATCGTGGCAATACAACCTACATCATCTGGTTATGAGTTCGCCCTCATGCGGCGGTCGAACGGATCCCCTTATGAAAGGCTTGCCGTGCCCTCGCGGCCTCTTCCTGGACCCTTGCGCTAGTCTCTTGATAGCCCCGGAATCTTCCCGTCTACGATTAATTCGCCGAGAGCGAGGCCGCGGAGATCAGCCTCTGCCTGGGTCTGATAGACCTCATTGGCCGAAAAGGAACGAGTCGAATTGGCGTCATGCGGTTCCCATGAGATGAAGATGCGCGCCCTCCACGTGTCCGTCGCAGAATGCTGGGACGGGCACGATTCGATTCGGTACCCCTTATATTCCATGCAGCCGTCCCCCACGGCATTCCGGTATCTCTTATTCTAGAAACGCCAATATGGGGCCGGGGACCACTAGTAAATACCCCAGATCCTACCGCTGCGTTCAGCTGATACTCTTCCAAGAGCCGAAACAAGCCAAGGAGACGACATGCGCACAACAAACCGTCCGTTCTTGTTCATGGAATGCAGCGAATTGCGAGAAATTCTCGGCGAAGCGGCGGAAGACGAGAGAAGACTCGTGGAGTTGCTCGAGTCGGTGCCCTTGGATTCAATCTACTTTCATACGCATAGCTATTTTCTTCGACATAGTTATGTTGAGCGCGCATATCCCAACGATTTTGCCCAATGGGTCGCGATGGAGGTGCGGGACCACGAGTTAGGGGAACGCCTGGCGGTAGTGGATCCATTCGAATTCAAAGAGCTTGAGGCATTTCGCGGGGAACTCATTTCAATTATCGACGATCATCTGTCCAAAATGCCGATCGTGCCACGAGTCATCTTCGGCCAGCCGTTCCATTTCAATAAGTCTCGGATCCTGCAAGTACCCACGAGTATGGAGGTCCGGACGCTGCAGGAGTTTCGGACTGCGTTGAGTGAGGTCGAAGTGAGTGCAATCTATTTCCACGTCTTCGAAGCGCGCCATCGTCTCGAGCAGGAAGAAAGCGATTTCTCCGCGTGGATTGAACACAGTCTCGGCATGCCGGAACTCGCACAACAGCTGCGCGCCATCAATCCATATCTCGGGAGCCTTGAACGCGTGCGTTCCGCGCTGCTGACGGTGTGCGACGACTTTCTGAAACGCCAAGGCATTCGCTAGGAAGGAGGGACACTGTATTGATGACAAACCCACTGTGGTTCAAGGAGGCGGTGTTTTACGAGCTGCATGTCAAGGCCTTTTGCGATGGAAACGATGACGGCATCGGAGATTTTCGAGGACTGATCGACAAGCTGGATTACCTCGAATGGCTGGGAGTCGACTGCCTCTGGCTGCTCCCGTTCTTTCCTTCTCCCTTGCGCGATGACGGCTACGATGTCGCCGATTATCAGCGTATCTCGTCCGACTACGGCTCGATGGAAGAGTTTCGCCGGTTCTTGGACGAGGCGCATCGGCGCGGTATGCGCGTCATTTCCGACCTTGTCCTCAATCACACCTCGGACCAACATCCATGGTTCCAGGATGCGAGAAGCTCACCGCATTCATCGAAGCGCGACTACTATGTCTGGAGTCAGAGCGACAAGCGATACGACAAGGCCAGGATCATCTTTATTGACACAGAAAAGTCGAATTGGACCTGGGATCCGACCGCAAACGCCTACTACTGGCACCGGTTTTTCAGTCATCAGCCCGACCTCAACTATGACAATCCTGATCTGCAAAAGGCCATGCTGGACATCATGTCCTTCTGGCTGGAGCAAGGACTTGATGGATTTCGCTGCGATGCGGTGCCGTATCTGTTTGAGCGAGAGGGCACCATTTGCGAGAACCTTCCTGAGACTCACGCGTATTTAAAGGAAGTGCGAAAACGGATCGACGAAAGCTATCAAGGACGAATCCTGCTGGCAGAAGCCAACCAATGGCCTGCCGACGTGCGCCCCTACTTTGGCGAGGGGGATGAATGCCACATGGCCTTTCATTTTCCACTCATGCCGAGGCTGTTTATGGGACTCCGTAGCGAGGATTGGCATCCCATCGTGGACATGTTCACGCACACGCCTCCAATCCCGGACAACTGCCAATGGTGCCTCTTTCTCCGAAACCATGACGAATTGACCTTAGAAATGTGCGCCGGGGAAGAGCGCGATTATATGTACTACGCCTACGCGCGAGATCCTCAGATGCGGCGCAATATCGGAATCGCTCGGCGATTGGCTCCGTTGTTGGATAATGATCGCCGAAAGATCGAGCTCCTCAACAGTCTCGTATTTACCCTTCCGGGAAGTCCGATTATCTATTACGGCGATGAAATCGGCATGGGTGACAACGTCCATCTCGGGGATCGCAACGGTGTTCGGACGCCCATGCAGTGGACGGCCGACCGGAACGGGGGATTTTCCAAAGCTGATCCGGCGAAACTCTATCTGCCGGCCATCATCGATTCGGTGTACGGGTTTCAAGCCATCAACGTGGGTTCCCAGCGGCAGTCGCCGCATTCACTATTGCATTGGATGAAACGCATGATTGCCGGACGAAAAAAGCACCCTGCATTCGGGCATGGCACCATCGTCTTTCTTCGTCCTCAAACAGACAAGGTCCTCGCGTATCTGCGTGAGTACCGCGGGGAGACCCTCCTGTTGGTGCACAACCTCGCCGGATCGGCTCAAGCGGTGGAATTGGACCTCGCACGCTTCGAAGGCGCAACCCCGATCGAGGTATTCGGCGATTCGCGATTTCCGACGATCGGCAAGCGCTCCTATGCGTTGAGTTTGACCCCCTATGGGTTCTACTGGTTCAAGCTGCAGCGCGCATGGGGTGACGATTCGTCCTACGGATTCGAAGAGAGCGTCATTTAATGCCATGTCGTGAGATCGGGAGGCTGGAGATGATTCCAGGATTGGACGAGTATCGAGATATCGCGCCGAAAGGCACAGTGGACTTTCTTCGCAGATTGAGCGACCAGGTGGCGGGGCGCAGTTTCCTGCACGTAAGTGCCGGTCGATACGGCGGTGGCATGGCTGAGGTTCTGCGCCGGCTGGTACCCATGATGAACACCTTGGGGGTTGACGCTCGTTGGGAAGTTCTCGCAGGCGATCAGGAATTCTTCCAAATCACGAAACGATTGACCAATGCACTTCAGGGCCAGGACGAACACCTCACCGAGCACATGCAAAGTGTCTATCTCAAGATCAATCAGCGCACCGCCAATACCCTGAAATTGGACGCGGATCTCGTGATGATTCATGACCCGCCGCCGGCTGCGTTGATCGAACAGCGTAAAGGAGGGACATGGTTTTGGCGCTGTTACCTCGACGTGGCCAAACCTCGACAAGAGAGCTGGAGTTTTCTGCGTCGCTTCATCGTCGGATATGATGCGACGATCTTTTCGCTTCCCGGCTTCGCCCATCGACTTCCAATTCCGCAGTTTCTTATTTCTCCGTCGATCGATCCTTTGAGCGCAAAAAACCGTGAATTGACGCGCCTGGAAATCAACCAGGTCCTTCTTCGGCTGGGTATTCCGCGCGATAAGCCGATTCTGCTGCAGTTGGCGCGTTTCGAGTGGTCTAAAGATCCGATCGGCGTGATCAAAGCCTATCGCTTGGTCAAGAAACACCACGACTGCCGACTGATTTTGGCCGGCTCCGGTGTGACGCACGATTCGGAAGGTGAAGCGGTGTTGGCGCAAGTACTGGAGACCGCCGGCAGTGATCCGGATATCCACGTGTTGCAACTGCCCCCCGAAGCAGACCTTGAAATCAATGCCCTTCAACGAGCAGCGACGATTGTCTTTCAGAAGTCGATCAGGGAAGGGTTCAACGTCGCCGTGGCCGAAGCCATGTGGAAGGGAAAGCCCGTGATCGGAAGTACGGCGGGTGGAATCGCCGCCCAGATCGTGGACGGAGTGACAGGACATACCGTGCATTCTGCCGAAGGCATGGCGTTTAGAACGAGACTGCTCCTCAATAATCCCGGACTCATCCAACGCATGGGGGGTGCCGGTCGAGAGCATGTGAGGAGGAACTTTCTTGTCACGCGTCACTTGAGTGATTTTCTGACGCTTATGAAGTTGTTCGAAAAGCGTTTGAAAGACTAGGGAGGAGATCCGCGATGCCGGACACGGGGTGGGAGCAAGTCCATGAGCAATGTCCTCACCTGCACAAGGTCGATCTGCTCATCGGTCTGCCCACGTTCAATCAGGCGGCTAACGTGGAGTCCGTGACGAAAACGATCCTCGCAGGCCTGAAGGAGTCGTTTCCAAATATCTCACCCTTGATTGTGAACGTCGATGTCGGATCGCAGGATGGAACCTCCGACATCATCAAGCGCGCCGTAGGGAGCCTTGTCCCTCTCGCGGTGGTCCAACATCTCACGGAAGACATGCATGTGAACCCTTTTGTCGTTAATCGAGTGTCATACTCCGGTATGCCCGGTCGTGAGGAGGCGTTTCGCTCCTTGTTCACCATTACCGAGCGGCTTCAGGCGAAAGCTTGCGTCGTCATCGACGCGAATCTTCGATCAGTGGCCCCGGAATGGATAACCTTGCTTGGCCAAGTGGTGTTGGAGAAGGGCGCAGACTACGTGGCGCCAATGTTTCGGCGCCAACGATATGAGGGCAGTCTGACCAATAATCTTATCGCGCCATTAACTCGGGCGCTCTATGGGAAGCGTGTGGCCTGTCAGACCGGCGGTGGCTATGGGTTTTCCGGAAGACTGGCGAGCCTCTATCTGCAGAAAGATCTCTGGGAGGGAGATGGCGCTCGTTTTGGGATCGACAGTTGGCTGACGACCATCGCAGTCGCCGAGGGTTACCAGATATGGCAAGCGTTCCTGGGGGCCAGGATTCAGGAGGGGAAAGCGACCGGAACCGATGTTGCGGGAGTGCTGGCGCAGGCAGTAGGAGCTGCGTTCCATTACATGGAGCGTTACGCAGACATGTGGGAAGGGCTGTTCGGTTCGAGTGTCGTGCCCCAGGTCGGTCAGCCGACGCAAGGCGAGCCCGAGGCCCATACCGTGAAAGTCGACCGGATGGTGAACGGGTTTCGACAAGGCTTGAGAGACCTGCTTCCCATCTGGGAAATCATTCTCGCGCCCGACACGTTGGCCGGGATCCTTCCACTGGGGTTGAGCCAAGAGGAGGATTTCACTTTTCCGCTGCCGCTCTGGGTTCAGACCGTGTATGACTTTGCCATCGCGTATCACGAGAAGCTCATCCATCGGGAGCATCTGCTCAGGTCGTTGACGCCGCTGTACCTCGGACGTACCGCGTCATTGGTTCTGGAAACCAAAGACGGCGGCCATGCCGAGGTGGAACGAACGATCGAACAGGGATGTCAGATCTTTGAGAGCATGAAACCCTATCTGGTCGAGCGATGGAGGTTCCAATGAGCGAAATGTGGCAAGAAGCAATGGTTGAGGCATTTCGAGAAATGATGAGACGAACCGCGCTCTTCCTCCCGAAGCTGATGGCGCTCGTAACGTTTCTGATGCTCGGTGTGGCCATAGGATGGCTCGTCAAGCTTCTGCTGATGCGCATCCTAAAGGCCGTGCGATTCGACGCCTTGTGCGAGCGAATGGGTGTGACCCCCACCTTGGGGAAAGCCGGAATGAAACAGCCGGTCTCTCACTTGCTCGGTCGAGTCTCGTTCTGGGTCGTGTTTCTGTTTTTTGCGTTTATGGGCGTCGATGCCCTGGATTTTCCAGCCACCGCCAATCTCATGAGGGCCATACTGGGGTTCCTGCCCCATGTGGTTGCCGCAATCCTCGTCGCACTCGTGGGTATTCTTCTGGGAAATTTCAGCAGCGAAGCGGTGTTGATTGCGGCGGTCAATGCACAAATTCAGGGAGCCCGCCTGATCGCAAATATGGTGCGGTGGGGTGTGGTGATCTTTACCAGTGCAATGGTTTTGACACAACTGGGAATCGCGAAAGAGATTGTCGTGGCTGCGTTCTCCATCATATTCGGCGGGATCGTATTGGCAATGGCCATCGCCTTGGGGTTGGGAGGTCGCAACATAGCCAAGGACGCGCTGGAGCGACGGCTGGGTCGAGAGAAGCAGGACGACGAGTTCACACACATCTAGATCCGGGTCGGAAACAAAGAGAAGGACCAGACGTGGGGGAACGGCATGACACATGACCAGGGGAGACAGCGGGTGGTCATCGAAGGAGTGCAGCCCGAAATCGACGGAGGAATATTTCCAATCAAGCGGACCATCGGGGAAGAGGTCGTCGTTGAAGCAGATGCCTTCGCCGACAGTCACGATGCCCTCAGGATCCTGCTCTGCTGTCGCTCGGAGACGGCTCAGCAATGGACGGAAATCCCAATGACATTTCTTGGAAACGACCGGTGGCGCGCCTCGTTTCCAGTGACCAAGTTAGGGCAGTGGCACTATACCATTACGGGTTGGGTAGATCGCTTTGCAACCTGGCGCCGGGATCTCGTCAAAAAGGTCGAGGCAGGGCAGGACCTACGGGTAGATCTGCTTGTCGGCGCCACGCTCATCGAGGAAGCGGCGATACGAGGGACGACAAAGGATCGCCGCATTCTTATGAAATGCGGAAAAGACCTCCGGTCGAAGGAGATTCCCGAAAAGGATCGCATTCACGCGGCATTGAGTGTAGATGCAGGACGCCGGTGAGATTCGTACCGGCGTGATGCGATCGTTTCCCCATTCGGCCCTTGCACCTTTGCGCCAAATCGCTACAATGCCCGGCTCGGTTTGCGGTCTCATGACCGAGCAGGAGCTCGGTCGTGCCCGTCATCGTTCAGCAACGAGGACCACGTTTGATACAGAATACGTCGGGGCGGGCGAGAACAGCCCGGCCCTTGGCTCCATGGACGTCGGTCATGCGAGACTGGCAGGGGCGCGCCGTTACAGCCGTGCTGGCGCATCCGGGTGCGGATTTCTTGGCCATGGCGACCCCCGCAGCGGGCAAGACCCGCTTTGCACTTCGCGTGGCGCATGAGTATGTGCGAACGAGCAGGGCGCAACGACTGTTGGTCGTGTGCCCCACGAATCACCTGCGAATCCAGTGGGCCGACGCGGCTGAAACTGTGGGCCTGCATCTGGATCCCGCCCTGACCAATGAGCAGACACGGGAGGCGTCGGATTACCACGGGGCGGTCGTTACGTATCAGCAGGTGGCTCTGGCGCCAAAGGTGTTTCAACAAGCCTGCGCCGCACGGACCACCCTCGTGATCCTGGACGAACTGCATCATGCGGCCGACGGCCGGCATTGGGGCAGGGCGTTGCGTGAGGCGTTCGATCGCGCGGTGTTTCGCCTCGTCTTGTCGGGCACACCGTTCCGCTCCGACAATCATCCCATTCCCTTTGTCCGATACGAACAGGGTGAAAGCCGAGCGGACTTCGCCTACGGCTATACCGACGCGATCAGAGATCGGGTGTGTCGTCCGATTCTCTTTCCGAGCTATGAAGGGGAGCTCAGCTGGTTCTCCGAAGGGCGTGAGCATCGGGCCACGTTTGAAGACGGCCTCGCCTTCGAGCGTCAGCGCGAACGCTTGAAGACCGCGCTGCTCCAGGAGAACTGGCTGGGCCCCGTCGTGACGGACGCCCATCGACAGCTGACGTTGCTTCGGAAGCAGGAGCAGCCGGACGCGGCGGGTCTCATCGTCGCCATGGATCAAGATCACGCGCGCTGGGTGGCGGCGCTCGTGGGCAAGTGGACCGGAGCAAAAGCCGCCGTGGCGGTCTCGGATGACCCTGCGGCCAGCCGGACCATCAAGGCATTTGCCGAGCAGCAGCAGCAGTGGCTCGTCGCCGTGAACATGGTGAGTGAAGGCGTCGATATTCCGCGTTTGCGGGTCGGGGTGTACGGAACCAACGTGCTCACCGAGATGTATTTCCGTCAGGTGGTCGGGCGATTTGTCCGCATGCAGCCCGGTGTACCTACGCCGCAACGGGCCTGGCTCTATTTACCCAAGGATCCGGTGTTGGTTCGATACGCCAAACAGATCAAAGCTGAGCGCGATCATGTCCTCGAAGACATCATGCCTGCGGGTCAGCGGGATCTCTTCGGGCGTGCGACGGTGTCGGTCAAAGAGTTCACCCCGTTACATGCCGTCGCGCGCGTCGATTCGCTCATCGGCGACGACGAGGAGCGGACGGACGAGGTCGCCACCCCGACTCCGGAGATACCGTTGCACGATCGGAAACGGGATCTGCGGGACCTTCATCGCCTGCTGGTGGGAAGCGTGGCGCGCACGGCCGGCATTGACCACCGGCGCTTGAATGCCGAACTCATTTCCCGCACCGGCAGCCGCGTGGACCAGGCGACCTTAGAACAACTCGAAAAGCGTATCCAACTATTACAGCGGTGGCGCGACCGCGGGTACGACGGGAAGCGGTAGTGCCGGACGTTATGTTCGGCTCGGAGGAACCCCGCTGCGCGTCTGTTGCATCGTGTGCCGGCATCAGTGCATCATCCTGCCTGGATAGTCTGAACCGCCGGTGAGGAGCCAACCCTCACGCGTCGGCCGACCCGGATTATTCTATAAAGGTGCGCCGTGCCGTTCTGGCCTCTGCCCAAGCATGACTATTGGTCGACGCCGTTCGCCGAGTCCTTGCTCGCGCACCTCCATCTCTTTCCGGGAGCCACAATTCTGGACGTGGCTTCAGGGCATGGAATTCCTGCCTTCTATCTTGCCGAGCAGGTAGGCCAGACGGGACAGGTGCTCGGGATCGATCTCAATGCGAATCAGGTGATGCGTGCGAGAATGATTCAAGGGCGACAGCTCCCGTGGTTACGGTTCGAGTGTCTGGATATGCGGGCGCTGCCGTCGGACCTGCCGAGTTTTGATCGCATCACCGGGAATCTGTCGGTTATGTTCTTTCGACCTGATCGGTTCGCGGTGCTCCAGGGTTTGTCGGCACACTTGAAGCCGGGAGGACAACTCGTCCTGACATTTCCCTCCCTGGGCACGTTCGATTCTCTGTGGCGGAGAGTGGATCAGGAAATGGCGGTCCGGCATTTGCGGAAAGAACGGCGCCGGCTTGAAGCCTATGTCGCCGAACGACCGTCCGCTGAGGAAGGCCGTGGGTGGCTCCACAAGCTCGGTTTCGAACGCATCGTCGTGAGCGAGGATCCCTTGGAAGTCGCCGCCGGTCACGGACCCGCGTTTTTGCAGGATCCGTTGTTGCGCGGCGGATTTCTCGACGACGTCTACGAGTGTTTTGAGGACTCCGAACTCGCCGACGAGGTCATGACGGCCGTGTCGGAGGACGTGCCGAGCTTCGCGCCGTTGATCGCTCAGCGGTGCGTGCTCTCCGGATGGAAATCGTAGGAAGCGGGGATGAACGTCCGGATTGAGGGAGAGGATGAGGAGGGGCGCCTTATGCAGGCGCCCCTGTGTTCGGATCGTCGCAGCTAGAACCGATTGTTGCGACCGCCGCCGAAGCTATTCCCGCGTCCGCCGCTACGGGGTTCTTGCGGCTTCGCTTCGTTCACGGTCAACGAGCGACCGTCCATTTGCGAGCCGTTCAAGGCGGCGATGGCCGCCTGGGCTTCTTCCGGCGTGGACATTTCCACGAAGCCGAAGCCGCGTGACTGTCCCGTAAACTTGTCTGCGATCACGCGCGCTGATTCGACGGTGCCGTGGGCGGCAAACAAGGTGGTGAGTTGCGTCTCGGTTGCCGCATAGGGCAAGCCGCCGACATATAGTTTTGAACCCATGAGGGTTCCTCCTTCTGAAAATGACATTGTCTGAAACGCGAGATATGTACGAGGGGAAGGAAAGGGCCGAAGACGCAATCAGATGAGGCGGCTTAGGTCAGGCTTCCGATCAGATTCTCGGTAACAACAATATCGGTGATGGGCCGTATCAATGCAAGGTTTCATGCGAGGCCCGCCGCGATGAAACAGCCGCACTATAGCAGGTGGTGGCCGGAATAGCTAGTGGCATGCACAGGGCTTCCTGTTCCTTGCGCTGCAACTGCGAGGCTTTCTTGGTGGCGTTTTGCGAGAGTCGTCTTGCTTGCTCGTCCGCCGGCGTCCCCATGGCTTCAGGATACGCAGTCGAGTCACGCATGGTTCGTGGAAGAAGGATATGCACAGAAATGCCGATCACGGAGCAAACAGGGGCAAGCCCTGACAGACTGACCGCATGGGCCCCCTTGGGAATCGCCCTCGTCCTCATTTTCTCGATGATGTCTGACATCGAGGAGTGGTTGTATGTAGCGGTCGTCATTGGACTAGTCGCTTCGCTGGCGGTAGGACGGACATCGGGAAAGCCGGAGCAGTTCTCAATGCAAGCGCGTCTATTCAAGTTCGCCAAAGGCTGGTCGCTCGTGGTGGCTCTTGCCGCCCTCAGCCTTCTCCACGGGACGTGGCAACCGATGGTCTTCTTCGCCCTCTTCGGCGCCCTCTCAACAGCATGCTTCTGGCTCGGTTGCAAGTCGAGCAGGTGATACACCTGGGGGGGCAACGGTCGATTTTGACGTTTCCAAACGACTACACAAAGAAAGCCGACGGTAAGCCTTGCCGATGGATCGGCTATGGGGACGTTGTAAGAATCTGTCACAACTGAATGGAGGAAGCTATGGTCGACATCATGCACAGGGTTGGAATCAAGGCGCCGGTTGCGAAAGTGTACGCAGCGTTATCGACGGTCGATGGCGTCACCGGCTGGTGGACAAAACATACGTCCGGCTCATCCAAGATTGGAGGAACAATTGAAGTGTGCTTCCATTCTACGGATGGAAAAGAGATCGGTAGCATGGTCATGGAAGTTACAGCGCTCGATGCCGACAAGACAGTGCGTTGGCGCGTGGCGTCCGGTCCAGAGGAATGGATGGGGACCGACGTCATTTTCAACCTATCCCAGGAAGGCGAGTACACGATCGTGCTTTTCGCTCACAAGAACTGGCGCGAGGCAAGCGCATTTACCTCTCATTGCAGCATGAAATGGGCCACGTTCCTGTTGAGTCTGAGGGATCTCGTTGAGACCGGGAAAGGGAAGCCCTCGCCCCACGACATCAAGATCGACAATTGGAACTAACGCCGGTGAGACGGTGTAGGGCGGAGTAGAGGAGAGTCTCTGTTTTATGCCGTGGGTTCAGAGTTCGGCGCGACTGGTTTCGCCTGGCTGCACTCGGTCCTCGAAGGGAGACCACGAGCTTCGAGGAATAGAGGCACTGGACTACCCGGCAATATCAGTGGACGGCGAAGCATCCACTTGCCGCTGGGGGGCGGAGTATAGCTGGAGAAGGAGATCAGTTCGCCTGTCTCGGTATTGAGCAGCAGCTTCAATGCTGGCCCGATGAAATAGAATCGAGATGGAATTTCAGCAGGTTCGAGGTATGGCAGAGAAATCCAGCTACCCGTGAAATCTCACAAGTCGTGAAATCCGCCGAGCGGATGTATGAATTCTCATAAAGGGATGACGACGAAAGCAGAACTCGGTGTGAGAAACCACGGTCTCTTGCAGAAGGCCTTATCTGCTCGCTCAAACCGAAACTCGTTCCGCCTGCACGCGATGAGTGACCGCTTCTCCGTTTGCCATCGCACTTGTGACGGAATGACGGCCATATTGGGGCGTTTGTCCAACGATGTGATAGTAGAGCAATGGGATCACGAGCAGTGTGAGCAACGTCGAAGCTCCTACGCCAAAAAGGAGAGATACAGCCAGCCCCTGAAAGATCGGATCGAGAATGATCACGAAGGCGCCCACCATGAGCGCGGCGGCCGTCAAGAGGATCGGTCTGGTACGGATCGCGCCGGCCTTAATGACTGCCTCCAGCAACGGAACACCCGCACGCTCTTGAATCTGGACAAAATCAACGAGCAAAATTGAGTTCCGGACGATGATGCCGGCGAGCGCGATGAAGCCAATTATTGACGTGGCTGTGAAATACGACCCTGTCAACCAATGGCCCGGTAGAATGCCGATCAGCGTGAGTGGAATCGGAGCCATGATAATCAGCGGCGTGAGAAAGGATTGGAACTGCCCGACGATCAGGAGGTAAATCAGCTGTATAACTCACGACTTCATCTGACAGACAGCGAGTCCTCACCGGGTTTAGGCCGCTAACATTTTCTCCTTGGCCAGTGGCACACTATCGAGAAACGTCTGCATCGGTGTCTTGCCATAGCACCAGCGCCCTTGGTGGGGGCGCTGCTCGTTGTACTCCTGGATCCACGCATCCAAGTCAGCCTGGAGGTCCTCCAGCGTTCGATAGATCTTCTTGCGGAGCGCCACGCGGTAAAACTCGTTCAACATGGTCTTGTGGAACCGTTCACAGATCCCGTTGGTCTGGGGATGCCGCGTCTTGGTGCGCGTATGATCGATGTTCTCCACGGCCAGATAGAGTTCGTACTCATGGCGCTCCGGAGTTCCACAGTATTCCGTGCCGCGATCCGTGAGCACACGGTTCAGCGGAATGGCATGCTGCTCGAAGAACGGCAAGACCCGATCATTGAGCAATTCCGCGGCCGTCACCGGCGTCTTGCGGTCGTACAGCTTCGCAAATCCCACCTTGCTGTAGGTATCGATGAAGGTTTGCTGGTAGATGCGGCCGACGCCCTTCAAGGTGCCGACGTAGAACGTATCCTGCGCGCCGCAGTAGCCGGGACATTCGCTCTCAAATTCGCCGTGGGCCTCTTTGTCCGCCGTCGCCTTCTCCAGCGCCACGACTTGGGCCTCGGTAAGCACCAGTCCCGCTTGGGCTACCTTCGCTTCCAGTGCCTTTAAGCGTTTCCGCATCGTTGCGAGATCATGGCGGAGCCAGATACAGCGCACGCCCGCTGGGGAGATGGACAGCGCCTGCTTGCGCAGTTCATTCGCCACGCGGGCTTGTCCCCACGCGGGTTGCTCAATAGCGATCTGCACGATGGCCTGTTCCACCTCGGGTGCCACCCGATTCTTGAGGAGCGGCTTCTGCCGCGAAATCTCTTGAAGCGCGGCCTCGCCGCCGGTCTCGTAGAGTTCCTTGAATCGATAGAAACTATCGCGGCTATACCCCATCAGCTGGCAGGCTTTGGAGACATTGCCGAGCTGCTTCGCCAGTTCCAGCACGCCGACTTTCGTCTTAATGATCTTTTGTTCCGTCGTCATGGTCCTCGCTCCTTTCGTGAAGAGGGAGGACTCTAGCTGACTGTCAGATTAAGTTCTAGCTTCCACAAATCAGCAACATCGCAACGGCAAAGGCGATGCCCATGTCTCGGAACGTCTCATAGGTGATGTGCCATTCCCCGTCCCATTTCATCGCGATCGTATCTTCCGACCAGGGTTGGGAGGCGTAGTATTGTTCAATCCGATATCCTTCGACCGGCCGATAGTTGTTCAGTTTCTTTCCGACTTCGAGGACGCCGTACACGGGACTCTCTGCCTTCTCTGCGCCTGGTCCTCCCACATCTGCGACCACATAGACCACCGGCTTCTGGTTCTTATGGTAAATCGCCTTGTCTTGGACCATCTCCTCGACCGTGAGCAGTTCGGAGAGCTGAACGATCGCGCCGCTCATTGTCCGCAATCCAAGTTCGCCGATATGTTCGAGGCCCGTCCTCTCCGCCAACGGTAAACGCAGCACGATTTGTACGGGGCTCTTCTCGCGAGGAATATGGACGAGCCCGACTTTTGTTCCACTCAATGCCATGTGCAACGTGTTCACAATCTCCTCGGAAGGAATTCCGGCGAGAGCGGCTTTCGCTTGATCGACCGTGAAGACGTACTTCACCTGATCCGCCTCGACCGAATCGTCTACATCGACAACCCCCTGTGTGGACTCGAACAGAGCTCGAACCTCGCTCGCTACGGCAAGTTGCCGGTCATAGTCGGGTCCGTAAATCTCCGCCACCAACACCGACTGGACGGGCGGACCCGGCGGCACTTCAACGATCTTGACGTTCGCGCCATACTGCCGCGCGATCTCTTGAATAGAGGGACGAATCCGCTGCGCGATGTCATGGCTCTGAGTTCGTCGTTCAGCCTTGGGCACCAGGTTGATCTGAATATCGGCCTCGTGCGGCAACGACCGGAGGAAGTAATGGCGCATCAGGCCGTTGAAGTTGAAGGGGGAGGCCGTACCGACATAGGCCTGGTAGTCTCGCACCTCGGGAACGCTGCGGACATATTGCGTCAGAGCCTTAGTGGCCTGGGCGGTTTCCTCCAGCGTCGTCCCTTCCGGCATATCGATCACCAACTGGAACTCACTCTTATTGTCGAAGGGCAGCATCTTCATGACCACGTGTCGCGTGTAAAACAAGAGGCATGATCCGACCAACAAGATCGCGACCACGCCCAAAAACGAATAGGCCAACAACGGCCGGACCAGCAGAGGAGAGAGCGCCCGCCGATAGAGGCGCGCCGTTAAGCCGGTTTCATTTTCGTCGTGAGCAACGCCTTTGACGACAACCCCGGGACGATAGCAGGTTCGGCAGAACCACGGGATCACCACGAAGGCGACGAGCAAGGAAAAGAACATGGCGATGGAGGCATTGATGGGAATCGGCCTCATGTAGGGGCCGATCAAACCGGATATGAACGCTATCGGAAGGAGCGCGGCGATGACCGTGAAGGTCGCCAGAATCGTCGGGTTTCCGACTTCATCGACGGCATAAATGGCCGCTTCGTCATGGGGACGAAGGCGCAGCCGCAGATGTCGGTACGTGTTCTCGACGACGACAATGGCGTCGTCCACCAGAATGCCGATGGAGAAGATCAGGGCGAATAGCGTTGCGCGGTTGATCGTATAGCCGATGAGCATGGAAGTAAAGAGTGTCAAAGCAAGAGTGAGTGGAATCGCGATGGATACAACGAAAGCCGGGCGCGGTCCCAACGCAACGCCGAGGAAGAGGACCACGGCAACGACGGCGATGAGCAGGTGCCACAGCAGTTCGTTGGCCTTCTCTTGCGCGGTCTCCCCGTAATCACGCGTGATGGTGACTCGGACATCCGACGGCACCGTCACGCCTTTCATGTCTTCAACCTTGCGGATCACGTTCTGGGCCACAGTCACCGCGTTGACGCCAGCCTGCTTGGCAATGGCCACGGTCACCGCGGGATATTCGTGAAGCGTATCTCGTGAAGCGTCGTTCGTAAGCCCCGCTTCACGTTTCACGCTCAACGTTTCACGGGCATCACCGGCGCCGAGACCGAACCAGACATAGCTCGCCGTTTCGGCCGGCCCGTCGATGATCTCTGCCGTTTGCCTCAGGTAGACCGGTCGTTGATCGCTCACGCCGACGACCAAGCCTTCCAGGTCTTCCCGCGATCGAACGAAGCGGCCGGTCTCCACAAGGAAGTTCTGATTGCGGCTGTCGAACCGGCCCGTCGGCAAAGCTCGATTCTCTCTGCGAATGACGGCCGCGAGTTGCAAGGGAGTCAGCCCATAGGCCTTCAGCCTTGCCGGGTCTATCTGTACCCGCAGCTCGCGCGCCCGGCCGCCGACGATGAAGCCACCGGATGTGCCGGCCACCTTCTTGGCCTCCTCCAACACCTGCTCAGCCAATTGATGCAATTCGAATTCGCCATACTGTTCACTCGACAGGGTGATCGTCACGATCGGGATGTCGTTCACATCCTTTGGCTTAACCACAAAGGGTTCGGCCCCCGGCGGCAAGAGGTCCTGATTTGACATCAGCTTGTCATAGAGATCGACCAAACTCTGCTCCATCGGCTGGCCAACATAGAAACGGACGATGATCAGCGCCCCGTCCGGCCTTGAAATCGAATACACGTACTCCACACCCTTAATGTCGGAGAGCTTGCGCTCGAACGGCTTGGTCAGTTGTTCTTCGACGATCTTGGCGGAGGCGCCGGGAAACGGCAGCCAGACATCGGCCATGGGAACGACGATCTGCGGTTCTTCTTCACGTGGCGTCGCAATGACCGCAAACAGTCCCAGAAGCAACGCCCCCAACATGATGAGCGGCGTCAGCTTGCTGCCGATGAAGAGGGCGGCGATACGGCCGGAAAGGCCATGGCGGTAGTTCGTCATTCGTTAGCCGTTTCTGACTTTAATGTTTCAAGGTATAGAGACCGCTAGCAGAACCCTTGAAGACAGAACTCGCAACCCGTGACTGAGGTGACTGACACGGCACGCGACACAGTGTCGGCAGGACGGGCGATCCCGCTGCATGGACGATCCTGACTGCCGCGCCGTCGATGCCGCGGGTCGCATCAAGCAGCACCGACTCGCCGACATTCACACCGGACAGGATTTCGACCTGTTGGTCGAGCCGCCGACCGACTTTGACCCAGCGAAGGCGGGCGATTCCATCTGAGCCAACGGCAAAGACGCTCGTGAGTTCACCCCGTTCGACGACGGCGGTCCATGGCACGAGAATCGTCTTGCTAGTTCCTTTATCCAATTGGAATCGTCCGAACATACCAGTTTTCAACCCAGATTCCGCAGGTAAGTCCACTTTCACGGTGAACGTGTGGGTTTGCGAATCGCCAGCTGGCAGAATTTGGCCGACGACGCCGTCCAGCGCTTGATCACCCACGGCGTCAATCACCACAGAAATCTTGTCTCCGAGAGATATCGATTTCAAATCTCCCTCCGCCACAGTCGCGTTAAGCCGTAATTGCCGGGGATTTTCCATCCTCAACAGGAGCTGTCCTGCCGAGGCCAGTTCACCTGCTTCCACCATTTTCTCGGTAATGATGCCCTCGAACGGCGCCTTGACAATCGTATAACTCAGCTGTGCGAGCACTGCCTTGCGGTTGGCTTCCGCTACCTTGTAAGCACGAGTCGCATTCTCCATTTCCTGTTTTGAAACGGCATCTTCGGCGTACAGCTGGTTCATGCGGTCGAACTGGGCCTTCGTGTTCTCTACATCCGCCGCGGCACGCGCCAAGTCGGCCTGTACGTCGCGGTTATCCAGCTGAATGAGCGTCTGTCCCTTGACGACCGATGTGCCTTCTCGAACGAACAGTGTATCGACGGTTCCTTGGATACGGCTGGAAAGCGCAGCCTGGAAGATTGCCGCCACCTGACCGGTCACTTCAACGCGGATGGGCACCGAAGTGTGTTT
Source organism: Nitrospira sp. (assembly GCA_047150005.1). Lineage (GTDB taxonomy): Bacteria > Nitrospirota > Nitrospiria > Nitrospirales > Nitrospiraceae > Nitrospira_C. The sequence continues at coordinate 65,955 of AP038806.1, read as the reverse complement.
GATGTCAACAACTTCAGCCTGAATGGTCTCCTGCAACGCGAACGACACCACAGCCGTGGGGGGCTCCTTCTTGGACCCACAACCGACCAGCAGAAACATTGTTGCGATTAAACATCTTGTCGCTATCATGTCTGATCGTGCTTTCTCAGAAATGTGAGCCTGATGTACAGCTTGAATTCCTTCTTGCTGTAAGTGATTGTCCCGGTGCGGGATCTCTAGAGCAGCATCGATGCCAGAACGATGCATTGATGACGTTATCGAATTTCCAGAGGTTGGAGGGTGCACGGCCGCGATGGGGTCTGTGAGGTTTCACGATTCATGAAATGTCATGAGAGGATTTGTGAAATGTCGCAAGTCCTCGTGAAAAGCTGTGACAGAGCGGAGAGAAACAAAGAGACGGTTCGAGAGAGAATGTAGGTTCAGCTGGGCCTGTGAATCTTCAACGCTTTCATACGCGACGAGAGGGTCGAGGCGTTCATGCCTAGCAGCGCTGCCGCGCCTTTCTCGCCGGAGACTTTCCACTTTGCAACGTCGAGCGCGCGCATGATATTCCCGCGCTCCAGGTTCTCCATTTCTTTCGCGGTGCGAATGAGTCCGGGCCTGGACTCGCTTGTACGGTCGAATGAGAGAGGCGTGGTCGTGGCTTCCGGTAAGGCGCGATCCAGATTCAACTGGCCGTCGGTAGCTGTAATCACGGCCCGCTCGATCACATTCTGCAGTTCCCTCACATTTCCGGGCCAACTGTAACTCTTGATCCGGCGGGCATGCTCGGCTGTCAACGGCGCGATCGCGCGGCCCATTTTGGCGGCGAAACGGCGGGCGAAGGCAGAGGCCAGACGCACCACATCGTCATCGCGCTCGCGCAAAGGCGGTAGACGCAGAGGAAACACGTTCAGCCGGTAAAACAGATCATCACGGAATTGTCACTCCCGGACGGATTTCTCCAGATCACGATTCGTTGCGGCCAGTACCCGAACGTTGACCTTCTTGGCAGTAGAGCTGCCGACGGCATCAAACTCGCTTTCTTGGAGTACTCGGAGCAGTTTTGATTGCAGGCCGAGCGGGAGTTCCCCGATCTCGTCGAGAAAGATGGTGCCCTTGTCGGCGAGGGCAAAGCGGCCTTCGCGCTTTTTGGTCGCGCCGGTAAATGCCCCGGCTTCATGACCGAACAATTCACTCTCTATCAGTGTGGCGGGAATCGCCGCGCAATTCACGATGATTAACTGACGTGCCCGGCGCGTACTGGCCGCATGGATCGCGCGCGCCACTCTCTCCTTGCCGGTGCCTGTCTCACCCAGGATAAGCACTGTCGCGTCGGTTTCGGCGACTTGACCGATGTCGTGTAAAACCTGTCGAAGCGCCTGGCTCTCGCCGATCAAGGCTTCGTCGGGGTGGAGGGCCTGCAATTCCTCCCGCAATAATTCGGTCTCCGCGGTAAGCGACTTGATCTTGTTCTCCGCTTCCACCCGATCAAGTACATTGCGGAGGATCAATGTCGTGAAGTTCCGGCGGTGTAACTCGAAAAGGGAGAGCGTTGCTTCGGCAGGGAAGACGTCGCCGTCGGGACAGCGGGCGGCGAGGCCGCCGGGAACCCAGCGCGACTGCTGACCATCGGGACGTCCATCTAACTCGGCGATCAGGGCTACTAGCTTGCCGGCATCATCCGGACTCACGAAGCATCGGAAGTTCTGACCGGTCATATCGTCCGCCCGACAGCGGAATGCTCTTTCAGTGGCTGGGTTCACGCGCATGATGTGGAGTTCATCATCCAGCTCGATGATCGCATCCATCGCGCTACTGAGAAGCCGCCCGACTTGTTCTTCCCGCTGACGCACCTTCGCTTCTGCCAGAAGGCGCTGCAACTCAGCCGCAGCCCGTGCAGCGAAGATCTGAAAGATCGCTTGAACCCGCGGTTCTTCGGGAATGGGCCGGCGGTCGATCACCGCCATGTGTCCGAGAACATGCCCATCGAGATCTTGGAGCGGGACGCCCATGTAGCTGACGACTCCGGCTGCCTTCAGTTTATCCTCGCGGGGATAGATCTCCAGAACGCGGTCGGGGAAATGCACCAGTTTGGCGGTGTCAATCACGCGTTCGCAGGGTGTTCCGGCGATATCCACTTCATAGTCTTTGACCCACTGGCCGTCCATCCAGAACGCGAGGGCGCGAAGACGGCGGGTCTCGGGAAAATACTCTGTAACCCAGGCTCCATGCGTGCCGAGCGCTTTCGACAGATTTTGCACCAGCGCGGCGAAGAATCCATGTCCCGTTTCGGTCGCAGTCCCTTGGAGAATCGCCCGCAATGCCTCGTCGGTTTCAAGATTCTGGAGCGGCGTGGAGTCATCGAACGGTGGGGAGATCATGGCCGGAAATTATGAGGCGAGATATGAATGAGATTCAAGAGGGAGAGAGAAACGATAGGAAACGAGAGGTTAGAGCTGTTTCCTGTGAACAGCCAGGGGAGCGGAACGAAGTAATCGGCCCGCCACGCGCCGCGAATGTTACCGGCGCCTTTTCATTCCAGCGCGAATGCTCGGTCGAGTTCATCCAGGTGCCGGGTTTTCTCTTCTTCACTGATCCAGGCGCCTTCGAAGGAATTGCGCGCCAGCCGGTAGAGGTGTTCGCGGGTGAGAGGCAGGTGTTCAATGAGCGCACGGTAGTTGTCGTTCACATATCCGCCGAAATAGGCCGGGTCATCCGAATTGACCGTCGCTTTGAGACCCTGTTCGAGCATGGTCAGAATCGGGTGCTGTTCCATGTTCCTCACAACACAGAGTTTTAGATTGGAGAGCGGGCAGACGGTGATCGTTTTGCCTTCATTGACCAGTCGCTGCACCAGCGCAGCATCCTCCAACGAATGGTTGCCGTGATCGATGCGGTCTACTTGCAGCAGGTCCAGTGCCTGATGGACATAGTCCGGCGGACCTTCCTCGCCCGCGTGAGCGGTGATCTTATAGCCTAGCTCCTTGCACCTGGCGAACACGCGTGCAAACTTTTTGGGCGGGTGGCCGATCTCCGAGGAATCCAGCCCGAAGCCATCCAGCTGATCCAGAAAGAGGTGGGCCAGCTCCAGCGTTTCAAAGGCGTTGTCTTCAGACAGATGGCGAAGGAATGACAGAATCAGCCTGGAGCTGATGCCCAACCGCTCCTTGCCGGCCTGCAGCGCACGGCGAATGCCGCTGATTTGCACGTCAAGCGGAACCCTGCGCTCGAGATGTGCCTGCGGATCAAAGAATATCTCCACATGCACCACGTTGTCCTGATGCGCCCGCAGCAGGTAAGCCCACGTGAGATCGTAGAAGTCCTGTTCCTTCAACAGGACCGTCATGCCGGTATAGTAAAGATCCAGAAAGTCTTGCAGATTGGTGAAGGCATACGCCGCACGCAAGGTTTCCATACTCGAATAGTTCAGCCGGACACCGTTGCGATCGGCCAGACGGAACGCCATCTCCGGTTCCAGACTGCCTTCAATGTGCACATGCAGCTCGGCCTTCGGCATTCGCTGAGAAAGCTGCCGAAGATGCTCTTTCGTTGGTTCACGTTGATTTAAGACACGGCCGTCATGCCTACGCATCGTGGACGAAGCCTACCATGGGTCCGATTGTTGATCTAGAGAATGTGAGTTGCGGAACTGGATAGTGACGAGGTGGTGGCGCAGAACCCGGGCAAGGGGGGGTGTGAGTCAGAAGGCTTACCCGATCGATGAGGAGACTGCACCTGTTGCGGGAGTTGTGTCGGATGAACTGTCATCGGAGGGGACGTCGCGAATCTGAATCGAGTCGACCCGTTGCTGAGCCAGGACGTCCGAGATGATCACGACCTTGTCCCCGGCCTGAAATTGTTCTCGGTCCTTCAAGATCCGGAACGCCGTCTGCAGTGTCTTTTCAGGGTCCGAACTGAAATCGATCTTGAAAGGAAAGACACCACGGTTGAGCATCATGGTCCGTCGCGGTTGGCTCATGTTGGTAAAGGCGTAGATGTCGGTACTGAAGGGACGGCAGTTTGCAACGAGATCGGCCATGAGTCCACGTCTGGTGATCACGACGATTCCCTTGGCGTTGACTCCCTCGGCGAGCTGAACGGCCGCCGCCGCCAGTTGTTGTTTATTGCCCGCATCGCGCAATTGTTTCGCGAACCGCAGTCCGGGTATCGTCTCGGATTTCAGCGCGATCTTGCGTAGGTATTCGACACACTTCTCCGGATACTTCCCGACCGTGGTTTCCCCGGACAGCATGACGGCGTCGACTTCTTCATAGATCGCGTTGGCGACGTCGGTGACCTCGGCGCGGGTGGGGTGCGGATTGTGAATCATGGATTCGAGCAGATGGGTTGCGACGATCACCCGCTTTCCATGCTCGGCACAGAGTTGGACGATTCTGCGCTGAACGTTCGGGAGATCCTCGATGTTGATCTCCACCCCCAGATCTCCCCGCGCGACCATGATGCCGTCCGATTCCTTGATGATCTCTTCCAGGTTTCGAACGCCTTCCTGGTCCTCGATCTTTGCGATAATCTTCACCCGCCCGACCTTTTCACCCATGAGTGCCTTGAGTTGCTGAATATCCGCGGCTTCACGGACGAAAGACAGCGCGATGAAGTCCACATCCCGTTCCAGACCGAACAGGATATCCTTGGTGTCCTTTTGGGTGATCGCCGGCAGATTGACACGGATACCCGGGAGGTTGACGTGGCGCTTGCTCTTCAAGAGTCCACCGTCCAAGACGCGGCACCGCATCACGCGCTCTTGCTTCTCCAACACCTCCAAATTGATCAGCCCGTTATCCACGGTGATCTTGTCCCCGACGTTGACCTGCTCAAGCAAGTCCTCGTAGTCGATATGGATGGAGCTCTCTTCAACGTCCATCTGCCCGCGCGTGGTGACGGATACGATGGCGCCCTGCCGCAGATCAAGCTCGTTGGAGAGGTTCCCGGTGCGGATTGCCGGGCCTTGTGTATCGAGGAGGATGGGGATGGGAAACTTGACCTTCTTGTTGAGTGTCTTGATGTGCTGAATGACCTTGGCGTGGAAGTCGTGGTCGCCATGGGACATGTTCAGTCGCGCGATCGTCATCCCGGCCTCGTGCATCTTCTGCAACATCTCGTAGGATTCTGTGGCCGGGCCGATCGTGCAGATAATGCGGGTCTTTTGCATGCGTGCTTCCGTAGCCGTGGTTGCTCCTCGCTCGTCGAGGTGAAACCACAGACTGATGACCACTCCATAAAGCTGGAGACGAAGAACCGTCGCTATTGTACTTTGAATCGTCGGCGCGGTCTATCGTACTTCACTCAACCCGCGTACTGCCGTGCAAAGCTCGTCAGATCCCGATTGAATTCGGTTTGTCACTCCTGATTCCATATGACCCAGTCAGCGTGCCTCTTGCGCCGTACGCTCGCCCTCTGGGACACAGGCTCAGGAGGGGCGCGCCGCCGCGATCATAACCACCGGCGAACCGAGCGCCTGTACGCCGTAAATGCATCCGGAAATTTGGCGCTCAAGACTCTTTCCTCAGGTACGACTTGAAATCGATTCATGTACCACACAAACAGGGGAAGGAATGCGAAGGCCAGCAAATTGGAGAGATGCACCGCCCATCCGGCAAGAACAAAGAGGAAGCCAAGGTACATCGGGTTACGGGTGAAGCGGTAAATCCCTGAGGTGACCATCGCCGTGGTCGCTTCCGGTGTGAGCGGATTGACCGTCGTCTTTGCCCGGCGAAATGCCACGACGCCGGCCAGAACGATCGCGAACCCCACGATAAAAACGAGAAGGACAAACGTCGCGCGCCGCGGCAGTGAGAGGGTGAACCCAGAATAGGCAGAGGCGAGCCACATCGCAGCGCCGAATAGAACGACGAGCGCCAACGGAGGTACTTTCAGTTCCAACGCCTTGAACATGTGCGATCACGCGCGGACGGCGTCTCTATTGCGACCTCTGCCCGTAACGGGAGCGGGTAAGGGTAATCACCCACAGCCCCAACAAGACATCAATGCTTCCACAAAAGCTTGGCCACGAGGTTGGGACGCCCGAGTTCTCAATGATAGCGTCATGCACAAGATCAAAGAGACCATGGGCGACGATCCCAGCCCCCACGAGCGTGGGCTGAGCGAGCGCGCCGGTTATCGCTATCGTTGAAAACGCCACCGCGATGACCAGTTCCCAGACCAAGGCGTGACGGGAACCGCCTAAAACTGCGAACAGCACATAATAGGACGCGATGATGATGAGCACAGTGGAATAGAAGCTGCGATCTTTATCGAAGCGCGTAAACTTCGCCAGTGCTGCGATCCCAACGGCAAGGAGAAGGCCGACAACAACGGGCATCAGATCACGCTTTGCGGTGTCTAGTGAGGAGCCGACCCATGGTACGTTGTTGATGCGAACATGTCTATTGTGCATGACGGATAGGCATCGTGAGACGCGAGACCGCTGGCGAATGCGTCGGTCGCCCCCTTCGACACAGGCCTTCTTCGACAAGCTCAGGATAAACAGGACAGGCGTGCCTCGAAACGGTTCCTGATGTTGCTTCTCCTTAACCGACCCTGAAGATAGCCCTTAATAACATCTATCAAAGCCCCGTAACCACAGAGGAGAACCGGGCGTGAAGAAGAACGGACCCTGAACAAGTCGACAGCGAAAAGTCCTAATTCCCGACCATGGAAGAGGTAAGGTCCTGAGTGAATCCAATTAGATTCCTCTGCGCATCTGTTCTAGTCCGCTCTCCTCGCCTAGCAATTCAAGACCTCTGTGGGCCTGACTGTCTGAAGAAAGACAATTCCCTCTCGAATCACAAGGTTCAGAAGGTCGGGAGGATGCGAAGAGGTAGATCCAGCTATGGCATGACTGATGCGTATGCACGGTTTAGGAAGTGAGGAGCCATCGAAGATCACACAGCAGCTTACGAAGGCGGCCGATGAAACCGGAAAAGCAGCACGATCTCCTGCAAGTTCTTCTTGAGGCAGCACTGGCAGTCGGAGCCGGGATGTCATGGTGGATGGTTGGAAATCTCATTCTTGGCGATGTCATCCATCTTGTGGTAAATCTGATGAGAGGTGGCCGGCTACAAGGTTGAGCTCGCGCCCTAATACAGAACCAACGGGTAGTGGGTTACTTTGCCATCAGAAGCCCTGAAGTGTGTCATTCCTGCGGAAGCGGGAATCGAGTCAAGGCCTCTGATGCCTTGCGGTGGCGAAGCCACAGGTTTGAAGAACCGCTTCGTCCATCCCGAGTTGTAGGCCAATATGCTCTCCAAGCTGTCGATAGGATTCAGTTTGTGAATCGCTGAGGCATTGGTCGAATATGGGCTCTTGTGGAAAGTCCTTGTGATTTGCACGGTATTGTAAGACATCCACCGGCTCGTCCCCAGTCAGTGACGGTTTTATATAGATGAACACGCCATCCGTAGCGTCCCTATCGCATTCACTATATTTGAGAATGCCGATTGCCCAATGCGCGCGTGTTAAGCGATTCTCCTCTTGAAGTCGGAGTGGATTCAGCTCGATCTCCGCTCGTATTCCGAGGTCGACACGGATCTTTCGAATTGCAGTGGCAAGATCCTCAAACGTGTGATCGGGATCGTGGCCGGCATCGACCACAACGATGCAGTGACACCTTCGGGCCACCATTTCATAGAAACCAAGATTCTCGAAATGACCTCCATCGGAGAGGAAGACATAGCTCCCCTCATAACTATTGACCCCCAATACCTCCGACACGACCGGAAACACGCCGGAGTGAGGACAAGAGCGTCCATATGTGGCTCGTCCTTGGATACCGGGATTGCCTAGCCACCAACCCAGCCGAGCACAAAACAACGTCAGTAAGAACCTGGCAGGAGCGTAGGAGTGATACCCAATGTTCGGGCTGGCTGTAACACCTGATATGGTCAATGCCGTTCCCAGCGTGATCGCCCCTCCACCCGCTGCATTTCTGCCGTACATGTCGGACCTGCGATAACCCAGCAGACTATTTCCGCAGTGCAGGGGGGTGACGGTGAACGAGTGGACCTTTTGCTTCAACCACGCAAGGTTCCTTCCCATCACCGAGTTGAGAGCGATATTGACCACGTGAAAGGGACGCTGAATCGGCTTATCCGGTGATGAATCAGTCAGCAGATCATGCATCTGCAAGTTGTCGTTCGGATCATACCCAGTAAACACATTGGCCCGATGGTGCACGCGGTTCGAAGCCGCGAGGTACACCCGGATAAGCCGTTGTCGGTAAATTTCGTGAAGCGAAAACTTATTGATATCAAGATAGAAACTGAGACACACGCCTACAAGCACCATGCTGATCCACAACTGAACAATGCTCGGTAGGGCAGCGTTGTGGATGACGCTCATGTGGCCCCATGAGTCTTCAGGCATGTGGAGACCCACAGAACTCCATTCGACGGAATGCGGGAACGAGAGCCAATTCAGCATGAAGCTTGTCCCCAGAGACACCAGCGCCATTACAAAAAGGATGACGCTTGGCGCAGCAAGGTATCGAACTGCTAACTCTGCGAGAGCCGAAGGACTATCGACCTGGGCGGAGTTCGTGGCCTTGGTCCTTGAGCTGAAGGCGCCGATGAGCGCCGCAATTGTTGCCACGCTGCCGCCGACAAATGTAGTCAAATCGTTGTCAAGTAAGAGCTTGCGAGACCACACCAACAGAATGGAGCTCACAATGACGAGGCCGCTGAGCAAACCCCAGGCTATTCCAGTCATCATCACCCAAGCACCGGCGCGACTGAACCACGCTCGATCCTCATCCAAAGTAAAGCGGCCGGTGACAATGGTAGCGAGTGTCGTCACCAAGAGGAACAGGGCCAGGTACAGTGGCATGGCGACACAGGCATAGAGTTCCGCAAAAGCGCCGACGGGATGGTTAGGGGGTAAACTTCCCACCAGTTCCCAAAGGAAGTATCCACCCAGCGCTCCAGACCAGGCGATAATAAGGACTTCGGTGGCAAGCCATCGCGAAACTTCGCGTCGCAGCAAGACGGCTGAGAAGAGCCAGCTGGACATGTGAATCAGTGCTCCGCCGATCGCAAAACACCCGAGACTACGTATTCCCCAAAGCGCCACGTCTTCTAGTGTTCCTGCGGCATTCCGGAACCACGCCCAGGAAGTTGTGAGGAGGAGCGCTGAAAGCAACATGGGAAGAACACAGGCGAGAGCGACGTACCTTTCCTGCTCAAACGTTGACCAAAAAGGATGGCGACGGAACTGTTTGACGCTCGGCCTGTATAGGTGGAGGTACGTCAGTGCAAGAAACAGGAAAACGCATCCACCCCAGAAGCTTCCATTGATGACCCATTCCGCGTTGGTCTGACGGACGAGGGCGATATACATCCTTGGGAGCATGAGTCCGGCCGCGATCAGGGGAAGGAATACAAGCCAGTTTGCAATGAGATTGCGGAGGTATGTGGAAATCACCGCCCAAGAGTCCGGCGAAAAGATTCCAAGTCTGGGGGAGAGGTAGTTACTATAGCTCCGAAGCCATGCGACAGGGTACGGTTCCGAGTGCCGATTCGAGGTCCCTGGTTCGCTGAGTTCCGCAGCGACACCATTTACCCCTTCGGGATGTCGATGGATCCATGCCGTAAGCCAACCACCGATGTGGCCGCCGCCTGAAACAGTTGAAAGATAGTCAAACTTGTTGAGCATGCCGTGACGGGCAAAGCCCTGAATGATGCCCAGACCAAACATCGCGCTTCTGATGCCACCACCTGATACACAGAGGGCGGTGCGTTTCCGTGGAAGTGCATGGATGAGTTTATAGATCGACGCGAGCCGGTGCATTTCTGTCTCGTTCGGCTCGATTGGGGGCAGGCGGCCATGGAGGGCGGCATATTCCTCTCTTAGAACATTCGAGAGAGTGAACGGACCATCATCAATAGAATCGGATTTCATGGAGCTGTTCATCTCTGATGAGCTCCAATCAGGTTTCAGGCGGTACTGCGCCAGGGTAGTTGTGGCGGATGAAAGTGTCAACCGATGAGAAACGAAATCCCAAATGATTGCATCGTCTTCAAGCGTCTTCTGTAGGGACCGAACGCATCTCGCTTCTCTTCTGGCTGGTGCATTTTCTCTGATGCATTCAGGTCGGCGTGAATCCGATTTGCGTCAAAAGAAAGGCGGGCTTCCTTTACGTTCTTGGTCCGGGACGCGGGATCATCTTCGCGTGGTGCCACGTTATGATAGATCAACGTGCCGGGCGGCGACGGGTGCAGGCCGAGCTATGCGATACAAAAGCCGGCCGCGATGGTGGAGAAGGCCGGTACCGGCGTCAAGACCGGTTCCACGTCCGGCAGATGCACCTTGATCCGCTACACGACTTCGGCAAAGGCGAGATCCCCATTCCGTAATCGGCGACGATGTGAACCAACATATGCGCTTCCTCTGAGGTGGCCGCGCGACACTTCTCCTGGTTTCCGGGCGATAGTCCTTCAAGTGTGGAAGCTAGAACTTAATCTGACAGTCAGCTAGAGTCCTCCCTCTTCACGAAAGGAGCGAGGACCATGACGACGGAACAAAAGATCATTAAGACGAAAGTCGGCGTGCTGGAACTGGCGAAGCAGCTCGGCAATGTCTCCAAAGCCTGCCAGCTGATGGGGTATAGCCGCGATAGTTTCTATCGATTCAAGGAACTCTACGAGACCGGCGGCGAGGCCGCGCTTCAAGAGATTTCGCGGCAGAAGCCGCTCCTCAAGAATCGGGTGGCACCCGAGGTGGAACAGGCCATCGTGCAGATCGCTATTGAGCAACCCGCGTGGGGACAAGCCCGCGTGGCGAATGAACTGCGCAAGCAGGCGCTGTCCATCTCCCCAGCGGGCGTGCGCTGTATCTGGCTCCGCCATGATCTCGCAACGATGCGGAAACGCTTAAAGGCACTGGAAGCGAAGGTAGCCCAAGCGGGACTGGTGCTTACCGAGGCCCAAGTCGTGGCGCTGGAGAAGGCGACGGCGGACAAAGAGGCCCACGGCGAATTTGAGAGCGAATGTCCCGGCTACTGCGGCGCGCAGGATACGTTCTACGTCGGCACCTTGAAGGGCGTCGGCCGCATCTACCAGCAAACCTTCATCGATACCTACAGCAAGGTGGGATTTGCGAAGCTGTACGACCGCAAGACGCCGGTGACGGCCGCGGAATTGCTCAATGATCGGGTCTTGCCGTTCTTCGAGCAGCATGCCATTCCGCTGAACCGTGTGCTCACGGATCGCGGCACGGAATACTGTGGAACTCCGGAGCGCCATGAGTACGAACTCTATCTGGCCGTGGAGAACATCGATCATACGCGCACCAAGACGCGGCATCCCCAGACCAACGGGATCTGTGAACGGTTCCACAAGACCATGTTGAACGAGTTTTACCGCGTGGCGCTCCGCAAGAAGATCTATCGAACGCTGGAGGACCTCCAGGCTGACTTGGATGCGTGGATCCAGGAGTACAACGAGCAGCGCCCCCACCAAGGGCGCTGGTGCTATGGCAAGACACCGATGCAGACGTTTCTCGATAGTGTGCCACTGGCCAAGGAGAAAATGTTAGCGGCCTAAACCCGGTGAGGACTCGCTGTCTGTCAGATGAAGTCGTGAGTTATACACTTCAAGAGTCTATTAAGCGTCGTAACACTGTCGAAATAGAACGGTCTTGGGCTAATGCCTTCGCGAGATTGTTGGCGACGGCCAAGTCCTGTGCCGAGGTCCCTTGCGTAGCGGCCGCAAGGAGCGACTCGAACTGAGGGTTTCGTATCGCCGCTGCCTCGATCTCAAGGGACAAGAGATGTTGTGCTCGCGGATCAACCGAAACCTCGATTCGGTTTGAAAGTACCTGCTGAGCAAGCCCGCGTCTCGATGCGTTTGATTGGGTCCGTAAGTTGTTCTCGATGGTTGGGATGTCTTCCGGCTTCGGCAAGTCGGAAGTCAATAGCGCGACACAGTCAAGAATCCCTGGCCCGAACTGCGTGGTATCCCAGTCTTTCCCTGGTTGAGCACTTTTGCCAAGAAGGTACTTGAACGAGGGGGCGATATTTTTTACACCTCGAAGCTTTCCCGCGAGTGCCGCTGCGCCGCCGTGCCGCTCAATCCATAAGGCAGCCGCACCGGCCACAATCGGAGTGGCATATGAGGTTCCGTGACTGCGTTCCACATCGAACGAATATGTATTTTTTATCTTCCGTGTGCGAGCGCGATAGACTGACCAAGCGGGGGCTGCGATCGTCACTTGGGGCCCTCTAGATGACTCTTTCCAGGGAGTCATGTCAAAGGTGCTGCCTGCCGCACAGACCACTTCTTTATAATCTGCCGGACTCCATATGCCACACCCAGCGTTGCAATTCGAAGCAGCAGCGATGACGATTGTGCCACGCGAGATCGCTAGCTTGATAGCATCTCGCAGAGAATCGTAACCGGGTCCACCACGGGACATTGAGATAACCTGACACTCCTGCTTTAGCGCGTGGCAGATACCTGGTACGTCTTTTGCCGGATTCAGGATCCACCAAGGGACCGTATCAACTCGAATCGGGACGAGCTCCGCACCCGGCGCAACACCTTCAACGAAGGCAGGATCGTCCCCTTTGTGTTGTTTGCCAGCGAGCCCCACGAGGACGCTTGCCGTCGCTGTTCCGTGCCCTTCGTCAATGGTTTTAAGAGGCTCCAAAGGATCAATGGTATCCTCTACAAAGTTGTAGCCTAGGTTTGCTCTTACGGAGGTGCCAATGACCAGTTCTGGGTGTTCTGTGTATCCTGTGTCAAGGTGGGCGACTCGCACGCCCTCTCCTCTGACAGAAAAGTTTTCACGCGCTTTACTGGCCCTCACCTGTTCGATATGCCACGTGTATTTGCAGTCAGTCTTGGGATCGTTCTCGTCGCCGGTGAATTCTCGTTCCTTATCTTTCGGGATCTCTAAATTCGGTTCAATTGCCAAGATTCCGGCGATGTCGAGCAGACTATGGGCGGTGTCGAACACCTTCCCTGCGTTCTTATCCACAACTTTCTTGGCTTGGATGTGATGCCAGAGGAGTTCCTTGCAGAGCGGAGTCGAGCGCATATCGCGTCCAAGCCGTCGTCTGAGGGACTTGATCGTCGACGTTTCTGCACCTCCTCGTATTTTGACCAGCAAGCCCTTGGCACGCATGGTTGGATCCTGCATGATGTGTCGCTCCTCCTGCAGAGGCTTATTCTGCCCCGACGTACCGCATGCCTAAATCACAGGACAGTTGCTGACACGGGGTTCGACTCATCGCTTGCCTGTCCTCTTCCGACCCTTGCGTTTTTTCACTGAACGGACGAGCCGCCTTGTTCCGTCTTCGCCAGACACATTTCCTTTTTTAAGGATTGGTTTCGTCATAGCTATCACGGCATCAAACGTTTCTTTGAGCAACTGCACCTGCTCACAAAACTGCTGCCGAACGACGCCCGAAATCTCACTGCCAATGGATTCAGGTATGAGGTGTGAACTCTCTCTAAAGAGATGTGCCCAAGAGTCTGTAGAGCCCCATACCCTAACGTCCTTAACATAGCCTTCTTTATCCATCTTGTACCCGAAGAACTTTTGGAGCCAATAGGCGTGTATGAGTCCAAATCTTCCGAGTTCCTCCTGGTCCAAGACATGGAAAGCACTTGCAAGTGAGGCGGAAAAGAATTGGCAGCCAGCCAACAGTTCCCCAAACCTTTTAGGAGCTGTATTGCTCTCTCCCCGCAAATAGCTACACAACTTCTCCTGTTCTTCCGGCTCTTCGATGTAGTCATCCATGAAGTGAGTCCACGTGAAGATTTGATCATCTGCATAGAAAGCTCGAAGGTGGGCGAGAAATCCGGCGAAACGTAGTGCGGCATCCTTCTTAGGCGCAGGTGGATGTATCACACCGAAACCGGTCATCCCAACACGCGTCGCCAACATCTGTACGGCGATGTAGTCATAGGATTGTACGAAGCCTCTGACAGCCTCTGACCAAAGCAGATCGCCGAGGATCTCCCGCGCCGGCTCCTTTACTTGCTCCACTGGCAGATATCCAGTTTGCACCGCAAGTTCGTAGAGCTCAGGCAGTATCAGTGCATTGTCTAGAATTTCTCGAGCTTCAATCTCCGCGGGATCCGTTACCCCATTCCTGTCTAGAAAGTGAGGTCTGAAAATCGTCATAAAGTCTGCATTTTTCTTCGTATCGAAGTCGGTCAGCTCTAGCTTGTTGAGTTTGATTGTGGGACTGCGGTACAGCCTACCCCGGAGTTGGGCGGTAGGCGCCAGCATTCTGTGTGCATCGTGAACTCCTTTAGACCAAGGCCCCTGTGCGATACCTTGGAGTCGCTGCCGTAACTCCTCTCCGGTGACCGTGGTCATCGAAGCGCCTCTCTAATCTCATCTCGAATGGTCGAAGTGGACCAGTCGTTAGGTTTAACAAGGTTCTTGTGATCAAAATTCAGCAAAGAATAGGGTGTAGCGTCACCTAGGAAGTTAATGAGATCGGCGTATTCGTTCCCGACTACTTGGTCGTCTGTTCCAAGGACAACACGCACGCGACACCATTTGAGATGAGGGTGTATCGTTTCGTTCCAGGACTTTAGCATCCGTAACTGTGGGTTTCCTGGCTTTAGTGCGTCCGCAATTTTCCCACCCACGACCCATGCAGCGACGCCGGCGAGACCACTCCCGTTTAGTGGAGTGCCAAAAAGGGTAACACTGTGCAGTGCTTGGAGCATCCTTGGTGGTTGCATCACACCCGCACAGAGCAACTGGCGTATACCGAGCGTTCCGAGCGAGTGACCAAGAAGCGCGACTCGGGTATAAGCTCCTCCGAAAGGTAATCTCCCATTTGCCGCTTTTTCCCACTGAGTGGCGATGAGACGCGCTATATCAAGATAGCTGGCGATCTGTCTGGTAGGGTAGCCAAGAAACAAAAAATCCCAATCGGCCAACACTGGATCATCTTGCGTATTTTCACGAAGCATTTCTGGTAGGCGACCCCATGTGGTTAGGTGGTCGCCTAGAAAGCCATGTATGAAAATTGCGAGCGATCTTCCCTCGCCTCCTCGCTCTTTGCGTAGTAGAGCCCATTGCTCTTCTTGACGGTCTAACAACTCGAGTTGTGGCATGCTCACGCCTCAACCAGAATGGAGGGAGAAGACGGCCACTTCCTACGCCGAAGGATTAGAGAAGTCAATTACTCTAAGGAACGATGATGGACTCGGCAGCGGCCACACCAGTCCAGACAAGTCGTACGAGCGGCGGTGTAGACTACGTGTCTTCATCTCCGATACTGTTGCACCGCCTCCATTTCACCGATCCAGCGGGCCCGATCGTCCAGGCTCATTAGGAGCGAATACATCCGAAAGACGACAATCGCCCCCTCACACAGCACACGCCAAATCAGATTCCCCATCAGCAGGAGGAGAACCCCGCCCACCCGAACCCACAGGTCTTCGACGGAGGCAGTGGCAAAAAGGTGCGGAAAGGCGATGGCCACCGCCGCCACGATCACAATGATGGTGATACCAAGAACATAGGTGATTTGGATCCAAAATGGCGTGACCATCTGCCTGAACCCGAAGTAATTTCCGACAGAGCCGGCACCGGATGGCTTGGACCGGGTGCGTGTCGCAAAATGCAGGTTGCAATACCTACAGAATCTCGCTTCCTTCGCGTTGTCCATCATACAGTCAGGACATTTCATAGAATCCTCCGAGGTTGAAAGTAGAAGGAAAGACTCGACTGACTCACGCGGGCGTTCTCTCGCATATTCATCCGTTCAACAGGTTGGCCTCACGGGGACGCCGATGATTGGAACGAACCTCTTGGCCGTATCCCAACGCGAGTGGACAATTGTGGGGCAAGTGGGCCGCACCGAGCGTGGCTGAGCGACGGCTTATGCGACAGCGAGCGGGTTGTCGAAGAGTTGTAGCCCCACAGATCTGTCCATGCCGCACCGTTTGGCAAATCAGTTCTGTAGTGAAAAAAACTAGAATAGCAAACCTCATGCCGTTCATCCCTCGATGAATTGGTTCGCAAGTTCTTGAAACTTGAATGGATGGCGTTTCGGCCCTCTGTAGGGGTGTATTCAGAAAAATACGCGCCTTCAGCTTGCGGGCACGACGTCTGCCAAGGGCTCACGACAACATCGTGATCTCCTCACAGCCCTCGGCCCAATAGGCATCAAGCCCGATTTCTATTGCCGGCCTATCCATAAGGTGTCGTCTTATGGACCGCGAAGCTCCACTCAGGTGAGTTCTGTCGAACCCATCGCCTATCTGGTGCAGAGAGGTTCCACAAAGGAGACACTGGATACGTCCCTGAAGCGCCAAGCGGTAGAGAGCGGAGTCCACCTCCGATTCGGGAGTTGCTTGACGGAAACCGATGCCGACATTGTCGCGAGTGGACCGAGACGGGCAAGAACTCTTGCTGTAGGAATTAATTTCGAGACAGATATCGGTGAGTGTGTGGCGTTGCTGCTCGATGATAAGTTGGCTCCGAAGGGATATGCATACGCGTTGGTGGCCGATGGCCGAGGCACGCTCGCAACGGTACTCTTTCTGAGACTGATTGCGTATCCGTTCGCGGTGCGATCCGCTAACCTGACTCGCAATAGGTAAAGTTGAAAGGTTTTGCCTAACCGGCGTTTCAGGGTACACGCCACCAGGAGACTCCTTTGTGTCGTGCACCCTGGTCCGAACATGTCGCCGGCTGCGAGCAGTGCCTTTCTGCCGTTTCGCTGATCATCTGCAATCCAGGGGGGAGAGGCGAATTCTACACAACGTGTTCTGCAAAACGCGTGTTCTTAAGCCGCTGATGATACAAGCGTAGATCCGTTCGGCACGAGCACGAGCTTGCCGATCACGCCTCCCTTTCCCAACAACTCGTGCGCCTGTCTGGCCTCTGCAAGAGGAAATTGCTGCGCGACCAGCGGCTTGATCTTGTGCTGTTGAAGGAGGTCGAGCAACGCAATCAAGTCCTGTCGAAACCATGCCGGTCGTAGCCGTTTGAACCACTGAATGCTGTAAGGAACCACCCGTTTCCGGCCGGGAAGAAGCCAGCCGGCGGCTATGTACAACCCGAAGATGGCGATCGCACGAAACCGATGGCGAGTACCTGAACGACCGGAAGCCAGGCGGCCCTCACGGAGCGAACCGGTCAGGCCATACGCCACGACTGTCCCGCCGGAACGCAGAGCCTCTCGGGAACGCCAGATGTGGGTACCACCGATGCTCTCAAACACGACGTCGACACCGTCACCCGTGAGGCGGTGAATTTCTTTCACGAAGTCCTGATGGTGATAATCAATCGGGATACCGCTGAGATCAGAGACGGTCGATGCCCCTCGCGATGAACAGGTCCCGTACATCTCCAGTCCGACGAGGCGCCCGAGCTGCAAGAGCGCCGAGCCCACTCCGCCTGCCGCGCCGTGAATCAGCACGCGCTGACCTGGTGCGACCTTCGCGGAGCGATGCAGCATCTGGTAAGCGGTTACGTAGTTCAGGATGAGGCTGACAGCCTCTGTGTTATCCAACCCGGTGGGCACTGGAACCAGTTCACGTTGGGGCAGGCATACAAACTCTGCATACCCACCGAAGATCGGGAGCGCGGCAACGGTCTGGCCTGTTTCGACTCCAGAGACACCGTTACCGAGCCGATCTACCACACCAACCAGATCCCATCCCAGCGTGAAAGGCAGGCGGGGAGTCTCGGGGTGAATGCCCTCGCGCATCATGATGTCGGGCAAGGAAACACCGGCGGCCTGCACTTTCACCCGCACTTCACCACACTTCGGCTCGGGGCGCTCTTCTTCAACCAGCCGAAGTTCCTCCGGGCCACCGTAGTGACTGACGATGATGCGCTGATGCTTCACGGACCGGTTCCTCCTGGCCGGCCTCGCCTAGAGGCTAGTGTACTTTTTCGAAGCGGATAGGTCCAGCGGCATGCAATGAGCTTAGAAAGCTCTGTCCCGTCACACGATCACGTCATGAATCCTGTACCGCGGGTGCGATACGTGGGATTTCCACATAGAAGCGACTTCCCTCCTGGGGCGCGCTTTCGACCCAGATCCGGCCGCCGTGTAATTCGACATAATGCTTCACAATCGCGAGGCCTAACCCAGCCCCTCTGGCACTGTGGCGATCCCGACCTCGGTAAAATTTTTCAAACACGTGGGGCAAATCCTCCGGCGAGATTCCACATCCCGTGTCTGAGACGCAAATCCGAACGAAATCTTTCCCGTCCGTGTTCAACTCCACCCGAACTTCCCCTCCCGCCTTGGTAAACTTGGCGGCATTATCGATGAGATTGGTGAATACCTGATGAAGTTTGTCCGAGTCGGCTTTGGACCACGCTGGGCCATTCAACAGCGCTTGCAAGCGTACTCCTTTTTCCTGTGTGACCGACCGGAGCCCATCGACGAGGTTTTCAAGGAAGGCAGCGAGGTCCAACGCTTTGGGGTCAAAGTTAATGGCTCCAGACTCGATCTTGGCAATGTCTAACAGATCATTGATCATTCGGATCAGGCGCCACCCATTATTGTTGATCCGGAGAAGGTACTGCTTCTGTTTTTCATTCAGGGAGCCGGCTAATCCTTCCAGCAGGTTATCCAGTAACGTAATCATCGCCGTCAGCGGCGTTCGGAGGTCATGGGACACAATCCCGACGAACTCGGATTTCCTTTGACTCAGTTCACGAAGTTCCGCGTTGGCTCGCTCAAGCTGCGAAGCAAGTTGGCGTAACTCAGCGGTCTGCAGCTCCAACTCGCGTTCTTGGCGGTGGAGGCGCAACTGATTGGAGATGCGAGCCAACAGTTCCTCTTCGCCGAAGGGCTTAGTCACGTAATCGTCGGCCCCGGCTTCGTAAGTCTCCACACGAGCCTCAGTCCCTGCTCGGGCGGTGAGCATAATAAATGGGAGGGTCTTCAGCCCTTCCGTCGCACGAATGGCCTTCAACAAATCATATCCGCTCATGAGGGGCATCATCATGTCGGCCACGACAAGGTCCGGCACCTGAGCACGGACCTTTTCCAGCGCGTCGGCGCCGTTGCAGGCCACGATCACGTGATACGTATCCGAGAGTAAGCGCGTCAAATATGCTCGCATGTCGGCATTGTCGTCGACGACGAGGACAGTGGAGCCATCATGAGAATCGTGATCGGATGCCGGGACTGCGTGACGAGTGGTTCCGTCCGGTATATTGATAGGAATGTCGCCGATGTCCTCGCCTTCAATTGCGACCATCTGGCCCTGATGCTCTTGGCCCCGCGGTAATGTCACCGTGAAGGTTGATCCCTTGCCGACCGCACTTCGTACCGCAATGCTTCCGCCGTGAAGGACCACTATTTCTTTCGCTAATGCCAGTCCAATACCGCTACCTTCATATCGCCTGCTGAGGTGGCCTTCGACCTGATAAAATCGACCGAATATCTGATCAATGTGGTCTTCGGAAATCCCGATCCCGTTATCCTCAATTTCGAGAATGACTTGATGCTCCTGCGACGTGATCCGAATCCAGACGTTACCCAATTGCGGATCACTAAACTTGAATGCATTCGCCAGAAGGTTATACATAACCTTCACCATTCGTCGCACATCCACCGCGAGAGGAAGAGGCTCCGAAGGTGCTTCGATAAAGATGCGTTGACGCTCTGAAGACTCAAAGTTTGATGCGACATTTGTCACTAACATTCGGAAGTCAATGCAGACTCTTTTGATCTCAGTGTGGCCACTCTCAAACTTTGACAGCTCCAAGAGTTCATTAATGAGGAAAAGCAGTCGCGCTGTATTGCGGAGCCCTGATTCGAGTACGGACTGCAGCGAAGGAGCCAGAGACGATTTCAAGGCTTGCTTAAAAGCCCCAAGACTCACGGTAAGCGGGGTTCGTAACTCGTGGCTGATATTCGCGAAGAATTCGCTTTTGAGCCGATCAAGAGCCTGCAATTTATCGTTTGAAGCTTCTAGTTCTCGTTTGGCCAGAAATTCACGCTTCTGTAGTCGCTCATACAGGTGTAATGAAATCTGGAATGCCACGCAGAAGAAGACCAGGAAGAAGATGCTTTCTGCCAGAAGCCGCGGGTGCATGACCGTCAAGCCATGCACCATAAGTGCGCCATAGAAATACAGCAACGTGCCAATTTGCGCGACGAGATGGCTCATCCACGAAACCGGGACAATGACCGCGGCTGTCAACATGACCAACGCTAAGCCGTTGTAGTACGTCGAGTTGAATTCGGAAAGCACGAGAAACATGTGTGCGATACAGATGTTGGGGATGAGGATCCACAACGCGAGCAGGACTTCCGGCTTCACTAAGGCAAGTTGAAATCGAAGCGCAATGAATCCGATACACAAGCCGAATTCGAGAACTCCACGCAACAGGAGCAGCTCACGGAGGTGTTCTGGATAGGCAAGCGCATCGAGGGCACCGAAGATCGGATTGACGATCAAGCCGACAAGATAGAGGACACGAAGACGCTGCGCGATGAATTGCTCGCGCCAAACCTGATAGTTGGAGACATGGACCGCCGAGCCATCACCAGCCAATGCGAGCCCTCTCATCGTAGGGGCACCGCTTTCCAACTGTTTCAGCGAACCCGATTTTAGAATAGGTATGACACCGCGTCTAGGAGAGGATCCTAGTTTTTTGTCCCTCTGTCCTAAACAAGGGTAGGCTCTCGTGGATCATCTTTGCCTGGATCCTTTGGTCCGTTCCAGATCGTTGACTTATTTCCCCCCTCGGGAATAGGCTTAGTGCCGTGCCATGTTCGGTCGAGCGCACAGTGTTTGACCAGAAGGGGTGCTATGGAAGACCTGAGTCCACCGCGCCAGAGTGGCCCGTCGATGTGACGGCGGGCTTCTGAGCGATATCATTCACCGCCTGTTGTCTCGTGCCATTTCCTCTTTTTGAGGGTGAAGTATGGCCACGATATCGAAATCAACCACATCTACTTCCATAGGCGAACAGGTCTCCGCAACCAGCGTGATTCCGAAGAAAATTCTTGTCGTCGTGGAAGACTCGGATCAGTCCATTCAGGCCGCGACATACGTGGGATCGATGCTGCGCGACACGCACGACGTAAGCGTGACTCTGTTTCATGTGTTGAAGCCCATGCCTCGTGAATTGATGGAGCACGGCGGCTCCGAGGATCCGAAGATTGAGGACCGTCTCGAAGCGCAGTTACGCAAAGATCAGGAGGAGTGGGTGCGGACAGAGTCAGCCATCGAATATCCCATCCTCCTGAAAGCGCTGGGACCGCTCGGACAGGCGGGGTTTCCTCTTGATCGCGTGACGCTCAAGTTCGGCCATGAACGTGATATTGCAGACACCATTATGGATGAGGGCAAGTCCGGAGGGTATGGCACCATTGTGGTCACTCGTCATGGGACTGCAGGCACCAGGCGGTTCCTCGGTAACAGGATCGTCGATCGCTTGTTACGGGAGATGTCTGGAGTTGCCATCTGGGTGTTGGGATAACTCGAACGACTTCACACGTTCCGTTGCATCGAAAAGGGATAAGGGGGACAACACCGGCGCGATCGCAATACGTCGTTGACTACCCGAAAAGAGAGTCTGTCATTTCGCGAATGAATTCTAGTCGAAGGCGCCTAGGATCGCGTTCAATGCCTTCAGTTCCTTCGGATATGCTCTCAGTTTGTCCAAACAGGGTTTGCAGAACTTCTGACGGCCCGTCAGCAAGGTGAGCTTGCGTCGTGGATTGAAGAAATTAGGACATTCGACAGGTCCTTTCTCGTGTGATTCTTCATCCAGCATGTAACCTGCGATTCCGCTGACCGCGCCGTTGGCGATGGCTCTATCGGTGGCCGGTCCGGTGGGCTCCAAGCCTAGGCCCTTTGAGGAGAAGATCAGAACCGGGGGCTTGCCTTTGTCCGGCCACCACCCATAGATATTGTAAATCGGCTTTCCGGTCTTCAAGCCGCAGACCATCCATTCGTCGACGATGGCGCTGATGTACTGCACTCCGAGCTGAGAGATCTGTGGAGCAAGGCGATCAGCAAATCGGTCGGCGTCCAGATACCGCGCTTTCCCCTTCATGTGCCAGGCGTCCATGGGCACCGAGAGGTCGACGATCTCAAAGCCGTAGATCTTTTGAACGGCATTAATTCGCTCGAGCGTCGGGCGCAATGCCGGAAATTGGGAGTGTATGTCCCAAACAGCGATGCGTACTGTGTGCTGCGCTGTGCTTCGACGGCAAGAAGCGCGCACGGCCGGCGAGGGCATCGCACTGGGAACGATGGGCCGTTTCGGACACAGGCGGCTGTTCGGATCCCGGGCGTACACGACAGGCACAGCCCAATCGATGGATTCGCCGGACAACGAATAGTTCACCGCGATCCGTGCCTCACGTGCCGCTTCCCCGACAGCCATGCCCTGGGCCAGTGACCAGTAGAAATGCTGGGCAAAAAACGTCGCGGAGGTATCCAAGACCTTGTACTGGTTCGCGATCACAATCGGTACGCCACCGGCGACCAATGCCGGCGCGACACCACGATTGAAATCGACACGCCCGCCTTGGCCCGTCTCGCACGCATTCAGGAATACGAGTCTGATCCCGCGACCACAGAAGATTTCGCGTATGGACCGATCGTCCACCCGGTAGGGCGTTCCCTGTTCGTCCTGAAAGACCAAGAACCCTTTCTCTTCGCTCTTGTCATATTCTCCATGGCCGATGAAATGCACAACCGAGAAATGTCCCGTAGAAACGTGGCCATGTAACGAGGCGGGTGTGGCCCGCGCCAGCACTTCGATATCCGCCAGGCCAGCCTCACGCAAGGGTTCGAAGCCTCGGCGGATCACAGCTTCTTCCTCTTCAATGGAAAGCTTTCCCAGGCCCACGGGCTGCGCGGACACCACGAGAATGCGCAAGCGCTGTCGGTCATCGATGATTTCAGCCGGTATGGCCGTGATCACGTTGCGGATAAAGTGCATTTCTTCAGTGGCCAGCGAGGTTTTCCGAACGGGATCGTAGGAGAACTCCCAGGGTTTATCCGCAACCCAAGGAATAGTGGAAGTTAAAATCACGTTTAATCTTTCACTACGCTGGAGCGAGCGGGCCGTATCGTAGAGCCGGAGAACCATCCCTGGGAACAGAGTTTTGAACAAGATTTCTCCGAAATGCTGTAGCGCTTTGTCGGTGGGCATCTGCCCGATGTTCTGGTCGATATAGTCTCTGATCTTCTCGTTCTGGTCGATGATCTGTTTCCACCGCATCCCGGCGTTGTCGGTGGTCCCCCGCAGATAGAAGTCCTCCAAAACGCGCGCCGATCCATAGTGAGCAAGGATTTGGCAACGTTCCTCATCGCTGTCCGATCGCGGCATGATCACGAGATGAAAGGAATCGGACGGCGCGACGGCGGATCCATCCGACAAGACACGCAGGGGGCTACCCGGCGGGGCTGCGACAGGGACGACTGCCGGAGCTTTGACGGGAAGAGCTGCCGCAACACCCACTGCCGTTGGGCCGGCAGAACGCAATAAGCGGCGGTCCGGTAATGCCCTTGACGGATCCATGGAGGTCAATGGTTGCGGCTGGCCTTCGAGCGCCGTGACCAGAAAGTCCACCGTTTCCTGACGCTGGAAAAAATTGACATGGGTGACCGAGTCCGGCGCAAGATTTCCCCCGGGTCCAAAGCAGCCGATACGCTGGCCTGGAATAAAGGCCATGCCTGAATGATCGACCCTCCAGCCTCCCTCGGAAGGAACCACGAGATCGTTCGCTGAACCGAAGAACTGATCGACTCCGGTGTCGAGCAAGCGCTTGAGGACATCACCGGTCGGATTGTAGTTGGCGACCAGCGCGGAATACGCCTCGGGAGGCGGTCCCGGCGGCCCTTGAAGTTCTCCGATCAAATCGCCCGCGCTGTCCATGGAGTGAATCCCCGGCAAGTCACCGGAGGCATGTCGAGCCAGCCACACCAATCCGTTGGCCACGAACTCCGCCCCTGTCGTAAATGGGTTGTCGGGGAAGAGTTCCAACAGATTCGCGATCCACCCCACAGTGTCCTGCCAGCGAGCCGGCGTTGCCAGCGGCGTGCCATCGTTTGGCGATGCCACGAGCACCGCGCGTCCCAACTTGAAACGTCCGGCAAGCGGACCGAATACGGATGCGCGCTCCACCAGATTGCGCAACACGAGCCCACCGCGCGAATGCGTCACGACGTCGAACGTAATCGTCTTGTCCGGCAGACCGTCGAGGAGCATGCGCGCGTTCTCTTCCGGCGTACGGCTCACGGTGAAATGGTTGAATGCGAAGATACGGCCGTCGTATAGCGACGCAACGCGGTCGAAGAAGGTTGACGATGCCAGTGGACCAAACGCAGACTCCGCGTTGGAAAACGTTCCGTGGATGAACAACAGGGTTCGATCAGTTGAGTTCGGCGTTCCCGATTTGAGCGACCCTTTGGCCAACGAGTCTCGTGTGACTGCGAGCCAGCCCTCTTTCAGATTCCGTCTGTTCCATGCCGCCTTTTCAAAAGCCGCCGCGAGCTTGGGCAAGACAAAGCTCACAGCTTTGTCTATGACCACCGTGCCGACTTTGATCAGAATTGCCTTCACGGCTTTGCTGATAATGCCTCGCCGTCCGGTCTCCACATCGGTGGAACGCACAGCCACGATGAACCTTGTCTGCCCCGCCTTCCCTGTTCCGCGGCGGGTGGATTCCACCGGCAAATGAAATGTGAGGGCGCCGGAAGGATGGCGGATGGCCAGAACTACCGATTCGCCATCTGCGATCTCGTAGGTAAAGTCGAGTGGGGCTGGGGCAGCACCTCTCCGTCGCGCGCCCGCGCGTGGCTCTGCGGTGAATTCCTCGGCTACGGTTGATTGGTCGGTCAGAAACTCACGTGGAAAACTTGGGACAGATTCTGCAGACCGGCGGCCCTTTCGAGGAGAAGGTAAGCCTCGCTTGATCGACCAGTCTGGAGAACTACGCTGGATCCCTGCCATGGGACACCTCCGGTTGAGATGATCACATGCGTCTAGAAGGCCGCGTCACATTCCAGGCAGAACTGCGCAGGCTTGATATGAAGAGCACAATATATCGGAGCCAGGTGTACGTGGACATTTCAACAGCTGGAAATAGGTGAGAGGTCATCCCCACGCACCAGGATTGTTGATGCCCGAGACTAAGTCCCTGTGATGAGGATGTCAACGAAAGTGAATTGGGAAATTGGGCGGTCCAAGACGTGGTCAGGGAATCATTGAGTCAGGCGACGAGGGGAGAGGGTGATGCGGAGACGATAGGTCTGCCGCCCGCGCCGCGAAACGGTCCCACTCACTTTGCTTTGGCCACGAAAGAGGTCTCTTTACTTGTGGAAGCTAGAACTTAATCTGACAGTCAGCTAGAGTCCTCCCTCTTCACGAAAGGAGCGAGGACCATGACGACGGAACAAAAGATCATTAAGACGAAAGTCGGCGTGCTGGAACTGGCGAAGCAGCTCGGCAATGTCTCCAAAGCCTGCCAGCTGATGGGGTATAGCCGCGATAGTTTCTATCGATTCAAGGAACTCTACGAGACCGGCGGCGAGGCCGCGCTTCAAGAGATTTCGCGGCAGAAGCCGCTCCTCAAGAATCGGGTGGCACCCGAGGTGGAACAGGCCATCGTGCAGATCGCTATTGAGCAACCCGCGTGGGGACAAGCCCGCGTGGCGAATGAACTGCGCAAGCAGGCGCTGTCCATCTCCCCAGCGGGCGTGCGCTGTATCTGGCTCCGCCATGATCTCGCAACGATGCGGAAACGCTTAAAGGCACTGGAAGCGAAGGTAGCCCAAGCGGGACTGGTGCTTACCGAGGCCCAAGTCGTGGCGCTGGAGAAGGCGACGGCGGACAAAGAGGCCCACGGCGAATTTGAGAGCGAATGTCCCGGCTACTGCGGCGCGCAGGATACGTTCTACGTCGGCACCTTGAAGGGCGTCGGCCGCATCTACCAGCAAACCTTCATCGATACCTACAGCAAGGTGGGATTTGCGAAGCTGTACGACCGCAAGACGCCGGTGACGGCCGCGGAATTGCTCAATGATCGGGTCTTGCCGTTCTTCGAGCAGCATGCCATTCCGCTGAACCGTGTGCTCACGGATCGCGGCACGGAATACTGTGGAACTCCGGAGCGCCATGAGTACGAACTCTATCTGGCCGTGGAGAACATCGATCATACGCGCACCAAGACGCGGCATCCCCAGACCAACGGGATCTGTGAACGGTTCCACAAGACCATGTTGAACGAGTTTTACCGCGTGGCGCTCCGCAAGAAGATCTATCGAACGCTGGAGGACCTCCAGGCTGACTTGGATGCGTGGATCCAGGAGTACAACGAGCAGCGCCCCCACCAAGGGCGCTGGTGCTATGGCAAGACACCGATGCAGACGTTTCTCGATAGTGTGCCACTGGCCAAGGAGAAAATGTTAGCGGCCTAAACCCGGTGAGGACTCGCTGTCTGTCAGATGAAGTCGTGAGTTATACACTTTACTTCTCGTCCCGGATTGCTGCCTGCACCTTAGCCCTGAGTTCAGGCGTCACCTCCCGAATCCCGTGCTGCTTGGCGTGTTCCATGGCGTTCTTTAGGACTTCCTCGTCAGTGTTCCCACGAACGACATGCTTGCATCCGGACGATGGATCAACCTTGGCACACTCGATGACTTTACCCATGGTGGAGGCTCCTTCTTCTAGCCCGGTCGACTGTCCACTCTTTCCTCCAATGCGGTGAGCTTTTGCCGAACACCTCAGCGCCTGGCGTCACTCACAGGAAAGGGCATGCTCTCATGCTGAGAGCACTGGCTCAGGGTTCGTCTTTAGGAGAATCCTCACTCTGTTTTAGCCAGAGTTCAAGAAGTCTTGTCTCGCGTTCAGACTGGGAAATGCGCTCCAAAGCGAACGCACCCGTCAAGCGATCTTCATAAAAAGACCGTTGCTTCGCGTAGGTTTTCTTAAAGGCTTCGGTCTTGAGTGCTTTCCAATTGGCATCGGAAATTCCGACGTGTGCACGCAAGAGGCTGATCTCGATGGCTTGGAAAGCAAAGACTTTAGCTAAAACCTTAATGACCGTTGCACTTGAAATGACTTTTGGAAGTTTGTCAGCCATGACCGATCGTTTCCGTTATGTCAAGGCAAACATGGTTATACGTTCTTCTCTTCGTACTTCATCCGCGAAGGCTGTGCAGGCGGCGTTCGCAGTGTTCTCTATGTGGCGCGGAACCTCGAAGTGAAAACGATCAGTTCCGCACGCCGCTCCACACTTTTGCCGGGTCGATAGCCTTGTCAGGATTCAGTTTCCTCGCCTTGTCCAGCAACACATCCGTCGTTTCCGGATAGGCAGGGTCAGAAATGCAGCAATTGTCGACCGGACAGACTGCCGCGCATTGAGGTTCGTCAAAATGGCCGACACACTCGGTACAGCGGTCATGCGTGATCACATAGATATCGTTGCTCACTCCCTGGCCGTCGCCCACATGATTTCCCTTCGTTTCCGCGTCGCTGCGAGTTTCGAAGATGGCCTCGTTCGGACATTCTGGCAGACAGGCTCCACAGTTGATACACTCGGCGGTAATCAGTAGTGCCATGATGCTCGCCTCCTTCTTCTAAACCAAAATAGATGAATATGTAGCGCCCAAAGGCACCGGTTGGTCAAGTGCTATTATTGCGCCTGTGATAGTTCAATGATTCAGGCTGGTTGGGACTTCTTGCAAGACACAGTTGGATCTTGCGTCAGGCGAGCCAAAGTAACCACTGACCCGCGGTTTGTTAGCTCACTGTCTCTACAGAATGAGCAGGAAAGGACAAGGGGTTAGTAGCGACTGCTACCAGCGAGTTCCCGTTCCCCTTGCACAGGGACCGAATGAAAGCGGCTAAGACGGGGCCGCCACGGCCCACGAAATGATTACTGACACCGTTTCTTCTGCTCTTTGCAGTATTGACTATTCGGCGCCAAACTGCGTTAAGGGGTCGTCGGATCAGACTGTTGGCGGGTGCGATAGTTCCTAGTCCGGCGGTGGGGGCGTAGGATATGCGCAGAACCCTACGCCCCAAAACTTCAAACCACTGACTCAGGACGAAACCGCTTTCCTATGCTCTTCTGTAAATTGTGTTCCTTCGTCCAGCGATTGTAATTAGTCCCGCTTGATGTCCCTGGCGGCGTCGCGGGCATCGTCCTTGGTATCTCGCTTTTCCTGTCGACATTCCCTATTACTCTTACCCTCTGCTTTCTTGCATTCTTCCTTCGCCTCCCTGGCTGCCTCACGACCCTCTTGCCGCGTATCGCGCGCATCTCTCCGGTCGTCTTGCCGGTCGTCCCGCTTATCTCTCCGTTCCTCACCGCGATCGCCGGCATAGGCCGGTGCCGACGTCCATTGCAGGCCATCCGTGATCACCAGGGAAGACAGAGCAAGCGCTGTCGCTACCAAACCCAATCCCTGGACCCAATCAACGTTCCGTCGCGTCATGATCACTCCTTTCGTGAAAGCCAATGTGGAAAGCCAGTATGCGGGTGAAAGCGTAAGCGCTTAGTAGATGCGAGTCAAGAGGAAGGAAACTAATGGTCGGTGGCGCCGTTGAGACGGTCTTCTGCCAGGCGAGCAGGTCGAAGCAGCTGGGAAACCAGCCTGTCCTGGTTTCTCGCTCGCGAGAGGAGCAGGGGAGAGCGGTTCAGCCCCCGGCGAAGACGGGACGGAAGCCCGCGTTGGCCAAGATACTCGCGACGCTGTCGCGGTGATCACCTTGAATCTCGATCCGTCCTTCTTTCACGGTGCCTCCCGCGCCACAAGACTTTTGCATTTCTTTCGCCAGTCGTTCTTTTTCGGGCTGACTGATTCCGACAAATCCTGTGACGACTGTCACGGTCTTGCCGCCCCGATGCGCCGTCGAACGAAGGATATCCACTCGCCCCCGATTGCTTTTTGGTGCGGGCGCCGGCGTATGAGCTGGATTGCGAACAGGTGGATCGGTAGGCGTCGGCGGCGGTACTGCATCCTTCAGTGCCGCGAACGGACTCTTCCAGCAGAACGGCTCGTCACTAGTGGGAATGCGTTTCTTCTCTTTCATCTTGTTCTTCGCCGGACTGGAGTGGGGCGGCAGTGACGACCATTGGTGCTCCGCACGTGCTTTCGGATGTGCTAGGCGAACGAATTGTACAAATAGTGCTCTAGGCATTGCAGCAGGTCAAGAGACAGAAATAAGTCTGTGCATCGTTTCCGATCCATTCAATCTGGCGCCAAACTGATTCGCTTCGGGGGGTTCCAGGTCAGGCGGGATGGCCTGCCGTTACGCGCCGCGAAATGGTGCCTAAGACTTTACTAAGTCGTCTCCGACTATTGGTCTCCTGAGTATCGGCTATGCAGTTTGATCGGTGCTCTCTGCTTTGTGCGCATACGCATATTGAGCATTTCTACGGCAACCGAAAACACCATCGCAAAATAGATGTATCCCTTCGGCACGTGCACGTCGAAGCCTTCCACCATCAGGGTGACTCCCACGAGTATGAGGAACGACAAGGCGAGGATTTTGATCGTCGGATGCTCGTCGACGAATGTTCCGATGGACGTTGCCGCCATCAGCATGACGAGCACCGCGAGGATGATGGCGATGGCCATAATGGACACCTGGTCAACCAACCCGACCGCCGTGATGACGGAATCCAGCGAGAACACGATGTCCAGAAGCGAGATCTGAACCAGAGCGGCGCCTAGGCTGCTGACCTGTGCCGCGCTAGCCGTCGGTCCGACGCCCTCCAGGCTGTAATGAATTTCATGAGTCGCCTTGGCCATCAGGAACAAGCCCCCGACGATTAAAATGAGATCGCGGGCGGAAATCTCGTTGCCGAGCAATGCAAACCAGGGTTGCGTCAAGCCCATAATCCAGGAGATCGAAAACAACAAGCCAAGACGTGCGACCATCGCCACGCCAAGGCCCAATCTTCTTGCCAACATCCGCTGACCGTTCGGCAGCCGGGCGACCAGTACGGAGATGAAGATGATATTGTCGATGCCCAGGACGACCTCAAGGGCGGTCAGCGTCCCCAGTGCGATCCAACCTTCGGGACTTGCCAGCGAATCAAACATTGACTCCTCCTATCTTGAAGCCATCTACATCGAGGATCGCCACGCGCCGCGAAATCATGAGCTATGAGGTTATCGGATCGGACTGTTGGCGGGTGGGGTCGGCGGCGCTTTCGAGGAGATCTTCCGTCTGTCGAGCCTCATCCCTGGGCCTGAATCATCGCGTCGGCGTCCGGGCGCGGTGGATCTGTTACATAGGTGTCCGCCTTATCTTCACTCGCGCGCCGCGAAATGGGAGCAAGCCGCTCTTCCGTCTCACAGAGTTGGCTGCACTGTTGGCAGGACTAAGCCCACCATCGCCGTATTAAATTTATCGGCTTCTTCGACGGTCGGTTCGTGAGCAGACTCCTCAAACCAGACGATCCGCTTCAACGGTGCGGATAGTATCTCGAAGTATGCTGCGCTGGTTTCCGGGGCCACGACATGATCATGACGCCCGAGAAAGAAGAAGACCGGCATCTGCAATGCGGGAACGGTCTTTGTGAGATCCAATGCAGAAATTTCAGCCCACATCAGATTTGGAGACCACAAACTACCGCGCAGGATGTTGGGAAGATCGATGATCGAGGCTTCAGGTCCGCCGAGGAGAATGCGTGCAAACCGCCACATGGACATGCCGCGCACAATGCCCACGAAGCGCATGAGCCATTTCCGCTGAATGAGCATGTTGTCGAACGTATGCGGCGGTTTCCCAATGGCGCGCAATTCCCGCAGGGCTTTCCGCTTGTTGCGTCGCTCCGCTTCGGCCAGCACAAAAGCATAGGATGAGAGCTCGCTTGCCGGCCAATCGCCGATTTGTCCTGTGCCGATATACGCGGCTACTTTGTGCGGAAACCGCGCGGCATAGAGTACGCCGAGCGCCGAACCCCAGGAGTGACCATACAGCACGACACTCTCTTTTCTGAAACGCCTGCGTACCACATCGACCAATTCGTCGAGATCGGCCAGAAAACGTCCGACCGTCATGGAAGCTGGTGGGATGCTACGAGAAAAGGACTTGTCCGTCCCCCGCTGTTCCCAGTAGACGACGGTATAATTGTCCTCGAGCGGCGCATTAAAAGTGCGGAACAACCGCATTTCAGGAAAGCCCGGTCCGCCATGCAGGAGGACTAGAATAGGATTCGTGACGTTCCTGCCACGGATCATCACCCACTGATCGATCCCGCCCAAACGGTGATAGTCGATCTCCGCAATACTGCCTAGAAGGACCTCGCCACTTGGCCCGTGAAACGACGGCGTCTTGCCCCGATGTTTCATGGCCTCCCTATGTTGAAACGAAGAAGAGAAATGGCGTCATTCTACTGTTCCGGCTCAGCTTGGTCCATTGCCGTTATGAAGGAGGGATGAAGGGGAGAAGGGGTGAAGGTGAAAAAGTCGCCGGCCCGCCACGCGCCGCGAAATTTAGAATGTCCGCCGGCAGGGTGGAGAGGGAGTGGGTTTCACGCTCTCGCGTCGTGTTCCTTTCCAGCAGCTTGATAGACCTCCGCTGCAGCCCCTGCATTCATGATGGCAATGCCCAGTCCGACGATAAGATCGGGCCAGGCTGAGAGAGTAGCGATTGTAGCCAATGCGGCCACAATGATGGCGACATTCGCCAGCACGTCATTGCGTGCCGAAAGGAACGCGGCAAGACCGAGACTGCCGCCATGATGATGAACACGGCCTAGCAGCAGAGCACAGATAAAATTGACCGCCAGCGCCCCCACTCCGGTCAGCGAGAGCGGGAGCGGTGCAGGCGGCATCGGCAGCGCGAACTTCTGCCATGCCATCCACAGTGTGGCAAGGCCCGGGATCAGAATGATACCGGCGAGGAGTTTGCTGATGACTGCACGAGATGGCGCGCTCCACGTGAGGGCCATAAGGATCAGGACATTGATCGATGTATCTTCAAGAAAGTCGATCGAATCAGCGAAAAGTGATACCGACCCAATCGCCAAGGCAACGGCAAACTCGACGCCAAAATAGAGGAAGTTGAGCAGTGCGACCGTTCGAACAGCACGACGGAAAATGTCCTTCATGGTGTCATGATGCTACGCGCCGGAGATTCCAGTGTCGTAACAATGAAGAAAGGTTTAATTGCCATGTTAGCCTGGCAGAGGGGGAGGATGATGTTTCGATCCTGTTGATCGCGTATGAGTCGTTGTGTCCTGACCGTTACGCATGGACGAGCGACGTTTAACGGAGATGCAGGGCACTGCCTTCGATATGCAAATGCAGCTCGGCTTTAGGCATCAACTGTGCCAGCCGCAACAATTCCTCCTTCATGGATGTTCCTCCAACGGACACTAGCCTCGACTGTGAGGAGTCTAGCACGGGTCAAATTGTGAACCTAGACAATGCGAGTTGGAGATAGGTTAGCATTCTCCGATAAGAGAGCCAGACGCGCGGATAAGACGCCGGACGGTCGACTGCGTATAGTGGGCACAGAGACGACGCGGCATAGTGCGCCACGGCGTCAATCATCCACTCGATGGAGGATAGGGCAAGTCTCAACAAACGGTGCGTCACAAAGGAGGGAAATCATGGCATCAAAGAACGAGAGCACGACGCATAGGGAATTGTTGCGCGGCGCCAGTCTGTCTCGCCGGGATTTTCTGGTCAAGGGAGGATCCGCTCTGGCTCTTCTGGCGATGATGGATCCTGCGTATTTCGCGCAGCTGGCCGGCGCGGCTGAATCGGGACAGGTCATTCCGTTTCTGGACCGGCCGCCTGCGACGCCGGAGGCCGCGGTGAAGGCGTACGGCGAACTGAACCGGATGGATTGGCAGGACCTGAACGAATGGATCACGCCGAACGATCAGTTCTTTAGCGTGAGTCATTACAATCGTCCGGTGATCCGTCCCGAGGAGTACAGACTTGAGATCGCTGGACTGGTCCAGGCTCCAAAGGTCTACACGTTGGCCGACTTGAAGCGGCGACCTCGCCAGGAAGTGGTGTTCACCATCGAATGTGCGGGAAATCACGGGTTTGAGTGGTTTACAGGCGGGATCGGTACGGCGAAATGGGCCGGCACGCCGCTCGCCCCGCTCCTCCAGGAGGCCGGTCTCAGACCGGAGGGCATCGAAGTCGTCTTTTTCGGCGCCGATGCGGGAGAAGAAGAAGTGCGGAACATCAAGATGAGCCAGCAGTTCAGCCGTAGCCTGTCTGTGTCGGAGGCCACGCGTCCCGAAATCCTGCTGTGCTATGAGATGAACGGCGAACCGTTGCCGCCTCAGCACGGGTATCCGGTCCGACTCATCGTGCCGGGCTGGTACGGCGTGGCAAATGTGAAATGGCTGTCACGGATTGAGGTGATGGAGACGCGGTGGGCCGGCCGCTTCATGACGCGGGACTATGTGACGATTCGTGAGGAGCCGCAGTCCGGCGGGGGCACGGTCTGGACGCAGAAGGTCGTGGGACGGTCGCGGATCAAATCCATCGCGGCCCGGGTCCTCTCGCAAGGTGGCCGCTACCGGATCGAGGGTGCGGCCTGGGGAGGACCAATCGAGCGGGTCGAGGTCCGCGTGGATGACGGACCCTGGAGACCGGCGACGATCACTCGCGGCAAGGAGCAGCGGTTTGCGTGGAAATTCTGGACTCTCGAGTGGACGGATGCCACGCCGGGCGAACATACGATTACGTCGCGTGCCGTCGCCAGAGAGGGAGACATACAGCCCGCGGCGGATGACCCGCTGTTGACGAAGAAACACACCTACTGGGAGAGCAACGGACAGATCACCCGCCGGATCAGGATCGCGTGAAGATGTGAGACGGACCGTTGTCTGGAAAAGCAAAGGGGCCAGCTCAGTATCCTGCTCCCCTTGAAATTGAGACCACCTCTACGACATGGTCCTACGACGGACCGAGGAGGTGGCGATGGCAGCAGAAGCAGCAGAACCCATTGAACGGTGGACGGCCAAGCGACGCGTGGCATTGGTCGTGAGTATTCTGAAGGGTGAGACCTCGGTGGCCGAGGCGGCCCGGCAGCACGGCCTGACCGTGGCGGAGGTGGAGGCGTGGCGTGAGAAGTTTCTCCTCGGCGCCGAGAACGCGCTCCGGACTCGGCCCAAGGACGAGGAGGCCGTGAAGGACGAGCAGATCAAGAAGCTGAAACAGAAGATCGGGGATCTGGTCGTGGACAACGACATCTTACGGGAGGCCTTGAAACCCTTCCCTTTGGACCGGAAGACATCCGACGCGTGAGAGCCCGCGTGTCGGGTGTCTCCGAGCGACGGAGTTGCCAGGTGCTCCGCGTGAACCGAGCCGGTCTGCATCGGACGAGAGCAACGGAGGGACGACGCCGAGGCCCCACGGCACCCCCGTGGCTGGAGCGGATGCGGTATTGGATTCAGCAGCATCCCACGTTTGGGTATCGCCGACTCTGGGTGATGTTGCGGTATCAGGATGGGATCCTGGTGAATCGCAAAGCCGTGTATCGCGTGCTGAAGCAGCAGGGCTGGTTCGTCCACCAACGCGTGGCGACCCCGCGCCCTCGGGTGCGAGGCTGGCGCAGTCGGGCTGGGCAGAGCAATGAACGGTGGGCGATGGACGTGACGCATATTCCCTGTGGCCAGGACGGCTGGGCCCATCTCGCGGCCGTGATCGACTGTCACGATCGGGAAGTCATCGGCTACGAGTTCGCGTTGCGCAGTCGGGCCAAGGAGGCGGAGCGGGCCGTCGAAGCGGCGTGCCTGCAGCGGTTCGGGACGTTGCGGCCTACGGGCGCACCGGTCCTCCGCAGTGACAACGGCCTGATCTTCCAGAGTCGCCGGTTTCGACAAGCCTGTCGGGACTATCGGCTCCAACAGGAATTCATTACGCCCTATACGCCGGAACAGAACGGGATCATCGAGCGGTTCTTCCGGAGTCTGAAGGAGGAGTGCGTCTGGCAACACACGTTCCAGACGTTTGAGGAGGCGCGACGGATCATTCGGGACTGGCTCCATTGGTACAACGAGGGACGACCGCACAGCGCCTTGGCGTATCGGAGTCCCGTCCAATTCCGCGCGCAACAGTCAACCCAGGTGGCTTGATTTCAGGGGAGCACTACAGGGGTTCGGTGAGAATCTTTTCAAAGGCGACGTAGTCGGCTGGCTTGTCAAAGAGAGGGAGTCATCCGATCCGACGGTTCAGGACATGAGAGGCGAGGGTGTTGCTTTTGGAGTGTCTGGTTCGCGGTGGGAATGAAGGTGCCCGACGATTAAGAGTCCTGCCAAGAACCTACCGCGGGATACCCGGCAAGAGCAATCATTAGCAAAAGGGGAGAATTCTGAATGACTCACGTCATCCTGGATCATGGTGTGTCAGGGGATTTTGGCACCAGGTTGGCACCGCTGAGAACACTTCTGCTATCTTAGGCGCAGTGATAGTGCCTGCCTTACTGGTCCTGCATCTACTTGTGAAGCCAGTATGGAACTAAGCTCGAAGATATGGAAAAAGACACGTGATTCACGAGTAGCGTCAGCGCTCATTCTCATTCTTGTTTCATTGCTCATCTCTGAATTGTTAGCAAGGAGTGGGACGTATTTCATTTTAGGTATCAAGGATGCCAGTTATGCTCAGTATTATGGGAACGATCCTAAACTCAGCCTGATCACATGGATGGATAACTATAGTCCTCATCCTTATTTTGGATTTGAATCCCCACAAATCATAGACTTCGAACAAATCCTGTCAGAAAGAAGTAACAACGATTTCGTTATCGGCGTAGTAGGTGCGTCCGTTGCTCAAGATTTCGGATTCTATTCTATCCGTCACCCTAGCCACTTTGAACCACTCAGAGAAGCGATACCAACGTTTGGGGGGAAGAATCTTCGAATCGTTAATCTCGCGCTTGGCGGATTTAAGCAACCACAGCAGTTCTTCATTGCTGCGTATTATATGGATAGTTTGGATCTGGTCATAAATATCGATGGATTCAATGATGCACTTCCATATCATCTACTCCCTGTTTATCCGCTGGACTTCCCGATGTATCCAAAATTTTATGGACGCACCGGCCAAGGCGGAATCTACAGTGTGTTCGGGCGCACGGCTAGATGGTTGTACAAGAATATCAACGGCGCCGCTTTGGAGATCCCTGGTCTTTCCAGAAGCAGCCTGTACTTCGTCTGCTGGTATAGTGTGCACGAGCTTCTTTACCAAATCGTGAGAGCTAGCGAATCCGCGTATTATTCCAATGAATTTCGAGTTCATCAGTCGGAGAGTCTCCGCGGGACACCGGCAGAAGAGTTTGTCCGCAAGCGAATTGCAATCTGGGAAAAGTATACGATTTTAGAGGATGACCTTGTTCGGAAGCGAACAGGCAAACCAGTCTTTTTCTTCTTACAACCTAACCAATATCTTAAAGAATCGAAGCCATTCTCGGAAAAGGAGAAGCAAATAGCTATTAATCCCAATCTGATCGAAATGACCAATGAGAGGATGGTATTGCTGAGCGCGACGGCGAAGGCTCTACGTCGTTCAGGTGTTCCAATTTTTGATCTAACTACTATATTCGCGGACACTCAAGAGACGGTTTATAGAGATGATTGTTGTCATCTGAACAACTTGGGGAACCAGATTATGGCAGACGCAGTCGTGTCTAGCATCATGCTATACCAGCGCGGGCGCATCAACTGACCTATTCGCTTTAATTCCCTTGTTTTGCCGCGTTCTCAAGCAATCCGGCGGTAGCAATTACTCCACCAAAGAAACCGAAACACCGACTCACCTGTCAAGAGTGACAGCCTGCTGACTAAGAGTCAGCGCAGATGTCCCGCCTGTTACGCCATGAAGATGTTCAGAGGAGATACTGTAGTGCTCCCCTGAAATCAAGCCACCTGGGTTGACTGTTGCGCGCGGAATTGGACGGGACTCCGATACGCCAAGGCGCTGTGCGGTCGTCCCTCGTTGTACCAATGGAGCCAGTCCCGAATGATCCGTCGCGCCTCCTCAAACGTCTGGAACGTGTGTTGCCAGACGCACTCCTCCTTCAGACTCCGGAAGAACCGCTCGATGATCCCGTTCTGTTCCGGCGTATAGGGCGTAATGAATTCCTGTTGGAGCCGATAGTCCCGACAGGCTTGTCGAAACCGGCGACTCTGGAAGATCAGGCCGTTGTCACTGCGGAGGACCGGTGCGCCCGTAGGCCGCAACGTCCCGAACCGCTGCAGGCACGCCGCTTCGACGGCCCGCTCCGCCTCCTTGGCCCGACTGCGCAACGCGAACTCGTAGCCGATGACTTCCCGATCGTGACAGTCGATCACGGCCGCGAGATGGGCCCAGCCGTCCTGGCCACAGGGAATATGCGTCACGTCCATCGCCCACCGTTCATTGCTCTGCCCAGCCCGACTGCGCCAGCCTCGCACCCGAGGGCGCGGGGTCGCCACGCGTTGGTGGACGAACCAGCCCTGCTGCTTCAGCACGCGATACACGGCTTTGCGATTCACCAGGATCCCATCCTGATACCGCAACATCACCCAGAGTCGGCGATACCCAAACGTGGGATGCTGCTGAATCCAATACCGCATCCGCTCCAGCCACGGGGGTGCCGTGGGGCCTCGGCGTCGTCCCTCCGTTGCTCTCGTCCGATGCAGACCGGCTCGGTTCACGCGGAGCACCTGGCAACTCCGTCGCTCGGAGACACCCGACACGCGGGCTCTCACGCGTCGGATGTCTTCCGGTCCAAAGGGAAGGGTTTCAAGGCCTCCCGTAAGATGTCGTTGTCCACGACCAGATCCCCGATCTTCTGTTTCAGCTTCTTGATCTGCTCGTCCTTCACGGCCTCCTCGTCCTTGGGCCGAGTCCGGAGCGCGTTCTCGGCGCCGAGGAGAAACTTCTCACGCCACGCCTCCACCTCCGCCACGGTCAGGCCGTGCTGCCGGGCCGCCTCGGCCACCGAGGTCTCACCCTTCAGAATACTCACGACCAATGCCACGCGTCGCTTGGCCGTCCACCGTTCAATGGGTTCTGCTGCTTCTGCTGCCATCGCCACCTCCTCGGTCCGTCGTAGGACCATGTCGTAGAGGTGGTCTCAATTTCAAGGGGAGCAGGATAATACGAGACCGCCACGCGAATGGTTCCTAACACCGTTTCCTTAATCTAGTCCGTCGGTACCGGCGTTCACTCTTCTACGCCCACGCCGATCACGATGAGAACCGCATAGTCCTGCTTCGTGCAGCCCTCGACCGGAGGCATCGCTCCCCCTGGTGTAACCGGAAACGCGGTCTTCGGCGCGTTTGCCGGCGAGCACAAACCGCCAGTCGCGGCCGGTCTATAGCGCGCGGAGCGGCAGGCCAGGTGCGTCACGTCGTAAAGCGTCGCGCCTTTGTCGAGATCCCAGCGTCTGTCGCCATTTTTGTCCGCGGGATAAATGGTCAGCACAGCCGTCACGTCGCGATGGCCCGTGACCAGGTACTTGCCGGGAGGGAGCGGAAAGGTCGGCTGCTCCATGATCAAGCCGTGTTCCTCCAGCCACCAGTCCATGCCGTCGAATTTCCAGCGCGCCGGGGCAACGCCACCTGCATCCTTCAACCGTTGATAGTGCTTCAGCTCGACACCGCGAGGACCCGGGTCCAGTGGCCACAGACCCCACGATTGCGCGCCGCTCCCGGAGGTCGCACCTGGATCGCCCAACGCCGCGATGAACTGCGTCGATCTGCGCTGGAACTTCGTCTGACCTCCCCCTGCGGCATGGGCTTGGCTTCGACTCAGACTAAATGAGGGAAGCAGGAACGAACCGAGCAGAAAGAGAACCAGGATGAGCATCTTTGCTCCTGCGTCTCATCACCGATTTACCCGTGGGTTCCACACCAGTGCATGAACGCTTCGCAGGGAGGCCAATTTTAGGCTGCACGGCGTCGGATTCGCAACAGGGCGTCGAAATAAGGGGTCGGGATGAGCTGGCCCGCCACGCGCCGCGAACGGTTCCTCACGCCTTTCCTCCATCAGAAAGCAGCCGGTCCTTTTTGCCCTGTCCTGATCGAGGAAACGGTGGAGCAACGGTCTTTCACAAAGAGGGTGACTACGCAGCCTTTTCTGCAGCCAGCGACTGAAGCGACTCTCAGTCCCTTCAAACAGTGGTGGATGACGAGCCACGTTTGGCGATACCATCAGCACTATCGGAGTCATGGATGTATGTGGCAAGATCCAAGTAACTCCAAATGACGAAGGAGGTTCAGCATGATTCGTATTCTCTGCGGGCTGTCTCTTACCCTCATGGCCGTTACCATGGTTGCTGGCTGTGCGAATGATCCTTCCGATCGACATCGACCCGCACACAATATCGATATGCGGTCGCCGCAGTCGGGCCAGTATCGTTTCGATGAACGTCCGCCGGCTTCGAGCATGGATCCTTATAGCCGTAGCCAGTCTGGGCGCTATTAAGGGGACGCTGTCGTCCCTTGGCATCTACCAAGACGCTGTCGGGCATTGTTCGCATTCTTGAAACCGATAGCAGCTTCAGAAACATCATACGAACCCTCAACCGGTAACCGTATCGAACTGCACTGGGATTGGAGGCGATCTTCAGACGGCGAGGACGCCCGACAAGAGCGTCAGGAACATCATGCATGGACTGCGCATACCGGACTCACTAAAATGTGCCATCTCTCTCATAGCTCAAGGAGAAGCGTATTACGATGACCGCCCGTACCCGTTTCTACCGATGGACTTCGTCTCTCGTCGTGGTTGCCAGCGTCGTGGTTTCGATCGGGTGTTCCGCTGTGCCACGGCGATATATCTGGATGGCCGACACGACCGTCACGCTGACCAGTCTGAGTTCCGATCTCCCGTCCCACGTGGGAAAGGTCGTGCTCATGGGAGGAACCATTACCGAAGAGGAGCAGACAGAGCAGTACGTCTTCTTGCACCTCAAGAATCGCCCACTCGACCAGGATTACAAGCCTCATCGCCCGCCGAGTCTGGATGGTCCGGAAGCCGGGGAGTATTGGGTAGCGGTACCGAAGAAGCAGCTTCCCTCCAATTATCAAAATTGGGGACGCGTCACGGTGGCCGGACGAGTGACGGGTGAACGATTCCTGGCCGATCCGGTGCTTCTACTGCTGTACATGCGAGGCTGGGACACAAGCGGAAAGCACAATGTGTGGGAGAATATCGACCCTCAGTATGTTCCGTCTGTCCCGCTGTCGGTCCACTAGACTGAGCTATCCCGACCAGCCGAGATGACGCCGACGGTGTTCTGACCATCTCATACAGCGGGGCGAGGCGATTCTACTTATGATTGTCGATTGAGTCTATTGTTGCACGGGGGAAGGAAGGAGAGGTTGTAGAATAGCAACATAGCGATTATCGGACATTTTCCTGCCCCTAATTTCGACAGAAATGGCTGTCCTGTCCTTGCGTTGTAGCAATCGTTTGAAACACAAGGTCTTGCCCTCACGGAGTTGTTCAAGGTATGGCTCGGCCATGTCTCTTTCTGCTGGGACGTAGGTCTCCCTGACATGAAGCTGGAGCAATTCCTCTCTGGTGTAGCCAAACAATTCACACGCTTTTGCATTCGCCAGTCTAAAATAGCCGTCCATATCAACAGCAACAATGGCGTCCGAAGCCTCCTCCATCAAGAGCCGATACTGTTGTTCACTCTCCTGTAGAGCCGTTTCCGCCTGCAGCCGTTCAGTAATATCTTGGGCAAAGACCAGGACCCCGATCACGTTGCCCTGAGCGTCACGGTACGGCACTTTGTCTGTTTGAACCCAGCGCTTCTGACCCGGTGAGGTTTCATAGAGTTCGACAATTCCGAGTTTTGGGTCGCCAGAGGCAATAACGGCGAGGTCATCCTGATGATATTTCTCCGCTTCCTCAGGATAGAGGTCATAGGTGGATTTGCCTTCGAGCTCACCCACGGTTTTGTTGATGGATTCCGCAGCTTGCCGGTTGGCCCGTAGGATACGATTCTGCGTATCCTTGTACCAAACCATGGCGGGAATAAGATCCAAGAGCACCTGCTGTTCAATCTGCTGCTTCAAGAGCCTGGCTTCAGCATCCTTCCGCAGAGTGATGTCGCGGATAATCCCGCAGCTCAACATCTGTCCGCCGGATTCCCACGTACTGATCGACAACTCAATGGGAAATTCGCTCCCGTCTTTTCTAAGGCCGTACAGCTCGATCGTTCTCCCGGTCTGGATTGATCCACCAGCGGCCTTCACAAACTCAAGTCCGCGAAGATGATCCTCTCGGTAGCGAGTTGGCATGATTATGGTCAGCGGTTGCCCCAGGATGTCTCCCTCTGTGTAGCCAAAGAGCCGTTGGGCAGCTGAATTCCATGAGACAACTCGACCCTCGCCATCAGCCAACACAATCCCATCCGGTGCGGTATGAACGACCTGCCGAAACTGTTCTTCTTTTGCAGTCAGGGCGTTCTCGACACGATTCATCTTGAATACCAACTTCCGGACCTCAACGGCTTGACGGACGGTAATCTTGAGCTCATCCCGGTTGTAGGGCTTGGTGATATAGGCAAAGGCACCACGGCGGAGGGATTCTACCGTGTACTCTTCTTGGACGGATGCGTTGGACGGATGCGGTGAGGACAATGACCGGGAGAAGGGGGTCCAATTCCTCCAGCCCTCGAAGCACGGCGAATCCGCTGAGGTCCGGCAATCCTAGATCCAAGAGCACTGCTCCAAACGAATGGTCTTCAGCCTCCTGCAGCGCCTGCCTTCCCGTGCTCGCGCAGCGCACCGTGTACCCTTCATGGTGAAGATAATCCTCCAGGGCGAGAGAGAGATCCGGTTCATCCTCCACGATGAGCACGGACGAATGGTGGGAAACGGGTTGTTCGGTTTTCATGGAAGGTGTAGCAGGCCCGTCAACCGGTTAGAGGATGAGACAAAAACTCAAGAAAATCAACAAACGGAATCTTGGGCTAAGGGAATGATTGTTAAGGTTTTCCCTCGCGCACCGCACAATGGGGGCAGCTCTGAGGAAAATTCGCCGGGGCAAACTCAAGCCGGCTCGAGTCACCACGTTTCGTTCGGCTGATGTGAAAAGCGTTCGTGAGAAGCTCAAGGCGTCGCAAGCTGAATTCGCGCTGATGATTGGGGTCAGTGTGGCGACGCTGCGCAACTGGGAACAGGGCAGACGGACCCCCGATGGGCCGGCCATGGCGCTCCTGCGCGTTGCAGCGCACAATCCTCGCGCAGTTGCTGAAGCGCTGCATCGAGAGCCACGGAAAGGGGCTGCGTAGCTGAGGGCACGCGGAGCCCACAGACGAGCTGGCTGCCACGCGCCGTGAGAAAATCAGAATGTCCCTGGTTTCTTGTCGACGCTGTTCTGATTTCAGTTGCCCATTGTGCAGCTTTTCCTGTGGGAAGACAAATAACTCATCACACTTCCGGATGTCAG
Organism: Nitrospira sp.; assembly: GCA_047150005.1. Classification (GTDB taxonomy): domain Bacteria; phylum Nitrospirota; class Nitrospiria; order Nitrospirales; family Nitrospiraceae; genus Nitrospira_C. Next base: position 23,620 of record AP038806.1, on the reverse strand, counting down.
CTTCAACATCGGAGCGATGTCGAACCCAGCACTGCGTAAGGCCTTTGCCGTCCATTTGTTACACGTGTTGAAGAAATAGTATCGTCCCACCCCGTCGTAGAACTGACTGTTTCCATAAATGCCTTCACTCAGGGAGATGGCATGTCCCGCCGTATCACGTTGAAAGCTGTTCGCGAGGAACGTTTTCAACGTTGCGAGCTCATTGTTGGTCAAGCAGGTATCGATGATGTCTTCACCCGCGAAATAGTCGAGAGGGAAATCTGGCACAGCCACGACATGTATGACCGCACCCTCAGACCAGAACATCGCTTGGAAAGTCAGCCCCGTTGTGATCTCTTGGGATCGGTAGAAGCCTTTGTCGCCCCAACCAAGCTCGTAAAATGCGACGTCGCCGAAGCGCGAAACAAGTTCTGCAACAACCTGACTGGCCTCACGGCCTGGGATAATAAGTCCTGCGTGCCACCCGTGGCTGACGACGTATATCTGATGAGAACGAATTGCGTCAGCCTCAGGTTGGGGCTCCACAATGTTCGGCTGTACGGAGCAGGATCCAAGGAGGAGCAGGATAAGGGGCAGGAGTAGTGGTCTCATGCTGTAGGGAGAAAACAAACGGAAACATTCTACTTGTTCGAGGCAGGTGGGTCTATGGCGAGGGTGCAGAGTCTATATTATGGTGAGCGGCGAGGGAGCGGACTTGAGAAGGTGGCACGCCACGCGCCGGGAAACGATTCCTGACACCGTTTCTTCCCGACTAACCCCAACTGTGACCTCTGATCCAAGATTCTACCTACTTGATCGCGCCACGCCGGCTGTGATACCTCAGGGCCGATGAAGACGGGTAGACGAAGCCTGAGCGCGTTCCTTTTTGCAGCGCTGTTGACTGCGTATCCTGCGACCGCGGCCAAACTGGTACCGGCCGACAATCCGTGTCAAGGCTGTGTGTTCGGACCCGTTGAGCTCGCTATCGAGAAATTGACCCCCCGCTCGTTCCACTATCAATTCAAGGCCGACCCTCAAGCTGACTATACATTGGTGGTAGAACAGCTGGGCCAGGCCGCACTCCAGGCGCTCATCCAGCTCAACGGCGAGATCCTAAGCGGCTTTCGACAGCCCATCTCCCACGGCGAGCCGCACTTGTCTCCGGTAACGTTGAGGGCATTTAACAATTTTCATGTGGTACTTAAGGGGCTCGAAACCGGTCGGATCCGTATCGCGATCGTGACCACCTCGAGCCTGCCACTGAGTCGGCGAGCCTGCGGCGAACGTACGGAGTTCTTTACGCACTATCCTGTCGATCTGAGCCTCTTGCGTAGCATCGTCCCGCTCGGAAGCCTTAATCCGCCAGCCCACACGCTTCCTACGCACCATATCTATCTCAGCCCAAATTTGAGTTCGCCGGGTGATCCGACGAGCCCGCCGAGCTTGGTGGACGTGCACGCTCCGGGGCGTGTGGAGGTCGTCGCGGTGACCCGCAATGGCCCCGACGACTTCGATGTGCATATGCAGCCCTGTGGCGAGGTACGGAGTTACTTCTTCCACCTACAGACGCTCGACGGAGTGATTGCGGCTGCTTTACGATCCGACCGCTGGGTGTGCTTTGGAGGATCGATAGATGAGGGTCCCTGCGCGCAGCGCGTCAGTGTCACCATCGACGGTGGTCAGCGTGTCGGTAACGCGCCTGCTCCCCGTGCCGTCAACTTCGACTGGGGGTTGATTGACCGCCGCCGGCCTCCGCTGCCGTTTGCGAACGCGGCGCGGTATGACTTTTCGTTGATCGATACGTCCATTTTCCCGCCGGAAGTCGTGGCGCTTGCTCCGTACATCGCCCCGGAGCGATTGCAGCAATTCTGCCCGGCCGAATACCTCGTGGCGGCATTGGGCCCAGCATTCTCATCGCTGTTTGGGAGCGTTGATGGTACAGTGCGACGGACAGTCCCGCCTCTATGCGGTGCGCACGAGCAGGACCAGCCCGGCACTGCGCGAGGGAATTGGTTCACCGGGCCAGGTGCGACCGCCTTCGAGGAGGGCCGCACGACGCTGGCGCTGGTGCAGGACAACGTCAACCCGGGGAGGCCGGTCTTCTCGGTATCAGGTGCCTTTTGCACTCCGCTGCCGACTGGTGGGGAAAGCTGCCAATGGTCGCCAGGAGTGCGCGGCTTCACTCCAGCCGGGACAGGTCTCATCAACCGTGACTTTGCCGACATTGCCGTCGGTCCGGTGTACTGTTTTGAGAATCTCAGAGGTCACCCAGGTGGCGGACCCGATCTGGAGGTCGGCCGGGTCCTGGTGGAGTTGTTTGCATCGACACCGGGCGGCGCTGCCGATCGATTGCGTATGGAACCGATACCGGTAACAGCCGCGACAGGCTGCGGATCAGGCCCCTGGTCATTCAGCAGCGCCGTGCGGGAATTTCAGCGCTGACGGGCTACTGATGCGTTCACGACGGGTACGAGAAGTTTACGGAAAGAATTTCTCTTTCCGCTTGTCATCGACGAAGGAGGTGGCTCCCACAGAGAATTCCCACGCGTCGTTCGTCATGCGGGTCAATCGGTTGTTTGACGATCCAGTAAGAACAACAGCCCTGTCTGAGTTTACGCTCCTCCCGCCTGGTTGCGTTTTCCTTCCTCATGCTTGGGAAAGATCGCAAACGTCGCGACGGGTCTAAGTTTTGCTGACGTTACCCCCCGCCACTCTCCACTTGCCGAAGCAACAGATGGACAGATACGAGTTCATTTCGCTCCTCGCCATCGGAATGAGCATTTTATAAGGACTCGGCCACCGCGTTATCCCAGCAGTTGCCACGCCGGCTCATACTGGGCTCCAGGTGATGCGCTCGGCAGAAGCGCCGCCATGCATCGCTGCCAAATTGTGAGCCTTGATGAAGGCGTATTTCCTTCGGACAGCCTGTGATCGCTGTCGAGTGCTCATAGGGCGACCTCCCATGCTCTAACGACCACCCTAAGGCGTCCGTGAAATCCTGGGAAGTCCATCCCGACCCCTTTCGTTTGAGCGATCATTTGCATGGATTGGCATGTTCTGCGATCATGCGTCACGCGACCTCTCGCCAATGGAGACCACTACTATGAGAATCTTGATTGTCTGTGTGTGGCTCTTGGCGGCCGCAGGCTGTACCGGGCCGAATGTTCAGACCACGTCGGATCCGACAGCCGACTTTACCGTGTTTCACACGTTTGCTTTTACCGGTCTGACAGACACGGATCAGGGAGGTCTGCTGAATAATGCGATTCTTCGGAAGCAGATTGAAGGGGTGGTTACTGAACAGATGACCGCAAAAGGTCTGCATCGGGTAGGCCTGGACGCTCGTCCTGACCTGTTGGTGCACTTGTGGGTCGGCGTGAAAGAGAAACAGCAAATCGAGAGCACCGGCCCCTATGGTCCACGATACGGCTGGCGTGCCGGGTATTATGGCGGTGGTGTGACCACATATGATTATGAGGAGGGGACACTGGTTGTGGACCTGGCGGAATCTTCCAAAAATGAATTGGTGTGGCGTGCCAGGATTGTGGGCACACTGGAGAGTGAATCGGAGGAGAATATGCAGCTAGTCAAGGACGGAGTCGCGGAAGCGTTTACCAAGTATCCCCCTGCCAAGAAGCCGTGAAGCCGTAAACCTCCCTATGCTTGATGCGATTGTCGCGAACGCTCTTATTCTCTGCCCTTTGTTTTGGTTCTATTGGCACCAGTTATGGTTTGAGCAGAGGGATAACAAACAAGAGGTGGGGCTCGCCACGGGCCGCACTGGTGCGTTTGTCTTTATTGCAAAGAGAAGATTTTCTCAGTGAGGGAGGAGAAAGCCAGGATGAGAGTAGGAATGGCATCGTCTAGATTGATTCGATGGTGTGCTTGCCTGTGCGCATGTTCGCTTCTGGGGTCAGCGTGCAAATCAGCGGACCCCCGGAATGCTGATACGACGCCGCCTGCGATCCAATGGGGAATAGCGGATAGCCGGGTTACACGAAGTGGTCAGACCGTGCAAGTTCAGGAGGGGCAGAATATTCAATTGACATTGAATGCCGAAGATCATGACAGCGGCATTTCTTATACGAGTGTAGGAGGTTCAGGGCACTACACCTGTATATTGGGCGGCCTTACCACAAACGTTGCGCTTGATAAAGTTGCAGAAGAGCAAAATTTGCTGCCCGATCAGAAGGGCAGGCTCAAGACGACAGCCGTTCAGTTAACAGATGTGACACTCGGGACACAGAAATGTCCATCCGGTGCAATCTTTTCAGGGGGAACAATCACGTATACGGGAAAATCTGAGAACGGACAACGGATGCAAAACGCCTCAACGATCATCTTTCGACGGGATCGGTAATTAGACAAGCCGGCTTCTCTCAGGCGATCCGGCGATGCGGATGCGCGCACGCTTGTGGTACGAGAAGCCAGAGGCGCTTTGAGCGATAAAAAGGGGTCGCAGCGATAAAAAGGGTCGGGATGAGCTAGCCCCACTTTCGTGGACACTTCAAAAAGGGGACAATGCATCCCCAGGAGGTGTCCGATGGCGAAGCGACAACCGTTCACCAAAGAGTTCAAACTGGAAGCGGTCCGGCTGTGGAAATCGTCGGGGAAACCCGCCGCCGCCGTGGCCCGCGAGTTGGGGTTGCGCCGGAACCACCTATACAAGTGGCAGCTGGAACTCGAGACGCACGGCGACGCGGCGTTCCCTGGCAAGGGCGGTCGGGCCCACAGCACGGATGAGCTGACACGCTTGCGACGAGAGAATGCACGCCTCCGTGAGGAGCGCGACATTTTAAAAAAAGCCGCGGTGTACTTTGCGCGGGAGTCGCCATGACGTACCAGTTCATTCAGACCCATCAGCACCAGCATCGGATTGAGCGGCTCTGTCAGGTCTTGGCCGTCAGTCGGAGCGGATACTACGCCTGGCGTCGCCGTCCGCTCAGTGCACGGGCTCGGGCCAATGCCGACTTGGTGGAGCGGATGACCCAACTCCATCGGCAGAGGAAAGAGCGCTATGGGGCGCTCAAGCTGTGGCGGGCACTGGTGGCCGCGGGCGTCCCCTGTGGGCGCCATCGGGTGGCGCGCCTGCGTCGCCAGCAGGGGTTGCTTGCCAAGCGGATCCGGCGATTCCGCGTGAGGCACGAGCCCCATGAGTTCGCGCCGCCGGCGCCCAACCGGCTGCAACAGCGGTTTGGGGCTGCGGCTCCCAATCGCATCTGGGCCGGCGATCTGACCGCCATTGCGACCCGAGCGGGCTGGGTGTACTTGGCCGTGATCCTGGACCTGTACTCGCGCCGTGTGATCGGTTGGGCCATGAGTCGTAAGCCGGATCAGCACGTGGCCGTGACGGCGTTGCAGATGGCGCTCACCCACCGACGCCCACAACCGGGCGTGATCCATCACACGGACCAGGGCGCCACGTACACGAGCCTGGCCTATCAACGGCAGTTGACACAGACCGGGCTCGTAGCCAGCATGAGTCGGAAGGGCAACTGTTACGACAATGCCGTGGTCGAGAGTTTCTTCAGTACGCTCAAGAATGAACTGGTCCATGATCAGGACTTCTGGACCCCTGAGGCGGCGCAGACCGCGGTATTTGAATTCATCGAGGTGTTCTACAATCGACAGCGGCTCCATCAGGCCCTGGGTTATGTCAGCCCGGTACAGTTTGAAGCCGCACATGTGCCTTAACTTGGTGTCCATGAAATCGGGGGTAGCTCAGCCTGTCCCCTTTTCTTGTTCCTGTCCCCTTTTCTCGTTCCAGGACAAGTCATGAAGGAGCGGACACAGAAAAGAATTCTCGTCGTGTGTCATGATGAAGAAATCCGCCTTGCGCTCCGTGACCGACTCTTGTCGATGGGATTTGATGTGGTGATTGAGAATAACGGACGTTCGGCCATCTCACGCATTTCCTTGGAGGCTGCTGATTCGCCCATTCGAGGAGTGCTGCTTGATTTTCGGGCCCACACGATCGGCGGCACTCCTGTACTTCGAGAACTCCGGGAGCGCCATCCAGATATTCCGCTTGTTGTGATGTTAGCGGTCAGCGATAAGGCTCAACTCCATGAAGCCAGGGAGTTGGGTGTTCGTACCTATCTGATGAAGCCGTTTGACAATGTGCAAGATTGGGAACGTATCTACTGGATCTTCTCTAACACGTGAGCGCTCCCAGGGAATTTTTGACAAGAATGAGTCCTCCAGGGATAGATGTCGGACATCACCTATAAAGCGGCCGCGAGAGGAGGAACGCGCCGACTCGCCCCGCGCCGTGAAATGGTTCCAGACACCTCGTTTCTCCATCCCAATCCTGGACTCACCGTAACGGTGGAGTTTCTTGGATCTTAAAAATCCCCACCCCCCTCGTAATTTTTACCAGGCCGTGGCGGTTCAAGCGAGACACTTCAAGATAAAGCTCGTTCCAAGAGAATTCCGGGTAACGAGCCACCAGAGCCTCAAAGTCACACTCAGGGGTACTTCGGAGAAATTCGAGGATTCGTTCGGTGATGGGTTTCTGTTGAGACATCTTCCTCCTACCGATAAACCGAGATGAGGAGATTCTACCGAAAATTTCAGACAAAAACCGCCACGCGCCGCGCAATGGTTCTCCGGGTCAAAAAAAGTAGCCTTGTATCTTGTTTTCATCTGCCTCATGCTCCCCACAGCATTGGTGACGCGCCTGGCGCGTGCGCGGCCGACCATTCGGAAGAATTTGCGGGCTCATATCGTGTGGCTTGAACGCGCGTTGGAGCATGCTGATACCGACCTCGCCGACACCATCCACCAGAGTCCGGTCTGGCGCGAGAAGGCTCAGCTGTTGCGCAGCGCTCCAGGCAGTGGCCCTGTGCTGACCACCACGCTGCTGGCTCATCTACCCGAGTTGGGTACGTTGACGCATAAACAGATCGCAGCCTTGGTCGGCGTCGCTTCCCTCAATCGGGATAGCGGCACGCGGCGCGGCCGTCGGACCGTCTGGGGTGGGCGCGCTCATGTGCGGACGGCATTATACACGGGAGCGATCGTCGCCGCGCGGTTCAATCCCGAAGTTCGGACGAAGGCCAAAAAGGGGACAGGCTACTTTGTCTTGCATCGAAAATGGTGGTTGCCATACTGTCCGCCTCCATGCCTCGGATCCCGCGTGGACAAGTGGGTGGATATGCCTATCACGTTTTGAATCGAGGAAATGGTGGGGCGGCGGTCTTTCACAAAGATGGTGACTATTCCGCTTTCTTCGCGTTGCTTGCTCGGGCAAGAGAGAAGTTCCCCGTCAAGGTTCTGAGCGTGTGCGTCATGCCCAACCATTTCCATGTGGTGGTGCAGCCGGCCGCTGAAGCGGTTCTCAGTTCGTTCATGCAGTGGTGGATGACCAGCCATGTCCGGCGATATCACCGACATTATCGAACGCATGGACATGTGTGGCAGGGGAGGTTCAAGAGTTTCCCCATCCAGCAAGATGTGCATCTCCTCACCGTCATGAGGTATGTACTGCGTAATCCGGTCCGATCGGGGCTTGTGGAATGCGTGATGGATTGGCCGTGGTCCAGCTTGCGGTTCCCGCAGCTCAGCGATCCGATACCCATCGAGACGCCGAGGAATTGGCTTGAATGGATTGATCAGCCGCTCTTCGAGCACGAACTCACGAAGCTACGCAGCTGCGTACATCGACAGCAACCGTTCGGGGAAGAGGCGTGGCAAACGGCGACGGCTGCCGCGCTGGGGTTGGAATCGACCTTACGGAGACGGGGACGACCGTCGAAGGCTTTAGAAAAGTAGCCTGTCCCCTTTTCTTGTTGTGATCAGGACTTCTGGACCCATGAGGCGGCGCAGACCGCGGTATTTGAATTCATCGAGGTGTTCTACAATCGACAGCGGCTCCATCAGGCCTTGGGCTATGTCAGCCCGGTACAGTTTCAAGCCGCACATGTGCCTTAACTTGGTGTCCATGAAATCGGGGGTAGCTCAGCCTGTCCCCTTTTCTGGCTCGATCTCGGTAAGGAGCATTCGGACGCACTGACATCAGGATGACCGAGTGATTCCCGCCAAGACCAAAATTCATTCCCCGCTGAAGGCTCACACCCTCGCGCCGGCACATTTCATTATGGGAGAGAACATTGTCGGACATGACGGCGGGAAGTGTACTGCAAAAATCAATGGCGTATCTATCACCCGGAAAAAACTCCCGACATATTGTCCTTCCCCGGGAGTGGTACTTGTCCTTAGGCATAGGTGATATGTAGGATCCAAATGTTTTGGAGGATTAGTTTATGCGAACGAAAACATGGTCCATACGAATCAAGGATTCTTTCCCGGTCGATGATCAAATAGCTATGCTTATACTAAAGCTATTAGTCCTCAGAGAGGACTTTGTTCTTGAGTTGGCAGGAATGATCCAAGGAACGGACAAGAAATTTGGAGAAAGATCGTTGGAAATGCCAAGAGTAGAGGCAAATATTGACGAGAACTCTCCAGCCTGGCGGCAACTATATTTCTATCGCAATTCTCTCAGAACACTTTACGAGATACGTTCGGAGGTCGACGAGTTTTGTAATAGTGCGAAGGGCAAAGCCGCTTTAGCAAAAGAGTCCCATCATCTACAACACGTGCTAAATAAACTTCAAAAGCAGATGGCAACCGCAGAAAAAACCGTTGCAAGGCTTCGGCACAACCTTGGAGGGCACGTTTCACGTGGTTCGATCAGGGCTACTGTACGTCATATGCATAATGACATAAGTGGGTTTATTCAGATTGGTGACGTGTATGGAAAGACTCGCTATAAATTTATCGGAGAGATAGTTATGAGGATGTTGCTGCCGGGCGTGTCTGAGCACCAAGTACTAGAAAAGCTAGAGGAACTTTTGCGAGAGACGAGTAAGCTCGTCCCAATTTTTAGGACCGTCGATGACCTCATGGGGGGCATACTTGATGGATCGAAAACTTGTCTAGTGCGACTGTAAGCTCCCCCAAATGTGAGACAGGTCAAAGGGAGAATCTTCTGGCACAATAGCCACCCTAGCCAGGAGGTTCTTATGCGCCAGTCGAAGTTCACTGAAACGCAGATCGTCGCCATCCTCAAAGAGGCCGATGCCGGTCGCCCGGTCAATGAGATCTGGCGGCACTACGGCATTAGCTCGGCGACGTACTACAAGTGGAAAGCCAAGTACGGCGGCCTGGAGGCCTCTGACGTGAAGCGGCTGAAGGAATTGGAACACGAAAACAGTCGGCTCAAACGCATGTATGCGGATCTCTCGCTGGAGAACGCGGCGTTGAAGGATGTCATCGCAAAAAAACTCTAAGGCCTGCTGAACGCCGGGAACTTGTGACGCACCTGGTCACGGTCACCGGACTCCCGGTTCAGCGGGCCTGTCGGGCCGTCGGGATGGGACGAGCCACCTACTATCGGCCCCGGATTGATTGGGCGCGGCGCGATGCGCCGGTCATTGCGGCGCTCACGACCCTGGTGGCCGCGAAGAGCCGGTGGGGGTTCTGGAAGTATTATGACCGGCTGCGGCTCGATGGCCATCCCTGGAATCAGAAGCGGCTGTGGCGAGTCTACTGCCAGTTGCGGCTGAATCTCCCGCGGCGGACCAAGAAGCGGTTGCCTCTTCGGCTGCGCCAGCCGCTCGTGGTGGTGCCGCAGCCGAATGCCGTGTGGGCCGTGGACTTCATGAGCGACACGTTGTACGGCGGCCGACGGTTTCGGACCTTCAATATTCTGGATGAAGGGGTGCGAGAAGGCCTGGCCATCGAGATCGACACGTCGCTCCCGGCCGAGCGGATGATTCGGGTGCTGGAGCAGGTCGTGGCCTGGCGCGGACGCCCGCAGGCCCTTCGGCTCGACAACGGGCCTGAACTGCTCGCCGACCGCTTCATCACCTGGTGTGCAGAGCGCGGGATCGAGCTGCGCTACATCCAACCGGGGAAACCGGATCAGAATGCGTTCATCGAGCGGTTCAATCGGACCTATCGGACGGAGGTCCTGAATGCCTATGTGTTCGCATCGCTCGACCAGGTGCGGGAGATCAGTGCGCAATGGTTACAGAGTTACAACGAGGAGCGGCCCCATGATGCGTTAGCCGGGCTCCCGCCCGCCACGTATCGGGCTCAACTGACAGCCGGAAATTCTCCCTTGCCAGTGTCTCGTTGACGGGGGAGCTTACACGACAAGGTGGCTGTTCAGACTCACTCCGGCTTTCGGGTGGCGGCGACCTCGGGCGACAGTTCTCACCCTCCCACCCCGGCGCGCCATGACGCGCCTTTCACCGAGCGCCCGCAGCGTAAGGGACCCACTGGGGGATGGGTGGAGCGAGGACGAATGGGCTGGGTCGGCGACAGGACCCGAAAGCCGTCTCCCGCTTGCATCTCCTTCTCCACCCCCCGTACAATGTCCACTTCCTGGGCTAACCTATTGGCTTTGTAGCAGTTTGGGCCATTTCTTAGCGAGGGATTCAGGCCGGTATGCGGATTGAGTACTCCAAGGGTCAACGGGCAACCGATGAGTTGATCCAACTCCATCGCAAGACCTCCTTCGAAGCCAGCGGCCGGAAGATGAAGGTGATGCTCATCTTTCCGCCCGACTGGTATCCCTCCGAGCCCTATCTCAGCCTCCCATCTCTCACGTCCGTCCTCCGGAAAGCCGGCCACACCGTCGTTCAGAAAGACGTGAATCTGGAGATGTGGGACTGGTACTTCAGTGAGGACTTCCTGAAGAAGGTCCTCCGTCGCGTACCCCAGCAGCTCGACCGGCTCCGCAAGCTCTCCAAGAAGCGAGAACTGGCCGACTATGAGATGGATGTGCAGATGGCGCTGTGTGATATCTCGCGCCAGAAGATCGACGAGCTCATCAAGAAGGCCGAGAAGGCCAAGGCGATCGTCAGAGGAGAAACATTCCACGATATCGATCAGTTAGAGTGGGCGATTCAAGTCTTTCGTGAGGTCACGTCAGTCATTTCGTTAGTCTATGCGCCGGCCCGGATTTGCATGCCGCCGATGGAGACCGACCTGTCGTACAAGGTCTACGTGTCGAGCGAAGTCATCGACGCGGTCCATGACGAGCAGGTCAATGTCTACCGGGATGTCTTCGGCCAGATCGTGAAGCCGGCGATCGAATCAGAGAGACCTGACGTGATTGGCATCTCCATTGTGCTCCAGCAGCAGATCTTCTCCTCCATGACCTTCTGCGCATTGATTAAGCAGCACTTCCCGAACATCCACATCACGATCGGCGGGAACACGGTGACGCGGTTGCGCGATGTGCTTCCGGAATCGCCGCTGTTTCAATTCTTCGACAGCGCGGTGGTTTATGAAGGTGAAACCGCTTTCGTGCAGCTGGTCGAGGCGGTGGGGGCGAAGCGCGACCTCTCCCAGGTGCCCAACACCATCTATAAGGACGACAAGGGCGTGCATGTTTCTGCCCTCAGCTATGCCGAAGACATGGCGGAACTCCCGCCGCCGGACTTCGACGGACTGCCGTTGAAAAAGTATTTCGTGCCGACGAACATCCTGCCGTATCTGGCTACGCGTGGCTGCTATTGGGGCCGTTGCGAGTTCTGCGACCACGGCGAGGGCTACACGGCCGGCTACCGGTCGAAGAAGATCCAGGACGTGCTGACCGACATCAAATATCTGCGTGACAAGTACGGAGTCCAGCATTTCCACTTCACCGACGAATCCTATCCGCCGGCCCTGTTCCGCAAGCTGACGCGCGGCCTGGTCGACAGCAAGATGGACATCTTCTGGACGACGCACATGCGATTCGAAAAGAGTCTCTTGGAAGATGGCGTCTGGGAAGATGCGAAGAACTCCGGCTGCCGCTACCTGCACTTCGGCTATGAATCCGGGAACGAGCGCGTGCTGACACTGATGGACAAGGCGACGACGACGGAGATCATGACGAAGCACCTCAAGTACACGGCGGAGGCGGGCATCTGGAATCACTGCATGGGCTTCTTCGGTTTTCCCGGCGAGACGCGAGAAGAAGCCTGGCAGTCGGTGCAGTTTCTGGAGCAGAACAAGGACTACGTCCATTCGCTCGGCTTCGGTACATTCGATCTTGGCCGGCACAATCCGGTGGCCAAGCATCCGGAGAAGTGGGGCGTGACGGCGTACAAGAACCCGGAGTGGGACCTGGCGCTGGACTACTATTTCACCGTGAAGCATGGCCTGAGCATCGAAGAGGCGGAGCGGGTGTTTCAGGAGTTCGAGCGGAATCACTATGCCGGCTGGGATCTGCGCTTGTACATTCGAGAATACATCTTCTTGTACATTTGCAAATTCGGATTGGCGAAGCTGCCGGATCTGCAATACAGGGCTATGAAAACGGCGGGAGTCATGCCGACGCTGGCAGGTAAGATGTGACCGTGAAGTCCTGAGTGCTGAGTGCTGAGTAGTCGGACCGAATAATGAAGTAGGAACAAAATGAGTGTTTCCGGACTCGTACAGATCGAGGGCCTGACCCCGATTAAGAAGGAAGACCGCAAGACCTCCAAGGTCATGCTGCTGTTTCCGCCCGAGTGGGTGCCGACGGCGCCCTATCTGGCGCTGCCCTCGCTGACCGCGGTGCTGCGCGGAGCTGGGCACGCTGTGATCCAGCGCGACATCAACATCGAGATGTACGACCACTTCTTCACGACGGAGTTCTTGGTGTGGGTCAGGGCCAGGCAAGCGATGCAGCTCAAGGCGCTGCAGATGAAGGAAAAGCGAGGAGAGCTGACGGATCACGAGGCCGCGCAGTTGTCCCTGCTGGAGCAGGCCATGACGCTCGACGTCTTCGATCTGGCGGCGCGGGCGGAAGATGCCAAGAGCGTCGTGCGCGGCGAGCGGTTCTACCAGGCGGACAAACTCGAAGCGGCGCTGAATACCTTCCGTGAAACGATGCAGTTCATCTCGGCCGCCTACTATCCGGCCTCGCTGGTCTTCTACCCGATGGAGAGCAACCTCGGCTACAGGCCGGGCGTCTCGAAAGAACTCTTTGCCTGCCTCGACGACGAGCAGGTGAACGTGTACCGAGACATCTGCAATCAACTGGTGCTGCCATCAGTGAGCAAGGAGAAGCCGTCCGTGGTCGGCATCTCGATCGGCACGCAGATGCAGCTCATTGCCGGGTTGACGTTCGCCAAAATGATCAAGGAGACGTTCCCGCATATCCATGTCGTGGTCGGCGGCAACGTGATTACGCGGCTGCAGGAAGAGCTGCCGAATCACGAGAGGTTCTTCTCCGAAGTCTTTGATTCGGCGATTCTTTATGAAGGTGAACATGCGTTGCTTTGGCTGATCGAAGCCTTGAACGGCCAGCGCGACCTCGCGTCCGTTCCGAACCTCATGTATCGGGCGGCGGCAGGTGTTCAACAGAACAAAGAAGTCTATACGGAGAAGACGACGGCCCTGCCGCTTCCCGACTTCGACGGCTTCCCGCTTGATCTCTACTTCGTGCCGGAACGGATCATTCCCTATCTCGCGACGCGGGGCTGCTATTGGGGCCGCTGTACGTTTTGCGATCATGGGCAGGGCTATTTCGATCAATATCGCGGCATGACGGCGCAGTTGGTCATCGAGCAAGTGAAAGCGCTGCGGGACAAGTATCAGTGCCGGCATTTCCTATTCGCGGACGAGTCCTACCCGCCGGCCCTCTTCAAGCGGGTCTCGCAGATGCTCGTGGACCAGAACGTCGACATCAAGTGGACGACGCTGATTCGATTCGAGGAGACGTTGCAGGATCAAGCCGTCTGGGATCTCGCGGCCAAGGCCGGCTGCTGCACCCTCTATTACGGCATGGAGTCGGCGAATGAGCGCGTGCTCAATCTGATGGACAAACATGCCAAGAAGAGTGTGATCCAGAACAATCTCCATCTGGCGGCCAAGGCCGGCATCTGGAACCACGTGATGGCCTTCTACGGATTCCCCGGCGAAACGAGGGACGAGGCGCTGGAGACCAGGCAGTTCGTGATCGACAACCAGCCGGTGATCCATTCGGTGGAGCTGTTCTACTTCGTGGCCTATCGGCATACGCCGATGGTGCGCAATCCCGAGAAGTTCGGCATCACGATCCATAAGCAGGAAGAATATGACCTGCCGCTGGACTACTACTACACGCTGAACGAGCCGGTGGGAATCTCCTGCATGGACGCGATGCAGCTCTGCGAGGAGTTCTACAAGAACGACTTCCAGCCCTGGGCCGTCCGCGTGAACGCCCGCGAGCACGTGTTTCTGTATATCTCGAAGTTCGGAACGAACAAGCTGCCGCAGATCTATGCGCAGCAGCAGACGGTGGGCTCATCAGATAGTGTCTCAGGTCTAGTGACCTGGCCTGTTTCTATGGGTGAGGGAGAGGACGGCAAAGAGGGGATGAGTCGGGTGATGAGTCACGGGGTCGGCAGCTAACTCGATTCGTCATCCGGAACCAAGACGGCGCTGAGAAGACTGTAGGCCGCTTCGATCTTCTTGGTCATCTCTTCGGCTCGCTGGTAGTTCTTCATGTACTGTTTGGGATTGTTCGTCAGATTGGCATAGCGGGCCGGGTTCCAGATATGAAGCTGCACGCGCCTGGCCCGTTCGAGATCTTCCTTGGTCGTCGGAAGCGTGAGGCCCAGGATCTCCAGCGCGTGGGTCACTTCCTTATAGATCGCCTCTTCGTTCATGCGTGCAGTGTGACGAGTTCTTAACAGGGAATCAATGCCGACCCAGCTTCCCATCCTCAAAGCGCCGCCCATCTTCAAGACTAACGACTACCGCGAAGTGTTGATCCGTGAGCTGGAGGGGGGCAAGATCCCCATCAGCCTCGGCAAGACCTGCCCGGTGAAGTGCGAGTTCTGCTATGAGATCGACCATTCCTATCGCGAGACGCTCGATCCGCCGAAGACGACCGATGAGGACTGGAAGTTCATCCTCGACTACCTCAACAAGAAGCCGACGGACCCGATGCAATTCTGGTGTCTTGGCGGCAACGAGTACATGGAGTGGACGGATCTGTTCCTCCATCCTAAGGCGATGGAATGGGTCGAGGACTTTCTCACCTCCACGGACAAGAACATCACCTTCTTCACCGTCGGGTACGTGCATGTGCCGAAGATCCATCAGTTGGCCGCCAAGTATCCGGGGCGCATCAACTTCGAGCTGTCGGTCATCACGCTCGGCGACTACCGACAGCGGCTCATGCCCCATGCGCCCTCGGTCAAACACCTGATGAAGGTCTTGGACGGCCCAGCTGTTTCGTCGGCGAATTTCTATTCGTTCGACGCCCATACGATGTCGAAGGATGCCGAGATGATCTCGGCGGTGAATCAGAAATGCGTGCTCTGGATGGGCTGTCTCACGCCGGTGAAAGGCATCAAGGAGCCGACGGCGGACTTAATGCGGCAGGGCCGGAAGTATCTGCCCGATGAAGCCCGGCGCCTTTACGACTTGGGATTGCCCAATGTCCAGACCATCCAAACCGAAGCGCCGATTACGGCCTTCATGAACCGCAAGCGGATCGTGAGCGCGTTCGATTCGCTTGAATTGGAAAAGAAGGACACGGTCGTGATGGCGAAGAGTGTCTACAAGGTCCTGAACATGTACCGGAAGAACCGGGCGAGGTTCCTGATGGTGCCGAACGCGACCTTGGGAGGAGATTCGGATTGCTCCGTCCTGCTGACGTTCGACGATATCGCCAGGCGTGTGACGACGCAGAAGCGCATCCACGTGCCGAAGTGCATGATGCAGTCCGGCCGGGGCCTCTATACGGACATCGGCGGCGTCAGTCCGGAACAGTTCACGAGGAAAACCGGCGTCAAGGTGACGGTACTACACAAGATCGACACGAGGTTCGCCAACCGGCTTCTGTGGCGAAACTGCCTGGTGAAGAACTACGTGGAAGACTATGTTTCCAATCCGCTCGTGCAGTCCTACGAAGCCTACCCTGTTACTGCCTAACTCTTGGTAAGAAGCACAAAGCAACAAATCCCAAGTTCCAAATCCGAAATTCGAATTTCCTTTTTGGGATTTGTAGCTTGAGATTTGGTGCTTATTTGTTAAGTATCGGATCCAAATTAAACGCGATGCTGATGCGGGGTTTGGTGCCCTTGTAGGGCGCGACGGCATGGTGCTGCCAGCCGGGAAACATGACGCATTGTCCGGCTGAAGGCGTGAACGAGATGGTATTGCCGGCGTCGTGCAACTCGTCCAGCGAGTAGCGCAGGTAGGGCGCCAGCATGCGCGGCAGGCAGCCACGGGGATCGTATAGCTGCAACTCGCCCCCCTTGTCCTGTTGGTCGGCGATATCTCCCACGTCCACATAATAGACGCCGGACCAGAAGGATCCGGGGTGGGCATGGTAGCCATTGGTACCGCCGTTGCGCTGCACGTTCGACCAGATCTCCACGACCTGCCAGTGGGGATGTTGCGCGTTCTTCCCCGTGCGGGCCGAGAATTCCGTGGCCAACTCGGCGACCTGCGTGACGGCCTCGAAGATCTGTTTGAGGGGTTCGCCGGCCCATTCCATCATGGACATGTCGTGAGGCGAGGACCAGCCGATGACTTCACGGTCCCGATAGGCGAGCTGAGAAGATTCGTGCTCGAGGACGGCTTGCTTGAGTTGATCGTTGATGCAGGCACAGTCGGGGACTGAGAACACCAGTAGTGGTGTCGAGAAGACAGGCCGAACGCTCAATTCGAGTTGGCGGGCCATACGGGTCCCCGCAGGCGCGTTGTTGAGGATATAAGCCGGGAAGGATAGGTACGCGGGATACTCAAGTCAACCACAGAAAATACCGTAGGTACAAGGCTGTGACCTATCTGCGGTCGCTAATGGGCGCAATCCTCATGTGCCGTGCGGACGTTTGACAGGCCTATCGCCTCTGACCTACAGTGCCGCACATCATGGAGTCCGAGCGTCGCTCGCTGAAGTTTTACCAGGCCGATGTGTTCACGACGCAACCCTTCGGCGGCAACCCGGTCGCGGTCTTTCCCGACGCGAAGGGACTGTCGGACGACGAGTTGCAGCAAATCGCGCGAGAGATGAACCTGTCCGAAACCGTGTTCGTCTTTCCGCCTCTCGATCCCGCCGCAGTCGTGCGGCTCCGCATCTTCACCCCGACGCAAGAGATTCCCTTCGCCGGCCATCCGGTCGTAGGCACCATGTTCGTGCTGACGACTCTCGGACTGATCGCCGCCACCGAGCCCGTCACGCGCGTCGTGCAGGAGTGCAACATCGGACTCTTCCCTGTCGATCTACATGTGCGCGCAGGCCGCGTGCTCCGCGTCGTCATGACGCAGCCGGCCCCCCAGTTTCTGGAGACCGTGGACGACACCGAAGACCTCTATAAGGTCGCCAATGCGCTCGGCATCGCTAAGCATGCGATCACCGATGCAAAATGGCCGCTGGAAATCGTCTCGACCGGTCTGCCGGTGCTGATCGTGCCGGTTCGGACTCTGACGGCGGTGCGGTCGATCGAGCCGGATTCGTCGGCCATCATCGAGCTGTGCCGGCAGTTCGGCGCCAACGGCCTGATGGTGTTCACGACAATCACGGTCGAATCGTTCGCCACGGTCCATGCGCGGATGTTTGCGCCGTCCATCGGCATTATGGAAGATCCGGCGACGGGGAGCGCCGCCGGGGCGCTGGGCTCCTATTTGGTGCACCATGGTGTGGTCGATGTCGGCCCCATGACCGAGATCACGATCGAGCAGGGTTATGAGATCGAACGGCCCTCGCGGATTCTGGTGCAGGTGGAATCGGACGATGATGTGATTCAGACGGTGAAGGTGGGGGGGCAGTGTGTGATGGTGGTGGAGGGGACGTTGAACTTCTAGCAGGATGATGAAAACGCCATCTAACGTCGTTCTCGGGCGCTGCAACCCCTCAACGTACCCTCGCCGCGTACGCCTCGGGGTTTCGCTCCCTGCGGCCTCGTTACATGGCGTTTTGATCATCCTACCGGAACGCGCAGGCTTGAGGCGAACGAGCCACCCTTATGGAGTCACGCAAGATAGTTTCGGAAACTCAGCACTTGGAACTCAGCACACAGGACTTTTATGAAGGCGGTTATTTTTCGAGAGCACGGCGGGCCGGAGAAGTTGAGCTACGAGGACATTCCCCAGCCCCAGATCGGGCCTGAGGAGGTCTTGATCCGGGTCCGGGCCTGTGCCCTGAACCATCTGGACATTTGGATCAGGCAGGGGAGCCCGGCCTATCCCATGCCGCTTCCGCATGTCTCCGGCTCGGACATCGCCGGCGAGGTGGAAGCGGCCGGCGGCCATGTGGACGGGGTTCGGGCCGACAGCATCAAGGTTGGAGACCGGGTGTTTGTCTTGCCGGGGATCAGCTGCTGGCGGTGCAACGAATGTCTGGCCGGGCGTGACAACTCCTGCCGGTCCTACGCGCTGATCGGCGCGATGGTGCACGGCGGCTATGCCGAATATGTGAAGGTGCCGTTTCGCAATGTGCTGCCGATCCCAGGCAACCTCACGTTTGAACAGGCGGCGGCCTTTCCGCTCGTCTCGGTTACAGCCTGGCACATGCTGTTTGCGCTGGCGCAGCTTCAGCCTGGCGAGACGGTCCTGATCATGGGGGCAGGGAGCGGCGTGGGAAGTATCGCCGTCCAGATGGCCCACTTGGCCGGCGCCCGGGTCATCACGACGGTCGGATCAGAAGACAAGATTCCGAAAGCGGTTCTGCTCGGGGCTCATGCGGTGATCGACCATAGCCGCGAGAAGGTGGCCGAGCGGGTAAAGCTGCTCACGGAGGGCCGCGGCGTCGACGTGGTCATCGAGCATATCGGACCGGAGGTGTGGCAGCAGTGCCTCGCCTCGTTGGCCAGGGGAGGCCGCTTGATCACATGCGGAGCCACGACCGGGGCGGAGGTCAAACTGGATCTGCGGTACATCTACAGCCGGCAGTTCACGATCAAGGGCTCCTACATGGGTACCAGGGCCGAGCTGGTCAAGGCTGCCGAACTTGTGGGTCAGGGGAAGCTCAAGCCGGTCATCGACCGGACCTATCCGCTCAGGGAGGCGAGGGCCGCACAGGAACAGCTGCTGTCGCGTAAGGTTTTTGGTAAGATCGTGCTCAGCTGCTGAACATGACCATCGTCAACAGCCGAAATTGGACAGGGGCGGTTCCTATTCATTAATTGGGAGGAGAAGAATGGCTACAGTGGCGCAGATCATGAAAAAGCCGGTCAAGACCGTCGGTCCGACGGCCTCGGTCGTCAGCGCGGCCAAGACGATGAAGTCGGCCCGCATCGGAGCCCTTCTGGTGAAAAAGGGTAAACAGTTCGTCGGCATCGTGACGGATACCGACGTCGTCCGGCGCGCGGTCTCCAGCGGCAAGCCGCTGGGCAAGTTGACCGTCGAAAAAATCATGACCTCCCCGGTGTGTACCCTAGAAGGCAGTCAATCGGTGGACGACGCGCAGGACATGATGGGGGATCTCGGCGTGCGCCATCTCGGGGTGACGCAGAATGGGAACATCGTCGGCATCGTCTCGGTGCGTGACCTGCTGATGCACTACAAGCGCTACGCGCAGTCGAAGATCCCGCAGATGGAGGGGTACTCGGAACCGAAAATCGGCCAAGACTGAGAGGGGGTAAAGGGGGTACAAGGGGGGTAACGAGGTAACGGCATCACACTACCGTACCCCTTTACACCTCTAGCCCAGTACACCTCATTTTGTCAGTTCTCTGACCAGGTGGCCCAGCTCGGGCAGGATCAACTTTTCCATCGCGAGGCGGACGGCGTTTTCTGATCCTGGTGTAGAGAAGAGCACGCGTCCTTTGATGATACCGGCGGTGGCTCGGCTCATGATCGCCGGTGAGCCGATTTCCTGGTAGGTCAGGTAGCGGAACACTTCCCCGAATCCCTCCAGCCGTTTCTCCAACATCGAGTCCACGGCTTCGAAGGTCGAGTCCCGGCGCGAAATGCCGGTTCCTCCGTTGATAATGATGGCCTGGATGCGCTTGTTCGCGACGCCGTCCTTGATCTTGGCTTTGATCTTGGCTGGCTCGTCCTTGACGATGTAGTAGTCGACGACGTTGTGACCGGCGTCCTTGAGCATGTGCATGATGCGATGCCCGCTGGCGTCCGTTTCCCTGGTGCGGGTGTCGCTGCAGGTGATCACCATGCAGCCGATGGACTGAGGGGCGTCGTGTTTGTGCTCGTGAGCGGTATGGCTACCCATGTGTGAGAAGGTTGAGGGCCTAATCCTCGACGGGCGTTATTGCCAGACGGCGTCTGGATTGAGCTTCGCCGCCGGCTTCCCGCCCTTAATATGCTCGTCGAGGATGACGGCGACGTCCGCTTCCGTGACTTTGGAATACCAGGTCCCGTCCGGATACACGACGACAGTCGGGCCCTGCTCGCAGGGACCAAGGCAGGAGGAGCCGCTGACCAGGACTTCGCCCGGCATGATGCCCCGCTGCATCAGGCCCATATTGAACGCCATGAGCAACTGCGCGGAGCCCTGGCTGCCGCAGGAGGGCTTCGGATGGCCCGGGGGCCGGGCGTTGGTACAGACGACGATATGATATTTCGGCTTCGGCATGGATTCTCCTTAGGCTCCCAAGTTATTTCGGCCTGTACAACTGCCACTGCTCGATGCATTCCTCCGGGAACTTCCAGTGTTTGAGCCCCTTGATGACCCAATCGAGGTAATGGTCTTTGGGCTTGAACTTGCCGATCGATTCAGCGGCGTAGGTGGTCACGAGCATCTTCTCGCCCGCTTGGTCGTGGACGGTGACCTGCACGTGCCGATAGGCACCCTGCGGCACGTCGTCCTCGAACTGGTCCAGGAGCTTGATGTCCTCCTCCGTCACCTCGAAGACCGCCCCCCAGACTTTTTCCCCCGGCGAGGGGACCACGTTGGCCAGGCCGCAACGCCACTGCGACGACCAGCGGCCGAACTGGATCGTATGCTCGGGGAGTGTCGCCAGCGTCACGAACTCATGTTCCGGAGCCCGTCGCTTGAGCTGGGTCGGGTTGACATTGTCGCCGTAGAGAAAAAACTTCATAGGTTGCTCAGCGCCTCAGGTTGTGCCGGATGCATGATTGAAAGAACAAGTCTTGCTTGGCCGGTACTTGTAACATATCGCGTTTCGACCGTACAAGCTGCCTGACAACGAACCCTGGAAACTCGAAACTCGAAACGGTGGGGTAGTGGAGCATTGAGTCCTGATGAGGAATGGATGCCCACTTTCGCCAGCATGACGCAAGAGGAAACTGACCCACGACCAAACGGTGTCCGTCGGTTGACTTCATGAACGCCTGCTTCCTATGATGCGTTCTTCTCTCCATGGTCAAAGCGCTTCACTATCTCGCCGTCGTCGTCCTTCTCGTAGGGGCGGCCTACTTTATCTGGACGAAGCCTCCCGTCGTCAATCCGATGATCGACCGACGGAGCGCCGATGCGCTGGCCTTGGTGCAGACCCACCGCGCGTTGGGCTATCCGACCATTCTCCAGGCCATGACCGAGCATGTGAAGTCCATGAAAGACCGGGGACTCAATGCCAGGCTCGGCGAGTGGCGCGTGAAGCAGGTCGACGGCGACCTCTACGAAATACGCGTGCAGCTCCGCGATCAGGGGGTGGGAGGGCAATGGTTCGAGCGCGAGTTCATCTGGCACGCCAATCTGTCGTTGAAGAAAGTCAACGCCGCGTCGCTCCCGGCCGACGGGGTGACGCCCAAAGAGCCGGATCAAGTGGACCCGTCCGGACCGTCCGTGCCGCAGTTTCCCGGCGCGCGGGGGCCGGCCTAACTCAGGCTCCGTGCAGATTAAAGTCCGGCGGGAGTGCGACCTGAATCTCGCCGTCAGTCACCTGCACCGGACAGCAGGCGACGGTGATGTTCGGATTGCCGCACCGTTCGCCGGTGCGAAGATTGAACGCCCATCCGTGCCAGGGACATTCGACGACGTCCCCACTCACGAATCCCTCGCCCAGCGGTCCCCCTGCGTGGGGGCAGGTATTGTCCACGGCATAGTAGGCCCCGTCGACGTTGAACAGCGCGATCCGCACGCCGTGCACCTCGACGGTGCGCGAGGCTCCCGGTGGAATTTGATCGACCGTGGCGACCGTGACGAAGTCCGACATCGTTCCTACCCTCGCCGACTCTTGCAGGTCGACCGGCGGAGACGTCGCGTTCCGGAACGGCCCGTAGCTTGATTTAGCGGCTGCCTTATGGCATAGACATACGTGAGCGTACCCAGACCGGCGAAAGGCCCTCTCGATGATGGAGCCTCGGTTGGGAATGAGGTTTCCGAATGGAAATGACCCTCCTGCTCAATTCCACGTATGAACCCCTGCGTGTCGTCCATTGGCAAAAAGCGATTGCGTTGCTCTGGCAAGGAAAAGTCGAAGTGCTGGAGGTGTACGATCGCGAGATCCATGGAGTGTCGATCTCCTTCAAGTTGCCGTCGGTCATGCGGCTGCTCAAGCTGGTTCGTCTGAAGGACAGTCATCGGGCGGTCAAGTTTTCACGCATCAACATCTTTACCAGAGACGGCTATACCTGCCAATATTGCCGGACGAAATATCGGACGGAAGAACTCACCTTCGATCATGTCGTGCCGATCGCCAAGGGGGGCCGAAAGACCTGGGAGAACATCGTCACCGCCTGCTGGCGCTGCAACAACCGCAAGAGCGGCCGCACGCCGGATGAAGCGGGCATGCGCCTGATGAAGCGGCCGGCGAAGCCGCGCTGGAGTCCGATCGTCACGATTACCATTGGAATCAGAAATACGCCGGAAAGTTGGCGGGACTATCTGTATTGGAATATGGAGCTAGATGCCGATCCCTCCGGTCCCTAGCCGTGATGCTGAAAAAGCTCCCCCGCTGCGTTCTCACGTCGTTCGGACACTCGACGTATCCAACTACATACGCCTCGCGCCCTCACTCATTGTGATCTTCCAGCGTCTCAGCGCGCTTTCGCTCAGAGACGTTCCTCACTGCTTCACCGAGTCCAAGATGATTTCCAGATTTCGCCCGCCCGGCAACGTCGGATTCTTCGCATATCGTCCTTCGATGTCTCCGGGTTGCGCCGGGCCGGCTTGACCGTCTCGATCGAGCCTGGCGACGACGTCCACCATGCCACGCAGTTCCGAGCCTTGGACCATGACGTCGGCGTTGGTGATCTCGAACGAGACGGGAAACACCGGTTGGTCGATCCGTTTCGCCGCGACCGGCCTGGGCGAGGAGCCGGGACGTCGCACGATCACGAACAGCACGTCGGTCGGACGTACTTGGCCGGCGAGCGCCGGCGTGATCCGGACCTGACCGGCAATCACCGGTTCGCCGGTATCAGGATCGCAGCTATGGGCCAGGCCGAGCCACGCTGCGATGGCGGCCAGTCCGATGATGCTGCCCGCCATGCCGATCGATTTCGCTGTGAATCCCGCCATGCGAGCTGGTTTCCTCTGCCTCAACCTTCTTTCTTTGGCGCGGCGCATTATACCGGGGCCTATCGAAAAAGGGGAGGGTAGTGGATCAGTTTGCCATCAGAAGCACTGACGTGTGTCCTTCCCGCGGAAGCGGGAATCCAGTCAAGACCTTCTCCTCAGCATTGAGTCGTGATCGAGGAATGGATGCCCTAGATTCACAAACGAAGTGCAACACCTGTGGGGTAAGGTGTTGCAATGGGACGACACTATGCGCAGCTCTCCTTGGAAGACCGGTGTACG